>NZ_JAXHCH010000002.1:0-2492500 GCF_042466415.1 Albirhodobacter sp. R86504 | reverse complement strand
GTCGAGACGCGAGACCCGACGATCAGCCCATCCGGACCTGCCGAGACCTTGACCGTCTCGCCATCCTTGATCTCGCCACCGAGGATCATTTCGGCCAACGGATCTTGCAAGGCGCGCTGAATCACCCGCTTCAACGGTCTCGCGCCGAAGACGGGATCATAGCCCTCATCGCCCAACCAGATCCGCGCAGCATCATCAAGATCGAGCGTAATCTTGCGCGCAGCGAGGCGTTTATCCAGCAAGCCGAGCTGGATCGACACGATCGCCCCCATGTTCCCGCGCGAGAGCCGTTCAAAGATCACGGTCTCGTCCAGGCGGTTCAGGAACTCAGGACGGAAATGCGCACGCACTGCATCCATCACCTGCGCCCGCGCGGCGGCACTGTCCGACCCTTCCGGCAGCTGGCTCAACGCTTGCGACCCAAGGTTTGACGTCAGCACAATCAAGGTCTGCTTGAAATCGACCGTGCGCCCCTGACCATCCGTCAACACGCCATCATCGAGAACTTGCAAGAGCACGTTGAATACATCTGGATGTGCCTTTTCGACCTCATCGAACAAGATGACCTGATAAGGCCGACGGCGGACAGCTTCGGTGAGAACACCGCCCTCATCATACCCAACATAACCGGGAGGCGCGCCGATCAAACGCGAGACGGCGTGTTTCTCCATGAACTCCGACATATCAATGCGAACCATCGCCTGATCATCGTCAAAGAGATACTCCGCGACCGCCTTCGTCAGCTCAGTCTTGCCGACACCCGTTGGCCCAAGGAACAGGAAGCTGCCCAACGGACGGTTCTCGTCATTGAGACCCGCACGCGCACGGCGCACCGCATTCGCAACGGCCTTCAGCGCTGTATCCTGACCGATGACTCGCTGACGTAGCTCGTCTTCCATCTTCAACAGCTTCTCGCGCTCGCCCTCCAACATCTTAGACGTCGGGATACCAGTCCAGCGCTCGACCACTTCGGCAATTTGCTCCGGCCTGACGGCCTCCTCAACCATCAGATCTTCATTGGCCTCCGCCGCGGCGAGTTGTTTTTCGAGGTTCGGAATGATCCCATAGCTGAGCTCACCCGCTTTCCCCAAATTCCCCTCACGTTTGGCGTGATCGAGGTCGGCACGCGCGCGATCAAGCTGCTCTTTCAACCCGCGGGAGGCTTCCAACTTGTCGCGTTCGGCCTGCCACGCGGCCGTCATCTCGGCTGCGCGCTCCATCACATCGGCAAGCTCACGCTCGAGCGTCTCAAGACGGTCTTTCGAGGCGGCATCATCCTCTTTCTTAAGGGCCTCGGCCTCAATCTGCATTTGCAAGATCTGACGATCCAGCGCGTCCAGTTCCTCGGGCTTGCTGTCGACCTCCATCCGCAACCGCGAAGCAGCCTCGTCCATCAAGTCAATCGCCTTATCCGGCAAGAACCGATCAGTGATGTAGCGGTTCGAGAGCTGCGCAGCGGCAACCAGCGCGCTATCGGAGATACGAACACCGTGGTGCAACTCGTATTTTTCCTTAATACCCCGCAAGATCGAGATCGTGTCCTCGACGGTGGGCTCCTCTACCATCACGGGTTGGAAACGCCGCGCCAGCGCAGCATCTTTCTCGACATATTTACGATACTCGTCGAGGGTCGTCGCCCCAACGCAATGCAGTTCGCCGCGCGCAAGCGACGGTTTGATCAGATTCGCAGCATCCATCGCGCCATCCGACTTACCGGCGCCGACAAGCGTATGCATCTCGTCGATAAAGAGGATAATCTCGCCTGCCGCTGCTTCGATTTCCTTCAAGATCGCCTTCAAACGCTCCTCAAATTCGCCGCGGTATTTCGCACCGGCAATCAACGCGCCCATGTCCAGCGCGAGCAGCTTTTTGTTCCGCAGGGATTCCGGCACGTCGCCATTCACAATGCGCAAGGCAAGGCCTTCGGCGATGGCGGTTTTCCCGACGCCAGGCTCCCCGATCAAGACCGGGTTATTCTTCGTCCGACGCGAAAGAACCTGCATCGTGCGCCGGATCTCGTCGTCGCGACCGATGATCGGATCAATTTTGCCCTCTTCAGCCGCTTCTGTCAGGTCGCGCGCGTATTTCTTGAGGGCGTCATAGCCTTGTTCAGCGTTGGCCGAATCCGCCGTGCGCCCTTTGCGAATATCATTGATCGCGGTATTGAGCTTCATCGCCGTGACAGCCCCCGCATCCAAGGCGTCTTTAGCGCGTGTGTTCACAACGCAAAGCGCCATCAACACCCGCTCGACGGGAACAAAGCTATCACCCGCTTTGGTGGCAATTTTTTCGGCCTCGTCCAGAACGCGAACAAGCGAAGTGTCGACGTAAACCTGATCGCCACCACCGCCCACTTTGGGCTGTTTGCCAACCGCAAGATTCACGGCCTCGATCACACGGGACGGCTCACCGCCCGCGCTGCGGATCAGATTGGCCGACAACCCCTGATCATCATCCATAAGTGCTTTGAGCAAATGCTCGGGCACAACGCGCTGATGCCCTTCGCGCATTGCAATGGTCTGCGCGGATTGCAAGAAACCCCGCGCCCGTTCCGTGAACTTCTCCATGTTCATCGGTCTCTCCTTTTTTCAAAAGCCCCCGACACTCCGGCCGCCCGTTATGGCACGGCCCTCGTCAGGTCTCGGGATAGATTTGGGCGCACCAGTGCGTCGCTTCAAGTCCTCGAGCGCGGCGCGTGGCGGAAATATCCGCGCAACCACACGCAATCGAGGGGACTTCCCCGCCCCAAGTTACCCTGACGTGTAGCAACCTTTTATTGAGGCTTGGGGTTCATAGTTATGAGGCAGATCAAATCGCCACGATTTAGATTTGAGGTCGCGCCACCCCATAGGAGACAGCAATGAATAATTCGACAGCCACCAGAATTGCGCATCTGTTCTACGATGCTGCCCGACAGCGATTTGACGCGATTGTCGAGTTCTTCACCCCCGGCTTGGCGCACCCGCTTTGTATCCCCGTCACATTGGAGCTCTCGATCAACACACCGCATCCGCAGCTTGCGCGGGCGCTGTACAATGAGGCGCGCAGACGTGGGATTGATAAGTGGTGATATCGACAACTGTGCGCGAATCCGCAATCGGGCGACGGTCGTGCTCGCTTCACGCGCGGTTATTTTCTTGACCGCCATAGGTCAGGGGTGCAAGGGACACGCGCAAATCTAAAAACGGAGTGTCCCCCAATGTCCGATAACGCATCCCCGAAAACTGGCTCAGAGCTTGCTGATGATCGGCTGATTGTCGCTCTTGATGTCCCCAATGCGTTGGCTGGCTTGCAATTGGCCGAAACCTTGGGGGATGCCGTGTCGTTCTACAAGATCGGGTTGGGGATGCTGACCGGCGGCGGGCTCGGCCTCGCGAATGAACTGAAAGCGGAATTTGGCAAGCGCATCTTCCTTGATATGAAGCTTTTTGACATCGGCGCCACGGTCGAGGCTGCTGTCCGCGGACTCTCGCAGTTCGATCTCGATTTTTTGACAGTCCACGGCGACCCCCATGTCGTTGCCGCAGCGAAAGAGGGCGCGCGTGGCAAGGACATGAAAATCCTTGGCGTAACGATTTTGACCTCTCTGGATCGCTCGGATCTCGACCGTGCGCTGATCAAGGACGGCTTGATCCCTGATCTCGTGGTTGAACGTGCGGGCCTCGCGTTTGAGGCCGGCGCAGACGGCATTATCGCCTCGCCACAAGAGGCCGCGCTGATCCGCGCGCTCCCCGAGGCGGCGGGCAAACTCATCGTGACGCCGGGCGTTCGCCCTGCTGGTGCGGCGCTGGGGGATCAAAAACGGGTGGAGACACCCGCTTTTGCGATCGCAAATGGTGCGGATCATATCGTGGTCGGACGTCCGATCTGGAAAGATGCCGATCCTCGTGCCGCCGCGCTTGCGATCCTCAAAGAGATCGTCTGACGCGGGCGGCTTAAAACCGACTATAAAAACGGGCGCCGAATTGGCGCCCGTTTTTATATCTCTGTCTGCGTCTCACTGATTGTCGTTGACGTCGCGATCGACGATTTTGATCTGCCCCGCGCGGACCCCCACGACGCGGCGCAAAACGATCCAAGCAACGAGCGCGGAAACAGCCATCACCGCCAACAACAACGCGAAGCTCAGCCCAGCGCCGAGCCCCGTCCACAAAAGCAAAGCAACCATCATCGCGCCAATTGCAAAGCCGATCAGGATATTACCCGCCGTCAGGATTTCGAGCACGCCGAGCACAAGCCCTGCCACGGCCCAGACCCAGCCTTGCTGCCAAAACATGATATCCGCTTCCATGGGTTACATCTTCCCCTTGAACATCTTGAACGCATCGGAGAGCGCATCCAGCGCGGCAGCAGGCAAGATCACCGTTTGACGCCCCTCTCCCTTGCCGATCCCTTCAAGCGCCTCAACCTGCTTCAAAGCAACTTGATATTGAGCGGCCTCAAGTCCGTTCTTCGCGATAGCCTCTGCCATGATTTGCGTCGCATAGGCTTCCGCATCTGCGAGAATCCGGCGCGCCTTAGCATCTTGCTCCGCGGTATAAAGCTCGGCGTCCGCGCGCAATTCGGCGGCGCGTTTCGCCCCCTCCGCCTCGGTGACCTGCGCGCGCCGCGCCCGCTCGGCGTTCAGCTGTTGCAGCATCGCCGCACGCGTCGCCTCATCAAGGCTAACGTCCAATATCTCGACGCGCGTCACCTCAATCCCCCAATCCTCGACGACATCGACCAATGAGGTGCGGATTGTCTCGATCAGAACGGACCGGTTAGACTGCACGGTATCCAGTTCCATTCGGCCGATTTCCGACCGCACGATCCCCGCAACCGTTGTGCGGATAGCCCCGTCCACATCCCGAATACGGTAAACCGTGCGCTCTGGTTCGGTGATCCGGTAAAAGACGCTGGTCTCGACACTTAACGTGACGTTGTCGGACGTGATGGCGTCTTGCGACATGCTCGGCAACTGGCGCTCCAGAATGGAGACCTTATGCGCAACGCTGTCGAGGAATGGGACGATAAAATTCACTCCTGGCCCGAGCACCGCCCGTAAACGGCCAAGGCGCTCCACCACAAATTTTTGCGATTGCGGCACAATGTAGACGCCCCGCAAAACGATAAGAACCACGAACACCGCCAAGGCCAGCGCAACGCCGTTACCAGCCAGAAATGGCATAAAATCACCCATAAAACCTCTCCTCTATAGAGTTGAACCATAGGGCGTGCCTTTCGTTTGGAAAAGCCCATTCGCTTTACCGCCCACGCGCCGCGCAGTAAGCAGGGCCATGCCCAGCTTGTGCCGCGATTGCTTGACGACCCTGCCCGATCCGGCGCCCGCGCGCTGTCCGGTATGCGCACGTGCGCGCATCCTGACACACCCGGAACTCAACAGCCTTTCTATCGCGCATATCGATTGCGATGCCTTCTACGCCTCGGTTGAAAAGCGCGATGACCCCAGCCTTGCGGCCAAACCTCTTATTATCGGCGGAGGCACCCGCGGCGTGGTGACGACGTGTTGTTACATCGCGCGAATTTCGGGTGTTCGCTCCGCGATGCCGATGTACAAAGCCCTGCAACTTTGCCCCGATGCAACGGTCTTGCCGCCGCGTCTTCCCCATTACGCAGAGACTTCGCGCGCGATCCGTGCGCTGATGCTCGATCTTACCCCTGCCGTCCAACCGCTCTCGCTCGATGAGGCATTTCTGGATCTGACGGGGACCGAGCGCCTTCATGGAGCGGCGCCCGCAATGACGATGGCGCGCCTCGCGCGGCGGATCGAGACGGAAGTTGGTGTTTCCGCTTCGGTAGGGCTGTCGCACAACAAGTTTCTCGCGAAAATTGCATCGGATCTGGATAAGCCGCGCGGTTTCTCGACGATCGGCAAGGCGGAGACGAACGCTTTTTTGCAAGGCAAACCCGTCTCAATTCTTTGGGGCGTCGGCGAGGCTACGCGCGCGGCGCTCGGCGCTGCCGGAATTCGCAAGATCGACGACCTACTGAGGCTCGACGAGGCCGATCTGTTCCGCAGGTTTGGCGCGACGGGCCAACGCCTTTGGCATCTGGCCCGAGGAAACGATACCAGACCCGTTGTTGCGGATGCTCCAATCAAGTCAATCTCGAACGAACGCAGCTTCGAGATCGACTTATCGGACCGCGACCAGCTTAAGCATCATCTCTGGCGTATGGCGGAGAAAGTATCCGATCGTGCGAAAGCAACAGATCTGCAAGGCAGAACCATCACGTTGAAAGTCCGGCGTAAGGATTTCTCCCTTCTCTCGCGTCGCAGCACGCTGCATGCCCCCACCCAGCTAGCCGATACGATGTATCGAACTGTCGCGCAGCTTCTTGATGCGCTGAATGAAAGCGGGCCGTTCCGGCTGATCGGGCTCGGCCTGAGTGATCTCACACCAGCTTCGGGCCAAGATCCTTTAGGCGATCTACTTGATCCCCAAGCGGGAGTCCGCGCGCAGACCGAACGCGCGACGGATGCGATTCGCGCGCGATTTGGCCCCAATGCGATCACGAAGGGTCGCGGTTTCAAGCAAGACGGAAGCTGAGGGGCACAGTCATTGCGCCGCAAGCGCTGTGCGCGATGCTTCGGCGCCAACGATTCGGGTCATCGCGCGCTCGATCAGCCCTGCAAATACCTCGAAATCATCACGCGGACGAATGTTGGCCTCATCCATGTAGAGGCCCCGATCAATTTCCACCTGCACGACGTGGCGACCCGCGGTCGGATGGCCGTGGGCTTGAGCGATATAGGCCCCCGCGAAGGGCTTATTGCGCGCGACCCGCAAACCTTCGGCCTCGAAGGCCGCTTCGATCATATCCGTGACCTCCGGCGCACTCGATGCCCCGAATCTATCGCCTAACACAATGTCGGGACGCATCGGACCGCGCTCCAACGCCTCACTCGGCATTGAATGCATGTCGACCAGAATCGCGCGCCCGAATTCCGATTGCATCTGCGCCATCAAACCTTCCAGCGCGGCGTGCCATGGCCGCCAATGATCCTCAATCCGCCGATTCGCCTCGGCTTGCGAGAGTTTCCCTTGGTAAATCGCCCTCGCTCCCGCGACAACTCGCGGAATAATCCCCAACCCCGCGCGAACGCGCGCATTTACAGGGTGCCCCTCAACGCCTGCGATTAAAGCGGGGTCCATCTCATTCGCTGCGCGGTTGAAGTCGATATAGGCACGGGGAACCTCCGCCAGCAGCGCCGCCGCACCGAGATTCGGCGCACAGAGCAAAAATTGGTCGACAAACGCATCTTCCGACGACCGAATCTGCTTTTCGGACAAAATTGTGCGCCCCAAAAGAGCGCGTGGATAGGTCCGCCCGGAATGCGGTGACGCGAAAAACACGCCTGAAACCATCCGTTCGGGCCTTAAAAGCCTGAAAGACGGTGATTTCGGCTGATCATGCCCCATCCGACACCCCCCTGAACCCTTTCTCTATACATGAGTTTGATTTCGCACCAAAACCCCTTGAAACCCCAAACGAGTCCTTTTATAGACCCTCAGACCGAAGCGGTGCAGCTCTGGGTTTCAGGACTTGCAGCAACACTGATTAGGACGTGGGCGGTTAGCTCAGCGGTAGAGCACTACGTTGACATCGTAGTGGCCACTGGTTCGATCCCAGTACCGCCCACCATTTCGCCGCTCCTTCGGGGGCACACAGATTTCAAGGCGCACGCGCGCCGCGAATAGGAGATGACCCTATGAAGGTCCGTAACTCGCTCCGCTCGCTCAAGCAGCGTCACCGCGATTGCCAGATCGTGCGCCGTAAAGGCCGCGTCTATGTGATCAACAAGACGCAACGTCGCTTCAAGGCACGTCAGGGCTAAGCCCAGACTGCCAGCTTCGAGCCGGTGAATAAAAAAGGCCGCTTGGTTTTTCCAAGCGGTCTTTTTCTTTGCGCCGTGATATTTTCGCGCGTCACTTTCCGGCTGTCGTCTTTGGGAACTGGCACTGACGGACGGTCGCCCTAATGCTCCAGCAAGGCAGGAATAAGCCCGCGCAGCGAATTCCCCATGAAGAGCGCCCCCTCGCGCAGATCGGCAGGCGTAAGAAGGGCTTCGCGCGCCTTGCCAGTAGCCAGCATCGATTCGCGAAGCACTCCGAGTAGCAAGCCGCTCGACGCTGCGGGGGTTAGATAGTGCCCATCGCGCAGCAAAAACAGATTGGTAATCGTCCCCTCGCAAACTTCGTCTCGCTCATTCAACAAGATCACCTCGTCAACCCCTAGCGGCATCCGAGCACGGGCGGCCTCGTAAGGCGCGCGCTGCGTGGTTTTGATTGGCAGGAAGGGATCATCCGAGGCGAGACGCACAGGCGAGAGCGCGACGCGCCATGTCCCCGACGGCGTCAACGGCGCAGTGGTCATCTCGATCTTGCCTGATGCCTCGACCGTCAACCGTATCCGCAAAGGCGAATCACCGTTAAGTGTCGAGAGGGCGGTATCGAAGTCAGCTCCGTCGAACGCGAAGCCCAAATCTTTCGCCGTGCGTGCCAGTCGAGCGCGGTGGAGTGACAGGCGCGCGACGCCGCCGATCGGGTGCCACCCGAAAGTCTCAATAATTTTCAGATTTTCAGGAACCGTGCTTTCCACAATGCCTCCTCATATTCATCCGCCGCGCGACTATCATGAACAACACCGCCACCAACATTGGCACGGAACGTTCCGGCGCCGGTCTCGGTCAAGGTGCGGATTGCGACGTTAAACTCCATATCGCCATGCGGCGCGGCCCAACCGATTGCGCCGCAATAGACACCGCGCGGCGACGGCTCCAATTCGCGGATAATTTCCATCGCGCGTATTTTGGGGGCACCCGTCACCGAGCCGCAGGGGAACATCGCCGTTAAGATCTCGGGCAACCCCGTCTCGGATTCCAATTGCCCCTCAATGACGGAAATCATTTGATGCACCGTGGGGTAGGTTTCAACCGCGAAGAGCTTCGGCACCTTCACAGTACCAATCCGGCACAAGCGCGAAATATCGTTGCGCAGCAGATCAACGATCATCAGATTCTCTGCCCGATCTTTCTCGGCACCGAGTAAATCCGCGACGAGGGCCGCATCCTCAGCCGGGGTCGCGCCACGCGGGCGCGTGCCTTTCATCGGGCGCGTCTCAATCCTATCTCCTGCGACGCGGAAAAACAGCTCCGGCGAACGGGACAAGAGGCGGATGCCCGCGAGATCGACATACGCGCCATGTGGAACCTTACCCGCCGAGAGCGCCGCATAAAGCTCCGGTGCGGGCGTCTGCGATGCGACCGGAATCGGGAACGTGAGGTTCACTTGGTAACAATCGCCCGCCCCGATATAATCATGGAGGCGTGCGAAAGCCGCAGCATAGGTCGGAAAATCAATCGCTGGATCGCCCGTCACGACCTCCGCCGTAGCCGATTGAGGATGATACGCGACCGGGGCATCATAAACGCCGAAGGCCAGCAAAGGCACATCACGGTCGGGCGGCATGAGAGGCGCCAGAAGATCCGCAAGACAATACCCCAGCTCGTAACTCGCAAAGCCTGCGAGCCACTTGCCATCCCTGCGCGCTTTGCGCATCGCTTCAAAAGCGCCGGGAACTTCGTCAGGCGTGTCCGCGCGGATAACATGCGCTGCCTGCGCGAAAATTGCCGGTTGGCCATCTGGCCCATGATCGAAAATCACGCTTTGTGTCATGCTCATCGCCTTCGCCCATCGTGGCTAACCCGCCGCAAATAGTCCGGTTTCACCACAATCAAAGGGCTGTCATAGATCAGGGGATTGGACAAGCGGAGCCGATCCTGTTTTGACATCGGGGGCCAGTTCCTCGAAATCGAAATTATCCAGACGCCGGGCACGCTTGCCCGCCTTGTCGGCAGAGATCTTGATCTCCTCAATATCCTTCGCCGCTTGATGGAAGTGACGATCCAGATTGCCCACACGAGCGACCAAACGATCAACATCCCCATAGAGCGCCGCAAGCTCTGCGCGGATCGCGCCTGCCTGCTCGCGCATTCGCGCATCTTTGAGAACCGCGCGCATCGTGTTGAGCGTCGCCATGCAGGTCGTTGGCGACACGATCCAAACTTTCGCGGCAAAGCCTTCGCGCACCAGCTCGGGGAAGTTGGCATGAAGCTCGGCATAAACGGCCTCGGACGGCAAAAACATCAGCGCGCCATCCGCCGTTTCCCCCTCGAGGATATAGCGCTCGCTGATCGCGCGGATATGGGTGCGCACAGCCGTCCGCAGCATCCGCGCCGCATGCTCGGCATCGATTTTGGTGGAAGCATTCCGCAAGGCCTCATAAGCTTCCAAGGGAAACTTACTATCAATCGCGATCGGCCCCGGGGGATTGGGCAGGTGCACCAGACAATCCGCGCGACGCCCATTCGAGAGAGTGGCCTGCATCGTGTAGGAGTCAGAAGGCAGCGCCTTTAGCACGATGTCATGCAACTGAATTTCGCCAAATGCGCCGCGGGTTTGCTTATTCGACAGAATATCTTGCAGGCTCAACACATTGCCCGACAGCTTTTCGATATTCGCCTGCGCTTTGTCGATCGTCTCCAGCCGCTGATGCAAATCGCCCAAACTGCGCGCGGTGCGTGTGGCACTTCCGTGTAGACTTTCCGCCATCCCCCGCGAGACATCCGCAAGGCGTTGCTCCATCAAGGCCAAGACACGCGCCTGCGAGGCGGCCTGAGCTTCCGAAACATGGTGCAACCCCCCCGATAGCTGATGCTGCCCATCGGATAGCTGCTGCACGCGCAGGCCAAGATTTGTGAGCTGGCCCACCATCGGCTCTGTCATACGCACAGCCCGCTGCGACCCACGGAGCATCGCGATCATCATCCCCAGAAAGAGGACAAAAAACAAACCAAGCGCCGCCGCGCCGGCAAGGAAGATCTGGTCCAGCGCGTAAATTGTTCCGCCGATGGTGATCATGTGCGACCAAACAACCGTTCAATATCCGAGAGTTTAAGCTCCACATAAGTGGGCCGGCCATGGTTACACTGGCCAGAGTGAGGCGTCGCTTCCATCTCACGCAACAAGGCATTCATTTCCTCAGGGCGCATTTGGCGGCCCGACCGGATCGATCCGTGACACGCCATGCGCGAGAGCACGGCCTCAACCCGCGCTTGGAGACGTTGGCTATCGCCCAAGTCCGACAATTCATCGAGGATGTCGCGCAGCATTGCTGCGGCGTTAATCTCCCCCAGAATTGCGGGTGTTTCGCGCACCGCAACCGCGCCGCCCCCGAACGCCTCGATCGTCAGCCCAAACCGCGCCAAATCATCGGAGACCTCCAGCAAACTCGCGGCATCTTGCGGCGAAAGTTCGACGATTTCGGGAATAAGAAGCGCTTGCGCAGCAACCCCGTTTTCCGACATTTGCCGCTTCAATCGCTCATAGACGAGGCGCTCATGCGCTGCATGCTGATCGACGATGACAATGCCACGCGTGGTCTGCGCAACGATATAGTTCTCATGCACCTGCGCCCGCGCCGCCCCGAGAGGATACTGGTCGCCCATTGGCGCATAAAGACTCTGATCCGCCCGCGCAGAGGGGAGGTTAACATGATCGGGCGCCCTGCTCGTCTCGGGCAACCCGCCAAAGGGATGAGGGGCCTCATCAAAGGCCATTGCGGAATGGCTATGATCCGCAAGGGGTGATTGGAATTGATAAGCCGTGCGAACCGCCCCCAAAGACGGCCTGTCCATCTGGTAAATCCTGCCTGCAGGGATCTCAGGCCGCATCGCGCCCAAGGTTGCATCCGCAACCGTCGAGGACGCTCGGTGGCCCGCTTGCGCAAGCGCGTGCCTCAGGCCCGTGACGATCAATCCGCGCGCAACAGCGCTCTCGCGGAAACGCACCTCTGCTTTGGCGGGGTGCACATTGACGTCGACGCGCTCGGGATCGCAGGTCAAAAACAGGACCGCTGCCGGATGCCGATCACGCGAGAGAAAATCCATATAGGCCGCGCGCAAAGCCCCGATGAGAAGCTTGTCGCGCACGGGGCGTCCATTCACGAAAAAGAACTGCTCAACCGCCGCGCCGCGCGAATAGGTCGGCAGGGCCGCAAAGCCAGTCAAACGCAGCCCCTCGCGCTCGGCATCAATCGGCAGGGCGTTTTGTGCAAACTCGCGCCCGAGGACCTGCGCCAAACGGTTCGAGAGCGCGCCGAACAATTCCCCCTGCTCTGCATCCGCGCGAAAAATCTCGCGCGGCTTATCGCCCGAGACATCGCGGAGCACGAAGCTGACATAGGGCTCGGCCATTGCGAGCCGTTTGATCACATCCGCGATCGCCGTTGCTTCGGCGCGGTCAGTGCGCAGGAATTTCAGGCGCGCAGGCGTTGCAAAGAACAAATCTCGCAGCTCAACGACGGTTCCACGATTCAACGCTGCCGGGCGCACGGCGCCTATCGTGCCTCCCGATACCGAGATCGAATGTGCCTCAAACCCCTCGACGCGTGACGTGATCGTCAGCCGCCCCACAGCGCCGAGCGACGGCAGGGCCTCGCCACGAAACCCGAACGTGTGAATATTGAGAAGATCAGACCCATCGATCTTGGACGTTGCATGACGCGAAAGCGCGAGAGGCAGATCGTCCGCCGTCATACCACAGCCGTCATCAGTGATGCGGATCAAAGTCTTCCCGCCATCGGCGTAGACGACCTCAATCCGCGCCGCGCCAGCATCCAAAGCGTTCTCGACCAGTTCTTTGACAGCAGAGGCGGGCCGCTCAACCACTTCGCCCGCCGCGATGCGGTTGGCGGAGGTATCATCTAGCTGCCGGATCACCGGACGGGTTTCGAATGAAACACGGGCGGAACGCGGCTGTGGTGCGCTTATATTGGGGCTCTCGTCATTCATGCCACTAGGATTAGCACAAAGACGGAACAGCCGCCACAGATTCGGCCCATGATTTCTGCGTCGCGAAGTCGAATCTGGCGCGCTGGGTTCGGGCCCTTGGTAGGGCCCGAACCAACCGTTTACTCAAGCCCTTCGGGTTGTCCGACAATCACAAAGCGCAACGCATCCTTGTTTAACAGGCGCTTTGAAACCGCCGCAACATCCTCCGCAGTCACCGCCTCGATCTTGGCGTTCCGTCCGGCGGGGTAATCGATCGGGTAGCCGTCCATCTGCATCCCGACCAAAATTCCGGCAATATTGCCGTTCCCGTCGAACCGCAGCGGATATGCGCCTGTCAGATAGGTCTTCGCCTCGGTCAGTTCCTGCTCCGTGACGCCGCCCTCAGCCATCTTCGCCCATTGATCGCGGATCACCTCAACGGCCTGCGCAACCTTCTCATTGGCGGAGGCGAAGGAGCCCTGCCACGTCGCGGCGAAATCGCGCGGAACAAGATATGACGAGATACCATAAGTCAGGCCGCGCTTCTCCCGTACCTCATCCATCAGGCGCGACGAGAAACCGCCATCACCGAGGATTTGGTTGGCAACATAGGCCGCAAAGAACTCGGGATCATCAATGTCGATGCCCTCCTGACCAAAGATCACGACCGACTGCGGGCTGTCATAAGGGACTATGGTCACGCCACCTGTCAGGCCGAGGCTCGCCTCCTCCGGCATTGGCGCACCCGTGTCAGGAAGGGCGCCTAGAAGGTCATCCAACATCACGCCCAAGGCTTCGGGGGTGATATCCCCCACCGCCGCGACATAGAGGCGGTCTTTCGCCAACACGCGGGCCTTTGCCGCGATCAGGTCTTCACGCGTCAGCGCGTTCAGGCTTTCTTCGGTGCCATTCAGCGTGCTGCCATAGGGATGATCCCCAAAGGCCAGCTTCGCGAAGGTCTCGGACGCAATCGCGTTCGGATCGGTCGCGTCCGATTGCAAAATTGACCGAACCTGCCCACGGACACGGTCAACCGCATCTTGCGGGAAGGACGGCTCGATCAGAGCGCGCCGCAACAACGCAACCGCCTCATCGCGGTTTTCTGTCAGCATTTGTGCCGAGATCGCAACGGAATCATTTCCCGTATCAAAGCTGAATTGAGCGGCGAGGCTTTCCGCGGCTTTCGCAAAAGTGCGGCTGTCCATATCACCAGAGCCTTCCTCCAATGTCGCCATCATCAGGTTCGTCGCGCCGCGTTTGCCCTCGTCGTCAAGCGACGCACCGCCTTTGAAACGAAGCTCTAATGCGGTGAACGGAATCTCATGGTTCTCCACAAGCCATGCCGTAATTCCGCCCGGCGAGGTGACGGATTGGATCTCGACATCCGCTGCGGCCGCCTGTGGAATTGCAGGTGCTGCGAGTGCTAAAACCGCCGCGAAAACAATGCGCATGTTCATTGGCCTGCCTCACGCTTCAATTCGCCTGTCACCGCATTTCGCTTGTCGAACACCTGTTTGGCCACGGCCATTACATCCTCCTCGGTTACAGCCATCAAGGCCTCCGGCCATGCCTGCACATCCGCCACCGACAATCCTGTCGACAGCGCCTCGCCATAGCGGCGCGCGAGGCCCTGCATGCTATCTTTGGCGTAGATCTGGCTCGCGCGAATTTGCATTCTGATCCGCTCGAACTGGTCATCAGCCACGCCATTTTCCATAAATTTCGTAAGCTGCTCATCCAATGCCGCCTCGGCATCGGCCAATGAAACGCCATCCGCAGGCGCGATGTAGAGATTGAACGTCGTCTTATCGAGTGACGTGCCATCATAGCCAGCACCGACATAAAGCGCCTTAGGGTCATCGTAGATGAGCGCCTGACCAAGCACCGACGTCGCGCCGTTTCCGCCAAGAATCTCAGCCAGCACCGTCAAAGCCGCCGCGTCGTCCTGATCACCTGCATTTCGTTCAGGCGCGAGGTAGCTGCGTGTCACATAAGGGCGTGCCACGCGTGGATCCGTCATGCTCAAGCGACGCTCCGCTAGCTGCGGTGGCTCCTCGACACGCTGACGCGCAGGAATATCGGCGGACGGCTCTAGCGGACCATAATACATGTTCGCTAGGCGCTCGACCTCCGCTGGATCGACGTCGCCCGCAACGACCAGCACCGCATTATTGGGCGCGTAATTATCATTATACCATTTCAACGCATCCTCACGCGTCAACGTCTCCATCTCGTGGCGCCACCCGATAACCGGCGTTCCATAAGGATGGTTGAGGTATTGCGCCGCGCTGCGCTGTTCGGAAAACAAGGCGGCCGGATCGCTATCGACACGTTGATTGCGTTCTTCCAAGATCACGTCGCGCTCGGTTTGCCAATCGTCAGGCGAGATCACGAGATCGCGCATCCGGTCAGCCTCCATCTTCATGACCAGTTCAAGGCGATCCGACGCGATCCTCTGGTAGTAGGCTGTGTAATCATAGGATGTGAACGCATTATCCGATCCGCCATTCGCGGCGACAACCTTCGAGAATTCGCCCGGAGCGAGATCGTCGGTGCCTTTAAACATAAGGTGTTCAAGGTAATGCGCGATACCCGATTTGCCGCGCGTCTCATCCGCCGCTCCCGCGCGATACCAGACCATCTGAACAACGACTGGCGCGCGGTGATCCTCGATCACAACCGCCTCCATCCCGTTCTCAAGGGTGAAATGGGAGACCTCTTCGGCCAAAGCTGGGGCCGCAGCGACCCCCAAAGCCAGCGCGAGCGCCGTGCTTACATATCTCATGAAACCTACCTCAAACGGCTTGGGCAAGCGCCCGATCCGCTGAACCTGTGGCATCAGGCGGCCAGAGGCAAGCCGCCTAACGGTGAGTTGATCACTCTTCGAGAAGTTCTGCCGGCGGCGGCGCCGATGGCGTTTGCGCACCCGCTGCGCGCCAGCGCTCCAATTCAGCATGCTGATCAAGCGACATCGGCTCGTAGGCGCGATAATACACGTTCACGTTCATCAGGCGCTCAAGAACACGCCCCTCGTTATCCTGACGCCATTCCAGATCTTCGGCTGCAAGCTGCGTCCGGATATCGGCCTGAGTGCCCAAGCGCGACGCATAGGCAACAAGCCCGCCGTCAGTGCTTGCGCGGTTTTTAACGGATGCATCCCCGCCCAGCGCGGCAGCCGCATCCGCAAACGGATTCTGATCGGTGATGTTCGATCCGCCAGGCGTCGGCGCGGGCAGCGCTGCGAGGCTGTCGGGCATCGTCAACGGTTTCGTTGGCACAATCGAGAATTCATCCGGCCCGTTACCAGTTCCGCGCAAATTCATCAGCTGGGGATCATCGCTTCCGCAGGCCGAAAGGACCAACGCAGCCGACAAGCTCAGCGCGCAGAGTGCCTTCTGACGCACTGCGCCACCAGCAATCAATCGGCCTGCCGTATTGTGACGTGTCATCTCGCGACGTGCCATTTTGCCCCCGTAAAGCCGTCTTTCACTTAACCCGCCCCTCTTAGCGCGGAAATCCGCGCCCGTCACGTGGGTAACACGCGTTCAACGTCATGCAGACGTTTTTCTGCGCGGTTTTTCACCGTCTGGCGCAAGAAGCACCAGCCCGATCGCGCCCACAAATATCGTAATATCGGCCACGTTGAACGAATAGGGATTGGACCAAGATGGCAAGGACATATTGATAAAATCGGCGACCGCCCCATACCAAATCCGGTCGATCACATTGCCGAGTGCACCGCCAATCAGTAACCCTGCGGCGACCTGCATCCGCCTGTCATGACCGGATTTACGGATCCAAAACCAAACCCAGCCCGAGATTGCCAAGGCGACGACGATCAAAAACCAGCGCGTGATTTGGTCCTCTCCGGCGAACATCCCAAAGTTCATGCCGCGATTCCACGCCATGCGCAGATTGAGCCACGGGGGGAACACGTCAATCGCGAGAACACGATCAAGCTGCAATCCGTGCACCACGTAAATCTTCGAAATCTGGTCGATCAACAGGGTAAGCCCTGCGACAATCGCGGTCAAACGCATAGCACTCCCCCATGGAAAGGCCCCCTCGCCCGCCCTAACGCGGACGAGGGAGGATTATTTAGTGACGGAAATGGCGCATCCCCGTGAACACCATCGCCAAGCCGCGCTCATTCGCCGCGTCGATCACATCTTGATCTCGCATCGAGCCGCCCGGCTGGATGATCGCCGTGGCACCAGCCTCGGCAGCCGTGATCAACCCATCCGCAAACGGGAAGAACGCATCGGAGGCAACAACCGATCCCTGTGTAAGTGGCGCATCAAAACCGCATGCCTCGGCCATATCACGCGCTTTTTGCGCCGCGATCCGCGTGGAATCGACACGGCTCATCTGGCCTGCGCCAACCCCGACAGTTGCGCCGTCCTTGACGTAGATAATCGCATTCGATTTCACATGCTTCGCGACTTTCCACGCAAAGAGCAGATCTTTCAATTCCTGCTCGGTCGGCTGGCGCTCAGTCACGACTTTTAGATCGTCCATCGTGATCGCGCCATTATCTTTGCCCTGCACCAAGAAACCGCCTGCGACCTGACGGAACGTTGTGATCGGCGCTGTGATATCCGGCAAACCACCTGTCGTGAGCAAGCGGACGTTCTTTTTCTTCGCGATCACCGCTTTTGCGGCCTCGTCCACGGCGGGCGCAATAATCACTTCCGAGAAGATCTCGGTAATGGCCTCGGCGGTTTTGGCGTCCAGCGTCTGGTTCAGGGCGATGATACCGCCGAACGCCGACGTGCGATCACAATCAAACGCGCGGTTATACGCCTCAATCAACGTAGCCCCCGTCGCAACGCCGCAGGGGTTAGCGTGTTTGATGATCGCAACCGCAGGAACATCTGTCCCGAACTCTGCGACAAGTTCAAACGCCGCATCGGTATCATTGATGTTATTATACGAAAGCTCTTTGCCTTGCAGCTGCTGCGCCGTTGCAACGCCTGCGCGGTTTGTGCCGTCCAGATAGAACGCGGCTTGCTGGTGCGGATTTTCGCCATAGCGCAGGGTTTGTGCGATTTCGCCGGCAAAGGCGCGGCGGCGCGGAGCCTCCTCGCCGATGGCAGCCGCCATCCATGTCGAGACGGCCGCATCATAGGCACCGGTCCGGGCATAGGCGATTTGTGCTTGGCGCTGACGGAAGGCGAAAGACGTCCGCCCGTCATTCTCGTCCATCTCTTTGAGCACGGCATCGTAATCTTGCACATCGACGATCGTCGCCACGAACGCGTGGTTTTTCGCGGCAGCGCGGATCATCGCAGGGCCACCGATATCGATATTCTCGATCATCTCGTCATAGGCCGCGCCGCGCGCAAGCGCCGCCTCGAACGGATAGAGGTTCACGACCAACAAATCGATGGCCTCAATCCCGTGCGTTTCCATCGCGGTGGTATGTTCTTTGTTATCACGCAACGCCAGAAGCCCGCCATGTACGGCAGGGTGCAGCGTCTTGACCCGACCATCCATCATCTCGGGGAACCCCGTCAGATCCGCAACATCACGAACCTCCATCCCCGCTTCGCGCAACGCTTTGGCGGTGCCGCCTGTGGACAGAAGTTCGATGCCGCGCGCGGTGAGCGCTCTGGCAAATTCGATCAATCCTGTCTTGTCGGAAACAGAGAGAAGGGCGCGTTGCATGGGGACAAGTTGGGTCACGGAGGCTTTTCCTTTGGAGAGACGTCAGTCGTCGATGGGCGGCAGATCGCTATCAATATCGCGGATGGCAGCGGGGGTATCCTGTGCTTTCGACAAGGTCCAGCCAATCTGGCAGGCGAAATCGAAAACACGGGCAGAAAGCACGATTTGTTGGGTCGCGCGCGGCCGCAAGCGACCACGTTCCAGATAAACAGAGGGCTCGAGCCGGAGTTCGGCGGCGCCGTCATGGCGAAAAATCCAGATCTCACCGGATTTCAACGCCATCGAAACCGCTGCTCCGCCCAGATCCAATGCGGCATCGACATCAGGATGCAGATGAAAACGGATATCGAACGCTATGCCCTGAAGACTGCCACGCTCGAACACATCTTCGAAGCGGCGGCGGTCCTGCGTCGACATCGCTCCCAATGTGTCAGTTCCGCGCAAAGCGCGACCATCAGGCGCGAAGGCCAGTTCGCGAATATGGGTAAGACCGTGCGTGTGCACATATCCGTCATGACCGGCGAGGAGCTGTTGGCCGGTCTCGCTTGGCTCGTACCGCGCCCAAGCGGTGTCCGGCGTCTCGACCATCAACGCGCGCGAAGCGCCACCGGCCGGGCCATCGAAGCCAAGACGCGATGACGAATACCCCGCGATGGAGAGCGTCGAATGCGACGGTGTCGCACGCCCTGCACGGTGCCATTCGGGGCCGAAAGCCGCCCCTGACCCGCAACTGACGATTAGCGGCCGCCGGCCCGAGGTCATTTCAAACGCCAGCGTCGAGGCATGTGCATTCCCCGAAGCGCGCCCTTGCGGCGGACAGGAGGCGTCTAATATCAATGTCGCGCGCCCCGCGGTCAGGCGCGCAAACCCCATCGCCATGCCTTCATGCGGCACAGCCCGAATGCTTGCGGCGGAAAGCGCCTGATCCAGCCGGCCTTCCAACCCGCGGCCACCACCGTGAAACCGTGCGAGCCCTCCGTCCGCGTGGCGCAAGGCGCGCAAGGTCGGCGCGATCCGCGCGATTGCGGCAAGATGGTCGGCGTGGGGCGTCCGCCCCGCGTCCGAGAGGGCTGCGGATGCCCATGTTAGCAAAGTGAAAACGTCGAGCAGCTCCTCAGGATTTCGCGTCGGAATTCCACCATCCGCGTCAATCTCATCGGCACATTCCCGCGCGAGAGCCAGCGCGGCAGGCCCTGCGAACCGCTCCATGCCTGTTAACGCGAGGCCCGCATAAATCAGCCCCGTCAGCGCCTCAAATCGTGGCAACCCCGGCGAGGCGGACCGCCAGCGGCGAGACAGAAACAGCGTCTGCTGCGACAATGTGCGAAAGAAAGCATCCGCCTGCGCGCGATCCTGACCGTTGAGAAGCAAAATCGCGTGGTTGATCCAGCGGATCAGTCGACGCCCCGTGAGATCAGGCGTCCACCCTGGGCCCCGTCCGCGACCGAACCGCGTGATCCATTCAAAGGTCCAATCCTGCGCGCGTGATCTCGCCTTAGCGTCGCCGACCGCGGCAAGATCATCCAGCCACGCACAGCCGTGCAACGCCTCCTCAAATGCCGGGTCAGGCATCGGGAGATCCCAGATCGACAGCTTCGGCCCTTCAATCAAGAACCCCGCGAACAGGAAGTTCCCCGCGATCAACTGGCGCCCGCGCGCGAAGGATCCGATCGTACGGGGCTCCGGCTGACTGGTAAAGCCGCTCGCAGGGCGGGCCCGTGCCGCACGCCACGCAGCCACACCATTGCGTAGGCGTGTGGCACGGGCGCGCATCGTGCCGCGCGCTTCAGCTTGCCAATGCCCTGATCGCCCTGCCATTTCGCCGGTTACCCCGTTCGGATTCTTAAAGTTCGCGCAGCTTACTTTGCGATGCGGTTCAAGTCACGGGATCAATCGGCGCGCGTGAGTACCGCGATGTAGAACCCGTCCATCCCGCCCAAATCGGCCCAGTAATCGGGACGCAAACGCAGCCCGCCTTCGGAGGTAATCCAATCCGGATCGATCCCTTGCAGCGTGATCGGCAAGGTGCGCAGCCCCGCATGACGTTCAAGCGCAGCTTTGATTTGCCCCTCGCCTTCTTCGGGCAATAGAGAACAGGTACAAAAAACGAGCCTACCTTGCGGTTTCAGCATCGTCAGCGCGTGATCCAGCATGCCGGCCTGCAAGGTAAACAGATCTTTCAGCGTTGCAGGATCGCGCACAAAGGGCAGATCCGGATGACGGCGAATCGTTCCCGTAGCGGAACATGGCGCATCAAGCAAAACCGCATCGAAAAGCTTGGACGGCGCATAATGCAAAGCATCTTCCGCAATCACCTCGGCAGTCAGGCCCGTGCGCTCCAGGTTTTCATGCAAGCGCTTGAGGCGCGGGCGCGAGAGGTCAAGCGCCGTTACCTGCGCGCCGGCTGCCGCGAGCTGCATCGTTTTACCGCCTGGCGCGGCGCATAGATCAAGAACACGCTCGCCTGCCTGCGGGTTGAGCGCCTTCGCCGCGAGCGCCGCCGCAGCATCTTGCACCCACCATTGCCCCTCCGCGAAGCCCGGCAATTCGCTAACCTGCGCCCGCGCCGGCAGGCGGAGGGTGCCGGTTGGCAAAAGCGTTGCGCCCAGCGCCTCGACAAGCGCTGCGGGGTCGCCTTTCGCCGTAATATCCAGCGGCGCGCCTTTGACCTGCACCGCCTCCATCTTTTGCGTATTTGATTTGCCATATGCCGACATGAGTTGACCGCGAAGCCAGCTTGGCAATTCCGGCGCAGGAATCTTCGCCCAAGCCTCCGGCGTCACATCCGCGACTTTACGCAACACGGCATTGATCAGCCCCGCATAGCTTTCCGTGCTTGGCCCGCCCTGTCGCGCAAGGCTCACAGCGGTGGAAACAACCCCGTGCGGCGCGACACCTTCTTCGAGCATCTCGACCGTCGCGAGATACAAAAGAATTTGAATATCGACCGGAGGGCGGCGACGCACAAAAGCTTTCAGAACTTTATCCGCCCGCCCGCCATTGCGCAAAGTCGATAGCGCGAGACGTTGCGCACGCCCGCGATCGCCCGGCGCAAGATGATCTAAAGCGCCCGCGGCAATCTGATCCGATACCGTGACACCTGCTTCATATGCTCCTGCGAGGAGCGCCAGCGCTGCCATTCGTGCCGGATCCGCGATTGCCATGCCCTGCTCCTGTTGAGTGATGGTCGCGCAGGCCCTATATCAAGGGAAGCGCTATGAAAAGCCCAAGCCCAAAAGGAACCCTCGATGAGCGACGAGATCAAGCCCCGAGATGCAGCCCCCGCAAACGCCGCCGTGGATGACAGCGCGCCGCTTCCTCCGGCCGCGGTCCGCGCATTGGCCGAAGCAGAAGAACGCCGCCAAGCCGCCAAAGTCGCGATGCCCGTCGAATTGGGCGGCCGCGATGGGCCAGAGCCGGTGCGTTTTGGTGATTGGGAGAAAAAGGGAATCGCGATTGATTTTTGATCGCGAGGTCCGTCGCCACGCCCTCTTGTGTCAAAGCTGATAAAAAAAGCGCGCCGAAATGGGCGCGCTTTCAACTTTCTCGGGACGATTGACGGGGATTACAGCCCTAGGACATCCAGCATGTCATATTCGCCTGGTGTTTGGGTTTGCCCCCAAAGAGCCGCCCGCAAAGCGCCGCGGGCAAAAATTGCACGGTCCGTCGCCATGTGACGCAGGACAATTCGTTCACCCTCGCCCGCAAACAGCACATCATGCTCGCCGACGATGTCGCCGCCACGAATGGCCGAAAAGCCGATCGCACCCTTCGCCCTTGCGCCGGTAATCCCGTCACGACCGGACTCGGTGTGATCGTCAAGCACGATACCGCGCCCCTCCGCAGCCGCTTGACCCAGCATCAGCGCAGTGCCGGACGGGGCGTCGACCTTTTTGTTGTGATGCGCCTCAATAACTTCGATATCCCAATCGGCGTCCAGCGCCGCGGCAACCTTCTTTGTCAACAAAGTCAAAAGGTTAACCCCAAGAGACATATTGCCCGCCCGCACGATGACCGCATGACGCGCCGCCGCTTTGATCTTAGCGAGATGCTCTGGCTCAAACCCTGTCGTGCCGATCACATGCGTGCATCGCGCCTGTGCAGCGAGGGCGGCGAATTCGACCGTTGCGGCAGGGGCGGTGAAATCGATCACCGCTTGGGCCTTTGAAAACGCCTCCAGCGCATCATCCGTAACGATCACGCCATTCGCACTGCCGCCCATCGCCAAGCCGAGATCTTGCCCGACCCAGGCATGACCTGCGCGTTCGACAGCGCCGACGAGCTGCGCCTTATCGGAGGCCGCGATGGTACGGGCGAGCATTTGCCCCATACGACCGGAGATGCCTGTGACTACGATGCCGGGAAGTGGGTGGGACATTTGGGGGCCTCGTTTTGCCGGAATTGTGATAGGCTGATCCCTACACACTCACGGATGGTTTGGCAAAGGCCCGTTGCGGCGCGGGCTTTGGTGCATTATGTGCGGGATATGGCAAAGAACACGCACTCCTCGGGCCGCGGGCCCAATCAACGTCAGCTTCGCGTCGGCGAACTGATCCGGCGCACCCTTTCGGATGTGCTCATGCGCGGCGACGTGCATGACCCCGAGCTGAACCGAATCTCGGTCACGGTAGGCGAGGTCACGACGACCAGCGACTATCGCGTTGCGACGGTTTACGTCCTTCCGCTTGGCGGCAAGGGGGGTGAGGAACTGCTGACGATTCTGCGCCGCCACACTGGTGAACTGCGCCATCTGGTCTCGAAACAACTGACGTTGAAATTCGCGCCGGAATTGCGGTTCCGGTTGGACGAAACGTTTGACCGGATGGACGAAACACGGCGCCTGTTCTCCGATGAAACCGTGATGCGTGATGTTGCCGCGCGCGACGATGATGACACCGCCGAAGCGTAAGCGCCTGCGTTTACTTGGCGCGCTTGTCGCCTCGGCTCTGATCATTGGGGGCGCGATGCTTGGCCGCGCCCAACAAGCATCAGGCCCCTGCCGGTCGCTCACGTTCGAGAGCAACCCCTACACCGTTTGCGAAGTCGAGGCCGGAGAAGACCTGCGCCTTTGGCACAAGGCTCCCGACGGCAATCCGATTGCCACATGGGACCGCCTGCGTGCGGGATTAGCACCCCAAGAGCACATCGCGTTTGCGATGAACGCCGGCATGTATCACGCAGATCGCAGCCCCGTCGGCCTCTACATCGAGGACCGCGCGCAAACGATGGGCATTATCACCTCGGAAGGACCGGGCAACTTCGGCTTGCTGCCGAATGGTGTGTTTTGTTGGGGAGAGGCCTTCTCTGTGATCGAATCAAGGTCTTATGCCCTCGCGCCAGCCGAGTGCCGCTATGCCACGCAATCAGGGCCGATGCTGGTGATTGATGGTGAACTGCATCCGAAATTTCTGCCCGATAGCGACTCGCGCCATACGCGCAACGGCGTCGGGATCAGCGCTGATGGCAAACGTGCCTATTTCGCGATCTCGGATAAGGCGGTGACGTTTTACGAATTCGGTCGCTTGTTCCGTAACGGGCTAGCTACCCCTAACGCCTTGTATTTGGACGGATCTATTTCACGCCTTCTGGCCGAAGGCATTGGCCGTGAAGACCTTGGCGCGCCGATGGGGCCCATCGTGGGTCTCATTACCCGCCAGCAAGAGTGAGGCTACGGCCTCTTTTTGCGCTCGTTATTGACCGCTGCTCCGCGCTACGATAGCCAGCGCGCCTGCAATGGAGGGCCCCATGGGACGCAAAAAGGGACGCGATATTTCCGGTTGGTTGATTGTGGATAAGCCTGCGGGCATCACATCGACATCGGTTGTTGGCAAAGTGCGTTGGGCGCTGGATGCCAAAAAGGCGGGCCATGCCGGTACGCTCGATCCGGCGGCGACGGGCGTTTTGGCAATCGCGCTGGGCGAGGCGACAAAAACCGTGCCCTTCATCACAGATGCGATGAAATGCTATCGTTTCATGGTGCGTCTCGGGGCGTCGACGACCACCGACGACGCCGAAGGCGACGTCATTGAGACACGCGATGCGCGGCCGGATGAGGCGGCAATTGAGGCTGCGCTCGTGTCATTCCGCGGCGATATTAAACAAGTTCCACCGCAATACTCCGCCGTTAAGGTCGACGGAGAACGCGCCTATGACCTCGCGCGCGAGGGTGAGGTCATGGACCTGAAATCGCGGCCACTATTCGTTGAGAGCTTGAAAATCCTGTCTCGCCCCGATGCGGATCATGTCGAGCTAGAGATGGTTTGCGGCAAGGGCGGCTATGTGCGCTCGGTTGCTCGCGATCTGGGGGAGGCGTTGGGGTGCCTAGGTCATGTGGCGTGGCTCCGTCGCGAGTGGTCAGGGCCTTTCGAGGCATCGGACGGGATGACCTTGGAACAGATCGAGGCGCTTGCCCGCACGCCAGAGTTGGATGCGAAACTTTTCCCAATGGAAACCGGGCTTGCTGATTTGCTTGAGGTCCACGCCACAGCCGAGGGCGCAGTTAAGATTAAAAACGGCAACCCCGGCATGGTGATCGCATCGGATGCGGAGTTCGGCGAGGAAGTCTGGGCCAGTTATCAAGGCAAGCCGCTCGGTGTTGGCATCTACAAGTCCGGCGAGCTCCACCCCAACCGCGTATTCAATCTCTGATCATGATCACGCGCGATTTCCTCAAAGGCGACGCAGCCTCTACGGCAGTGTATTCCGATTGCGAGCAATATCGGTATCTTCTGACGCGGGTTTGGGTGCCTGACGGAAAACGCGCGTTATTCATCATGCTAAATCCCTCCACCGCGACCGAACAGCAAAACGACCCGACCGTCGAGCGCTGCGAACGTCGCGCCCGTGCGCTCGGATTCGGCGCGTTTCGGGTGTGCAATATATTTGCCTACCGGGCGACGGATCCCCGCGTGATGCGCGCCATTCCCGATCCTGTGGGGCCGGAGAACGACCGCGCCATTCTTGAAAGTCTTCCTTGGGCCGATCAGGTGATCTGCGCATGGGGCGCGCATGGCGAGCATCTTGGGCGAGGTGCGCAGATGGAGGCCCTGCTGCGCGAGAGCGATTGCCCTCTCTACCACCTTGGCCTGACCAAATCCGGCAACCCCAAACACCCTCTCTACATTAGCTACACGCAACAGCCGGAACTTTGGACGCCAAGCCAATTTAATTGACGTTTAAGAGTTTCTCGTTAGAGTAACGGGACCACACGTGTGTGTGGAACAATCGCAGAACGCGTTCACAGTTTTATGTTGCGAGCACCTGCATGTTTTTCCTCAGTGGTATCTTAGGCCTCCTCATGGCTAGCGTATCCTTCATCTCCCCCAGCGAGGAGGAAGATGAAAATACACAAGACGATCAATCCATAGACACCTCATCACCCGACGACGAAGGCACATCATCCGGCGATTTGCTCGATGATGACGAGCCCGATGAAAGTCCAACGGATGACGTCGACACATCATTCTACGATGATACGTTCGAGGATGATTCGGATATTCCTCCGACGGAATCGGATTGGAACGGTATCGCAGGCACCGACGCCGATGAGGTGCTGCAAGGCACCGACGCAGGTCAGCAAATCGGCGGATATGGCGGCAGCGATACAATCATCGGCGGCGACGGCGACGACGAGCTGCATGGCCACACTGGTGACGACGTCTTGACTGGTGAGAGCGGCGATGATGCGCTCGCCGGCGATGACGGTGACGACAGTTTGAGCGGCGGCGACGGCGCTGATACGCTTGCTGGCGGGATGGGTGCTGATACGCTCGCGGGCGATGGGGGCAATGATAGCTTGATTGGCGGCACAATGGATGACCTCATCGACGGCGGCGACGGGGATGATAGCCTGCAGGGTAACGATGGGGAGGATCGCCTATCAGGTGGGCTCGGCGCGGACGTGCTGCTGGGGGGCGCAGGCAATGACCTCATCAACGGGATCGTGACTGACGAAACTGGGGTGACCGATATTGACACCGGAGACTTTCTGAATGGGTCCGCCGGGAACGATACGCTTCTCCTCGGACGCGGTGATTGGGCGAATGGCGGCGAAGGCTCCGACACGTTTATTCTGGGTGACTGGATCACCCCTGAAAACACCGCAACGGTTGAAGATTTCGTTGCGAACACGGATCAGATTGCGATCGTCTACGATCCGGAAACCACGACCAGTCCCGAAGTCGGGCTCGAGAGTTCGGAGACATCCGAGTCCGCGTGGATTACCCTAAACGGAGAGCGTTTCGCGGAGGTACTTAACGCCGGCGATCTGACGCTATCCGATATAGCGATCTACACCCCCGCCCAACTCGCAGCCCTGCAAGGATGAGTCACGCATGCCCCCCGTAAAAGCCCTGCAAACGCGGGGCTTTTATCGTTTTTAGGCTTTCTTTTTTGGCAAAATTCGCGTACCAGCGCGCATCTACCCTCGGGTAGAGCCTCCATGGGCCCTGCTGGACGACATCCCGGCCTGTGCCATTCCTCAAACATTAAAGGAGACCCCGATGTCGATTACCGTTGAAGAAAAAGCCCGCCTGATCAAAGAATTCGCGATCAAAGAAGGTGATACCGGTTCGCCGGAAGTGCAAGTCGCTATCCTGACTTCGCGCATCACCACTCTGACCGAGCACTTCAAGTCGCACAAGAAGGACAACCACTCGCGTCGTGGCCTTCTGATGATGGTTGCTCAGCGCCGCAAGCTGCTGGACTACACCAAGGCAAAAGACGTAGCGCGCTACCAGTCGCTCATCGAGCGCCTCGGCATCCGCCGCTAATCTACCGGAACGCGCCCTTAGGGGCGCGTTTCTCTTTCGCCCTCGTGAGAGGGAACGGCCGCCCCACCGGGTTCCATGGGACGATGCGCCGAGAAAGAAGAAGGAGCCACGGGAATTCGGTGAGCGCATCGAATGGCCCGTACGCAAAACGCGCGGGGAGGGTCCTCGCGCTAGGACAGGAAAAACATATGTTCAATATCACTCGGAAATCTATCCAGTGGGGCGAAGAAGAGCTCACTCTGGAATCCGGTAAGGTCGCACGTCAGGCTGACGGTTCGGTCATCGCCACTTTGGGCGAAACCTCCGTTATGGCCAACGTGACCTTCGCGAAAGCCCCGAAGCCGGGCCAAGATTTCTTCCCGCTCACGGTTCATTACCAAGAGAAATACTACGCCGCAGGTAAAGTCCCTGGCGGTTTCTTCAAGCGTGAAGCACGCCCGTCGGAAAAAGAGACGCTGACCTCGCGCCTCATCGACCGCCCGTGCCGCCCGCTGTTCGTTGACGGCTTCAAGCACGAAGTTCTGGTGATGTGCACCGTACTCTCGCATGACCTCGTAAACGAGCCTGACGTTGTCGCGATGATCGCAGCATCCGCTGCTTTGACAATCTCCGGCGTTCCGTTCATGGGCCCGATTGGCGCGGCACGCGTGGGCTTCGTTGATGGCGAATACATTTTGAACCCCGAAGTCGATGATATGCAAAAACTGCGTGACAACGCAGAACAGCGCCTCGACCTCGTTATCGCCGGCACCAAAGATGCCGTGATGATGGTTGAATCGGAAGCCTACGAGCTGACCGAAGAAGAAATGCTTGGCGCCGTGAAATTCGGTCATGACGCAATGCAGCCGGTCATCGACCTGATCCTCGATTTCGCAGAAGATTGCGCAAAAGAGCCGTTCGATTTCAAAGCACCGGATTACGCCGATCTGTTCGCCAAGGTGAAAGCCGCCGGCGAGGCCGATATGCGCGCCGCATTCGCGATCAAAGACAAGCAAGAGCGCACCGCTGCGATCTCTGCCGCTGTAGCCGCCGTCAAAGCGTCGCTCTCGGAAGAAGATCTTGCTGACGCAAACTTGGGCTCGGCGATCAAGAAGCTTGAATCCTCGATCCTGCGCGGCGACATCATTAACGGTGGCGCACGCATCGACGGCCGCGACAACAAAACTGTGCGTCCGATCGTGTCCGAAGTCGGCATCTTGCCACGCACCCACGGCTCGGCACTGTTCACCCGCGGTGAAACGCAGGGCCTCGTCGTGACCACGCTCGGCACTGGTGATGATGAGCAAATCATCGACGCATTGCACGGCAATTCACGGTCGAACTTCATGCTTCACTATAACTTTCCTCCCTACTCGGTTGGCGAAGTTGGTCGCGTAGGGTCGCCGGGGCGTCGCGAGATTGGCCACGGGAAACTTGCATGGCGCGCGTTGCAGGCTGTTCTACCAGCCGCGACTGACTTCCCTTACACAATCCGCGTTGTGTCCGAGATCACCGAATCGAACGGTTCGTCGTCGATGGCGTCGGTCTGCGGCGGTTCGCTGGCGATGATGGACGCGGGTGTTCCGCTGAAAGCACCGGTGGCTGGCGTTGCGATGGGCCTGATCTTGGAAGAAGACGGTCGTTATGCTGTCCTCACCGACATCTTGGGTGACGAAGACCACCTCGGCGATATGGACTTCAAAGTCGCGGGTACCGAGAACGGCATCACGTCCTTGCAGATGGACATCAAGGTTGCGGGCATCACGCCAGCGATCATGGAGCAGGCTCTCGCGCAAGCGAAAGACGGCCGTTTGCACATCTTGGGCGAAATGAACAAGGCTCTCGCGGCTGGCCGCCAAGAGTTCTCTGCGCATGCACCACGCATCGAGACGATGCAAATCCCGACCGATAAGATCCGTGAAGTGATCGGTTCCGGCGGTAAGGTGATTCGCGAAATCGTCGAAGTTTCGGGCGCTAAGGTCGACATCAATGACGAAGGCATCATCAAGATCGCGTCCGCAAATTCGGAAGCAATCAAGAAAGCCTACGACATGATCTATTCGATCGTGGCAGAGCCGGAAGAAGGCAAGGTTTACACCGGTAAAGTTGTGAAGCTCGTCGATTTCGGCGCCTTCGTGAACTTCTTCGGCAAGCGCGATGGTTTGGTTCACGTGAGCCAGATCGCAAACAAGCGTCTGAACCACCCGAACGAGATCCTCAAAGAGGGTCAAGAAGTGAAAGTTAAACTTCTTGGTTTCGACGATCGTGGCAAGGTTCGCCTTGGCATGAAAATGGTCGATCAAGAGACCGGCGAAGAAGTTTCGGCTGAAACGGCCGAATAAACACTTCGCTCAAACGACAGAAAAGCCCCGATGGAAACATCGGGGCTTTTTCATATCCGGCAGACCTTGGTGAGACCGTCTACGCAGAATAAAAAAGGGCCCGAGGGGCCCTTTGGAGTCTTAAGAAAGTGGTCTGTGCTTATGCCTTGTAGGCGGCTTCCCATGCGAGATCGCGCACCGAGTGACGCGAGATACCGACATCGGCGAGCTCACGATCGGACATCGTGTTGAGCTCTGCGAGCACACGGCGGTACTCGAAGAAACGCGCACGTTTATCAGCGATGTTCAGGAAGAAAGCGGAAAGCGCAGAGAACAAGCCGCCGTTGCGGTGCATGGATGCAGTGGTCATAAGAGCCATTTGGTCTCTCCTTACAGTGGCAGCGGGCCCATTCCCTTTGCCGTTGACGCTAACATGGGGCTTTTGCTGCGCTTGCACAATCGCTGTTCCGATATTGCCGCATTGCAGAAAACGCATAGCTCCTTACTCGGAGATTAACGCCCGCACCATTAACCCCCGCACCGCCTCGACAAACGCAAAAGGCTCCGGACGGAACCGGAGCCTCTCATTGCATTCCAAAGGTCGAACAGCTTGTCAGCCTTGGAACTTCACCGTGCGCAGATACGGCAGTTTCACATCCACTGCCCCGTATTTCGCCTCGCCGTCCTCCGTCGAAACCGAAAGCGCGAGAATCACGTCTTCGCCAGGAATCCAGTTGGCAGGCGTCGCGAAGGGCACGCCGTCGGTTGCGCGCACAGCGTCAAGCGCCCGCAGGATTTCTGCGAAGTTCCGGCCAACCGACATAGGATAGGTCATCGTCAGGCGCACCCGTTTATCCGGACCGATAATGAACACCGTACGAACCGTCGCCGAATGCGCAGGTGTGCGACCATCGGGGAGATAGGCATCCGCAGGCAGCATGTCATATGCCTTTGCGACCGCCAGCGACGTATCGTCAATGATCGGGAAATCCGCAGGGGCGCCGGCAAAGGCGGCGATATCGTTTTTCCATTTCACATGCTCCTCGACCGAATCGACCGAAACACCCAGAACCTTGGTGTTGCGTTTGGTGAATTCCGGTACCAATTGCGCGACCGCGCCAAATTCCGTCGTGCAGACAGGCGTGAAATCCTTCGGGTGCGAGAACAAGATAGCGTAGCTATCGCCAATCCAGTCGTGGAAGGAAAGCTCTCCCGCCGTCGATGCTGCGGTGAAATCCGGTGCGGTGTCGTTGATACGCAGACCCATCATGGCCTCCTTTGCTATCGTTTCGCGGTGAAACTTAAGCGATCCGGACTGAAGTTCCACCCCCAACCGCGCATTGCTTCGGAATTCAGGAAGAAGTTTCACGGCCAAGACATCTTCGTGACCAGACATCCACTCCCTTGCGCCCTGACGGGAGCAATGACACCCTGCCGCAAAATTAGGAGACACTCATGTTCGACAAACGAGACTTTTACATCGACGGCGCTTGGTGCAAGCCAGCAGTCGCACGGGATCACAACGTCATCAATCCCGCGACCGAGGAGCCTTGCGCGGTTATTTCTCTTGGCGCGCGCGCCGATGTCGATCGCGCGATAGCGGCCGCGTCCGAAGCGCTTCCTGCATGGCGCGCAACTCCGCCCGAAAAACGGATCGCGATTCTTGAGGAGGTGTTGCGCGTTTACGAGGCACGCCTGCCCGAGATGGCAGAAGCGATCAGTACCGAAATGGGCGCCCCGATTGACATGGCCCTGACATCCCAAGCGGAGTCCGGAACCTATCACATCAGCAATTTCATTGAAGCTGCGAAGGCGTTTAAATTCATGCGGCCGCTCGGTGATGGCACGCCCGGCGCGATGATTGCCTACGAGCCGATCGGGATCGTCGGCCTCATCACCCCTTGGAACTGGCCGATGAACCAGGTCACGCTGAAGGTTATCCCTGCGCTGATCGCGGGCTGCACAATGATTCTGAAGCCATCAGAGGAATCGCCGCTCTCCTCCATGCTCTTTGCCGAGATCCTGCACGAAGCAGGTGTGCCTGCGGGCGTGTTTAACCTGATCAACGGCGACGGAGCAGGGGTCGGAACAGACCTTTCGACGCATCCAGAGATCGAGATGATTTCCTTCACGGGGTCAACCCGCGCGGGCCGCGCAATCAGCATCGCAGCGGCAGAAACCCTCAAGCGGGTTTGTCTTGAGTTAGGTGGTAAAGGTGCGAACCTCATCTTTGCCGATGCCGACGATCAAGCCGTGCAACGCGGCGTGCGGCATTGCTTCAACAATTCGGGGCAATCGTGCAACGCGCCGACGCGGATGTTAGTAGAGCGCTCATTTTACACGCAGGCTGTTGAAATCGCGAAAAAGACTGCTGAGGAAACCCTCGTCGACGCCCCGAATAAATCCGGCAAGCATATCGGCCCTGTGGTCAACGCGTCGCAATTTGAAAAGATTCAAGGCTTGATCGAAACAGGGATCAAAGAAGGCGCAACCGTGCTTGCAGGGGGGCTCGGACGACCCGAGAACCTCAACCGTGGTTTCTACGTCCGCCCGACGATCTTCACTGATGTGACCCCCGATATGACGGTTTGGCGCGAAGAGATTTTCGGCCCCGTTCTGGCGATCATGCCCTTCGACACGGAAGAAGAAGCCGTGCGCTTGGCCAATGACACGCCCTACGGCCTGACAAACTACGCACAGACAGCCGATCCGGCGCGTCGGAATCGTCTTGCGCGGAGCTTGCGCGCAGGGATGATTGAACTCAACGGCCAGAGCCGCGGCGCGGGCGCACCCTTCGGCGGGATCAAATCATCAGGTCGGGCGCGTGAGGGCGGAATTTTCGGCCTCGAGGAGTTTTGTGAGGTCGTCTCAATCTCTGGCTACGCGGAAGATCTCGACTAAGCGTTAAAACGGACAGGGGGCGGTGAAAGTCATATTCGCGCCGCCCTCTGGATGCCGGAAAGATAAGGTTTCGGCATGTAACATCAGACGCGGGAAGGCTTGTGCCTCAGCCGTTGCATAGAGCGGGTCGCCGAGGATTGGATAGCCCAGCTCCATCATGTGCACGCGCAATTGATGGCTTCGACCTGTGATCGGCATCAACCGCATCCGCGTCGTGCCGTTGTCGCGGGCCATGACCTCCCAATCAGTTTGCGCCGAGCGACCCTTTTCAAAATTCACATGCTGGCGTGGCCGGTTCGGCCAATCGACGCAAAGAGGAAGATCCACGCGCCCCGCATCGGGCGTGACCTCCCCCCAAAGTCTTGCCTGATAGGTTTTGGAGGTCTGGCGGTTTTCGAATTGCAGGCCGAGATGGCGTTGCGCGTTCGGTGTCATAGCAAAGACCATCACGCCGGACGTATCCGTATCGAGCCGGTGAACCAAAAGTACAGTTGGATAGATCTCACGAAGGCGGTTGATCAAACAATCCGCCTTCTCAGGCCCCTTCCCGGGAACTGAGAGCAACCCCGCTTGCTTATCAACAAGCAAGATCTCACCATCGGCATGGAGGATCTGCGGCGGGTCGTTTGGCGGGGCATAGGTGTAATTCGTCATGTCATGCCATTGCCCGTTGCGTCGCCTTGCGTCAAGCGCCCAGCAGTGCCGATGCAAGCGAAGGGCATCCCCGATAGGGCCGTAGCGCCCTTCCCTAAAGTCAGAAATGCGGTTTTGCGTCCGATGGATACGGATTGGTAAGCAATTCGTTTTACGGTCGGGGAAAGTCGCAACCTTGATTGGAGCACAAGAATGAATCTCTTTGCTGATGCCCTAGATGGGGCGCTAGTCGTCCATGTCGGCGAAGACCGTCTTGATGCGGCCGTCGCGATCCATTTCAAAGACCAAATGCGCGAGATCACGGCGCAACCCGCGCCTCGCGTAATTTTAGAACTCTCGCAGGTCGCCTTTCTCGATAGCTCCGGCCTTGGCGCAATTGTCGCCGTCATGAAAGCCCTCGCACCAAGAAAACTTGAGCTGGCCGGGCTGACACCGAATGTCCGCAAGGTGTTTCATCTGACGCGTATGGATACCGTTTTTACCATCCACGCTGCCGCCATCGGCGAAGGAATCCGCAATGCTGGCTAACTCAAAGGCGCCTCACCATTCAGCAAGCGATACCCGCCTCGGGGTCCATATCTTCAACCTTCGGTTTCGCGCGGAAGCCTTGGAGGTGCGTGACGCGCTACAGTCCGCGGTGGATCGCTTCGCGCGACAACTCTCGATTGACGAAGCCGGAACGCTGGAACTGGTGCTCGCGGAAATCATGAACAACATTGTCGAACATAGCTACCGGGGGCGCGATCGCGGGACGATCGATCTCTCCATCGTGCGTGATCAGCGTGGCCTCTCGTGCTCGGTCAGCGATGACGGGATCGCACTGCCCGAAGATCACTTGCTGCGCGACATTGCCGCACTGCCGCGACCCCGCCCGCTGGATCTGCCGGAGGGTGGATTCGGATGGTTCTTGATTAGAGATCTCGCGGAAGATTTGGGCTACCGCCGAGAGGGGGAACAAAATCTTCTCGCGTTCAGGCTACCGATTGGGGCAGTGAACTAATTAGTTCAAGTTGATCTGAAGCGGGTAAACACCGTCCTCGAACGCTCCGAAGAGATCTTCAAGATCGGGATGGTCGACAGGCTCTCCGGAGTAATCTGCGACCAGATTCTGCTCGGAGACATACGCGACGTAGAAGCTGGAGTCATTCTCCGCCAAGAGGTGATAGAACGGTTGGTCTTTCGAAGGGCGGCTATCCTCCGGAATCGCCTCATACCACTCGTCAGTGTTCGAAAACATCGCATCGACGTCAAAAACCACACCGCGGAAGGGGTGCTTCCGGTGGCGAACAACTTGGCCAAGATGATATTTAGCCCGCGACGTATGCATAGATGTATCCCTCATGCCCTCTGAGATAATCCTGTCATGCGCGGCTGTCCATGGGGGAGCCTGAAAATTGCCGGAAACAAACTGTTACTGACCTTTTCGTGTAGACGAAAATCTCCATTTCTTGAGCTGCCCCGTTTCGCGTTTCAATTTTTTAGTCTAAATTGGCTTAAAAATAAGGAATGGTGCCAGCGCGTGCCGTCAGATCGAGGCAGAAATGAGCAAGTATTTCAAATTAGCACTGGTGCTGCTGATCGCGTCATGCGGTGGCCCAAGCAAACCGCCCCGCAATCTCGATAACGCGTGCGAGATTATCAAAGAGCGCCCCCAATATTTCCGCGCGATGAAGCGCGTCGAAAGCAAATGGGGCGTGCCGGTTTCGGTGCAGATGGCGACAATCCACCAAGAATCCAAATTCGTGGGAGATGCCCGCACGCCGCATAAATACGTGCTCGGCGTTATTCCGATGGGCCGTCAAAGCTCGGCTTACGGGTACGCGCAGGCGCTGGACAACACTTGGGATGAATACAAGCGCGAGACCAGAAGCTTCGGCGCCGATCGCGACGATATCAATGACGCGACCGATTTCATGGGCTGGTATATGCGCGAGACCACGACACGTTTGGGCATTCCTCTGAACGACGCGCGCAACCAGTATCTTGCGTATCATGAGGGTCGCGCCGGCTATTCGCGCGGGAGCTACAATTCAAAAGGCTGGCTGCTCGCTGTGGCCGATAAAGTTGGCGCGCGCGCGCTGACATATCGCTCGCAGATGATCGCCTGCGGAAAGGGCTAACAGCCTTCCATTGAACAAATAAAAATGCCGCCCGAACACTGGGCGGCCTTTTTATTGCGGTGTTCATTCCGTCAATTTCGTTTCGCGATTTCGCTTTGCAATGAGAACAACGACGCGTTGAGCGATACGCCCTTATTCAAATCGCCCAAGATCACTGTCGTTTTACCGCCCGCATCATCTGTGATCACCCATTGGCGCAGCTCCGTTGGGGCGGCAGTGAACACCATTTGGATGGTACCGTATTCGGGATGCTCCGGATCCTGCGCGGTGACGAATGTCGAATTGCCATCCTCTCCATGCGCGACGACCATCCTCGCCTGCGACAAGTCTACGTTATTCGCAAGAATCAGCTTAAGCGGCGTGCGCGAGAGAGGATATTGTTCTGGCGATTGGTTCGATTTCGGGTCGAAGATGGCGACTTGCCCCTCGCCTGCCATAACCAAGGTGCGATCGGGCGGCGCATATTCGAAGCGCACGCGCCCCGGACGACGCATATACATTTTGCCCGTCGCAATCGTGCCATCCGCATTCACCTGTGTGAAATCAGATTCGACCGTTTGCAGGCTATTGATATAACGCGACAATTCTCCGAGCGGAATTTTCTCGGCAAAAGCCGGAGCCGCAAGAGAAAGCGCAAGAAGCGGGGCGAGAGCGAAGCGTAATATTTTCATAGCTTTAATCTAACTCAGTTCAGGAAATAGAAAAGCCCCGCCGGATCACTTCCGGCGGGGCGCAGTTCACAGTTTAGAGCGGGGCAATCCCTCGGCGCTTTAGCGTTCGGCAACGAGGATCTCGCGCTTACCAACATGGTTTGCCGCCGATACGATACCTTGGTCCTCCATCTGCTCAACAAGGCGCGCTGCTTTGTTGTAACCGATGCCGAGCTTGCGCTGGATGTAGGAGGTCGAGCATTTGCGGTCCTTCGCGACGATGGCGACCGCCGTGTCGTAAAGGGCATTTTCCGCATCGTCGCCGCTGGTATTCAGGCCCAAGACCGCGTCAATATCCGTCGCAGCTTCCCCTTCGGGCCCCTCTACCACACCTGACATATACTCAGGCGGCCCGAAGCTCTTGAGATGGGTTACGATTTCTTCGACTTCTTCATCTGACACGAACGGCCCGTGGATCCGCGTCACGCGCGATCCGCTGCCCATATAAAGCATGTCCCCCATGCCGAGCAGTTGCTCTGCGCCCATTTCGCCCAAGATCGTCCGGCTGTCGATTTTTGAGGTCACTTGGAAGGAGATTCGCGTCGGGAAGTTGGCTTTGATCGTGCCGGTGATAACATCCACGGACGGGCGCTGCGTCGCCATGATCAAGTGGATGCCCGATGCGCGCGCCATTTGGGCAAGACGTTGGATGCAGGCTTCGATCTCTTTGCCGGCAACCATCATCAAATCCGCCATCTCGTCGACGATCACCACGATGTAGGGAATCGGCGTCGGCTGGAATTCATCCGTCTCGAAGATAGGCTCGCCAGTCTCCTCGTCGAAACCAGTCTGGACTGTGCGTTTAAACAGTTCGCCCTTCGCCATCGCCTCTTTAACGCGGCCGTTATAGCCTTCGATATTGCGCACGCCCATTTTGGACATTTTGCGATACCGTTCTTCCATCTCGCCCACGACCCATTTCAGCGCAACAACCGCCTTCTTAGGGTCCGTCACCACGGGTGAAAGCAAATGCGGAATCCCGTCATAAACGGAGAGTTCCAGCATTTTAGGGTCGATCATGATCATCCGGCATTCTTCCGGGGAGAGCTTGTAGAGCAAGCTCAAGATCATCGTATTAATCGCAACAGATTTCCCCGAACCTGTCGTCCCCGCGATGAGAAGATGCGGCATTTTCGCAAGGTTTGCGACGATCGGCTCGCCCGAAATATCCTTACCCAATGCCAGCGGCAGCTTCATCGCGCTGTCGCCAAAGTCACGGGCCGAGAGGATCTCGCGCAGAACAACCTTCTCGCGATGTTCATTCGGCAGTTCGATCCCGATCACCGAACGTCCCGGCACGGTCGACACCCGCGCCGACAAAGCCGACATCGACCGCGCGATATCATCCGCCAGCCCAATCACGCGGCTCGCTTTCAGACCCGGCGCGGGCTCCAGCTCATACATCGTAACGACGGGGCCCGGTCGCACAGAGACGATCTCACCCTTCACACCGTAATCATCCAGAACTGTTTCCAGCATCCGCGCGTTTTCTTCGAGCGCCTCATCCGACAGCTGATGACGCGAGATGCTCGCAGGGTTCATCAAGAGGCCCAACGGCGGCATCTCATAGGCGGCATGGCGCGCGGGCTCGAATCGCAGAGCGGGCTGCGCTTCGCTCATCGCCTGCTTGCTGGGCGCGACAGGTTTTTTGATGGCGTGCTGCACAACCGCGCGTTTGGGTTCCGCGGTTGGAATGACAACGCGGTTTAGGGCCGGACGAGCCGCCGCAATTTGCGCATCGATGTCGTCCTCATCCTCGACGTAGGGGGAGGCATTATCAAAGCTGTCTTGCGCGTGAAGGCTTGAGTGCGTCTCCGCGCTACGATCCGGCAAGTAGGGATCATCATATGCGGCAGCATCGTAGTCATCGGCATAATCGGTCGCGAGGCGATCATCGAAATCTTCCGCCACGAACGCGGTTTCTGTTGCGGCGTCGTAGGCTTGGTATCGGTCAGCAGCGGCGAGCGCTTGTGCAGCGGTAACCTCAGGCTCCCAATTCACCGCGTCTTCTTCCCAATCGATACGCGGGGGCATTGCCGCTATCTCGTTGACCGCTGGTGCGGCTGCACGCATTTTCGGCGCAACGCTGGCTGTGCTCGCAGCAGCCGTGACGGGCGCGGATTGCGCGGCAAACGCATCTTGCGGCGCACTCGCTCGCGCCGCCACACCTGGCATAAACCGAGGTTGTGCACGGACAGGGGGCTCGGCCCGCAAAACGGGTTTCTCAACGGGTTTTGGACCACGTGCCAGACGCGCCGCCACCGCAGACAGCACAGACGCCGGCGCGCTCATGACAGGCTCCGGACGCGCAGGTGGGGCCGTGTAAACTTCCTCATATCCGTAAGTCTCATCGACCTGCGGCGCTGCAGGTGCGGTCAGAACAGGCTCAACCCGACGTTCAGCCGCCTGCATCGCGCGGGTCTTTACGGCGTCAGCGATCCGCGCGCTGATGCGGTCTTGATCCGGTGCCGCGAACTCCTCATTGGCCCATGCATCATTAGGCTCAACAAGCTCGTGCTCAATCGACTCCCAAGCATCGGGCTCAACGACCGCACGCTTGATACGTGACATAAAGCTTGGGCGGTCGGCCTGCGGTTGCTCGAAAGTATCTGCCGCAGGGGCATAACCGCCATCGTGCGGATCGGACCATTGCGCCTGATATGCTGTCTGCTCGCGGAAGTCGGGCTGCGCGAAATCAGGCCCTTGCTGGTAGGAATCGTGCGAATAGGCTTGGGCCGCTTGCGCCCGAGGCGCACGATTGGTTGGCGCAGGGGCGTAATCCGCTTGGGTCTGTGCCCATGCCGCCTGTTGCGCTTCCCAAGCCGCCATCTCGGCCGCCTGCTCCGCTGCGCGGGCACGGCGTTCGCGGGCACGATCTTGCGCAGTCCGCGCGACCTGCACCGACATTTGCGCGCCTTGACCGATCAGGCCAAGCACCATCGCATAGCATGAAATGGCGCCGTAACGAATCCACGCCCAGATCATCCGCAACTCATCGCGGGTAAATCCGAACACGAAAAGACACGCGAGCGCCGTTGGAACGATGAAGATCGTCGCCAACACCTGCAAACCGCCAGACCCGCCGACAGGAGCGATACCCAAAAGCGAGCCCGCGATCATATCCCCAAGGCGTCCCCCCATTCCGAAGGCGGCATTCCAGTCGCTCGAAGGCTCCATCAACGCGCCGTGAACAGCCGCGACGACAATCCCCATAGGCAAGAAAACGGCGCGCGCGCCCCAAAGTTCTTCGCCGCGATGGGTGATAAAACGCACCCCCCAAATCAACAAACCGACGGGCAGCATCCACGCCCCGAGGCCCAAAATTCCGATCAGGGGTGAGGCGATCATCGCACCGAAGCGACCGAGGTAATTCTGCACCTCCCCGGAGCCCGCCGCCATCCAGCTCGGGTCTTCTGGAGAATAGCTCATCAGCATCAAAGCCGCCATCAAACCCGCGACGATGAAACCGGTGCCAAGGAGTTCTTTTCCCCGCCGTTCCAATACCGCTTGCGTATCTTGATCCAAAAGGGGATCGCGTTGCCGAGCTTGATAGGATGCCATTGTCCTGAACCTCACGTATACAAGCAGTCACGAAGCTTGATGAGCCCGCGCTGCGTTTCTTCTCTTGGGGCGACCAATGCCACCCTGATATATCCGGCGCCTGGATTCTCGCCGCCAACGTCACGGGACAAATATGCCCCCGGCAAGACTCGCACGCCCGTCTCGCGCCACAGCTTTACCGTGGCCGTTTCGCCATCATCGACAGGCAACCAGAGGAAGAAACCGCCTTCCGGCGTCTCGTACCCCTGCACCCCTCGGAAAATCTCGGCGGCGTCAGAAAACTTCTCGTTATAGAGCGCGCGGTTCGCGACGACATGCGCCTCATCTGCCCACACACGCATGGAGACACGCTGCACCGGCATCGCGATTGGGGCACCGGAATAGGCCCGCAACTGACGTATCCGCAGGATCGACTCCGCCCCCGCCGCGACGAAGCCCGAACGCAACCCTGGAAGGTTCGACCGCTTCGAGAGCGAATGGAACGCAACAACCCGCTCTGGGTCCGCGCCCATCTCATGCGCCACTTCCAAAGCGCCCGCCGGAGCTTCGCTCCGGTAAATTTCACAATAGCATTCGTCGGCAAAAATCTTGAAGTCAAAACGCTCGGCCAAGTTTAGCAACTCGGTCAGATAAGCACGTGACGCAATCGCGCCTTGCGGATTTGCGGGCGAACACAGGTAAGCGACCGTAACACGCTCCAAAATCTCGGCGGGCAGGCTGGCGTAATCGGGAAGGTAACCTGTTTCGGGCCGTGCGGGCACAAACACAGGCTCCGCCCCCGCCGCCACGGCCGCGACCGCATAAACCTGATAAAACGGATTTGGGATCAAAACGACGGGCGCTTTGCCACCTTTACGTTCAGGGCTGAGCGCCAGACAGGCGTTAAACAAGCCTTCGCGCGTCCCATTCAACGCCATGATGCGATCAGCCGGAACCGGAACGCCGTACCGACGCGCAATCCATGCGGAGATCACCTCCAGCAATTCGGGAGCGCCCTCATTCACGGGATACTTGGCGAATTCGCTGATCGACTTCGCCATGACCTCGCCAATAAATGCAGGCATAGGGTGACGAGGCTCTCCGATCGTCATCACGATCGGGTCCGCGCCGGACGGGTATACGTCCAACAGCTTCCGCAGTCGCGGAAACGCGTATTCGGGCAGGTTCGAAAACCGCTCGGGAAATGCCATATCTGCCTCACTCGTCAGGGTCATGTCGCCCCGTTTGAGGTTCAGACTACAAAAGCGATTGGGCCGCGTCCACAAAAAGCGAACAGGATGCGGGCCTTACCTCTGGATATTGTGACTTTTGGGCCGTTCGGGCCGCCCAGCCGCCGAACTTCGGCTAAGTTCCGCGCAAGATGGCGCCGCAATGTCGCATCGCGCCGCATGGACAATCGCACGGCAACCACCATATTGATCCCTATGACATATGATTCAGACGTGATTATTGTTGGCGGCGGCTTAAACGGCCCATCCCTCGCACTTGCCCTCGCTGGTGCAGGAGTGTCTGTGTCGCTTATAGATGGTCGGCCCCCGCGAGCTCGGGCGCAGGTCGCTTTTGACGGGCGAGCCTATGCGATCGCGCAGGCATCAAAGCGCTTGCTCGACATGATCGGGATTTGGGCCGCAGTGAAGGACGTGTGTCAGCCATTGGAGGGCGTCAAAGCCGCCGATGGCCGCCCTGGCGAAACCGTCGCCCCCCTCTTTTTGCATTTCGACTCGGCGGAGATGCACGACGGGCCCCTCGGGTATATGCTGGAGGACCGTCACCTCTACCGCGTTCTTTTGGATGCGATGGAAGCCCGCCCAGAGATCAAACTGCATCACGACCTTCGCTTGACGCAGCTCAACAGCGATCCTGCTGGCGTTAGCGTGACGCTATCCAACGGCGAACAGGTGCGCGGCAAACTCCTTATCGGCGCGGATGGCCGCGGCTCGACCGTTGCCGAGCGCGCAGGGATATCGCGGGAAGGTTGGGATTACGGCCAAACGGCGCTTGTCGCCGCGATTGACCACGTCCGCCCCCACAACGGGATTGCGCATCAGCTGTTCATGCCAACTGGGCCGCTTGCTGTTTTACCGCTCAAAGGCAACCGTTCTTCCATCGTGTGGTCGGAAACCCGCGCAAACGCGCAAGCCATTAGCGCTTTAACAGACGATGAGTTCATGAGCGTGCTTCGGCCTCGCTTTGGGGATTTTCTTGGTGAGATTTCCCTTGCAGGCCCACGTTTCTCTTACCCGCTCAGCCTCACACTTGCCCGCAAGTATGTCGTGCCGCGCATTGCATTGGTGGGCGATGCCGCGCACGGGGTGCATCCGATTGCCGGGCAAGGGCTGAACCTCGGGCTGCGTGATGTCGGCGCGCTGGCGGAGACGGTCGTAGATGCTGTCCGTCGCGGCGAAGATATTGGCGCGATTGACGTGTTGGAGCGGTACGAATCTTGGCGGCGCTTCGATTCAACATCGCTCGCCTTGGGGATGGATACCGTCAACAAGCTGTTCTCTAACGACAATCCCATTTTGCGCGCAGGTCGCGATCTTGGCATGGGTATCGTGCAGGCTCTCCCCCAACTGCGTCGAGGCTTCATGCGGCAAGCCTCCGGCCTGTCCGGCCCCCTACCCCGCCTTCAACAAGGAAAGCCTCTCTAGCGGCCGCTCATTCGAGAGCGCGCGCCTCGGAGGCGAGCATGATCGGGATTCCGCCACGGATCGGAAACGCCAACTTGGCCGCCTTAGAGACGAGCTCTTGCCGCTCGACATCGTAGGCCAACACGGTTTGCGACACGGGGCAAACCAAGGCCTCCAGCATGCGCCGGTCAAACAGCGCCTTCTCAGTGACACGCGCGGTGGATGTCGATTGGGCTTCGTCGATCACTGCAAACTCTCCTCGCCGCCGCCATGAAGGGCGTATTCCATCAAAGTGATCAAAGTTTCTCGCCGCGTGCTCAGGGAGGGTGCCTCCAGCAACGCCTGCTTATCTGCCGCATCAAACGGCAAAAGCATCGAGAGCGAATTGATCAATAATTCGTCTTCGGCTTCTTTGAGACTATCCCAGTCTGGCCCCAGACCTTGGCTTTCGAGATAGCTGCGCAATGTCCGGTATAGCTGCTTGCGGTCCAAGGTCTCGTCATGTTCAGCTGGCCCGAGATCTCTCGCGAAGTCTGTCCACGCGACCTCCGCACGGCGATACGGTGTGAAACCTTCAATCTCCCGCCGGATCCGGAACCGCGAAATTCCCGACAGCGTGATCATGTAGCGACCGTCCTCGGTCTCGGTGAATCCAGTCAAGCGCCCCGCGCAACCAATGGTCGCCAGACGCCCTCCTGCGGGCTGGACCATCCCGATCAGGCGCTCGCGCGTTTTCAAGCAATCTTCGATCATTTGCAGGTAGCGCGGCTCGAAAATATGCAATGGCAGCCGCCCACGAGGCAACAGAACTGCGCCCGTGAGCGGAAAGAGAGACAAGGTCTCGGGGAGGGAATTTGCTTTGATCATTCCCGTAAACTAGGCCGCAAATCCAATCAGGCAAATATCATTGATGTGAGTTTGCGACGACCTTTTGCGACGAGAGGATCGTTTGGTTTAAGCGCCTCAAATATCGTAATAAGTTGTGTCTTAGCCGCCCCATCATTCCAGTCACGATCACGCCGGAACAGATCCAGCAATTGATCGATAGCGGCCTCAACCTCCCCTGCTGCGTGGAGAGCTTGGGCGAAATCAAATCGCGCTTGGTGGTTGGTAGGGTCGGCATTAACCGCGGCCTCCAACTCGGCGAGCGGGCCTGCGGTTTCCGCCTGACGCGCCAAGGCGAGCTGCGCGCGCGCTGCCTCTAGCGGGCCGGATTTGGCGATTTTCGCGGGAGCACTTTCAAGCGCCGCATCCGCCTCGTCCAACTTGCCAAGCGCAACGTAAGCTCGCGCGAGCCCGCCCAGAGCATCGGCATTCTCTGCGTCTTCCTCCACGATCGCGGCGAAGGTTTCAGCCGCGTCTTCGATTGCCCCCTCCGCGAGCATCGCTTCCGCCGCTTCAACGGCTTCTGCAAGACCGCCGTCTCCCGCAAGTGCGGCGAGCTTGTCGACGAACGCCTTAATCTCAGAACCCGGAACCGCCCCTTGGAAGCCGTCCACCGGTTGCCCCTGCCAGAAGGCATAGACAGTCGGGATAGATTGAACTTTCATTTGCTGGGCGATCATCTGGTTTTCATCGACGTTAATTTTCGCCATGACAACCGCGCCTTTCGCGTCGGCGACCGCCTTTTCCAACGCAGGGCCAAGCGTTTTGCATGGGCCGCACCAAGGTGCCCAGAAATCAACGATCACCGGCACTTCCATGGAACGGTCGACGACCGCCGCCATGAAATTCGCCTCATTAACATCGAATACGAGCGCGTCGGCGTCTGGCGTGGCGCCGGTGGCTGCTTGGGGCTGTTGACCGCCGATGATCATCTGGCTTCTCCTGTTTAGCGTTTGACTTATATGCGGTCGCTTTCACGCCGCGCCAAGGGGGTTACAGATCGAATGTTGCGAAGACCGGCGCGTGGTCGGAGGGCTGCTCCCAGCCGCGCGCTGTGCGCAGAACGCGCGAGCCATGCGCCGCGTTCGAAATATCGGGCGTGGCCCAAACGTGATCAAGGCGGCGCCCCTTATCGGCCGCGTCCCAATCCTTCGCGCGATAAGACCACCACGAATAGAGCTTTCCTGCAGGAATATCTTGCCGCGTGATATCAACCCATGCGCCGGCGTCCTGCGCCTGCGCGAGATGCTCTACCTCAACCGGTGTGTGGCTGACGATCTTCAGCAAACTTTTGTGGTTCCAAACATCATCCTCGCGCGGGGCAATGTTCAAATCGCCCACGAGGATCGCTTTCTCAGGCTTGCGCGCATGGAAGTGGTCGCGCATTTGCGTAAGATAATCGAGCTTTTGCCCGAACTTCTCATTTACCTCGCGATCCGGAATATCGCCGCCTGCTGGCACGTAAAAATTATGGACTGTCACACCATTGGCAAGTCGTCCCGCAATGTGGCGCGCGTGGCCCAATTGCGCAAAGTCCTCGGCGCCGACTTCCTCGATTGGCATCTTCGAGAGGATCGCGACGCCGTTATAGCCTTTCTGCCCGCGAGCGACGAAATGCTCGTATCCAAGGGCGCGGAAGGCTTCCATCGGGATTTTCTCTACAGGGCTTTTGCACTCTTGCAGACATAAAACGTCTGGCAACTCCTCGCCCATCAGGCGACACACGAGCGCCTCGCGCAAGCGGACAGAGTTGATGTTCCAAGTGGCGAGGGTGAATGACATGGTGATCTCCTGTTTCGCGCACAATCGGAGAAACGCCCCGCAGGCGCAACCCGAACTATGCGAAAAGGGCCCCCAATGCGGGGGCCCTCATCTGTGCGTAACGCACCGTTACGCGACGAGGCGATAACCACCCGACTCCGTCACGAGCAGACGCGCATTCGACGGATCGGTTTCGATTTTTTGGCGCAACCGGTAGATATGGGTCTCCAGCGTATGCGTCGTGACGCCCGCATTATATCCCCACACCTCATGCAAGAGCACATCGCGCGCCACCACGCCGTCGGTCGCGCGGTAAAGGAACTTCAGGATATTCGTTTCCTTTTCCGTCAGACGGATCTTCTTATCCTTATCATCGATCAACATCTTCGCGGCGGGCTTGAACGTGTATTGCCCAAGCTGGAAGACGGCATCTTCCGATTGCTCATGCGTGCGAAGCTGGGCACGGATGCGCGCAAGAAGGACTGGGAACTTGAATGGTTTGGTAATGTAATCATTCGCGCCACTGTCCAACCCGAGGATTGTATCGGCGTCCGTGTCATGACCGGTCAGCATCAAAATCGGGCATTTAACCCCCAGCTTACGCAGTTTTTTGCAGAGCTCCCGCCCATCTGTATCGGGCAAACCGACATCAAGCATGACAAGATCGTAGAGCCCTTCCTTTGCGCGCTCGACACCTGCCGCGCCACAATCGGCCTCGAACACATCAAAATCATCGGTCGCGACCAATTGCTCGGCCAGTGCCTCGCGCAGATCGTCATCATCGTCCACCAGAAGGATTTTCTTCAAACCAGCCATTGCTCGTCTCCATCGTTTTGCCCACATGAGGGCCATTCTTTCGTCCAAGCTGTTGCGCGATCACGCATTCGGCAAGGGGTGTGAAAGAAACCTCACGCAAGCGTGTCGCAATCACGGGGTATGTTTCAATTTATGTCACGCACCGCTATCACTTCCCCATGCAGGAGAGTGATAATGAGTCTTGGCCCGACCCCGATCGAAGAAATAAACCGCGCACGCGCCGATTTACGGATGGGCCTTCCGGTCGTCCTCGGCGGAGCACTCGCGGTCGCGGTCGAAACATTGACCTCCGAGCGGCTCGAGGCGCTTCGGGCACTTGGCAGTTTGACACTCGCCCTGACCGCAAGACGCGCCGAGACCTTGAAGGCCACAGCTTACGACGCTGACATCGCGCGGATCGTGGTGCCGAACGGCGCCGATCTGACGTGGCTGCGCGCGCTGGCCGATCCCGCGGACGATCTGCGCGTGCCGATGAAAGGCCCGCTCCGCTCGCTGCGCGAGGGGGAAGCGGTCACCGGTCGGGCCGCAATTGCGCTCGCCAAATCGGCGCAGCTTCTGCCCGCCGCGATCATTGTCGAGGCGACGCCGCTCGCCGGTTTGACCCGCCTCGATCCCGCCCAAACGCTTCAGCTTCTCAAACATGAGGCGATCCTTGCTCCGATCGCCGCTGCGCGCGTACCGATGCGAGCAGCTGAGGCAGGTCGCCTGCATATTTTCCGCCCAGATGACGGCGGGGTGGAGCATTATGCGATTGAGATAGGCTCCCCTGATCGCGATCGACCTGTTCTCGCGCGCTTGCATTCGGCATGTTTCACTGGCGACGTGCTTGGCTCATTGAAATGTGACTGCGGCCCGCAATTGGATGCGGCGCTGAGCCAAATGGGGCAGCTTGGCGCAGGCGTCTTGCTCTACCTCAATCAAGAGGGCCGCGGGATCGGCCTTGCCAACAAGATGCGGGCTTACTCGTTACAAGATCAGGGATTTGACACCGTCGAAGCGAACCACCGCCTCGGATTTGAGGATGATGAGCGTGACTTCCGCCTCGGCGCAAGCCTCCTGCGTGAGCTTGGTTTTTCGCAGGTCCGCTTGCTCACGAACAACCCCGCAAAGGTTCAAATGCTGGAGGCTAACGGCGTGCGCGTGACGGAACGTGTCGCGCTGCATGTTGGGCTTTCACGGCACAACGCGGGCTATCTGGCGACCAAAGCCGCGAAATCGGGCCATATCCTATGATCCGCCTGACCGCGCGCGGGCTTTTGTTTAAGGGGGTAACATATCCCTGCACGGTGGGCCGTGGTGGCTTGGCCCTTCATAAACGGGAAGGGGACGGCGCGACCCCGATTGGCGCGCACCGGATCGTCGAGATGTTTCACCGCGCCGACCGTATCGGGAACGCACCGCACTGGTCACGCGCAATCGGCCCGCGCGACCTTTGGTGCGACGAGAGCGGTGATCGTGACTACAACACCCTCGTTCATGCGCCGTTCGCGCACTCTCACGAGATGCTACGCCGCGCCGACCCTCTCTATGATCTGGTGCTGGTCACCGATTGGAATTACCCGCAGGCGGTGGCGGGTAAAGGATCCGCGATTTTCATTCACACGTGGCGGAGGGCAACTTTCCCAACCGCCGGATGCATCGCAATGCGGCAAGACCATTTGTTGCATCTCGCACGGCGGATCGCACCGGGTGAACCGCTTTTGGTTCCACCAATCACGCGGTTCCGCCCCCGCGGACACAAGGCAATAGACCGCGCCTGACGGCCCTTAGCTTTGGTGGCCGTAATCCCGCGCGCCAAAAAGTGCGGAGCCTACGCGGATATGGGTGGCCCCGGCGGCGACTGCCGCCTCAAAATCCGAGGACATACCCATCGATAAGCCCGAAAGCCCGTTGCGCGCCGCCATCTGCCCGAGCGCGTTGAAATGCGGCATCGGGTCGTCGCCTTCGGGCGGAATGCACATCAGGCCGCGCACGGGCAGATCGGCCGCGATGACATCCTTCAGGAAACCATCCAATTCATCGGGCAACACACCCGCTTTTTGTGGCTCGGATCCGGTGTTGACCTGCACAAATATATCGGGGCAAGCCCCCCGCGCCTGTGCGAGTGTTGCCAATTTCTTCACCAAGGAAGAACGGTCCAGCGTGTGAATCGCATCAAATAGATCGAGAGCTTGCTTCGCCTTATTCGTTTGCAGCGGACCAATCATATGCACCTGCGCGTCGGGGAACTCCGCGCGCCATTCCGGCCATTTACCGGCCGTTTCCTGAACGTAGTTTTCCCCAAAGACACGGTGCCCGTCGCGCAATACGGCCTCAACCCGCGCGTTCGGTTGCACTTTCGACACCGCGATAAGCGTGACGGACCCTTCGGCGCGCCCCGCTGCGCGCTCGGCCTGAGCGAGTCGCGCTTTAATCAATGCAAGCCCCATGATCGCCTCCGTTCATTCTGCCCCTGAGATAGCGCATCAGATAGATAAAACAAAAGCCCCCAGATCAGGGGGCATCATGTTCAGCAAGCAGTCGCGTAAAAGAAAAGGACGGGCACAAGGCCCGTCCTTTCCTGTCAAATTCTGATAAAATCAGAAGTTGAACTGCAGGCCGAGGTCGTAAACAGCGTCCGAACCGTCTTCGTCGGAGTCTGCAACGCCGCCAACAACCGCAGCGCCGCCGCCGAGGTCGTACGAAGCGCCGATACCGTAGTAAGCGATTTTATCGAGGCCGACCGAGTCGAAGTCTTGGGTCTGCCAGAAAGCAGCAACGGTGGTTGCACCGAATGCCGACTCAACGCCGAGGCCGTAAACTTTTACGCCGTCGATCAGGTCGTCGCCTTCGCCGTAGAATGCTTTAACAGCGGTGTCGCCGAAGTTAGCAGTACCACCGAGGCCGAGCATTTTTGCTTTGCCAACGCCGTCTGCATCAGCAACTTCGTAGCCGAGGCCAACTGCGTACGAACCGAAGTTGTACGAAGCTGCGAGTGCGTACTCTTGGTCGTCAGTGCTGATACGGTCGTCATTGTAACCGTCGGTGAACGAAGCAGCCAACGACAGAGCGCCGGTGGTGTACGTGTACAGGAGCGACGGGTTGTCTGCTGCAGTGATCGCGCCGTCAGCGCCACCGCTAGCAACATCGAAGAACGTGTCGTTCTGGTCGCCGGTCAGGTACGGGATGTCGTTGTTGCCGATGTCGGTGAAGCCAACTTCTGGCAGATCGCCGAGGAGTGCTTCCGAAGCGCCAACAGTGTCACCCATTTCGACTTTGCCGAATGCGCCCGAAACGTAGATCGAGCCTTCGAGGCCAGCTTCTGCGTCAACAGCTTCGTGCGAACGGAACGAAGCGCCGAAGCCCAAGCCACCATCAGTTTCGCCCGAGAGGGTGAACTTGACGCGTGCGCGGCTTTCGAAGTTCATTTCATCGCCGTCATAAACAACGCCCATACGGCCGTCGCCCGAAACTGCTACTTCAGCAGCAGCAACACCAGCGGTGAGGACCAGAGCGGTCGTAGCAAGAAGAAGATTTTTCATCGTGTGTTCCCTCATTGTATCTAAGGTGCATTCCCAATTCGAGGAGTCCGAACTGGGTATGGATGCTTTTTCGCCCCATCCCTGCCTTATTGCAAACAAAACGGGCGAGACGGGTCTGAATGAACAAAACCGTGATGCAGCTTTGCCACAGTGCTTGAAATCGGCGGAAGCTTGCCAATCATGCGGTTACGCGTGATTTTACGAAACAGGCGCGCGCCCACATCTGCGTCATCAGGGGGCGTTGCACATGGGAAATGCCTTGTCGCGCAAGGGCCATTCGGTTAGAGAACTCGAAAAGCCATAAGGGGGCGGGGATGCTAGGAAAACGGATTGCACGCGGGAGCGGCCTTATTGTTTTGGTCGGCATTCTTGCCTCTTGCGGCAGCGGGTCGTCAGGGGGATTGTTCTCGACAACCTCTCGCGCAAATCGCGAAGTGGCTGCAGAACAGGCGAAAATCGATCGCGAACCCGCTTTGCGCACGACTCAGCGCTCTTCGACGCTCGGGGATCTGTTCGGCAATAACACGGATCCAAATACGACCGTCGAAGTGAACAAATATCTCTGGCAGGCCTCCCTCGAGGTGCTCGACTTCCTGCCGATCCAATCTGTTGATCCGTTCTCGGGCGTCATCGTGACAGGCTACGGCACACCTCCTGGCGGCGGACGCGCCTATCGCGCGACTGTGTATGTTCAGGATCCGGCACTGGATGCGCGGTCGCTCAAGCTCGCGTTGGAAACCAGCGGAGGCGCGGCGGTGTCGACAGAAACCACGAAAGCTGTCGAGGATGCGATCATGACACGCGCCCGTCAGTTGCGGATCCGCGATTCGAAACTGTGAGGGCGGGCGCCGTTTGGCGCGGTTGCAGTATACTACATAGATGATCCCTGCGCGGCGCGCGGGGGTTTTTCTTTGCGATCGTCAGATTTGCACAATCGCCCCCACGCGATTCGAGCGCACCGTGCTCCTTAGCCACCCTCCAGAAAGCAAGCCGTTCTGGACCTCTCCCCCCAAGCCAGTGTAGACCGCGAGGGCAGAATTCCGGATGAGGGGCACATGATGTCGCGTTACGAACCCAGCACTATCGAAGCGAAATGGCAGGACGCGTGGAATGACGCCTCCGTTTTTGAAGCCACGCGCGATCCGTCGCGGCCGAAATACTATGTGCTGGAGATGTTCCCCTACCCGTCGGGCCGCATCCACATGGGCCATGTGCGCAATTATACGATGGGCGATGTGGTCGCGCGGTATAAAATGTCGTGCGGGTATAGTGTGCTGCATCCGATGGGATGGGATGCGTTCGGGATGCCGGCGGAGAATGCCGCAATGGAACGCGGCGGCCATCCGAAGGATTGGACCTATTCCAACATCAAAGACATGCGCGACCAAATGAAGCCGCTGGGCCTGTCGATTGACTGGTCGCGCGAATTTGCCACCTGTGATCCCGAATATTACGGCCAACAGCAGGCGATGTTCCTCGATATGCTCGCCGCGGGTTTGGTGTATCGCAAAAACGCGGTGGTGAATTGGGATCCGGTCGATATGACCGTGCTCGCCAATGAGCAGGTTGAAGATGGGCGCGGCTGGCGGTCTGGTGCGCTGGTCGAACGGCGTGAATTGACGCAGTGGTTCTTTAAAATCTCCGACTATTCCGAGGAATTGCTGGGCGCGTTGGATGGGTTGAAAGACTGGCCCGAGAAGGTGCGCCTGATGCAGGCGAACTGGATCGGCAAATCGCGCGGCCTGCAATTCAAATTCGATCTGATCGGCGCGCCGGAGGGTTTTGAGACGCTGGAGGTCTACACCACCCGCCCCGATACGTTGATGGGCGCGTCCTTCGCGGGGATTTCGCCGGATCATCCGCTCGCGAAAGCGCTGGAAGCCGCCGATCCTGAGATGGCGGCGTTTGTGGCCGAGTGCCGCAAAGGCGGCACCACCGCGGAGGCGATTGAAACCGCCGAGAAGCTGGGCCGCGACACCGGCATCCGCGTGAAACATCCGCTGGATGCCTCCATCGAGCTGCCGGTTTACATCGCCAACTTCATTTTGATGGATTACGGCACCGGCGCGATCTTCGGCTGCCCCGCCCATGACGCGCGCGATTTTGAATTCGCGACGAAATACGCCCTGCCGATCACGCCCGTGTTCGAGCCGATTGAGGGCGATTATCCGGCTGCGGAATATACGCCGCTGAAATCCGAGAAGGTCCGGTTCATCCGTGGCTTTGCGGGCGAGACCGAGCAAACCGGCGAAGACGCGATTGCCGCCGCGATTGCTGTGGCCGAGGAAAAGGGCTTTGGCGAGGGCGTCACGAAATTCCGCCTGCGCGATTGGGGCCTGTCGCGCCAACGCTATTGGGGCTGCCCGATTCCTGTCGTGCATTGCGAGATTTGCGGCGTGGTGCCCGAGCGCAAAAAGAACCTGCCCGTGCGCCTGCCCGATGATGTGACGTTTGACCAGCCCGGCAACCCGCTCGACCGGCACCCGTCGTGGCGCAATTGTGACTGCCCGCAATGCGGCAAACCGGCCAAGCGCGAAACCGACACGATGGATACGTTCGTGGACAGCTCGTGGTATTACGCGCGCTTCACCTCGCCGCATGCCGAGACGCCAACGGATGCCGCCGAGGCCGATTACTGGATGAACGTCGATCAATATATCGGCGGCATCGAACACGCGATTTTGCACCTGCTCTATTCGCGCTTCTTCGCCCGCGCGATGCATAAAACCGGCCACCTGCCCGCCAAAGCGATCGAGCCGTTCAACGCGCTGTTCACGCAAGGCATGGTGACGCATGAGATTTACCTCACCCGCGATGCCAATGGCCGCGCGATTTATCATCTGCCGGAGGCGGTTGAGGATGGCAAACTGATCGAGACCGGCGAAGCGGTGGAAATCATCCCCTCCGCGAAGATGTCGAAATCGAAGAAAAACGTCGTCGATCCGATGAATATCATCCGCGATTTTGGCGCCGATACCGCGCGCTGGTTCGTGATGTCGGACAGCCCGCCGGAACGGGATGTGGAATGGACGGCCTCGGGCGCGGAGGCGGCGGCGAAATTCTTGGCCCGCGTGTGGCGGATCGGGAATGAAATAGCGGCTGGCGAGGGCGGCGATGCGGCGCAGGACGAAGATTTGCTTCGCGCCGCGCACAAAGCAATCGACGAGATCACCAAATCCATCGACGGATTCGCGTTCAATAAAGCCGTCGCGAAACTCTACGAGCTGACCAATGCGCTGGCGAAATCCGGCGCGTCCAACGCGGCAAAACGCGATGCGATGAAGATCATGGCGCAATTGATGGGGCCAATGGTGCCGCATTTGGCCGAAGATCTTTGGGCCGTCCTCGGCGGCGAGGGGCTCGTTGTCAAAGCGCCGTGGCCGAAGGCCGATCCGGCGATGCTGGTGGCCGATAGCGTCACCTTGCCGATCCAGATCAACGGCAAAAAGCGCGGCGAAATCACTGTGCCGACCGGAATGGATAAGGCAGAGGTTGAAAAGCTGGTGCTGGCGGATGAAGCTGTCATCAAAGCGCTCGACGGTGCAGCGCCGAAAAAGCTTATCGTCGTGCCAGGGCGGATTGTGAATGTCGTTATCTGAACACACCAACCGAAGATCCCTTATGAAAGGCGGGCTCGCGATCTGCGGGCTCGTCCTGATGGGCTGCGGATTCGCGCCCGCATATGGCCCGACTGGCGGGGCGAAAGTCCTGCTGGGCGGGGTCGCGACCCAAACGCCCGAGAGCCGCGATGACTACACGCTCACGATGCGCATCGCGGATCGATTGGGGCATGTCACCGCACAACGGTATCGTTTGGATTACGAAATCGAAACCGACTCAACAGGGCAGGCCGTCACGCCCGAGAACGCGACAACGCGCTACTCCTTAACAGGGACGGCGGAATATAAACTCGTCGATGCTTCCACGGATGCGGTTTTGTTGAACGGCGAAGTTGCGTCCTTCACGTCCTGGTCGGCCACGGGATCGACCGTCGCAACACAATCCGCGGAGGATGACGCACACGAGCGCCTGATGGTGATGCTGGCGGATCAAATTGTGACGCGGCTCTTGGCCACCGCCTCGTCCTTACCGCAATGAAACTCGCCGGCCTGCAAGCCACCCGCTACTTTGCCAAGCCCGAAGCGCATCGCTTGGGATTGTTGATTTTTGGCGCGGATGCAATGCGGGTGGCGCTCAAACGGCAAGAGGTCATCGCCGCCCTGATCGGACCGGCGGGCGAGGCGGAAATGCGCATGACACGTATTCCCGCCGCCTCGTTGCGCAAAGAGCCTTCGGCGCTTTTGGATGCCGTGAAAGCGGTAGGCTTCTTTCCCGGCCCGCGCGTCGCATTTGTTGAGGACGCCACCGATGCTATGGCCCCCATTATCGCGTCGGCAGTTAAAGAATGGAAAGATGGCGATGCGCAGATTATCGTCACCGGCGGCTCGCTCACGGCCAAATCGGCGTTGCGGAAAGTCTTTGAGGGACACAACAACGCCTACGCGGCAGGTATTTATGACGATCCTCCCAGCCGTGACGAGTTGGAAGATGTCCTTAAGAAAGCCGGCCTAAAATCGATTTCACCCCAAGCGATGAATGATTTAATGGCTTTGGGACGGGCGCTTGATCCGGGAGATTTCCGGCAAACCGTTGAGAAGATTTCGCTTTATAAGTACAACGACCCCTCGCTTCTCGCGCCTGAAGATGTTGTCGCCTGCGCGCCAGCAACTGTGGACGCGGATGTTGACGATGTTCTCAACATCGTAGCAGAGGGCCGCGTCGGAGAGCTTGGCCCGATGATGCGCCGGATCGAGGGGCAAGGTGTTGCCCCCGTGACGATCGCTATTCAGGCCCTTCGGCATTTTCGCGCGCTGCATGCAGCCGCCTCCGATCCCGGCGGCCCCGCGCAAGGAATCGCGCGCGCCCGCCCGCCCATCTTCGGGCCGCGCCGCGACAAGATGCTACGCCAAGCCTCAAGTTGGGGCATGTTCAAACTTGAAACCGCATTGAAAGAATTGATCAACGCCGATCTGATCCTGCGGTCATCTTCCCGCGCGCCGACAATGGCCGTCATAGAACGCGCCCTGATGCGCCTCACCGTTGTTGCCAGCCGATGAAGCAACCGGATGTCCTCATTATCGGCGCGGGGCCGGCAGGTCTTATGGCTGCAGAGACGATGGCTCTGCGCGGCCGCGATGTCATGATTGTTGAAGCCAAGCCCTCCCCAGCGCGCAAGTTTTTGATGGCGGGGAAGTCAGGTCTCAACATCACCCGAGACGAGCCGATTGACACGTTTTGCGATCACGTTTCGGCGGATTGGATGCGACCTATTCTTGCCGAATTCGGGCCGCAACAGGTTATGGATTGGGCCCGCAACCTTGGCGAAGAGCTGTTTACAGGCTCTACGGGCCGCGTTTTTCCAGTTCGGATGAAGGCCTCCCCTTTGCTGCGCGCTTGGCTGGCGCGACTGGCGCGCTACGGGATCGATGTGAAAACACGCTGGCGTTGGAACGGGTTTGACGGGGATGCCCTGCTGTTTGAGACACCAGAAGGTCTGCAACGCCTTACACCAAAGACGACGATCCTTGGCCTTGGCGGGGCGAGTTGGCCACGGCTTGGATCTGACGCCGCGTGGGTGCCTTGGTTGCAAGAGAAGGGGGTCGAGATTACCCCCTTCGAGCCTGCCAATATGGGGTTCGTGCTCCATTGGTCTGATCACATGTCACCCTATCTTGGCGCGCCCGTCAAAAACGTAGCCCTGCGCGCGGGCGCAACGGTTTCACGCGGCGAATTCGTCATCTCGGCACGCGGGATTGAGGGTGGCGGGATTTATGCCCTCGCCGCTCGCCTTCGGAAGGGCGCGATGCTTACCCTTGATCCTTTTCCTGATTTGACGCTCCCCCAACTCACGGCGAAACTGCAAGCCAAACGCGGCAAAGCGACAGTTACCAACTGGTTGCGCAAAACGTTAAACCTTGATCCGGTCAAACTCGCCTTGCTGATGGAATGGGCGCGTCCTCTCCCGTCAGATCCTGGAACACTCGCAGAGCGCCTTAAAGCCATCCCTGTGCCGCACCAAGGCCCGCGCCCGCTGGACGAGGCGATCTCGAGCGCCGGCGGCATCACCCGGGAGAGCGTCGACGAAGCCTTGCAGCTGCGCGCCCTGCCGGGGATCTACGTCTGTGGCGAGATGCTGGACTGGGAAGCCCCAACTGGCGGCTATCTTCTCACAAGCTGCTTCGCCCAAGGGCGGCATGTCGGCCTACACGCAAGCTAATTGCCCCCATCACAAAGCATCATTTGACCTTGGCCTCCATCTGCCGCACTCAGGCAGCCTGAACGGAGCCCAACATGACCCAAACTCGCATCCTTACCCCTGTCTTGATCGGCGGCGCATTCATCTTGATGATCGGCTTCTCGATCCGCGCGAGTTTTGGTGTCTTTCAAATCCCGATCGCTTCAGAATTTGGCTGGCCACGCGCCGAGTTCTCGCTCGCAATTGCGATTCAAAACCTTGCATGGGGGATCGGCCAACCGATTTTCGGCGCGCTGGCGGAACGGTTCGGAGATCGCAAAGCGATCATCGCGGGAGCTCTGCTTTATGCGTTAGGGCTTGTGCTTTCCAGCTTTGCGATCACACCATTGCAACATCAACTTCTTGAAGTTCTCGTCGGCTTTGGCATCGCGGGCACAGGGTTCGGCGTTATTCTCGCGGTCGTTGGTCGCGCAAGCTCGGATGAGAACCGGTCCCTCTCGCTCGGCATCGCGACGGCTGCGGGCTCTGCGGGGCAAGTGTTCGGCGCGCCGCTCGCCGCGGCCCTCTTGGCCTATTTCCCATGGCAGTCCGTTTTCGTTATATTTGCCGCGCTTATCCTATGCGCCCTCTTTGCCTTGCCGCTGCTACGCGCCCCTTCCTTGGCAAGCCGCAGCGCGCTTGAAGAAAGCATGGGATCGGTGGTCGGCCGCGCCTTTCGCGACCCGTCTTTCCTTTTGATATTCCTCGGGTTCTTCTCGTGTGGCTATCAACTTGGCTTCATTACTGCGCATTTCCCGGCAATGGTGACGGAGATGTGCGGAGCGATTGACCCGACGGGTTTACTCGCCGGCCTCGGGATTTCGTCCACAACGGCCCTTGGCGCGATCTCGATATCGGTGATTGGCTTGGCCAATATCGCCGGAACGATTTACGCGGGCGCATTGGGGAAGCGGTTTAGCAAGAAGTACTTGTTGGCGGGGATCTACGCCGCCCGCACCGTGGTTGCCGCAGCCTTCATCATTTTACCGATCACCCCTGCCACAGTTTTGATATTCTCCGTTGCGATGGGGGCGCTATGGCTGGCGACAGTGCCACTCACCTCGGGGCTGGTCGCGCATATTTACGGGTTGCGGTATATGGGCACGCTCTACGGATTCGTATTCTTAAGCCACCAGATCGGGAGCTTCCTCGGGGTTTGGTTGGGCGGAAAGCTCTATGATATCTACGGCGATTACACGGCGGTTTGGTGGATCGGTGTCGCAATCGGGGCGTTCTCCGCGATCGTACATCTCCCCGTAAGGGAAAACCGCGTGTCTCAGCCGGTCTGAATCATCTGCCAGATCAACCGCGCGGCGAGAATGCTGGAGGTTGCAACCAAGAGCGGCTTGATCACCCGCGCACCGACCCGCATCGCGACCTTCGCGCCGATCCGCGCGCCGGCGACCTGCGCCAAGCCCATCGCGATCCCGACTAGCCAAAGCGGCTTTCCCACGGCCGCGAAGGCGACGAGACCGCCGATATTGGACGCAAAGTTTAAAAGCTTGGTATGCGCCGTGGCCTTGAGCACACCGTAGCCAGCAAGCGTCACAAAACCGATCATGTAAAACGCCCCCGCACCCGGGCCCACCAAACCGTCGTAAAATCCGCACAGCGGCACAAGCGTCAGAACGAAGACCTTCGTTGTAATACGCTGCTGGCGATCCGTATCATCGAGGCGTTTTTTAAAGGCGAAGAACAGCGCGATGCCAACGAGCAGCACAGGCAAAAGCAGCCGAAGCGGCTCGGTCGGAATGGCTGAAATGAGCATCGCGCCAAGGAACGCCGCGCCGAACGCCAGCAACGCAGCCCCCTTTTGCGCCCGCAAATCTACCAGACCAGAGCGCGCGTATGAGATGGCCGCCGTCGCCGCCCCAAAAGCGCCTTGGACTTTGTTGGTCGATAACGCCTCCAAAGGACTCGCCCCCGCCAACATCAGCACCGGCAGCGTAATGAGCCCACCTCCGCCTGCGATGGAATCGACGAAGCCCGCAACGAAGGCTGCGCAGAGCAAAAGCGCCACAATTTCATAGGAAAACTCAAACATCCACGATCCCCCGAGGCACAACCGACCGACCTGTGGTTGCCCCTGCTTGGGATATGGTCGCGCAGCCCGAAGCGCAAGGCGTCGCGGGGGCCCGCCTCGCGATGTTAGAAATCTGCGTTACGGTATCAGCAACAAGCGCACGCGGCCCGCGCAGCAAATTCGTTGACCGAATAGCCTTGGATATACAAAAGCGCTGTGAGATCGCCGTGGTTGATACGGATATCACATTGCGCCGCAACCGAGGGCTTGGCGTGGAGCGCGACGCCAGCACCCGCAAGGCCGAGCATCCCTAGGTCATTCGCCCCGTCGCCAACGGCCATCACGTCCTGCGGCGAAATTCCGAGGCGGGCGGTGATATCCTTCAGTGCCTGAACCTTCGCCTCGCGACCCAAGATGGGCGTGCCAACCTCACCCGTCAGAACGCCAGCGGCCGTAATCAGCGTATTGGCGCGATCTTCATCGAACCCCAACGCATGTCCGACGTAGCCGGTGAACGCCGTAAACCCGCCGGAGACCAGCGCGGCATAAGCCCCTTCACGCTTCATCGTGCCGAGAAGTTGCGCGCCACCTGGCATGAAGGTAATCCGCTCGTCGATGACTTGGCGGATCACGGACTCGGGCAGGCCTTTGAGCAGGCCGACGCGCTCGCGCAGTGCCGCATCAAAATCCAGCTCGCCATTCATTGCGCGGGCGGTGATGCCCTTTACCCGCTCGCCGAAACCGGCGACATCGGCCAGCTCGTCGATACATTCTTGTTGGATCATCGTGCTGTCCATATCCGCCAACAGCATCTGTTTGACGCGGCCCTCGGCGGGCTGGATAACCAGATCAATCCCTTGCGATTGCAAGCCCTCCCACACATCCCAGCGATTTGCCGGCATCGCGGCCAGATCAATCTCCGCCGCGATCCCGGGATTGAGCCAGCGCGCGCCACCCCCGCCCCACGCATCGCGCAGGGATTCAACCGTCACACGGTCCAGATTGGCTTTGGTCGGCGCGGCGAGGAGAGTGGCGATGAACATAAGCGTGTTTCCTATAGTGGAGGGACGTGTCGCATTTTCACGATTTAGGGGCGCATTAGCGCAATTTTGCATCTTGTGCCAGAGCCTCGCGGGCCGTAGATGCGTCAGCGGGACACCTCTCCCCAACGAGAGGCTCATATCTGGAAGGATACCAGCAATGGCACTTGATGCTCCGGCAACGCGCCCGGCCAATCCGCGTTTTTCTTCGGGCCCTTGCTCGAAATTTCCTGGCTATTCCCTCGACATGCTTGCTGATGCGCCCTTGGGCCGCTCGCACCGCGCTGCTGTTGGGAAATCCAAACTCAAAGAAGCGATTGACCTGACGGCTGAGGTTCTGGGCGTTCCCGCCGATTACCGCATCGGTATCGTCCCCGGCTCGGACACCGGCGCCGTTGAGATGGCGATGTGGTCGATGCTCGGCGCGCGTCCGGTTGAAATGCTGGCTTGGGAATCCTTCGGCGAGGGTTGGGTGACGGATGTCGTCAAACAGCTCAAGATCGAAGCTGAAGTCAAAAAAGCCAACTACGGCGAGATCGTTGACTTCGACACCGTTGATTTCAACAAAGATGTTGTCTTCACATGGAACGGGACCACCTCGGGTGTGCGCGTTCCGAATGGCGACAAGATCCCCGCGGATCGCGAAGGGCTGACGATTTGCGACGCGACGTCGGCCGCCTTCGCGATGGACCTGCCTTGGGACAAGCTAGATGTCGTCACCTTCTCGTGGCAAAAAGCGTTGGGCGGCGAAGGCGCGCACGGCGTTTTGATCCTGTCGCCACGCGCTGTGGAGCGGCTCGAAAGCTACGTGCCGGCGTGGCCGCTGCCGAAAATCTTCCGCATGACCAAAGGCGGAAAACTCATCGAAGGTATCTTCAAAGGTGAGACCATCAACACCCCGTCCATGCTGTGCGTTGAGGATTACCTCGTTGCGTTGAAATGGTCTCAGGCGCAAGGCGGGCTGAAAGGTCTGATCGCGCGGTCTGAAGCAAATGCGAAGGCTATCTCCGATTTCTGCGCGACGCGTGATTGGATCGCAAATCTCGCGGTTGATCCGGCAACTGCGTCGACCACATCGGTTTGCCTGAAGTTCACCGATGATCGCATCAAAGACGGTGCCGCGTTTGCCAAAGCCGTTGCAAAGCGGTTGGAAAAAGAAAACGTGGCTCTTGATGCCGGCGCTTACCGCGATGCGCCTGCTGGCCTGCGGATCTGGTGCGGCTCGACGATCGAGACCTCCGACGTAGAAGCAATGCTGCCTTGGCTCGAATGGGCGTTCACCGCCGAGATCGAAGCACAAGCCTAATCAGGATGTGGTCGGGCGGCCAAGCGCCGCCCACCTTTCCCTCCCATTTCAAATTACAGGAGCCCATCATGGCGCCCAAAGTCCTCATCTCCGACGAACTTTCCGATGCAGCCGTTCAGATCTTTCGGGATCGCGGCATCGAGGTCGATTTCCGCCCAGAGCTAGGCAAAGACAAAGAGGCACTCGCCGCAGCGATTGGCCAATATGACGGCCTCGCGATCCGTTCGGCGACAAAGGTTACCGAGAAGCTTCTTGAATCCGCAACCAACCTGAAAGTCGTTGGTCGGGCCGGTATCGGCACAGATAACGTCGACAAAGACGCCGCGTCGAAGAAGGGCGTGATCGTCATGAACACGCCATTCGGCAACATGATCACCACCGCCGAGCATGCGATTGCGATGATGTTTGCTGTTGCGCGCCAGCTTCCCGAAGCTTCGGCCTCGACCCATGCAGGTAAGTGGGAAAAATCCAAATTCATGGGCGTCGAGCTGACCGCAAAGACCTTGGGTGTCATCGGCGCAGGCAACATTGGCGGTATCGTTTGCGATCGCGCGTTGGGCCTTAAAATGAAAGTCGTCGCATTCGACCCGTTCCTGACTGAAGAAAAAGCCGCGAAGATGGGCGTCGAGAAGGTTGACCTCGACGAGCTGCTCGCGCGCGCTGATTTCATCACGCTGCACGTTCCGTTGACGGATGGAACACGCAATATCTTGTCGCGTGAGAACCTCGAGAAAACAAAAGAAGGCGTGCGTATCATCAACTGCGCACGTGGCGGTTTGGTCGATGAAGAAGCGCTCGCGGATCTTCTGAAATCTGGCCATGTCGCTGGCGCAGCCTTCGACGTGTTCGCGGTTGAGCCCGCGAAAGAGAACGTCTTGTTCGGCTTGCCGAATGTTGTGTGCACGCCGCATTTGGGCGCAGCAACATCCGAAGCCCAAGAAAATGTCGCGCTTCAAGTCGCGGAACAGATGGCCGATTACCTTCTGACAGGCGCCGTTGCGAACGCGCTCAACATGCCGTCCGTCACCGCAGAAGAAGCGAAAGTAATGGGGCCGTGGATCTCCCTCGCGGCGCATCTCGGCGCGTTTATCGGCCAGATGACCGACGAGCCGATCAAGGCAATCAACGTGCTTTATGACGGTGTTGCTGCGGATATGAACCTCAAAGCGCTCGATTGCTCGGTGATCGCAGGCATCATGAAAAAGGCCAATCCGGATGTGAACATGGTGTCGGCACCGGTGATCGCGAAAGACCGCGGCATCCAACTCTCCACCACGAACCAAGACAAATCCGGCGTGTTCGACGGCTATATCAAAGTCACCGTCGTGACCGAAACGCGCGAGCGTTCGATCGCGGGCACGTGCTTCTCGGATGGCAAGCCGCGCTTCATCCAGATCAAAGGCATCAACCTGGACGCCGAAGTCGGCCAGCACATGCTGTACACGACAAACAAGGACGTACCGGGAATCATTGGCAAACTCGGAACGCTCTTGGGCGATGCGGGTGTGAACGTGGCGAACTTCACATTGGGCCGCGCGAATGCAGGTGGCGAAGCCATCGCAATCGCTTACCTCGATGAGGCTATGGGCCATGACGTCGTGGAAAAACTTGAAGCCTCCGGCTTGTTCGAGCAAGTAAAACCTCTGGAATTCGTGCTCGCATAAGCTAGGGTCAGATTAGCACATAGGCCCCCCGTGCCATCGGCGCGGGGGGCCTTTTCATTTTCGGGAGACAACAATGCGGACCTACGCCATTGGTGACATTCACGGCCATTTAAACCTTTTGACGGGCGCGCATGAATTGATCGAAGCCGATAGAGCACGCCATGCCGATGCAAACTCCGACGCGGCGCCTGTCGTTCATGTGGGCGATCTTTGCGATCGCGGGCCTGACAGCAAAGGCGTGATCGACCATCTCATCGCAGGAGAAGCGGCCGGTGCGCCTTGGATCGTTTTGAAGGGCAATCATGACCGGATGTTTACGATCTTTATGCAAGATCCGTTCGATTATGATCCATGCCTACGCCGTGATCTGACTTGGATTCACCCGCGCCTCGGGGGGCCTACGACACTCGCGTCCTACGGCGTCGTCAACCCGGCCGACCGGCCTCTTGAGAAAGTCCATGCCGAGGCGTGCGATCTGGTGCCGCAAGCGCATCTCGACTGGCTTAATGCTCGGCCGACCTATTTTGCGCGGGACGAGGCGCTGTTTGTTCACGCTGGAATCCGTCCCGGCGTGGCGCTTGCGGATCAAAAAGAAGATGACCTTTTGTGGATTCGGCCCGATTTCTTAGAAAGTTCCGTCGATCACGGCCCTCTGGTGGTGCACGGGCATACGGCGATTGAGGCCGCCACGCTCTATCCTAACCGCCTCAATATCGATAGTTCCGCGGCCTACGGCGGGCCTCTTTCGGCAGTCGTCATCGAAGGACGGAATGTTTGGCTTTTGACGCAGGAGGGCCGCAAGCCGCTTTCCGTGCATCCAATTCCCGAGCAATCGCTCCGCTAAACCTCGCAACGCAGCGCGCCAGACGCAGATACCGCGTGACGTTCCGTCAGTCGCATCTCGTGAACTGGCGCGCTCAACGACATCGGCTTAGGCTTTCTCTCGAACTAGCTTATTTTGGAGGAAAGCTATGACCGATATCGTCATTCTATCTGGCGCTCGCACGCCCATCGGGACATTCGGCGGAACGCTGAGCGCCCTCCCTCCGATTGAGACTGCCACGCAGGTGAGCCGTGCCGCGATCGAACGTGCTGGCATTGCACCGAAGCTGATCGGGACTGTGGTCTTCGGCCATGTCCTCAATACCGAGCCTCGCGACATGTATCTGTCGCGCGTCGCCGCGATGCAGGCGGGGGTACCCGACAGCGTTCCCGCAATGAACGTGAACCGTCTGTGCGGGTCGGGCGCGCAGGCGATCGTTTCCGCCATTCAATCCCTTATTCTGAACGATGCCAGCTTCGCTTTGGCGGGCGGCGCCGAGTCAATGTCGCGCGCGCCCTACACCATTCCTGCCGCTCGGTTCGGGCAGAAAATGGGGGATGCGCAGGTCATAGACATGATGCTAGGCGCCCTGACATGCCCGTTCGGCACGGGGCACATGGGCGTGACGGCGGAAAATGTTGCGCGCGAGCACGGCATATCGCGCGAAGATCAGGATGCGTTCGCGCTTGAGAGCCAGCGTCGTGCCGCAGCGGCAATCGCGGCCGGTCATTTTTCAACCGAGATCATTCCCGTCGAGATCCCATCTCGCCGTGGACCGGTGATGTTTACAACCGACGAACACCCCAAGGCGACGTCTCTTGAAGCGCTGCAAAATCTTCGCCCCGCGTTCGAGAAAAACGGTACGGTCACGGCAGGCAACGCCTCAGGCATTAATGACGGCGCGGCTGCGTTGGTGTTGGCACGCTCAGACGCGGCGCATCAAGCTGGCCTAACCCCGCGTGCGAAAATCCTCGGATATGCCGTGACAGGCGTGCGCCCTGACGTGATGGGAATTGGCCCTGTGCCAGCGGTCGAAGCACTTTGCGCGAAAACCGGTCTTCGAGTGTGTGATTTTGACATTATTGAGAGCAATGAGGCCTTCGCAGCGCAAGCACTTGCCGTCGCGCGCGCCTTGGGCCTACGGGAGGATCAGGTCAATCCAGACGGCGGCGCGATTGCTTTGGGTCATCCCGTCGGCGCAACAGGCGCGATTTTGGTTGTGAAAGCCCTCCATGCATTGGAGCGTCGAGACTTGCGGCGCGCACTCGTCACAATGTGTATCGGCGGCGGGCAGGGCATCGCTATCGCGATTGAGCGCATCTAAGCGCGTCGAAAAAATCCGTTTAATCCGTGTCAATCAGCACGGATTAAACATTCTTTCATCGCGCCTGTGCATTCATAACTGAACCCCATCAGGGATTCGGGTAGAACGTATGTTAAGCGGTTTCGCAGAAAAGCTCTCGCAAGAAAGACGTGCTCGCCTCGCGGCTGAGCGCCTTCTTGAGCAGAAGAAAAGGGAGCTCTTCAACGCCAACCAAAAGCTGGCGCTACACGCGCTTTCGCTGTCTGATCAGCTCGTCAGGCAAAGGCACGGCCTTAAACAGGCCATCTCCGAGGCAGAGGAGCTAAAGGACGAAAACTCAAAGGCTATGGTAGATCTGGAGCGTGCAAACTCCGCCGCTCTCATAGCCCAGCGGCGCTTGTGGGACGCTTTAGAGACCATTCGTGATGGCTTCGCCGTGTTCGACAACGACTTCCGTCTTGTCGCGGCCAATCGTGCATGGCTCGATTTCTTCAGAGGCGAAGTCGCGATCACACCCGGGGTGACGTATGATGCGCTCTTAAAGCTTGTTGCCCTACATGCGATGGCGGATCTGGGTGGTGATGATCCGCTTGACTGGCATCATAAAATGGCGGCGCGGGTCCGGTGCAACCCTATTGAGGATTGTATCCTGACCTTGCGAGATGGCCGGCATATCCGATTGCTGGATCGATGGGGGGATGACGGCGATCTCGTTTGTTTGGCGCAAGACATTACGGCGACCATTCAGCGCGAAGCAGAGCTGGAGCAGGCCCGCATCACCGCAGAGGCCGCGAACCGTGCGAAATCGGCGTTTCTTGCAAATATGAGCCACGAGATCCGCACCCCGATGAATGGCGTCGTCGGCATGGCGGAGCTTCTTTGCGAAACACATCTGGACGAGGAGCAACGCCTTTTCGCCGATACAATCAAATCATCTGGCGAAGCACTGCTAACGATCATCAATGATGTCCTCGATTTCTCGAAAATCGAGGCCGATCGGTTGCGCCTCTATCCCGAGCCATTCGATCTTGAACGCTGCCTGCATGAGATCATGATCCTGTTGCAGCCCGCAGCGAGGGATAAAGGCCTGAAGCTGTTGATTGATTATGATCTCTTCATGCCAACGCGATTCATCGCCGACGTCGGGCGGATGCGGCAAATCATCACGAATCTCTTGGGGAATGCCGTAAAATTCACCGATAGCGGCCACGTGTTAGCCCGTGTCGTGGGATATGAATGCGCCGATACTTATGAGGTGCACGTCTCGATTGAAGACACAGGCATCGGCATCCCCGACGATATGATTGATCATGTGTTTGGTGAGTTCAATCAGGTCGAAAGTTCGTCCAATCGCAAATTCGAAGGAACTGGCCTCGGCCTCGCAATCACGAGGCAACTCGTTGAACTGATGGAGGGCACCATTTGGGTCGATAGCAATCTGGGCGCGGGGTCGTGCTTCGGTTTCAAACTCGCCTTGCCGGTGGCCGAACCGAAACCTGATTTGATCCAGCCCACACGGCAGGTCTCTTTGAACTGCGCGCTGGTGGTGGATGACCTCTTGGTGAATAGGGTTATACTTGAGCGCCAACTCCAAACCTTCGGCATCGACGTCCGGCTGTGTCGATCCGGCGCTGAAGCAATGGAGGTCATCAGCAGCGGCCAGTGCTTTGATCTGATCCTCGCGGATCACACCATGCCGGAAATGAACGGGCTGATGTTGACTGAGAAGCTGCGCGAAGCGGGTGTCACCGCGCCGATCCTTCTGCTTAGCTCCGATATCGACGCCATTGATGAACAGGGGCACGCGGGCTTCAGCGGCTTGCTCCAAAAACCGATCCTGCGCTCCGAATTACTGGGTAAATTACAGGATCTGTCGTGCGCGCCCGATGATCCGAATACCGCAGGCCTCATCATTGAGCCTGCCCCGCAAGCCGAACCGGAAATTGAGCCCCAAGCGCGCAAAATGCGCGTCTTGGCCGCAGAGGATAACCGTACGAACCAGCTCGTTTTCCGCAAGATGGTGAAGGATTGTGACATCGAGCTCGTGTTTGCTAACAATGGGCGGGAGGCTGTCGACCTATGGCAAAGCTTCCAACCCGATCTCATATTTATGGATATCTCAATGCCCGAGATGGATGGCTGCGAAGCCGCCCGCGCCATTCGCAGCGCCGAAACGGGCACGGGACACCGCGTGTCAATTTGCGCACTGACGGCACATGCAATGGACGGCGATAGCGTTGGCATATTGGCGGCCGGAATGGACCATTACCTCACCAAGCCACTGAAGAAGAACGCAATTTGTGAACGTATCCGCGAAGATTGCCCAGCCATAGCGACGCCGGTCCACCCTGAGGTGAACGAGGACTAGCCCTCGGACAGAACCCTCAGGAATGCCTCCGCAAACCGGTCGAGCTTTTGTTCGCCCATGCCTTGAATACGCGCAAGGGCGGCGCGGGTGCTGGGGCGCATCTCCGCGATTTGCCGCAGCGTCGAGGCCGAACACACAAGGTATTTATCAAGCCCGTCCGCACCGCGCGCGAGCGTGAGTTGCACCTCGGATAACCGGTCGTAGAGTGCGCCTGAGGGTCGCCCCGCAAGTTTCATGCGCGCAGGGTGCAGCGCCTCGGCTTCGCCCGCGATCACCGCCAAAAATGCCGCGCCGTAACTCTCGAGCTTTTTCGCCCCGACGCCCGTGACCTTCGCCATAGCATCCATCGTTTGCGGCCGCGTTTCAGCCATTTCTATCAAAGTCTTATCAGTGAAAATCACATAGGCAGGCACCCGCGCGGATTCCGCCAAGGCACGCCGTTTCGCCTTCAGCGCCGACATTAACGGCGCATCTTCCTCCGACACCAAGGTTTTGACGACAGGGCCCGATTTCGCGCTGCGGATCAGGTCCCGACGCAGCGTGATCGTCGCCTCTCCGCGCAAAATCGGGCGAGCAGGCTCGGTCATAACCAATGCGCCGTGGCGTTCGAAATCGGGCCGGATCAAATCATGACCTTGCATCTGTCGGAACACGGCTTGCCACTGCGGGCGGCTCAAATCCTTGCCAACCCCAAAGGTCGGTAGATCATCGTGCCCTCTAGAGCGTATCTTGTCGTTCGAATTACCGAGCAAGATCTCGATCAAATGCCCTGCGCCATAACTTTCGCCTGTCCGCAAGGCCGCCGAAAGCGCCTTACGAACAGCCTCCGTTGCGTCGAACAATTCGGGCGGGCTGTCGCACAAATCACAGTTTCCGCAAGGCTCGGAGGTTTCTCCGAAATACCCGAGCAGTTTCTGACGTCGACAAGCGATCAACTCCGCCAGCCCGAGCAACGCATTGAGCCGTGCGTGATCTGCCTCTTTTCGATCGGCGGGCGCCATGCCTTCGTCGATTTGCGTACGGCGCAGGCGGATATCGTCGGCGCCGTAAAGCGTCATCGTCTCGGCAGGGGCCCCGTCGCGCCCAGCGCGGCCAATCTCTTGGTAGTAAGCCTCAATCGATTTGGGCAAATCGGCATGGGCCACCCATCGGATATCCGGCTTATCAATCCCCATCCCGAACGCAATCGTCGCGACAACGATCAGACCGTCTTCGCGCTGGAATCGGCTTTCGACTTCGCGGCGATCATCCGCATCCATGCCGCCGTGATAGTGACACGCCGCGTGACCATGCTCACGCAGCGCTGTTGCAAGCGCCTCTGTTTTCGCACGTGAAGCGCAATAAACGATACCGGACTGCCCCTTCCGCGCGGCTGCGAAGTCAAGGATCTGGCGGCGGGGCTGATCCTTGGGCGAAAAAGCGAGATGGATATTAGGGCGATCAAAGCCATGCAGGAACGTTTCGGGGGCGCAGCCCTCAAACAAGCGATTGATGATCTCTGAACGGGTTTCTTCATCCGCAGTCGCAGTGAATGCGGCGAGCGGCACATTGAGAAGCCGCTTCACTTCGCCGATGCGCAGATAGTCAGGGCGGAAATCGTGACCCCATTGCGAAACACAATGGGCCTCATCGACAGCGATCAGCGAAACACCCGCGCGCCGCATGAGATGAAGCGTACCGGATGAGGCCAGCCGTTCTGGCGCGATGTAGAGGAGCTTGAGCCGCCCCGCATCAATCGCGGCGAAGACCTCCTCCGTTTCCTCCTCGGTATTGCCAGAGGTTAACGCCCCCGCCTCAACCCCGATTTCCCGCAACGATCGCACCTGATCGCGCATCAGCGCAATCAAGGGCGAGATCACAACTGTGACACCGTCGCGCAGCAACGCAGGCAACTGAAAGCACAGGGATTTTCCTCCGCCCGTCGGCATGATCGCCAGCGTATCACGCCCCTCAGCGACGGCACGCACAATGTCCTCCTGTCCGGGGCGGAAGGAGGCAAAGCCGAAAACCTGCGCCAAAAGCGCCTGAGGGGCTGGGCGCGTGTCCAACGATCAGTAGCCGTAGAAGAACCCGGCCGAGCGCTCAAGCTGGCGTTGCAGCACGATAATGATGATGAAGACCACCAATGGCGCGAGATCAATCGCCCCCATATTCGGGAGAATGCGGCGAATCGGGCGGTAAATCGGTTCAAGCAATTGGTTCAAACCGTACCAGATCTGCGCGACCAGTGGCTGACGCAGATTGAGCACCTGAAAGTTGATCAGCCAGCTCATGACGATATGGGCGATCATAATGAACCAAAGCACCTGAAGGATCATAGTCAGGGCATCATAAATCATCGGCATGGCAAACCTCTTGCAAACACTGGCCCAGAGGTAAGCGAGAGAGGCCGCGCATGCAACCTCCTGCACAGATTTGACGCAGCTAACCGCGAGAATGCGCAACGTCATGTAGTCGAGGCGCAGCTACAGCTTGACGTGGCGGGCAAGCTGCGCCAACCAAAGCGCAAAGGAGCACGCCATGTATCCCTATGTCCGCCAAGTAAAATCCATGATCCGCGCCAGCCGCATGCCAAAAATCGGCCTGCTGGAAACGCATGTCAGCCATCATATTTGCTGGCCGTGGGATATCGACCCGTGGATGGAATTAAACAACGGCCGCACTTTGACGCTCTATGATCTTGGACGGATCGAGCTTTCAATCCGGACGGGATTGATCGGTGTGCTTCGTAAGAACCGTTGGGGCATTGTCGTGGCGGGGAACACCACGCGCTATCGCCGGCGCGTGACATCGTTCCAATCGTTTGAAATGCGCACGCGTTGCATTGGGTGGGATCATCGCTTCGTTTATATGGAGCAAGGGATGTATCGGAATGGCGAATGTTCCAGCCATATCCTCGTGCGCGGGGCGGTGACATCGCGCAACAAGATGTTGGAACCTCAAAAGGTCCTCGCGGAACTGGATCACACCGCGCCCAGCCCCGTCTTGCCGCAGTGGGTTCAGGGGTGGATCGACACCGATGCGACGAGGCCCTGGCCGCCTACGCTCTAGTCACACCGCCTTGCGTCCGCGCGGGATTTCCGGCTCTATGCTGCGAATGATATAGGGAGCGGGCCGTGACACAACGCAGATCGGTTTTGGGGTGGTATTTCTTCGACTGGGCAAGCCAGCCGTTCCATACGTTGCTCATCACCTTCCTATTCGCCCCCTACCTTAAGGAGCTTCTGGGCGATGGCGCGCACGCGCAGGGGATTTGGGGGCTCACCATCGGAATAGCAGGGGTGCTGATCGCGGTGACGTCTCCGTGGCTCGGCGCGCTTGCAGATCGCGCGGGACGACGAATGTGGTTCGTCGCGGGCTTTTCCGTCCTCTACATGCTTGGCAGTTGGGGGCTTTGGTATTCGGTTCCCGGTGCGTTCAGTCTGCCGTTTTTGATGCTGAGCTTCATTCTGGGAATGATTGGCGTCGAATTCGCAACCGTATTCACCAACTCAATGTTGCCTGATGTTGCGCCGAAAGGCCAATTGGGGCGCGTATCGGGGTCGGGATGGGCGTTTGGCTATCTGGGCGGGCTCGTTGCGTTGATCTTCGCGCTTGTTGCCCTCGCGGATAGCGCAGACACTGGGAAGACACTTATTGGCATCGCTCCCCTCTTCGGCTTGGATCCGAGCCTGCGCGAGGGGATCCGTGCCGTCGGCCCATTTACCGCACTCTGGTTTGGCCTCTTCATGATCCCCTTCTTCCTCTGGGTGCGCCTCCCCAAAGTTGAGAACAAGATGACGGTCGCTCATGCTTTGCGGCGTGCAGGGCCCGAGCTACGCTTGAGTTTGCGCGCCCTGCCGCAGCAACGTTCGCTCATGGCGTTTCTGGGGTCCTCAATGCTGTACCGTGATGCGCTCAACGGGTTTTACGCATTTGGCGGGCTTTACGCCGCGGGGGTTCTTGATTGGTCGATCACCTCGATCGGGATTTTTGGGATCGTCACCCTGATCACCGGCGCCGCATTTGCTTGGATAGGCGGGCGCGCAGATGATCTCTTCGGCCCGCGCCGGATCATTGCCGGCGCCATCGTCGCGCTGACCTTCGCCGCGGTCGGCGTGTTGATGATTTCGCGGGATCATGTTTTTGGCATCCTCGTCGACGAATCGTCCTCTCTACCTGATATCGCGTTTTATCTTGCCGGCGGTGTGATCGGCGCGGCGGGCGGGACATTGCAAGCGGCAAGCCGCACGATGTTGGTGCATCAAGCGCGCCCCGAAGCAATCACCGAGGCATTCGGACTTTACGCCCTCGCAGGGAAAGCAACCGCCTTCCTCGCGCCGCTCTCGATCGGCGCGATTACAATGATCACAGACAGCCAACCGCTTGGCATGATCCCGCTGATGGTGCTTTTCCTTCTGAGCTTAATCCTGCTAGCCTTCGTGAAACCAAAACGAGAGGAAGCCCGATGAGACACTTCAAGCGACTGTGCTCCGCCGCTTTGATGTTGGCTTGCGGGGCGCTCCCGCTGCACGCAGAACCCCTCGCACGTCAGTTGTTCGGCGCGAAATCCTCGCCTTCCTATCAACAACCCACCGCCGTCGGCTTTTACTCCAACGGCTGTGCGGCAGGGCTCGAAGCCTTGCCCGAAACGGGGCCGACATGGCAGGCGATGCGCCTCTCGAGGAACCGGAATTGGGGCCATCCTGAGATGATCGACTTCCTCAAGGACTTGTCGGTTTCGGCCACAGGTGTCGGTTGGAAGGGGCTTTATATCGGGGATATTAGCCAGCCACGCGGGGGGCCGATGACAGGTGGCCACGCGAGCCACCAGATCGGGCTCGACGCCGATATCTGGATGCTACCGCCAAGCTCGCTTTCCCTCAGCCGGTCCGAGCGCGAGAAGATTTCGTCGATATCGATAAGAACCAACGACCAAACCCGTGTCACGAAAAACTGGACGCAATCGCATCACGCTTTGCTGCGCGCTGCGGCCTCCGATCCCCGTGTGGACCGTATTTTCGTCGCCGCGGCGGCAAAAATTCAAATGTGCAACACGACGCCGAGAAACGACCGCGCGTGGCTTCAAAAAATTCGTCCGATATACGGTCACAATACCCATTTCCACGTGCGGCTAAAATGTCCCGCGGGCGACAGTCTTTGCCAGACGCAAAAACCGACCGTCGCGGAATTGTCCAAAGGTGGGGACGGCTGCGATGCTACCTTGAATTGGTGGGTCACAGAGTATCTCAATCCGCCCAAGACGGCCCCTCAGCCCTCGAAAAAGCCTAAGGTCGCCACGCGGAACGCAAAAACATACACAATGGCGGATCTGCCCCAACAATGTCAGTCGGTTCTCGCGTCGCGCTAATCGCGACGTTCTTCGCCACAGCTTGCGCGGTGCAAGCGGATGTGCGCGCGTCGCTTTTACAAGAATATTCATGGACCTCCTCAAAAGCCCGCTTCGGCGGGTTTTCGGGCATCGAAATGGACGATGACGGCTCAGGCTTCATGGCCCTCTCGGATCGCGGGACCCTGTGGCGCGGCCAGATCAAGCGCGATCACCTCGGCCGGATTATCGACATCGACGCAACCCTTGTCTCAGCGCTCAAGACAAGCCGAGGCGTAGACGTCATAGGCGAAACTGGCGACTCAGAAGGCTTGGCCATCGCACCAAATGGCACCATTTACGTATCATTTGAAGGTATCGCACGCGTCGCGCGTTTCACCGCGCCTGATGCAGCCGCCGATCGCATCGCCCGTCCGGACGCTTTCAAGCGGATGCAAGAGAATTCATCCCTTGAGGCCTTGGCGATCGACGAAGACGGCGCGCTGTACACCCTCCCCGAAAGATCGGGCGCGCTTCACCTGCCGTTCCCTGTGTGGCGATACAAGAATGGCGCGTGGACACAGCCGTTCTCGATTCCCCGCGACGGCAACTGGCTTCCGGTGGGCGCCGATTTCGGGCCTGATGGGAATCTCTATCTGCTTCAGCGTGACTTTCGCGGCTACCTTGGCTTTCGGTCCCGGATCACGCGCTACTCGATTTCCGGCGATCAAATCAGCGCCGGAGAGCGTATCTTGGAAACAGGCGCGGGGAGATACGACAATTTCGAAGGCATTTCTGTTTGGCGCGATGAGACCGGTAGCATCCGCCTCACGTTGATCTCTGACAACAATTTCACCTTCTACTTGCGCAGCGGAATCGCTGAATTCCGGTTAGCTGACTAGAAAATCCTTGACCGGTTACCCGCGCGAGCGTATCCGCGCGGCTGCTCATCTGATTGAGCCATGTCCCCGCAACCATGTAAAAACGGATCAAAATGATGACACGTTTCCTTCCTGGCATTCTTGCCATGGCCGCCATTGTCGTGGCCTCGAACATCCTTGTACAATTCCTGTTGGGTGATTTCCTGACATGGGGTGCTCTGACCTACCCATTCGCCTTCCTCGTGACGGATATCATGAACCGCATCTACGGCGCGGCCGCCGCGCGCAAAGTAGTTGCATCTGGCTTCATCGTCGGGATCATTTGCTCCTTGATCGGAACACAAATCATGGGCGAATTCGGCCCATTGGTAACTTTGCGGATCGCCTTGGCCTCTGGATTGGCGTTCCTGACGGCACAAATGCTCGATATCGCAATCTTTGATCGCCTACGCGGCACGGTCTGGTGGAAGGCTCCGCTCGTATCGACGTTGTTTGGTTCAGCTGTTGATACGGTGATTTTCTTTTCGCTGGCGTTTTCGGCCGCGTTTGTCTTCCTAGATCCCGCGAATGATGTGGCCTGGGCGAATGAATCGATCCCGCTCTTGGGCTTTGGGCCGATGGCGCCACTATGGGTATCTTTGGCGTTAGCCGATTGGTGCGTGAAATTTACGCTCGCGCTCATCGCGCTGCTGCCTTTCCGCGCAATTGTCACGAAAATTTCGCCACCCGTTGCGTGAAAGGTTTTGACAAATACCAGATATGTGCCAACCTCCAAGTAACGGCAACGCAATGAAAGGAGGTGGTCCAGTGTCTAGAGTGAAATTGGAGACAGGTTTTGGGACAATTGGGGGGGCCGTGGCCTGAGGGCAGCCCCGAAGGCAAACAACCCCAACTGGATCGACCGGCCCTAACCGGACCATCTCCGTAGATCTCGAGGGTCGCTCTGCGAGAGCGACCCTTCATCCTTGTTTCCGCGTTTCTATCAGAACCGAATTAGCTGATAGGAACGCGGCGACTTACTGGTCAATGAGTTTGTCAGTTGGCAGAAAAAGGGCGGCGCCACACGGTGCCGCCTTTTTCATCGGCCCCAATCGCCCTAGTTTAGGCTCATGTTACATATTACCGACTCTATCCAGATCGCAGATTGGGAGCTTTCCGAAAGCTTCACACGCTCGCAAGGGCCGGGCGGTCAGAATGTGAACAAGGTCGAAACAGCCGTTGAGTTGCGGTTCGAGGCCGAGCGCAGCCCGAATTTGCCGTCCCCCGTGAAATTACGCCTCAAACGATTGGCGGGCCGTCGCTGGACATCGGACGGCGCAATCTTGATCCGCGCTGAAGAGACGAGATCCCAAGCCCGTAATCGCGAGATGGCAAAAGAGAGGCTGGTAGAGCTGATCCGCCAAGCACTCGTTGCCCCGAAACGGCGTGTGGCGACAAAGCCGACCTTCGGCAGTCAACTGCGTCGATTGAAGGCAAAATCCGTCCGGGGCACCGTGAAGTCAATGCGTGGCAAAGTCGGGGATGATGAATAGCGCCTCCGATGCCCCCCCCGCTCGGCAAGCTTGCACGGTAGGCCTGCACGGTAAGGTTGTGTCGACATGAAACCGTCAACCGTGACTGATACCTATCCATCTGGATAAAGGTCTACGCAAAATGGTTGTTCGTTCGCGGATTGAGCAATTGAAGTCATAGATTTCGGCACTAACATTACGACCAAGAGTGACACTGCGCCGCGGGCATATTTTGTGCCAATGTTTTGCCTCTAGCCCTTACGCGATGGTTGGCGGCGCGCTGCAATGTGTTTCGTCAGGGCTGTCTACCTGACGGGTTAGGTTTTATCCGCATCCGACAAGACGATCCCGCTCACATTCAGGGCGCGTGATCTCTCACGAGGCGGACGTTGGAAGGTATATTACGATGAGCGGACTATCGAATTTCTGGAAATCCCTGATGGGACCACGCCCTGCTTTTGTACAAGTCGGAGCGCTGTGCCTGCGCGGGGATAAAGGTCATCGCGAAGTGCTGCTTGTCTCATCCCTTCGCACCGGGCGTTGGATCATCCCAAAAGGGTGGCCGATGAAGGACAAATCTCTTGCGCAATCCGCAGAACAAGAAGCGTGGGAAGAGGCCGGAGTTCAGGGCCAGATCGAGCGCCAGCCGATGGGGAAATATACCTACCTCAAAGATCGGGGAAAACGTCTGGGCGTGTTCTGTGAAGTTCATATATTCGAAATCAAGGACGTCACTTTGAGCAATGACTTCCCCGAAGCAGGTCGCCGCGAGCTGCGTTGGGTTCCGCTAATCGAAGCGGCCGAATTGGTAAACGAGCCAGAACTTCAGGAAATTCTGAAATCTCTATATGCAACCTGAAGCGCTTGTTTTGCTCAGTGAAACGCTATAGGGGCGCAGCAATGTAACGTATTTACGACAGGCGCATGACATGACGAACGCTCCGAAGAACCAGTGGAAGACTCTTGATAAAGATCTCGGACGGATCAGTCGCCTTGAAGATGCGACGCAGTTCGTTTCTCGCGGGCTTGTCGCGCCGGGCTTGGCGCTCGCGTTTGTGGTGTTGGTTGCGATTGTCGCGACAGTTCTGATTGGCGGCGAGCAAGGTGCGTTCATCGTCATCGCTGCCGCGACGATTGGAGCTTATATGGCGCTGAACATCGGGGCGAATGATGTAGCCAATAACATGGGCCCTGCGGTTGGCGCGAAGGCATTGACGCTTGGCGGAGCACTTGTCATCGCCGCGATCTGCGAGACGGCGGGCGCACTGCTTGCGGGCGGCGATGTAGTCAAAACGGTTTCAACCGGGATCGTCGCCCCCGGCGCGATGGCGGATAGCGCGCATTTCATTTGGGCGATGATGGCGGCGCTTCTGGCAGCCGCACTTTGGCTTAACCTCGCCACATATATGGGCGCACCTGTGTCCACGACGCATTCGATCGTCGGTGGTGTCGTCGGCGCCGGAATCGCCGCAGGCGGCTTTGGTGTTATCAACTGGGTGAATATCGGAAGCATCGCGGCAAGCTGGGTCATCTCGCCGATCATGGGCGGCGCGATCGCTGCGCTCTTCCTTGCCTTGATCAAATCGCGGATCATGTATGCCGACGATAAAATTGCAGCCGCACGGCGTTGGGTTCCGATCTTGATCGGCATTATGGCGGGCGTATTCGCGACCTATCTCGCAATCAAGGGCCTCAAGAAAATCGCGGACATCGGCCTGTCCTCCGCTGTTCTGATCGGCGTCGGGACCGGTGTCCTATCTTGGGCCGTCTCTATCCCACTCATCAAGCGCCAGTCGGAAGGCTTGGAGAACCGCAAGAAGTCTCTCAAAACGCTATTTGGTCTGCCGCTCGTAATTTCGGCGGCACTTCTGTCGTTTGCGCATGGCGCGAATGACGTTGCCAACGCGGTGGGCCCGCTCGCCGCGATCGTTCACGCAGCGCAAAGCGCAGATATCGGAGCCGCCAGCGTCAGCATTCCCGTTTGGGTCATGATTGTTGGCGCGCTGGGGATTTCTGTCGGTCTCGTCCTGTTCGGTCCCAAATTGATCCAGCTTGTCGGTTCGGAGATCACCAAGCTCAACCCGATGCGCGCTTATTGTGTCGCGCTCTCGGCCGCAATTACAGTTATCATTGCTTCATGGCTCGGCCTGCCAGTCTCGTCGACCCATATCGCAGTGGGCGCGGTGTTCGGCGTTGGTTTCTTCCGGGAATGGCATGCTGAACGCAGGCTGCGCCGCTTGGGCCTCGACAAAGGTTCTGTTCTTCCCCCAGAGGAGCGTAAACGCCGCAAACTCGTGCGCCGTTCACACTTCCTTTCGGTCGCAGCAGCGTGGATCATCACCGTTCCCGTGTCGGCCGTGCTCTCCGCGATCATCTACCTGCTCTTGAACGCGGTCGCGTAAAGACCTTAAACGATGACGTCTTGGGCGGCTTGATCGCCCAAGTCGAACACACGCTTATAGCGCGCTATCTGATCGGCCGGTCCCATCGCCTTTGCTGGATTGTCGGAGAGCTTGACCGTCGGGCGCCCGTCCGCCGCGATCGCCTTACAGACGAGAGAAAACGGGGCAAGCGCATCGTTATCGGCGAGGCCACGAAAATCATTCGTGAGTAATGTGCCCCACCCGAACGAGACTTTGACACGGCCGCTGAATTGCGCATGAAGCGACAGGATTTGATCGACATCGAGCCCATCCGAGAAGATTACCAGCTTCTCTCTCGGGTCTTCACCCCGCGCTTTCCACCACGCAATCGCAGTTTCGGCCCCTGTCGCGGGATCGCCTGAATCGATCCGGATTCCGGTCCATCCCGCCAACCAATCGGGAGCGCCGCTCAGGAATTCTTTCGTTCCGTAGGTGTCTGGCAGCATGATGCGCAGGTTTCCATCATGCTCCTCGTGCCAATCGGCCAAGACCTTATAGGGCGCCTGGCGCAGGGCCTCGTCGGTATCAGCAAGCGCGGCATAGACCATAGGCAACTCATGCGCGTTCGTCCCGACCGCTTCGAGATCGCGCCGCATCGCAATCAGGCAATTCGATGTGCCGGTGAAAGCGCCGCCCCGCGAGGCCTCTCCCAAGCCTTCGACCATCGCTTGAACACACCAATCCTGCCACAAAAATCCGTGCCGTCTTCGTGTGCCAAAATCAGCGATCCGCAATCCCTCGACACCGCGCAGACGCTTTATCTTTTCCCACACGCGGCTCATGCCTTGCGCGTAGAGCACTTGAAGCTCGAACCGCCCCATATCTTTGAGCACCGCGCGCGAGCGCAACTCCATCAAGATTGCCAAAGCAGGAATTTCCCAAAGCATAACTTCAGGCCAGCTTCCCTCGAAAGTCAGCTCATACTGCCCGTCGACCTTCTCCAGATGATATGGCGGCAGACGCAGAGTCTCGAACCACTCCATAAAATCGGATCGGAACATCTGGCGCTTACCGTAGAACGTATTGCCACGCAGCCAAGTGCTTTCGCCGCGCGTCAGCGATAGCGAGCGAACGTGATCAAGTTGTTCGCGCAGCTCGCCTTCATCGATGAGGTCAGCAAGTCTGATCTTTTTGGAGCGGTTGATCAGCGAAAACCGGACTTGGGTATCGCGCTTGTTTCGAAAAACGGATTGGCACATCAAAAGTTTGTAGAAATCGGTATCGATCAACGACCGCACGATCGGATCGATTTTCCATTTATGATTGTAAACCCGCGATGCGATATCGTTCATATCAAACCTCCAAGGCCACGCCAGCATCAATCATTGCGGCGCGCGCCGCGGCCAAAGAACCGCCAAGATCGATTGCGCGGCACGCTCCTTCAAGAACACGCACGTTGAAGCCCAGTTTCACTGCGTCGATAGCCGACCAAGCGACACAGAAATCCAGCGCTAGCCCGACAAGGGTCAGATCGGTAATTCCACGCTCGCGCAGATATCCCGCAAGGCCCGTCGGGGTTTTGTGATCATTCTCGAAAAACGCCGAATAACTATCGATCTGTGGCCGGAAGCCTTTGCGGATCACCAGATCAGCGGGGTCGATATCCAGGTGAGGATGGAATTCGGCGCCCTTGCTGCCCCAGACGCAATGGCTCGGCCACAGCGTTTGGGGGCCATACGGCATGTCGATCTGGCTGAAGGGCGCCTGACCGTGGAGCGCGGCGAAAGATGAATGCTCCTCGGGATGCCAATCTTGAGTCAGGACGACAACAGGAACTTCCTGCATCAGCCGGTTGATACGGGGAATGATCTCATCCCCCCCTTCCACGGCCAAAGCCCCCCCCGGACAAAAGTCATTCTGGACGTCGATTACAATCAGGGCTTCAGTCACGTCATTCATCAGGCGTCTCCGGTTCTTGCGCGGGGTAGGCGTGCCGCGCTGTTAGACAATGGGTAGGGCGTGTGCCCCCTGCGGTCAATCGCACCCTTGATTTTTGCAAAAAGGGGCGTAGGAAGCGCCCATGTATATCGTAGCCGCACTGTATCACTTCACCCGCTTCTCCGACCCCGCCGCGCTGCAAGGCCCGTTGGCCAAACTTGCATGCTCGCATGGGGTCACCGGATCCTTGCTCTTGGCGAACGAGGGCATCAACGGCACAATCGCCGGATCGCGCACAGGAATTGATGCTGTTCTCGCCCATATCCGCGCCCTCCCCGGATGTTCGGATTTCGAGCATAAAGAAAGCACCGCAAGCGATCAGCCCTTCGGCAAGATGAAGGTGCGCCTGAAACGCGAGATCGTGACTATGGGTGTGCCGGACGTCGACCCAAAGGCGAAAGTCGGCCACTATGTTGACCCACAAGATTGGAACGCCTTGATTTCCGCGCCCGATGTCGTGGTGATCGATACGCGCAACGATTACGAGGTCGAGATCGGAACGTTCAAAGACGCCGTCGATCCAGAGACAAAAAGCTTCCGCGAATTCCCGCAGTGGTGGGAAGAAAACGCCGAGCGCTTCCATAACAAGCGCGTCGCGATGTTTTGCACCGGCGGTATCCGATGCGAAAAATCAACGAATTTTCTGCTCTCCAAGGGTGTCGAGGATGTCTACCATCTCAAGGGTGGCATCTTGAAATATCTGGAAGAAGTTCCGGAGGAAAATTCCCTTTGGGAAGGCGAATGCTACGTCTTCGACCAGCGCGTCTCTCTTGGCCACGGTCTGAAAGAGGGGCCGTACTCCAGCTGTCACGCCTGTCGCCGCCCGATCACGGATGCTGATAAGCTCCGCCCTGAATTTGAGGACGGGGTAAGCTGTCACAGATGTCTGCCGGATTATTCGGACGCGGATCGCGCGCGATTCCGCGAACGCGTGAAGCAAATCGCCCTCGCGAAAGAACGCGGCGAGAAGCACATCGGGCGCTCGGAATCCTGATCCGCGAAATCCCTTGCGAAAGCTATTCATCGGTGTAGTTTAGACTCATTCTAAAAGGAGTCTTTGATGATCCCCGGAATCGCATCATCCCGCCGCCGCTTTAAAGATCTTAGCGAACAGGAAATCCTCGCGCTCGCGATCTCGTCGGAGGAGGATGACGCGCGGATCTACCGCACTTACGCCGAAAGCCTGCGCGCCGAGTTTCCGGCCTCCGCGGCGGTGTTCGACGGAATGGCCGCGGAGGAAGACGAGCATCGGCGCCGCCTGATTGATCGCCATGTCGCGCGCTTCGGAGATGTTATCCCCCTTATTCGGCGCGAGCATGTCACGGGGTTCTATGCGCGCAAGCCGGTTTGGCTCGTCGAAAACCTACCGCTGGAAACGATGCGAGCGGAAGCGGAGGCGATGGAACAACAGGCCGCGACATTCTACGCACTCGCAGCCCAAAATACATCGGATGCGGAAACGCGGAAACTTCTGGGGGATCTCGCCGCCGCAGAGCAGGGCCACTCGCTTACAGCGCAGAGTCTGGCACAAACCCATTTGACGCAGGACGTCAGCGAGGAAGAAGGCCGCGCGGCGCACCGCCAATTCGTTCTAACGTGGGTGCAGCCCGGCCTCGCGGGCCTGATGGATGGATCAGTCTCCACGCTCGCACCGATCTTTGCCACCGCCTTTGCCACACAAGACACGTGGACAACCTTCCTCGTCGGGTCAGCCGCATCAATCGGCGCGGGGATTTCAATGGGCTTTACCGAAGCCGCGCATGACGACGGAGTGCTCTCGGGGCGCGGCAGCCCGATTAAGCGCGGGTTGGCATCCGGCGTGATGACGACATTGGGCGGTATGGGCCATGCCCTGCCCTACCTCATCACAGATTTCTGGACGGCCACCACCCTCGCGATGATCATTGTTTTCATTGAGCTTTGGGCGATTGCATGGATTCAAAACCGCTACATGCAAACGCCGATGCTGCGGGCTGTCCTCCAAGTTGTCGTGGGCGGTGCGCTCGTCTTTGCGGCAGGGGCTCTGATCGGCGGCGGCTAAATCTGCGCGTCAGCAACCTTCGTGCTAGCGGGTGTCATAGTCACGTGCTAGCCAGTCTTTATGTTTGAATTTTTCATGAAGACTCTACCGTTTTTTGCGGTCATCGGCCTCGGCTATTACGCCGGCAGAACCCGGTTTTTCCCGGCCGAAGCGACGGCTTGGCTGACGAAATTCGTCTTTTATTTTGCCCTGTCGGCCATGCTGTTCCGGTTCACCGCGACGCTCGATCTCGATGAGTTGTTGGACGCGAATTTTATCGCCGCCTATTTTGTGGGGACGATGGCACTGTGGGTCATTGCCTTCGGCGTGGCAAAATTTCGCGGGCAAGGCGCGCTTGAAGCCGCGATGGAGGCCCATAGCTGCGTGACGGGCAACACGGGTTTTCTTGGCGTGCCTTTATTGGTCGCGCTTTTGGGCGAGCGTGCCATTGGGCCCATCCTCGTCGTGCTTGCAATCGATTTGATCGTTTTCTCGTCTCTCGTCACGTTGATCATCGCGGGTGTCCGTCACGGCAAGATATCCCCCTCGATCTTCAAGGCGTTGGGGATGGGCCTTGCGAAGAACCCGATGATTGTGTGGATGGTGATCGGGCTGCTTTGGGCCGCGTTCAAGATCCCCATGCCGGCGCCGGTCATGGATTTCGCAACACTTTTGGGTGCGGCGGCAACGCCGGGCGCGCTCTTTGCCATCGGCGCGTCCTTGGCGGATAAATCCGCCGAGCGGATCGGCCCGGCCGTCTGGCTATCGGGAGCAAAGCTTCTTTTACACCCAACTCTCGTTCTAGTCGGGTTGATGATCTTCCCCGTTGACACGTTTGCCGCGGGCGTCATGCTTTCCACCGCCTGCTTACCTGTCGCAGGCAATGTCTATATCCTCGCGCAGCACTACGGCGTGGCCCCGACGCGCGTCTCAGCGGCGATCCTGATCTCGACGATCGCGGCGATTGTCACCCTACCGATTGTGATCTCATGGGTCACTAGCCATTAAGGAGAAACCATGCGCTTGATTTCAGAGAATAAATGCTTCGGCGGCACCCAAGGCGTCTATGCGCATACGGCCAAATCAACAGGCACTGAAATGACCTTCGGCCTGTTCCTGCCTGAAGACGCGCAGCACGGCCCCGTGCCGGTTCTTTGGTTTTTGTCGGGCCTGACATGCACCCATGAAAACGCGATGACAAAAGCAGGCGCACAGCAATATTGCGCCGATCACGGCATCGCAATCGTGTTCCCCGATACCTCGCCGCGCGGCGATATCGTTGCCAACGATGAAGCTTATGATCTTGGCCAAGGCGCGGGATTCTACCTAAACGCAACGCAGACCCCTTGGGCCGCGCATTTCAAGATGTGGGATTACATCGCAGACGAACTCCCAGCGCTGCTGGCCGCAGAGTTCCCCATTGACCCAGAGCGCCAATCCATCACCGGACATTCAATGGGCGGCCACGGGGCGTTGACCTTGGCGATGACACTAAAAGGCCGATACCGGTCAGTCTCCGCCTTCTCACCCATCGCGAACCCCACGCAATCGGATTGGGGCCGTAAACAATTTACGGCGTATCTCGGCGCTGACGAGTCAACATGGGCAGCGCATGATGCGAGCGTATTGATGTCTGAACATGGCTTCGATGGGGATGTCTTGATCGATCAAGGCACGTCGGATCAGTTTGTTGATTTGCTGAAACCTGAAAGCTTGGCGCAGGCGATGATGGCGCGGCGCCAATCGGGCCAGTTCCGGATGCAAAGCGGCTATGACCATAGCTATTTCTTCATTTCGACGTTCATCGCGGATCACATTGATTTTCATGCCGAGGCTTTGCACCGGTGATCTATATCGACGCAGATGCTTGCCCTGTCAAAGACGAAGCCGAACGCGTTGCGACAAGGCTAGGCGTGAAACTCCTCATGGTGTGTAACGGCGGATTGCGGCCCTCGGCCAATCCATTGGTTGAGTTGGTCTACGTCGCCGATGGCGCGGATGAGGCCGATAAATGGATCGCGGAGCGGGCCGGAAGGGGCGACGTTGTCGTCACAAATGACATCCCCCTTGCGGCAAAATGTGTCGAAACAGGCGCCCGCGTGCTGAAACATGATGGCGAACCTCTGACGCAAGCCAATATCGGAAACGTCTTGGCGACACGCGATCTGATGCAAGATCTCCGCGCGGCGGATCCGTTCCGCCAAGGCGGGGGACGTCCTTTCTCAAAAGCGGACCGCTCACGATTTCTAGATGCGCTGGACCGCGTAACACGCGCAGCAGAACGGGAAAAATCGCATGATTGATGCAGTGGTTTTTGATATCGGCAATGTGCTGATCGAATGGCAACCTGAACGACATTATGACCGCGTCATCGGTGAGACACGGCGTCGCGAGATGTTTGCCGCAGTCGATTTGCACGGCATGAATGACGGTGTTGATCGTGGCGAGCACTTCGCGACGAAAGTCGCGCAATGTGCCGAAACCTACCCCGATTTTGCGCCCGAAATTCAACGGTGGCACGACGATTGGCTTGAGATGGCCTCACCGGAAATTCCGCATTCGGTGCGCCTGTTGCGCGCGCTGCGGGCGAAATCCATTCCGGTCTTTGCCCTTTCAAATTTCGGAATCCAAACCTTCGCGATGGCGTGCGATGTCTATCCGTTCCTGAATGAATTTGATCGCAAGTATATCTCTGGCCATATGGGCGTGATCAAACCTGACGCCCAAATTTACAAAATGCTCGAGGAGGATTGCGGCCTGTTGCCAGAGCGTTTGCTATTTGCCGATGATCGCGCCGACAATATCGCTGCGGCGCAGGCGCGTGGATGGCAAACCCATCTCTTTGACGGGCCTTCGCCTTGGGCGGCGCGCCTTGTCGCGGAGGGCCTGCTCACGGAGGCCGAGGCAAACTGAGGCAGAAATTTGCTGATCTTTCGCGATTTCGACGTAAAGCGATCAAATTCCCGCCATCGGGGCTTTCGCAGTTTGGCACATTTGCGTTATCATCTAGATATCGAGTTGAAATCGCGTCTATCAACGTAAAAGAAGGGCATAAGCCCTGACGGGTGGACGCAGAGGCAAGTTACAGCTGGAGGCTGTTGTACCAATGAAAACGATTATTCGTCATGGGCTGAGCGCTGCCGTCATCACCTTGATGGCGCAAACCGCGTTCGCACAAGAAACTAACCGCGTCGCCGCCAATACCGATTGGAGCGGCTTTGTCGGAGCAGACCCCAAAGAATGCTGGGCAGTCTCGGCTCCGAAGGAAACCGTGAACACCAAGGATGGTCAGGCCGTGGCAGTACGTCGCGGGGACATTCGTTTGTTCGTAACCTTCCGTCCGGGCAAAGCGGGCGAAGTTTCCTTCATGGGTGGCTACCCGTTCGCGCCGGATTCGACGGTCGATATGAACATCGGCGGCAAGTCCTTCACCCTGTTCACCGATGGTGAGGGCGCATGGGCGGGATCGGCGGACGACGACGCGAAGATCATCGCAGCCCTCAAAGCAGGGTCCGAGGCGACACTGTCGGGCGGGTCGTCGCGCGGCACCAAAACAAAAGATACGTTCTCGCTTCTCGGGTTTACCGCGACGATCGACGAAGCAGGCAAACAGTGTAAGTAACTGGCGGGGGCGTCAGTTTTCGCCTTTTCCGCGATGAGGAGCCCCGCTGATGCGGGGCTTTTTTATTTTTGCTGTAAAATGATCTGCGAATCCCCTATATCGCGCACTTCTCCAAGTCAGGATCCTTGCCATGACCAATGCCCCCGAAGCCAAAAGCGCCACAGTTTCTGCGCCCATCACCCAAGATGTGGTGACGATCGCGCGCAAGCTGCCTGAAGGCGGAAAACTCAACCTCGTCGGGCTGACGCGCGAGCAATTGCGTGAAACGCTCATCGCGGCTGGCACGCCGGAAAAGCAGGCCAAGATGCGCTTGGGGCAGATCTGGCAGTGGATGTATCACTGGGGTGTGCGTGATTTCGCATCGATGACGAACCTCGCGAAAGACTATCGCGCGTTTTTGGAAGAGCGTTTTGTCATTGAAGTGCCCGAGATCGTCTCGAAACAAGTTTCCGAAGACGGCACCCGTAAATATCTGTTGAAAATCGCTGGCGGCCATGAGGTCGAGGCGGTCTATATCCCCGAAGAAAGCCGCGGGACGCTGTGCATCTCGAGTCAGGTTGGGTGCACACTCACCTGTTCGTTCTGCCACACGGGAACGCAAAAGCTCGTCCGGAATCTCACGGCTGGCGAGATCGTCGGTCAGGTAATGGTCGCGCGCGATGATTTGGGCGAATGGCCCGAGCAAGGCGCCCCGAAAAACGAAACGCGTCTTGTTTCAAACGTAGTTTTGATGGGAATGGGCGAACCGCTTTATAACTTCGAGAACGTCCGCGATGCGATGCAAGTCGTCATGGATAATGAGGGGCTAACCCTCTCGCGTCGTCGGATCACATTGTCGACGTCTGGCGTGGTACCTGAAATCGCCCGCACCGCTGCCGAAATCGGCTGCCTGCTTGCGATATCGTTCCATGCGACAACGGATGACGTACGTGACAAGCTTGTACCGATCAACAAGCGCTGGAACATCGAGACGCTTCTCGAGGCGCTCCGTGAATATCCCCGCGTGTCCAATTCGGAACGGATCACGTTTGAATATGTCATGCTGAAAGATGTGAACGATTCCGATGCCGACGCGCGACGCCTCGTCAAACTTATCCAGGGGATCCCTGCGAAAATTAACCTGATCCCGTTTAACGAATGGCCCGGCGCGCCTTACCAGCGTTCCGATTGGGAACGGATCGAGGCTTTCGCGGATATCATCTACAAAGCAGGCTATGCATCCCCGATCCGCACGCCGCGCGGCGAGGATATTATGGCGGCCTGCGGCCAGCTAAAATCCGCGACCGAGCGCCAGCGCAAATCCAAAGCCGCAATCGCCGCCGAAGCGGGCCTTTAACACCCGCCGGACAGACATAAAAAGGCCGGACGCGGAGTCCGGCCTTTTAAAAATCAGGTATTCCAAGCCCGGTATCTTACGGGCATTCAGGCTCCCACCCGTCGATAATTGCGAGCGCTTCTTCGGATGTCTCAACGAAGCTAATCAAATCGAGATCCTCGCGTGAGATTGTTCCTGCATCTGCAAGCATCTCCCAGTTGACAATCTTCTTCCAGAAATCGACCCCAAACAGGATAAACGGAATTTTCTTCATTCGTCCTGTCTGGATCAAGGTGAGCGCCTCGAACATCTCGTCAAGCGTCCCGAACCCGCCCGGGAAGACCGTCACCGCCTTCGCGCGCATCAGAAAATGCATCTTGCGGATCGCGAAATAATGGAAGTTGAACGACAAATCGGGCGTCACATACTCGTTGGGCGCTTGCTCATGTGGCAGGACGATATTGAGGCCAATCGATTGACCTCCCGCCTCCTGCGCGCCCCGATTTCCAGCCTCCATCACGCCCGGACCGCCGCCCGTGCAAATAACATCCTCGCGTCCGTAGCTGTTCATCGAACGGTTGGTTATGGCCTCTGCGAATTTACGAGCCTCCTCGTAATATTGCGAAAGCTCGGCAAGATAGGGCGTCTTCGCGCTCTCACGATTCGCCGGCGAAGGAATGCGCGCCCCACCAAACATCACAATCGTCGAATTAATGCCGCGCTCGTCCAAGATCATCTGCGGCTTTAGAAGCTCTAACTGCCACCGGACAGGGCGCAACTCCTCTCGCATCATGAAATCGGAATCCGTGAAGGCAAGGCGGTAGGCCGGCGCACGGGTTTGCGGAGTATCGGGAATACGCTTGGCTGCGCGCGCGTCCTCAAGGGAATCGCGGAACGGATGGTTGCGGCTATCGTCGTTCATTTTGGTCCTGCTCATTGCGCGTTTGCTCTGTTCCAACTATAGGCTGAGGGCAGTAAAAACTACCTCAATCCGTGAAAGAAGGACGTTCCCATGTCGAATGCCGCCCTTGAGACCGCCATTGAAGCCGCGTGGGACGCGCGCGACACCATTACGCCCGCCTCCAAAGGCGAAGCGCGCGATGCGATCGAGGCAACGCTCAACGCGCTGGACTCTGGTAAGCTGCGCGTGGCCGAGCGTCAGGAAAATGGCGACTGGCATGTGAACCAGTGGGCGAAAAAGGCCGTGCTTTTGGGCTTCCGCCTCAAGGATATGGAATTGCAATCGGGCGGCCCGCAGGGGTCTTCGTGGTGGGATAAAGTGGATAGCAAATTCCACGGCTGGGGCGAGGCGGAATACCGCGCTGCTGGTTTCCGCGCCGTGCCAAATGCCATCGTCCGCCGCTCGGCGTTCATCGACAAAGGCGTGGTTCTGATGCCGTCCTTCGTGAACTTGGGCGCGCATGTCGGTGAGGGCACGATGGTCGACACATGGGCGACCGTCGGCTCCTGCGCGCAGATCGGCAAGCACGTGCACCTTTCGGGCGGCGTCGGCATCGGCGGCGTGTTGGAACCGATGCAGGCCGGCCCGACGATCATCGAGGACAATTGCTTCATCGGTGCGCGCTCGGAAGTGGTCGAAGGCTGCATCATCCGCGAGGGCTCCGTACTGGGCATGGGCGTCTACATCGGGCAATCGACGAAGATCGTTGATCGCGAAACCGGCGCCGTGACTTACGGCGAAGTGCCGCCCTATTCGGTGGTCGTCTCCGGCTCCATGCCGTCGAAAAACGGGATCAACCTCTATTGCGCGGTGATCGTGAAGCGCGTGGATGAAAAGACGCGCTCCAAAACCGGCATCAACGAATTGCTGCGCGATTGATCCAAATGGGGGCTCCTTCGGGGGCCCTCGCTTTCAGGAGAGAGCCATGACTGACGATCCCGAATTCATCTACGACGACGAAGACGAGCCGCAAAAGCCCGCGAAACCTGCGAAGGTAAAGCGCAAGCAAGAGGTCTATACGCTCGTGGTTGAAGTCGGCCGCAAGAAGGGCGACGGCTTGCCCAAAAATGCGACCGGCGCGGGGATCATGTGCTACGCTTCGGGCGTCGAAGAAGCGGAAGCCGTGCGTGAAACCGTGGCGATCCTCAAGGATGCGGATATGGCGCCCCTTGATGTTACAGGGTATGGCACGTTGGAAGAACGGCTGGCACAGGGGCACGAGATCAGCGACGAAGAACGCGAGCTGATGCAGCGTGCTCTGGATGAGAATTCCGTCATCGTTGTGCAACTTCAACCGTTCTTCGGCAAAGATCGGCAGATGCCGGACCCGACCTTGGCGTGAGCCTTTCGATCTGTTCTCGATTGCGCTACAATCTCGAAAAACGCGCAGTCAAACAGGTATATAATGAAACAGGCTCTCCGCTCTTTTGCTCTTTCGGCGGTCATGCTGTCCGCGCTTACAGCGTGTACCGGCGCAAATCAGATCCGCTCCTCGGGGAGCGCCCGCGCGGCGATTGATCCCATTCCGCCGGTGTCGCGCGAGGTTCAGGCCGGCATGGATGCATGGGTTGTCAGCTTCCTTCCGCGCGCGCGCGCTGCGGGTATCTCGCAGGCGACACTGGATCGCACGATGCGAGATGTGCCGTTCAACCCCGAAGTGATCGAGCGCTCCAACAATCAGGCTGAATTCAAGAAATCCATCTGGGAATATCTCGATAGCGCAGTGTCGAACACCCGCGTGACGACAGGCCGCAGCCTACTCTCAGAAAACGACGCCCTGTTTGACAAAATCGAGGCGACCTACGGGGTCGACCGCGAGGCCGTTGTCGCAATTTGGGGGATGGAGAGCAACTACGGGACGACGCGTGGCCGCACGTTGATCATCCCTGCGCTCTCAACCCTCGCTTACCAAGGCCGGCGGTCGAGCTTCTTTGAGCAGCAACTGATCGGCGCTCTCAAGATCATCCAATCGGGCGATACCGACTCCGCGCATATGACGGGCTCGTGGGCGGGGGCGATGGGGCATACACAGTTTATCCCAACCTCCTACCTCGCCTATGCGGTAGATATCACCGGCGATGGCAAGCGCGATATCTGGTCCGAGAATCCGGCCGATGCGCTGGCGTCAACAGCCGCCTATCTGAAGCGATCCGGTTGGCAGATGGGCCAGCCCGCGATGGTCGAAGTGACCCTCCCCGACGGCTTCAACTACGGGCTGATCGGCAAGGATACTCGCAAGGATCCTTCCGCGTGGGCGGCAATGGGCGTGCGCAATACAAAAGGTGGGGCGCTTCCGAATGCTGGTGCAGGGTCGATTATCCTGCCCGGTGGGCGCGAGGGAGCTGCGCTGATGGTGTTCAACAATTTCCGCGCGATCCTGCGCTATAACAATGCGGATGCTTACGGCGTCGGCGTCGCACATCTCGCAGATCGGATCGGCGGCGGGGGGCGCTTCATCAAAGACTTCCCGCGTGATCCCAACGTCTTGGACGAGTCAGAACGCATGGAGTTGCAACGCAAACTTACCGCGCTCGGCTATGACACGGGCGGTACGGATGGGCGCACCGGCTCAATGACCGCCGCGGCCGTCAGCGCCTTCCAAGCCTCGCGCGGGATGGTTGTCGACGGCATCCCAGATCGAGGCGTTCTCGACGCTTTGCGGTAGTCCTGCACCCATCAAAAAGGCCCGCCAATGACGGCGGGCCTTTTTGCGTTCGGGCGAGTGTTGCTCAAGGCTCGCGCAGCGCCTCGCGAGATTTGTAGAGTGGCTTTAGAAGATATTGCAAAACCGTCTTCTCGCCGGTGCGTAACTCCACCGTCGCCTGCATCCCCGGCTTGATTTGGAGATTGCGCTGGCGCTCGGTCAAATGCGCCACATCGACCCGCAGCGTGACCTTATAATAGGGCGCCGCTTTCGGGTCGCGCTCATCTTTAAAGGTATCCGCCGACAAGACGTGCACCTCCCCCTGAAGCGAGCCGTAGATCGTGTAGTCGTAAGCAGAAAGCTTAATAGTCGCCTCCTGCCCCGGCTTCACATTGGCGATATCCTCGGGCCGTATCTGCGCCTCGATGAACAGCTCTTCGTCCAACGGGATAATCTGCAAGATCTCCTCACCGGGGCGAATAACACCGCCAATCGTGGTGACAGAAAGCTTATTGACGATCCCCTTGAGTGGGCTTTCCAAGATCGTGCGATCCAACTGATCTTCGGCCGATTTGATCTGCTGCCGCAAAGTGCCTAGCTTGGCCAAAGTCTCGGAATACTCGCCAGCGCGCTCAAGCTCGGTCTTGGTGATGATATCGGAAAGCTGGTTCTCCGCATCGCGTGCCACTTTGCGGGCTCGCGTTACCTCGATCAGCGGCGCGATTTCCTTCTTGAGCATATTCTCAAGCAGCTTCAACTCCGCCGAAGCCTGCTCGGACACCCTCCGCGCGCCTAACTTGCGCGAGGTAAAATCCTCAAGCCGCGCCGTGAGCAGCGCGCGTTCGGACGCGATAATTGCTGGTACCAGTTTTTCTTCGTTGATCGAGGGCTCAAAGTCCGTCAGCCCCGCCATCTCCGCCTCTAGGCGCAACTTGCGCACCTCTAGCGCCGCGATTTGGCTTTCCAGATCATCGACCTGAGTTTGATACTGGGTGCCTTGTAACCTCGCCAGCACATCGCCAAGCTCAACCGTGTCGCCCTCGGACACATAGAGCGCGGCGAGGATGCCGCCTTCGAGGTTTTGGATGATCTGTGGCTTGGAGGACGACACAATCTCGCCTGTCCCACGCACGATTTCATCGACCCACGCCACGGCTGACCAAGCAATGAACAAGATCACGGTCGCCGCGATCAACCAAATCGTCGCCGAGGGACGTTTGGATCGATCTTCCATTGCGGACGGGTCCATCGTGCTCATTGGCCCGCACCTTTGGCTTTGTTGAGATGCGCAAGAACCGCGTCACGCGGACCATCAACCATTAGGCGACCGCTTTGCATGATCAACGTGCGATCCGTAAGCGCAAGGATCGGCACGCGATGCGTCGCGATGATCGCCGTGCGCCCTTGAAGCCAGCTTTCCAAACGCGAGACAAGTGTGATCTCGAGCGTTGTATCCAATGCCGCCGTCGGCTCATCCAAAAGCACAACCTGCGGATCTTGCAGCCACAGGCGCGCCCAACCGATTGATTGGCGCTGCCCGACCGATAGGCCCTCGCCGCCGTCTTTTATCTCGAGATCGAGGCCTTTGGGATGGCTCCGTAAAAACGGGCCCAAACCTGCGAAGTCTAGCGCTTGGTAAAGGCGGTCTTCGCTCCGCTCCAGCTGCGAGAGATTGAGGTTGTCGCGCAACGTGCCAGAGAACAGCCGAACATCCTGACTGAGATACCCCACCCCGCGCCGCAGATCCCGTGGATGCAATTGACTGAGATCGACACCGTCCAACAACACACGGCCGGAATTGGGCTCATATACCCCCGCGAGAAGTTTCAGCAGGGTTGATTTACCCGATCCGTTTGCCCCCAAAACCGCGACACGCTGCCCCGCTGGGATCGCCAGCGCCGCAATGTCGACGGTCGCTGCGCCGGAGGGATCATATTTGAAATCAATCTGACGCAGCTCGAAACTGCCGCCGATTTTTTCCGTCCGCAGATAAGAACGCTCGGCCTCCTGCATCTGCTCGGCGCCCGCAATCGCTTCCAAACCGGTTAGCGCAGCTTTCACGTTGGACCATCGCGCCAATGTGCCCGAAAGCTGCGTCAGAGGGCCCAGCGTGCGCGTGGTCAGCATCCCGATCGCGATGATTGAACCCACCGTAAAATCGCCAGAGAAAACCTTATACGTCCCGATCACAACGACGAGGATATAGGTGCCTTGCTGCACGCCCTGCGCCCACCCCGTCAACCACGCGGACAGCTTGCGCTGTTCGGAGGATTTCACAGCAGAGAGTGTCGTTAATTCTTCCCACAGGCGCTTGAACTTATCTTGCCCGCGCTGCGTGTTGACCGTCTCATGCTCGAAAATCGCCTCCATCAATAGCTTGGAAGCCCGCGCCGAGGCGCCTTGCGTGGCTTTGGTCAGCGCGATCATCTTTTTTTGCATCAAGAAGCCGGGCAAGACCATCAAGATGCCCCCCACGACTAACACCCATACAAGGTTCCCGCCGATGGAAGCCACGAGAGCGAGGAAGACGAAAATAAACGGCACATCCGCAAGTCCGCCAATCGTCGTCGCGGTGAAAAACTCCCGCACGGAGGAGAACTCCCGCATCGCGGAAAACAGCTGGCTGGGGGATCGCGCGGCGGGGGAGGCTTTCATTCCCAAGAGCCGCTCCATCAGGAGCTTTTGCACCGACAATTCGATTTTGCGACCTGAGACATCCATCAAGGACGACCGCGCTTGCTTGAGCGCACCCTCCATCAGCATCGCCAAAAACGCGCCCCCCGCCAGAACCCAAAGCGTTGCCTCCGATTTATGCGGGATCACGCGATCATAAACCTGCAACGAAAACAGGGCCACCGCGACCGCCAGAATATTCGCGAAGAGTGAACCAATCGCCACCTCCGCAAAGGTGCGGCGCTGCGTCAGAAACTCGCCCCAGAACCAATGGCTGCGGCCGTCCAGAAGACGATGGCGTTCCTCGATTTGGCGCAGGGTTGATCGCGCCCGCACGATCTTGCCCGAGAAAAACGGCGCAAATTCAAGTATCGGGACTTCGGCACGCCCGTCGGGCCGTGTTTTATCGTAGACTGTGACGGAGCCGCGATCCTGCCCGATCACCAACACCATCTGACCGCTGGTCATTACCGCAATCGCGGGCCAGTGCCCCGGCTCGGCCTCCGAAATCTGTTCGATTTCGACCTGCATCCCCGCAACTTTCAGCACAGCCGCGACCTGCTCGGGCGACACTTCGCCCGCGGGCACCCCAGTGACAGCGGCGGTGGCTTCGCCCACGGCGAGAAGCATTTGTTCCAAGATGTCGGCGGCGGGGATCTGCGCCCCCAACAAACCGGCATAGGCCGAGGCTAACTCGGCCCGTGCTCTCGCCTTGCTGATCGAGTTTGGCTTCGGAGCGGATCGGCCTGTGCCAGATGTGCCGCGCGGCATAGCACCGCCATCGGCCCCGCTCACGCGGGCCGCGTTAATGTCAAACGCGATAATCCGGTCGGTCAAACTGCCTTCCGCCCCTTAGATATTCGTACCATCGGCCAACAGGCCCAACTCGCCAGCTATAGATATCTCTAACAGGGCAATGTCGTATTTCAAAGCAATCTGCGCACGTTCCATCGCGGCATAGCTCTCATACATATTGACCAGTTCAAGCAACGTCCTGCGACCCACCTTATACTGCTCGACGAAGAGGTCCAGCCCCTCGCCTGTCTGGCGGATCACTTCCGCATCGCGCACATATTTCGCGCGCGCGGCTTCGAGCTTGCGCTCCATGGTCACGCGGGTGATCTGCGCGTCTTGCTGCGCTTCCGATACGGCGGCATCCGCACTGGCCTTTGTCGCCTCGATCGCCGCAAGTGCGTCCCCCGTGCCAAAGCCGAGCGCATTGCCGACGGTTGCCGATAGACCGAACTCGGACGCGCCCGAACCGACCTCTCCGACGGCCGAAATGCCAGGCAAATATCCCGCCCGCATAATTTTCGCTTCGGCAAGCGACCGGCCGCGTTCGGCTTCGGCCATCACCACGGTCAATGGCTTTGCCTCCAGTGTTTGCACGAAAAGCTGATCGACACCGGTCACGGTCGACAAATCGCGGTCGGCCATGGCGTTCAACTGCGCCAGAGCCGTTGTCCGGCTATCGTCATCCGACCGCGCGGTTGCTTCCATCTCGGCGTATTTTTGCGAAATGACGCGCGCCTCGGACATATCCGAGAGCCCCCCCTTCACGCGCTCCAACATGATGCGGTTGTATTCCTTCATCCGCACCGTTGCATCGCGCGCCGCCGCGCCCTGCTCGATCGCTCGTTTGGCGGCAATGTAATGCTCGAGACCGTCAGACACGCGGTCATTCATCTCGGCGGCGTAGTTCACCGCAGCGACTTCGACATCCGCCGCCGCAAATGCGCGCTCGGCTTTCTTCTTGCCGTTGTCGAACAGTACCTGCTCGACCACCAAAGACGTGACCAAATCCCCCAGAGAACTGAGCGAGATGGACGGTGTCAATTGTGGCAACCAATTCTTTGATCTTGCCTCTGCGGTAAGCCGCGCGACACGCAGCTCCGCTTCTGCCTTACCGCGCGAAGCCGCCAAAACGGATTGCCCGACTTGCTGATAGGCGCCACCACTCGGCAGGACCGAGCGACGGAGTTTAAGATCGGAGATCACAACGGAAGTCTCCGCCGTAACCCCTGGAGTTGCGGGAACGAGGGCCGCATCCGCACCCGCTGGCTGGAACGATTGCATGCTGGCAAGAGAAGAGTCCTCCTCCCCCCAGCCGCAACCGGTCAAGACCAAGGCAAAGCAGGCCGCCGTTCCGAACCGGACCGCCGAAGTGGCCCGGGGAAAATCCTTGAGGTCCCGCCGGGTCATTCGCACGCTCCTTAAATGGTCACCTGCGTGATATCGTCGTCGATCAGCAACGTCGCCCCGCTCGAGCCGAGCGTATAGACGTGGTGAACCGAGCCATCGATTTCGACCGTTTGACCGGTATCGACCGCACCTGTGGCCGTCACGCGATCTGCACTATCACCGCGCACCACGAGCGTGTGGTCGCTGTCGGTCAACGACATGATCTGCGCTTCGGTAATCGTCAGGTTCGCTTCTGGCGCGAAGCTCAAATCGATCGTTCCGAAGTCGAAGCTTTCCAACCCGACCCGATCAAGATTGACGTTTACCGCTTCGGTGTTGTTGACGATCATCAAGGTCGACGCATCGTTACCTGCCGCGTCTTCCGCCGTCACAACGAGGTACGATCCATCCGGAACCGTGCTGGAGAACCGGAAGAAGCTCTCGTCATATTCGACATCATTTGTCTGGCGGAAGGAGACGTTGCTGCTCGCACCGTTCGACGCGATTTGCGTCATGGTATAGCTGTCATCCGTCAGCATCGTACCGATCCCGCGAAGAGCACTTGATTCCGCTTGGAAGAACAGAATGTTCGGTGCGTCCGGCGTGATCAGATCATATTCGAAGCTTCCATCCAGCGTGGAGGTATTTTGATGGCTATCGGTGGCGAGAATGGTGTAACCCATTGTGCCCTCGCCGGCCGGCAAATCATCCGTGTCGAATGTCACCGTCCAACGCCCATTGCTGCCAGCCGTCGCGGTCTGGGTCGATCCGTTCGCCAGATTGACCTGAACCGTCGAATAGGCCTCGACCGTGCCGCCAATGGTGAAGCCTGCGGCGGCCTCGTCGGCGTTCACGACACCGTCGCCAGCAACTGTGCCGGTCTCGATGAAGTTCCGGACAACAGGGTCAAACGTCACTGTCGAACTTTGGGTCGCGACGTTTCCGTATTGATCCGTTGCTTGAACGCTGAGCGTCAGACTGGTTTCGGATGTTGGCAGTTGGCTCGCAGGGATTGTCGCGGTCCAAGTGCCATCGGCGCTCACGGTCGCCGCAACGCTGGAATTGGTGCCCAACGTCAAGCTGACGGTCGAGCCCGCTTCCACTGTGCCCGTAACGACAACACCGGTTGCACCCTCTGCCGCGTTGACAACATTATCCGCACCTGGCGTCGCAGTTGTATGCGTGAGACGGTTAACAACCGTATCGATCTGGATCGTTTGCGAGGCGGTCGACACGTTGCCCGCGAGATCGGTCGCGGTCACGGAGATGGTAGGCGTGCTCTCGCCTGCCGGAATCTGCGCTGTGGAGAACGTCGCGCTCCAAGTGCCATCAGCACCGGCTGTCACGGTCTGGCTCGCGGTGCCCATGGTCACAACCACGGTTGACCCAGCCTCAGCCGTCCCGACCAGCGGCACGCCACTTGTCGCTGTGCGCTCGGCGCCGGAGATCACGTTATCACCGGCCTGAACCGGATCAATCGCAACGGTGCCAACCGTATCCAAGGTGATCCAACGCGTATCCGTCGCGGTATTGCCTGCCGGATCAACCGCGCTGACGGTCGCGCGGACATCCCGCTCACCACCCGCGATTTCGCCATCCGCGAAGACAACCGACCAGCTTCCATCAGCGCCCGCTACAACCTCGTGCGATACAGAACCAATGCTCACCGTGACTGTCGCGCCCGCTTGCGAGCTTCCAGTCAGGGTTACGCCTTCGGCAAGCTCGGCGGCATTCACGATATTATCGTCGGTGATCGAATCATCATCAAACGCGACCGACATTACGGTGTCGATCTCGAGCGTGTCGGTGATTGTGCTCATGTTGCCGTGGATATCTGTCGCGACAACGGTGACGGCTGTTTCATATTCGCCGCCGGGCACTTCGGACTGCGTGAACGTAACTTCCCACGTACCGTCTTCTGAAACGGTGGCGCTGCGGGTAGTGTCCAACACGGTCACTTCAACCGTTGCGCCGGCCTCGCCTTCACCGCCGATGGTCACACCATCCGCATAGTCCGCAAGGTTCTCGATATCGCCAACACTCTGCGTGCCTTCGGTAAATTCAACCGGCGGCGGCGTCATGTCGATCAGGAAGTCAGGGCCATCGAGTTCGTAAACGGTACCACCAGTGGTCACGGTCACCTCGGAGGAATAATCGCCGTCCGCGGGGAAGTTATCGCCCTCGAAGGTCACGCTCCAAACGCCATCATCATCAATCGTCGTCGTCACGGTTTCGTCGCCGATGACAACTTCCACAGTCGACCCGGGCGCACCCGTGCCGGACACCACAGGAGACCCCGAAGTGATCAAGGTCAGCGTGCTGTCATCATCAGGGTTATCGACGGTCGGGATGATAACTTCGACAGGCTCAGTCGCGGTTGTTGGATCGGTCGCGTCAGTTGCGTCTGTGCCATCCGTCGGATCAACGACAACGGTTGGGTCTGTCCCATCTGTGGAGTCTGTCCCATCCGTTGCATCGGTCCCATCGGTCGTGTCGGTACCATCAGTTGCGTCGGTACCATCGGTGCCATCAGTTGCGTCGGTAGCATCTGTACCGTCTGTCGCATCCGTAGCGTCTGTCCCATCCGTGGGATCAACCACAACAGTTGGGTCTGTCGCGTCGGTGGAATCCGTGCCGTCCGTCCCATCGGTCACGTCCGTGGCATCAGTTGCATCAGTGCCGTCTGTCGCATCGGTGGTATCCGTTGCGTCAGTGACGTCCGTTGCATCTGTGGAATCCGTTGCATCGGTCGCATCCGTACCATCGGTGGCATCAGTGCCGTCCGTCGCATCCGTGGCGTCAGTTACGTCGGTCGCATCCGTGGTGTCAGTCGTGTCGGTTGTGTCCGTTGCTGTTGAACCACCGCCAGAGCCACCGAGCAAACCGAGACCCAAAAGACCGGCCCCTGCGAGCGCCGCAGAAGCGCCTAGCCCCCCGAGGACGGGCGCGAAGGCCGCCATGCCGGTTGCTTCACCAAGCTCAGCATCCGCAACAAGCTCACTACCTTCGTAGAACGAAATCTGGTCATACGGGCTCCATTTATCGGCCCCCATGTCGCCGCCATAGCTGGCAAACAAGATGCCATCCGGGCCAGATTCAATGAAGACTTGCGAGATTTCGCCGTCGGCGGAGATGAACAACTTGTTCTCCTCGCCCGCTGCAGCGTTAAAATAATCACTCAGAGTAATAACACGGCCATCGATCAGGGTGATTTGAAGGTCACTCACGTCGCGCGTGTATTTCAAAATGTTTGATTTACGGAGGTTTAGGGAAATCTCATCGCCCGAACCTACTACGAGAAAATCGCTCGCGCCGTCACCACCAACAACACCACGATTAACGCCGCCCATGTCATCACGGACAGCAAAGTCAATTGACTTTACCATAAAATGTACTCCGCCTCATTACCCGTGGCCTTTGGCCAACTTTTTATACTGCTCGACGTTTAATTAACTTATTTTGGACACAATTACTAGCAGGTTGTTCCTTACGTAAAGTAAAATCGTGCTAAATACGCGGCATTGATGCCGCAGTATGCGTAAAACTACATAAAGCTCAGGATTGCATGGCGCAAAAAGTGCCGGTCGCCCTCGCTCCCGACCAAATCCGCCGCCTGCGATGCCCGACACCATACCGCCTCATGGCCAGGCTCTAACGGGGCGCCGCGGCGGATTACCGGACGCGCTAAATAGATCGTGCAAATCTTCTCAGCCCAGCGGTCGTAGTCGGGCATAAAGGTAAAGCGACGATAGGCACCCAATCGCTGCGGCTGCGCAATTGCCCAGCCGGTTTCCTCATAAACCTCGCGGTGCAACGCTTGAATCGCGCTTTCACCCGGGTCGATCCCCCCTCCGGGCAGTTGGAATTCTGGTTCCGGCAGCGCTTGATGCGTCAGCAAAACATCCCCATCCCGAATCAGAATCGCATAGGCTCCGTGGCGCGGACGGTAGGCCTGCCCACGCTTGGGCGTCTCTCCAAAACGGCGCATCTACTGCTTCCCCCCTTGGGTCATCGGTTGCCGTACCTATATAGGCACGGTATGCCAGCCAAGACACCTTTGACATGACACCCCTTCGGGGCCAAGCCCCGCTGGCGGGCACAGGATATAATATGACCACGCTCTCGCAAATCGCATGGGACGATACCGTCCTTCCTTTCCAACTCGATCTTCCCGATGTGCGCGGCCGCGTTGCACGGCTGGATGGCGTTTTGGAACAAGTGCTGTCACAGCATGATTACCCCCCTGTTATCGAAGCCCTCGTTGCCGAAGTTGCCTTGCTGACCGCGCTCATCGGTCAAACGATTAAGCTGCGTTGGAAGCTTTCGCTGCAAATCCGCGGCAGTGGCCCGATCCGCATCATCGCGACGGACTATTATGCCCCCGCCAGCGAAGGCGCACCGGCGCGTATCCGTGGCTGGGCAAGCTTCGATAAGGACGCTGTCGATCTGAATGCTGACGGGTTCGGACAGATCGGCCAAGGCTATTTCGCCGTGCTGATCGACCAAGGCGAAGGCACGACGCCGTATCAAGGCATCACCCCTTTGTCGGGCGGTTCGCTGGCCGCTTGCGCCCAAACCTATTTCGCGCAATCCGAACAGCTCCCCACGCGGTTCTCGCTCGCCTTCGGGCGTTCGACGCTTCCGGGTGAGGGAGAGCGGTGGCGCGCCGGTGGCGTGATGCTGCAAACGATGCCAAAAGCGTCGCCACTCATGGCGAAGTCTGACGCGCCTGCGGAGGACACCCCGCGCCCGTTGGAAGGCGATGACATCTTGCACGGTGACGATCAGGAAAACTGGAGCCGCGCGAACATGTTGCTCGACACCGTTGAACAACTCGAATTGATCGGGCCCACCGTTCATCCGACGGATCTGCTCGTGCGCTTGTTCCATGAGGAGCAACCCCGCGTGTTCGACCCGCAGCGCGTAGAATTTGGCTGCACCTGCTCAGAAGACCGCGTGCGCGATTCGCTTGCGATTTATTCAGCCAAGGATATCCGCACCATGACGACGGAGGAAAATACCGTCACGGCCGATTGCCAGTTCTGCGGCGCGCATTACGTGTTTGATCCGCAATCCTTGGGGTTTGAGGCGACGGTCACGCCACAAGGCGATCCGATCGAGGCGAAAGATGACTGATCCGTTAGCCCCGATCTTGCAGGCTTTAGCGCGATCGGGGCGACCGTCTTCGGATTATGATCTGAACCCTGATATCGTTCTCCCTCCGGGGCGCCCTCTGCGAGAAGCGGGCGTTCTGGCGGCCTTTCGCGACGGGCCCGCGGGGGCGGAATTGATGCTGACCAAACGCTCATCGCATTTGCGCCATCATCCGGGGCAAATTGCCTTTCCGGGCGGCAAGGTTGATCCAACAGACGCCAATCCCACCGCCGCCGCGCTGCGAGAGGCGCAAGAGGAAGTCGGCCTTGATCCGTCTTCCGTTACGGTTTTGGGCACGTTCGATCCGCATGAAACCGTGACGGGCTTTACAGTCACGCCCGTCTTCGCGCGCATTCACGGGCCGTTTACGCCGCGCGCCGAGATCGGTGAGGTCGATGAAATATTTTTTGTGCCTCTGAGCCATATCGCGAACCCGACCAATTTCCGCGTGGAGGGGCGCGTCTGGCGCGGCACCACACGATCCTTCTATACCGTTCCCTACGGCCCCTACTACATCTGGGGCGCAACAGCGCGCATACTTCGTGCGCTCGCAGACCGGATCGCAGGATGACACAGACCACAAAACCAATGGCCCCGGTCGCTACATCGGTGACAGGTGACTGGCTCACGCGGTGGCAAACCCAAGAGGTGATGGGGATGCTCACATCCGCCGGTCACCGAGCCTATGTCGTGGGAGGCTGCGTGCGCAATGCGCTGCTGGGGGCGCCCGTGTCCGATATCGATATTTCGACGGATGCGCCGCCCGCCACGGTCACGCGCTGCGCGGAGGCGGCGGGTTTCAAACCTGTCCCGACCGGCATCGAGCATGGCACTGTCACAGTTATTGCAGGCGGGATCGCGCATGAGATAACCACGTTCCGCCGCGACATCGCAACGGACGGACGCAACGCGACGGTTGCGTTTTCCGACTGCATTGAAGATGACGCTCAGCGCCGTGATTTCACAATGAATGCGTTATATGCCGATGCGGCAGGCGTAGTTCTCGATCCCGTCGGCGCGGGCCTTCGCGATTTGACCGCGCGTCGCGTCCGATTCGTGGGCGATGCAGAGACGCGGATATCCGAGGATTACTTGCGGATTTTACGGTTTTTCAGATTTTCGGCTTGGTATGGCGAAGATCTGGACGCAGATGGTTTGGCCGCTTGCGCAGCACTTGCAGACGGCATGGGGCGCCTGTCGCGCGAGCGTGTCGGGAATGAGATGCGCAAACTGTTGTCCGCAAACGATCCCGTCCCTGCGGTTTGGGCGATGTATCATGCGGGCGTATTGGCGCAAGTGCTCGCTGGCGCGGATCCGCGCGCGCTAGGGCCGCTCGTTCATTTGGCGCCGCAGAGCAACTGGATGACCCGCCTTGCCGCTGTCTCTGGCGGCGATGTCGGATCGGCCCTCCGCCTCTCCAAAGCCGAAACAAAACAAGTTGCACTTTTGCGAGAGGCTGCGATTGGGACGGCCTCGGCGGGCGCGCTCGGGTATCACCTTGGCGCGCAGATGGCGCGGGATGTCATGGCGCTCCGCTCGGCGCTTCTGGAAATGCCGCTATCGCCCGACGTCACGGCAGATATCCAGTGTGGCGCACATGCTGACTTCCCCGTCAAACCCGCCGACTTGATGCCCGTTTTCCAAGGCGCCGCGCTGGGCGCGAAGCTGAAAGAGCTTGAAGCGCGCTGGATCGAATCTGGCTTTACCCTCACTCGCGGCGATTTGCTGTGACACTTCCTACGCTCGCCCTATATTTTAGGGGCAACTGAAAGGCGTCCTATGTTTGATCCATTCCGTCCCGCTGCGGGCAATCCGCCCAACACTCTCGGCCGCTTCATGCGGTGGTGTCTGGAGGGAAGCTGGCCGACCCTCTCTATCGCTGCGGTAATGTCAGCCATAGCAGGGACGATGGAGGTTCTATCCGCACTTCTTTTGGGGATGGTGATTGATGCCACGCTGGCCGGTCCGGAAGGCTTTTTCGGGCAGAACGCGTTATTGATTGCCGCCTATGTCGGATTTTACATCATCCTGAGGCCACTCGCGTTCGCGGCCTCCTCCGCGACCTCCAATCTTTGGGTTAATCCAAATGTGATGCCACTTGTCCTGTCGCGGTTGCATCGTTGGACCATGGGGCAATCAGTTACATTCTTTGATAATGATTTCGCAGGCCGTATCGCGCAGAAACAGATGCAAACAGCACGCGCCGTCACCGATGTTGCTTCGGAGACAATTAACACAGGCGCCTTCGCTCTGGCCTCCGTTGTCGGCTCGATTATCTTGCTGATCGGCATTGATATTTGGGGCGCGATTGGGTTGGCGCTTTGGCTTGTTGTCTACATCGCCTTGATCCGGTGGTTCCTGCCGAAAGTTCGCACGAAATCGGCAGAGCGCGCCTCAGCGCGGGCGATGGTGACGGGGCAGGTCGTCGACACGATCACCAACATCAAAACCGTGAAGCTTTTTGCCCATGCGTCTTTCGAGGATCAGGAAGCCCTGAAATCCATGGCAAAGTTTCGGGAAAAGGCCATTGGATTTGGCAAAATCAACACGAGCTACCGTGCGGCGCAGATGGCCTTTTCCGGCCTTTTGCCCGTCTTGCTCGTCGGCGGCGCGATATTGCTGTGGCAGCAAGGCCAAGCCACCGCAGGCGACATCGCAACCTCTGGCTCCATCGCGATGCGGATCGCGCAGATGTCGGGCTGGGTTTCGATGGCGCTGATGGGGATTTGGGCCTCAGTCGGAGAGGTCGAGGACGGCATGAAAACCCTCACACCACCGCACACGCTGAAAGATCGGGCAGAGGCGGTCGAGATGCCGCGCGCGTCGGGGGAAATTATGTTTGACGGCGTTTCCTTCGCATACGGGCGGCAGAAGGGCGGCCTAAACGATATCCATCTTTCGATTCGCGCGGGTGAGCGGATCGGGATTGTGGGGGCCTCCGGTGCAGGTAAATCGACATTGGTATCTGTGCTTTTGCGCCTTTACGATACAGAGCAAGGCCAAGTTAAGATTGACGGACAGGATGTCCGCGACGTCACGCAAGAAAGTCTGCGCCGGAACATTGGCATGGTCACGCAAGAAACCGCGATGTTCAATCGCTCCGCGCGTGAGAACATCCTCTACGGTCGCCCCGATGCCTCCGAGGAGGAGATTATCGCCGCAGCGAAAGCCGCCGAGGCGCATGAGTTCATCATGGCACTTGAAGATCACACGGGCAAAACGGGATATGACGCTGCCTTGGGAGAGCGGGGCGTCAAGCTTTCAGGTGGCCAACGTCAGAGGATCGCTCTCGCGCGGGCCTTCTTGAAGGACGCGCCTATCCTCGTGCTGGATGAGGCAACGTCCGCATTGGACAGCGAGGTTGAAGCCTCCATTCAAGACGCGCTCACGCGGGTCATGGATGGCAAAACCGTTCTCGCGATCGCGCACCGTTTGTCCACCATTGCCGAGATGGATCGTATCGTGGTCTTGGAAGCAGGCGAAATCGTCGAGGCAGGATCGCATTCCGATCTACTGGCGCAAGGTGGCCTTTATGCACGCTATTGGGAGCGTCAATCTGGTGGATTCATCGAGTGTGATGATGATAAAGAGGCGGCCGAATAGGAGCCGCCTCTGATGACCAGCCAGCCGATAAGCCAGCCTTCCGAAACACCCCGTCAAACTCTGACAATCAACCGCCTCGGTCATTTGGGCGACGCGATTGCGGAGACGCCCGACGGCCCGATCTATGTCGCGATGGCCCTGCCCGGCGAAGTCGTTGAAGCCACGGGTGAGGCCAGAATTACCGCGCCCAAGATCATCACCCCTTCGGAGGACCGTGTCAAAGCGCCCTGCCCGCACTACCGCTCTTGTGGGGGGTGCGTCTTGCAGCACGCCGCCGATCCGTTCGTTGCGCGTTGGAAGGCCGAAGTTGTCGAGACCGCGCTGCGCGGCCAAGGCATCGAGGCGCATACCACGCAGACGCTCACCTCTCCCACGCAATCGCGACGGCGAGCGGTGGTGACGGGGCGGCGCACGAAAAAAGGCGCGCTGGTCGGCTTCCATGCGCGCGGGTCGGATACGATCATCGAAATTCCGCAGTGCAAACTTCTCGATCCCGCCTTGATGGCGGCGCTGCCTGCGGCGCAGGATGCGACCTTGGCCGGCTCGTCGCGCAAGGGCGAAATCGCCTTCACGTTGACCCTATCTGACTCGGGCGTTGATATGGCCTGTGAGGGCGGCAAGGAAATGGACCCGGCGCTATTCACAACACTGGCGGGGTTGGCAGAGACGCACAGCCTCGCGCGTATCTCGTGGAATGGCGAAGCCGTCGCGACGCGCGCACCCGCGCAGCAAACGATGGGCAAAGCCCGCGTGCAGCCGCCCTCTGGTGCGTTCTTGCAGGCCACTCGACACGGCGAGGCCGCATTGCTGGAGGCGGTGAAAGCTATCGTTGGCGATGCGCCGCGGGTTGTTGATCTGTTTACGGGGTGCGGCACATTTGCCCTCCCCCTCGCAGAAACATCCGAAGTCCACGCCGTAGAATCCGAACCCGCGATGATTCGCGCGCTTGATACCGGCTGGCGCTCTGCGCAGGGGCTAAAACGCGTGACAACGGAGGCGCGCGACTTGTTTCGCCGTCCGCTATTGCCGGATGAATTGAAGCCGTTTGATGTGGTTGTTCTAGATCCGCCACGCGCAGGCGCCGAGGCTCAGATCGAGCAGATCGCCCTCTCCGAGGTGCACAAGATCGCCTATGTCTCTTGCAACCCGATCACATTCGCCCGCGACGCGCGGCGTTTGATCACAGCAGGGTTCTCCCTTGGCCCGCTGACCGTGGTGGATCAATTCCGCTGGTCAACCCATGTGGAACTCGTGGCAGAATTCACACGGCCATCACGATAACGAGAGTTTTACCCCCCTTCTCAACCGATCTGTGATCCGTTAGGAGCAAGAAAAAAAGCTCGAGCAAATCACCACAGGACTTAACATGCTAACCCGTCGTTCGATGATTGGCCTTTCCGGCGTTGCTCTTCTTTCCGCATGCGGAGGGGGCGGCGGGGATAGCTTGCTGGGCTATGCCCCTGCGCGGCAACCACGCATTATGCGCTATGATGGTCCGCCGATCACGCAGCTGCAGATTTTTAAAGCGAAGCGGAAGCTTTACCTGATCAGTGGCACCACAGTGATCAAGACCTACGACATATCTCTCGGGGGCAATCCGATCGGACCGAAGCAATTCGAGGGCGACGGGAAGACACCTGAGGGCGCCTACCGCATTGACCGCCGCAACTGGAACTCTGCCTATCATCTGTCGCTCGGGATTTCGTATCCCGATACGGATGATGTCGCGCGCGCGGACGCTGCTGGCCGTAAACCTGGCGGTGACATCTTCATTCATGGTCGCGAAGGCAAGAACAAAGGCCTAGGGCGCGACTGGACGGCTGGCTGCATTGCCGTGAGCGACGACGAAATTGAAGAAATTTTCGCTATGGTCCAAGATGGGACAGTGATTTTCCTGTTCCCTTAAGATCTTGATGACTGCGAATTGCAAAAAAAGGGGGCCGCGATGGCCCCCTTTTTCGTTGGGTCGTGAAACGCAAGAACGGCTTTATGCCAACTTATCCCCCCGTCAGAAGCGTCCACCAAATTTTGCCTGTCGGCTCTTGTAGCCATGCAAATCCGATCTCGCGTGCCTCCGGGCTGAGCAGAACTTCGCGCGTATCGGGCACGTTCATCCATGCCGCGAGCGTTTCTGTCTCGTTCTCGAAGGTCTCGGAGATGTTCTCTCCCAAAATGCGGCCCGCGTACCCTGCGCGACGGGCGCGGTCGATCGGGGAGGAGCCATCCGATCCAAAGTGCCAAGCACGGTTTTGCACCGACATATCCCGCGAGTGGGTTGCCGCAGCGGCCGTCAGGGTGGGGCTCAGCGTGACAGGTGCGACGCCCCGCGCCGACCGCAATGCATTCAGTGAGTCGAGAACGCGGTAAGGGATCTTCGCCTCCTCGGAGGACTTGATCTTGTAAACCTGCGGCAACGGCTTTCCATCGGCGCCAAATTGCGCTTCCGGTTCGGAGGCACAGGCCGCAAGAGACAGCACCGATAGCAACATAATAGCAATGCGAGACATAAACCCACCCATTTGTGATCGTGGAGAGCCTTACAATGTTGTAACCTCTGGGGCAAACGCAACTCTGCGTGATCACGCAGATGACAGTCGTTTGATTTGCACCTGCGGCAGTCACGCAATATTTACACTTAAACAAAGGGCTGTTTTCGCCCGAAATTCGATTGCCCGAGTGATTCGGGGCTGATGGAGTAAAGACATGACCGCCTCGCGCACCCTTCTTGACCGCCGCCGCTTTCTTGGCACCGCCGCCGCCACAGTCGGCGCGACGCTTGCCGCGCCTGCCTTGGCGCAATCGCAGGCCGTCTATGATCCGACCGCGGAAAACCACGAGACCACAGAATACACGAACGACCGCCGCAATATCTCGTCGTTCCGCACGCTTGATTGGCGTCCGTATTTTGACAACACGGCAAACGGCGCTGTTCTTGTCGACACCATCTCGCGCGCGCTGCATTTCTGGTCCGAAGATCAAACCGTTTACAAGCTCTACCCGACATCCGTGCCGCTGACCGCAGATTTGACCCGCCGTGGCCGCACCGAAATTATTAAGAAAGTCGAAGGCCCGACTTGGTCGCCGACTCCGTCGATGAAAGAGCGCAATCCTGAATGGCCAGATTTCGTGCCAGCAGGCCCGGACAATCCGCTCGGCACGCATGCACTTTGGCTGTCGTGGCAGTATTACCGTATTCACGGCACGCACGACACGCGCAAGATCGGTCGTAAATCATCGAACGGCTGCATCGGCTTGTATAATGAACAGATCGCAGAGCTGTTCTCTCTGACCAAAGTCGGCACACAGGTTCTGTTGATTTAAGTTCGCACAGATCACGCATTCAAAAAAGGGCAGGTCAAACGACCTGCCCTTTTCATATCATCCAGGTATCCGTTACTGGATCCAGCCGAGCAGATTTTCTTCAACGACTTCCATCAACACTTTGATATGCGCTTCGTCGTCATTCAGGCACGGGATATAAGTAAAGCTCTCACCGCCCGCATGCTCGAATGCCTCGCGAATTTCACCGTTGATTTCCTCCAGCGTCTCGATGCAGTCGGACGCGAAGGCAGGCGAGATAACAGCGATATGCTTTTTGCCCTGCTTTGCAAGTTCCGCGACATGCTCAACCGTATAAGGCTTCAACCATTCCTCGCGCCCGAAGACCGATTGGAACGTCGTATCGATGGAGCCTTTTTCCCAACCCAGCCGCTCACGCAAAAGACGTGAGGTTTTCTGGCACTGGCAGTGATACGGATCGCCCTCCATCAAATACCGCTTTGGCATCCCGTGATACGACGCAACCAGCACATCAGGTTTATGTGGCAAAGCGGCGTAGGCCCGCTCAACCGTTCCGGCGAGCGCGTCGATATAGCTGGGGCGATCAAAATATTCAGGCGTAATGCGCGCCGCAGGCTGACGGTTAACTTTCATTAGCGCCTTAAAGAACGCATCATTCGCCGTGGCGGATGTCGCGCCAGCGTATTGCGGATAAAGCGGCACAAACAGGATTTTCTCACATCCCGCAGCGACCATCTTATCGACGACGGATTGCGTCGATGGATTGCCATAGCGCATGCAGAAATCGACCATCACCTCCGCGCCATACCGCAGATCGGCCGCTGTTTTCAGCTTCGCGATCTGCTGCTTCGTGATCGTCATCAAAGGGCTTTCATCTGCTTCTTTGTTCCAGATCAGCTTGTAATTGGCGCCCGAGGTAAACGGCCTGCGCGTCAGGATGATCAGTTGTAGCAGGGGCTGCCATTTCCAATCGGGGATATCGACCACCCGCTTATCGGATAGAAACTCATTGAGGTACCGACGCATCGACCAGTAATCCGTCCCGTCGGGCGTACCGAGGTTAGCGAACAAGATACCGATCTTGGGCTTCAGAACCGCCGGATGGTCGGCGGGCGCGTGAGTGAGGCGACCTTCGCCTGCTTTCGTCATCATGAATCTTGTCCCTTATTACCTTGGCCTTCATCACCGCTCTCGGGCTGGCTTTTGTCCGACTTAGCGGGCGATGCGGGCCCGTCAAGCTGTGCTGCCGCCAATGCGTCGGCAAGTCGCATCTGCGCCGATCCGGGCTTGAGCGGCTTTTGCTGGCTTTCATGGGGCGCCCACCCCCCGAGATAGATCATCTCGAAACTCGCGCGCACGCGGTCGCCTTGTGAAAAGTTTTCGGCGTATATCCGTGTCGCTTCCGCAAACACGCTGCGACGAGAAAAACTGCGCAGCCGACTTGTCAGAACATTTGTTTCGCCCATTGTGCGCAGATCATGCATCAAATGGAACGCATCGCGATAAAGAACCGTTTTCAGGGCGCTATCGGCAACGGGCAAAGCAAATCCGGCGCGTTGCAAAAGCCCCCCCATATCGCGGATCTCGCCCATCGGCAGAACTCGCGGTGAAAGACCGCCTGTCGTCGCTATTTCCGCCTCAGCAAGTGCTGCGCGCAACTCCGCGAGAGTTTGACCCCCGAACGCCACACCGAGGAAAAAGCCATCAGGCTTTAAGGCGCGGCGACATTGCACCAATTGCCCGACGGGATCATTCGCACAGTGCAAGCCAAACGCGTGAATCACCAGATCATGGGCCTGCGGATCGAGGTCAATCACCTCATCATCGCGCACGATTTTTGCATTCGGCAGAATTTTTCCCCACGGGTCGGGGAAACCTGTGACAATGGCCGGCGCGGTAAACGTTTTATTAACCTCGCTCAGTCTCTCCTCAATCTCGGCAGCAGCATCTTCATGCAAGAAAAGCCCTTCACGCGTCGCGCGGGCGCGGCGGGCGATCTGGGCGGTGCGATCAGTGAGAAGGGGAGGTTTCGTCATGAGGTTCATCATAATCCGCAACACATCGGGATACCAGAGGGCGCCGAATGCTCACCGCGCCGCTTGAACGCATCAGTTATCACGCATTGAATGCGATCTTCCCTCCGCGCTGCGCTTGTTGCGAGGAGTTTGTGATCAAGGACGGTGGGCTGTGCGCCTCTTGCTGGGGGCAGACAGATTTCATTCGGGGGTTCTTTTGCGACTGCTGCGCGCTTCCCTTGGCGGGTGAGGCCGACGGGGGGCGCACGCTGTGCGATGACTGTCACGCGAACCCTCCTCCATGGCAACGCGGACGGGCCGTGTTCGTGTATAAGGGCAAGGGCCGTGACATGGTCCTCGCGTTGAAAAACGATCGGTACGCATTGGCAAAGCCCCTCGCGCGGTGGCTCACGTCAGCAGTGGCGCCGATCATTGATGCACAAACACTTGTCGTGCCTGTCCCCTTGCACAGGAAACGCTTATTTGAGCGGCGCTATAATCAATCTGCGCTTCTGTCTGCTCGCCTCGCGAAAGCGCGTGCGTTAGAGCATATCCCCGATTTGCTGCGACGGCCAAACGCGACTCAAAGCCAAGGCGGTAAGACCGCAGAGCAGCGCGAAGCAAATTTGAAAGGGGCCATCGAAATCACCCCGCGCCACGCCCACCGCATAAACGGACGAGACATCTTGATCGTGGACGATGTCTTAACGTCAGGCGCAACATTACGTGCATCCGCGCACGCCTGCCTGAACGCGGGCGCACGGAAGGTTTCGGTGGCGGTACTAGCGCGCGTTGCGCGGGATGCCTAAATGCCTATAGTCACACCAAACCGAAAGGGATTGACTATGAAACGCGTTGAAATTTACACGACACCAACCTGCCCCTTCTGCCACCGCGCCAAAGCGCTGCTCAAGCAAAAGGGCGTCTCTTTTGAAGAAACCGATGTGTCGCTTGATCCCTCGATCCGCAGCGCGATGACCACACGCGCCGGCGGCAAAAGGACCGTTCCGCAGATCTTCATTGATGGCAAACATATCGGCGGCTGCGATGATCTTTATGCTGTTGAAAACGCAGGCAAGCTCGACGCTTTGCTCGCCTGATGCGCGTTGGGCTCGTTCAGCTGACGGTCTCCGATGACGTGGAGGCGAACCTGATCCGCACGCGTGCGCTGATTGCACAGGCGGCGGAGGCAGGCGCGCAATTCATCCTGACGCCTGAATGCACCAACTTGCTGTCATCGGATCGTGGCTATCAGGCCGCGACGTTGCGCAGCGAAACAGATGATTTAACCCTTCAAACGCTGCGCGGGGACGCGCAGCGTTTGGGCGTGCATCTATTGATCGGCTCGCTTGCGATCAAAACAGACGATCTGGACGGCCGCTTCGCCAATCGATCTTACCTGATCGGGCCGCAGGGCGAGATTCTGGCGCGGTACGACAAGATTCATATGTTCGACGTCACCGTATCTGAGACGGAAAGCTATCGCGAAAGCGCAGCTTACCGTCCTGGCACTGAGGCGATCACAGCTCTGGTGCAGGATACGACCATCGGGATGGCCGTTTGCTATGATGTCCGCTTCCCCTATCTTTTCCGTGTGCTAGCCAAGGCCGGCGCGCAGGTCCTGACCGTTCCGGCGGCGTTCAATGATACGACTGGCGCTGCGCATTGGCATATTCTGTTGCGAGCGCGTGCGATTGAGACGGGGTGCTTTGTGCTCGCGCCGGCCCAATGCGGGCTACATCCTGCGGTGAAGGGCAATGCCCCGAAACACCCCCGGCGCACCTATGGCCATTCGCTCGTGATTTCCCCTTGGGGCGAAATTTTGGCGGATGCCGGACCCCAGGAAGGTATCACCGTCGTCGACCTCGATCTTAGCGATGTCGCGAAAGTTCGCGGGCGCATCCCCTCAATCACTCACGATCGTCCGTTTGCCGTCGCAGCCGCAGCCGCAAACCCCTCCCCTACGAGCACCGCATGAGCGATCAATCAGACCCTCTCGCCGCGACTTTATTTGCAGAAGTGTTCATGGCCGACCAGTTGGCGCGCAATCGCGTCTCAAAGGCGTTGCCAAAGGGTATGGAGATCTCGCATTTCTCCGTTCTGAACCACCTTGCCCATTTCAATGAAGAACGAACCCCTGCCCAACTCGCCGCGACGTTTCATGTAACACGTGGGGCAATGACAAATACTTTGTCTAAACTCGTCTGGGCCGGGCATATTCATATTCGCCCGGATTGGGACGACGCGCGCCGGAAATTCGTCGCGATTTCTCCCGCAGGCCGCGCCGCCAGAGATGCGGCATTGGCTGCATTCATGCCAGTCATCAGCGATATCGTCCGTAGCATCGGTGAAGATAAAGTGCGCCAAGCGCTCCCCGTGCTTCGCGAATTGCGCTTGCGGCTCGAAGAGTAGCCCCTCCTCACGCGAATTGCTGCGAATGCCACGCCGCGCCCCCTTGCGCGCAGCCGTCTTTGCGGCCAGCGTGCCGCAGGGAGCGCGGATCTGCTTACGCGGATCAAGCGAGAGACAGGCCAACGGCCGATGAGGAGGCGTGATGACAGCAGGTCTGGCAACACTTGTTCTGGGCTATGTGCTCAGCCAATTTTACCGTGCATTTTTGGCGGTTTTATCGCCCGTTCTTGCGCAAGAAATTAACGCGGCTCCCGATGATTTGGCAGTCTCGCTCGGGCTTTGGTATCTGGCCTTCGCTGCGATGCAAATTCCTGTCGGTCGCTGGCTTGACGCCTACGGCCCCCGCCGCATCGTCGCCCCAATCCTCGCAATCGGCGGTGGGGGCGGCGCGATCTGCTTTGCCCTCGCGCAAGGACCTATGGCGATCCATTTCGCGATGATTGCTATCGGGATCGGCTGCTCGCCCGTTTTGATGGGTGGCTATTACTACATCGCGCGCACCATGCCCGTGACGGCATTTGGGACAATGGCCGGCCTGATCGTAGCACTCGGGTCGCTGGGGAATATCGCTGGATCAGCCCCGCTCGTCGCCGCGATCGACAGCTTTGGCTGGCGGCAGACGGTGTGGGCCCTCGCGGCAGTGACCTTCGCAACAGCCGCCGCGATCTGGGTAATTTTACGTGACCCTGAACGCGCCGCGCCGCCCCAAACGGGCGCGGGCTCTCTCCTCGACGTTCTGCGTATTCCAACGCTATGGGCCATTCTCGCACTGATCGCAGTGAATTATATACCGGCATCCGGTATCAGGGGGGTCTGGGCAGGACCGCTTTTGACGGAAGTTCACGGCGCAACGAAACAGACGATCGGTGTGGTCACCCTGATCATGGGGCTTGCCATGGTCGCAGGAAATTTCGCCTATGGCGCGGCAGAGCGGATAACCGGATCGCACAAAAAAACCAACCTTATCGGCACCGCCTGCCTCTTGGCAGGGATCATCGCCTTGGCAATCGCGCCCGACGCGCCGATTTGGCAGATTACCCTCATTCTGGCGGCAATCGGGTTCTTCGGCTCGGCCTTCCCCGCGCTCATCGCACATGGGCGGGCATTTTTCCCACCACACCTAGTGGGACGCGGCGTCACTTTACTGAATATGTTCTCGATTGCGGGCTCGGCCTTCGCCAGTTTTGGGTCTCGCCCAGTATATCGCCTCGCGTCCGAGGCGGGCGACCCTGTTCACACCTACGGCGTGATCATGTGGTTCTTCGCTCTGCCAGTCGCGATCGGCCTTATCGCCTACACCTTCTCCAAGCCGCGGCCCGATCTGTGACCTGCGCGTCGTCTCTCAACCAGAAAAGCCACCACATTGTTAATGTGTTCGCCCCGCCGCGCCGCCCAATAGAATAAGGCGCATCAATGCCGTTCCGGATAAATCCCCTTCCCCTTAAGCGGGCTATGCGGTAAACGGCCTCGTTCGATATTATAGGAGGTCCTTATGGGCTACAAAGTCGTCGTCGCTGGCGCTACGGGGAACGTTGGGCGCGAAATGCTCAACATTCTGTCCGAGCGTCAATTTCCGGTAGATGAAATTGCCGTTCTTGCTTCCCGCCGCTCGCTTGGCACGGAAGTTTCTTTCGGTGACAAGACTTTGAAGACTAAGGATATCGAGGGCTTCGATTTCACCGGTTGGGATATCGCCCTCTTTGCCATCGGCTCTGACGCGACCAAGAAATACGCCCCGATCGCGGCAAGCCAAGGCTGCGTCGTCATCGATAACTCGTCGCTCTATCGCTACGATCCCGATATCCCACTCGTGGTTCCGGAAGTGAACCCGGAGGCTGTCGACGGCTACAAAAAGAAAATGATCATCGCGAATCCGAATTGCTCGACTGCGCAGATGGTGGTGGCTCTCAAGCCGCTGCACGATCGCGCAAAGATCAAACGGGTTGTCGTGTCGACGTACCAATCGGTTTCGGGCTCGGGCAAAGAAGCCATCGATGAGCTTTGGAACCAAACCAAAGGCATGTATGTTCCCGGACAGGAAGTCGCGCCCAGCGTTTATCCAAAGCAAATCGCGTTTAACGTGATCCCACATATCGATGTGTTCTTGGAAGATGGCTCGACCAAAGAAGAATGGAAAATGGTCGCGGAGACCAAGAAAATCCTCGACAAATCCATCAAGCTGACCGCGACCTGTGTGCGCGTTCCGGTGTTTGTTGGCCATTCGGAGTCTTTGAACATCGAGTTTGAAGATCACCTCGACGAGGCAGAGGCGCGCGACATCCTGCGCGAAGCACCGGGCATCATGGTCATCGATAAGCGCGAAGCGGGTGGCTACATCACGCCCGTGGAATGCGTTGGCGAATACGCGACCTATATCTCGCGGATCCGTCAGGACCCGACGCTCGACAATGGTATCAACCTTTGGTGCGTGTCGGATAACCTGCGCAAAGGCGCCGCGTTGAACGCCGTTCAGATCGCTGAAACGCTGGGGAATCGCTGCCTGAAGAAGGGGTGATACCAAGCGGTTTACCGCCACTGACCCAAACGTGAGGGCGTCCGCAACGGGCGCCCTCTTGCTTTTGCGATGCCATACCGCGACCTTGTCAGCACTGAATTTTGGAGGTTCCGATGCGCCCGATTGCTTTTTTCCCGACTGCTTTTGCTTTGTTGATTTCGACGGCGCCCAGCGCGCTGCTTGCAGATACGATTGAAGCACGTTCCAAGGTGACGTCGGTGACCGTGTTTCCTTGGGGCGCGCAAGTGACGCGCGAAGTTGCGATTGAGGCGCCGGAGGGCCAGCACGAGCTGCTGATCCCCGACCTCCCCGCAGGGACGCAGGCGAAATCGCTCCGCCTTGCGGGCGATGTGAAGGTCGGCGCCGTATCGCTCGCGACAGATCGCCAGGCGGCAACAGGTGATCTTACCTCCGACGAAATCAAAGATGCCCGCACGTTAGTGGAGCGCCTCGAGGCTGAGCTTGCGCAAAAACGCGCACAAATCGCGGCGATACGATTGAAGGTTCGCGCGTCGGAAGAACAGATCACCTTCCTTCGCGGGATGTCGGTTGGCGACGGCGCTGCGCCAGACGCGCTACGCGATCTTGCGCGCATGGTATCGGAGGAGGTGCTCGCCGCCGCAAATGCCGGACATGCGGCAGAGCAAGAGGCCATTGCCGCCGAAGCGGCCTTGAAACCCGACGAGCAAGCGCTTGATCGCGCGCGGCAGGCGCTCGCAGCGCTCGAAAACACGGCGCCTAAAGCAACCCTGTCCGCACAGGTCGAGGGCTCTGGCGTATTGACGATCACGACCTATACCGATGCTGCTGCGTGGCGCCCCTCCTATGATATTCGACTGGATCGAGAAGCGAACCAGATGGAGATTGAACGATCGGTGTTCATCTCACAGGCGTCCGGCGAAGACTGGACGGGCGTTGCGCTCACACTCTCAACTGCTCGCCCCAATGAGCAGGCCCTACCGTCTGAAATTTGGCCCCGTCTGGTGCAAACACAAGATCCTGCGGCACCTGTGCCATTGACCAAATCGGCCCGAGCGATGGGGGCGGTGGCCGAAACCGCGATGCTCGCGGATGCTGGTCCGATGGCCACTCAACTGGAGGCCGTGCTACAGGGAGAGACCGTCGTTTATACTTACGAGCAGCCTGTGACCCTCCGCGACGGGGTGGAGGATGTGCGCCTCTCATTGAAGACCATGACATTGGAGGCCGAAGTTCAGGCGGAAGCAGTGCCTCTTGTCGACAGCACTGCTTACCTCATCGCGTCGGCAATCAACGTCGGCGACATCATGCTGCCGGGGGAGGCGGTTCTATATGACGGGGGCGCTCTCCGGGGCATCATGCAGCTTCCTCTCATCACAACCGGCGATACGCTGCGTGTCGGGTTCGGCGCGATTAATGGCCTCCAGCTCAAACGGATCGAGCCGGAGACACTTCAAGGCGATCGGGGCTTCATTACAAAATCGAACGCGCGTCAAGAAGTTGCTGTGATCACTGTCGAGAACCTCACCGATAAGGATTGGGATCTGCGCGTCCTCGACCGTGTTCCCTATTCAGAGCAAGAAACATTGACCGTGGATGCAAGCGCCACACCAGCACCGAGCGAAACAGATGTCGATGACAAGCGCGGGGTCTGGGCCTGGGATCTGAACTTGGCGGCGGGCGGTTCACAGGATATTCGCATCCAAAGCAATCTGGGTTGGCCAGACGGGCAAATCCTTCGGTGACACGACCCGTTTGACCACGGCGCGAGATACAGCATTTGTTTCGCGCCGTGGCCTGTTTAGGCCGCGCTCGATGCGGTGGGCGCCCCTCGTCGCGACGAGCCGAACATAGGCACGACCTCTGTCTCGCCCTGCGTTTGGTATGAACGATCGACCGCCTTAATCGGATTCGTCAGTTTGAGTGGCGGCGTCACGAAAATGCGCCTGTTTTGCACCGGCTCGGCAGCCTCAATCGACGGGAATGACACCGGCTCCCCCATATCTTCCGACGCGGGGATGGCCGGCGTCCCCTCGCTAGACGCGCGCAAGCTGCGAAAAACCGGCACTTCACAGATAGGCCCAGGCAGAAAACCGGGAAACGGCGCTCGATATCGCATGGTGAGACGCGCTAGGCTTGTTCCAAGAACTTCAATCGGCAGGATTTGCACCTCGATCGGCCACGTGCACAGCAACAGGCGATCATTTTCAGGGCGCAGAACAAAGCCGCACGTGCGCAGCCTTGCCTGCAGATCCAGCCATCCTCGCGCGGTCGCAAGCGCTTTGCGGACCGCTCTTAGATCTTCCCCAGCTTTCTGGGCCTCTGTTTCCCCGCCCAATTTCGGCGGAAAAGCATGCTTCAATGTCGCGCGAATAACTTCCGCTGGCGAAACCTCTCCCGCGTGGGCCGCTTTTTCGAGGGCGGCGATCAGCGATAGCGGCAATTTGATTGAGACGAGTCGTTGTTGTTCCATACCAACAGCTTCGTCTGGAAATCCAAAGACATCGTTAACTGCGATTTAAATCGCGGTAAAACTATTCGATTCTGGATCATATTGAAGCAAAGCGCCCTCACCGATATCGGTCAACAAGCCGTGTAGTGTCATATTGCCCGCATCAACCATCTCGCGCACGAAGGGGAATGTCAGCAGATTCTCCAATGACACGACCACCGCTTCGCGCTCTAGCGCAGATACACGTTCGGCCTCGGGCACATCGCGCACGCGCTCATATCCCGGGCGCAGAATATTCAGCCAGGTGCCCACAAACGAGGTTTTCTCCTCAAGTTCGGGCGCGTGGCCCTCACACATTGCGCTGCATCCCGCGACACCCCCGCATTGCGAATGCCCAAGCACGATCAGATGCGCGACTTTCAGGGTCGTTACCGCATATTCGACCGCGGCCGATGTCCCGTGGTGATCGCCATCAGGGTTAAACGGAGGAACAAGATTGGCGATATTACGGTGAATGAAGAATTCGCCCTGGTCCGCGCCAAAAATGGACGTGACGTGCACGCGGCTATCGCAGCACGAAATCACCATCGCTCGCGGACGCTGACCTTCATTCGCGAGACGCTTATACCACGCGGAATTCTCGGTGTAGGTCGTGGCTTTCCAACCGTGATAACGCTGCGTGAGATATGCGGGCAGGGGGCGAATAGCGGATTTCATCGAAAGCACCTCTTCGTTCATCTGCAGTTACATAGACGCAAATCGTATCAATTTCGAGAGGCTTTGATAGCAGGGCTATACGAAATCTTGACACCTCCAACCGACGTTAGGCCGCAGGCTCAGGGGCCAAGGGAAAAGGGGAAACGCGTGCGTAAAATTCAGACTCTGTGCGTGAATGAAGCCGTTCGGCTCGATCAGGCGCATATCATTGCCCTTTATGCGGAGCTTGGGCAGATCAACGCGGAGGCGTTTCTCGCCTGTGCGATGGAAGATATCGCCGTTCACATCGCGACGGTCGCCTCCGCCGCGACAACGCATTCACCTGAGGAGTTACTCCGCGCGGTGCGGGCGATCGAAATGCTCTCGCGTCCGGTCGGCTTAGAGGCTGTGGCGCGGGTCGCGCGAGATGTGATTACCTGTTTTGAAGCGAATGATCCCATCGCCCTATCCGCAACCGTGCAGCGCCTTTTGCGGATAGGCGATCATTCGCTCCCTGCGATTTGGGATGGAGCGGATTTGTCAGGGTGACTTTGCTTGAACGCGAGGGCGAAGCACTTGCGGGCAGCGTCGGGATTGTTAGGCTGGGGCAAATTGCCAGAAAGGCCCAGTATGATCCCCGATTTTGCCAACCTCGCGCCCACCGAAACCTCCACGGCGCCGTTAACGCTGCATATTTGCACGGACGGGATGCGGCCTGCATTGTCACCTGCGCAGGATGCTTGGGTAACCGCGCAGGGTTTCACCGGCGCCGCTGGGCAGCTTTGCGTGATCCCCGGCGAAGATGGCAAACCTGCGGGGGCATTGTTCGGGCGCGATCCGGCGCGTCTGAGCCTCGCTCGGGCGGCGGCGGCTCTCCCCGAGGGGGATTGGTGCCTCTCGGAGGGCACGGAGGAAGATGCGCTCGCGTGGCTTCTCGCGGGGTATCGTTTTGATCGATACAAAAGCGCCACGCCGCAAAAAGCGCGGCTGGTTTGCCCTGAAGGCGTCGACCCCGAGCGTGTGCGCGCTTTGGCCGAGGGCGAGGCCCTCACACGCGATCTGATCAATACGCCTGCGTCTGACATGGGCCCGCAAGAGTTGGAATCTGCTGCCGCCGCCGTTGCAGAACGATTCGGCGCGCGGTTGAAGGTCATTCGCGGCGATGATCTGCTGACGCAGAACTTCCCGATGATCCATGCGGTCGGGCGCGCCTCCCCGCGTACGCCGCGCTTGCTGGATTTGCGCTGGGGCGACTCTGGGCCGAAACTGACCCTCATTGGGAAGGGCGTTTGTTTTGACACGGGCGGGCTGAACATCAAGCCCGGCGCCTCGATGGGCCTTATGAAAAAGGATATGGGCGGCGCCGCGACGGTTCTAGGGCTTGCCTCGACGATCATGGCATTGGGCCTGAAGCTCAAGCTGCGCGTGCTGATCCCGGCGGTCGAGAACGCGATTTCCGGCGACGCCTTCCGTCCGCAAGACATCCTGACATCTCGCAAAGGCTTGACCGTTGAGGTGAACAATACCGATGCGGAAGGTCGGCTCGTGCTCGCTGATGCGCTAACATATGCGGCTGAGGAAACACCTGACCTGATGCTTTGCATGGCGACCTTGACGGGAGCCGCAAGGGTCGCGCTGGGGCCAGATATTCCGCCCTTCTATACCGACAGCGATCATATTGCGGTCGCCTTGGCACGAGGGGCGTCTGAAGCGCGTGACCCACTTTGGCGCATGCCGCTTTGGGAGCCTTATGAGACGATGATCGAGCCGGGCATCGCGGATCTTGATAACGCCCCCGCAGGCGGCATGGCAGGATCGATCACTGCGGCGTTGTTCTTACGCCGTTTCGTCACCGACACCGAGAAATTCGCGCATTTCGACATCTACGGATGGCAGCCCAGCGCCGCGCCCGCCCGCCAGAAAGGCGGCGTAGGGCAAGGCGCGCGCGCGATCCTCGCAGCATTGCCTACCATATTGCCCGATATGGAATGAGGTCACAAATGAACGAAACTCGCCTAGATCGTCGCCTCACGCCTTACTCCGGCCGAGTCGCGTTAAACACGCTAAAGGGCGTACTCGATGCGCCGCATTTCACGGATGGCGAAGCCGCGCAAATTTGCCTGCCCGTCGTTAACTTGATGTCTAGCATTGATGGTGCGGCAAAGCGTGAGCGGCAACTGCTGCGCGGCGCGCTGGTTACAGTGATTGATCGCCGCGATGATGACAGCTTTGTGCAAGCGCAGGCCGATGGGTATTGCGGCTGGGTCAGGACATCTGCCCTCTCGTCGCCCACCCCCACAACTCACCGCGTCAGCGCGCCCGCAACGCATATTTACACCGAAGCAAGCTTCAAATCGGGTGATCGCGAAAGTCTCTCCCTCGGCAGCCGTGTGCGCGTGACGGATATCCAAGGCGCGTTTGCAAAGGTTGAGGATGGTTGGATCCCGACGCAGCACCTCAGCGAGACCGCAGCGCAAGATCCCGTGGCCGTCGCAGAGAGTTTGATCGGAACGCCCTATCTTTGGGGAGGCAATTCGCGGTCTGGTATTGATTGCTCGGGTCTGGTGCAAATTGCCATGCACGCGGCCGGGCGCGCCTGCCCCGCGGACAGTGATTTGCAGCGTCAGGCCTTCGCGCCGATGACAGGTAAGCATCAGCGCGGGGATTTAATATTCTGGCGCGGGCATGTGGCATGGGTCGTGGACGACAAACGGATTTTACACGCCAATGCCGGATATATGACAGTGATGTTTGAGCCGCTTGAGGGCGCAATCGCACGGATCGAAGCGCATGGTGACGGGCCCCCGCTTGGCATCCATCGCCCGTGATCGCGGCACCGAGACCGCAAAGTCAGTCGATCGGACGGATCAGCTTTCGTTCAAGCACGCGCAGAACCTGCGGTAAGTCGTGGCCCCGCCGCAAAATCTGACCCTCGGGCCCGATCACGGCATAAAGCCCCTGCCGCATTCGCAATTTGGGGCGTTTCTCGATACGGTAAAGCGGGTTCTCCGCCGCCCGCCGGAACGCCGCGAATACTGCAACCTCCGACAGAAAGCTCAACCCGTAATCACGCCATTCCCCCGCCGCAACCATCCGACCGTATAGCCCCATGATGAGCATCAGTTCTTTGCGATCGAACGTGACCTGCGGCGCGTCAGGGGGGCTGTTAGGAAAGGGGATCGGTGGTTGAGCCGTCATGAGATCAGACTGCCACTGGTTTGGATACAAATCAACGGGTTCGAAGCGAAGCATGCCTTGCGGCGCCAAAGCCGCAATCCTACCGCAATTTCATCACAGGTTCTCCACCCCACCTCCATGCAATCGCCTTACCTGAATGCGAAGAGATGTATAGCGCCAAGCGCGAAGGCCCTCGACGGTGCACCGTAACAGCCCCCACCTCGACTGCACCGTCGAGAGCACCTGAATAAAAACCCCGCCCTCATTCGAGAGCGGGGTTTGTTAAATTCGCCGAAGATGCGCCCCCAGCGGGGGGATGCGCCCTTTAGCCACAGTCGATGTTGTAGATGTTTCCTGCCGCGTCGAGACGGAATGTCACACGTTGCGGATTATATTCCTGCGCCTCAATGCCGCGCCATGCAACGACACGATAAGGCCCTTCAATCCCGAGAGACGCCACAACAGACCCCGGCTGGCTCAAATACGGTACGTAATTGATTGCCTTGCACAAATCCGGTTCACGTTCCTCGAAAACGGTATCCGCAGGGCTTAGAACGGTCGGCGTCACGACAGCAACTTCAGGCTCCGCGGGTTGACAGGCTGCAAGCAGGGAAATCCCCGCGAATATCAAATATTTGTTCATTTCATATACCTCACGGTTGCGTTGCGCGCTTTGGTAAGCAAGTCTCCGCGACATCTATACATTGAGGAGCGCAATATGAGAACCCGTGCCGCTGTCGCCATTGAAGCCGGTAAACCACTGGTCGTGATGGATGTGAATTTGGAAGGCCCAAAGGCCGGAGAAGTTCTCGTAGAGATTAAAGCGACTGGCATCTGCCATACTGACGAGTTCACGCTCTCAGGCGCAGATCCCGAAGGAATTTTCCCCGCGATTTTGGGCCACGAGGGGGCAGGGATTGTCATTGAGGTCGGCGAGGGCGTCACCACGTTGAAGCCCGGCGATCATGTGATCCCACTTTATACACCCGAGTGCCGCCAGTGCCCTTCATGCCTCAGCCAGAAAACCAACCTATGTACGTCGATTCGCGCGACGCAGGGTCAAGGGCTCCTGCCGGATGGATCAACGCGCTTCTCGATGCTCGATGGCACGCCCATTCATCACTACATGGGGTGCTCAACCTTCGCGCAGCATACTGTTGTGCCGGAAATTGCCCTCGCGAAAGTCCGCGAAGATGCGCCATTCGATAAGATTTGCTACATCGGCTGTGGCGTCACGACAGGGATCGGCGCAGTGATCAACACGGCCAAGGTCGAGATCGGCGCGAAAGCCGTCGTGTTCGGGCTCGGCGGAATCGGCCTCAACGTTCTGCAAGGGCTGCGGCTCGCGGGCGCGGATATGATTATCGGCGTTGATCTGAATGACGGGAAACGCGAAATGGCCGAGCATTTCGGCATGACGCATTTCATCAACCCTTCCAAGATTGAGGGATCGGTTGTTGATCATATCGTCAACCTTACGAAAACGCCTTTCGATCAGATTGGCGGCGCGGATTATTCGTTTGACTGCACGGGCAATGTGAAAGTCATGCGCGATGCGCTCGAATGCACGCATCGCGGCTGGGGCCAGTCGATCATCATCGGCGTTGCGCCAGCGGGAGCCGTGATCGAAACACGACCGTTCCAACTCGTGACGGGGCGCGTCTGGAAAGGCACGGCATTTGGCGGCGCGCGCGGTCGCACCGATGTTCCGCAGATCGTGGATTGGTATATGGATGGCAAAATCGAGATCGACCCGATGATCACGCATGTCTTGCCTCTGGAAGATATCAACAAGGCCTTTGACATGATCCACACGGGCGAAAGCATTCGCTCGGTCGTGGTATTTTAACGAAAGAGGCTCCGGCGCTTATCCGCCGGAGCCTTTATTGTAAGCTTAAGACAGCGATCAGGAACTACCCGATCTGCCCCCGTTCGCCGCCCGTTTGGCCCCGGTCAAGCAGCAGGTGATCCAAGATCACGCAAGCCATCATCGCCTCCGCCACGGGGACAGCGCGAATCCCGACACAAGGATCATGACGGCCTTTGGTGACCACCTCGACCTCTTCACCCGCAGCATTGATCGAGCGCCTTGGGGTCAAAATCGACGAGGTCGGCTTGACGGAAAAACGCAACGCGATCGGCTGGCCAGTGGTAATCCCGCCCAAGATTCCGCCCGCGTGGTTTGATAGGAACTCAGGCCCATCCGGCCCCATGACGATCTCGTCGGCGTTCTCAACACCGGTCAGCGCCGCCGCCGCCATTCCTTCACCGATCTCGACGCCTTTGACCGCATTGATCGACATCATCGCGGCCGCAAGATCTGTATCCATTTTGGCGTAGATAGGCGCACCCAGCCCCGCTGGCACACCGACCGCAGTCACCTCGATCATTGCGCCAACTGAGGAGTGATTCTTACGGATCGCTTGCAAATAATCCGCCCATTCCGCGACGACCTCCGCATCGGGAATGAAAAACGGGTTGCGCAGAATTTCATCGCGGTCAAACCGCTCGCGATTGATATGCTTTGCGCCCATCTGGATCATATAGCCGGTGATCTGCAAATCTGGCACCATCTTGGCCAAAACCGCTTGCGCCACGCCGCCAGCGGCAACGCGTGCCGCGGTTTCGCGCGCGGAGGACCGTCCGCCGCCGCGATAATCGCGAACGCCATATTTTTGATGATACGTAATATCCGCATGGCCAGGCCGGAACTGTTGCGCGATTGCGCCATAATCCTTGGAGCGCTGATCGGTATTCTCGATCATCAATTGGATCGGCGTACCGGTCGTTTTACCCTCAAACACACCAGACAGGATTTTAACGCGGTCGGCCTCTTGGCGCTGCGTTGTTTCCTTGCTTTGGCCGGGGCGACGACGATCGAGAAAGACCTGAATGAACTCCTCAGTCAGATCAACGCCGGGCGGGCAGCCATCCACGGTGGCCCCCAATGCTGGGCCGTGGCTTTCGCCCCAAGTGGTGACGCGGAACAGATGTCCAAAAGTGTTGAAGCTCATCGCGGGTCTCCTTTGCCTCCCCGATTAGCCGCCGCGCCCCGTAATTCCAAGCGAAATCCCCGAATTTCCTCTTGCGCGGGCAATGTGACACCCTATGGTCGGGCAAACCTCGGGGTGCCTTACGGCTGAGATGCGCATGCGAACCCGTCGAACCTGAACCGGTTAACACCGGCGGAGGGAAGGTATCGGGTCCTCCCGCCTTGCCCCGTCCGGAGCTATGGAGAGACCTATGAGAACCATCCTTACGCTTGCAGGACTGATCGCTGCCACGCCTTTGCTGGCGGACGATAAACCTGTCCTCACCGTTTACGCGCCCGAGTATTTCACCTCCGAATGGGGGCCGGGGCCGATGATCGAAACCGGTTTCGAGGAAAGCTGCGCGTGCGACCTGCAATTCGTTGCGGGGGATATTCTACCGCGTTTGCTGCTTGAGGGCGACAAAACCGAAGCCGATGTCGTCATCGGGCTTAATTCGGATCAAACAGCGCGGGCGCGCGAGACCGGACTTTTTGCGCCTCATGGCGAAGATGCCTCACGCCTCACGCTGCCTGTCGCTTGGGCGGACGAGACTTTCCTCCCCTTCGATTGGTCGGAACTCGCCTTTGTCTATGACAAAACCAAACTCGCATCGCCCCCGTCCTCCTTCGATGCGCTGCTTGAGACGGATGTTAAAATCGCGATCCAAGATCCTCGGTCATCGGTTTCGGGACTCGGATTGTTGCTTTGGGTGAATGCTGTTTACGGCGACAAAGCGGGCGAAGCGTGGGCGAAGCTCGCGCCAAAAGTTTTGACGGTCACCCCGGGCTGGTCGGAAGCCTATGGCTTGTTCACCGAAGGGGAGGTCGACATGGTGCTGTCCTTCACGACCTCACCAGCCTATCACATCATCGCGGAAGAGGATGATACGAAGGCCGCCGCGATCTTCGACGAAGGGCACTATCTTTATACCGAACTTGCTGCGCAATTGGCCGGATCAGATCAACCCGACCTTGCGCAGAGCTTCATGACATACATCCTGTCGGACGGGTTCCAATCGCAAATTTCCACCGCCAACTGGTCTTATCCGGTCATCATCAAGGATGGCTTCCTGCCGGACGGGTTCGCGGCCTTGCCACGCCCCGCAAAGACCTTCTCCTACTCGGAATCCGAAGCTGAAGCCCTTCGCCAGCCTGCCCTCGACGACTGGCTGGCCGCATTTAAATGATCAAATCAGCGCCGTTTTCTGCCAGTCTAATTGCGGCGCTGATCCTCTGCCCGCTGCTCGCGACGATCTGGTTCGCGGGCGGCTTGGGCACCTTACGCGCCTCGGACCTTAGCGCTGTGCGTTTTACCGTGCTACAAGCATTCGCCTCCGCCGCGCTATCGATTCTGGGCGCTATTCCGGTGGCGCGCGCGCTCCATAGGCGACGTTTTTACGGCCGCGCGATGCTCATCTCCCTGCTGGGAGCGCCCTTTTTGTTACCTACGATCGTCGCGACCCTCGGCTTGATCGCTCTTTTTGGTCGCACCGGCCCGATCAATACTGCCTTCAGCGCGATTGGCCTCCCCGAAGTCAATATTTACGGTGTCAGCGGCGTTATACTCGCGCATGTGTTTTTCAACCTGCCGTTAGCGACCCGCATGTTGCTGCACGGCTGGGCATCAATCCCACAGGAGCACCACCGCCTCGCGGCCTCTTTGGGGTTTGATGCGCGGGACCGGTTTCGTCATATCGAAACACCGATGCTCAAGCGGGTTCTGCCCAGTGCGTTTCTAGCGATCTTTCTCGTCTGCCTGACCTCCTTCGCCGTGGCCCTCACAATGGGTGGCGGACCGCGCGCCACAACGATCGAACTCGCCATCTATCAAGCCTTCCGGTTTGATTTCGACATCGCGCGTGCGGCCTCCCTCGCTGTCTTGCAGACAGTGATTTGTATCATTGCGGTGAGTGTCGCCCTCCGCTTTTCCCGCGAGAGCGGCGGAACACGAGGTATGCTGCGTCCCGACACGAGCCTCCCAGTGTCCAAATATGACGCGCTGGTTATTCTCGCCGCCAGTCTGTTTTTGATCGCACCGCTTGCAATGGTCTTTGCGCGCGGGTTCCTCGCGATTCCTGAGCTCCCCCCGACGATCTGGCGCGCGACGGGCATCTCGGTGGGGATTGCGCTTGCCTCTGCGATGCTCACGATCGCCTTCGCCCTGCCACTGGCGCTCGCGCAGCGCCCTTGGGCCGACGCAGCAGGCACATTGCCGATGACGGCCTCCGCCTTGGTTATGGGGACGGGGCTTTTCTTGATCGCGCGGCCCTACGTTAACCCCTCCTCCCTCGCATTGCCCGTTACCTTACTGACCAACGCCACATTGGCCACCCCGTTCGCGCTGCGCATATTGGCCCCTGAGGCGCGCAACCTCCGCCGCGACTACGACCGTCTCGCGATGTCATTGGGAATTAAAGGTTGGGCCTATCTACGGCTTGTCGCCCTCCCCCGACTACGCCAGCCGCTCGGCTTTTGCGCGGGGCTTTCGGCGGCTTTCTCGATGGGGGATCTCGGCGTCATCACCCTATTCTCGGATGGCAGGACCCAGACCCTCCCGCTTGCGTTGTTTCAATTGATGGGGGCCTACCGCATGGAACAGGCCGCCGCGGCGGCGTGTTTATTGATGGGGCTTACCTTCGCCCTCTTTGTCGCATTTGAACGGATTGGCCATGCTCGTACTCGATAACTTGCTCGTGGAGGCTGGTAGCTTTCAGTTACGCGCCGATATTACGCTCAATACCGGCTCACGGACAGCAATCATCGGCGCTTCGGGCTCCGGTAAGTCGACGTTGCTGAACGCCGTTGCGGGTTTTTTGAAGCCGACCTCTGGGCGCATTCGGTGGGGCGATCGCGATCTTAACACTGTGCCAGCGGGCGAACGCCCGCTTTCCATCTTGTTCCAAGATCAAAACCTGTTCCCGCATCTCACCGTGGCGCAGAATATAGGGTTGGGGATTTCGCCAAAACTTCGCCTGACCCCGGATGACATCGCGCGGGTACAGGAGAGCCTCGCACGCACGGGCCTCGCCGGACTGGGCGAACGGACACCTAATGCGCTTTCAGGCGGGCAGCAATCGCGCGTCGCTCTTGCTCGCGCCTTATTGCGGGCGAGGCCGATGCTCTTGCTTGATGAGCCTTTCGCTGCGCTTGGCCCTGCGCTGAAAGATGAGATGCTCGCCTTGGTTGACGAGATTGCGACGGCGGAAGGCTTAACAATCTTGATGGTGTCACATGATCCCGATGATGCGCGCCGCCTGTGCCCCCAGACGATTTTTGTATCTGACGGGAGCGCCCATCCTGCCGCGCCGACACACGAATTGCTTGCGCATCCGCCCTCTGCCCTGCGCGCCTATCTTGGTGACCGCGAGATAACTTAGCCATCACACCGAGCCCCCGCCCGAAATGAAAACGCGCCCCCTTCGGTAAGGGAGCGCGTTAAATTTTTCACCTATTACGAAGATCAGTGGTGATCTTTGTAAGGCGCCCAGATCCGCTTGTTGGTCAGGTAAAGCAGCGTCGAGAGCAAAGCGAGCAACAAGACGGCAACGAAGCCCCATTGTTTACGCGCCATCATCTTCGGCTCGGCTGTCCACATCAAGAAGGCCGCGACATCTTCCGCCATATGCTCGACGGTCGCTTCGTGGCCATCCTCATACTCGACAGACCCTTCCGAAAGCGGTGGAGTCATCTGAATCCAGCCGCCAGCGAAAGTGTGGTTGCCGTAGAACACAGAACCAGCTTCTTCTTTTTCCTCACCGGTGTAACCGGTCAGAAGCGAGACGATATATTCCGGCCCGCCGATTCCGTTTACCAACTGCGAGATACCCGTGCCGTAAGGCCCGTGGAACCCTGCGCGCGATTTCGCCATCAGCGAAAGATCCGGCCCCATGCCATCGCCCGAACGGGACGGGAAGTGATCCGTCTCCTGACGCGGGCGCTCCTCGCCCGTGTCGTGGTCGATGACCGAATCGAGTTCTGCTGCGTAAGCACGAACCCAATCCGCGTTCATTTCAGGGCCGCCCTCATCTGCAAGCGAGCGCAGAGGAACGAATTTCATCCCGTGGCACGCGGAGCAAACTTCGCGATAGACTTGGAAACCGCGGCGCAGTTGCTCTTGGTCGAACTTGCCGAAGGGACCTTCAAACGAGAAGGCGTGATCTTCGACATGGCCTTCGGAGCCGGCAGCAAATGCTGCGCCGGTGCCGATTACCAAGGCCGAGATCGCGGAAAGAATGAGTTTCTTCATCTTGTCAGTCCTTTCCCTTACTCGGCTTTGCCGTAGTGGGCATTGAAGTCGTCTTCGATGGTCGCAGGCACCGGCAGCGGCTTCTCGATCACACCCAATAGCGGGAGGATCACGAAGAAATATGCGAACCAGTAAGTAGCGCCGAGCAACGAGATGTATGGATAGATGCCATCGGTCGGCATTGCGCCCACCCACATCAGAACCACGAAATCGACTGCCAAGAGCCAGAACCACCACTTGAACATCGGGCGGAATTGGCCCGAACGGACTTTCGAGGTATCGAGCCAAGGCGCCAACGCCATTGCGATAATCGCACCGAACATCGCGATCACGCCGAAGAACTTCGCATCGACGATCCCGAAGGTCAGTTTGTTGACCAGGATAACGGCCCAAACGTCCGCAGTGAACGCACGCAAGATCGCGTAGAACGGCAGGAAGTACCATTCAGGAACGATATGCGCAGGTGTCGCGAGCGGGTTTGCCTCGATGTAGTTATCGGGGTGGCCGAGGTAGTTCGGCATGAAGCCAACAACCGCGAAGAAGATCAGCAGGACCACGGCGAGTGCAAAGAGATCCTTGATCACGAAATACGGCCAGAATGGCAGTGTATCTTTCTTCACATCCTCTTTCGACGACGTCCGCACGTCCACGCCTGTCGGGTTGTTGTTGCCCGTGGTGTGGAACGCCCAGATGTGAACGATCACGAGACCGGCAATCACGAAGGGCAAGAGGTAGTGCAGCGAGAAGAAGCGGTTCAGCGTTGCGTTATCGACGGCAGGCCCGCCAAGCAACCAATCCTGAATTGCTGGGCCAACGCCCGGAATCGCGCCGAACAGGCCGGTGATCACGGTCGCACCCCAGAAGGACATTTGCCCCCACGGAAGAACGTAGCCCATGAACGCAGTGCCCATCATCATCAGATAGATGATCATGCCGACGATCCAAGTGACTTCGCGCGGTGCTTTATACGAGCCGTAGTAGAGACCCCGGAAGATGTGGAGATAAACGGCAAAGAAGAACATCGATGCGCCGTTTGCATGCAAATAACGCAGGAAATACCCGCCATTTACATCGCGCATGATATGTTCGACGGATGCGAAAGCGAGATCAACATGCGGCGTGTAATGCATCACCAACACGATGCCGGTCACGATTTGCAACGCAAGGCAGAACGCGAGGACGATACCCCAAATCCACCACCAGTTCAGGTTTTTCGGCGTCGGGATCATCAGGGTGTCATATAGAAGACCCACGATCGGGAGACGCTTATGAAGCCATTTTTCGGCGCCCGTTTTGGGCTCGTAATGGTCGTGCGGAATACCCATTTTTATCTCCCTCAGCCCAGCTTGACGGTCGTAGCGTCGGTGAACGCCGCAATCGGAATGTCGAGGTTGCGCGGTGCAGGGCCCTTACGGATCCGACCAGCGGAATCGTAGTGCGACCCGTGGCACGGGCAGAACCAGCCGCCAAACTCACCGGCACCATCACCGATCGGCACGCAACCGAGGTGGGTGCAAACACCCAACATCACCAGCCATTCGCCATTCTCATCCAACGCGCGGTTCTCGTCCGACGCATCGGCGCCTGGCTTGTTGGCGTTCTCGGCTGTCGGGTCGATCAGCGAGTTAACATCAACTTCGCGCGCAGCGGCGATTTCATCGGCTGTGCGACGGCGGATGAACACCGGCTTACCGCGCCATTTCACGGTGAGCTGCGTGCCCAGCTCTACGCCCGACACGTCGACGAAAATCGACGACAACGCCTTAACGTCAGCGGAAGCGTTCATCTGATTGACCAGCGGCCAAACGGCAGCGCCGGCAGTGACAGCGCCCGCGCCTGCGGTCGCGTAGTAGAGGAAATCCCTCCGGGTGCCTGCGGTATCTTCGTGGGACACGTGTTTCTCCCTTCCCGGGCCTTGAGAAAGGCCATACGACTTGCAGGCCGCGCATGCACGCAGCCAGACATGGGCGGCTTGTAGCAATCACAATTGCTTGCGTCTAGCGGACAAAAGCGCGCATTGCCCTGATTTTTAGAGGATCTGGCATTTTGGACAGCCCTCTAAAGCCGACTAATGTGCCTTGTTATTCCGGAACGAGCATGTAGCCCGCGCCGCGCACCGTCTGAAGGTAGCGAGGCTCGCGCGGATCTGGTTCGATCTTACGGCGCAAACGCGTGATCTGTACATCAATCGCGCGATCCTGTCCGGAGGCCGCGATCGACGCATCCCCCGCCTTCAACTCAGCCGCCTTTAACTCGGCGGCCCGGGCCTCGGGGCTCTTGTCGCGCCCCATCTCCTCGATCAGATCCATGCGCGACACGACCTCACCGGGTTTCCCCGCAAAGATGCGCATCAAATGCGCCTCAGTCGCCGTCAGTCGCACCAGAGCCTCACCGTGCCAAAGCTCACCGCGCTCCAGTTCGTATCGTAAAGCGCCCAACGTGAGCATTTTTGGGCCCGTCACCTGCGCCTGCGGCACGCGTCGCAAGATCGCATTGATCCGAAGCAATAACTCTTTCGGTTCGAAAGGCTTGGCTAGATAGTCATCCGCACCCGCTTCGAGCCCTTCGATCCGGTCGCGCGTCTCGCCGCGCGCCGTGAGCAGCAAAATCGGCGTTGACATTTTTCCGCGCAGATCACGCGTGAGCGTCAAACCGTCTTCCCCCGGCATCATGACATCCAGCACGATCAAGCTGAATTCCAGCCCCGCGAGAAGCCGTCTCGCATGGGCCGCATCGCGGGCAGACGTGACAAGAAATCCATTTCTAATCAGAAACTTATGAAGAAGGCTCCGAATACGTTCGTCGTCGTCCACAATCAAAAGGTGCGGCGCATGCTGGTTCATTCTGCGTCCTCACGTTTGAGATACTGACGGCGCAAGTCGGGATCCATCATTGCCTCCAAGACTTGGCGAAACCCCGCGACGGCCTGCGGCCCGGCGGCGCGATACGCCGTCCGCATCCGTGCACGCTGGACCTCTGACAGCTCGCGCTCTAACGAAACTCCCGTTTCAGTCAGATATAGCAAGCGCTCGCGCTTATCCTTACGCCCCACACGGCTCTCCACGAGCCCATCCTCGATCAATGTTCGTAGAACACGGTTCAGGGATTGTTTTGTGACGCCAAGCACTTCTAGCAACGCGGTTACGGTCAAGCCCTGCTGGCGATTGATAAAATGCACCGCGCGGTGATGCGCGCGACCATAGCCGTGCTTTTCCAAAATCCGGTCAGGATCTTCGGTGAAGCCTCGATAGGCAAAAAACATCGCCTCGACGCCCTTGCGAAGCTGCTCATCGGTCAGGAACAGAAGACTCTCGCCGCCCGTAACGCCCGCACTCGTTTCCGCCATACTGACCTCCCGTGTTGTGACGATTTTACGTCAGCCTTGTTGACTTTCCAAGTCTCAAATGTTACCCGTGCCCCTAATTTGCGCAATAATATGTCGGAAACGAATGATTATCACGCAACTTATGAAAATTGGTCAACTCAAGGAGGGTGCTATGGCCGGTGCTTATGATGATCGTGATGGCAAGATCTGGATGGATGGCAAGCTTGTCGAATGGCGCGATGCAAACGTCCATATCCTGACGCATGCCTTGCATTACGCCTCGTCGGTTTTCGAAGGCGAGCGTTGCTATAATGGTAAAATTTTCAAAGGCGTAGAGCACTCTATACGTCTTCGGAAATCCGCGAACCTTCTGGACATGGAAATCCCGTATTCGGTCGAGGAAATCGAAGCTGCAAAATACGCAATGCTCGAAGCGAACGGCTGGACTGATGCCTATGTGCGCGCGATTGCATGGCGCGGCGCGGGCTCGGATATGGGCGTATCGGCCAAGAACAACCCTGTCCGGCTTGCGATAGCGGGTTGGGAATGGGGCAACTACTACGGTGACGCAAAGATGAAGGGCGCCAAGCTCGACATCGCGAAATGGCGCCGCCCTGATCCGTTGACGATCCCTTGCGAGGCAAAGGCAGCGGGCCTTTACATGATCTGCACCATGTCCAAACATGCCGCAGAGGCAAAAGGCTGCTCAGACGCGCTGATGCTGGATTACCGCGGCTATGTCGCCGAGGCGACGGGCGCGAATGTCTTCTTCGTGAAGGACGGCGAAGTTCATACGCCGTTGGCCGATTGCTTCTTGAACGGCATCACACGCCAGACGGTAATCGGGATGCTGAAAGAAAAAGGCATCACCGTCCATGAGAGCCGCATCAATCCGATGGAGCTTGCAGGCTTCGAGCAATGCTGGCTCACCGGCACCGCAGCAGAGGTCACACCCGTTGGGCAAATCGGTGATTTCACCTTCGAGGTTGGCGCATTGACGCGTGAGATCTCCGAGGATTACGAAAAGCTCGTTCGCGCGTAATTCACCCAAAAAAGCACGTTAAAAGGCGCACCTGCGGATCAGGCGCGCCTTTTTTATATGTGACTTTCGCCGCGATATGCGTGGCGTTACACGAGTTGACCGCGCTCGATCCGCGCGAATTGCTCCAATCTCAGCGGGTCAGTGCCGCGCGTTGCTGGACGTTTATGTAACGCACGAATCGCGGGGTGCATCCCCGAGCGGCGTTCGATTTCAACGTAGCAACGCAGCCGCTCGCCAGCATGAGTTGCATTCGGCTCTGGGCGTGCTTGATCCATGATATGACGGCTCATCCTGATCCTCCTGTGATCGCCTGAATGCCTGTTTATAACATCAATCAGCTCAAAAATCACGCCGCAGCGCGGCACAGGCCCCTCGGCTAAACCGTCGGCGCGCCCGCTTTACGCGTTTTGGCACGCTCAATCCCCAACGCCCGCTCGCGCCAGATGATGATACCGCCAGCAACCATAACCAACGCCGCCCCCGACAACATGACAGGCGTGGGCGTCTCGTCGAACATGACGTAACCGACCAGTAGCGCCATCAACATTGCAGAGTATTCGAAGGGCGCGATGATGGAGGCATCCGCGAACCGGAAGGCGGATGTGAGGAGAATTTGCGAAATACCGCCAATGATCCCCGCGCAGATCAAGAGCGCCGCCGTACCAGCAGAGGGCATTACCCATCCAAAAGGCGCCGTAACAAGCGACAGGATTGCGGCAGTAAACGAGAACCAGAAAACGATCGCTGAGGTGGTCTCAGTCGCCGTCAACTTGCGAATGAAGATCTGCGCAAGGGCCGCAAAGACAGCACCGGTAAGTGCGAGGCTCGCTCCCAAGGTCTGCCGCGCATCACCGAGCCCATTGAGACGGGGCGACAGGATAATCAAAACCCCGATCAATCCGATCACGACTGCGGAAAACCGGAATGCGCGGACCTCCTCGCCTAAGAACATCGCCGCAAAAACAACCATCAAAAGTGGCGTTGCAAAGCTGATCGCGGTCGCCTCGGGGAGCGGTAAAATACCAAGCGCGGCAAAGCCCATGCCCATCGCGGTCGTCCCCGCAATACCGCGCCAAATATGCCCCATCGGGGATGCAACGCGCAGCCCCGTGCGCAAATCCCCCCGCATCGCAAGCCAAGTGAGCGTGACAGGAATCGCAAAAAGCGACCGGAAGAACACCTGCTCGCCCGTGGGCACGAGCGGCGCCGTGATTTTCAGGATGATCGACATGGTGATGAAGCCCATCACCGCGCCGAGCTTGCATAGAATCCCGAGAAGCGGGCCGGAGAGGGGTTCGCGTTTCATGCCTGCACGCTAGCGTATTCGGCGCTCTGCGCAACGCAAATAGATGTGCGTGCCGCATACATTTAGTTGGCTTCGAACTGCGCCAAGGCCCAGCGCGCGGCATCGCTTACCCCGTCATCGGGATCATGCGTCAAGGCGCGAACATGCGCGGTGAGAGATACAATCCGCTGGTTCCCAACAGCATAAAGCGCGTTCCGGACCATACGATCGCGGCCGATCCGTTTGATCGGGGATCCCGCGAAAGCCTCGCGAAACGCGGGATCATCCATTGCGATCAAAGTCGCAAGCTCCGGCCCTTGCGCCAAGGGGCGCGCCGCGTATCCGATGTCGCGGGCATCTGCCGCAAACTTGTTCCAAGGACAGGCCGCGAGACAATCATCACATCCGTAAATGCGATTGCCCAACCCAGCCCGCAATTCCTCGGCCACCGGGCCACGATGTTCGATCGTCAGGTAAGAGATACAACGCCGCGCATCCAAACGATAGGGTGCGGGAAACGCGTTGGTCGGGCAGGCATCAAGACACGCCGTGCATGTGCCGCAGTGGCTTTGGTCTGGAGCATCAGGCGCCAAATCCACAGTTGTAAAAATGGCTCCCAAGAAGAACCAAGATCCCAAATCCCGCGCCAAGAGATTGGTGTGCTTGCCCTGCCAACCCAACCCCGCCGCTTGCGCAAGAGGTTTTTCCATCACCGGCGCGGTATCAACAAAGACTTTAATCTCGGCGGGTTCCTGATCCATCAGCCATCGGCCGACACGCTTTAGCCGTTTTTTGACGAGGTCATGATAATCCTTCCCCCGTGCGTAGACAGAAATGTTCCCAACGCCTTGGACACCGACATATGCCATCGGATCATCATCGGGCGTGTAAGTTTCAGCGAGCATGATGACCGATTTCGCATCCGGCCAAAGCGCGTCTGGCGCGCCGCGCCAATGCATGCGCTCCGCCATCCACCCCATCTGACCATGCATCCCTGCATCCACAAATTCGCGTAGACGCGCCGCGATCTCGGGCACCGCGTCGGGTCGGCAAACCCGCATTTTGGAGAACCCTTCCTCGAGAGCTTTCTCCTCAAGGCGCGCCTTCAAATCGTGCATGGCGGCCTCCTTCTCGGTGTTGGGACGACGCGGTGTCAGTGATGTGCTAGGCGTAGATTAGAAATCAAGTTCGGCATAATGGGGCGCAGGCGGCATACCAGACAGCTGATCCGCCAAGAGCGACCGGAACGCAGGGCGCGATTTGATCTTGGCATACCAATCCTTCACATTCGGAGACCGGTTCCAATCGACGTCCGAAATGTAATCGAGGCACGACAGATGCGCCGCCGCCGAGAAATCGGCGAGCGTCATATGATCTCCCGCCAGCCAACGGCGTTGATCGAGAAGCCAGCCCATATAATCCAAATGGAACTTCACAGCTTTCAGGCCGGATTTCACTGCAATGGAATCAGGATAACCCTTTTTCATGACCTTCTTCCAAACACGCTCACCCATGATTTTGGTGGTGACTTCGTGATTGAACTTGTCGTCGAACCAGGCGCAAAGCCGGCGCACTTCGTAGCGCCCTTCCACGTCGCGCGGGAACAGCGGAGGGTTCGGCACGATCTCTTCCAGATATTCGCAAATCGCCTGACTCTCGCTCAGCATTTTACCGTCGAGTTTTACGATCGGTACTTTACCGGCTGGATTGCGCCGCAAGAACTCTTGGCCTTGCTCCCAATAGCGCTCCTCGACCAGCTCCACCTCAATCCGCTTCTCCGCCAAGGTGAGACGCACCTTGCGGCAGAACGGCGACAGCGGAACGTGATAGAGACGGTTCATTTTAACACCTTTGAGCGATATATCCCCTGATACCTGCCGCACAGCGCAGTATCAATGCCTGCGAACAAAGGCGGCTGCACGTCGCTCATCCTCGATCACTTCTCGAAGCAAGCCGCCCGCCCGTCGCGCCGGATCGTCTCGGCGCCATCGATCAGCTGGGCGGCACGTTTACGCATGAACGGCCCCGGGTTGGCGGCATCGCGATCTTTTGGATTAGGCAGAACCGTCGCCATATAGGCCGCCTGCTGCGCTGTGATCTTATCCGGTGCGACTCGGAAATAACGGAAGGCAGCAGCATTCACGCCAAACACGCCCTCGTCGAATTCAGCAACGTTTAAATAGACCTCAACGATCCGGCGCTTTGACCAGACGAGTTCGATCATCGGCGTGATAAGTGCTTCAAGCGCCTTACGCGCCCAGCTGCGATCCTGCCAAAGGAAGACGTTCTTCGCGACCTGCTGAGAAAGGGTCGATGCGCCCCGATTTGCGCCATCGTCCAACGCCGACCGGATCGCGCGCATGTCAAACCCCCAGTGTTGGCAGAAGTTTGCATCCTCCGCCGCCACAATCGTGCGCGCGACGACGGGTGAGATGTCCTCAATCGGCGTCCATTGACGATCCACGCGCCCCAACCGCCGATGCTCGGAGAAGATTGTCATCGTGATCGGCGGGTTGATGACCGTGTAGACCACAACAAGGGCGAGCAATGCCGCAAAGGCCGCGAGCAAGCCGCGCCCGATCCAACGGACAAGCCAGCGCCTTAGCCGCACCTGCAATGACAAGGGCGCTGATTTTCGGGATTTTTTGGTCGAACGGGCCATGCTGTCATAAGTCATGCCCGCCCCTATCAGGTCAAGCCCCTCCCATCGCTTGTCCACAGGCCATGCATTAGACCCTCGATATGAAAATGGCGGAGGTTGCCCCCCGCCAAATCAGTTTTTGCTTCTTATCGCTTATTCAGCAGGAACGGCCGCATCTTCGAGCGAGAGTGGGTGCGTAATGTGGATGAGCATCTCGGTCGGGCAAACCTGAAGGAAGTTGGCCCGCTCACTTTCCCAATGGGACAAGATTTCTGCGCCCTTCACCGATTGTGTTTCGGCCACGTGACGTTCGATCAGATCCTTGAGTTGAGCTTCCCAATGCGGGTGACCCAAACCACAAGTGACAAGGCTTTCGAGGTTCATGTTGTCTTCTGCGGTCCCGTCAGGATCGTAGATATACGCCATACCACCCGTCATACCTGCGCCGAAGTTTGCGCCGATGCCGCCGAGGATAACCGCCACACCGCCGGTCATATATTCACAACCATTCGTGCCGCAGCCCTCAATGACGACTTTCGCACCCGAGTTTCGCACCGCGAAGCGTTCGCCCGCGCGGCCAGCCGCAAACAGATAGCCGTCGGTCGCGCCGTAAAGCACTGTATTGCCGATGATCGTATTCTCGGAAGCTTTAAGCGGCGAAGCCATTGGAGGCCGCACAACAATCGTGCCCCCTGAGAGGCCCTTACCGACGTAGTCGTTGGCATCACCCGAGACTTCAATCTTCAAACCTGGGGCCGCGAAAGCGCCCAAAGATTGCCCCGCCGAGCCTGTCAGCTTGACGGTCAGGTGATCGGGCTGCAGCGAATTGCGCATCCCGAAGGCTTTGACGATATGCGACGACGCGCGCGTGCCGATGGTCCGGTGGGTGTTACGCACCGCATAGGAAAGCTGCATCTTCTCGCCGTCCTCGAAGAATCGCGCACCGTCACGGATAATCTCCGCATCCAGCGTATCGGGCACAAAGTTGCGCGGCTTCGAACGATCGTAGACGATCTTATCCCACCCATCGACGGTGATCAAAAGCGGGTTCAGATCGAGATCGTCGAGATGCGCCGCCCCGCGCGACACCTGCGTGAGCAGATCCGCACGACCGATAATCTCATCCAAGGACCGCGCGCCGATCGAGGCGAGCAACTCACGCACTTCCTGCGCGTAGAAGGTGATCAGGTTGACGACCTTATCCGCCGTGCCGGTGAATTTGGCGCGCAGTTCCGGATCTTGTGTGCACACGCCAACGGGGCAGGTGTTCGATTGGCACTGACGCACCATGATACAGCCCATCGCGATCAACGCAGCCGTGCCGATCCCGAATTCCTCGGCCCCCATCATCGCCGCCATGACGATATCGCGGCCCGTCCGAAGCCCGCCATCGGTCCGCAATGTCACCCGCTCGCGCAGGTTGTTCATCGCCAACACTTGATGCGCCTCGGTCAGGCCCATTTCCCACGGCAGACCAGCGTATTTGATCGAGGTCGCGGGCGATGCGCCGGTGCCGCCATTATGCCCCGAAATCAGGATCACATCGGCCTTCGCCTTCGCTACGCCCGCCGCAATCGTGCCCACGCCCGAAGACGCGACCAGTTTCACGGTGACTTTGCAACGCGGGTTGATCTGTTTGAGATCATAGATCAACTGCGCGAGGTCTTCGATCGAGTAGATATCGTGGTGCGGCGGCGGCGAGATCAGCGTGACGCCTTTGGTTGAGTGCCGCAGGCGCGCGATCAGATCGGTGACTTTCATCCCCGGCAACTGCCCGCCCTCGCCCGGCTTAGCACCTTGGGCGACCTTAATCTCCAGCTCCTCGCAGTGGTTCAGATATTCCGCCGTGACGCCGAAACGCCCCGAGGCCACCTGTTTGATCTTCGCGGACGGGTTATCGCCATTCGGTTCGGGAACGAAATGCGCCGGATCTTCGCCGCCCTCGCCGCTATCCGATTTCGCGCCAATCCGGTTCATGGCCACGTTCAGCAACTTATGCGCCTCAGGCGACAGCGCTCCAAGCGACATGCCCGGCGTCACGAACCGTTTGCGGATCGAGGTGATGCTTTCGACTTCCTCGATCGGAACCGCTTTGCCCAGCGCCTTGACGTCGAGCAAATCGCGGATGTGGATCGGTGGATTCGCCCGCATCATCGCGGAATATTTCTTCCACATATCATAGGATGCGCGATCACAGGCCGTTTGGAGCATGTGCATCGTTTGCGCTTCCCAAGCGTGCTTCTCGCCAGTGCGACGGGCTTTGTAGAAACCGCCAATTGGCAGAACTTCTTGATCGCCCTTCCAGCCCTTTGCGTGAACTTCCTCGATTTTGTGCTGGATGCCGTGAACGCCGATCCCTGAAATACGGCTGTGCATCCCCGGGAAATATTCGTTGACCATAGCACGCGAAAGACCAACGGCCTCGAAATTCAAACCACCCCGATAGGAGGAAATCACCGAGATCCCCATCTTCGCCATGATCTTCAACAGGCCTGCATCGACGGCGTCGCGGTAACGGCGCATGCAATCGAGAAGTGTGCCCTCCAGCAGGCCGCGCTCAATACGGTCCGCAATCGAGTCTTGCGCCAGATAGGGATTCACTGTCGTCGCGCCGGATCCGATCAAAACCGCAAAGTAATGCGGATCGATACATTCCGCCGTACGGACATTGATGGAGCAGAATGTGCGCAGCCCCTTCGCCGTCAGGCCGGAATGCACCGCAGAGGTTGCCAGAATCATCGGCATCGCAACTTTATCGGCACCTTGCAATTCATCCGACAGCACCAGGTGCAAAGCCCCCGAACGCACCGCATCCTCGGCCTCGCCACGGATGCGCGCCAATCCTTCGCGCAGCGCTTCTTGATCGGCGCCGGCAGGGAATGTGCAGTCGATGACCATCACATCTTGCCCGAACTGACGCATCAGCTCCGCAAATTCGCCATTCGCGATGAACGGGCTTTCCAAAACGAGAATTTCGGTTTGCGAGCTATCCTCGTCGAGCACGTTTTTCAGGTTACCAAACCGTGTTTTCAACGACATCACGCGGTTTTCGCGCAGTGAGTTGATCGGCGGGTTGGTCACCTGACTAAAGTTCTGACGGAAGAAATGCGACAGCGGGCGATATTGCTTCGACAGAACCGCTGGCGGGGTATCGTCGCCCATGGAGGCGATCGCTTCTTTTCCGTCCTCGGCCATCGGCGCCAGAATATGCTCCAGCTCCTCTACCGAGTAACCGGCCGCAACTTGCCGCTTGCGCAGCTCCGCGCCGGTGAACCCTGCGGTTTCCGGAACGTCGCGCATGATTTCGTTCAGATTGGTAACCTTCTCGACCCAGTCCCCGAAAGGTTGGCTGTTGGCGAGGCGGTTTTTGATATCGACATCGTGGTAGAGTTTACCCTCGCGCATATCAACGGCGATGATCTGCCCAGGCCCAAGCGCGCCCTTCTCAACCACGGTCGCTTCATCCGTCGGCACCATGCCGGCCTCGGAACCCGCGATCAAAAGACCGTCGCCCGTCACGACGTAGCGCAGTGGGCGCAAGCCGTTGCGATCCAGCCCGCCACAAACCCAGCGACCATCCGTCATCGCCAAAGCAGCAGGGCCATCCCATGGCTCCATCACAGCGTTGCAATATGAATACATATCGCGCCATGCCTTCGGCATTTCGCCCGAATTTGCGTAAGCTTCCGGCACGAGCATTGTCTTCGTCATCGGCGCAGAACGCCCCGAACGAACCATAACCTCGAATACCGCGTCCAGCGCGCCGGAATCGGAAGCGCCTGCCGGAATGATCGGTTTGATATCCTCAGCCATCTCACCAAAGGCGGAGGAGGCCATGCGGATCTCGTGCGACTTCATCCAGTTGATGTTGCCCTTGATCGTGTTGATCTCGCCGTTATGCGCAAGCATGCGGAAGGGCTGCGCCAACCACCATTGTGGGAAGGTGTTCGTGGAATAACGCTGGTGATAAATCGCAAAGGCCGATTCAAAGCGCTGATCCATCAAATCAGGGTAGAATGTCGCGACCTGCTCGGCCAGCATCATCCCCTTATAAATGATCGACCGGCACGACAGCGAGCACAGATAAAGACCCGCAATCTGCGCCGCGATCGCAGCCTTCTCGATACGACGGCGGATGATGTAGAGTTCGCGCTCGAACTGCTCCTCGTCGATATTCTTCTCATTGCGGATCAGGATCTGTTCGATCTCTGGCCGCGTCGCGTTTGCCTTTTCGCCCAGCACTTCGGTATTCACCGGAACATGGCGCCAACCGTAGATATAGTGCCCCATGCGGAGAACTTCGGTCTCGACAATCGTGCGGCAACGCTCTTGCGCGCCGAAATCAGTGCGCGGGAGGAAAACTTGGCCAACGGCGACCATTTTTTCCATATCGGGCTCGTGGCCCGTACGGCGGATCTGATCATAGAAGAACGGCGCAGGGATCTGAACGTGAATGCCCGCCCCGTCACCCGTTTTGCCATCGGCATCCACCGCCCCACGGTGCCAGATCGCCTTTAGCGCGTCGATCCCGTTCTCAACGACCTTGCGCGAGGGCTTACCGCTCAATGAAACGACAAGGCCAACACCGCACGATGCCTTCTCGTCATCGGTCTTGTAGAGGGAATTTTCGTCCATCCACTTGCGCTTTGCCTCTTCGGCGGCAACCCAGTTTGCGTCGAATTCAGTCATGTCAGTGCCTCCTCAGAGAAAGTGCCCTTACGCCGTTCAAATTGCGCGCGGCTGATGCCGCCCGCCGCTCTTGCGGCCTGACGAAGCTTAACGCTTCGCCCTAGGATACCTTGCGTTACGATCGGAGCGAGCTGCCCCGCTTTGTTAAGTCCGCGCGCGACGCGATGGCCGTGCTCGGGGAAAATGAAATGGTCATATCCGGCATCCTGCGGAAACATTTCCGCGTGCCACAATTCATCAGGCGTGCCGCCATGCAAAATGGCGACCTTGCAGTCACGATCGCGGAGATCCGGCATGACCTTAAAAGGCCAGTTCGAAATTTTCTTGCGAAAATAGGTCCAGCGAGTCTCCTGAGGGATCACCTCCGGATGCACGGAATACTGCGGCATGACCGCGACCACCGTATCAACCGGCATTTTCGAAGCGACGATCATCGCAGCAGATCCGCCCATCGAATTGCCGATTGCGGCAATGCTCTGTGCCTCAATTTCCTGCGCGACATCGGTAATTGTCTCGCACAAAAAGTCCGCCATGCCATCGCCGTTCACCCAGCTACGGCTGTCATCAGACACGAAGAGGACGTTGTTCTCACCGCCGCCATGCGCGATCCGCCGAAATTCTTCGGGAGGTGTTTCATGGCGTTTGGAGCCGACACAGGCGAAAGCGACAACAAGACGCTTGGACACGCCCGCAACGAAGCTGAGATGGAGCGGGCCCTGAGGGCCAATCTGGCGCAAATCCATCATGACCGCCCTTCGAGAGTAGAGACAGTGCCGGCTTGCGACAACACCATATCGCAAGAAAGCTCGGGCTCTTGCGCCCCAAAGCCCTCGTCGCCCTCAAAAGCGAAGCTCACCGGCGCTGACGTGGTCTGTTCGCGCCCACCGGCGGCATTTTCAAACACCTCGGTGCCGCCAAAGAACACGCGCATTTCACGTGAAACGAACTGCGATCCAGCCCGCTTCCACATCACGGCGCCATCCGCCCCGTAAGCCGTCATCGCGAATTCTGATTTCTGCAACGACACGCCATCAACCATGACAGTTTCGTTGGCGAGCGAATCGTATCCTACAAACCGTGTCTCTTGACCTGACACCGAGGAGCGCGTCTTGAAATCGTAGGTATCCCGACCAGTCGCGAGAAGTTCTGAGAACGATGCCTCATCTACAGCGTCAGGCGACAGACTGTCGACCTCACCCCATTCTAGGGAAACTGAACGAATCCAGCGCGTTTCGTTGTCGATTTCAGAGATGAAAAAAGGCCCAGCCCCATCAGAGAAGGTGATCCGCCATCCGTCGCCGCAGCGCTCATAATTCGCGACTTCGCAGCTTTGAAGCTGGACCGTCATCGCAAGTTTGCAGCTGTCTTGCGCCCATGCAGCGGCAGGGGCGAAAACCCCGATCGCTACAAAAAGGACGCGCGCTACGAACATGATCTTTCCTTTTGATGGGCCTGCTCTCGCAGGACTGAGCGATCACCGTGGGAGGGCCGCCCCAAGTTAAAAGGGGCGGACACTGGAGATTACTGCGCCGCGACCTGCGCCGTCTCGTTAAGGTATTTTACGATCGAGTCGGCGGCCTCGCGACCGTCGCGGATCGCCCAAACGACAAGGCTTGCGCCGCGTACGATATCGCCAACCGCATAGACACCCGGCAGCGAGGTCGCGTGATTGGCGTATTGAGCCTTGATCGTACCCCAACGCGTGGTTTCCAACCCGTCGACACCCCAGAGCTTGGGAAGGTCTTCTGGCTCGAACCCGAGCGCCTTGATAACCAAGTCCGCCTTTTCTTCGTAGATCCCGCCCTCAATCGGCTCGGGCGCCTGGCGGCCCGATGCATCCGGTGCACCGAGGCGCATCTTCTGAACGGTGACAGAGGTCACTGGGCTACCGGTGAACCCTTTGGGCGCAGCCATCCAAACGAACTCCACGCCTTCTTCCTCGGCGTTTTGCGTTTCACGCTGCGAGCCGGGCATGTTCGCGCGGTCGCGACGGTAGAGGCATTTCACGCTGGTGGCGCCTTGGCGAATTGCGGTCCGAACACAGTCCATCGCGGTATCGCCACCGCCAATTACGACGACAGCCTTGCCTTCCGCGTTCAGCGAACCATCGCTGAACGCAGCCACGTCATCACCAAAGCTCAAGCGGTTCGACACGGTGAGATAATCAATCGCGTTAACGATGCCAGCAGCATCAGCGCCCTCATCCGTCAAATCACGCGTTTTATAAACGCCCGTCGCAATCAAGACGGAATCGTGCTTGCCGCGAATGGCATCGAAGCTGATATCGACGCCCACGTTACAATTGAGAACAAATTGCACGCCGGAGGCCTCGAGTTGCTTGACGCGGTCCATGACGACGTCTTTTTCCAGCTTAAAGCCCGGGATGCCGTAGGTCATCAAACCGCCCGCGCGATCATACCGATCATAGATCGTGACCTGAATACCGGCACGGCGCAGCATATCTGCCGCAGCCATTCCGCCAGGACCTGCGCCGATGATGCCGACAGATTCCGTGCGCTCAACCGCCGGCTTAACGGGTTTGACCCAGCCGTTATCCCACGCGGTATCGGTAATATATTTCTCGATCGACCCGATCGTGACCGTCCCGTGACCTGAATTCTCGATCACACAATTGCCCTCACACAGGCGGTCTTGCGGACAAATCCGGCCGCAAATCTCGGGGAATGAGTTCGTGGCTTGGGACAGCTCGTATGCCTCCTGCAAGCGCCCCTCGGCGGTCAGACGCAACCAATCCGGAATGTTATTGTGAAGCGGGCAATGCGATTGGCAATACGGCACGCCGCATTGCGAACAACGCGAGGCTTGCTCGGCCGCTTTCTGGCTCGCGTATTCGCGATAAATCTCGTTGTAATCCTGGGTGCGGACAGTCGCGTCGCGCTTCTCGGGCGTCTCACGCGACGTCTTTACAAATTTAAGCATAGGTTGCTTTGCCATGTCTGCACCTCCCAAAGGGTCATACGGGTGCAGCCTACATACAGAGGGCATGGCCAAATGAAAAGTCAGCAAGGCTGACCTATATGCCATTAAATTGCGTCAAATCGCCGACAAGGTGAAAATAAGGCCGTCAAAATGGTCAGCAATCGTGACCTAGTTTTAGTAACCCGCGGCAATAGCCAATAAAACAATCGTTCCGACAGCGATTCGCCACCAGCCGAAAATCGCATATCCATGCCGACCAACGAAATCCAACAATCCGCGGACGACGAAGACTGCCGCGATAAAGGCAAACACGAAGCCGACCGCGATGATATTCAGGTCAGCGGCAGTGAGAATGTCACGGTTCTTGTATAGGTCGTAGGCAAAAGCGCCCGCCATCGTCGGCATCGACAAGAAGAACGAAAACTCCGCGGCGGCGCGCTTGCTAGCCCCGAGCGCCATAGCCCCGACAATCGTCGCCCCGGACCGAGAGACGCCCGGGATCATGGCAAGGCATTGGATAAAGCCTATTTTTAGCGACATCCCGAGCGGGAAATGCATCGCATCCCCGTGCCTCTCCGTGAGGGGAAGCTTATCGAGCACCACGAGAACAATCCCGCCGACGATCAGCATCACTGCAATCAGGAAAGGGGATTCAAACAAGACCGTCTTGATGAAGTCATGCGCCAAAATGCCGATCACCACCGCCGGCGCGAAGGCAATTGCTACGGAATAAATAGTCTTGCGCGCCACAGGATCATGTGGCGCGGCCGCAAATAGAGCAATCAGCTTGGCAGCATAAACGCCCAAGATTGCCAGAATGGCGCCAAGTTGAATAACGACCTCAAACGCCTTTCCCGCACTCTCGAAGCCGAGGAAATGCCCTGCAAGCAGAACATGCCCCGTCGACGATACCGGAATGAACTCGGTCAGCCCCTCAAGCAGCCCGAGCACCGCCGCAATGATGGTCGTCTGATCCATTAGGACGGCTTGCGTAGGTTTTTAGCAGACGCCTGAATGTCATCGAATTGCCCATGCGGGCGGAACCGCCACAAGTAATCCGCCAGAACAGCAGACATCGGCGTAGGCTGGATGCCCAGCGCCGCAAACCCGTTTGCCCCCTCGGCCACGATGCTGTCGCGTTCGAGGTTCTTGGCCTGATCCTTGGTGAGCAGCTTGTTCTCGATCAAACCACCCGAAAGAGCCTGCACGAGATCCAGCGCCCCTCCCATGATCCGCGCAATGAAGAACGGTACGTTCACGATAAGGCGCGAACGATAGGTCACACGCAGCATCCGCTGCATCAGCTCCTTGAAGGTCTCGACGTCCGGGCCGCCCAACTGGAACACACCGGTGGCCTCGCCATTGATGCCCTTCACCGCAGCAGCAGCGACATCATCGACGTAAACAGGCTGGAACCGTGTGTTTCCGCCAACAACCGGCAGGATCGGCCCAAAGCGCGCCATCAGCGCGAAGAAATTGAAGAAGTTATCTTCCGGCCCAAACAAAATTGACGGCTTCAGGATCATCGCAGTCGGGAATGCGGCCAATACGGCGGCCTCGCCCTCGGCTTTCGACCGACCGTAGGCGCTTTCATCACCGCCCAAAGCCGAGACGTGAACCAAAGTCTTGACGCCAGACGCCGCAGCAAGGCGGGCTACGCGCGCGGCGCCCTCGGCCTGAATGGCGTCGAATTTGTTCTTGCGGATTTCGCTCAAAATACCGACGCAGTTCACAACCGCATCGGCACCGCGCATCGCGGCAGCGACAGACGCCTCATCACGGATGTTGCACATCACGGGCTCTACCTGACCAACGGCGCCATAGGGCTTGGTAAAGATCGCCTCATTCGGGCGACGCACCGCGACGCGCACGCGCCAGCCCTGCTTTGCCATCCGGCGAGCGATGTAACGCCCGACAAAACCCGAACCGCCATAAATCGTGACAAGCTTCGACATGGGCTACTGCCTCTCGGTAACTGAATTTTCTTCTGATTAGCCTTATGCACCCCGCCAAACAAGGGCAAAGGGGAACGCGGCACAAATCGTTGCGAAAAATCGTGTCGATTTTCATTGACAGCCCCATCGCCCCTCTATAGATCGCCGCTCACGACATCAGCCCAGATGGCGGAATTGGTAGACGCGCACGGTTCAGGTCCGTGTGCCGCAAGGCGTGGAGGTTCGAGTCCTCTTCTGGGCACCATGTCTTTTCGGTGTACCTGCACCGACTGCAAAACCCTCGCTTAAGCGGGGGTTTTTGCGTTTAAGGGCCCTTGAAGCCATATGCTGCTACTCGCGCCGATGTCACGTTTACGGCCTCGCTCCTCTGCCTCCATTGGCAATGACGCCGCAACAGGCTTATATGCACACAGTCGTTGCAAAGGGGGCTCATTTGACTATCCACCTATATCAAAAAGATCTCCCTGACGGTCTCGACTTGGGCGCCTGTGTTGCGGTCGATACGGAGACAATGGGCCTTGATCCGCGGCGCGATCGTTTGTGCCTTGTTCAATTGTCCGCGGGCGACGGCGATGCGCATCTTGTGCAAATTGCCAAGGGCCAGACCAGCGCGCCAAATTTGGCCGCGTTGATGTCGAACCCTGATGTGATCAAGCTGTTCCACTTCGCGCGTTTTGACATTGCGTCGATTTTCAACGGGCTTGGCGTTGTCGCACAGCCCGTCTTCTGCACCAAGATCGCCTCCAAAATGGTGCGCAGCTACACAGATCGCCACGGGTTGCGGAATCTGGTGCAGGAATGCGCCGGCACGGATATCTCGAAACAACAACAAAGCTCGGATTGGGGCGCGCCGGACCTCACCAAAGCACAGCTCGACTATGCCGCGTCCGATGTACTTCATCTACATGCCATCAAGGCGGATCTAGATCGCCGCCTCGCGCGCGAAGGTCGGGCCGAACTCGCGAAAGCCTGCTTCGATTTTCTGCCCACTCGCGCGCAGCTTGACCTTTTAGGCTGGGGGGACCCCAATGACATCTTCCAACACTGAATACTTGACCGCCGCACGGCGCGTCATCAACATCGAGGCGGCTGCGCTGAGCTTACTGTCGGATAGCCTCGACGACAGCTTCGCGAAGGCGGTCGAGGTCATCCTCTCGGCGCGCGGACGCGTGATTATTTCCGGCATGGGGAAATCTGGCCATATCGCGCGGAAAATCGCAGCGACCCTTGCCTCTACGGGCACACCGGCGCAATTCGTGCATCCGGCAGAAGCCAGCCATGGTGATCTTGGGATGGTGACCAAGGAGGATGTTGCCTTAGTGCTCTCGAATTCAGGAGAGACGCCCGAGCTTTCGGACATCATCGCCCATACGCGCCGCTTTTCGATCCCTTTGATTGGCGTCGCAAGCAATGCCAATTCGACGCTTTTGCGCGAGGCTGACGTGGCAATTGTGCTGCCAAAGGCGGATGAGGCCTGCGGCACAGGTGTTGTACCGACATCCTCGACGACAATGACTTTGGCGCTCGGCGATGCGCTTGCCGTCGCCTTGATGGAGCATCGTCAATTCACACCCGATCATTTCCGGACATTCCATCCAGGCGGCAAATTGGGTGCGCGACTGGCGAAGGTGCGCGATCTTATGCACCGCGAGATGCCGCTCGTCGCGGAAGATACCCCCATGGCCGATGTGCTTTTAGCGATCACCGCTAAAGGCTTTGGCGTAGCGGGCGTGGTTGATCCTCGCGGCCACCTGACGGGGATCATCACCGATGGCGATTTGCGGCGTCACATGCGCGGGCTGCTCGATCTGCGGGCGAGCGATGTCATGACACATAATCCTCTGTGCGTTTCGCCCGATGACCTTGGCGAGCGGGCGATGGCAGTGATGGATTCGCGCAAGATCACGTGCCTCTTTGCGGTGACCGATAGGCGCGCCGAAGGGATTTTGCATATCCATGACTGCCTTCGCGCAGGCTTGGCATAAGTAACGTTCACGATGCGCTATTACGACAACACGCATTCGCGATTGGTGGCTTGGGCAAAAATTCTTTTGCCGCTGGCGGCGCTGGCGCTTTTGTCGGTGTTGTTCCTGTTTTCGGGAAAGGGGGATCCGTCAGACCCCCTGCCCTATGCGCAGGCCGATCTCGATGAGTTGGCACGTGAAACAAGGTTAGGTGCGCCGGAGTTTTCGGGGCTGACATCCGACGGATCGGCCCTGACCGTGACCGCGAGCGAGGCGCGTGAGGCCGCTGGAGGCACACCGCAAGCCGTCAATCTTAACGCGACCCTTAACGCGCCATCCGGCTTTGTCGCGACACTTTCGTCTGCCACGGGCCAATTGGACACGGCAAGCGGCGAAGTCGCCCTCGACGGGGAAGTTTTAATTACAACTTCAACGGGTTACACCCTAACGACCAACACAATGCGCGGCGGTTTGGAGACCGGAACCCTGAGCGCACCGGAAGCCGTGAGTGGCAAGGCCCCTTTTGGTACGTTGACCGCAGGCGCAATGGCGCTCACGCCCGACGGAACCGCGCATGTTCTCCGTTTCACGAACGGGGTGAAACTGATATACGATCCCGCGAAATGAGGAAATCATGATATCAACGCCGCTCCGTTCCAGCTTGCTCCGGATGAACCTTTCCGCGATAACCGTCATCCTTATCGCCTTGTGGGGCGTGCCCGCCCTCGCGCAGCAAATCGCTTTCGGCGGCATTCGTGGCGACAGCACAGCCCCTGTCGAGATCACGGCTGACACGCTCACGGTCGATCAAACGACCGGAATCGCAACCTTCGCGGGGAATGTCCTCATCGGGCAGGGGGAGATGCGGCTTTCGGCGGCGGAAGTTCTGGTCGAATACGGCGAGACCACATCAGATATCTCCAAGCTTCGGGCATCGGGTGGCGTAACTCTCGTGTCAGGCGCTGAAGCGGCGGAAGCACAAGAGGCGGTCTACACGCTGAAGGACTCCCTCGTCGTAATGACCGGCGATGTTTTGCTGACGCAGGGACAAAACATCATGGCGGGGCAAAGTCTGACTGTGAATTTGACCACTGGTACCGGAAATATGGCGGGCCGCGTGCGCACAGTTTTGCAACCGGGAAGCAACTGATGTCGCGTGTCGAGGTGCCCGCCGAGGCCGCATCATCCGGCCTGCGAATCAAAAATATCCGCAAGAGCTACCGAAAGAAGCTGGTGCTGCGCGATGTCTCAATCGACCTTGCGCGGGGCGAGGTAGCGGCCCTCCTAGGCCCGAATGGATCAGGTAAAACCACCTGCTTTTACAATATTGCGGGGTTGATCACGCCTGACGCTGGCGAGATCACGATCGACGGTCGCAACGTTACAGGCTTGCCGATGTATCGGCGTGCGCGACTTGGGATTGGATACCTCCCGCAAGAAGCGTCGATTTTCCGCGGACTTTCCGTTGAAGATAACATCATGGCCGTCTTGGAAATCTGCGAGGATGAACCTCATAAGCGGCGGGAGCGATTGGAGGAATTGCTGGGAGATTTCTCCATTGGGCACATCCGGCAAGCGCCGGCGCTAGCCCTGTCGGGCGGGGAGCGGCGTCGGGTCGAGATCGCGCGCTGTCTCGCAGCCGATCCAAAATACCTATTGCTCGACGAGCCCTTTGCGGGCGTCGACCCGATCGCCGTCTCCGAAATCCGCGACCTCGTGAGCCAGCTGAAAAGCCGTGGCTTGGGAGTTTTGATTACCGATCACAACGTCCGCGAAACGTTGGAGATTGTTGATCGCGCCTATATTTTGCACGACGGAAAAGTGCTGATGTCCGGCACGCGCGATGAAGTTGTGCGCGATGAGAACGTGCGGCGCGTCTACCTTGGCGAAGGCTTTAAAATCATTTAAACTGCCGCCTCTTGGCGAACTCCCGCGCCAACAAGATTTTTTGATGACGCAACAAAGCTGCTGCAAATTTCGTTGACATCCCACGACTTATGGGAGCCAATTGACTTAATGCGTGAACATCGTGCCACCATCTCAGCACTGCCCCGCCCCCCCCTGATGGGAGAGGTTTTGGCGCGGGCGCCTGGTCACGCAGCTCTTCCCAAGACTTTAACCGGCCTGAAACCTATCTCTGATGGGATCGGGTCAAATACCTGAAGGAGGAACCATGCGGTATCAAATCAGCGGTAAGCAAATCGACATCGGCGAGGCCCTGCAAACCCATGTGAAGACCGAGCTCGGCGAGACAGTGGAGAAATACTCCCAACGTCCAACCGACGCTGTCGTGATCTTCTCGCGGAACGGCCACGAGTACGTTTGCGAATCCAATGTGCACCTCTCGACCGGCTTGAATGCTGCGGCGCGAGGTCATGCCGACGAAATCTATGCCGCCTTTGAATCTTGCCGCGAGAAGATGGACAAACAGCTCCGTCGTCACAAACGCCGTCTCAAGGACCACCATCGCGAGCGCAGCGAACCGGTTGAATTCGGCTCCGCGCCCAGTTATGTGCTCGCGACGGATGACGATGAGTCGCTCGACGAAGGCGCTAGCCTCGCTCCGGTGATCGTGGCCGAGATGGAAACCAAGGTTCCCACTCTCTCGGTTGGCGAGGCTGTGATGCAGATGGAGATCGCAGGCGTCGAGATGCTCGTCTTTCGGAATGAGAAACATGGCGGGGTTAACGTCGTTCATCGCCGCGCCGACGGAAATGTGGGCTGGGTCGACCCGCGTAGCATTAAATGAGTGCCCGAACGGGCGCAGAAATGTAAGGACACATGCAGCTTACAAACCTGCTTCAGCCAAACGCCGTGAAGGTTTTGGCAACTGTCACGAGCAAGAAGCGCCTGTTTCAGGACCTCGGAGACATCGCGCATTCAGCCTACGGGCTGGATGCCACTCAAACGGTTGACGCTTTGCAAGAGCGCGAAAGCCTCGGGCCGACGGGCGTAGGGCACGGCGTTGCCCTGCCGCACGCGCGCCTGCATGGGCCCTCTTCGGTGATCGGCGTTTTTCTACGACTGGAGAAAGCGCTCGAATTCGATGCTGTAGATCGGCAGCCTGTCGATCTGATCTTCGCGCTTTTCGCGCCGAAGGATTCCGGCGTCGAGCATTTGAAGGCGCTTGCTCTCGTCTCAAGAACGATGCGCAGCGCCGAAGTCTGCGCCAAGCTGCGTGCGAATACGGCCCCAGCAGCTCTCCATGCAGTGCTCACGGAAGCGCAGGGCGGCATTCAAGCCGCGTAAGACGTTCGCATTGTCACAGAAAAACTATCAGCGGCGCTGCCCCAGCGCCGCTTTTTATTTGACCAGATAGGGTCGCCCGCGGCGCGTATTAATTGGCCTTGGATCGTCACCCACAGGGAAGTCGCCCATCAAGCGAGGCTGCATCCCCTGGTTTTTCAAATTCTGCAAGAACTGCCCAAAGCCCGAAAGGTCGACCATCTGCGGCGCTTCGGTAAGTCTGCGCGTCGCACGCGGGTTGATCTCATCGATGATGGATTGCAGGGGCTCCATCGGATTCTCGATAAATTCGGCCATCGGCCAAATGCGCACGCGCGCCTTCACATACATTGATCGCAAGATATCGATCTGCGCTAACTCGATGCGCTGCAAGCGTGCCGCCTCGCTGCGGATCTCCGCGAAGTTTTTATCGGATAGGAACAAAGGCACGGCCCAAGCCCCGGTTATAACCGAGATTTGCGCGTTGGGATCTGTCGCGGTGAACCAATTAACATCTTGCGTGTCACGCGGGGAGAACATGAAGCACTGACGCTCCCCCCGTGAGTTCCAGATTAGGTTCGTGAGGAAGGCGCGAGGCGCATAATCGCGCAGCTTCGCGCTGTCAGTCAGCCCGCCGTTAAATACCTGTTCGCCCCCGGAATACTCCACACGCCCGGGCGCATAGAGATGGCCGTGCACCCGCGCGCCGACAGCTTTCGAGAGCCATCCATCGAAATTCTCAAAAACATCGGAGAACCCTTGGAAGATAGAATAGGGCGCAGAGGTCTTGCCATTCTCGCGATCCTTCACGGGAAAGCGCGATTGCATGTAAAGACCGGGGCGCCCCTTCAGGCGCCGCTCAACCGCCTTGGAGAAGAGCCGGTCGATTTTGGTTGGATCGGGTTCTCCAGTGCCCTGTGCGCCCTGCTTACGGCTCAGGAAGGTTTTATAAAGCTTGTCTGCCTTGGGCCATATCTTACGCGCAACAAAACAATCTGACCGGCGCAAAAGCTGAACGTGATCGTCGTAGAAGATATGCGGTTTACCTTGATAATCGAATTTGAACAGCGTCAAAGACCGGCTTTCGATTGATGTCGAATAAAGCCGAGCGAGCGTCTGGAAATAACTTTCATCCGGTATCCAGACCCGCTTAAAATATTGATCATAAAGCGCGCGATCAGGATCTTCCAAAATCGCGGAGAGGGTCTTGCGGGTTAGGCACCACCATTGCGAGCCCAAATGTGGCACAAGACCAGCAGGGATTTTACGACGGATTTTATACTTCCGTTGAAACGCGACATAACGATCAAACAGCCGACGTTGCTTCTTCCATGAGAAGGGGAAGCGCAACGTAAAGCGCTCGATATCGATGCCGCCGACGGTCCAGCCGACCTCGGTCGTCGTCACGCTCTCGATGAAATCCGTATAAGGCCGCGCCTCTAGATAAGCGTCCAACTCCGCAACGGGTCGCAGAGGGATGCAAGAACCCGATGCAAGAAAGACATGACCAACCTGATGAAGCCGAAGCATCTGTTCAGCGCCGGCCTGCGCCGCCTGCACCAGTGACCAAGTGCCCCATTCGCATTTAAACCGCTCGCAGAACGAGACGTTCTCAAGATCCTCGAAGCGAGCAACGAAATCATTGAAAGTGGCGTCGGCGACGCGCTTATCGACATGGATTACGACAGGCGCACCCGACTCCGCCCAATACCGCGCCACTTGCGCGGCGCGGTCGAACGCATCGTGGCACATCATGATGAAACCGACCGCCATCGCGTACCCTTACGCCCAATTGCCTTTGGAAATCAGCCCGTGAATTTCGAGTTGACGCCAATTGATATATTTCTCGGACCATTTGCACCACAGGTCCGGCTCGTTCGAAAGCTCCTGAAAATACGCCTTATACTCCCGCGAACCCGCGTAATGCTGGCGCCTTTCCAATTCCTCAGTCACTTTTTCGGTGAGAGGGGAAAGGAATTTTGCATGCAGCAAGCATCCCGAGGCTTTCTCGCCGCCCCAATCATCATACACGACATTGAGACCACGCGGCAAAAGCATGTGCGTCGAGCTCGCGTATATATAGCTACGATCCCATTTCACCAACGGGATCTTATTGAGCGAAGGCGCTGACTCCGGGTCGTCTGCGAAGAACATCCGCGCGCGCGGCCCGCCTTGAATCCACAAATTATGGAAGTATTCGTTTTTGGAAATCATATAGTTACCTGGATCAAACCAACACGCGATCTCAAACGGGTTTTGGCCTTCGCTGTAAGGGAAGGCGTCGATCGGGCCTTTGGGATACATATCGAGCAAAAACGCCGAGAACGAGCGGACCTCGTAAGTATCCAACCAATCCGTCAGAGCGGAAATAGGGCGTGTGTCGCAAAACGGGTAAACAAAAAACTCGTCAGGATCGACGGTCAACGTCCAATGGCCATGCCCATATTTTCGCAACAGCCAATTCATCCAATCGATCCCATAGCGCGAGGCCTTATAGGAGGCGGCGGTCGTCCAAAGCGTGACATCCGATTGATCTGCGAGATATTCGCGCGAGCCGTCGTCGCTCGCATTATCGACGATCACGAAATGCTGGATGCCCATCTCGCGGTAATAGCGCAAGAAATACGGCAGCCGAATACGTTCGTTACGGAGGGTCGCGAAAACAAGGATGTCTTTGGGCTTGATTTGTGCGCTGCGGTCGACAACCGACGTCAGCTCACGCCGTTTACGAAATGCGCGGAACTGCCGTTTGCGACGTTCACGCCGCAATCTGATAAGTTCTCTCAGGCGCAATGCTTAATCCTTTAACCTCATAACCATACTGTTGCCGAAAAAGATTTCGGCTTTTCTAATTGTTTCCTACTACGACACAAAATTACTGTCAAAAGCTGTAAAGGCCTGTAACGAAAAACATTCAAGCTCGGCCTTTCTGCGCGATTTCAATCACGGTGCCAATCGCCCGAAACCATCAATCCCGCTTGGATGAGAGAGCTTGGCCCCTCAAACCGCCGCGATTTTTTCGTCTTCAGCGTCGGATCTCGCGCGATCTGATCATAGTAGCCATCGTAGTGCTCTTTATGGGTGAAATGTTCGCCTCGTGCTTTTTCCTCGGCCGCCCGCGCAATTGCGCCGTCTAGGAATTTTGAGTGCAACAAGACCCCCGTCGGCAACTCCAAACGCGCGTCAAATGCATGGTTTAACCGTCGCGGAAGCGCGACATGCATCGAGCTGACATAAACATAGCCCCGCTTCCACGCGACAAGTGGGATCTTATGAAGATGCGGCGCGCGCTCGGGCGTTTTGACGAAAAAACTTCTGCGCCGTGGCCCTCCGCGAATTGAAATATTCTCAAAGCGGGGCTGATATTCCCAGATATAGCCAAGTGAATCGAAAAATGGCAAAGCCCGAGTCGGATCGTCATCAACCGTCGCCTCTGACAAGGGACCCTCGGGATAAAGATCCAACATGATCGCGCCCATCGACGGCGCACCTTTAGCCGAAAGCCACTGCGTCAACTCATTCAACGGGCGCGTATCGGAATGCGGGTAGACGAGCAACTCATCGGCATCAACCGTGACGCACCAATGCCCCGCACCGTAACGCGTCAAAAGCCAATTGGTCCAATCCATCCCAAATCGCGCATCTCGATAGCTGTTTTGGGTGATCCAAAGCGACACATCCGGCTGGCCCTGCAGCAAATCCACAGTTTGATCCGTGCAATCATTCGCCACGATCAGGAAATGCCGCACACCCAAAGCCCTGTAATGCTTCAGAAAATGGGGGATTCTCTGTGCTTCGTTGCGCATTGTCGCAAACAACAAGATGTCATCACGCGCGATTTTTCCGGTCCGGACAGCAACCGCAGTCAGCGCACGACGGCTACGGATGGCACGCCAAAGCAACCGCTTGCGCTTGATCCGCAATTTATACGCCTGCAACAGCTTTTGAGTGATGCGCATTCCGCCCGTTCCTAACCTCTTGAAAGGTTAGTATTCATAGTCTCCGGCTTGATGCCAGCGCCACGCATCAGCAATCATCACCGAAAGATCAGATCGTGACGGTGTCCACCCCAAGACGTCCTGCGCGCGCCCCGATCCGGAAACAAGCTTTGCCGCGTCACCGGCACGGCGATCACCCTCAATAATCGGGACATCTCGATTGGTGACCTCGCGCGAACGCGCAACGACTTCGCGGACAGAAAATCCGTTCCCCGAACCAAGACAGAAGACCTGCGATCCTTTTCCTGCCTCAAGCCATTGCAGGCCCAGTACATGCGCATCGACAAGGTCGGAGACATGCACGTAATCGCGAATGCAGGTTCCATCCGGCGTTTGATAATCCGACCCGAAAACAGTCAAGGCAGGGCGCCGGCCATCAATCGCGTCGAGCATCAATGGGATCAGATGCGTCTCGGGGATGTGTTGCTCACCGATCTCGCCCTCAGGATCAGCGCCAGCGACGTTAAAATAGCGGAAAATCACGGAGTTCAGACCGTGTGAAGCCCCAAAATTCGCCAAGATATCCTCAATCGCTCGTTTTGATGCTCCGTAGGAGTTGATCGGGCGCTGTGGAGTATCTTCGTTCAAGATGACACCGTCTTGATCGCCGTATGTCGCGCAGGTCGATGAAAAGACAAAATCCAGGCATCCAGCAGCCACGGCCGCCTCGACCAGCGTCAAAGACGCCAGAACGTTTCCGCGCCAGTATTTGGCGGGGTCTTTCATTGATTCCCCCACCAAGGACAGTGCCGCGAAATGCATTACGGCGACGGGCTGGTATTTGGCAAATACCTCATCCAATCGCGCACGATCCGTGAGGCAGCCCTCTTCGAGCGGGCCAAATTTCACCGCCTGTTTCCAGCCGGTGATAAAGCTGTCGAAGGTCACCGGAATATACCCAGCCGCTTTCAGCGCTTTGCAAGCGTGTGAGCCGATATAGCCCGCACCTCCGGTGACCAAGACATGTTTTGACACTGGGTTACTTGGCCCCGTTTTTCTGCGCGTGGAGATCATCGAGGTAGGTCGAGAACTCACCGCGCAGCTCTTCGCGGGCCAGACCGAAGGCGACGGTCGCCTGCAAGAAGCCAGCCTTCGAGCCACAGTCATACCGCTGACCGCGGAAGCGGAAGCCGTAGACTGGCTCGCCCGCGGTGATTTCTTCTGCGATCGCGTCGGTCAACTGGATCTCGCCGCCTGCACCCTCTTTTTTCTTGTTGAGGTTGCGCATGATATTCGGGGTCAAGATATAGCGCCCGATAACCGCAAGGTTCGAAGGCTCCGTGCCAGGCGCCGGCTTTTCAACCATGCCGCGCACCTTAACCATATCGCCCATATCTTCTTCGATATCGAGCACACCGTAGGACGACACTTTATCCTGCGGGACTTCCATCGCCGCAACAACGTTTCCGCCAGTTTCTTCGTGTGCTTCCATCATCTGCTGAAGGCATGGTTTTTCAGCCGCGATCACGTCATCCGTCAAAATAACGGCGAAGCTCTCGTTGCCCACCAGACGACGCGCGCACCAAACGGCATGCCCGAGGCCCAGCGCACGGTTCTGACGCACATAAGCAATCGCGCCGGAATCCATATTTGTGGACTTTAGTTCCTCGAGCATCTGCGTTTTGCCTTTTTTACGCAGGGACGTTTCCAACTCCGGGGCATCATCAAAATAATCTTCGAGTGCGGATTTGCCGCGCGAGGTAACAAAGAGGAATTCCTTGATCCCAGCCGCACGCGCCTCATCAATTGCGTATTGAATAAGGGGGCGATCCACGAGAGTCATAATCTCTTTCGGGATAGATTTAGTCGCAGGAAGGAACCGCGTTCCCAAACCAGCTACAGGGAAAATCGCTTTAGTTACCTTACGTTTCATATTCTTCACCTATTTCGCCGTTAACAATTAAGCGGCTGACATTTGCATGCTTTGGATAAAGCCCCATAAATGGGCGTCTTTCAAGTCAGCCGCGCCGCATTTACACAACCTAAGGCAGTTCGGATGCTTATTTCATAGAACCGTTGCACAGTTTATCGGCGGCATGCCGCCTATAAACGCAGCATGCTTAAGAAATCCCCATCTCAAGCATCATCTCCTCAATACGACTCACGTCGGAAGGATTGTTTAATTCCCAGAATTGACGGCCTCGTGCTTCAACTTCGACGCAGAGCACAGCGCGACCATTCTCAATAAAGCGGAGCTGCTCCAACCCTTCAAGCGTCTCGAGCGGGCCCACCGACCATTGGGAATACGCTTGAAGAATCTCCGGCCGGTAGGCGTAGACACCAACATGATGGAACACGGGCGTGGGGTCATGCGGCGCATAGGGCTTGCCAGTGTAAGGAATAACTTCCTTAGAGAAATAAATCCCGCGCTTCTCGGCCCCGAATACCGCTGTCGTCCCACCGACCCGCCCCTGATGGCGATCTTCGATCAAACTCGCGAGCATCGCGCCCTCGCAGCGCAAAACTGGCGTCGCTAGCTCCGCCCAAGGGTTCGCAGAAATGCCCGCGATCAGATCTTCGACAAACCAGGCAGGCGTCAGCGGCGCATCACCTTGAAGGTTAACGACAACGTCGAATGTCTCGCCCAGATTTGCGTAAGCTTCGGCGCATCGCTCCGTGCCGTTTTGACAGGCTTCCGATGTCATAACGACTTCGGCGCCGAAGCTCTCCGCCTCCGCTTTGATCCGTTCGTCGTCGGTCGCCACCACGACGCGATCCGCGCCCTGCACCGCCATCGCGGCATCCCAGCTGCGGCGGATCAAGGATTTGGCCTCGCCTGTCGCGCCCGTCAACTTGACAAGAGGCTTTGCAGGGTAGCGCGTCGAAGCATAGCGCGCTGGAATCACAATCAAAGTTGACATTATTTCACCAACAAAACGCCAGGCGCATAGGCAATGAAGAACGGGTTTTCGAACCCAGGTTTGCCGTAAGTGAACGGCGTGTGATCATCAAAGCGAATCACCTCGCCGCCCGCCCCGCGCAAAACAGCATCGCCCGCTGCGGTATCCCACTCCATCGTGCGACCAAGGCGCGGATAGAGATCCGCCTCGCCCGTCGCCACAAGGCAGAACTTCAACGACGATCCAGCCGATGTCATGTCTTTCACGCCGTATTGCGCAATGTAGTCATCCGTTGCCTGATCGCGGTGAGACTTGGAGGCGACCACCATCAAACCGCGATTATCGGGGACAGAAACGGTGATTGGCTTTTGCTCACCCACGGTTTCCTTGTCAAAAGCGCCCAATTCTTCGACGGAGCGGCCATCGGCTGTTGTGTAAAAGAGGCGCCCCTTTGCGGGCGCGTACACCACACCACGAACAGGAACACCGTTTTCAACATAGGCGATGTTCACAGTGAAATCGCCGCGGCGCTGCACGAATTCCTTTGTCCCGTCCAACGGATCAACGATGAGGAAGGTCGATACGGACTGGCCGTGCGATTCCGATTGCTCCTCCGTCACGAGTGGCATTTGCGGGAACGCCTCGGCTAAACCTTCTGAAATCAAAGCATCCGCAGCCTCATCCGCTTCGGTAACGGGCGAGCTGTCGGATTTCGACTTCACCTCAAATTCAGGGGAATTGTAGATTTCCATGATTTTATCGCCAGCTTCCAAAGCAAGGCGGCGCATCGTGAAGGTGAGACGTTCAAAATCCACTGGGACACTCCTTTGCGATTGCATGCGCATTTTATTGATCCGCACGCTTTCCCCCCTTATGCTTGGCCATCAAGGGAACAGCAAGTTTTCCAAGCGATAATCCGCTATCATCTCAGGCAACACAAATTCCCATCGGAGTCAGCCCGCCATGTTCAAGGCAGAACGCAGCAATAGCACGCTCGGCTCGACTTTCGCGCTGTTTGAGCTGATCTTTCATTCAACCGTCAGATCCATCCGCAAAAGCCACGGCAACGCCATTATCGGGCTTTTGATGAATATGATGCAGACGGTTATCCTCGTTGTGACCTTCTACGTCATGTTCAACGTGCTGGGGATGCGCGGCAATACAGTGCGGGGCGACTTCCTGCTGTATATCATGTCAGGCATTTTCCTATTCATGACGCACTCCAAGGCCATGGGCGCCGTGATGAGCGCCGAAGGCCCGACCAGCGCGATGATGAAACACGCCCCGATGAGCACAGCCGTATCGATCACATCATCTGCGCTCGGTGCACTTTACATCCAAGTGCTCTCGATGGTTTGCGTGCTTTATATTTACCACGTCGCCTTCCAACCCATCGAGATCGAAGACCCGATCGGCGCATTCGGCATGGTGCTTCTGTCGTGGTTTACCGGCGTTGCCATCGGATCGGTTTTCATGGCCGCGAAACCTTGGGCACCGGGACCGATCGGCATCATTTCGCAAGTGTATTCCCGCGCGAATATGATTGCCTCGGGCAAGATGTTCCTCGCCAACAACCTCCCGCACAAAATGCTGGTGATGTTCAACTGGAACCCGCTGTTCCATACGATTGACCAAGCGCGCGGCTATACGTTCATCAACTACAACCCCCATTACTCGACGGTGAGCTATCCGCTTTATGTCGGTTTGGCGCTGTTGATGATTGGGATGATGGGCGAATTCTACACCCGCCAATATGCGTCGATCAGCTGGGGCGCGAAGGGCTGACCCTCACGTCACAACACGTAGGGTGATATTCACGCGCCCCCCGTTGCGCATGAGGGGCGACGTTCCCGCCGCGATCTTGTCGATGCCGTGATAACAAAGCCGCGCCTCATCGCCCATAACCATCACATCACCCGATCGCAGCCATAGGCTCTGCGTACTCCCGCCCCGTGTCGATGAGCCAATCCGGAAGCGGCCATCATCGCCAAGGCTGATCGACAGAACGGGTTGGCTGAAATCGGCCTCGTCACGATCTTGGTGCAAACCCATCTTGGCATTCTCTGAATAGAAATTGATCAAACAGCTTTCGGGTGGGCGCGCCTCGGGTAGAATCGCCTCCCAGATTTTTTGAATCGACGCCGGAATTTCCGGCCACGGCGTTCCTGACGGGTGCACGGGTGAATAACGATAGCCGTTACGATCCGCGATCCAGCCAAAGCGGCCCGCCGACGTCATGCGCACCGACATCACCTTGCCAGAGGATAGAACTGGTGAAAAAAGCGGCGCACGCGCCACGATCTCACGCAAGTCAGCAAGTATCCGCGCTTGCTCGTCAGGCGTCAGCCAGCTCGCGTAGTGTAAAAAGCCGCGGATTTCCTGCGGATCGGGTCGATTGTTAGCATTATATTCGATTTCTGTCATTTTCCGCCCATCTTCCTTGCGGGGCAGTGCTTGCAGGCTGTTGCCCCCCTCCCTATATACGCCCAGACGCCGATTGCGGAAATCAGTCTGAAGATCACTTTCAGGCCAGATCCGAAATCGGGGGACTTGAAAACTGGGATCGGAAGGCTGGGGCCGTGCTCGGGCCAGCAATCCAATACATCGCCTAATGAAGAGGTATATATCATGGCCAAAGTCATCGGGATCGACCTCGGGACCACGAACTCCTGTGTTGCCATCATGGACGGCTCGCAGCCCCGCGTGATCGAGAACTCCGAAGGGGCGCGTACAACGCCCTCGATCGTTGCATATGCGGACGACGAACGTCTCGTCGGCCAGCCTGCCAAACGGCAGGCCGTCACAAACCCGACCAACACGATCTTCGCAGTTAAGCGTCTGATCGGCCGTCGCGTGACAGATGCTGAAGTAGAGAAAGACAAGAATCTCGTGCCTTACGACATCGTCGATGGCGGCAACGGGGATGCGTGGGTCGGCGTTCGTGGCGAGAAGTTCTCGCCGGCGCAGGTTTCCGCTGTGATCTTGCAGAAAATGAAAGAAACCGCCGAAAGCTACCTCGGCGAAGAAGTAACCCAAGCGGTTATCACCGTACCGGCTTACTTCAACGACGCGCAGCGCCAAGCGACGAAAGACGCAGGCAAAATTGCCGGCCTCGAAGTTCTGCGCATCATCAACGAGCCGACAGCGGCAGCGCTGGCCTACGGCCTCGACAAAAAAGAAACACGCACCATCGCGGTCTATGACCTCGGCGGCGGCACATTCGATATCACCATTCTTGAGATCGACGACGGTCTGTTTGAAGTCAAATCGACCAACGGCGATACGTTCTTGGGCGGCGAAGACTTCGACATGCGCATCGTGAACTACCTCGCAGAGGAGTTCAAAAAAGAGCATGGCACCGATCTGACCAAAGACAAGATGGCGCTGCAGCGTCTCAAAGAAGCTGCTGAGAAAGCAAAAATCGAGCTTTCTTCCGCGCAGCAGACCGAGATCAACCAGCCGTTCATCTCGATGGATCCGAAAACGGGCACGCCACTGCACATGGTTGTGAAACTGACCCGTTCGAAGCTGGAAAGCCTCGTTGCGGATCTCATCAAAGCCTCGATGAAGCCGTGCGCAGCCGCGTTGAAAGACGCTGGCCTGTCGAAAGGCGACATCGACGAGGTCGTCCTCGTTGGCGGTATGACACGTATGCCAAAAGTTATGGCTGCCGTGACAGAGTTCTTCGGCAAAGAGCCGCATAAGGGTGTGAACCCTGATGAGGTTGTGGCGCTGGGTGCTGCGATTCAGGCAGGCGTTCTGCAAGGCGACGTTAAAGACGTGGTTCTGCTTGACGTGACGCCGCTTTCCCTCGGGATTGAAACGCTCGGCGGTGTGTTCACACGCCTGATCGATCGTAACACGACCATCCCGACGAAGAAATCTCAGGTCTTCTCGACCGCCGAGGACAATCAGAACGCGGTGACGATCCGTGTGTTCCAAGGCGAGCGTGAGATGGCGGCCGACAACAAGATGCTCGGGATGTTCAATCTCGAAGACATCCCGCCGGCCCCGCGCGGCATGCCGCAGATCGAAGTGACCTTCGACATCGACGCCAACGGCATCGTGTCCGTTTCCGCAAAGGATAAAGGCACGGGTAAAACGCAGAACATCACCATTCAAGCCTCCGGTGGCCTCACAGACGAGGATATCGAGAAGATGGTGCGCGACGCAGAAGCCAATGCCGAGGCCGACAAGGACCGTAAGGAAGCTGTCGAGACCAAGAACCAAGCGGAAAGCCTGCTGCACTCGACCCGCAAATCGCTGGAAGAGCACGGCGACAAGGTTGATGCTTCCACCGTGGAAGTTATCGAGCTCGCGGCGAATGCCCTTGAGGATGCGTTGAAGTCGGAAGACATCGGCAAAATCCGTGGTGGCATTTCGAACCTCACCGACGCGGCTATGAAGCTCGGCGAAGCGATCTACAAAGCCTCGGCAGAAGCCGCCGAAGGCGATACGGACGCTGATCCGGACGCACCGCGCGACGTCGACGATGATATCGTAGACGCCGATTTCGAGGACCTTGGCGAAAATAAGCGCAAGTAAGCGCGGCGCACGCCGGCCCGTCACACGCGGGCCGGCGTATGCCTTCCTCGAGAGGGTGAGATATGTCGAAACGTGATTTCTACGAGGTTCTAGGCATCAAGAAAGGTGCCTCCGCCGAGGAGATCAAGAAAGCTTACCGCGTCAAAGCGAAGGAGCTTCACCCCGATCGCAATGCCGATAAACCCGAAGCCGAAAGCCAGTTCAAAGAAGCGAACGAGGCTTACGATGTCCTGAAAGATCCCGAGAAAAAAGCCGCTTATGACCGTTACGGCCATGCTGCTTTTGAGGGCGGAATGGGCGGCGGCGCACGGGGCGGCTATGGCGGCGGGCAAGGTGGCGATTTCAACTCCGCTTTCTCCGATGTCTTCGAAGATCTCTTTGGCGATTTCATGGGGGGACGCGGCGGCGGCCAGCGTTCGCGCGCGCAACGCGGATCTGATCTGCGTTACAATCTGCGCGTCACGCTAGAAGAAGCGTTCACTGGCGCCCAAAAATCGATCAACGTTCCCGGGTCTTCGGCTTGCGGATCGTGCAATGGCACAGGCGCGGAAAATGGTGCCGAACCACAAAATTGTCCAACCTGCGCAGGGATGGGCAAGGTTCGCGCGCAAAACGGCTTCTTCACGGTCGAACGCACCTGCCCCACCTGTAACGGGCAAGGCCAGGTCATCAAAAATCCGTGCAAGTCTTGTGGCGGCGCGGGCCGGATCGAGAAAGACCGCACTTTGTCGGTCAACATTCCTGCGGGCGTTGAAACCGGCACCCGCATCCGTTTGTCCGGAGAGGGCGAAGCGGGATTGCGCGGCGGGCCGTCGGGCGACCTCTACATCTTTATAGAAGTCCGCGAGCATGCGATCTTCCAACGTGACGGTGGGGTTCTGTTCTGCCGCGTTCCCGTTAGCCTCGTTGCGGCGGCGCTGGGTTCGGATGTCGAAGTCCCTACGATCGACGGCGGACGCTCCCGTGTGAAGGTGCCTGCCGGATCACAATCGGGGCGTCAAATGCGTCTACGTGGCAAAGGCATGCCCGCCCTACGTGGCGGTGGTGTTGGCGACATGGTGATCGAGCTGGCCGTGGAGACCCCCGTGAACCTGACCTCGAAGCAGAAAGAGCTCTTGCGTGAATTCGAGAAAATAGAGGTCGATAATAATCCCGAGGGCGCTTCTTTCTTTAAGAAGGTCAAAACGTTCTGGGATGGAATGAAGACCTGATAGAGAGCGCCTTCGGGCGCTCTTTTCTTTACGCCTGTCATTTTGGTGCGCGGGCAGGCCCTAGTTAATCAATTCTTAACCATCTCTGCGCCAAACTTCGGAGATGACCCAGCCACAGCGCCCCTCCCCCCAAAACACCTTCAGCGAGCAAGCAATGCCGCTGTTCAGCAATGACGAGGCCGCGCCCGTGCCCGTTACCAACAAGGGGCGCCTTCCTTCTTACATCTCAGATCATCGCGCTCGCCTCCGCGAGAGGTTTATGGCGGGCGGGGCCGAAGCAATCCCTGATTATGAGATGCTGGAACTCGTCCTGTTCCGCGCGATCCCGCGGCAAGATGTGAAACCTCTCGCGCGGCGTCTTCTCGATAAGTTTGGAGACTTCAATCGTGTTCTCACAGCCCCGCCGATACGCCTGCGTGAAATGCACGGCGTCGGTGAGGCCGTGATTGTCGAACTCAAGCTCGTAGAAGCGGCAGCCCAGAGGCTTGCGCGATCAAAGGTCATCAATCGACATATCCTCTCCTCATGGAACGCCCTGATCGATTACTGCCACACAACGATGGCACACCGCGAAACGGAACAATTTCGTGTGCTCTATCTTGATCGCAAAAACGTCCTGATCGCGGACGAGGCGCAGGCCCAAGGCACGATAGACCATGTCCCCGTCTATCCACGTGAGGTGATGAAACGCGCGCTAGAGCTTAACGCTGCCGCGCTGATTCTCGTGCATAACCACCCCTCTGGCGATCCTACCCCCTCAGAGGCAGACATCACGATGACCAATCAGATCAAGCAAGCCGCTGACGTGCTGGGCATCACGCTACACGATCATCTCATTATCGGAAAAAGTCGCGAGCTCAGCTTCCGAGGGGCAGGCTATATATGAGACCGGACTCGCAGGCGAGCCCGGTCATAGGCTTACTGCGCGAGGGCAAGCGTCATGTCTGTCTGCGGCAGGGTCATGACAACAGCATCACCAATCGCGTCACATTCCGGCATCGCAAGGGTCAGCGTGTCGCGTTCGCGCGCCGTCTTGCCATACCGCACCAAAGTAATGGAGAGATCTTGTGCGCAAGTTGCGTCGGTGACAGCTACCTCAAAATCAAAGGTCACGGTGCGCTGGGTTCCGCGCGCGACGTAGATCTCCGCTAGCTTAGGGTTGAGCAGATCCGCATCTCCCAAACGCGTCACATATCCGCCCTCGCCCCGTTCCGCCGCCGCGAAAACATGCCCGCTTCCGCCAAACTCCGCGCCGTTCTCATAGGCGTTCAAAGCGACATCCTGTGAACCCTCCCAGTTTAGAACGACACGCTCCCCATTGATCGGCGTGGCAAGGGTAAGGCTTGCTGTCAGGCGGGTTCCATCCGGAAGGTCTACGGTAATTTCGGGCTGTGACGCCAGCGCCGGCATCTCGATACGGAGGCGACCATCGACGTCTGTCTTAACCTTGAACGTCACATCCGATTGCGAAATCGAAACCACTGAGTCTGTCGCGCAGGGCGCAACGAACTCAATCGCAACCAAGCCCGAAAGCCCTTCGGTCAACGCCAGGGACGGCTCTGTGCAATTGGTAAATCCATAACCACCGTCAGAGACGATCAATTCGCTATCCATGGCCAACGCGTCGAGATTTAGCTTCTCTGCCACAGGCTCGACCGGCACGAGATCGGCCACTGGCTTCGCGGCCTCAAGGCTGGGCGCTCGGCGCACGTCACTCAGCGCGGCTACAGACATACCGCCAATAACCTCCTGCGCGCTTGGCTGTTGGGGGGCCGCGATATTGCCCGCCACCGCCGAAACATCCGCGACGTTCCCGACAACCGCCGCGATCTGCTCACCGCTTTCAATAGCCGTCTTGCTGCTTTCCATGATCTGGCCTGCCCCAATCACCACTGCAACTGCGGCGCCAATCGCGAGAGCACGACGCGTTTGCGGCTTGGTGTTGGAAAGCTGCGCCAATCCCGCGCCGATAATCCCGCGCTGCGCTTTATCGTCTGGCGCCAAAATACTCGCGCGCAAATCCTGCTTATTCGAGACACGTGAGCCGGATTCGTCGTCACGCGCAGAGGACAGCTTTGCCGCTCGTTCGAGCAGGCCTTCCATAGCGTTGGCTTTTGACAAGTCGGGGAATTTTGGTAACTGCATAGCTGCCTCCGGCTCTGATTGCTTTGGAAAAGCTTAAAAGCGGATCAAGGCGAAGGCGTGGCGTGGCTGGGGCGTGGCTAGGGCGTCTCCGTGGCCGGCAGATAAGAAAAAAGGCGACCCTGAGGCCGCCTTTTCAGAACTCAAAGTTTGCCGTGGCAGTTTTTGTACCGCTCACCCGAGCCACAAGGGCAAGGTGCATTGCGAGGCGTCTCCGCCCAGTCAGGCAAGGCAGGAAGCGTGCGAGGATCAACGGTCTGCGAAGGATCTTGCGGGGTCGCATCATCCTGTGCAGGCGCCGCTTGCGCAGCCTGCATCTGTCGGATCATTTCCGCGCGCTCTTCCGGCGAGATCGGTGCGATTTTCGACAGCCGTTCTGTCACATCTGTGCGCAGACCATCGAGCATCGATTCGAACAGCTGGAAGCTTTCCGTCTTATATTCGGACAACGGATCACGCTGTGCATAGCCACGGAATCCGATGACCGAACGAAGATGCTCAAGTGTCACGAGGTGCTCGCGCCACTTGGTATCGATCGTATTGAGCAGAACCTGCTTCTCGATTTGGCGCATTGTATCGCCACCAAACCGTTCCGCCTTGTCGGCCATATAGGCAGTTGCGGCGGCCTCAATGCGCTCTTGAATATCGGATTGATCGACGCCCTCTTCTGCGGCCCAATCAATTACCGGCAGGTCAAGATTGACCTTCTCCATCAGCGCCTCTTTGAGACCTTGCGTGTTCCACTGATCTGCATAAGTCTTTGGCGGCAAGTATTGGTCCACGATATCTTCAATCACCTGCTCGCGCATATCGGCGGTGATTTCCTCAACCTCGGTGGTTTCCATGATCTCACGGCGCTGACCAAAGATGGCCTTACGCTGATCGTTCATCACATCGTCAAACTTCAAAAGCTGCTTACGAATATCAAAGTTGCGGCCCTCGACTTTGGCCTGCGCGCGCTCTAGCGATTTGTTCACCCAAGGATGGATGATCGCTTCGCCTTCCTTCATGCCGAGGCTCCCGAGAACCTTCTCAAGCCGCTCGGACCCGAAAATGCGCATCAGATCGTCTTCGAGCGAGAGGAAGAACAGCGAGCGGCCGCGGTCGCCTTGACGGCCAGAACGGCCGCGAAGCTGGTTATCAATTCGACGGCTTTCGTGACGCTCCGTTGCGAGGACAAATAGGCCGCCTGCTTCGAGAACCTTGGCCTTCTCATCCGCATGTGCGGCCTCAATCTGCTCGCGTAAGGCATCAGGATCGGCGTCAGGATTGGCTGCAAGCGCCTCCATCACCTTCATCTCGACGTTCCCGCCCAGCTGAATATCGGTGCCGCGCCCTGCCATATTCGTGGCGATGGTAACAGCATTCAGCTTACCGGCATCTGCGACGATCTGGGCTTCTTGCTCATGCTGGCGCGCGTTGAGGACGTTATGCGGGATCTCCGCCGCCTTCAGGAGTTCGGACAGCATCTCAGACTTCTCGATCGATGTCGTTCCGACCAAGAGCGGCTGGCCTTTCGCATGCGCTGTTTTGATCGCCTCGACGACGGCAGCATATTTTTCATCTGCTGTGCGGTAGACGCGATCGTGATCATCTTTACGCTGAATCGGGCGGTTCGTTGGGACTTCAACGACGCCGAGCTTGTAGATTTCCGCGAATTCCTCGGCCTCTGTCGTGGCCGTGCCGGTCATACCGCCGAGCTTATTGTAGAGGCGGAAATAGTTCTGGAACGTCACCGACGCGAGCGTCACGTTTTCCGGCTGGATCTCCACGCCTTCTTTCGCTTCGATTGCCTGATGCAACCCGTCCGACAGGCGACGGCCTGGCGTCATACGGCCAGAAAACTCGTCGATCAACACAACTTCGCCATCGCGCACGATGTAATTCTGATCGCGGAAGAACAAACGATGCGCGCGCAAGGCCTGCGTCACATGGTGGACAATCGTCGTCGATTCTGGATCGTAAAGCGTCTGTCCCTCGGGCAAAACGCCCGCCTCGGTCAGGCGCTGTTCCAGAAACTCGTTGCCAGCCTCGGTATAGGTGGCCGATCGCGCCTTCTCGTCGAGCTTGAAATGTTCCGGCTGGAGTTCGGCCATGAAGGCATCCAGCGTCACATAAAGTTCGGAACGATCCTGACTCGGGCCAGAGATAATCAAAGGCGTGCGCGCCTCGTCGATCAGAATACTGTCAACTTCATCCACGATTGCAAAGAAATGCTCGCGTTGCGCCATCTCTTCAATCGAGCCCTTCATGTTGTCACGAAGGTAATCGAAGCCGAGTTCGTTATTCGTCGCGTAAGTCACATCCGCACGGTAAGCGGCGCGCTTTTCGTCATCGGCTTGATAAGGGTAGACAACGCCCGTCGTCAGGCCCAATGCACCGTAAACTTTACTCATCCATTCCGCATCGCGTTTGGCGAGGTAATCGTTGACCGTCACAATATGGACGCCCTTACCAGCCAATGCGTTAAGATAGGCAGGGAAGGTCGCAACCAGGGTCTTACCCTCGCCGGTCTTCATCTCTGCGATATTGCCTTGATGCAGGAAAATCCCGCCCATGAGCTGCGTATCGAAGGCGCGCAAGCCGAGCGCGCGCTTCGCCGCCTCACGGCAGTTTGCGAAAGCTTCCGGCAGAAGCGCATCGAGGCTTTCGCCTCCCTGCGCCCGCGCCGCGAGAGCTTCGGTGCGTTCCTTGATCTGCGCATCCGTCAGTTCGGCGAACTCCGGCTCTAGCGCGTTAATCTTCGCGACAAGCGGACGAACCGATTTGACTTTGCGATCGTTGGGGGTGCCAAAAACTTTTTTGGCGAGCGTTCCGAGGCCCAGCATGTTTTCTCCGCGGGTTCCTGACCATTTCGTGTCTCGCCTGCCCTTGCTCGAACCTGCACGCCCGCCTAGAACGGCAAACGAAAAAAGGGACGGGACAAACAACAAGACCCTTGGCGATGTAAGCGCCACCCGTCACAGTGTCAACGCTGCGGGACACCGCAGATCAATTGGAGTTGCCCGAATGCCGATGATTTCCAGCGTAAAGATGTGTTTTGCGACGATAAGCCTGATTGCGGCAGGCATGACCGCACCCGTTTGGGCGCAAGATGCCGCTAAAGATATGACCGCAGAAACCGTCGTTGCGACGGTCAATGGCACCGATATTACCCTTGGACACATGATTGCGCTGCGCGATAGCCTGCCCGAGCAGTATCTTTCGCTCGACGACAAGGTTTTGTTTGACGGCGTTCTGGAGCAGTTGATCCAGCAAACGGCTTTGGCCGAAGAACGCGAAGAGGCGCTGACTGCGCGCGATAAGTTGATGATCGAAGTTGATCGTCGCGCTTACCTTTCCGGCGCCGTCCTCAATCAAATCGCGCAATCCGCAATTTCCGAGGATGCCGTCAAAGAAGCCTATGACGCAAAATACGCGAGCGTAGAGCCGTCGCGAGAATACCACGCGGCGCATATTCTCGTAAAAACCGAAGATGAGGCAAAGGCTATTCACGAGGCGATTGTGGGTGGTGCTGATTTCGCGGAGCAAGCCAAAGAGCATTCCCTCGACGGATCCTCGGCGAGCGGCGGCGATCTTGGCTGGTTCCCGCTGGGAGCGATGGTCGAGCCCTTCGCAAACGCTGTTGCTGCGCTGAAAGCGGATGAAGTGTCCGCTCCCGTTGAGACCCAGTTTGGCTGGCATATCGTTAAACTCTTCGAAGATCGTCTGGCAGAAGCACCGAAAATCGAAGATGTTCGCGAGGAGATCGAAGGCGAAGTGCGCGCAGCCGCCGTTGAGGGTCATGTTGCTGCGTTGATGGAAGACATCAAGGTCGAGCGTTTGGTGGACGGCGTAGATCCGGCTATCTTGCGTTCGAACGAGATTTTGAAAGACTAACGACTGTAATCACGCCTGCGCCGTAGCGCATCGGGAGAGAGATATGGGTATCAAGAAGTGGAAGGCTAAGGCAAAAGAGCTGAAAGCCGAGATCAAGGCGCTCAAAAAGCGCGGCAAGGCGTATAAGGCCGCCGGGAAGAACGCGCAGGCCCCTGCAAGCGTCGCGCCCGTGAAGAAGGCGTCGCTGGTTTCGCCACTCGCCCCCAAATCGTTCCCCACTCTCCCCGTGATCGACGGCGTTGAATTCGCTTCGGCGCAGGCAGGGATCAAATATCAAGGGCGCAGCGATGTGACCTTGATCAAAATTGCCGGCGGCTCCGCTATCGCTGGTGTGTTCACCACATCCTCAACGCGGGCCGCATGCGTCCATGATTGCCAAGCAAAGCTCAAATCCACAGCGGATACCGATGAGGGTGCGGCGATTATCGTGAATTCCGGCAATGCAAACGCCTTCACTGGCGCGGTTGGTCAGGAGTTGGTCGACGCCGTCACGCAGGCCGTTGCCGCCGCAGTTGGCGTGCCAGCCTCGCGTGTCTTCTCCTCGTCAACGGGGGTCATCGGTGAGCCGCTGCCGCACGGCAAGATCGTTGCCAAGGTTGAAGAGCTCGCAGGTTCGCTTGATGTCAACGGCATTGAAGCCGCCGCGAATGCAATCATGACGACGGACACCTTCGCGAAGGGCGCAACCGCCGAAGTTGAGGGCGAAGGCGGCGTTATCCGCATCGCAGGCATCGCAAAAGGCTCGGGCATGATCGCCCCGAATATGGCGACGATGCTGGTGTATATCTTCACCGATGCCAAGATTTCGCAAAAGACCTTGCAGCGCCTGCTTTCGCGCCAAGTTGACGAGACGTTTAACGCGATCACCGTGGACAGCGATACGTCAACCTCTGACGCGCTCCTGATCGCCGCCACCGGGCGCTCTGAGGCGGAAGAAATCAGTGATCTTCGCTCGAAGGTTGCGAAGGACTTTGAAGCCGCACTCCGTGCCGTGATGATGGATCTCGCCCATCAGGTCGTGAAGGACGGTGAAGGTGCCACGAAGTTCGTTGAGGTGCGCGTGACGGGCGCCGAGACTGCGCAAGATGCCCATACAATCGCGATGTCGATCGCCAATTCGCCGCTCGTGAAAACCGCGATCGCAGGGGAAGATGCGAATTGGGGCCGGGTCGTTGCCGCCGTCGGTAAATCCGGCGCCAAGGCTGAACGTGACCTCCTGACGATTTCCTTCGGCGAGATGGTTCTGGCCGAAAAGGGCTGGCGCTCGCCGGATTACGATGAGGCCGCTGCATCCGCCTATATGAAGGGCGAGGAGCTTGTGATTACGGTCGATTTAGGTCTCGGAGATGCTGCGAAATCGGTTTGGACCTGCGATTTGACTCACCGTTACATCGACATCAACGCGGATTATCGTTCGTGAAACTTCTTCTCGTTTCCGCAGTTGCCCTTATTGATGGCGAAGGCCGGATTTTACTTGCGCAGCGGCCAGAGGGGAAATCTCTGGCCGGGCTATGGGAATTTCCCGGCGGAAAAGTTGAGGCGGGGGAGACGCCGGAAGCCTGTCTTATCCGTGAGCTTCACGAGGAGTTGGGCATCAATACCTACGCCTCCTGCCTAGCGCCACTGACCTTCGCAAGCCACAACTACGACGAGTTTCACCTGCTGATGCCGCTCTTTGCCTGCCGCAAATGGGAGGGTATCGTTCAGCCGCGCGAGGGGCAAAAATTGGCTTGGGTGCGTCCAAAAGATTTGCGGGATTACCCTATGCCACCTGCGGATGAGCCGTTGATCCCGATCTTGCGCGACTGGCTGTAACGCGCCGCGCGCGAGCAAATACGCGAGTGGATAACGAAGGGGCGCCGTTCAAGCGCCCCTTTTTCGTGGCAACAACGCTCGTCATGAAAAAGGGGGACCGTATGGCCCCCCTTCCGTTTCATCTTTTTCCGTGGATCAGAGCTTCCGCTCGACCTCTTCACGCTCGAAGATCTCGATGACATCGCCAGCGCGGATATCGTCGTAGTTTTCAAACGCCATCCCGCATTCTTGACCGGAGATGACCTCTTTAACTTCGTCTTTGAAGCGCTTGAGTGTCTTAAGCGTGCCTTCGTGGATGACCACGTCCTCACGCAGCAAGCGAACCCCAGCAGAACGACGCGCAACGCCTTCGGTGACGATACAACCGGCAACCTTGCCAACGCCCGTGACCTTGAACACTTCCTTGATTGCCGCATAGCCGATGAAATGCTCGCGCACTTCAGCTTTGAGCAAGCCGGAGGCCGCCGCTTTGATGTCGTCCACCAGATCATAGATGATCGAGTAGTAGCGAATCTCGACACCTTTCTGGTTCGCAGAGGCACGAGCAGGCGCGTTCGCACGAACGTTGAAGCCGATAACAGGCGCACCGGAGGCTTCCGCCAAGCCGATATCGCTTTCCGTAATCGCACCAACGCCGGAATGTAGAACCCGCACGCGGACTTCGTCATTCCCGACTTTTTCGAGCGCCTGAACGATCGCTTCGGTCGAACCCTGCACATCGCCTTTCACAACGACGGGCACTTCGGCAACGCTCAAATCAGCTTTAGCCTTCGCCATAAGCTGCTCGAGCGTGGTCGCCGCACCAGCCGCCGCGCGCTTGTCCTTGGTCGCTTTCTCGCGGTAATCCGCGATCTCGCGCGCCTGAGCTTCGGTCTCAACAACGTTAAGCACGTCACCCGCGCCTGGCGTTCCGTTGAGGCCGAGGACTTCGACAGGGACCGACGGCCCAGCCTCAGTGATACGCTCGCCCTTGTCGTTGATCAGCGCACGAACCTTGCCCCACTTCTCGCCGACGACAAAGATATCGCCCTGACGCAGGGTACCGTGTTGGATCAGAACTGTCGCGACCGGGCCACGACCAATGTCAAGTTTGGCCTCGATAACAGCACCTTGCGCCGACCGCGTGGGGTTTGCGCGAAGTTCCAGAACTTCTGCTTGCAATGCGATCGCCTCAAGCAGTTCATCCAGACCAAGGCCGGTTTTCGCCGAGACTTCCACATCCTGAACATCGCCCGACATGGCTTCCACAACGACTTCATGCTGCAGTAGATCCGTGCGGACTTTTTGCGGGTTCGCTTCGTATTTATCGATTTTGTTAATCGCAACGATCATCGGCACTTTTGCCGCTTTCGCGTGGGCGATTGCCTCGATCGTTTGCGGCATCACCGCGTCATCGGCCGCGACAACCAACACAACGATATCGGTGACATTCGCGCCGCGCGCACGCATCGACGTAAACGCCGAGTGACCAGGCGTATCGAGGAAGGTCAACACTGCGCCCTTCTCGGTTTTCACCTGATATGCGCCGATGTGCTGCGTGATCCCGCCAGCTTCGCCGGAAACGACGTTCGCCTTGCGGATCGCATCGAGGAGCGATGTCTTGCCGTGGTCAACGTGACCCATGATCGTCACGATCGGCGGACGGGTTTGCAGATCCTCGTCCTTATCCTTCACGGTATCGATCACTTGCTCGACGTCAGCGTCAGAAACGCGGACCGCTTTGTGGCCGAATTCCTCGATCACAAGTTCAGCAGTGTCAGCGTCGATCGGTTCGTTCATCGTGACCATCATACCCATCTTCATGAGGGATTTGATGATATCGACCGAGCGTTCCGCCATACGGTTGGCAAGCTCTTGCACAACGATAGTCTCTGGAAGCTGAACGTCGCGGACCATTTTCTCGGCTTTTTGGCCGAAGCCCATCGCCTTCTGACGCGCTTTCTCTTGCTTACGCTTCATCGCGGCCATCGAACGCTGACGCCCGCCTTCACCACCTGAGAGCGCTGCGCTCAGCGAAAGCTTGCCCGAACGACGATTGTCGACTGTGCCGCCTTTTTTGGCGCGTTCGCGATCCGCTGTACGCTCGTCACGATCACGGTCGATCTTGCGCGGGCCAGTGGTCGATACACCCTTGGTTTCCGCGCGCGATGCGGCGGCTTCTGCTGCTGCAGGGTCAACAGGCACGTCAGCTTTCGCCGGCGCCTTGCGAACTTCCTCTTTCTTCTGCGCGCGCAACTCGGCCTCGCGGGCTTTGCGCGCGTCTTCTTCCGCTTTCAGGCGGAGCGCTTCTTCGCGCTCGCGATCTTCGCGTTCTTTCGCTTCGATCTCGGAACGACGGCGTTCCCGCTCTTCTTCGCGGGCTTTCTCGTCTGCCGCGCGCGTCGCGGCTTCTTCAACCTCACGTGCCTTCGCAGCATGAAGCGCCTTCAAACGGCGCTCCATCTCGGCGTCGGAAATCCCAGCGGGACGCTTGGAGGGGTCACCCAAGGATGGGTTGCCCGAAGTAGATGGTTTCGCGCCCGGCGCGGCGCCCGGCTTAGGGACCATCACGCGTTTGCGCTTTGTCTCAACAACAACGCTCTTCGTCCGTCCGTGCGAGAAGCTCTGCTTCACCGAACCGGGACGCCCGCCGCCAAGACCAAGGGGTTTTTTACCGTCTGTATCGCTCATGCCGTCTTCGTATCCTTCCCGGCGAGTATCTCGCCGCACTGCTTGCGCAAGCCCGTAAGCTTCGCCGCTTCTTCGATGACGCGCTGGGTGAGTCCACCCGTGGCAAGCGCGCCGTGTATCGCATGATCCCGCCCAAATGCCAAACCTAATTCGGAGGCCGTCAAACAACCGAACCAACGCCCGCCTTCGGGCGTCCAGAGCTTGCCTTTTCCACGCTCGGAACCATCCGATGCTTGAAGCAGAACCTTGGCACGGCCCTCAGAGAGCCATCCCTTAACTTTTTCGAAACCGATCACAGCACGGCCCGTTTTGCGAACCATCGAGACAAGCTCCACAACGCGTATCGCCTGACCCTGCTCGACTATGTCCGCGAGGCCATCAGGCACCGTTACCGCTGTTTTCGCGGCGCGAGCAAATAAGCCCTTCGTCGCCGCTTTCGTAATCAATTCTTTATCTGCCGTAACCCAGATCCCCCGACCTGGCAATTTTTGTGCCAGATCGGGATAGATCATGTTGTCTGGGCCGAGCACGAAGCGGATCAACCCAAATTTAGGTTGCACCTCTCCCGTTACGACGCAGCGCCGTTCCGGATCGTCTCGTTCTTTATCTCGGCCACCACGGCTCATCTTGCTATCCGAGGATTAAACCTCGGCCTCCACTTCGCCTTCAACAGGCTCTTCATCTTCTTCGGCTTCCATCTCGGACGGATCAACCCAGCCTAGCTGGACACGTGCCGTCATGATCAGGGCTTGCGCATCCTCAAGAGTCATCTCGAACTTTTCGAGAATGCCTTCGTCCTTGTGACGCGCGCCATCGACTGTTGTCCAACCACCCGCAAGTTCCCAATCGGCGCAGGTCGCGAAATCTTCCAGCGTTTTGACGCCATCATTCGCGAGTGCTTCGATCATCTGCGGGGTCAGGCCCTCGAAATCAAACAGCGATTGCTCCACGCCGAGCGCGGTTGCTGCCTCAATGGCCTTACGGTTTTGTTCTTCAATCACGTCACGTGCGCGGGCTTGCAATTCGCCCGCCGTGCCTTCGTCCACACCTTCGATGGACAAAAGCTCGTCTTGATCGACGTAAGCAACTTCCTCAAGCGAGGTGAAGCCTTCTGCCACCAAGAGTTGGGCGAAGAACTCGTCCAAATCAAGGGCGTCGACAAAGAGTTTTGTGCGCTCTGCGAATTCGGCCTGACGGCGTTGCGATTCTTCGGCTTCTGTGAGGATGTCGATATCGAGACCGGTGAGCTGGCTCGCCAGACGCACGTTTTGGCCGCGACGACCGATTGCGAGCGAGAGTTGCTCGTCAGGCACGACGACCTCAATTTTGCCAGCCTCCTCATCGATCACAACTTTCGACACTTCTGCCGGCTGCAATGCGTTCACGAGGAAGGTCGCTTGATCTTCGTTCCACGGGATGATGTCGATTTTCTCGCCCTGCAACTCGCCAACGACTGCCTGAACACGCGACCCGCGCATACCAACGCAAGCACCGACAGGATCGATGGAGTTATCGTTCGAGATCACAGCGATCTTCGCGCGCGAGCCCGGATCACGAGCAACCGCTTTGATGTTGATGATGCCGTCGTAGATTTCCGGCACTTCCATCTTGAACAATTCAGCCATGAACTGCGGATCGGTGCGCGACAGGAAGACCTGCGGCCCGCGCGTTTCGCGGCGAACATCTTTGACATAGGCGCGGATACGGTCATTCGGGCGGTAGCTTTCACGGCCGATTTTCTCGTTCCGGCGCAGGATTGCTTCACCACGGCCGATATCGACGATAAGATTGCCGTACTCTTCCCGCTTCACGACGCCATTGATGATGGTGCCTTTACGATCTTTAAATTCATCGTACTGACGATCACGCTCTGCTTCGCGGACGCGCTGCAAGATAACCTGCTTTGCCGACTGTGCCGCGATACGGCCCAACTCGACTGGCGGGACCTCGTCGATGATTTCCTGCCCGACTTCGGGATGCGAGAAATACTGTTTCGCCTGAGCAACGGTCAGCTCTGCTTGGTAGTTTTCCAGCAGCTCATCCTCAACAACCGTGCGGACACGGGTGAAGGTCGCACGGCCGGTTTTGCGGTCGATCGACACGCGAATATCCATCTCCGCGCCGTAGCGCGACTTCGCGGCACGCGCGAGACTGTCTTCCATTGCTTGAATCACGAGATCAGGATCGATCATTTTCTCGCGGGCAACGGCCTCAGCAGTTTGCAGCAGTTCGAGCTGGTTGGCAGAAGTGATTGCCATATCACGCCTCCTCGGAAGGGTCAGAATCGGTATCGTTTACAATCTCGTCGAAGTCGTCTTCGTCGATCACACCTGCCGCCTTTTTCTGGCGGAGCATCTCGGCGATGAGCTCATCGGTCAGGATCAGTTTCGCGTCAGACAACCATTCGAACTCAAGCCCGATGGTCAGAGGCGCGCCCGCCTCCTCGATCTCAATCAATACTTCGTTGCCCTCGGTGCCGCGAATAAACCCTTTGAACCGACGACGACCGTCGATCAGTTCCGTGGTTTCGATCCGCGCCTCGTAGTCGGCCCAAGCGTCAAAATCTTTCAGACGTGTCAGCGGCCGATCGATCCCTGGGGAAGACACTTCGAGATGGTAGTTATCCTCAATCGGGTCTTCGACGTCCAACACGGCCGAAACCGCAGTGGAAATCTTGGCACAGTCGTCGACGTTGATCCCGCCCTCGGGGCGATCCGCCATAATTTGAAGCGTAGCCGTGCGGCCGCCTTGCAAGCGGATGCGGACCAACTCGTAGCCCAACCCCTCAATCGCAGGGGTAACAATCTCTGCCAGGCGCCGATCGATGGCGGTCTTGGCGATCAGCTCGGTCATATCCCGATCCTCTGACTAAATCACATGGCGACCCGCAAATGAAAAACGGGCCCTAGCGGCCCGTTGCATCTGTCCGGTGGGCCTCAGGTTTGGACCCTGAAACGCCGCTGTTGAAGGCCATATAGGCTAAAACAACTGAGTCTGCAAGCGATCTATCATAGCGCCGCTCGCAACACCGGCCGAAGGCGGTTTGTCGCCTCGACAAGCGCTTCAGTGATCCTCGGCTCAGACAACGCGTGGCCGGAGGCCTGCACGAGCTTCAGATGCGCCCGATCCCATCCCTGCGCGAGCCGCCATGCGGACAAGGGCGGGCAGATCATATCTTGGCGACCCTGCACGATATCGGCGCCGATATGTTCAATTCTGCCTCGATTTCGAAGAATCTGCCCCTCTGAAATGAAGCATTTATGGACAAAATAGTGGTTTTCGAGCCGCGAGAATGCGCGAGCATAATCGGCAGGCGCTTCCCCCATCGGCCAAGCGGGATCAACCGCCGCCAGTGCATTCTCCCATCCTGCCCAAGCGCGCCCGAAACGGGCCTCGACGGCGTAATTCCCGCTAAATAGCCGTTCATGATAAGCCGCAATTAAATCCTCGTGCTCACCAGCCGGGATCAAATCAGTAAATTGCGCCCAGAGATCGGGGAAAAACCGCGCGACACCGCCACCATAGAACCAATCCAACTCGGATTGCTGGGCCAAAAACACCCCCCGCAAAACGAGATGCAGCACGCGATCCGGATGCGCTTGCGCGTATAGCAATGCCAAAGTCGCGCCCCAGCTCCCGCCAAAACACATCCAGCGGTCGATTTTTAACGTCTCGCGAATGCGCTCCATATCCGCAATCAGATGCGCGGTCGTATTCGCCTCGACGCTCGCATGAGGGCGCGAGAGACCGCATCCACGTTGATCGAACAGAACAATCCTATAGACCTCGGGATCGAAATATCGCCGCATTGCAGGGCTGCAACCGCCCCCCGGACCACCATGACAAACGACGACGGGCACCCCGTCGGGGTTGCCCGATTGTTCAACATAAACCTGATGCCCATCGCCCATATCCAACATCCGCTGATCGAAGCGATCAATCAGCGGATAAAGAAACGCGCCTGATGTGCGCTTTTGCCCTGCGGTTCTATCCATGAAAGCACTATATAACGATGAACGTTGGCCCGCCATGGGCGAGAATGAGGATAAGTGATGAATTCGGTTGATCCAGCAGAAGTGGCGAAATTTGAGGCAATGGCGGCGGAGTGGTGGGACCCCAACGGGAAGTTCAAACCGCTTCATATGCTCAATCCGTGCCGGCTGGACTATTTGACGTCACAGATCGCGGCGGAGTTTGGCAGGGATCTGACGACAGCCCTGCCGTTTGCGGGGCTTCGACTCCTCGATATCGGCTGCGGTGGAGGCTTGCTGTCCGAACCAATGGCGCGGCTCGGTGCAACAGTGGTCGGGGCGGATGCGGCTGCGGGAAATATCCCCGTCGCTCAACTGCATGCCAAACAGTCAGGCCTCGACATTGATTATCGCCATTGCGCCGCGGAAGATCTGGCCGCCGACGGCGAACAGTTCGACGTCGTGATGGCCATGGAAATCATCGAGCATGTCGAGAACCCGCAAGCCTTCGTGCAGACCTGCGCGAGCCTGCTCAAGGCGGACGGGCTGATGCTGTGCTCCACACTCAACCGCAATCCAAAGAGCTTCATGATGGCGATTGTCGGCGCGGAATGGGTTATGCGATGGTTGCCCAAAGGCACGCATGAATGGTCGAAGTTCATCACGCCCGACGAGCTATATGAGTTGATCCGCGGCGCTAGCCTATCGCCGATGGATCGCAAGGGAATGGTCTTCAATCCCATCACTTGGGGTTGGTCGCTATCGGATCGCGACCTCTCGGTGAACTACGTCACCGCCAGTGTGAAGCGCTGATCACCAGCGCAACACCCTCGGCCCCAAAAACGCACCGATCAAGGCAACAATCGCAATGCCCAGCGCATACCAAGTTCCATAAAAAAGAGGATTATCCTCTGTGCAATGGGTCGCGTAAATCAAAGTACCGGCACCGCCGGACACCAATCCCGCCAAGGCACCGCCAAGGCGTGGATTGGTGACCGCACCCGCGCGCATCGCCAGAAGTGTTGCCGCGAGGAAGGAAGCCGAGATCATCGGGATTGAGACGAGGCAATGCGGAATTGTCTGACCGATAAACCCGTTGATGATGCCGCCCGAGGGGGTAACGAACATCCCAAAGGCGATCGTCACAAGAGCCAGAACCGGCAAAATCAAGAGCGCCCCGCGCCCAACCTTCATTTGCGGCCGCGTTAACGCGATCATCGCAGGAAAGACGGCGGTCAACACGACGGCAGGCAGGACAAATTTTCCAGCGACCATCGGATCGCCCAAAAGATCGAGCAAGTCCGGACGATAGCCAAGAACCGCAAAATAGATGCCCAAAGAAACTACCAACGCCGGCAGCGCGGTCATCGCCAAGACTTGAACAGTGTTTGAGCGCGCCTGTGTGTCTTGCGACATTGCGGCAATCAGATCATCGGTGTTCATATCTCAATTAACCTTTCCCTCAGCTGGGCAAGTTTGCTGAGACTACGATGCAGCATGACCCGCACCGCGCCCTCCGTCATTTCCATCATCGCTCCGGTCTCCGCGAAGCTTCGGCCTTCCACGCCAATCGCCCGAACCACCTTCGCCGCGCGCGGCTCAAGCCGGGCGATCATCACATCAATATCGCCCTTCTCGGTCGGGCATGTTTCCGGCTCAGCCGGCAGCCCGTCCGAGAACTCCTCGATCGGGACCATGACGCGTGTCCCGCGTTTGCGGAATGCGTCGATCACCTTGTGTCGCGCAATGGCATAAACCCATGGCGCAACAGGGTCTTCTTCACGCCACGTCTGCCGTCGCGTGTGGATAGCGAGCAAGACTTCCTGCACGATATCCTCTGCATCAACGCCGCCTCCGCGCCGATGCACGACAGCACGGATGACGGGGGTCACGGAGGTCAGAAACAACCCGTAAGCTTTTGCATCTCCTGCATTTGCAGCGCGAAGCAACTCCGACCAATCATGGGTTTTGTCGTGCATTCTAATTCCGATACGTTGTCAGCAGGCCGATTGTTACAGACTGAAGAAGAAAAACACCCGAAAAAATCAAGATCATCTAAACGTGACCCGAAATGCCGACGCAATTGTGCACAAAACCTATATTTTATGGATCGTTAGGGTTTGCAGACTGCCTTTGTTGCCCGCGCGTTTAATGTCGGGGGCTGCACGCAAAAGGTGAAGCTTTCACCCTACCCTTGCCCTTTTGCCCGTGAACGCCCAAGTCTTGCGATGATAGGTTTCTAGATATGAGGGCATCATGGCGGACGATAAATTTCCCGGCTGGCACGGAACAACGATCATCGGCGTTCGCAAGGGCGGGCGCGTCGTGGTTGCGGGTGACGGGCAAGTCAGTCTCGGCCAAACCGTCATAAAAGGGTCCGCGCGAAAAGTTCGTCGCCTCAATCCGGGCGGAAATGAGGTTGTTTGCGGGTTTGCGGGCTCAACCGCTGATGCATTCACTTTGCTGGAGCGCCTGGAGAAAAAACTCGAAGCCGCGCCGGGACAATTGGCACGTGCTTGCGTCGAACTGGCGAAGGATTGGCGGATGGATAAATACCTGCGCAATCTGGAAGCGATGCTGATCGTCACCGATGGCAAAGATCTGTTTATTCTTACCGGCGCGGGCGATGTGTTGGAGCCTGAACACGATATCGCCGCGATCGGATCGGGTGGTAACTTCGCGCTCGCCGCAGCCCGCGGTTTGTTTGAGAGCGATCTCGACGCGGAATCTATCGCGCGCAAGGCTATGGCGATTGCGTCGGATATTTGCGTTTACACAAATGGAAATCTGACCGTTGAGGTCATCGGTGAGTGATGTAACCCGCGACGACCTGCGTGCCTCGGTCGCAGCGGGCCACCTGTCCGAAGCGCAAGCCGCCAGTGTTCTGGCCCTTGCACAGGCCCGCGCAGGCAAGCGCATCGTCGAGGATGAGCCATTCGAACTGTTCAAAGGCTTTGCCGAGATTTTCGTATCGGTCGGCCTAGTGATTTTGATCACCGCGATAGGCGGCCTGACAGCCCTGTTCGGCTTTCCGCTCGTACTTGTGCTTGGCCTCGCGGCAGCAACTTGGGGGCTGGCGAAATATTTCACATTAAAGCGGCGCATGATGCTGCCCTCGATTGTCTTGGTCACCGCATTCGCGGCGCTTTTGGCCGCGCTCTCCACACAGGTGCTGATCAAAGCCCTGCCGAGCGATACCAATGTCACGATACCCGCCCTGCTTATCTTGGCGGGCGTCGGCGGCGGTCTGGTCATGTGGTACCGAACCTTCCGCGTTCCCTTTACGATGTTCCTGATCGGGGTCGTCGGCCTGATCGCCGCGCTAGTGATCACCGGCCATTTCGCGACCTTGAACGGAGTGTCTTTGCGCGGAATGCAGCTTGATCTGCGCACTGGCGCTAGCACAGCAATTGGCACGCTTTTGTTTGGTATCGGCGCGCTGATCGGCGGGCTTTGGTTTGATATGCGTGATCCCCACCGCCTCGGGCTGACATCTGCGTCTGGCTTCTGGCTTCATCTGCTGGCCGCGCCGGCGCTGGTGAACACCGTCGCCCTCACCTTTTACAAGATGGGACCAGGGCTAGGTTATGCGCTTCTGGGGGTCGCCCTGCTCTTGGTGTCAGTGCTCGCGCTGGTCATCGACCGCCGCTCGTTCCTGACCGCAGGCATTGGCTATCTCATCTTTTTGCTGAGCTACGCGATTTCAGACCGCTCCGACCCGCGATCATGGCTGGACGTTCTGCTGATCGTTGGCTTGTTCCTCACATTGCTCGGAACATTCTGGACGGATCTTCGCGCCCGCCTCATGCGGGGTTTGCCGGATTTCCCACTTAAAGACCGCCTTCCGCCCTATTCTACCGCCCCAGTGGCGCCCCAAACGGGAGTCTAACATGACCAACCTCACCCCTCGTGAAATTGTATCCGAACTAGATCGCTTCATCATTGGCCAAGCAGATGCGAAACGCGCTGTGGCGGTTGCGTTGCGCAATCGCTGGCGGCGTAAGCTTTTGGGGGATGATCTGCGTGACGAGGTCTATCCGAAGAACATCTTGATGATCGGACCGACCGGCGTCGGCAAAACGGAAATCTCCCGCAGGCTCGCCAAACTCGCCAAAGCGCCCTTCCTGAAGGTCGAGGCGACGAAATTTACCGAAGTCGGCTACGTGGGCCGCGACGTTGAGCAGATCATCCGCGATCTGACAGATACCGCGATGGTGGAAGCGCGCGCTCGCATGCGCGATGAGGTGAAATCCCGTGCCGAAGGTGCTGCGGAGGAGCGCGTCATCGAGGCGCTTGCCGGCACCGATGCGCGCGAAGCAACCCGCGAGATGTTCCGCAAGAAACTGAGGGCAGGGGAGCTCGATCAAAAGATTATCGAGCTAGAAGTCGCCGAGCAAACCGCGACGGTGCCGATGACCCTTGGCCAACCTGGGATGGAGGCCCAGATGCAAGGGTTGCAAGACCTGTTCAAGGCCTTCGGAACCCGTAAAACCCGCAAAAAGATGACAGTGGCGGAAAGCTATGAGGTTCTGGTTTCCGAGGAAGCCGATAAGCTATTGGATGACGAGGCGGTCAAAGCCGCCGCACTCGAAGCTGTTCAGGAATCCGGAATCGTTTTCATCGACGAGATCGACAAAGTGGCCGCCCGCGCCGAGACGCGGGGCGCGGATGTCTCGAGAGAAGGCGTGCAGCGTGATTTGCTACCGTTGATTGAGGGCACCACCGTTTCCACCAAGCACGGACCTGTGAAGACCGACCATATCCTGTTCATCGCGTCGGGCGCTTTCCATATCGCGAAACCGTCCGATCTTCTTCCAGAACTCCAAGGCCGCTTGCCAATCCGGGTTGAATTGCGGCCCCTGACGGAGGACGATTTTATCCGCATTCTCACCGAAACGGATAACGCCCTCACGCGGCAGTACACCGCCTTGATGGCCACCGAACAAGTTACCGTCACCTTTACCCAAGACGGGATCGCCGCGCTCGCGAAAATCGCGGCAGAGGTCAATCAGACGGTCGAAAATATCGGCGCACGGCGGCTTTATACCGTTATCGAACGGGTATTTGAGGAGTTGTCCTTCTCGGCACCGGATCGTGCCGGTGAAGAAGTGATCGTGGACGCCGCCTTCGTGGAAAAACATCTCGGCGATCTGAGCCGCTCGGCAGATCTGAGCCGCTACGTGCTCTGAACTTGGCAGTCCCTGCGCGCCTCGCTAGGGTATGCGCAGGGACTGCGCGCGATCGGAGATGACATGCGGATCTGGCACATCTACGCTCTCATTTTAATCGCAGGTTGTGCGCCGCGCGGTGCGATGGTTTTGATGCCAGAAGGCATCGAGGCCCAAGAAACCCGCGCGATTTATGTCGGGACAACACGATCCAAGGTACTGATTTCTCAAAGCATCGCGACCGATCCGGAGATGAGTGCCCTGGAGCGCGGTCGCTCAGACGACACGCGTTATCTGCGCGTCGATGTCGCAATTCCACCGGACCGCGTGGCAGGCGAGCTGACGATCGCGCAAAGCGGTAAAACGCCAGACCCGCGAAAAGATTTTCTGGCGGCACATGTCGAGGACTACCCATCGGCCTCTGCGCTCCGCGCTGATCTCGCACCGGCCTTGCGGGCGCAAGGCGGCGAAGCGGTGATCTTCGTGCACGGGTTCAATACGATTTTCGCGGAAGGTCTCTACCGGATGGCGCAGCTTGGGCAGGATCTCGAGTTGCCGGGCGTGCTTGTTCATTACGCATGGCCCTCCGCCGGGCAGCCTCTCGGCTATGCCTATGATCGCGATTCCGCCCTGTTCGCCCGCGACGGGCTACATGATCTCATCCAAGAGCTAAGCCGCGCGGGGGCGACTAAAATTGTGCTTTTGGGGCATTCGATGGGCTCTCAATTGGTGATGGAAACTCTGCGCGATCTATCCTCTCGCGATCCGAACCTTCTGCAAAACAAGATTGCGGGCGTCGCGCTGATGGCACCTGACATCGATGTATCGTTGTTTCGCGCGCAGGCGCATGACATCGGAGACCTGCCCGAACCGTTTATGATCTTCACCTCCAAACGCGATCCAATCTTGCGTCTTTCCGCCCGGCTTTCGGGCGAAGCCGATCGCCTCGGGCTGATCTCCGACCCAGAGCGGCTTGCGGATCTGCGTGTCACATTGGTCGAGGTGAGTGCCTTTAGCGGGTCTGATCCGCATTTTCTGCTCGGCTCATCTCCGAGCTTAATGGCCCTTTTGCGGAACGGCTCCATCGTCAATGCCGCGCTGGCCTCGGGTCAGCAGGGTCGCGCGGGGCTGATACCGGGCGTGGTTTTGACGGTACAAAACGCGACGAGCATCGCGCTTTCCCCCATCACCGACTAGCGCCGCCGGAGGTAGACGTAATAAGCGCCGCCGCCGCCATGTTTGAGATGCGCCTGCGTAACCTGTAAAACAGCTTGCCCCAATGGCGGCAGGCGTAACCATTGCGGAACTTGGTGGCGCAAAATGCCACGACGGACAGGGATTGGCCCATAATCATCCGCCATTTTCCCCTTTCCGGTGATGACCAACACAAGACGGCATCCCCGATCCTGCGCATTCAGGATAAACCGGATCAGCTCGGGGTGTGCTTCGTTCACCGTCATTCCATGGAGATCGATCTTGCTCTCCGGCTCGATCCGCCCGCGCGTCATTTTCTGATGCTTCTTGCGATCCATTTGAACGGGCTGCGCGGCGAGATGATCGGCAACCGAAGGCGCAAGATCAAGACGGAGACGCTTTGACGGGGCCGCCGTCCCGATCCGGAGATCTTTGAGACTTGGGACAATTGCGGGCACGGATTGCGTTTTTTTGGAAAGAGGGGCCTCGGCTTTCGGCGGGTTAAGCCCCGCGACAAACGCCTCGCGCTCATCCGCTTTGGGCGGTCGAACGGGCTGGGTTGTTGCCGCGACACGCGACCAAAGTTCGCGTTCCTCTGCGGAAAGCTTGCGACGACGCTTCATCTGCGCACCATGCAAAACGCCGCCCCGAAGGCGGCGTCGGGTTGGCCCCGCAAAGGATACCAACCGCACATCGCCTCAATCGCCTGTCGCGACGAGGCGCCAGTTTGGATCATTTGCGCCCATGACACGGGAAAATGTCCAACTGTCGCGCTGTTTGCGGGACACTTTCGGATCACCCTCAACGATTTCACCATCCGCATTGCGCACGGCAGTTACCATCTCTCCGGTGAACCGCACCGTGATTTCCGCCTCATTCGTGGAGCGGTCAAACTGTGCATCGCTCAAAACCAACTGGCGGACACCCAAAAACTCCCCTTCGACCCGAAGGCCGTTCGCGGCACGCTGCTCAACAACGCCGTTGAAGGCGTCGAACACCTCGGGTGCGAGGAACGGGCGGATACGCTCCATCTCGCCCTTATCAAAAGCAACGAGGATCATCTCATACGCGCCGCGTGCCCCCGACAGGAATTTGGTGACGGAGAACTCTGGCTCGACGCGCTTCATGGCCGAGAGCGGCTCCAACGCGGTTGAGCCCTCGGGAAGATTGTCGATGATGTCATGATCGGGACCGCCGTCGATCACCTCAAAACTGCGGTTCGACCGCTTAGCTTCCGGCTCATCCTCGATCAGCGGCTTTTCATATCCTTCGCGCGTGCCGAGGATCGATTTCAACCGCAGGACCAGAAAGACAGCTATCGCGGCCAGAACCAGAACCTGAATGACGGAATCGTCCATTTGCATAATCCTTTGCACGCTATTGTGATACTCGGGGTTGGTATCGGCATGATTGCACACTTATGTAGGGCAGGGGCGGGATCAAGTCCACCGCCTGCCAAACTTGTTGTTGGGAGATGCTAATGTGGATTCTAATCGCCTTTATTCTCGTTCCGCTGATTGAGATCGGCCTTTTCATCCAAGTCGGGGGCTTGATCGGTCTTTGGCCAACCTTGGGTGTCGTTCTGTTAACGGCGGTCGTGGGAACCTCCTTGGTACGAAGCCAAGGCGCACAGGCGATGGCGGATCTGCGTGGGTCTATGGCCGAGTTACGCGATCCGATGGCCCCCTTGGCGCATGGCGCGATGATCCTGCTTGCGGGCGCGTTGCTTCTGACGCCGGGCTTCTTCACTGACACCTGCGGTATTTTGCTTCTCATTCCTAAAGTGCGTCAATTTGCCATCCGCGAGTTTGGCAAACGCGTCACTGTTGCGAAATTTGAAATGGGCAGCCGTGCAGGCGGTTTCAGTGCAGGATTTGGCGGCGGCCCTCAGCAAAACGACCCAAGTGCGCATCCCTTTCGTCGCGGCGCGCCGCAAGATGGTGTGATCGACGGCGATTACTCCGAGGTTGAGGCCGATCCGAACCAAATTGGCAATCGTCCGTCAGGATGGACGAAGCCGAAAGAGTGATGCACCGCCGCCTTCTTTTTCTTGGCATTGAGTGGCGCGGCGCCTCCTGCTACACAATGCCCAACGAAATTGGGAGACATCTATGACCGAGCACACCAACGGCGCCGCACCGCAGGTTCCGCAAGTTAAAATGAGCATTCTCGCGCAATTCATCCGTGACATGTCCTTCGAAAATGCGCTCGCGCAAAAAGGTCTGCAAAACGCGGATGTATCGCCCGAGATCCAAGTTCAGGTCAGCTTGGACGCCCGCAAGCGCGCCGCAGATCATCAGTATGAAGTGTCCACCAAGTTCCGCATCAATTCGAAGAACAAGAATGACGATGCGACGCTTTATCTGCTGGAGCTAGACTACGCAGGCATTTTCCATGTCGAGAACGTGCCGGAAGAACATCTCCATGCGTTTTTGCTGATTGAATGCCCACGCATGATCTTCCCTTACGTGCGCCGCGTCGTATCTGATGTGACGCGCGATGGCGGCTTCCCTCCGTTCATGTTGGAGCCCGTCGATTTTGCAGCACTCTACCGCCAGCAAATGCAGCGCGTGGCAGCCGAGGCGCAGAACACCACCGCGGACGCCTGATCGTATATCCCCGTTTTACGCCGCCCTGGTTTGTTCGGGGCGGCGTTTTTATGTCCGGAGGTCGCCATGCCGATTGATGCTGCACAGACTGTCCCGCAAATGATCCCCGCTTGGGTGGAAGGCGTGCTTACCCCTGTGGAAAAGCTTGCCGTACATCAACGCGGCCTCAAACATCAGGCGGTTTCGGTTTTCGTCATGTCGGGGCGCTATGTTTTGTTGCAGCAAAGGGCAGCGGCCAAATATCATTCGGGCGGGAAGTGGTCGAACACGTGTTGCACGCACCCCCAGTGGGGCGAGGCCTTCGACATATGCGCCCAGCGCAGGTTATATGAGGAGATGGGAATCAGGGGCCTGTCCCTCTTGCCAGTCGGCCAAGTTGAATACCGTGCCGAGGTTGGCGGCGGGCTTATCGAGCATGAGGTCGTCGAGCTCTACGTGGCGCAATGCGACAGAAATCTCCCACTCGTGCTAAATCCTGACGAGGCGCAAGCTTCCCGCTGGATCGAGTTCGGCGCACTAAAGGCGGATGTCGCCGCAAATCCGGACCAGTATTCGGCATGGCTGTCGATCTACTTGCGCGACCACTCTGAGCGGATTTCGCTCACGCTTTCGTGACTTAGCGCCGAGCTGCGGCGAATCCTCGCGCAAACCCGCGTCATGCCCTTTCATTTATGGCGATTTACTGCGACTCTCAAAGCACGGGATTGTTTTGACAGGGGCTAGGCGCGGCAGTGGCACAGAAGAATTTGATCGGCGGACTCGCTTTCGCCTGTGTGTTGAGTGGTCAAGCAGCTCTCGCGCTTGATTTTTCTTTCCTCGCACCGGGAGCACGCGGTGATCTTTGGGAGGCAATTGCAACGGCGTCTCTGACACGTGAATCCACAATCGCGGACGATTCCGACGAGCAGAGCATCTTTGCCGCAGCCCGTGCGGATTATGCGCGGATCGTCTCGGCGCTTTATGACAACGGATACTATTCGCCCCAAGTCTCCATCAAACTCAACGGCCGCGAGGCATCCTCCATCGCGCCTCTCGATGTTCCCAAATCCCTGTCAACAGTGACGGTGCGGATCAACATTGGTGAGCAATTCAAATTTAAACGCGCGACTGTTGAACCATTGGCCCCCAAAACCGAACTTCCCGACGGGTTCCGCGAGGGCGAAATCGCGCGATCAAGCTTGATCATCGACGCCGCCCGCGAAGGCGTCAGCGCGTGGCGCGATATTGGACATGCGAAAGCCGATGTCGGCAAGCAATCGGTCACCGCGAACCACCGTGAAAACACGCTCGCCGCTGAGATTGAGCTCGCTCCAGGGCCAGTAGCACGGTTCGGGGAGTTGACGATGAAAGGGTATAATCGTCTGCGCCCGGCGCGCCTCGCGAAGATCGCAGGGTTCCCCGAAGGCGAAATTTATAGCCCCGAGGAACTAGCGACAGTTTCAACCCGCCTGCGGCGCACCGGTATTTTCAGTTCCGTCAGCCTGACCGAAGCCGATCAGTTGAATCCCGATAATTCACTTGATGTTGCCTTGGCCGTTGTCGAGGCCAAGACGCGGCGTATCGGCGCCGGTGTCGAGATTGCCACATTAGAGGGGATAACCCTGTCCACCTATTGGCTACATCGTAATTTGTTTGGCGGCGGAGAGGGTCTGCGGATCGATGGCGAGGTCGGTGATATCGGCGGCACGCTCAGCGGGGTTGACTACGGCCTCTCCGCGCGGATCGATCGTCCGGCAACCTTCACGCCCGACACAACTGCTTATATCGAAACGGAAGTCGCGCGCGACGATGAACCCGACGACCTTACAAAAAGCGTAAACCTCGAGTTTGGTGTCTCCCATATCTTCCATCCCCGGCTGACGGGTGAGCTCGGGATCGCCTATCGCTGGTCGGATACAACCGAGGATACGACGCGCACCATCTTCCGCCAGATCGCATTCCCGGGAAATCTAACGTTCGATAACCGCGATGAGCCGTTAAATGCGACGAAGGGCTATTATGGATCGCTGGATGCGACACCTTTTTACGGACTTGGCGAAGAAACCGGAACCGGCATCCAGCTGAAGGCGGATGCACGGGCCTATCGGGGCTTTGGCGAGGACGCGAAATATGTTCTGGCCGCACGCCTCCAAGCAGGCTCTGTTCTAGGGTCTGATCTTGAGGAAACGCCACGTGATTACCTGTTCTATTCAGGTGGCGGCGGCACAGTACGCGGCCATCCTTACGAATCTTTAGGCGTCAGTGTCCTTGATGGGGGCACACGTGAAACAGGCGGCGCGGCATTCCTCGCAGCTTCGGGAGAAATTCGGGCAAATGTCACCGAAACCATCGGGATCGTCGCGTTTTATGACACCGGTTATGTCGGCGCGACGAGCTTCTCGGACGGCGAATGGCAAACAGGCGCGGGCCTTGGCCTTCGGTACAACACGGGCATCGGCCCGATCCGCCTCGATGTTGCGGGCCCCGTATCGGGCAGCACAGGCGACGGTGGGCAAATTTATATCGGGATCGGGCAGGCTTTCTGATGCGTATTCTATCACCCCTCATTCTCACCGTTGCTTTGGCCTCAACGCCGTTCACTACATCCTTCGCGCAAGAGGCCACGGATACCGCCCAACAAGCCGAACGTGACCGCAGCTATCTCACAGGGTTGATCGAAGATAACCTCTCCGGCGATGGTCGCACTGTGCGTATCGACGGCTTCAAAGGGGCACTGTCCTCGAAAGCGACCTTCGATTTGATGACCATTTCGGATGCTGATGGCGCATGGTTGACGATCGTAGATGGCGCAATCGCGTGGAACCGCTCCGCGTTGCTGCGCGGTGCGATTGAGGTTGATGAGTTGAGCGCCGCGGAGATCAATCTCCCGCGTCTTCCAGGCTCATCTGACGAGTCCGCCGCGCCATCACCAGAGGCGCAACCGTTTTCGCTGCCGGATCTGCCTGTGTCGATCGAACTGGGAAAGCTGGACGTCCAGAAGCTTACGCTCGGCGAGCCGATCATCGGTGAGGCCCTCACAGCCGAATTGAGCGGCTCCATGCGGATCGCGGATGGCGAAGGAGAGGCCACACTCGATCTCCAACGAACAGATAAGGACGCGGAGATCACGCTCTCTGCAAGTTTTGCAAACGCGACGCGACAGCTCGGGATCGATCTTTTGATGCGTGAGGCGCAGAACGGCATTATCGCGCGGAAAACTGGCATTCCTGACGCGCCGGCGCTCACCCTTGCGCTGGCGGGGAGCGGGCCGCTTGAAAACTTCGGCGCGACCGTGCGGATGACCTCCAACGGCTCCGAGCGCCTCGCCGGAAAAGTTCAGATTTTGGCAGGCGATGATGAGGGCGAGACGGCGTTTAGCGTCGATCTTCAAGGCGATTTCGCGCCACTCATGCCCACCGAGTATCGCGCGTTTTTCGGGTCTAACACGGCGCTTATTGCCGAAGGCTCTAGCGGTGGCGATGGCCAATTCAGCCTCCAAAACCTGAAGCTGGAAAGCGCCGCGCTAAAGGTCAACGGCTCACTTGATCTTTTACCAGGTGGCCTACCGCAACGTTTCAACCTTGAGACGCTTATCGGATTAGGGGATGAGCCTGTCTTGCTTCCTATCTCGGGCGCGGAAACTTACGTCGACGGCGCGCAGATCACATTGGCCTATGATCAGGCGCGTGGTGATGGGTGGAAACTGTCCGGCAGCGTCGACGGGATCGAGCGTGAGGAAGGCAGCTTCAAGACAGTTATGCTGTCGGGTTCCGGCCGTATCCGGCCTGACGATACTGCGCCATCCATAGGCGGAACGGTGCGATTGTCGGCGCAAGGCATCGCGCTGAAAGATCCAGCCCTGCAAGCAGCGACAGGGGAAACCATCGACTTGCAGACCATCTTCACTTGGCAAGCCGACGCGCCCTTGCGATTGAGCCGTATGACTTTGGACGGGGCCGGATATTCGGCGAGCGGTCAAATTTCATTCGACGATCTGGCGGGCGGCTTGGACATTCAAGCGGCGTTGACGGCAGAGCACGAAACGCTGGAGCGCCTCTCTCTCCTAACCGGCCAAAATCTCGGCGGCGCCCTATCGGCCGAGATCACTGGCACGGCGACCGCATTGAGTGGAGCATTCGATATTGATGCACAAATCACCGGCGAAAACCTCGCAAGTGGTATCGCCGAAATCGACCCTATCCTGGCCGGAACGAGCGCCATTAAAGTGTCTGCGAAGCGTGACGAAACAGGTCTTGTTTTACGCACCGCCACGCTATCTACGCGTGGCATTGACGCGGAGGCCTCGGGAACTCTGTCCTCCGATGCGACTGACATCAGCGCCGATCTAAATGTCAAAGACCTGTCCTTGACGCAAACCGGAGTACGTGGCGCGATTGATTTGACCGCCCGCGTCACGGCGCAAGGCGCGAAGCGAGAGATCACGCTCAACGGGGTTGGGAATGGCATCTCCACGCAAATCGCAGAAGTGAATAAGATCCTCGCGGGAGCGTTGAATTTATCGGTCGTCGCACAAGAGGAGAATGGTCGCATCACCCTGCAACAAGCGGATCTCAGCAATGCGCAGGTATCGATCAACGCCGATGGCATCGTTGCTGACGGTAATCAGAACTTCAATATTGACGCGCGGCTCGCCAATGCAGCCTTGCTCGCGCCTGATTTCCCTGGGCCATTGACCGTCAGCGGCAGCATCGCAGGCACAGCCCAACGCTACCAGCTTGATCTTAATGCCTCTGGTCCGGGCGGAACACAGGCGGCTGTAACGGGCGGACTGGATGCCGCGTTGCAAAATCTTGCGCTCCAAATCACGGGCAATACCGAGCTCGCGCTCGCAAACGCCTTCATCGAGCCGCGGTCGCTGCAAGGTCCTCTCGGCTTTGATCTGGCGATCAATGGTGCGCCATCGCTCGCGGCGGTATCAGGGAAGATCGTGGCGAACAACGCCCGTCTCGTTGCGCCTGCGCTTGGCCTCATCTTGGAGAACGTCGATCTCACGACCGATCTCGCCAACTTGCGAGCACAGGTGAATGTTGGAGCGCAGCTTTCAACAGGGGGTACGTTGACGCTATCGGGGCCGATTTCACTCGATGCGCCCAATACGGCGGATCTTACCATTCAGCTCAACCAACTCATGCTTCGCGATCCCGAGCTATATGAGACTTCGGTCTCCGGACAGGTCGCCATCAATGGGCCTTTGACCGGCGGCGCCCGGATCACAGGCGCGCTACAGCTCGCCAATACAGAGCTGCGGATTCCGTCGACAGGGATCACTTCGATCGCGGAAATCCCGGACATTGATCACGTCAATGAAAGCGCAGCAACGCGTGAGACACGTCAAAAAGCGGGGCTCATTGAGACCGCGGCCGAGAGTGCCGCGGCGGCGGGGCCGGCATTCCCCATCGATCTCACGATCTCGGCGCCTCGGGAGATCTTTGTGCGTGGGCGCGGCTTGGACGCAGAATTGGGCGGATCGCTTCGCGTTACGGGCAGCACGGCAAATGTGATCCCGATCGGGCAATTCAGTTTGATCCGTGGACGCCTCGATATCCTTGGCAAACGTTTCACACTGGATGAGGGGCAGGTGGCTTTGCAGGGGGCTTTGGTGCCTTGGATCCGCTTCCTCGCGACAACGGAAAGCGATGATGTCACAACGACGGTTCAGATCGAAGGTGATGCAACATCGCCAGAGATTACTCTCTATTCCAGCCCGGAACTCCCCCAAGAAGAAGTCTTGGCGCGGATTTTGTTCAGCCGCGATATCACATCCCTCTCGGCGCTTCAGGCCGCGCAATTGGCATCGGCCGTTGCAAGCCTCGCGGGCAAAGGTGGCGCAGGGATCATTTCGAAACTTCGGGAGAGCACGGGGCTAGACGATCTTGATGTCTCTACCGACGATTCAGGAAACGCAGAGCTGACCGTGGGCAAGTATATCTCAGAGAAGGTCTACACCGACGTATCCGTGGCCTCCGATGGGACATCCGAGATCACTCTCAATCTCGATGTCACGTCCAACATCACCGCGCGCGGAAGTGTTGGCACTGATGGAACAAGCGGGATCGGCGTCTTCTACGAGAAAGACTATTAATCCTTAAAGCCATTCGGAAGATTGGGGCGGTGCTTAAGTTCAGCATTGATCGCCGCCCCAACCAAAATGACGTAGGCGGAAATATAGAGCCACATGAGCAAGGCGATGACGGCGCCAATCGAGCCGTAGACGCGATTATACGCTCCGAAATTGGCGATATAATACGAGAAACCAAGAGAACCGATCGCCCAACCGCAGGCTGCAACCAGCGCACCGATACTGAACCAGCCGGCACGGGATTCTGGTTGGCTTGGGCCGAAGCGATACAAGATCGCAAGGCCCGAAAAAATCAATACGATCATCATCAGCCAAGGCAGTTCTGTCAAAAGCCATTCACGTAGTATGCCCAGCGGGAGGAAGGCGATCGCAATCGGCACAACGATGATGATCGCGAAGGCGGCCAAAGTCGTTGCAACTAGCGCAAGCGTGATCGCGTAACCGGCCAAAACACCGCGCAGCACCTGTCGCGATGGACAACGGTGAATAACATTTATCCCTTGAACCAATGCCTGCACGCCCGCCCGCGCCGAGAACAAGGCAATCGCGACGGAAACTGCCGTCGCCCACCCCAACGTCGCCCTCGGACCAGACAATAACGCGTTGATCTGATTGCTCAGCAGACGATAAGCCTCGGGCGGGATAAATCCTTCGGCAACGTCGAGATATTGGGCGATGATATTCGGGTCTGAAACCAAACTCCAAAGGGCGATCGTCGCTGTTGTGGCGGGGAAAATCGCGAAGATCGCGTAAAATGCCACCCCTGCGGCGATCAAGCCGATATGGCCCGCTTGCAGGCGGTTCATGACGTTGCGGGCGAAGACCCAGCACGCTGCGACAAGCGGGTGTTGAATGAGTGTGTTCATCCGCGCAGCTTTACGCGTTCGAACAGCAGGCGCAACTTGTCAGAGCCAATTGCTTGTGGTCTCCTCACCACAACGGAGGAGAAAACCATGTCTTATGTTCCCGCGCAGGACCGCTACACGCGGATGCCTTATCGAAAATGTGGCAAATCTGGCCTAAAGCTTCCCGCGATTTCGCTCGGTCTGTGGCACAATTTCGGGGAAGATACCCCACATTCGACCAAGCGCGCGATTTGTCAGGCCGCGTTTGACAACGGAATTACCCATTTCGATCTCGCGAACAATTACGGCCCTCCCGCAGGCAGCGCCGAGAGCGCGTTTGGGGAGATTCTCCGCACGGACTTCGCCGGTTATCGGGACGAGTTGATCATTTCGTCAAAGGCCGGTTACCGGATGTGGGATGGCCCCTACGGCGAATGGGGCAGCCGCAAATATCTCATCGCGTCCTGCGATCAATCGCTGAAGCGAATGGGGCTGGATTACGTCGATATTTTCTACTCGCATCGCTTCGATCCAGAGACACCGCTTGAAGAAACGATGATGGCTCTGGATCACATTGTGCGGTCCGGTCGCGCGCTCTACGTGGGGATTTCGTCGTATAACTCGGCGCGCACCCGTGAAGCAGCTGCGATTTTGACGGAGCTTGGGACGCCCTGCGTCATTCACCAACCCAGCTACAATATGCTTAATCGCTGGGTTGAGACCGACGGGCTCAAGGACACATTGCAAGATCTGGGGATCGGATCGATCGCCTTTACACCTCTTGCGCAGGGGATGTTGACCGGCAAATACCTCGGCGGCATTCCAGATGGCAGCCGCGCGGTTCAGGGGAAGTCGCTAGATCCCGCAAAGATTACACCCGAGGCCGTGGAGAACATACGCGCCTTGAACGACATCGCAAAGCGCAGAGGGCAGACCTTGGCACAGATGGCCATCGCATGGGTTCTACGCGGTGGCGGGATCACGACGGCGTTGATCGGCGCATCGAAACCCGAGCAGGTGATCGATTGCGCAGGGGCGGTTGGAAATCTCGAATTTACCGATGCAGAACTGGCCGAAATCGATCAACACGCGGTCGACCAACCCATCAACCTTTGGGCAAAATCATCGGAAACCGAATGACCCGCGCAGCAAGCTTAACGTTTTTAGCGTTCCTCGTTGCTCCTATTGCGGCGCGGGCCGAATTCCCCGCGCCGCTCACGGATGCGGATTACGCACCTGTCTCGGTCATGGAGGCCAAGCTAGGCCAGTTGCTTTTCTACGATGCCGTGCTGTCTGGAAACCGGAACATTTCCTGTGCGACCTGCCATCATCCGAAATTCGGGACATCCGACGGGATGAGCCTCGGGCTCGGTGAGGGTGCCGCGGGGCTCGGTCCGGCGCGATATGCGTTGAACGAAAATACCCCAGAGCAACGCATACCGCGCAACTCTCCCGCGCTTTTTAACCTCGGCGCAAAGGAATTCACCATTCTGTTCCACGATGGCCGCATCGGCGTTGATCCGACACGGCCATCGGGTCTCCGGACGCCGATGGAAGATGAAATGGTAACGGGATTCACGTCCATTCTATCGGCGCAAACCATGTTTCCAGTGCTGTCCGGCGATGAAATGGCGGGGCACTATTCGGAAAACGATGTTGCGAAGGCTGTTCGCTCGGGGCGGATTACAGGATCGGGCGGCGCTTGGGACGTCATCGCGAAACGGGTCGCGGAATTGCCCGACTATGCCTCCCAATTCGCGGCGGTCTACCCCGAGATTGCTGCGGGGCGCGCCATTGGTTTCACGGATATCTCCAACGCAATCGCGGCTTTTATCGAATTTGAGTGGCGCTCGGACACAAGCCCGTTTGACGCGTGGCTCGCAGGGAAGGCCGACCTCTCACAAGACGCGGTCGCGGGGGCAGAATTCTTCTATGGCGATGGCGGATGCGCAACTTGCCACGCCGGGGCTTTGCAAACAGATCACGATTTCCATGCGATGGCGGCGCCACAAATCGGGCCAGGAAAGGCCGAAAGGTTTGAGAAACACTCGAACGACGAAGGCCGAGGCCGTGTCACGGGGCGGGCCGAGGATCGTTTCGCGTTTCGGACACCGTCATTGCGGAATGTGACCGCCACCGGTCCGTGGGGCCACGCCGGCGCCCATACCAACCTTGCGCAATTCCTACGAGATCATGCCGAACCACGGGAAGGCCTCAATCGGTTCACGCGGCCAACTCTGCCCGACCTGCCCAATACAAAGCCGGATTGGGTGGTTATGGACGATCCCGCGAAACGCTTCGAGATTGCGCAAGCGGCCCCGGTAGGCGAGGCACTCGACGAAGCGAGGATCCGCGAACTCATGGCGTTTCTGGGAGCCTTAACGGACCCCTCAGCAATTGAGGGCCGTCTCGGGATCCCCGAGGCAGTGCCAAGCGGCCTACCGATTGAACGTTAGTCGCGTACTATTTTATTGAGCGCGCCGATCTTCACCGGCTGCCAATGTGTCGTGGTCTGGTCTGGCCAGATCACGCGCATCTCGGCGGAGGCGGCATTCCCAAGCCCGAAGTGCAGCGGCAGCGCCTTCCCCCCCGCGTGTCCACCACCCACAGTGACTTCAACGGACTGGACGAGGTCACCGGTCCGCACCTCAACCCACGCACCGACGGCATTTGGATTAACGCCCGTCTGTTTCGGCTCTATCTTGGCCCAAACACCTGTTTCTGGCGTCGCGTTGCGCCAGATCTCCATCGGCGCGCGTCGATTGACGACGACAATATCCAGCAATCCATCAGCGTTCAAATCAAGCAAGGCCGCACCACGTGAGCGTGCGACGCTCGCAACACCAGCGGCGGCGGCGACCTCAACGAATGTCCCATCGGACTGCTGCATTAAGAGATTATTGGGATCGTTTATCGCATTTGACGGCATTTGATCGACATTACCCTTAGCGATAAACAAATCAGCACGGCTATCGTTGTCGATATCGCCAAACTCGGCATGCCAGCCTGTGGCGGGGCGCCCATCATCTCCGATAAATGGGCGTTGAGCATAGGTGCCGATCGAGAAGGGCGCATTCTCAAAGTGGTCACCCCGATTGAACTGCAAAAGCTGATCGCCCATAGAGGTGGTCATCACTTCCGGTAAACCATCACCTGTGATGTCATGGCTGGCGATTCCCATACCCCAAAGTGAGATATGCGGCCAATCTTCACGCTCAATCAAAGGCGAGAGTTTGAACATCTGCTCATATCCGCCACGCACATAGTAATGACGATCATTCGAGATACGTAATTCCGGAGTTCCCGCCCGACGCCAATCCGAAATTTGCATCGATAGCGCGCAGTACCCCGGTGAAATCGTCTCTATTTCAGGATATTCAGAGCCATTAGGCCGGATCAACTCCGATGTGTCACACGCCTCGAAGGGGCCGTCGGGATCGTTCCGATCGACGTAATTCCCAAATGCAAGCGTCGGGAGTATCTGCCCAGTTTCCCACGTCGCGGCGAATGCCGCTGTCCATGCATCACGGGGCGGCAGGGCAAGAGCGCCCCGCCCGACCTCAAACGCGCAATTTCCCAGACCTCGGAGAATGACATTCTCGCCCACGCGCAGAACCACGAGATCCATCTCGCCATCACTGTCGATATCGATCGGGTAGGCGCCGGTGACATGCGTCAGGAGCTCTTGTGGGATATTAGCGAGCGCGCCGGTATCGAACCGAATGGCGTGCAAGGCCTCGGTTTGGTTCACGAACAACCGTGCCGATTGATCACCCCCTGCCGCGAAGAGATCAGGTCGAGCATCGTTATTGCAATCAAACGCAGCAACGCCGCCGCCGACAAAATGCTCCCATCCACCGGAATAAATATGCTCCACGGGGAGGCCAGATTGATCGTTCACGAACACAGGATCAGCAAAAACTGGCTCTAAACAGGCAAAAACAGCGAGTACTGCCGGACACCACCTCATGCTGCGAGATCCCGCGAAGCGCCTAAACGGCTTTCCGTGACTTCATGCAACGCCAAAGCCGCGGCGCCATGCGCCCACAAAAGATCACCCCAAGCATGGGTTTCAATATGAGGTCGCGCGCGGCCCGTTTGGAGAACCATATTACCCATCTCAGCGAAGGTTTCTTTCGCGTAGAGATAATCGTAACGCATGCGTTCCCCTGACAGGATGATAAATTCAGGATCAAAAATATTGATCACATTGGCCAATCCCAAAGCGAGATACCGACCCGCCCGATGGAAGATCGACCGCGCGGCGGCGTTGCCTGCTTTGGCGTGATCGTACAAGCTTTCCAGCAGGATTCCTGTGGATTGCGTGTCTCGATTTGGAAGGTTGAGCGCTGTTTGAGCTTCGCGGACCAGCGCGTAATCGGCGACGTAAGCTTCAAGGCAACCGCGCTGGCCGCAGCGGCACAGAGCGCCATCGAGTTGAACTTTCGTATGCCCCAACTCCATCCCCATCCCACGCACGCCGCGGAAGAGACGGTGGTTTAGAACAAACCCCATCCCCAAGCCATGCTCGATTGTGACTACGGCAAAATCCGGCAAGCTTCGTCCGGCCCCAAACCAAAGCTCGGCCAAAGTAACGAGATTGGCGTCATTATCGACATGGACTGGAATCCCAATGCGTTCAGACACAATCCGCGCGAGTGGGACATGGGTTTCTTGCAAAACGGGGGACCAATGCACCACACCAGTCGGGCAATCAACGAAACCAGGTACGCCAAGACCAACGGCGGTCAGCTGTTCGCGTGCGATCCCCGCCTTCCGGCACACCCGCTCAAGAAGTTCCTCCGTAGCATTTGAAAGATCAGACGTTGCGAGGGCGTTAGGGATACGGGTAATCGCCTCATCCGCGAGGAGGTTTCCCGCGAAATCGACGATCACGGCTGTATGCTCACGATCCGATAGCTTGATACCGGCGACAAGATGCGCGGTTGGTTTCACGCCAAGCGCCACCGCTGGCCGGCCACGAACCGTGTCGGTTTCACGCAGCGCTGCGACCTCTTGCAGGTAACCCGCCTCGATCAATTCCGACGTTATTGTCGTGACAGACGCAGGGCTAACGGCGAGATCCTTTGCGAGCTGAACGCGCGCGATCGAGCCTGCCGCGCGAACGCGCTCGAAGATTTGCTGCCGCAGCGGGCGAGCGGTTTCAGAGAGCGAGGAAATCAGCGGGCCACAACCGGGGGCCCCGCGACCAAGCCGCAATGGTGAAATACCGTCGTCCATTTGTTCACCACCCTAACTAAAAGTCGTCTTTTTCATGCTGCATCTGCACATTATTCGCTGCAGTGCGGCTAATTTTCGGTATTTAACCCTGCATATCGAGTTTCATACGTCATTTTTATTTTGACAACTGAATTTAATCAAGGATAACTTGAGCTATCTCGGCGGAATGTCGAGCAAGGGTCGTTGTGGGCCCATACGGGAGGAATACATGAATAAGATCATTCTCGCCGCTGTCGCTTTGACAGCAGGCATGGCAACTTCTGCATATGCTGAAATGACCGTGGGCGTATCCTGGTCGAACTTCCAAGAGGAGCGTTGGAAGACCGACGAGAGCGCAATCAAGGCCGCTTTGGAAGCGGGCGGCAACAAATATATCTCCGCTGATGCGCAGAATTCGGCCGCAAAGCAGCTTACCGATGTGGAAGCGCTGATCGCACAAGGTGCGGATGCGTTGATCATCTTGTCGGTCGATAAGGATGCCGTAGGGCCCGCCGTCGATAAAGCTGACGCGGAAGGGATTCCGGTCGTCGGGTATGACCGCCTCGTGGAGGACGAGCGCGCGTTTTACCTGACCTTCGACAACAAAGGCGTCGGTAAAATCATTGCAGAAAGCGTTATGGCGGCACAGCCAGAAGGCAATTACGCGATCATTAAAGGCGACAAGGGTGATCCCAATGCCGCCTTCCTTCTTGAAGGCATGATGGAAGTCATCGGGCCGGACGTTGAGGCCGGCAAGATCAAGATCGTCGGTGAGAGCTTCACCGATGGCTGGAAGCCTGACAATGCTCAAAAGAACATGGAGCAGATCCTCACCGCGAATGACAACATGGTCGATGCGGTTCTGGCCGAGAACGACGGTATGGCCGGCGGCGTAATCGCTGCGCTCTCCGCGCAAGGCCTCGCTGTTCCGGTTGGCGGTCAAGATGGTGACTTGGCGGCGCTGAACCGTGTTGCACGGGGCACCCAAACTGTATCCGTTTGGAAAGACTCGCGTGTTCTCGGAAAAGCAGCGGCAGATATCGCGGTTGCATTGGCCGAAGGCACCGAAGCCTCATCCGTTGAGGGCGCCGTGAAATGGTCCGGCGGTGAGAAGGGCGTTGAAATGAACGCGATCTTCCTCGCTCCGACGCCAATCACGCAAGACAACCTCGATGTTGTCATCGACGCAGGCCAAATCTCGAAAGAGGAAGCCTGCGAAGGGGCTGCTGCTGGTGTGAAGGCCTGCGAGTAAGCACAGCATCGGCGCCCTGCTTTCAGGCGGGGCGCCAATCTATCGCCACCGCGATACGAACTCAGATCCGATGCGGCGCGGCCCGTTAGATCTCCCATCATTCAGAGAAATTCGGCTCATCTCATGTCCCAGACACCCTCGACACCTTCTCCAAAGGCTGGCGGGCAAACGCCCAATGTCTTTTCGCGCTTCATGCGCGCCACCGAAATCGATCCGCGCATGCTCGGCATGGTTGCTGCGCTCATGTTAATCTGGGTGGGTTTTCACGTCTTTAGTATGGATGGCGGCGCGGGGACTTTCCTGACACCGCGCAACCTGTGGAACCTGTCGGTCCAAACGGCCTCTGTCGGGATCATGGCGACGGGGATGGTCCTCGTCATCATCACCCGACACATCGACCTTTCCGTCGGCTCGATCCTAGGTCTTTGCGCCGTGGTCATGGGGGTTTTGCAGACGCAGATCCTGCCCGAATTTATGGGCCTCGGGCATCCGCTGCTATGGGTTGTGGCCGCACTCCTCGGGATGCTGACAGGTGCGATCATTGGTGCTCTGCAAGGGGCGATCATCGCCTTCGGGAATGTGCCTGCCTTCATCGTGACGCTGGGCGGTTTGCTCGTTTGGCGCGGCGTGGCCTATCTGATGACCAGTGGAAAAACCATTTCCCCCCTCGATCCGACATTCACGCTTCTGGGCGGCGGGCCAAATGGCGCGGTTGGCGCCACGGGTAGCTGGATCGTAGGTGTGATCGCATGCATCGGAATTATCTGGATGCTGATCCACGGACGCCAGCAACGACGGGCGTTTGAATTTCCGCTACGGCCAAAATGGGCCGAATATGTACTCGGTTTGATGGGTTGCGGCGTTGTAATCGGAACGGTGCTCCTCGTGAACGCCTACCCTTGGCCGCGCGGCATCATTCGCCGCTACGCCGAAGCAAACAACATCGAAATTCCCGCCGAAGGCTTGTTCATCTCGCATGGCTTCGCACTTCCCGTTCTAATCCTTGCCGGCGTCACGATTGTTATGACGATCATGATGACCCGCACGCGCTTTGGCCGCTATGTCTTCGCGATTGGCGGAAACCCTGATGCGGCGGCTCTCGCCGGGATCAACACCCGCTGGATGACCGTAAAAATCTTCGCCTTGATGGGATTCTTGTGCGGCCTGTCCGCAGTCGTTGCCTCGGCACGCCTTAATTCCGCTACGAACTCGCTGGGCACGTTGGACGAACTCTACGTCATCGCCGCAGCGGTTATCGGCGGCACATCGCTCGCTGGTGGTGTCGGTACGATTTACGGCGCGGTTCTAGGAGCGTTCGTCATGCAAAGCCTTCAAGCGGGCATGGTTCTCGTCGGATTCGATAGCGCCATGCAACAGATCGTCGTCGGGCTTGTCCTCGTCGTCGCCGTCTATCTCGACACACTCTACCGCCGTAACCTCAAGTGAAAGGGCCTGACATGACACAGCAAAAGGGCGCTCCGCTCGTCGAGATGAAGGACATCTCGATTTCGTTCGGCGGGATTAAAGCGGTTGATAAGGTCTCAATCGATCTCTACCCCGGTGAAGTTGTCGGGCTTCTGGGGCATAATGGCGCGGGCAAATCCACGTTGATCAAATGCCTCTCGGGCGCATATGGCATGGATTCTGGCGAGATTTTCATCAACGGTGAAAAGGCCGAGATCCGCAATCCACGTGACGCGCGCAGCTATAACATCGAGACGATTTACCAGACGCTTGCGCTCGCAGACAATCTGGATGCTGCATCCAATCTATTTTTGGGACGCGAATTGGTGTCGCGCGCGGGCTTTGTTGATGATGCCCGGATGGAGGCCGAAACGCGCAAGATCATGGCGCGCCTCAATCCGAATTTCCGTAAATTCAACGCGCCGGTCTCATCGCTTTCGGGCGGTCAGCGCCAATCGGTCGCCATTGCACGCGCGGTCTATTTCAACGCCAAAATCCTGATCATGGATGAACCGACCGCCGCTTTGGGTCCGCAAGAAACCCAAATGGTGGCCGAACTCATCCAAGAGCTGAAATCGCAAGGTCTAGGTATCTTCTTGATCGAGCACGATATTCACGCGGTGATGAACCTTTGTGATCGGGCGAGCGTGATGAAGAACGGAGAGCTTGTCGGCACCGTGAATGTCAACGAAGTCACCGACGAGGATATTCTGGGAATGATCATTCTGGGCAAGAAGCCTGCTGGGAAAGCTTGATGTTTATCGGTTTGGATATGGGGACATCGGGCATCAAAGGTGTCTTGATGGATTCCGATCAAAATGTGGTGGCGGAGGCGACATCGCCTCTGACCGTCTCGCGCCCTTTCGATGGCTGGTCGGAACAAAATCCCGCCGATTGGGTGGGGGCGGCGGAGTCCGTCCTTGCCGCACTGGGAGAGCACGGGCTTGGCGATGTGCGCGCCATCGGACTCTCGGGGCAAATGCACGGCGCGACACTTCTTTCGGCTTCAGACGACGTTCTTCGTCCCTGTATTCTTTGGAACGACACCCGCTCACATGTTGAAGCCGCGGACCTAGATGGAGACCCTGAATTTAGGGAAATTTCCGGAAATATCGTTTTCCCCGGCTTCACGGCGCCGAAGCTTCTTTGGATCGAAAAGCACGAGCCCGAGATCTTCGAAAAAGTTGCGAAAGTGCTGTTGCCCAAGGACTATCTGCGGTTCTGGTTATCGGGTGAGCATGTTGCGGAAATGTCCGATGCGGCGGGCACAAGCTGGCTGGATGTTGGCGCGCGCGATTGGTCCGATACCTTGCTGAAAGCGTCGCACATGCGGCGGGATCAGATGCCGCGTCTGGTGGAAGGCTCAGAAATCTCTGCCAATGTCCGGCCCGCGATTGCCGCGCGTTTTGGCTTGCCACGAGATGTGATTATCGCAGGCGGTGCGGGTGATAACGCGGCTGCGGGAATTGGGCTCGGCGTGGTTCGCGCAGGAGAGGCGTTCGTGTCCTTGGGAACCTCAGGCGTCCTGTTTGCCGCAAATGATGGCTATCAACCCGATCCGGCGACCGCAGTGCACACGTTCTGTCATGCGCTTCCCAACACATGGCATCAGATGGGCGTTATCTTGGCCGCAACCGATGCGTTAAATTGGTTCGCGCGGATCGCCGGTCGGGATGCGGCGTCGCTTACGCAAGGTCTCGGCGGTTTGCAGGCGCCGACGAAAACGAGGTTTTTACCTTACCTCGGCGGAGAGCGCACACCGTTAAACGATTCCGCGATCCGCGGGGCGTTTGTCGGGTTGGAGCATGCGACGGACACGGATGCGATGACCCGCGCGGTCTTGGAGGGCGTCACCTTCGCCTTAAGAGATTGTCGGGACGCATTAGCGAAAACCGGAACCAAGATTGACACATTGATCGCGGCGGGCGGCGGTGCAAGGTCGCGCTACTGGGTTGAGGCGATCGCGACTGCACTCGACACGCCGGTGTCGCTTCCTGTTGCTGGCGATTTCGGCGGTGCTTTTGGTGCGGCGCGTCTCGCGCAGATGGCCGCCTCGGGGGGCGGTGCTGAGCTCGCTCAAAAACCTGTAATTTCATCAGTAATAGAGCCTGTTTCGGCGCTCACTTCTTCATTCAACGAGGGCTTCGCGCAGTATAAAGCGGCAGCCCAAGCTATTCGGGGACTATGATGACGACCTTCTTCAAAGACATTCCGCAAATTTGCTTTGAAGGTGCCCAGAGCACCAACGAATTTGCTTTCCGCCACTACAATCCCGAAGAAATCGTCCAGGGGAAGTCGATGAAGGACCACCTTCGGTTCGCCGTGGCCTATTGGCACAGCTTTGCGTGGCCCGGTGGTGATCCCTTCGGTGGGCAAACATTCGATCGCCCGTGGTTCGGAGATAGCCTCGATCTGGCGAAGCTGAAAGCGGATGTCGCATTCGAAATGTTCGATATCTTGCAGGCGCCCTATTTCTGCTTCCACGATGTTGATATCCGCCCCGACGGGAATGATTTCGCCGAGAACACGCGCAATCTTGAGGAAATCGTTGATTACATTGGCGAGAAAATGCAGGGCGGTTCTACGAAACTGCTTTGGGGCACGGCGAATCTGTTCTCGCACGAACGCTTCATGTCCGGCGCCGCAACCAACCCTGATCCCGATGTATTCGCATTCTCGGCTGCAACCGTGAAGACATGCATGGATGCGACCATGAAGCTTGGCGGTGAGAACTATGTTCTTTGGGGCGGTCGTGAGGGTTACGAGACGCTCTTGAATACTGATTTGACGCGCGAAGCCGATAATATGGCGCGCTTTCTATCCATGGTTGTCGATTACAAACACAAGAAGGGCTTTAAAGGGGCGATTTTGATCGAACCAAAGCCGCAAGAGCCGATGAAACATCAATATGACTACGATGTGGCTACGGTTTACGGCTTCCTCAAGCGTTTTGGCTTGGAAAACGAGGTCAAGGTCAACATCGAACAAGGCCACGCAATCCTTGCCGGACATAGCTTCGAACACGAAATCGCTATGGCAAATTCCCTAGGCATTTTCGGATCGATCGACATGAACCGCAACGATTACCAGTCTGGTTGGGATACTGACCAATTCCCAGACAATGTTCCGGAAATGGCGAAAGCGTATTACGAGATCCTGCGCGGGGGTGGCTTTACCAGCGGCGGCACCAATTTCGACGCCAAGGTACGTCGTCAATCGATTGATCCAGAGGATCTCATCCTTGCTCATGTCGGCGCGATGGATACCTGCGCGCGCGCGCTTAAATCAGCTGCGGCGTTGTTGGAAGACGGGGGTTTGGAAGCGGCGCGGGATACACGCTATGCAGGTTGGGAGACAGCCGATGCGAAGGCGATGCTTGGCTCCGACCTTGAAAGCATCGCGGCTACGGTCGCGGCTAAGGGCATCAACCCGAAGCCTCGCTCCGGTCGGCAAGAGCGGCTTGAAAACCTCTGGAACAGGTTCGTCTGATCAGGAGTATTTCAGCCAAATCGCCGCTTCGCCCATCTTGGCTACCAAGTCACCATGGGCGGAGCGCTCCTCCTCGGTCAATCGAGAGGGCAACGGCGTCGGACGCGGAGTTGGCCGCCATGCAGTGTCGATCTGCATGGCCGTTTTTTTCTGCGCGGGCGCGTTGGAAAGCCCGAAATCAGGCTGACGGCCACCAATCAGTTCCAAATAGACTTCTGCAAGGATCTCGGAATCGAGCAGTGCTCCGTGCAAAGTGCGCGACGAGTTATCGATGTTGAACCGACGGCAGAGCGCGTCAAGCGATGCGGGAGAGCCCGGGAACTTACGGCGCGCGATCATGAGCGTATCAACCGCGCGGTCATTCGGTATTTTTGCAAGACCTGCCTTTTGCAGCTCGAAATTCAGGAATTTCATGTCAAACGCGGCGTTGTGGATCACGAGCTTGGCATCGAGACCGATAAAATCGAGAAATTCCTGCCCAACAGCTGCGAATTTCGGCTTATCCGCCAGAAATTCTTCGGAAATGCCGTGAACATTGAAAGCATCCACGGGCATATCGCGCTCGGGATTGATATACTGGTGATAGGTCTTACCTGTTGGCATGTGATTGAGCAGCTCAACCGCCCCAATCTCAACGATCCGGTGGCCTTCGGAGGGTTCAAAACCTGTCGTCTCGGTATCTAGAACGATCTCACGCATTCCGTTTTTCCCTTAGCTCTTGGATCAGGTGTCGCACGGCATGGCGGGTGGCTTCAAGGTCGACCGTCTCGATAATATAATCTGCGCGGCGGCGCTTATCTTCGTCGGAAATTTGGCGCGATAAGATGAAATCAAGCTGTGCCTCTGACATACCAGCTCGTTCGAGAACGCGGAGACGCTGGACACTCGCCGGCGCAGTGACAACCAACACCGCATCGACCATCTGTTCGGCCCCAGTCTCAAAAAGGAGCGGGATATCCAATAGGACGATCGGCGCGGCGCGATGCTCTGTCAAGAACGCAGACCTGAGCGCGGTTGTAAGCGGGTGAACGATCGCTTCGAGGCGGGTTAGAGCCGTTTTGTCGGACGCGATGATCCGCTTGAGCGCCGTACGGTCAACCGCTCCTGCCGCAACCGCCTCAGGGAAGCAGGCAGCGATCAAGGGCACGGCGTCGCCCCCAGCGGCATAGAGGCGGTGCACGGCCGCGTCCGCATCCCATACGGGAATGCCCTCCTCAACGAACATTCGGGCGGTCGTCGACTTCCCCATTCCGATCGAGCCGGTCAATCCAAGGATAAATGGCGGCATAGCTATGCGCTCAAGACAACGTCGCGCAGCGCCTCTGTGACGTCAGGGCGCTTGCCAAACCAACGCTCAAACCCGGGGGTTGCTTGATGCAGGAGCATCCCCAAGCCATCGACGATCAAGCAACCGCGCTTTTCGGCCTCAACCAAGAAGGGCGTCCGCAATGGCGTATAAACGATGTCACACACAGTCGCGGACGGGCTCAGCGCGTCAAGCGGCACGTCAAAAGGGTCCTTGCCCGCCATGCCAAGCGATGTCGTGTTCACGACCGTCGTAGCGCCCTCCAGCATATCACCAGCGTTATCCCAATCGTAGACGGTGAGCGTGCTACCGAATTCAGCTTGGAGTGCTGTAGCGCGGGCACGTGAGCGGTTTGCGAGGCGAATTTCGGGAGCGCCTAACTCGATCAGCGACGAGATCACCGCGCGCGAAGCGCCGCCCGCTCCGAAGATGGCCGCAGGGCCCGTTTTTGGGTCCCATTTAGGGGCATATTGCTGAATATTGGCGATAAAGCCGTATCCATCGGTGTTATCCGCCTGCATGCGCCCATCGGGTAGAAACGTCAGGGTGTTCGCCGCGCCAATCACCGCTGCGCGATCGGTTACCACATCCGCGAGCGCCAATACGGCCTCTTTATGCGGCAACGTAACGTTAAGCCCGACGAAGCCCGCCTTAGGGAGAGTTTTCAACACATCTGCAAGATCCGCAGGATCAATATCCATAGGGATATAATATCCTTTAATCCCATACTCTTGCAGCCAATGGCGTTGTAAGATGGGCGAACGGGAATGGTGGATGGGTGATCCGATAACGCCAGCGAGAGGAATACGATTTGATTTCATGTTGTCAGATCTCCACGGGCGCGAAGCCAGTTCAGGAATTCAGTGAGCGGTAGGCCTAGGACCGAGAAGTAGTCTCCTTCGATCTTCGAGAACAAACGAACACCTTCTTCCTCAAGCTTGTAACCGCCAACTGACCAGCGGATGCTATCCCAGTTTCGGTCGACATATTCAGCGATAAACGGCTCAGAAAGCGGATGCATGTGCAAGCGGACCTCGCCAATATGGCGCCATAATGGCTTGCCATCTTGGTACACCACCACTGCCGACAAAAGGCGATGAATCTGCCCAGATAGCGCCTTAAGCTGCTCGCATGCTTGGGGTTTATCGATCGGCTTTGAGAATATTTTCCCTTTTAAAGCAAGTACTTGATCCGCACCGATGACGAGATCTGCCGGGTTTTTGAGCGAAATTTTTTGAGCTTTCATTTCCGCCAAGGCATCGGCCACATCTCGCGGCGAGGCGCCCTCCGCCTCAAGCGATAAGCGGATCATGTCCTCGTCGATGCGCGCAGGTCGTACATCGGTTTGTAGGCCCGCATTGCGCAAAAGTTGCGCGCGGATCTCGGAAGCAGAAGCGAGGATGAGGCTGTGCATGAGTGTGTGGATAAACCTTGTTCAAATTTAGGGGCAACTGGTGCCGAAACCGAGGGTTCGCTGATATCCCCATACTATGTCAAGCAACGCAGGCGATTTTCCACCTGTGGGAGAGGACAAATGGCTTCTGTGGATAACTCCGGATGGGGCGGAAATCTGCAAGATATCCACAGAAGAACAAAGACAGATTTTCGCCTTATTTATAGGCGCAAAATCGACTACTCACAGAACTATCCCACAGCCCGAGCCCTGTGTACAATTTGGTTGATGAAATAGTAATCCACATTACCCACAGGCCCTACATAATCATCAATCTTTTAATATACTTATTTTATTATTAAGAGGTCGAGGTCAGTAGCCGGAGGACCCCATGACCGATTTCCTGCTTTCCGCCTATCCTTGGATCAAGTCGTTCCACGTCATGTCCGTCATCGCTTGGATGGCTGGCTTGTTCTATTTGCCCCGACTTTTTGTTTACCATGTCGAAGGACTGAATAAGGCCGGTGTGACACCCGGCGGCGAAATGGATCTGCTGTTTCAACGACAAGAACGCCTTTTGCTGAAAGCCATTATGAACCCCGCGATGATTGCGACTTGGGTGGCTGGTCTTGCGCTTGTTGCCACGCCGGGGATCATCGATTGGACGGCCGTCTGGCCTTGGACGAAGGCTGTGAGTGTTATCGCGATGACAGCTTTCCACATGGTGCTCGGCCGTAATCGGAAGGCCTTCCTTGCCGGTCAGAATGCCTATACGGGGCGCCAATGGCGGATGATGAATGAAATCCCGACGGTTTTGATGGTTGTGATCGTGCTGTCGGTGATCGTGAAGTTCTAAGTTTTGTTGACTCCGGCAAGCTAGGTCGATATCTGCCGATTAAGCCTAGGTCGTCCGACCGTCAGGTTTTTCCGTTTTGACATCTTCTCGCGCCTCGATCGGCGCCCCGACATGGTGGATTTCCCATGACCATTGCCATTAACGCCGAGCGTTTGAATCTCGCTGATTTGAAAGCAAAAAGCCCTGCGGAGCTGCTGTCTCTGGCTGAGGAATGGGAAATCGAGAACGCGTCCACGATGCGCAAAGGCGAGATGATGTTCTCGATCCTCAAAGAGCATGCCGATGAGGACTGGGAAATTGGTGGCGACGGCGTTCTGGAGGTTCTGCAGGACGGATTCGGGTTCTTGCGCTCCACCGAAGCGAACTATTTGCCGGGTCCAGATGATATTTATGTCTCGCCTGACATGATCCGTCAGCATTCCTTGCGTACGGGCGATACCGTTTCTGGTGTGATCCGTGCGCCTGGCGAGAATGAGCGTTACTTCGCGTTGACCACGGTTGAGCAGATCAACTTCCAAGATCCTGAGCGGGCACGCCATAAGGTTGCTTTCGATAACCTCACGCCGCTTTATCCCGATGAACGTCTCAAAATGGAGATCGAGGATCCGACGATCAAAGATCGTTCGGCTCGGATCATTGATCTTGTCTCGCCCATTGGTAAAGGTCAGCGGTCGCTGATCGTGGCGCCTCCGCGGACGGGTAAAACCGTTCTGCTTCAGAATATTGCGCATTCCATCGCACAAAATCACCCTGAGTGTTATCTGATCGTATTGTTGATCGATGAACGCCCAGAAGAAGTTACAGATATGCAGCGTTCGGTGAAGGGTGAAGTTGTGTCCTCCACGTTCGATGAACCGGCAACGCGCCACGTTGCGGTCGCAGAGATGGTTATCGAAAAGGCGAAGCGGCTCGTCGAGCACAAGCGCGATGTGGTGATCTTGCTCGACTCGATTACGCGTCTTGGCCGCGCTTTCAACACCGTTGTCCCATCGTCAGGTAAGGTTTTGACGGGTGGTGTCGATGCGAATGCCCTTCAACGTCCAAAGCGGTTCTTTGGTGCGGCGCGGAATATCGAGGAGGGCGGCTCGCTGACGATCATCGCGACGGCTTTGATCGATACTGGCTCGCGGATGGATGAAGTTATCTTCGAAGAATTCAAAGGTACGGGTAACTCCGAGATTGTCTTGGATCGTAAGGTTGCTGATAAACGAGTCTTCCCTGCGATGGATATTCTTAAGTCCGGAACGCGGAAAGAAGATCTATTGGTTGAGCAGAAGGACCTGCAAAAGACGTATCTGCTGCGTCGTATTCTCAACCCGATGGGGACGACAGACGCTATCGAGTTCCTGATTTCGAAGCTCAAACAGACCAAGACCAATGGCGAGTTCTTCGACTCAATGAACGGATAAACCTGTTATAATTCAGGGGTTTAACATTGGAAACGATCTTCGCATTGGCGTCGGCTCGTGGCAAAGCCGGCGTGTCGGTTATTCGTATCTCGGGCCCGCTTGCTTTCACGGCCGGCCGCGCATTAGGCGGGGAATTGCCCACGGCACGCGTCGCGGGGTTGAGAAAACTGCGCATTGGCGATGACTTTCTCGATGAGGCGGTCGTGATTTGTTTCGAGCGCGGGGCGAGCTTCACAGGTGAGGAAGTTGTTGAGTTCCACATTCACGGGGCCATCGCGACGGTGAGCGCAGTTCTCGCGGCCTTGGGTGGGCTGTCGTATCTGCGGTTGGCCGAACCGGGTGAGTTTACACGCCGCGCTTTGGAAAATGGTCGCCTGGACCTCGCACAGGTCGAAGGGCTTTCGGACCTCATAGAGGCAGAGACGGAAGCACAACGAAAACAAGCGCTTAAAGTTTTGTCTGGCGCCGTCGGGAAAGTCGCGGATCGTTGGCGCGCAGATATGGTTCGAGCGGCGGCGCTGATCGAGGCGACAATCGATTTTGCTGATGAGGATGTCCCTGTAGATGTCTCCCCTGAAGTAATGACCTTGGTGGATGGCGTTACAGCGGATATCAAAGCGGAAATCGGCCGGATTTCTGCATCTGAACGTATCCGCGAGGGGTTCGAAGTTGCAATTGTCGGTCAGCCAAATGCCGGAAAATCGACGCTTTTGAACGCGCTTGCGGGGCGCGACGCCGCGATTACATCTGAATTTGCAGGGACGACTCGGGATATCATCGAAGTTCGCATGGATTTGGGTGGTATCGCTGTGACATTGCTGGATACGGCCGGGCTCAGAGAAACAACTGATATTGTTGAGAAAATTGGGATTGATCGGGCGATTTCGAGAGCTGAGCTGGCTGACCTTAGGATTTTCTTGATTGACGACGGTGAGGTGCCTCTCTTGCAGCCTGTCGGCGACGATCTCGTGGTGCGTGGTAAATCAGATCTTCGTGGCTCAGCTGAGTTATCCGTTTCGGGTAAAACCGGTGAGGGGTTGGATCGCCTCATAGCTGAGATTACCCGCATTTTAGGTGCACGCGCTGCAGGCGCTGGTGTGATGACACGGGAGCGGCACCGAGTCGCGATGAAATCTGCGTTACGGGCTATGGAATCAGCGCGGAATGAGGTAAAGCTGGGCGGCGATAGGGCTGAGATGGCCGCTGAAGATCTTCGTACCGCTGTGAGGGCACTCGAATCTCTTGTGGGTCGCGTTGATGTCGAGCACCTTTTAGATGAAATTTTCTCGAGTTTCTGTATCGGGAAGTGAGGAGTGTTTCACGTGAAACATTTTGACGTAATTGTTGTTGGTGGCGGGCACGCCGGCACCGAGGCCGCGCATGCAAGCGCGCGCATGGGCGCCCGCACGGCACTTGTCACACTACGTGCCGATACTATCGGTGTCATGTCTTGTAACCCCGCAATCGGTGGCCTGGGTAAAGGTCATCTGGTTCGTGAAATCGATGCCTTGGATGGCGTGATGGGCCGTGCCGCAGATGCTGCGGGCATTCAGTTCAGGCTACTCAACCGTCGAAAAGGCCCTGCGGTTCAGGGTCCGCGCGCTCAGACAGATCGACGACTGTACCGCGAGGCCATTATGGAAATGACCTTGGTACAAGCTGATCTTGAGGTCATCGAGGGCGAAGTGAGCGACCTTTTGGTGTCTCAGGGGTCGGTAGGTGGCGTTAAGCTCTCCGACGGCTCCGAAATAGGTTCCGATTCCGTTATTCTCACGTCCGGTACCTTTTTAAACGGGGTCATTCATATCGGTGACCAGCGTAAATCCGCTGGACGGATGGGGGATAAGCCTTCAATTGATCTAGCAAATCGCCTTCACGCGCTGGGTTTGCCGATGGGCCGACTTAAAACTGGGACACCGCCAAGGCTGGATGGGCGCACGATCGATTGGGCACAGCTCGAGACCCAGCCAGGTGATGATGATCCTGTGCTATTCTCATTCTTGAATAAAAAGCCCATTGCTAGGCAGGTCGCCTGCGGCATCACGCATACTAACGAGAAGACACACGATATCATCCGCGAAAACTTGAGCCGTTCAGCGATGTATGGTGGCCATATCGAGGGTGTTGGTCCCCGATACTGCCCTTCTATCGAGGATAAAGTGGTGCGTTTCGCCGATAAAACGTCGCATCAAATTTTCCTTGAGCCGGAAGGATTGGATGACCATACAATTTATCCGAACGGGATTTCGTCATCATTGCCTGTCGACGTTCAAAGCGCTTACGTTCACTCCATTCGTGGTTTGGAAAACGCAGTTATCCTGCAACCGGCATATGCGATTGAGTATGATTATGTTGACCCCCGTGCGCTAACGTCATCGTTAGAGCTGCGCGATCTTACCGGGCTATATCTCGCTGGGCAAATCAACGGAACAACAGGATACGAGGAGGCTGCTGCGCAGGGGATGGTAGCGGGCCTGAATGCCGCTGCACGATCAAAGAATCGCGCGCCAATCCATTTCGCTCGATCATCTAGCTACATCGGCGTGATGGTTGATGATCTGACAACGCGCGGAGTTACCGAGCCGTACCGTATGTTTACTTCGCGCGCCGAGTTCCGCCTTTCGTTGCGGGCCGATAATGCTGATCAGCGCCTAACGCCGCTTGGTATCGAAGTTGGTTGTGTCTCGGATCTTCGCACAGAAGCATTCAGTAAAAAGGCGGAGGCGCTGGCATCAGGCAAGGAACTCCTTGATTCAATTCAGTTCACGCCAAAACAGGCGCGCGAGGCGGGAATTCAGGTTAACCTCGATGGCGCTAAACGCTCGGCATTTACTCTCTTGTCTTTCCCTGACGTGACAATGGTTCAATTGGCGCATGCCGTTCCCGATCTAAGTGTGTTGGATGTTGATGTCGCGGAGCAACTCGGGCGCGACGCGCTTTACGCGACCTATATCGAGCGGCAAGCCATCGACATCGCGAAGCTTGAACGCGACGAAAACTGGAAAATCCCAGAAGATTTTGACTACGCGCCGCTGTCAGGCCTTTCAAATGAACTCAAGCTAAAGCTCTCGCGGGCACGCCCAAATGACTTAGGGCAGGCGCGCCGGATCGATGGGATGACTCCCGCCGCGTTGACCCTAATCTTGAGCCGCTTACGCCATCTTTTAAAGGAAAAATCAGCGTGACATCAGATTCAGAGCGTGAGTTCGAGCTGGCTCTCAATGTTTCACGTGAAACAATCGAGCGACTGAAAGTCTATGAAACACTTCTGAAAAAGTGGAATCCGCGTATAAACTTGGTTTCATCGTCCACATTGGATACAATTTGGTCGCGTCACTTCCTTGATTCCGCGCAGATCTTTGGTTTGGTCCCAGACTTTAATCACTGGGCCGATTTAGGAAGTGGTGGGGGTTTCCCGGGCTTGGTTATCGCAATTTTGGCGGCTGATAGGCCATCGCCGCCTAAAGTTACTTTGGTGGAGTCAGATCTTCGGAAATCGGCATTCTTGTCGACGGTCGCGCGCGAAATTGGGCTAAATGTCGACGTCCGCGCGGAAAGGATCGAAACTATTTATCCGCTTCGGGCGTGCGTCTTGAGCGCGAGAGCTTTAGCGCCCTTGGACAAATTGCTTGAGTTTACGGATCTGCATCTGAAAGCAGACGGTGTCGCGGTGTTCCCCAAGGGGGGGCAATGGCGTGCCGAACTTGCAGAGGCCCAGACTCATTGGGAATTCGAACTTGCGACGCACAATAGCAAAACTGAAAGTGCGGCAGCCATTCTTACGATTAAGGGAGTAAAGCGTGTCTGACCTGACTCGCCCTGCGGCGCCACGAGTTATCGCGATCGCAAACCAAAAAGGAGGGGTCGGCAAAACGACGACCGCTATTAATCTCGCTGCTGCGCTCGCGGAGATTGGCAAGCGTGTGTTGTTGGTAGACCTCGACCCGCAGGGGAATGCGTCAACAGGTCTTGGCATTGAGCCAACTAACCGCCACAAGACGACATATGACCTGCTGTTAGAGGACGCCGCGCCTGTTGATGTTATCCAGCAAACTGCGGTTGATGGCTTGTTTATTAGTCCCGCAACGATCGATCTCTCGTCGGCTGATATGGAGCTCGTCTCCAACGAAAAGCGCAGCTTCCTTTTGCATGACGCCCTGCGCCAGGTCGCTATGGACGGCTTCGCCCTCGATTATATTTTGATCGATTGCCCGCCATCTCTCAATCTGCTGACCGTAAATGCTATGATTGCGTCGGATTCGGTGCTCGTTCCGCTGCAGGCAGAGTTTTTTGCACTTGAGGGTCTGTCGCAACTTATGCTGACAATTCGGGAGGTACGGCAATCGGCCAACCGTCACTTGCGGATCGAAGGTGTTGTTCTGACAATGTATGACGTCCGCAACAACCTTTCGCAGCAGGTTGAAGCAGACGCGCGCGCGACATTGGGGGAGGTTGTGTTCCGCACGATGATTCCACGAAATGTCCGGGTTTCAGAAGCGCCATCTTATGCTATGCCAGTGCTGACGTACGACACTGCGTCTCGTGGCGCTGAATCGTACCGTGCGTTGGCTGCGGAATTGATTTCGCGCCGAGAGGCTCAACTTCGCAAGGGAGCATAAAATGTCTGACAAGAGAAACGATCGTCGCGGGTTGGGTCGAGGCCTATCCGCACTTATGGCAGATGTCGCGCTTCCTGAATCCAATGAGGCAGCCTCGGCCGAGCGCCGTGCGGATATGCGTGTTCCAATCGAACGGATCGAACCGAACCCCAATCAGCCGCGCCGCGATTTTTCGCGCGAGGCGATTCAAGAGCTTTCGGAGTCCATTCGCGAAAAGGGGGTTATTCAGCCACTGATCGTTCGCACGCACCCGACGAAGGCCGATCATTTTGAGATTGTCGCCGGCGAGCGTCGTTGGCGGGCGTCTCAAATCGCCCAGCTTCACGAATTGCCCGTTATTTTGCGTGAATTTGACGACACTGAAGTGCTCGAAATCGCAATTATCGAGAATATTCAGCGGGCGGATCTCAACGCTGTTGAGGAGGCGTTGGGGTACCGTCAGTTGATGGAGCGGTTCGGTCATACCCAAGAAAAGCTCGCGCAGGCTTTGTCCAAAAGCCGGAGCCATATCGCCAATTTGATGCGCTTGCTTCAGTTACCGGACGATGTACAGCTTATGCTTCGCGAAGGCAAAATCTCGGCCGGTCACGCTCGCGCGCTCATTACGGCTGAGAATCCACTTAAGCTTGCGCACGAAGTGATTGATCGTGGGCTATCGGTTCGTGAGACTGAGAAGCTTGCTCGTGATGCTCAAGAGGGTGGCGTTAAGCCGAAATCAAGTAAGGCGACGTCGCGTTTGCCAGAAAAGGACGCTGACACGCGAGCATTGGAGGGCGATATTTCTGCAGCGCTCGGGATGAAAGTGGCAATCGACCACGCCGGAGAGGGCGGGAAGCTATCCATCTCCTACAATTCTCTGGATGACTTGGACGGACTTTGCCAGCTTCTCAGCCGCGGTATTTGATTAAGATTCTGGCCGTGTCCAGATGAAAGCTGTCACCAGCCCAAGCGTAACAGCTTGGGCTGCAATTATTTTTAGGGGCAGGTCGAGAAAGATCGAAATACTGAAGGTCGCCATAATTGATAGGCTGGCCAATCCCTTGGCTTGTCGTGAAATTGCGCCTCTCTCGTTCCAATCGACAATTGATTTACCGAATTTTGGATGCGAAAGGAGCCAGTGATGCAGCCTTTCCGAAGACCGAGCGAAGCAGAATGCCGCCAGCAGCAAGAAGGGAACTGTGGGTAGGAGTGGTAAAAAAGCGCCAATCACGCCGAGGGCGAATGCAATCAGGCCACCACAGAGCCACAGCGCGCGAATCACGGCATCAACTCACGGATCACGGCATTCAGGACTGCTCTACCTGAATCTGTTGCGGTGACGCGATCATTCATGAGGGTTAAAAGCTCCATGCGCTCTAGGTCGAGCAGGGTGTCCCGTTTCAATGGCTGCCCTGCGAGCGCCGCGTAGCGCGCTGGATCCAGACCTTCCGTCAGGCGTAGGTTGAACAAAAGAAACTCTGTTGCCTGCTCATCCAAGGGCAATGCGCTCCGATCAATCTCGCCGCTGCCGTGACGCTCTACTCTCGTGAGCCACGCATCAGGTGACTTTTCCGTATCGGTTGCGATCCGTTGCCCCGCCAAAGTTAATCGACCATGTGCCCCCGGACCGATGCCCGCATAGTCTCCATAGCGCCAATAGACTAGGTTGTGGCGGCTCTCACACCCATTTCGGGCGTGGTTGGAGACTTCATAGGCGGGGAGGCCGGCTGCGGCACAGATGTCTTGTGTCACCAGATACATATCTGCGGCGGTGTCATCTGTCGGTAAGCCGCGTAATTTTCCGGATGCATGACGCGTTCCAAACGCCGTGCCGTCCTCAATGGTAAGCTGGTAGAGTGAAAAGTGGTCGACGGCCATTGCTAAAGCTTCGTTCAACTCACGCCGCCAATCGCTCAGGGTCTGATCTTGGCGCGCGTAGATCAGATCGAAGCTGACACGGTCGAAATTGTTGCGCGCGATATCGAAGGCTTTGCGGCCCTCTTCGACACTATGCATGCGGCCTAGAGCCTTTAAATCCCGATCATTCAGGGCCTGCATTCCCATCGAAATGCGGTTAACGCCCGCCTCGGAATATGCCCTAAACCGCCCCGCTTCGATACTTGTGGGGTTCGCTTCAAGCGTGATTTCGACGTCATTCGCCAACACCCAAGTATCGCGGATGCGTGCGTTGAGAACTGCGACGAGATCAGGCGACATTAACGAGGGCGTTCCGCCACCGAAAAAGACCGAATTCAGCAAACGGCCTTCCGTTAACCTACCGACGCGGTCAATTTCAGACAGGAGCGCCGCCTGCCAGCGTTGTTCGTCAACCGTTGCAGAAACGTGACTGTTGAAATCGCAATAGGGGCATTTGGCGGCGCAGAACGGCCAGTGAATATACAGGCCGAAGCCCCCGTTTTTCCAATCGTCGCTCATTTCATGGCCGTCACTTCGATTTCGATGAGCATCTCGGGACGAATAAGCCCTGCGATTACCATCGTAGCAGAGGGCCGAATGTCTCCCAATGTTTCTGATAGCACGGGGGCCAGCTCGTCCAAGAGCGTCGCGTCGGTGAGAGTATACTGAGCCCGAACGATGTCTGTCATTTCAAAGCCGGCCTGTGATAGTGTCGTTTCGATCGTTACGAAAGCATTCCTAGCCTGTGCCGCAATCCCCTCTGGCATCTGCATGGATGCGTAGTCGTAGCCGGTAGTGCCAGACAAGAAACACCACGATCCCTTAACCACAGCGCGGGAGTATCCCATCGTTGCTTCGAATGGCGACCCAGAGGAAATGCGGCGCATATTATACCTCGAAACAGGTGATGAGTTTACGGAACGCGTCGGCGCGGTGGCTGATTTCGTTTTTCTTCACGGGGTCCATTTCCGCGAAGGTGATGTCAAAGCCCTCGGGCTGAAACATCGGGTCATAGCCATGCCCCAACGCGCCCCGCATGGGCCAAACCAGTTGGCCTTCAACCTTGCCCGCGAAAACCTCATCATGCCCGTCGGGCCATGCCAGCACCAATGTCGAACGGAAGCGCGCCGTGCGTGGTAGCGGGGCCTCAAGCGCCTCGCAGGCGTTCCACGTTTTGGTCATCGCCATGGTAAAATCCCGACCGTTCGGCGTTTCCGCCCAATCGGCGGTGTACACACCGGGGGCGCCATCAATGCAATCAACCTCGATACCGCTATCGTCTGATAGGGCGGGGAGGCCGGTCGCCTTAGACGCGGCATGCGCCTTAATCCGTGCGTTCCCGACGAATGTTGTTTCCGTCTCCTCCGGCTCAGGTAGGTTCATTTGCGCGGCACCGACGCATTCGATCCCGAATGGGGAAAGCAAGGCCCGCATTTCATCCAGTTTCCCTGCGTTATGCGTCGCGACGAGAAGACGCTTCTCAGAGAACTTTCTCATGCTGTGGCCGCCTTTTGTGCGGCGACGAGTTGCGCGACGCCCGCTTCCGCGAGATCCAGCAAGGCGTTCATTTGATCACGCGAGAACGTGGAGCCTTCAGCGGACATCTGAACCTCGATCAGCTTTCCGGAACCGGTCATCACGAAATTTCCATCGGTGCCTGCCTCAGAATCCTCGAGATAATCCAGATCACAGATCGCTTGTCCGCCATAGATCCCGCAAGACACCGCGGCAACCGGATCGACGAGGGGATCGGAGACGACAATGCCCGCCTTCATCAGCTTGTTCACCGCCAAGCGAAGCGCGACCCAGCCGCCGGTGATTGCTGCGCAACGTGTACCGCCATCGGCCTGAAGCACGTCGCAATCGACGACGATCTGACGCTCACCAAGTGCGACACGGTCCACACCGGCGCGGAGTGCGCGGCCGATTAAGCGCTGAATTTCCTGGGTACGGCCCGATTGCTTGCCCATCGCGGCCTCGCGGCGATTGCGCGAATGGGTGGAGCGCGGCAGCATCCCGTATTCTGCAGTCACCCAACCAAGCCCAGTGCCTTTCAGGAACGAAGGCGGGCGATCCTCAATGGTTGCCGTGCACAACACATGCGTTCCGCCGATTTTGATCAGGCAGGATCCTTCGGCATGTTTTGTCACGCCGGTCTCGATTGAAATCGTCCGCATCTCGTTGAGGGTCCGGCCGGAGGGGCGCATGGCAAATCCTTTCACAGGGTAAAATCAGGTGTATCCGGGCCAATTAGAGGTCGTCCCCTCAATGATGCAACCCTGAATGCCAGTTTACCTCGCAGCTGTGATTGACCTTCGCTGCCTTCCCCCGTTAACTCGCACCGAAGGGAACCTATGATGATGGACCAGAGCCGTATCCTGTGTGAGTTGAATGACCGCTCTCGCGAGGTCTTCCGCCTTGTTGTTGAGGGATATCTCGACAGCGGTGATCCCGTGGGGTCGCGGACACTTGCGCGATCGATGGCGGAAAAGCTTTCTGCCGCGACGATCCGCAACGTTATGAATGATCTTGAATATCTCGGGTTGCTCGGCTCGCCGCATGTGTCGGCGGGCAGGGTTCCCACACAGCTTGGTTTGCGGATGTTTGTTGACGGGTTGATGGAGGTGTCCGAACTCGGCGCACAAGACCGCGAACGCATTGACGCAACGATGGGCACGCCCGATCCGAATGTCGGCTCGCTACTGGATCGCGTCGGATCCGCGCTTTCAAACATGACACACGGCGCAAGCCTCGTTTTAACGCCCAAGATCGAAGCGCCGATTCGCCATATTGAATTTGTTTCGCTTGGCGTAGATCGCGCCTTGGTGGTTCTCGTCTTTGCGGATGGCCGCGTGGAGAACCGTGTGTTTTCGCCGCCCTTGGGACAGACGCCGTCGTCGATGCGCGAGGCTGCGAATTTTCTGAACGCACTCGCTGAGGGACGCACCCTGTCCGAGCTGCGCGATGAAATCACCATTCAGATCCGTGAGAGACGGCGGGAGCTCGACACGCTCGCGGCTGATCTTGTGGATAGCGGCCTTGCGCTTTGGCAAGACGAAGGAGAACGCCACGAGCGACTGATTGTCCGTGGACGGGCGAATCTAATCGGGCAAGAGATCGATCTTGAGCGAATTCGGTCGCTGTTTGACGATCTCGAACGAAAACGTGATATCGCAGAATTCCTTGATCTCGCCGAAGAAGGCGACGGGGTGCGCATTTTTATTGGGTCGGAGAACAAGCTTTTTTCACTTTCGGGTTCCTCTCTGGTGGTGTCTCCCTATATGAACGCAGATCGAAAGATCATCGGTGCGGTCGGTGTGATTGGCCCAACGCGGCTGAACTACGGGCGCATCGTTCCGATCGTGGATTATACAGCGCAGCTGGTCGGACGGATGGTGTCCGGTCGCGGCAAAGGATGAGACGCATGAGCGACAAGAAAGATGAGACTTTGAACGATCCAATGGATATGAACGACCCACTCTCGGAAGCTTACGATGCGGATGTGGATACGGGCGCGGAAGGCGAGCTTGAGGCGTTGCGCGCCGAGCGCGACGATTACCGCGACCGGTTCATGCGCGCTTTGGCGGACGCCGAGAACTCGCGCAAGCGCTCCGAGCGTGATCGCCGTGAGGCTGAAAACTACGGCGGCTCGAAACTTGCCCGCGATATGTTGCCAGTGTTTGACGCGTTGAAGCGCGCGCTGGATGCGGCTGGCGAAGAAGTTCGCGGTGCTGCACCGGCGTTGATTGAGGGCGTTGAACTCACCCAGCGCGAGATCCTCAATGTTTTCTCACGTCACGGGGTGAAAGCAATTGCGCCGCAGGTCGGTGATCGTTTCGATCCGCAGTCGCACGAGGCTATGTTCGAAGCGCCTGTTCCAGGAACGGTTGCGGGCGATATCATTCAGGTCATGGACGATGGCTTCATGCTTCATGATCGCCTTTTGCGTCCCGCCAAGGTCGGCGTCTCGTCAACGCCGAAATCCTGATCTGAAATCTCAGTTTCGCGCGGAGATCTTCGCGCGAAACTGATCTCGAGTTGAGGGACTTACCGATCCCCCAGCAGTGATTTCAACTCATAGAGCGCGGCGAGCGCCTCTCGCGGGGTCATTTCATCCGGCGCGATATCTTGCAGGCGCGTTTCGAGCGGCGATGGCCCTACAGCCACTGGCGCGCTGACGGCAGCAGCGGGAATGGAAAACAGCGGAAGATCATCAATGATCGTTTGCTTCTTCACACCGCCTTCGCGTTCGCCCTTCTCAAGCGCCTCCAGAACAACCTTGGCGCGGCGCACCACGCTGTCGGGCAGGCCTGCGAGCCGCGCAACTTGCACCCCGTAAGAACGATCTGCCGCGCCCTTCTTTACCTCGTGCAGAAAAATCACGTCTCCTTGCCATTCACGCACCGATACCGTTGCATTTTCAACGCCGTCGAGCTTCGCAGATAGCGCGGTCATCTCGTGATAATGCGTAGCGAATAGCGCACGACAGCGGTTTGTTTCGTGCAAGTGTTCCATCACGGCCCATGCAATGGACAATCCATCATAGGTGGCGGTACCGCGTCCGATTTCATCTAGAATAACCAATGCGCGGTCATCAGCCTGATTTAGGATCGCGGCTGTTTCAACCATTTCGACCATGAATGTCGATCGTCCGCGTGCGAGATCGTCCGCGGCACCGACCCGCGAGAATAGCTGACTGACGAGGCCAATATGGGCTGACGCCGCGGGAACAAAGGCACCAGCCTGTGCCAAGAGCGCAATAATCGCGTTTTGCCGCAAGAATGTTGACTTACCCGCCATGTTCGGACCGGTCAGCAGCCAAATTGCCGGCGTGCTGTCTTGCGTGAGCCCACAATCATTCGCGATGAAGCTTTCGCCTGCACGTTTAAGCGCGAGCTCGACCACGGGATGACGCCCTGCCTCCACGTGAAACGCGCGGCTCTCGTCGATGACAGGCTCAACCCAGTTCTCACCTGCCGCGAGATCCGCAAATGCCGCGGCAAGGTCCAGCTCTGCCAAGGCGCGCGCGGCTTCGGCAATCGGGCCTGCTTCGGCGAGAATAGCCTTGCGCAGATCCTCGAAAATGGCCTTTTCAAGCTGTAGCGCATGATTGCCGGCGTTGAGAATTTTGGTCTCTATTTCGGACAGTGGTACGGTCGTGAAACGAACCTGATTTGCGGTTGTCTGCCTGTGGATAAATGTCTCGTTCAGCGGCGCAGAGAGCATCTTTTCGGCATGTGTCGCAGTGACCTCGATGAAATACCCCAAGACGTTGTTGTGTTTAATCTTGAGGCTCGGGATGTCGGCTTGCGTCGCGTAATCTTGCTGCATCTTGGCGATAACGGATCGCCCCTCGTCACGCAGTTGGCGTGTCTCGTCCAATTCGACGTCAAATCCCGCGCTGACAAATCCTCCGTCACGCGCAAGCATGGGCGGTTCTGCGATAAGCGCGGCGTTCAGGAATAGCAAAAGCGAGTCGTGACCCGTTAAGGAGTTTCTCGCCAACGCGAGCAGAGGCGGCGCATCTGAGGCATCGAAGCGCTCCGCGATTTGTGCGGCCTGTTCGAGAGAGTTGCGGATCGCCGCCATATCACGCGGCCCGCCACGTTCCAGCGCGAGACGTGACAATGCCCGATCCATATCGGGACAGCGTTTTAAATCCTCCCGCAGGTCTGCACGGAATCGACCCTGTTCCACCAAAAAACGCACAGAATCGTGTCGTTCTCGGATGTGTTGCAGGTTGCGAGAGGGCGCGGAAATTCGGCGCTCCAACAGGCGTGCGCCGCCCGCTGTCGCAGTGCGGTCGATCGCATGAAGTAACGAGCCTTCTCGCCCGCCCGAGAGCGCTTGCGTTAGTTCTAAATTCCGCCGCGTCGCCGCGTCGATCTGCATCGCGGCGCCGGCTTCTTCGCGCAGCGGACGGCGCAGCAGGGGGAGCTTCCCGCGTTGCGTCATATCCAGATAATCAATCAGCGCGCCCATCGCGGCAATTTCGCCGCGCGAAAATGAACCAAACGCATCAAGAGATCCAACGGCAAAGAGCTCACAAAGTCTCTTTTCCGCGCTCTGGCTATCGAAGCTTGATCGGGCAAGTGGTGTCAGCGCCGCGCGCGTATCAGAGACTATTTCCGCCAAATCAGTCTCTTTTGCCTCGCTCACGAGGATCTCGCGGGGCGCAAGACGTGCAAGTTCCGGCGCGAGGCGAACGAGCGGGCAGGGCATCACGCGAAACTCACCTGTCGAAATATCAACCCACGCGAGCGCCGCATCGTCACGCACCTCACCCCAAGCCGCCAGGAAGTTGTGACGGCGCGCTTCGAGCAAGCTTTCCTCGGTAAGCGTCCCCGGTGTGACAAGGCGCACGACATCGCGTTTCACGACAGATTTCGCCCCGCGCTTTTTAGCCTCGGCAGGATTTTCCATTTGCTCTGCGATGGCAACGCGGAACCCTTTTCGGATCAGCGTCAGAAGATACCCTTCTGCTGCGTGAACGGGTACGCCGCACATCGGGATCGGCTCGCCGTCATGTGTTCCCCGCTTTGTCAGTGCGATATCGAGCGCCGCCGCCGCCGCGACGGCATCCTCAAAGAACATTTCGTAGAAATCGCCCATCCGGTAGAACAGCAGCGCGCCCGCGTTTTGCTCTTTAATTCCGAGATATTGCGCCATCATTGGCGTGACAGTTTGATCCGACATCAGGCCCCCAAAAGGTTTGGGAGACCCTACAAAAGCCCGCTCACCTGTTAAAGCGCCAATTCGATTGAGCGCTGTGCCGCTGGACGTTAGAAGGGGACAACTTGCAAAGAGGAATGGCCCATGTCCCCGAAGAACCGCATCACGCCCGAGGAAGCCCTCGCGTATCATATCGACCCGCGCCCGGGTAAATACGAGATCGTCGCGACCAAGCCGATGACGACACAGCGCGATCTTTCGCTCGCGTATTCTCCCGGTGTTGCGGTGCCGGTTGAGGCCATCGCCGCAAACCCCGAGACCGCGTATGATTACACGGTGAAGGGCAACATGGTGGCCGTGATCTCAAATGGAACGGCGATCTTGGGGTTGGGCAATCTCGGGGCACTTGCGTCCAAACCGGTGATGGAAGGCAAAGCGGTCCTGTTTAAGCGTTTCGCTGATGTGAACGCGATTGATATCGAATTGGATACCGAGGATCCGGAGGAGATCATCAAGGCAGTGTCCCTGATGGGGCCGACTTTCGGCGGGATCAATCTGGAGGACATCAAGGCGCCGGAATGCTTCATCATTGAGCAGCGACTCAAAGAGATGATGGATATTCCGGTCTTCCACGACGACCAGCACGGCACAGCCGTCATTTGCGCCGCTGGCCTGATGAACGCATTGGAACTCTCGGGAAAGAAAATCGAAGATTGCCGCATCGTGCTGAATGGGGCTGGTGCGGCGGGCATCGCGTGCCTTGAGTTGATCAAGGCCATGGGCGCCAAGCATGATAATTGCATCATGTGCGACACCAAAGGTGTGATCTATCAAGGCCGCACAGAAGGCATGAACCAGTGGAAGTCAGCTCATGCCGCGAGGACGGATGCTCGCACCCTTGAGGACGCGATGCTTGGCGCAGATGTGTTCCTTGGCGTTTCTGCGAAAGGGGCAGTGACACAAGAGATGGTCGCAGGGATGGCGGATAATCCGGTGATCTTCGCGATGGCCAATCCTGATCCCGAGATTACGCCCGAGGAAGCACACGCTGTGCGCCCTGACGCGATTGTGGCGACGGGACGGTCCGATTATCCGAACCAGGTGAATAATGTTCTGGGCTTCCCTTACCTGTTCCGCGGGGCGTTGGATATTCACGCGCGGGCGATCAACGACGAGATGAAGATCGCTTGTGCCCAAGCTCTGGCAGCCTTGGCGCGCGAAGATGTCCCCGACGAGGTCGCAATGGCTTACGGGCGCAAACTGGCTTTTGGACGTGATTACATCATCCCGACGCCGTTTGACCCGCGCCTGATCCATGTGATTCCGCCCGCCGTTGCGAAAGCGGGGATGGATACAGGCGTCGCGCGTCGTCCGATCATCGATATGCCGGCCTATACGCACTCACTGAAAGCGCGGATGGATCCGACAGCCTCGATTTTGCAGGGCATCCATGCCCGTGCGCGTCAGGCGCAAGCCACGATGATTTTCGCAGAGGGTGACGATCCCCGCGTTTTGCGCGCCGCCGTCGCCTATCAGCGCGCGGGAATGGGCCGTGCGTTGGTTGTCGGCCGTGAGACGGAAGTGAAGGAGCAATTGGAGCAAGCGGGTCTAGGCGATGCGTACCGCGAGATCCAAGTGGTGAACGCGGCCAATTCCAAGCACATCGATACGTATAAGGATTTTCTCTACAAACGGCTTCAACGCCAAGGCGTCGACCGCGAGGAAGTCCACAAGCTTGCCACACGTGATCGCCATGTCTTTGCTGCATTGATGTTGGTTCATGGGCATGGTGACGGTCTTGTCACGGGAACTACCCGAAAATCTGCCCATGTGCTCGAATTGATCAACAAGGTGATTGACGCGAAACCCACCGATGGCGCGGTTGGGATCACGGCTATTTTGCATAAGGGACGCATCGTTATGATGGGCGATACCCTCGTACATGAGTGGCCGAACGAAGAAGATCTGGCGGATATCGCCTCACGCGGCGCGCAAGTGGCGCGGGGGCTCGGTTTGGACCCGCGCGTCGCGTTCTTGTCGTTCTCGACCTTCGGCTATCCTGTTTCCGAACGCGCGACCAAAATGCACGATGCTGCAAAGGTTCTCGATAAGCGCGGTGTTGATTTCGAGTATGAGGGCGAAATGACCGTCGACGTGGCGCTCAATGCCGATCAGATGGCACATTATCCGTTCTGCCGTCTGTCAGGCCCTGCGAATGTGTTGGTTGTACCAGCGCGCCATTCGGCGTCTATCTCCGTGAAACTCATGCAGGAGATGGCCGGCGCGACCGTTATCGGGCCGATCCTCACGGGTATCGCGCATCCCGTGCAGATTTGTTCCACAGTTTCGACCGTGAACGACATCCTGAATATGGCTGCGATTGCTGCCTGCCGTTTGGGACAAGGTAAATAAGCGTCGGAGCGGGGGTTTCACACCCCCGCACCCCCCGTGGGATATTTAGAGCAACCGGAGGCCATATTTTGGCGACGATTTATAATTTGGGTTCGATCAACACAGATCATTTTTACCGGATGGAGAGCTTCCCACGTGCGGGCGAGACCTTGGCGGCGACGGCCTATTCGCGCGGGCTCGGCGGGAAGGGGGCGAATCAATCCGTTGCAATGGCGCGTGCAGGTGCCGATGTGCGGCACCTCGGCGCCGTTGGGGGAGATGGGCTGTGGATGATCGACCGGATGAAGGCCATGGGTGTCGATTGCACGCATGTACAGCAGGGCGATACGCCTTCGGGCCATGCAATCATCAATATTGACCATCACGGAGAGAACACGATCGTTTTATTTTCGGGCGCAAATCTGGCGATCTCGCCTGGTCCTCTGCGGTCGGTGCTTGCTTCGGCGCAGGAGGGCGACTTTCTTGTTCTACAAAACGAGGCTGGCTGCCAAGTTGAAATGGCCCGTCTTGCGCATGAGACTGGCCTGAAACTGGTCTATTCGGCAGCGCCATTTGAGAGCAAGGCCGTGCGGGAGGTATTGCCCTATGTTTGGCTGCTATTGTTGAACGAGGTTGAGGCGGATCAACTTTGTGCGGCACTGGGGAGTGCGATCGATAAAATTCCCGTCTCACATGTCGTTGTGACCCGCGGCGCACAGGGCGCAGTTTGGTATGATAACGAAGGCCAGACGCAGACGCCTTCTAAGGCGATTAAGGTCGAAGCGATTGATACAACCGGCGCTGGGGATACGTTTGCGGGATTTTTGATATCAGGGCTAGCAGAGGGACTTACCAAGGAGGAGGCGATGCGCCTCGCCTCAGCGGCGGCATCCCTCAAAGTGACGCGGGCCGGAACCGCCGATGCGATCCCGACCCGTGACGAGGTTGATAACTTTCTTGCGGATCAGCCGAGCGAATAGCCCGTCCCGCGCACTGTGCGGATCGGATCGGCGCCGCCATTTTGCATCAGGACTTTGCGTAACCGTCCGACATGGACGTCGATTGTTCGTGTGTCGACGTAGATATCACGACCCCATACGCGGTCGAGGAGCTGGTCACGCGTCCAGACGCGGCCTGGTTTTTCCATCAACGTTGATAGGAGACGGAACTCCGTTGGCCCGAGATGCAGCATATCTCCGCTGCGGAACACACGGTGTTCGCCAGCGTCGAGAATGATGTCGTCATAGGTCAGGCGCTCGCCCATTGTGGCAGGGCGGGTACGACGCAACTGGGTGCGCAGCCGTGCCATGAGTTCGACGACGGAATAGGGTTTCACGACGTAATCGTCAGCCCCTGTTTCCAAGCCGCGGACGCGATCTGTTTCTTCGGAGCGCGCGGACAGCATAATGATGGGGATCTGCCGCGTGTCGGGATTTGCCTTCACTTGGCGGCAGATCTCGATGCCTGAAACATTCGGGAGCATCCAATCCAGCACCATCAAATCTGGCTTTTCCTCGCGCACCATCAAAAGCGCCTCATCCCCGTTAACCGCAATGGCGACGCGGAAACCTTCTGCTTCGAGATTGTATTTCAACACTTCGCGCTGGGCGCTTTCATCCTCGACAACCAAGACACAAGGGGTTTGAGCTGCTGCCATTGTTACCCCTCCACGGATTGGACGCTGTTATCTTTTTGGCGCGGTTCGTCGGGAAGCTCACCTGTCACAAGGTAGATCACCTGTTCGGAAATCGACGTTGCATGGTCGCCCATGCGCTCGATGTTCTTCGCGATGAAATGCAGATGCATGCAGGATGTAATGTTACGCGGGTCTTCCAGCATATAGGTCAAGAACTCGCGGAACAGGGCATTATACATCTGATCGACTTCAATGTCGCGGGCGCGAACATCTGCTGCGAGGGCTGCATCGCGCTGGATATAGGCATCGATCGCGTCGCGCATCATCCCTTCAACGGCCTTCGCCATGCGGCGGATCGCGCCGCCCGAGCCCGCGATCGCGGGAGCCTGCATCAAGACGTCGGAGCGCTTCGCGATGTTCTTGGCATAATCGCCCACCCGTTCTAACGAGCCGGCGATTTTCATCACCGTCAACGCCGTGCGCAGATCGCTTGCGGCGGGTGCGCGCAGCGCGATGAGGCGAGCGGCTTCCTCATTGATCTTTTCTTCAAGTGCGTCGATGGCCTTATCACGCAGCCGAACAGCGCTCGCGAGTTCGGCGTCGCGCGTATCGAGCGCTTGGGCAGCGTCAAGGATCTGCGCTTCGACCATGCCACCCATCTTAACGACGAGAGCTTGGACAGCCTCCAGATCACGGTCGAAGGCCGAAAGGATATGTTGGGACATTGGAGCCTCCGTTAGCCGATACGGCCAGTGATGTAGCTTTCCGTGCGCGGATCGCGTGGATTGGTGAAGATATTGCCGGTTTCGCCGTATTCCACGAGGTTGCCGAGGTGGAAGAATGCGGTTCGCTGGGAAACACGCGCGGCTTGTTGCATTGAGTGCGTTACGATCACGACAGAAAAGTTCTCGCGCAACTCGTCGATCAGTTCTTCGACTTGTGCCGTTGCGATCGGGTCGAGGGCGGAGCAGGGTTCGTCCATCAAAAGCACTTCTGGCGATGTTGCCACGGCGCGCGCGATGCAAAGACGTTGCTGCTGACCGCCGGAAAGGCCCGTGCCAGGCGAATGGAGGCGGTCTTTAACCTCGTTCCAGAGTGCGGCCTTGCGCAAAGAGCTTTCGACGATTTCCTCAAGCTCGGCCTTGTTACGTGTAAGGCCGTGAATTTTCGGACCGTAAGCCACGTTATCGAAGATCGATTTCGGGAACGGGTTCGGCTTTTGGAAAACCATCCCGACTTTCGCACGCAGTTGCACCGGATCGACACGCTTGTCGTAGATATCCTCGCCGTCCAGCGTGATGTTACCTTCCACGCGGCAGATATCGATCGTGTCGTTCATCCGGTTCAGGGTCCGCAGGAACGTTGACTTCCCGCAACCCGAAGGCCCGATGAAAGCCGTTACGGTCCGATCCAGGATTTCCACATCCACGTCTTTGATGGCATGTGTGTCACCGTAATAGACCTGCACCTTGCGGGCCGCGATTTTGATCTCTTTACTGTCCACAGCACGCTCCGTCAGTCGCATATCGTTCATGGGATATCCCCCTTTACCACCGGCGCTCGAAGCGGCGGCGAAGAATAATTGCAATCGTATTCATAATAACCAAGAAGGCCAACAACACGATGATTGCGCCGGAAGCCCGTTCCACGAAGGCCGGATCGGCGCGTTGAGTCCAGTTGTAGACCTGCACCGGCAGAGCCGAAGCGGGGTCGAAGAGCCCGTCGAGCGGCGCATCAGGATACTCGCGCACAAAAGCAACCATCCCGATGAGAAGCAAAGGTGCGGTCTCGCCCAAAGCTTGCGCGAGGCCGATGATCGCACCGGTCATAATCCCTGGCGCCGCGAGTGGCAGCACGTGGTGGAATACCGATTGCATCTTTGATGCCCCAACACCAAGCGCCGCATCGCGGATTGACGGCGGAACCGCCTTGAGCGCGGCGCGCGTAGAGATGATGATCGTCGGGAGTGTCATCAGCGTTAGGACCAAACCACCGACAATAGGCGCGGATTGAGGAAGGCCGGCGAAGTTAATGAAGATCGCCAAGCCCAAAATCCCGAAGACAATCGAGGGCACAGCCGCCAGATTGGAAATGTTCACTTCGATCAGATCAGTAAAGCGGTTCTGCGGCGCAAATTCTTCGAGATAGATCGACGCGGCCACGCCGATTAACGGCGCGAGGCACAACACCACCAGCATCATATATGCCGAACCGAGGATCGCAACGCCAAGGCCCGCGGCTTCCGGCCGTTGATCCGAGGCGTCTGGCGCGGTGATAAAATCGAGGTTGAACTCTTTGCGCAGGATACCACGATCATTCAGAGCCACAGCAAGTTGGAGTTGCGATGGGGTGATATTGCTATCGAGTTCGGCGCTTTCCATCGTCACGCGGCCTTTAAAGAAGCCATCAATCCGACCATGTGCAAGCACGTGAAGGTCAATGGTTTGTCCGATCAACTTCGGATCTGCGAGCACCATATTGCGCAACGTTGCGGGCGCTTCTTTCGAGATGATTTCTTTCGCGTCCTTGTCAGACAGGCCTTCAATCACGATCCCTTCCGCCTCGATCTGTGCGATCAATGCATTTCCGATAAGGGTGCCGTAACCGATCGTGCTGACCTTCTTCATCACTTCAAGGTCGCGCGTCCCTGATTTGTCCAGTGTGGCTTCCATAAGCTCGACCGGAATCACGATTTTGGTTTGGCTGAAGGCCGAAAGCCCATTGCTGAAGATCGAGAACAACAAGAGCGCGAGTGATAGCAGCGCCGTCAAGACGGCCGCGAGACCGTAGCTCTTGAAGCGGCTCTCCGCGCGATTGCGGGCCTTGGTGCGCGCATCAGCTTGGAGCAGCGAGCGGTGAGCGGGTGTCGCTGGTGTGGCGAGATCGGTCATTCGTATTGCTCCCGATATTTGCGCACAATGACGAGTGCGAGAACGTTAAGGCCAAGAGTGATGACGAACAGCGTCAGGCCCAAGGCGAAGGCGACGAGCGTTTCTGGTGCGGCGAAGTCGGTATCACCCGTCAGCTGGCTGACGATTTTAACGGTGATAGTGGTCATGGCCTCAAAGGGGTTGAGGCCCATCCGTGCCGCAGCGCCCGCGCCAAGGACAACAATCATTGTTTCACCGATCGCACGCGACGCGGCGAGAAGAACCGCGCCGACGATCCCGGGAAGAGCAGCGGGCAGAACGACCTGACGAATGGTTTCCGATTGGGTCGATCCAAGCCCGAGCGAGCCATCCCGCAACGATTGGGGAACTGCGTTGATAATATCGTCCGAAAGGGAGGATACGAAGGGGATGATCATGATCCCCATGACCAGACCTGCGGTCATCACGGAAGATCCGCTTTCACCCAGCCCCAGTGGCTGCGCGAAATAATCCCGAAGCATCGGCCCGACGGTGATTAGGGCGAACAGGCCGTAAACGATTGTCGGGATACCTGCGAGCACCTCAATCAGCGGCTTGGCGATGGCGCGGAATTTCGGGCCGGCGTATTCCGACATATAGATCGCGGCGAACAAACCGATCGGAACGGCAACGATCAACGCGATGAGCGAGATATAGAGCGTGCCCCAGAGCAGTGGCAGCATCCCGAGAGATGAATTGCCACGGAAGTTCGGCGCCCATTCCGTGCCGAAGAAGAATTCCGTCCACGAGTACTGTCGGAAGAAGTTGCTCGTTTCGAACAGCATCGAAAAGACGATGCCTGCCGTGGTGGCGATTGCGATCACGGAGGCGAAAATCAATAAGGCTTTGACGCCCGCTTCAACCGTGTTGCGCGCGCGGAAGTCGACCGTGGTCGAGCGAATGGAATAAGCAAGCCCGCAAAGGGCAAGGACGATCGCTATGAGCCCCATCACAATTATGCCGCGAGCGCTACTGTTGCGGTAATCTTGGGCTGCTTGCAAAAGCTCGGGAGAGACATCGTTGCCCAAGGCTACCCCTACAGCAGCGAGCGCCCCGCGGATATCGGTGGACCCCTGACCGAACTGCTCGGCCTCTTGCGCGGTCATCACGCCTGTTTCGACGGCGGTGCTAAGCCCTTCCGAAACACGGCGCAAATCGCTCATGACAAGAGATTGGCTGGACCCTTCCGGGATCATATCACTGGTGATCATCGCGCTGATATTGCGTTCAATGACAACAGGCTGCACGAGCAGCCAGACCAGCATGATTGCCAGAGCGGGGATCACGGTGAACATTGCGGCGTTCCAGCCGTAATATCCGGGAAGGGAATGCAAAAGGCGCGCGTCATCGCCGGACACTGCGCGGGCGCGAAGGCGGCCTGCGACATAGCCCAAAGCTCCGAGTATCAAGACGATAAGAAGGATATTCGCGACAGTCATGGAGTCCTCGAGCTTCAAGGGAAATGAAAGGCTTGGAACCAAAAAATCGGGCTCCGGTAGGGGCCCGACTGGAATGGCGACGCCTTCATGCGGAAGGCGTCGCCGATCGTGATTATTTCGCCATTACGGTTTCGTCAGCGACGGTCGCCTGAACCGCTGCCAGCTCAGGATCCGACACGAGGCCGTATGCTGCGAGCGGGCCATCAGGACCTGCGAGATCGTCGGATACGAAGAATTCAGCAAACTCTTTCACGCCAGGAACAACGCCGATGTGCGCTTTCTTGATGTAGAAGTAGAGCGGGCGCGAAACTGGGTAGTCGCCCGATGCGATGGTTTCCGTCGAAGGAACCACATCCGACATCGTTGCAACTTTCAGCTTGTCGGTGTTGTTTTCGTAGAACGAAAGACCGAACACACCGATACCAGCCTTGTTGCTGTCGATCCGCGAGAGGGTTTCGGTGTAATCGCCATCGATATCAACCGCGCGGCCGTCCGTGCGCAGCGCCATGCAGGCTTCTTCGGCTTTGTCTTCATCGCCTTTTGCCGCGATGAGTGCTTCCATCGCACCGGCTTCTTCACAGCCAGCGAGGATCACTTTTTCTTCGAACACTTCACGTGTGCCGTGCTTCGTGCCTGGAACGAAAGCCATGATCTCTTGCTTCGGCAGAGCAGGGTTTACCTGATCCCAAGTGGTGTTCGGGTTTGCAACAACTTCGCCATCGACGACGATCTCTGCCGCAACGGCCTTGTACCAGTCAGCAGGGGTGAACGCGAACGTCTCACCGTTGATGTCGGATGCGAATACGATGCCATCATAGCCGATGCGAACTTCGATGATGTCCGTCACGCCAGCTGCTGCGCAGGCTTCGATTTCGCTGCTTTTGATTGCGCGCGACGCGTTGGCGATATCGATGGTGTTTTCGCCAACGCCTTCGCAGAACTTTTTCAGGCCAGCCGAGGAGCCGCCCGATTCAACGACCGGTGTCGGGAAATCTGTGTTCTCGCCAAAGGCTTCCGCAACGATCGTTGCATATGGCAGAACGGTCGACGAGCCTGCAACTTGAACTTGGTCACGTGCAGTTGCGACGGTTGCCGAAGCGGCGATGATCGCCAGAACCGAAGCGGAAAGTTTAACGGTGTTCATGGATCTCTCCTGAAAATTTCACTGGCCAACCAGTAGGCCTGCCGACCGTCTAGGCCGCCAACGTGACGCTTATGCAAACGAAATGTAACAGTAACATGACAATCGGCATTCGTGCAAAATTCACGCTGAAATATTCATGGAGTGGTCGCGATAAGCTTACGGCCCCGCGCGCTTCAAAGCCGCCGCGATGAGATGCGGGATCTGGGGATGCTCCCCGATTGGATCAAGGCATGGGCCGGCAAACTCGGCTTCCTCCAACGCTTCGGGCAAATCCCCTACGACATGACCAGCCCGCAGAGCAAAAAACGGCACGCAGACTGCCTGGCCCAAATTTGCGGCAGCTTCTGCCAAAAAGGGCGCCTCCTCAATCAGGCCCACCGAGACGTCACGAAAACCTCCCCACCGTTTGAGGATGTCAGCCATTGCGTAGCTCGCATCTTTGGACTTGCTTGATACCTTTGACCCATGCGCCGCCAACAGGAGGTGCGCCTCCGACGAGGTAATACCGGCATCCTCGGCGGCTTGCAGGGCAGCTTTCGCGATCAAATCTGGAAGATCTGGGTCAACGCCGAGGGGATCAAGATGAGTTAACCCCTCAAACCCCAACTCTGCAAGGCGTCGCGGAAGCTCACGCTTCGTGAACCAGCCCTCTGCCATGAAAAACGGGTAGATAAGCGGATCTTGGAGGCCCGATAGCGCGCAGTCCAGCGAGCCCTCGCGTGCCAAAGTCGCGCCGCGAATATCCCAATCCGGCATCACCTCTCCGACGCGCCGCGCGAGATCATGCAGCACGAGATCCTGCGGATCGGGATCGGCGGGCGCGCCATGGGCGACAATAATAGCGGCTGGCATGGGGGATCTCCTGCTCTTTCGGGCTTCATGACGGAAAGGATAGGGCGATGCCAAGTGATGGCAATAGCCGATCAAACAGCGGAAAGCGCGCTTTTGGTTAATCAACTTTTTAGATTAAAGAATTGATTTAAATAGAATTATCTGGGTTTTAAAATTGCGATTCGGGCCGGCGTGGAGTAGACATAAACTTAGGCTAGGACGGCCAGAACCAGATAGTTTCACGTGTGGTGCTTTAGGGGAGCACGTGGGGTGGGAGGGTTCTGGTAGGGGTGCCAGAACCCTCCATTTTTATGGCTCGATCCCGCCAAGCTCACACACGATTTTCCATTCGTCTTCCGTAACCGGTTGAACCGACAGACGCATCGACGTCACCAAGGCCATCTCTTGCAGCCGGTGATCGTTTTTCACCTGCGCCAGTGTCACAGGGGTCTTCAGGGGCCTAATCGCGCGGATATCGACGCAATCCCACCGCGGATCGTCCGTTGTGGGGTCTTGGTGGCTTAAGGCGCAGACCTCGACAATGCCGACAACTTCTTTGCCGATGTTGGAGTGGTAGAAGAACCCTTGATCCCCAATCTTCATCGATCTCATGTTGTTGCGAGCAAGGTAGTTTCGCACGCCGTCCCAGATCTCACCCTCATGGCCCTTGGCGACTTGCTGGTCCCAAGACCATTTGTTGGGTTCTGATTTAAAAAGCCATTTAGCCATCAGCCGATTACCTTTTTCCATTCCGTAACGGAAACAGATTCAAACAACCCGGCGATCGCGTAGGGATCCTTTGCGGCCCACTCCTGCGCTGCCTCGAGGCTGTCGGTATCGAGAACGGCCAATGTTCCGCACATTTCGCCGTTTTCGATGAAGGGCCCAGCCTGCAGCACGATCCCAGTGGAGCGAATATGCTCCAAGTGGCGCTCGCGCGTATCGATCCGGAGTTGCAGATGGCCAGGTTTGTCGCGGCAGATAACAGCATAGAGCATGGATTATTCCTCTTTAAGCGGACGGGACATAAGCGCCGAGACAGCGGCCTCGACGGTGATCTTCTGGTCAACCAGCGCTGCGACCATCGTCGCGATCGGCAGGTCAATCTGGTGCGTTTCGGCGAGATTAGAGACTGCTTTCGCGGTTGCGGCACCTTCCACGGTGAGCGATGGATCGAAATCTTCGCCACGGCCAAGCGCGTGGCCGAAACGGAAGTTACGTGATTGTTGCGAGGTGCATGTAAGCACAAGATCGCCCAAACCTGAAAGCCCGTTAAGCGTTTCGACCCGCGCACCACGGAGCAACGCAACGCGGCGCATTTCGCTGAACCCCCGTGTCATGATGGCTGCGCGCGCGCTATCGCCTAGCCCTGCGCCAATGACGACCCCTGCGGCAATTGCGATGACATTCTTGAGTGCTCCGCCGAGTTCCGCGCCGATAACATCTTCGGATCGATAGAGCCGCAAGACCGGCGTGGAGAGCGCGCGTTGCAGGCCCTCGCCCGCGTTCACGTCCTCGCAGGCAAGCGTGAGCGCGGTGGGAAGTCCCCGCGCAATATCGGCGGCAAAGCTGGGGCCTGTTAAAATCGCCGGAACCGCCTTCGGGCATTTGCTGCGGATGATCCCCGTTGGCCCTTGGCCGCTCGCGATGTCGATCCCCTTGGAGCAAGCAATGAGGCGTTTCGTGAGAAACAAGTCGCGGTGGATTTCGAGGAAGCCGGACATCTGTTGCATCGGCATTGCGAGAAGGACCGTCTCGCGCCCCTCAAGATCGTGTAAATCGGCTGTAACAGTGACGTTTTGGGGGATGGTGATCCCTTCCAAACGCGCGCTGTTTTCGCGTGTGCGCTGCATGCGATCCGCCGCTTGTGCGTCGCGTGCCCAGAGCGCGACAGGGCCGTTGGCGGATAGGGCCACCGCGAGAGCGGTGCCGAAGGCGCCCGCGCCGATAACCGCAACCGTCATGCTTTTGCTCCCTTTTTCCCGGAGCCGAGCATCGCGGGCGCTCGTGCATCCAAGGGCCATCTCGGCCGGGCGGAAAGATCCATGCCATCACGTGCGCCAGAACGATATCGCTCAATCCCTGCCCATGCGATCATCGCGGCATTGTCAGTGCAAAGCGCGAGAGGCGGCGCGAGGAAACGCGCGCCAAATTCGTCTGAAACAGTCTCTAACGCATGGCGAATAGCCTTGTTTGCGGCGACCCCGCCCGCAACGGCAATCACGGGATTGGCAGGATTAAGCGTCATGTAAATCCGCAATGCACGCCGTGTTTTCTCCGCCAATACCGCGCAGACGGAGGCTTGGAAGCTTGCACACAAATCGGAGCGGAGAGATGCGGGCAATCCGCCATGCTCGGCAATCACGGCGTCGCGAGCGCGAAGCAATGCCGTTTTGAGACCCGAGAAGGACATATCGCAATCAGGGCGCTCTAGAAGCGGGCGTGGCATCGGAAACCGCTTCGCATCGCCTGACAGGGCTTCGCGCTCGACGGACGGGCCACCTGGTTGCGACAGCGCGAGAAGCTTTGCCGTCTTGTCAAAGGCCTCGCCAGGGGCATCATCAATCGTGCCGCCCAGACGCTCGAACCGGTCGACGCCATGCGCGATCAGGAACTGGCAATGCCCTCCCGAAACCAAAAGCATAAGGTAGGGAAAAGAGATTCCGTCTGTCAGGCGAGGTGTCAGCGCGTGACCTGCGAGATGGTTGACGCCGACGAGCGGGAGCCCTGCGCCCGCGGCAATGCCCTTCGCGCACATGACGCCCGACATAACGCCACCGATAAGCCCTGGCCCCGCCGTGACGGCGACGGCATCGATGTCGCGTAGCGTCAGATTCGCCGCGCTAAGCGCCTCTTCGACACAGATATCCAATTTTTCCGCATGGGCACGCGCGGCAATCTCGGGCACCACGCCGCCGAAATCGGCATGTAGCTCGGTTTGCCCGGCAACCACGGTGGCCAAAACCTCGCCGCGATCGCCGGAAAGTCGCACGATGGCGGCGGCAGTGTCGTCGCAGCTTGATTCTATTCCTAGAAAGGTGAGCGTGTCGGTCATGTCGTTCCGGTTGCGTGAAAGTCTCTCCCGAGGTAACACCGAGGTGCAGCGCGCACAATCCCGAGGGAACATTGCCCGATCCGCGTCCGACCCTTCTTCTGACAAGACCCGAGGCGCAATCGCGCCGATTTGCGCATTTGTTCGCGGCGAGATTTGGCGAGGATTGGCCGACGATTGTGGCGCCATTGATGGAGACCGTCCCGTTGATGCCGCCGGTCCCCGATGCAGAGGCCCTCATTTTTACGTCCGAGACAGGTGTGTCGAGCTTCGCGCATATCCAGCCCGCGCGGGGGCGAACGGCGTATTGTGTCGGTGCGCGCACGGCAAAAGCTGCGCAGGAAGCGGGCTTTGAAACCGTTGTGGGCCCCGGTGACGGCAGCGGGCTGGCCGACCTGATTGAAGGCTTGCATCGCCAAGGCGCTTTGGGGGCGGGGCCGCTCCTACATGCGCACGGCGCGAAAGTTGCCTTCAATCTCGCGAAACATCTCACCGCGGCTGGTATCGAGACGCATGAAGCCATAGTCTATGAGCAGATGCCTCTGGGCTTGCCGCGGAATGTGCGCGCTCTGTTACAGGTACCTATTCCGCTTTTGGTTCCGGTATTCTCGCCGCTCACAGCAGATTTCTTCATGTTGCAGGCGCGGGACGCAGAGGCCCAACTTTTACTTTGCCCGATATCGCAGGCAACAGCGGATCGCCTGCAAGGATTGTCATGGGCACGATTCGAGGTTGCAAAAACGCCCGATTCTGGGGCGATTTTGGATGCGTTGGAACGGCAGATCCGTGCATCCGGTCTGTAAGATGCGGAACGGGTTGAGGACTGCAGCTTGCAGCACTAGATTGAATTTGCGGGCTGGTCGTCCGCTCATGGTATAATCGAGGAGAGTAGCGTGGCGAAACCGAGAACCCGCAAGACGAGTAGTGATGCGACCAGCGAAGCCGTGGATGAAACCATCAACGTCACCGTGACTGATCCCACCGATCCGCAACCTGAAATGGAAACGCAAGGTGACGCCCCGATCGAAGGCTCGACTGAGGCAGCCGTCTCAGGCGAGGACACCCTTATGGCGAGTCAGTTTGAGAATTCCGATCCGGTTGTGACGGATGTTGTGACGGATACGGCGGCGGACACCCCAGTGGATGTGAAATCGGAAGCAGACGCCATGGCCGAAGATACCGTCCAAGATGATCTTGCCGAGCCTGCGGAGAGCCCCTTCAACGATGCCGAAGCCGTGGCGCAGAGCGACGAAGCCCCTGTCGAGCCCGTTTTGGAAGATCAGCGTGAGACGGATAAACCGTTAGATACCGCGCCGACGGCTGCGCCAGCCGTCACGCAAACAGTTCAAAAAGTAGGCTTCTTCCCTGTTGTGATTGGCGGCGTTATTGCTGCGGGCTTGGGCGCGGCGGCAATGCTTTATGCACTGCCCAAGCTTCCACCCGAGTATTTGCCGCAATCGATGCAGGCAACTCCGGTCGATGACACGGCATTTACGACGGCAATTGCGGCACAAGATCGCAAGGTTGCTGATCTGGAGGCCAAAATCGCGGCACTTCCAACACCTGCGCAAACGCCGGAGATGGGGCCGCTGACTGAGGCGCTGGAATCAGCAAACGCGAAAATCGCTGCACTCGAAGGCCAAGTTGCAACGGTTGAAAGCCAGATGGCCGCGCTGGGCGACCGCGCTCTCCAAAGCGATCCCGCAGCGGCAGCCGCGATGGAGCAGGTTCAGGCCGAAATCAGTCAAATGAAGGCTTTGATTGAGGAAGGCCGCGATACCACGACAGCAGCCAAGGCCCAGATCGAAGCGGCTGCGGAGGAGGCAGCAGCGCGCATCTCTGGCGCAGAAGCCGAGGCCGGTAAACTGCGGGCCGAAGCTGAGGCCGACGCCGCCAAATCGCGGGGTCGCGCTGCCGTGGCGCAGCTCGGCGTTGCGATTGCATCCGGCATCGGAAAAGCTGAGGCCGTGGCGAGCGTTCGCGAAGCGGGGATCGATGTCCCCGAGGCCATTTCGGCTGATGTTGCCTCGATTGATCGGCTGATCGAAGATTTCGATCCCGCTGCGCGCAAGGCCCTTTCGGCATCGCGTAAGGCGACCGCCGGCGCGGGTGTGATGGATAAAATCGGAGCTTTCTTGATTGCGCAGACGGGCGTTCGATCGCTTGAAGCGCAGGACGGGGATGGCCCGGATGCAGTGCTGTCACGGGCCGGTGACGCCGTAGAGGGCGGCGATCTGGCAGGCGCCTTGGCAGAGCTCGAAAAGCTCCCGCCGGAAGGGCAGGAAGCGATGGCGGATTGGATCGCCAACGCGCAGGCGCACATCGCGGCAACCGATGCCTTGGGCGCACTCGCCCAATCGCTGAACTGAGGAGAGCACCATGATCTGGTCGTTTATCAAGATTGCTATTTTTCTGGTGCTGGTCGCGGCGATTACCTACGGCGCGACACTTCTGTCTGACAGCGGCGAAGGAATTATCATTCAAGGGCTAGGCTACGAGTTAAACTTGCAGCCCCTTCAGGCGGTAATCCTCGCGGTCCTGTTGTTCCTCGCGATATGGCTCGTTATCCGCGTCGTCGGGTTCATCATGGCGTTCTTGCGATTCCTGAACGGCGACGAGACGGCGATTTCGCGCTATTTTGATCGGAACCGCGAGCGCAAAGGCTATGAGGCGCTCTCGGAAGGGATGATGGCGCTTGCCTCGGGTGAGGGGAAAGTTGCGATGGCCAAAGCGGCAAAGGCTGAGAAATATCTCGGTCGCCCGCAACTGACCAACTTGCTGACCGCGCAGGCCGCCGAGATGACCGGTGATACGCGCAAGGCGGCGGCCGTTTACAAAAAGCTTCTCGCGCATGATCGCAGCCGGTTTGTCGGCGTGCGGGGCTTGATGAAGCAAAAGCTCGCAGAGGGAGATACGGAGACGGCTCTCAAACTCGCGGAAAAGGCCTTCTCGATGAAGCCAAAGCATGTTGAGACGCAAGACACGCTACTCAAGCTTCAAGCGGGGGTCGGGGATTGGAAAGGCGCGCGCGAGGTGCTTTCTGCTAAGGCGAGCCAAGGGCAGTTGCCCAAAGAGGTTCACCGTCGCCGTGATGCCGTGCTTGCGCTGCAAGAGGCCAAGGGCATTCTCGATGAGACCGCCTCTGTAGAGGCGCGTGAGGCCGCGATTGCTGCGAATAAAGCATCACCTGACCTTATACCGGCGGCAGCGATGGCCGCGCGCGGGTATATCGCGAATGGGAAGGGCAAAAACGCCGCCCGTGTCCTTGAAAAGGCTTGGGGGGCACAACCGCATCCCGACCTTGCGTCCGCCTACGCCGAAATCGTCCCTGACGAGGCCCCTGCGGCGCGTCTTAAGCGGTTTGCGGGTCTCATCAAACAAGCACCTGACGCCGAAGAAAGCCGCTTGCTGCAAGCGGAGCTGTTGATTGCGACGGAAGACTTCCCCGCTGCACGTCGCGCGCTGGGCGACTTGGTGAGCACCGCGCCGACTGTCCGCGCGTTGACGATCATGGCGGCGGTTGAACGTGGCGAAGGGGCGGATGATACTGTTGTTCGCGGTTGGCTGACCCGCGCTCTGACTGCGCCGCGTGGTAAGCAATGGGTGTGTGATACGTGCCAGTCCGTCCACGAGGACTGGGCACCGGTGTGTAGCACATGCGGCGGCTTCGACACGCTCTCATGGCGTGACGCACCGCATAGCGCATCGACAACCTTGCCGCATGGTGCAGAGATGCTGCCGTTGATCGTCGGCAAACCTAGCAAGGCTGACGTCGACGCGCAGGACGACAACGTCGAGGACGCGCAAGAGGTCGAAGATGCGGAGGTCTTGCCAATGGATGACGCGGTGGAGGCAGCTCGGCAAACCCGCTAACTCAATGCGCGCGCCGGAAAATTCTGGAAAATGCCATCTTTGGAAAAAAGGGGCTACACATTCTCCAGATTAGGTGTTATCCGGCGCGCCAACACGCCGCTGTAGCTCAGATGGTAGAGCACGTCATTCGTAATGATGGGGTCGGGGGTTCGAGTCCCTTCAGCGGCACCAGTTTCTTACAAAACTTATGCGCCCTTTGAGCGCCCCAACAGTTTGGGGCGTATTTGGCGTTGAGCGCCATCAAATCGGGCCAACACATTCTGGTTTACGGTTTTTGAGACGCGATTAGATCAGCCGCAAATTTGGCGAGTAATGGCTTTGGCAGCAATGCGCTGTCTGAGATCACGAATTTGAGGTCTGGCCCGCGGCGTATCCCGTGATCGAGCCGCGCCTTGATCGAACGCTGCGTGGCCTCCTCGACCACCAAGGTGTAGCCATAGTTCCCCGGCGCAGCTTCCAACCCCGATCGCACGGCGGCGCATAGCGCGACGGCAATCTCACTGGTGGGGATTTCACATTGGAGGGATGCGCGTTCTTCCGCGGAGGCTGTCATCGGGACCCCAAGAGATAGCAAAACGCAGAGCCCCCCGAAAAGGAGCCCTGCGTAGTTTTGGGTTCGAGACAGGTTCATATTGTCTCCGATTCCGATCGTTTAGAAATCGAGGTTCTCTACATTGAGGGCGTTTTGCTGGATGAACTCGCGACGTGGCTCAACGACATCGCCCATCAGCTTCGTGAACAGATCGTCAGCCTCGGCCATGTCTTCGACCTTCACCTGCAGCAAGGTCCGCGCGGATGGATCGAGTGTCGTCTCCCAAAGCTGTTCGGGATTTATTTCCCCCAAACCCTTGTAACGCTGAAGCGAAAGACCCTTCTCACCCTCTTGCAAGATCGCAGCGAGCAACTCCATCGGGCCGTGGATCAATTGCTCGCGGTCTTTGCGAACCAGTCGTGCAGGGGCCGCGTAGGCCTCTTGCAGCGAGGCCGTATGGGTCGACAGGCGTCGTGCCTCGCCAGACCTCAGAACCGGCCCATCCAATACGCGCGCTTCTTCCACGCCTCGCAACACGCGGGTAAAACGAAGGCCGTGATCTTGGGTCGGGCGCCCTTGCCAGCCGCGTTCATATTCAAGCGCGACAAGATCAAGGCGGCGCGCAACCTCATCTGCAACGCCCTGCGCGTCCGAATCCACACGGCCAGGCACCAGAGCGCCCGCGATGGCGGCCTGTTCCAAAATCCGTTGCGGATAATGCGTTGGGAACGCTTGCAAAATACGACGCACGATGCGGGCTTCTTCGACAAGGCGGATCAAATCCTGCCCGACGATTTCCTCACCGCTTCCTAATTTCAGGTTGGCGCCTTCAACACCTTGGTGAATCAGGTATTCCTCCAGCGCCGCTTGGTCTTTGAGGTAAACTTCCGACTTCCCGCGCGCCACTTTGTAGAGCGGTGGCTCCGCGATGTAGAGATAGCCGGCTTCGATCAACTCCGGCATCTGGCGGAAGAAGAACGTCAGCAAGAGAGTGCGAATATGCGCGCCATCTACGTCAGCATCGGTCATGATGATGATCCTGTGATAGCGGATTTTCTCGAGTTTGAATTCGTCGCGCCCGATCCCTGTGCCAAGCGCGGTGATCAGCGTTCCGATTTGATCTGATCCGAGCATCCTATCAAATCGCGCGCGCTCAACGTTCAAAATCTTACCGCGCAATGGCAGGACGGCTTGGTTTTTGCGCTCACGACCCTGCTTCGCAGAACCGCCTGCCGAATCCCCCTCGACGAGGAAGACTTCGGAAAGGGCAGGGTCTTTTTCCTGACAATCGGCAAGCTTACCGGGGAGCGATGCAATATCCATCGCTGTCTTGCGGCGTGTCAATTCCCGTGCCTTGCGGGCAGCTTCCCGCGCCAATGCGGCCTCGACGATTTTACCCACGATGATCTTTGCCTGCTGCGGGTTTTCTTCAAACCACTCGGACAATTTCTCGTTCACGAGGTTCTCAACCGCTGGCCGGACCTCCGACGACACGAGCTTGTCTTTGGTTTGCGAGGAGAATTTCGGATCGGGAACTTTGACGGACAGAACGCAGGTTAGACCTTCACGCGCGTCATCGCCGGTAAAATCGACCTTTTCCTTCTTCGCGATCCCTGAGCTTTGGGCATAGCTGTTGATCGTCCGTGTGAGCGCGCCGCGCAGCCCTGCGAGATGGGTGCCGCCATCGCGTTGCGGGATGTTGTTGGTAAAGGGAAGCACGTTCTCGTGGTAGCTATCGTTCCACCACATCGCAACTTCGACGCCGATGCCGCGCACTTCGCCCGTCATATAAATAGGTTCGGGCATCACCGCGGATTTGGAACGATCAAGATACTTTACGAACTCTTTGACGCCGCCGTCGTAATACAACTCAGTCTTCAAGGCTTCGGCGGGGCGTTCATCCTCGATGATGATCCGCACACCGGAATTGAGGAACGCCAACTCGCGAAGGCGGTTTTCAAGCGTCTTGAAGCTGAACTCGAGGTTGGAGAATGTCCCTTCCGGGTCCGTCCCCTTGTTGGACGCCATGAAGCGCACTTCGGTGCCTTTTTCGCCAGGCGCATCGCCCTCTTCGCGAACATGCACAGTGCATTCACCTTTCTCGAAACGGGCGTAATAAACCTTGTCGTTGCGCCAGACGCGCAACTCCAGCCAGTCAGAAAGCGCGTTCACAACCGAAACGCCGACGCCATGAAGGCCGCCGGACACTTTGTAGGCGTTTCCGCCCTCATCGGTGTTGTTGAACTTCCCGCCCGCGTGCAGCTGCGTCATGATCACTTCAGCAGCTGAGACGCCTTCTTCTGCGTGGATATCAACAGGTATCCCGCGGCCGTTATCCCGCACGGATACGGAACTATCGGCGTGGATTTTGACCATGACATAATTCGCATGGCCCGCGAGGGCCTCGTCAATGCCGTTATCTACGACTTCATACACCATGTGATGCAACCCAGAGCCGTCATCGGTATCCCCGATATACATGCCTGGGCGCTTGCGCACAGCTTCTAGGCCCTTGAGAACCTTAATGGATTCTGCGCCGTAAACTGCGCTGTTCGGGGTATTTTCGGTCATGCCTGCCGGTCCTCTTATTCGTTGAGGATTTATAAGGCTTAAGCCCAGCAATGTCACGCTAAAGACACGATATTTAAGGGGGTTACCCCGCATCCGTCAAGGTTAAGCCGCCATTGGCATACAATGGGCGGAATAGGTCTATTGCAGCGACCGTAACCAGCTGATCCTGTGTTGCGAAACCACCGACATACCCCTCCCAAAACGTGGTTTCAGAGGCTTTCTTGCCTGTCGAAGCTTTTGGGTGGGGAAAGGGGATGGATGAGGCAACGGTTTCGCTCCGCGCCAAACTTTACGTTAAAGTTGTCGCGCCGATGCCGAAACCTGCCTCCGGTCGGGCTCGGCCCGCCGCTAGCTTTGTCGAGCTGATCAATCCCTCGGTATTGTCTCAACTCTAAAGGCAGAGGGGCATGGGAAGCCCTGCGCAGCTCGGTAGCCTTAAGCGGGATATACCCTCTTTAGCGTACAGTATGAAACGCGCTAACTCGCACCTTCAATGATGTGGGACGTTCCGTCGGTTTCCTGAACTTCCCAATATTGCGCACGATCCCCTAGCGTGTCGAACAGTTCCGCGCCAGTGCCGGTCATAAATGCTTGCAACTTGAGGGCGCAAATTTCGTCATAGAGGGCGGCGCGTCGTTTCGCATCAAGATGTGCGGCAACCTCGTCCAGCAAGACGATCGGCGTATCACCGGTTTCCGCGCGCAGGGCCCGCGCATTCGCAAGGATAAGTGAGATTAGCAAAGCCTTTTGCTCGCCTGTCGAGCATTGCGCTGCGGGTTGCCCCTTCACGGCGTAGCGCGCCTCCAAATCGGCGCGATGCGGCCCTGTTAAGCTTCGGCCCGCCCGCATATCGGCTGCGCGCCCCTCGGCGAGCGCCTGCCTCAAATCTTCAGGGCCTTGCGCGATCAGCGTTAGATCCGCCGCGGGGAAGGCTGTTTGCGCGCCGTTTTGCGCAGCCTTCAAACGCGTTAGCGCCAAGGCCCGATTGGCGCGAATATCGATCGCTGCATTTGCCATGCGATCTTCAAGCGCGAGATACCACGATGGGTCGCGCACCATATCCTTAAGCAGTCGATTCCGCTCTCGCATCGCTTTCTCATAAAGCATGACAGCATCGGCGTGATCGGGCGCGAAAGAAAGCGTCAAGCGATCCAAAAACCGCCTCCGACCCTCGGCGCCCTCAATCCAGAGACGATCCATCGCCGGAACCAACCAAACGACGCGCAAAACGCGCCCTAGTGCCAATTGCGGCGTGGATTTCCCGTCAATCCGAACATCACGCGACGCGGAAGGCTGTGCGGATGTCTCGATCTCTTGCCCGTTTTGAAGCGTGGCCCGGATCTTCCAGCCGACAGCCTCATCACGACGCATCAACTCCTCGGCGCCCGCCCGCCGCAAACCACGACCAGGGGACAGAAGGGAAATAGCCTCAATAATGTTTGTTTTGCCAGCGCCATTCGGCCCGTGGATCGCTACGGGGCGACCATCAAGCGCCATAGACGCACGACGATGAGACCGAAACTGGAGCAATGTCAGTTCGGTCAGCATCCGTCAGCACTCAAAATCAGGTCGGTTAAGATAGGCGTCAAACGCGCATCGGCATAACGACATAAACAGCGGAGCTATCATTGCCCTCGCGCATCAATGTCGGATCGCCGGATGAGTTGAACATGAACACGGCATTTTCACGGTCTACCTGGCTCGCGATTTCGAGGAGGTACTTCGCGTTAAAGCCAATCTCCAAACGCTCATCCGAATAAGCGACTGCTAGTTCTTCTTCCGCCGCGCCCGCATCGGGAGCGTTCACGGATAGCACGAGGCGATCCTCGTCTAGCGACAGTTTCACAGCCCGCGAACGTTCCGATGAGACTGTTGCAACACGGTCAACAGCCTTCGCGAATTCCGAAGCGTCCACTTCCAAGCGGCGTGTGTTCCCCATGGGAATAACGCGCGTGTAATCAGGGAAGGTTCCGTCAATAACCTTCGACGTCAATGTCAGAACTGGGGTCGCGAAACGAACTTTCGTTTCAGACACCGACACTGCGATTTGAACGTCGTCATCGTCCAGCAGCTTACGCAATTCGTTCACAGTCTTGCGGGGCACGATCACGCCGGGCATATCTTGAGCGTTCTCAGGAAGCGGCGCATCGATCCGTGCGAGGCGGTGCCCATCGGTCGCGACACAGCGCAAAACCGGACCATCTTCGCCTGTAGAGACGTGCATATAAACGCCGTTCAAATAGTAACGCGTTTCCTCGGTCGAAATCGCAAACTTCGACTTATCAAACAGGCGCCGCAAGACCGATGCGGGCGCTGTGAAATTCGCGGCGTATTCAGACGAGGCCATGACCGGGAAGTCTTCGCGCGGCAAAGTCGCGAGATTAAAGCTCGAACGCCCTGCCTGAACCGAAAGCCGTCCTGATGCCGGATCGTCAGACAGTTGCACCAACGCACCATCCGGCAGCTTGCGTACGATTTCGTGGAGCGTAACGGCGGGGACAGTGGTCGCGCCAGAGCGTTCAACCACGCAATTTGCCTTGTCCACAACCTCGATATCAAGGTCTGTGGCACGGAAATGCACGGTATCGCCCTCGGCCTCAATCAAGACGTTTGCAAGGATCGGGATCGTATTGCGGCGCTCCACAACCGATTGCGCCTGCGCGACTGCTTTGAGAAGGGCTGCGCGTTCGATGCTGATCTTCATATCAATCCCTCGTTTCAACGGGAAAAGAAACCTAGCAGGTTTCGCTTCAACCGCAATCTTTTTGGCGAATGTCCGCCGAATGGCCCAGATCGTCAAGGGCGGAAGCGGCGTTCCAACCCTCGTTTTAGTCTTTGTTTAACCGTCGAGAAGGCGGCAGAGCAGATCGACATCCTCAACCATTTGCGGATCGGATTCGAGCAATTCCTCGATCTTGCGAATGCCGTGCATAATTGTTGTGTGATCGCGACCACCAAAGCGACGCCCGATTTCCGGCAGCGAGCGCGTGGTTTTGCGCTTTGCGATATACATCGCAACCTGACGAGGGCGCGCGATCGTGCGGACCCTTTTGGGCCCGATCATATCGGACAGCCGGACGTTGTAATGCTCGGCAACCTTGCGTTGGATTTCTTCGATCGTGATCTTGCGATCGGAGGTCCTAAGAATATCGACGAGACATTCCTGAACAAGGTCAAGCGTAATTTCGCGTCCGACTAGCGACGCAAAAGCGAATAAACGTGTCAATGCGCCCTCAAGCACGCGGACGTTCGACGTGATGCGATGCGCCAAAAATTCAAGAACGCCATCTGCGATCTGCAAGCCCGCGTATTGGGCGCGGTAGGCATCGACTTTATTTTGCAAAATTCCGAGCCGTAACTCGTAATCGGTCGCGTGCAGGTCAACGACGAGGCCGCATTGCAGGCGCGATTTAATCCGGTCTTCCAGATCCTTGATCTCACCCGGCGCGCGATCCGCCGAAATCACAATCTGCTTGCCTTGGTCAACCAAGGCATTGAACGTATGGAAGAATTCCTCTTGGGTAGAATCTTTGCCCGCGATGAATTGAACGTCGTCCACCATCAGGACGTCGACCGACCGAAAGAGCCCTTTGAAATCCATGATCTGACGTTCGCGCAGTGCTTGCACGAAGCGATACATGAACTGCTCCGCCGAGAGGTAAAGCACGCGCAGCTCGGGGCGGCGGATCTGCAATTCATGGGCAATTGCATGCATGAGGTGGGTCTTACCAAGGCCGACCCCACCGTAGAGGAAGAGCGGGTTGAAACTTACCGGCCCACCTTCCGCGACGCGGCGCGCCGCAGCATGGGCAAGCTCGTTGGGTTTTCCGACGACGAACGTATCAAACGTAAAGCGCTGATCGAGCGGCGCACCTGGAAGTTCCTCGGATTGCGCGCGGCGACGTGCTGGCTCGGGAGCCGCGACTGGCGCAGCGCGCTGCTCTGTCGAAACGGCGATTTCCACGCGCGAGACCGATGCTCCGGCGCGGCTTAGTTCCGTTGCGATCTTATCGAGATAGTTGCGCGACACCCAGTCGCGCATGAATTTCGTTGGCGCGTCGAATGTCGCCACGCCCTCATCGAGCCCTGAAAGGCGCAGAGGTTCAATCCAGCTTTGGAAGTTATTTTTACCCAGCGCCTTGAGTAATTCCTCACGCGCTAGCCCCCAACTCTCTTCCGTCATCCTCACGCCTCAATTCAAAGTGCCAGACGCGATGCGTCATAAAAATAGCGCAACGCGCCCCCAAACACAGCCTTCGACGCGGGTTAAGCCCCGCGCGAAGATCCTCAAACATTTCACAAAAGGACAACCAAGACCGCAGCCGAGCAGATCGGCAGGCAGTCCAGCCTGAGCCTGAGAGTAAACCCTCGGCACCGGAAACGTATCTTCTGCCGTTGCAGCGCGGCCTATAGTCCTGTCAATCGAGCGCGTTTTACGGCACCTGATTCCACCGGAAGATACGGTTTGTCCCCCAAGGCGACGTGAATCGCTCGGTGAAGCTAGCAAGTTGGGGGATGCCTTTTCAACCGATCTTCGCTCTTGACGCCGGATTCCGTGAATCGAATCTCTTAGCGCGCGAATGAGGTCACACTCCGCCATTAAGTTGTTGTTTTTAAACACCTAATGGAAAATAGAAAAAGGGCACAACCAAACTGGTTGCGCCCTTAAAATAGGCTTGATCGCGGATAGAATTACGCCGAAAGGGCGTTAACGCGCGCTGCGAGGCGCGAGATTTTGCGCGAGACGGTGTTCTTGTGCAGAACGCCTTTGGTAACGCCACGAGCAAGCTCTGGCTGAGCGGCGCGGAGTGCAGCAGCTGCTGTTTCTGCGTTGCCTGTCAGGATTGCTTCTTCGACTTTACGGACGAAGGTCCGGATGCGCGAACGGCGTGCTTTGTTGATATCTTCGCGGCGCTCGTTCTGGCGTGCGCGCTTTTTCGACTGGGGCGTATTTGCCATGGTGATTTCCCACTTTTCGGGTCAGTTGCAATTGCTATCGCACAACAAAACCCGGTCCCCAGAGCACCGGAACGTATCCGGATGATTCTAGCCTGAGCGGGCTTCACGCGCATGTAAGCCGCTTCCTTAAGGCAAATGCTGCGATGAGGGAAGCCGGAAAACACGGTCTTTCCGGCTTCCTGCGTTATTTATCGCGGAATTGTGGCTCACGCTTCTCTAGAAACGCGTTCATTCCTTCTTTTTGGTCTTCTGTCGCGAACAGGGCGTGGAACATCCGACGTTCAAACAAGATGCCTTCGCGCAGGGTTGTCTCATACGACCGATCAACGGCTTCCTTCACGACCATCGTCGTTAGCTGTGATTTCTCGGCGATCTTGCGTGCGGCGGACAAAGCCTCGGAGATCAGCTTCGCGACGGGCACAACGCGGCTCACAAGGCCCGACCGTTCTGCTTCGGCGGCTTCCATGAAACGACCTGTGAGGTGCATATCCATGGCTTTCGATTTTCCAACGAACCGTGTCAGGCGCTGCGTCCCGCCGATTCCCGCGACGACGCCGAGGTTAATCTCAGGTTGACCGAATTTGGCGTTTTCAGCGCAGATGATGAAATCGCACATCATCGCCAATTCGCACCCGCCGCCCAACGCATATCCTGCCACGGCCGCGATGACCGGCTTGCGGGTGCGGCAAATGGCTTCGGATTCGGGGGCGAAATAATCTGAGCCGAACATATCGACGAAGCTTTTATCAGACATTTCCTTAATGTCTGCGCCTGCGGCGAACGCCTTTTCGGAGCCGGTGATGACGATGCAGCGCACCTTATCATTCGCATCCGCTGCCTTTAACGCATCCGCAAGCTCTGACAGCAATTGCGAATTCAATGCGTTGAGCGCTTCGGGACGGTTCAGGCGGATAAGTGAGACGTAATCTTCGATTTCGACGATCAGGGTCTGGTAGGCCATGCGGCTATGCCTTTCCTTATACTTGAAGGCGAGTCCTATCAGGACGGAGCTATTTATCAAGCCTGCAATCGCTTCTGCTTCGCGGGTGGCGGCTATAGCGTCACGTCATCGCTGGCATTTAGGGCAAAAGAATGTTGATCGCCCCGATTGAACGATCCTTTGAATCTCTCCGCCACAGTCCGCTGTTCGACAGGGCTCGCCTTCGCGGTCGTAGGCCCTGAACGTGTGCTGGAAGTATCCAAGTTCACCATCAGCTTGACGATGGTCTCGAAGACTGGAGCCCCCGGCCTCGATCGCCTCGGCGAGCACATCGCGAATGATCGGAACCAAGGATGTGATCCGCGCTTGCGACAGCCGCCCTGCTTGACGTCGTGGGTCGATGCCCGCGCGGTGCAGCACCTCACAGACGTAAATGTTGCCAAGGCCAGCCACGATTCGTTGATCCAGAAGCGCGGTTTTGATCGGGGTTGCCCGTCCCTTTAGGCGGCCGATCAGATATTCCTCATGAAACGCATTCCCAAACGGTTCCGGCCCTAGGCCTGCGATTAGCCAATGCGCGGCTTCGCGATCAGTTCGCACCAGATCCATGGCCCCAAAGCGGCGCGCATCGTTAAACGTGACACGCGCGCCTTGATCCATGTGGAAGACAACGTGATCGTGCTTGAGGGGCAGCGGATGATCATGGTGAAATCCGCCGAGCATCACGCCAGAGACCGTCATTCGCCCCGACATCCCAAGATGCACGAGCAGGCTTTCGCCCGTGTCGAGATCGGCAAGGATGTATTTCGATCTGCGTCGCAAACGTTCGATACGTGCGCCAGTGAGCCTCTCTGCCATTCGCTCGGGGAGCGGCCAGCGAAGATCCGGCCGGTTCACCTCTGCGCGCGTTATTACATAGCCCTCCATCGCGGGGACCAGCCCACGGCGCACGGTTTCCACTTCGGGCAGTTCGGGCATTTTAATCCTTTTCTCTCGCCGCGTGTTGTGGCCGAGTGTCGCGCCAAGGGGCGTATCGCGGCCTGCCGCATTGTCATGGCGGCGTAGCGCCCTATAAGGAAGGTGTAATTCAGCGGATCGCAAGGCCCCAAAATGACCCATGACGCCATGAACGAACATCAGAACACGACCCATTTTGGCTATCAGACCGTCAATGAGACGGAGAAAGCCGGCATGGTGCACGGCGTGTTCTCCAAGGTGGCGTCGAAATACGATATCATGAATGATCTGATGAGCATGGGCATCCACCGTGTGTGGAAAGATGCGATGATGGACTGGCTCGCGCCCCGTCCGAACCAACGGCTTTTGGATGTCGCGGGCGGAACTGGGGATGTTGCTTTCCGGTTTTTGGGGCGTGCGCAGGGGGCCACTGCGACAGTTTGTGACATGACGGAATCGATGCTAATCGAGGGTCAAAAGCGCGCCGAGGCGGAAGATATGGCCGGGCGGCTAGACTGGGTCGTTGGCGATGCGATGAACCTGCCGTTTGATGACAACACATTCGATGTCTATACGATCTCGTTCGGCATCAGAAACGTCACGCGGATCCCCGATGCATTGCGCGAAGCCTACCGCGTTTTGAAGCCCGGCGGGCGTTTGATGGTTTTGGAATTTAACCAGATCCCGAATGAGATGCTCCAAAAGGCGTATGATGCCTATTCTTTCAATGTCATTCCGGTAATGGGCCAAATCGTCGCGAATGATCGCGACAGTTATCAGTATCTTGTCGAGTCGATCCGGAAATTCCCCAATCAGGAACTGTTCGCCTCAATGATCCGCGAGGCGGGGTTTGATCAAGTGAAATATCGCAACCTGTCGCTGGGCATTGCGGCGTTGCATTCGGGATGGAAAATCTGAGATGCGCGGACCGCACAATATCTGGCGGCTAATCCGCACGGGAGCCACCTTCGAACGTACCGGCGCGATGAGCGTGGCGCTCGAGGCCGTCGATGCGCCTGCGTCGCTGCGACTCGTTGCGCGAATTCTGGGGTGGCCGTTCAAATGGCTGGGGATCAAAGGAGATAGCTCGCTTCCGCCGGTAACTCGCGCGATTACGGCGCTTGGCCCTGCATACATTAAATTTGGCCAAATTCTCTCGACACGGCCTGACGTCGTTGGTGACGAACTCGCGACCCAATTGCGTATGTTGCAAGACAAGCTTCCGCCGTTTTCGATCGATGTCGCGAGACAGACGATCGAGGAGGAGCTTGGCCGACCGCTCAATGCGGTGTTTTCGCAATTTTCCCCTCCCGTTGCGGCTGCTTCAATCGCACAGGTTCACTCGGCCATTCGGGCAGATACCGGCGAGCAGGTGGCTGTGAAGGTTCTACGCCCGGGAATTGAGCGGGCATTCCGCAAGGATCTCGACGCATTCCATTTCGCGGCGGCATTGATTGAGCTGGTCTCGCCTGCGTCGCGTCGCCTTCGACCTTCGGATGTTGTCGCGCATTTTGAAAGCGTCGTTATCGGAGAGCTTGATCTACGCCTTGAGGCGTCGGCCGCGTCCGAATTTGCCGCAAATACGAAGGATGATAGCGGATTTTCCGTACCCAAGCCTGTGTGGGCCCTGTCTGGCAAGCGGATTATGACGCTCGATTGGGTGAACGGAACCGCGCTTGGAGATCGGGAAGCCCTTAAGGCAGCAGGGCATGACCCGAATGCATTAGGCGAGCGCGTCTTGCAGCTATTCCTCAGTCACGCTTTGCGGGATGGGTACTTTCACGCCGATATGCATCACGGCAATCTCAAGGTCGCGCCCAATGGTGACATCGTCGCGTTTGATTTCGGGATCATGGGGCAGATCGATGAATACACTCGGCGCGTCTACGCAGAAATCCTGTACGGGTTTATTTCCAAAGATTACCGCCGCGTAGCAGAGGTGCATTTTGAGGCGGGTTACGTCCCGCGTGATCGGGATGTCAATGAATTCGCCCGCGCGCTTCGCGCTGTGGGTGAGCCTATCTTCGGTATGGATGCGACACAAATTTCTATGGCGCGTTTGCTCGCCTATCTCTTTGACGTCACAGAGCGTTTCGGGATGGAGACACGCACCGAACTGATTTTGTTGCAGCGCACAATGGTCGTGGTGGAAGGTGTCGCCAGGTCGTTGAACCCCTCGATCAATATGTGGGAGGTCGCGCATCCCGTTGTTGAAAGCTACATACGCCAAAATCTTGGCCCACGCGCAGCTGCGAGGGATTTGTTGAGAGCGGCTTCCGTTTTGGGGCGTTACGGCCCGCGATTGCCGGGCATCGTCGAGGGGTTGTTGACCACCTCTACTCAGGAAACGGCGAAGCCCAAACAGGGCGGTATGCGCTGGGCGACGATTGCCTTAGGGGCATCGGCATTCACCGCACTCGGTGCGGTATTAGGCCATATCTTGTAAGCAGATTAGCATTGCGGCCTTCATTCCGGTTGCCGCAATGCCGTCGCATCGCTGGTGCCAATCTCTGAACCACCGCGCAGCACAAGCACTGTGCCAGTACCTGCGATACGTGCCTCAGTGATTTCCGAATAAGATTCGACGGGGTCCGTCCGCGCGATAACACCGTTTTGGTAGCTCTCCATCTCGAAGGTATAAAGACCCGGAGACGCTGTCGCCCCGTCTGCTCCCGTGCCGCTCCAGGTTAACGTACCTCCGCTGATATCAACGTCTCCGCGTTGCACCACGGCGCCTGTGGAATCGCGCACCACGAGCACACTTCGGTCTGATCCGGTGACGGCCTGCGGCGCGAGCGTGACGCTGTTCGACCCATCAAAATAAGCTGGCGCGTCCGATCGCGCCTCCATCCCCACCCAACCGGCCAATTGTGACATTCCGATTGAGGACAGTTGCGTCGCAAGATCTTTGAGCAAATCATTGGTCTGAACCGCTTGTTCCACGCCGGAAAATGTAGCGAGCTGCGTCGCGTACTCTGTGCTCTCAATAGGATTCAGTGGATCTTGATTCTGCATCTGGGTGGTCAGCATCACGAGAAACGTTTGAAAATCGCTGCTGATCACGCTGCCTGTGCTGCTCGAAGAACTGGTGGCAGAGGTGGTCGCGGTGGTGGCCGCGGAGGTAATGGAGGTGACCATTTACTATCCTTTCTGGATCGGTTTGTACTTAAATCCGTAGATCGAGCCCTTGCGCCGTCGGACCAAGATTTATCCTGATGGGGGACCGAGATAGCGCATCGCTTTGCGATTTGGCGTAAGGGGTGTCTGTTGCGGCATCGGCTTTTGTGCCAGTGCGAGGGGCATCGTTTTGATCTTTGTGAGACTGCTGCGAAAAGCTGAAAGAAACGTTAGAAAATCCCATCTCTCGGAAGTCTTTTGTGAGCGAATCGATATGTCGGCGCATGAGGTCTATCGTGTCTTGGCGTTCAGCCTGTACCGAAACCACCATGGCTTGATCTGCGGATTGTAGCGTCAGCTTCACGCGTCCGAGTTCTTCGGGAGATAAGGTCAATTCGACAGGGCGATCGGGTTGCGAGGCGATGCTAGCTGCAAGTTGATGCCCGATCGAATAAGGGGTCTCAGAGCGCGTGGGAGGGGCTTGATGAACGCTCGACACCTCTGAAGCGCTCCGCCTCTGGTCAACCGCCATCGTTGCGAATTCCAGCGGCGCATCTTGTTTGTCTGGGACAACGAGTGGCGGAGTATTCGCGTGTTCCTTAGGCGATAGAGCACCGCCCTCAATTTGCGATCGGGTCGTTTCTTTGAGGTCGCTCGATTGCGCGGAGCGAAGTGGGGCCTCCTGTGGCACCAACTCTCTCAAATCATTTGTCTTTTGTGACGATTTTTCATTCGGTATCAGCACCCGCTCGATTGATTGCTCGGTTGCGGGGGCCACTGATTGCGTGATGAAGGGGTCAATTGGAGTTTCGGGATTGGGAATGCGAGCGGGATTGCCGTTACCGATTGGTGGGTGCGAAGTGTTTTCATTCGTGTCAACGGTCGGCTCGCGCGACGGCGCGGTTTCCCGAGCGGACGAGGCATCATGTGTCGCCTTCACATCATGGATGTGAGGGGAAAGAGTTTCTGACTGCTCCGGCGGAATAAAGCTCATCCGAAACGAGCTTTCTTGCGAGAACCTATCGCCCAAGGATGGCTCTGACGGCTCCAATGCAGTCAAAACGGAAGTCTCAGCTGGCTCGACCAGCTTGCGATACGCTGTTTGTGTCGTGGCATCCGGCGTCAAATCGTCGTTCGGTGTGAAACCTGGACGGCCCGCGTCTATTGCCTCAGGACCTTCTTGTTGCCGCGGCTGTGGAAGTGCTGCTCGGTCGTTAGTAACACCTTGCATGGTGTCGTGGGGCGAGGCGGAACGCGGTTGAACCAACGCAGCCGTGTTGCTGGTTGGTGCCTCTGCATCGGAGATCTCGGCTTGATGATAACGCGTATGGCTCACGCTCGGCTGCGCGGGTGTATCGGGGCGTTGGACTTGTTCAGGTCCAACGGGGGAACTTTCTATCGCGTTCGAGAGCAGCAAGCTTTGCACCGCGTGCTCGCCCGCATCCGCCCCTGTGCCATCGGCGCGCGTGTTGCTGGCCTTGGCCTGGGTGGCAGTAACTTGGGTTTCCGGTGCCGCAACGACGGTCACATTGGCCCGTGGCTCAAGTTGAAGCGCCATGCCGTATGCGCCGTTTGACCATGCCGAGACTTGCGTGTCTTTGGAAGGCAGGCGCACTTCCGGCGGACTAGTCTCCTGGATAAATGCATCTTCGATTTCCGCATCCGGCGTCAGATCCCGCGCAACAAACTCTCTTTGATCCTGCTCTCCGACTGGCAAAGCGGGCTGAAGCGGTTGCATGTCCGGCGCGAGATGCGCTTTCGGCATTTTTTGTTCGATCAAGTTTTCGGTGGTGGTGGTGTCAGGTTCAGGGCGATGTTTTGGCCCAGTATCTTCTTCAACCGATGAACTCTCGGGCGCGGTGGAAAGGGCAATCGCATCTACGATTGCTGGGTATGGTATGTTCGGTGATGGCTTTGCAAAACTATCGGCCGAGGGCGGCAATCGTGGCGCATGTGACGGAAGAAAAGTTTGAAACACTGGCGCGGGCGTTGCTGTCGAGGGCGACTCCTTAAAAAGGACGTCAAAGTCCGACAGGCTGGTCGCGCCCTCATTGGAGGCATCGTTCATCGGCGGGTACGATGAAAATGCCTGTGCAGGCTTCGCGAGGAAAGATGCGTAGTCATCCATGGCGCTTTGCTCCCTATCACGTGACGCCATTCGCAGCGTGGGGCAAATATGCGGCCAATAAATTACCGATTGTTTACCTAAATCGGTGCATCCTCCAAAAAATCCTCTCAATTGGAGATAATGCGATGACTGACATACGGGTCGCTACCCAACCCTCGTTATCCTCTCGACCCGTCAAACCAGACGCGGCGCTGCGAGAGGCCGCCACCCAGCTAGAGGCTGAGTTCCTGACTGAAATGCTGAAGCACACAGGCCTCGGAAAGCCGCGTGATAGCATGGGTGGGGGCGTGGGCGAGGAGCAATTCTCATCATTTCTCGTGAGAGAGCAGGCCACTGCGATGGCAAATCAGGGCGGAATCGGTTTGTCGGAATCATTGTTTGAGGCGCTCAAAAAAGGACAAACGCATGGACAGTGAAATTTTGGCCGCCCTTGAGCGGTTAGAGGGGCTTCTTCAAGTCGAACGGCATCTAATCAAAGGTGGGAATTTTGACGAGCTGGATACTCTTGCGCGGGAGAAAGATATCGCGATGGCGGCCGTGCTGAATGATCCAGCCTCGACGCGCCTTCATTTCGACCGCTTAATGCAATTGCGTGAGGTCGCTGAGCGGAATCAGCGGTTGATCGGCGCTGCCCTAAAGGGGATTCGCGCAGCTCAGCGCCGGCTCGAAATGATCCAGCGCGCCAGCAAGTCGATCGATAGCTATGATCAACTCGGACGCGCAAAAACGATTGGCTCAACAGCACATCATATCGAGCGCAAGGCTTAGCGGCCCGCTTGCCTCAGTCATGCTATATTAACCATGTAGATGAAAAGGCCTGACTAAACTCATTCGGCGGAACGGATCTTAGGCCTTATTTAGCGAATCCCCTTCAGATTGATCCTTGCATCCCGCATCGGGGTGGCGCGACCGGAAGCCTCTGGATCGTATCGGACAGAACGCCACAATCTCTGCCTGTAGGGCAGGAAGTGAAACCGAGGCGCAAAGCGTCAAAGCATTTAAGGATCTGTCATGTCGAGTATTCTCACTAACACGAGCGCAATGGTTGCCCTTCAAACTTTGAAGGGGATCAATTCAAGCTTGTCGATGACCCAGTCGGAAATTTCGACAGGTAAATCGGTCTCCTCTGCAAAGGACAACGCCGCTGTCTGGTCGATTTCCAAAGTGATGGAATCGGATGTTCAGGGCTTCGAAGGTATCTCCAGTTCGCTCTCCTTGGGTGAATCGACCGTTGCTGTGGCGCGGCAGGCCGCGGAAACCGTGACCGACCTGCTGACCGAAATGAAAGGGAAAATTGTCGCTGCCCAAGAAGAAAATGTCGATACGGCAAAGATTCAGACGGACATCGCAGCGCTGCGCGATCAGATTGAATCTGTGGTTGGCGCGGCACAATTCAACGGCTTGAACCTTGTTGACGGTTCGAGCGCCGCGGACGTAAAAATCTTGTCGTCGCTAGACCGTGATTCCTCAGGCAACGTTTCGGCGCGGACGATCGATGTTCAGCGCCAGAATCTTTCGATCGGTGGCTATACCGCCAAAGCCGCTTTTACCGGGACAACTGGCACGTCAACTGATGCTGACAGTGCTGCGCTTTCGCTCAGTAAGGCGGATACCACGGGCGTCGAGCTCGTGTTGGATTCTTCGATCACCTATGCTGAGGGTGACAAGGTTTCGATCAAACTTGGCGATAAAAGTATTAGCTATACGGTGACCGCTGAAGATGCCGCGCAAAGCGCTGCTGGCGTTACGAACATCATCGGCGCTGGGCTGAAATCAGCGGCGGATGCACTCGGGATCACCGACTTGCGGGTTGATTTTGCGGCAAACGACGGAACCGATGAGACGACGTTGACCTTCAAGGTTGCGGATACTGACGGCGACTCAACGACATCTCTCACCCAAGATATGAATATTACGGCGCAGTTTGAGAATGTCGGATCAGGTGGCCTGGGTAAACTCGCAGGCATCGACGTTTCAACCACGGCGAACGCGCAAGCGTCGCTGAGTGCGATTGAGGATCTGATCCAAACTGCGACAGTGGCAGCCGCATCGTTCGGTTCGGCTGAATCGCGTATCGAAACGCAGTCGGACTTTATTTCTAACCTTACCGACTCGATGAAGGCGGGTATCGGTTCCTTGGTGGATGCAGATATGGAGGAAACCTCGGCACGCCTACAAGCCCTCCAAACGCAGCAGCAGTTGGGTATCCAGTCGCTGTCGATCGCGAACCAGTCGCCGCAAAACGTCCTTTCGCTCTTCAAGTAATAGGCCACATTCAGGGCGTGCAATTCCGTGCGCCCTGATCTCCCTGCGCGGCAAAGCCGCGTTAGTACTGAATTAGCCACAGGAAGGGCTTTTCCGTGAACGCACAAACACTGGCCAAAATGGCTTACTCGGCTCCAGGTCAGCCGACACAAACGATGCGGTCGACTGAATACGAACTTTTTTCACGCGTAACTTTCCGGATGCGTCGAGCAAATGCTCAGGGGGCTGCGGGGTTTGCCGCGCTCGCGAGTGCAATGCACGATAATCGCCAACTCTGGACCGCGCTAGCGATTGATGTCGCGGATAAAGACAACCAACTTTCGCCAGCGGTCCGTGCACGCATATTTTATCTTGCGGAATTCACCACACACCATACTCGCAAGGTGTTGGCAGGAAAGGCTTCCGCCGACGCGCTTGTCGAAATCAACACAACGATCATGCGTGGCCTTAAGGGCAATGGCACAGGGGGCGCGGTATGAGTGGCCTTGTCCTAAAACTGGCGCCCAAAGAGCGAGTGTTGATCAATGGAGCGGTGATCGAGAATGGTGATCGTCGCACTCGACTGGCGATCATGACGCCGAATGCGCATATCTTGCGCTTGCGTGACGCTATACACCCCGAGGAGGTAAATACACCCGTGAGGCGCGTGTGCTATATTGCACAGCTTATCCTCTCAGGCGATGCCGACCCAGCTGAGGCGAAGCTACAACTCCTGCGCGGGATCGAACAGCTCTCTCAAGTCCTGACCGATCACGATAGCCGGAGCCAGCTAAACGCGGCCTCTGCGGCCGTTCTGAGTGAACAACATTATCAAGTTCTCAAGGCACTTCGATGCTTGCTGCCGCGCGAGGAACGATTGCTTGCGGCGGGCAGAGTATGACTTACATTCCAGTCGTACCCCTTTCCGGTTACGCCGGTTGGCAAGTTCTGAACCGTACGATGGAACGTCAGCAAGCCGCCTTCGTTGCTTCCTCCTCCGTCCAGAGCACAGAGGAGTATTTTCGCTCCAAGATCGGCGGGATCGAAACCGCTGAGGATCTCGTTAACGATCGCCGCTTGTTGGAGGTCGCGCTGGGCGCTTTCGGCTTGGGCGAGGACATCGACAACAAGTATTTCATACGCAAGGTTCTTTCGGAAGGGACGCTTTCCGATGATTCACTCGCGAATAAACTGTCAGATAAAACCTATCTTGCATTGTCGAAAGCCTTTGGTTTTGGGGACTATGATACCCCGAGAACCAAGCTCTCGGACTTCGCTGACACAATCCTCACCAAGTATGAGGCGCGAGAGTTCGAGGCTGCGGTTGGCGAGAGCAACGAGACCTATCGGTTAGCGCTCTATACGCAGAGGGAATTGCCGGAAATTGCGGCAAAGTCTTCGTCTGAGGTGACGAAGTGGTACAACATTCTTGCTTCTGAGCCGCTCAGAAGTGTTATGGAAACTGCCTTTGGATTGCCCGAGAGTATCGGGGCATTGGATCTCGACCAGCAAGTTGGCATCTTTAAGGAAAAGGCCGAGAGTGTTCTTGGTTCGAGCGACCCAGCTGATTTTGGAACAGATGAAGTGCTTGATAAGCTCGTAAAACAATACATCTTGCGGGATTCAATCGTGAATGGGCTTACATCTACAAGTTCAGGCTCAGTTGCTCTGCAGCTTTTAACGGCATCGCAATCGACCGGGACAACGCTTTCGCTCCTGCTTTGAGCGCGCCGAGAAATAACCTACACACGGACGGGCATGACGAATTTCGTCGCATTCGGTGGTGATAGATTAGATTTCGGGATTGGTCGGAGCGAGAGGATTCGAACCTCCGACCCCCTGCTCCCGAAGCAGGTGCGCTACCAGGCTGCGCTACGCTCCGACCGTGCGCCGGAATTACCCAACCAAGATTTCATTTGCAAGAGGGAATTGCGCAGTTGGCGCCGTCAATGGCTCCCGCTTTTCTTGCTGTTCCTATTCGGCGAAAGAACCCTCTGGAGCAGGGAAGATCGCGGTGTAACGGGTGTCTCGTTGCGCCCTCGCGTTCGCAAGACCGGTTGGTTTTCCGAGGCGTCCGAGCTGCTCTCGCGAAAGACGATATAGAGACCTGAGGAAATAACGATCGCGGCTCCGACCATCGTGGGAAGATCGACAGACTCATTGAAGAACAGGTATCCGAAAATAACGGCCCAAATGATTTGGCTATATTGCATAGGGGCCACGATAACCGCCTCCCCCGCGCGGTAGGCTTGAATTTGCAAAAATGATGCGGTCAGCCCGAAGAGGGCAACGATGGCCAAGGCGCCAAGATCGGGAAGTTGCATGGGTACGTATACAAAAGGGAGCGCCATTGCCATCACGATGAAATTGCCCATCATCGGATACAGTAGAAGGACAACCGGCCGTTCATCTTGGCCAATTTTGCGCACGATCACGGACGCGAAAGCCCCGCAAATCGACGATAGCAACGCAGCAATATGACCCAGCGTAAGATCCGCTTGGCCTGGCCGAACAACCACGATCACCCCGATTAGGCCTACAACGACCGCCGCCCAACGCCGCAAACGCACCGTTTCCCCAAGGATCGGAATTGAGAGAACTGTGATCAGCAGGGGTGTTGCAAACAAGATCGGGTAAACCTGAGCCAGTGGCAGCTTCGAGAAGGCGTAAAAGGCCGAAACGCCGGTAACAACCGTGCAGACCGTCCGCGCGAGAACCCACCAAGGGTGAAGAGGGCGAAGATGACCCTCGCGTTTATCTTTCAGCAAAATAACGGTGACGATCGGGAAGCTGAGAAGCGCAGCAAAGAAAACAATTTGAAACGCCGTGAAGGTCTCGCCAAGGCTTTTGATGACGGCATCATGAGTGGCGAAAATCGCCATCGAGGTAAGCCCGAGAAGGGCACCTTTGAAGTTATTTGTTGCCATGATTGCGTCCTTCCTTGAGGCAGGCCGCATCACATCGGCGGCCAGCCCTTCGTCGTCGTATAACCGATGTGTCAGATTTATCGAATACGCTCAAGTCTCGGCAGCGCTGTGCGATGCCCCGGCCTCGTAAATTCGCCCCAATTAACAGGACAGGTTTTGGGCAGAGTTTGACTGCCTCGAGATTGAAAAAGGGCCGGATCGTATGATCCGGCCCTTGATATTAAAGCGACGCAGTCAACGCTTCGAGGATTTTGTCGCCCATCTGCGAGGTTGTCACCGGCGTGCCGCCATCTGGCCCCATCAAATCTGCGGTGCGCACACCGTCCGCGAGCACTTTTTCAATCGCTTGCTCAAGCCGAGTCGCCTCATCACCTAGATCGAACGAATAGCGCAGCGCCATTGCGAAGGAGAGAACGCAGGCGATCGGGTTTGCCTTGCCCTGCCCAGCGATATCAGGCGCAGATCCATGCACGGGCTCATAAAGTGCCTTAGGCCGACCGTTCGCCATAGGCAGGCCGAGCGACGCGGACGGCAACATGCCAAGCGAGCCCGTCAGCATCGCAGCCGCATCCGACAGCAGATCGCCAAACAGGTTATCCGTTACGATGACGTCGAATTGCTTCGGATTGCGGACGAGCTGCATCGCGCCATTATCGGCGTACATATGCGACAGTTCGACCTCCGGATACTCCTTGTCGTGCACCTCTTGTACGACTTCACGCCACAGGATGCCGGATTCCATGACGTTGGCTTTTTCCATCGAGCAAACTTTGTTGCCGCGGCGTTTCGCCAGTTCGAACGCCGAGCGAGCGACGCGTGCGATCTCGGATTCAGTGTATCGTTGGGTGTTGATCCCCACGCGCTCGTTGCCTTCTTGGAAAATCCCGCGCGGCTCACCAAAGTATACACCTGACGTCAATTCGCGGACGATCATGATGTCGAGGCCTGCGACAATATCCTTCTTGAGCGATGAGAAATCCGCAAGGGCATCGAAGCACTGTGCTGGGCGCAAGTTTGAGAACAGATCCATCTCTTTGCGCAGCCGAAGCAGGCCGCGTTCCGGTTTGACGGAGAAATCGAGCACGTCGTATTTCGGGCCGCCAACAGCGCCCAGAAGAACCGCATCTACCTCTTGCGCCTTGGCCATCGTGTCGTCGTGGAGCGGGGTGCCGTGCTTGTCATAGGCGCAGCCGCCGACAAGATCTTCGGAGACGTCGAATTGGATTCCACGCTTTTCACCGAACCATCCGATGACTTTCTTGACCTCGGTCATCACTTCGGGGCCGATGCCGTCACCGGCAAGGATAAGAATGGACGGGTTTGCCATGGTCTGCTCCAGTAAAAAAGGGTTGCAAGCGGGGTAAACAATGGCGCGCGCAGGGTCAAGCGCGGTAACGAAACCACGTGACAGATGCACGCCCCGAAGGGCTTTCAGCGAAGCTCTACATCAACATAAACAAGGCGGTGTCGAGAGGCCTCCAAGACCGTCTGCGCCATCGGGTCGGGCAGAGCGGGCCAATATACGCCGCTGCCGGTGACGGTGAAATCCCGCGAAGGCAAAACATAATCGACGCGTAGATTGCCGGCTTCGCCGCCGAACTCGGCCGTGTCCATCGCGTCGCCATTGGTCTTTGTCTGTTCGGTGTTGTGCTGACCTGTGTTGTTGGGGCGGGGGTCTTGCACGCGCGGGTCTGAAAGCAGTGCGGTGAGTGCCTCTTTACGGCCCTCGCCATCTGCCGGGTCCAAATTGACTTGTCCTAAGATAATGAACGGGGCAGCGGGAGGCTTTCGGGGAAGCTCACCGTCGAGATATGCCATCCAGAACGCGGTTTCGTCGTGGTTCCTGCGGCCGTTGCGATCTTCCGGCCCGTCGAACACAGGAGGGGTCGCGCTGAACGCAAAGAGGTGAACCCGATCACCCGACGGCAGTTTCAGCGCCACATCCCAGTGGTTCGTTGAAGCCAGACGTTGGACCGTCGCCGCCTCTGGCGAGAGGGACGCTCCGCCGATCAAGCTGTCGGGCAGGTCCTTCCAAAGAAACAACGAAAAATCCTCGACAGCCTCAATCGGGATTTTTGACAATAAAGCCATGCCGTTATCGCCGGTGAAATACCCGAATCCTTGTGCATCGCGCGCCTCGAAGCGGCGGCCATTGCCATCGATGTCGAAACCGGTTGGCAGGCCGCTATTGGGCATCGTGGTGAATTGGTAGGGATAATCGGCCCCCATCTCGACCAGCCGTGACGTGAGCATTTTCAGCAAGGCCTCGCCCGCATCGAAATCCGTCCCCGTGAGCAAAATCACGTCAGGACTGACCTTTGCAACGACGCGTAAGGCCGCGAGAATCTGTGGATCGTTCTTGCGCAACGCGTCCAGCGTGAGGCCGGGACCTTTACGCGATAGGCCGGCGTCATAGGTCGCTACCCGCATCGTGTTTGCATATGTGACCGAACAGCCGAGTGAGGCAATCAGGCCAAGACCGATGCTGGAAATTCCGCGCAATGGTTACACTCGACTAAGGTTTGGTCTGGCGGGCGCGGTGTATTCGGCGGCGTCGGAGGCTGTGTTCACGCGCCGTCTCTCGTCGATCATCGCGGCGATCCGGTTCATCGCGATGCCGCGCATAAACAAGGACGCCGGTAGGAACGCCCACGCTGTCACCGTCCAGATCATCGTCTGCGGCGAGGTCAATGCGACGGGGGTAAACAGCGTCGAAATCAGTTTTAGCGCCGGCGGAATCAGGAACGGCAGGAACACTCCAAGCGCCGCATTCAGCCACGCATCGCGGCGCAAACGATCAACAACATCGCCGCCCGCAGTCGGATCGAAGGTGGGAAGGTTGACCCACACATTAAAGCCACTGTTCGAGTTCGGCCACCCCATCGTGCGTAGGATCACAATGAAGAACCCGAGAGTGAGAAGAGAAATGAGGTAGGCAATTCCGGCCGCTGTGCGGACCTGTTCGATATGATGTGCGGAGCTGTCATTTGGGAGCATCAGGACCAAAAACCGCACCGGCGAATACGGGAAATCGATTGATCTCGCCAGCGCGCTGCCAAGAACTTGTACGAACTGGGTGAGGGTGGTCTCAGTCGTATCCGCCAAAATCACCACCGATATCAGAAGCACGGTCGCGAAAAGTGAAACAAACCTGATCCGGTTAAAGGGCGGCGCATCCCGAAACTCTACGAGGCCAGGATAGACCGAGGCATATTCGAAAAAGGTCAACACAGCGGCAAACACGGCGACCAAAGCCACGATTTGGGTGGCATCATTCGACACGCCCGGCAACAAAAGCGCCGGTGTCGTGATCATCAAAACCACTAAAATGGCGCGCACGAACGCCCCTGTCAGTCGTTGAAACACTGACTCTATCCTCTGCCTCGAATGGTTCCGATACGATGCCGGAGCCTTATTCATTGTGTCCCGCCTCGTTGGACGGCCTGCCTTATTCTTGCCATGATTTTGCCCGCTTCGGCATCCGCTGGCAATATATCCTTAAGAGAGACAGCAAAATTCGGGCATTTTCTCGATAGAACTGGTGCGAGATTGCATCAAAACTCGGCAAAAAAAGTGCCACCGCGAAGTTTTCTTCGCGGTGGCACCATATCTTGTAGCGCTGCGTCTGATGGGGCCTAAGGCCCCTCACGCGGCGGTTTCACGCCTGTCTTTAAACCCAAGGGCGAGCTTGACCGAGCGTCGCCTCAAACGTGTCGATCTGGGAAGCTTTCGCCATCGTGAGGCCAATATCGTCGAGGCCTTCGATGAGGCAATGCTTTTTGAAGCTGTCCACCTCAAACGGGAATTCCTGCCCGTCGGAGGTCGTCACAACTTGTGCGACGAGGTCAACTGTCATGCGCGCGTTTGCCCCTTTGCGTGCATCTTCCATCAACGTATCAACCACGTCTTGTGGCATCACGATCGGCAGAATGCCGTTCTTGAAGCAGTTGTTGAAGAAGATGTCCGCGAAGGATGTCGAGATGACACAACGAATGCCGAAATCCTTGATCGCCCAAGGCGCATGTTCGCGCGACGAGCCACAACCGAAGTTGTCGCCCGCGATAAGGATCTCCGCGCCGCGATAGGCGGCTTGGTTCAGAACGAAATCGGGGATCTCGTTTCCTTGGCGATCGTAGCGCATCTCGTCAAACAGGTTCACGCCGAGACCCGACCGCTTGATCGTTTTTAGGAACACTTTCGGGATGATCATATCCGTATCGATGTTCACGAGCGGCATTGGCGCCGCGACACCGGTGATTTTCTCAAACTTTTCCATCACTGGCTCTCCTTACATCAAATCGCGAACATCGGTCAGATGACCGGTGATCGCCGCTGCCGCGGCCATGCCGGGGGATACGAGGTGGGTGCGGCCTTTGTAGCCCTGACGACCCTCAAAGTTGCGGTTCGAGGTAGAGGCGCAACGCTCGCCCTCGGCCAACTGATCGGGGTTCATCGCGAGACACATCGAGCACCCCGCCAGACGCCATTCAAAACCGGCATCCTTGAAGATCTGCGCGAGGCCTTCTTCTTCTGCCTGCGCGCGCACAAGGCCGGAGCCCGGCACAACCATCGCCCGCATCCCGTCCTTGATCTTCTTACCTTTGAGAATCGCGGCGGCTGCGCGCAGATCCTCGATCCGACCATTGGTGCACGATCCGATAAACACGGTATCGATTTTGATGTCGGTCAGCTTCTGGCCAACTTCGAGGCCCATGTATTCGATCGCGCGCTTAACGGCCTCTACTTTGCCGCCTTTGAACGACTCGGGCGATGGAACGACGGAATTGATCGGCAGGACGTCCTCGGGCGAGGTGCCCCAGGTCACAACCGGTTCAATCTCTTCGCCTTTCAGCGTCACAACCTTATCGAAATGCGCGCCCTCATCGGTGAACAGGGTTTTCCACCAGCTCAAAGCGGCCTCAAATTGCGCGCCTTTCGGGGCGTGCGGGCGGCCTTTAACATAGGCAAACGTGGTTTCATCCGGCGCGATCAGGCCCGCGCGCGCGCCGCCTTCAATCGCCATGTTGCAAACCGTCATCCGGCCTTCCATCGACAGATCGCGGATCGCTTCACCGCAATATTCAATGACATAGCCGGTGCCGCCAGCGGTGCCGGTCTCGCCGATCACCGCCATGGTGATATCTTTCGCGGTCACACCCGGGCGCAGCTTGCCGGTGATTTCCACTTTCATGTTCTTCGATTTCTTCTGGATCAGCGTTTGCGTTGCCAGAACATGTTCCACTTCCGACGTGCCGATCCCATGCGCCAGCGCGCCGAATGCGCCGTGGGTTGCGGTGTGGCTATCGCCGCAAACGACGGTCATGCCCGGAAGGGTCCAACCCTGCTCGGGGCCGACGATATGCACGATGCCTTGGCGAACATCCGACACGGGGTAGTAATGAATACCGAAATCTTTGGCGTTCTTGTCGAGGGCTTCGACTTGAATGCGGCTTTCCTCATTCGCGATGACGCCAGACACGCGGTCAAGCGTGGTCGGGACGTTATGATCGGGAACAGCGATGGTGCGCTCGGGCGCGCGGACTTTGCGGCCGGACATCCGAAGCCCCTCAAACGCTTGCGGCGAGGTCACTTCATGCACAAGGTGGCGATCGATGTAGAGCAGGCTGGTGCCGTCGGCATCTTCGGAAACGAGATGGGCATCCCAAATTTTGTCGTACAGTGTCTTTGGAGCGGACATGGCTCTCTCTCTTTATAAGATAGCTGATGATGTTGATCGACAAAAAGGCGCAAAAATGCGCCCGCGCATCAAAGTCGCGCCAGAACCGAAAGGCTCTCGCCGTAAAAGCGCTCGCGGAGGCGCGCGCGGTCACCGATGTTCATAAAGTTGATCATGGCGGTGATATAAGCCTTTCTCCCCTTACAGGCAAGGGCGCAGTCAGGCGCGGGCGCTCGGCAACAGAACGCGACGAATATTGCCTGATCAAGGTCGTTTAAGTATGCTGGCCTTGACATTTGGGCCAATCTCAACGACCGGAGGGGATAAATCCGCAACCCGGTCGTTGAGATTCGACGACTCGGGTGTTAGCTTATTGGTAAGCCCAGCGTCGGGGCGGATGCGACGTGCAACTCTTGGAGGACAATGTCCTGTCTCATCCCACTCCCGCAGCATCTGCTGCAAAGGCGGCCGACATGAACGATTCTGATGTCATGCAGCCCACAAGCGACGAAGTGCTCGCCCGTGTTCTCGCCTCTCTCGAAGATGACAAAGCCGAGGAGATCGTTTCGATCGATCTACGCGGCCGCTCTGCTATTGCCGATCACATGGTGATCTGTTCGGGGCGCTCGTCTCGTCAGGTTGGCGCGATCGCTGAAAAGCTCATGGAGCGCGTTAAGGAAGACTTCGGCCGCTTTTGCCGCGTCGAAGGTAAAGAACAAGGCGATTGGGTCTTGGTCGATACGAATGATGTCATCGTTCACATTTTCCGCCCTGAAGTGCGCGAGTTCTATCAACTCGAAAAGATGTGGATGCCCAATTCCAGTGAAATCTTCGGCGCACCGCGCGAAGATTGATCGGATAGGTTCGGACAATGCGTGTGACGATCTGCGCCGTGGGGCGTTTGCGCAAAAGTCCCGAGCTTGAATTGGTCAACGACTATCTAGACCGTTTCGGGAAAGCCGGGCGAGGCATAGGCCTTGGCCCGGCTTCGATCGTTGAGGTCGAGGATAAAAAGAATCTCGGGATGGAGGCAGAGGCCGCCCTGATCGAGCGCGCCCTGCCATCTGGCGCTGTTGTGGTGACGCTGGATGAGCGCGGAAGCGTGATGTCTTCACCCGAGTTCGCAGATAAAATCGCAAGTTGGCGTGATACAGGGCGATCTGAACTCGCCTTTATTATCGGCGGCGCGGATGGGATTGCCCCCTCCTTGCGGGCAAAAGCGGATTTCTCGATCTCGTTCGGGCGTATGGTCTGGCCGCATATGCTGGTGCGGGTGATGTTGTCTGAGCAAATTTACCGCGCGGGGCAAATTCTCGCCGGTACGCCCTATCACCGCGTCTGAACGGGGCGATCCTGTCTCTGCAGGTTGCCGTTGCACAGCGCGCGGCGTAAGACAGGGGCAACGCATTGCAGGAGGCTTTGATGACCCGTCCGAAACCCGTTGTTCTGTGCATTCTTGATGGTTGGGGCGAGCGCTCCGAGCGCGAGGGTAATGCGCCCTTGCTAGCGCATACGCCAAACCTCGATAAGATTTGGTCAACCTGCCCTAAAGCAACCTTGATCACGCATGGGCCGGATGTTGGCCTGCCGACAGGGCAAATGGGTAACTCTGAGGTCGGTCACACCAATATCGGCGCGGGCCGCGTCGTTGCTATGGATCTCGGGGCGATCGATCTTGCCATTGAGAACGGCTCGTTCTTCGAGAACGAAGCGTTGCAAGGTTTCATTGCGAGATTAAAGGCATCGGGCGGCACGGCCCATTTGATGGGGGTCGCGTCGGATGGCGGCGTTCATGGGCATATCGCGCATGTTCTGGCGGCGTGCAAGGCGGTCGCTGATGCTGGTGTGCCTGTTGTTTTGCACGCGATCACAGACGGTCGCGATGTCGCTCCCGATAGCGCCAAGGGGTTTGTGTCGGAACTCGCGGCGAAGTTACCTGCGGGATGCGCCATCGGAACGGTGATCGGTCGCTACTGGGCGATGGACCGCGATAACCGTTGGGAACGTGTGTCGCGTGCTTTCAATGCGATGGTGAATGCGCAAGGCGAACATGCGCCGGACGCGGTTCTTGCTGTTGAGACCTCGTACAACAAGAATGAGATGGACGAATTTATCGCTCCGACGGTTATCGGCGGGTATAAGGGCGCGAAGGACGGCGACGGTTTCTTCTGCTTGAATTTCCGTGCCGACCGCGCGCGGGAAATCCTCGCCGCGCTTGGCCAGCCAGGCTTCGAGGGTTTCGAGACAGGCGCCCGCCCGCATTGGGCCGCAATGCTGGGTATGGTCGAATATTCGAAATCCCATAGTGATTACATGATGACGGCATATCCCAAGCGCGAATTGAAAAATACGCTCGGAGAATGGGTTGCCAAACAAGGACTGACGCAATTCCGATTGGCTGAGACCGAAAAGTATCCGCATGTGACCTTCTTCTTGAACGGCGGCAAAGAGGTTCCGGAGGCGGGCGAAGATCGCTTTATGCCATTGTCCCCCAAGGTTGCGACCTATGATCTACAGCCGGAGATGTCCGCGCCCGAGGTCACGCAAAAATTCGTCGAGGCGATCGAGCATGGCTACGATCTAATCGTGGTGAACTTCGCGAACCCCGACATGGTGGGCCACACCGGGTCCCTGCCTGCGGCGATCGCCGCTTGTGAGGAAATTGATCGCGATATGGGGATGGTTCTGGCCGCGCTCGAAAAGGCAGGCGGTGCGATGATTGTGACGGCCGACCACGGTAATTGCGAGGTGATGATCGATCCCGTCACCGGCGGGCCGCATACGGCGCATACGACAAATCTCGTCCCTGTCGGCCTCGTGGGTGGGCCTGCGGGCGTCCGTTTGCGTGCCGGGCGTCTAGCGGATCTTGCCCCGACATTGCTTGATCTGATGGGCCTGCCCAAGCCTGACGAAATGACGGGCGAGACACTGATTCAACGATGACCAGCCGCTTTATCCTCTCGTTAACTCTTTCACTGGGTTTGGGTTTTGCCTCGGCGGGGCCAGTGGTGGCACAAGATGTGAGCGAAACCGCATTGCGCGCCGCCGATGATTTGCGCGTAGCAGTCGAGGCGTTGCAAGTCGCGCAGACAGCAGAGAGCCGCGTAAGCGCCCTGACGGAAACGATCACCGCCTATGAAAAGGGGTTGGGGGCGTTGCGCGACGGGTTGCGCCGTGCAGCCATACGAGAGGATGAGATCAAGGGGCGGTTCGATTCAAAGCGCGCGTATCTTGGGCAATTGCTTGCCGTGATGTCGACGATGGAGCGGTCGGAGGGGCCGCTTTTGCTTTTGCATCCCTCGGGCCCTGAAGGGTCAGCTCGATCGGCCATGGTCTTGTCCGAGGTCACGCCGGCTCTGCAGGCTGAGGCCGAAAAGTTGCGCGTGGATCTCGAGGAGATCGCAAGCTTGCGCGCGCTGCAACAAAATGCGGCCAACACGTTGCGGGATGGTTTGGCGTCCGTGCAATCGGCCCGCACGTCGCTGTCGCAAGCCGTTGCAGATCGGTCAAAACTACCGGAGCGTTATCTGGAAGACCCCGAGGAGCTACGTGCCTTGGTTGAAAGCGCAGATACAATGGAGGGCTTCGCCACGGGCTTGGCGGATCTCGATGTGGATATCGGCGCGCCGATGGAGGATTTTGTCGGCGCGAAGGGGACGCTGCATCTCCCAGTGATGGGGACGCTTCTGCGCCGCGCAGGTGAGGCGGATGCCGCGGGCATTCGCCGCCCCGGTATGATCTTTGCGACAGGGCCCGCAGCGCTCGTGACGACACCTTGGCCGGCGACCATTCGATACCGCGGTCCTTTGCTAGACTACGGAAACGTGATGATCCTTGAGCCGGAAGAGGGCTATCTTCTGGTGCTGGCGGGTTTAGGAACGGTTTATGGGGAAACGGGAGACGTGCTCTCCAAGGGCGATCCGATTGGTTTGATGAGCGGATCAGAGCCCGCAGCAGAGGAATTCGGCGCAGAATTTGTCGCCGCCGCCCGAGAAGGCTCTGGCGCGGCGCGCAGCGAGACGCTTTATATGGAACTCAGACTGGGCGGGAAGCCCGTGGACCCCAGATCGTGGTTCATCGAGACGAAGGATAACCAAGGGTAGACGATGAAAAAATTTGCAATCGCTGCACTCGGCGGCACCGTGGCTGGCCTGCTGATGACAACGCAATTCGCAGGGCCGCTGATCGCGCAAGAGGTCGACAAGCCCGCTAATGTCTATCAACAGCTCGATCTGTTCGGTGACGTGTTCGAGCGCATCCGCGCCGATTACGTTGAAGAAGTCGATGAAAGCAAACTGATCGAGGCGGCGATCAACGGGATGTTGACCTCGCTTGACCCCCATTCGTCCTTCATGAACGCGACAGATTACACCGACATGCGTACGCAAACGCGCGGCTCCTTCGGCGGTCTTGGGATCGAAGTGACGCAAGAGGACGGGTTTGTGAAGGTCGTCACGCCGATGGATGGCACCCCAGCTGACTCCGCAGGGGTTGAAGCGGGTGATTTCATCACGCATGTCGACGGCGAAAGCTTGCTCGGCTTGCAGCTTGATGCAGCGGTGGAGTTGATGCGCGGCGAAGTTGGTTCGGAAATCGTGATCACCGTGGTGCGCGAGGGTGAACCAGAGCCGTTCGACATCTCGATCATCCGCGATACGATCAAAATGACGGCCGTGCGTGGCCGCACCGAGGGCGATGTGGTCGTCTTGCGGATCACCACGTTTAACGATCAGACCTTCCCGAACCTTGAGGAAAACCTCACCAAAGCGGTGGAGGAACTCGGCGGGATGGAGAATGTCACCGGCTTCGTAATTGATTTGCGTAACAATCCAGGTGGCCTGCTAAATCAAGCTGTTATGGTTTCCGATGCGTTCTTGGAAAGCGGTGAGATCGTTTCGACGCGTGGTCGCAATCCTGATCAGGCTGAACGCTTCAATGCGGAAGCGGGCGATCTGGCGCAAGGCAAACCCATGGTGGTTCTGGTCAACGGTGGCTCGGCCTCTGCGGCGGAAATCGTGACGGGCGCCCTGCAAGATCATCATCGCGCAATCGTTGTCGGTACGCGGTCATTCGGCAAGGGCTCCGTGCAGACAGTGATGCCGGTGGGCAATGGGGATGGCGGGATGCGTTTGACGACGGCGCGCTACTACACGCCTTCGGGTCGCTCCATTCAAGCTTTGGGGATCGCGCCTGATATCATCGTTGAGCAGCCGCGCTCTGCGCCGGTGGCGGAAGATGAAGCGGATGCGGAAGAGGCATCCATCGCTCAGCGCTCACGGTCCGAGGCGGATCTGCGCGGTGCGATTAGCAACGACTCGATGACCGAAGATGAAAAGCAGCAAGCTGTCGAAGAGCTTGAGAAGGCCGAAGCCGTGGCGAAGCTGCGCGAAAGCGATTATCAACTCGCCTATGCGATTGATATTCTCAAAGGCCTTTCGGTTCTCAAGCCCGGTGAGGCGCAAGAAGATCAAGCATCTGCGAACTAATCAGCATCGCAAAAAAAGACCAAGGGCGCCTTCGGGCGCTCTTTTTTCCAAGAGAGCTACGCCATGACACCGCAAGAAATCGAGAAGATGCCCTACCGCCCCTGTGTGGGGATTGTATTGGTTAATCAGGACGGAAAGATCTTTGCCGGTCTGCGCCTCGATAACCCGACCCCTGCGTGGCAAATGCCGCAAGGTGGGATTGACGATGGCGAGAAGCCTAAGGAGGCCGCGCTGCGCGAACTCTGGGAGGAGACGGGCGTCACATCCGATCTCGTCGAGATTATTGCGAAGACCGACGACTGGATCACCTATGATTTGCCGACGGAGATGATCGGCAAGATTTGGAAGGGGCGCTATCGTGGTCAGAAACAAAAGTGGTTTTTGATGCGCTATAGCGGCACGGATGCGCAGGTCAACATCGCGAGCGAGCACCCCGAGTTTTCACAATGGGCTTGGAAAGAGGCTGACGAGATTATCGCGTCGATCGTTCCGTTCAAGCGCGCTGTGTATGAGGATGTGATCGGGCGCTTCCGCGAACATATTTGATCGCGCCGCCCAAGCAACGATGTTACAGGCGCGCGGCCACGAAAATGGCCGCGCGTTTTCTTAGAAATCCAGCCCCAGATCGAGCGTACGGGCGGAATGCGTCAATGCACCGGAGGAAATATAATCCACGCCGGTGGCCGCGACCTCCGCAATCCGGTCGAGTTTCATGTTTCCGGAGGCTTCAAGCGTGGCGCGGCCCGCGTTGAGCTTTACCGCCTCAATCAGTGTTGGGGTTGTCATGTTGTCCAGCAAGATGACATCCGCTCCGCCAATCGCGAGCGCTTCTTCCAGCTGATCAATCCGGTCCACCTCAAGCTCGATCCGCATCATGTGGCTGCGGGCGGCTTTTGCGGCGTGCAGAACGGCGGATATGCCCCCGGCTGCAACGATATGATTATCCTTGATCAGGATCGCATCTGACAAACCATAGCGATGATTGTGCCCCCCGCCATGCGTCACCGCGAGCTTTTCAACAGCGCGCAATCCGGGCGTCGTCTTGCGCGTGCAGGTAATCCGCGTGGATGTGCCCTGCGTTTGCGCAACGAAACCTGCAGTTAGGGTCGCGATCCCTGTCATCCGGCCCGCGAAGTTGAGGGCAACACGCTCGCCCATCAGGATCGACGCGGCCGCGCCTTCAATCGTCATCAATATATCGCCGGCCTTACAGGGCTGGCCATCATATATATGTGTCTGAATGACGAGCGATGCATCGACCATCCGAAACGCCATCGCGGCAATTTGCATTCCCGAGACCACGCCCGCCTCGCGCGCATTCAGCCGCGCCTCATAACGGACGCCCTGTGGTACGACGGCGCGCGTCGTAGCATCGCCCATAGGGGCGAGATCTTCGGTTAACGCCATCCGGACGAGGGGTTCCAGCAGAAAGTCTGGCAAGGAATTTGGCTGGGACATTTAGGCCTCCGTCGGGTTGGCGCGCAGCGCAAGCGCCTCGGCAAGTGTGATAGTAGAGCGCATGGCGAGCGTTGGGTCTGCCTGCGGGTAATCCGTGCGGAAATGGCCACCACGGCTCTCGCGGCGCGCAAGAGCGCTGGCCGCAATTAAAGTCGCGGTCGCGGTCATGTTCAGCATCGCATTGGACGCGGGTGCCATTTTCTCGATCCGCTCGATTTCCCGCAGAGCAAAGCGCAAGCCTTCGGCATCGCGCATGACGCCGACGTGGTTTGTCATCACGCGGCGAAGTTGCGCGACGGCCTCCTCATCGACGACCTCATTGCCCGATGAGAACGTCAGCGCGACGGGGTCTGCCCGCAGTTGATCGGGGAGGGCGGCCTCAATCCCGAGGGCGCAAATACGCGCGTAGACCAAGGCTTCCAGAAGCCCGTTTGACGCCAGACGATTAGCGCCGTGCAAGCCTGTGGAAGACGCCTCGCCGCACACCCAAAGATTGCCCAGAGACGCCCGCCCGAGGGCATCTGTCGTGATGCCGCCCATGTGGTAATGCGCGGCTGGTGCGACGGGGATTGTGTCGGCGACAGGGTCGATGCCGGCGGATTTGCATGCCTCGGCGACGGCGGGGAATTTCGTTATTACCTCCGCGCCAATTGTTGCGCGCGTGTCGAGCATCGGACGGCGGCCCGCCTGATGCTCCGCGAAAATCGCACGGGCTACGATATCGCGCGGGGCGAGTTCCGCATCGGGGTGAACCGCCAACATAAAGCGTTCACCTGCATTATTAATCAGCGTCGCACCTTCGCCGCGCAAAGCCTCCGTCGCCAAGGGGGCAGGGTCTTCACCGATATCCATCGCGGTCGGGTGGAATTGCACGAATTCTGCATCGGATATCTGGGCACCTGCGCGTGCCGCCATGCCGATCACTTGGCCACGGATGCGGGGCGGATTGGTCGTGACAGCGTAAAGTCCGCCGGACCCACCACCCGCGAGAAGTATCGCTGGCGCGCTCAACAAGCGACGATCGGAGGGCCGATCCGCAGCCTCGAGCCAGACGCCTCTCACAATCCCGTCCTCAACCTCTAGGCCGGACGCAAGCACGCCTTCCGCCACTTGGACGGAGGGCGTCTCGCGCACGGCGCCAATTAGGGCCTGCATTATTTCGCGCCCCGCTTGATCGCCTTTGACTCGGACAACGCGAGGTTTTGAGTGTGCCGCTTCGCGCGACATCACGTAGCCCCCTTGCGTATCGCGATCAAACGGCGTCCCCAGATCGGTGAGATCGAGGATATGTGCCTTCGCCTCTGCCGTGACCATTCGCGCGATGGTCGGATCGACGGTGCCCGCGCCGGCGGTCATCGTATCCAAGGCATGCGCTTCGGCGCTATCGGAGGCAGACATCGCGGCCGCGACACCGCCCTGCGCCCAAGCAGAGGATGCACCAACGCCTAAAACTTCTGGCGAGATAACGAGAACAGGGCGCGGCGCCAGTTTCAGCGCCGCGTAAAGCGCGCCCAAACCCGCGCCGACGATTACAACGCGGTCAGTGGAGGTGGTCATTTGGCGGACAACTCGATCATACGCTCAACTGCGAGGCGCGCTTTCTCCGAGACGACAGGATCGACAGTCACTTCCTGACCCATCGTATGCAGCGACCAGAGAATTTTCTCCAATGTGATCTTCTTCATGAACGGGCACATGTTGCAGGGCCCGACGAAATCCACCTCTGGATGCACATCCGCGATATTTGATGCCATTGAGCATTCCGTCACCAAAAGCGCCTTCGCAGGTTTCTCGGCGGCGACATAATCGATGATCCCTTTGGTCGAGCCCGAGAAGTCCGCCTCGGCGACGACATCGGGCGGGCATTCGGGATGCGCAATGATCCGTGTGTCGGGCTGCCATTCGCGGAACTCCCGCAGATCCTTCGCGGTAAAGCGCTCGTGTACGATGCAAGAGCCTTCCCACCAGACGATGGTCTTTTCGGGCACTTGGTTCGCCACATTCTGCGCGAGATATTGATCCGGTGTCATGATCACCACGTCGCTGTCCATTGCGCGGACAATCTGCGCAGCGTTGGACGATGTGCAGCAAACATCGGACGCGGCTTTCACTTCGGCTGTCGTATTCACGTAACTGACCACCGGCGCACCGGGGTATTTTGCACGCATCTGGGCGATATTCTCGGCGTTGATGCTTTCGGCTAGCGAACAGCCCGCATCCATATCAGGGATCAAAACCGTTTTCGCAGGATTGAGGATCTTGGACGTCTCCGCCATGAAATGCACACCGCATTGCACGATCACATCCGCCTCGACGCGCGTAGCCTCGATCGCGAGCTGAAGACTATCCCCGACGACATCTGCGACACCGTGGAAAATTTCCGGCGTCATGTAGTTGTGCGCAAGGATCGCGGCGTTGCGCTTTTTCTTCAAATCGTTGATCGCCACGACATAAGGCGCGTAGCGCACCCAATCGGCGTAAGGCACGACTCGGTCCATCTTGGCATGAATGTCGCGCGTAGCCTCCGCAAGTTCAGCGGACGGCGCCAAGTCATAAGACGCGGCCAAAGTTGCGCGAAGTGTCAGCATATCCAGCATGGGTTTCCCTCCCCCAGCGAAAACAGGCCCTCACTTAAGGGCAGGACGGGGGGAGGTTCCATGGGAAATATCAAAAAACCACTCTTTTTTAGCTTTTGCGGCCCTTAGTCAAAGGCGCAACCCGTTCTTCCAGACGGATGAGAGGGCCCAATCGGCGTCTAGCAAGGCAAAATTCGCTGGCAAGCCGGAGGCGATCCGGCCCAGATCTGCTCGGGATATTAGCTCAGCTGGCAACCGTGTCGCCATGTTGAGCGCCCGAACGGGGCAAGTGCCCCATGTGATCAGATTTCGAACTGCCTGCGCCATCGTCAGATCCGCACCCGCCAAAGTGCCGTCTTCCAGAGTCAGCCTGTCATTGCGTCGCAAAATCCGGCGGCCTTGGAGCCAGAAATGATCGACCGCAGCCCCTGAAACGGCCATCGCATCCGTCACGAGGAAGATCCGATCCGAGGTTGCTAGGGCCATGCGCGCACTCGCGGGGTGAACGTGAATGCCGTCCGCGATCAGCCCCGCGTAGATCGGAAGGTCCAAGGCGGCGCCGACAAGTCCAGGCTCGCGTGACCCCATTTGCGACATTGCGTTAAAGAGGTGGGTGGCGATAGACGCACCGGCCTCGTGATAGGCGCGCGCGACGTCATAGCGACAATCTGCGTGTCCAAGCGCGATCAAGACGCCCGATTGCGTCAAGCGAGAGACCTGATCAACCGTTGCCGAGGCCGGCGCCACCGTGATTTTAAGTGTCTTGAGCGCCCGCTTCGCGTCGATGTATCGCTCAAGATCCTCGTCCGACATGGGGCGTATCAACGCGGGATCATGTGCGCCCGCTCGGCGCGGATCGAGGTGGGGGCCTTCGAGATGCAGGCCTTCGAGACCCGGAGTGCGACAGGCCGCGCGGATCAACGCTCGCGTTGCGTCCGGCGTGTCGGTGATCAAGGTGGGCAGGATCGTCGTGGCCCCCAATCGCGCGTGTGCGGCGCCGATTTGGGACAGCGTTTCTGGCGTGCTTGTGCCACTGATCATGTGCCCGCCGCCGCCATTGACTTGGAGGTCCACGAAGCCGGGGCATAATGTGCCGCTGAGGCGCTCGACCGGCCGATCACCAATCTCACGTTTCGGAATCAGCGCCGCAATTCTCCCGCCATCCAATGCGACGGCGTGGTCCGTGCTCAGGCTATCGCCGATCAACATGCGGTCGGGCAGGAGAATTGTGCTCATTTTGCGGCCTCCATGGCAAGGGCGACGGCCCCGTCGAGAGATGTTCCTTTCGCGGGGATGACGTTCCAGTCTGTCGAGAGAGAGGCAGAGAAAACAGAGCCTAAACCACCCAAAAGTACAACCGGTAGGTTTTTCTGAACGGGTTGAAGATGCACTATTGCTGTCGTGATTTCGCCTAGAGCAGCTTTGAAAATGATGAGGGCTGCCGGATCGCCAGCTTCTTTTGCGGGCAGCAGGTCGCGTGCGAGGCTGGCAAAATCCGCAGGCGTTGCGGTTGCGCCGAAGGCGACGATCCCTTGCGCACCGCCCATTTTTTCACGCAGGCCGATCAGGAGTGGGGTATCGGGCGCCGCGCCTTCATAGGCGCGCAAGGCCGCTCGGCACAGCTCGCGGCCCATCCAAGCGCCCGAGCCCTCGTCGCCCAGTCGTAATCCCCAACCTCCGATGACGCGGGTCTGTTGCGCATATCGCGATGCAAACACCGACCCAGTGCCAATAGCCGCGAGGATTCCATCCGTACGGCCCAAAGCACCGATGAGCGATGTCTCGACATCCTGCACGATGCGCGCGGATTTGAAAGGAAGGTGTGCGGCCAGCCAATCGCGCGGATCTTGAAGACTCGCCCCCGCAAGCCCGAGACCTGCGTTGATATCAGCTAATACTGCTTTGCCATCAGTGGCCTGCCTTGCGGCGGTAAGAATGTTGTGCAGCGCTTGATTGCGGTCCGTCGCTATATTGGCAGGGCCGGATGCCCCTTCGCCCAGCACGTTTCCATCGCGATCAACCAATCTCGCGCGGCAACCTGTTCCGCCACCATCAATCCCGAGATAAAACATTCAACTCTCCCGCGCCTCATACGGCGCACACGTTTCGCCTGTCAGGCTCAGAGCAGTGATGATAGCGCGATGAGCGCCACGATTTCGGACGCGAGTATCAGCGCGCCGAAGACATCGCCGGTTTGTCCCCCGAGCATGCGCATAGCAAACCCGGCAACCGCCAGCGCCGTGAACGCGGCCATGCACAGCGCAATCAAGCCCGCTGGTCCGAAGGCCATTGCGAAAGTTATCACGAAGAAGGACACGGCAAGCCGATGATTGCGCGCCACGCCGCCAAGAGCAAGCCGCCCCAGCCCATCATCGCGGGCGGGGGGCATATGGTGGATTGCGAAAACAACAAGTGTGCGCGAGATGACCGGCGGCAACACCAATGCAAGAGCTGGCAGGTCGATCATAGCGCCCCAGCGCAGGCCAATCCCCAGCACCAGAGCAATGACGCCGTAAGAGCCGATACGGCTATCGCGCATGATCTCCAGTTTGCGGGCCCGATTGGCCGATCCCGCGCTGTCGGCGAAATCGGCCAACCCGTCTTCGTGTAAGGCGCCAGTTACCCAAATCATGACGAGCAGTGAAAGCCCCGCGCTCACGACGGGGGATAGGTTAAAGGCGGGCGCAAGCGCCATCGGTAGCGCGCCTAACCCCCCGATGAGCGCCCCGATCAGTGGAAATGCCCATGCCGATTGCACAAGTGTCGGGACCTGTCCCCTTATCTCGCCGACGGGCAATCGCGTCAGGGCCATGAATGCCATTTGCACTTGCGCGCGGGCAATCATGCCTCCGATACCCCGGCCTCGCCAAAGGTGGCCATGCCGTTGTGGCATTCCAAAGCGGAACGCAAGATTCCGAGAGCCAATGCCGCTCCGGACCCCTCGCCGAGTCGCATGTCAAATTCCAGCACTGCTTTTTGGCCGATAGCGTCGAGCAAACGGCGATGCCCCGGTTCGGCGGAGCAGTGGCCGACGAGGCAGTGATCCAAAAGCGTTGGATGGGCGGCGTAAAGCACCGCAGCCGCAGCGGTGCAGATGAAGCCATCCAAAATCACCGGAATATGTGCCATTCGCGCAGCGAGGATCGCGCCACAGATCGCCGCCTGTTCGCGCCCGCCGAACCGAGCAAGAGTTTCGAGAGGGTCTTGTCCCGCATGTCGCGAGAGGCCCCGCGCAATCGCATCGATCTTGCGCGCGATGCCTTGCGAATCGGCTCCCGTCCCCGGCCCGACCCAATCTACGGGTTGTCCCCCAAAGAGCGCGGCGGCGAGGGCTGCGGCGACCGTCGAGTTTCCAATGCCCATTTCACCGAGCAATACCACATCCGCATTCGAGCGCACCGAAGCCGCGCCAATATTCATTGCTTCGATTGTCTCGGCCTCGGTCATCGCGGGGCCTTGGGTGAAATCTTGCGTCGGCGTCTCAAGATCCAATGGGATCACCGAAAGATCGGCGCCGTTCACGCGGCAGAGTTGGTTGATCGACGCACCGCCTGCGTTGAAATTTGCAACCATTTGCGCGGTCACGGCCTGCGGATAGGGGTTCACACCCTGCGCGCAGATGCCGTGATTGCCCGCGAATATCAGGGCCTGGGCAGAGGTGATCTGCGGCCGTGGCGTGCGTCTCCATCCGGCCATGAAGATCGACAGATCCTCCAATCGACCAAGTGATCCTTGCGGTTTGGTTAAGCTGTCTTGGCGCTGTTTTGCGCTGGCCGCGGCCTCCTCATCGAATTGTGCGAGCGGCAATGCGGCAATATCGGCAAAACATTTCAAAATCAGGGGCATCTACTTAACTTTCACAGGTAAACCGCAAACGGCGAGCGTGACCTCATCCGCTTGGGCTGCGATTCTTTGATTGAGCGCGCCTGCCGCATCCCGAAACGCGCGTGCGAGGGCATTCTCGGGCACGATTCCGCTGCCTAACTCATTCGTCACAAAAATCACAGGATGGGTTTGCTCGGCCAGCACCGTGAGTAAACTTTCGGTCGCGGCGTTCCAGTCATGCTCGCCAAGCATCAAATTGGTGAGCCAAAGCGTCAAACAATCGACGAGCCGAGGCGCGGTATCAGTGGCGCGGATCACCGAGACGATATCGAGGGGTTCTGCGTGGTTGATCCATTCCGGCCCGCGCCTTGCGCGGTGGGTGGCGATGCGCGCTTCCATCTCGGTGTCAAAAGCTTGCGCCGTGGCGATGTAATGCGCTTGCGCGCCCGTCCGCAACGACAGGGTGCGCGCTTCTGCGAGCGCGCTTTTGCCCGAACGGGCGCCTCCGGTGATCATAATCGTCTTGCTCATGGCATCGTGACAAAGCAGAAACGGAGAGACATCGAAAGGGGGAATACGACGATGCAGCGCCGCGAGACGACAGAGATTGTAATGATCCGTCATGCTCCCTCTGTGGACGGGGGGTGTTTGGCAGGCGCGCGCGACGTCGCGGCCACGCTTGAGGGGGCGAAGCTTGCGCAGCTGCGCGCCGCAATCGGAGATGTTGATCATGTGATTGCCAGCCCGATGCAGCGATGCCGCCAAACTGCGGCCGCCCTATTCGATGACTGGTCCATCGAGCCAGAGTTGCGCGAGCAGAATTTCGGAGATTGGGAAGGGGTGCCTTATACCGAGTTACCCGATATCGGCGTGATGTCTGGCGCGGAGTTGGCGTTGCATCGCCCACCGCAGGGTGAGAGTTTCGCCGATCTTTGCGCGAGAGCGTGCCCCGTTATTTCCGGCCTCGGTCATCACGATCAACACCGGAAAATAGCGCTCGTTGTTCACGCGGGAACGATCCGCGCCGCGCTCTCATTGGCGGTGGGGCAGCCCGCCGCGCTTTCGTTCCAAGTCGCAAATCTGTCTCTAACGCGGCTGATTTTGCTTCCTCAAGCGGCCTATTCGATCGCAGGTGTCAATTGGACAGCGTGATCCGTGTCGAGGGGCATTTCGGAGAATTGGTGCAGGGGCGCCTAGGAGCGTCAGGTCCCGTGGTTCTTGTGTCGTTGCCCTGCGCGGCGCTTGCCGTGACGGCACGCCTCTTGCCGCAGGCCGGCCTCTCGATTCATGGGAGCGGGCAGCGCATCATCTCGCCTGCGCGCGCGCGGGCTCTCCTTCAAGATCTCGGAATCCGGATGACGGGGCGCATTGTTTTGCGGGCCGATATGCCAGCGGGAGGTGGTGCGGGGGCGTCAACGGCCGCTTTGGTTGCGATCGCCCGGCTGGCCGGCGTGAGTGACAGCGTCTCCATCGCGCGGGCTTGCCTACGCACTGAGGGCGCGACTGATCCCTTGATGTTTCCCGATGCTGGGCGCCGCGTTTGGGCGTCTCGGCTTGGCAAAACAGTGTCAAACTTGCCTGAAATAGAGCCGTTTGATGTCATCGGCGGCTTTATAGGGGCGCCCGTTGCTACCGACGCACGGGATGCGAGATTCCCCGATGTCGAAGACCTCATCAAGAGCTGGACGACTGGTCGTCTGGATCAGGTCGCCGAGCTGGCAACGGAATCGGCGCGGCGAACGATTGCTCTGCGTGGCCCGCGTCACGATCAGAGCGAGGCGCTCGCAAAGCGACTGGGCGCTCGTGGATGGATGATCGCGCACACAGGGTCCGCGCGTGGATATATGTTTCCGAAGGGTCAAACCCCGCCAAATGCGAAGAGCATCTTGCGGGACGCGGGCTATAAATCTGTGGTTCGGTTTCGGGGGGGGGCATGACAACAGCTTGGATCATGCTGGTGGCGATCGGTCTTGACGCTCTTTTGAGCTGGCCGAGCAGGATCTACGTGCGGATCGGACATCCGGTGACTTGGCTGGGCGCCCTCATTACCGCGCTGGAACGTCGCTTGAATCACGGTGGTTTGCGGCGCGCGAAAGGTGTGGTGATGATGCTCATCGTCGTCACGCTAGCCACCCTTGTCGCGAGTGCGGTGCAGGTAGGTATCGCTCACTTCGTCTCTAATTCTGCCCAATCCTATCTTTTATTGGGGGTCGTGGCGTGGCCCTTCATCGCGACACGTTCGATGTATGACCATGTTCGCGCAGTTCTAGTGCCCTTAAAATCGGGTGACATCGCCGCGGCACGTTTTGCCGTCTCAATGATTGTGGGGCGCGATCCATCCGCGCTTGACGATGCCGGGGTCTCACGCGCCGCAATTGAAAGCCTTGCCGAGAATACTTCGGACGGAATTGTCGCGCCGGTCTTCTGGGGTTTGGTCGCGGGATTGCCCGGAATTGTTGCCTATAAAGCGATCAACACACTCGATTCCATGATCGGGCATCGCTCCGAGCGCTATGAGGCCTTCGGTTGGGCGTCTGCGCGGATTGATGATCTTGTGAATCTGGTTCCTGCACGGATCACGGGGATGCTGTTCGCCGTCGTATCGCCTTCGCCGCTGAGGTCTATGCGCGCGATGTTTAGGGATGCGCGGCATCATCGGTCGCCGAACGCGGGATGGCCAGAGGCTGCCATGGCGGGCGCGCTCAACATCCGGCTTTCCGGTCCGCGGGTCTACGATGGTCAGCTCTCGCAAGAGCGGTGGGTAAATGGCGGAGGTCAAGATCCCCGTGCCGATGATATCGCACGTGGGTTGAGGTTGTATCTTCGGGCGATGGGCCTCATGACGGTTCTAGTCGCTTGCCTAGTGGAGGTATGATGCGTGATCACGGTGGCAATTTAGACGCAGCTCGCTTGCGCTACGGCGGTAGCGATTGGATCGATTTGTCGACAGGTATCAATCGCGCGCCATACCCCTTGCCGTCTATTTCGCATGAGGCGTGGGCCAGTTTGCCGCAACGCACGCAAGTGGTGCGTCTTTGCGAGCAAGCGCGCGCGACTTACGCTGTCGCCGAGCAGGCTGACATCTTACCGGTCGCCGGGGCGCAAGCGGCGATCCAGATGTTGCCTCACGTGTTGCCGCGCGGGCGCGCGCACATCTACGGCCCAACCTATAACGAGCACTCAGCAGCGTTGAGTGCGGCGGGTTGGGATGTCCGGACGGTTACATCGCTGAGTGATGTCGAGGGCGCGGATCTGGGCGTGATCGTTAATCCGAACAACCCCTCAGGCGAGGTTTTCCAGCCCGAGACTTTACTTGCCTTGCGGGCAAATGTTGGCGCGTTGATCGTGGATGAAAGTTTCGCGGATCCGCAGCCCGACCTATCGCTCGCGCCATATGCGGGGGAGGCGGGCCTGCTGATCTTGCGATCGTTCGGGAAGTTTTACGGGCTTGCCGGTTTGCGACTTGGCTTTATCATTGGGGCGCCTGATCAAGTTGCAGCATTGCGTGACATGGCGGGGCCGTGGCCGGTGTGTGGACCGGCGCTTGAGATCGGTCGAACCGCATTGGGCGACAGGGATTGGGCGAAGGTAACGATTGCGCGGCTTCGTGAGGAATGCGGCGTGATCGACGCGATCGCCCGCCAAGCGGGATGGACGATGATCGGTGGTTGCGAGCTATTTCGGCTCTATTCTTGCGAAAATGCGCAGGCCGCGCAGGACAAACTTGCGCGGGCTAGCATTTGGAGCCGGATTTTCCCTTGGTCAGACGAATTGATCCGACTCGGCTTGCCGAGCGGGGACGTGGAATGGGGCCGTCTCAGGGCGGCAATGGAGGGCTAATGGAATTCTCATCTGAGCAAGCATTGGTATTGCGCGAGATATTGCGCTGGCGGCGTGATGTCCGTCATTTCCGGACGGATCCGGTTGAGGAAGAGACCCTTCGGATGCTGATCGCGGTGATGGCGGCCGCGCCGTCCGTCGGGAATGCGCGCCCGTGGCGCGTCGTCCGCGTGCGCGATAAAGCTTTGCGCGGGGCGGTGCGGGCGGAATTCGAGCGGTGCAATTCTGCTGCTTTAGAGACGTATTCCGGCGAGCGAGCAGAAACCTATGCGGGACTGAAGCTCGCAGGGCTCGATGCGGCACCTGAGCAATTTGCGATCTTCACGGATATGGAGCCCGAAGCAGGGCACCGCCTCGGCCGTGCGACGATGGCTGAAACCCTGCGGCAATCTACGGCGATGGCAATCCACACGCTTTGGCTGGCTGCAAGGGCGGAAAATCTTGGAATGGGCATGGTGTCCATTGTCGATCCGGAACGCATGGAGCAAATCTTTGATGTTCATGCAGATTGGGAATTCTCCGCCTATCTTTGCATCGGGCACCCCGAATTTAAGGATGACACACCGCTTTTGCACCGCGCCGGATGGCAAGAAAACGCGCCAACTCTCTGGGATGATCGCTAGCGCGCAACCGAAAGAATTGCGTCGACATCGCAATGCCGTTCCAAATGCTGCGCGAGCGCGTTGAGCGTTTCATCAATGAGTTCAGAGTGGCGCAGGCCAGAGTTGGGCGCACCCAGCTTCGACAAGAACGCGGAGCGGAAGGTGTCATCCGCGAACATCCCGTGAAGGTAGGATCCCGTGATCCGGCCATCCGCCGATTGCGCGCCCTCTGGCTGCCCGTCGATCAGGGCGAAGGGACGTGCGCAATCAACGCCCGTCGTTGTGCCAATATGAATCTCGTAGCCGTCGATGTTTAAGCCGGTGGAAGCATGCGTCGCAGTGACGCGTGTGAGGCGCTTGTTGGGGGTCATGAGAGTTTGGGTTTGGAGAAAGCCGAGCCCCTCGGTTTCTCCCGCGGTGCCTTCGATACCCTCTGGATCGGCAATGCGCTGCCCCAGCATCTGGTAGCCGCCGCAAATCCCCAACACATGCCCGCCACGCCGAATATGGGCGTGAATATCGATATCCCAGCCTTGCGCACGTAGATAGGCGAGATCACCCCGCGTCGATTTCGATCCCGGAATGATGATGAGATCGCAAGGCGGAATCGCTTCGCCTGCCCGCACCATCGTCAGCCGCACGGACGGCTCGGCCGCGAGCGGATCAAGGTCGTCGAAATTTGCGATCCGCGAGAGGGTCAAAGCGCAGATATGAATTGGCCCGTTGCCGGAATTCCGGCGAAGATCGAGCGCATCCTCCGCCGGCAGGTTACCTGCATCGGTGAAGAACGGAACAACACCCATCCCGCGCCAGTTGGTTCGGTGCTCGATGAGCCGGTAGCCATCATCAAACAGCGTTGGGTCTCCGCGAAACTTGTTGATCAAAAAGCCTGCGATCATCGCGTTGTCTTCCGGGTCCAGCACGGCTTGGGTTCCAACGATCTGCGCAATGACGCCGCCGCGATCGATGTCTCCCGTCAGAATAACGGGCACATCCGCCATCCGCGCAAATCCCATATTCGCAATATCGTTGGCGCGCAGATTAACCTCAGCAGGGCTGCCGGCGCCCTCTACAATAACAAGATCGCATTGCGCTTTCAGCCGGTTAAAACTTTCCAAGACCGGTGCCATAAGGGATGGTTTTAGGGCGGAATAGTCTCTTGCCCGAACGGTTGTGAGACGCTTTCCTTGCACAATGACCTGCGAGCCGGTCTCGGACTCGGGCTTTAGCAGGATCGGATTCATATCCACAATCGCATCGCGTTGTGAGGCGAGCGCTTGCAAAGCCTGCGCGCGCCCGATTTCACCGCCGTCCACTGTCACGGCTGCGTTGTTTGACATATTTTGCGGCTTGAACGGCGAAACTGACAATCCCCGCAGCACCGCGGCGCGGCACAAACCCGCAACCAGCAACGATTTCCCAACGTTAGAGCCTGCGCCCTGGATCATAACCGCGCGTGTCATCGCGTCAGAACTCCACGCCGATCTGCGCTTTGATACCCGACCGGAACGGGTGTTTGATCAACGTCATCTCGGTCACAAGATCTGCGATCTCGATCAGCTCCTCCTTAGCATTCCGCCCTGTGAGGCAGACATGTGTCATTGGAGGCTTTTCCTCCCGCAGGAACCGGACCACCTCCTCGATATTGAGATAGTCGTAGCGCAACGCGATATTGATTTCATCAAGCAAAACAAAACGGATTTCGGGATCGAGGATGAGTTCTTTGGCCTTCGCCCATCCTTTCTCCGCGGCGGCGATGTCGCGGGCCCGATCCTGGGTTTCCCACGTAAAACCTTCGCCCATCGCATGGAATTGGCACAGATCAGAGAAGTTCGCCTCAATCAGGCGGCGCTCGCCGGTATCCCACGCGCCCTTGATGAATTGTACCACGGCGCAAGGCATCTCATGCGCGATACACCGCAAGATCATCCCGAATCCCGAGGAAGATTTGCCTTTCCCCGCGCCGGTATGCACGAGGATCAGCCCTTTCTCACCCTCCTTCGCAGCCATGATCTTATCACGCGCGGCCTTCTTCTTTGCCATTTTCATCGCGTGACGGGCGTCAACGTTGTTCTCATCGGTCATCTGTTGATCCATCCTTGACAATAGGGGCTGCGGTGCCTCAGTTGGGCCGCATGTTGGTTCCTGTTCTAGGACAGGTGAAGAGGGAATGCGACAGGTTTACGACCGCTCATCGGTCGCAACCGAAGCGCAGCCGCCCCCGCGACCGTGACCGGAGAGACCCGTCAACGCCACTGGGAAACCGGGAAGGCAGAGGGGTTGAGGGGAAACCCAGATCCGCAAGCCGGGAGACCTGCCAGCATCGACTGAACGGGCGAACGGGGTGTTTCGCAACCGGCAGAGACCGCGCGCGGTTTTGGCTGGCTATGCCCTATTCTCCCCCGATATTGGAGAGGCCGATGACGACGCTTTACGTATGCACCACATGTAAGCGCGAGGGCGCTGACCCCGACGCAGACCGCGACGGGGCGAAGCTTTTGGCCGCAATCGTCGCGCAAAATGTGCCTGATGCTGTGCAAGTTGTGCCTGTGGAGTGTCTCTCCGCGTGTTCGAATGGCTGCGCAGTTGCGCTGACCGAGGCCGGGAAATGGACCTACGTCTACGGACGTATGGATCCGGATCTTCATGCCGCCGAGATTCTGGAGGGCGCTGCAAAATACGCGGCCTCCGCCGATGGGATCGTGCCGTGGCGCGACCGCCCCGTTATTTTTCGCAAACAATCTGTTGCGCGAATTCCGCCCCTTGTTCCGGCTCAGGAGTAACTCATGTCCGATCTCGCTAAAATTCCCGTCACGATCATCACCGGCTTCCTTGGCTCGGGGAAAACAACTCTGATCCGGCATCTCATGGCCAATCCACAGGGCAAACGCCTCGCGGTTCTGGTCAATGAATTTGGCACCGTCGGCGTCGATGGCGATATCCTTAAAAGCTGCGCTGACGAAAATTGTCCGGCGGAAAATATCGTCGAACTCGCGAACGGTTGTATTTGCTGCACCGTGGCGGATGATTTCATCCCGACGATCGAGGCGCTGATGGCGATGCCACAGCGCCCTGATCACATCTTGATTGAAACTTCGGGTCTTGCTTTGCCAAAGCCGCTGCTTAAGGCCTTCGATTGGCCTGCGATCCGGTCCAAAATCACGGTCGACGGCGTCATCGCATTGGCGGATGCGGAGGCAGTCGCGGCGGGCCGCTTTGCCCCGGATGTTAAGGCCGTGGATGCGCAGCGCGCCGCCGACGACAGCATTGATCACGAGACGCCGCTGTCGGAAGTTTTCGAAGATCAGATCGCTTGTGCTGACATCGTATTGTTGTCGAAGGCGGATCTCGCAGGCGAAAGCGGTCTTGCTGCCGCGCGTGCGGTGATTGACGCGGAGGCGCCGCGTAAGCTTCCTGTTCTGTCAATGACGGATGGGGTCATTGACCCGCGTGTGATTTTGGGTCTGAACGCCGCAGCGGAAGATGATCTGGATGCGCGGCCGTCGCATCATGACGGGGCGGATGACCACGAACATGACGATTTTGAATCGGTTGTCATTGAAATGGGCGAAATTTCTGATCCAGAGGATCTCGCGGCGCGGATCGTCCGCCTCGCGCGGGAAAATCATGTTTTGCGCGTGAAGGGTCACGTGGCGGTTGCCGGCAAGCCAATGCGCTTATTGGTGCAAGCGGTCGGTGAGCGTGTCCGTCATCAGTATGACCGTCCCTGGGGGACGGAACGGATGTCGGCTCTCGTAGTGATCGCAGAGCATCACGACATGGATGAGGCCGCGATCCGTACGGTATTGCTCGGCTGATGCACGTCGTTTTTCGCGAAAGTCACGGCCTCGAAGAAAGCGAGACGCCAACGGATCTGGGGCAGACGCCCGCGGATATGGTTGTGCTTTCGTTTTCCGATAGTGACTTGGGGGCTTTCGCGGCGGGGTGGCATCGGGCGGAGGGTGGTTTGCCGAGTTTGCGCTTGGCGAACCTTGTCGCGTTAAAGCATCCGCTTTCGGTGGATGTTTATTGCGAACAAACCTTGGCCGAGGCGAAGGCGATTTTGGTGCGCGTGATCGGCGGCGAGAGCTACTGGCCTTACGGCCTGGCCTCGCTGCAGGATCTCGCGCGGCGAAACAACATTGCATTGGCCGTTCTGCCGGCGGATGGGCGGGCAGACGAGCGTCTTACCGCGCTCTCGACTGTTGCAAATGAGACCCTGACCCGGCTCAAAACGCTTTGTGATGCGGGCGGGGCCGTGGCCGCGCAAGCCGCGTTGGCGACCCTCGCAAAAGCCGCGAAACTGCCCGTGGGAGATGTCGCGGAGGCGGTCGATCTGCCGCAAGCTGGTTGGTACGATCCCGATAGGGGGGCAACCTCGCGGCCGGATGCGGCAGATGTGGTTGTGACGTTCTACCGGAGCTATCTCGTTTCGGCCGATTTAGAGCCTATCGATGCGCTTATTCGTGATTTTCGCAAGCGAGGGTACCGCGCGGCTGGCCTGTTTGCGCCTTCGCTAAAGGGTCCTTCGGCGGCATGGGTATCAGAGGAACTCTCGCAAATCGCGCCGTTGGCCGTTGTTAACGCGACCGCGTTTTCCGCGAAGGGTGACGACGGGCGTTCACCATTGGATGCGGCAGGTTGCCCCGTGTTCCAAGTGGCTCTTTCAACCGCGCGGCGCAAAGAATGGCTTGTGGCTGATCGCGGTCTGTCGCCTGCGGATCTCGCAATGCATGTTGTTTTGCCAGAGGTCGACGGGCGGATCTTCGCTGGTGTGATCTCGTTCAAGGCGCCGACAAAGCGGGACGCCGATCTGGAGTACTCCCGATTTGTTCACCGCGCGGATGCGGGCCGGATCGCCGCCGCATTGGACCGTATTGAGGGGTGGATAAAGCTATCGCAAACCCCCGCGAAGGACAAAAAACTGGCGATCATCCTGTCGATATATCCCGGTCGGGCGGATCAGTTGGCTCATGCGGTAGGTCTGGATGCTTTGGCATCTGCGCAGGCACTTTTAACGCGGTTGCGAGTTGGCGGCATTAAAACGGCGCCTGTAGACGATCTGGGCAAACGACTAATGGATGCCAAGATTAAGTGGCCCCTTGATCAGTATAGGGCGCAGTTTTCGGCCGACTTAGAGCCTTTTTTGAGCCTTTCGCAGGCTTGGGGTGCGCCTAGCGATGACCCGCTTCTAGAAGATGGCGCTTTCAAGTTTTCTGCCATTCAGTCGGGAAATGTTATCCTTGCTTTGCAACCAGAGCGCGGTGACGTTCTTACGCGGGATGATGATTATCATGATCTCGCGCGGACGCCGCGCCACTCCTACGTTGCCTTCTACCTTTGGCTTAAGGCGCTGGGCGTCGATGCCATTATTCACATGGGCGCACATGGCACCCTCGAATGGCTCCCGGGTAAGGCTGTTGCGCTTTCGGATTCCTGCTGGCCGGAGGTGTTGACGTCTGCGCCTGTCATCTATCCGTTCATCGTGAATGACCCAGGCGAGGCGGCGCAGGCGAAGCGCCGAATCGGGGCGGTGACATTGGGGCACATGCCTCCGCCAATGCGCGAAGGGTCTTTGCCTGAAGGCTTCGAACATCTGGAGCAGTTGCTCGACGAATACTCTACCGCGGACGGTATCGATCCCAAACGTCGTGAGCGGTTGATTGCGCGGATTTTGGAGGAGGCAAAAGGCCGCGGCCTCGAAGAAGATCTGGGCATTCCGCAAGGGGCCTCGGCAGCAGATGCCATCACGCGCATCGATCGGTTCGTATGCGACATCAAGGAATCCCAGTTTGGGGACGGGTTGCATATTTACGGTGATGCTGCGGGTGAGGCTGAGGGGCTTATGGCCGCGATCGAGGGAAAGTTCGTGGCGGCGGGGCCTGCTGGATCTCCCTATCGTGGCCGCGATGACGTTTGTCCGACCGGTCGCAACCTTTTTTCGGTCGACCCCCGCGCTGTGCCGTCACGGGCTGCGTATACGCAGGGTGTTAAGCTGGCCGAGGAGCTGTTGCGCCGTCACCTGCAAGATCACGGGGATTGGCCGAAGGGCCTCGTGATCGATCTTTGGGGGTCGGCCACGATGCGCACCGCCGGCGAGGAATTCGCGATGGCGCTTCATCTGGCGGGGCTTGCGCCAACATGGAACGACGGGTCTGCGCGGGTGTCAGGTTTCGAAATTCTTCCGCTTGCGGTTCTCGGGCGACCGCGTATCGACGTTACGATCCGCACTTCGGGCCTGTTTAGAGACGTTTTCGCGGGCCTTGGTCAGATATTCGAGGCAGGCTCGGCTGCGCTTGCGCGCCGAGACGAGGACCCTTCCGATAATCCGTATCTGTCCCGTTCTCCGCGCGTGTTCGGCCCCAAGCCGGGCCAGTACGGCATGGCGATGAGCGAGGCGATGGAAACCTATTCTGATGAGGGGCGTGATGCTGCCGGTGAGGCATGGTTGAAAGCGTCGGAGTGGGCAATCGACGCGAACGGAGCCGCCTATCGGGATCGCGCTGCTTTGGAGGCGCGCGTTCTCAAGTCTGACGGGTTCGTCCATGTCCAAGATTTGGCAGAGAGTGATCTTTTGCTCGCGTCGGATTATGCGGCGCATGAGGGCGGCTTCGCGGCGGCTGTTCAAAGCCTTGGGGGCAATAAATCGAGCCTGTATCACCTAGATACGACGAATCCGGACGCCCCGCGCGCCCGCGCTTTGACAGAAGAAATCGCGCGAGTTGTGCGCGGGCGCGCGGCCAATCCCGCGTGGGCGGACGGGATGATGCGGCACGGGTTCCGTGGCGCTGCGGAAATTACGGCGACGCTTGATCATCTCGCGGCGTTTGCGCATTTGACCCGCGAAGTTCCTGCGCATCTCTTTGATCTTTACTACGAGGCGACGCTGGGGCGCGATGACCTTGTGGAATTCATGCGGGCTGCCAACCCTGCGGCGCTGTCCGCCTTGCAGGCACGGTTTGATGCGGTCTATCAGGCAGGTCTTTGGGAAACACGCCGAAATTGGATCGCAAGCGCATTGGAGGGTGATGATGTCTGAGCCGATCATTCAAGGCTGGTGCCCCGGCGCGCGGCAGCCGATGATGTCCGGTGACGGGTTGGTTGTACGTGTGCGCCCGCATCTGGGGCGGCTTTCCGCGGATCAGCTTGCAGGCATTGCGGCTTTGTCGCGCGAGCATGGTAACGGGCTGATCGATCTCTCAAACCGCGCGAATTTGCAGCTGCGCGGGGTGCGTGAGGCGCGTTTTGATGTGGTGTTGGCGGAGCTTGATACACTTGGTCTGCTGGACGCGGATGTCGAAACGGAACGACGCCGCAACATAATCACCTCGCCGCTTTGGCGGCCGCAGGATGCGACTTTGCGCGTGGCGGAACAACTCGAGGCATTGCTTGCCGCCGCGGATGACTTGCAGCTTCCGAGCAAGTTCGGATTCGCAGTCGATCTTGCGGGCGCTCCGGTTTTGCATGGCTCGGCGGCGGATATCCGTATTGAGCGCCATGGTGAGATGGCTCTGATCAGGCCGGACGGGTCTAATTCTGCGATGGTTGTCCCGCTGGTGAAGGCGTCGGAAACTGCGTTGCGCTTGGCTTATTGGTTCGTGATGACGGGCGGTGTTGTTGACGGGCGTGGACGTATGGCGGCGCATCTAAAGCGCAGAGATATCGGCCTGCCTGCTGCGTTTGATCACATGATCGCCCCGTGGGACAGGCAGCCCCCACCCAACCCAGGGCCGCACGAACTGGGATATTTCGCTGGGTTTGCGTTTGGCCAGATGACGGCAGATATCGTCTCTCACATTGCCAAATCCTGCGATTTCATTCGTCTGACGCCTTGGCAACTCATTCTCATGGAGGGGCTGGCGGACGCTCCCGCGATTGACGGGCTCGTGACGAACCCCGCGGATCCGATCCGCCGCGTGCGCGCGTGCACGGGAGCGCCGGGCTGCCCGCAGGCACTTCAGGCAACTCGTGATCTGGCGCGCGCGCTTGCTCCAAGCGTTCCGGAGGGAAAGCTTCTGCACGTAAGCGGTTGCGCGAAAGGCTGCGCCTATCCGGCATCGACGCAGCGGGTTTTGATCGGGCGCGAGAACGGCTTTGACCTTGTGAAAAACGGCCGGGCGTCCGATACGCCCGAGGAACATTCGCTCAGCGTGCCAGCGCTGATGGCGGGGAAAGATATCTGGGGGGCGTGATGGCTTGGGCATATGAAAAAAACGGCGCGGAAATCTATGTACAATCGTTCAGGACGATCCGCGCTGAAGCCGATCTCGCACGGTTCACTCCGGAGGAAGAAATCGTTGCCGTCCGGATGATCCATGCGGCGGGGATGGTCGGGCTGGAAGCGCATGTTGAGTTTTCCGCGGGCATGGCCATCGCGGCGCGTGCAGCTTTGGAGGATGGCGCGCCGATTTTATGCGATGCCCATATGGTTTCAGAAGGAATTACGCGAACGCGTCTGCCGCGGGAGAATGAAGTGATCTGCACCCTGCGCGATCCCCGCGTGGCGGGTTTGGCGCAAGAGATGGGCAATACACGCTCTGCGGCTGCTCTGGAACTCTGGCGCGATAAGCTCAGGGGTGCTGTTGTTGCGATCGGGAACGCGCCGACGGCTCTCTTTCACTTGCTTAATATGCTTGAAGATCCGTCCTGTCCGCGCCCTGCCGCGATTATCGGCTGCCCTGTCGGTTTCATCGGCGCGGCGGAGAGTAAAGACGCTTTGATGCAGGTTCAGCCCGTCCCCAGCATGGTGGTGCGCGGGCGTCTGGGCGGGTCCGCGATAACTGTTGCGGCTGTCAATGCTTTGGCAAGCCGGAAGGAGTAAAACATGGCGCGGATTATCTGCACGGGGCTTGGGCCTGGCAATCCGGATCTGATGGCGGTGCGGTCGGACCGCGTGATCCGCGCCGCGACCCAGATTGCGTATTTCCGCAAGAAGGGGCGCAAAGGGCAAGCACGTCAGATCGTCGAGGGTATGTTGGGCGAGGGCGCGACCGAGCTTCCGATGGAGTATCCTGTCACTACAGAAATCCCCTTCGACAGTCCCGAATACATCCGCCTACTTGCGGAATTTTATGATGATTGGGCGGAACGCCTCGTCGCGATGGAGGGCGAAGTTGTTGTTCTGTGCGAAGGTGATCCATTCTTTTACGGCTCATTCATGCACCTTTACACGCGGTTGCTGGGGCGGGTGGAGATGGAAGTCATTCCTGGGATCACAGGCATGACGGGATGTTGGAACGCGACCGGGACGCCGATCACATGGGGTGACGACGTCATGACTGTTTTGATGGGCACCCTGCCAGAACACGATCTCATCGCGCAGATGGAGCAGTCGGACGCCATTGTGGTTATGAAAACGGGCCGGAACCTGCCGAAAGTTCGCCGCGCATTGGCCGCCGTTGGTCGGCTGAATGATGCGTGGCTGGTCGAACGCGGTACGATGCCAAACGAGCGGATCGTGCGGTTGGCCGAGGCCGATGAGGCGGATTGTCCGTATTTTGCCATCGTCCTCGTTCATGGCCATGGTCGCCGACCGGAGATTGCGCAATGAGCGGTTGGGTCAAAATCGTCGGTTTGGGGCCGGGAAATGAAGGATTCGTGACGCCGGATGTGCGCGATGTCATCGCGACTGCGACCGATATCGTTGGCTATATTCCCTACGTCGCGCGCATCGCGCCGCGCGAGGGGTTGCGATTGCATGCAACCGACAACCGCGTTGAGATTGATCGCGCGGCACATGCGCTGGAAATGGCGGCGGAAGGTCGTCGTGTCGCGGTCGTTTCATCCGGCGATCCGGGGGTTTTCGCTATGGCTTCGGCGGTGTTCGAAGCGATGGAAGACCGGGCCGACTGGCAAACGCTTCCCGTTTCGGTTTTGCCCGGAATCACCGCCATGCTGGCGGCGGCAGCGCGGGCGGGCGCGCCATTGGGCCACGATTTCGCGGCGATTAATCTGAGCGACAACCTCAAGCCTTTCGCTCTCGTTGAGAAACGCATCCGTCTTGCAGCGCAGGCCGATTTTGCGATGGCCTTTTACAATCCAAGGTCCAAATCACGGCCACACCAATTTGAGCGCGTTCTGGAGATTCTGCGAGACGAATGCGAGCCTGCGCGCTTGATCATCTTTGCCCGCGCTGTTTCGACGTCGGACGAAAATATCATATGTGTCCCGCTTTCTGAGGCAACGCCCGAAATGGCGGATATGCGCACCGTTGTCATCGTTGGAAATTCCGCGACGCGGCGGGTTGGGCCGCATATTTATACGCCGAGACGGGCCTGATGGAGCCACGCGAGCGCCTCTTTGACGGTCCCCACTTGTTGCCGATCCGGCAATTGCGGGCGCGTGATCAAAATAACAGGCAGGTGCAAAGCGCGCGCGGCAAGGAGCTTCGCCTCGGCCCCCGCACCCCCCGAATTTTTGGCGACGACATGCGTGATCTCGTGCGTTCGAAGCAGCGCGAGATCGTCGTCCAAATAGAACGGTCCGCGGGCGATGATCGTGGCGCAGTCGGGCAGAGGAAGCTCGGTTGGCTGATCCACCAATCGAAGCAGGTAGTGGTTCTTTTTCCGCGCAAAGGGGGCGAGGTTTTGCTTCCCGATCGCCAAAAAGACACGCGCTCCTTCGGGAAGACTGTCGACGGCCGCCTCAATATCCCTGACGCAGGTCCAATCGTCCTGCGGACCGGCGCTCCATTCTGGCCGTTCGAAGCTCAGCAGCGGGATATCCATCTGCGTACATGCGGAAATCGCGTTGGCACTCATTTGGTGCGCGAAGGGATGGGTCGCGTCGATGACATGGGTGATCTTGGTATCTCGCAAATATGTCGCGAGCCCGTCTACGCCGCCGAAACCGCCAATTCTCATCGGCAAGGGCTGGTTTGCGGGCGTTTTCGTGCGGCCCGCATAGGAGAACACGCAATCCAATCGCGCCGTCGCCAAGCTCCGCGCCAACGCACTTGCTTCTGTTGTGCCGCCAAGAAGGAGAATGCGCATGTCTGACCCTTGGTTGACGATTGTTGGCTTGACGGAAGATGGACTGGCGGGACTGTCGAAGGCAAGCCTTGCTGCGCTTGAGCGTGCCGAAATCATATTTGGCGGCGCACGGCATCTTGCGCTGATTGATGCTGGGCAACGGGGAATGGCGTGGCCAATACCGTTCTCGATCGAGCCTATCATGGCGCAACGCGGACGAAATGTCGTGGCGTTGGTCTCGGGCGACCCCTTCTGGTTTGGCGCGGGGAGCACGCTTGCTGGTCACCTTGATCCGCAAGAATTTCAAACGCTGAGCGCGCCATCTATCTTCTCGCTCATCGCCGCGCATTTGGGCTGGCCGATCCAAACTACGGTTTGCACGGCGTTGCACGCGGCCCCGTTCGAGATATTGCTGCCGCATCTTCATCGCGGCACGCGTATCATCGCAACCCTGCGCGACGCACGCAGCGCAAGCGAACTTGCGGATTGGCTCACGCAGCGCGGGTTTGGCGAGTTTTTGCTGCATATCGTCGAACGGATGGGGGGGGCGGAGCAAAAGATTACCTCAGCTCGCGCGGATGCAGTGCCTCGCTGCGATACAGATAAGCTCGTCGCCTGTGCGATAGAGGTCGCAGGCGCGCAAGGCTTACCGCGTGGCTTCGGCTTGTCGGACGAGCGCTTCGCGTCAGACGGGCAGATAACCAAGCGTGTAATTCGCGCGATGACTCTCTCGACACTCGCACCACGGAACGACGATTTATTGTGGGACCTTGGGGCGGGTTCAGGCTCTATTTCAGTGGAATGGTGTCTGAATGGCGGGCGCTCGATCGCGGTTGAGCAAAAGGCCTCGCGCGTTACGAATATCACTGAGAATGCGAGACGCTTCGGCGTCGAGGCGCGGCTTTCGGTGCGTCTGGGCGATAGTATTGCGCTCTGCGCAGATTTACCTGATCCCGATGCGGTCTTTATCGGGGGCGGTGCATCGGCTGCGTTAATCGGCGCGGTGGTTCCACGGCTGAAAAGCGGGTCGAGGCTTGTCGTCAACGCGGTCACGTTGGAAACTGAGGCCGTGCTGATTGCGGAGCAGGCGGCACGGGGTGGGCGTTTGATGAAAATTGACGTCTCAGAAACGGAGCCTTTGGGTCGGATGCGGGGATGGACCGCCGCGCGCCCCGTTGTGCAATGGAGTTATATCAGATGAGCAGAGTCGTTGGAGTTGGATGTCGAGCGTCAGCCGGGAAAAGCTCGCTTATTGAAGCGATCGAGCGAGCATTGGTCGCGGCGCCAGGTCCTCTGGATACGCTAGCGACATCGGCGGACCGTGCTGGAACAACGTCTGTATTGGCCGCGGCAAAGCATTTTGGGTTGCGCGTCGTCCCCGTCGATCTTTCCGATATGCGCGGCGTCGCGACAAGCACGCAATCAGAGCGTATCCTCAGCAAGTTTGGTGTCGGCAGCCTGTCCGAAGCCGTTGCCTTAACCGTTGCGGGAGGCAATGCACGACTTTTGAGCCCGCGCGAGATTTCGTCCGACCGGATGGCGACGGCCGCAATCGCAGAAGGAGACCGCACATGACGGTTCATTTTATTGGGGCCGGCCCGGGCGCGGCCGATTTGATCACTCTGCGAGGGCGCGATTTGATCGCGGCGTCGCCCGTTTGCCTCTATGCAGGGTCGCTCGTGCCAGAGGCCTTACTTTCGCATTGCCCAGAGGGCGCGAGGATAGTGAATACCGCACCGATGAGCCTTGATGAGATCATCGCGGAAATCGTTGCCGCGACCGAGGCGGGGCAAGATGTTGCTCGCCTGCATTCAGGCGATTTGTCGGTGTGGTCCGCGATGGGCGAGCAACTTCGGCGCCTGCGGGCCCTGAATATCGCATATGATGTCACGCCAGGCGTTCCGAGTTTCGCCGCCGCTGCCGCCGCGCTGGGCGCGGAATTGACCTTGCCAGGCGTCGCGCAATCGGTTGTGCTGACTCGCACATCTGGCCGCGCGTCCGCGATGCCGGAAAGCGAAAGCTTGGTGAACTTCGCGCGTACGGGCGCGGTCCTTGCGATCCACCTTTCGGTTCATGTCCTCGAAAAAGTCATCGCGGATCTTACGCCGCACTACGGCGCAGATTGTCCCGTTGCGGTGGTTTGGCGCGCGACATGGCCGGACGAGCGGATCGTACGTGCAACGTTGGGGTCGTTGGAGTCCTCGATCAGCGCAGAGATGGCGCGCACGGCGCTTATTCTCGTGGGACATTCAATCGGCGCCGAGGACTTTGCGGAAAGCAGGCTTTATGCCGGAGATTACGATCGGCGGTATCGCCCCGTTGGCACCGAACCGCGCTTCCCCGAGCCGGAGACGCTCTAACTTATGACACGTGGTTTGATCATTTCTGCCCCTGCTTCGGGCACCGGAAAGACGACGCTTACTCTTGGCCTGATCGCCGCTCTGAAAAAGCAGGGGGTCAAGGTTCAGGGGTTTAAGAACGGGCCAGATTATATCGATCCTGCGTTTCATGAGGTTGCATCGGGTCTCCCCAGTTTTAATCTTGATTGCTGGGCGATGCCCGAGGCCCAAATCTCCGGCCTGATCGCAAGTGCAAAGGGCGCGGATCTGGTGATCGCGGAGGGTTCGATGGGCCTCTTTGACGGTGTTGCCACGCGCGGCGCGAGCGGGCAGGGGGCGACTGCCGATCTCGCGGCGCTGACGGGTTGGCCTGTCGTTTTGGTTCTTGATGTGAGTGGCCAAGCGCAATCTGCTGGCGCGGTTGCACTTGGGTTCGCCAAGATGCGGCCCGACGTTGTGATCGCGGGCGTAGTGGCGAACCGTGTTGCCTCCCCAAGACATGAGATGATGGTCCGTGAAGGGTTGGCGCAGGCTGGGTTGGCGTGTCTGGGATGCTTGCCGCGCAACAATGACGTGCGCTTGCCTGAACGCCATTTGGGTTTGGTGCAAGCCCAAGAAACGGCATCGATCAGCGCTATCCTCGATGAAGCGGGTGCGTTTGTCATGAAGCATCTGGATGTTGATGCGATCCGAGCGGTAGCCTTGCCCTGTCAAATGGCGGATGACACTGATGCAACCGCGCGCATCACGCCGCCCGGACAGAGGATTGCGCTTGCGCAAGATGTCGCGTTCTCGTTCGTCTATCCACATCTTTTACACGGCTGGCGCGCGGCTGGGGCGGAGATTTTGCCCTTTGCGCCGTTGAAAAACGAGGCGCCGGATCAAGCGGCCGATGTCTGTTGGCTGCCTGGCGGCTATCCTGAGCTTCACGCGGGTGAGATTGCTGCGGCAGGGGCTTTCCGCAGCGGGCTGCGCGAGTTCGCGCAGACGCGACCTGTGCACGGGGAATGCGGTGGGTATATGGCGTTAGGGGCGGGGCTGATCGATAAAGATGGTGCGCGCCACGAGATGGTTGGTTTGCTCGGTTTGGTGACATCCTATGAAAAGCGCAAAATGCACCTTGGATACCGGATTGCCACGTTAAACGCGCCGATTCCGTCTTTAGGGGCGGGAAGTCTCGCGCGCGGGCACGAGTTCCATTATTCTACGATTATCGATCAACCCGATGCGCCTCTCGCGTCGGTCCGCGATGCCTCGGGCAATGCCGTTCCGGAAACCGGTTCATGGCGCAGCTTCGAAGGCGGGGGCCGCGTCACGGGGAGCTTCTTCCACTTTGTCGCGGAGGCCTGATGGCTGGCTTTGTTTCTTTCGTTTCCTCCGGCCCCGGCGATCCTGAATTGCTTACGGTGAAGGCTCTCAATCGGCTTCAGGCGGCGGATGTCGTGCTTTACGATGATTTGTCGTCCGGCCCGATTTTGGCTTTGGTGCGCGAGGGGGCAGAGTTGATTGCGGTGGGAAAACGCGCAGGTCGGCCGTCGCCCAAGCAAGAATACGTGAGTGAGCTACTCGTTGAACATGCGAAAAAAGCGGCCAAGGTCGTTCGCTTGAAGTCCGGCGATTGTGGAATTTACGGACGGTTGGAAGAAGAAATTATTGCGCTGCGTGAAGCGGGAATTGCGTTCGAGATCATCCCGGGCGTGACGGCCGCTACCGCGACGACGGCCGCTGCGGGTATTCCTTTGACGCGTCGGTCAACCTCGCGGCGTGTACAATATGTCACCGGCCACGATTTGACAGGCGCGTTACCGGAGTCGCTCAATTGGGCAGCTCTGACGGATGGGGGTGCGACGACTGTGGTGTATATGGCGCGTCGGACGTTCCCTGATTTGGCCACGAAATTGATGGCGCATGGTCTCGCGCCCGAGACGCCCGCCCTGATCGCGGAAGGGGTCTCCACCGATGCCGAATCGATCCGCCATTTTACCGTCGCGAGCTTGGCTAAGTATCTCTCGGAGACGCCCGCGCCGGAGCGCGCGCCCTCTCTAATCATCTATGGCCCCCTGATGACGTGAACGACCACGCCAATGTCGTGCGTGACGCTTGACCGGTTTGGTTGGGCGTGAGACATGTGATGTGACGGTTCTGCAAAGCGTGCGAGCGCTGGTGGATGAAAAGGGAACGCGGTGAGGTGTAGCCATCAGGCGCCAAATCCGCGACTGCCCCCGCAACTGTGAGCTGAGAGTCGCCCCGATAAGCCACTGGCGAAAGCTGGGAAGGAAGGGGAGGCGTTAATCTGCGAGTCAGGAGACCTGCCGTCATATCAAGGGGCGTTTGCCCGCAACCAATCCGCCGTCGGGGATGACGGCCAGGAGTGAAGATATGCATATCGAACCGGGCGTCGTAAATGGCGCCAAACTCGCACTTTCCTATGCGACCGCCGCAGGGGCCGCCGTTTACGCTGGCCGTGAAGCGCTGAAGACCGTGTCATCTCGCGGCATTTTGTCCTTCGCGGCGCGGTCTTTGATCGCAACGATTGGCACATTCGTCTTCTTCGAAATTCTTCCGCATTTCGCGGCGGGCGTCTCGGAGGTTCATTTGATTCTGGGATCTACCTTGTTCTTGATGCTCGGGATCGGGCCTTCGGCGCTTGGTCTTGCGATGGGGCTTTTGCTGCAAGGGCTTTTCTTCGCCCCGACTGATCTGCCACAGTTCTTCATGAACTTGACGACACTTCTGGTTCCGCTGTTCGCGCTGCAAGCGGTCGCTCAGCGCGCAATCGCGAAAGATACCGCCTATGTGGATCTCAGCTACGCGCAAGCGCTGAAGCTCTCGGTTGCCTATCAGGGCGGGGTTGTAGCTTGGGTCGCATTCTGGGTGATTTGGGGGCAGGGCTTCGCGGCAATGTCCGAAATCATGACTTTCGGCGCGGCCTATATGACGGTTGTTCTGTTGGAGCCCCTCGTCGATCTCGCGGTTCTCGGAATCGCAAAATCGGCAAAGGGTTTGCACGGCTCTGGCCTCGTGTCCGAGCGCCTTCACACGGCGGCTTGATTAACGCATAAGCGCTTACCGGCCCTCTGCATGTGCAGGGGGCCGTTTGCATTCGGAGGCAGGATGGAACTCTTTTTGGTTGGGATCGGCACGGGTAACCCCGAGCATCTCACGCTTCAGGCCATTCGTGCCTTGAAAGCGGCAGATCTCATCATCGTGCCGCGTAAAGCAGGTAAGGATGATCTTTCCGAATTGCGGCTCGATATTTGCGCGGAAGTAGCGCCGGATGTCGCGATCCGCGAGTTCGATCTACCTGTCCGTGATCTTGCGGAGCCCGATTACGCAAAGCGGGTGAACGATTGGCACGATGCGATTGCGCAGGTCTGGATGACGGCGATCGACGGCGCTGGGCGGGTCGCCTTGCTCGTTTGGGGGGATCCATCGCTCTATGACAGCACATTGCGCATTGCCGCTCGGTTGTCACCTGCGCCGCTGATGACCGTCATTCCCGGAATTACGTCTATTCAGGCGCTCACCGCGGCGCATGCGATTCCACTGAACGATATTAACGAGCCCGTCGTGATCACAACAGGCCGGCAGTTGCGCGATGCGGGGTGGCCGCCATCCGCGCGCAGTGTCGTCGTGATGCTGGACGGCGAATGCTCATTCCAACATTTGCCGCCGGACGAGATCGAGATCTGGTGGGCCGCCTTTGCGGGGATGCCGCAGCAGGTGATATTGTCGGGGGCGTTGGGCGATATTGGCCCCGAGATCATCGAGACGCGCGCGCGGGCGCGGGCGGCGCATGGATGGGTGATGGATATCTATCTTATGCGTCGATCAGAAAAATCCTGAGATCATTCACATTCGTGCCGGTGGGCCCCGTCACAAAAAGCGAGTCGATGGCATTGAACGCGCCCCATGCGTCATTCATCGTGAGCGCGGCAAACGGGTCAACGCCCGCGGCTTTCATTGCGTTGAAGCTCTCGCCATCGACATAGGCGCCCGCATTATCTTCCGATCCGTCGATGCCGTCAGTGTCTGCGGCGAGGCAAGAGATGTTCCGCGCACCACGCAAAGCGATCGCCACGCCAAGAGCGAATTCGGCGTTGCGCCCGCCGCGCCCATTTCCGCGTAAAGTGACAGATGTCTCACCGCCCGAAATCAAAGCGAGGGGCGCTTTGCCGAGGAAATCCGCACTCATCGCGATTGCGGTCAGTGCTTTGCCAACCTCTCTCGCCTCGCCTTCAATGCGGTCCGATAGGATGAGTGTCGTATAGCCTTGTGATTCCAGATATCGCGCGGCGGCTTCAAGGGATTGCCGCGGCGATGCAACCATATGCGCCTGAAGATCGCCTGTTTCCGGCAAGCGCGACGCTTGGGAGGCGAGTGCGGCTGCGACCCTCGTATTCGGGATGATGTTGTAGCGCGCGAGGATTGTCTCCGCGCTTTCCAAATGGGGTGGTATTCGCACCGTGGGCCCAGATGCCACGGTTTCGGCATCATCGCCAGGCACGTCGGAAATGAACAGCGTCACGATTTTCGCAGGCGCTGCGAGGGCTGCGAGGCGGCCACCTTTAACCTGACTAAGCCGCTGGCGGATAACGTTCATCTCGCCAATCGTTGCGCCGCAAGCCAGCAGTGCCCGCGTCAGCTCTTGTTTGTCATCAAGGCTGATCCCGTCGATCGGTTGGCATAACAACGCCGACCCACCGCCCGATATCAAGGATAGCACCAGATCATTTGGCGTGAGACCTGATAGCAAATCCATGATGCGCCGCGTGGCATCCAATCCTGCTTGATCGGGAACGGGATGCGAGGCTTCAACCACGCCGATCTTGCGCAAGGAGACGCCTTCCGCGTGCCCGTAACGCGTGACGACAAGCCCCTCGACGGCATCGCCCCATTGCGCCTCAACGGCCGCGGCCATCTGCGCCGCCGCTTTGCCTGCGCCAATGACAATCACGCGGCCGCTCGGTCGTTCCGGTAATGCGGCAGCAATACATTGCGCTGGCGTTGCGGCGTCCACGGCCGCGGCGAAAGCGCCGCGCAAGATTTGCTTGTTCACGTTAATATCCTCTTCGGCGTTCCCGCGATAAAGGCATCAATACCTTCAATGACTTGCGCCCATAGCGCCGTCATCGCTTCATCGCTCGCCCACGCAACATGGGGCGTAAGGATCACATTTGGCAAGTCCGCGATCCCCATTAAAGGGTTATCCGGCAGGGGCGGTTCCGGAGTGGTCACATCAAAGCCTATACCGGAAATATTTTTTCTCTTCAAAGCGTTAACTGCGGCAACCTCATCCACCAGACCACCCCGCGCAGTATTGATCAAGACAGGTCGCCGCGCCATCTTGCTAAATTCTTCAGCACCTATCAGGCCTATTGTCTCCGCGTTAAGCGGACAGTGAAGCGTGATCACGTCACTCTCGGCCAGAAAATCGTCGAACCCGATACGGGTTGATGTCGCGGCCTCTCCCTTGCGGGCAGCGAAAATGACCCGCATGCCAAAGGCTTGCGCCAGTCGCGCGACTGATTGCCCTATGGAGCCACCGCCGATGATCCCGAGGGTTTTGCCGGCCAGATCCTCAATGGGGTGATTAAAGAAACAGAATTGGCCCGACCTTGCCCAATCCCCCTTTATGACATCCTCACGGTAGCCCGGCAGTTGGCGCTTGAGCGCAAGAATGAGGGCCATCACGTGTTCAGGCACCGAATGGACTGCATATCCGCGCACATTCGAGACAGTGATCCCCCGTTCGCGGCAGGCATCGATATCAATCACATCATATCCCGTCGCGGCGACGGCGATAAATTTTAGATCTGGAAGATGTTCGAGGTGCTTGCGCCGAAGTGGAACTTTGTTGGTAATCGCAATCTCAGCGCCTTGTAACCGGGCAACCACTTGATCCGAAGATGTAGTAGGGTAGTCAGCCCACTCATGCGGCGCATTCGGGCGCGCGAGATTAATGGTTGGGCCGATTGTTGCGCGATCCAGAAAGACGATGCGGGTCAAAGGGGGCTCCTCGATTGAGCGGATCAGATGAGCGAAAGCTCGTTGTGATGGGCCGTGAAGGCGTGGCGAACTTCGGCGGGCGGACGCAGCAGCAGTTTCAGCCCGCGGGTCAGGTTTGGATCGGGTTTACCGAACAAGCGATCCGCCTCGGCAGAGCTAAAGCCCGCGATCTGCTCCGCCTCCAGCCGCGCCGAAACCGTATCGGCGGCTTTGATTGCTTTCTTCATCGCTGCAGGAAGGACAGTCGGCAGCCCAAAGCGCAGATGTATCGCCTCCGTCAGCCTTCGATCTAGTTCGATATATTGCGGGCCAACGGCCGCTTTTACTGGGCTGATCATATCACCAATCACGTATTCGGGCGCATCGTGCAGGAGGGCAGCGAGACGCCATCTGGCGCTGATGCCCGGATTGGCACGCGTAAAAATTTCCTCGACGAGCAGAGAATGTTCCGCCACCGAATAGGGCCAGTCGCCGCGCGTTTGACCGTTCCACCGCGCCACAAAAGCCAGCCCGTGCGCGATATCTTCAATCTCAATATCCATCGGAGTCGGGTCCAAAAGATCGAGCCGTCGACCCGAGAGCATCCGTTGCCAAGCGCGCGTCGTCATTGATGATCCCTTCCGTTCGATTTGATCACGATTAGGGCGATGCTCAGGCCAAGTAAATATAATCGGGAACTTTTAGCGGCTTCCACTCGTTATATATCCAACATGAACCAGACAGTAGAAAGGCACATCATGCGCCGGAAACTGATGATCCTCGCCGCCGTAACGGCTGGCCTCGCCGTCCCAGTAACGATGGCAAACTCGAAAACCGACCCTCGCTCAGGGTTCGCACCGGAAACGCCGCAAGCGCAAAGCAGCTCGCGCCCAATGGATGATTTGTCGGGCGACAGCTTTGGCGATCTCTCCGTCTTTGATACGATCAGTACCTACGGGAACGATCAGACCTCGACGGAGCCCTACTGCGACCTGCGCCAAAATGTTGTCGAGACCCTCGACCATGATTTTGCGGAAACAGCAAAGGCAAACTCGCCGCTCGCGGACGGTCGATCTGTATCGCTCTACGCATCCGATATCATGGGCACGTGGACCGCAATTTATACCCGTGCCGATGGCATCGCATGTGTTGTGAGCTCCGGTATCGATTGGGAGCAGGGGGATAACCCCGTCGCGCTTCTGGAGCAAGAACAACTCCTTGCGCAAAGTTAATCTTGTCGCGCGCGATGCGCCCAATAAAGTTGGAAAGAAACACCGGCCCTCCTAGCATTTGCTTGGGGGGCCGGAGATTGTTCCTTAACCCCGAAGATGATATGAGCCGTGCAACGCAATACAGGAGCCGAGAATGGCCGACTACATCGTTAAAGACATCGCATTGGCCGCCTATGGCCGCAAAGAACTCGACATTGCTGAAACAGAGATGCCGGGCCTCATGACGTTGCGCGCGGAATATGGTGAGAGCAAGCCTCTCAAGGGGGCACGCATTGTCGGCTCGTTGCACATGACGATCCAGACGGCGGCCCTGATCGAAACGCTGACGGCGCTGGGCGCAGATGTGCGCTGGGCGTCGTGCAATATCTTCTCGACGCAGGATCATGCGGCGGCCGCGATTGCTGCGGGCGGAACGCCTGTGTTCGCGATCAAGGGGCAAACTCTTGTCGAGCATTGGGATTATCTGGATCGCTCGTTCCAATTCCCGGACGGTGCGAACATGATCCTCGATGATGGCGGCGATGCCACGCTCTACGTACTGCTTGGCGCACGTGTTGAAGCTGGCGAGACTGATTTGATCGCTGTGCCGACATCCGAGGAAGAAGAGGCAATCTTCGCACAGATCAAAAAGCGGATGGCGCAGTCCCCTGGTTGGTTCACAAAAACCCGCGATGCAATCAAGGGTGTTTCCGAGGAAACGACCACGGGCGTGCACCGCCTTTATGATTTGCACAAGAAAGGTCAATTGCCGTTCCCAGCGATCAATGTGAACGACTCCGTGACCAAATCGAAATTCGATAACAAGTACGGCTGCAAGGAATCGCTGGTCGACGGTATCCGTCGTGCGACCGATGTGATGATGGCCGGTAAAGTGGCCGTCGTGTGCGGCTACGGCGACGTGGGTAAAGGTTCGGCGGCATCTTTGCAGGGCGCAGGCGCACGCGTGAAGGTTACGGAAGTTGATCCGATCTGTGCTCTGCAGGCGGCGATGGATGGGTTTGAAGTTGTTTTGCTGGAAGATGTTGTGTCCACTGCGGATATCTTCATCACCACGACGGGCAACAAGGATGTGATCCGCATCGAGCATATCCGCGAGATGAAGGATATGGCGATCGTCGGCAATATCGGCCACTTCGACAACGAAATCCAAGTTGCTTCGCTCAAAAACCACAAATGGACAAATATTAAAGACCAAGTGGATATGATCGAAATGCCGTCTGGCGCACGGATCATTCTGTTGTCGGAAGGGCGCCTTTTGAACCTTGGAAACGCAACGGGCCATCCGTCCTTCGTGATGTCGGCATCGTTCACCAACCAAGTTCTCGCGCAGATCGAACTGTGGACAAAAGGCGACGAGTATCAGCCCGGCGTTTATATTTTGCCGAAGCATTTGGATGAGAAAGTTGCGCGTTTGCACCTCGATCGCATTGGCGTGAAATTGAGCAAGCTGAGCCCGGAGCAAGCCGCCTATATCGGTGTGACGGCTGACGGTCCGTTCAAGCCGGAGCATTATCGCTACTAAGTCTGCGTTACATGCGGACAAAGGCCGTGCCGCGAGGCGCGGCCATTTGCATATCTGGCCCGAAAAGAATTAGCTTTGTTCTCGTCTGCGCATCGCCTAGGCTTTGATGACAATCCTGCGTTTCAGGCGCAGATCATCAAAACTTGACGGACAGGACGACAATCATGGGCAAAAGAGACGACCTTATCGCCAAATATGCCGACGATCTGAAAACCAAATGCGGGATGACGCCGGATATGGATTTGCTCACGAAAGTGACAATTGGATGCGGCCCCGCGATCTATAACGCAGATGCATCGACCGTTGCCGGTTCGGACAAATCCGAGCTTGAGACGGTAAAGAAGAATTTTCTCGAGAAAAAACTTGGCCTGAAAGATGGGCCAGAGCTGGATGCAGCGATTGATGCAGTCATCGAGACCTATGGCAAGTCGGAGCGCAACAAGTTTCGCGCCGTGATTTATTATATGCTCACAAAGCACTTCGGAAAAGAAAGCATCTACGCCTGAAGTAGAACCCGATCTTATCGCGAGGGGCTTCGCCGAAAGGGGAGCCCCTCTTTTTTAGGGCTAAATCATTGCCTTAATTGCCGTGACATGATCCGCGCTCGCGCCGCAAACGTCGCGGGTGAGAGCATCGATCTCTGCGTCGAATGTGCAAATATCGACGATCCGATCGATCAACCCCCAATTCAACGCCTCTTGCGCCGTGATTTTCGCGCCTGCCATCAGGATCATCTTGGTCCGCGCAGGACCAATCAAGCGGACCATGCGCGCGGGATCGGAGGGTTGCGGCAAAAAGCCGAGCTTCATTACCGGATAGAAAAAATTGGCATTCGCGACACTGATGCGCAGGTCACAGGCTAATGCCATTCCCATCGCGCCGCCTGCCAAGGTGCCATTGAGCGCGGCGATCGTCAGGCAGGGCAGGGCCGCAATCGCGCCCGAAACATCTTCCCAAATCGGATCAACGGCGAGGCCTTCGGCCGCTTGCGTCAAATCGGCCCCTGCGGAGAAAACCTTGCCCTCCCCGCGTAGCACAAAGGCGCGGGCGTTGGCCTGTGCCGCCGCACGCGCATGGGCTACGATCGAGTTTAACATGTCTCGCGTGAGAGAATTTGCCTTCTCCGGCCGATTAAGTGTCACGGACCAGATGCCATCACGTTTGTGCAAGTCGATCAATATTCTCTCCCCCAAGTCAATTTGCCGCCGATGCATCGCTTGACCTTTTGGGTCAGGGTCATGATGTATCATACTAACAGATTGTGGAACTGCCGGACGGAAGATTCCCGTGGCGCTGCAACGAACTCGATAGGTGGAAGTAATGTCTTTGAAAAAATCCCTTGTCATGAGCACTGCTCTCGCAGCGTTTGCTATTCCTGCGCAGGCAGATATCAGCCCTGATGATGTCTGGGGATTGATGCAGGAATATTACACCAGCGCCGGTTTGACTGTCACCGCCAAGGAGACGGCGCAGGGCAGTGATCTGATTTTGCGCGACGTCGTGATGACGTTCCCGAACGAGACCGGCGATGCGGTGCTGACAATCCCTGAGCTGCGTTTGGCGGATGATGGGGGCGAAGTAACCCTGACGATGTCGGATAAGGCGCGCGGCGTTATGTCGAACACGGCGCTCGACGGGAGCGAAGCGAAGACAGAAATTGAGTTGATCCAGACCGATCTCGTCGCGCAAATCTCGGGTGATGTGGACGATATGAAGATTGTCTTCGATCTGCCTGCGATGGCAATCGAGGCGCGGACGGACCAACCTGCAGGTTTGAACGGCGAGGAGAGCTTGCCTGTCACCATGCGCTTCACGGCGGAAAATCTGCGCGGCACGGAAACGGTGACCTCTGGCATGGGCATGCAGGTTGCGTCGGATTTCCAGATCGAGCGACTTGGCTATACGGCGACCGGTGCGGATCCTCAGGGCGAAGGCACCTTCACATCATCGGGCGAAATTAACGACGCGACGATGAAGTTTGACATGAAGACTCCCGAAGATGCGGCGAGTACAGATCTGGCGACTGCGCTCGAGAACGGGATGCGTATGTCGGGCGAGATGAAGTTCGGACAGTCCACAGGGTCGAGTGAGGCTGATGGCCCGATGGGCGCAATGACCACTAAAACGACCGCCCAAACGGGCACGCTTGCGTTCAACATGGATCAAACCGGTGCGCGCTACTGTGTCAGCTCTGCCGAGGCAACGGCGGATGTGGCGATGCCATCGCTTCCGTTCCCGATCCATCTTGATATGGCGAGCGCGACGGGTGGATTGCAGATCCCGATGGTTCCCGGTGAGGCTGCGCCAGTCGGAGTTGAGCTGCGGATGGAAAACGTGACGGTGAATGACGAGGTTTGGGCCATGTTCGATCCGTCAGGGCATTTGCCGCGTACTCCCGCGAGCATCGTGGTTGACCTCGAAGGCATGGGAAAAGTGACCGGCGAGATTGGCGCATCTGTCGACATGGCCGCCACCGGTCAAGTTCCCTTCGAACTGCAATCGGTCGCGCTGAAATCGCTGCAAGTTAAACTGATGGGCGCGGACTTGACCGGAAGCGGCGCGGCGACAATCGACAATGCTGCCGGGATTCCGATGCCGGCCGGAGCCGTCGATCTGCGGCTCGAAGGCGGAAACGCATTGATTGATAATCTGGTGGCGACGGGTCTTTTGCCATCAGATCAATTGATGGGCGTTCGTATGATGCTTGGTCTGTTTGCTGTTCCTGCGGGAGATGATGTCTTAACGTCGAAGATCGAGATGCGTGAGGATGGCGGTGTATATGCCAATGGCCAACGCCTGCGCTAAGTCGCGCGAATGCTCCCAAACATGGCGCTACGCCAAGGCGCAGCCCACATCATTAAAGGCGATCCGATGACAGACCTCTCCGTATTGACGCATGCCCTCCTGAACGCCGCCAAAGCGGCGGGAGCGACGCAAGCAGACGCCATCGCCGTCGACGGGCGCGCAGTGTCGATTGATGTGCGAGAAGGGCGGCTGGAGCAGGCCGAGCGTGCGGAAGGCGTGGAGATCGGGTTGCGCGTTTTGATTGACGGTCGTCAGGCATGCGTGTCTGCATCCGATATTTCGCAGCGCACGATGGATGAAATGGCGCAGCGCGCGGTTGCAATGGCGCGGGAAACGCCTCCGGATCCCTATCTGGGCCTCGCCGATCCCTCGCAGCTCGCACAAAACTGGGACTTGGATGCGTTGGAGCTTTCCGATGCCTCGCCCGAGCCCTCCGCAGAGGCGTTGGAGCATGATGCGCGGGTTGCGGAATCGGCGGCACTTGGCGTTCAAGGTGTTCAGCAAGTGCAGTCTGCATCTGCGAGCTATTCGAGCCGTCGCTTGCACATTGCCGCGTCAAACGGGTTTGAGGGCGGATATGGTCGCACGTCGCGGTCGACCGCTGCGGTTGCTATCGCTGGCGAAGGGCTGGAGATGGAGCGCGATTGGGCCGCGGAGAGCTGCACGTATCAGGCCGATCTGCCCGATGCTGCTTCTATCGGCGTGCTGGCAGGTCAGCGCGCGGTTGAACGCAAGGGGGCGCAACAGCCGCCGACGGGTGCTTATCCCGTACTCTACGACGAGCGTATTGCAGCGGGATTGATCAGCCACCTGATCAGCGCGACGAACGGCGCTTCAATTGCGCGCGGTGCGTCTTGGGCACGTGCGCTCTTGGGCGAGCAGGTGTTGCCGAATGGTTTGACGATTACTGAAGATCCGCACCGCCCGCGAATCTCGGGATCGCGGCCCTTCGATGCGGAAGGGCTTCCGACGGCGCGCCGTACGATCGTGGAAAATGGTGTCTTGATGGGGTGGACGCTTGATCTCGCAACGGCGCGCAAGCTGGGCTTGCAAAGCACTGGGTCCGCAGCACGTGGGACATCATCGCCGCCGTCTCCGGGAATGTCGAATATCGCGTTGACGCAAGGCGACAATACTCGTGAGGCTTTGTTGCGCGAGATGGGCACCGGGCTTTGGATCACCTCAATGATCGGCTCCTCGATCAACCCGACGACGGGCGATTATTCGCGCGGAGCGGCGGGCTTCTGGGTCGAGAATGGCGAGATTGCCTATCCTGTTAACGAATGCACCGTGGCGGGTAATTTGATCGAAATGTTGCGCAGTGTTATCCCGGCCAATGATGGGCGCGCCTATTCTAGCCATGTGATCCCAAGCTTGCTGGTTGAAGGTCTCACCCTTGCCGGAAAGTAATACGTCACACCAAGATGACCTTGCGATCTTGATTGAGGCCGCGAAAGCATCAGGAGATATCGCATCGCGTTTTTGGCGTAAGAATCCCGAGGTCTGGGAGAAAGACGCGGGCGCAGGGCCGGTGACTGAGGCAGATCTTGCGATCAATGCCATGCTTGAGGCAGAGCTTCGCCGCGCCCGGCCGGATTACGGCTGGCTTTCGGAAGAAAGCGTCGATGATCTCGCGCGCCTGGATCGCGAGAGCTGTTTTATCATTGACCCGATCGATGGGACCCGTGCTTTTATCGAGGGGGCCGACGGGTTCTCTCATTCGCTCGCAATATCGCGTGGCGGGCAAGTGACGGCGGCGGTGGTGTTTGTGCCGATGCGCGGCGATCTCTACACTGCCACTGTAGATGGCCCCTCCTTGCTCAACGGAGAGCATTTGGCCCCTGCTGACAGTGCGCCTTTGGGGCCAGAGACGACAGTTATTACCTCGGCGGCGAGTTTTGCTTCCCATCATTGGCGCGCGGGGAACGTCCCGCAAGTTACGCGCACTTTTCGGTCGTCTCTTGCTTGGCGGCTTTGCTTGGTTGCGTCAGGGCGTTTTGATGTGGCCCTGTCGATGCGTCCCGCGTGGGAATGGGATATCGCGGCCGGTGCTCTGATTGCCGGGCGAGCCGGTGTAATATCCACTGACCGTCAGGGCCTTGCGCTCACGTTCAATCGAGCGATCCCCCAATCCAACGGTCTGATCACTGCCCAGCCTTCCCTGCATCAGTCGATGCTTGATCGCATCGTGCCATAACAAAAACGTAAATGGTTTATGGCTTAAGCGCACGTTAAGGCCCCCTTGTTATACCCACTTTGTAACAAAGTGAGGTGGCCCATGTCCGCGCGCGATTCCGCAGCTCCAATCATTATCAAGCGTAAGAAAGTCGTCGGTGGCGGTGGCCATCATGGTGGCGCTTGGAAAGTGGCCTACGCCGATTTTGTGACCGCGATGATGGCGTTCTTCATGCTGATGTGGCTGCTAAATGCCACGACTGAAAAACAGCGTAAGGGGATTGCGGATTATTTTAGCCCGACGATTCCGATCAACCGGATCTCCGGTGGCGGTGATGGGGCCTTCGGGGGGGAATCGGTTTTCTCCGAGGACCAGATCGCGCAAATCGGCTCCGGTGGCAGTGCGCCAAATCCTACCGAGGAACATCAATCCCGGGGTCAAACGGGCATGGAAACCCAAGGCGCTGATTCCGAGAATGGTAAGCTTGAGGAGATCGCGAAGGAGATCGACAAAGCGCTCATGGGCAAGAGTGGGGAATCGATGGTCAGTGAACAACTGGCCCGTCATATCGTGACACGCGTTACAGACGAGGGGCTCATCGTCGAGTTTTTCGATATCAAAAACGATCCCTTATTCGAGCGCAATTCGGCACAGCCAACACCGATCATGATCGAAATTGTATCCATGATCGCGCGCGTTTTCGGCGTCGTTTCGAACGAGATTGCGATCAACGGGCACACCAAAACCTATCCAAATATTCTGAAAGTGAACCCAAGTTGGGATCTCTCGACCGACCGCGCCGCAGCGGTGCGCGATATCTTCACCGGTGCGGGTTTTGATGCCGCGCGGATCGAACGGATCTCGGGATTCGCGGATCGCAAACGGGTCGCGACGAACCCGATGGCGGAACGAAATAATCGAATTGAAATTATTCTTCTGCGCTCGGACCGGAAGAAATCCTGACGAATGTGTCGTCGTTAGCAAGATCTTAAACCACAGCACGCATCTTGGTTCCAATAGGGAATGCCAGCATCAGAAAGGCGCAAATACATGTCCATTTCTTCATCGCTCAACGCGGGCGTTGCGGGGCTTGCCGCCAACGCGACAAGGCTTGCAACCATCTCCGACAACATCGCGAATTCCGGAACTTACGGCTATAAACGCGCAGAGGCAGATTTTGATAGCCTTGTGATCACCAACTCCACGAATTCGGGCACCTATTCGGCGGGCGGTGTTCGTGCGACGTCCTCGCGCGCGATCGATGAGCGCGGCGCACTCGTCACGACTTCGAACGCCCTCGATATCGCCATTTCCGGCCGTGGGATGTTGCCGGTCACGACGGAGGTGTCGCTCAATTCCAACAGTGGTGACGAGCCGTTGATGATGACGACGACGGGGTCGTTCTCAACGGATGAAGACGGAATTTTGAAGACGTCATCCGGCCTCGTTCTTCTTGGCTGGCCTGCGAATGCGGATGGTACAATTCCGACCTTGCCGCGCGATACAGTCGCGGGCCTTCAACCCGTTGTGATCAACGCCAACCAGACCGCGGGCGACCCTACATCCAAAATAAATCTCGGGGTGAATTTGCCCGCGACGTCGACCTACGCTGGGACGAGCGGTGAGGCTCTGCCGCTTTCCGTTGAGTATTTCGGAAATCTTGGTACGTCCGAGACCCTAGATGTCACCTTTACACCGACCGTCCCGGCGACAGGCTCGTCAAACTCGTGGACAATGGTCATTCGCGACTCCGCCACTTTGGATGATACATCTACTGCGGGCGTCGACGAGAGCATCATGGGCACCTACACGTTGGTATTCGACAACACGAGCGTGAACGGCGGTACGCTGTCCTCCGTCACGACTGTTTCGGGGCCGGCTTACGACGCTGCAACGGGCACCCTTGATCTGACGGTCGCGGAGGGTCTGCAAAGTATCAACCTCACGATCGGTAAGATTGGCGATACAAACGGTCTGACCCAGCTCTCTGATAGTTTCGCGCCGACATCCATCACTAAAGACGGGTCTCCAGTCGGGAACCTGACGGGTGTCGAAATTGATGAAAAAGGTCTGATTACAGCGACTTATGACACTGGTTTTACGCGCAGCATCTACCAGATTCCGCTCGTTGATGTTCCCAATGTTAATGGGCTCAATGCTCTAAACAACCAGACATTCCAAGTGTCGCCCAAATCCGGATCGTTCTTCTTGTGGGATGCCGGTGACGGCCCGACGGGTGCGGTTGTGGGGTATGCGCGTGAAGGTTCTGCGACCGACGTCGCGCAAGAGCTTACTTCGCTTATCCAGACCCAGCGCGCCTATTCGTCGAACGCCAAGGTCATCCAGACGGTCGACGAGATGCTGCAAGAAACCACCAACATCAAGCGGTAAGACTTTTAAACAGATGGGATTCACGACATGAGCATCACGGGATCGCTTACCAACGCATTGTCAGGGCTTGCAGCGGCTTCGCGTGCTGCTGATGTCGTGTCTTCCAATGTCGCCAATGCCATGACTGAGGGCTTTGCGCGCCGCGAATTGAACCTATCGTCACAGACCGTCGACGGGAATGGCGCCGGCGTCAAGGTTGACGGGGTGGCGCGCGCCGTAAACACTGTTGTTCTCGCCGATCGTCGCCTTGCAGATGCCGCCACGGCAAACGCATCGACACTTGCCGATTTTTATGTGCGGATTGAAACCGTCTTGGGAGAAAGCGGCGCGGATGGGTCTTTGACCTCGGTGATCGATGATTTCGAAGCCTCCTTAATTGACTCGGCGAGCCGCCCCGATAGCGAAGCACGTCAAGCTAGCGTTCTCGCCAAAGCGGAAGATCTTACCGAGAAGATTAATTCCATCTCCAAGGAGATCGAGACGATCCGTACCTCGGCGGACGTTGAAATTGGTCGTCAGGTGGAGACCCTCAATACGTCATTGCAGCGCGTCGACGAGTTGAACGCACAGATCATCGCTCAGCTGAGCTCCCAACGTGACGCGACTGCTCTGATGGATGAGCGACAATTGCTCGTGGATAAGATCTCCGAAATTGTTCCCGTGCGCGAGGTTACGCGGGATTTAGGGCAGATTTCCCTCTACACGACTGGCGGCGCAATTTTGTTGGAGGGGAACGCGAAATCGATCGGGTTTAGCACTTCCGGCGTTGTAACCGCGGAACGCACCCTGACGAGCGGGGTTTTGTCTGGTTTGTCACTCGGAAGTCTCTCGATCGATAGCTCCGATGCGGGTGTTATGGGGGGGGGGACGCTCGGCGCCCTTTTCACGATCCGTGATACAGTGGCGCCGGAGATGCAAATCCAGATTGACGCTCTTGCACGAGACTTTATCTCGCGCTTCGAAGAGACCGGCCTGGATCCCACGGTGTCCGCCGGGGATCCGGGTTTGTTCACCGATGCTGGCGCCGCGCTTGATATTGCGTCTGAGACGGGTCTCGCAGGCCGGATCGCTGTGAACGCTTTGGTTGATCCTGCCCGCGGCGGCGAACTTTGGCGTTTGCGTGATGGCTTAGGCGCGATCTCGCAAGGATCCGTTGGGAATTCAGCGCAAATATCGGCCTTCGCAGAGGCGCTATCCAACACAGCCTATGCGAGTTCAGGAAGCTTCACAGGCGTTGCTAGGTCGTCAAGCGGGCTCGCGGCGGAGATTTTGTCCCAAGCGTCTTCGTCGCGGCAAGACTACGAAGATCGCGAGACATACGCGCTATCACGCTCTACGGCCCTGAATGAGATGCAACTCGAAGACGGCGTCGACACTGATTACGAAATGCAAAAACTGATGCAGATCGAGCAGTTTTACTCAGCCAATGCGCGCGTCATTCAGACGCTTGACCAATTGATGCAACAAATTCTGGATCTGTAACATGAACTTCGTATCCGTCGGCGACATGGCTCAAATGTTCCGTTTGCAGCGCCAGAATGTTTCAATTAAAGCGGAAATGGGACGTTTAACACAGGAGCTCACGACTGGCCGCGCCGCGGATGTCGGAGCGGCGCTGAAGGGCGATTTCACGGCACTGGCCGGGATTGATCGATCGCTTAAAACACTTGAGAGTTACAAATTCGTCTCGCAAGAAGCGTCCACGCTCAGCGCGAATATGCAGGCCGTTACCCAGACTATCAGTGATATTACGTCCGATTTCGGTGCAGCTTTGTTGACGGCGGGATCTTCACTCAGTGAGTCAATGATTGATGTCGTTGGCCTGAGCGCCAACGAAAAGTTCGAAAGCGCCGTCGCGGCATTCAATACCAATACTGCGGGCCGTTTTTTGTTCTCGGGTAAGTCTACCGACACAGCTCCTTTGGCCGATCCACAGATTATTCTCAGCGCGATCGGCAGCGCGATCGCAGGCGAGACAACCAGCAGCGGTGTTCTCAGCCAAGTTGATGCGTGGTTCGATGCGCCAGCGGGTAGCGGCGGGTATCTTGACGTTGCCTATCGAGGTGGCGAGGCGTTCGAACCGTTCAAGCTTGCGGAAGGAGAGACGGCGAGCCTTAGCGTTACAGGTGCAGATCCAGATGTCCGGCAGGTTTTAAAATCGCTTGCAATTGGTGCATTGCTTTCGGAGGGCTTGTTTGCCGGCGAGACCGATAAACGAGCCTTCATCGCAAATGCTGCGGGCGCGGCGCTTATTTCCTCTGCGAGCAGCGTTTCGAATATCGGTGCGAGCATCGGTACGGCACAGGAACGTATCGAGAGTGTCGCCACGCGAAACAGCGCGGAGACAGCAGCCCTGACGCTCGCGCGGGCTGAAATGATTGCCGTCGACGAGTACGACTCTGCGACGGCATTGCAAGCATTGGAGACCCAGATGACAACGCTCTACACTCTAACAGCACGGCTCGCGAACCTTAGTTTGACGGACTACATGTGATGTGGAAAATCGTCATTGCCCTTTTACTTGCCGTCCTGCCGAGTTTGGCCTCAACGGCGCCAATCAGAATTAAAGATCTGGTTGAATTTGACGGCGTGCGCGGAAACGATCTTGTCGGCTATGGCCTGGTCGTTGGTCTCAATGGAACAGGCGACGGCTTGCGCAACGCACCCTTCACTGAAGAAATGATGAGCAATATCTTAGAGCGTCTCGGCGTTAACGTTACGGGCGAGCAATTTCGACCGAAGAATGTGGCGGCTGTGCTCGTTACCGCCACCTTGCCTCCCTTCGCTCGCGCAGGCAGTCAAATTGATGTAACGGTGTCGGCAATTGGTGACGCGAAAAGCCTTCTCGGAGGCACATTGATTATGACTCCCCTCAATGCTGCGGATGGTGAAATTTACGCTGTTTCTCAGGGCACGATTATTGCGGGCGGCGTGAGCGCCGAGGGCGATGCTGCGAAGATCACCCAGGGCGTTCCGACCGCAGGTGTTATTCCCGCGGGTGCGCGGGTTGAACGCGAGATCGCGTTTGATTTCACCACCCTCGATACGATCCGTTTGGCGTTGCGCAGTCCAGATTTTACGACTGCCGGCCGTATCGAGAATGCTATCAACAGCGAGTTTGGTCGGCGCGTCGCGCTGATGCAGGATGCCGGAACGGTCGCAGTGGATATTGCGACGGCGAATATGCGCTCGCCGGCGCATGTTCTTGGCCGGCTCGAGAATATCCCTGTTGAGCCAGAGCGCCGTGCGCGCGTTGTCGTGGATCAACGCTCCGGCACGATTGTTATGGGCCAAGATGTGCGGATATCGCGTGTCGCCATCAGTCAAGGCAATCTGACACTGCGTATTCAAGAAACACCACTAGCCATTCAGCCAAATCCGTTTGCTGAGGGAGAAACCGTAGTGGTTCCGCGCACGGAGGCCTCGATCGTCGAAGAGCCCGGGACGCGGATGGCTGAGCTTCCTGATACGTCCTCACTTTCGGAAGTTGTTGCGGGCCTGAACGCGCTTGGCGTGAGCCCGCGCGATATGATCGACATCTTGAAAAGTATAAATTCCGCTGGGGCATTGCACGCGGAATTCCTTGTCCATTGATCTGAGGCCGGCGCTAAATCAGACGGCGCGCCGCAGCTATTGTTAGGAGCTGCGATGTTGTCCGCGTGCCGGTTTTGCGCCGGGCACCGGATAGGCGCGCTTTCACAGCGCTATCGGTAATTCCTGCCGCCTGTGCGATTTGCTTGACGCGCATCCCGCGTGACAGCATCCGTAACGTTTGAACTTCCACGGCAGTCAACTCTGGTTCTCGCGCGAGACCTGCATGTAGAGTTTTCACGATCTCCTGAAGCGCCGAGATCTCGATCCGCTCGAAGGGGCGTTCTGAGCGATAGAATGTCGCATAACTGCGCAAGCACTGCGAGTGCTCGCGTTCCACCGAGACCACAGCACCGTACCGTAGGCCAAACCGCCGCGATAGGAGGAGCACATTCGCGGGATCGTCGAGCTTTAGGTCTTCTATGCGGGCGGCTCCATCATTCGCATAGATCCAGCGCAACACGGGATCATGCACAAATAAGCCACGAGACGTGTAAAATTCGATCCAATCCAGCGGCAGGCGATTGATTTCTCTCTCCGGAAACGCAAACCCGACGTGCAGGGCGAGATAAAATCCGGCAGGGGCCGCTGCCGCAAGCTTTTCGTAAGTGTCTGAATAACCCATCTACGGCCTGACCTTAGGTGACGTTGCCGCCGCGCGATGGGCGATTGCCCGAGAAAAGAAGTGAAGACGCATCGTCTTTAAGAAAGCCCTTGAACTGATCTTCGAGTTCGTCTCTTGTCCGGCCATATTAAGGTGACAGTTTGAATCAAGATGAATTCCAACATTCCGCAGCATTTGCAACCGTTGATCGACACGCTGGACCAGATGAGCGACGCAGGGCTCGCCATCGGGCTGCAGATGCGCTTCGCACATCCGGTTTTGCTTGTAAGCACTTACCCCACGGCTTGGCTTGAGGTTTACGACGCGGAAGGCCTGATGCTCCACGATCCGTTGATTCATTGGTCGATGTCCAACACCGGAGTCATAAGGTGGGACGACATTCAAATTGCTGATACGAAGCATGTTTTCGCGCGTGGTCGGGAGTTTGGCCTGAATCATGGGATCGCCTGCGCTGTGGGTCCGCTGTCTTGCCGATCCATGGCGGGCTTTTGTCGAAAAAATACCCCCTTTAGCGTGCAAGAGATGGGCACCATTCACGGTATTTTGCAGGATTTGCACGACCTCTCCCTTGCCGCTTAAGTTTGAGTCGCTAACGCGAGACCGTCGACAACGGCTGTGAAAGCTTCGCCGTAATCCTGCTGTGACGTAGGGCAAAGCGTGGCCATCTCCCGCGAGACCATACCCATCAGGCTCGAGCCGCCGACGAAGACGACGGATTTGATCTGCTGCGGTGCGGTTTGGGCCCTTACCAGTGTTTCCATCGCAGCATTGCGGATTTGATCGCCATAAGTGGAGAGCGCCGCATTGAGGCTGCCTTCTGTGATTTGCGCGGCCAAGCCTTTTTCGATCAGACCCATCTCGATTTGACTGCGCGCGCCCGTCGCGTTCGCCGCAATCTTCCCACGCTCAACCGCAAACGCGAGATCATGTCCCAATTCGTCCACCAAGACATTTTCAAGACGTCCGAGTTTCTGCGCCTCCACGGCTAAGGGAAGCATCTGCTTCACCATGCGCCGCGTATCTTGCGTGTAGAGAAACGGAATTTTTTCCCAAGTTGCGAGATCGACAAAAATGCTGCTTGGGACAGGAAGCCTGCCGTCCCCTAGCTCGCGTTCGAGCTCGCTGCCGTGGCCGAGATGCTCCATCACGTGGCTCATTGACACGGCGTGGTCAAAGTTGGTTCCGCCCAGACGGATCCCGTGGCTCGCGAGGATTTTGACCTGCGTTCCGTGCATTTCGAATACAGAGAAATCTGATGTGCCGCCGCCGATATCGACGATGAGCCCGATGTCGCCCGATGCCGCGGCGCCTGCGCTCGCCAATGCTGCGGCCTCCGGCTCATACATGAAATCGACCGCCTCAAACCCCGCTGCAAGATAGCACGCCCGCAGATCAGTTTCCGCTTGCGCGTCACGGGCATCATCTTTCGAATGAAAACGAACAGGTCTGCCTGAGAGAGCTTTGGTGAAATGCGCGCCTGTTGCCGTCTCGGCCCGCGCTTTGAGCTCCGCGAGGAACGCGGTTATGATGTCGGAAATTGATCGTCTTTTGCCGCCGATCAGGCGCGCCTCATTCAGAAGGGGCGTCCCGAGAGCACTTTTTAGCGCCCGCATGTATCGTCCCTCGTCGCCGTCGATCAGGGCCTGCCCTGCGGCCGACCCGATACGCATTCCGCCGCGCGATGCAGGGAAAAATACAGCAGTCGGGAGCGTTTCACTCTCGCGTTCCATCGGAATGCGGCGAACAATGCCGTTATCGATGATCGCGCAAGCGGAGTTTGAGGTCCCAAAATCAATAGCAAGGGTTTTGCTCTGCTGTGTGGTCATGGGGCGCTCCGAATTGGCAAAGGACGCGCAGTAGACAATTTGCGCGCGTCACACAAGCACGAAACGCTTATTTTGTTGGGCGTGTAAACACTGCGCGCGCGAGATGTGCGGCGGGCCTAATACTGCATGAAAGGTGATGATCGTTGATCAATCCCATGGCCTGCATGAACGCGTAAACCGTTGTAGGGCCGACGAACTTCCAGCCGCGCTTTTTCAAATCCTTCGAGATCGCAATGGAGGCGGGCGAGGTGGCAACGTTGACGGGGACTGTCAATTCCTCAGGTTCAAAGGCCCAGAAATATCGCGCGAGACTGCCTTCCGCTGTCTGCATCTCCAACGCGCGCTTGGCGTTGTTGATAACGGCCTCAATCTTGCCTCGATGACGGACAATCCCTGCATCGTTGAGGAGACGCGTGATGTCATGGTCATTAAATTGCGCGACAGTGGCAATATCGAACCCGCGGAATGCCGCGCGAAAATTCTCGCGCTTGGTCAAAATCGTGCGCCAGCTGAGACCGGACTGAAAGCTCTCAAGGCAGATTTTCTCAAAGAGACGCTGATCATCCGCGACGGGAAACCCCCATTCCGCATCATGATATTCAAAAAACTCCGGTGCGGCCGCGCACCATTTGCAACGCGGCAGGCCGTCGGGGCCAGTAACGGTCATTTCCATATAAGACTACCTCGCCATCAAAGCCCAATGATATGCATTAACCGGACCAGAGCACGGCGGATGGCCTTCCTGATCTGGTTTAAACCTAGTAACATAGGCGCCAAGCGGGCGCACGGTCCGACACTTCAGAAAGTAACAGCATGGCAGCACTTGCATGACGGCGGCACGATGAACGGGTGCGAAACACCTGAAAACAGCGTGCCATTACTTGAATCGCTTGGTTGGCAGCCATTTTTCGCGGATCAGGTCAAGGCGGGGGACACCCGTCCTGTTGTTAGGATCACCGAAGTGCATCGTAACGGCCTGAGAGGGCGGGGCGTCGAGGTCACACCGGTATTGCCGCCGACGGTGGCCGCAACCGTGGGCGATTGGGTGCTTTATGACGTCGAAACACCGGCCGCATCGCATGTTCTTGAGCGTAAAAGCCTAATCAAGCGACGCGCAGCCGGGCATGAGCGCCAGACACAGCTGATCGCAGCGAATATTGATACGGTGTTCATCACCTCGTCTTGCAATCAGGATTTCAATATTGCGCGGCTGGAACGGTATGTTGCGTTAGCTTTGGATGCGGGCGTTGCGCCGGTCGTCGTTTTGACGAAGGCCGATTTGTGCGAAGATCCAGAAGTCTATGTGGCGCAGGCTAAAACAATTTCGGATCTTGTTCCCGTGGTGGTGCTGGACGCCCGATTTGACGCGGCGAAGTCCGTATTGGCGCCTTGGTGTGGGCGCGGGCAGACGGTCGCATTCTTGGGGTCGTCGGGTGTCGGGAAATCTACATTGACCAATGCGCTCACAGAGGCTCAAGTCATGGAAACTCGCGGCATTCGTGAGGATGACGCTAAGGGGCGCCACACGACGACGCGGCGCGAACTGCATGTCATCCCATCTGGGTGTGCTGTCATTGATACGCCTGGGATGCGCGAATTGCAGTTGACGGATGCAGGTTTTGGCGTCGCTGCGTTGTTTCCAGATTTATACGAGCTTTCGACGAAGTGCCGCTTTCGCGATTGCAAACATCAGACCGAGCCGGGATGCGCGGTTCGTGCGGCAGAAGCGAGTGGCGAAGTCGATCCCGAACGGTTGGCGCGTTGGGAGAAGCTCGATGCCGAAGAAAAGGCGAACGCCCACGTTCTCGCAGTGCGTAAATCAACCGATAAAACCGGCGGGAACAACCTCAAATATATGAAGCGGCAGATCACGAAAGGGCCCAAGCGCCGGCGGTGAGACGAGGTCAACCGCCCATTTGCAGGGTGGCTTTCACGGCGCGCGACCAGCGTTCGTATTTTTCGGCTCGAGTGTCCTCTGCCATCTCCGGCGCAAACTGACGTTCTAACGCCCAAGCCTGTGCAAAGCCCTCTTGATCGGGGTAAAGTCCGACAGACATTCCAGCGAGCCACGCCGCACCCAAAGCCGTGGTTTCGGTTATCTCGGGGCGATCAACCGGTGCGCCGATGATATCTGCCAGAAATTGCATCGCATATTCCGAGACGACCATGCCGCCATCGACACGCAACACTTCACGCGCGGCGGGCGTGCCTTTTTGCGAGTCCTCCCAGTCGGCTGTCATCGCCTCCAGCAAATCGCGCGTCTGGTAGCCGACGCTTTCCAGCGCGGCCTTTGCGAGTTCATTCGGGCCCGAACCACGTGTCAGGCCGAAGATTGCGCCGCGGCATTCTGGGGCCCACCAAGGCGCGCCTAGCCCAGTAAATGCGGGAACAAGAACGACATTTTGATGCGGATCTGCTGCCTCGGCTTGTGCCTGAACTTCTTTCGCTTGCGATATTGTGCCCAATCCATCGCGCAGCCATTGCACAACTGCGCCTGCGATGAAGATTGACCCTTCGAGGGCATAGGTAGGCTTGCCGTCCAACTGATACGCAATCGTCGTCAAAAGCCGATGCGTGGAGCGCACCATGACATCACCTGTATTCATCAACGCAAAGCATCCGGTCCCGTAGGTCGATTTCATCATGCCTGCCCGGAAACATGCCTGACCCAAGGTGGCCGCCTGCTGGTCACCCGCGACACCGCGGATCGGGATCGCGCCGCCAAAAAGCTCTGGGTCGGTTTCTCCGAAATCTGCGGCGCAATCCTTCACGTCAGGCAGCATCGTCAGAGGAATCCCGAGCTTGCTGCATATTGTCGTGGACCAACGCCCCTTCGCGATGTCGTAAAGCATGGTGCGCGCGGCATTGGTCGCGTCGGTGGCATGAATTTTGCCGCCTGTGAGCTTCCAGATCAAGAAGCTGTCAACCGTTCCAAAGAGTAGATCGCCTGCTTCGGCGCGGACGCGGGCGCCGTCGACGTTTTCCAAGATCCAGCGCAACTTCGTTGCAGAGAAATATGGATCCAGAAGAAGGCCGGTACGCTCGGTCACAATGGGCTCGAATCCGTCCTCGCGCAGCCTCGCGCAATCATCAGCGGTGCGACGATCCTGCCAAACGATCGCGTTATAGACGGGCTCACCGGTATGGCGATCCCAAACGAGAGTCGTTTCGCGCTGGTTTGTGATCCCGATCGCGCGAATATCATCGGCGGTTACATCAGCCTTTTTCAACGCCTCGTGCACAGTCGAAAGAACAGTCGACCAAAGGTCCGCCGGATCATGCTCTACCCAGCCGGAATTGGGGAAATGCTGCGGAAACTCTTCCTGACCGGAAACATGCGCGCGCATCGTTTCATCAAACAGGATTGCTCGCGATGAGGTGGTGCCTTGGTCAATCGCGAGAATGTAGGTCATGGTCTTTCCCCAAATGTTTTATCGTAAATTACCCGTGGCCTTTGCCCTATGCTACGGGAATATGTCGCTTTGGCCTTAGTGATCGTGAGAGGGGGCGATGCGATGGTGCGCCGCCCCCTCATTTTTGCTTAACGCGTTAGTTCCACGAGGCAATCAGCTCGTCATAGCTGATGGTTTCGGGCGTTGGGCGTTCGTTTTCAAGTTTCGCCTTCGGCGCGCCGGGCTGGCTCAACCAGTATTCTGGATCCATTTCCTCGTTGAGTTTGGGCCCAAGCTCTCCTTGAACGCCTGCGCGCTCGAGACGGGCGAGAACTTTCTCTTGCTCTGCGCAGAGGCTGTCCATCGCCTCTTGCGCGGTTTTAGCACCTGAGGACGCATCCCCGATGTTCTGCCACCACAATTGCGCCAACTTCGGATAGTCCGGAACGTTGGTGCCGGTCGGCGACCACTGAACGCGCGCTGGCGAACGGTAGAACTCGACCAAGCCACCAAGTTTTGGAGCGCGCTCGGTGAAGGACTCGTGCTGGACTGTGGATTCGCGGATGAAGGTCAGGCCAGTATGGGCTTTCTTCACGTCCACTGTTTTCGAGGTCACGAACTGTGCGTAAAGCCACGCAGCCTTCGCACGGTCCACGGGGGTGGACTCCATCAATGTCCACGAGCCGGCATCTTGATATCCGACCTTCATGCCTTCTTCCCAATACGCGCCATGCGGGCTGGGGGCCATGCGCCATTTGGGCGTGCCGTCCTCGTTCATAACCGGAAGGCCTTCTTTTACCATGTCGGCTGTGAAGGCGGTGTACCAGAACATTTGCTGGGCGACTTCGCCCTGCGCAGGAACCGGACCGGCCTCGCCAAAGACCATACCAGCGGCGGTCGGTGGCGCATATTTGGTCAACCAATCGATATATTTCTCGATCGAGTAAACAGCTGCCGGGCCATTCGTGTCACCGCCACGCGCGACGCACGAGCCAACCGGCTGCGAGTTCTCGTTTACGCGGATGCCCCATTCATCGACCGGCAAGCCATTCGGTTCACCCTTATCGCCTGCACCTGCCATGGAGAGCCAGGCATCGGTAAAGCGCCAGCCAAGCGACGGATCTTTCTTACCGTAATCCATGTGGCCATAGACTTTTTTACCATCGATCTCGCGACCCGTGAAGAACTCCGCGATGTCCTCATAAGCAGACCAATTTACCGGAACGCCCAAGTCATAGCCGTATTTCGCTTTGAAATCTTCCATGTTTTTGGGGTCGGTGAACCAGTCCTGACGGAACCAGTAGAGGTTCGCGAACTGCTGGTCTGGCAATTGATAGAGTTTGCCATCCGGGCCGGTTGTGAAGGACGTCCCGATGAAATCCGCAAGATCAAGGCCTGGGTTGGTGACGTCCTTGCCTTCACCATCCATCCAATCGGTCAGGTTGCGGGCTTGTTTGTAGCGCCAATGCGTCCCGATGAGATCGGAATCGTTAATATAGGCGTCGTAGATATTCTCACCCGATTGCATCTGCGTTTGCAGCTTCTCTACGACGTCGCCTTCACCGATCAGATCATGCGTGATCTTGATACCCGTGATCTTCTCAAATGCTGGTGCGAGGACTTTCGCCTCGTATTCGTGGGTCGTGATGGTTTCGGACACGACGCGAATATCCATCCCCGCGAAAGGCTTGGCGGCGTCAATAAACCATTGCATTTCAGCCTCTTGATCCGCGCGCGATAGCGCCGACAGATCACCGATCTCGGCATCAAGGAAGCCCTTCGCGGCGTCCATATCCGCCCAAGCGGGGCTGCTGACCATGAGCGCGAGCGCCATGGCAGTCGAGGTTCTACGCAGTTTCATTATTTCTCCTCCCTGAGAATTTGTGATGCGTATTAGGTGCAGGCGTCAGACCCAGCGGAACACCGCTGCGGCGTAGACGAGGCACAGGATCAGCGCGCCGGTAAGCGGAGCGCCGAAGGCGGCGAGCCAGCCTAGATTGATAAAGGCCGAGCCCAGCAGGGTGATAAACAAGCGATCCCCCCGCGTTGTTTCGATCCGTAAGACGCCCTTGCGCGGCGTCTCGGGGAATTTAATTGCAAGTACCGTGAAGGTGACGAGCAAGCAGGCGATCACGATAAAGAAAATCGCGGTCGGGGTGGTCCATGCCATCCAAGCCATCAGCAAGTCTCCTTACACGCGGCCAAGGGCGAAGCCCTTAGCGATGTAGTTGCGAACAAAGTAAATCACGAGGGCACCGGGCACGATCGTCAGCACACCTGCCGCGGCAAGAACGCCCCAATCCATCCCTGATGCGGAAACCGTCCGCGTCATTGTGGCTGCGATGGGTTTTGCCGCGACGGAGGTCAAAGTGCGCGACAGGAGCAATTCTACCCAAGAGAACATGAAGCAGAAGAAGGCGACAACGCCGACGCCGGATGCGATGAGCGGCAAGAAAATCTTGGCGAAGAATGCACCGAAGGAATAGCCGTCGATATAGGCCGTTTCATCGATTTCCTTCGGCACCCCGCGCATGAAGCCTTCCAAAATCCAGACCGCGAGCGGGACGTTAAAGAGGCAATGCGCCAATGCCACCGCGATATGCGTGTCGAACAAGTTAACTGACGAGTAGAGCTGGAAGAAAGGCAGCGCAAAGACGGCCGGCGGCGACATTCGGTTGGTCAACAGCCAGAAGAACAGGTGTTTGTCGCCCATGAAGCGGTAGCGCGAGAACGCATAAGCTGCAGGCAAGGCAACGGCAATCGAGATGATCGTGTTGAGCACCACGTAGATCAAGGAGTTGACGTAGCCCATGTACCAGCTTGGATCGGTGAGGATCGTCACATAATTGGCGAAGGTCAGATCGCTCGGCCACAGCGTGAACGCGGAGGTGATTTCAGTGTTCGTTTTCAAGCTCATATTTACCAGCCAGTAGATCGGCGTGAGCAAAAAGAGCAGGTATATCCCCATGACGACGGGTTGGGATTTCAGGCGCATTATTTGCCCTCCGCTTTATCGAGGCTCGTCATCACGGTGTAGAACACCCATGAAATCGCGAGGATCGTTAGGAAATACATGATCGAGAACGCTGCAGCGGGACCAAGATCAAACTGACCAACCGCCATCTTGACGAGGTCGATCGACAGGAAGGTTGTTGCATTGCCTGGCCCGCCGCCGGTTATCACGAACGGCTCCGTATAGATCATGAAGCTATCCATGAAGCGCAACAGAACTGCGATCAGCAAGACGCCCGACATTTTCGGCAATTCGATGAACCGGAAGATAGCCCAGCGTGACGCCTGATCAATTTTGGCGGCCTGATAATAAGCTTCTGGAATGGATTGCAGGCCCGCATAGCACAAGAGCGCGACGAGGGAAGTCCAATGCCATACATCCATGACGATGACCGTCGCCCAAGCGTCGACGGCATCTGACGTGTAGTTATAATCAATGCCCAGCGCGGCCAAGCTGCGGCCAAGAAGACCGATGTCCACGCGGCCAAAAATTTGCCAGATGGTGCCAACCACGTTGAACGGAATCAGCAGCGGAAGCGCCATCAAAACGAGACAGAACGAAGCCCAAAATCCCGATTTAGGCATATTCAACGCGATGAAAATTCCCAGAGGAACCTCAATCGCGAGGATGATTCCAGAGAAGGCGATCTGGCGTCCGAGCGCAGCCCACATCCTGTCGGATTGCAGCATTTCTTCGAACCACTCTAATCCGGCCCAAAAGAACTCGTTGTTCCCGAACGTGTCTTGAACCGAATAATTGACGACTGTCATCAACGGGATCACCGCTGAAAACGCGACCAAAATGAGGACTGGTAGAACCAGAAACCAAGCTTTGTTGTTGAGCGTCTTGTCCATCACTTGCCCTCCCCGACAGGTGCGACACGCCAGTCATCGGCGTAGACGTTGATTTTTTCCGGCGCAAAGAGAACGCGGTTTGCGCCGCTTGTGATTGGGGTGCCCTCGGGCACCGTAACGTTAAACGCCGTTCGATCGATTTCTCCGCGGATGATCCGGTGGCGGCCTACATCCTCGACGCGCAAGATTTTGAATGGCAGCCCGCCGCTTTCGGCAAGAATGCAGAATTCGGGGCGGATACCGATCTGGACGCGGCCCGCAATTGGCCCGTGGGCCGCGCCCAGCGGCACCTCGATACCGTGCACCACGGCCGAGGATCCCCTTACGTCGGCCTCCAGAAAGTTCATTCCCGGAGAGCCAATGAAATACCCAACGAACGTATGCGCTGGGCGCTCGAACAATTCCTGCGGCGTGCCCATTTGCACAACGCGACCTTCCGACATCACAACCACCTTGTCGGCAAATGTGAGAGCTTCCGTCTGGTCGTGTGTGACGTAAATCATCGTGTGCCCGAACTCGCGATGTAGTTCTTTTAGCTGTGTGCGCAGTTCCCATTTCATATGAGGATCGATGACGGTCAGAGGCTCGTCGAATAAGATCGCATTGACGTCTTCACGTACCATGCCGCGGCCGAGCGAGATCTTCTGTTTCGCATCCGCCGTCAGGCCCCGCGCTTTCTGGCCGAGCTCAGCTTCCATCCCGATCATCTGCGCGATTTGTGCGACGCGGTCCTTGATATAGGCTGGATCCATGCCGCGATTGCGCAGAGGGAAGGCGAGGTTATCGCGGACGGTCATCGTATCGTAAACAACGGGAAACTGGAAAACCTGCGCGATGTTGCGCGCGGCGGTATCGGCCTCCGTAACATCCTGATTTCCAAACAAAACCTTGCCGTGCGAGGGCTTTAGCAGGCCGGAAATAATATTGAGCAGCGTTGATTTTCCGCAGCCCGACGACCCAAGGAGCGCATAGGCCGAGCCATCCTGCCAGACGTGATCCATTTCTTTCAGCGCAAAATCAGCATCAGACTTTGGATTGGGGTAGTAGCTATGCGCCAGATTTTTCAGGGTGATTTGTGCCATGATCTTACCCTGCCATCGCGTAGGAGGCAGGCGCTGCGAGTGCGCCGTCCTCGGTGAAGAGATAGATAAAGCTCGGATCCACCGCGATTTTCAGTTCCGTTCCACGATGCAAATCGTGAACGCCGTGAATAAGCCCGACCCAAGCTTCGTTTGAACCGACGTCGCCGTTTCTTCCAAGATGCAGGAATGTTTCAGAGCCTGTGATTTCAGTTCCGCCTAAGCGACATGTGAACTCGATTGCGTTGCCATCATGGCGCCCCGCCAAGGCCAGGTGGTTGGCCCGGAAGCCTGCGACGTAACGGCCATCAGCTAAGGCGGCGAACTCGCCGCTTGCGGGAGCGTGAACGCCGCCACCGAAATCAAGCTGGTTGCCGCGCTTCACAAGGGGCGTGAAGTTCATCGGCGGGTCCGAGAATACGCGCGCGGTTTGGCGATCTGCGGGGCGGCGGTAGACCTCCGCCGTCGGGCCGAATTGCGTCACGCGCCCCTCCCACAATGCTGCGGTGTTCCCCCCCAACAGCAGCGCCTCCTCGGGCTCGGTCGTCGCGTAGACAAAGATCGCGCCGGAGGCTTCAAAGATTTTCGGGATTTCGACGCGGAGTTCCTCGCGAAGTTTGTAATCGAGGTTCGCCAATGGCTCATCGAGCAAAACGAGCCCTGCGCCCTTCACCAATGCGCGTGCTAAGGCGCAGCGTTGTTGTTGGCCACCCGAAAGCTCCAACGGTTTGCGGTCGAGCATCGGCGTTAACTTCATCATGTCGGCGGTCGCACGAACCTGCCGATCAATCTCGCTTTGGGAGACTTTCATTAGACGTAGGGGGGAGGCGATGTTGTCGTAGACGCTCATCGCAGGGTAGTTGATAAATTGTTGGTAGACCATCGCGACCTTGCGATCTTGCACACGCATACCCGTCACGTCGCGCCCTTGCCAAAACACGCGGCCACGCGTGGGCTGATCCAAGCCCGCCATTAGCCGCATCAACGAGGTCTTCCCCGCCGATGTGGGCCCCAAAAGTACGTTCATCGTCCCCTTTTCCAGGGTCAGATCTGTCGGGTGTATGTGCACACGCCCTTCGGCGGTGCTTGCCACCGCTTTCAATTCCAAAGTCATTCTCTCTCCCCTGACCGCGCAGCCCTCCTCTGGCTGCTACGGCCTTTTTAGCTGTGCTGGGATATATACATATCCAGCGCCGCAATCTCCTCAGGCGTCATTCGCAGGCCAAGCTTGGTACGACGCCAAACGACATCCACCGCGGATCGCGCCCATTCTTTTTCAATCAACCAACGCACCTCAGCGGCATAGAGTGTCGCGCCAAAGCTTTCCCCCAAATCGGTCACAGAATGTGCCGAGCCGAGGATGTCCCTGGCCTCAAGCCCGTAATGTCGGATCATCCGCTCCGCCCACGCATGGGTCATGAAGGGGTAGTCACGCTCAATTCCGGCGATCAGCGCGCTCGCATCATCCGGAGCAAACGCGCCTCCTGGCAGCGTCGTGCCTTCCGTCCAAGGCGCGCTGAGCCCTGCGAAATGTGGGGCGAGCTTCTCCATCGCGGATTCTGCGAGGCGCCGATAGGTGGTGATCTTCCCGCCAAACACGTTAAGTAAGGGCGCGCCTTTCGCATCCAAAGACAGAACATAATCGCGGGTTGCCGCCGTCGCGGAGCTTGCGCCGTCGTTATACAATGGGCGCACGCCGGAATATTTCCAAACGATATCATCACGTGTGACGGGGCTCTTGAAGTAGTTCGAGGCAAAGTCGCACAGGTATTGCTGTTCTTCGGGCGTGCATGAGACGTCAGACGGAGCGCCTTTATGATCGGCGTCGGTGGTCCCGATCAGGGTGAAATCCTGCTCATAGGGAATGGCGAAAATGATGCGCCCGTCTTCGCCTTGGAAGAAATAGCAGCGATCATGGTCATAGAGCTTGCGCGTGACGATATGGCTGCCGCGAACCAGTCGAACGCCTTCGGTGGAATTCACCCGCACAACGTTGCGGATCAGGTCTTCAACCCAAGGTCCGCCCGCATTTACCAGCGCCCTCGCGGTGTGTTCTTGTGTGCCGTTTTCTGTTTGGGTGACGATATGCCAAAGCCCATCGCGGCGCTCGGCTGAGACAACTTTCGTGCGGACCATAATCTGCGCGCCTCGTGCTTGGGCATCGCGCGCGTTGAGAACGACAAGGCGGGAGTCTTGAACCCAGCAATCGGAGTATTCGTATGCCTTACGGAATTTGCCATTCAAAGGCGCGCCGGCCGGATCTTGCGCGAGGTCGAGGGTCCGTGTGCCAGGCAGGAGTTTCCGCCCCCCCAGCGTGTCATACAAGAAAAGCCCGAGGCGGATGAGCCACGCAGGGCGACGACCTTTCATCCAAGGCATGATGAAAGACAAAAGCTTCGACGTCGGCGTCTCGCTCTCGAAGCGCATATCGGCGTGATAAGGAAGAACAAACCGCATGGGCCAGCTGATATGCGGCATCATCTTCAGCAGGATTTCGCGCTCCTGAAGGGCTTCGCGCACAAGACGGAATTCGAAGAATTCCAGATAGCGTAAGCCGCCGTGGAAGAGCTTTGTCGAGGCCGAGGACGTCGCTTGCGCCAAGTCGCCCTGTTCGGCCAGTCGAACCGACAAGCCGCGACCAACAGCATCGCGCGCGATGCCGCAGCCGTTGATGCCGCCACCGATGATGAACAAGTCGATTGGTTGAGTCTCTTCCATCGCGCCGTCGCTTCCTATCGGGTTCACGCGTCAGACGCGTTCAGGTTTTCTTAAGGGGCGCGGATTTGCCCCGAATGTCAAACATATTTTTCGAAAATGTTCGGTTTTGACAAATTCGAACATCATTTCGCACATGCGGCATTTGCACTGCGCTGCGGCGCCATGCCTTCGTTTTGACCAGCCTGACTTTACTTCACGATATTCGAATGACATTTGTTCTCGAATGTATTGATGGGAGGCGCCGCCGTGGCCCATAATTTCCGCCAAACCGAGATCTTGGAAATCGCACGCAGTGAGGGGCGTGTGGTTGTCGAATCTCTGGCCGAGCGTTTCAATGTAACTTTGCAAACCATTCGCCGTGATTTGACGGAACTTGCCGATGAGGGTCTCGTCGATCGGGTGCATGGTGGCGCGGTCATTCGAACAGGGGTGACGAATTATGCCTACGCCGAGCGGCGGAAAATGGCGGAGGCCGCGAAAGCCGCAATCGGTCGAGCCTGCGCACAAAATATTCCGGATAACTGCTCGCTGATCCTCAACCTTGGGACGACCACTGAAGCGGTCGCGCGGGAATTACTTCATCACAAAAACATTACTGTCGTGACGAATAATATAAATGTCGCAAATATACTTTTATCAAATGAAAGCTGCGAGATAATGGTCGCAGGGGGAAACCTGCGCCGTTCCGACGGTGGGCTTGTGGGTGATCTTACGGCAGATTTCATGAATCAATTTAAAGTTGATTACGCGGTAATTGGTGCATCTGCGTTAGATCTTGATGGAGATCTTTTAGATTATGATTTAGCAGAGATCCGCGTTAGCCGAACGATCATCCGTCAGGCGCGCACGAGTTTCTTGGTCACCGACCAAACCAAACTGGATCGGGTCGCGCCTGTTAAGCTGTGCTCGCTAGAAGATATTGATGCGGTGTTTATTGACGCTCCGCTCCCCGACGTTCTGTCAAAGCGGTGCGCTCAGTGGGGAACACGGGTAGAGCTATGCCCCTCCGAATAATGTAAGGGTTTTCTGGAAGCTTTAGGTCATGTTGTCAAAAGACGCAGCCAGAGGCGGATGGACGTGATGTCTATGAAGCCGAGGAAGCTCTCGGCGCTTTTGTCGTAGCGGGTTGCGACGCGGCGAGCGTTCTTCAGCTTGTTGAAGCACCGTTCGACCAGGTTGCGCAATGAATAGAGGGAGTGATCGACTCCGACGCGCATCTTTCGTGATTTGCGCATGGGGATTTGGGTCAACACATCCCGCGCATCCATCTTTTGGCGAATGCTGTCAGCATCGTAACCTCTGTCTGCCAGCAGAACGCTCGGCTCGGGCAAGTTGTCGGCCATGACCAGATCAAATCCCATGTAATCGGATGTCTGGCCCGGCGTGATCTCGGTTCTCATGGGCAGGCCTGCTGCGTTGACGCGGAGGTGGATCTTGGTCGTGAAGAACCCTCGCGAACGGCCGAAACCCTGCCGCGGAGTCCCCCTTTTGCGCCCGCTGCCTGATGATGGGCGCGGATGACGGTGCTGTTGACCATTTGCAAGGCGTCCGGCACGGCACCGCTTTGGTTCAGCGCGTCCATGATGTCCTCCCACAGCCCGCGAGCGTCCATCGTCGGAACCGGCGGTAGACGCTCGACCACTTGCCAAACTCTTCGGGCAGATCCCTCCAAGGGGCGCCCGTGCGGGCAATCCAGAAAATCCCATCAAGAACAAGACGGTGGTTGGTGGGTTTCCGCCCGTTCGGGGCGCGGACTGCCAAGATGAAACGTTCAAAGAACGCCCATTCCTCGTCCGACATCAGGTCTCGTGCCAAGCTGGTCTCCATCGCAGATACCAGCTTGAATCACGCTCACGGCACGGTGTGAATCCCTTTTGTCAACACGGCCTAGCCACCAGAAAACCCTCTCACAGAGCTACATGCGTTACGCAGATGGTTCAGATGGAAATGTCTTCCATCGTCTTTCCTGATTCCAACGCCTCAACAACCCAGCGCGGCTTACGGCCACGTCCCGTCCACGTGTCGGACGGATCGGCGGGATTGGCATATTTGGGTTCAACCGCTTTGCGTTTTCGCGCCACGTGAACGCCGGTTAAATCAGCCAAAGAATACCCCATCTTCCGAGCGGTCTCTTCCAACTCGACGAGGGCTTCGTGTTTTTTGCGTTCTTCATAGCTATTAATCGCGCGCTCTACTCGGGAGCGAAGATCTTTTAACTCTGGCAACGACAGAACATCGAGATTATCGGTCATTTGGTTCCCTCTTTATTTAAGGGTCCAAGTAATTTTCATTTCTACACTTAATCAAGCGTAAAATGAGCCGATCATCAAATGTTTACTCAAAGGAATAGTTATCTTGGCCCGCGCTTGGCGAGAATCCGCTGCAATGTCCGACGGTGCATGTTCAAACGGCGTGCTGTTTCAGAAACATTCCGGTCGCATTGCTCATAGACCCGCTGGATATGTTCCCAACGAACGCGGTCGGCGCTCATAGGGTTTTCGGGCGGCGGGGGGAGCGACTCTCCGCGTGCTAAAAGCGCATTCGTGACATCTGTCGCGTCGGCGGGCTTTGATAGGTAATCAGTTGCCCCCATTTTTACCGCAGCGACAGCGGTTGCAATTGCGCCATAGCCGGTAAGGACAACGATACGCGCGTCTGCGCGTTTCTCGCGCAATGCCTCCACGACATCGAGCCCACTGCCATCTTCGAGCCGTAGATCGATTACCGCATAAGCGGGCGCTCGTGACTGGGCTATCGCCTTGCCCTCCGTGACCGTCTCGGCGGTGAGGGTGGTGAAGCCGCGCTTTTCCATCGCACGTGCGAGGCGGCTTAGGAATGGCACATCATCATCAACCAGCAGCAATGTGCGGTCTGGGCCCAGAGCAGCGAATTCATCCTCGGACATAAGACCTCCCAAACACTTTGATGTGGGTAGATGTAGGGCGAGAGGGGCGGCGGGTCAAACCATCGGATAAAATCGGATAGAAAGGTCTACCGACACAGGTTTTATCCGCCGCCCTCCGCCCGTTTACGCTTGCTCGGCGGCTTCGAGATAGCAGGCCATTTTCTCGGCCACGAGATCGGCGCTGTCGTTATGACTGAAGAAATCGACGAAGCCGTATTCGGGGAGCATCAGGTATGACTGTGTCGAGTGATCAATAAGGGTGTAGGGATCGCCAGGCGTCTGGACGCTGTAATAGGTTTTGTAGGCTTGGCTTGCGGCCTTAATTTGCTCCGCGGAGCCGGTGAGGCCAATCATTCGCGGGTGCATGATGTCGGTGAACTCCGCAAGGACTTCCGGCGTGTCACGCTCTGCATCCACCGATATAAAGACCGGAGTTACGTCATATCCCTGTTCGTCGAGTTGGTAGGTTGCCTCGGCGTTCCGCGTCAAATCGAGCGGGCAAACATCAGGGCAGAAGGTATATCCGAAATACACAAGCGTCGGGCCGGTGATGACATCGGTGTTCGTGACGGTTTTTCCAGTTTCGTCTACCAGTTCGAACGGACCGCCAATGGTGCTCGCGCCGCCGGCCACTGCGCCGTTGCGGCATGCGGCGAAAAGATCGGCCGCGGGACGGGTAAGGGTTGCAATTGTCATTGCGCCGATGCCGACTAGCGCGACGCCTCCGGCTAGAAACGCGGCTGTTTTCGGGGCGATGGACATGAAAAACTCCTCATCAGTTTGGCGCATTGATCGCTGATTGTAGCTTCGGTATCAATGCCTCCAGCGAAGATGTGACAATTCGACCATTCGGGCAGGCGTCGTCGCGCCGGGAAAGTCCCAGACGTCTTGAGGAGAGCCGCACGATGAAACAGGGATCAAATCTTCCCGCGCTCGAAGCTCACGGCGATTGGGTGCGCTTGCGAACCTTGATTTTCCTACGCTGGACTGCCGTTGTGGGGCAGTTATGTGCGATTTTCGCGGCGCGTCTCGTCTACGACATCGCGATTGACCTGCCGCTTTGTTTGCTCACGATCGGGGCGGCGGTCGCGGGTAATCTTGTCGCCATTTTTCTGTTCCCCGAGACAAAGCGCCTGACGGAAAGTGAAACATTGGCGATGCTGATGTTCGATGTCGCGCAGCTCGCCTTGCTTCTGGGGTTGACGGGGGGGCTCGAAAACCCGTTCGCGCTGCTGATTATTGTTCCTGTGACGATTGCCGCGACTGCGCTGCAGACCCGCGCGACCATTTTTCTTGGCGTCGTGACGATCGTGGTGGTCTCGTTGATTGCGGTGACGGCCTTGCCTTTGCAATTTGACGACGGGACGCTTTTACAGGTGCCGCGGCTGTTTCTCTTCGGGTTTTGGCTGGCGATCGTGATCGGCGTTATATTCCTCGGCGTCTATACGCACCGGATCGCGACAGAGAATCATTCGATGGCGGATGCGCTGATCGCGACGCAGCTTGCCTTGGCGCGTGAGCAAAAGCTGACCGATCTTGGCGGCGTTGTGGCCGCGGCGGCGCATGAACTGGGTACGCCTTTGGCGACGATTAAGCTCGTGAGCGCCGAATTGGCCGATGAGCTGGACCGCGAAGATCACCGTGAAGATGCATTGTTGATCCGCGCGCAAGCCGATCGATGCCGCGATATTCTGCAATCGATGGGGCGTGCGGGAAAAGATGATCTCCATCTGCGCTCGGCCCCGCTTCTGGCGGTTTTGCGAGAGGCGGCTGAGCCCCATACGGCGCGCGGGAAGGACGTCCATTTTGAGGGTGTCGGGCAAGGTGGCGCGCCGCAACGCCAGCCAATTATTTATCGCTATCCCGAGTTGATCCACGCGTTGCGGAACCTTGTGCAAAACGCAGTGGATTTCGCACAATCGACCGTTTGGGTTGATGCGTCTTGGACGAACGAGACGCTGACCGTACGTATCTCCGATGACGGGCCGGGGTATCCGGCAGGGCTTTTGGGCCGTATCGGTGACCCTTTCTTGGCGTCCAAACGCACAGATGCCGCGCGCCCTGGATATGACGGGATGGGGCTAGGGCTGTTTATCGCCAAGACGTTGTTGGAGCGCACGGGCGCGCGCCTGTCGTTCACGAATGGGAGTGACCCGTTTTTGACGGCATCGGAGGCGGGGCTTGATCGCGGAGCGATTGTGGAGGTCACCTGGCCGCTCGAGCGTTTGCTGGCGGAGACGTCCGGCGGGCTGGGCGCAAATATGGCATTCGAGTAGACAATTCGCGCCGCTTCGCTCTATCGATCAATCAAGATTAACGCGACATTAACTATTATTGACGAACCTCTCCCGATAGAACGCGTGATCGGAGAATGCGGCGTTGGACCATTGGATCTTGGCGGTTATCATTGTGACAACGTCCGTCGCCTCGGCGGTCGTGGCCCTCATGATCCTCGCGGCGACTGGCTCGACCAGAAAAAGCGCCGCGCTCCGGCTTTCAACGGGAGACCGATTGGAGCAAACCGTCTTCTTGTTTGACGGGGAGGATTTGCTCGATGCCACTGCGAGCGCGCATCGATTGCTAGAGGTTGCGCCTGTCGCGCACACGGATTGGGCACGGCTCGCAGCTTTTCTGATCCCTCGGTTTACGAATTTCCTCCAAACGATGGGCCGCTTGGCAGAGGAGGGCCGCCTCGAAATGTCCTCTCGCCTCTCCCCTGGCGAGCACGCCCCGATCCGCCTCGTCGCTGAAAGCGTGAACGGAATGGCGCGCATCACGCTGATCGATCCGGATGCGGAAGGGCACGGTGTCTTGGTTGACGGGTTGAGCCAACGAGCGTTGGAGGACGAGCTGGATTTGCTTCGCAATACCGTTGATCGCGCGCCGATTTTGGCGTGGCGTGAAAGCTCCGATGGCTCTGTGACATGGGCAAATCGCGCGTATATCTTAAGGTCCGGGGCACTGAATCTGACGGATGATGTATTGGCATGGCCGCTCCCACGGATTTTCGCGAATACGCCGATGGGCACGGGCACCGTTCCGCGCCGGCTGAAAGTCGATGGCGATGACGACCGGGTGCACTGGTATGAATGTCACTCGCAACTGCTGGAGAATGGCGCGCTCCATTTTGCGCTGCCGAGTGACTCACCAGATAGGGCAGAACGCTCTTTGCGTGAGTTTGTGAATACGCTTTCCAAAGCCTTTGCGGATTTACCAATCGGCCTTGCGATATTTGATCGCCAACGGACCTTAGAGATCTTCAACCCCGCCTTGCTGGATTTGCTCGGCTTGAGCGCCGAATTCCTCGCGGTCCGTCCAACGCTTTACGCCTTCTTCGACCATCTCCGCGAGGGGCGGGTGATGCCCGAGCCAAAGAATTATCGCAGCTGGCGACAGCAAATGTCCGCGCTCGAAAAGGCGGCGTCCTCTGGCGATCATACGGAAATCTGGAGCCTACCGTCTGGCCAGACTTACCGTGTGACGGGGCGGCCGCATCCCGACGGCGCTATCGCGTTCCTGTTTGACGATATTTCCTCCGAAATCTCACTGACACGCCGTTTCCGCGCCGATCTTGAGCTGGGGAATGAGGTTCTTGACACGCTTGGAGAGGCGATCGCGGTCTTCCAATCCTCCGGTGATCTGATCTTGTCGAATGCGGCCTATGTGCGGATGTGGGGTGTTGACCCGTCTGAAACGCTGGGCCGAACGTTGATATCGGATGCTATCAAAGGCTGGAAATCCCATTGCGAGGAGGCTGAGGCCTTTTCGAAAATCCAAGAGTTTGCCGATCAACTCGGTAAACGCGAGCCTTGGTCGCACACTATAACCCGTAAGAACGGGCTGGTTTTGACGTGTCGCGTTGTTCCAATGTCGGCAGGCGGGACGTTGATCGGATTTTCGTTACCGTCGTCTGTCTCGAGCGCAGGTGAACCGCTTTGCGCAGAACACCAGCGAATTCTCAGTTAGGCGCATAGCGGCTTGCAGCGGAGGCTGGGCAGGATAAGACTGCGAGCATGATTGAACATGACGCGCTCACCGATCCGATTTTGACGCTACACCTCCCCGACGCTGAGGCAACGGGACGATTAGGTGCGGCTTTTGCTACAATTCTGAATGCTGGCGATACGGTTTTGCTCGACGGTCAGATTGGCGCGGGAAAAACTCATTTCGCGCGATCGGTGATCCAAGAAATCCTTGCGCTGCATGGGATTTGGGAAGATGTCCCAAGCCCGACCTTCACCCTTGTCCAGACCTATGAGGCGGAAGGCGTGGAGATTTGGCATGCAGATCTCTATCGGCTTTCCAATCCGTCAGAGGTCGATGAGCTTGGCCTGACCGACGCCTTTGGCAATGGGCTCTGTTTCGTCGAGTGGCCGGATCGGCTTGGCCCGCACCTCCCTAGCGATGCCCTACGCATAGCGTTCAGACTCTATGGTGACGGGCGGACAGCGCGCCTTTACGGCGATAATCGGTGGGCCGAACGATTGGCAGGGGCGGATTTATGACGGCAGCAAATGATCAAGCCATGTTGCGCTTTTTAGCGGACGCTGGTTGGGGAACTGCGCATCGGGCACCGCTCGCCGGAGATGCCTCGGCTCGTCGGTATGAGCGCCTGACGCCGGAGGCCGGTGCCGACAACGCCGTCTTGATGATCGCGGAGGATGCGGAAGACGAGATCGGGCGCTTCGTGCGCATCGCCGGGTGGCTCAATGATGCGGGGTTTTCGGCACCGCGTATTTTGGCGCAATCTGCCGCGCAGGGCTATGTCTTGTTAGAGGATCTAGGGGACGATCTAGTCGCCCGCCTCGTCGCCAAAGCACCGTGCCGGGAGGATGAACTTTACCGCGAGATTACGCGGTTTCTGCTCGCGCTACATACCCACGCGGCGCCCGAGGATTTGCCGGGGATCAATGTTAGTAATTTCGGCGAGATGACTTCGCTCTGCGGCGATTGGTATTTGCCCGCCGCAGGCCGCGCGCGCGCCGATTTCGCCACTCCGCAGGCGCTTGCGAGGGCCTACGGCCGGTTAGCGCCTGTGACAAGCGTGATGTGTCTTCGTGATTTCCACGCTGAAAATCTGCTATGGCTTCCGGAGCGCGAAGGTGTCGCGCGACTCGGCTTGCTGGATTTCCAAGATGCGGTTACGGCGCATCCCGCATATGATTTGGTGTCTGTCTTGCAAGATGCGCGACGAGATGTGAGCCTTCTCGTCGAGGCCTCCGAGAGGGATTACTACGCCCAGTCTGCCGGTTACGACTTGGCAGATTTTAAGGCTGCTTACGCGCTGATTGGTGCGCAGCGCTCGATACGTATCTTGGGGATTTTCACGCGGCTTTGTTTGCAAGCAGGAAAAGCCGCGTATGTTGACCTCATCCCGAGAACTTGGGGCTACATAGAACGCAATCTATCGCACCCCAACCTCGCGACATTGGCAGATGAATTTTACGCGGCGACTCCTGCGCCGACTGACGCTTTACTGCAAAGGATTAAAGATCAATGCGGAACACTCCGGACGCGTTAATGCTATTTGCGGCAGGCTTTGGTACGCGGATGGGCGCGTTGACGAAAGATCGCCCCAAGCCGATGGTCCAAGTGCAAGGGCGGCCACTCATCGATTACGCACTTGATCTGGTTCATGGAGCCGAAATTTCGCGGGTTGCGGCGAATGTCCATTATCTGCCTGATCAAGTTCGGGCACATCTCGCGCCGCTACTGGTTGCGATTTCTGACGAGAGTGACGAAATCCTAGAAACGGGCGGTGGGTTGCGCAAAGCGCTTCCGCTTTTAGGAACGGGGCCAGTTTTCACGTTGAATACCGACGCCGTGTGGCAGGGCGAGCAGATCATCTCGCGGCTTGGGGCGGCGTGGGATCCCGACAAGATGAGCGCGCTTTTGCTGCTCGTTCCAACATCTCATGCGGTCGGGTATCGTGGCGAGGGCGATTTCAGCCTTGGCGCGGATGGGCGCCTCGCGCGGGGGAAGGGGTATGTCTACACCGGCTTGCAGATCATTGATCCCGCAGGATTGGCCGATGTTCACGAGCGCGCGTTCTCGCTGAATTTGGTGTGGGACAAAATGTTGGCGGAGGGACGGTTATTCGGCACGGTTCTCGCAGGCCGTTGGTGCGATGTTGGTCGTCCTGACTCAATCCCACTCGCGGAGGCGATGCTGCGAGGTGAAGATGTTTGAAGCGCAAAGCTCCCCTCGGTTCTTCGGATTGCCGCTTGGCGCTGACTTCCCGCAGGCTTTTGTAGACGGTCTAATCGACCGGATGAAGGATGCGCCGCCGCATGAGATGGCGCGTGTCGAGGTCTACCTGAACACCTCGCGCATGCTGCGGCATGTTCGTGAGGCATTTGATCGTCGCGGGGCGCGCCTGCTGCCAAGGTTGCGTTTGCTTACCGATCTCGCACATCTGCCCCTTGCGCATATACCGCCAGCGGTCCCGTCTTTGCGCCGTCGGTTGGAGCTTGCGCAGCTTGTGTCCGGTTTAACGCAAACGATGCCGGATTTCGCGGCAGGAGCGAATCTTTATTCGCTCGCGGATAGTTTGTCGGGCCTGCTGGCGGAGATGCAGCAAGAAAACGTTCACCCCACGGCGCTTGCGCAACTCAATATCGCGGCCAATCATGCGGCGCATTGGCAGAAAAGCCTCAGCTTCATCAACATTATTACGCAATTCTTTGACGATACGGATGCGCCCGATGGGGATGCGCGCCAGCGGCTTGTGATCGACCATCTAAGCGATCAATGGGCGAAGGTTCCGCCATCGCATCCAATCTTGATCGCGGGTTCCACGGGCTCGCGTGGCGCGACTTCCGCCTTCATGCGTGCGGTTGCAAATCTGCCGCAAGGGGCGGTGATCCTGCCGGGATTTGATGCGGATATGCCCGCATCGGTCTGGGCAACGCTTTCGCAAGGGAAGATGCCGATCGAGGATCACCCGCAATATAGGTTCGCGGCGCTGTGTGCATCTGCGGGTATTACGCCGCAAGAGGTGCGTGATTGGGCCAATTCGCTGGCCCCTGCGCCCGCGCGCAACCAAGTTGTGTCTTTGGCATTGCGTCCTGCGCCCGTCACCGATCAATGGATTGATGAAGGCAAATCATTGCCCGATCTAGACGAGGCGATGTCCGGTATTACCCTGATTGAGGCACCTGACGTCGCGCGAGAAGCCATGGCAATCGCGCTGGTGTTGCGTGAGGCGGCCGAGAATGGAACGCGATCTGCGCTCATTACGCCCGACAGGACTTTGACGCGCCGCGTCGCCGCCGCTTTGGGTCGTTGGGGGATTGTGCCCGACGATAGCGCGGGGGAACCGTTGCAGCTTACGGCGCCCGGAACGTTTTTGCGCCATGCCGCGCGGGCCATGACCGAGCCTATGACCATCGAGACGCTTCTCGTGTTGCTCAAGCATCCCTTGACCGCGACAGGGGCGGAGTTGGCGGTAGATGCGAGCTTTGATGCCGAAGCTCAGGGTCACAGTTGGCGCGGTATGCATAAGCTGTTCACGCAACGCCTTGATTTGCATCTGCGCCGGAACGGACCCGCCTTCCCGAATGCCGAGGCGCTCGTGGCATGGGTCGACACGCAGAAAGATCCTTCAAGCGGGGTTTGGGCGCAATGGCTGATGCAGGTTCTGGAGGCCGCGCTTCCCGCGGACGCGGGCCATCTGCGCGAATGGTTGGATCGTCATCTTGCATTTTGCGCCCTTTTGGCGGCCGGGCCGGAGGGCACGGTGGAGGCAAGTGAGCTATGGTTGAAAAAGGCAGGGACGCAGGCACAAAAGGTGATGGCAGGTCTGCAAGCCGAGGTCGAATTCGGCGGCGCATGTACAGGGCCGCAATATTGTGACCTGTTAGACGAACTTCTGGGCGAAGATTCCGTTCGTGAAAGCGAGGCGGCCCACCCCCAGATCGCCATCTGGGGAACATTGGAAGCGCGTGTCCAAGGCGCGGATCTCGTCGTCCTTTCAGGCCTGAACGAGGGAATATGGCCGCCCGCGCCCGCGCCTGATCCGTGGCTGAGCCGTCAGATGCGGCACGAGGCGGGATTGCTTTTGCCTGAACGCCAAGTCGGGCTTTCCGCGCATGATTTTCAGCAAGCCATGGGGGCGCCCAAGGTTGTGCTCACGCGTGCGGTGCGCGACTCGGAGGCCCAAACGGTGCGGAGCCGCTGGCTCAACCGTTTGCTCAATATGATGGAGGGTTTGCGCGAAAAGCACGGGCCCGAGGCGATTGCGCGGATGCGCGCAGATGGGCAGGTGTGGCTCGATCAGGTGCACGCCCTTGAGCAGGTGACCCCGACCGCGCCTGCGTTGCGTCCCTCGCCCCGTCCGCCCGTGGCCTTGAGGCCGCGCGAGTTACCTGTGACGGATATCACGCGGCTCATTCGTGATCCCTATGAGATCTACGCGAAGCGCATTTTACGCCTTCGCAAACTTGATCCGATCCGCCCGAATCCCGATGCGCGCTTACGGGGGCAAGTGTTGCATTTGATTGCCGAAGGATTCACACGGGCCGTGGGGGACGAAGGGTGCACGGCGCTCACGCCTGAGAGGATGGTTCAGATCGCGGAAGAAGTCCTTGAAAAGGAGGTCGTCTGGCCAACCGCGCGCCGCTTGTGGCTCGCGCGGATCAAGGCGATTGCGTCTGTATTTGTCGAGGCCGAAACCCAACGTCGTGCACAGGGCGCTCCGGTCGTGTTGGAGCAATCAGGTGCGCTGGAACTCGGTCAGCCGGTGTTCCGATTGACCGCACGGCCTGATCGGATTGACCTGCTCGTAGATGGCACGGCGCATATCTATGATTACAAATCCGGGGAGCCGCCGAAAGATAAAGAGATGCGGCTTTTCGATAAGCAACTGATACTTGAGGCGTTAATGGTTGAACGTGGCGCTTTTCCTGCTTTGGGGCCGCGGCCCGTCGCGGGGATAACATATCTGCGCTTGGGTGGAGGGGGAGAGGTCGCGCCGCGCCTTTTGTCTCCAGAACTCCTTTCGGATACATGGTCGCGACTGCGCACGTTGATTGCACATTATATGCGTCCTACGCAGGGGTACACCGCCCGTCGCGCGCCTCAGTTTATCACGCATAGTAGCGATTATGATTTGCTGTCGCGTTACGGCGAATGGCGCGATGTCAACGAACCCGTAGGGGAAGCGGTCGGCGAGGATCTTCCATCGGTGTCGGCACAGGAGCAAAACCAATGAAACGCAACGCAGCGAGCCAAGCACAGTTGCGGGCGGCCGAACCAACGGCTTCCACATGGCTGTCCGCCAACGCAGGATCTGGCAAAACGCGTGTTTTGACTGACCGTGTTGCGCGGCTTTTGTTGCGCGGCACTGAGCCGCATAAAATCCTTTGCCTCACCTATACCAAAGCCGCCGCCGCAGAGATGCAAAATCGTTTGCTTGAGCGGCTCGGCACTTGGGCAATGCTGAATGAAGAAGATTTGCGTAAGGAGCTTTGGCTCTTAGGGGAGGAGGGCGAAATCCCGCCTGAGAACTTGCGCGAGGCAAGGCGATTGTTCGCTAAGGCGATCGAGACACCCGGCGGCCTTAAAATTCAGACGATCCACTCATTTTGTGCATCATTGCTACGCCGTTTCCCTTTGGAAGCAGGCGTCTCGCACGGCTTTAAAGAAATGGACGATCGATCGGGTGCTTTGCTCCGGTCGGAAATTGTCGATGAGATGGCAGGGCAGGGCGATACTTCCGTTCTCGATGCGATGGCGCCATACCTGCCCGAGAAAGATCTTGATCAGTTTTTGCAAACGCTCGCGCGTCATCATGCGCTTTTTGCCAAGCCGCTGGATCTTGCTGGGTCGCGGGCGTTGTTTGGTCTCGCGCCCGATACCAGCTGCGAGGGTTTAATTGCGCAAACCCTGCCCGCCTCCGACATTGACATGCTGCAAAAACTTGCGCCGATCCTCGCCAAGGGGGGGGCCACTGACATCAAACTGGGCGACACTTTCGCACGCCTCAAGGCGCATGATCTGGCGTCCTATTTGCGCCTTGAGGCGGCGTTGCTATTCGGTCCGACTGCTGCGGTTCCTTACGGCGCGAAGGTGGATAAAATTCCCACGAAGGCGCTTCGTGAGGGTGCGGCTTCGGCGTTTATGCCCGAACTCAACGATTTGATGGAGCGCATGATGGCGGCGCGTCCGGAGCGGCTCGCGATATTGGCTTCCGATCAAACCTACCTCTTGCACCGTTTCGCGGATGCCTTCCTTCCTAAATATCGTATGCGCAAAGCTGCCCGCGGCTGGCTCGATTTCGATGATCTGATCGAACGGGCAGGCTCCTTGCTGTCAGATTCCTCAGTAGCACAATGGGTCTTGTTTCGCCTTGATGGCGGCATTGATCATATTCTCGTCGACGAGGCGCAAGATACCAGTCCTGCACAATGGAAGGTGATCGAGGCGCTGGCTGATGAGTTTACCGCCGGTGAGAGTGCGCGCGACATTGGCCGAACATTGTTTGTCGTCGGAGATAAAAAACAGTCCATTTACTCATTCCAAGGCGCGGATCTGTCCGCGTTCGGGCGGATGGAGACGCATTTCAGCGAGCGCTACGCGGCGCTTGGCGTGCCGATGCAATCGCTTGATCTTGCATACTCCTTCCGGTCTTCCCCGGCCGTTTTAAATCTCGTCGATCAGACGTTTGACGAACGCGTGCGTCATGGGATCGGCGGCGAAGCAAAGCATATCGCTTTCTTTGGTGACATGCCGGGGCGGGTGGATCTTTGGCCGGCGATTTCAAAACCGGAAAGTGCTGATGCGGACGAGAACTGGGAGGATCCACGCGATCTGCGCGGCGAAAACGACGAGAATGTTGTCCTAGCAGGGCGTATCGCGGATGAAATCAAGCGCATGATTGATACCGGCGTGCAGATCCCCGATGGGGCTGGCGCACGGGCCGTGAACGAAGGCGATTTTCTTATTCTTGTGCAACGGCGGAAGGCGCTGTTTGATGAGATTATTCGTGCCTGCAAAACGCGCGGATTGGCGATTGCGGGGGCGGACCGCTTAAAGCTCGGCGCGGAACTCGCCGTGCGCGATATCGGGGCGCTGATCGCATTTTTGGTGACGACGGATGATGATCTATCGCTTGCAGAGGCATTGAGATCCCCTCTGTTCGGGTGGTCGGAGGATGCGCTTTTCCGGCTTGCACAACCTCGCAAGGGCAGGCTTTGGGCCGCGTTGCGCGCGGACGAAAGTCATACAGAAACCCGCGCCATCCTGAGCGACCTTTTGGATGGGGCAGATTTCCTACGTCCCTACGAGCTTATCGAGCGGCTCTTGGTGCACCACGGCGGGCGGGAGCGATTGATTGCGCGGCTCGGGCGTGAGGCCGAGGAGGGCATCGACGAATTGCTGTCGCAAGCGTTGAAGTTTGAGCAAAGTGAAATTCCGAGCCTTACCGGTTTTCTAAGCTGGCTGTCGTCCGGCGATGTCGAGGTCAAACGGCAGATGGACGGAGAAGGTGCCGCTATTCGGGTCATGACCGTGCACGGGGCGAAGGGGCTTGAAGCGCCGATTGTCATTTTGCCTGAAACGCAAGACCGTAAAAATCCGAACGCCAGCCCTTTGGTGGAGTTTGGCGGAAGTATTGTCATGGCCGCATCCCGAGATCGTGTGCCGCAAGCGCAGGCGATCGTTCAGGCAGAGCAAGTCGAGCGCAGCGTCGAGGAGCGATTGCGGTTACTTTACGTGGCTTTAACCCGTGCAGAAAAGTGGCTCATTGTCTGCGGCGCGGGGAAAATCACCGAAGGAAGCCAAAGCTGGTATGCATTGGTGAAGGATGCGATGGCAAAAAGCGGCGCTGTGTTGTCGGAGTTGTCTTCCGATATGGGCGAAATTCTCCGTGCGGAATTTGGTGTTTGGCCCGCGGATGGGGTGCCGCGCAGCACACAGTCGCAATCGATCGCGGATCTCTTTCCTTGGGCGCAAACGCAAGCTCCTCGCGGAAAGGAGCCCGAGAAAATCCTGTCACCATCTGACCTTGGTGGATTGAAGGTAGTTCTTGGGAGCAGTTCAGACTCGGAGCAAACTCACGACGCGTTGTTACGTGGAACATTGATCCACGCCGTAATTGAGGCGGTCTTCCATCTCCCTTCTGACGCTTGGGAGGCGGCTACTGAAAGTGTCATGCACGCCTTTGGTGACGTGCCGCCAGATATGTGGGAGGGCGTGAAGGCCGAGGCATTTCGAACGGCAAGCTGCTCGCAACTTGATCCTTATCGCGGTGCAGATACTTTTGCTGAGGTTGCGTTCACGGCGCGCCTCGAGGCGTTGGGTGATGCATTGATCAATGGGACGATTGATTTACTTAAGGTCGATCCCGATGCGGTGAAGCTTGTCGATTTCAAATCCAACGCTGTCGTGCCCGACAATCCCGCTGATGTGCCGGTTGGAATTTTGCGACAGATGGGGGCCTATCAGGCGGCAATTAAACAGATTTATCCTGATCGTGACGTTGTGGTCGAGATCTACTGGACCGCGAACAACACGCTAATGCGCTTGGACGGCGCACAGGTTGATGCTGCTTTGCGTCTGGCTACTGCATCTTGACGATAAGGGGGGGCGAGCATACCTTGGCCCCAACAACGTATTAGGAGATTCCCATGTCTACTGTCGCAGTGACCGATGCAACTTTCGATGCTGAAGTTCGCCAATCCAACGTTCCTGTCGTCGTCGACTTTTGGGCTGAATGGTGCGGTCCTTGCCGCCAGATCGGTCCATCGCTCGAAGAACTCTCCGCAGAATACGGCGACAAAGTGAAGATCGTCAAAATCAACGTTGATGAAAACCCGGACAGCCCTGCTCAACTCGGCGTGCGCGGCATCCCGGCGCTCTTCCTGTTTAAAGACGGGCAACCGATTTCCAACAAAGTCGGGGCGGCCCCAAAAGCTGCATTGAAAGTCTGGATCGACACAGCGCTCTGAGCACGATCCTTCGAGCAACCAATTGAAAACGCCTCCGACTTGGATCGGGGGCGTTTTTTTAAAAATAGCTTCGTACGAGTGCGCTGGAGAGCAGTGTCCACCCGTCCGCCACCACAAAGAACGCGAGTTTGAACGGCATCGATACAACTGCCGGAGGGACCATCATCATCCCCATCGACATCAGCACCGCAGATACGACTAAGTCGATGATTAGAAATGGTAGATAGACCAGAAAACCAATTTCGAACGCGCGTGAAATCTCGGATAGCATAAAGCTCGGGATGAGCGTCGACAGGGGCGCTTGAGTGAGCGATGCGAGCGGCTCTGATGCGGGCCGCAGTTCCGCAATTGCGGTGTAGGTGTCCAGATCTGCGCGCCCGGCCATGAACACGCGAAACGGCTCTACCCCCTCCCTAAACGCGGTTGGTAGATCTATGGCGCCGTTCATCAGGGGTTGCAGCGCTGTTTCCCAACTCTCGGTAAAAACCGGCTCCATAATGAACCAAGTCAGGAATAGCGACAGGCTGATGATTAACATATTGGGCGGTGCTTGTTGCAGCCCAATTGCCTGTCTCAGGATCGAAAACACCGTCACGATGAACGGAAAGCAGGTCACCATAATCGCGAGCCCTGGGGCGAGGCTCAGGAGGGTAATCCCTGCAATCAGCAACATTGAACGTCCCGCGAGGCTATCCCCCTCTCCCAAGTTAAGAGAAAGTTCTTGCGCAGCGGCCGGCGCCGACAGCATTGCTAAGATAGTGAAAGCGCCAAGGAGCGACTTCTTATAGCCCATTTTGAAGGTCCACTACCTCTGTCAACCGGACAGCCAATTGCCCCGCTTGATCTCCGTCTAGCTCGGTAAGCTCGCCGCGCGCGATGAGTTTATCGCCGATGTAAAGCTCAACCGGGTCGTCAATTCGCCGGTCAAGTGGCAGGATTGAGTCCGCTTTCAGCCTGAGCAAATCACGGACGAGCGGGCGCGCTTTTCCGACCGAGATCGTGATCTCAATAGGCACTTGTGTGAACGGATTCGCAGGAATTGTGTCTGCGCGAGTGGGCTCAGTCATGGGGTAACTCCGCGGGTTTAACTTTGAAATACGTGTCGATCGCCTCTCCGATCGCTTTGGTTACGCTATCCATGTCAATGTGTTGCTCGGATTGATCCATGCGCAGATAGACTTGTCCTTCGCCTAAGGTGGGCTCCGACACGAATTGCAGGGGTAAGCTTGTTTCCGTTGATAAGAGATCACGGACTTGGGGTAAGTTTGTTGGATGGCATATCACTTGGATCGGCGCACCGGACGACGCATCCGCGAGGGGGATCAGGTGCTCCATCACGATGTGTGGCAAAGAGGATTGTGCAATTCGCGGCATGACTTTCGCAACCATGTCATGCAGGAGAGGATGAATGGCTTGAAGTAGATGGCCTCGAACGGTTTCGTAAGTCGCAGAGAGTTCCGCCATGTTACGGCCCAGATCGCCGCGCAATCGGGCGGTTTCCGCATCCTGTGCCGCTGTCGCATCTTCCCACCCTGCGGCATAACCCTGTTCGAATGAAGCGAGTTTCGTTTCCTCGAATTCGATTGGCCCAAATGAAATTTGGTCACTTGGAGCCTCAGGTTCGGCAAACTCTTCGAGCTTTAAAGGGGACATCACGCGGTCTCCTCTTTATCTTCCAGCCAGCCTCGCAAAATCTCTACAGACTCGGTCTGCCGCTCTTCGATCAGTTTCCGCAAGCGCTCCACAGGATCGGAGTCTTCGCCGCCACTGCCAAAGTCGCCCATCGCCATACCCATGGTTGGCAAGCTCAGGTCTTCCATATCGAAATTGGAAACGACTGACATGTTCGGGTTCATTGTATCTGCTGAGTTGTCGATCTCGCCGGTGAGTGCGGGGTAGTCTGCTTGCCGATAATCCGGCCCTGCGAGTGCATTCTCTTGGGGCGTCTCGGCAGGGCTGTTCGTCTGGGTCAACATAGGCCGTAGAACGAATAGGCCTAGCACCAGCGCGACAAGCGCGAGCACGGCACTTTGGATGATGCTTGTCAGATCTATCGACATGTTATTCATCGGGCTGGCGATCGCTTCGGTCCCCGCTACGGCCACCGGTTCGAATGTCATTGAGCGAAGCGTGATCGTATCGCCACGCGCTTCGTCGAAGCCGACAGCGGAAGCCACAAGCTCTTTCAGGTTCTCAAGTTCTTCTGCTGGACGGTCTTCCCATGTAACGTTGCCATCCGCATCCGTGCGCTGGATGCCGTCTATGAGGACGGCCACCGAGATCTTTTTGATCGTACCAGGCGCGCGCACGATTTCGCGCGTTGTTTCTGAGACTTCGTAATTTGTGCGCTCTTTGGTTTCGTTTGATTGGCTTTGGGAGCTGCTCGGCTGGGCGCCCTCTCCGGTGGGGAGATTCGAGGCAACAGTGACCGCGCCAGATCCCGAATCGTCCGCTTTACTGTTTCGCTCTTCGACCTCGGATGAGATCGCGACGCGAGAGTCAGGGTCAAAACGGCGTTCTGTTACGGCTTCGCTTTCGGTCACGGTTTCCACCGATACCTCGACGACCGCCTTTCCATATCCGACGCGTGCCTCAAGAAGGCGTTCGACGTTTTGTTTGAGCTTGAGAGACCTATCGTTTTCGCTGGTTGCGAGGTTTTCCTGATCCCCCGAGGAGATCAAACCGGTTTCGCTATCGATGACGGAGACATCCTCTGGTTTCATGCCAGTGACGGCGGAAGCGATCAGAAACTTGAGCGCCTTGGCTTGCGCTTGGGAAACAGAGCCGTTCGCCGAGGTGATCCAGACAGATGCAGAGGCGCGAAGGTCCTTTCGAAAGGGTTGCGCGGTAGCGTTTGCGATATGAACTCGTGCAGCGCGAACCTGTGAGCTTGCGAGAATTGTTCGCGCCAATTCCCCCTCCTTGGCGCGCCAATATGCAGCATCAAACATTTGGGATGTTGTTCCAAAACCGGTCAGACTATCCAGCAATTCGTAGCCATGGCCGTTGGCCGCAGGGAGGCCTTCGCCCGCAAGCATCATTCTCAGCTCATCGCGCCGCGGTGCTTCGACGAAAATCGAATCGCCTTTTATCTCGTAAAGGGCGCCACGTTGTTCAAGCGCGCTCACGACTTCAGCTGCGGCTGTCCCTTCCAGCCCCGCATATAACAGCGACATCGAAGATTTTCCCGCGATACTGGAGAGGCCTAGAACCGCGGCAAATACCAAGACTGTCGTTCCGGCAACGACGGCCCGCCGACGAGTATCCAAGTTTTGCCACAAGGCAATCAATTGCTGCACAATGCTTCTCCTCTAAATGGGCTTCTGCCTCATCGTCGTCATCAGGAGTCGCAGATCGCGCTTAACAATCGGTTAGTGTGTCTCGGTTTATATCGGAGGAGGATAATAAAAGCGGGTGATCAAATGGCGGAAGCTGCCTCGGAGGCCGATGAGGCCCCTAAGAAAAAAACGAAACTACCCTTGATTATCGGGCTCGTGCTTATGCTCGTATTGGGGGGGGGCGGTTTTTTTGCTGTATTCACAGGCATGATTCTCGGCGGTGGGGAGCCCCCCGCACCGACCACACCCGAGATTGTCCCGGAGGCGATTCCCGATATTGCCTTCATCCCCTTGGACCCAATGGTTGTCTCGATGCAAGGGACCGCGGCGAGACATCTGCGCTTTACGGCACAGTTGGAGGTTTCCAAGGCATTTGTCGCAGATGTGGAATTGCTTAAGCCTCGCGTAATGGATGTGTTGAATGGCTATCTACGCGCGGTTGATGCGAAATCTTTTGAAGAACCTGGCAGCCTTGTGCGGTTGCGCGCGCAAATGTTGCGCCGGGTTCAGATTGTGACGGGCGAAGGTCGTGTTCGCGACCTCCTAGTCATTGAATTCGTTCTGAATTGAGGACCTCACTATGCAACTGGTTTCTGATATTTTGCTGGGTGTAAGTGCAATTTGCGTTGCCGCCTACTGTCTGGTTCATGCGCGTCGGATGCGACGCTTTAATCAACTGGAAACCGGCATGGGGGGAGCCATCGCCGTTCTTTCCGCCCAAGTTGACGAGATGACGCTTGCGTTGAAAAAGGCGCATGCTGCGGCAGAGGTGTCGTCACAAAGCTTGGTCGAAGTTACGCAGCGCGCAGAGCAGGGGGCCGAACGTATCGAGCTTTTGCTCGCATCATTGCATGATCTTCCCGATCCAGAGGAGTTTACGCGTCGAAGGTTGTCACGTCGACGCGCCCGTCCCGATGCGGGAGACAGTGAATGACACAGAGCAACGAACCGGAAAATGCCCCGCGCGCAGCCAAAGCAATTGAGGGCGCGAATTCTCAGTCGGTAACGACGAAAGCGACGTCGGCAACAGGTGATAAATCTACGACCGATAGAAAAGCGCCGACCAAACATCGACAAGCGAAACGCAAGAAAGACTCCGGTTCCGGCCGCAGGGTTATGATTGCGATAGCGGTCTTATTGGGGTTCTCCGGTATCGTCCGGCTCGCGCAAGGAGCGGAACGGATATTCATGCCGCATGTTACGAATCAAGTCGCTGCAGTGCCCGATGAGACATGCGCGCCGATTGTTGATGAGTCGAAATTCTTGATAGATCTGCGTGAGCGCGCGGCGGTGTTGGCCGAAAAGGAACGCGACATCGAGGCACGCGCGCAGACAATCACGATTGCCGAGGCCGCTATTACAGCAAAGCTGGATGAGCTTGCATTGGCAGAGGCTGAATTAGCTAAGACGATGGCCTTGGCGGATCGTGCGGCTGATGATGATGTCGCACGGCTCGTGACCCTTTATGAAAACATGAAACCCAAGCAGGCGGCGCCTCTTTTCGAGGAAATGGCGCCCGAATTTGCTGCGGGCTTCCTTTCAAGAATGCGACCCGACGCAGGTGCGGCGATCCTCGCTGGGCTTGACCCGAAGATCGCTTATTCGATCAGTGTCTTAATGGCCGGCCGCAACGCAAATGCTCCAAAAAATTGAATTGAATAGGGTTTTTTAAGACCTCGCAGTGCAATTTATAGGCCAACCGGAGGTGTAGATATGATTGGTGTAGCTGGCATTGTAATTGTCTTTGTCATGGTTTTTGGCGGGTACGTCGCCCACGGCGGCAAGATGGGGATCGTCATCGAGGCTGCTCCGTGGGAAATGATTATGATCGGTGGCGCAGCTGTCGGAGCCTTCGTGCTTGGCAACGATATGAAATCTATCAAACACACACTGAAGGATGTCGGGAAGGTATTTAAGGGGCCGAAATGGCTTCCGCAGGATTACCGAGATCTCCTGTGTTTATTGTTCGAGCTCATTCGCCTCGTGCGTCAGAACCCTGTCGCGATCGAAGAACATATCGAAGCTCCTACGGAGTCGTCGATTTTCGGCAAATATCCGAAAATTTTGAGTGATCACGAAGTTGTCGATCTTATCTGTGATACCTTGCGATCTGCCTCAATGAATTACGACGATCCGCATCAGGTCGAAGAGGTTCTCGACAAGCAACTTGATCAGCAGCTCGCACACGCGCAACATTCCGCCCATGCTTTGCAAACAATTGCCGATGGGCTGCCCGCATTGGGAATTGTTGCTGCTGTGCTTGGGGTTATCAAGACGATGGCGTCAATCGATCAACCTCCGGAAATTCTCGGTGGGATGATCGGCTCGGCACTCGTTGGGACCTTTATGGGGGTGTTCATGGCCTACGGTCTCGTCGCGCCATTTGCCACAAAAGTGGGCACTGTGATTGCTGAGGATAGCCACTTCTACAAACTCGTGCGCGAAGTTTTGATCGCAAATTTGCATAATCATGCAACCAACATTTGCATCGAGGTTGGTCGACAAAATACCCCGCATCACATTCGCCCAAGCTTTTCGGAGCTCGAGGATGCACTCAAAGCTGTGAAGCAGGATGCAGCATGAAATGGGTTGCTTTAGGACTTTTGGTCGCCTTGCCAACTTACGCAGAGACCATAAAAGTACAGACTGGCGAACACACAAATTTCTCGCGCGTTGTTTTGTCGCCGGCCCGCATTACGGCTTGGAAACTCGTGCCGACGGAGCAAGGATATAACGTCAATTTCTCACGGGATGATATTACCTTCGATACGACGAATGCCTTTGATTTGATTCCCAAAAACCGGATCGAGAGCATGCGCGCGCAAGGGCCTGGCGGTACGCTAGAACTCATCTTGGCGCCACGTATGGTCGCGCGCAGCTTCGAGACTCGCGAAGGCGCCGTCGTGATCGATATTCTGTCTGAGGAGGAGGCGAAACTCCTCATATCCCTCGACGCAGAAGGTCAGCTAGCGCCGCCGTTTGACGTAGGTCGCCAATCGCCGGTTCGGAACGCTTCTCGTCAACCCTTAAGCTCGCTCGGCGCGAGCCAACAGGTGCAGGCCGATTTCTTCTGGAATGGAGTTTTGGACGGCTTGCCGCCGGCTCAAGCCGCCCAAACGACATCCGACACGCCGGCAGTGATGCTTGAACAGCTCGCCTCAAATCCGCGTGTCGCCCTAGTTGAGGAACAACTTTTGCGGCAATTGAGCCGTGCGGCGTCCCAAGGCTTGGTTCGCGTCGAACCCACTAAGCAAGCCCCTCCACCATCCGCGGGCGATGAAGATCAAAGTGAGCCTTTGGATCAGATTTCCCAAGAGACCGGCGTCCCCAGCGACATTGCTGCCAAACAGCAAGAAGCTGACGCGAGAACTGAGCAATCTGACCTAGCATATTCGATGAAAACGTCACTTGATCGTGAAGTCGAAACACGGCCGTCGAAGCATGGTTACACCGACGAAGGATTAAGCTGCCTTCGTGACGATGCCCTCAGGCCGCAAGATTGGGCAACTGATAGTTCACCGGTTTCGCAAATTGCGGAAACGAGATCAGTTTTGTTAGGTGAGTTCGACACTGTAAACCAAGAGGAAGCGGTTAAACTTGCTAAGCTCTATCTATCTTTCGGATTTGGAGCTGAAGCGGAAGCGGTACTCGACGCGTTTGCAATAAAGACCGAGGAAGTTGATCTTTTGCGGTATGTCGCTCGCGTGTTGGATTCTCGGTCTGTCGATGCGTCGTCGCCTATCTTGACGATGTCTGGCTGTGAAGGTCCGGGCGCGATGTGGGCCGTTTTGGGTTCGCAGAAGGATTTAGACACCGACACGATTAACGTTGAAGCTGTTCAACGGTCGTTCGCCGCGCTCCCTCAGTCCCTGAGAAATCTCATAGTCGATCCACTCGTCGAACGCTTAATCATGAACGGAGAGGTTGCAACAGCGCGTATCATTCGCGGTATCGCGGAACGCGTCGCGCGCGATGACATGCCTATGGACATGATCGATGCGCGGATTAGCCTCGCGCGGGGCGATACTGAAAACGCGACCGAGAATTTGAAGACTGTGATCAAGGATAACGGCGCAGGGGCCGTCGACGCGATGGTTATGTTAATCGACGCGCAGGTAGGGGCTAATGAAACCGTTGGGGATGATTTGGTCGAACAAGTCTCAGCTATGGCGTTCGAGCATCGTATGACGCCACGCGGACCAAATATTGAGCGCGCGTTTATCTTGGCGGCAAGTGCCAACGGCCAGTACGCGCGCGCCGTCGACGCACTGACACGTTGGCCTGAGGATGAACCAGGTTCGCGAGAGGAGATAAGCTTGAAAGTCTATCGGGCGCTGTTGCAGCGCGCTGGAGACGTAGACTTTCTGCGGTTTTCTATTGAAAACGCTGCGTTGTGGGGAGCCCTCTCCACGGACGAAAATTTGAGCTTGGAGACCGCTAAACGTTTCATATCGCTTGGGTACTTTGATCAGGCGTCCCTTGTCTTAGAGGCTGAACTGAAGTTAAGCGATCAATTGCGACTCTTGCGTGCTGAGGCATTTGTCGGGCTTGGTGACGGGCAGGCAGCCCTCGACGCGCTAGACGGACTTACAAATGATCAGGTTGGCTCACTGCGTGGCGAAGCACTGGCGCTAGTTGCTCAGCCCATAGCGGCGGCGGAGGCGTTTGCGCTGAGTGGCGAAAGTGGAGAGGCGAGTAGGCAGGCATGGAAGGCTGGCGCACCTGACCTGATCTCTGAATTTGGTAGCGATCAGCAAAAAGAGGCTATCGACTCACTCGCATCGACGAACGCCGACAATCAACAATCTGCGGAAGGTCCCTTGGGCCGCGCGGAGGTTCTAATTGATGGCAGTTCCCGTATGAGATCCGCGCTTAGATCTTTGTTAGATCCTAAGATTTAGCCCATTGCTTTGTGGGCATTAACTTTTCTGATCTGCCTAATTTGGATTTCTGGAAGCTGACGTTTTCGTTTCACGTTCAAGCTAGGAGGCGATCGGAAGCAGAGCATGGCGTCGAGGGAGCCGCGCGTACTTAAGGCGCATACGAGTAGTCGCGGTAGGGAAAACGGCTCCACGGGATGAATTATTAAAAAGCAAAATAGGCGGTGAGACTTCCGTTAAGGGGCTGTAAAATTAAGTGTCAGGTAACCACTTGAAATAACAGAGCCTAACCAAGATGCATCTCCATTGAGCCGCGAACCTGTCTGAAAAAGCAGGAGCTCTTCAGTGCGACCGCCGGGGGTCTTGACCGAGGCAACCTTCAAGCCCATCTGCCTTGACTGATCGATGTTGCTCGAAAAAACCCGACCGCAACGATCGTGCCGCTGCGGGTCCATTGATCGTAACCGCCCGATTGCCACCGCCTGCCTGAATTTTCGCTGATCTGATATGGCACGTTCATAGCGACGTCGTTTGCGACGTGTCTTATGCGGGGTTTGCGATGCGTGGCGATATTCTGGGACTGGAACGGCGACGGCGGTGGAGCGACGAGGCGAAGCTCGAGATCGTATTGTCGGTTGGGGCGGACGGCGCGACGGTGACGCAGGTTGCGCAGCGGCATGATGTGACGCGCCAGCAGATCTATTCTTGGCGGCACGAGATGAAGAGGAAGGGGTTGCTTTCGGCGTTTCCGGAGGCCCTGTTCCTGCCGGTGGAGCTGGAGATGCCGGCAGATCTTGCCGTGCCTGCGCCGAGTGTAGAGCCGGCGGCGGCGCCCCCTTCCAACATCGAATTGCAACTGGCCAATGGCCGCTGCCTGCGCTTCGACCCGGCTCTGGATACGGGCACGCTGACGCGTCTGATCCGCATTGTAGAAACCGCATGATCGGGCCGGGCACCGGGGTTCGAGTTTATCTGGCCTGCGGCGTGACCGACATGAGGAAGGGGATCGCAGGCCTGGCGGCCTTGGCGCAGGATCACCTGCGGCAGAAGCCCACCAGTGGTGCGGTCTTCGCGTTCCGCGGGCGTCGGGGCGACAGGCTGAAGCTGCTTCATTGGGACGGTCAGGGGTTTTGCCTCTACTATAAGGTGCTGGAGAAGGGCCGCTTTCCGTGGCCCGCGCGCGGTGACGGCGCAGCGCGGCTGACTTCGGCGCAACTCGCCATGCTCTGGGAAGGGATTGACTGGCGCAGGCCGGACTGGGGTGCGCCACCGGCTCGCGTAGGCTAAGAAATGGCGTTGAAACGCCTTGTTTTTATGGTCTTTCTTGGGGCCTTGTGGTATCAGGGCGCATGTCGAAAGCGGCCCAAACTCTTCCTGATGATCCGGCGCTTCTGAAGGCGCTGGTCGCGGCCTTGCAGGCGGAGAACGCGAAGATCTCGGCCACGTTGCGCGCCCATGACGCGCTGATCCAGACCCTGCGGTTGCGCATCGCCAAGCTGAAGAAGCAGGTCTTCGGCCAGTCCTCGGAAAAGATCGAACGCGAGATCGAGCAGCTGGAGCTGGCACTGGAGGATCTGCTGATCGCCGCGGCCGAGAGCGAGACGGCGCTCATGGAGGACGGCCAGGACAAGGGCGCGCTGGAAACGGCTGTCGCCGGCGAGGTCGCCGATCGCCCATCCCGCCGTCGACCCCGGGTCTCGGACAGCACGCCGCGCGAGCGGCAGGAGCTCGACCCTGGCAGCTGCTGCCCCGATTGCGGCGGCGACCTGCGGATGGTGGGTGAGGATGTCAGCGAGATGCTGGATCTGATCGCGGCGCAACTGAAGGTCGTCCAGATTACCCGCCCCAAGAAATCCTGCCGCCGCTGCGAGCGCATGGTGCAGGTGCCTGCGCCCAGTCGGCCCATCCCGGGCAGCATGGCCGGTGCTGGCCTGCTGGCCCACATCCTTGTCTCCAAGTTCGACGATCACCTTCCCCTCTATCGCCAGCACGAGATCTTTGCGCGCATGGGGGCCGATATCCCCGACAGCACGCTGGTCGACTGGTGCGGCCGCGCCATGAAGGTGCTCCAGCCGCTGATCGAAAGGATCGAGGCGGATGTCATGGTCAGCAACCTGCTGCATGCCGATGATACACCGATCCGGGTGCTGGACCGGTCTCAGCGCGACAAGGGGCTGGTCAAGGGCGTGAAGAAGGGCCGGATCTGGACCTATGTCCGGGATCAACGCCCTTGGGCAGGCACGTCGCCACCCGGCGCGGTCTATGCCTTCGCGCCGGACTGGAAGGAAGAACACGTCCATCGCCATCTCGCCCAGACCCGCGGCATTCTGCAGGCCGACGGATACAAGGGCTATGCCAAGCTATACGGCCCGGACCCTGACGGGACGCCCCGTCTGCGGGAGGCCGCCTGCTGGGCTCACCTTCGGCGCGACTTCCATGATGAATGGGGCAAGACGAAATCCGCAATTGCCCGCGAGGCGCTCGACCGCATCGGCGCGCTCTATGACATCGAGCGGGAGATCAACGGCTGTTCGGCCGAAATCCGTCTCGCCGCCCGCCAGAAGCTCAGCGCCCCGAAGGTTGCGGCCTTCTTCGCCTGGTCAGAGCAGCAGCTCTCGCTGATCCCCGGCAAGGGTGATCTGGCCAAGGCGTTTCGCTATGGGCTCAGCCGACGGGGCGCCTTCAGTCTCTTCCTCGAAGACGGCCGGGTGGCCGTCGACAACAATCCGGCCGAACGTGCCCTGCGCCCGATCGGCATCGGCCGGAAAAACTGGCTCTTCGCAGGGGCCGACACCGGCGCTGAAACGCTGGCCCGCGCCATGACCATCATCGAGACCGCCAAGATGAACGGCCTCAATCCGCAGGCCTACCTCGCCGACATACTGGCCCGCATCCACGATCATAAGATCAATCGGATCAATGATCTGTTGCCATGGAACTGGTCGCCGCTGACCACGCCTCAGGCGGAGGCCGCCTGATGGCAATCGTCAGCCACGTCTGCACCCTCGACCATGTCACCAAGATGCTGGGTGAAGACCCCGAGCTTCTGGAGGCCATCGTCTACAAGGACGACAATCTGAGCTATGGGGCAATCATCAGCGTCTATACCGGCCCAGACGAGACTATCACCGCCTTGACCGATGACGGTATCGATGAACTGAAAGATATGCTCAGGGACGCGCGCGTAACGACCGAAACCTGGCATACATTCCTCGACGACTTCGTCGACGACGAAGACCTCGTCGCTCGCATCAAGGCCCAGTCACCGCGGTAGCAACCGGTTGGTTACCATTGATCTTGTGCAGCAGTGCGGCGAATCCTGTCGTGCTATTGGTTCGAACGGCTAGCGGGAATGGTGCGCCTGAGTTATCGGCGGCTCTACTCGCTCCTTGAGTGCGCAGGATGCGGCGCGTGAGACCGAAGCCGAACGATGAGTGCACCGAAGTAACCGAGATCAAGTATGCCTCCTTCTGGCGCTAGTTGACATACCCTCGTGGGCCGCGGGGCAAGGGAGTTTAATGACAATCAATTGGCGACAGGTGTGAGCTACTCCCCATTTGTTGGACAGGATCTGGCGTAAATTAAGCTACTCTTTGCACCTGCTGATCGGGGTTGGTTGTTTTAATTCTCTGCCAATAGACCACGGCAGGTGGCCTGCCGCCAAGCGAGGAATGCGGTCGCTTGTGATTGTAGAACTCGATCCATTTTCTGATGCCTGCTTTCGCCTCCGATCCGGTTTCCCAAGCATGCGGGTAGACGCATTCATACTTCAGGGACCGCCACAGTCGTTCGACGAAGATGTTGTCAAGGAAGCGGCCCTTGCCATCCATTGAAATGCGGACATTTGAGCGGCTCAGTCGGTCTGTCCATGCAAACGATGTGAACTGTGAGCCTTGGTCGGTATTCATAATCTCAGGCGGGCCGAACTTGTGGATCGCTTCGTTCAACGCATCGACGCAAAACTCTGCCTCCAGCGTGTTTGAGATGCGCCAAGCCAGCACCTTGCGTGTGTGCCAGTCCATGATTGCCACAAGATACAAGAATCCGCGCCGCATTGGCAGATAGGTAATGTCGGCGCACCAGACTTGGTTGGGCCGATTTACCCGCAACCCACGCAGCAGGTAAGGATAAATCTTGTGCCCCTTTGCCGCCTTGCTGGTGTTCGGCTTCTGATAGATGGGCATGAGGCCCATCAGCCGCATAATGCGTCTGATCCGTTTCTCGTTTACGACGTGATCCTCATTTCGCAGGTGCCAAGTCATCTGGCGCACGCCGTAAAACGGGGTTTCCAGGAACTGCTTATCAATCAGCCGCATCAGGTCGAGGTTCATTTCACTTTCGCCTTTCGGCTCATAATAGAACGAGGATCGAGAGATCGACAGCAACGCGCATTGCTTCCCAACAGACAGCCCAGGCAGATTGGGCTCAACCATCTTGCACCTCATTTGTCGGTCCAGGGTTTGAGCTTTCTTGCCAAAAAATCGTTGGCGACGGCCAACTCCCCAATCTTGGCGTGCAGGTCTTTGACCTGCTCTTCATCGACTTCCGGTGCCTTCCGGCCGCCACGCTCAAATACGCCAGACGCACCTTCAAGCAGAGCACGTTTCCATTGATGGATCATCGTGGGATGCACGCCGAACCGACTGGCCAGCTCGCTGACCGTCTCTTCGCCCTTCAGCGCTTCCAACGCTACCTTGGCTTTGAATTCTGGATGATGTTGCTTCCGTTTCGACATCGTCGATCTCCTTCGTGTTGAAGATCAACAGACAACAAATCGCAGCTTACGTCAGTGTCCTAATTTTAGGGGGTAGCTCAGGTGAGTAGTTACAGCTTTCGATTATCGTGTCTCACAGTATATCAGTGCAGACCTTGCCGCGATCCTAGATGGGATGCCTGCCATACGGCCGAACCGGAGATGATTACGAGAAAGCAAAACCGCAAATCCATCTCTCATTACTTGAAGCTGAGAAGTGTTTTGTCGCGGGGTCACGCGCGGCTTTGCAAGTTTAGCCTAACGGATCTGCCTTCGTCTGCGGCCAGATAATCAGGCTGGGTGGAGACGAGCCGAGCTCGAATGGCAAATCCCGTGCAACGCCTTCATAGGTTTTGTACGGGGGCGGTGCTGGACGATGTGCTATGACGCTTCGGCTGACCTCACTCAGAGTTATTGAGATAGTTCCAAATGTTCCCCATCCTAGGCCAAATCCGCGTTGCAGAAGACGGCGCCTTGTATGCCTGCGGAGCATCTCGACGAGAGCTTGAACAAAAAACTCACCTATGTATCTTGGCGGATAATGTCCGAGACAAGAACGTCGTTGACGTCCGTTCCGAGGGTCTTCTTCGCCACTTCAAAAAGAGCGTTACGAAGCAAGTCCATGTTGTTTGACGAAGTGAACGCGCCGTCGAAACCACCGGTATTGGCGTGATCGAATAGCACTTGCAGAAATGCGTCACGCAGCTTTGGTTCGACGGCGTACACTTTTTGAGTGGCGCCTGTCTTCACCTCAAGACTAAGGGATAAAATAACGAGAGACCCAATCGTCTCCTGCGCGACAACTGGAATAACGAACTGATTGTTGATCTTTACATATTCAAACAGGGGTACTTCTGGGTCGGCGGGCGCGTCTTGCTCCGGAACTTTGACGTCACCGCAAGGAGCCTCTGCCAGGCTTTCCTCCGCCGGAGGCGGGCGGAGAGCAAAACCTGCCCCGCCGCCGATACCGAGGCCAACAAGTGCCAAAATGATAGGGATTAATTTGCCCATACTGCCTCTCAAAATGGTAGAATGACGTCGGCGACTTGTTGGCCGAGTCGAGGTTGCTGGACATCCGTGATCTGGCCGCGTCCACCATATGAAATGCGCGCACCAGCAATTTTGTCGTATGTGATTTCATTTTGGCGGCTGATATCTTCAGGGCGAACAAAACCGGTGACGATTAATTCACGGACTTCAAAGTTTACTCGAACTTCTTGGCTGCCTTGGATACGTAAAATTCCGTTGGGCAGGCGCTCCAAGATCGTGGCGGCGACACGGAGAGTGAGCTTTTCGTTCCGCTGGACTGATCCGTCACCGCTGTAAGATGAAGATGACGAGGTGTTATAGGCATCAGCCATTGATGCACCCTCAGGAAGCTTGGCATCCAATCGCTGCGGAATGCCGAACATAGACGTGACACCCATCTGTTCCGAGCCGCTTCGGCTGCGCCCTGTGGAATTCGAGATTTCTGCCTTGTCGTTGATTTCGATGACAACCGTCATAATGTCGCCAGCGAGGCCCGCACGACGATCCCCCAGCAAGGAGCCACGTGATCCCGACCACAGGGATGCTTCGGCGCCTTCTTGCGAAGGGGTGAACTCGGGCAATTCGGATCCCTGCGTCATCGCGAAATATTCGCTGCTTGTCTCGACGGGTGTAAAATCGGGCGCTTTGCCGACATCTTCGAGCCTTTGGCAGCCCAAAAGTGCCACCGCGCATAAGAGTTTGAAGCTGGCTTTCATAGATTATCTCCCTAGTACGTCGTCACCTGCACCCGCCCTGGCGCGGTAACGCGGGCGGACACTGTGGCGCGAGAGCTCATGTTCATAACCCGCACGGTCTCACCAATGGCGGCGCGGTCGAGCGATCTTCCCTCCGCAGATATGTTGAGAAGACCACGCGAATAGACCATTTCAACGGTCTGGTTTCGTTCAATTGCCGCGGGTTCGGTGATGTCTTGCGGCCGAATGGGTCTATTGGCGTAAAGGGTTACACGAGCTTCCATCCCTATTGCATCTTGCAGATCAGAGATGAGTGATTGGCTCTCGCCCTCAGCAACCCTTAGATCTTCGGCGGATATGACTTCCTGCGCTTTGATCGTTCGAACTGGGTGAACAACATCCGCATACGCGATCTCGGCGGATGCGATTCCGAGGCATAGAATGTAAGCACTGGACTTCATCAACGCACCTGTGCCGTTGCGCCTAGCATCTGATCTGCGGCTGAGATGACTTTAGCGTTTAGCTCGTATCCTCGTTGGGCTTTGATCAGATCTGTGATCTCGCGTACCGGATCGACCGAACTTTCTTCCAAATATCCTTGGCGCAGAGTGCCCAAGCCATTTTCCCCCGGAGTTGAGACGAGCGCAGGACCAGACGCCCCCGTTTCAAGAAAGAGGTTTGATCCAATGGCTTCCAGCCCTTTTTCATTCGTAAAGTCTGCAAGGGTGAATTGGCCAAGAAGCTGCGGCTCGACCTGATCTGAAAAATAGGCATAGACCTCACCTTCTGCATTGATCGCGATAGCGTTCGAATCCGCAGGAATCGTTATGCCAGGGGCTACTTCATACCCATCCGAGCTAACGATGAGCCCGTCGGCCGTACGTTTCAGGCCGCCATCGCGCGAATAGGCCGAAGTTCCGGAAGGCAACGTTACCTCCAAAAAACCAGCGCCGTCGATCGCCAGATCAAGGTCGCCTCCGGTTGCACTGAGGGAGCCTTGCGCCAAATTGATGGATACCGCCGTTGGGCGAACGCCTAGCCCGAGTTGAACGCCTGCAGGCACGAGGGTGCCGTCGCTTGCCGAGATCGTTCCGGGCCTCGTGACTTGCTGGTAATGTAAGTCCGCGAATTCGGCGCGACGCGCGTTGTAGCCAGTTGTAGACATGTTTGCGAGGTTGTTTGAGATGACCTCGACGCGCGTTTGTTGGGCGGCCATGCCCGTTGCGGCGATTTGAAGTGCACGCATTAAAGCCTCCTATCGGGTGAGGGTTGAAATGACGCCGCGAATGCGCTCATCTTCTTTGTCGAGGAAGGTTTGACCTAGCTCATAGGCCCGTTGGACCTCGATCATCCGGCTGATTTCAGAAACCGCGTTGACGTTCGACTCTTCCAAATAGCCGTGAAGAATGGTTGCGCCTTCTGTCGCCTCGGCTCCTTCTGGTGCGGCAAAACGTGTGCCGGCGACATGCGTCAAGCCTTCGGGATTTGTGGGAAGAAAGACGCCAACTTGAGCAATTGGCGTGCCGGATGCTGAAATCGTGCCATCTTCGCTGGTAGAAATTGCGCGCGCGTCACTCGGAATAAAAATCGGCGTGCCTCCTTGATCAAGCAACCTGTATCCGTCCATGTCGACCAGTTCCCCGTTTTCATTCGGGGTGAAGGTGCCCGCGCGGGTCAGTTGCGCTCCCTGTGGCGTTTCGACCTGAAAGAATCCCTCGCCCTCAATTGCAAAATCGAAGGTTCCTCCAGTCTGGACGAGAGGGCCTTGAGCTTGGTCGATCATGCGGCCGTTCGCGAAGGCCATGGATAGGCTCTCCCTGCGCTTCTCGCCCTGCATTACATGCTCGGCGAAGATCACTCCCTCTCGCCGAAAACCGGTCGTCGAAAGATTGGATATGTTGTTCGATATCGTCCGCATTTCGTTCATAAGGCCAGACTGCCGGTTCAAAGCCGCGTAGATAGCGTTGTCCATTTACCTATATCTCCGCGATCATCGGAATGAGGCGTTCAGTGAAGAACGCGACAAGGCTTTCCGACATGAACGACATGGAAACCCAGAACACTGCCAGCATCAGGCCGACCTTCGGCACAAAGGTGAGTGTCATTTCCTGAATTGATGTCAGGGCTTGAAACAAGCCAATGACGACCCCCGCCAACAGGGCCACGGCGAGCATGGGGGTCGATATCATGACTGCTATCCAGAGGCCTTGCCGCATCGTGTCAAAGAAGATGATATCTTCAACCATCACACGGGCATCCGGAGTATTTCTTGATAGGCTTCGACGACCTTGTTACGCACGGTCACAGCAGTTTCCACGGCAAGTTCACTTTCCGCGAGCGCTTGAACCAAGGCATGCGGATCAGCATCTCCGATCATAGCAGCCTTCGCGGTTTCTTCGCCGCTTGCGAGAGTGTCGGCAAAGTCGACAGCGAAGTCGGATGCCAGATCCGCGGCTGACTGCTCCGGCATGGGCTTCGCAGCTTCACGAGCTTTGGTGTAGGCTTGCGTGGCAAAGGAAGAAAGTAAGTCCATTCTAGACCTCCATAGTGTGGGATTGATTATTTCCGTAAGATTTCGAGCAGCGAGGACGACATTTGCCGTGTCTGCTCGAACATTTTGAGGTTCGCCTCATAGCTTCGCTGTGCCTCACGGGCGTCAGCAATCTCAATGACCAGATCAACGTTTGAGCCGTCAAAATAGCCTTCGTCATCCGCCATCGGGTGGCTGGGTTCGAAAATCCGTGTCAGCGTGGTTTGATCCAGCTTGACGGGCCCCAGTTGCACTCCGCCGACACGATCACCCGAGGGGTTCGCGATTTCGAAAGTCGATAGCTTCCGGCGGTATCCGGGGGTATCGGCATTGGCTATATTTTCAGAAACATGGCGTAACCTACCGGCTTGCGCCCGCATGCCTGAGGCGGATTGGGAAAGCGTTGTTGAAAAATCGGACATACCTGACCCTCCTTAACGTCCGATGCTCGTCCGCAGGACGTTCATCGATGTTTTGTAAATTGTCAGCGCAAGGTCGTGCTGGCGTTTGATGTCGACGGCCCGGACCATCTCGTCCTCAAGGGAAACCGAATTGCCATTTGGCGATTGGACAGCGTTTGTGGCGGCCGGTTTGACGGCGGCATTAAGTGTGGCGCCAGAATCGAGATGCGACGCACGCGTTACCTTTAACGGCGTTGTGCTGGTGGATTGGTACGTTGCCGAGAACGCGTCGACATCGCGGGCCTGATAGCCCGGAGTATCTGCGTTCGCGATATTTTGAGACACTGCCGCCTGACGGAGACCAGCGTGAGAGGCCATCGCTTGGGCCATTTGCATGACTTCGATCTTGTTGATCATCGGGGTTTCTCCTCCGAGCTATCAACTAAGATTTAAGGGATAATGGTTTATGAAACGTTTAGCGAACACAGGAGGTGTGTATGGCTGTCGTTAATTTTGAGACGCTTCGCGCAGAAATTGCGGATATTGCCGATACCCATGCGGTCGGCCGTGTTGTGGAGGTTGGGGCTGGGCGAATCGAGGTTGCAAAACTCGCCGAGATTGCCGCCTTCGGGGATCGGGCGCTTATACATATGAAGTCCGGCGCTCAGCTTGGCGCTGAGGTGCTGGCCCTCAAGGGGGGCACGGTTACGCTCCTTGCGGATGGTGCGGCCGATGGTGTGTCGCTCGGTGATCGTGTTGAGCTATTGGGGCAGGGAGGTATTTATCCCGATGCGAGTTGGGTCGGCCGAATTGTCGATCCCTTTGGGCGCCCGCTTGACGGCCGACGAATTCAGCGGGGCCGAGATGAGCGTCCGGTTCGTGCAAGCCCGCCCCCTGCAACCTCGCGCAAGCGGTTGGGGAAACGGCTGGCGACCGGAATGACGGTGTTTGATACGATGCTTCCTCTCGTCCGTGGGCAGCGAATCGGACTTTTTGCGGGGTCTGGCGTCGGCAAATCTTCCTTGCTTGGTCAATTTGCGAAGGGTTTGGATGCTGATGTGGTGGTCATTGCGTTGATTGGTGAGCGGGGTCGCGAGCTAAGGGAGTTTGTTGAGCAGACTCTTGGACCTGAAGGCATGAAAAAAGCCGTTTTGGTCGCGGCAACGTCAGATCAGTCGCCGCTCGTGCGCCGGCGTTGCGCTTGGGCAGCCATGACCGTCGCCGAGTATTTCCGTGACAAGGGGCGACATGTTTTGTTTCTAGCCGATAGCGTTACGCGCTTTGCAGAGGCGCACCGTGAGGTTGCACTCGCGGGCGGTGAACAGCCGAGCTTACGAGGATACCCACCCTCAACGTCACATCAAATTATGTCCCTTGCGGAAAGGGCAGGGCCTGGACACGATCACCTCGATACGCCTTCGGGCGATATTACAGCGATATTTTCCGTATTGGTCGCAGGTTCAGACATGGAAGAACCCGTCGCGGACATCTTGCGCGGCGTTCTGGATGGGCACGTTATCCTTGACCGAAAGATCGCCGAGCGGGGACGTTTCCCTGCGATTGACCTGTTGCGGTCGGTGTCGCGCTCGCTACCCGAAGCCGCCACAGACGACGAGAATCGTTTGATCGCAAAAGCGCGCAAGCATCTCGGGATATACGAAAATTCAGAGATGATGATACAAGCAGGGCTGTATACCTCTGGCTCCGATCAAGCGATCGACAGCGCAATCAGAGTTTGGCCCAAGTTAGACGCGTTCATCGCGGAGTTTGGGGCGAATGGTTGCGAGCAAAGCTTCCAGAAACTGTCGGAAGCTCTCGTATTTGAATAGTTTATAACAGAAGGTTTGCCAGAACTGTTTTCTGACCAAAGGCGCGAACGGCTTCTGCTTTTCGCGTCATTATTTCGATATCGAGGCCCTTTAGGCGTTCCGCATGATGTCGCATTTCAATTCGAGTACGCGATTCGATCGCAGCGATTTTGCCCCCAAACGTTATGTCTTGTTCCGCATATTCGTAAGCGGATAGCAGCGAGGCGTTCAAATCATCCATCGCTTTCAGAATAGCCAAGCGCCGATCCATCAGATCAGAGAGCGCTTTTAGCGCGCGATCAGACTTCATGTGTGCAAGGTCGCAAAGGCGGATGTGTTTCGGGTCGCGCATTAGGTTGACCTCATTTTTCCTGCACGAATTCGCATTTTCTCGGCAAATCGTATTGCTGCCGCAACGGGTTTATAGTGTCGCGGATCGATTTCTTGGCCGATTTCAACACTCGCATAAAGCGCTCGCGCAGTTGGGGGATCGGAATGAATCGGAACCCCAGCCTCTTGGGCCGTCTCTCGAATTTTGAGAGCAATCTCGTCGACGCCTTTGGCAAGGCATACAGGCGCGCGGCCCGACCCTTTGGTCCATTTCAAGGCGACGGCGTAGTGTGTGGGGTTCACAATAATAACATCGGCTTTCGGGACATCAGCAAGCATCGTATTGGTCGCGATCGCAATCGCGCGCTGCCGGCGTTGAGCCTTGATATGCGGGTCGCCTTCGGATTGCTTCATCTCGTCGACCAATTCTTGCCGCGACATCCGATTCCGGCGCATGAAATCTGCCCGTTGCCACAGGTAATCCACGGCTCCGATGATTGCTGAAAAGACTGTGACGATGATGATAAAGCCAACGCTCATATCGCAAAGGAGTTGGACCGATGTCACGGGCTCCAAATTCTGCGTGCTTAAAAGCTCTGGCGCGCGACGCACCAAATACGAGCCTAGCAAAAGAGCTATGACCACCATTTTTACGAAACTTTTGGCGAATTCGAACAAGCCCGAGCGGCCGAATTTTTGAGTAAAATTCGATATTAGGCTGACGCGCTGTGCTTTGAAATTCAGCTTTTCTGGCGCAAAAACAATAGCTTGCTGCGCGACGAGCGATCCGAGAACAAGTGCGAAAGGCACAGCAAACCAAGGAATAACAGAAATACCGATAGAAGCCATGAGATGCCCTGCGGTAGCGGACCCGCCTCCAAACATCTCGCGGGCCAACCTGTCGGATTCTCCGATCATATGAATCGCGTTGTTTCCCATATGCACAACCAGCGCGCCGCCAAAGGCAGTGGCGGCAATCACCGCCCCCAAGTATGAGGCAGCGGCTGTCAGCTCGGTCGATTTGACCAGTTCTCCGCGCTTGCGGGCCTGATCAAGCTTTTGTTGCGATGCTTCGTGTTGCTTATCGTCGTCTTCCTCGCTCATCACCACGCCCCTAAAGGATTGGCTAGGAAGCTGATAAGCCTCTGATGCCAAATAACAATGCCGGTCGGAACACAGAGCATTAGCAAAATCAGCCCACCGGCAGTGATGGCGGGAGCGCCAACCATCGCAACCATGAGCTGGGGCATCGCTTTGTTAATCGCGCCAAGGGCAACGTTGTACACGACGCTTGCGATCAAAAATGGGGCTGCGAGAACGAAAGCTAGAGAGAACGTCTTGGCGATACTGACAAGGCCCCATTCTTTCACATCCTCTGCCTGCGGAATCGCGCCTGCGGGAAGGAAGTCATATGACTGGATAATGGCCTGCGCGAGATGGACGTGGAGGTCCATCATGACGGCAAAGGCAAGTGCGCCTGTGGTAAACAGATGCCCGACGACGGGTTGCGGCTCGCCCGCCGTGCCGCCGAATAACTGTGAGAGGGAAATAGCTTGCGCGGCGATGGTACCGGCCGTCTGAAGTGCCAAAACAAACAGGCGCATGACGAGGCCAAACACGAGGCCAATGACCAATTCTCCTGCAAGTACCCGGACGACCTGCCGATCGTCAGAAAACGCGTGCGAGAAATTTTGGCTGACCATTGGGAAGACAATAAGCGTGAAGGCGAATGCGATAACCAGACGGACACGCTGCGGCACTGCTTCGTGACCAAACGCGGGAAAGCCAATTTGCGCGCCACTCACGCGCAAGAATACTGCGAATGCGACAAGCAATGCATCTTGCGATAGGTCTAGAAGGGTGGCGAGTTGGTGCAACATCAAGCAGGAACGATCCCGACCATAGAGGGGCGGGCGTCGGTTCCGATTTCGTCAAAGCTGAACACCGGAGCAGCGATCCCTTTCGCGCTAAGGACGGTACGGATGAAGCGGCGCCTGCGGGCGGAGGTGATAAGCGCGGGATAGATTCCGCTCTCTCCTGCTTTTGCGATTTTCTCTGCGATGTTATTGGCCAACCGATTGAATTTATCGGGAGGGAGCGCAACGTCGCCGCGCCCGAACTCATCTGAAATTTGAAATCGCGCAAAGGTCTCCTCCCAATCCGAGGCAAGCTGAATAAGGGGAATTGTGCCGTCTTCGCGTCGGACTTCGGTGACGATCTGGAAACCGAGCCGCTGCCGCACGTGTTCGCAGATCGCATCCGGTGTCTGGAGGCTCCGCGCTTCGGCGATAGCTTCCAAGATCAACATGAGATTTCGAATGGAGACGCGTTCCTCCAGCAAAAGCCGTAGAACTGCGAGCAGCAGGTCCAGCGGTACCTTATCCGGGATCAATTCATCGAGTAGTTTACGAGTTGATTCAGATCGGCGTTGATCGGACACATTTGTCACCTCCTCCAGCAGGCGCCGAAGCGCGCGCAGGGTCATCAAGCGGCTGAAGTTTCGTTTAATCACCTCCAGCAGATGCGTGGCGAGAACTTCCGTTGGCCCCACAACGGTAGATCCACACAAGGCGGCTTCTTCTTGCATATCAGAAGGAAGCCAGCGCGCAGCAGCGCCGTAAACCGGCTCCTTAACATCGTCGCCCTTGGGTAGGATCTCGCGGTTGTCCGCGATGAGCGCCAATATTTTTTCCGGGTAGAGCGTGTCACGGGCGACCTCGACACCTTGAATGCGGATACGATAGCTGCCGCGCTCGAGAGCCCCGTCGTCCGTTAACCGGATTTCGGGAAGTATAAGGCCATACGCGCCTGCAACGTGGTTACGCATGTTGTTAATGCGGGAATCCAGCCCTGTGGCGGGGTCCAGCGCCATCGGCACCAGATCTGGGGCGAATTCGACGTGAATATCATCAATATCCAAGATATCGCCCAATGATTTTTTTCGAGCTTCTTCAACAGGTGCAGGCATTTTCATCGCTTCGCGAGCCAGCCTCTTACGTTGGTTCACATTGATGAGATAAGCGCTGCCACCGAGCACGAGCGCGCCAGCCATGAATGGAACGAATGGCAGCCCCGGCACGAGACCGAACAATCCCATAAGGATCGCAACCGTAATCAAGGCTGGCGGGTATTTACCAAGTTGCCCAAAGAGATCGAGATCTGCAGACCCTTTCGCGCCACCACGTGAGAGCAGCAAGGCAGATGCGATGGAAATGATGACGGCGGGGATCTGACTGACAAGACCGTCCCCCACTGTCAAAATTGCATAAGTTTCAAGGGCTTCTACCAATGGCATCCCGTGCAGCACTGTTCCGATGATCAACCCCATTACAAGGTTTAAAAGCGTGATCATCAGGCCCGCGACCGCATCCCCCTTCACAAACTTCGAGGCCCCGTCCAGTGAGCCAAAGAACGTCGTTTCGGCTTGTTCGCGTTCGCGGCGCAGGCGCGCTTCTGTGTGATCGATGGCGCCCGCGCTGACGTCACTATCAATCGCGAGCTGTTTGCCCGGCATCGCATCGAGGGCGAACCGTGCGCCCACTTCCGCCATCCGTCCCGCGCCTTTCGTGATGACGATAAAGTTCACAATCAAGATCACGCCAAACACCACGAGCCCGATTAACACCGAGCCGCCCATGATGAAGTTTGCGAAGCCCTCGATGACGTCGCCGGCCGCGTCCGCGCCTGTGTGGCCTTGCCCGATGATGAGTTTCGTCGAGGAAACGTTGAGCGATAGGCGCAGCATCAGCGAGGCGAGCAAGATCGTCGGAAAAGACGAAAAATCCAGCGGTCTTTCAATAAATAATGTGACCGTGAAGATCAGGATCGCGATCGCGAAAGAGGCTGCCAACCCGATATCCAGCACCCACGCCGGAACCGGTAAGATCATCATCACGATCACTGCCATGAGCGCGAGCGCCAATAGAATCGTGGGTTGGAAAATCTTTGATATCGAAAGAGGAGCCATTATTCGATCACCGATCCTATTGGGGAGGAAAAGAGCGATTGCGACGCCGCGGCGGCGTTGTTCATGGGAACCAAAGATGCGAGCCCACCGCCGCCGCCTGTGCGCAGCAGTGGATAGCGGTTTACGCGGGGTGTGGGTTCGACGGTTTGGGCATTCGCGACCTGAACGATGTCGGGAATGCTGGGAATATCGTCATGTGCGCCCGCTTGTGCACGGTAGTCTCCGTACGATGTCTGCGCGACGAAGGCTGCCTCGCTGGCGGGCGCAGTCATTTGCGCGACTTGCGAATCTTCAACAAGAAATTTCTCACGAAATTTATCGAACCGCGCTGTGTAGCGGTTTGCGTGCACTGGCGTGCGTGAATGAAAGGCACCTGCTGCTTTACGCCAGTCTCCAAATTCGGCGTAAAGTTCAGTCAAAAACTTCGCAGCATAACGCGCATTCGCGGCGGGCTCGAACATCTCGTCGATGGAGCTGAAAGCGGTATGATGCCACTTGTAATTAATTTGAAAACAACCAACGTCGAAGCTTCGCGCACCCCGTTTGAACTCCTTGAAAACATAGGCGCGCGCCTCGTCCCGCGTCTCAAACCAATGGCCCGCCCCCTCCATGTTCACCGTCCAAGCCCATGGGCGAAACTCGCCGTTGAGCTTTCTTCCGGTCTCATTTAGCGAGATCGCTTTGAGTACCGAGACAGGAACGCCGGACTGCTGGGATGCTATCACGGCAGCCGTTTCGCAGGTTTCTGCGAAATTCTCGGCTTCTGCCGTATTGGACAGACTAACACTGACCAGTATGCAGATTACTGCTGTACGGATCAGGTGATTGTGGGAACCCATCGATTTCTACCTCGGACGCAATTCTTTGCTGACCGTCAGGCTAGAAGGTGATGGTTGATAAATCGTAAGCAGTCGAACGTCTGCCGGCCAACGCATACGGGTTTTGAAACGCGCGATGCGCCTGCAAAACTGCTAACAAAATATGTAAGTGTTATGGTGAGCCGGCAGGGGTTCGAACCCTGGACCTACTGATTAAAAGTCAGTTGCTCTACCAGCTGAGCTACCGGCTCTCACCATTGCGGATAACATTGCTAGTGCAAATTATCTCGCTACAAACTTCACGCTGCAGAGGGTTTCAAGAGCACCGCCTGATGTGTCGCTTGCGTTGGGGCCTTCTATGGATCTGCGTTGGTGGGGTCAAGGGGCATTTTTGAGAAAAATTGGCCCACTGGAAAAAACTTTTGCCGAGGCGTATATCGCGCCTATGAAAAACACGCTCGCACCTCTCGGTCAGCCGTTCATGAAGATGCACGGACTTGGCAATGATTTCGTTGTGATTGACGCCCGCGAGGGCGATGATCCCGTAACTCCTGCGCTGGCTCGCGCATTGGGGGATCGCAATCGCGGCGTGGGGTTTGACCAGTTGGCAGTCATCCTGACCTCGCAAGACTCTGATTTCAAAATAAAATTCTGGAATTCGGATGGCACAGAAGCCGGAGCCTGCGGCAATGCTACGCGGTGCGTCAGTGATTATATGATGACGCAGCTTGGGGTTGATGAGGTGAAGCTCACGACACGTCGCGGCGCCCTATCGGCCCTCCGCAGGGATGATGGGATGGTCAGCGTCAACATGGGGGCGCCGATTCTCGAGGCCGCTTTGATTCCAGTCACCGCCGATCCTCTGGCGCTGCCGTTGAAAGGTGCGCCTTTGGCGGTTGGCATGGGCAATCCGCACTGCGTTTTCTTTGTTGAGGATGTCGAGTCGGTTGACGTGGCAGGGTGGGGCGCGCAAATCGAGCATGATCCGCTTTTCCCTGAGGCAACGAACGTTGAATTTGCGACTGTAACTGGGCCAGACCGGTTGCGAATGCGCGTGTGGGAGCGCGGGACGGGTATCACTCTTGCCTGCGGGTCCGGCACATGCGCGGCCGCAGTGGCCTCCCATTTGCGCGGCTTGACTGGACGCAAGGTAATCGTCGATGTCGATGGCGGAACGCTGGAGATCGATTGGCGCGATGACGGGGTCTGGATGACAGGGCCAACCGCGCATGTCTTCTCCGGGCAATTGACCCAAAGTTTTATGGAGTCGCTATGACCGCGCCCGTTTTTGCAACGCTAGGCTGTCGGCTGAACGCCTACGAGACCGAAGCGATGAAGGAACTTGCGGCACAAGCCGGGGTTCAAAACGCCGTCGTTGTAAATACATGCGCAGTGACAGCCGAGGCGGTTCGTAAGGCTAAGCAAGAAATTCGCAAGCTTGCGCGCGAAAATCCGGGCGCGTCGATCATCGTGACAGGATGCGCGGCCCAGACCGAGCCGGAGACGTTTTCCGCGATGTCGGAAGTCACGAAGGTTGTGGGAAACCATGAGAAGATGCAGGCCGATACATGGGCCGGCTTGCGCGCGCCTGATTTGATCGGTGAGACGGAGAAGGTTCTCGTCGACGACATCATGTCCGTGAAAGAAACTGCTGGGCATTTGATTGACGGTTTCGGTCGACACCGCGCCTATGTTCAGGTGCAAAACGGATGTGATCATCGCTGCACATTTTGCATTATCCCATACGGACGCGGAAATTCGCGATCGGTTCCTGCCGGGGTTGTGATCGAGCAGATCAAACGCTTGGTTGATAAGGGGTTCAATGAGGTCGTTTTGACCGGTGTTGATCTTACCTCTTGGGGCGCAGATCTTCCGGCGACGCCACGTTTGGGGGATCTGGTGATGCGCATTTTGCGACTTGTGCCAGATTTGCCGAGGCTCCGGATTTCATCGATCGACTCGATTGAGGCGGACGAGAATCTGATGCTTGCCATCGCGACCGAGCCTCGTTTGATGCCGCATCTTCATCTTTCGTTGCAGCATGGCGACGATATGATCTTGAAACGTATGAAGCGTCGTCATTTACGCGATGATGCCATTGCGTTTTGCGAAGAAGCGCGCCGCTTACGTCCGGAAATCGTCTTCGGCGCGGATATCATCGCAGGGTTCCCGACCGAAACCGAAGACATGTTCACGAATTCCCTCAAACTCGTCGAGGAGTGTGGCCTGACATTCTTGCACGTCTTCCCGTATTCAGCGCGCAAAGGCACGCCGGCGGCGCGCATGCCAGCCGTCAAAGGGCCGTTGATCAAAGAGCGTGCCGCGCGGTTGCGGGCCGCAGGCGATCTCGCGTTAACGGCCCATCTCGATACGCAGGTCGGTCTGACGCGGCGCGTGCTGACCGAAGGTCCGCGTTTAGGGCGAACTGAAGGATTCGCGGAGGTTAGCTTTGATACCGATCAACCCGAAGGCTCGTTGATGGATGTGCGCATCATTGGGCAGGCGAGCGGGCGTCTTCTCGCATAAGTTGCCGTAATTTCGGTAGGCAAGGATGCCACGACTGGCCTTGTGACATTCGGGCGGGTATATCTTGGCCAAAGAAGGAGCCCATGCATGAACGAACCACAAGTCGATATTCAATCCATGAGTTTCGAGGCCGCGATGGCTGCGCTGGAACAGGTCGTGCGCGATCTCGAGAGCGGAAATGTCTCGTTGGATCAATCAATTGCGCTTTATGAAAAGGGCGCGTTGCTCAAAGCGCATTGTGAACAGGCGTTAAAGAAGGCTGAAGAACGGGTCGAGAAAATAACTTTGGGCGAGGCAGGCCCTATCGGGACGGTTCCGGTCGAGGGGCTTTAATGTCGCGAAATACCGAATTTGACGCGCGACTGGCGCGCGTGCAGCGGGAGGTTCAAGCCGCGCTGGATAGTGCGGTCTTAACTTTCCCTGACGGCGCCCTGCGCGATGCCATGGCTTACAGTGTCCAAGGTGGGAAGCGCTTGCGAGCGTTTCTCGTCTTGGAGTCCGCCCGTCTCCACGGTATTGAGTCAGCGCGTGCGATGCCAGTTGCGGCAGCTGTCGAGGCATTGCACGCCTATTCGCTTGTGCATGATGATATGCCTTGCATGGATGATGATGATCTGCGGCGCGGACAGCCGACCGTCCATATCAAATGGGATGAAGCGACGGCTGTTCTGGCGGGTGATGCGCTGCAAACCCTCGCGTTTGAGCTGTTGTGCGATCCGCTGATTGCTGCGGCGGAGCAGCGCATGGATCTGGTCCGCGCGCTTGCAAAAGCATCCGGCGCGGCCGGCATGGTCTACGGGCAGGCACTTGATATCGCCGCCGAGACCGTGTCTTTGCCGCTCACCCTGCCGCAGATTACACAGCTTCAGGCGGGGAAGACCGGCGCGTTGATCTCGTTTTCAACCCAAGCTGGGGCCTTGATTGCAGGCGCAGACCCGACCCCGTTGCAGCGCTACGCGGACGCGCTGGGCCTCGCGTTTCAGATTGCCGATGATATCTTGGATATTGAGGGGGATGCTGCGCTGGCAGGAAAGCGGCTTGGCAAAGACGTCGATGCGGGCAAGGCTACTTTCGTATCTTTGCTTGGGCTGGAACCCGCCCGTGCCCGCGCTAAATCGTTGATCGAGGAGGCGAGTGAGGCACTCTCACCCTATGGCGCGGATGCGGATCTCTTGCGGGAAGCGGCGCGGTTCGTTATCTCGCGCCAGACCTAATGCCGGGAGGCAGCGATGAGCGAGCGACCCCATACCCCGACTTTAGACCGTGTGGCGTCGCCAGCGGATCTGAAAGCTTTGTCCGACACTGATCTGAAACGTCTGGCGGATGAACTTCGCGCAGAGACGATTTCTGCCGTGTCTGTGACCGGCGGGCATTTGGGCGCCGGGCTTGGCGTTGTCGAATTAACGGTCGCGTTGCATGCGGTGTTCGATGCACCGCGCGACAAGATCGTTTGGGACGTCGGCCACCAGTGTTATCCGCACAAAATTTTGACGGGGCGCCGAGATCGTATCCGTACTTTAAGGATGAAGGGGGGGCTTTCGGGCTTCACAAAACGTTCGGAGAGCCCCTACGACGCATTTGGCGCGGGGCACAGTTCGACGTCTATCTCCGCAGCAGTCGGCTTTTCCATGGCGCGCGAACTGGGTGGCGATACGGGGGATGCGATTGCAGTGATCGGGGACGGTGCACTGACAGGGGGGATGGCGTTTGAGGCGCTGAACCACGCGGGGCATTTGGGCAAACGCGTCTTCGTCGTGCTCAATGACAATGAAATGTCGATCGCGCAGCCGGTCGGGGCGCTCTCCACTTATCTCACGCGGCTTTATACAGAAGGTCCGTTCCAAGATTTGAAATCGGCGGCGAAGGGAGCGGTCAGCCTGTTACCTGAGCCGCTGCAAGAGGGTGCGCGGCGGGCGAAAGAGATGCTCAAAGGCATGACGATCGGAGGCACCCTGTTTGAAGAGCTTGGCTTTTCATACGTAGGCCCCGTCGATGGTCACGACATGGAACAGCTTTTGCCGCTCTTGCGTACATTGAAATCGCGCGCAACGGGGCCTGTCCTTATTCACGCCGTCACGAAAAAGGGCAAAGGCTACGCGCCTGCGGAAGCACGGGCTGACAAGGGCCATGCAACGGCGAAATTCGATGTTGTGACCGGCGCGCAAGTCAAGGCGCCGTCGAACGCGCCGAGCTATACCAAAGTCTTCGCTGAAAGCCTTATTCGCGCAGCCGAGGTCGATGAAAAGATTGTGGCGGTTACCGCAGCTATGCCCGATGGGACCGGCCTGAATCTGTTCGCGGAACGGTTCCCACGGCGGTGCTTTGATGTCGGAATCGCGGAACAACACGGCGTGACCTTCTCCGCGGGCCTTGCTGCTGGTGGGATGAAGCCATTTTGTGCGATCTATTCGACATTCTTGCAGCGTGGGTATGATCAGATTGTCCATGATGTTGCGATCCAGCGCCTGCCAGTGAGGTTTGCCATTGATCGTGCGGGGCTTGTGGGGGCGGATGGTGCCACCCATGCAGGCGCTTTTGATATCGGATTTATGTCGAGCTTGCCGGGAATGGTCGTGATGGCTGCCGCGGATGAGGCAGAACTTGTGCATATGGTGGCGACGGCGGCGGCGTATGATGAGGGGCCAATTGCCTTCCGATTCCCGCGCGGCGAAGGAATGGGCGTGGAGATGCCTGAACGCGGTGTGCCGCTCGAGATCGGCAAAGGCCGGATCGTCGCCGAAGGTGCGCGCGTTGCGATTTTGTCTTACGGAACGCGTCTGGCCGAAGTGCTTAAAGCGCGCGAAAATCTCGCGCAGCGCGGGCTCACACCGACCATCGCAGATGCACGTTTTTGTAAGCCGTTGGATCAAGATCTGATCTTGCGTCTGGTAGCGGAGCATGAAGCGATTATTTGCGTCGAGGAGGGGGCTGTCGGCGGATTTGGTAGCCATGTCGCGCAGTTCTTATCCGATGCTGGCGTGTTTGATCATGGCTTTAAGTTCCGTTCGATGGTGTTGCCTGATACGTTTATCGATCACGCATCCCCCGAAGATATGTATGCGAGCGCAGGTATGAATGCGCCGCAGATCGAAGCTAAGGTTCTGGAAGTGTTGGGGGTTTCGGTAGCAAAGCGTGCCTGACGCTAAGGCCTTTCGGCTTTGAGTAAAGCGCGCAAACCTGCGCGGTAATCGGGATAGCGCAAGGTCAGCCCCAGCGATTTGATCCGATCATTTCGAACCCGCTTGCTTTCAGCGTAGAAGCTTCGCGCCATGGGTGTCATTTCGGCGGTTTCCCAGCTTTCCGCAGGCGGAAGCGGTTGCCCCAAGAGATCGGCCGCATATGCGATGACATCTTCGGGCGGGGCGGGATCATCATCACAAAGATTGTAAATCGCGCCCGCGTCAGGCGACTGAATTGAAAGCTGCAACGCCGTGGCGATGTCCTCGACGTGAATGCGTGAAAAGACCTGATTTTGCTTCACGATCCGTCGTGCCGTGCCATCTAAAACCTTCGCGAAGGGGCCGCGACCCGGCCCGTAGATGCCCGCCAACCGAAAAATATGGAGCGGCAATCCGCTTTGCTCTGCCACTTTTTGCCACGCGGCCTCCGCGCGGATGCGTTCCTGACCGCGTTTTGTTGCGGCCAAAAGGTCGGAGGCCTCGTCCACCCATCCGCCCTCCCTATCGCCGTAAACGCCAGTTGTGGAGAGATACCCCACCCAACTCAAATGTGTGGCGCGTGTGATTTGGTCTCTCGCGGCGTCAAGAACCGGATCGTCGCTATCGCCCCGCGGAGCCACGGAGGTCAGTAGGTGAGTCGAGCGGTCCAAAAGCGGCCCTAGGTCCGTTCCAGGCCAGATATGCGCCTCTGCGCCGGTCAGACGGATCTCGGCGGCCTTTGCCTCGGATCGCGTCGTACCTATGACTTTCCACCCAAGCGGAATGAGACGCGCAGCTAGGGCGCGCGCGGAATAGCCGTGACCGAGGGAAAGGAGCGTGTTCATAACGCGAAATATCGGCAAAGCGGAGGTCAGACGCAAGATGTCATCGGATGACATCTTGTCTCCGTGAAAAACGGGTGCAAGACTCGGAAGCTCAAGCGTTTTCGCGCAACGCCTTTTTGAGGGGCGCGTTCGCGATGCACCGCACTGTCCGAAGGAATGAATGTTCGATGACCCCAGCACGATTCTTGCCGATTAAAACTCCGACAGATTATGCGCATAAAGTATTTTCGGACGCAGGCGCTGCCGTCGCGCATCTCATTGATCTCTACCAAGAGGCGACAGATTTCTTGCTGGCGCATTTCAACGAAACGCTGAGCGAAGGTCGCCCTGAGTCGCGTTTCCGTGCGTTTTATCCAGAGGTTCGGATCACGACCACCTCGCATGCCAAGACAGATTCGCGTTTGGCATTCGGTCACGTACCTCTGCCTGGAGCCTATGCGGCGACGATCACACGGCCTGATCTGTTCCATAATTATCTCGTGCAGCAACTGGGCTTGCTGATCGAGAATCACGGTGTCCCCGTATCAGTCGGTTGGTCAACAACGCCTATGCCTGTGCATTTCGCGGTCGCCGCGCGTCCGGGAGTAAATGTTCCGCAAGAGGGGGTGTTGGATTTCTCGCTGCGCGACGTATTCGACGTTCCTGACCTAGCCTCAACGAATGATGATATCGTCAATGGCACCGCCGCGCCCCATGCGGACGGCGCGGGTCATCTTGCGCCCTTCAGCGCGCAACGCATTGATTACTCGTTGGCGCGCCTTTCGCATTACACGGCGACCCTGCCAGAGCACTTCCAGAACCATGTTCTGTTTACGAACTATCAATTCTACGTCGATGAGTTCGAGGCGGTCGCCCGCGAGATGCTGGCCGATCCTGACGCGGGATATTCATCCTTCGTGGGGCCGGGCAACGCCGAGATTACGGCGCCAGATCAAGACCTTCCCGTCCTCGCGAAGATGCCGCAAATGCCATCGTATCATTTGAAGCGTCCCGACGGGCAAGGTATCACTTTGGTCAATATCGGCGTGGGGCCATCGAACGCGAAGACGGCAACAGACCACATCGCGGTGCTCCGTCCCCATGCATGGTTGATGGTCGGTCACTGCGCTGGATTACGCAATTCGCAAAGCTTGGGGGATTTCGTTCTCGCGCATGCTTATCTGCGTGAAGATCATGTTTTGGACGATGATCTACCGGTTTGGGTGCCTATTCCTGCCTTGGCGGAGATCCAGATCGCGCTTCAAGAGGCCGTCGCAGAGGTCACGAAGCTTGACGGATATGAACTTAAACGGATCATGAGGACCGGCACTGTGGCGACGATTGACAACCGGAATTGGGAGCTTCGCGACCATTCGGGACCGGTGCATCGCTTGAGCCAATCCCGCGCTGTCGCGTTGGATATGGAAAGCGCAACCATCGCCGCAAACGGCTTCAGGTTCCGTGTGCCGTATGGCACGTTGCTGTGCGTGTCCGATAAGCCGCTGCATGGGGAACTGAAACTGCCGGGGATGGCAACGGAGTTTTATCGCACGCAGGTCGCAAACCATTTGCTGATCGGTATTCGCGCGATGGAGAAACTTCGCGAGATGCCGTTGGAACGAATTCATAGCCGGAAGCTACGCAGCTTTGAGGAGACTGCATTCCTCTAATCCCAGCAAAAAGGCGCTGATTACGACGAATTGTGCTTGCCATATTGGGTGAAACCGGATTTTAGAGGCAAATCAAAACCGCGACCGGCGGCAGATATGATCCCGTAAAGGGGCGAATTGAGAGGAGACAGACATGTCGAAACCGATGACCAAGACCCAACTTGTTGCCGCTCTTGCCGAGACTATGGGCATGGATAAGAAAACCGCTACGACCGCATTGGATGCGATCGCCGATGTAGTGTCGAAAGAAGTCGCCGCAGGCGGCGCAGTAACACTCCCAGGCATCGGCAAAGTCTCCTGCCGTGAGCGGCCAGAGCGTCAGGTCCGTAACCCGGCAACGGGTGAGACCATGACCAAGGCTGCTGACAAGCAAGTTAAAGTCACGATCGCGAAAGCTCTCAAAGACGTTGTGAACGCTTGATCGTGTGGCATCGGGTAAATCCTACCCGATCGTAAATGAGGGCCGTCCCGATCAAGCGGGGCGGCCTTTTTGTTTGAAAATCAATTTCTTGAGGTGAATTGTGGACTTTCGCGCCTTGGCAATGGGGTTGGTTTTCGCCCTGATGTGGTCCTCAGCGTTTACCTCTGCGCGAATGATCGTGGCGGATGCACCGCCCATGACAGCGCTGGCTTTGCGGTTCTTTGTATCGGGGTTGATTGGCGTAGGCTTGGCCTCGATGATGGGCCAATCATGGCGCCTGACCCGCGCCCAGTGGCGCGCAACGTTTATCTTTGGGCTGTGCCAGAACGCGCTCTATCTCGGTTTGAACTTCGTCGCTATGACGCGAGTTGAGGCATCTCTGGCGGCGATCGTCGCCTCAACGATGCCGTTAATGGTGGCCTTCTTCGGCTGGGTTCTGTTCCGTGAGAAACTGCGTCCCTTGGCGCTTGGAGGGTTGCTGGCAGGCGTGGTTGGCGTCGCAATCATCATGGGCGGTCGCCTTTCAGGAGGCGCTGACGTCGGATACGTAGCGCTCTGTTTCTTGGCGGCGCTGGCCCTCACCGTGGCGACTCTCTCGGTCCGTGGAGCATCCTCAGGGGGCAATGTGATGATGATTGTTGGCCTGCAGATGTTTGTGGGCGCTGCGTTACTCGCTATCACAGCGTTGATTTTTGAGTCGTGGACCATCAATTGGACACCGCGTTTGATTGGCGCATTCGCCTACACCACACTTGTACCTGGCGTGCTGGCAACTTGGGTTTGGTTTTGGCTGGTGGGCCGGATTGGGGCGATCAAAGCGGCGACGTTCCACTTCCTCAACCCGTTCTTCGGAGTTGCAATTGCGGCGCTCCTGCTTGGCGAGAAAATTGCCGCGGCCGATCTTCTTGGTGTGGCGATCGTCACTGGCGGAATTCTTGCCGTGCAGCTTTCGCGGCAGGCGCGCTGAGATTCAATCGGCGGTAAATTCAATCAACGTTTATTTTCGCACCATCAAACTCGAACAGAACCGCCGAGATGTCATCCGCAACTTCGCCGTCGGTATAATTCGCGACATGCCACTGGATAGCCTCGAGCATTTGAGGTCCGCGCAGCGATCGGCTTTCCGAGATCACTCGTAGAAATCCGTGCTCATCCAGCAGATTGCCATGAGCGTCTGCCGCTTCCGTGACGCCATCGGAAACCATAAAGAGCCTGTCACCGGGAAAAAGTTGCGCTGTGATGGTTTCATAGGTCGCGTCTTCGATCAGACCTATTGGCAAACCGCCGAATCCCAAAGCTTTGAACGAGCCATCTGCGCGCAAAATGACGGGATGGGGATGCCCCGCTTGCACCAGTTTGACGACACCGGAGATGAGATCAATATCGGCATAGATCATCGTAAAATAGGACGATGTTTGCATCTCATGCAGGACGAGATCATTCAGATATGAGGCTATTTCTGCGGGATCCCGCGCGTCGTATATGCCGTATTCGGTTTGCACCAGGGCGATATTCTGGTCGGGCGATGAGCCTGAAAGATAGCCGGCGATTCGCGCGGTCATCAGCGCGGATGTAATTCCGTGTCCGGAAACATCGAGACCGAAGATCGCGACACGGCGGGCATTAATCGGGAAAAAGCCGACGAGGTCGCCGCCGACTTGTCCTGAGGGCCGCAGCAGCAGGGAAATTTCCGAGTTCCCGAAGGATCGGTTGCGTTCCTTCACTAGGCTTTGCTGAAGCTTTCCGGCCTCATCAAGATCGCGATCAACATTCGCATAGAGTTGCCGCAACTCGGTGAGCGTAGAGTTGACCAGCCGGTTCTTTTCTCGAAGCTCAGCCTCCATCCTGAGGATGCGATCGCCCGCTGAAAGCCGCGCGCGCAGTTCGTCGCCGTTCACGGGCTTTGATAGGAAGTCGTCCGCGCCACTTGTGAGGCCCTGAGCAATTTCGGATTTCTCGGACTTTGAGGTGAGAAGAATAAAGTAGCCGTAGGAGTCGCGGTTCATCTCCCGAAATGCCCGACAAAACTCTATTCCGTTCATTTCCGGCATCATCCAGTCCGAAATGACGATATCAGGTGTCGTTTCTGTGCACTTTTTCAATGCCTCGGCGCCGGATGCGGCCTCGACAACATCATAGCCAGCGCGTTGCAATAAGGTTTTGAGGATGCGCCGCTGCATCCTGCTGTCATCAACGACAAGCACGCGACGCTTGAAGGCGCGCTCGGGGGATCCTCCCTCGTTAGTCTGACTGTTTGACGCTTGCGACACGGCCAACCTGCTTATGTAAGTTGAAGCAGCCTAGCCGATGCCGCTTAACAGCAAGTGAAACCGCAACATTTTAGGTTTTAAACCTTCTACAACTTTTCGCGTGTAGCCTCATCCGCGGTGAAGAAAACACGTCAGTGTGGAGGGTGAAATGATTGACTGGGAACGGGTTGCCGAGTTGCAATCCGAAATCGGACGCGATGGCTTCGGCGAGGTGCTGGAGCTATTCGTCGACGAGGTTGAAGGGGTCGTCTTGCGGCTCGGTATGCGGCCTGAAAAGCTTGAGGATGATTTGCATTTCTTGAAAGGGTCGGCTTGGAATTTGGGCTTTCGATCCTTCGGGGCGATGTGCCAAGCAGGCGAGCGCATGGCTGCGGCCGGAATGGCGTCACACATCAACGTGCCGGAGTTACTGGCCTGCTACGGTGAATCTAAAAAGTTGTTTATGACGCGGGTTTCCGAATTCTGTGATCGGGATTTTTCCAGCGTCGCCTGAAAGTCTTAGATCAGGAACTCCGATAGCAACGCATCCTCAGTGATGTCGCGATAGCTAAATCCGGCGTTGTTCAACTGTTCCAAGAGGGCCGCGAAGTTTGCGGCCCTTTTCGTCTCAATGCCGATGAGGACAGAGCCGAAGTTCCGCGCGGACTTCTTAAGATATTCAAATCGCGCAATATCATCGTCCGGACCTAGCATGGAGAGGAACTCTTTCAACGCTCCCGGACGTTGCGGCATGCGGAGAATGAAATACTTTTTCAATCCGGCAAAGCGTTGCGCGCGCTCTTTGACTTCCGGCAAACGCTCAAAATCAAAGTTCCCGCCCGAGGTCACGCAAACCACCGTTTTTCCGCGAATTTGATCGGCAAGCTCGGGGAGAACATCAATTGACAACGCGCCTGCTGGCTCGAGGACAATCCCCTCCACGTTGAGCATCTCTAGCATCGTCGTGCAGATCCGATCTTCTGGTGCGAGTAGGATCTGATCGCTGTCGACCCATGTCAGATGCGAGAATGGCAACCCACCCAGGCGGGCAACAGCGGCGCCATCAACAAAGCTGTTCACATGCGACAGGGTGACAAGGTCTCCGGCCTCCACGGCGGCTTTCATCGAGGCGCCGCCAAGGGGCTCGACGAACCGGAAATCAGTCTGAGGCGTTGTCGCGCGCAGGTAAGCTGTGACGCCGGCGGACAGTCCTCCGCCGCCAACCGGAAGAATGACGAGGTCGGGTGGCGTTCCGAGCTGATCTAGGATTTCAACCCCGACGGATGCCTGACCCTCGACAACGTCTGCGTCATCAAACGGAGATAGGAAATGTGCATTCACCTCGGCGCAAAAGTTTTTCGACGCCGCAAGAGTTTGATCGAAGTAATCACCCGTCAGTTTAATCTCGATGGCATCGCCACCGAAGGTCATCGTCTTGTCAATTTTCTGCTGCGGTGTCGTGACGGGCATGAAGATCGTTCCCTTCACACCGAAATGCCGGCAGGCGAAGGCCACACCTTGGGCATGATTTCCTGCGCTGGCGCAGACAAAATGACCCTGATCGGGTGAGGCGTCGCGAACTTTGCGCATCGCATTAAAGGCGCCGCGTAGCTTGTAGCTGCGCACGGGGGTCAGGTCCTCGCGCTTAAGCCAGATGTCCGCCTCATAGCGCGCTGACAAAAAATCGTTGCGTTGCAGCGGCGTGGGATCGAACAGCGCGCGAAGGGCGCGGGTGGCGGCTTGAGCGTGAAGGGCAAACTGGGTCATGGGCTAGCTGTGCCAGAACCTTTGCGTCGGGCGCAAGCTTATTCCTGCGTGGGGGCAGCGCGCGCGGCCACCTCGGGCATGAATTTGATCATGAGCGCGCGGGTAAAGGATATGAGGAGAAGCGGCAGGATATAGCTCGATATTGGTGAGACCATGCTCAGTACCAAAAAACGCGCGCTGTTCGGATCGTCGACTGCAAATGCGTTGATCGCGGCGTAGGTGCTGTGTCGCAGGGCGACGTTCAGCATAGATGCGAGGATCAGGATCAGGGAGATGCTTGCGGTAATGGCGAATATGTATCCCCGCAGTCCCCGCGCCATATCGATGATGGAGATGCCGCGCCCAAGTGCAAGATGCGCGGACCAGAGGGAGAGAATTGCGAGAGCGCTATACGTAACGGACAGGCCGCTCCAGTAGAGACACGCCCGTATAATCTCAATCATCGCGCCCAATGTGCCAATGATCCGATGACTTGTTGCGGCGAGATAAAGCAACTCATCCACTGACCCGAGCAGCGATATCGATGCGTGACGTAAGACCTCGTAGAGGAGGGCTGCCATGAAGTAACGCGCGAAGGATAACGGGATGCCGCCGGGCGCGGTTATAAAACAGCGCCTGAACCAGTAAAAAGCGACAAGTGAGAAGCAGAACACAACGATGAGGCCCTCAAGCATTGGAACGCCGTTGGTTCCTAGCCAGCGCGTCAGCCAGTCGAAGAATGCGCCGTATCGGGGCAAGCTTTGCCACATTAACAGGCAAAGCAAAGGCCCAGCCGCGCAGATCGCCAAAGACCGCCCATCCTCGATGAAACCCAGAGCCGTCACTTTGAGAAGACTGATCACGGATCGCATCGCATGTCCCCGATAAACGGCGACAAGTTCCGGCCCGGAGCCCTTGTCGTCAAGGATAAAACCCATTATTCCGACGCAAACTCATATCTCGGAGATGCCCATGTCTGCTCCCAAGAAAGTCGTCCTTGCCTATTCCGGCGGCCTCGATACCTCGATCATCCTGAAATGGCTGCAAACCGAATACGGCTGTGAGGTGATCACCTTCACCGCCGATCTCGGCCAAGGCGAGGAATTGGAGCCTGCGCGTGCCAAGGCCGAACTTCTGGGCATCAAGAAAGAGAACATCCACATTGAGGACGTGCGCGAGGAATTCGTGCGCGATTTCGTGTTCCCGATGTTCCGCGCCAATGCGCTTTACGAGGGGCTGTATCTGCTCGGCACCTCGATCGCGCGGCCGTTGATTTCCAAGCGTCTCGTTGAATTGGCGCATGAACATGGCGCCGATGCCGTGGCGCATGGCGCGACCGGCAAGGGCAATGACCAAGTTCGTTTTGAGCTGTCGGCCTATGCGCTCGACCCCTCGATCCGCGTGATTGCGCCTTGGCGTGAGTGGGATTTGACCTCGCGCACCAAGCTGATCGAATTCGCCGAAGCAAATCAGATTCCGATCGCCAAAGACAAGCGCGGCGAAGCTCCGTTCTCCGTTGACGCGAACCTGCTGCACACCTCGTCCGAGGGCAAGGCGTTGGAAGATCCTTCCAAAGAAGCGCCCGAATACGTCTACCAGCGCACCGTGTCGCCGGAAGAGGCCCCCGATACGCCCGAATATATCGAAGTCGCGTTCGAGCGCGGCGATGCGGTTGCGATCAACGGCGAGGCGATGTCGCCCGCAACGATCCTGACCAAGCTCAACGAACTTGGCGGCAAGCACGGTATTGGCCGTCTCGATTTCGTTGAAAACCGTTTCGTCGGTATGAAATCGCGCGGGATTTACGAGACGCCGGGCGGCACGGTTTTGCTGGAAGCTCACCGCGGAATCGAACAGATCACGCTGGATGCGGGCGCTGGGCACCTCAAAGATAGCCTGATGCCGCGCTACGCCGAGCTGATCTACAACGGTTTCTGGTTCTCGCCGGAGCGCGAAATGCTGCAAGCCGCGATTGATAAATCGCAAGAGCATGTGACGGGCACCGTTCGGTTGAAGCTCTACAAAGGCTCGGCAACTTGCGTGGGCCGTTGGTCGGAGCATTCGCTTTACTCTGAGGCGCATGTGACCTTTGAAGACGATGCCGGCGCCTACGATCAAAAGGACGCGGCAGGCTTCATCCGCCTCAATGCGCTGCGCCTGAAACTGATCGCGACCCGCAATGCGCGTGTGAAAAAATGACCGTTTGGGCCGCAATTGTTGTCGTATCAGACCGTGCATCGCGCGGCGAATATGAGGACAAAGGTGGCCCGGGCTGTGAGGATTGGTTGCGGGGCGTGGTCACCACGCCCCTTTCCATTACGCGGCACATTATTCCCGATGGGCGTGAAAGTGTTGCGACGATGGTGCAGCAACTGGTCGATGAAGAAGCTGGATTGATCCTTGTGACTGGCGGCACTGGCCCCGCTCCGCGCGATGAAACGCCTGAGGGCGTGAGCGATGTGATCGAGAAAGAGCTGGCCGGATTTGGCGAGGAAATGCGTCGCGCGTCCCTGCTCGAGGTTCCGACCGCGATTCTATCGCGCCAATCCGCAGGTATTGCCGGCAAGAGTTTAATTATCACTCTGCCAGGCAAACCAAGCGCGATTGCAACTTGTTTGAATGCGGTCTTTGCGGCAGTTCCCTATTGCCTTGATTTGATCGGGGCAGGGCGTATCGAAACCGATCCGCAAAAAATCGAGGCGTTTCGCCCCAAAGGGGCGTAAACAGTGTTTTTCTGACCGCGATTAGATTTTCCGAACCGTATCGCCAAGCTCCAGCACTGGTTCAAGCTCAATCAGCGCGCCGCCGATTTGGCCATCTTGTGCCTTCCCTGATATGATATCGGCGGCCCGCAGGCCGATTTGGCGGCGGCAGGCATCCATAGTCGCCAGCCTGCGTGGCAGCCCATCGAGGAGTTCGACGCCGTTAAATCCGGCGAGACCAAGCCTCCCCGGGATGTCGATCCCGTTCTCAAGACACCAGAGCAAACCGCCCGCGCCGATCATGTCGTTGGAATAATATAGGAAATCGATATCCGGATTACGCTTTAGGATCGCTTCCGTCATTTCGCGACCCTTTAGGAGCGCAGAGCCGCCGTGATAAAACTCGGTATCGGCAAGCTCTAACCCCGCGAGGGAGAGCCCCTCTTTAAAGCCCTCAAAACGTTTACGGGCGCGGTGATCGTCCGGCATCTTGGTGCCGAGGAATCCAATTTTGCGATAGCCGGCCGCGATGATTGCCTCTGCCATGTGAAGACCTGCGCGGCGATGTGAAATCCCGATGACGGAATCGACGCCCTGCCCGTCAACATCCATAATCTCGACGATCGGGACGCCGGCGTTTTCCATCATCGCGCGCGCGGCGTCAGTGTGTTCCAAGCCCGCGACGATCACCCCTGACGGCCGCCATGAAAGCATTTCGTAGAGGACTGCTTCCTCTTTCTCGGGTGAGTAATTTGTAACCCCGACAACAGGTTGTAGCCCAGTCTCCTCTAGTCCGGCAGAAATCCCGCCAAGGACTTCGGGGAACACCAGATTCGAGAGCGAAGGTATGATGACCGCCACCAAATTGACGCGCTGCGACGCAAGGGCGCCGGCGATCTTATTGGGGACATAGCCCAAGCGTTTTGAGGCTTCGAGCACCTTTTCACGTGTTGTGTCCGAGACATCTCCGCGATTGCGCAGAACGCGGCTGACGGTCATCTCCGATACGCCGGAGGCTTCGGAAACGTCGCGCAAGGTCAACGGTCTACGTGGGGAAATTGGGGGCTGGCTCACGCGGGACCTCTCACAAGCGTTTCAATATCATTGATAGCGATAAAAGTTTCTCTTGTGCAAGCAAGGGGGCACGGGTATGTTAACGCTAACATTGCGGCTTTATTAATGAATACGCAAGAAATGTCCGGGCGCTCATCAAGCTCAGTTTGAACAGGCGCAACGGATTCGGGGGGGCGGTGGGCCGAAAACGCCCCCCCACCATACCGCACAAGCCACAGAAATCGCTATCTACCAAATCACCGGAGTTGCGATCTCTCGTCCGATGTCGCATTAAGCTGGCGTGGTCCCGTGGCTCAACTGGATAGAGCAGCCCCCTCCTAAGGGGCAGGTTACTGGTTCGAATCCAGTCGGGATCACCAAAATCTTGCTGTAGTCGGGGCAATCGATACGCGAGCGCAGCAAGCCCACCCCACAATCTAGCGTTGACGCCGCCGCGCACGGTGAGTGCGAAATCGTCTGGATCATTCCGAGAGGCCTGTGCCGTCCCCTTCCTGCATTTGGGCAAGAGTGGGTGAGGAGAATGCGAGTGCGATGCGCGCGCCCCCTGATCATCCGGTTCATTGCAATTCCTCCAATCTGGTTGAGGTGGAGCTCAACCTGTTGTCCGGTGCCCCAATCTCGGGCGCTCGGGAACACGGAGAACCTGAAACGCAGATAGCTTAGCATGCCAGCTTGGTGCGAGGCATGTCATCCACGCGTGATGAAGATCTCACAAAGAGGTGGAGCTTTTGATCATTTTGCGCTCGGCTTAGTCTCGGGGCGCTTGGCAAGCAGGCGTGCGAAATAGGTTTATCTCGCTTCATCATGCGTGATCGTATGCTTCAATTATAAGGCGCTTTGGCTGTTCTGTTTCGCGCCGCCATCCCTCCAAGTCTCGATGAGGAACGCATCAATTTCCGTCCAAGCGTAGAAAATTTCGCTCAAAAAGGCGCGGCCTTTTTCCGTGAGTTGCAGGATGTTCGCGCGGGTATCTGTGTCGCTCACATGCCGGCAGACATAGAAGCTGGCATCAGGCGCGCGGTCATCTGATACTTCGTATGCTAACTTTTCATGGATTTAGGTAGCACACAAAGTACCTTGCGCAGGAGCAGAACGGCAACCGGCCGCCGCGTCGCAATCATACCGCCACGCAAGTGCAGCCGATCGAGCTGGTTCCGGCCACGGTCCAACTTGACGGCTTTCTCTACAGCGAGAAAATCTCCGGCGATTAGCGCGTGATCGGGGTGACCGGCATCGCCAACCATCTCGTCGGCACCTTCCCAAATCCCGGCAACCCCAACAGCATTGTCGAACATGATCTGCAATTGCAGGTTCCAGTCACGCCCAAGCGCCTGTCCGAGCCGATGTATTTCCCGCTGGTTTGGGATTTCGGGATCGCGCGCTCCTCCACGAAAATCGATCCGTTGGCGGCGGAATGGTTGCATGATGATCCCAAAAGCGGCTGGCAATATGAGGCGCTGAGCGGCGCGGTGGCCTTGGGTCTCGATGCAAACCACGCCCATGTGCAGCCCACCGGCGAATACCATTATCACGGCTGGCCCACCGGCGTTTTGGAGGCGCTGGGCGCGGCGGATATGCAGGGCTCGCCGCTTATCGGCTGGGCGGCGGATGGCTACCCGATCTACACCGCCAATATGACGGAGGAGCCGCTGAGAAGCTCGTATCAGTTGAAATCCGGCAATCGGGATGGCGGAGCGGATGGCCCGGCCGGCCTGCATGACGGGGCATTTATCCAAGATTATGAATATGTTGCGGGGTTAAGCGCATTGGATGAGTGCAACGGCACCAATGTGGTCACACAAGGTTTCCCGCAAGACACCTACGCCTATATCATCACCGCCGATTACCCGACCTATCCGCATTGCTTCTCAGGTCAGCCCGATAAGAGCTTTATGAAGCGTCGCTAAATCGACGCACCTGCATAGTTTCGACCGGACCCACAAACTTGACCGAAACGCCGCTAATCCGACCCGATCAAACCTTGATGAAGAGTGCTGGGAAGGTCCGAGTGCCGTCTGTCGTACCTGTGGAGCAGCCCTGCAAAAGCTTTCAGGGTAGGGTTATGATCGAAAGCCAAACCCCCATACGGCCGTTTGCATCTAACTCGGATGTCGAGGGTCTTGCGCGCAGCCGGAGGCCCGATTGCGACCCCGTGCAGACCTACTGATCATAAAGCGATCACCAGTCTGAGGCGTCGACCACGGCCCCGCCTTTCAAATTTTATGAGGGGAAACGACGGAAAAGTCCAGAAACTGCGTATAATCCCGTAAACCATCCGTCATCCGACAAAGGGTACCCTTATGCGCGATTATCTCCTTCCGTCTAGCCTCGCCTTGCTTGCCTGCCTCTCCGCGACCACTGTACACGCCCATGATGAGGCCTCGCATTGCGCGGCGGTAACGCAATCGGTCGCGGAGGCTGGGTTTGCCGATGTGGTCACGGTGACTTGCACCGATGATCAGGCTTTGATCGCAGGCGATACCTATCCTGATCACGAGATGATGACGGGCATCATTGGCACGAACGAACAGGTGCCGGTGCCCGCGGTCAATTACGCCTCTCCCGTCGCATTGGCCCCCGTCAAGAGCACCGAGCCCCACACCCGCGATGCGGCGCTTGGCGTCGCAGTGAACGGCGTGCCGATCTATGATTACACCGCAGGCGGGGAGATGTCGCAGGAGGACCTAGGCAGTTATCAGGCCCATCTGGACACGGTTGCAACGGGTCAATTGGATGCCTGCGGCGGCCATGCGGGGCGGGGCGATGACTATCATTATCACGCGGCACCGACCTGCATGATCGAGCAAATGGCGAACAAAGGGCCCGATGCGATCATTGGTTGGGCGTTTGACGGATATCCGATCTACGCCGATACCAATCCCGACGGCAGTGCGATTGATGCGGGTGTTCTGGATGTGTGCAACGGGCAGGCCGACGATACCTTTGGCTATCGCTACCACACGTCCGAGGGCGCGCCCTATATCATCCAATGTCTGATGGGCGAGGTGCCTGATATCGATGCTCTGCCGCGTGTGCGCCCCTTGACTGCGGCGGAGGGCGGGCCGGAGGCCGGTCAGCCGCCACGCGGCGGGGTTGAGGATCTGGTCTTCGCGCAAGAGGGCGATGGCACCCGTACGATGACCTACAGCTATCAAGGCGGCCAGTATTACATTAAATATGCCCCGTCGGAGACCGAGAATTGTTATAATTTCGAAACCCGCACCGTCACCAATGGCGGCGAACTTTTCGAGCAAGAGCTGTGCCGCGAATGACCCGTTTGCGCGCCCTTACCCTTGCGCTGCTTTGCGGGGCGATCGCCTTGCCCGCCACCGCGCAGCAGACCCCGCGAGAGCCTCGCGCAGACGCGCGGGAGTTCACCCTGACCAGCGCCGCTCTGGTGGACGGCGCGGCCTTGCCCGCCGATCTGCGCTGTACCCGCAGCGGCGGAGAGGGCGTGTCCCCGCCGCTGTCATGGGACAACGCGCCCAACGGCACGCAGGCCTATGCCATCGTCATGAAACATTATCCCAAGGGCACCTATCCCGGTGTCAACGCGCCAAGCCACTATTGGCTGGTCTGGAATATTCCCGCAGACGCAACGGGCGTGGCGCGGGGCAACCCGACGTCCCTCGGCTTTGAGGGCAGCGATAAGGACCGCCGCGCAACCGGCTATACCCCGCCGTGTTCGCCGGCCGGTGCGGGCACCCATGAATATACGATCTGGGTCTATGCCCTTGATACGCCGTTGAAAGATTTACCGGAACAAGATGACATTGGCACGGGTTGGACTGAGGTCATGGCCGCGCTGAACGGTCACGTCCTTGCCGGCGATTCTTTGAGCTTTCTGAACTAACTGACGACATCTTTCATATGATTGGACACGACATGCGTTTTATCCTCGCGACAGTTGCCGCCCTGACGGCGGGCACCGCTCACGCCGAAACCCGCGACATCACCACCGATATCTGGGTCGATAACTGGTTCTCGATGTCGGCCAATGGTGAAACGGTGCTCGAAGACTCGGTGCCGATCACGACGGAGCGGTCGTTCAACAAGGAGACCGCGACCTTCTCCGTTGAATTGCCGGCGGTGATCGCGATTGAGGCCAAGGATTTCAAGGAAAACGATAGCGGACTGGAATATATCGGCACCCGCCGGCAACAAATGGGCGATGGCGGTATGATCGCGCAGTTTAGGGACGCGGTCTCGGGCGAGACGCTCAAAGTCACGGATGAGGATATGAAATGCCTCGTTGTGCACTTCGCTCCGGTAGAGACATCTTGCGCCGATGAGGCGAACCCCGTCGCGGGGCAGGGCGCCTGTGGATTTGTTGCGACGGACATTCCCGCCGACTGGACCGCGCCAGATTTCGATGACAGCGACTGGCCCTCCGCAACCGTCCATTCCGCCGCCGACGTCAGCCCGAAGGACGGCTATGACGAGGTCACATGGGACGAGAGCGCAGAGTTGGTTTGGGGTGAAAGTTTGAAGCAGGACAATACTTTGCTGTGCCGTTTGACGATCGGCGAATAGGCGAGTGAACTCTTGAAGGTGCGGCATGTAACATCCCGCACCTTCTATGCCTGCATATCTTTACCATGACGAACAAATGGCGGCCGCCACGCGCGGCCGTTGCCTTGCGCGCCCACTAGGGGCCGAACTCGGGTCGCGCCCTTGTTCCCCCAGACTGCCAGTTTAGAAACAGTGACTTCAGAGCCTCCCCGCCAAGGCCAAGCGAGCCGAAAATAAGTCTAATCTTCGGTTCGAAATATACTTCGCGCGGCCCTTGCAAGTGACGAGCCTCACTCACATTTCATCCCGAATGGCAGGGCAACTGCCTATGGGGGAACCGCTTTGGACTATCTTTACGTATTTAGCGGCTTGATCGGCCTGTTCTTCGGGGGGGAGGCGCTTGTGCGAGGCAGCGTCGGTATCGCCCGTCGCATGGCGATTCCACCGCTTTTGATTGGCTTGACCGTGGTTGGCTTCGGCACGTCCACGCCTGAGCTTCTGGTTTCGGTCGAGGCTGCTTGGCGCGGCGTTCCCGATATCGCATTGGGCAATATCATCGGATCCAATATCGCCAACATTCTTCTCATCGCAGGCTTCTCGGCCCTGATCTGGCCTATCAAGGTCATGGGCGCGACCTTACGGCGTGACACGGCGGTGATGGTGTCTGCGGCGCTTTTGCTGGTGCCGATTTTCGCCTTTGGCCAAGTGACGCGGCTTGCTGGACTGGTTCTGTTCGGCGGGTTGGTCGCCTATCTCGTCTGGGCCTATCTGGCGTCGGATGCTGCAGAAGACGTGGACGACGGTCAGAAACCGCCAGCCTCGATGCTTATCTCGATGCTCTATGTCCTCGGCGGTCTTGTTGCGCTGATGTTCGGCGCACGATTTCTGGTCGATGGGGCTGTGTCGATCGCGCGCGGATACGGCATTTCGGAGGCCTTCATCGGGTTGACCATCGTCGCCGTGGGTACGTCTCTGCCGGAGTTGGCCACGTCACTGATCGCGGCCCTCCGCCGTCAGTCTGAAATCGCCATCGGCAACATCATCGGTTCGAACATCTTTAACGTTTTAGGCATTCTCGGGGTCACTTCCCTTATCGCGCCGATCCCCGTGGCACCGCGGTTCTTAACCTTTGATCTTCCGGTGATGATTGCCATGTCGTTGATGCTGACCGTGCTGCTGCTCACCCGTCCGGTGATCGGACGTGGTATCGGGCTCGTGATGCTGGCGGTATATGCGGCCTATGTTTTATCTGCATAAAGCTGCCCAATGGGCGTGAGCATACAGTCAGGGAGATAGCCGCGACTCTGTCGCGGCTTTTTCATGTGCTCGCGCCCATCAAGGTGCATCCTTTCGCCGCGGAAACATCCAGACGAGCGTCAATGCCTCAGTGCGGCACACCGCAGGCCAACGCGCGCAGTCGGTTCACTTCGTTGCACTTTCCGCGATGGCTTCAAAAATCGTGTCCAACTCATCCGCAGCCGTTTCCAGATCAGGCCCCCCTTCGTCGAAATAGGGCGCGAAGACGGTGGTGGGTGTTTTGTAGGATAATGTTGCGGTGTCGTCTGGATTTTCCGTAACATAGAGCCTCACAGGGGCCTCGATCATTGCTGCGGTTGAAAGCCCCAAGATGCGCACAGCATAAACGTTATTGAATACACCAATCACGCGATTGCCCGGGATCGTGATCCCCCGAGCCCTTGCCGTCTCTGTTGGTCCGGCTTGTGTGACGATCCCCATCCCCTGTGCCTGTACCGCCGGCCCGATATCGGTCAGCAACTGATCGAAGGATTTCTCGGTTTGAAGGACGGACCACCCTTGGCGAGGCTTCATCTCGGCAGTTGCGGGCATCGCCAAAAGGCAAAGAGCAGCGGTGAGATAGCGCATCGCGATCCTCCTATCGGGGCTTCCTGACGTCGGCATCGAACTATTCCGCGTCTTGATACCAAAGCATCACCCCATTTTGAATTTTGTGCAAGATTAGCGAGGTCATGGATCACGTCCCCGTGCAATGCAGGCGGGAAGGGTGGGTTTTTCGTGACTTAGTCACCAAGGATCGCCATCTTGATCGCCTATTGGAAGACTATGTTTGCGGTATAGGGGCGGTGCGTAATGCCAAAATCTGGGGTCAGTCGCTTAGATGCGGGAGCCTTGAAGGTAAATCGGAGATGGGTCTTGTTCGGTAGCGCGGCGGCGCTGGCGGGGGCGGCCTTCGTATCGACGCGCTGGTTCAACGTCTTTGCAGATTCCGATGCCGCGGGCGCGATCACTGCGCGCCAAGCCTTTGAAATGGCGGAGGCCGGGGAGATTTATCTCGTCGATATTCGCCGACCCGATGAATGGCAGGCCACGGGCGTCGCCGCGCCTGCGACCCTGATCGATATGCGGCGTGATGATTTCGAGGCGGCTCTTCAATCCATCTTTACGCAAATGGGGGTACGACCCTTGGCGTTGATTTGCGCGCGCGGTGTCAGATCCGACCGGATGAATGAGCGGCTGGCGAAGGCTGGTTTTACCGATGTGCTCGATGTCCCCGAAGGTATGATCGGATCCGGTGCTGGGCCGGGTTACATTGAGCAAGGGTTGCCGTTGCGGGCGCCGACCGAGGCTGAATTAAGCGCGATTAAATCCTGACTTTGGCGAACCAAACGAGATGAGATCATGAGCGAGAAACCCGAAAAGTCTGTTGTGCTGGTCGGCGGTGGCCACACACATGCCCTTGTGTTGCAGGGGATGACCTCCGCGCCACTGGAGGGTGCGCAGGTTACGGTGATCAATCCGGGCCCCACAGCGCCTTATTCAGGCATGCTACCGGGGTTCGTCGCAGGGCACTACACGCGCAAAGAATTGGATATCGATCTCGCCGCCCTCGCGCAAAAAGCAAACGCGACGTTGATCGACGGGGAAGCGAAGGGCATAGATCTGGCGCATAAGCTTATCCATCTGGAGAACGGTGAAAGCGTTTCTTATGATTTCGCCTCAATCGACGTGGGGATCACCTCGCGGATGGATGGCTTGCAAGGATTTAGACAATACGCAATTCCGGTAAAGCCCTTGGGCCCGTTCTCCGCGCGTTGGGACGCATTTCGGAGTACGGCAGGCCCGAAGCATGTCATCATTATCGGTGGCGGAATAGCGGGTGCCGAGCTGGCGATGGCAATGGCCTTCGCGTTGAGGGGCGCGCGGGAACCGGTGTCTGTGCGTTTGCTCGATCGCGGGCGTATCTTGTCAGCAAATAGCGTGAAGGCTCAAAAACGTGTTCGCAAAGAACTCGACGCGAATGGCGTTCAGGTACTCGAGGGCGTGGAGGTCGCGGAGGTCCGCGAGCGCGGAGTGGTCTTCACGGATGGTCGCGTCTTTGAGGCGAATTTTGTGGTGGGCGCTGCAGGGGCGACACCTCACGCTTGGGTACCCTCCACGGGTTTGGTGACGAAGGATGGATTTATCGACGTAAATCGATCCCTTGAAACGAATGAAAAAGGCGTTTTTGCAGTCGGAGATTGCGCGAATATGACTGTCACCCCGCGTCCGAAAGCGGGGGTCTATGCCGTGCGCCAAGCCCCGATCTTGCTCGCGAATTTGCGCAAATCCTTGGCGGGTGAGGCGTTGGATCACTACAATCCCCAGACCGATTATTTGAAACTTGTATCGCTTGGCGGGAAACGGGCTTTCGGCGAGAAGTCAGGGCTGGGCTTTGCCGGCAACTTGGTTTGGCGGTTGAAAGACCGGATTGATCGTAGCTTCATGGACCAATTCTAATTCACCCGCTGTATCAGGCCGGAGGCATCAATACCGTTTTGGCGTCTGGCCCTTATTATAAGCAGACCAATCGGTGATATGCGGATAATGCTGACGACGCCATGCCCGCACGCGCGGGTTCATACGCCTGCGCCAAAGCGGCGGGATCATCGCGACAGCAGCCATTGCGGGATAGCCCAGCGGTAGTTGCGGAGCTGCATCGGCATCATAAGTTTGTAGCAACGGGAAGCGCCGGTCAGGCTTATAGTGATGGTCCGAATGTCGCTGGAGGTTAATCATCAACCAATTTGAGGCAGTGTGATCGGCATTCCACGAATGGTGTGGCTTAACATGTTCATATTTCCCGTCGCCGAGATGTTCGCGCGTAAGGCCGTAATGCTCGATGTAATTTGTCAGTTCCAACTGCCAAATAGCGACGACGGCCTGAACGATGAAAAGCCCGATCCCCGCCCATCCGCCAAGGATGAAGGCTAAGAGGAGCATACCGCCCTGCAATGCGGCGTAGCGCCAAAACGGGTTGGATCGGTGCCATGTGCTGCGCTTGGCGCGGGCCAGCTTGCGGGTTTCGGCGGCCCATGCCGAGCGCGGACATTCTTTCAAAACGCGCGGGAAGAACCGATGAAACCCCTCATTGTAGCGCGCTGTAACGCCGTCCATCGGTGTTCCGACATGCCAGTGATGCACCAAAAGATGCTCAGAGCGGAAATGCGAATAGAGCACGCTCGCCAGCAACAGATCGCCCATCCAGCGCTCCAGCTTGCTTTTTTGGTGCATCAATTCATGTGAGTAGACGATCCCGATTGTTCCAGCGGCAACGCCCATGCCAAAAAACAGGCCTAAGCTCTCACCGAGGGACAAATGATCCGTGTGCGTCACATAATAGATCAGCGAGAACACCGTGACGACCTGCACGGGAAACCAGAGCAGCGTGATGAGGCGATACCAGAATAGATCGGCATCGGGCGTCTGCGTATCGGGTTGATCCGTGTTGCGTCCCAAAATCGCATCGAGGAGGGTGATGAACAGCCACCCGTAAAGCGGCGGCAGAGCCAGTGTCCAACCACCCTGCACAGCGCCAATCGCAAGTAGCGGGATCATCCCCAACGATAGCCAAAACGGCAAGGCGCGGCGGACTGTCGTGAAGTCATTTGCCATCAAACACACTTACTCTCGCGCATGGAACAACGGGGTAGTGAAAGAATATCGAAAGTTGCGCCCGATACAACGCGACATCGTAGCATAGGATGTGCTCACAAAAACGGAACGGCGGCGTCCCAGGCTTTTCGCATCAACGTCGGGAGATGGGCGGGATCGAACAGCGGGTCGAACTCTCCGCGCTCGGGGTTGCCTTGCGTTTGTGCGACGCGCACTTCGAGCGTCAGGTGAAAATGCGTGAACGTGTGTCGTACATTCGTCGGCACGGTGCGCCACTCGGCGGCGACAGGCGGAAGGTCAATCGGCGTGTTCCGCCAATCGGTCGTGGGGAAACCGACCGTCCCGCCCAACAGCCCTTTCTCAGGCCGCGTCTCTACCAGAGTCGCACCTTGGTTTTGGGCAATCCAGACGATCCCGAAACATTCGGGTTTAACAGGCTTCGGTTTTTTGCGCGGCAATGTCTCCGCGGTGCCACTTTCGCGCGCGCGGCAGTCCTGCGAGAGCGGGCAAAGCGCGCATACCGGCTTGCGCGGGGTGCAGATCGTCGCACCAAGATCCATCATCGCTTGCGCAAAGTCGCCCGGCCGTAGCGTTGGCGTGATTCGGCTGGTCGCCTCAAAAATATCGGGTTTCGCGTCGGGAAGCTCTTTTGTGATTTCAAACAGTCGCGATACGACGCGCTCGACATTGCCATCTACAACAGGGGCAGGTTCGTCGAAGGCGATGGAGGCGATTGCCGCTGAAGTGTAAGGGCCAATTCCGGGGAGGGTTTGCAGTTCTGCGGCGGACTCGGGAAATCCGCCGCGCTCGGCAACCGCGCGCGCGCACTTCAGCAGGTTACGCGCCCTCGCGTAATAGCCTAATCCTGCCCATTGGGCCATGACATCGGCGTCCTGCGCGTGCGCTAATGCCTCCACCGTTGGCCACCGATCGGTGAAGCGCCGGAAATAGTCCCGCACGGCGGCGACCGTTGTTTGTTGTAGCATCACTTCCGATAGCCACGTCGCGTAAGGATCGGGCCGAATGCCGGCAGCGCGATCCGCTGGTGACACCCGCCAAGGCATCACGCGCGCGGAACGGTCATACCACGCGAGCAACGCGGCGCTGATATCTGTGTCGTCACGCAATGTTTATGGCGCCTCCTCACGCATTTGGGTGGCATCACCCGCCCTTGCGCATAGTATAGGGCGCGAACGAGGAACACCCAGATGGAAAACCAAACACCCTTTGAGCCGCCGGAATCGGCAAAGCCGCGCAAAACCGCGGCTAAAAAGGGTGCGGCTGCATCAGGTCCGAGCCCAAGGCGGCGGATGCGGGGGTTCGAGCCCACCGTAGGTTTGCTGCGCGAACGAATCCGCGTTGCCGGCGAAACACGTGGTTTCGCGGTTGCGAAGCTGCTCACGCATTGGCATGAGGTCGTGGGCGAGGAGTTTGCCAAATGCACGCGTCCGGTCAAAATCGGATACGGGCGCGATGGATTCGGGGCGACGCTTACGCTGCTGACGACGGGGGCTGCGGCACCAATGCTGATGATGAGCCGTGATAAAATTCGCGACCGCGTCAACGCTTGCTATGGTTATAGCGCAATTTCCAAAGTGGTGCTGACCCAAACGGCACCGATCGGGTTTTCTGAAGGGCAGGCGCAATTTGGCGCGGCCACGACAGTCGAAAAACCCGCGCCTTCCCCCCAAGTCGTTGCGCAGGCGCGGGAAACTGCGGAGGGAGTTGGAGATGACCGGCTTCGCGCCGCTATTGAAATGCTTGCAACAAATGTTCTCGCGCGGACTGAACAGCGGTCCGGTGGAAAGAAAGGCGATTAAATGTCGAACAATAAATTGATCCTTGGAGCTGTCGCGGCAGTCGCGGCGCTAGCGGTCGGCGGTTATGCTTTTTCGAGCATGAACAGTGGCGCGCAGGGTAACCTTTCGGTTCCGGCTGCAGCGCAAGCCGAAGAAGCGAACCTGTTGCCAGATATCCCGCTGGGTTCGGCACAAGCGCCGATCACTGTGATTGAATACGCAAGCTACACATGCCCGCATTGTGCGACGTTCCACGATACGGTGTTTGACAAGCTGAAGGCGGAATATATCGACACGGGCAAGGTGCAGTTCATCCACCGCGAGGTTTACTTTGATGCCTTTGGCCTCAAGGCCGCGCAGGTCGCGAATTGCGGTGGGGTGACGAAGTACTACCCGATCAACGATATGATCTACTCGACGCAAGGAACTTGGATTGGGGATGGTGATCCGGCGACGATTACCGAGAATCTCAAGAAAATCGGTCTCAAAGCAGGGCTGACCTCGGAGGCGATCGACGCTTGTATGTCGGATGATGCGCGAGCCGAGCAGATGGTTGCGACATTCCAAGCGCGCGCCGAAGCGGATGATGTGCAAGGTACGCCAACGCTTATCATCGACGGCGAGAAGAATTCCAACATGAGCTACGCCGACCTCAAAGCCATCCTCGACGCGAAGCTCGCGCAGTAAGCGAGCGCTACAGGTCAAAATTCAACGCCCCGCTAAGGTTTAGCGGGGCGTATTAATATCTTTATAACAGTAGATATCAGCGGCAGGCTTGGAGCGAACGGCTTAAAGCCCAAGACGATCTAGCGCAGCGTCCAACGCAGCCGGGTCCTCAATCGCCAGCCGCACGGGAAGCGCCAAAACTTTTGGACGAAAATGCGCAGGGAGACGTGCCGCGTCCTTTTCCGTCGTCACCAACTGCGCGCCCGAGAGCCGTGCTTCCGTTTCCAGCCGTGTCAGAAGGGCGGGTGTGTAGGGCTGGTGATCGTCCAACGATTCTGCGCGAATCAGCTTGGCGCCGAGGTTGCGTAAAGTTGTGAAAAACTTCTCAGGTTGGCCGATACCCGCAAAGGCCAAGACCTCTAGGCCTTCCCAATCCATACCCGTTTGCAGTGGCGCCAACGCTGCCTTCAAACGGGGAAGCCCGACCACTTCGCCCCAAGCTTCCTCAAATGCGGCCTGCGCTTTCGCGTCCCCGATGGACAACACAAGATCGGCCCGCGCGAGCCCTACGTTAAGCGGCTCGCGCAATGGGCCTGCGGGAATGCAGCGTCCGTTGCCGAAGCCCTTCGCGGCGTCGACCACGATCAAAGACAGGTCTTTTTCCAGACTTGGGTTCTGATGCCCGTCATCCAGCACAATTACCTGTGCCCCTGCCGCGACTGCGGCGCGAGCCCCTGACGCGCGATCCTTGGCGACCCACATCGGCCCGAACGCTGACAACAGCAAAGGCTCGTCGCCGACTTGGGCGGCGGTGTGAATGCGCTCATTCACCTGAACCGGCCCCTCCAACGAGCCACCAAACCCGCGCGACACGATATGCGCGTCGAGCCCGCGCGCCTGTAGACGTTGTAGTACGGCGATGGTTGTCGGCGTCTTTCCCGTGCCGCCTGCATTGATGTTTCCGACGCAAATAACGGGGACGGGCGCGCGCCAAGGCGTTGCATTGGCGATGCGGCGGCGTGTTCCCTCGGCGTAGAGGAAACCAAGGGGCGCGAGGATCCGCGCTTGCCAGCTCGATTTGCGATCCCAAAAGGACGGGGCTTGCATCAGGCGGGGATCTCCAGCGTTTCAAGTTGCGCCAGAATAGCATGGGTGATCGCCATTGTAACGCCCGCCCCCCCTGACGTGACGACCCAAGCGTTATGCGCAAGCATGGCCATCCGGTCGGGTGCGAGCAAATCCGCGAGCGCGTCCCCTAAGCCAGATGCCGAGGCGACGCGATGTGTGGCGCGCGCGGCCTCGAGACGCTCAAAATCGGTTGCGAAGCATGCGGTGTTCGGCCCATGCAAAATTGCTGAACCAAGAGCGGCGGCCTCAAAGGGCGATCGGGGCGCCTTCCCCTTGCCAAACAAAGTTCCGCCCAAAAAGGTCAGCGGCGCAATCCGATACCATAGTCCCGCTTCGGATGGATCATCTGCGATGAATATCTCGGTGTCATCATCGGGTTCACCCTCGGACCACCGAGTTGCGATGGACCAACCTGCTTCCTCTAGGGTTTCGGCAAGCTCATGCGCCCGCGCGGGATCCTCAGGTTGGAGAATTAGCAACGTGCGATGTGCATGGCGCAGGGCTTTGCCATGGGCGGCGAGAACCGCGCGTTCCTCGCCTTGAGGCACCGCCAAGGCCGCCCATACCGGGCGCGCGCGCAGCGTCTGTGAAAAGGCGTTCCGCTCGGCCTCGGATGCTTCCAACGGGTTTGGCGTTTCCGTGATCACGCCGGACACGATCGCAGGCGGCAATTTCATACGCGCGATTTCTCCCGCGCTCGCCTGATCCTCGACATGAATTTCGCGCATTTTCGCAAGCATCAGGCGCTCCGCCTTGCGCCAAAGGCGGGCGCTCATTCCATGCGGCGGCTCGACCCTTGCGCCGACGAGCATCTGTGGTGTCTCGATATGAGGTACGAGATCTGCCTGCAGCTTTGCACCGATATGGACGATCAGATCCGGCCGCCACCGCGCGAGAAACGCGAGCGCGCCGCCGTTTGACGGGGCGCAAATCACATTTGGCAAGTCGGACGGTGGAAGCGATGCGGAATCGCAATTGACCACAATCGCCAGATCGGGCCGCTTGTCGCTCATCGACCGCGCCAGCAACTTCGCGGCGGCGAGATCAGTCTCGTGCGCCGTATTGAGCCAAACCACGGGCCCTTTGGGCCGCGTGGGCTCGCTCCCGAGGGGGGCGGTGTGAGTTTGCGCAGTTTTCGTGCGCCGCGTCGCCGCCCACATCCCGAGAACGAGTTGACCGATCATAAGAGATTAGCCGCCCAATTCCTCGGTCGGGGAAGCCGGTGCGGCTTCGTCGCGCAGGCGATGCAGATGCGCGATGAAATAGCGCGTATGGGCGTTATCGACTGTGCGCTGGGCTTCTGCCTTCCACGCGGCATGTGCGGCCTCGTAGTTGGGGAAGATGCCGACGACATGGACATTTTCGGGGTCTTTAAACTCGGTACGCGTGGGATCGATCAGATCGCCGCCGAAGACAAGATGAAGGCGTTGAGGGGATTTGTCGCTCATTTGGGCTCCTAGGCGATAAGATTACGCGCCTAACCCTATGCGATGCGGGCCGCGCGCTCAAGTGGGACAGACGAGGCGCGGTGACATGCCCCGACTGCGAGGGGCTTCCCTTACGAGGTGGCGCGCGCTATCGGAGAGACATGAAAACCTTGATCGAGATTTACGAGGCGCGTGTCGCCAATGGTTCGCTTCGTGCAGACGCAGCGCAGCGCGCCGTCTTGCCCCTGCTGGAGCGGGTCCGCCGCGAGCTTGATGCACAACCTGCGCCCAAGAAAGGTCTGTTCGGCCTGTTCGGTAAAACCTCCGCGCAACCCGTGCAGGGCCTCTATCTTTGGGGGGGGGTTGGTCGCGGCAAATCGATGTTAATGGATTTGTTCTACGACGCGTGTGATGTGCCCAAAAGACGCGTGCATTTCCATGCCTTCATGCAAGAGATTCAGGCGCAACTTCACGAGGCCCGCAAAACCGGCGCGCAAGACGCCATCCGGCCCGTAGCGCAAGAGGTCGCGCAATCGATCCGCCTGTTATGCTTCGATGAGATGCAGATCACAGATATCGCGGATGCCATGATCGTTGGTCGATTGTTTGAATACCTGACAGAGGCGGGTGTGGTGATTGTCACAACGTCCAACCGTGTGCCGGAAGATCTCTATAAAAACGGATTGAACCGGCAATTATTCTTGCCGTTTATCGCCTTCATCAATCAGGTGATGGAAGTGCAGGAAATTGTCAGCGAAACAGATTACCGCCAGCATCGGCTCGCGGGGGCACAGGTCTATTTCACAGGCGCGGGCCGTGAGGCTGCGGTGGAGGGGCTCTGGTCGGATCTTGTGGGGGGGCAAAAGGCTGGCCCTCTGAAACTCGCGGTTAAAGGGCGGGAGGTTGTCATCCCCCGTTTTTATGCCGGTGTCGGACGCGCATCGTTTTGGGATTTGTGTAGCTCGATGCTGGGTGCGGCCGATTATCTCGCGATTGCTGATGCCGTTCGCGTGCTGGTGCTTGATGATATTCCGCTGCTCTCGGCGAGCAACTTTAACGAGGCAAAGCGCTTCGTTATGTTGGTTGATACGCTGTATGAGGCCAAGGTACGCCTGATCTGTTCTGCAGCAGAAGCGCCCGAGCAGCTTTATATCGAGGGCACAGGTAGCTTCGAATTTGAGCGCACAGCGTCCCGTCTACGAGAAATGCAGGCGGCAGATTGGGCCTCTGACGCGCAGTAACCGCCAGCGCGAGGCGAGTTGCGCTAGCCGTTATCTTTGAGGACTTGGCCCGCGAGGTAAAGCGATCCGCAGATCAGCACGCGCGCGTTCGGCGAGGCGGCAATAATAGCCTTTAGTGCTGATAATACGTCCGGTGCGGATTGCGCTCGCATCCCGACATCGCGCGCCGCAGCTTCCGTCGTTTCCGCCGGCAACGTATTGACTTCGTCCGGGATCGAGACCGCCGTGAGGCTTTTGGTATGTGGCACCAAGGGCGCTAGATAGCCGTGAATATCTTTCGTATTCAGCATGCCGCAAATCAGATGTGTCTCGCGCGAAGGCATACGCCCCAAGGTCGCCGCAACGGCTTTGCCCCCCGCAGGATTATGCCCCCCGTCGAGCCAAATCTCCGCAGACGGCGCACTCTCGACGAGCGGCCCTGTGCGCAGTCTTTGCATACGTGCGGGCCAGACGGCGCGCGTAACAGCCGCCTCGGCATTGCCTTTTTTAAGAACGCGGAGCGCGGCGATCGCGGCGCCCGCGTTTTCAATTTGGTGCGGCCCGGGCAGATTGGGCATCGGCAAATCGAGCAGGCCATCCTCATCTTGAAAGATCAGGCGGTCGCGTTCCTCAAAGGCATGCCAGTGTTGTCCGTGAACAAACAATGGTGCGCCAAGGCGGGCGGCGCGCGCTTCGATGACGTCCAATGCCGCCTCTTGTTGTGGCCCGACGATACAAGGCACGCCGCGCTTCAAAATCCCGGCCTTTTCACCGGCAATTTCTGCCAAAGTTTCCCCGAGATATTGCTGATGATCGATGGATACTGGCGTGATCACGGTTAAAGCGGGTGCGTCGATCACATTGGTCGCATCGAGGCGTCCGCCAAGGCCAACCTCGAGAAGGGTGAAGTCCGCGGGCGCGCGCGAGAAGGCGAGCATCGCGGCAGCCGTCGTGATCTCAAAGAACGTAATATTCTGACCGCCGTTCGCGACGTCGCATTCGTCGAGAAGCGCCATCAGGGCAGGCTCGCTGATCAACTCGCCTGCAAGCCGGATGCGTTCATGAAACCGTGCGAGATGCGGCGAGGTGTAGGCATGTACTTTCAGACCATCCGCCTCAAGCCCTGCGCGAATCATCGCTTGGGTCGAGCCTTTCCCGTTTGTTCCGGCCAGATGGATCACGGGGGGCAATTGGCGTTCCGGATTCCCAAGCGCCGCGAGCAAGCGCGTCAGGCGATCCAAGGTCAAATCGATAATTTTGGGATGAAGCGTCATGAGCCGCGTGAGGATGGCGTCGGAAGTTGCGGCATGCGTCATCTGGTGCGGCCTTTAAACAATGGGGAATGGGGCGCGGCTCTCCCGCGCAGCCGATGAATTCCGCGCCACCCGTCGGGGGCGCGGAATTGTATCGTTACTTGGCTTCGCGTTTCGCGCTAGGTGCGACGACGGCTTTATCCGAGGCCGCTTTTGGCGCCGATGCCTTCGCGTCGCCAGCCTTGGGCGCCTCGTCTTTCTTAGGTGCGACAGCAACATCCGTGGTCGCGGGAGCAGGCAAGTCCCCCTTCACCGCGGGGGGCATTTTCATCAGCAAGCGCACAATCGTGATCAACTCGTCGCGCATGTCTTTGCGATGCGTCACACGGTCCAGCATCCCGTGATCGAGCAGATACTCCGCCCGTTGGAACCCCTCGGGAAGGGTTTCCCGGATGGTTTGCTCGATGACGCGCGGCCCTGCGAAGCAGATCAAAGCGTTCGGTTCCGCGATTTGGACATCGCCAAGCATCGCATAAGACGCCGTCACGCCGCCCGTCGTCGGATGGGTAAGTACCACGATATACGGCAGGTTCGCTTCTTTGAGCATCTGCACCGCAACCGTCGTCCGCGGCATCTGCATAAGGGACAAAATCCCCTCTTGCATGCGCGCCCCGCCCGCGGCCGAGAACAAGATCAACGGACGGCCCAGCTCGACGGCACGTTCCGCTGCCGCAACGATCGCGTTTCCGACATACATCGACATCGAACCGCCGATGAACGAGAAATCCTGGCATGCGGCGACAATCGGCGTGCGGCCCATCTCGCCTTGCACGACGAGCATTGCCTCTTTCTCGCCGGTCTTCTTCTGCGCCGCTTTCATCCGCTCGGGATATTTTTTCTGATCGCGGAATTGCAGCGGGTCGGACACCGGCTCGGGAACTTTCACTTCGGTGAAAATACCGCCATCAAACAGAGCGCCAAATCGCTCTCGCGGGGTGATCGCCATGTGGTGATTGCAGTTGGTGCAAACGTTGAGGTTGTCCGAAAGTTCACGGTGGAACAGCATCGTCCCGCATTCGGGGCATTTCGTCCAAAGGTTCTCAGGCACCTCGCGACGCGAGAAGAGCGAGTTGATCTTCGGGCGGACGTAGTTCGAAATCCAGTTCATAATCTGGCCCTTTGGCACGGAATTTGAGCCATCGAAATAGTCCCCTGCGCAGAGAATTGCAATCCGCGAGGGCCAACCAAGCAAAACTTGATGTGGATGAGGTTGTTATCGACCATGTGATGCCATTTCGCGCCTTGGTATCGAAAACGCTGGTTGCCCCTCGGGGGGCACCCCCTTATGCCTGTTCCAGAGTTGAAAATCAGAAGCCGTGCGGGGATGCTCGCGGGCGGGGAGTTACAACGGGTGTCACACTTTTCCATTAAAGGCCGGACGGCGCCGCGGGCGCTTCGCGCACAACGACATCGTCTTGGCGCTGTGTTGGCGCTCGTTTTTGCGCTTTCTGGCTGTGCGGTGACCCAAGAGGGGGGCTTGGCATCGCCCGCAAAGCGCGATGTTTTGCTTGCCGCTGGAACAATGAAGTTTACGGCACCGCGTGGCTATTGTGTTGATGCGCAGGCCACTCGGGCGACGGCAGATGGGGGCTTTGCCCTGTTTGGAAGCTGTGCGTCGCTGAACCCGTTGCGGAGCTTCTCGCGCCCCAAATTGCCTGTTGCGCTGGCCGCGATGGTGACAGGGGCAGGGCCGGAACAACCCTTGCGGCAAAGTTTCCCAGCCTTGGAACGGTTTTTCCAAAGCAGGGCGGGGCGGGCAGCCTTGTCGCGCACGGGGGATGCGTCGACGGTCGCTTTAATCGAACTGCGGCGAGAGGGCGACATCTTGATGATTCACCTCACAGATACATCGGTCATGACGGATTCCGCACAGATGTCAGAGACCTACTGGCGTGCGCTGGCCTCTATCGGGGGGCGGATGGTGTCGCTGTCGGCTTTACCGCGCGCGGGATACGAGATTGATGATGCGGATCAACGTGCGCTTCTGCTCGATTTTGCGTCGCGCGTCGAGGATCTTCGCTGATGAGCTTACGCGTGAGGCAAGGCCTTTCGTCATAACCGAATTTTCAAGGCAATTAGCCATTTGTTCAGGTGTCCGACCTTTGCAAATCGGATACTTTGAGTCTTTATTGTTGCGACTAGTGAAACGATTGATCTGTAAATGAGTAAAACCCCTACATCCTTTTTGAAACGCATGTCCCAAAGTCGCGCCGTGGCGCGTTGGGCGCGGTTTGCGCGGCTCGCTAAATCCGCGCCGCTCAATGATGTGCGCACTCTATTAACGGATGCGGAGGCCTTGCGGGTTGAATTGGATGCGTTTCGGCGGGTTGCAGAAGATCGTGTCCGAATGCCGCCGATTGACGCGGAGAAAATGCGCCATCCTCTCGGCACAGATCGCTCGTGGCGGCCGGAATTGTGGAAGTCGCGGTTGAGCAACGGCGCAATCGCCGCAGCGGAAAGCCGCAGCGCGTTGGGCACGGAGCTGAAGGTCTTTCACGATTGCATCGAGTCGGAACTCACCTTGCGGCAGGTGCGCAACCAACGTGCCGAGGATCTTGCGCCGTTCGGCCTGAGGATGGATGTTTTTCGGTTCGATGGCACCTTCTTGTCGCTGGTATTGGATGTTCCGCAGATGATGCTGGATGGGTTGCGTCTGACGCATCTGGTCCGGTTGGATCTTCGCGTTGAATTGGAAAAACCGTTGGAGATGTTCGCGCGCTTGAATGTCAAACACGGGCCAAATACGGAGCAGATCGTTCGTGAAATTCCGTTGTCGGGCACGGTCGAAAGCTGGGTTGAGTTTGATCTCGCCTATACCAAATTGAATGAAAAACGGATCGAGCGTGCGTGGATCGATTTGATCTTTGAGGGGCCGCAAATGAACCAAGTTGTCCTGCGCGATCTCAACCTGTCGCGCCATCCGCGCGCAGAAATCTAAGGAGAGCCGCCATGTTGCAAATGTCGCGCCTGCGGGCGGGTCGCTGGGAGGGAATTGTCACCTCCGACGCGGCACCGGAGATCGAAGTCCTGCACCTCGACAAGCCGATTGGGGCGCCTGAACTTGAAGATATGGGGAAGGGGCGCTGGCGTGTCAGCGTTATGATCCCCGCTGCGCTGCTGAGTGAGGGAATCTTGTCGTTCATCGTGTTCGATAAGATCGCGCAGGACAAGATTGGCGAATTTATTATCAATGCTGGTCTGCCCGTAGGTGAGGACCTGCGTGCCGAGGTTGATCTGCTGCGGGCAGAGCTCGATCTTTTGAAGAAGGCTTTCCGACGTCACTGCGTGGAGACGGGCGCGCAGGGATAACCTGCACGCCCAAAGCCCTGAAACTTACAGTGCTGCGCCCAGTCGTACACCTTGATCAATCGCGCGCTTCGCGTCTAGCTCGCCTGCGAGGTCGGCGCCGCCAATGATATGCGCACGGGGCAGCGCATCGAACAGGCTACGTTCCGAAAGCTGGCCCGCGCAGAGCACGATCGTATCTGCGGCGATGGTTTCGGGCCGCTCGCGGGCCTCACCAAAACTGATCTCCAGCCCCTCCGGCGTGATGCGTTCGTAATTCACGCCCCCCATCATTTTGACGTTGCGGGCCGCCAATTGCGCGCGGTGGATCCATCCGGTCGTTTTACCCAGCCGTCGGCCCGGCTTTTCGGCCTTCCGTTGCAGCAGGGTGACTTGGCGCGCGGGCGCCTCGGGGTGCGGGGCTGTCAATCCGCCTGCGGTTTCAGCCGGATCCCCGACCCCCCATTCGCGACGCCATGCATCAAGGTCTAGGGTCGCGCTCTCACCCGACTGCGTCAGGAATTCCGCGACATCGAACCCAATCCCGCCCGCGCCAATGATCACAACCTTCTCGCCGGCGGTCACGCGCCCTGTCAGAATATCGACGTAGCTGACCACTTGGCCTCCCGATGTGGGAATGTTCGGGTCGCGCGGCACGACGCCTGTCGCGATAATAACTTCGTCGAACCCGTCGAGCATGGCCGCATCGACGTCTTGGCCAAGGCGAAGTGTTACGCCCGATCGATCTACCATCACCTTGAACCAGTCGGTCAGTCCGTAGAACTCCTCTTTTCCCGGAATTTTGCGTGCCATCGTCAACTGGCCGCCAATCTCGGTTGCACGATCAAACAGCGTGACGTGATGCCCGCGCCCCGCAGCGGTAATCGCGGCGCTGAGCCCTGCAGGCCCTGCGCCGACGATGGCGATGCTGCGCGGAGTCGCGGCCGGTGTAAGGGTGAGTTCCGTTTCATAGCCCGCAACGGGGTTCACGAGGCAGGTCGACAGCTTGCCGGAGAATGTATGATCGAGGCAGGCTTGGTTACATGCAATGCAGGGCGCAATTTCGTCCGCGCGGCCTTGTGCGGCCTTCGTCACGAAATTCGGATCTGCAAGGAATGGACGGGCCATGGAGACCATATCGGCCTGACCAGAGGCCAGAAGCGCGTCGCCCACCTGTGGCGTGTTGATCCGGTTCGAGGTGATCACAGGGATCGAAACTTCTGGCCGCAACCGCGCGGTCAGCCACGCAAAGGCGGCGCGTGGAACGGAGGTCGCGATGGTCGGGATACGCGCTTCGTGCCAGCCTATCCCTGTATTCAGCATCGTCGCGCCGGCGGCCTCGATTGCGCGGGCAAGCTCAAGAACCTCATCCCAAGTCGAGCCGTCCGGCACGAGATCGATCAGCGAAATGCGGTAGATCACGATGAAGTCTTGGCCAACGGCCTCGCGCACGCGCCGCACGACCTCGACAGGAAGGCGCATCCGGTTTTCATACGACCCGCCCCAGCGATCAGTCCGCTTATTTGTATGCCGGACGAGGAATTGATTGAGGAAGTAGCCCTCTGATCCCATTATTTCGACACCGTCATAGCCCGCCTGCTGGGCTCGTGTCGCCGAAGTGACGATATCGCTGATTTGTTTCTCGACCCCCTCATCGTCCAACTCTTTGGGAGGGAAGGGCGAAATCGGGGATTTTACGGCTGATGCCGAGACGCAGTCTTTGCTATAGGCGTAGCGGCCCGCGTGAAGGATCTGCATCGCGATGCGGCCGCCTGCCTCATGAACGCGATCAGTGACAATCCGGTGGTTCGCGATATCAACGGGCGAGAATAAGCCCGCCGCTCCGGGAAATACTCCGCCCTCTGCATTAGGCGCCATTCCCCCCGTTACCATGAGGCCAACGCCGCCGCGCGCACGGGTGGCATAGAATTCTGCAACGCGATTCCAATCGCCTGTTTCCTCTAGCCCTGTGTGCATCGAGCCCATCATGACGCGATTCGGCAGTGTTATGTGGCCCAGATCGAGCGGGGCGAGAAGATGCGGGTAAGCGGTCATGTTGGTCCTCCTGTTGGCATCAATCTTGCGCGCCCCGCGGTGGCTGTCACCTGAAACGCGGCGTCATTCGGGCGGGATATGTTCAATGATTGCGGGGCGATACGGCTATCCTTGCGTGTGAAACGCCCGCGGTTTGACCGTTTCGGAGATCGGACCAACCCGTCGAATTCCCTGCTATTGTCCGCGATGGGCCGCATTTGCGCCCGATTTGGCAACGATACCTTCTTTCAACGACGGACTGTAGAAGAGAGATGTGAAATGGATCGCCTAACGGAAATGGAAGCTTTCGCGATGGTCGTAGACCAAGGCGGCTTTACCGATGCTGCGAAAAAGATGGGCATTTCGAAATCTGCTGTCTCGAAGCATGTCTCCGCGCTTGAAGCGCGTTTGGGCGCCCGTCTGTTGAACCGCACGACGCGGCGTGTCTCTCCGACGGAGATTGGTCTGGCCTATTACGATCGTGCGCGCCGTGTTCTGAATGACGCTGGCGAGGCAGATGCCCTTGTCACGTCGATGCAAGTCGCGCCGTCTGGCCTCCTGCGAATTTCTGTTGCGACAGATTTCGGCGTCAATTTGCTGTCGCCCGTCTTGGGTGATTTCTTGCAAGAATTCCCTGATATCAACGTGAATATGGTGTTGAACAACCGCTATGTCGAACTCATTTCGGAGGGCTTCGATATGGCGATCCGCGTGGGCGAGTTGGAGGATAGCACCCTGCGTGCGCGCAAGCTTACCGAGACATCGCGCCGCATGATCGCATCCCCCGCCTATTTCGAGAAATATGGCCGTCCGACGAAGATCGACGACCTGAACGAGCACAAACTTCTCCACTATTCGAACCAATCAGCCGGAAATGTTTGGAAAATCACCGCCCCGTCGGGCGAGCGACGTCAAGTTCGGTCGGCCGGTTGGCTGACGGTGAATGACGGTCAGTCGTTGCTCCATGCCGCGACGGCCGGACTCGGCATCGCGTATCTCCCCTCTTTCCTCTACGCGGATGCGATGAAGGCAGGGCTGGTGGAGGAGGCTATCCCAGATCTGCCGATGGAAACGCTTGGTATCTACGCCGTCTATCCGCCCGGCCGGTTTACGCAACCTAAGGTGCGCGCGTTTATCGATTTCCTGGCGCAGACCTTTACAGATCGCGGGCCGGATAACTGGTAAACGTGGTTGATATCCCCTTCGCGCGGCGGGGTTAGTCGCGCGGTTCCCTGCCGCAAAGGCCGCTTCCCCCGGACCCTAGTCCGTGCGGCTTATGCTAACTTCGGGTCGAGGTGATAATCGCCTCGACCCTTCTGTTTTGCATGCGCCCTTCTTGTGTCGCGTTGGTGGCACGTGGCGCGAGCCAGCCCGCGCCTTGGGCAGTCAGTTGTGCCTCAGGCACGTTCCAACGCTCAATGAGGCGATCACGAACTGCCTCTGCCCGCCGTTTTGACAGGGCGATATTCGCGTCGAGAGACCCATCCATATCTGTATGACCAACAAGAGCGATGCGTAGGTCAGGTGACGCGATAAGATAATCTGCCAGCCGCTCCAACGATGCATAATCTTGTGGTTCGAGCGATGCCGAACCTGAAGCAAATACCAAATCATCCAAGGCCGCGCGGCCCAGCGCGCTCAACGCATGTGCGATATCGCCTGGGCTTTGATCGGCGGCCTCGCTCGAGTTGGAAACGGGCGCCTGTGTTTCAAACGTTGGCTGCACGTAGCCGGAGGTTTCTCGTACTTTGGTCAGGTGGATAAATCCGCTTTCGGAGGAGCGCGAAGTGACGAGTGACACGATATCCGCGCCTTTCCGGCCAATAAAATACTGAAAATCGGCTAAGTCTACGTGCATCTGAGGTTCTGGCAGGAGCGGAAGCGCATATCGGAAATCGAACCCCCCGCAATCCCGCGCGGCACATTCAAAGATTGTCGTGTATCCTTGCGCGAGTAGATCCGCGCGGATCGGTGACATCAGATCAAGCGGACTCATCCGACTTTGAGGGATGCGCCACGCGCTTTTCACAACTTCGCCTTCGATATTCGCCGTGGCAACATCATCGTTGCGCCATGCGTCAATGGGCAGGGTCAAACGTGCGGTCGTTTGCGGGGCGCTTGCGCTAAGGGTTGCATCGCTTGGTAAACCCGCGAGGGCTGGCGCGGCGGCCAGGCTGCCGGCGGTGTCCTGCGCGAAAGCTGGTGCCGCAACGGCGATCAAGCAAAAGCATAGAGAAAGGCGTTTCATACATGAGCCTTTAGACGATAGTGATAACTGCAGTGTTCACGCATCCCGAGCGATTGATACAGTGAGTTCGCGGGGTTTGCGCGGGTGACGGCAAGTGTGAAATCTTCCGCACCGTTTTCAGACGCCCAATGCGCAGCTTGCGCAATGACGTGACGCGCCAAGCCCTGCCGCCGGAATGATGGGGCGGTGATGAGGGCATGAAGCATTGCCGTGCGTTGATGAATGGCGACGAAGGCGCCGCCTGCGGCGCGATCGTGAAGGCGGCCCAGAATGGCGGTCTTTCTCACGGGGGTCCGTTCCATGACGGCTTGGCGCGGCGGGGTCACGCCGTTCGCGGCCCACACCTCGCGCAGAATTTGGAGAGGCGGCCAATGCGCGAAGGCGGTGACAGGGGGAACTCGGCTCAGGAGACGTGCGACCGGCGCGTGATACACCGTCACGGGATCATTAATACGGTAGCCTTTGCGCTTAAGCGCAACGTCCAGCGCCATCTCGTCGGGGCCGCGATACGGGCGGATCATGAAGAGGGAGGGTTGACCCAATTGGGATTGTGCTTGTTCAGCAGCGTCGATCTCGGCGTCGCTGAAAACGCCGTTGAGTGTCGCGCAGGAGATCCTCTGGATACCATCGCCGCCCTCGCGCAGCGTGAAGCCGCCGGCTACAGACATGGACTTCGCAGGCCATGTGACATCAAGGATCTCGTCGACGGGACGCATCACGCGACCGGAAAACTGGATTTCAGGTCGTCATACGCTGCGGCAAGGAGAGCGGCATCCGTGCCGCGGACGACGAGATTTGTACCGTATTCGCCCTTTATCGTGAAAGGGTAAGACCCGAATGACAGGGCCGGATAGGCGTCTGCCAAGGCACGCAATTGATCGGCTACGTCCGATTCCGGCCGTTGGACGCGCCAGCTTTCTGACAAAAGCGGCGCGCCGCCTGTGAGGGTCGGCAGAACCGTCGCGACCATCGCTTGGAAGACCGACGGAACGCCTGCCATCACGTAGGTATTCCCAATTGAAAAGCCCGGCGCCACCGAGACGGGGTTTTCAATCAACAGGGCCCCTTCCGGAATGCGGGCCATACGCATGCGTGCGGCGGTGAATTCCAAGTCGCGCGATTTGTAATGTGCCGCCAAAAGCGCGCGTGCGTCGTCGCGGACATCGATGCTGCGCCCGAACGCATCCGCCACCGCATCGGCGGTGATGTCGTCATGTGTCGGGCCGATGCCGCCAGAGGTGAAGAGGGTATCGTTGCGCCCTGATAACTCGACAACGGCGGCCTTGATTGTGGCGTGATCGTCGGGGATGACGCGGATTTCCGCAAGGGTGATCCCGGCGGCCAGAAGCTCTCCCGCAAGCCAGTAGGCGTTCCCTTCGCGGGTGCGCCCCGAGAGGATTTCGTCTCCGATAATCAGGATCGCTGCGGTTGGATTTGTCATGGCTATCACCCCTCGTTTTGCAAAGGTGTAGCGCCGGATGCGCGCGCGGGGAAGCCTCAGGCTGGTCAAGCCGCGGATTTGTGACTATTTGGGAAGAAAGTCTGAGGAGAATGCCTGTGCAAGACCATAAAGGACGCCTGACGAAGGACGGAATCCGTATTTACGAGACCTCCGAATTTGAGGGCATGCAAGCGGCGGGCCATCTGGCGGCGCGGATTCTGGATGAGGTTGCGGACCTCGTCGAACCCGGGGTCACCACAGGTGCGCTGGACGCGTTTATTAACCAGCGTGTCACGGAGTTGGGATCGGTTTCGGCGACCATCGGGTATCGCGGGTATCAACATGCGTCGTGTATCTCGGTGAACCACGTTGTTTGCCACGGTATTCCGGGCGATAAAGTGATTAAAGACGGTGATATTCTCAATATCGACGTCACCGTTATCTTGGATGGCTGGTTCGGTGATACGAGCCGGATGTATGTTGCGGGCACGCTTTCGCGCAAGGCCGAACGTTTGATCCAAGTTACGCATGATGCGCTGATGTTGGGGATTGAACAGGTCAAGCCCGGCAACACATTCGGGGACATCGGGTTTGCGATCCAGCAATTCGTCGAAGCGCAGCGGATGTCGGTTGTGCGCGACTTTTGTGGCCATGGAATCGGGCAAGTCTTCCATTCGCCGCCGAACGTTCTGCACTACGGGCGCAAAGGGTCGGGGGCTATGCTGGAAGAAGGCATGATTTTCACGATCGAACCAATGGTCAATCTGGGCCGTCCAGAAACCAAAGTTCTTGCGGATGACTGGACGGCAGTGACGCGTGATAAATCTTTGTCAGCTCAGTTCGAACATTCGGTTGGCGTGACCGCCGACGGGTGCGAGATTTTCACGCTTTCGCCTGCGGATCGATTCCACCCAACTTGGCGGTGATCACGCTGAATGGTCTGATGCGCGACAGGTAGCCGTCGCTTCATGTTTCACTAAAAAGGGCGCCAGAAACGGCGCCCTTTTTGCGTTTTTTGGGAGGCATCCCGACTTGGGGTCAATTGCCGCCTGAAAAGACGCCGAGCACCTCCCGAAGGATACGCTCTGCGATGTCGGGCTCGTCGGGGGCGGGCTGTTGCACTTGCGGCGCGGTCCACCCCGAGACGTTCCCATCCGTTTGCGACGACGACAGCGTTTGCCCGCCGTAGCTTTGTTGATTGGAGATGCCGCGCCACTCCGACGGATCGGCCTTTGGCAAAGGCACGACCGGCGTGCCCGCCGAAACACGCACCATTACCTCATGCCATATCTCAGCAGGAAGGCCACCGCCGGTGACCCCGTTCAGGGGGGTATTATCGTCATTGCCCATCCAGACGCCTGTGACGTAGTCACCGGTGAACCCGATAAACCAAGCATCGCGCGCGGCCTGCGTCGTCCCTGTTTTGCCTGCGACTTCGCGATCATCCAAAGCTGCGCGGCCGCCGGATCCCTCGGTGACGACTTTATTCATCATCCAAATGAGTTCCCGCGCTGCCTTCTCGGAGATCACCCTCTCCCCGATCCCGCCGGTTTGCGAGATCAGGGACTCTGTGTCGCCCTTGAAACGCAAATCAACGAGGCCGTAGGGGCGCACGGATGAGCCGCCGTTGAGGATGCCCGAGAAAGCGCCTGTCATCTCGATAAGGGTGGATTCGGAGACGCCTAAGGCAACGGCTGGCCCATTCGCGAGATCAGAGGCGAAGCCGAAATCGGTTGCGACCTTTTTAACGGCCTCCAAACCGACATCTTCCGAAACGCGCACCGTGGCGGTATTCACGGAATTGGCGAGCGCCTTGTAGAGCGGGATCGGCCCCAAGTATCGCTTGGTATAGTTCTGGGGGGACCATGGGCCGGAGCCCTTCACATTGATCGTCAGCGGCGCATCCTCGACGATGGTATCGGGCGTATAGCCTAGATCAAGCGCGGCGGCGTATACGAAGGGCTTGAAGGTAGATCCTGTCTGGCGCTTCGCGTGGGTCGCGCGGTTGAAGGCGCCCGTTACTTTGGTAGTCCGCCCACCAACCATCGCGCGGACGGCCCCATCAGCCGACATGACAACAACCGCGGCTTCCGCTTTGGAAGTTTCCTTCACCTTGGCGTCGAACACTGCGCGGATGGCATCCTCTGCCGCCGTTTGAACGCGCTGGTCCAACGTCGTTTGAATGATGACATCTTCGGTTGTGTCCGTGGTCAAGAAATCGGGGCCCGTTTCCATGACCCAATCCGCAAAATACCCGCCAGCACGCGCCTGCGCAGCTTCGGAGAGGGTTGCAGGATTGGCCCAGGCTTCGTCTCGCTCGGCGGTGGTCAGGAATCCTTGTTCCCACATCAACTTGATGACGGTGTCCGCGCGATCCTGACTGCGTTGCAAGTTATTCGTGGGCGAATAGCGCGATGGCGCAGGCAGGAGACCTGCGAGCATTGCGGCCTCTTGAGCGTTCACGTTCGCCGCCGATTTGCCGAAGTAGCGCTGCGCGGCAGCCTCAAAGCCCCGCGCACCCGCGCCCATGTAGGCGCGGTTCAAGTAGATCGTGAGGATTTCGGCTTTCGAGTACTTGATTTCCATCGCGAGCGCGTAGGGAATCTCCTTGATCTTACGCGATACGCCGCCCGAACGGCAGTCATCCTCGTATTCGACTTCGCTTTTCCACTGTTTTGGATCGAATGGCACCCCGAGGCAGACCAGTTTTGCGACCTGCTGGGTGAGGGTCGAGCCACCGTTGCCCGACAGCGGGCCGCGGCCCTCTGATAGGTTGATTTTCACTGCACCGGCAATCCCGCGCGGGGAGACGCCGAGGTGCCCGTAAAACCGTTTGTCTTCTGCCGCGATGACCGCGTTGCGCAGATGCGGTGAAACGTTCTCCGATGAACTTTGTCCGCCGAAAGTCTCACCGCGCCACGCGAAGACTTTCTGCTCTCTGTCGAGCAAGGTAACAGAGCCTCGCGAACGCCCGTCAAGCAGCGCCTCGAGAGGGGGGAGCTGGCTGTAGAAGTAGAATGTCGCACTGCCCAAGATCAGGGCGCCCACGGCGGCCACGCGCCACCCGATGCCCCAAATCACACGCCATATCAAAGTGAATAAGCCGATGATCGCGCCCATCAACAATCCGCGCTTGCGCGGGTTGCGTCGCGGAGCTTTCGCGCGGCGGGTAGGCGGTTTTCTCGGGGGCTTCCCGCCGCCTGATTTCGGTTTTGGTTTTGGGGCGCTGGGCGCATAGCGCCTGTCTGCCACCAGCGGCGTGCGCCGCCCGCCTGTTCCCGCCATGGATCTCCGTCCGGTATTCGCTCGTTTCGCGGAAACTACACCGGACGGCGCGCGTTATGAAGGCTCTTTACCTTTCGATTCGATTTGTTGATCGCCTAATATTTAGACTTAGCTGCTTAATTGTTGAATTTTTGGGCGGATATTGGCCGGTTCTCCCCCTTCTGGCCACGCGCTTTTATTGTCGGATGCCTCCGATGCGCGCTTTGTGACCCCATAGGGTTGTTTCGCCGCGACCCGAGACCACGCGGAAAAGCATATAAGAAGGGACAGCACGTGAAACTTATTATCGCAGCGATCAAACCGTTCAAGCTGGAGGAGGTGCGCGAAGCGCTCACCGTCATCGGCGTGCGCGGCATGATGGTGACCGAGGTTAAGGGCTTTGGCGCCCAGTCTGGCCATACAGAGATCTACCGCGGCGCAGAATATGCCGTGAATTTCGTGCCGAAGGTCAAGCTGGAGATCGTCGTCGCAGACGCGCTCGCGGAGACCGTTGTCGATACCATCCTCAAAACCGCCAAAACCGACAAGATCGGTGATGGCAAGATCTTCGTCCTCGACGTCGATCAAGCAGTACGTGTGCGCACCGGCGAGGCCGGCGACGACGCGCTTTGAGAATCAGGGACTCAGGGAAACAAAAAATGAAAAATCTCACCAAAATTTCGGGCCTCGCCGCGGCGCTTGCCGTTGCAGCCCTTCCGGTGCTTGCTCAGGACGCGCCCGCCGAGGCCGCCGCTGCAAGCGCCGTTCCGACAGATACTGTCTGGATCCTCAACACATTGCTGTTCCTTATCGGCGGCTTCCTCGTGTTCTGGATGGCGGCGGGTTTCGCAATGTTGGAGGCCGGTCTCGTTCGGTCCAAAAACGTTACGATGCAGCTTCTCAAGAACGTTGCGCTCTTCGCGATCGCTTGCACAATGTATTACATCATCGGTTACAACCTGATGTATCCTCTGGGCAGCTGGTCCATCGGTTCGGATGAAACCGGCGGCTATCTCGGTGCGTTCGCGATGGCGGTTCTTGAAGCGGTTGGCGTTGGCGCTGACGGCGTTGATGATTATTCCTACGCTTCGACCGGTTCGGACTTCTTCTTCCAAGTTATGTTCTGCGCAACAACAGCGTCGATCGTTTCGGGCACTTTGGCCGAGCGCATCAAGCTTTGGCCGTTCATGGCATTCACCGTCGTTCTGACCGCTGTGATCTACCCGATCGTCGGTTCGTGGAAATGGGGCGGCGGGTTCCTCGACTCGCAGTTCGGCTTCCTCGATTTCGCCGGTTCGACTGTTGTTCACTCGACTGGTGGCTGGGCGGCTCTTGCGGGTGCGCTTATCCTCGGCCCACGCCTTGGGAAATACAAAGATGGTCGCGTGACACCATTCCCAGGCTCCAACCTTCCGCTTGCAACGCTCGGGACGTTCATCTTGTGGCTGGGTTGGTTCGGCTTCAACGGCGCTTCGCAGCTCGCTATGGGCTCGATTGGCGACGTGGCTGACATCTCGCGCATCTTCGTCAACACCAACGCAGCAGCATGCGGTGGCGCCATCGTCGCGATGATCGCTACTCAGCTTCTGTTCAAAAAGCCGGATCTCACCATGGTGCTCAACGGCGCGCTGGCTGGTCTCGTGTCGATCACCGCAGAACCTCTGACGCCGTCGATCGGCGCAGCGACCCTGATCGGTGCTTTCGGTGGCTTCCTTGTGGTTGTTTCGGTTCCGATGCTCGATAAGCTGAAAATCGATGACGTTGTTGGCGCCATTCCGGTTCACCTCGTTTGCGGCATCTACGGCACCATCGCTGTTCTGTTCACCAACCCTGACGCGACCTTCATGGGTCAAATCGCACCGATCGTCATCGTAGGCGTGTTCGTCTTCGTGACCTCGTCGATCGTCTGGCTGGCTCTCAAAGCTCTGATGGGCGGGATCCGTGTCTCGGCAGAAGACGAGATGATGGGCCTTGATAAGGCAGAACTGGGTATGGAAGCCTATCCAGAGTTCAAAGCCTGATCTTAACGGCATGAAACCAGAAAAGGCCCGAGGATTACCTCGGGCCTTTTTGCATTCGCGCGTGCGTCCAGCTTGCTAGTCCATATGGACAGCGGGCGCCGATCCTCCCCCGACATCGGGTTTGCGCAAAAGAAGCGCCAAAGGAATAGCACCAAGCGTGATCCACATCATCGCCTTGAAGTCGTCGATGTAGGAAATCATCAAAGCTTGAATCGTCATTAAATTATCAAGCGTCTGCCAAATCGCGGTCTCACCGTATTTCGCGAGAGCCGAGCCTTGGGTGCTGATTGTTGATAGGTTGGGGTTATCGGCCGACAGAGTCGAGGCAAGCTCAAGATGGTTTATCCGGACGTTATGGGTCAGCAACACCGTCACGAACGAAATTCCAATCGATGAGCCAATGTTGCGCACCAAGCTGAACAGCGACGTTGCATCCCCCCGAAATTCGGGGGAAAGGGTCGCGAAAGCTACGGTGGATAATGGCACAAACACCATCCCCAATCCCAACCCTTGAATGAAGCCCGATGAAACAATCAATGTGGCGTCCATTTGCGGGGTGAACCAAGTCATCATCCAAAGCGATGCCGCCGTGAACATAAGCCCAGTGACGACGAGTTTGCGCGGATCGATGAACTGCATCAATTTGCCTGCGAGGATCATCGTGATCATCGTTCCCACGCCGCGCGGCGCCATGACCATGCCTGTCGTGATCGTCGGATAGCCATAGATCGTGGAGAGCATCGGAGGCAACAACGCCAGTGATGACAGCAAGATGATCCCCACCACGAAGATGAAAACGAGGCCGGTTGCGAAGTTGCGATCGATGAACATTCGCGGATCGAGAAAAGGCTCTTTCGTGCCGATGATCCAAGTCACAAAAATCCAAAAACCTGTCGCTGAAAGTCCAGCCTCGATCCAGATCTCGGTCGAGGCAAACCAGTCGACCTCGGCGCCGCGATCCAACATGAGCTGAAGGCAACCGACCCCGAGGGCGAGCATCGCAAAGCCGACGAAATCAAATTGCCGGACCCTGCGTAACATATTGGGCAGGAACGAATAACACCCCAGAAATGCGATAATGCCGATGGGCAGGTTGATGAAAAAGACATATCGCCAATTTAACGTTTCGGTTAGATACCCTCCCAAAGTCGGGCCGATGATGGGGCCAACCATGATGCCGGCGCCCCACATTGCCATGGCAGAGCCGTGCTTTTCGCGGGGGTTGATATCGAGCAGAAAAGTTTGCGACAGTGGGACAATGGCAGCGCCGAAGACACCCTGTAGGACGCGGAACATTACCATCGATTCCAGTGACCAAGCCAAGCCGCAGGCCATCGAGGTCATCACAAACCCTGCAATCGAGATCAGAAAGACTTCGCGCCGCCCAAACGTTTCCGATAGCCAGCCCGAGAGCGGCGTAACGATTGCGGCGGCAACGATGTAAGATGTCAAAACCCAGTTGATCGTGTCGGACGCCGCGCCGAGGTCGGCCCGCATTGAGGGTAGGGCGACGTTGGCAATCGTTGTATCAAGGACTTGCATGATCGTTGCCAACATCACCGACAGCGTGATCAACGTCCTTTGTCTATCTGTGATCTCGCCCATTTTACTCGGCTTTCGCGATGAGCGCGCCAAGCTTGCTATCGTGGGTCGTGTCCACGGTCACATGCGCCGAGAGGCCAGTTCTCAGGCCGGCTGTCGCCGCGCCGTCGATAAGCCGCAGGCGAACGGGAACGCGCTGCGTCACTTTTACCCAATTGCCGGTGGCATTCTGTGCCGGCAGAAGCGAGAATTCCGCACCCGTGCCTGCGCCAATGGCGTCGACAACCGCGTCAAAATGTCGATCTGGGAAGATGTCGAATTCGACCTCGGCGGTTTGCCCTATCTCGATATTTGTAAGTTGCGTTTCCTTGAAATTTGCCTCGATCCACGTATCCGCCGTCTCAACGAGTGTGAACGCTGACGAGCCGGTGCTCGCGAATTGTCCCGGCTTGAAAGAAGATGCTTGATAGACGAGCCCATCCGTCGGGGCGCGTACAAGTGTTTGATCCAGTTGCCACGCCGCTTGGTCACGTGCGACCTGCGCTGCGCGGACGGTTGGGTGGTCCTCGGTTTTGATGTCTGCGTCGCCGCCGAGGGCCGCGAGCGCGGCCTGAACGCCTTGTTGCGCAGCGGCAAGCGCCTCATCCGCCGCGGCGGAGGCGTAGCGCGCCTTGTCTAAAGAGCTATCTGATGCCGCGCCGCGTTGTGTTAGGTTTGTCTGGCGTGTGAACTCGGTTTTCAGATAGGCCGCTTCGTCGCGTGCAAGCGTGACTTGCGTCTCGGCCAGGCGGTGGGCGGCGCGGAGTTGCTCAACGCCGATTTGAGCCTGCGCGAGGGCCGCATCGGCCTGCGCAAGTGCGAATTTGTAGCTCTCTGGATCAATCCGGAACAGAGGCGCGCCCTTTTCAACCATTTGATTGTCGCCCACGAAGACCTCTGTGACGCGGCCCGACAGCTGTGGGGCGACGGAGATTCGCGCTTGTTGAACGGCTGCATTCTCGGTTGACTCAAAACGTCCGGCGCTAAGCCACATATAAGCGCCACCGACAATCAGAGCGACAGGAAGCGCAGCCATGAGCGCCTTGTTGGGGCGTTTGGAGGATTTCGCTTTCGCGGCGGTCGAGGGATTTGTCTCAGTTGTCATTGTGAGGCTCCGAAGGGGCGGTATTCGTTGGCTGTGCGAGATTGGTGATGATGAGGGAGAGGGTATGGCGAAGCGCGGATTGGTCGGCCTCGCTCACGCCCTTGAAGGCTTGGGCGTAAACGGTATCCGCCATCTTGCGCGCATCTTCGAATGCAGCCTCGGCCCGCGGCGTCGGCGTGATGATGCGGATACGGCGATCATTAGGGTCGGCGTGACGATCAACCCAGCCGCCTTCTTGCATTCTATCGACGATGCGGGACACAGAAATTGGCTCAATCTCCAAGGCTTCCGCGAGGCGCGCCTGAGGCAGGGATCCGTTCACGATCAGCTGAACCAAAACCCGCCATTGCGCGGAGGTTAAGCCCAGCATCGCGGCGTGCATCTCGAATTGGCGTTTTACCGCGCGTGCCGCGTTATGAAGCAAAAAGCCCAAGGAGTTTTCAATATCATGTTTTTGCGACATTCCGCCCTCACTTTCGTAAGCCTCGTTATTATAAGCATGTATACCTTTTCAAGAAAAAAAAGGGCGACCCGGTGAAGGCCGCCATCTTAAAGAGTTATGTTATCGCTCTAAGGCTTCGCTTAAACGCCCGCGTCGATGATCGCTTTTGCCAAGATAGGCACGGTGGTGGGGTTCAAGCCCGCGATATTCAGGCGCGAGTCACCCACCATGTAGATGCCGTTATCAACGCGCATTTTCTCGACCGCCTCAGGCGAGCAACCAATGCGTGAAAACATCCCGCGGTGCTCTGCGATGAAGTCGAAACGATCCGAGTTGGAGAGCTGGCGGAGTTCAGCGGCCAATTGCTCGCGCAGGCCGAGCATCCCGAGGCGCACGTCTTCGAGTTCCGCCTGCCATTGGGCGCGCAGCGTGGGATCGGTGAGAACCTTTGTGACCAAAGCCTGTCCGTGGAACGGCGGAAAGGAGTAGTTCTGGCGATTCAGGTAAGCCAGCGTGCTCTGGGTCAGATCTCGCGTTGCGACATCGCCAAGAACAAACAAAACGCCTGCGCGCTCACGGTAGATGCCGAAGTTTTTCGAGCAAGATGCCGCGATCAGAACTTCCGGCAAACGCGACGCAATGAGGCGCGTTCCTGCGGCATCTTCTTCGAGGCCATCGCCGAAGCCCTGGTAGGCCAGATCGATCATGGGGATCGCGCCAGTGTTTTCCAACAAATCGGCAACCGCGCCCCATTGGTCCAAGGTCAGATTGGCGCCGGTCGGGTTATGACAGCAGCCGTGCAGCAAGACGATATCGCCTTTCTTCACGCCCTTGAGATCTTCCATCATTGCGTCGAACGAAACCGAGCGCGTTTCGCTATCGAAATAGCGGTATGGCTTGTGGGCCTGCCCCATGAAATTCAAAATCGACAGGTGGTTTGGCCATGTCGGATCCGAGACCCAGATCGTGCAGTCTGGATTTGCCATCGCGGCAAGCTCAAACCCCTGACGGCAGGCGCCTGTGCCACCAACGGTGGACAAAGCCGCGAGGCGATCCGCTGGATAGCCCGCACCCAGCACCATTTCCGCCATCGCGGCGTGGTAGTCGGGCTCACCTGCGAGGCCGGAATAGGTTTTCGTGATCTCTGTATCCCAAAGCAGCTTTCCGGCAGCTTTGACGGCGTGCATGATCGGCGTCTTGCCGTCCGCGTCCTTGTAAACACCGACGCCAAGGTCGATCTTTGTGTCGCGCGGGTCGGCGCGAAATTGGCCCATCAACGCAAGGATTTTGTCTTGCGCTTGCGGTTTGAGATTGTTGAGCATCATGCTTCTCCGGTTGCGACGCGAAGGTCGTTATACATTCCCCATTCGGCCCATGATCCATCATAAACTGAATGATCGCGATGGCCGATCCGTTCGAGCGCGAGGGCTAGAACGCAGGCGGTGATCCCCGATCCGCAGGACAAGATAGCGGGCTTCGCGAGATCGATCCCGGCTGCGGTGAAAATCTCTCGCAGGGTATCGGCGGATTTCATCGTTCCGTCCGGTGCGATAACCTCTCCGAAGGGGACGTTTTTAGCGTTTGGAATATGCCCTGCCCGCAAACCGGGGCGGGGTTCCGGATTGGCGCCCGCGAAGCGCGGCTTTGAGCGTGCATCGATAATCTCGAAATCACCGAGTTTGCTCGCATGAGCGACTTGGGTCACGTCTTTGATGAGATTGGCCTGACGTTGCACCGTGATGTGACGGTCGCGGATCATTGGCGGAACGTCTTCGGTGGCGCGGCCCTCAGCGATCCATTTCGGAAGGCCTCCGTCGAGCACTGCGATATCGGTCTTACCCATCAACCGGAACAGCCACCACACACGCGGCGCCGAGAAAATCCCTGATTGGTCATAGACCACGACCTGATGACCGTCTCCGACACCTAAAGCCCGCATGCGCGAGATGAATTTCTCTACGGGCGGGGCCATATGCGGCAATTCGGAGCGCTGGTCCGATATTTCGTCAATATCGAAGAAGCGGGCGCCGGGGATATGCGCGGCGTTATAATTTGCTTTCGCGTCTTGTCCCGCATCTGGCAAAAACCATGACGCGTCGAAAATCCGCAAGTCGGGATCTCGAAGATGCGCCGCGAGCCAGTCCGTCGAGACCAGTGTTTTCGGATCATCCATTCGCAAGCCCCCCAATTTCGCTGGTTACTCCTTGCCGCGAAACCGGATTAGGTGCAAGGGGCAGCGCCAAATCGTCAACCCTGCTTGAGCAGGCGTTGTTTTTGGCGACCCCAATCGCGCTTTGCTTCGGAGGCGCGTTTATCATGGGCCTTTTTGCCCTTTGCGACACCGATTTTAAGCTTAACTTTGCCGCGATCATTGAAATAGAGCGACAGCGGAACGATGGTCATCCCTTCCCGCCCGACCGCCTGCCACAAACGCGAAAGCTCTTTGCGTGACACAAGTAGCTTGCGGCGGCGGCGTTCTTCATGCCCGAATACGCCAGCTTGTTTATAAGTGGCGATATAGGAGTTGATGAGCCAAAGCTCGCCGCCCTCAACGCTCGCGTAGCTTTCCGCGATGTTTGATTGGCCCGTGCGAAGCGATTTGACTTCGGATCCGGTCAGCATGATGCCCGCTTCGAGATCACTCTCGATCGCGTAATGATAGCGCGCCTGCCGATTTTCGGCCAGCTGCTTGGAGTTGGGGTCTGATTTCTTACCGATCATCCGCTTGAGATAGTGCGCGCGATTGGCTCTGTCTAGGGATAGCAGCCGATGAGGCGCGCGATGCCGCGTAAATTGCGGGATGCGAAGGGGTAGGCTTTCGTCTAATCTGGCGATATTGCGCGCAAACTGGCCTGTAACAGGCGGTTGTGACCGCGGCAGGAATTGACTCGGGCCGCGGAGTTGCCAAGAGTCTCGGCTTGATGAGAGAACGGACGGACGAACCTTGCGCTTTACGCGACTCAGATTGAACGGCTTCAAGAGCTTTGTGGACCCAACCGATCTCGTCATCCACGACGGGTTGACGGGCGTCGTCGGGCCAAACGGTTGTGGAAAATCCAATCTGCTGGAGGCGATGCGTTGGGTGATGGGCGAAAACCGGCCTTCTGCCATGCGCGGCGGCGGCATGGAGGATGTCATTTTCGCGGGGGCGGCGACGCGCGGAGCGCGGAATTTCGCAGAAGTTTCCTTGTCCATCGATAATTCGGAGCGGCTTGCGCCATCTGGGTTTAACGAACTGGATGTGTTGGAAATTGTGCGCCGGATCACGCGGGATGCGGGGTCGGCGTATAAAGTGAACGGTAAGGATGTTCGCGCACGTGACGTTCAGATGCTGTTTGCGGACGCATCCACGGGCGCGCATTCGCCTGCGCTGGTTCGGCAGGGGCAAATCTCCGAGTTGATCAACGCGAAACCTAAAGCGCGGCGCCGTATTTTGGAGGAAGCGGCGGGGATTTCTGGCCTGTATCATCGCCGCCACGAGGCGGAACTGAAGCTCAACGGAGCCGAGCAAAACCTTACGCGCGTCGATGATGTGGTCGAACAATTGGCGGGGCAGCTCGCCTCTTTGGCGCGGCAGGCGCGCGCTGCGGCACGCTATCGCGAAATCGCGGCCGAGTTACGCCGCGCCGAGGGCATGTTGCTTTGGCGTCGCTGGCGTGAGGCCGATGAAGCGCGTTTAACGGCTGTCAACATGTTGGCAGAAAAGTTGCGCCACGCCGCGCAGGCCGAATTGCTCACCCGAGCCGCCGCGAGCGAGCGGACGAAATGCGAAGATGTGCTCCCTTCCTTGCGCGAGGAGGAGGCTGTGGCCGGGGCGATTTTATCGCGACTGACAATAGAGCGCGATGCCTTGTCGGATCAAGAAGCGCGGGCGCGCGCTTTGATCGCGACGTTGGCGGGGCGGATCGATCAACTGGACCGGGACATGGAGCGTGAGGCGGCTCTTAATAAAGACGCAGGCGAGACAATCGCGCGTTTGGAATGGGAGCAGGCGCAGATCGCCAAGGTTTCCGACGGGCATGATGCTCGGTTGGAGGAGGCGGCAGATCGTGCTTCCGAGGCTGCGAATATTCTCTCTAGCCATGAAGCCTTGATGTCGAAGCGCACAGAAGATGTGGCGCGTCTTTCTGCGCGTCATCAGTCAGCGCAACGCCTATTGGGCGATAGCCAGACGAGCCTCGCGCGCGCTGAAGCTGCGGCTAAGCAAGCGGAGGAAACGCGCGCCGCCGCGCAAGATGCCCTTACTCAATCGGTGATCGATTTTGATGCGGCGCGCGACGCGCAAGGGGAGGCGTCGGAGAGCGCCGCTGAGGCGGAGGAGGCTTTGCTCACCGCAGAGGAAGCGCGTGCGGAGGTTCAATCTCGCGAATCGGCGGCGCGCGCGATGCGCTCCGAGGCCGAGGGCGAGGCCAGCGCATTGCGCGCCCAAGTCACGGCGCTGGCACGTTTGGTCGAGCGTGAAGCGGCGAGCGGGAAGCAGCTTCTGGATCTGGTTGCTGTGACCAGCGGATATGAAAAGGCGCTGGGCGCGGCGCTCGCGGATGATCTTCGGGCACCGAAGTTGGGCGCTGGTGTGCGATCAGGCTGGGGGGCATTGCCCGCCTACGATACGTCGCAGCCTTTGCCGACAGGGGTCAACCCGCTCTCCGCCTATGTCGAGGTGCCCGATGTGTTGGCGCGCCGTATGGAGCAAATCGGACTTGTGGAGTCGCGTGAGCAGGCGGAGGCAGTGCAGCCTCATTTGCTGCCCGGGCAGCGCATTGTGACGATTGCGGGCGATCTTTGGCGTTGGGATGGGTTTCGAGCAGACGCGGAGGATGCCCCTTCAGCGGCGGCGTTGCGGTTGCAGCAGCTTAACAGGCTTGTGGAATTGAAACGCGATCTGGAGGATGTCGCCGCGCGTGCCGAGGGCGCTCGGCAAGCGCATGAGGTGCTGACGCAGGCGCTGGCCGACGCGTCTGCGACCGATGCACGGGCTCGTGAGGCGCGGCGGCTCGCGGATGCCCGCGTTGCGGATGCAGGGCGGGCGCTCTCGCGCTTTGAGGCCGCTCAATCCGTCGCGGCTGGTCGGGTCGAGGCGGCAGGGCTGGCCGTTGCGCGCCACCGGGAGGAGGCCGTTACAGCCAGTTTGGCGCTTCGTGAGGCGGCAGCCGCAGCGGAAAAATTGCCCAATCTGGAGGCCGCACGCTCGCAGGTCGAGGATTTGAAAATGGCCGTGGAGGCCGCGCGCGTTACGATGATGACCTATCGCGCCGCGCATGATGAAATCCGTCGGGAAGGCGAGGCGCGGCTGCGGCGTAAACAGGAAATCATCAAAGAACTCTCTGGCTGGCGTCATCGTTTAGAGACGGCAGAAAAGCGCAGCGCTGAATTGCTGGAGCGTAAAGAGGCGACCGTCTTTGACCTTGAAGAGGCTGCCCAGGCTCCTGAAGAGATTTCGGAAAAGCGAGAAGAACTCTCTGAGGCGATCGAGACTGCGACGGAGCGTTGTACGGATGCGAGCGAAGCGGTAGCGACCGCGGACGCCGCGTTGCGGAAAGCTCAGGAAGCTGAACGCGAAGCCGTGCGGTTGACGGGTGAGGCCCGCGAGGCCCGCGCGGGGGCTGAGGCGCGCGCGGAGGCTGCGCGTGAAACCGTTGCGTCTGCGGCAGACCGTATTCGGGAAACATATGACCAGACGCCCTCAGAGCTGTTGGCAACCCTCGCGACCGAGCCTGACGACATGCCTGCGGCTGATGTGTTGGATGCGGAGGTCAACCGTCTTAAGCGGCAACGCGATTCAATGGGCGCGGTGAATCTGCGCGCGGAAGAAGACAGCCGCGAAGTCTCTTCGGAGCACGACGCGCTGGTGAAGGAAAAGGCCGACCTTGAGGAAGCGATCCGCAAGTTGCGGGCGGGGATCGCTGGGCTAAATCGTGAGGGGCGCGAGCGCCTTCTGGCGGCATTTGAGCAGGTGAACGAGAGCTTCCGATTGCTGTTTACGCATTTGTTCGGTGGCGGCGACGCCAGTTTGATGTTGGTCGAGAGCGATGACCCATTGGATGCCGGTCTGGAAATCATGTGTCAGCCCCCTGGCAAAAAGCTATCCACGCTGTCTCTGTTGTCGGGTGGCGAGCAAACGCTCACCGCGATGGCCCTCATCTTTGCGGTCTTTCTGGCGAACCCCGCCCCGATCTGCGTTCTTGATGAGGTGGATGCGCCATTGGATGATGCGAATGTCACGCGCTTTTGTGACTTGCTGGATGAGATGACGCGGCGCACCGATACGCGCTTTTTAATTATCACTCACCACGCGGTCACTATGTCGCGGATGGATCGACTTTACGGCGTCACCATGGGCGAGCAAGGTGTCTCACAACTGGTTTCCGTAGATCTTAAGAAAGCGGAAGCGCTCGTCGCGTAGAATTTTGTTAACGTTTTATAAATTTCGGAAGGATCAGAAATGCCGTCTCTTATCGAAGCTCGTCTCATTGAACTAGGGCTCACTCTACCTGCGGCGCCCGCGCCCGCAGCGAACTATGTTCCCTATGTTCGCACCGGATCGCAATTGTTCGTCTCTGGGCAAATCAGCGCGAACGATGAGGGGCTGATCAAGGGACGTCTCGGCGAGACTCTCGAAGTCGCTGCAGGCGCGACCGCGGCACGTCACTGTGGTCTCGCGTTGATCGCGCAGGCAAAGGTGGCGCTGGGCGATCTTGATCGTATCAAGCGGGTCGTCAAGCTCGTCGGGTTCGTAAATTCCTCGCCCGAGTTCAGCGATCAGCCAGAGGTCATCAACGGCTGTTCGGATCTCATGGTTGAAGTCTTCGGGGAACGTGGGCGTCATGCTCGCTCGGCGGTCGGCGTCACTGTGCTGCCGCGCGGTGTTGCGGTGGAGATCGAGGCGATTTTTGAGGTTGAGTAATGTCGCGTCTGCCTGACATCTTCCTGCGACGCCCGATTGCACATCGCGCGTATCATGATCGCGCGATGGGACGCCCCGAAAATTCTATCGGCGCGGTAACGGCGGCATTGGACGCAGGCTACAATATTGAAATTGATGTGCAGTTATCATCAGATGGGGTTGCCGTCGTCTTTCATGATTACGATTTACGCCGCCTCACCCATCACGCTGGACGGGTGAATGCCCTCTCCGCGCGGGCTTTGGCCGATGTGCGATTGCGTGACTGCGATGAGGGGGTACCAACCCTGCGAGAGGTGCTTGATCTCGTTGTCGGGCGCGTCGGTGTGCTGATCGAGATCAAGGATCAGGACGGCGGGATGGGGCCTGATGTCGGCGCGCTGGAGACAAGCGTCGCGGAGGCTCTGCGGTCTTACGTTGGGCCTGTCGCGGTCATGTCATTTAACCCGCATTCTGTGGCGGCGTTCCAGTGTCTTGCTCCGGATGTGCCTATTGGGCTGACAACTTCGGCCTATTCTTCGGACGGATGGCCGTTGCTGCCCGCCAAGACGCGCGAGCACCTACGGTTTATCCCCGACTTTGAAAAGCTCGGGGCCGATTTTATCTCGCATGAAGCGGCAGATCTGGATCGGTCGCGGGTCGCGGAGCTGAAGGCAAAGCAGGTGCCCATTCTATGCTGGACAATCCGGTCGCCTGAGGCGGAGAAATCGGCGCGGTCGGTTGCTGATAATGTCACTTTTGAGGGCTATCCAGCCTGAGGGTTTGATCGGAGTCATGACAAAAGACACTGAAATATCTATTCATTCGTCTATTTCTGAAATTTCCGAAAATGATTGGGATCGTTGTGCGCGAGGGAATGGCTCGGGCGTGACGGATCTCTTTTTACAGCACAGGTTCCTTCTCGCTCTGGAGGCATCCGGGTCCGTGGGGGGAGATACAGGATGGTTGCCTCACCCGATGTCTGTAAAGCACGGGGATGACATCATTGCGGTCGCACCACTTTATTTAAAGCTTCATTCGCAGGGTGAGTATATTTTTGACCACGGGTGGGCGGATGCTTTGGAGCGCGCGGGGGGACGGTATTATCCCAAGCTTCAATGCGCCGTGCCCTTTACCCCTGTTACGGGGCGGCGTCTTTTGGCCCGTGCGGGATATGAGGAGCTTGGCGCGAGGGCGCTGTTGTCGGGCATTGCGCAATTGACGAGTGTCAATGGCCTCTCCTCCGCGCATCTCACCTTTTGCACCGAAGATGAACAACGTTTGGCAGAAGCGGAGGGCTTTTTGCCCCGCCTTACCCAGCAATTCCATTGGGTGAATGATGACTACATATCCTATGAGGCATTTCTGGCGAGTTTAACGTCACGCAAACGTAAGGCGTTGCGCAAGGAGCGCGCGCAGGCGCAAGATGGTGTCGAAATTCGTCAACTTGTGGGGGATGCGATCCAGCCGGAACACTGGGATGCGTTCTGGGTGTTCTACCAAGATACGGGCGCACGCAAATGGGGGCAACCTTATCTCACCCGCGCCTTTTTTGAGGCACTTCATGCGATGCGAGATCAAATCCTGCTGGTTTTCGCCTATCGTGAGGGGCGCCCTATTGCCGGCGCGCTGAACATGATCGGTGAGGACGTGCTGCACGGCCGGTACTGGGGATGCACTGAGGATCGCCCCTTCCTGCATTTTGAACTATGCTATCATCAGGCGATTGATTACGCGATTTCGCATGGCCTCAAACGCGTCGAGGCTGGTGCACAAGGCGAACATAAACTCGCGCGCGGCTATCTCCCCACCCCGACGTATTCGGCGCATTTCATCACCAATCCGAGCTTGCGCGATGCCATAGGCCGTTTTCTGGCGGCGGAACGCGCTGCGACGGGGGAAGATATTGAAGTATTAACGGAAATGGGCCCTTTTCGCAGCCAAGGACGGAACTAACCCAGCGCAGAAGCGTTGATGGCGAAAGGAGTCTATAATGGAAAATCTCACTCCCGCATTGCTCGCGGAGTATGTAACACCAGAACGCGTCGACACGGCCATCGCACTTGCCTTGAATGTTCTCTATGCGATGTTCATTCTGTTTGTATCTTTAATGTTTTCGGGGTGGGCAAAGCGCCGGATTGAGGGCATCGCGATACGGCATCCAAGGTTGGACCCGACACTTTTCGGGTTTCTTGGAAATGTCGTAAAATACGCCATCCTCGCGATGGCGGCCATCTTCATTCTAAATCGATTTGGAATTCAAACGACCTCTCTCGTGGCACTGATCGGTGCTGCGGGCCTCGCAATTGGTCTCGCCTTGCAGGGTGCGTTGTCGAACCTTGCTGCTGGGGTGATGATTATCCTGTTCCGTCCCTTCCGTGTTGGCCAATATATCGAGGCGGGGTCGACTGCTGGCACGGTGCGCGAAATCTCGTTGTTTTTCACAGAGCTGAAAACCTACGATGGACTGCAGGTTATTTTGCCAAACTCTGACATCTGGTCGTCATCAATCAAAAACTATTCGGTCAATCCGACGCGGCTCGTCGATCTGACAATCGGTGTCAGCTATGATAGTGACCTCCGTGTCGCGGAGCGTGTGCTCAAAGAGATCGCGGCGAGCGATGAGCGTGTTTTGGATGACCCCGCGCCGTTCATCAAGGTGCGCGAACTGGGGGATTCGTCGGTGGATTTCGTCTTCCGCGTTTGGGCCAATTCGTCTGACTGGTGGGCGCTGAAATGTGATCTCAACCGTGAGATCAAAGACCGCTTCGATGCGGAAGGTGTTGGCATTCCATTCCCGACGCAGACTGTGGTCTACGCACCCGAGGGCACGGCGGTGAAAACGGCTTAGCCGAATGTGTAAGAAAATACCTCGTTTACGGCAGATTAAAAAAGGGCGCCCCGCAAGGCGCCCTTTTCCATATCCCGATCTAGATTTAGATCGCGGCCAAGAGCGACTCGCCCCCTGACGCCTCGCAGGTGCCAGGGCTTTCTTCCGAGTGAAGGACTTTGACGACGCCGTCCTCGACATACATCGCATACCGTGCCGAACGCTTGATCAGACCCGCCGGCGGCGCGGTGAAGCCCATATCAATCGCGGATGTGAACGCACTTTCCGCATCTGCGAGCATCGAGATACCCGCCGCAGTCGCACCGGTGCTCTCGCCCCATGCGGCCATCACAAACGGATCATTGACGGAGATGCAGATGATCTCGTCGATCCCTTTAGCCTCAAATTGCGCCTTCGTACGAATGAAAGAAGGCACATGCGCGGTGGTGCAAACGCCTGTGTAAGCTCCAGGCACTGCAAAGATAACGACCTTCCGCCCCTTAAGCTTTTCACTCAAATCGACCGCTTCCGGCCCGTTTTCGCCCAACTGAAGAAGGGTCGCACCTGGAAGGGTATCGCCGACTGTAATGCTCATTTCGCTGTCCTTTCGCGTTGCGCATCAATCGGTGCAAGATATAGTCCCGCGGCGGCATAGGGCTAGGGGTGAAATGATGTCAGGTATCGTGATTATCGGCGGCGGCCAAGCTGCGGCCTCTACATCGGCTAAGCTGCGTTCGCTCGGGTATGACGGCGATTTAACCATATTCGCGGAGGAGCCCGTTGCGCCCTACCAACGCCCGCCGCTATCAAAAGGGTATCTGCTGGGCGAGATGCCGATTGATCGACTTACGTTGCGCAGCGAGGAATTCTGGGCGGCAAACAGGATCGACTTACGGCTCGGCGTGAAAGTTACGGATATCTCGCCGGACGATAAATCTGTGGGTTTCGCGGGCGGTAGAGTGCCCTACGCTTCGCTCGTGCTCTGCACAGGGGCGCCGCCGCGCCGTTTACCTGATGCGATCGGTGGCGCTTTGCGGGGCGTCTTCACTGTCCGCACGCTCGCGGATGTCGATGAGATGGCGGCGTCGTTCAAGCCGGGAGCGCGCCTCGTTGTTATCGGCGGCGGGTATATTGGCCTGGAGGCCGCCGCCGTTGCGCGCAAGCTCGGGTTGGAAGTCACCCTGATCGAGGCCGCCCTGCGCATTTTGGGCCGCGTCGCCGCGCCGGAGACGGCTGATGCAATCCGTGATCTTCACCACGCTCACGGCGTAAATATTCTCGAAGGCGTTGGGATCTCACATCTTGTCGGGACGGATCATGTTTCCGGCGTCGCACTGACGGACGGCCGTGAAGTCGCCGCTGATTTTGTGATTGTCGGGATTGGCATTTTGCCTGCGGTTGAACTCGCGCAGATGGCAGGGTTGACGATTGAGAACGGCATCGCCGTTAACGAGTTTGGTCAAACTTCCGACCCGAACATCTGGGCGGCGGGCGATTGTGCCTCTTTCAACATTGATGGCGACTATCGCCGCATCGAGAGTGTCGGGAATGCCGTCGATATGGGCGAACTGGTAGCGACCAATCTTATGGGCGCTCGGGTGGCCTATGTGCCAAAGCCTTGGTTCTGGTCCGATCAATTTGATACGAAGCTCCAGATCGCGGGGCTAAATATCGGTTATGATGAAACGGTGCGGCGCGAAGGGGACGGCCTGTCGATTTGGTATTTCCGGAGCGGAACACTGGTCGCGGTTGATGCCCTCAACGATCCGCGCGCCTACATGGTCGGAAAACGGCTGATTGAGAGCGGCAAGCCCGTTACTGCCGATATGATCCGTACGGCGGAAGATCTGAAAGCATTGATGAAATGAGAATTATTGGCGGTGAAAAGCGCGGGTTGAAGTTGGCGGATGTCGGCGAGGGGGATAGCGCGGCGCACTTGCGCCCGACAACTGACCGTGTCCGCGAAAGTATCTTCAACCTGCTGATCAATGGAACGCACGGAAACCCAATTCCGCAAGCGCGCGTGTTGGATCTCTTTGCTGGTACCGGTGCACTCGGTTTGGAAGCGTTGTCACGCGGCGCTGCACGCGTTGCCTTCGTTGATGATGGCTTGGCGGCGCGGGCTCTGCTTCGGCAGAATATCGAGAAGATGCGCGCAATGGGTGTCACGGATGTCTGGCGGCGCGATGCCACAAAGATGGGGCCGTGCCGCGGCGCTGGATATGATTTGATCTTCCTCGATCCTCCCTACGGCCTCGGGTTGGGGGAGAAAGCGCTTGAATCGTGCTTGGCTGAGGGGTGGATCGCGCCCGGATGTGTGATCGTTTGGGAGGAGAGCAAGTCTCCGCTCGTCCCCGCGCCTCTGGTTCAGATCGACCAACGTAAATATGGCGATACCATTGTCACTTTGGCGCAGATGCCAGAGGCTTAAGTTATTCTAAAATCAGGATTGGATGAAACATGACCCTGCCCAAGGCTGTGCTTTTCGATTGCGATGGCGTGCTCGTGGATACCGAGCCGCCGACGTTTGCGTTGCTGCAAGCGGAGCTCGCCACGCGGGGCTTGGTGATGGATCTCGATGAGATGGAGCGCGTTTTCATTGGCGGCACGATGGAGAAACTTGCCGATATGGCGCGCGACATGGGCGCGGATCTGCCGGATGACTGGGTGCCGTATTTTTATGAAAAACTGCATAAGCATCTGGAGACGAACGCGCCCTTGATTACAGGTATCGAGGCGGTCCTCGACGCGCTGGATGCCGCGGGTATACCCTATGCGATTGGGTCAAACGGTCGCGCGGGCAAGATGGCAATCACTCTGGGCCAGCATCCGGCCTTCCTCGCGCGGTTCAAAGGCCATGTGTACTCGGGTCAGGAGTTGGGGTGCCCCAAGCCGGATGCGGGGTTGTACCTACATGCGGCGGCGGCTCTGGGTGTCAGGCCGGCGGATTGCGTCGTGGTTGAGGATAGCCCAACCGGCGCTATGGCCGCGAAGAACGCGCAGATGCGCTGTATGGGATACGCGCCGCACGGGCCTAATCCTGTATTGGAAGCAACCGGCGCGCGATTGTTCACATCGATGGCCGCGCTCCCCGCGCTCCTGGGCTTGCCGGCATAAAAAAATCCCCCGCCAGAGCACCTGTCTGGCGGGGGACTTCGCGTCTCGTCACAAACAGCTGTTAACCAGCGGTTTTCAAATCCGCGATCAGCGCGTCGATATTGCCTTTGCGTTTGTCGAGCATCGCCCCAATTTCCGAGCGCTCCGACGCCAGCATATTGACGCCCTCAATAATAATATTGAAGAACAAGTCTTTGCCCGACTTGTTCGACACGTGCCACATGACCTCAAATGGGCTCTTGCCCTTAAGGAAGGCGTTGGACTTCACTTCGTAATAGGATTTTACCGGACGCGAGCTGACAACCTCGAACCGCGCGCCATCGAATTCCTTGAAGCGACGGCCGTATTTCCGCGCAAGATAGCCGCGATAAGCGGTTGTGTAAGCGCTTAGCTGAGCAGGCGTCGCTTGACGCGCGGCGATGCCCAATGCGCTTTGCGCGATGATCGGAACATCCGCGTATTTGTTAAAGATACGCTCGAAATCCGCATAGAGAGCGTTTCCGTTCTTTCCCGATGCAATCGCGGCGTTAACATCCTTCAAGGACGCGGTGATCAACGCCGTCGCCTGTGCGTCGTTCAAAGCGAGGGCCGGGGCCGCTGCACCAAACGCCGCAAGAGCGACACCACTCACGATGAAACCGCGACGGTTGAGCTTATTGCTCGTAAGGGTCGTCATAAGGGTCATAGCTTTCACTTCCCGCTGTCGTTCCAAGTTGGTAACGCCGCGCCTGCAGATAGAGGAGCTTCGTTTGAGCATAACTATCAGCACTTTCGTAAAGAAGGGAGTCTATGGTGTCGTCATAACGCAGACGATCACCGACTTTTGACCCCACGAAGGCAGTGGTCTTGACGGTATTCATGCCTGCCGAAAGCGTATTGCCAAGAGGATCGAGCGCGAAATCAACGACCAACCCGACGGTGTCTCGTTCGGTCGATGGACCCTTGATTGGGAGCTCGATGAAGTCGCCCTCACCTGCGCCCCACACATGGAGTGTCTCGCCAAAATCGGTGTCCGTCTCGGGCAGCGAAAAGTCATTTCCGGCGGGATCGAAGATCCCTGCGAGCCCTAGGGTCGAGTTGATCGCGAATCGGAATGTATTCTTGATGGCGGGTTCTGGGCGGCCCTGCAAAAGGGAATTCACGACTTTCCCCGGGAGGGAAAGGTTGTCCGAGAACCGACCGACACCTTCAAAGACAGCTTCAGTCGTGGGAGAAATCCCATCAACATTGCCGAAAATTGCCGTATCTACATCCTTGTTAAACTGATGCATTTTACGATTAGACTGTTCGTAACGATCGATGTCTTGTGGCGCGGGCGCTGGTGCGCAAGCGGCAAGCCCCAGAAGGGCAGCAGAGGCGGCGGTCATGGGCAGGGCGCGGAGCGGATTCATGGCGTACTCTGAGGCTGAGGCAACAAGGCAACATCGATAAACCGCATCGGCCTTGGTGACAAGCCCGCGGCGGTCAGTGAAACGTGAGCCAAACTGGCACGTGAAAGGGAAGATATATGGCGCGAGCCGAGCATTTAAAGGGGACGCAGGAATTACGGGATGCGCGGTCGCAGAGCGGGTCGCTTCTGTGGGTTGTCGGGCTGTTCTCTGTCTTCGTCAACCTCCTGATGCTGACGGGGCCGCTCTTTATGCTGCAGGTCTACGATCGTGTTCTAGGGTCTCGATCTGAGGCGACGTTGATCGCGCTTTTCGGTTTGGTCACGTTCTTGTTCTTGATGATGGGACTTCTCGATCTGGCGCGTGGGCGGGTCATGGTGCGCGTCGGTGCGGCGTTTCAAGCGCGATTAGAGGGGCGGGTCTTTCGGGCGGCGTTGCAGCGTGCTTCCGAGCTTCCAGATGATCCCGCGTCCGCTGTCGCGCTTCGCGATCTGGAAGCAATCCAGAAACTCATCGGTTCGCCGGTCCTGCTCGCGCTGTTCGATGCTCCTTGGGCACCGGTGTTCCTGATCGCGGTGTTCATCTTCCATCCGCTCTTAGGTGTGCTTGCGCTTTGCGGCGGCTTGGTGCTTGTGATCGTTACCGTGGCGAACCAGCGCGTGACATCAATGCCCTTGCGCAAAGCCGCAGCCGAAGGTGTGACGGCGGAGAGGATCGCCGATGAGATGCGCAACGAGCGCGAGCTAATCCAGGCTCTCGGTATGCAGCAAGCGGCTTTCGGACGTTGGCGAGGCGCGCGACATACTGCAATCTCTGAGGCGATCCACGCCTCCGATAAAGGCGGAAGCTTTTCCGTCTTCAGCAAGATATTCCGGATGTTTCTACAATCTGCGATGCTCGCTCTGGGTGCTTGGCTTGTCCTGCGCGGCGAATTGACGGCGGGCGCTATGATCGCCTCCTCTATTTTGATGGGGCGCGCGCTCTCCCCGATCGAACAGACAATCGGGGGGTGGCCTTTGGTCGCGCGCGCCCAAGAGGGTTGGCAACGATTGGGCGCGATGCTGACAGTGACGCCGCCGCCAACGCCGCGCACGGCCTTGCCGGTTCCAAAGGGTAAGATCGAGGTCTCAAATCTGGTGGTGATCCCACCAAACCACGCCAAGCCTGCGCTACGCGGCGTGAGCTTTAGGATCGAGCCGGGGCAGGCGGTTGGGGTCATCGGCCCTTCGGGGGCGGGCAAATCAACCTTGGCGCGCGCCGTCACCGGCGTATGGGCTGCGGCGCAAGGACAAGTGCGGCTGGATGGCGCGACACTTGATCAGTATGACACAGACGCTCTGGGTGCATACGTCGGATATCTGCCTCAGCGCGTTACCCTGTTCGAGGGTACGATTGCTGAAAATATTGCACGGCTTGCGCCCGATCCTGATCCCAAGGCTGTAGTCGAGGCGGCACAAAAAGCCGCCGCGCATCAGATGATCCTCGATCTGCCTGACGGATATAATACGCGTATCTCATCCCTCGGGGGCCAATTGTCTGGCGGGCAGGTGCAACGTGTTGGGCTTGCGCGTGCACTTTACGGAACCCCTGTTTTGCTTGTTCTGGATGAGCCCAATTCGAACCTCGATAATGAAGGATCGATTGCGCTCAATTCGGCGATCCGGTCCATGAAGGCCGCTGGCGGGGCAGTTATGATCATGGCGCATCGGCCTGCGGCGATTGCCGAATGCGACAAGCTGCTTGTCTTGGAAAAGGGCGCAGCGCGTGCATTCGGCCCGCGAGACGAGGTGCTGAAATCGGTTGTGCAAAATGCGACCGAGGTCGCGAAGCTGGGCCGCCGGGGGGGAGTGGTATGACCCATCCAAGCAAGCAATCGTCAGTTCCATCTGCGCGGGCGCCGATTGTCGTTGGCCTTCTCGCCCTTGCCTGTCTTGTGCTCGGTTTTGGGACATGGGCGGGTTTCACGACTATTTCCGGCGCGGTGGTGGCGTCGGGGCGCGTTGAGGTCGAACAAAACCGGCAAATCGTGCAGCATCCTGACGGTGGTGTCGTGGTAGAAATCATGGCGAAGGATGGTGATTTGGTTTCGGCGGGCGACACGCTTTTGAGTTTGGACGGTGCGCTTCTGACCTCCGAATACGCGATTGTGGAGGGTCAGTTTTTCGAGATATTGGCCCGTCGGGGTCGGTTGGAAGCTGAACGCGACGAACTTGAACTAATCGACTTCCCGAGCGAGCTTACCCTTTCCGCCCAGACCAACTCTGAGCACCAAGATTTAATCGTGGGGCAAACCCGCCTGTTCGTTGCTCGCAAGGAGACGCTTGCAAAATCGCTTGAGCAGCTCGCGAAAAAGCGTGAGCAAACTCAAGCCCAGATTGGCGGGACGAATGCACAGATCATCGCGCTCGAACGCCAATCCGCCTTAATCGGGCGGGAGCTTGCAGACCAGCGGAGCCTACTTGCGCGTGGTTTGGCGCAGGCATCACGTGTTTTGTCTTTGGAGCGCGAGGCCGCGCGGATCGAGGGGCAGGCGGGCGAGTTGCTGGGCGCGCGCGCGCAGGCCGAGGGCCGCGTCACCGAAATTGATCTTGAGCGACTGCGGCTTGAATCGCAGCGGCGCGAGGACGCGGAAACCGAGTTGCGCGATATCGGTTACCGAGCACTGGAATTGGCCGAGCGGCGCCGTGCTTTGGCAGGCCAAATTGAGCGCTTAGTGGTGCGCGCGCCGGTCTCGGGCATTGTTTACGCGATGGCCGTCACGACGCCGCGTTCGGTGATCCGCGCGGCAGAGCCTCTGTTATATCTTGTACCGCAGGATCGTCCTCTTGTTATCGGAGCGCGCTTGTCTCCGATCAACATTGATGAGGTGCGGATTGGTCAGCCTGTGGTCATACGCTTCTCTGCGTTTGACGCGCGCACGACGCCTGAACTGAACGGCCAGATCGTGCGAATTTCGGCGGATGCCTTCAACGACGAAGCAACGGGCGCACCGTATTTCCGCGCTGAGGTGACCGTTGACGAGTTGGAGCTTGGCAAGCTTGAGGGCCTGACGCTTTTGCCGGGGATGCCGGCGGAGGTCTTCATCCGCACCGGTGACCGAAGCCCGATGGCTTATCTCCTCAAGCCGTTTACCGATTATTTTCGCCGCGCATTCCGCGAAACTTGAGCGCGATCCGCAAGCCTTCGAGATCAGAATGAGGCGACCGATACATGCTCGGCCGCCTCGTTTTGTTCGCAGTTATAGACTGTCGAGGAGTTGTTTTGTTGGCCATGCGTCAGCAGGCATGCCCAATCTCGCCTGCTCGCGCTGCACGGCGTTGCGGGTCAGTGCGCCCAAAATACCGTCGACAGCACCTACATCATGACCTCGCGCGCGCAGTTTCGTTTGCAGCGCCTGCATCTGATTTGGCGAGAGGGCAGGGTCTGGGGAGCCAAGATTATAGGGCGGGGCACCCTCTAAGCGGGTCGCAAAATAGGCAGCTGTTGTGACGTAGACGAAGCTTTTGTTCCATTCGAAGAGGACGTTGAAGTTCGGGTATACGATGAACGCAGGCCCTTTCCGGCCCATCGGCAAAAGAATGGAGGAGGGGAGGTTGTAAAGCTGGCCCGAGCGGGCTGTGACGCCGCGCTTGGCCCATTCCGCACCGGATAGTTTGCTATCGATACCGGTTTTCGACCAATCCAGCCCGTCGGGAACGATAACCTCTTGCATCCACGGCTCGCCGCGCCGCCAGCCGAGCTCGGAGAGCATTTTGCCGCCCGACATGAGCGCATCGGGGGAGGAGCCTTTAAGATCGACATGCCCGTCGCCATCGCCGTCCACCCCGTTGCGCAGCAAGTCTGCGGGCAGCATCTGCACCTGACCGATCTCGCCCGCCCATGCACCCGTTGTCCGTGCAGGATCGAAATCACCGCGCGCGGTGAGAGCAATGCCGGCAAGAACTTGCGGCTGGAACAATTCGGGGCGACGACAATCATGAGCGAGCGTGACGAGCGCGTTACGTGTATTCAAGTCGCCCTGAACCGCGCCGAAGTCCGTCTCCAGCCCCCAAAAGGCGGCCAAAACGCCGCGCGAGACACCCGATGAGCTTTCAACCCTGTCAAAGACGTTGCGGTAAGCTTGCAGCTTCGCAGCGCCATTTTGAAGTCGGTTCCGCGATATGACCGATTGTGAGAATGCGTCGAACGGCTTTTGGAAAACGCCCTGCGCACGGTCAGCCCGCAACACGCGTGGATCTTGCTTCGCGCCTGCGAAAAACGTGGAAATGGCTTGTGACGGAAGGCCTTGCGCGGCAGCTTCTCGCGACATCTCCTGGACGAAGCTGTTGAAACTTCCACCGCAGGTGGCGGCGAGCGCAGGCACCCCGAAGGCCGTAATCACGGCGCTCACCGCGATCCGCCGCGCGTATGTGGACGCGATAAATTTATATGATCTAGGCATAATATAACCCTCCATTTGGCCAAAGCCTACCTGATGGGGGCGCCGCTGCAAAGCTTCACACCGATGATCCCGCTTGACGGGCCGCCATCGCTTCATTTTTATTCATCGTCGGGGAACTTGAAGACCGCCAAAGGGTTTTGGAAAGACTTATAGCCCATGCTGGCCGAGGAGAACGGACGCCAGCCGGTATTTGGAGGAGGAAAAGGCGATGGAGATTTTACCTCGGGAGATCGTTACCGCTTTGCAAGAAAAGCATAAGAGGGAGAGCCGTCCGACGGGACGGCTGCATGTTGATGCGAATGGCGAGACGTGGCGGGTGTTACGGCGCTGGCGTGGAGGGTTTTCACTCGATGCCAGCAAGGTCGCGCATCTGCGGGGGGCTGTTGATCTCTATGACGGGCCTCGACACGAGGCACATTGCCTGATCGTCGCCTCGGAAATCGTGAGCGGCGAGTTGATATGCACGTCAAAGCGCGAAACCAAGGCAACGCATCATGCTGCGCTGGACTTTGTACGTGAAAACGACGTGCCAATCCTACTGGGCAGCGGCTGATTGTGTCAGCTTCGCAAGGCGCGTGAGAAGGCGTTGACGGTTGCCTAAAGGTTTTGGGGCAGGTCCAAGCCCTTTAAAATCTCGGGTGCCGACATCGGCTTTTTACCTTCCCGCTGGGCCACAAGCACTTCGATCGCGCCCGATCCACAGGCGACCGTGAACCCTGACAAAACTGTGCCGGAGGGGCCGGAGCCTTCTGTAACGCGCGCTTGAAGAAGTTTGATCCGCTCCCCCGCCGTGGCAGCATCGGTGGGGATGAGGATGTATGCGCCAGGGAAGGGAGAGAGCCCGTTAATCTGTCGGACGATCTCGACCGCAGAGCGCGACCAGTCGATCGCGGCCTCGGCCTTATCGATCTTTTTGGCGTAGGTAACACCGCGATCCGGTTGCGGCACAGCGGTGATGGTTTCATACCGTGCCACGGCGTCACAGATCATCTGCGCGCCCAGTTTTGAGAGGCGGTCATGAAGCTCGCCCGTGGTCTCGGTTGCGCCGATTTCAACCGCTTCCCGGAGCAAGACCGGACCAGTATCCAATCCCGCCTCCATCTGCATGATGCAAATGCCGGTTTCGGCATCGCCCGACATGATCGCGCGGTGGATTGGCGCCGCTCCGCGCCAACGAGGCAAGAGCGAGGCGTGTATATTCAGGCACCCGTGCTTTGGTGCGTCCAAAATCGCTTGCGGTAAAATCAGCCCATAGGCGACCACGACAGCAATATCCGCCTCGAGGTCGGCAAAGGCCGTGATCTCGGCCGTGTCTTTGAAATTAAGGGGGTGCCGCATGCAAAGACCCAAACGCTCGGCGCAGGCCTGAACCGGCGATGGTCGGTCTTTCTTTCCTCGCCCGGCCGGACGGGGAGGTTGCGAATACACGGCAACGATCTCGTGCTTCGCCGCGAGCGCCTCCAGCACGGGCACCGAAAATTCCGGCGTCCCCATAAAGACCACACGCATCAGCGCGTCGCTTTCTTGGATTTTTGCACCAGCATTTTGCGGCGCAGCGGGCTAAGGTGGTCGACGTAGAGTTTACCGTTCAGATGGTCGATTTGGTGCTGCACGGATGTTGCCCAGAGGCCAACAAAATCGCGCTCCTCAATTTCACCAGCTTCGTTGAGGAACTTGACCGTCGCCGCGCGCGGGCGCTCGATCGCGGCGAAGACGCCGGGAAGGTTGGGGCTCGCCTCGTCGTGCTTGCGCATCTGGATCGAGGCGTGGAGCACCTCTGGGTTGGCCATCCGCACTGCTTGCCCGCGCTTATCGGAGGCATCGACCACTGCGAGGCGCAAAGTAATCCCGATCTGAGGGGCCGCTAAGCCGACACCGGGCATGGCGTCCATCGTCTCGACCATGTCATCCCAAATCATGCGAATGGTTTCAGTGATCTGCGGCACTTCATCAGCTTTGCTGTGAAGGCGACGGTCCTCATAGGCGATGAAGGGGCGCACCGGCATCAGGCGTTCCCCTTGTCGCGCGCCAATCCACGCTTCAGCTTTTCCATCTTGCGGGTGATCATTTGACGCTTGAGCGGGCCGAGATAGTCGATGAACAGCTTCCCGTTCAGGTGATCCAATTCGTGCTGCGCGCAAGTCGCCCAAAGACCGTCGTATTGTTCTTCGTGCAACTGCCCATCCAGCCCGAGCCACCGCATCCGGACTTCTTTCGGGCGGGTGACTTCGGCGTATTGGTCGGGGATAGACAGACACCCCTCCTCGTAGACATTGGTCTCGTCGGAGGTCCAAGTGATCTCGGGGTTCAACATGACGACCGGATCAGCCGCCGCATCATGGTCTTTCACGCAATCCATCACGAAGATGCGCGATAAAATACCAACCTGCGGGCCAGCAAGGCCGACGCCGGGCGCGTCATACATTGTGGCCAACATATCGTCGGCAAGTTTTCTCACCTCCGCGTCAACGGTGGCAATCGGCGCGCAAAGCTTCTTGAGCCTCGGGTCGGGATGGATCAGGATGGGACGAATACTCATGCGCTCGATTTAGGCGATGGCGATGAGCTTGGCAATCCGTGAGCAGAGGCGACTTATGACGAATTCCCCCAATTTCGACGAAGAAATTAACCGTGTCGGGACACATTCGGCTAAATGGGACGCGATGGAGGGCGCTTACGGCGTCTCACCTTCCGACGGAATCGCAATGTGGGTCGCGGATATGGATTTCCGCCCGCCGGCCTGCGTGCAGGCTGCGTTAGAAGGCATGACGGCGCATGGCGTCTACGGGTATTTCGGGAATGAGGGGCCTTATCGCGCCGCGATACAGTGGTGGATGCGCACCCGTCACGGGTGGGAGATCGAACCGGAGTGGATTTTCACAACGCATGGTTTGGTGAATGGCACGTCGATTTGTGTCGATGCCTTCACACAGCCGGGCGACGCGATTGTGCTAATGACGCCAGTTTACCACGCCTTCGCGCGGGTTATCCATGCGGCGGGGCGAACGGTGACGGAATGCCCACTCGCGGTTAACGAGGGCCGCTACGAAATGGATTTCGATGCGTGGGAGGCGCGCCTCACGGGCAAGGAGAAGATGCTGATCCTGTGCTCGCCGCATAATCCGGGCGGGCGCGTCTGGACAAAGGCCGAGCTAAACGCCGTGGCGGCTTTTTGCGTGAAACATGACCTAGTTTTGGTGTCCGATGAAATCCATCACGACCTGCTCATGCCCAATCAGCAACACACGGCCTTCCCGTTGGCATGTCCCGACCATCCCGTTGTGATGATGACGGCCGCCACCAAGACCTTCAACATCGCAGGCGTCCATACGGGCAATGTAATCATTAAAGATCCCGATTTGCGGACGAAATTCTCGCAGCGGATGAATGCCTTGGGGATCTCGCCCAATTCCTTCGGTCTGGTCGCGACGACGGCCGCCTATTCGCCCGAAGGGGCTCTATGGGTCGATCAATTGGTCGCGTATCTCGCACAAAACAAAACCGTATTTGACGAAGGCATCGCCGCAATACCAGGTCTTCGAGCGATGGAGTTGGAAGCCACCTATCTCGCGTGGGTTGATTTCGCGGGTACGGGAATGGAGCCGCAGGAGATCAAGCATCGTATCGAGAAGGTCGCGCGCATCGCGGCAAATCATGGCGAGACATTCGGCTTGGGCGGCGAGAGCTTCATGCGGTTCAACCTTGCGACGCCGCGCGCGCGGGTCGTTGAGGCTGTCGCGCGCTTGCAAGAGGCATTTGCGGACTTGCAATGATGCGGGCTTACTGGCGCCTCGCGATTGGCATCGTGCTTGCGGCGCTTTCGGGCGTGGCCTTTCTGTATGTGATCTGGGGGCACAGCATGATGTCCCCATCGTCAGGCTCTCCAAATGACGCAACGCAAGTGGTAACGCCCCCGCGGGTGCCGATTGCGGTGATTCCGGATGCGGAGCGGCAACCGGACGCAGGCCCGCTGGAAGCCATCCCGCGCGATGACATGGCCGCGGGCGATCCGGGGGCGGACGCGACTGTCTCACAGCCAGATGCGTTGACCGAAACCCCGAACATGGATGCCGATCTTGATGCCGCAACCACGCGCCTGACGGCCGATCTCAAGCCCATGGCAAAGCCATTAACACTTCAGCCGCTTGAGACCGTGTCGCGTATTCTCGTCGAGAAATCAGCGCGCCGCCTTACGGTTTATTCGGGCGATCAAATCGCGCGGCGGTGGGCAATCGCTTTGGGCCGCTCGCCCATCGGCGATAAATCCCGTGAGGGTGACAATCGAACGCCGGAGGGTACTTTTCGCGTGGATCGTCTGAATGGGGGGTCGGCCTACCACCTTTCGCTTGGGTTGGATTACCCCCATCCCAAACACCGTGCGGCGGCGCGGGCCTTAGGGGTCTCCGCGGGGGGCGACATTATGATCCACGGTCAACCGAACCGGTCACCCTTTGAGAAGCTTGCGGGAGATTGGACGGCGGGGTGTATCGCGTTGACCGATGCAGAGGTCACGCAATTGTTTGCCGCAACCGAGATCGGAACAATCGTCGAGATCCGGCCGTGACTTCCCAAAGCGGCGTAGATCACGCATAGTCATGGCAGGAGGAGTCATGCCCGTTTTCGCACTTATCATCATTGGAATTGCGGCGGGGTTTCTCGCGACGCGGCTGATGAAGATTGACACAGACATCGTCACGACGATCGCGATCGGAATCCTCGGGGCGTTAATCGGTGGCCTCGCCCTTCGATTGCTGATTGCGGTGACGGGCTTTATGGCGGGGCTGGTGGGGGCCGTTCTGGGCGCGATGGCCCTGATCTGGCTCTATAAACATTACTATCGGGGACGATGATGCTCGGTTTTTTAGCAATGGGAGTGGGCGGCGTTTTCCGGCGCCTATTCTGGCTGATCCTGTTCTTATTCTCGCGTCCGGGAGGATGGGCCGTCGCATTGGCGTTGATCATCTTCATCCTGAAGTTCGGCAAGGATTACCTTCCCAGCTACTGATCAAAAAAGTGAGGGGTGTCATTTGTGGCGCGGCGGGCGTGCCTTATAAACCGGCAGGGCCCATCCGAAGCGTAGTGTCCCCGCACGAAGCGCAAATGTTACACCGGCGCAAATCAGCAAACAGGGCAGCATTTGATCGATAAATTGCTTGGAGATCACCGCAGCGACAGCCCCTGCAAACGCGCAGCTCAGGTAGAGCTCACCCTGTTTTATAACCAGCGGGACCTCATTGCACACAACATCGCGCATGAGCCCGCCGAACGTCCCCGTGACCACGCCCATAATGAGAACGGTGATCGGCCCGTGGCCTAGGTTCATCGTGACGGCAACGCCTGCGGGTACCGCAACGGCTAGCGCGGCCGCGTCGAGCCAGAGCAGCGTGCGATAACGGCTTTCCAAGAAATGGGCGGTGAAAAACACGATGACCGCCGCGAATGCGATCAGCACGATATATTGCGGTTGCCCAACCCAAAATACCGGATCTCGTCCGAGGAGCAGATCCCTCAGCGTGCCTCCTCCCACCGCCGTGAGTGCCGCGATGAAGATGAAGCCGACAAGATCAAGCTGTTGACGGCTTGCGACGAGCGCGCCCGTCAAAGCGAAGATTAGAACGGATGTGTAATCCAATGCTGCGCCGATCGGAAATGCGGCGACCCAGCTCAGGGCTTCAGCGTTCATTTCGCGGACTTGAATGGCGCCATGCCGGCACGCGCCAATTCGTCCGCTTGCTCATTTTCGGCGTGGCCTGCATGACCCTTGATCCATTTCCACGTTACGTGATGGCGCGACTGGGCCGCATCAATCCGTTGCCAAAGGTCGACATTTTTGACCGGCTTGCGATCTGCAGTCTTCCAACCGTTTTTCTTCCAGCCGAAGATCCAGCTCGTCACCCCGTTTTTAACATAGGCGCTATCGGTTGTGATGGTGATCGCGCTGTCGCGGGACAAGGCCTCCAAGGCGGAAATTGCCGCCATAAGCTCCATCCGGTTGTTCGTCGTATCCGCCTCGCCGCCTTGCAGCGTTCGCTCTTTCAGCAGTTTCCCGTCATCGAATGCGCGCATCAAAACGCCCCAGCCGCCCGGACCGGGGTTTCCCGAACATGCGCCATCGGTCCATGCGTGAATTTCCATCGGGCTCTCCTCGGGGCGCGGTTCAGATGCCCGCACGCCATACCGCGATCAAGCATGCCACGACAACCGTTGTCAGAACCAATCGCAGCGACATCCACCAAGCGGGCGCCGCGTGGCATCGCGCGAAGGCGAAATCGAGCGGCAGGAGCGTGATGAAGCCAATAATCAGCGCATCAATCGGCCTGACGCCCCCCGAAATCACGGCAAGAAATCCGATCACGACAGGCGCGACAGACAGAACGTACCCGAACGCCCAGTTCGATTTCGCCGCAAATCCCCAAAGCGCGCCGGACATGAAAGCGAAGATCATGATCCCGTAGCCGAGCAATACTTTTTCGGCGGGAAGCGCGAGGGGAAGTGCGACGCCAAACCGTAAAGCGAGCGTCGTGGCGAGGAAGGGTATCAAGCCGCCGAGGCCGAGCCACAGCGCGGTTTTCGGGATCGTACGTATCATGCCGGAACACGCAGCACGCGGGGCACTTTAAACTCGATATCTTCGCGGGCTGTTTCAACAAGCTCTAAAGTGACGTCAAAGCGGTCTTTGAAAGCGGCAATCACTTCATCGATCAAAATTTCGGGCGCTGATGCGCCGGCCGTGATCCCCACCGATTTTATGCCCTCAATCGCGCGCCAATCGATCTCTGGGGCGCGGTTCACGAGTTGGGCATAGGCGCATCCCGCGCCGCGCCCCACTTCGACAAGGCGTCGCGAGTTGGAGGAATTCGGGGCGCCGACGACAAACAACGCATCAATCTTACCTGCGATGGCTTTGACCGCTGCTTGTCGGTTTGTGGTTGCGTAGCAAATATCTTCTTTTGCGGGCCCCTTGATGCTTGGGAAACGCTGTTGAAGTGCGGCGACAATCGCCGCGGTGTCGTCGACGGACAGGGTCGTCTGGGTGATGTAGGCGAGGCGCTCAGGATCACGCGGCGAAATGCGCGCAACGTCTTGGGTCGTCTCGACCAAGAGAACTTCGCCCTCCGGCAATTGACCCATCGTACCGAGCACCTCGGGGTGGCCCTCATGCCCGATCATCACCATTTGCAGACCGGCGTCGTGGTGGCGCTCTGCTTCGATATGCACTTTGCTGACAAGGGGGCAGGTGGCGTCGACATAGACCATCTCACGCCGGGCCGCTTCTGCGGGCACAGATTTCGGGACGCCGTGCGCCGAAAAGATAACCGGACGATCATCGGGGCATTCGTGCAATTCCTCGACAAAGACGGCGCCTTTATCGCGAAGGCCGTCGACGACGAATTTGTTATGCACGATCTCATGGCGCACATAGACCGGCGCGCCCCATTTCTCCAACGCCATCTCGACGATCTTCACAGCACGGTCGACACCCGCACAAAAGCCGCGTGGCGCGGCGAGGTAGAGCGTGAGGGCAGGTTTCATGGCGCGTCTCCTTGAGGTCTGACAAGAGGTAGCGAGGCGCGGCGCGAAGGTCCAGTGCCTCGCCTGTATTTGAATATCGGGCAAGGTAGGTGCATGCGCGATATTCCGGGTTGGAGATACGAAAAAAGGGCCGTTAAGGCCCCTTTCACGTCTTGTAGGGATGTTTCGACCTAGGCGTCAGGAAAGTTATTCCTCGCCGTCGGTTTCACGTGGAGGCCTGCCGATGACATCGCGCAGGGCGTCCAGCTCGATGAAGTTATCAGCCTGGCGGCGCAACTCATCCGCAATCATCGGGGGCTGAGAGCGGATCGTCGACACGACCGAAACGCGAACGCCCTGACGCTGCAAGCTTTCGATAAGGGGGCGGAAGTCGCCGTCGCCAGAAAACAGCACAGCGTGATCGAGGCGCGGCGCGAGTTCCATCGCGTTCACGGCCAATTCAATATCCATATTGCCTTTGACTTTCCGCCGGCCCATCGAATCAGTGAACTCTTTGGCCGGTTTTGTCACCATGTGGTAGCCGTTGTAGTTCAGCCAATCGACCAGAGGCCGGATCGGGGAGTATTCCTCATTTTCCAAGAGGGCCGTATAATAGAATGCGCGCACAAGCTTGCCTCGGCGTTCAAACTCTTGACGCAGCAGCTTGTAATCGATGTCAAATCCCAGCGCTTTCGCAGCTGCGTATAGATTCGACCCGTCGATGAACAGCGCTAGCCGTTCGTCCTTATAAAACATCCCTTGGTCCTTTCTGGCCCCGTCGCTTGTTCTTTATGGTGTCGGAAATTACTAGGTCGTGGACGGGTTCATCCCGGACACTAACAACGCATTGGGGTAAAATGGAATTTGTCGAAAAGGATAGTAGCGCTATACTTTTGGCGCTTGGCGCGAATCTGCCATCAGCCGCCGGGGCGGCTTCCCAGACCCTTGTCGCTACCTTAAAGGCACTGATCGCCGAAGGTATGAAGCTGGAGGCAGTGAGCCGGTTCTATAAAACCCCTGCGTATCCTGCAGGGTCGGGCCCCGATTACGTTAATGCGTGCGCAAAGGTCAAGAGCGCGCAGCCCCCTCATTCTATTTTAGCGGCGTTTCACCGAGTTGAAGCGCGGTTTGGCCGCGTCCGGGAGACGCGTTGGGCGTCGCGCGGGTGCGATATTGACCTTTTGGCGATGGACGACATGATCCTTCCGGACGTTGCAACACAGGCCAAATGGCGCGATTTACCATTGGAGCGTCAGATGCAGGACGCCCCCGATCAGTTGATCCTTCCGCACCCGCGCATGATGGAGCGCGCGTTCGTTCTGATACCGCTTTTTGATATTGCGCCGACTTATGTTGACCCTGTGTCAGGCGTGGCGATTTCGGATATGATCGCAGCCCTGCCATTTTCGGAAAAAGATGCAATTCATCCGATTTGAGTTGGGGCAGGCCGCGAATCTGGGGAATCGGCGCTTGTCTTTAGGGGCAGTCTTCCTTAAGTAGGCCTCTCCAACCCCAATTCCGTTTGGAGTAGACCATGGCCCGCGTGACGGTTGAAGATTGCGTTGATAAAGTCCCGAACCGCTTCGAGCTCGTTATGCTCGCGGCGCATCGTGCGCGTGAAGTCGCAGCGGGTTCTCCGCTGACGGTGGATCGTGACAACGACAAGAATCCGGTTTGCGCATTGCGTGAAATCGCTGATGAAACGCAATCGGCAGATGATCTGCGCCAGCGTCTCATCGAGAGCAATCAGACCCAAATTGAGGTCGATGAGCCGGAAGACGATGATATGGCGCTGCTCATGGGCGGTGAAACGGCTGATCGTCCGCGCGAAGATGATATGTCTGAAGAGCGGATGCTGCGCGCCTTGATGGACGCGCAGGGTCGCGAGTAAGCAGGCATCGGGGGCGAACGCGCGAGAATGATCGACGTCGAAGACCTGATCGCGCTCGTTCGCAACTACAACCCGCGCACCAACGCTGATCTCATCAGACGTGCCTATGATTATGGCCTTCGTATGCACGAGGGCCAATTTCGCCATTCTGGCGAGCCCTATTTTACCCATCCCGTTGCCGTCGCCGCGATCTTGACGGAGCAACGGCTTGATGATGCGACCATCATCACCGCGCTTTTGCACGATACAATCGAGGACACCCGCTCGACCTACACAGAGGTCTCGGAGCTGTTTGGCAAAGAGGTCGCGGAACTGGTGGACGGCGTCACCAAACTCACCAATCTTCAGCTTTCTTCAGCGGCTTCGAAGCAAGCTGAGAACTTCCGCAAGCTGTTCATGGCGATGTCAAAAGACCTGCGCGTGATTTTGGTGAAGCTCGCGGACCGGTTGCACAATATGCGCACAATTCGCTCTATGCGCCCGGAAAAACAGGCGCAAAAAGCCCGCGAAACCATGGAGATCTTTGCCCCGCTTGCTGGCCGAATGGGGATGCAGTGGATGCGCGAAGAGTTGGAAGATCTTGCTTTCAAGGTCCTCAACCCCGAGGCGCGGACATCGATTATTCGTAGATTTGTGAATCTACAAAAGGAAACTGGCGACGTTATTCCGAAGATTACCGCAGATATCCGTTCAGAAATGGACGAGGCGGGCATTGAGGCTGACGTGTTTGGCCGTGCAAAGCGCCCCTATTCGATCTGGCGCAAGATGGAAGAGAAGCAGCTTTCATTCTCTCGCCTGTCAGATATCTACGGTTTCCGCGTAATCACCCAGACCGAGGCGGATTGTTACCGGGTTCTTGGCGCGATCCACCACCATTGGCGCGCCGTGCCCGGGCGGTTTAAAGATTATATCAGCCAGCCCAAAACCAACGGCTACCGGTCAATTCATACGACCGTGTCGGGCCGCGATGGCAAGCGCGTTGAGGTGCAGATCCGCACGCGACAGATGCACGAAGTAAACGAATCGGGTGTTGCTGCGCATTGGTCGTACCGTGAGGGCGTCCGCGCGCAAAACCCGTTTGCGGTCGACCCCGCAAAATGGGTCGCGACCTTGACCGAACGCTTTGATGAGGGTGATCACGACGAGTTTCTCGAGAACGTGAAGCTCGAAATGTATTCCGATCAGGTATTTTGTTTCACCCCGAAGGGGGACGTGATCAAGCTACCTAAAGGGGCGACGCCGATTGATTTCGCCTATGCGATCCATACGCGCATCGGGAACGGATGCGTCGGGGCGAAGGTGGACGGTATCCGTGTGCCTCTTTGGACACGCCTCAAAAATGGTCAGAATATCGATATCATCACCGCTGCCGGTCAGCGGCCGCAATCAACGTGGCTGGATATCGTCCAAACAGGTCGCGCCAAAGCATCGATTCGAAAGAGCCTGCGCGAGGAAGACCGCACGCGTTTCGTTAAGCTCGGGACCGAGCTCGCGCGTGTCGCATTCGAGCATGTGGGCCGGAAGGTAACAGATAAGGCGCTGCGGACCGCCGCGAAAACGCTTCGCCTTGAGGACGAGACAGAGGTTCTGGCGCGAATCGGGTCTGCGGAGCTTTCGGCATCGGAAGTTCTTGAAATTCTCTACCCAGAACTCGCGACGCAGACACATGAAGAAGTGACGGTGCAGCGCGCCGTTGTCGGGCTTGCGGCTGATCAGAATTTCCGTCGCGCGGATTGCTGTCAGCCCCTTCCGGGAGAGCGTATCGTCGGGATCACCTACCGCGGAAAAGGCGTTGTGATCCATGCGATTGACTGCCCTGCGCTTGAGGAGCTTGAAGACGAGCCGGGTCGCTGGGTCGATCTACATTGGCATTCGGGGCGGCACGCACCGGTGTATTCCGCTACGCTTAAAATCACGATCGCAAATGACGCGGGGGTTTTGGGACGGATCTGCACCTTGATCGGGCAGCAAAAGGCCAATATCTCGGATATGCAGTTCGTTGACCGTAAACCAGATTTCTACTCTATCATTGTAGAAACCGAACTGCGGGATACGGAACATCTCCACATGCTTCTGACCGCGTTGGAAGCTGAAAGCGATGTGGCTCAGGTGGCGCGATTTAGGGATTTGACGCGCAAACCGTGAGAAATGCCATCCTGCGGTCATGATCTCACGCGAGATGGTGGCAATGAGCGCGAGGCAGATTGCCCGATTGGGCGGCCCGATCTTTCGGGCATGAGGAGGTTTGGTGGTTTTTAAGCGGCGAAACAAGCGGAGCTGGGGGCGCGTCCTGCGCGAATCGCTCTGGCCGCAGGGCGGTTGGACGCGCGCGTTTCATTACGTCCGCCACCGGATTCACCGCCTGCCGGATGACCCTTCCCGTATCGCGCGCGGCGTGGCGGCGGGCGTGTTCGTGTCGTTCATTCCGTTGTTTGGGTTGCATTTTTTCACTGCCGCGGGGATTGCGCTTTTGATCCGCGGAAATGTGCTGGCGTCCATTCTAGGGACATTTTTCGGCAACCCGGTGACCTTCCCGATCATCGCGGTTCTCTCGACAAAATTCGGGAACTTCCTTCTGGGGCGTCATCATGGTGGCCCGCTTGATCCCGACGCTGGCGATGGGATTGTCTCGCTCTTTATCCATGCCGCGGGTGACCTCAAGCACAACTTCTTCGCCGCATTCACTGATCAAACGGCCCAATGGCACGGGTTGTCGGCCTTCTTTGACGACATCTTCGTGCCCTATCTTGTTGGGTCGATCGTGCCCGGGCTTGTCTCCGCGGTGGTGTGCTATCTGCTCGCGTTACCTATCATCACGGCCTACCAAAATCGCCGCCGCGCGCGCATCAAAGAGCGCCTCACCCAAATTCGCGCGAAACTTCACGCAAAGCTGGAGGCGAAGATTGAGGAACGAGCCGAACGCAAAGAGGACCGGACCTAGATTCCGGCCCTCCCAACCCTTTACTCCCCCCTTCATTCTTCTGGCGAGGTGGCCCATAGTCGGGCGGATCAGATCATGGGGCAGCAGATGACTAAACTTCGACTTGGCGTGAATATCGATCACGTGGCAACCATCCGCAACGCGCGCGGCTCCGCCTATCCTGACCCGCTGCGCGCTGCGCTCTTGGCCGAGCAGGCCGGCGCGGATGGGATCACGGCGCATCTTCGCGAAGATCGTCGGCATATTCGTGATGCTGATATCGAGGCGTTAATGAATGGGTTGACCGGCCCACTCAATTTCGAGATGGCCGCGACCGAGGAAATGCAATCTATCGCCCTGAAGTACCAACCACATGCCGTGTGTATCGTGCCTGAAAAGCGCGAGGAACGCACGACGGAGGGCGGCCTTGATGTCGCGGGGGATATCGCGCGACTGGCGGATTATATCGCGCCCTTACGGGAAGCGGGGTCGCGGGTTTCAATGTTCATCGGCCATGATGCCGCCCAAATCCAAGCCTGCGCCGAAATCGGAGCGGCGGTTGTCGAGCTGCACACGGGACAGTATTGCGATCTTCACGCGGAAGGCCGTTTTGATGCGCGCGACGCCGAACTCGCGGCACTCCAAAAAGGGGCTGCCTATGCGGCGTCTTTGGGCATGGAGGTGCACGCTGGCCACGGATTAACCTTCGAGACGGTTGGCCCAATTGCCGCGATCAAAGAGGTTGCCGAGCTCAACATCGGGCATTTCCTGATCGCCGAATCTGTATTCTTGGGATTGGAAAATGCAATTGCACAGATGCGGCACCTGATGGATGCCGCGCGCGCCTGAGGCTTGGTTACGATAGGAAATTTGATGAGCTACCCACGATATGCGCTGGTATTTTTGATCGCCAGCTTCGCCATTCCGGTTGGCCTTTGGGCAATTGAACGCGTGACCGGCTACGCCCCTTCCGCGACAATCCTTTGGATCCTTCCTGTGCTGTGTGCCGGCATGATTGAAGGTCAGAAATTTGCAGCCGCGACGGGTCGCACGCCAACCGGTTTGGAGGCGTGGGGGTTTGCGCGTGTCGCCACGATGCTCGCGATGGCAATTTCTCTCGCGCTCGCGGTGCCGCTCATTATTTTTGCCGGCGGTGAGATCCGCTCGAGCTTGGACGCCGTGATGGGGGATCCTGAGTTGCGCATGATCGCGGGCGCAGTCTTCGTGTTCTATATGCTTGTGATCTTCGGGATGAATCGGTTGTTCTTCGGCATGGGGGCGAAAAACGAGATGAAGGCCCTCGCACGCCGACGGGGGTGATGGGCCTGTTCACTGCCTCTTTCCTTGACTTGCGCCCCCCTAAGGGCCAAGGAATGGCCCAATAGTTTTCCGAGGAATATCAGCATGTCCAGCAAGGCCGAAGAAGGCATCGTCGAGACCATCAAAACCGTGGTCTACGCGCTCTTGATCGCGGGGGTCTTCCGGACCTTGTTCTTCCAGCCTTTCTGGATCCCGACCGGTTCGATGAAAGACACATTGCTGATCGGGGATTTCCTGTTCGTCAATAAAATGGCGTATGGTTACTCAAAGTATTCATGCCCGTTCTCGGCCTGCCCGATTGAAGGACGTCTTTTGGGCTCCGAGCCTGAACGCGGCGATGTCGTCGTGTTCCGCCATCCGACCGCGGGCACCGATTATATCAAGCGTTTGATTGGGTTGCCGGGCGATACGGTGCAGGTGAAGGGTGGCCTGCTGTATATCAACGGCACCGCGGTCGAGATCACAGAGCAGCCGCCATTCGTTGAAACAAAAGAAGCGCAAGGCTCGGCGGGGTCGGTGCCGCGTTGCATGGCGTTGGAGAACGGCGACCAATGCGTGAAAGAGCGCGCGATCGAGACGCTGCCCAACGGCGTTTCGCATGCGATCCTTAACATCACCAATGGTGGTGAAGCGGACGACACTCCGCTGTTTACCGTTCCTGCGAAACACTACTTCTTCATGGGTGATAACCGTGACAATTCGCTGGATTCGCGTTTCTCCACGGCGCGCGGTGGCGTGGATTACGTCTCCGAGGAATATCTGATCGGTCGTGCCGACCGTGTGATCTTCTCGTCCGAAGGCAAGTCGCTGTTCTTCTTCTGGACGTGGCGGATGGATCGCTTCTTCAAGGCGATCGACTGATCTGATGCTGGATCTCATCGCGGCTGTGTTTGACTGGAGCGGTGGCGCCACGCGCCGCAGGTTCTGGAGCATGGCCGCGTTGACCTCTGTCCTTGTGCTCGGTGTTGCTGGGCTGGAGTTCGCGCTCTCGCAAGAGGTCGCGTTTCACCGGCTGAGCTTTGCGTTGGCGGGGCTATTGTTGCCGGTGATGATGTCGCTCGCGGTACGCCGACTGCACGATGCGGGTTATTCGGGGCTGTGGTGTTTTCTGCTTTGCGTGCCGTTCGGAGCCCTTGTCCTGATCTGGCTTTGGGCAAAACCGTCCAGCCGGACCCAGCGCGGACAATTTACGTGGAAATCCCGCCATGCGTGGGGCGTCGGGTTCGTCTGCTGCATGTCACTCTTGCTGATTTTGCGAGGGTTCTATCAACCCTTCTGGATTCCCTCAGGATCGATGAAGCCCGCCCTTTTCGCGGGAGATTACATTCTAGCAGCACCTATCCCGAACTACGAACCGCAGCGTGGAGACGTCGTTGTTTTCAAGCATCCGGTTGCGGGTGGGGACTATGTCAAACGGCTGATCGGCCTTCCCGGCGATCGCCTTCAGATGCGTGATGGGCGTGTTATCTTGAATGGCGACCCTCTCGTGCAAAGCCCGATGCCCGACTTGACGGAGCTGAAATCTGACGCTGGCCCCGGCAAATCATTGCCCCGCTGCGCAAATGATCCTGTCGGGATCGGCGGCACCTGTAGCAAGCATCAGGCCATGGAGGCGCTTTCATCGGGCCGCGCTTATCGCGTATTGGATATCGAGCCAAATGCTTTCGCGGATAACACCCATGAGGTGATTGTGCCGGAAGGTCAGTATTACTTTTTGGGCGATAACCGTGACAATTCCCTCGATAGCCGTTATTCCACTGCGGTCGGCGGCTTGGGGTTTGTTCCTGCAAGTCATATCATTGGCCCTGTCCGATGGGTGGTCTTTTCTGCGGGCGGTGCGTCGCTCGCTGCATTTTGGGCATGGCGCCCTGACCGTTTTCTGAAGGTTGTAGAGTGAAAATTGCGATCGAAATAAGCCAGTTCATGACCCGACTGGGGTATGACTTCAAAAGCGTCGAGCTTCTGGTTCGGGCGTTGACCCATGCCTCCATTTCGACGCCGACAAGGCCGGATAACCAGCGACTTGAATTTCTGGGGGATCGTGTCCTCGGTTTGGTGATGTCGGAAGCCTTGTTCTTTGCCGATACCGCTGCGGCTGAAGGGCTTCTTGCGCCGCGTTTCAACGCATTGGTGCGCAAAGAAACCTGCGCCGATGTCGCAAGGCAAATCGATTTAGGGGCTGTCTTGAAACTAGGGCGGTCCGAAATGATGACGGGCGGGCGTCGCAAGGAAGCCCTGCTTGGCGATGCGATGGAAGCGGTGATCGCGGCGGTTTACCTTGATGGTGGGTTTGAAGCAGCGCGTGATCTTGTGCTGCGCTTGTGGGATAAGCGAATCGACGGCGTCGCGGAAGATGCGCGCGATGCTAAAACCAGCTTGCAAGAATGGGCGCAGGCACGCGGCCTTCCGCCCCCGAAATACAGCATCATCGAGCGCACGGGCCCTGACCATGCGCCAGTTTTTACAATTGAGGCGCAACTCGTGACGGGTGAGAGTGAACGCGCTACCGCTGGTGCCAAGCGGCAGGCCGAACAAGCCGCCGCAAAAGCCCTTTTGACCCGCTTGGAGACGACCAATGACTGAAGCTACCCGCGCGGGATTTGTTGCGCTGATCGGTGAACCGAACGCTGGCAAATCAACCTTGCTCAACAAGATGGTCGGGGCGAAAGTTTCGATCGTGACCCATAAGGTGCAAACGACACGCGCGCGCATCCGTGGGGTCTGCATGTCCGGCGCAAGCCAGATCGTTTTTGTGGACACGCCGGGCATCTTCCGGCCACGCCGCCGTTTGGACCGCGCAATGGTGACCGCCGCTTGGGGTGGCGCATCGGATGCGGATATCGTTGTCCTTTTGATCGAAGCGCATCGCGGTTTAACCGAAGGCGCGAAAGAGATTATTGCGGCGCTGAAAGAACGTGCGGGTGAGCAGCCAGTCGCGCTTGCGATCAACAAGATCGACAAGGTCAAAGCCGAGGCCTTGCTGCGGCTTACTGAAGAAATGAACGGCCAATATCCTTTCGCCAAGACCTTCATGATTTCGGCAGAGCGCGGCCACGGCGTCGATGATTTGCGCGAATGGCTTGCGGGCGAACTTCCTGAAAACCCGTGGTATTATCCTGAAGATCAGATTGCGGATTTGCCGATGCGGAACATCGCGGCGGAGATCACGCGCGAAAAATTGACGCTACGCCTGCATGAAGAGCTGCCGTATCAGATGACGGTTGAAACCGAAAAGTGGGAAGACCGCCCTGATGGCTCAACCCGTATCGATCAGCTGATTTACGTCGTGCGTGATGGCCATAAAGGCATCGTGTTGGGCAAGGGGGGGGAGACCATCAAGTCGATCTCCAAATCGGCGCGCGAAGAAATGGCGGAATTTTTGGGCCGCCCGGTTCATCTGTTCTTGCAGGTGAAAGTTCGCGCGAATTGGCTGGACGACAAGGAACGTTACACCGAGATGGGGCTCGATTTTTCGGACGGTGACTGATGTCGCGCCTCGCCTCTGGTTTTTGGGTCCGTGCTTATTTGAAGCGTTTGGAGTTAGAACATATCCCCGCCTATGTGACGGCGCATGGCCATGACGAGGCGGGGGCGGTTCTTGTCAAATGCGCGACGCTGGACGGGCAGGCCTGTGCTTGGCATCGAGGTTTCGATCTCATGACCGGAGAGCGTGCTTGGGTGGCGTTGCGGGAGGGGCCGGAGCGCGAGGTCGACGAGGCTATCCGCAAACAGCGTAGCTTTGATCCGGACCTTTGGGTGATCGAGATCGAGAGCCGCGATGGTCGGACCTTGCTGGACCAAGAGGGGCTGACTGGCTAGGCTGGTTGGCCCAGATGCGGCGCGGCGGGGTGACATGATAGACTGGCAAGATACCGGCACGATCCTTTCTATGCGACCGCATGGCGAAACATCGGTGATCATCGATGCGTTCACCGCGCAGCACGGGCGACATTCCGGCGTTGTGCGAGGCGGCATCTCGAGGAAAATCGCGCCAAATCTACAACCCGGCACCCATGTGATGCTGACTTGGCGCGCGCGATTGGATCATCACATAGGCGCGTACACGGTCGAACCGTTAAAATCCCGCAGCGCGGTTTTGTCAGATCGCCTTGGACTTGCGGGACAAAATTCCGTCTGTGCGCTGCTTGGGTTTACCTTGGCTGAACGCGAGCCTCATCCCACGCTCGTGGAACGGACGGAGCCTTTGTTCGACGCAATCGCAACGAACGAAAAGAATTGGACCCAACGCTATATGCAGTGGGAGCTGGCCCTGCTGGATGAGATTGGCTACGGGCTCGATCTGCGGAGCTGTGCTGTCACGGGCGCGCGGGATGACCTGGCATATGTTAGCCCGAAGACGGGTCGTGCGGTCTCGCGGGCGGGGGCGGGGGACTGGGCGGATCGGCTGCTTCCACTGCCGGAGGGGCTTCAAGGGCAAGGGAGCGCCAGCACCCTAGAGGTAGTGCAGGGCCTCCGCATCACGGGCCATTTTCTGGCCCGTTTCGCCGTCGACTCGCGACCGCTTCCCGCCGCACGCGAGCGTTTTGTGGAGATGTTGGCGCGTCTTACCCCAGAAGACGCCGCGCGATAACTTGCGCCTGAATTTCTGCGGCGCCCTCGAAGATATTGAGGATGCGGGCATCGCATAGAATCCGGCTAATTGCGTATTCCAGCGCGAAGCCGTTGCCCCCGTGAATTTGCAGCGCGTTGTCCGCGCAGGCCCAAGCCACCCGCGCGCCGATCAGCTTTGCCATCCCCGCTTCCACATCGCAACGATGACCGTGATCTTTTTCCCACGCCGAGAAATACGTTAACTGTCGCGCGATCATGATTTCGACAGCCATCATCGCGAGCTTGCCGCCAACCCGAGGGAACTCGATCAGAGATTTTCCGAATTGCTTGCGATCGATCGCATATTGCATCCCGATTTCGAGCGCCGCCTGCGCCACCCCGACAGCCCGTGCCGCCGTCTGGATACGCGCGGATTCGAAGGTCTCCATCAGCTGTTTGAAGCCTTTACCTTCCTCACCCCCCAAGAGATTTTCAGATTTCACCTCGAATCCGTCGAAGGCTAGCTCGTATTCCTTCATCCCGCGATATCCCAGAACTTCGATCTCGCCCCCCGTCATGCCTTCGGTGGGGAAGGGGGTCTCATCAGTGCCGGAGGTTTTCTCCGCCAAGAACATCGAGAGGCCCTTGTAATCGGTCGATGTGGGGTCTGTTCGGGCGAGAAGCGTCATGACATTCGCGCGCGCCGCATGGGTGATCCACGTTTTGTTGCCCGTGATTTTCCACGTCTCTCCGTCTTTCACCGCGCGCGTGCGCAGGCTACCGAGATCGGAACCGGTGTTGGGTTCGGTAAAGACAGCGGTCGAAAGGATCTCGCCGGAGGCGAGGCCTGGAAGCCACTTTTGCTTCTGGGCTTCAGTGCCCCCGCATAAAATCAGCTCCGCGGCGATTTCGGACCGCGTGCCGAGCGAGCCGACACCGATATATCCGCGCGACAATTCCTCCGTCACAACCGCCATAGAGGCCTTCGAGAGGCCGAGACCGCCGTATTCCTCGGGGATGGTCAGGCCGAACACGCCCATCTCTGCGAGTTCTTCGATAACCTCTACGGGGATCAATTCGTCTTTCAGATGCCATTCGTGCGCGTGGGGCATTATGCGATCGTTCGCGTAGCGGCGGAACTGATCGCGGATCATTTCCAATTCTTCTTCGAGGCCTGATGTCCCGAATGTTGCCCGCCCCGCGTTATCTTGCATCAGCTCGATCAACGCCATGCGCGCTGCGTTCGTGTTTCCGCGCGTGATCAGCGTCGCTGCTGCGTCCTTTGGGGTCCATTCGATCCCCAAATCTTGGAGGCGCGCCGATTCCTGTTGGCTCATCGGGATGCCGCCCGCGATCTGCGCCAGATATTCCCCAAAGCCGATCTGAAGAATCAACGCTTCCATCTGGCCAAGTTGTCCCGCCGCATCGGCGCGTTTTGCCCAGTCGAGAAGTTGTGTCAGCGATTGGCCGTAGGTTGCGAGCCAAGCGAGACCGTGCGCCGCATGCTGGTCGGTCTCGAGCGCTTGAGTGGAAATCTTCCCATCGGTTGTCACGCGCGCGCGCAAAGCATCCGTTGCACGGGCGACGAGTTCGGTTACCTCGTGATTGGCGGCTTCGGTGATCGACAGGAGATTGTCGAGAAGAACAGTCATGTGATCTCTCCCTCAGAGGGCCATCACCGCGCGGCATGGAATCGCGCGCAAGCCCTGATGCTGCAGTTGCATCATAGCTACCCATTCAAAATCGATCACGCAATATAAATGCGATGTGCGGTTGTATTTTGTTTTAATATGTCCCTCTTATCATGTGCCTTAAGCCGCGATCGGGCTGCGTGCCTGCGCGCGGGCCGTGACGACAGTGATTTCCTCTACGTGACTGATTTCGCGCAGGAAAAGCGGTCTTTGAAGGGGGAGATCACCCGCCAAATCCGCGAGGGCGGTGGTTTTTTGCACATCAATGCAGGCGCCTAGCCCCCCTGTGAAAAGGCTTTCTACCTGACATCCATCCGCGTTCAGGAGATGGTGCTCCCGCAGCAAAATCCCGTGCCACGTGAGTAATCTGGGCGCATAGACGCGGCTCACCGCGCAGTTATCAACGAGGTGGCGCGCAGCGATGAGCATTGTTTCGCGCCCTGTGTTGTACTCCACGGACGCGCCGGAGACCGCGACGCGGTGTGATGGCATCAACCACAGATCTGATCCCAGTCCGAACGCCGGAGCGCCCAAACGGACAGGGGCGAAGCTCCCCATCGCCGGCCAAGTCGTGCGCCCTGCCCAAATCACCTGTTGCGGGCCGGCATCGCTTGTTTCGACCCAATCGCCGGCTCTGATCTGCGCGGCTGGGCAGGGGCCGTTAGGCGTCTGAATCGCGGTGGAGGGCGCAAAGCACGCCGCAGGGCCAATGGGCTGATAGTGATCTCCCACAGCGAGCCATGCCACGTGATCCCCTTGCGCGTCTCGGTCAAAGAGTGCGCTAAGATCATTGCCCTCGATTGGGGGCGTGCCCGCGCCGGATTTTTGCCGGATGATGCCTTCATCCGGCGCTTCAACGGTAAGGAAACTCCTATCCGACGCCCAGTGATACGTGATGCGGAGGCATCCGCCATTTGCGAGGGTTGAGCTCGCATCCAAATGAAGGCTTCGGCGGTCGGTTCCCTCCATGCGTGTAAACACCAACTGTCCCGTGCCTGTGACATGCATGGTGATCATCTTCATCCCGCTGTCGCGCGTAGGCGGCATGGTATGCTCCAGAACCGAAAACGGGCCGATTTGTCCGCGCGGGACTGTGAGTTCAACGACCAAAGATCCCGACGGGAGCGAGGTCGGCATTGTGCGTTGCGCGAGAGACGTCGCGCGGCCCTCGGTGAGGGGGCCGCTGCATGCGATCCAGCCTCTGGTCATGCCGCCTTCGCTTCAGACTTGAGGAGTTGCGCCTCATAGCCCCGCAGCATCGGTCGGGCTGCGGGATAGCTCTCGGGGGATGCCGCCAGTTCGGGGAATATCGCGAGAATTTCCGCCTGAACGGCCTCCTCCATCGTGTTCATCACGTGAGGGCCGGGCAGGAAACTCTCGGTCGCGAGCCCTTCCGCGCGCACAACTTGATGGCGATCAAACAAGATATGCACGTATGTCACATGGCCCCCTTCGACCACGCGGATCGATGCGCCGTTCACCAGATCTTTCGCCGCGATCAGCACCTCGGCATTTCCGAACAGGATTTCCGCCGCAGGATCGCGCACCAGTACACGGTGCTGCGGGGATAAGCGCAACGCGCCGTGATCACCCAAGCTGTTTGCTTCAATTGCGATGGGCGCAAAGCACCCCTCCGCCACAACCTTGCGCATCCCGATCCAGCGCAGGGGCTGGGGCCCGTCATCTTCCGTCAAGATAAGATCACCGATCTTCAGGGTCTCGACAGGTCGCATCCCGTCGACCGTCGCAATCATAGTGCCGCTTACAAAGCACGGCACGGTCCCGATTGTGATGAACCCGACATCCGTTTCTCCGGATGAGGACGTGATTTCATAGGTGAGCGAGGCCGTATCAATATCCGAATCCGCTACGAAAGTGAGGGTGCCATCCGCGTTCAAGGTCACCGTTTCGCCGCTTTGCAACGTCACGGAATCGCCTGCGTTGACGGGAACGCCGTTGATCGCGGTAATCGTCAAAGTGCCCGTCGTGTTGTTCAGATCATTTGCGAGCACGTCGAAGGTGCGGGTTTGATCGGGAAACATGGCAACGGCGTCATCTTCTGCGATCAGAACCGTTTGGATGGAATCCGCGGCAATCAACACAGCGCTGTCGTAGTTGCTATCCGTGACATCCGCGATCCCGAGGCGCAGCGAGTTAAGTGCGCCCGAATTGACGGGGAACGTAAGGGACATGGTGATCGTGAACCCGTCCATCTCGGTATTATAGTCGTCGTTCGTGTTCGAGACGTAGAGGTTCTCATTGTTGATCGACGAGACATTCGTGATCGAGCTGTCTCCGTTGCCGATGGACAGGTCGACGGGCTGGCCGTTGACCCAGACGACGAACATGTCGTTATAGATCGAGCCCGCATATTCTGGATATTCCTCGGATGCGAAAGTGAAAGAAACCGTCATCACGTCGCCGGTGGGAATGAAATCCACGTCCAGCCACGCGGCGTCGTACGTGTTGCTGCCGACTGCGGCATTGAAGTCCGCGTTATTGTCGACGCCTTTTGTATCCGTAGATGTTGAGCTGGATCGGTTCGGGTCCGAGCTATACCATGAGGATGAATTGGTGAATCCATCGGCTCTGCCGGTTGAGAGAATGACGCCGGTGTCGGACGGTGTTGCCTCTGATGAAAGGCTGTCACCATTCGAATAGATCGCCGCCGAACGAGAATCGCCGGTGTAAGACGCGCTCACCACATCAACGCCGTCACCGAAGATCGTATTCGCCATCTGAATCGCTGATGCGTTCGTGTTGTAGCTTAACTCTGCCGCTCGTGCCATTTGCCTGCCCCAATACGTTGGAGACATTGCGAACGCGGACACCGTATTTTGTGTCCGGCCATGTGCGTCGGTCCGTTTATACGGATCTCTTGCCTATCTGGTCGTGCCGGTCTGTTGCCGGTTTCGCTCGCCCTGCCTCGGGTCACTTATTAATTATTCAATATAGTGACGGAGTTATGGGGCTCTGTTAACACTTTTTGCATTTCTGCAACGCGGTAGTTGCGGCTGTGCAACAGCGAGCCTCTGGCAAAGCGGATGGGGGCAGATCTGCTTTTCACCCTGCGGTTGCGGTGCCGCTGTGGTTGCGCGCGGGGCCGCTCGGAGGTAGGGCTTGGGCAAACAGCCGGAGATTAAAATGACAGTTTGCCCCGCAAAGCTCACCGCCGATCTGATCCGTTGCGCCTCGGTTACGCCAGAGGAGGGCGGGGCTTTGGTTCTGCTGGAGGGCGTTTTGACCGATGCGGGATTTTCGTGCACGCGCGTCGATCGCAACGGGATTTCCAACCTGTTTGCGCGCTGGGGCGATAAGGGGGCGAAGACTTTCGGGTTCAACGGGCATACGGATGTCGTGCCGACAGGGGATGCCGCGGCCTGGACGCACCCGCCATTCTCAGCCGCCGAGATTGACGGCGTGCTCTGGGGGCGCGGGGCGCAGGATATGAAATCCGGCGTTGCTGCCTTCGTTGCGGCGGCCGTCGATTTCGTGCGCGAGACGCCGCCCTCCGGCGCGTTGATTTTGGCGATCACCGGAGACGAGGAAGGCGCGGGTAAAGATGGCACGCGGGCGCTTCTCGATTGGATGGCGCAGGCCGGCGAGAAAATGGATGTCTGCCTCGTGGGCGAGCCAACATGCCCGAATGAAATGGGCGAGATGATGAAAATCGGGCGCCGAGGTTCGATGACCTTCTTCATTGAGGCGGTCGGGGTGCAGGGCCATTCCGCCTATCCGCATCGCGCAAAAAATCCGCTGCATGCGCTGACGGATCTGCTGGGTCAGATGACCGCGACGCCGCTAGATGAGGGCACGGATCACTTTGACGCTTCGACGCTACAGATTACGACGATTGATTGCGGCAACCCCGCCAACAATGTCATTCCGCGTGAGGCCCGTGCCACGGTCAACATCCGGTTCAACGACGCGCACAGCAGTCAAACGATCGACGCGTGGGGGCGTAGCTTGGCCGACGCCGTTGCAAAGGCGACAGGGGTTCAGTTCACCCTGCGGACCGAAGTCTCGGGCGAAAGCTTCGTGACCCCGCCGGGGGCATTCGTTGAGATGATTGCCAGCGCGGTGGAGCGGGAAACGGGGCGCAAGCCCGTTCTGTCGACTTCCGGCGGGACGTCGGATGCAAGGTTTGTGAAGGACCATTGCCCGGTGGTGGAGTTTGGCCTCGTCGGCGACCGGATGCACCAGACGGACGAGCGCGTGCCTGTCGCGCAGATCCATGCGCTAAAGTCGATTTACGCACGCGCTTTGCATGACTACTTTGCCTGACCGGTGAAAACTGAGGGGAGCGTTTCTCCGCATGACGCGGGCCGCGCGGCGTGCTAAAGCGGGCGCATGAGCATTCCCCAGATCCCCAGCAAGCAACAGATCCTCGACTGGATCACCGATCATCCCGCTTCCAGCGCAAAACGCGATATCGCGAAGGCGTTTGGTATCAAAGGCGCGGCGCGCATCGAATTGAAACGCATCCTCAAAGAGATGGAGGCGGAAGGGAAGCTGGAACGGCGTAAGACGACCTATGCTGATCCAACCAAACTGCCGCCTGTGACGATGTTGCGCGTGATGGCGCCCGATGCGAATGGTGATTTGTTTGCGGAGCCCGCGGAATGGGCGCTCGACACGCCAGCGCCGCTCGTTTCGATAATCACGCGCGATGGCGATCCCGCACTTGGTGGTGGCGATCGGATCTTGGGCCGGTTGACCGAAACACCCGAGGGATATGAGGCGCGGCTCATCCGTAAGATTGGTCAAGCGAGCCACCGTGTCGTCGGGATTTTCCGCAAGACGGCCGAAGGTGGCCGTATCTTGCCGATCGACAAGAAATCCGATCAGGAATGGCGGGTTGCATCGGGTGGTACGAATGATGCGCGCGACGGTGAACTTGTCGAGGCCGAGCAAGTCGGGCCGAAACGCATGGGGTTACCGCAGGCGCGGGTTATTGAACGTCTGGGCGACCCATCTGCGCCGCGTGCGGTTTCATTAATCGCGATTCATCAACATGGTATCCCCGATGATTTCCCTGATGCCGTGGTGGCGCAAGCGGATGCGGCGGAGCCTGCAACATTAGGCAAGCGCGAGGATTTGCGCGGTTTGCCCTTCGTCACGATTGACCCCTCCGATGCGCGCGATCGCGATGACGCATGCCATGTCCACCACGACGACGATCCTGCAAACAAGGGCGGCTTTGTTCTTTGGGTCGCGATTGCGGATGTGGCCGCCTATGTCACACCCGGATCAGAGCTTGATCGGGAGGCGCGCAAACGTGGCAATTCGAGCTACTTCCCTGACCGCGTTGTGCCGATGCTGCCGGATCGCTTGTCCGGCGATTTGTGCTCATTGCATGAGAATGTGGATCGGGCGGTCCTTGCAGTCCGGATGCAGCTTTCGGCAGATGGGCGTAAGCTGGCACATCGGTTCACGCGCGGGATGATCCGTTCGGTTGCGTCGCTTGCCTATGAGGATGCGCAAGCCGCACGCGACGGCCATGCCTCTGACCGTGTGAGCGCGCTTTATGAGGACGTGATTGCACCACTATATGGCGCGTATGAGGCCCTTCTCAAAGCGCGGCAAATGCGTCAGCCGCTGGAGCTAGATTTGCCCGAGCGGCAAATTGTCCTTTCGGAGGACGGTAAGGTGACCTCGGTTGCTTTCAAAGAGCGGCTGGATGCGCATAAGCTGATCGAAGAGTTTATGGTCCTTGCGAATGTGGCGGCCGCCGAGGAGTTGGAGCGTCTCAAGCGCCCCTTGCTCTACCGCGTCCATGAGGAGCCATCGGCAGATAAGCTCGAATCTTTACGTGAAGTTGCGCAGGCGTCTGGCTTCAACTTCGCGAAGGGGCAAGTGCTCAAGACGGCCCATCTGAACAAGCTTTTGAGTGATGCCGAGGGGACCGAATTCGCCGAATTGATGAATGTCAGTACGTTGCGATCCATGACGCAGGCGTATTATTTTCCGCAGAATTTCGGGCATTTCGGATTGGCATTGCGGTCTTACGCGCATTTCACCTCGCCGATCCGGCGCTATTCGGATTTGATCGTGCACCGTGCGTTGATCGCGGGCCACGACTGGGGCAAAGATGGCCTTTCCGAGTGGGACGTCGAAAATCTGGAAGACACAGCCAAGCAGATCTCCGACACCGAGCGTCGTTCGATGATTGCGGAACGCGATACGACCGATCGCTATCTCGCGGCGTATCTCTCGGATCGCGTCGGGAGCGAATTTGCAGGCCGGATTTCGGGCGTCCAAAGCTTCGGATGTTTTGTAAAGCTGACCGAGACCGGTGCTGACGGGCTTGTGCCTGTGCGGTCGATCGGGCGCGAGTTCTACCACTACGACCGCGATGCACAAACGCTGACCGGGGGCGAGAGTGGCTTGGTGTTGGGGATTGGCCAAAAGGTGACTGTGCGTTTGGCCGAAGCGGTGCCTTTGACAGGGGGCGTGATGCTCGAGCTGTTGTCCGTAGACGGTGATCCGTTGCCGACCGGTGGCGGGGGCGCGCGGGGCAAGGGGCGCGGACGTGGTGCGCCGCGCAAGCCTGCATCGTTCAAGTCTCATGAGCGCGGCGTAAAGCGAAAGCTGAAGCGGATCCGGCGCGATAAGTAAACAACGGCTGTGCGCTGCGAGACTGCGCAAGCGTCTGAAATCAAAAAGGCCGAGCATTGAGCTCGGCCTTTTCTTTACGTGTTTTCAGCTATCAACCGATCGCGGCCGCCTTAACGTCCTCGTCGATGAACGGGACGTATTGTGCGAAGTTGTCGCAGAACATGCCGACAAGTTTCGCCGCTTGCGCATCATATGCTGCCTTGTCTGTCCAGGTATCGCGCGGGTTGAGCAAGGTATCGTCAACACCTTCGACAGAGACCGGCACATCGAATCCGAAGTTCGGATCTTTGCGGAACTCTGCAGTGTTGAGCGAACCGTCAAGCGCCGCGGTCAGCAGGGCACGGGTTGCCTTGATCGGCATGCGTTTCCCAGTACCGAACGCGCCGCCGGTCCAACCGGTGTTGACCAACCAGCACGACGATCCAAACTCTGCGATCTTGGCTTGCAAGAGCTTGCCGTAGACCTCTGGCCGACGCGGCATGAAAGGCGCGCCAAAGCATGTTGAGAATGTCGGCGTGGGCTCAACGATTCCGACTTCCGTTCCCGGTGTTTTCGACGTGAAACCGGATAGGAAATGATACATCGCTTGCGCAGGAGTCAGCCTCGAGATCGGGGGCAAGACACCGTAAGCGTCGCACGTGAGCATGATGATATTCTTCGGGTGACCGCCAAGCGAGCTTTCCGAGGCGTTCGAGATGTAATCAAGCGGGTAGGCGCAACGCATATTGTCGGTTATCGAATTGTCTTCGAAATCGAGTTCCAGCGTGTCTGCATCGAACACCATGTTCTCAACAACAGTGCCGAATTTCGAGCATGTCGCGTAGATCTCCGGCTCGGCCTCAGCATTGAGGTTGATGGTTTTCGCGTAGCAGCCACCCTCGAAGTTGAATGTCCCGCGATCTGACCAGCCGTGCTCGTCATCACCGATCAGGATGCGCGACGGGTCCGCCGAGAGCGTCGTCTTACCGGTGCCCGAAAGACCGAAGAAAATCGCCGTGTCGTCTTCGTTGCCAATGGCGTGGTTGGCGGAGCAATGCATCGCCATCACACCCTTGCCGGGCAGGATGTAGTTGAGAAGCGTGAAGACGGATTTCTTGTTCTCGCCCGCATAAGCGGTGTTTGCGATCAGGATCAGCTTCTTCTCGAAGTTCATCGCGATCACGGTCTCCGACCGACAGCCGTGACGCGACGGATCTGCTTTAAACGTCGGGCAGTTGATGATCGTGAAATCTTGTTGGAATGCCTCTAGCTCTGACGCTTCTGGACGGCGCAGCATGTGACGGATGAAGAGGCCGTGCCACGCGAGCTCGGTTACCACCCGCACGTCAAGGCGTTCTTCGGCATCGGCACCTGCATAGAGGTCTTGGACGAAGTAATCCTTGCCCTTCATGTGCGCGATCATATCGGTGTGCAGGATGTCGAAATGGTCAGGCGACATCGGGGCATTGTTATCCCACCAGATGCTGTCTTCGACGCCGGGCGTGCGCACAACGAATTTATCCTTGGGCGACCGTCCCGTATGGGATCCGGTGGTGCAATAGAAAGCGCCCCCTTTGCCCAGTGTTCCCTCGCCGCGCTGCAAAGCGCTTTCGACGAGGGCGGGCTCGATCAGGTTATAATAGACATTGCCCAGACCGGAAATGCCCTGATCTTCAAGGCGGTTCGTCGGGTTCACACGTCCAATGCTCATCTTGTAAGCTCCTGATGCCGTCATGCGGCGTCTATTTTAGGATTCCTCCCGGCATCCCGGGCCTTGGGATACCGACCGGGTCGATTTCGACGTCCCGATAAGGGGGTATAACATGACGTTTTCATGATGGGCTACCCTACCTAACCCCTGTTAGCGCAACCACTTTTCGGGTTAGCGCAACCAAATGAACCAGATGCTCAGAGGTGCGGCAAATTAGTCGAACTTCTGCTTTTTTCGCACGGATGATTCGGTGCCGCCCTGTGATTCGCACATCAAGGTTGATTCCCCGCGCGCGAAAGGCGACAATCGCCGAAAAATAACGAATGTGTTGTGGGGTACAAACGATGTCGAGAATCGCGTTGGTCGATGATGACCGCAATATTCTAACTTCAGTTTCAATGACGCTTGAGGCTGAAGGCTTCGAGGTTGAGACTTATAATGACGGGCAATCAGCGTTGGATGCGTTCAACAAGCGCCTGCCCGACATGGCCGTTTTGGACATCAAAATGCCGCGCATGGATGGCATGGACCTGCTGCAGCGTCTGCGCCAGAAAACGACGATGCCCGTGATTTTCCTGACGTCGAAAGATGACGAGATTGACGAGGTTTTGGGCCTTCGGATGGGCGCCGATGACTACGTCAAGAAGCCGTTTTCCCAACGCCTACTCGTCGAGCGCATCCGGTCGTTGTTGCGTCGCCAAGATGCGATTACGACAGGCGAAGTCGCGACGACCGAGGATACGAAAGTCATGGTCCGCGGGGCGCTTTCGATGGACCCTCTGCGCCATTCGGTGACGTGGAAGGGGAATGAGGTCACTTTGACGGTGACAGAGTTCTTGTTACTGCAAGCGCTTGCGACTCGCCCTGGCTTCGTGAAATCGCGGGACCAGTTGATGGATGTGGCCTACGACGATCAAGTCTATGTCGATGACCGCACAATCGACAGCCATATCAAACGCCTTCGCAAGAAAATGCGGACTGCGGATGACGAGTTTTCAGCCATCGAGACACTCTATGGCATCGGCTATCGTTACAACGAAGAATGACTATCGCGTCGGGGATCGGAGTGGGTAAGGCAAAGCCGCCTAGAACAGATGTGGTCCTCGGAGAGGATTGGATCGCGCCCGAAAGCGCGGTTGACAATGAGTTGCGCGAGGGACGTTCTCGGCGGGGGGTGATTTCGCTCAACTCGTCGCCGCTCGCGCGCAAGATCATCATGTTTAACTTGATCGCGATGATTATTATGGTGGCGGGTGTCCTCTACCTCAACCCGTTCCGCGATAGCCTCGTGCTTCAGCGCGAAGCCGCGATCGCGACCGAGGCGCAGCTTCTGGCGGACGTATTTGAGGCGCGGATGCCCAAAGAGGCGCCCGTAAATCTTGCGGTGGGCGACGGGCTGGATGTCGCGGATGTTTTGTCGGGAATTGAGCTTCCGATCGGGGCAGAGTTGTTCGTCTTTGATACGACGGGCGCTTTGGTTGCTTCCAGCGCCTCCGTGCCGACTGCTGCGCCTGAGGCTGTCAACGGATTGAATTCCGATCATCGTTCAACCTTGATCACCGATGCGCTCGGGCGGCTTTGGGACGGGCTCGCGATGCTTCTCAACCGCGCGCCAAGCGGAGACTCCACGGTTGATACCCGCGGAATTGCCGATGCCGTGGTGCGATCCCTTTCGCCAGATGTCACGCAAGTCGAAACCAGTCGTGACGTGAATGGCGCGATGATTTTCGCGGTCGGCACAGGGCTTTATCAAAACGGGTCTCAGGTCGGGCGGATTGCTCTTACATCGGCTGCGGGCGAAATCGACCAGCTCGTGCGCGTTGAGCGTGAGCAGGTATTGCAGATGTTCGTCATTGCGATCATCGTTTCCATCGGCTTGTCGCTCGTTCTGGCGTCGACAATCGCCAATCCGTTGTCAGATTTGGCGGCAGCTGCCGAAATCGGGCGCGATAAGAATGCTCGCAAAATGTCGCCCTCGCGCGTTCGCATTCCCGATTTAACAGCGCGGCCTGACGAGATTGGGCGATTGTCCGGCGCGATGCGGGGCATGGTCGCGGCGCTTTACGACCGGATCGATGCAAATGAACAATTCGCGGCGGATGTCGCCCATGAGATCAAAAACCCCCTTGCCTCAATGCGCTCTGCGGTGGCTTCGCTTCATATTGTGAAGCGGGAGGATCACCGAGCGCGATTGCTGGAAGTGATCGATCATGATGTGCGGCGGCTCGATCGGCTGGTGTCCGACATCTCGAATGCATCACGTCTGGACAGTGAGCTGGTGCGCGAAGAAGAAGAAGCGTTTGATCTGATCAAGACGCTCTCGAACCTTGCAGAATACCTTGGCCAGCAAGCAACGGCGAAACAAGTTGAGTTTATCACCGACCTTCCTCAGCGCCCGATCGAGATCCTCGGTCTGGAAGGGCGTCTAGCGCAGGTTTTCGTGAACCTGATCACCAATGCAATTTCCTTCTGCGAGGAGGGGGATGCCGTACGGATTTGGGCGCGTAAACGTGAGAACCGTGTTTTGATCGTGGTAGAGGATACAGGCCCCGGCATTCCGGAGGAGGCTTTGGGTAAGGTCTTCAAGCGGTTTTATTCAGAGCGGCCGGAGGGCCAGTTCGGGGATCACTCGGGCCTTGGCTTAGCCATCTCAAAGCAGATCGTTGAGGCGCACGGTGGCGTGATCTGGGCCGAGAATATCCGCCCCACGGATGCCGACATCACATCGGAGCCTTTGGGTGCGCGCTTTGTCGTGGGGCTGCCGGTTTAACCTATGTCGATGGCGTCAAAGCCTCCTCTATCCGATCCGCGTACCATTCACGCTTCGACAGTCGCGCTCAACGGGCGCGGCTGTCTTATTTTGGGGCCCTCGGGCACGGGTAAATCAACCCTCGCTTTGCAGTTGATGGCGCATGGCGCGGTTTTGGTTGCTGACGATCAGACTACGCTTGTCGCGCGCGACGGCGCGCTGATTGCGTCGGCGCCGCCTGTGCTGCAAGGCAAGATCGAGGCGCGAGGCATCGGACTCTTACGCGCGCAGTTCTTGAGTGAGGCGCCGCTGCATCTGGCCGTTGATCTGGGGCGTCCCGAACCTGATCGCTATCCGTCTGCGCATCTTTGGAGTGCCGAAAATATCGCTTTGCCTCTTGTGCTCGCGGGCGGCTCTGCGCAGGCTTGGCTAGGGATTCTGCAGTATTTGAAGGAGGGGCGAGACATATGACCGAAGTTGAGCACCCTCACGCGAAGGACTCGGCGCAAGATGATGCGCAAGCTGATCCATCCCAAAGCCAGCGTGTTGTGCTCGTCACGGGGCCATCGGGAGCGGGACGATCCACGACGATCTCGACGCTGGAAGATCTTGGATATGAAACGATAGACAATTTGCCATTGTCGCTCGTGCCGCGGCTTTTGTCTTCGCCTCTCGGACAGCCGCTGGCGTTGGGGATTGATGTCAGAAATCGCGAGTTTTCCGCTGCGGGTTTGATCGAGATGATTGATCGCCTCACACGGGAACCTGCGATCACACTGGAAGTTCTCTATCTTGATTGTGCGGCTGATGTTTTGGTCCGGCGTTATTCAGAGACGCGCCGGCGCCATCCGCTCTCGATCGATAGCCCTTTGGTTGGTATCGCACAAGAATTGGATATGCTCGCGCCAATCCGGCAGCGCGCGGACGTTCTGATCGATACCTCGGCGATGACGGTGCATGACTGTCGGGCGGAAGTGACGCGATGGTTTTCGCGGATGCATGTGCCACAGATGTCGGTGTCGTTGCATTCGTTTTCCTACAAACGTGGGACGCCGCGCGGGATCGACATCATGTTTGATTGCCGTTTCCTGTCTAACCCGCACTGGAACGCGGATCTGCGCCCGATGGACGGGCGTGATGCGGCCGTTCAGGCCTATATCGCACGTGATGAACGCTTCACTGGCTTCGTCGATCACGTGCACGGCTTGCTGCAATTTGTATTGCCGGCGCATCTGGAGGAGGGCAAAAGCCACCTCTCGATCGGCTTCGGCTGTACAGGAGGGCAACACCGCTCCGTTGCCTTGACAGAAATCATGTCCAATCTGCTTGCAGAGGGCGGCTGGCACGTGTCTAAAAGACATCGTGAACTGGAGCGGCGGGGCCTCGTCTCGCATGGCAATGTGACAGGGAAAGACGCTTGATCGGAATCGTGATCGTTGCACATGGCGGGCTCGCGCGAGAATATCTCGCAGCGATTGAGCATGTTGTTGGGCCGCAAAGTGGTATCCGCGCCATAACTATGGAAGCGGACCATGACCGTCAGTCGAAGCAGGCGGAAATCTGCATCGCGGCGGATGCGGTGGACAGTGGCGACGGGGTTGTCGTGGTGACCGATATCTTCGGTGGCTCGCCCTCGAACCTGTCTTTGATGGCCTGTGAAGCTGCGAACCGCGAGATTATTTACGGCGCCAATCTCCCGCTATTGATCAAGCTTGCCAAATCGCGCTCGCTCGACGTGCAATCGGCCGTGGGGGCCGCGTTGGAAGCAGGGCGCAAATACATCAACAGCTATTCGATCCCCACCGGAGGATATAAATGACCGACCCGATGGAGCTTGAGATCGTCAACGTCAAAGGATTGCACGCACGCGCCTCGGCCAAGTTTGTCGAGGTAGTCGAGCAGTTCGAGGCGCAAGCGCATGTCGAGAAAGACGGGATGCGCGTCACCGGCGATTCTATCATGGGGTTGTTAATGTTGGCTGCCTCAAAAGGCACATCTATTCTGGTAACCTGCACAGGCCCCGACGACGAAGCTTTGGCGCAGGCGCTGCGTGAACTCGTTGCAAACCGGTTCGGCGAAGATATGTGATCGGCTAGGGGGGCCACGGCCCCCCGTTTACAAATCTCTATGTCCGCGCTTACCGCGTCGGAACCGGCGTTTCGCCGCGATAGTCGTAGAAGCCACGACCCGTTTTGCGTCCCAACCAGCCGGCCTCAACATATTTGGTCAGAAGCGGACACGGACGGTATTTCGTATCCGCCAATCCATCGTGCAGCACGTTCATGATGGCAAGGCAGGTGTCCAGACCAATGAAATCTGCGAGCTCGAGTGGCCCCATCGGGTGGTTCGCGCCGAGCTTCATTGATTCGTCGATTGATCGCACGTTTCCAACGCCCTCATAAAGCGTATAGACCGCCTCGTTGATCATGGGCATCAAGATCCGGTTGACGATAAAGGCAGGAAAGTCTTCCGCACTCGCCGCGGTTTTCCCAAGCTTTTCAACGACCTCATGGAGGGATTTGTAGGTCGCCTCATCTGTCGCGATGCCGCGGATCAACTCGACCAACTGCATGATCGGAACAGGGTTCATGAAATGGAACCCCATGAATTTTTCGGGACGATCGGTGCGCGAGGCAAGGCGCGTGATTGAAATCGACGAAGTATTCGAAGTCAGGATCGTTTCCGGCTTAAGGTGTGGCAACAAACTATCGAAGATCTTTTGCTTTACCTCTTCGCGCTCGGTTGCAGCCTCGATAATCAGATCGCATTGACCGAGATCTGTGAGGGTCAGCGTCGTCGAAATGCGGCCAAGCGCGCTATCGCGATCTGATTGGCTGATCTTTTCGCGCGACACTTGGCGATCAAGGTTCTTCTCGATCAGCTTTAGTGCGTTTGAAAGGCCTTCGGCGTTGATATCGTTGAGAAGAACGTCATATCCGGCCAATGCGAACACATGCGCAATACCGTTGCCCATCTGCCCCGCGCCGACGATCCCGACCGATTGAATGCCCATAGTGATCCCTTTCCACTGCTAAGCCAGACCATAAGCGGCAGGCTTAGGGCGGCGCAAGCTCTATGCGTCATCATCGAAATGGGCCCACAGTTGAATCGCATTTTTCCTTTAGCCAATTCGAAAGCCTTCATCGGCAAGGTGGGGGCGGGTGACTTTATTGAGAGGTGGGGCAATGGCTTTCGAGCATCAGGGCGCAGGCGCGCTCGATTACTATCCATGCCGATATGGCAAATCAAAATTACTCTTCCGCGGGCCTCAATGCGCGCTGGATCGACCTTACATCGCTGCCATCGGAGGCACGGAAACCTACGGTAAATTCGTGCAGGACCCGTGGCCCTATCTGATAGAGCAGGCTTTGGAGATGCCTGTTGCGAACCTTGGATATCTGAATGCGGGCGTGGATGTTTTCTTGAATGATGCCGAGGTCGGCAAGATGACCCGCAAAGCGCATGTGACGATTGTCCAAGTGCTGGGGGCACATAATATTTCAAACCGATTTTACGCTGTACATCCACGGCGGAATGATCGTTTCTTGCGCGCAAGCCAATTGATGCAGACGGTCTTCAATGAGATCGATTTTGCGGAGTTCAACTTTACGCGGCACATGCTTAAGACGTTGCAGCGACGCGCACCTGATCGATTTGAGGAGCTCGTGGTTGAGTTACGAAAGGCGTGGGTCTCGCGGATGCGCCTACTTCTCGCGTCGAGCAAAGGGGCGGTAATTCTCCTCGACATTCGGGATCACAGGCCACTTCCCCTTGATAGCGGCTTGGGCTGTGAGCCGTTGCTCGTGACCTCTCGCATGCTGGATGAGATCAAGGCGGGGGCAGATGCCTTGGTAACGGTGCGCCCCTCGTCTACGTCTCGGGCGGTCGGTACGGCAGGGATGCGTTTTGGACCACTGGAAGAACTCGCGGCGACGGAAATGCCGGGCCCGATGGTGCACCGAGAGATCGCGGATGCGCTGCTGCCGGTTGTGAAGCGGTTGATGGCGCAGCGGGGATAGTCAAAAAGATGGGGCGAGGAAACTCCCCGCCCCATCCAAATCTAAAGCTTTGCAACTGCGTCAGAGCTTGCCCGTGAGTTCCGGCACCGCTTCAAACAGATCTGCAACCAAGCCGTAATCAGCAACTTGGAAGATGGGTGCTTCCTCATCTTTGTTGATGGCGACAATGACTTTGGAGTCTTTCATGCCCGCCAAATGCTGGATCGCGCCAGAAATCCCGACGGCGATATAGAGGTCGGGCGCGACGACTTTACCAGTCTGGCCGACCTGCCAATCGTTCGGGGCATATCCGCTGTCGACGGCCGCGCGCGAGGCACCAACCGCGGCGCCGAGCTTGTCCGCGAGGCCTTCGATCAATGCGAAGTCATCTTCCGATCCAACACCGCGACCGCCGGACACCACGACTTTCGCCGAGGTCAATTCCGGACGATCCGATTCCGCGACTTTGTCTTCGATCCAGCTCGACAAACCTTTGTCAGCCACAACGGCCGCTGATTCAACAGTAGCAGAGCCGCCATCGCCAGCAGCCTCGAAGGAGGCTGTCCGGATCGTCATGACTTTAACTGAATCCGTCGACTTAACTGTCTGGATTGCGTTTCCTGCGTAGATCGGGCGCTCGAATGTGTCGCCATCGACCACGCCAGTCACGTCGGACAGGATCATGACATCAAGCAATGCGGCAATGCGCGGAAGGGCGTTTTTCGCAAAGGCGGTCGACGGTGCGACGATATGGGTAAACCCACCGGCCAAAGAGACGACAAGATCCGCAACCGGTTCGGCGAGGCCATGCGCATAGGCGGCATCATCCGCGGTCAGAACTTTGGCCACACCCTCCAGCGTGGCAGCCGCAGCGGCGGCTTCCTTGGTTTCGCCGCTCGCGACGAGCACGGTGACGGGGCCAAGGGCTTTCGCGGCCGTCAGCGCCTTCGCGGTCGCGTCAATCGCGAGCTCCGCACCGTTCATTTCTGCAATCAGGAGAACCGACATCAGATGACCCCCGCGTCTTTAAGTTTCGCCACAAGCTCATCTACCGAGCCGACTTTAATGCCTGCCGAGCGACCTGCGGGCTCGGTGGTTTTCACGACCGAGAGGCGCGGCGTTACATCAACGCCGTAATCGGCTGCGGTTTTCTCGTCGAGCGGCTTCTTCTTCGCCTTCATAATATTCGGAAGCGAAGCGTAGCGTGGCTCGTTGAGGCGCAAATCCGCAGTGATGATCGCGGGCAATTGGACCGAAATCGTCTGCAGGCCGCCATCGACTTCGCGGGTTACTTTTGCGGCGCCATCTGCAATTTCGACCTGCGACGCGAAGGTCGCTTGCGACCAACCCAACAGCGCGGAGAGCATCTGGCCCGTCGCGTTCATATCGTTATCAATCGCCTGCTTACCTGCGATGACGAGTCCGGGCTGTTCGTCTTGCACGACTTTCGCGAGCAACTTCGCGACCGCCAATGGCTCGATGTCATTGTGCACATCATCCGCCGCGACAATCAAAATCGCACGGTCTGCGCCCATCGCCAAAGCGGTCCGCAGGGTTTCCTGCGATTGCTTGACGCCGATTGACACAACGACGACTTCCTCGACAACGCCTTTTTCTTTCAGGCGGATCGCTTCTTCGACAGCGATTTCGTCGAACGGGTTCATCGACATTTTTACGTTGGCAAGATCGACCCCGCTGCCATCCGCTTTCACACGAACTTTCACATTATAGTCGATCACGCGCTTAACCGGTACCAAGACCTTCATTTGCGGTGTCTCCCTCGTTGTTTATGCCATCTACTTGAGGTGGCGGAACATGCTCTCGGTAATTTTGTTACAAGACGACGGCTCTCGGCGACAGAGTAAAATCGACACGTTTCTGGTAAGAGACGCCACGTTTAATGCTACTTGGCCGCGTCTTGTTAGCGATTTGCGCCGGGCACCCACAGGACGTCGGATCGGCCGTCGTCATTGGCGATGCGGGCTGCGCAGAAAAACCAATCCGATAGCCGGTTGAGATATTTGATCGCGTGCGGATTGACGTCTTCGTCGAGCGCCAATGCCGTTGCATCGCGTTCAGCGCGCCGCGCCACTGTGCGGGCGACATGTAAATACGCGGCAAGGGCGCTGCCACCTGGAAGGATGAACGAACGCAGCGGCTCAAGCCGTGCGATCATTGCGTCGATCTCGGTTTCGAGGCGTTCGGTTTGTGTTTCGACGACCCGCAGGACTGGGTAGCCGGCCTCGGAATCCTTATGCATGTCAGGGCGGGCGAGATCGGCGCCAAGATCGAAGAGATCATTTTGAATACGCTCGATTGCGGCGGCCGTGTCACCCTGTGCATGGAGGCGGGCAACGCCAAGCTGGGAATTTAGCTCGTCGACCGTTCCATAAGCCGAGACGCGCAGTGAATGTTTGGCGACACGCGATCCATCGGCAAGAGCGGTTTCGCCCTTATCACCGGTTTTTGTATAAATCTTGTTCAGAACAACCATGTTAGCTCCCTCCACGCAGCCAGACGAATAGCAAGATCATGACGATTGCGATGGCTTGCGCGATAATCCGCAGTCGCATGACTTTATTCGCGTGCTTTTTATTGAAATCGCCGCCTTTGGCGAAGCCTCCGATGCCGATCATCAGAATCACCAATACGGCAAGACAGGCGGCGGCGACGATATAAAAGAGTGGGTCGTTACGCATTGGAGTTCCTTATGTGCGTGAGACACTGCGCGAGACTATGCCACTTTGAGGCGCTAGGCCTTCGCCATGACCCAATCAAGAAGTCTCGGCGGCAAGATACGTCGCGAGAGTGCGGAAATCCATGTGGCTTTGGTCACATAATACCGTGCGCGCGGATTTGCCACGGTCAGGGCGATCAGGATTTTGTCGCTTACCGCGGAGGCAGGGAGTTGGAAGCGGTCGGGTTTGGAGCTCGGCTCGTAGAGGCGCTTGAGCAAACTCGCCTCGTATTGCGCGCGGCGAGCGGAGGCCTTCCAATCGATCCAGCGCTCGAAATGAGGGATCGAATTTACGCGGATGTTGGAGGGAATAGGGCCGGGCTCAATCAGAATGACCTTGATCGCTGTATCGCGCATTTCCAGCCGCAAAACATCCGTCAGCCCCTCGAGCGCGAATTTTGTCGCGACATAGGCGCCCCGCCAGCGGATGCCGACAAGCCCGAGAACCGACGAGCATTGTAAAATCCGTCCGTGCCCTTGTGCCCTCATCACTGGGATAATGAGGCGCGTCAGCTCTTGTAGGCCAAATAGATTAACCTCGAAGATCTCGCGCAACGCACCGGAAGGAAGATCCTCCACCGCGCCGGGGCAGGCGAATGCCGCATTATTGTAGAGGGCATCTAGCGTGCCCCCCGTGCGAGAGAGTGTCTCTTTGACGCCATCTTCGATTGAGGATTGCTTCGTCAGGTCGAGAGGGAAGCTCTCCAACCCTTCGGCCTCCAGCTTGGCGCAGTCGGCTGCGTCACGGCACGTTGCCAGAACACGCCATCCTTCGGCGTGCAATCTGCGCGCGGCGTCGAGGCCGATCCCTGACGAGCACCCCGTAATGAGGATGGATTTTTGTGTCATGTGCCCCTCGCTTTGTTCCCCTGCGGGATATTTGGTTGTCGGGGCGACGACAAGCGTTACTGCGTTGGCGGGGGCTGTTAAGATGGTGGCGCGGTTACTGAGTACGTTGAAGGAGGGAGGTGGCGATCCAGCCTTCAACGCCGTCGCCTTGGATCAGGACTTTCGCCCAACCCTCGCCGTTGTCAGCGATCAGCAAGACCTCCTCATCCTGCACGAGTTTTGTCAGGACTTCATCCGAAGTTGACGGGCCACCACGAACATTGACGCGCGAACCGGTCACCCGCCAAAACTCGGTTGTCTCCGAGTTGGCGATGGCTGGGGCAGGGTGACGCTCGATTGCAGCGACCTCCTGCAAGCCGACCAAGTCCATGACGGAGCGCTTCTCGGTCTGGGCGTGATTGGTTTCATCCTGATGCACATTGGAAGCCTGTGCGCTAACCGAGGCGGTATCACTCGTTCCGGCGGCAGCCATAGCTATGAAAATTACGACGCATAGGTTTAGGACCAGTTTCCACATGACAAACTCCATTACTCTTACAAAATGTTTAATGATCTAAGGGTGACGGAGGCTTCCCTGTACGTAAAGTGGCAATTCTTGCCAGTTTTGCGACAATTTCGGATAGTTTTCCCGCTGGACCGAGGCCGCGCCCCGATTTAAACACCTCCTATGACCGATCATGATCCCTCCGCCGCCACCCATTCCGAGCCGCTCGCGAAAGCCATTGGCGAGCGTTATCTGACCTATGCGCTCTCGACGATTATGCACCGCGCCTTGCCGGATGCGCGGGACGGGCTGAAACCTGTTCATCGCCGCATTCTTTATGCGATGCGCGAACTCAAGCTGTCGCCGTCTGGGGGCTTCCGTAAATCCGCAAAGATTTCGGGCGACGTGATGGGGAACTACCATCCGCATGGCGATGGCGCGATTTACGATGCGATGGCGCGTCTGGCGCAGGATTTTGCGATGCGCTACCCGCTCGTTGACGGGCAGGGGAACTTCGGGAATATCGATGGCGATAATCCGGCCGCGTCGCGGTATACCGAAGCGCGTTTGACAGCCGCTGCCGAGTTGTTGATGGAAGGCCTAGCCGAGAACGCGGTCGATTTTCGTCCGAACTACGACGGAACTCTGGACGAGCCTGCGGTCTTGCCCGCGGCATTTCCAAATCTTCTCGCCAACGGGTCCTCGGGGATTGCTGTTGGCATGGCTACCAACATCCCGCCGCATAATCTTGACGAGTTGATCGCGGGCTGCCTCGCGATGATCAAAAAGCCCGAGATTGAGGATGACGCGCTCGTTGATCTGATTCCCGGCCCTGATTTCCCAACCGGCGGTATGCTGGTCGAGCCGCGCGACTCCATCGCCGATAGCTACCGTACAGGGCGCGGCTCATTCCGCTTGCGCGCGCGGTGGGACGTCGAGGATCTGGGCCGTGGCCAGTGGCAGATTGTTGTCACCGAGATCCCCTATCAGGTCCAGAAATCCAAGCTGATCGAGCGTCTTGCTGAGTTGATCCAAACCAAAAAGGTGCCCGCCCTCGCGGATGTGCGCGACGAAAGCACCGAGGATGTCAGGATCATTTTGGAGCCGAAGGTGCGGACCATCGATCCTGAAATGCTGATCGGGATGCTGTATCGGAATTCCGATCTCGAAGTGCGTTTCTCATTGAACATGAACGTTCTGATCGACGGCCGCGTGCCAAAGGTCTGTTCGCTGAAGGAAGTGCTGCGCGCGTTCCTTGACCATCGCCGCGATGTTTTGTGCCGCCGCTCGATGCACCGTCTTGATAAGATTGCGCATCGTTTGGAAGTTCTGAACGGCTATATCACGGCCTATCTGAACCTCGACCGGGTGATCGAAATCATCCGTCACGAAGACGAACCCAAGCCCGCATTGATGGCGGAGAATTGGGCAGTAACCGACGGTGATCGTGTCTTCCTGACGGAAGTTCAAGCCGAAGCGATCCTGAACATGCGTCTGCGCAGCTTGCGGCGCCTTGAGGAGATGGAGCTTCGGAACGAACGTGACGCATTGATTGCCGAACGAGAGGATCTGACGTTCTTGTTGGCGTCCGAACCGGAGCAATGGAAGCGGATTTCCGTCCAGCTCAAAGATGTCCAAAAGCAGTTTGGCAAGGCTTCCAAAGGCGGCGCGCGGCGCACAGGCTTTGCCGAGGCGGGCGATGTCGAAGAGGTTCCGATCGAAGCGATGATCGAGCGCGAGCCGATTACGGTGATCTGCTCGAAAATGGGTTGGATCCGCGCGATGAAGGGTCATCAGGCGCTGGATGCGGAAGTGAAGTTTAAAGATGGCGATACCGGACGCTTTGTGTTCCACGCCGAGACAACCGATCGTATCTTGCTGATTGGATCGAACGGACGAGTCTATACATTGCTTGGCGCGAACTTGCCGGGCGGGCGGGGCATGGGCGAGCCGGTGCGTCTGATGGTCGACTTGCCCAACGAGGCCGACATCACTGATCTTGTCCTCTACCGTGCGGGCGAAAAATACCTGATGGCTTCGACGGACGGCGACGGGTTCGTGGCGCCCGCCGAGGAGCTTTTGGCGCAAACGCGAACGGGTAAGCAGGTTCTGAACGTGCGCGGCGAGGCCAAGGCAGCGGTCTGCCGGAAAGTTTCGGGGGACCATGTCGCGGTGGTCGGGCAAAATCGTAAGCTGTTGATCTTCCCGCTCGATGAGTTGCCGGAGATGGGTCGCGGCAAGGGTGTGCGCCTGCAGAAATATAAAGATGGCGGGCTCGTTGATGCCACGACTTTTGCTTTGGCGGATGGCTTGTCTTGGAAAGATCCGGCCGGTCGTACCAGAACCGAAATGGTTTTGGACGAATGGCTTGCCAAGCGCGCGGCGGCTGGGCGAATGGCCCCGCGAGGGTTTCCACGAGATAACAAGTTTAACTAGCTTGGGGATTTGAGGATCTAAAGGCGGCCAATCTGGCCGCCTTTAGAATTGGATCGGACGTCAGGCGTAGAGTGCTGGCGCGCCGAGTTCAGAATGTATCTTGTTCACGTCCTCTTCCCGAAGCTCAAGCATCTGGGCAAGCGAATGGAGGTATTGAGCCTCTTGTTGGTTATCGAGATCAATGGCCATCACGGACATCGTGTAGACCTGCGCCTCCAACCCTGGGGGAATTTGTGCCGCGAGGGCCTCTACATCCAGCGGGGCCTCTAAGGCGGCTTGCACAAAAGTGGCTTCCTCCGTACTCACATCACCCAAATGCTGTAAGATCGTTTCTTGCTCCCTCGCATCAATCTCCCCATCCGATTTTGCGGCTTGGGTCATCGCTAGAATCATCAACCCTGCTAGGGCCTCGTCAGAAGCGGTTGGTGCTTGTGCGGGCTCCCCTTGACTCGCGAGAGCGGAGTTAAGCTTGCTGCCAAACCCGCTGGAGCCTGCCAAGAGCGCCCCTAAGCCGCCCGCGCCCCCCAAAGCACCCAGCAAGCCGCCAAATCCGCTCGATGTCGGGCGGTCGTTACTTGTGCGGCGTGAGGTTTGTCCGCTTGTAAACTGCGCTAGAAGCCCGCCCAACCCGCCGGTCAAGCCAGTCGCCCCCGATGTTCTCTGGCCAAGCAATGATTCCATCATCCCGTCCAGCCCGCTCACGGATGAGGTCTCGGCGCGGCCAGTCCGCCCGCCGCTCCCTGACATTGATTTCATCCCTTTCGCAACGGCAACACCGAGTGCGACCTTGGCCAAGGTCTTCATCAAGGACATCGCAATTCTCCACAAATAATCATTTAGGACGAGCCTACAGGAGATATTGCCATTTCTCTAAAAATCTTTTGACCGTAGCTGTTTGGCCCATCTCGCCTGCGCGATTTTACGCGGATTGGCGGCTGACCGTTGCGGATAAACCGCCTCTTTTACGTCCTGTGCGACTTCTGTGCTCAAGCGGGCTTGATTTTTCCTCTTCCAGCCAATAGTTAGCGCGCGATGTTCCACCGGGCCGCGAGGCCCTTTCAGCACGAGGCGCCCGCACAATGGCAAAGGCAAAGTTTGAACGTAACAAGCCGCACGTCAACATCGGCACGATTGGCCACGTTGACCACGGCAAGACGACCCTTACGGCAGCGATCACGAAGTACTTCGGTGACTTCCGCGCCTACGACCAGATTGACGGCGCACCGGAAGAGAAAGCTCGTGGTATCACGATCTCGACCGCGCACGTTGAGTATGAGTCGGAATCGCGCCACTACGCGCACGTCGACTGCCCCGGCCACGCTGACTATGTTAAGAACATGATCACCGGTGCTGCACAGATGGACGGCGCGATCTTGGTTGTGAACGCCGCTGACGGCCCGATGCCCCAGACGCGCGAGCACATTCTGCTCGGCCGTCAGGTTGGTATCCCGTACATGGTTGTGTACATGAACAAGGTTGACCAGGTTGACGACGAAGAGCTTCTCGAGCTCGTCGAAATGGAGATCCGTGAGCTTCTGTCGTCGTACGACTACCCGGGCGACGATATTCCGATCATCCGTGGTTCGGCACTGCACGCTATGAACGGCACGCAGCCAGAAATCGGCGAAGAGTTGATCAAGGCGCTGATCGCAGCGGTTGATTCGTACATCCCGACTCCAGAGCGCGCGATCGACCAGCCGTTCTTGATGCCGATCGAAGACGTGTTCTCGATCTCGGGTCGCGGCACTGTTGTGACCGGCCGTATTGAGCGTGGCGCTGTTAACGTTGGCGACGAACTCGAAATCATCGGTATCCGCGACACGAAGAAAACGACTTGCACGGGCGTTGAGATGTTCCGCAAGCTGTTGGATCGTGGTGAGGCAGGCGACAACGTTGGCGCATTGCTTCGCGGTATTGACCGTGAAGGCGTTGAGCGTGGTCAGGTTCTGTGCAAGCCGGGTTCGGTTAAGCCGCACACGAAGTTTGAAGCAGAAGCTTACATTCTGACGAAAGAAGAGGGTGGCCGTCACACGCCGTTCTTCGCGAACTACCGCCCGCAGTTCTACTTCCGCACGACGGATGTCACCGGTACCGTTAAGCTGCCAGAAGGCACTGAAATGGTTATGCCAGGGGACAACCTGAAGTTCGAAGTTGAACTGATCGCGCCGATCGCGATGGAAGAGAAACTGCGCTTCGCGATCCGCGAAGGCGGCCGCACCGTTGGTGCAGGCGTTGTTTCGAAAATCCTCGCATAATCGCTTGAGCGATGAGAGTTGAAAAGGGCGCCCCAAGCGGGCGCCCTTTTTGCATCCGGAGATGAGGTGGTTAGGGTCTCAATTTACTGAAATTCTCTCCCTGAAAATTGCATAACAACACTTGCGTTCCGCGCGGCCATGGAATATCCCGCCTTCAGGCTTAGGAGTTTAGCTCAGTTGGTAGAGCATCGGTCTCCAAAACCGAGGGTCGTGGGTTCGAGTCCCCCAACTCCTGCCAAGCCTATTTTCCCGAAAAGCAAGCGGCTAACATCTCGTGGATCTCGCGGCACGGTTGGCAATTCATGGATCGCACTTCCAAAGTGCTTGAATTCATGTCGCATAGGGCGTATCTCGCCCCCGTCGCAATGGTTGTGATTAAAAGGGCAAAGCTAATGGCAAATCCGGTCAAATTCGTTGAAGAAGTTCGGTCCGAGATCGGTAAGGTCGCTTGGCCGACGCGTCGCGAAGTTATTCTGACGACTGTGATGGTCTTCATTATGGCGGCTCTCATGGCGGTCTTCTTTTCGCTCGTGGATATGGTGATCCGCTTCGGCGTTGGCTTCCTCGTCGGCTAAGGATTTCTACCTCGCCCCGGAGTGCCCAGTTTTCATCGGGTTTTCTTGTCTGGCTCTTGAAATATTGGGGCGCAGGGGGTATTGGGGCTGAACTCACCTAGAGCCGGCGCGCACCGATTCGGTACTGCGCGCTGTTTTTTATTCTGGGTGGCGGGGGGTAACCCCTTGGGAATATGAGGCAAATGCCTCGTGGATATTGGAATTTCGGCGTTCTGCGTCGGTGGGAAAGAGGCTGATTGAGCATGGCGAAGCGTTGGTATTCGGTAAGCGTTCTCTCGAACTTCGAGAAGAAGGTAGCCGAGCAAATCCGTCAGGCTGTTATTGATCAGTCGGCAGAGGAATTGATCGAGGAAGTTCTTGTCCCCACGGAAGAAGTGATTGAAATCCGTCGCGGTAAAAAAGTGACCTCCGAGCGTCGCTTTATGCCGGGCTATGTGCTCGTGCGCATGGAGATGACCGACAAAGCTTATCACCTGATTAACTCGATCAATCGCGTGACGGGTTTCTTGGGTCCGCAGGGGCGTCCAATGCCGATGCGCGATTCGGAGGTGAACGGTATCTTGAACCGCGGTGGCGATGCGGGTGAAGCGGTTGCACCGCGTAACCTGATCCGCTTCGAGGTTGGTGAGAATGTCTCGGTGACGGATGGTCCGTTCGAGGGCTTCGCGGGTATGGTTGAGGAAGTCGATGATGTGGCGAGCCGCCTGAAGGTGACTGTGTCGATCTTTGGCCGTCCCACGCCCGTTGAGTTGGAATTCACTCAGGTGACAAAGGTCGCCTAAGTGCAAACCGTGGGAGGCGATGTCGCGCAGCGCGCGTCTGACCCGCACCACTAAACTTCGCACCGCTCTGGTGTGACAGTGATAAAGGAGAGGCCACATGGCCAAGAAAGTTATCGGGCAGCTCAAGCTGCAAATTAAAGCGGGTGCTGCAAACCCGTCCCCGCCGGTCGGTCCGGCGCTAGGTCAGCGCGGCATCAACATCATGGAATTCTGCAAGGCGTTCAACGCTAAGACGCAGGAAATGGAAAAGGACATGCCGGTCCCGGTGGTTATCACCTACTATGCCGACAAGTCCTTCACATTCGAAACGAAGACCGCTCCTGCTTCCTTCTACCTGAAGAAAGCTGCTGGTCTGAAGCCACAAGGCAAGCGTAACCGCCCACGCGGTTCGGAAGCGCCTGGCCGTTCGACCGTTGGTTCCGTGACCGTAGCGCAAGTGCGCGAAATCGCTGAAGCAAAAATGAAAGACCTGTCCGCGAATGACGTGGAAGCCGCGATGCAAATCATCCTCGGCTCCGCTCGTTCGATCGGTATCGAGGTGAAAGGGTAAGTCATGGCGAAGTTCGGTAAACGTACGGTCGCCGCGCGCGCCGCTTTCGAAGGCAAAGACAACCTCTCCGTTGAGGCTGCTGTTGCTTTGATCAAGTCGAACGCTAACGCGAAATTCGACGAAACCCTTGAGATCGCTATGAACCTCGGTGTTGACCCGCGTCACGCTGATCAGATGGTTCGCGGTGTTGTCCAATTGCCAAACGGCACTGGCAAAACCGTTCGTGTTGCAGTGTTCGCACGTGGCCCGAAGGCTGATGAAGCCAAGGCTGCAGGAGCGGACATCGTCGGCGCAGAAGATCTGATGGAGATCATCCAGTCGGGTAAGATCGAGTTCGACCGTTGCATCGCAACGCCGGACATGATGCCGATCGTTGGTCGTCTTGGTAAGGTCCTTGGCCCACGCAACCTGATGCCGAACCCTAAAGTCGGCACTGTTACGATGGACGTGAAAGCGGCCGTCGAAGCAGCAAAAGGCGGCGAAGTTCAGTTCAAAGTCGAAAAAGCTGGCGTGATTCACGGCGGCATCGGCAAAGCATCCTTCACCGCAGAAGCTCTCGCTGAGAACGTTCGCGCCTTCGTGGACGCTGTTTCCAAGGCGAAGCCTGCTGGTGCCAAGGGCGCTTATGTGAAAAAAGTTTCGTTGTCGTCGACGATGGGCCCGGGCGTTTCGCTCGACCTCGCCTCCGCGACCGGCAACTAAGCATAGAGTTTTGCTGTCGTCCTTCGGGGGGAGAGCAAATGGCGGGGCGTGCGAGCGCCCCGTCCTGTCCGAGACGGAGGGAGGCCAATACGCCGGAAACGGTAGGCCTTAATGTCCTTCCTGAGATGGGAAACGAGACCATTTCCGAGCCACAGCAATGTGATCTCGGGCGATCTGGCCTCGGGACCCTGAGCGGACCCGACCTTGTTCTTCGGAGCAGGGAAATTGGAGCCGGGGGGAAACCCCCATACTTGGAGTGAAACCGTGGATAGAGCCCAAAAAGAGAAATTGGTCGAAGAGCTCGGCCAAATCTTCGCAAGCTCTGGCGTCGTAGTGGTTGCCCACTACGAAGGCATGACGGTTGCTCAGATGCAGACCCTCCGCGCGCAAATGCGTGAAGTTGGTGGGTCGGTACGCGTTGCCAAGAACAAGCTCGCCAAGATCGCCCTTGAAGGTCAGCCATGCGCAAGCATTGCTAACTACCTCACGGGCATGACCGTTCTTGCCTATTCGGAAGACCCTGTCGCTGCTGCGAAAGTGTCTGACGCCTATGCGAAAGCGAACGATAAGTTCGTGATCCTTGGCGGTGCAATGGGCGAAAACGCTCTGGACCTTGCCGGTGTTAAAGCCGTCGCTCAAATGCCGTCGCGTGAGGAGCTTATTGCTTCGATCGTTGGTTGCATCGGTGCGCCTGCTTCGAACATCGCTGGTGCCATTGGCGCGCCTGCATCGAACATCGCGAGCATTCTCTCGACTATCGAAGAGAAAGCTGCCTGAGCAATTTATTGCCTTCGTCGAAGCTGACGTCGGATAACAACCTTATATGAGAATGGAACGGAAAATGGCCGATCTTAAAGCACTTGCTGAGCAAATCGTGAACCTCACGCTGCTGGAAGCACAAGAACTGAAAACGATCCTCAAAGACGAGTACGGCATCGAGCCCGCAGCTGGCGGCGCAGTCATGATGGCTGGCCCGGCAGCAGCAGCAGAAGCTGCTGAAGAGAAAACCGAGTTTGACGTCGTTCTGACGGATGCTGGCGCAAGCAAGATCAACGTGATCAAAGAAGTTCGCGGCATCACCGGTCTTGGCCTCAAAGAAGCTAAAGACCTCGTCGAAGCTGGCGGCAAAGTCAAAGAAGGCGCTTCGAAAGCAGAAGCAGAAGACATCAAAGCTAAGCTGGAAGCAGCTGGCGCGAAAGTCGAGCTCAAGTAATTGGGCCGGATGCCTGAGCATCCGACTTTGTGAAAAAGGGCTGGGTCCGGAGTTTTCCGGGCCCAGCCGAACCTGTCTTGGAGAGGGCTTTAGGAATTACTCCTGACGCTGAGCCTTCTCCAAGGCGGGTAATACGGTTCGGGAGCCCCCCTTTGGGACGGGGGGCATGAATGGAACCGCCCCCTTGATCGCCACGCGCCGCCTACCGGGCCCCGACGGTATGCGCGCCTGCGAAAAGACGAAAGGTGACGACGAGCATGGCTCAAGCTTACGTTGGTCAAAAGCGTATCCGCCGGTATTACGGCAAAATCCGCGAAGTCCTCGAGATGCCGAACCTCATTGAGGTTCAAAAATCTTCCTACGACCTTTTCCTGCGGTCGGGCGATGCGCCCAAGCCGCTCGAAGGTGAAGGCATCCAAGGTGTTTTCCAATCGGTATTCCCGATCAAGGATTTCAACGACAACGCGATTCTGGAGTTCGTAAAATACGAGCTAGAAAAGCCGAAATACGACGTTGACGAATGTCAGCAGCGTGACATGACATATGCGGCTCCCCTCAAGGTGACGCTGCGTTTGATCGTGTTCGATGTCGACGAGACCACGGGCGCACGCTCGGTCAAGGATATCAAAGAACAAGACGTCTACATGGGCGACATGCCTCTGATGACCGCAAACGGGACGTTCGTCGTGAACGGGACCGAGCGTGTTATCGTGTCCCAGATGCACCGCTCGCCTGGCGTGTTCTTTGACCATGATCGTGGCAAGACGCATTCGTCGGGTAAGTTGCTGTTCGCATGCCGGATCATTCCGTATCGCGGCTCGTGGCTGGACTTCGAATTCGATGCGAAAGACCTTGTCTTCGCGCGTATCGACCGTCGCCGCAAACTCCCCGTAACGACGCTGCTCTATGCGCTTGGTCTCGATCAAGAAGGCATCATGGATGCGTATTACAACACCGTTGACTACCGCGCCGAAGGCAAGCGCGGCTGGGTCACCAAGTTCTTCCCCGAGCGTGTGCGCGGCACGCGTCCCCTGTTCGATCTGGTGGATGCAGCGACCGGTGAAGTGATTTGCAACGCGGGCGAGAAAATGACCCCGCGGATGGTCAAGAAATTGATCGACGAGGCGAAAGTGACCGAGCTTTTGGTCCCGTTCGAGCAAATCGTTGGTCGTTTCGTTGCGAAAGACATCATTAACGAGCAAACCGGTTTCATCTTCGCGGAAGCGGGTGACGAGCTTACGCTTGACTATGATCGTGACGGCGAAATCTCGGGCGGTTCGCTCAAGACGCTTCTCGACAACGGTATTACCGATATTCCGGTTCTGGATATCGATAACATCAACGTTGGTCCCTACATCCGTAACACGATGGCGGCTGACAAGAACATGGGCCGTGATACCGCGCTCATGGATATCTACCGCGTTATGCGTCCCGGTGAGCCGCCGACCGTTGAAGCTGCGTCGCAGCTCTTCGACACGCTGTTCTTCGATAGCGAGCGCTACGATCTCTCGGCTGTTGGCCGCGTGAAAATGAACATGCGTCTCGCGCTCGACGCGCCAGACACCCAACGCACATTGCGTCACGACGATATCTTGTCGTGCATCAAGGCATTGGTTGAGCTGCGCGATGGCAAAGGCGAGATCGACGACATCGACCACCTCGGCAACCGCCGCGTTCGGTCCGTTGGCGAATTGATGGAAAACCAGTACCGCGTGGGCCTCCTTCGCATGGAGCGCGCGATCAAAGAGCGCATGTCGTCGGTCGAAATCGACACCGTCATGCCGCAAGATCTGATCAACGCGAAACCTGCCGCGGCAGCTGTACGTGAATTCTTCGGCTCCTCGCAGCTGTCCCAGTTTATGGACCAAACCAACCCGCTTTCGGAAGTCACGCACAAGCGTCGTCTCTCCGCACTTGGGCCTGGCGGTTTGACCCGTGAGCGTGCCGGCTTCGAAGTTCGCGACGTTCACGCAACCCACTACGGCCGGATGTGCCCGATTGAAACGCCGGAAGGTCAGAACATTGGTCTGATCAACTCGTTGGCGACCTTCGCGCGCGTCAACAAATACGGCTTCATCGAAACACCGTATCGCAAAGTCGTGGATGGTCAGGTGACGGATGACGTCGTCTACATGTCCGCGACAGAAGAGATGCGTCACACGGTCGCTCAGGCGAACGCGGAGCTCGATGCAGACGGTCGTTTCGTCAATGATCTGGTATCGACGCGTCAATCGGGTGAGTACTCGCTCAATCCGATCGATGTTGTTGATCTGATCGACGTTTCGCCAAAACAGTTGGTATCGGTCGCTGCGGCGCTGATCCCGTTCCTTGAAAACGACGATGCTAACCGCGCTCTCATGGGCTCAAACATGCAACGTCAGGCGGTTCCGCTGCTCCGGTCCGAGGCGCCCTTCGTGGGCACCGGTATGGAAGCGGTCGTGGCGCGCGATTCCGGCGCCGCAATCATGGCGAAACGTGGCGGCATCATCGACCAGGTCGATGCGTCGCGTATCGTTATCCGCGCGATCGAGGATCTCGGTGTCGGCGATGCTGGCGTGGATATCTACCGATTGCGCAAGTTCAAGCGCTCGAACCAATCCTCCACCATCAACCAACGTCCGTTGGTGAAAGTGGGTGATCGCGTTCACACCGGTCAGGTGATCGCAGATGGTCCGTCGACGGATCAGGGCGAACTCGCGATCGGTCGTAACGTGGTCGTCGCGTTCATGCCTTGGAACGGTTACAACTACGAAGACTCCATCCTGATCTCCGAGCGGATTCACCGCGACGACGTGTTCACCTCGATTCACATCGACGAATATGAAGTTGCTGCGCGTGATACGAAGCTTGGGCCGGAGGAAATCACTCGCGATATCCCGAACGTCGGTGAAGAAGCGCTGCGCAACCTCGACGAGGCTGGCATCGTGTATATCGGCGCGGAATGTGGGCCGGGCGATATCCTTGTCGGCAAGATCACACCGAAGGGCGAAAGCCCGATGACGCCAGAAGAAAAACTTCTGCGCGCGATCTTCGGTGAGAAAGCATCTGACGTGCGCGATACCTCGCTGCGTCTTCCGCCGGGGGCCTTCGGGACCATCGTCGAGGTGCGTGTCTTCAACCGTCACGGCGTTGATAAAGACGAACGCGCGCTTCAAATCGAGCGCGAAGAAGTCGAACGTCTCGCACGCGACCGCGACGACGAACTTGCGATCTTGGAGCGTAACATCTACGCGCGCCTTCGCACCCTGATCATGGGCAAGACGGCTGTCAAAGGCCCGAAAGGCGTGAAGCCGGGTTCAGAGATCAACGCCGATCTTCTGGGGACGCTCTCGCGTGGTCAGTGGTGGCAGTTGGCTCTCGAAAACGAGGGTGATGCGAAGGAAGTCGAAGCGCTCAACGAGCAATTCGATGCGCAAAAACGCGCTCTCGATCATCGCTTTGAGGATAAGGTCGAGAAGGTCCGTCAGGGCGACGATCTGCCGCCGGGCGTCATGAAGATGGTGAAAGTCTTCGTCGCGGTGAAGCGTAAGCTGCAAGCGGGCGATAAGATGGCTGGTCGTCACGGCAACAAAGGTGTTGTTTCGAAGGTCGTTCCGATTGAGGACATGCCGTTCCTCGCAGATGGCACGCCCGTCGATCTCGTGCTGAACCCACTCGGTGTTCCATCGCGGATGAACGTTGGTCAGATCCTTGAAACCCATATGGGTTGGGCATCGCGCGGTTTGGGCATCCAAATCGACGAAGCACTCAAGGAATACCGCCGTTCGGGCGATTTGACGCCAGTGCGTGAGGCGATGCGCCACGGTTATGGCGACGAGACTTATGATGAAGCTTTCGGCAACGTTGATGAAGAGACCTTCATCGAGAGCGCCGAAATGGTTCGCACCGGTGTGCCGATTGCAACGCCTGTCTTCGACGGCGCGAAAGAGGCAGACGTCAATGACGCGCTGCGTCGTGCGGGCTTCTCGGAATCGGGCCAATCGGTTGTCTTCGATGGTCGCACGGGGGAGCAATTCACACGTCCGGTAACGGTCGGTGTGAAGTACTTCCTCAAGTTGCACCACTTGGTCGATGACAAGATGCACGCTCGTTCGACCGGGCCGTACTCGCTCGTCACACAGCAGCCGCTGGGTGGTAAGGCGCAGTTCGGTGGTCAGCGTCTCGGGGAGATGGAGGTCTGGGCGCTTGAAGCTTACGGCGCCGCCTACACCCTGCAAGAGATGCTCACCGTGAAGTCGGATGACGTTGCTGGCCGGACGAAAGTCTACGAGTCGATCGTCAAAGGCGAGGACAACTTCGAAGCCGGCGTGCCGGAATCGTTCAACGTTCTTGTCAAAGAGGTCCGAGGCCTCGGCCTCAACATGGAACTCCTGGATGCGGAGGATGAGGAGTGAGGGCGTAAGCCTTCACTTCCTTTCCCCCTTCGCCCGTATTCAAGGAATATCAGATGAACCAGGAAATCACTCAAAACCCGTTCAACCCGTTGGCGGCGCCTAAGCAATTCGACGAGATCAAGGTCTCGCTCGCATCGCCAGAGCGCATCCTTTCGTGGTCGTTCGGGGAAATCAAAAAGCCGGAAACCATCAACTACCGGACGTTCAAGCCGGAGCGTGATGGTCTGTTCTGCGCACGGATCTTTGGCCCGATCAAAGATTACGAATGCCTGTGCGGCAAATACAAACGCATGAAATATCGCGGCGTTGTCTGCGAGAAATGTGGCGTTGAAGTTACCCTGCAAAAGGTCCGCCGCGAGCGGATGGGCCATATCGAGCTGGCTTCGCCGGTCGCTCACATCTGGTTCTTGAAGTCTCTTCCCTCGCGGATCGGCCTCATGCTGGATATGACGCTGCGCGATCTGGAACGCATTCTCTACTTCGAGAACTACGTTGTGATCGAGCCGGGCTTGACGGATCTCACCTACGGCCAGTTGATGGGCGAGGAAGAGTATCTCGACGCGCAGGACCAGTACGGCGCAGATGCGTTTACCGCCAATATCGGCGCTGAAGCGATCCGCGAAATGCTGGCGCAAATCGATCTCGAAGGCACCGCCGAGCAACTCCGCGCCGACCTCAAAGAGGCGACGGGCGAGCTCAAGCCGAAGAAGATCATCAAGCGTTTGAAAATCGTTGAGTCGTTCCTCGAGTCGGGCAACCGCCCCGAGTGGATGGTTCTGACCGTGCTTCCGGTGATCCCGCCGGAGCTGCGCCCGCTGGTGCCGCTCGATGGTGGCCGTTTCGCGACGTCGGATTTGAACGATCTGTATCGCCGCGTGATCAACCGGAACAACCGCCTCAAGCGCCTCATCGAGCTGCGCGCGCCCGATATTATCGTGCGCAACGAGAAGCGGATGTTGCAGGAATCGGTCGATGCGCTGTTCGACAACGGCCGTCGTGGCCGCGTCATCACGGGCACCAACAAGCGCCCGCTGAAGTCGCTCTCCGACATGCTGAAGGGGAAGCAAGGTCGTTTCCGTCAAAACCTTTTGGGCAAGCGCGTGGACTTCTCGGGTCGTTCGGTCATCGTGACCGGCCCGGAATTGAAGCTCCATCAGTGCGGTCTGCCCAAGAAGATGGCGCTCGAACTGTTCAAGCCGTTCATCTACTCGCGTCTTGAGGCCAAAGGTCTCTCGTCGACGGTGAAACAGGCGAAGAAACTGGTCGAGAAAGAGCGTCCCGAGGTTTGGGATATCCTGGACGAGGTGATCCGCGAGCACCCGGTTCTGTTGAACCGCGCGCCCACGTTGCACCGTCTGGGGATCCAAGCCTTTGAGCCGATCTTGATTGAAGGTAAAGCGATCCAGCTGCACCCGCTCGTGTGTTCGGCGTTTAATGCCGACTTCGACGGTGACCAGATGGCTGTTCACGTTCCGCTCTCGCTGGAAGCCCAGCTTGAAGCGCGCGTTCTGATGATGTCCACGAACAACGTTCTGTCGCCTGCGAACGGCGCGCCGATCATTGTTCCTTCGCAGGATATGATCTTGGGCTTGTACTACACGTCCATGGAACGCGAAGGCATGAAAGGCCAAGGCATGGTCTTCGGCTCCGTCGAGGAGGTCGAACATGCGCTGACCGCGGGTGTTGTGCATTTGCACACCAAGATCCAAGCGCGGATCAAGCAGATCGATGAGACCGGCAATGAAGTGTTCCAACGCTTTGACACAACTCCGGGCCGCGTGCGGCTTGGTGCGTTGTTGCCGTTGAACGCGAAAGCGCCGTTCGAGTTGGTCAACCGCTTGCTGCGTAAGAAAGACGTTCAGAATGTCATCGACACGGTCTACCGCTATTGCGGTCAGAAAGAGTTGGTTATCTTCTGTGACCAGATCATGGGCATGGGCTTCCGCGAGGCGTTCAAGGCGGGTATTTCGTTCGGTAAGGACGATATGGTCATCCCTGACTCCAAGTGGGAAATCGTGAACGGCGTTCGCGATCAGGTTAAAGAATTCGAACAGCAGTATATGGACGGTCTGATTACCCAGGGCGAGAAGTATAACAAAGTTGTCGATGCTTGGTCGAAGTGCTCCGACGCAGTTGCGGCTGATATGATGGCGGCGATTTCGGCTGTCCGTTACGATCCGGAAGACGGTTCGGAAATGGAACCGAACTCGGTTTACATGATGTCGCACTCCGGTGCGCGGGGCTCCCCCGCTCAGATGAAACAGCTTGGCGGTATGCGCGGTCTGATGGCCAAGCCGTCGGGTGAGATCATCGAGACGCCGATTATCTCGAACTTTAAAGAAGGTCTGACCGTTCTCGAGTACTTCAACTCGACGCACGGTGCCCGTAAGGGTCTGGCAGATACGGCTTTGAAAACGGCTAACTCGGGGTATTTGACCCGTCGTTTGGTTGACGTTGCGCAAGATTGTATTGTTCGTTCGCATGATTGCGGCACTGAACGTGCGATCACGGCTTCTGCTGCTGTCAATGACGGTGAAGTGGTATCCCCGCTTGGTGAGCGTGTTCTGGGCCGTGTTTCGGCGGATGACGTGCTTGTGCCGGGCAGCGACGAAGTGTTGGTTCGCAAGAACGAGCTCATCGACGAGCGTAAGGCTGATCTGATCGAGAAGTCGGGCGTGCAGAAGATGCGTATCCGTTCAGCACTGACCTGTGAGGCCGAAGAGGGCGTTTGCGCGCTTTGCTACGGTCGCGATCTGGCGCGCGGCACGTTGGTAAACCAAGGTGAGGCTGTCGGCATCATCGCGGCGCAGTCCATCGGTGAGCCTGGCACACAGCTGACGATGCGGACGTTCCACATCGGCGGTATTGCGCAAGGTGGTCAGCAGTCCTTCCAAGAGTCCTCGCATGAGGGCAAAGTGGAGTTCCGCAACGCCAACCTTCTGACCAATGACGCGGGCGATCTGATCGTCATGGGTCGTAACATGACCCTCGCGATCATGGACGAGCATGGTGAAGAGCGCGCGAGCCACAAGCTCAGCTACGGCTCCAAGCTGTTCGTCAAGGATGGTGACACGGTTGCACGTGGCGCGAAGCTGTTCGAGTGGGATCCATACACCCTCCCGATCATCGCGGAGAAGCCGGGTGTGGCCAAATACGTTGATCTCGTTTCCGGTATCGCCGTTCGCGACGTAACCGATGACGCGACAGGTATGACGCAGAAGATCGTGACCGATTGGCGTTCCGCGCCGAAGGGCAACGATCTGAAGCCTGAAATCATCGTGGTCGACGCCTCTGGCGAGCCGGTCCGCAATGACGCAGGCAATCCGGTCACCTATCCGATGTCAGTGGATGCGATTCTCTCGGTCGAAGATGGCCAGGAGGTCAAGGCCGGTGACGTTGTTGCGCGTATTCCGCGCGAAGGTGCGAAGACGAAAGACATCACCGGTGGTCTGCCGCGTGTTGCCGAACTCTTCGAGGCACGTCGTCCGAAAGATCACGCGATCATCGCGGAACTCGACGGCTATGTGCGCTTCGGCAAGGACTACAAGAACAAGCGTCGGATCACGATTGAGCCTGCCAATGAGGGCGCGGAGCCCGTCGAATACATGGTGCCGAAAGGCAAGCATATCCCCGTTCAGGAAGGCGACTTCGTGCAACGTGGCGATTATATCATGGACGGTAACCCCGCACCGCATGACATCCTGCGCATCCTCGGCATTGAGGCGCTCGCGGATTACCTGATTGACGAAGTGCAAGACGTTTACCGTCTGCAAGGCGTTAAGATCAACGACAAGCACATCGAGGTGATCGTTCGCCAGATGCTGCAGAAGATCGAGATCTTGGATTCAGGTGAAACGACGCTTCTCAAAGGCGAGAACGTGGATAAGGCGGAGTTCGACGAGGAGAACGCGAAAGTTGAGGCGCGTGGCGGCCGTCCAGCAACCGGTGAACCGGTTCTGCTCGGGATCACCAAAGCATCCTTGCAAACGCGCTCGTTCATCTCGGCGGCGTCCTTCCAAGAGACCACCCGTGTTCTCACCGAGGCTTCGGTGCAGGGCAAACGCGATAAGTTGGTTGGCCTCAAAGAGAACGTCATCGTGGGCCGCTTGATCCCGGCGGGTACCGGCGGCGCCACCACGCGCGTCCGGAAGATCGCAGCCGATCTCGATCAAACGGTGATCGTATCGCGTCGCGCAGAAGCTGAAGCGGCTGCCGCCTTGGCGGCACCGGTGGAGGCAACCGTCGATGATTTCGGCTCTGTTGAGACGCCGGAAAGCCGCGATTGATTTTACGCAGATGAATTGGAAAGGCCCCGCAGCGATGCGGGGCCTTTTTTTATCCGGCTTCGCGATGCGCTGCTGCGCGACGTCGGCGCGTGCACCACCCGACCCCTCGCGGGCCCCTTTGCAAAGGGCCCCACGCGGACGTATGGAGGGGGCTGTGGCGGCCAGGGTGGATGGGGGCACGCCGTTGAACTGGGTGACGCGCCCGCCCCGGCGAGAGGTGCAATAGCGCCAATCCGGCTAGGCTGTGTTGACAAGGCCAACGACTCCTCCTATACGCCGCGCAACCCATAGGGCGTAGTCTGTCTTGACGATGCTCGAACGGGTGGCCGAATTTCAGTGAACACGATTTAGGCGAGAGCCTCGATCCTCTGGAACTCAACACATTCACCCTGCGGGGTGAGCGTGTGATTTGGCGTTTTACGATGCGCGTGAACCGCCGTCGAGAAGTGGCGCAGTCAGCGATGGCTGCGAGTATTGACAGAGCAAAACGGGGAACCGAATGCCTACTATCCAACAGCTGATCCGCAAGCCGCGGCAGCCGAAGGTGCAGCGCTCCAAGTCGCAACACCTTCAGTCCTGCCCGCAAAAACGTGGCGTATGCACCCGTGTGTACACAACCACGCCAAAGAAACCGAACTCCGCTATGCGTAAAGTCGCCAAGGTGCGTCTGACGAATGGCTTCGAGGTCATCTCCTACATCCCGGGCGAAAAGCACAACCTTCAGGAGCACTCTGTGGTTCTGATCCGTGGCGGCCGCGTAAAAGACCTTCCGGGTGTCCGTTACCACATCCTCCGCGGTGTGCTGGATACCCAAGGTGTTAAAGATCGTCGCCAACGTCGTTCGAAGTACGGCGCGAAGCGTCCGAAATAAGGAGAACCAGAGATGTCACGTCGTCACGCCGCTGAAAAACGCGAAGTTCTTCCGGACGCCAAGTATGGTGACCGCATTCTGACCAAGTTCATGAATAACCTCATGGTCGATGGTAAGAAATCCGCAGCTGAGAAAATCGTCTACAACGCGCTTGAGCGTGTTGAGGGCAAACTCAAGCGCGAGCCGATCGAGGTCTTCCACGAAGCTCTCGAAAACGTAAAACCTTCCGTCGAAGTGCGTTCGCGCCGCGTCGGTGGTGCTACGTACCAAGTTCCGGTCGAGGTTCGCCCGACCCGTCGCGAAGCGCTGGCAATCCGCTGGCTCATCACCGCTGCGAAAAACCGTAACGAGAACACGATGGAAGAGCGCCTTGCCGGCGAGCTTCTGGATGCTGTCAACTCGCGCGGTTCGGCTGTGAAAAAGCGCGAAGACACCCACAAAATGGCAGACGCAAACAAAGCGTTCAGCCATTACCGCTGGTAATCAGGGAAGGACGCCATCATGGCACGCGACTATCCTCTCGAGCGCTACCGCAACTTCGGTATCATCGCTCACATTGACGCTGGCAAAACCACGACCTCCGAGCGGATCCTGTACTACACAGGTAAGTCGCACAAGATCGGGGAAGTCCATGATGGCGCCGCCACCATGGACTGGATGGAACAAGAACAAGAGCGTGGCATCACGATTACGTCGGCTGCTACGACCACGTTCTGGGAAAAGACCATCACTGGTACGGAGCCTGTCTCCGAGAAGCACCGCTTCAACATCATCGATACTCCTGGCCACGTTGACTTCACCATCGAAGTTGAGCGTTCGCTCGCAGTTCTCGATGGCGCTGTCGTTCTTCTGGACGGTAACGCCGGTGTTGAGCCGCAAACCGAAACCGTTTGGCGTCAGGCTGACCGGTACGAAGTTCCGCGCATCGTGTTCGTTAACAAAATGGACAAGACCGGCGCTGACTTCTTCAACTGCGTGAAGATGATCAAAGACCGCACAGGCGCAAACGCTGTTCCTGTCGCACTTCCGATCGGCGCAGAAGACCAGCTCGAAGGTATCATCGACCTCGTGACCATGAAAGAATGGGTCTACTTGGGCGAAGATCTGGGCGCTTCGTGGGAAATCCGCGACGTTCGTGCTGACCTTCTCGACCAAGCCAAAGAATGGCGCGACAACCTGCTCGAAACCGCTGTTGAGCAAGATGACGACACCATGGAAGCCTACCTCGAAGGCACCGAGCCTTCGGAAGAAAAGCTCCGTGAGTTGATCCGTAAGGGCACTCTCTCGCTTGCTTTCGTTCCGGTCATGGCCGGTTCGGCGTTCAAAAACAAAGGCGTTCAGCCTTTGCTCAACGCTGTTATCGACTACCTGCCATCGCCGCTCGATGTGCCTGCCTACATGGGCTTCGCACCAGGCGACGAAGAAGAAGTTCGGAACATCGCACGTTCGGCAGACGACGAGCAGCCGTTCTCGGCACTTGCGTTCAAAATCATGAACGATCCATTCGTGGGTTCGTTGACCTTCACACGCATCTACTCGGGCAAGCTTGCCAAGGGCGACGCGATGCTGAACGCAACGAAACAACGCAAAGAGCGCGTTGGTCGTATGATGATGATGCACGCTATCGAGCGCGAAGAAATCACCGAAGCATTTGCTGGTGACATCATCGCTCTCGGCGGTCTGAAAGAAACCACCACCGGTGACACGCTCTGTGATCCGGCACACGGTGTTGTTCTGGAAACGATGACCTTCCCTGTTCCGGTTATCGAGATCGCAGTTGAGCCGAAAACCAAGGCTGACCAAGAGAAGATGGGCATCGCTTTGGCTCGTCTGGCAGCTGAGGATCCGTCGTTCCGCGTCGAAACCGATCTCGAGTCGGGTCAGACGATCATGAAGGGCATGGGCGAACTTCACCTCGACATCCTCGTTGACCGTATGCGTCGCGAATTTAAAGTTGAGGCGAACATCGGTGCGCCGCAGGTTGCTTACCGCGAAACCATTTCGCGCGAAGCAGAGATCGACTACACGCACAAGAAGCAGTCCGGTGGTACCGGTCAATTTGCGCGCGTGAAGATGGTCATCATGCCAACAGAGCCGGGCGAAGGATATTCGTTCGAATCGAAAATCGTTGGTGGTGCAGTTCCGAAGGAATACATCCCGGGCGTCGAAAAAGGCATCAAGTCTGTTATGGACTCGGGCCCGCTTGCAGGCTTCCCCGTGATCGATTTCAAGGTTGCGCTGATCGATGGTGCGTTCCACGACGTCAACTCCTCGGTGCTCGCGTTTGAGATCGCAGCACGGGCAGGGATGCGCGAAGGCCTCCGTAAGGCTGGCGCGAAATTGCTCGAACCGATCATGAAAGTCGAAGTTGTGACTCCGGAAGAATACACCGGCGGCATCATCGGCGATCTGACCTCGCGTCGTGGTATGGTCCAAGGGCAAGACACACGCGGCAACGCGAACGTGATCTCGTCGATGGTTCCGCTCGCGAACATGTTCGGTTACATCAACACGCTGCGCTCGATGTCCTCGGGCCGTGCCGTGTTCTCGATGACCTTCGATCACTACGATGCTGTTCCGCAGAACATCTCGGACGAAATCCAGAAGAAATACGCGTAAGGCATTGGGCGTCCGCGGGATGACCGCGGGCGCTTCCTTCACGTTTTAAGACCTACAGGAGGCCACAATGGCAAAGGCAAAGTTTGAACGTAACAAGCCGCACGTCAACATCGGCACGATTGGCCACGTTGACCACGGCAAGACGACCCTTACGGCAGCGATCACGAAGTACTTCGGTGACTTCCGCGCCTACGACCAGATTGACGGCGCACCGGAAGAGAAAGCTCGTGGTATCACGATCTCGACCGCGCACGTTGAGTATGAGTCGGAATCGCGCCACTACGCGCACGTCGACTGCCCCGGCCACGCTGACTATGTTAAGAACATGATCACCGGTGCTGCACAGATGGACGGCGCGATCTTGGTTGTGAACGCCGCTGACGGCCCGATGCCCCAGACGCGCGAGCACATTCTGCTCGGCCGTCAGGTTGGTATCCCGTACATGGTTGTGTACATGAACAAGGTTGACCAGGTTGACGACGAAGAGCTTCTCGAGCTCGTCGAAATGGAGATCCGTGAGCTTCTGTCGTCGTACGACTACCCGGGTGACGATATTCCGATCATCCGTGGTTCGGCACTGCACGCTATGAACGGCACGCAGCCAGAGATCGGCGAAGAGTCGATCAAGGCGCTGATCGCAGCGGTTGATTCGTACATCCCGACTCCAGAGCGCGCGATCGACCAGCCGTTCTTGATGCCGATCGAAGACGTGTTCTCGATCTCGGGTCGCGGCACTGTTGTGACCGGCCGTATTGAGCGTGGCGCTGTTAACGTTGGCGACGAACTCGAAATCATCGGTATCCGCGACACGAAGAAAACGACTTGCACGGGCGTTGAGATGTTCCGCAAGCTGTTGGATCGTGGTGAGGCAGGCGACAACGTTGGCGCATTGCTTCGCGGTATTGACCGTGAAGGCGTTGAGCGTGGTCAGGTTCTGTGCAAGCCGGGTTCGGTTAAGCCGCACACGAAGTTTGAAGCAGAAGCTTACATTCTGACGAAAGAAGAGGGTGGCCGTCACACGCCGTTCTTCGCGAACTACCGCCCGCAGTTCTACTTCCGCACGACGGATGTCACCGGTACCGTTAAGCTGCCAGAAGGCACTGAAATGGTTATGCCAGGCGACAACCTGAAGTTCGAAGTTGAACTGATCGCGCCGATCGCGATGGAAGAGAAACTGCGCTTCGCGATCCGCGAAGGCGGCCGCACCGTTGGTGCAGGCGTTGTTTCGAAAATCCTCGCATAATCGCTTGAGCGATGAGAGTTGAAAAGGGCGCCCCAAGCGGGCGCCCTTTTTGCATCCGGAGATGCAAACGTTTGGCTGCGACTCCAATAATTGTTGGAAGTATGGCGCTATCTGCGCTTAATTTGCCTTATTCACCCAGATGCGCAAATCACTTTGGGGAATCGTCTTGACAGGTGGGGTCATGCAGCTTAATGCCCGCCTCTGATCTATCTAGATCGGGGTTCGATGCAGGCGTCACATGCGGTGCTGTCTGCCTCTCAACCGTAGCCCTGCGATAAGGGAAAGACATATGTCTGGTCAAAACATTCGCATCCGGCTCAAGGCGTTCGATTACCGTGTGCTTGATGCAAGCACTCAGGAAATCGTGAACACCGCCAAGCGCACCGGTGCAGAGGTTCGCGGTCCGATTCCGCTGCCTAACAAAATCGAGAAATTCACGGTTCTCCGTGGTCCGCACATCGACAAGAAGTCGCGCGATCAGTGGGAAATCCGGACGCACAAGCGTCTGCTCGACATCGTCAACCCGACACCGCAAACCGTGGACGCGCTCATGAAGCTCGACCTCGCTGCCGGCGTCGACGTTGAAATCAAAGTCTGAGGAGGGCGTAACAATGCTGCGTTCTGGTGTAATCGCCAAGAAGCTGGGCATGACCCGGCTGTTCCTCGAAGATGGTAAGCAGGTTCCTGTTACCGTTCTTCAACTCGACAACCTTCAAGTGGTCGCTCAGCGCACCGACGAGAAAGACGGCTACACGGCTGTTCAGCTCGGCGCTGGTGAAGCGAAAGCAAAACGCACCACGGCAGCAATGCGCGGTCACTTCGCAAAAGCGAACGTGGCTCCTAAGCGCAAAGTTGCTGAGTTCCGCGTTTCGGCTGATAACTTGATCGAAGTTGGCGCTGAGATTTCTGCCGAGCACTACAATGCTGGTCAGTTCGTCGACATCGCCGGTACCTCGATCGGTAAAGGCTTTGCAGGTGCTATGAAGCGTCACAACTTCGGCGGCCTTCGCGCGTCGCACGGTGTGTCGATTTCGCACCGTTCGCACGGTTCGACCGGTCAGTGTCAAGATCCGGGCAAGGTTTTCAAGGGCAAGAAGATGGCTGGCCATCTCGGTGCTGTGCGTGTGACCACGCAGAACATCCAAGTCGTGAAAACTGACGCTGAGCGTGGCTTGATCTTGGTCAAGGGCTCGGTTCCGGGTTCCAAAGGTGGCTGGGTCACGATCAAGGACGCGGTGAAGAAGCCGCTGCCAGAGAACGTCCCGATGCCGGCTGCTCTCAAATCGGCTGCTGGCGCAGCTGCTCCGGTCGCAGAAGTTGCGGTCGAAGGGGGTGAAGCATGAAACTTGATGTGATCAAGCTCGACGCCGGTAAATCCGGTTCGATCGAACTCGCAGACGACATCTTTGGTCTTGAGCCACGCGCAGACATCCTGCACCGTGTGGTCCGCTGGCAGCGTGCGCGCATGCAAGCCGGTACCCACTCGACGCTGGGTCGTTCGGACGTGTCCTACTCGACCAAGAAGATCTACCGCCAAAAAGGCACCGGTGGCGCACGTCACGGTTCCAAAGGCGCGCCGATCTTCCGTCACGGTGGTGTCTACAAAGGCCCGACCCCGCGCTCGCACGCACATGATCTTCCTAAGAAGTTCCGTGCGCTCGGTCTGAAGCACGCACTCTCCGCGAAAGCGGCGACAGGCAACCTCGTGATCTTGGAAGCTGCTGAAATGGCATCGGCCAAGACCTCGCTCCTCGCAAAAGCTGCGAAGGAATTGGGTTGGAAGCGCGTGTTGATCATCGACGGTGCTGACGTGAATGATAACTTCGCTCTCGCAGCACGTAACATCGAAGGTATCGATGTTCTCCCGACGATGGGCGCAAACGTCTATGATATCCTCAAGCGTGACACTCTCGTGATCACCAAAGCAGGTATCGAAGCTCTGGAGGCTCGTCTGAAATGAACGCGAAAGCCGAACATTACGACGTGATCGTCAAGCCGATCATCACCGAGAAAGCAACGATGGCATCCGAACACGGTGCAGTTGTCTTCCAAGTGGCGAAATCGGCATCCAAGCCGGTCATCAAAGAAGCAGTGGAAGCACTCTTCGGCGTTAAGGTGAAGGCGGTTAACACCACCATCATCAAAGGCAAAACCAAGCGTTTCCGCGGTGTCGCGGGTAAGCGCTCGGACGTTAAAAAAGCCTATGTGACGCTCGAAGAGGGAAACACTATCGACGTGTCCACCGGCCTCTGATAGAAGCCAATCGAATCTCGCGGCCCCGAGCGATCGGGGCCGCCTGACTTTTATGTTTCTGGACAGTCTAGAGACGTGAGCGGGGCAGGGCGCAAGCCATCTGCACCATACGAAACGGACCTTTGGTCCAAAGCAACGGAAGACAGAGAGCATGGCACTCAAGTCGTACAAACCGACGACGCCGGGCCAGCGTGGGCTGGTTCTGATCGACCGTTCGGAGCTTTGGAAAGGCCGCCCAGTCAAGTCCCTCACCGAGGGCCTTACAAAGACTGGTGGCCGGAACAACACCGGGCGCGTCACTATGTGGCACAAGGGTGGTGGTGCTAAGCGCCTCTACCGTATCGTCGATTTCAAGCGTCGTAAGTTCGACATCTCGGCAGTTGTCGAGCGTATCGAATACGATCCTAACCGCACCGCGTTCATCGCACTGGTGAAGTATGAGGATGGCGAACTCGCCTATATCCTCGCACCCCAGCGCCTTGCAGTGGGCGACAAAGTTATTGCTTCGGCAAAAGCTGATATCAAGCCGGGCAACGCTATGCCGTTCTCCGGTATGCCGATCGGTACGATCGTGCATAACGTCGAGCTGAAGGCAGGCAAGGGCGGCCAGTTGGCACGCGCTGCAGGCACCTACGCCCAATTCGTTGGTCGTGACGGTGGCTACGCGCAGATCCGTCTGTCCTCGGGCGAGCTGCGTCTCGTGCGTCAGGAATGCATGGCTACCATCGGTGCCGTGTCGAACGCTGACCACTCGAACCAGAACCTCGGTAAAGCTGGCCGTAAACGTCACATGGGCGTGCGCCCGACTGTTCGCGGTGTTGCAATGAACCCGATCGATCACCCGCATGGTGGTGGTGAAGGCCGGACCTCGGGTGGTCGTCACCCGGTTACCCCATGGGGTAAAGGGACCAAGGGCAACAAGACCCGCTCGAACAAGAAGACGGATAAGTACATTCTCCGTTCGCGCAACGCTAAGAAGGGTCGCTAAAATATGGCACGTTCTGTTTGGAAAGGCCCGTTCGTCGACGCTTACGTCCTGAAAAAGGCCGAAAAAGTGCGCGAGTTGGGCAAAAGCGAAGTGATCAAGATCTGGTCGCGCCGCTCCACCATCCTGCCACAGTTTGTTGGTCTGACCTTCGGGGTCTACAATGGCCACAAGCACATCCCTGTCGCTGTAAGCGAAGAGATGATTGGGCAGAAGTTCGGTGAATATTCGCCGACCCGTACCTACTACGGTCATGCTGCTGACAAGAAAGCGAAGAGGAAGTAATCGCCATGGGTAAGGAAAACAATCCGCGCCGCGTGGCGGACAACGAAGCAATGGCTAAGACCAAAATGCTTCGCACCTCGCCGCAAAAATTGAACCTCGTAGCTGCGTTGATCCGCGGCAAGAAAGTTGACAAGGCTTTGGCCGACCTCACCTTCTCGAAAAAGCGGATCTCGGACGACGTGCGTAAGTGCTTGGTGTCGGCAATTGCCAACGCTGAAAACAACCACGGTCTGGACGTTGATAACCTCATCGTCGCAGAAGCTTGGGTCGGCAAAAACCTAGTCATGAAACGCGGTCGTCCGCGCGCTCGTGGCCGGTTCGGCAAGATCATGAAGCCGTTTTCGGAAATCACCATCAAGGTGCGTCAAATCGAGGAGCGTGCGTAATGGGTCAGAAGGTTAACCCCATTGGGATGCGTATCCAGGTCAACCGTACCTGGGACAGCCGCTGGTATGCTGAATCGAAAGACTACGGCAACCTCCTGCTTGAAGACCTCAAAATGCGTGAATTCATTCACGAAGAGGCGAAACAAGCTGGTATCGCACGTGTGATCATCGAGCGTCCGCACAAGAAGTGCCGCGTGACTATTCACGCAGCACGCCCGGGCGTGATCATCGGCAAAAAAGGCGCGGACATCGAGACGCTTCGCAAGAAGCTCGCGGCGTTCACCGCTTCGGAATTGCACCTCAACATCGTTGAAGTCCGCAAGCCCGAGCTCGATGCTCAACTCGTTGGTGAGTCGATCTGTCAGCAGCTTGAGCGCCGTGTTTCGTTCCGCCGTGCTATGAAGCGCGCCGTGCAGAACGCGATGCGCATTGGTGCCCTCGGCATCCGTGTGAACGTGGCTGGTCGTCTCGGCGGCGCGGAAATCGCGCGTACCGAGTGGTACCGTGAAGGTCGCGTGCCGTTGCACACACTTCGTGCTGACATCGACTATGCGCTGTCCGAGGCGACGACCCCTTACGGGATCATCGGCGTTAAGGTCTGGATCTTCAAAGGCGAGATCATGGAACATGATCCGCAAGCACGCGATCGTCGCTACGCTGAGGCCCAAGAGGGTCCAGTCTCGCGCGGCCCGCGCCGCGACGCCCGCTGAGGAGTGTGAACAATGCTTCAACCAAAACGCACTAAGTTCCGCAAAATGCATAAGGGCAAAATTCACGGGGAGGCCAAAGGCGGCTTCAACTTGAACTTTGGGTCCTTCGCATTGAAAGCCACTGAGCCAGAGCGTGTGACAGCTCGTCAGATCGAAGCGGCTCGCCGCGCGATCACCCGTCACATGAAACGCCAAGGCCGCGTCTGGATCCGTATCTTCCCAGATACACCAGTGTCGTCCAAGCCTGTCGAAGTTCGGATGGGTAAAGGTAAAGGTTCGGTGGATTACTGGGCTGCTAAGGTCAAGCCAGGCCGCATCATGTTCGAGATCGACGGCGTTGCCGAGCCGATCGCACGTGAAGCGCTTCGTCTGGGTGCAAACAAGTTGCCGGTCATGACCCGCATCGTGATGCGCGAAGACTGGTAATCTCGGTTTGAGAGACACGAAAGGCCCCCGATTTGCGTCGGGGGCCTTTTTTTATTGGTTCGGCATTGCCAGCTGAGAAATCTGCTGCTATAGGCGACCGATCCTGTACGCAGGACGACATAACCCATCAGAATCAGGGTCACCCTACGGGGCCCTCTGATGCCTAATAAAGGAACTGGGAATGAACGCCCAAGAACTCAAGGCGAAAACGCCTGATGAGCTCCGTACCGAGCTTGTCGCACTCAAAAAGGAAGCCTTCAACTTGCGCTTCCAGCAGGCAACCGGTCAGCTCGAGAACACAGCTCGCATGCGCGTATTGCGCCGCGGTGTTGCTCGGATCAAAACCGTGCTGAACCAAAAAGCCGCTGAAGCAGCGAACTGAGGAGTATCCAGATGCCCAAACGTATCCTGCAAGGCACCGTGACGTCGGACAAGAACGAGCAAACAATCACCGTTCTGGTTGAGCGCCGCTTCAAGCACCCGTTGTTCCAAAAAACCGTTCGTAAGTCCAAGAAGTACCGGGCGCACGACGCGGAAAACAAATTCAAGGTTGGTGACACTGTTCGTATCGAAGAGTGCGCGCCGATTTCGAAGACGAAACGCTGGACCGTCGTCGTCGAGGCCTGATTTCCATCAGGTCCTGACGATAAACACCAGTTTATCGATACCCTGGGGCCCCCAATAGTGGGCGTCTCCAAAGGTCGGGAGAAACCAAATGATCCAGATGCAGACCAATCTGGATGTTGCTGATAACTCCGGCGCTCGCCGAGTTCAGTGCATCAAGGTTTTGGGTGGTTCGCACCGTCGCTACGCGTCGGTCGGCGACATTATTGTCGTTTCCGTGAAGGAAGCCATCCCGCGCGGTCGCGTAAAGAAGGGTGATGTCCGTAAGGCCGTTGTCGTTCGCACCGCCAAAGAAGTTCGTCGTGAAGATGGCACCGCCATTCGTTTCGACCGCAACGCCGCAGTCATCTTGAACAACCAAGGTGAGCCGGTCGGTACCCGTATCTTCGGGCCGGTCGTTCGTGAGCTTCGCGCGAAGAACTTCATGAAAATCATCTCGCTTGCTCCGGAGGTGCTGTAATGGCTGCGAAGCTTCGCAAAGGCGATAAAGTCGTCGTCCTCACGGGCAAGGACAAGGGTAAGCAAGGTGAAATCACCTCAGTTAACCCGACAGCAAACAAAGCGATCGTTGGTGGCGTGAAGATGGCTATCCGTCACACGCGTCAAACCCAGACGTCTGAGGGTGGCCGGATCTCGAAAGAGATGCCGATCGACTTGTCGAACCTCGCTCTCGTTGACGCGAATGGCAAGGCAACCCGTGTCGGCTTCCGCGTGGAAGAAGGCAAAAAGGTTCGCTTCGCTAAGACAACTGGGGAGGCGATCTGATGCTCGACCAAGCCAACTACACACCTCGTCTGAAGTCGCTCTACGCAGATTCGATCCGCGCTGCGATGAAGGAAGAGTTTTCGTTCAAAAACGAAATGCAGATCCCGCGTTTGGACAAGATCGTCCTGAACATGGGTGTCGGCGAAGCCGTTAAAGACACGAAAAAAGTCAAAAACGCCGCTGAGGAGCTCTCGCTCATCGCCGGTCAAAAAGCTGTCATCACCTACGCTAAGAAGTCGATCGCTGGCTTCCGCGTCCGTGAAGAAATGCCGCTGGGCTGCAAAGTCACTTTGCGTGGCGACCGGATGTTCGAATTCCTCGACCGTCTGATCACGATCGCATTGCCGCGCGTTCGCGACTTCCGCGGCGTTAAAGGCACTTCGTTCGATGGCCGTGGCAACTACGCGTTCGGGCTCAAAGAGCACATCGTGTTCCCAGAAATTGACTTCGACAAAGTCGACGAAGTTCTGGGCATGGACATCATTATCTGCACCACCGCGAAAGCGGATGCAGAAGCGAAAGCGCTGTTGAAGCATTTCAACATGCCGTTCAACAGCTGATCGCGGGGAGATAGACACAATGGCTAAAAAATCCATGGTTGCGCGGGAAGTGAAGCGTCAGAAGTTGGTTGCTAAGTACGCCGACAAACGCGCTGCACTGAAAGCGATCATTGAAAATCAGGATCTGCCGATGGAAGAGCGCTTCAAAGCGACGCTTCAACTGGCTGAACTGCCCCGCAATTCGTCGGCCACCCGCTTGCACAATCGTTGCCAGCTGACGGGTCGCCCGCATGCTTACTACCGTAAGCTCAAACTCTCGCGGATCATGCTGCGCGATCTGGCCTCCTTCGGTCAGATTCCGGGCATGGTGAAGTCGAGCTGGTAAGGAGATCGGGAAATGTCGATGAACGATCCTCTCGGCGATATGCTGACCCGTATCCGCAACGCGCAATTGCGCGGTAAATCCACCGTTGTCACGCCTGCGTCGAAGTTGCGCGCATGGGTTCTCGACGTGTTGGCAGCGGAAGGTTACATTCGCGGTTACGAGAAAACCACGGGCGCCGATGGGCACCCAGCAATCGAGATCAGCCTGAAGTATTTCGAAGGCACCCCTGTTATTCGCGAGATCAAACGCGTTTCGACACCGGGTCGTCGGGTTTATGCTTCGGTTAAAGAAATCCCAACAGTCCGTCAGGGCCTCGGTGTTTCGATCGTCTCCACGCCGAAAGGCGTTATGTCGGACGCGGCTGCACGCACTGCCAATGTTGGTGGTGAAGTGCTCTGCACCGTGTTCTAAGGAGGGCTCCATGTCTCGTATTGGTAAAAAACCGGTCGAGCTTGCTAGCGGCGTTTCGGCGTCTCTCTCGGGCCAGACCATCGAAGTGAAGGGGCCGAAAGGTACCCGCACTTTCACCGCAACGGATGACGTAACGATCGCGATTGACGGCCAAACCGTCTCCGTGACTCCGCGCGGTTCTTCGAAGCGCGCTCGTCAACAGTGGGGTATGACCCGCTCGATGATCGAGAATCTCGCAACCGGCGTGACCACGGGCTTCAAGAAAGAGCTCGAGATCCAAGGTGTGGGTTATCGCGCGGCGATGAACGGTAACGTTCTGAAGCTGTCGCTCGGTTATTCGCACGAGGTGAACTTTGAAGTTCCCGAAGGCATCACCGTGACAGCGCCGAAGCAAACTGAAATCGTTGTGGAAGGCATTGACCAACAGCAAGTTGGCCAAGTTGCTGCGAACATCCGTGAGTGGCGCAAGCCTGAGCCTTACAAGGGCAAAGGTATCCGTTACAAAGGTGAGTTCATCTTCCGCAAAGAAGGTAAGAAGAAGTAAGGGGCGTAGAAATGGCGAACAACAAACGACAGCTGTTCCTCAAGCGCCGCTTGCGCGTACGGAACAAACTCCGGGCTATGGCCAATGGGCGCGCGCGCCTTTCGGTTCATCGCTCGAACAAAAACCTCAGCGTCCAGCTGATCGACGACGTAAACGGCGTTACTCTCGCGGCCGCATCGACCCTCGAAAAGGATCTCGGTGTAGTTGGCAAGAACAACGTCGAAGCGGCTTCGAAAATTGGCGCTGCGATTGCAGAGCGCGCGAAAAAAGCTGGCATTGAAGAATGCTACTTTGATCGTGGCGGTTTCCTCTTCCACGGTAAGATCAAGGCTTTGGCCGACGCTGCCCGTGAAGGTGGTCTTAAGTTCTGATTTGGTGGGGGACGTTCGCGTCCCCCCGATGACCCGGGGGCGGCTTTCGGGCCGCTCACTTGGGTTGGATTTATCGGCGTGAAACCACGCCATTCACGAAAGGAATGCCTCAAATGGCAGAACGTGAAAACCGTCGGGACCGTCGCGAGACGCGCGAAGAAACCCCGGAATTCGCAGATCGTCTCGTAGCGATCAACCGTGTATCGAAAACCGTGAAGGGTGGTAAGCGCTTCGGTTTCGCAGCACTCGTCGTCGTCGGTGACCAACGTGGTCGCGTCGGCTTCGGCAAAGGTAAAGCGAAAGAAGTCCCTGAAGCGATCCGTAAGGCAACTGAGCAAGCGAAGCGTTCGCTCGTTCGTGTTGCATTGAAGGACGCACGGACCCTCCATCACGATATGGAAGGCCGTCACGGCGCTGGCAAAGTAGTGATGCGGACGGCTCCTGCCGGTACCGGTATCATCGCTGGTGGTCCAATGCGTGCAGTCTTCGAGATGCTCGGTGTGCAGGACGTTGTTGCGAAGTCGCTTGGCTCGCAGAACCCCTACAACATGATCCGCGCAACCATCGACGGCCTCAAGAAGGAAGCCTCGCCACGTCAAATCGCGCAACGTCGCGGTAAGAAAGTGGCAGACATCCTGAAGAAGCCGGAAGCCGAAGCTGACGCTACGGCTGAAGCATAAGGAGCTCGGACATGTCGAAAAAAACTATCGTTGTGAAGCAAACTGCTTCGGCGGCTCGCCGTCCGGCGATCCAAGCTGCGACCCTCAAGGGTCTTGGCCTTGGCAAAATCAACCGCACACGTGAGCTGGAGGATACTCCTTCGGTCCGCGGTATGGTCAACAAGATCCCGCATCTCGTGACCATCGTGGAAGAGAAGGGCTAAGTAGCCCCTCTTGAAAATTTTGAAACGCCCCGCCAAATGGTGGGGCGTTTTCATTTGCGGGTCATCCACAGGTATTGGAGCGTGGGTGTTATCGGGCACATCAAGGAGGCCGGAAAATGGACTTGTCAGCACAGAAAACAGAGACCGAGGCGATCTTCGAGCAGATCAGGGCGGACCACGGCTTGCCCGCGTCAGCTGTGGTGAGCTTCCAATTCGTCGATGATGAGGGTGCGGCTGATTTTGAAGCCTTTATCGATGCGGTGGAGGCGGCAGGCTATGCCGCTGATTGGATTGAGGATGAGGATTGCGTCGAGGTCACGACGGGCGATGAACCGTTGACGGTCGAGGGCCTATGGACACATGAGGAACGCTTGACTGTGCTCGCTGATGGGTTTGGACTTGAGCCCGATGGGTGGGGTTTCTTCGGCGGGTGATCGAAGCCTTGCTATCGTGGCGCGTCGCCTGTATAGCCGCGCGGTGGCCTCTGTTGGGGCCAAGAATCATTGCGTGGGTAATTCCCCCGCTTCAAGTAAAAAATGCCGTGTTTGCCCCATCCGTCGCTGGTAGGGCAGTTCCGGCCAAGGAGATAGCGACATGAAACTTCATGAACTTTCAGATAATGCCGGCGCAGCGAAACGCAAAAAGCGCGTAGCACGTGGCCCTGGTTCGGGCAAAGGTAAGATGGGTGGCCGCGGTATCAAGGGTCAAAAATCGCGTTCGGGCGTCGCCATCGGCGGCTACGAAGGCGGCCAGATGCCACTGTACCGCCGTTTGCCGAAGCGCGGCTTCACGGCGCCGAATGCTAAATCCTTCGCGGTGACCAACATCGGCGCGATCGAAAAGTTCATCGCTGAAGGCAAACTCGACGGTAAAGTTGAGATCACCGAGGATATCCTCGTCGCTTCGGGCCTCGTGCGCCGCAAGCTGGACGGGATCCGGGTGCTTGCCAAGGGTCAAGCAACTTCGAAATTGATCCTCAACGTGACCGGTGCTTCCAAAGCAGCTATCGAAGCTGTTGCAAAAGCTGGCGGCACGCTGACGGTTGCGGTTGCTGCGGCTGAATAAGCGGTTGTGAGTAGGGCTGCGCCCGCTTACATAGGCAACTAGGTTTCCAAGCACCGCCGACCGGAAACGGTCCGGCGGTGCTTTCATGAAAGAGACAGGTCACATGGCATCTGCTGCAGAGCAAATGGCGGCGAATCTCAGCTGGGGCGCCTTGGGTAAGGCAACCGAGCTTCGTCAGCGCATCTTCTTCACTATCGGTATGCTGATGGTTTACCGCCTCGGCACGTATATCCCGGTCCCAGGTATCGACGCAGCTGCGCTGCGTGAATTCATGGACGGCGCTTCGGCGGGCCTCGGCGGCATTCTGTCGATGTTCACCGGCGGCGCGCTTGGCCGGATGGGTATCTTCGCTCTCGGGATCATGCCGTATATTTCGGCGTCGATTATCGTTCAGCTCATGTCTTCGATGTTCCCAGCTTTGGAACAATTGAAGAAAGAGGGCGAGCAAGGCCGTAAGAAAATCAACCAGTATACGCGTTACGCGACGGTGCTACTCGCGCTGTTCCAAGCGTGGGGATTGGCGGCGTCCTTGGAGGCCGGTGATCTGGCGCATGATCCGGGCCTGTTCTTCCGCTTGACGGTCGTCGTCACGCTTGTCGGCGGCACAATGTTCCTGATGTGGGTGGGTGAACAGATCACCGCTCGCGGTATCGGCAACGGTATTTCGCTGATCATCTTCGTTGGCATTGTTGCAGAAATTCCAGCGGCGCTGGCTCAGTTCCTGAGCCAAGGTCGTTCCGGCACCATCCACTGGGGTGTTATCCTTGCTGTGATCGTTATGGTGGTCGCGGTAATTGCATTCGTTGTGTTCATGGAGCGGGCGCTCCGGAAGATTCATATTCAATACCCCCGCCGTCAGGTCGGGATGAAGGTCTATGACGGCGGATCGTCGCACTTGCCGATCAAGGTAAACCCAGCCGGTGTTATCCCTGCGATTTTCGCGTCGTCGCTTCTTTTGTTGCCAACGACGATCGCGACGTTCTCGGGGGATTCGACTGGCCCGATCATGTCAACGATCCTCGCCTACTTTGGGCCAGGTCAGCCGCTCTACCTTCTGTTCTTCGTGACGATGATCGTCTTCTTCTCGTATTTCTACACCGCGAATGTGGCGTTTAAATCCGACGAGGTCGCTGAGAACCTTCAAAAGCAAGGGGGGTTCATTCCTGGCATCCGTCCGGGGCGTAAGACAGAGGATTACCTTGATTACGTCGTCGCTCGGATTTTGGTCCTCGGGTCTGCTTATCTCGCGGCGGTTTGCCTTCTGCCTGAAATCCTGCGTTCGCAGCTGGCCATTCCGTTCTACTTCGGCGGTACGTCGGTTTTGATCGTGGTTTCGGTGACGATGGACACGATCAACCAGATCCAATCCCATCTGCTCGCGCATCAGTACGAGGGGCTCATCGAGCGCTCGCAACTGCGTGGGAAGCGGAAAGCGAAAAAAGCACCTACGCGCCGCTAACGCGCGTAGGCTATTCCATACGAACTTCGCCGGCGTGCTCGTTAGCTAGAGGAAAAATTATGATCAACATCATCCTGCTTGGACCACCGGGCGCTGGTAAAGGGACGCAAGCGCGCAAGCTCGTTGAGGAGCGGGGCATGATCCAGCTCTCGACCGGTGATATGTTGCGGGCGGCGATGGGCTCCGGCTCTGAGATGGGTAAAAAAGTTGCGGATGTTATGAGCCGCGGCGAATTGGTGACGGATGAGATCGTGATCGGCTTGATCGAGGAGCAGATCAAGACCGCGGGCGGAAACGGGTTTATCTTTGATGGCTTCCCGCGCACGCTTCCACAGGCCGACGCGCTCGGCCAATTGCTCGCGCGCAATGGTGCTTCGTTGAATGCCGTGATTGAGATGCGGGTCGATGATGCTGCCTTAGTTCGCCGCATTACGGGCCGTTTCACTTGCGGTAATTGTGGTGAGGTCTATCACGATGAGACCAAGCCGACGAAGGTCGAGGGCACTTGCGACGAATGTGGATCGCACGATCTCAAGCGTCGCGCAGATGACAATGCTGAAAGTCTCAAGACTCGCCTGATGGAATATTACAAAAAAACGTCGCCGTTGATCGGGTATTACTACGCGCAGGGCGATTTGTTTGGCGTCGATGGCCTTGCGGAAATCGACGAGGTCGCGCGCCAAATGGCAGAGATTCTCGATCAGCAAGCATGAAATTATCGTGATGGCTTGACCGAAGCGGAAATTCGCTCTAGGTCACGTCGTCTCGAAGGAGAATCGCTGCGGGGTATCGGGTTTTCCCACCTGCCGTAGTGATCGTTCCGCCAGCAGGGAAAACTGATGGTGGAGTTGTGAAAAAAGGTTCTGGGGTTACGGAACCGCAACAATAAGGATTACGCATGGCACGTATTGCTGGCGTCAACATTCCGACCGGGAAACGCGTCCCGATCGCATTGACCTACATCACCGGTATTGGTTCGCATACCGCTGAACTCATCTGCGAAGGCGTCGGCATCGACCGCACCCGTCGCGTCAACGAGCTTTCGGATTCCGAAGTGCTCGCGATCCGTGAATACATCGATGCTAACTTCACCGTGGAAGGCGACCTGCGTCGCGAGACCACGATGAACGTGAAGCGTTTGATGGATCTGGGTTGCTACCGCGGTCTGCGCCATCGTCGCAACCTGCCGGTGCGCGGTCAACGGACCCACACCAACGCTCGTACCCGTAAGGGCCCTGCAAAAGCCATCGCTGGCAAGAAGAAGTAAGGGGAGCGTTGAAATATGGCACGTGATAAAACCCGCGTTAAACGCAAAGAACGTAAAAACATCGCAGCTGGTGTTGCGCATGTGAACTCGTCGTTCAACAACACCAAAATCCTGATCTCCGACGTTCAGGGCAACGCTATCTCTTGGTCGTCCTCGGGCACCATGGGCTTCAAGGGTTCGCGTAAGTCGACCCCTTATGCCGCACAGATGGCTGCTGAAGATGCTGGCCGCAAGGCACAAGAACACGGCGTGAAAACGCTTGAAGTTGAAGTGCAAGGCCCAGGTTCGGGCCGTGAGTCGGCGCTTCGCGCGTTGGCTGCTGCTGGCTTCAACATCACGTCGATCCGCGACGTGACGCCGATGGCGCATAACGGTTGCCGTCCGCCGAAGCGCCGCCGCGTCTAATTCGACTATTGCGATCTAAGCCGTGTGGAAACATCCGCACGGCTTAGGTCTTTTCTTACTTTTCCTCGGGCGTTTTCGCGTTGATCATGATGCGAAAACTGGAATGGAGGCACTGCATGATCCACAAGAATTGGGCCGAGCTGATCAAGCCACAACAGCTTGACGTCAAAGCGGGCAACGATCCCCAACGCCAAGCTACCGTCATCGCAGAGCCGCTCGAGCGCGGCTTTGGCCTGACATTGGGTAATGCCCTGCGTCGCGTATTGATGTCGTCGTTGCAAGGTGCGGCAATTACCTCCGTGCAGATAGACAACGTCCTCCACGAGTTCTCCTCGGTGGCTGGTGTGCGTGAAGACGTCACCGACATCGTTCTGAACCTCAAAGGTGTTGCTCTGAAGATGGAAGTCGAAGGGCCGAAGCGTCTTTCGATCTCCGCGAAAGGTCCGGGCATTGTCACGGCCGGTGATATCTCCGAGTCGAACGGCATCGAAGTTCTCAACAAAGATCACGTGATCTGTCACCTCGATGACGGCGCCGACTTGTTCATGGAACTCACCGTGAATACCGGCAAAGGCTATGTTGCCGCGGATAAAAACCGTCCGGAAGACGCGCCGATTGGCCTTATTCCGATCGATGCGATTTATTCGCCGGTCAAGAAAGTGTCCTACGAGGTTCAACCGACCCGCGAAGGTCAGGTTCTCGATTACGACAAGCTGACGATGAAAATCGAGACCGATGGCTCGCTCACGCCAGATGACGCAGTGGCTTACGCTGCGCGCATCTTGCAAGACCAGCTCGGCATCTTCGTGAACTTCGACGAGCCGGAATCGGCTTCGAAGCAAGACGCTGATGACGGTCTCGAGTTCAACCCGCTTCTGCTCAAGAAAGTGGACGAGTTGGAGCTTTCGGTGCGTTCGGCAAACTGCCTCAAGAACGACAACATCGTCTACATCGGTGATCTGATCCAGAAAACCGAAGCAGAGATGCTCCGCACGCCAAACTTCGGTCGTAAGTCCCTTAACGAGATCAAGGAAGTGCTTTCGGGCATGGGCCTGCATCTCGGGATGGAAGTCGAAGACTGGCCGCCGGAAAACATCGAAGATCTGGCTAAGCGTTTTGAGGATCAATTCTGATACGCACGGCTTGACTAAAGAGAGGGGCGTGGGTAACACGCCCCTTATTCAATGCCAGCGTCGGCTGGGAAAATATGGGCACCAATGCCCCAAGGAGAGCAGACCCGCACGCAGGGCTGCCGGACAAAGTAAAGCGCTATAGGAGATTACCATGCGTCACGCTCGCGGTTACCGCCGTCTAAACCGTACTCATGAACACCGCAAAGCGCTGTTCGCTAACATGTGCGGCTCGCTCATTGAGCACGAACAAATCAAAACCACTTTGCCAAAAGCGAAAGAGCTTCGCCCGATCATCGAAAAGATGATCACCTTGGCAAAACGTGGCGATCTTCACGCCCGCCGTCAGGCCGCGTCGCAGCTGAAGCAAGACAAGTATGTTGCCAAGCTGTTCGATATCCTCGGCCCGCGCTACAAAGAGCGCCAAGGTGGTTACATCCGCATCATGAAAGCCGGCTTCCGCTATGGCGACATGGCTCCGATGGCAATCATCGAATTCGTTGAGCGCGATACCTCGGCTAAAGGCGCTGGCGATAAAGCTCGCGTTGAAGCAGAGCTGAACGCAGCGGACTAAGCCTTACGCTTACGTTACGTTATAGAAACCCCGCCCTTAATCGGCGGGGTTTTTTCATATCTGACGTGTTCTGGTTAAAATGGGCCGATACAGCGATATCTTTCGCCGGATTGAGTGGCCAGTGCGCGTAGATATGTTCGGTGAGTGCGGTGAAGTGCATACAAGTTTAGGTTGACGCTGGAAGGCGAAACCTATCTAAAAAGACAGGTTTAAGGCGGAATCGCAATGTCAGCGAAGAGTGCAATTGATTTGCAATTAAATGAACTTAGTCAGCTTTCCCCGCAGGGGTATTATGTCGGTGTGCACATTCGTTTGGCCGCACCGCTTATGGCATTTATGACTTATCCGCAGGCTTGGGTGGATCACTACACCAATCAGGCCTTCGCCATGCGTGATCCCACGATCGCATGGGGCTTTGCCACGACGGGCGCAACGCGCTGGTCCGAAATGCAAATTCCTGATCCCTTCGGAATCTTAGAGCAAGCGGCCGAGCATGGCCTTCGCTATGGGCTGACCATGTCGTGTGGCCCGATTTCGTCTCGAACAATCGCATCGGTCGCTCGCGATGATCGAGAGTTCTCCGATGACGAAATGGCGCGCGTTCTGGCCGTGATCGAACGTTTGCACGAGATGACCGAACCTCCAGAGAGCCTCACGAAGGCTCAGATCGAAGCTCTGCGGCTAATTGCTGCGGGAGATCGGCATGCGGCAGCCGCCGCGAAGCTTGGCATCTCCGAAAGTGCGCTGAAAGCGCGGCTTGTCTCTACCCGTCAACGTTTGATGGCCCGAACCCTCGCCGAGGCGATCCAGCGTGCTAAGGATTCGCGCTTGCTATAATGTCGTCTTCCGCTCCGCAGGGACTTTGTTCCTCAACCTGTCTGGAGACGGCATCATGCAAACTACAACTCTCTCGTTCGAGAACCTGCATAATCATGGCGAATTGTTTGCGAACTTGTTTCGCGCGCGTAAAGAGTCCTTCATTGTTCAAAAGAAATGGAACCTCCCCGAGGCGATGGGGATGGAATTCGATCAATATGACACGCCTCAGAGCCGTTGGATCGCGATCCACGAGAATGGGCGGGTTCTCGCAGGGATTCGCCTGACGCCGACCACAGCGCAATGCGGGATCTATAGCTACATGATCCGGGACGCTCAGCGCAGCTTGCTGTCGTCGATTCCGAAAGATTTGGTCGACGGAGAGGCGCCGGTTGCGGAGCACGTCTGGGAGTGTTCGCGGGTGTTCGTGTCAAATTGCACGCCGCTTGCTGAACGGATGCGGGTGCACTCAACGATGATCGACGCGATGGTCAAGACCGCACGCGAGCTTGGCGCGACGCAAGTGTTAGCGCTCACAGCTGCTAGCTGGCCGTTGTGGACAAAACGTTGCGGGCTTGAGACCCGTCCGCTGGGGCCGCGTGTCTTCATTGATGACGGGGATTATCAAGTGGTTTGCTTCGATCTCGCGGTTAAGCTGCACTGATCGACCCGCTGGTGCGTGGCGATATGCCGTGACAGCGCATAGACATGCCATTCGCGCAGGAGGGCTTTTCGTTTGCCCTTCTGCGCGCTAGCAATTGGCTATGGCAGATCTTTTCGACACAACCTCCGCGCCTCAGTCGGCCACCACCGATGCGCCCCGCCCATTGGCCGATCGGATTCGTCCACGCGCTTTGGCGGACGTCATCGGGCAATCGCATGTCTTGGGGGCGGAGGGGCCGCTCGGGTCTATGTTGGCAAGTGGCTCACTATCGTCTTTGATCCTTTGGGGCCCACCCGGCGTCGGCAAAACCACTATCGCTCGGTTGCTCGCCGACGAATCGGATCGTGTTTTTGTCCAGATATCGGCGATTTTCACGGGCGTTCCCGATCTTCGTAAGGTTTTCGAAGCCGCAAAGCTTCGTCGCGGGCAGGGGCGCGGCACGCTCTTATTCGTGGATGAGATCCACCAATTCAACAAAGCCCAGCAGGATAGCTTCCTTCCTCATATGGAGGACGGTACGATTGTCCTTGTCGGCGCGACGACCGAAAACCCGTCATTCGAATTGAACGCCGCTGTGCTTTCGCGCGCTCAGGTGATTGTGCTTGAGCGTCTGACGCTTGTTGATCTTGAATTGATGGTGCAGCGGGCTGAGAGCGCATTGGAGCGCGAGTTGCCGCTTGACGGTGCCGCACGTGAGGCTTTGCTGGAGATGGCGGATGGCGACGGTCGCGCGCTTCTGAACCTCATCGAGCAGGTGATGGCGTGGAAAGTGGCGGGTAAGCTCGACACCTCCGCACTGTCATCGCGATTGATGAAGCGCGCCGCAAAATACGACAAATCTGGCGATGAACATTATAACCTGATCTCGGCCCTTCATAAATCCGTCCGGGGTTCTGATCCCGATGCTGCGCTCTATTGGTTTGCGCGGATGCTGGAGGGGGGCGAGGACCCGCGGTATCTGGCGCGCCGGTTCGTGCGGATGGCGGTAGAAGATATTGGCCTCGCGGACCCGCAGGCGCAAACGCACTGTCTCCACGCATGGGAGATTTATGAGCGGATCGGCTCGCCCGAGGGTGAATTGGCCTTGGCGCAAGCGGTGATTTATCTCGCACTCGCGCCGAAATCGAACGCGGGATATGTCGCTTACAAAGCCGCACGCGCTGAGGCACGGCGAACCGGATCAGAGCCACCACCCAAGCACATCTTGAATGCTCCGACCAAGCTTATGGGCGAGCAGGGCTACGGCGCGGGCTATGCATACGATCATGATGCCGAAGATGGTTTCTCGGGGCAAAACTACTTCCCCGATACGATGAAACGTCCCATTCTCTATCAACCGGTTGAGCGCGGGTTTGAGCGAGATCTGAAGAAACGCGTCGACTGGTTTGCGAAACTGCGGGAGAAGCGTAATACGTAAGGGCATAGCGGCCAAGTAGCGTTGACTTCTCAAGCCTCAAGGGTCAAGGAACGCGGATGATCCAGACACTGATCCCTGTCGCCCTCGGAGGGGCAATTGGCGCGTCACTGCGCTACGGCGTCAATGTGGCGGCGCCGCGGCTATTTGGCCACGGTTTTCCGTTCGCGACGCTCACGGTCAATGTCTTGGGAAGTTTTTTGATGGGACTTCTCGTCGTGATCCTCGCGCATAAGACGGGTACGCGTTATGCGCCGTTTTGGCTGACGGGGGTTTTGGGCGGATTTACGACTTTCTCGGCGTTTTCGTTGGATGCGATAACGCTGTATGAGCGAGGCCAGATGGGCTTCGCCTTCGTTTATGTGGCAGGGACGGTGATCGTCGCCTTGGCCGCTGTTTTTCTTGGAATGACGATCGCGCGGGAGTGGTTCGCATGAGCGTTCAATTGATCAGAATTCGGGAAGATGAAGGCGAGCAACGTTTGGATCGTTGGCTTAAGAAGCGGTTTGAAAAGCTCGGGCAGGGTGCGATTGAGAAGCTCTGCCGCACGGGGCAGATCCGTGTTGATGGCGCGCGGGCGAAAGCATCAACACGTGTGGCGCCTGGGATGGAGGTGCGTGTGCCTCCGCTGCCCAAGCCCAATCCGATGCAATTTGGAGGCGAAGATTACGTTGCGCCCTCGCAGCGCCCGCGGAAAATCACGCCCGAAGACGAGGCGATGATCCAGTCCTGCGTGCTCTGGAAGGACGAGCATATCATCGCGATTAACAAGCCCGCTGGCCTGCCCTCGCAGGGGGGCTCCGGTCAGGGCGATTTGCATGTCGACAAGCTCTCGGAAGCCTTGATGTTCGGTTACAAAGATAAGCCGAAACTGGTTCATCGCCTCGATAAGGACACCTCGGGTGTCTTGCTGCTCGCACGCACCGATAGAATTGCGCGGGCCTTGTCCGAGATGTTCCGCAATAAAACCACGCGCAAAATTTATTGGGCCGCCGTCGCAGGCGTTCCGCACCCGCGTATGGGCACCATCCGGTTTGGCTTGATGAAAGCGGGCGGACACGGCCATCGCGGTGAGGGCGAGAAGATGATCTGCGTGCATCCCGCCAAGCTCGACGATTATCCCGAGGCTAAACGCGCGACGACCGACTATGCGACACTCGATCTTGCAGGCAGCCGCACCTCGTGGTGTGCCCTGGTGCCGATCACGGGCCGCACGCACCAGCTGCGCGCGCATATGGCGGAGTTGGGTCATCCGATTATCGGTGACGGCAAATATGGCGGTTCGGGGCAGGAAAACTTGGGCGACGGATGGGGCGCGCAGTTGGGCGGCGATATTTCGCGTAAGCTGCACCTGCACGCGCGTCAGATTTCGTTCGATCATCCGATCAAAAAGACACGTGTCACGATTGTTGCCCCGCTCCCCGACCATATGGAGCACACGTGGGATGTCTTTGGTTGGAACCCCACCGAAGTGCCAGCGGATCCATTCGAGGACCGTTGATGCGGCTGGCAATTTTTGACGTAGACGGGACTATTTCGGATAGTCAGGCGAATATTCTCGAGGCAATGCGCTTTGCCTTCGGGCAGGAGGGGCTTGTCCCTCCGCCGCGAGACGAGATTTTGTCGATTGTCGGTTTGTCGCTTCCCGAGGCAGTTGCGCGGCTGGTTCCCGATGTCGATCCGGCGCGGCGCGCAGTGATCGTGGATGGCTATAAGGCGAGTTTCATGCAGGCGCGCATCGCGCACCCCGCGCCGCTTTATGCGGGGGCAGAGGCGCTGTTGCGGCGCTTGGCCGCGCGGGATGACATCTTGCTCGCCGTAGCGACAGGGAAATCGCGCCGCGGCTTGCGTGCGTTGATCGAGCATCACCGATTGGAGAAGATTTTCGTTTCCCTACAGGTCGCAGATGATCACCCTTCAAAGCCAAGCCCTTCTATGGTGTTGGCGGCCTTGTCGGAGACGGGCTGCGCCGCCGAGCGCGCGGTGATGATCGGGGATACAAGTTTCGATATGGAGATGGGCGCGGCGGCGGGCGTTTCTACGATTGGCGTGAGCTGGGGGTACCACCCCGTCGCCGATCTTGAACGCGCTGGCGCGGGGCTGATCGTGGATGATTTTGAGGCGCTGGAGCGGAGCATCGACGCGCAACTGGGGGCGGTATGAGTGATTGGGTCGCAAAGCGGTTTTGGAAAACGGCAGCGCCGATTGAGGATGCTACCGGATTTCTGATTGGGCTTGATGGGCGTCAGGTAAAGACACCCGCAAAGGCGGCGCTATGCGTGCCGACGCGCAGTTTGGCGGATGCAATCGCCGCTGAATGGGATGCGCAGGTTGGAAAAATCGATCCGACGACAATGCCCTTCACTCGCATGGCGAACTCGGCTCTCGATAAAGTCACGCCGCAAAAAGATGCGGTCGTGGCGATGTTGGCCGAATACGGAGGAACGGACCTGCTTTGCTACCGTGCCTTGGGGCAGGACGATTTGGAGGCACGACAAAAAGCCGCGTGGGATCCGATTCTGATATGGGCGGCGCAAAAATTTAATGCGCCTCTCGCGGTAACAAACGGTGTGATTCCGATTGACCAACCGGCCGAATCATTAACGCGCCTGCATGCGGAAGTTGCGACGTTCGACGCCTTCCAGATTGCCGCGTTCCATGACCTCGTTGCGATCTCAGGATCGCTGGTTTTGGCCCTTGGCGTAACGCATGGACGGCTTTCGGGGGCGGATGCGTGGGATGTCTCACGCGTGGATGAAACTTTTCAGAGCGAAGCATGGGGCGTAGATGAGGAGGCCGAGGAATTGGCCGCCTTTAAGCGCGAGGCGCTGCTGCATGCCGAACAATTCTGGGCGATGTGCTCATAAGTTCCGCGTTTCTATCCTGATGATAAAAGTGTTATTTTGCAATCACTTGCTCATTTTTTAAGCAGGTGTCTGCATAGTAAGCATGCAAATAGCACTGTCTTCACTTGACGTTCCAAACCGATTTGGCACACACTTAGCTCACTGAGGTCAACTCATTCAATTATGGTTCGGAATAGGACCACGCGACCGCACCATTTCGGGCGGCAACTCAGGAAGAGGTAAACATGAAAAAATCCGTATTTCTCGGCACGCTAGCTTTTGCGGGTCTCTCGGCAGGTCTCGCAGCGGCGGGCACTCTCGATGACGTAAAAGCACGTGGCGAATTGAACTGCGGCGTCAACACGGGTCTGGTCGGCTTTGCTGCCCCGGATGCGAACGGCAACTGGGCCGGTTTCGACGTAGCAATCTGTAAAGCTGTCGCTGCGGCTGTTTTGGGTGACGCATCGAAGGTTAAATATGTTCCGACCACTGGCGAGACTCGCTTCTCGACCTTGTCCTCGGGCGAAACCGACATGCTGTCGCGGAACTCCACATGGACCTTCTCGCGCGACACCGACCTTAAGCTCGATTTCGTCGGCGTGAACTACTACGACGGTCAAGGCTTCATGGCGCGTAAAGATCTCGGCGTGACCTCGGCGAAAGAGCTCGATGGCGCATCGATCTGCATCCAGACTGGTACGACGACCGAATTGAACTTGGCTGACTACTTTAAAGCCAACAACATGACGTATCAGCCTATCGCCGTGAACTCGAACGCCGAAGGTGAACAGCAGTATCTCGCAGCAGCTTGCGACGCGTATACGACTGACGCTTCGGGTCTCGCAGCAACGCGCGCAGCGTTTGCTGATCCGGAAAACCACATCATCCTTCCGGAGATCATTTCGAAAGAGCCACTCGGGCCTGCAGTTCGCCACGGCGACAATCAGTGGGGCGATATCGTCCGCTGGACTCTCAACGCGTTGGTTGCTGCTGAAGAATACGGCGTGACCTCGGCAAACGTTGAAGAGTTGTCCAAGGGCACTGAAAACCCGGAAATCAACCGTCTCCTCGGCGTTGATGGCGAACTCGGCAAAATGACCGGTCTGGACAACGAGTGGGCGAAACGCGCGATCATGGTTGCTGGCAACTATGGCGAGATCTTCGCGGCGACCATCGGTGAATCGACCCCGATCGGCCTCGCACGCGGTCTGAACGCGCAGTGGACACAAGGCGGCCTGCTGTACTCGCCTCCGTTCCGTTAAGATTTTCTGAGGGGGGCGCGTAAGGAAACCCTTGCGCGCCCCTTTTTTCGTTTCTAGCGATCAGAACCTTCTCGCGAAAGTAACCATACAACCAAGGGCACAAGCCCAGCTCGCGCGTTGGAACAGGGGAAAAAGAATGACGACTCAAGCGTCAGTGCCGGGCCAAGGCTTCCGGTTCAGTCAACTTATCTACGATACACGTTATCGCTCGATCACTATTCAGATCGTTGTCTTATTGCTTTTCATGGCGGCTGCTGGTTGGTTGGTAGATAACACCATTCGCAATCTCGCCGCGCAGGGCAAAGACTTTAACTTCAGTTTCCTATGGAATCGCGCCGGCTATGATATTGGCCAGCAATTGATCCCCTATACCAATGACGACACCCATTTCAGGGCGCTCTTGGTCGGGTTGGTCAACACGATTTGGGTGGCGATTCTGGGCTGCATCACGGCGACGATTGTCGGCGTATTTGTTGGTGTACTTCGCTTGTCGAACAACTGGCTCGTGGCGCGGTTAATGACGATCTACGTGGAGGCCTTCCGGAACATCCCCGTTCTGCTTTGGATCCTCGTCGCATTGGCCGTTCTAACCGAGATCGCACCGGCTCCAAACGCCTACCGCGGTGACAACTCTGCGTCCTCGATGATCCTTGGCGAGTCCGTTGCGTTTACAAACCGGTATACGGCCATCCCTGCGGTTGCATTCGACAACAGCCTCGGTGCCATTAACACGCCGCTTTTGCCGATCTCGCTGAATATTGTCGCGCTGTTTGTCGTTTTCGGGGCATCGTTCTTCGCCTACAGGAAGCTTGCAGCACATGCGAATGCACAGCAGGAGGCGACCGGCCTTCGCCCGAAAACTTGGTGGAAATCCGCTCTGATCCTGATCGTGCCGACGGCACTTGTGCTGGTCGCGCTCGGCTTCCATCTCGTACTGCCAAGTCTTAAAGGGTTTAACTTCACGGGTGGCAATAATATTTCCAACGCCTTTGTGGCGCTTTGGATTGGCTTGTCACTCTACACCGGCGCTTTCATCGCAGAAATCGTTCGGGCAGGTATCATGGCTGTATCGAAGGGCCAATCCGAGGCGGCTTTCGCTTTGGGCCTCCGGCCAGGTCGGACGATGAACCTGATCATCTTGCCGCAAGCGCTTCGTGTCATCATTCCCCCGCTGATTTCGCAGTTCCTCAACCTCACCAAGAACTCGTCGCTCGCGATTGCGGTGGGCTATATGGATCTTCGGGGAACCCTCGGCGGTGTGACGCTGAACCAGACAGGCCGCGAGCTTGAGTGCATTTTGCTTCTCGCTCTGATCTATCTGATTTTGTCACTCACGATCTCGGGGTTGATGAACATCTACAACAAATCCGTTAAGTTGAAGGAGCGTTGAGATGAGCGACACACACGCACATACGATCGCTTACGTCCGCAGTGACATGATCCCCGCCCAACCCGCGCCCGTCGCGGAAGCAGGGGCCGTGAAGTGGCTACGCGAGAACCTCTTTTCGAGCGCCCTCAACACCGTGCTGACGATTGCGGGCATTTTCTCGGTATACTTCCTGTTCACCCATTTCTTCCCTTGGTTCCGCCACGGGGTCTGGAATGCAAACTCAATTGCGGAATGCCGCACGATTATCGCCGCACAGTTCGGTGAGGACGCCACAGGGGCGTGCTGGGGTGTTATTCGGGAACGCTGGCACCAGTTTACATTCGGCTTTTATCCGCCGGAGCTCTACTGGCGTCCGGTTCTGAGCTTCGTGCTCTTGTTCGTTGCTTTGGCACCGGTGCTCTTCACAAATCTCCCTCGCGGGATGCTGAAGTTCACCCTCGTCTATCCGCTCGTCGCAATCTTCCTGCTCTGGGGCGGGTCCGCTTGGACGGAGATCATGATCGCCGCCGGTTTCGCGCTTGGCTATGTCGGTTGGGTGACGCTCGCGCCCCGCAATGCGATTATCGGGACAGTTGCTGCGGTGCTTGCGCCAGTCTTGTTCTGGCTATTTGCCGCAGAACCGCTTGGTGATCTGCTGCAAAGCATTGTTCCGCTCTCCATTGAATCCGTATCGTCCGATCGCTTCGGGGGCTTCCTGCTCGCGGTGACTATCGGTGTTGGCGGGATTGTAATGTCGCTTCCGTTGGGCGTGATCCTTGCCTTGGGGCGCCAATCGGACATGCTGTTGGTCAAATCGCTCTCGGTTGGGTTCATCGAATTCATCCGCGGCGTGCCGCTCATCACCTTGCTGTTCGTGGCCTCGCAATTGTTGAACTACTTCCTCCCTCCGGGGACGCAGTTCGATATCATTTTGCGGGTTATGATCCTCGTGACGCTGTTTGCCGCTGCTTACATCGCGGAGGTTATCCGTGGTGGTCTCGCCGCCTTGCCGCGCGGTCAGTACGAGGCGGCAGATGCGCTCGGTCTTGATTACTGGAAAGCACAGCGGCTGATCATCTTGCCGCAGGCGTTGAAGATCTCCATCCCGGGCATCGTTTCGACATTTATCGGGATGTTCAAAGATACCACACTCGTCACCTTCGTCGGCCTCTACGAGCCACTGAAATCGATCCCTGATTTCATTCGCGCTGATTTCGCGTGGAAGGGCACTTACTGGGAATATTTCGTCTTCGTTGGCGCAATCTTCTTTATCATTAACTTCGGCATGTCTCGCTACGCTATGTATCTCGAGACCAAGCTGAAACGCGACCACCGCTGAGGAGCCGCATCATGACAGAACCGCATTTTGACCGTGAAGTGAAACGCAGCCAGATGGGCGTCAGCGACGAAGTCGCGATCCAGATCAGCAATATGAACAAGTGGTATGGTCAGTTCCACGTGCTGCGTGACATCAACCTGACTGTACAGCAGGGCGAGCGTATCGTGATCGCGGGGCCTTCGGGTTCGGGGAAATCGACCCTGATCCGGTGCATCAACCGTCTTGAAGAACATCAGGCCGGCCAGATTGTTGTGGATGGCACGGAGCTGACGTCCGACCTTAAAAATATTGATAAGGTTCGGTCCGAGGTCGGTATGGTGTTCCAACACTTCAACCTGTTCCCACACCTGACGATCCTTGAGAACCTTACGCTTGCGCCGATTTGGGTCCGTAAAACACCCAAGAAGGAAGCAATCGAGACGGCGATGTATTACCTCGAAAAGGTGAAGATCCCCGAGCAGGCGCATAAATATCCTGGTATGCTTTCGGGCGGGCAACAGCAACGTGTGGCCATTGCACGGTCGCTATGTATGAAACCGCGCATCATGTTGTTCGATGAACCAACCTCGGCGCTTGATCCGGAGATGATCAAAGAGGTCCTCGATACCATGATCGAACTTGCGGAAGAAGGTATGACGATGCTTTGCGTAACGCACGAAATGGGCTTCGCCCAAGCCGTGGCAAACCGCGTGATCTTCATGGACCAAGGTCAGATTGTTGAGCAAAATAACCCGCATGACTTCTTTAACAACCCGCAGTCCGATCGGACGAAGCTGTTCTTGAGCCAGATTCTGGGTCACTAAAAGAAGCGCGTGATAGGGTAGGCGATCTGCCCTATCACGCGGCACCATTACTAAAACTGGGGGCGTAGCTAAGACTGCGCCCCCAGTTTTTTGGCGAAATGCTTGTTGCTATCCGCGCCGTGTCGGCAAAAAGAATTCGACAAGATCGCCTGTTCCCAGCGCGATTTCGGCCCATGAATCGATCGGGAAATCGATAATCAGCGTCGCAGTTGTCGGATATTTCCGAAACTCCGGCGTATAGATCGGCTTCGCGGGAAGCATCGCCGCGAATTCGGCGATCCCGGGGTTATGGCCGATCATCATGACTGTGCGCGCAGAAGCAGATTTCAGCTGAGCAAGCATGATCTCTGGCGGCGCATGATAGAGGTCATCAATATAACGCACCTCTGGCCGGGTCTCCAATGCCGCAGCCTGCACGTGATCCCAAGTCTCGCGCGTACGTGTCGCGGAAGAGCAAAGGACCTCCTCAGGCTCCAGCCCGCGCGAGGCGAGGAAATCACCCAGCTCGCGCGCAGCGTTTTTTCCTCGTGCATTCAAGGGACGATCGCGATCTGCCATCAGCGGGTCATCCCAGCTGGATTTCGCGTGACGGGTGAGGATTAAACGGTGGTAGCCAATAGGTGTCATCGGTGAAAATGCCTCATGTGCCATGCGGATTGTTCAGGCAGCCTGCCATAGGTTTCACTCAACGGGCAAGCGGCGCGAGCAACACAACCGTGAGTTAAGCACTTATTTTCTTCCGGTTGATCCAGAAATCGGTGGCAGGCCTCCGTATCGTACCCGCTCGGCGTGAGCGCGCCGACTGGGCAAGCCTGCAGGCACGGCGCCTCACAGGACACGCAAGGAGGGTCGGCAGGGGATGGCAGGTTGTGCCGCCCTTCGATCCAGACCGCGCCTCGCCAAGATGCCCAAAGGCCCATGCGATCATGTACCAATAACGTAACCGGCGAAGGCCGTGCGGCGTTTGATGCGAGCGCCCAAGTGATAAACGGATGCCATGGAGGGCCACCAAAGGGGAGATATGCGGTCCCGCCGGCTTTTGAGGCGATATCGCTGATAACGCGGGACGACCATCGATCAATCGGGTCCGGCGCAGCGTCGCGAAACTCGGGTGAAGCCGTTAGATGTGCCCAAAACCCCGGCTCGTTTGGTGATAGCAGAAAGAGCGTGCCGTCCGCAGGCAAGTGATGCTCGGGCGCGGAATGAAACGCGCCCGAGAGAAACAGTTGATGCTCCGAGGCAAAGGCCTCCAACGCCTCAACCGCAGTGGGCATTATTTCTCGCGCGGTGTGACACGCGGTGTCGTGCGACGGATCAGTGAGCCTGCGCCGTGATCCGTGAACAGTTCCAAAAGGCATGCATTCGGGACGCGACCGTCAAGGATTACCACAGCGCGCACGCCTTCCTCAATCGCCGCAAGTGCGGTTTCGGTTTTCGGAATCATGCCACCCGCAATCGTGCCATCCGCAATCATGGCGTGGACGTCTTCAGGAGTCATCTGGGTGACGATCTCGCCGTCCTTGTTTTTCACGCCTGAAACATCGGTCAGAAGCAAAAGGCGGTCGGCCTGTAGGGCGCCCGCAATCGCGCCGGCTGCCGTATCGCCGTTGACGTTAAACGTCTCGTTGTCGGCCATACCTGTCGCGACAGGCGCGACGACCGGAATGATGCCTGCGTTGAACAGGTCCCGCAGCACTTGCACGTTCATTTCGACTGGGCGGCCCACAAAGCCGAGTTCAGGGTCATCCGCCTCGCAGACCATCAGATCGTCATCTTTGCCGGACAGGCCTACCGCGCGGCCGCCTTCATCCATAATCGCTTGGACGATGCGCTTATTGACCAAACCCGTTAGCACCATCTCGACGACTTCTACCGTCGCTTTATCGGTGACGCGCTTGCCGCGCACGAATTCTGACTGGATCCCGAGTTTCCCGAGCATCTCGTTGATCATCGGCCCGCCGCCATGCACCACAACTGGGTTCATGCCAACCTGACGCATCAGGACGATGTCGCGGGCGAATTCCGCCATCGCGGCTTCGTCGCCCATCGCGTTGCCGCCAAATTTGACGACCACGACCGCGCCCGTATAGCGCTGAAGGTAGGGGAGAGCTTCGGAGAGCGTCCGAGCGGTGGCGATCCAGTCACTGTTCATATTTTGCTTTCTCATAGCGGCCTTCCGAGGGAAATGCCTCTTAGTGTTAAGGGTAAGAGGCGTGGGTGCCAAGCGGAAAGCAGGATCTGTCTTGCGCCTACAGGTGGCGCGGGTAGGGTGACGCGAAGCGAATGAGGGGCTGATGATGGCGGATGAACGGAAAGTTATGTTGCTCACTGGGGCGAGCCGCGGCATCGGTCATGCGGCGGTTCAACGCTTTGCAAAAGGCGGTTGGCGGGTCATAACCTGTTCGCGCCATCCCTTCCCCGAGAAATGTCCTTGGGGCGGTGGCCGAGAGGATCACATCCAGATTGACCTTGCGAGCCCAAAAGCGACGATGGAAGCCGTTGAGGAAATCCGCCGCCGTTTGGACGGCAAGCTACACGCGTTAGTCAATAATGCGGGCATTTCTCCGAAAGGTGAGGGTGGGGCGCGTTTGAACACGCTGGAGACCGATCTTGCGACATGGGGGCAGGTCTTCCACGTCAATTTCTTTGCGTCGATCGTTCTTGCGCGGGGGCTAAAAAACGAACTCGCAGCGGCCAAGGGCGCGGTCGTAAACGTGACCTCCATCGCTGGTGCGCGCGTTCATCCGTTTGCGGGGGCCGCTTACGCGACATCGAAGGCTGCGCTTGCTGCGCTGACGCGCGAAATGGCGCATGACTTTGGTCCGCTGGGCGTGCGCGTAAATGCGATTGCACCCGGCGAAATTGAGACGTCGATACTTTCGCCTGGCACCGAAAAGATAGTTGAAACGCTTCCCCTTCGCCGCTTGGGGCAACCGAGCGAGGTGGCGGATGTTATCTGGTTCTTGTGCTCTGACGCGTCAAGCTATGTGACGGGCACAGAGATCGAGGTCAACGCAGGTCAGCATGTCTGACGGGCCAGGCCTTTGACGTGAGTCGCTCCTTGGTATGTTTTTGGCGACGGCAATCGCGATACCCCCCCCAACAGCGGAAGGCATCGCGATCGAGCGTTATTCGAGCGTCGCGATAACGGCGCGTAGGGTTTCGATACCGTCGCCTTTCTCCGAGGAGGTGACGATAATTTCGGGGTAGGCGGCGACGTGCTTGGTCAGCGCCGCTTTCACTTGGGCGATATTCTTCTCGCGCTCGGTTTTGCCAACCTTGTCAGCTTTGGTCATCACAACCTGAAAAGTGACAGCCGAGCGATCGAGAAGAGTCAGGATTTCCTCGTCCACAGATTTAATTCCATGGCGCGTATCGATCAGGACAAAAACACGGCGAAGCGTTGCGCGGCCCGAAAGGTAAGCCTTCAGCAATTCCTGCCATTTTCGCACAATCGCAACCGGAGCCTCGGCATAGCCATAGCCCGGAAGGTCGACGAGATACGGGCCGTCTTCGGTGGTGAAAAAGTTGATTTCCTGCGTCCGTCCGGGCGTGTTCGACGCGCGTGCCAAGTTTTTGCGGTTGGTGAGCGCATTGATCAAGGACGATTTCCCGACATTCGAGCGCCCCGCGAAGCAGACCTCCATCCGGTCATCCGGCGGCATACCCGACATCGCGACGACGCCCTTAAGAAAGTCCACGGGTGCGGCGAACATGAGGCGCCCACGTTCGCGGGCGAATTGATCGGGCTCGGGGGCGAGGTCGAATTTCATTTCCATTAGAGGATCTCCAATCTGTCGCCGCGGGTGATTTCGCCTGATTGGACGACGGTGGCGTAAATGCCGAAGTCCTGATGGCCCCAGCCGTCGCGCAGCGCTTTGAGCGTATCTGCATCGGCCTGACCTGTGGCGGGATTAACGGTGGTTGCTTTGCAACGTGTGATGCGCTCGGCCACCTCAAGTATAGCCCCGCCCAAGCGGAGTTTTTTGCCGAGCAGATCAAATTCTTCGAAAGGAGCAAGACCGTCTAGCCAAAGATTCGCACGCCAGCGGTGGATGGAAAGCTCGACGCCGAGACGCTCAGAGAGTTCGGCATTCGAGGCAGTGCCAATGATCGACAGGTAGGGTTCAGGTACATCTGCCAGCGCCTGATCGGGCACCGAAACAAGATGAGCTGGACGGGACTTGTCCGCAGGCCAGAGAGGGGAAACCCACTCGAGGAGTTTGGCCTCATCGTGCTCGGGTGAGAATGTGATCTCGCCCGCGCTCGGATGGGTCAGCGTTATTGTGTCATCTTTTAGGGATGCGCGGATCGCCATAAGGTCGTGCCCCGTCACGCCGCGCAGGAAATTCACCTTAGGCGCCCACGCCTGCGGCTGTCCGCTCGGGGTATCGGCAAATTTTGCGCCGGTATGTGAAATTGCCCAGTGGCGATCAAAGGGAAGCGCGCGCCCCTTCTCCAAGGGCGCGCGTTCGATTTCCTCATATCCGACCGATTTTATAGGGTGCCGGATGATGTGGCGTAACGTGATCATTTCTTCGTCTCGGTCGGCTTCTTTTTGCGGAAGCCTTCCTTGATGTTCCCGAAGATATCGGGGCGTTTATGGTGCATCGTCATGATCGTATACTGCTGGATAAAGGTAATTGTGTTGTTGGTGATCCAGTAGATAACGAGGCCAGAAGCGAACGAGCCGAGCATAAACATGAAGATCCAAGGCATCCACGCGAAGATCGCTTGTTGTGTCGGATCCGCAGGTGCCGGGTTCAGCTTTTGCTGGAACCACATCGAGATGCCTAGGAGGATCGGCAAAACACCCAAAGAGAGGATGAAGAAAATCGATCCCGGTTCGGGCGTCGCATAAGGCAGGAGGCCGAAAAGGTTGAGAATCGACGATGGATCGGGCGCGGACAAATCCTTGATCCAGCCAAAGAATGGCGCATGACGCAATTCGATGGTGACGAAAATAACCTTATAGAGCGAGAAGAAGATCGGGATTTGCAGGAACATCGGCAGGCACCCTGAGGCAGGGTTTACCTTGTTCGTCTTGTAAAGCGCGATCATCTCCTGTTGGAGCTTCATCTTGTCATCGCCCGCCTTCGCTTTCAGCGCTTCCATCTCCGGCTGCAACTCTTTCATGCGCGCCATTGAGATGTAGGATTTGCGAGCCAGCGGGAAAACAGCCAGTTTGATGACGAAGGTCAGCGCGATGATCGCGAGGCCCATGTTGCCGATCAGCCCGTGGAGGGTGTGCAACAGCCAGAACATCGGCTTGGTGAAGAAGAAGAAGATGCCCCAGTCGATGGAGTCGATGAACCCGACGATGCCTTTGTCGGCCTCATAATCCTTGATGGTTTCCCATTCTTTTGCACCAGAGAACAGCATCGTCGAGACGCTGGAATTCGCGCCGGCGGCAACTTCGACCACAGGAAGGCGAGCTTCCGTTTGGTAGATTTCGCCGTTGGGCGTGTATTTCACAACCGATTTGAACCCTTGACCAGGCATCGGCGCGATTGTCGTCATCCAATATTTATCGGTGATCCCCACCCAGCCATTCTCGGTGACGTCAACGACCTCGGCTTGGCCTTCGCGCTCATCCGTGTCGAGCTTGGTGATGTCTTTGTATTTTACTTCTTCAAGCTTGCCGTCCGACATCCGCACCGCGCCCTCGTGGAGCACATAAAACGCATTGCCTTCTGGGCGACCGTGGCGGGCGACGATGCCGTAGGGCGCAAGGCGGACGGCCGCGCCTGTGTTGTTCTCGACGCTTTGCGTCACGGTGAACAAGAACTTTTCATCTACGGAGACTTCGCGGTGGAAGATAAGACCCGCGCCGTTATCCCAACTCATTTTGACGGGGGTGGTGGGGGTCAATGTGTTTGAGCCATCAGCGGTCCAGCGCGTGTTCGCATTGGGGACGAGGGCAGGGTCCATCGATCCGGCAGGGAGCCAGCCATAGACGGCGTAATAGGGCTTCTCGGCGTAGTCAGTACCGACAGGCGCGAGAAGGCGGACATCGGCGGAGCCTTCGTCGAGCGTTTCTTTGTAGGACTTGAGCAAGAGATCGTCGATCCGACCACCGATCAGCGAGATCGATCCCTCAAGCGCGGGGGTGTCAATCGCGATGCGGGGCGCGTCTGCCGTCTCGGCCTCGGCCGGCGTCGTTGATGTCGTGCCTGCTGATTGCGAAGTCGCAGCGGGGGGCGTTGCCGCCAGTTGTTCGGTCGTCGTCGCGACCTGCTCTGGCGCAACATCCTCAGGTGCGAAGAAGAAGGTCCAGCCGATGATCACCGCGAAGGAAAGCACCGTTGCAAGGATGAGATTCTTATTGTCGTCCATTAGGGAAAGCCCACCAGCCATTTCGGAAGTTCGAGAGGGTTCAATCGAAGGGGGGGGCAAAGGTCAAGGGGTTTTCCCTAAACGGGCAGGTTTGGGGGGCGTTTCAGCTATAAAAAGTGAACGCGGCGAAGTTGCGGGCCTTTGCCCTCGGGAAAGAGTGCGGCATCCCGACTCACCCACGGCGCCGGTTGCGACGGGCGCCGTGGAAGTTGGCTCGAAGGAAGGCTAAAGCTATCGGCGCCTTAGTTTTGGGGTAGCTTTGAGTTTGTCGCGATGACGGTCGATCCATTCTAGCGTGTCGTCGTAGCCCATAGGGCGTGCGATGGCGGGCCCCTGCGCGACGGTGCAGCCGATCTGCGTGAGCATTGCGTGCTCACCGATTGTTTGGACTGACTCCGCGAGAGTTTCGAGGTGGAGCCCCTCCGCCAAGGATATCAGGGCGCTAACGATGCGTTGTTGATCCGGATCCGTGTCAATCTTGTTTGTGAAGCTCTGGTGCAGACGCAGGCGATCCGCGCAGGCACGGCGGATTGTGTGAACTGAGGCGGAACTGGTGCCAAAGCCGGACATCTCGATGGGAAAGCCGCGCGCGTGAAGGGCTTGGAGATTATGGCTAACCATCGTGTCGTCGAGCTCGGCGATAAGGGTCTGCGGCAGGACCAAACGGAGGCGTTTCGGGGCAATGTCGAACCGCGCGAGATCCCGCATCATATAATCAGGAAGCTGTGGATTCGTGAGATGATGCGACGTGAGTGTAATGGAGACGCTTTCGACCTCCCGATAACACCGATCCCAACCACGGAGCGCAGAAAGGGCGTTGAACAGCATGATTTCGTTGAGCCGGTCGCTTAGACCCGCGGCATCAATTGCGGGCAAAAGCTCGTTTTCGGTTAGAATGCCTTTGGAGGGATGCATCCAGCGCGGGACGGCGTTAAACCCCTCAATATCCCCTGTGTGGGAGGAGAGCTGAGGCTGGAAATAGGCGATGATGTGCCCGCTCTCCAAGGCGTTGGCGGCCTCCGTCGTCAGGGAGGTCCTCGTTTGGCCGGTTTCTTTTAGCTGCGCTGAGAAGGCGCGGATCGCGCTGGGGCCGTTGTGCGCGGCCTCGGTTGCTGCGCATTCTGCTGCATTGAACATCGCTTGCCCTGTTCGCTCGGGTACATGGGGCGATAGGGCGAAGCCGATATGCGCGTTGATGTAGAATGTGCGGCCTGGAAGGGCGATTGGTTGTTCAACCGCTTTTTGTAGCCGCGCGCTAAGCTGGATGACACTGGCCAAATCTGTGCGGGGCGTGGGCTGAATCAGCAGTCCGAATCGCGACCCCTTCAATCGAATCGCGATATCTTTTTCACGCAACGTGTCAGTCAGCCGCTCGGCCGTGACTTGGAGCACCTTGTTGAGCGCCGCTTCCCCTTCTTGCTGTGCGATCAGATGCGCGTCATCCACCCCTAAAACGATACAGGCGATCGTGTAGCCAGTTGATTCTGCTTCCGTCAGGAGACCATCGAGGAGCGTCTCGCCTGTCGGCCGCAACCGTAGCCCCGTGAGGGGGTCTCGTGGCGTTTCAATTGAGGGGGATTTGGGAGGGACGATGTCGCCCCGGGCGAGCCAAGCCACCGCAATCGCCGCGCCCAAGATCAATGCGATACCTTGCCATCCGTACCAAATTCCGGAAAGGCCGATTGCGGGAATAAAGGCCAATAATTCGTACCTGAACACACGCCGTTGCGCCCTCCTTTCACTGATTTTCTTCGCCACCATTTGCAGACCCCTTTTCACCCGACATACCCCGTCAAGGATGAGAGGCTAGCGTGTCTAGGTCAGCGCGAAGTTAATCTGTGTCGCGCAGATTAGGCGGTATTTGGCTAAAATTCGGTGCGTTTGTGGCCGGTGACGGTGCTTGATGCGTGGCGGCCTGTCGCGTGAGGCCCGCGAAATCGAACAATGCGGTGTCCGCGAGGTGAGAGGGCTGGGCATTCATCAAAGCGCGGAACATGATTTGGCGTCGACCGGGGGTGCGAGCCTCCCACTCATCCAGAATTTTCTTAACCTGTTGGCGTTGAAGCCCGTCTTGCGACCCGCAAAGGTCACAAGGGATAATTGGATATTGCATGGAGGTGGCGAATTTCTCGCAATCAGCCTCCGAGACGAAAGCCAGCGGGCGGTAAACAAACAGGTCACCGTCCTCGTTGAGCAGTTTGGGGGGCATGGTTGCCATGCGGCCCCCAAAAAACAAATTCATGAAAAATGTTTCTAAAAGGTCATCTCGGTGATGCCCCAGAACGACTGCCGAACATCCTTCTTCGCGGGCGATACGGTAAAGGTTGCCACGGCGTAAGCGCGAGCAGAGCGAACAGTAGGTGCGACCCGCCGGTACTTTGTCGACGACGATCGAGTAGGTATCCCGATATTCGATGCGATGGGGCACGCCCATTTCTTCCAAAAATGCGGGAAGCACGGTGGATGGAAAGCCGGGTTGGCCTTGATCAAGATTACACGCAAGAAGATCGACAGGCAGAAGTCCACGCCATTTCAACTCCTGCAAAACCGCCAGCAGGGTATAGCTGTCCTTGCCGCCTGAGAGGCAAACCAGCCAGCGCGTGCCAGCCTCAATCATTCCGTATTTTTCAATAGCATCACGGGTTTCGCGGATAATCCGCTTGCGGAGCTTTTTGAATTCCGTCGTCGAGGGCGCGTTGCGGAACAGGGGATGGATCGGCTCTGCTTCATCATCAAGCATCAGAGTCTTCCTTTTGGACGGGAGGTTTTGTCGTGGCCGCGGGTACCGGATCATATCCTTCCCCTCCCCAAGGGTGGCAACGGCAAATACGGTGAAGCGTCAAGTAGGTGCCCTTTACGCCGCCATGCTTTTCCAAAGCTTCCATCGAATAGGCGGAGCATGTGGGTTGGAAGCGACAGGCGTTACCAACCCAAGGACTACCGATCAGGCGGTAAGCACGCACTGGGAGGGATACGAACCAGGCCAGAGGGGTCATTTCCCCCTCCGCGGCCCGCGTTTGATGGCGGCGGGTGGACGGGGTTTTTGCGGCTTACCTGAATGCACATCCGCGAGGGCATGGCGCATGTCACGTAGCATCGCTTGAAATTCGCGGTTCGCCGTAGCGTCTAGGCGGCCGACGAGAACATAATCCCACCCTTGGCGGCCCAGTTCCGGCAAGCTCAGCCGTGCGATTTCGCGCAAGCGCCTCTTGGCGCGGTTGCGCGCAACGGCATTTCCGACTTTTTTAGAGCATGTGAACCCTACACGAGCGAGGTCTGGCGCGACAGGTTCATCGGCTTTGCGTTGTCGAGCTTGAAGGAGAAAGCTGGATGTCCCAGCCCTGCGCGCCGAAGCGGCCCGCAGGAAATCGGCCCGCTTGCGGAGTGTTTCCACAGCGGACGGGACAAGGGAAATCGCTTTATCATCCGCGCAAACGGAAACCGCCGGGGCTGATCCCGATTGGCGGTCTTCAGGACCGTTCACGGGCGCCTCCGGCGGTGTCATGCCGTTCAGACCTTATCGGCTTAAGCCGAGAGAGACTTACGGCCTTTAGCGCGACGTGCGTTCAGAACACGACGACCACCTTTGGTGGCCATACGGGCGCGGAAGCCGTGGCGACGTGCACGAACAAGGTTCGAAGGCTGGAAAGTGCGTTTCATCGCAAGTACTCCGGTTTCTTTTTCTACGGTAGGGCAACACGACCCGACTGGATTCGGTTGCCGCTCATAATTGAAGCCCGTCTCTAGTGGCGGGGCGAACGCAAGTCAATCAGCAAGCCGGATTATTTCACCTTTTTACGTTATGCGAAGCGCAGGCACGCGCTGGCGGGGGCCTTTTGTCGCCTTCGCGGCCGCAATCCGGCGGATAGGTGCTCAAGAAAATGGCGATTGCTCGCGGTTAAATGCGCAATTTCGCAATAATACACGCTAAATTGGCAAGATGACAGGCTATCGCGGGGCATCCCCTTGGGAATAGGCCGATCACGCCCTATTTATTCGCCAACGGATTTGATAGGTCGGATGGAGTGCGGCGCACGACGAAGAGTGCGCGGGGCCGCGATAGGTAGGGTATGCATCTGAACACGCTCTCGGGCCGTTTTTTGATCGTGACGACGGTGTTCGTCATTCTGGCCGAGGTGCTGATTCTCTTACCTGGGCTCGCGAATTTCCGTGTCGACTGGTTCGAGACGCGCCTTGAGCGTGCGCAGATCGCCTCTCTCGCGCTTCTTGCGACTGATTCGATGATTGAGCCGGAGTTGGAGGCGGAGCTTCTTGCCAACGCGGGCGTGTTCAACGTCGTTCTGCGCCGTGATGCCGTCCGGCAGCTCATTTTGTCGTCAACGATTCCGCAACCCGTCTCCGTTACGTATGATTTGCGCGAAGGGTCGGAGTTGGACCGGATTCGCGAGGCGCTTGCGCAGATGGTTGATACGCAAAACCACGTGATCCGTGTGATCGGCAATCCGGTGCAGCAGGGCGGCGAGGTGATCGAGGTCACGCTTGAGACGCTGCCGCTGCGGGATGCGATGTTTGAATACGGGCTTCGACTGCTGTCGCTTTCCGCGGCATTCTCGACGTTCACGGCGCTATTGCTCTTCTTTGCCGTTCGGCGGGTAATGGTTCTGCCGATCAAGCGTGTCGTCGCGCATATGGCCGCATATGCCGATTCGCCCGAGGACGCGCGGCGGATCATCGAGCCGACAGCGCGGATTCGTGAGCTGCGTGTGGCCGAGGATGCGCTTGCTTCGATGCAGACACAGCTTACGGCCGCGCTGAAGCAGAAAGAACGCCTTGCGCAGTTGGGGCAAGCCGTTGCCAAGATTAGCCACGATTTGCGCAATATTCTGACCACCGCGCAATTGTTCGCGGACCGAATGGAAACGAGCCAGGATCCAGCGGTCGCACGCGCGGCGCCAAAGCTGGTGAACTCGATCTCACGCGCTGTGAACCTGTGCGAGACAACTTTGGCATTCGGTCGGGCCGAGGAGCCTGCGCCGACGCTCACAGCCTTTGCGCTGGAGGGATTGCTGGCGGAGGTCGTGGAGGGCGAAGAGCTTTCCGCCGATCAGACCCAAAAGGATGGCGCGGCGCTTGTTGATTTCGTGACGGATATTTCGGGGTCCATCGATGTGCGCGCCGACCGTGAGCAGCTTTACCGTGTTCTTTCGAATCTCGTGCGCAACGCACGGCAGGCGATTGAGGGAACTCGCAATCATGGCACGATCGAAATCGGTGCGGGGCGCCATGCCCAAGGGGTTTGGATTCGCGTGCAAGACACGGGCCCGGGCCTGCCTCAGCGCGCGCGCGAGCATCTGTTCCAGCCGTTTTCCGGCGGGTCGCGAAAGGGTGGCACGGGCCTCGGTTTGGCGATATCCGCCGAGCTTATTCGGGGGCACGGGGGGCAGCTGGAGCTTGTGCGTACCGATTCCGAGGGAACCGAATTCATGATCCGTCTCCCCGATCATGTGGAAATTGGTGAGATAACTGGCTGACTTAGCGGAACCCCAAAGATCTGGATTGATCGGATTTTCAACCATCTCGGCAAGGATCAGAGCAAAAAATCAAAAAAACAGCATTCGAATGAAGAAAGTTGAAAATAGCACTTGCAACCCCCCGCAACGGTCGGTAAATGCAGCCTCACAGTGCACCCGTAGCTCAGCTGGATAGAGCATCAGACTACGAATCTGAGGGTCGGGCGTTCGAATCGCTCCGGGTGCACCATTTCTCCTCTACTTGAATGTTATATAAAATACGCCTTTCAGGCGTCTTTTTGTCGCATCGTCTGATCTGCGTGGCATGCCTGCATGTATCCGAATTTATGGGATGCTCGTTTATGGGATGCCTGTCGGGGCGTTGAGTGCTCCGCTACCGTCAGCGACTTTCCGGCGCGGGTGTCTTGCGCCGTCACGCGCCGCTTTCAAACCAAACTCTCCGTTACGATCGCCTGTTTTCGCGAGGTGAGTTCGCCAGAATAGCTGGGTCCAGCCACCGCGGCCGTCAGGGGGCAGCAGCAGCGTGCGGATAGGAATATCGCAGGAGTCGTGTGTTCACCGCTTGGCGAGCCGTGTAGGGGGGCGTGAGGCCGCTGTGCCGGCCACGCCGCGGCGGTCGCCGTGTCAATTGAGGAGCGCGCTCAATCTAAGCTTCAAGCAGTCGCTGATGGTTGCGCCAAAGGAGGAGCAACCCGAGGGCTGCGAGGCCGAGCGACAGCAAAATCGGATAGGCCAATGACAGGTAGCTGCCCTCATAGGCGGGCGCGTAAATGCCTTTGCGAAGAAATCCGACAACATGGATCAGCGGGTTCCACCACAAAATATCCTGCGCTAGAGCTGGCATCGAATCAAACGGCAGAAACAGGCCTGAGATCAACAGAAGGGGCCGCGTGATGATCTGCCAGATTCGCTCCCATACCGGAATGCTCGTCATCAGGTAGCAGTTAAAGCAGCCCACGCCGAAACCAATGATCCCGCCTAAGAAATAGGCGGTTGCGATCGCAGGATAGTCTGGGCTCAACCGGAGATCCAAGATGAGGGTCATTCCGATGAAGACAATATATGCGACCAAGACGTGGGTGATCAAATGTAGGAACGCGCGCGCAAGGAGCGCGTCGACGAATGTCACCGCAGGATATTGAAGCAGCGGTCGTGAGTAGTTGAGGGCAGTGGCGGTCTTGTTCGCGATGTCATTGAACATCATGAACGGCAGGTAGCCCGTTGCATAAAACAGCGCGAAGCTGGTGCCCAATGGCGGCGTGCGCATCACAAAGGAAAACACGTAAGTCAGAACGGTGAGGGCCAACACGGGTTCCAAAACGGCCCAAAGATATCCGCCTGGCGAGCGGCCATACGTGGTCGACATCTCCCGCATGACGAGCGCGAAAACCGTCCTAAACGTTCGGTATTTGCGGGCACGCATCCCGTCTTGCTCAAGAAGATCGCTTTCGGGCCGCGGGCTCATGATTTCATGTTCTCCATGTGGCGTGCGATGGCATCCTCGACGTTATCGAACATTGTTAAGTTGCCGTTTTCTAACACGGCTGCCTTGGTGCACATCTGGCGAATGACATTCATCGAGTGTGATACGACAATGGCCCCCGATGCGCCGATGCGCTTTTGGAAAACCTCATTCGCCTTCTCTTTAAAGCGTTGATCCCCGACGCTGGTGACTTCGTCTACGAGATAGGTATCAAAGCGGATTCCCATGGACACGCCGAACGCAAGCCGCGATTTCATTCCCGATGAATAGGTGCGGAAGGGGAGGCGGTAATGTTCGCCCAGCTCCGCAAAATCTTCAACAAAATCAATCAGCATGTCCGTATCGACGCCGTAGATGCGCGAGATAAACTTGACGTTTTGCGCGCCGGTCAGTTCGCCGTGGAACGAGCCTGCGAAGCCGACGGGCCACGAGATCGTGCCATCGCTCCAGATACGTCCGCTTGTTGGCTTTGCATTCCCCGCGATAAGCCGCATCAGGGTCGACTTCCCCGCCCCGTTTCGCCCTAAAAGCGCAACAGCCACCCCTGTCGGGAAAGTGGCGTTAATACCGCGCGCGACGACCTTTTGTTGACCTTTGGTGCGATACGATTTCGTCAGGTTTTCCAATGTTATCATGGCTCACCGGCGATCACGGATGCTGTAGAAGATTAAGACGCCGATTGACCAGATAAGCAGCAAGAACAAAGTTGTCACGAAAAGCGACATTACCCGGACTGGCGCGAGGCTTTTCTCCGCGATCGTGGGTTTGACATGTGCCACGAGTTACCGAGCTTGACGCTTCGCCTCCGCGAGGGCGGAATTGTAGAGCAGTTGCGCCGAACGATACGCCTATTGCGAGAACTCCATATCCGAGGCGAGGGCTTCGTAGCGCGCGAACACTGTGGCGTAGTCCTCGCCCCCCGGTCCCTTCCCGCCACGCGCGAATTTGTTTTGCTCGATCTCTAGCTGCGCCTTGATGGCGGCTGTTTTACGATCAATCTCGTCGATCCGCGGGCCGGTTCCGCTGCCCGTACGGGTTAGGAGAGCCCGCTGGATATCGGCTTCTGCGAGCTGTGACTGGAGGTTGGTCAGAATCCCCATTTGCGCCTCAAGTGTCGCGTTCGGGTCGATGATCTGCGCCTGTAGGCGGTAATTGGTCATCTCTTCGCGCGCCTTTGTCAGGCGGGCTTCGGCGAGCCGGAGTTCCTCGCGGCTAAAGCGCGTCGCGTCGCTATGGGCTTCCTCAGACAGCCGGTTAATCAGGTCGCGGCTGGCCTCGTAGATCGCGTTCGTGATGTCATACGAGCTTTGGGGGTCGTATGTCGTGACAGAGAGCGTCACGATGCCGTTTGTCGTGCTGGTCAGGACGCTGCTGCGCCAATATTCCTGCAGATCTTCGAACTGCCCCTCCGGATTGAAGGCGAACACGAAATCAACAGGCCATGCGCTTGAAAAGACTTCCGCGATGTCGATCGTTTCTTTGACGGTCTCGATGAGATCTCCGCTCTCGATAAACTGGGTCAGGATGTCGACGTCGCTAGAACTGCTGCCGGTGATCGACGAGAGCCCGCCCAGAAGATCCGTCGCGGATTGCATGCTTTCCGTGCGAACCGAGAATGACATGCTGGAGACGTATTTGTCTTTCGCAAATCCCCATAGGTAGATTGCGGATAGGAGTGTCGGGATGAACACGAGGATGAAGAAGGATTGTATGATCCTGTGGTGACGTAATTTCATCGTCGCCGGCTTCGCGATTTCAATAACTCGCTTCATGTCAGTTGCCTGCCTTCTTCTCGTTCTCGTCTTGCGACATACTTGTAAACGGTTTTTGGCACCATGCTCTTTTTCGCGCAGCTATGTGTCGGCGGCGCGCAGTGGCGGAGCGTCGCCAGTGCGTGCGGTCCGTGCCGGGGGCTATGATCGTTCTGTTCGCAGCTCGCCGGTGCTTAAGACGGGCGAGGCATCCATGTCCTCTGCGTCAAGCATAGCCGCCACGCGCTCCAGTGACGAGACAAGCTGTGCCTGTTCCCAGTCCGCCAGCTTGTCGAATGCGCGTGCGTAGCGCTGTTGCAGCGCATCGGGCGCGTTTTGCAGGGCGTGAAGTCCAACATCTGTCACGACCACGTTTGCTTGGCGTCGATCCGAGTCTGACGCGCGCCGGGTTACCATCGCGCGCGCGACCAACTTGTCGACAAGGGCCGTCACGGTCGCTTGGCTGACGCCCATTTGCACCGCGAGGGCCTTCGATGTTGGTCCGCCCCTATGATGTGCGATTTGGAGAACGCGAAGCTGGGCGGGTGTTACGCCTGCGGCATGCGCGAGATCGCGTTCGAAGAGTTCGGTCGCGCGCAGGATTCTGCGCAGCGCGATCAGGCTCTCGTCTAGTCGTTGCGGGGCTTGCTGGTTCATTCCGTGAGTGTGTCTGAAGAATGGCCGATCATCAATCTGGGAAATTTTCCGCGGTTGCGTAGTAACATCGAAGTAATTTCGAAAAGGTCCAATCCAAAATATACGTAATATATATACACATTTTAAAAACTAACTGATATATAACATCGTGTTAGACGATATTTCTGGTTCCTGTGTTGATTTTTTCAAGGTGTTGGATTAGTTAGCTAATCGAAGAAACAACGAGACGTGTACCTATGCCGCATGACAGCAATGCCGATCAATCGCAGGTAATTACCCTGCGCAAACCCGCCGCAACGGACGGGCCAACGATCTGGAAGCTGATCCGCGCATGCAAGCCGCTTGATGAAAATTCGCTTTATGCAAACTTGATTCAAGCGGAGCACTTCCGTGAAACCTCCGTCATCGCCGAGATCGGCGGTGAGGTGGTTGGCTGGATCTCTGGTCATATCATCCCGAAAAGTGGCGACTTTTTCGTTTGGCAGGTTGCTGTCGGAGAAAAGGCCCGCGGTGTCGGGCTTGGTAAAACCATGCTTTTGGATCTGATCGCGCGCAACGCTGTGAAAGACGCCCCGAACCTGCAGACGACAATCACGAAGTCCAACGCGGCATCTTGGGGTTTGTTTCAGAGTTTTGCCCGGCTGATCGGGGGCGCGATGCACGATGAACCGCATTTCATTCGCGAGATCCATCTCGATGATGCGCATCCCACTGAGCATCTTGTGACGATCAGCTTACCGCCCGCGGCAGATCGCCAGCGCGGCTAACCTATCGACTTTATTCATCCCCAAAAGGGAAAGGACATACCATGCCCAATGACATGGCAACCCCGACATCTATTTTTGCCCGCCGCGAGAGCGAGGCACGTTCTTATTGCCGCGGCGTTGATGAAGTTTTCACGCGGGCCTCAGGCGCTGAGGTGTTCGATGCCGAAGGCAATCGCTACATCGATTTTCTCGCGGGCTGTTCGTCGCTGAATTACGGGCACAATGATGCTGATATGAAAGCGGCGTTGATAGACCACATCACGCGCGACGGTGTTGCGCATGGTCTCGATTTCCACACCGACGCTAAAAGCGCGTTCTTGAACGCGTTTGAGACCCGAATTCTTGCGCCGCGCAAGATGGATTATAAGGTGATGATGACCGGGCCGACAGGTACGAACGCGGTCGAGGCCGCGATCAAGCTTGCTCGCAAGGTGACGGGCCGCCGGAACGTGATTTCCTTTACGAACGGGTTCCACGGAATGACCATGGGGGCTTTGGCCCTCACCGGGAATGCGTCCAAGCGTAGCGGTGCGGGCAATGGTTCGCTTGCGGATGTGACGCATATGCCGTTCGAGGGTTCCTTGGGGGCCGATGTCGACACGTTGACGGTGATCGATGCGATGCTCTCAAATCCCTCGTCCGGGATTGATGCGCCCGCGGCCTTTATCTTCGAGCCGATCCAGGGGGAGGGCGGCCTGAATGCGGCGTCAGATGCCTGGATGCAAGGTGTCGAGAAAATCGCCCGCAAGCATGGTGCTTTGCTGATCGTGGATGACATCCAGTCGGGCTGTGGCCGCGCGGGGACTTATTTCTCGTTCGAGGCGGCGGGGATCAAGCCTGACATGATTACACAGGCAAAGTCCTTCTCCGGTTTTGGCCTTCCCTTCGCTGCACTTCTTATCAAGCGCGAATACGACATCTGGAAGCCTGCTGAGCATAACGGGACGTTCCGTGGGAACACGCATGCCTTCGTGACGGGGCGTGTGGCGATCGAGAAGTTCTGGTCCGATGGCGCCTTCGAGGCGGAGCTTGTACGCAAGTCGGTCTTGCTCACGTCCGAGCTTGAAAGCATCGCGCGGCACATTGACGGCGCAACGCTTAAAGGACGTGGCATGATGCAAGGGATTGATGTTGGTTCGGGCGATTTGGCCAGCGCCATCTGCGAGCGTGCCTATGACATGGGCCTCGTGATTGAGACGTCAGGTGCGCGCGGCGAGGTTGTCAAATTCCTTGCGCCGCTGACAATCTCGGATGCTGTCATGCGTGAAGGCTTCGCGATCCTTGCGAAGGCGACCATGAGCGTGCTCGGTGATCTTCAATTGGCAGCGGAGTAAGTACATGATTGTTCGTGATTTTAACAAACTGAAATCCACCGACCGTCACGTTGCCGATGCGCAATGGACGTCGACGCGCATGCTCTTGGCCGATGATGGAATGGGGTTTTCATTCCATATCACGGTGCTTGAGGCAGGGTCGGAACACACCTTCCATTACAAGCATCACTTTGAGAGTGTTTATTGCATGAAGGGCAAGGGATGTATCACTGATCTTGCCACGGGCGAGACGCACGCGATTCACCCCGGTGTGATGTATGCGTTGAATCTGCACGATAAACACATCCTGCGCGCGGAAGAGGAGCTGCATATGGCGTGCTGCTTCAATCCGCCTGTGACAGGCAAAGAGGTTCACCGCGAGGACGGGTCTTACGCGCCTGCGGAACAGTTGGTGGATTGATATGGCGCATACGGTTGAGAAGATCGGCGGGACGTCGATGTCCCGTGTGCACGTATTGAAAGATACGTTGTTCATCGGCGACCGGAAGGGTGCAGATCTCTACGGTCGCGTGTTTGTCGTCTCCGCCTTCGGCGGGATTACCGACTTGCTGCTTGAACATAAGAAGTCGGGAGAACCGGGCGTTTACGCGCATTTCGCCAACGCCGAGGGTGATCACGGCTGGCATGATGCGTTGAACCGCGTCGCTGATCAGATGCGTGCTTGTCACACGAACGTTCTGGAGCATCCCGCAGATCGTGAGCAGGCGGAGTCGTTCGTGACGGAGCGCATCCTCGGCGCGCGCAATTGCTTGATCGATCTGCAACGGCTTTGTGCTTACGGACACTTCCGTCTGTCCGAGCATATGTTGCAAATCCGAGAACTGCTTTCGGGATTGGGCGAAGCGCATTCCGCTTTTGTCACGACTCTAATGCTACGGCGTGCGGGCGTGAACGCGCGTTTGGTCGATTTGTCGGGGTGGCGCGACGAGGGCGATGTGTCCTTGAAAGATCGCATTCTTGCGGCGATGAAGGCCGTCGATCCTGCGGTCGAGATGCCGATTGTTACGGGATATGCGCAATGCGCGGAAGGTTTGATGCGCGAATTCGATCGCGGCTATTCCGAGGTGACATTCTCCAAGCTTGCTGCCCTCACGGGTGCGCGAGAGGCGATTATTCACAAGGAATTCCATTTGTCTTCCTGCGACCCGAAACTTGTCGGCGCGGATGCCGTTACCAAGATTGGCCGCACCAATTTCGATGTCGCGGACCAGTTGGCCAATATGGGGATGGAGGCGATCCATCCGAAGGCTGCGAAGACCTTGCGGCAGGCGGCCGTCCCGTTGCGCGTCACCAACGCGTTCGAGCCAGAAGATCCGGGGACCTTGATCGACGATCTTCCTGCGCAGGTGCCTGCGGTGGAAATCGTCACGGGGCTCGACATCATGACGCTCGAAGTGTTCGAGCAGGATATGGTGGGTGTCAAAGGATATGATGCGGTGATTCTGGAGGCGCTGAAGCGTCACAATGTTCGCATCGTTTCCAAGGTCTCGAATGCCAACACGATCACGCATTACCTCGATACGTCGCTCAAATCGATCCGGCGCGTTGAGCGTGATATTCTAGAGGCGTTTCCGGCATCCGAGATCACGATGCGCACTCTGTCGATGGCCTCTGTCATTGGGCGAGATCTTAATGGCTTGTCAGTCCTGTCGCGCGGTTTGACGGCTCTCGCAACGGCCGATCTCTTCGCGATCGGTGCAACGCAGGGCCCGCGGAATGTGGACGTTCAGTTCATCGTCGATCGGGAAAAGCTACAACCCGCGATCAAGGCGCTTCATGCCGAGTTTATCGAGCAAGCTGCGGCGCCTATGCGGACAGCCGCTTAAGTCGTATCCTGAGTATATTGAAAAAGGCGCCCCGCTATGAGCGGCAGGCGCCTTTTTTCAGCAAAAGAGTTCCGCAGAACAAGCCTACCCAGCGTCCTAAATCTTTTGATTTTTTCTGGGAGAGTGCAAGAAGTGGCAGCCCGTAGGGGAATCGAACCCCTCTTTCCAGGTTGAAAACCTGGCGTCCTAACCGATAGACGAACGGGCCACTTTCTTGCTTCGCGGCGGTGTCTTTCGACCTTCGCTGCTTGCGTGAGGCGGTGTTTAAGGGAGGTGTGCGAATAGCGCAAGAGCCTTTTTGCGATTTTTGTGAAGGTTTTTCATTTTTCCCTAAAATCTCTTATTTTCAAGCTCTTGCTGCATCATCTAAGCGCAGTTGTACCTTGTTCTTCCCGCCCCATGAGTTGATTTCCAGCTTCCCCGCCAGATGGAACCGTCCGATTCCAGCGGATTCGAGGGCTATGCCGAGGTCGGTATCAAAGGCCCCGAAGGCAATCGCATCAATCCGCTTCCCGAACCCGTCCGAGAAGGAAAATCGCAGGTGACTTTCACCGACGCGTTTTGCTCCGGAGATTGCCATATCGGCGAAAGCGAAACGCGGGGCGGGGGCCCCTTGGCCGAACGGGCCCGCGCGGTCGATATCCTCGACAAGCTCGGGCGTGGCGGCGTTTGGCATCAAGAGGCCGTCGATGCGCATATCGCGCGGGCCGCCTGCGCCAGCACCCTGTTTTGCCAAAAGCTCTTCCAGCCGCGCCATGGCCGCCGGAATTTGATCTTCCGCCACGGTCAACCCTGCCGCCATCTTATGGCCGCCACCTTTGATCAACAGGCCCTCACTTGCGAGTCGCTGGATTGCGGCGCCCAGATCAACGCCGTTGACCGAACGTGCCGAGCCTTTGCCGATGCCGTCTTCGACGCCAATGACTACGGCAGGGCGGTTCGTGGCCTCTTTCAGGCGTGCCGCGACGATCCCAACCACGCCAGGGTGCCACCCCGCGCCGGCCGCCCAAACCAGAGGGCGTTCCGTTCCGCGACCTTCGGCTTGCGCAATGGCGGCCTCACGGACGCGATTTTCAACCTCGCGACGATCCGTATTCAACTCATCCAGCCGTGCAGCGAGGGCATCTGCCTCGTGCTTGTCCGATGTAGACAACAGGCGCGCCCCCAAATCCGCCGCGCCGATCCGGCCACCTGCGTTTATTCGCGGCCCCAGCAGGAAGCCGAGCGCGTAGGTGTTCGGAGCCTTATCCATACGCGCGATGTCGGACAGAGCCGTAATGCCAACGCGCTCGCGCCGGGCCATGATTTTCAGCCCTTGGCGCACCAACGCGCGGTTCACTCCAATCAAGGGGGCGACATCCGCGACGGTTGCCAGCGCGACCAGATCCAGCATCGAGATCAAATCGGGCCCTTTAATGCCCTCCTCGCGCAACTGGCGGTTCGCCTCGACCAGCATCAAGAACACGACTGATGCCGCGCACAGATGCGCAAGATCGCCGCTTTCGTCTTGCCGATTCGGGTTAACGACGGCCAAAGCTGCAGGCAGCGTCTCCGCGCCCAAATGGTGATCCAGAATCACCACATCCGCGCCTTTCGCGGCGTCCACAGGGCCGTGCGACAGGGTCCCGCAATCCACGCAGACGATTAAACTGTGGTTTGCGGCGAGGCTCGCCATTGCCGGCTCGTTCGGCCCGTAGCCTTCGTCAATCCGATCAGGAATATAGAGGGTCGCGTCCCGCCCCATCGCGCGCAGCCAAGTGATGAGCAATGCCGCAGACGTGCCGCCGTCTACATCGTAATCCGCAAACACCGCGATTTTCTCGCCCGATTTGGCGGCCGCAACGAATCTCGAGGCGGCGATCCGCATGTCCTTCAGCGTTAAAGGATCGGGCAGGAGATCGCGCAGCGTAGGCTCGAGATAGGCATCGGCCTGATCTGGCGTGACCCCCCGCGCGACCAAAATCCGTGCAAGTGGCATCGGCAAGCGCGTTTCTTGCACCATCAACTCGGCCAAACGATCCGCAGCTGCGGTCGGGCCTATCCAGCGTCGCCCCGTGAGCGACAAATCAACGTTGAGAAAATTGTTCATGCGCGCACGTTAGCCAAAATCAAAAGGCCCCGCCATAGGGCAGGGCCTTCCGTTTCGCCGCACGAGGTGCTGCGAGCTTATTTGATCGGGTTGCGGTAGATCATCCGACGTACCGATCCCGTTTTCGAACGCATAAGGATCGTTTCGGTTTCGATATAGGTTGCGGTGCGCTTGACGCCCGAAACGATCGAGCCATCGGTTACGCCGGTCGCCGCGAAGATCACATCGCTGGTGACGAGATCGTCGCGCGCGTAGATCTTGTCGAGGTCGGTGATCCCGGCCTTTGCGGCGCGTCCACGTTCGTCATCGTTACGGAACAACAAACGGCCCCACATCTGGCCGCCCATGCATTTCAACGCGGATGCGGCGAGCACGCCCTCTGGCGCGCCGCCCGAACCCATATACATGTCGATTCCGGTAATGTCGGCCTCGGCGCAATGCATTACGCCTGCTACATCACCATCCGTGATCAAGCGGATCGATGCACCCGTTGCACGCACTTCCGCGATCAGATCCTCATGTCGTGGGCGTTCCAAAATACAAACGGTGATATCCGCAGGCTCCACACCGCCCGCCTTGGCCAATGCCTCGACACGTTCGGTCGGCGTCATATCCAAGGAAACGACATTCTCGGGATATCCCGGCCCGATCGCGAGCTTGTCCATGTAGACATCCGGCGCATGCAGCAACGTGCCGCGCGGCGCCATCGCGATGACGGTCAGGGCGTTGGGCATATCCTTGGCGGTCAAGGTTGTGCCTTCGAGCGGGTCAAGCGCGATATCGCAGGCGGGACCATCACCGGTGCCGACTTCTTCGCCGATATACAGCATCGGCGCTTCGTCGCGCTCGCCCTCGCCAATCACGACGACACCTTTGATATCGAGCATGTTGAGCTGATCGCGCATCGCGTTCACGGCGGCTTGATCCGCAGCCTTCTCGTCGCCGCGCCCGATCAGGCGCGCCGATGCGTGGGCGGCGGCTTCGGAAACACGGGCGAGGCCCAGCGAAAGCATGCGGTCGTTGAAATCAATCGGACGGGTCATATTCGATGGGATCCTTAGGCAAATAGGGGCAGCGGCCGCCATTTTCGGCGGGGCTGCAAGCATTTAGCCCGCATGGAGGGAGTGCCACAAGACTGCGAGCGCTAACAAGAATCTCTATCGGAGTGATGAATGCGGCAAGGAGATTTCAAGCCGGTCACGGCGCTGGTTTCCTGCTAGGGGGTCCATCTATCGCTCAGGTGCGGTCGCACGTCGGGGGCGCAGGCGCGGATCGGCGCACCTGCCCTCACCGTTTAAAGTTCTTCGATCCGGATTGCGACGGGATCGCCGTTGACAACCGCTGTCGCGGGCAACTTCTCGATCGCGAAATCAATCGCATCGCGCGTTGTCTTATGCGTGACAATCAAGACAGGCGCGGATGTGTCGTCATGGCCATACTGGCGCATCCGCGAAATCGAAATGCCCGCATCCCCCAAGACCGCGGTAATCTTCGCCAGCGCGCCTGGTTTGTCGAGCAGCTCAAGGCGCATGTAATAAGGAGCGGCCACCGTGACTTGGGCCGGTGTCGCATCTTTCAATGTCGCGGCAGGCTGACCAAAGGTTGTAAGGCGTGTTCCGCGCGCGATGTCGAGCACGTCGGACATCACTGCAGAGGCCGTTGGCCCTTCACCGGCGCCTGCCCCGCGCAAAACGATTTGCCCGACGCTATCGCCTTCCAAGACGACCATATTGGTGCCGCCTTGAAGCTGACCCAGCGGAGATCCGGCCGGAACGAGGCACGGCGTCATACGCTGTTCAAGCCCGCGACCGGTCATCTGCGCAACGCCCAAAAGTTTGATTTTATACCCCATATCACCAGCACGGCGAATGTCGTCGATGGAAATCCGGCCGATTCCTTCAAGCACCACATCGCTAAATGCCACTTTCGTGCCAAACGCGATGGAGGCCAACAGCGCCAGCTTATGGCCGGCATCGATGCCACCAACATCCAGGTTGGGATCAGCCTCAAGATAGCCGAGCTGCCGCGCTTCTTCGAAGACTTGATCGTAGGGAAGACCGGCGGATTCCATGCGCGTCAGGATGTAATTGCAGGTCCCGTTCATGACGCCCATGACGCGGCGCATGGCATTGCCAGCAAGGCCCTCAGTCAAGGTCTTAATCACCGGAATGCCGCCCGCGACCGCCGCTTCAAACCTGATCACGCGACCAGCGGCCTCGGCAGCGACCGCCAAAGCATGGCCGTGATGCGCCAGCAGCGCCTTGTTCGCGGTTACGACATCCTTGCCGGTTGCGAGAGCGGCCTCGATTGCGTCTTTTGCCGCGCCCTCATGCCCGCCCATCAATTCGACAAAAATGTCGATATCATCGCGTTTTGCGAGGGCAACTGCGTCGGTTTCCCAAGCGTAGCCTGACAGATCCGCATCGCGATTTTTCGTCTTGTCGCGCGCGCAGACGGCGGTGATCTCGACACCGCGGCCGGTGCGCGCAGCGATCAGATCGGCGTGGCGCTGGACGATCTTGACCGTGCCGATTCCGACGGTGCCAAGCCCAGCAATGCCAAGGCGCAGGGGCGGAAGGGCTTGGGGGCTGGACATGCGGAACTCCTGATTTGTTTGGCCACTCGATACCGATTTAGAACCGCGCTTGCAACGCGCGTTAGGTCGTCAATAGCCCGGAAGGCTGCCTTGGGTGATGACATTGCCGCGAAGCGCTGCGGCGCGGGCCTCTAGCGCTGCGGCGCGGCTCTCCAAAGCGGGCGACGGATCGGTCGTCGGGGCGGGCGCCTCGGCGAGTACGTCTTCAATGGGGAGCAGATTGGGCCAATCGGTTTCGTCCTGCGCGCAGGCGGCGAGGAATAGGGCGGTGAACAAGAGGGTAATGCGCATGAACGTGCCTTCGACTGACCGCGCGACAGTATGGCGCGGCCAGAGGAGAGGCAAGCAGCAACGGCCCGATGGCGGTGCGCTAATGTGCGGGCTTGATGAAGGTCCCGTTGCGCAATTCGGCAATCGCCGTGCGCAGCTCTGCTTGTGTGTTCATCACGATTGGCCCGTGCCATGCGACAGGTTCATCGATCGGCGCCCCCGAAATCAGCAAAAAGCGAACGCCGTTTTCCCCAGCTTGGACGACAACTTCGTCGCCCGTTCCAAAATGAATCAGCGTCCGGTTGCCCGACAAGTCACGAATATTGACCTCTCGGCCCATCACATCCTTTTCCAGCAATATCCCTTTGGGTGGCGCCGCATCCGCGAAGATCGCCTCGCCCTCATAAATATAGGCAAATGCACGACGGTAAGTGTCTATTTTAAAGCGTTTTTTGACGCCTGCAGGCACTGATACGTCAAGATACTGGGGATCGGCGGCGATGCCATCGACTGGCCCGCGTTTGCCCCAAAATTCACCTGTGATGACCTTCACGCGCGTTCCATCGTCGTCCGTGACCTCAGGGATATCTGCGCCCTGAACATCTTGGTAGCGCGGCGCAGTCATCTTCAGATCGGACGGCAGATTTGCCCAAAGCTGGAAGCCGTGCATTTGCCCAAGCGCATTTCCGTGCGGCATTTCTTGATGCAAGATCCCAGATCCGGCCGTCATCCATTGCACATCGCCCGCACCCAATGTGCCTGTATTGCCGAGGCTGTCACCGTGATCGACGGTCCCGGCCAAAACATAGGTGATCGTCTCGATGCCGCGATGGGGATGCCACGGGAACCCTGCCTCGAATTGATCGGGATGGTCGCCCCGAAAATCATCGAAGAGCAAAAATGGATCGGCTTCGGTCGGGTTATGAAATCCGAACGCGCGGTGCAGATGAACGCCGGCGCCTTCAATGACGGGCTGGGCGTTTCGTTCTTCGATGACGGGGCGCGGAGTGGAACCTGTGACAGACATCGCAAATCTCCTGTTATGAGCTTGCGATTAAACTGGGCATTGCAGGGGCGCTGGGCAATCCGCTGATAAAGCACAGCGCCTGTGCGCGATCACCTTTAGGCGTTGCGAGCTTAGTAGGAGTCGCTCCAGACAATTCGCGGCCCGCGGGGGCGTGTCACAACGAAGTTTGACATCCAGATGTTGGAGCCAAGACCGATTGTGGTAGTTTCCCCGCCCAACGTCAGGGCTTTATCCCCGAGCCCGAAGAGCGGATCGAAGTTCATCGATGTTTCGACGATAACGGCCATGTCTCCCTCAGGCATCGCAGGGATGCGTGTGGCTTCGGATTGAAGGGCGGCTGTGGTGTAGGCTTGCAATCCGCCCGTGGCGTAAGAAAATTGTACCTCGAACTGGTTTTGCGCGGCGACCCATTCGATTCCGGTCACGCGTATCCAGCTATCGCCACGCGCGTCAGTCACAAAGTCGAAGACCTTTTTCATCTCCTCGACATAGGTCGGCCCGATGGTCGATTTCTCGCGGGAGAGCAAATCGGAAATCGTGTAGGCGGCTTTGGTATTGAGCGTCTTGACGCGGTAGCCGTCGAAGAATTGCAATGCGGTGATCAACCACCCCATCATCAAGAGCACGGCCAGAACGCCCTCCACCGCCATAGAGCCCAACTCGTCGCGTTTAAAGCGAAGGGCGAAGGCAGGCTGTGGGATCCGAATGTTACACAGATATTTCATGCAAATCCCCATTATGAGCCAGTGTAGTAAGGTTCGCGGACCCAAGCAGAGGTTGAGACCAAGGCAACCATTCCCGCCTGATCTTTCACTAAAAGCGGCCCCAATGCGAAATCCGGCATTGTTGGGTTAACTTTCAGGCACGCGCGCACCAGCATAAGATCGTCGGGCGTGGCGCGGTCCAATGTTACGGTCGGCGGCGTCGAGATGTTTCGATCCGTGCAGGTTGCGGATGTGCCCGCTCCGCTGGAGACCCAACTGCGCGAGACACTGATATTGCTTCCGCTGCCCGTCACAGTCACCGAGCGAGTTACTTGGAAAATCTCGATGGTGAGGTCATCCATGCACGAATGGATGAATGCGATATTCGTGCAGACCGATTTCTTGATCGTTTCGATCGCTTCATCATTGTCTGTCGGCAATGTCGCAACACCGATCCGCAAAATTCGCACAGTTTGATCGAGGCCCCGGTCCAAAAGCACCTGACGCAGATTCAACAGGCCAAGTTCAACCGAGGCAAACATGATCATCAACAAAAATGGCAAGAAGATGATCGCCGGAATTGTCGATGCACCATCTTGCGCGGCGAGGAATTGCGCAAAACGGATACGAAGGGATTTCATCGACTTGATCATAGGAAGCTGTCTTTGCTGTTGCGCGTTCATGTATCGCGCGGTGAGGTCATCTCAGGGACCATGCCGCGCGAATACGGCCTTAGTTGGACAAACGTAGGGCGTTGATGTTCGAGACGATCGTCGAGAAGGCGGTCGTCATCTGGTCACTGTCGACACTAAACGCATAGGCGCTTGTCGTTGCGCATTCGGTCAGCACGCTTGAGTAGTCATACCCGTCTTCCAAGGGGTCGACGGCGATTGTGAACACGAAAATACCTTTCTCGCGCGCGAGGTCGCAAATCGCGTGAAGGTTGTCATCCTTTTGCGTTTCATTCGACTGGGCGTTGTTCTCGGAGCGCTCGGACATCAACTTGTATTGGGTTAGAATTGTGCGGTCGTAGGGAATGGCGAAGTAATAGGCCAAGCCAAAGAGGTTCAGGCCCTTCGTTTGATACAGGTGCTCGTAAGACACGTCGTAGAAGGTGGCTTGCTTATAGCTGGTGTAGGTGCAAGTCCGCAGCTTGCCCCTCGAGTTGTAGCAATACTCTGTCCAAGTATAGGCTTCCTGAAAATCCGACGCAGCAACCCATTTGCGGGTGCTGAAATTATAATATGGTTTCCCGCCGGTGACGTCTTTGCTCTCGTCATAATAGGCGTATGTGGACGTGTCGCTGAAGTCGAAATTGTCCGTCCCTTCGAGGGAGACAATAGGCGACTTGCCCGAGCGATATTCGGGTTTTGTAGAGTAAGCGTCGGTGTTCGCGCCGTCCGTCATGACCACAAGGACTTTCATCGCGTCGGCATCTTCGCCGTATTCCGTGGGTCGCCCTGCGAAAACGCTATCGACGTCATTGGATGAAATCATCCGTGTCATTGCCAACTGGTTCACCGGGTCCAACAAGGCGAGGCCCCATTTCACACCAAAGTCGATGGAGGTATTTCCGTCCGCGTCGAGGCCGGCGATTTTGGCGAGGAGCTTTGTCTCACTGTTGGAGTAAGGCATAACTTGGTTTGCGGTCACGCCGCTGCAATTCCCGAGGTAATGCTTGTAGTAGGAGCTGTAGTACTTCGACGAAACGTAGCGCGTGTAGTTCCAGCTATCGCCGTACATCGTGCGCTGAAGTTCGGTATCGGGGTTGATCGACAGTGATGAGAAGTCGTTATCGTCAAAGTCGACGCATTGCTCGTACCGGTATTTCGATGAGTTGATGATCGAATAATCATTCGACACGGTATAGGCATCCAGCATGTAATCGGGCAACGCGACTTGGGTCGAATAGGGCACGATTGACATCATCAACCGCCCTGGCTCCGCGCCTTCGGGTTGTACGACGTCAAACATTTGCGAAACGAAGCTTTGGGCGGCTGGAACGAGACGTTGCAGACGCGTGGTTGTTCCGGTGCTGGCGCTGGGAACGCGGTCCATGGAGCCGGAAATATCCAGAACGAGCGAAATCTCGACGCGGCCGATCGACTCCTCCGCTTGCGTGTTGATTTTGATTGGAAGATCACGAATGTCCGGCGCGACGAAATCTGCGAACGTCCGGTTGACCTTCGTATCAGCGGTGATCGTCACTGTGCGCGACGTCCCGTAGGTATTCTCGTTGACGACCAGATCGTAATCGATCCCTGAAAGACCTTCCTTCTCGAAATAATCCTTTACCACTTCCGCCGGCGAGAGAACCTGATTGAGGTCCGCCGCCGCAAGCGCGGCGCGGTCGGCCGTGTTCTGGATACGTTGGCGCACTTCCTCTTGTCGCATGAAGTCGAGGGTCAGCGCGGATGTGACAACCATCGTCAGGAAAATGAAGATGCTCAGGATCAGCAAGGAGCCTTCTTGATCGCGCCAAAACGATTTTAGCGAGATCGCTCTCGGGAGAGGCGATTTCGTCGGGCGGGCCATGATGCGGGCAAGGGCGTGAAGCCTGTCCATCTGCAATCCTTTCACTAAGCACTCAAATGCCGAAACCCGAGTGAGAGTTTCGCACCGCCCATGCGGCGACACGAAGCGCGACTCGGCCTTCGAGGCATGACTCTTTGAGGTGATATGTGCCTAACATCTAGGGCGGAAATGAGGCGACCTCGCGGCACAAAGCGGGGGATTGTCCTCTTTGGCGGCGCAATGCGCGTGCCTGCGGCGTGTTGTTTCGCAAACTGTATCGCTTGCACGCCGCGCTGGGCTTCTGGCGTTAACACTTAAGGCGGGGCGGGTCGGCGGGGCGCACCGCGTTGCTCAGCGGGTGCGATTGTCTCGGCGCTGATTCGGTGCCGTTGCGCGGTATTGCGTGACGCTGTGTCCGTACATCGGCGAACGCGGCATGGGGCCGTGGAAAACGAAATGAAACCCGCGCGCGGCATTCGCCGGCTCTCGACTCTCGCGCAGGCAGGCACAATATAGACGGTATGAGTTTACCACCCGGATTCATCGACGAGCTTCGAACCCGCATCTCGATCTCACAGGTCGTGGGGCGTAAAGTGCTATGGGATACGCGCAAGTCCAACCAAGCCAAGGGCGATATGTGGGCACCATGCCCGTTCCATCAGGAAAAATCGGCCTCTTTCCACGTCGATGATCGGAAGGGATTTTACTACTGCTTCGGGTGTCACGCCAAAGGCGATGCGCTGAAGTTTATTCAAGAAACCGAAAATGTTGGTTTCATGGAGGCGGTTGAGATCATGGCGCGCGAGGCAGGGATGCAAATGCCCGCCCGCGATCCCCGCGAGGCGCAGCGCGCCAGTCGCTCCAAGCAGCTTGCTGATGTGATGGAGGAGGCGGTGAAATTCTACCGCTTGCAACTCTCGACGCAGGGGGGCGCTGCGGCGCGTGACTATCTTAAAAAGCGACAGCTTTCCGCGGATGCCTTGGCGCGTTTCGAGATCGGGTTCGCGCCCGATTCCCGACAAGGCGTTCTGCGCGCGCTGACCGAGAAGGGGATCGACCGGCAACTGATCGTGGATGCTGGTCTCTGCGCGGTGCCGGAGGGCGGAGGCGACCCGTATGACCGTTTCCGCGGGCGGATTATCTACCCGATCCGCGACGGGCGGGGGCGTTGTGTTGGCTTGGGTGGCCGCGCGATGGATCCGAATGCGCGCGCGAAATATCTCAACTCGCCCGATACGGAGCTTTTCCACAAGGGGCTCAATCTCTACAACCATGCCCCAGCCCGCGAGGCCTGCGGGAAGGGCGCACAGCTGATCGTTTGCGAAGGGTATATGGATGCGATTGCGCTGGTTGAGGCGGGATTTGGCGGTGCCGTCGCGCCGCTGGGCACGGCCGTAACCGAGGATCAGTTGCGCCTGATGTGGCGGATTCACCCGGAGCCGGTGATCGCGCTGGATGGTGATGCTGCGGGAATTCGTGCCGCGCTGCGTGTTATTGATCTCGCTCTGCCGCTGTTGGAGGCAGGGAATGCGCTGCGATTTGCGGTGTTGCCCGAGGGCCAAGATCCGGACGATCTGATCAAGGCGCAGGGACGCGAGGCGATGGCCGAGCTCTTGGCTGGAGCGAAGCCGATGATCGACCTGATGTGGAGCCGTGCGATTGAGGGCCAGGTGTTTGACAGCCCAGAACGCCGCGCCCGCCTCGATAAAGAGCTGCACGCCCTGATCGGGAAACTCAAAGATCCTTCCATTCGCGTCCATTACGCCGAAATCATCAAGCAGCGCCGTGCCGAACTGTTTGGGACGCAGCGCTCTGCGGGGGATAGTTTCGATGCAGGGTTTGACTCGCCTCATGGCGGCGCGGCGGAAGGTGCTTACGGTGCTGCGCCCTACGACGATGGTTATGATCGCGGCTATGATGCCAATTACGCGGACCATGGCGCGCATTTTGATAACAGGTCATACGATCGTGGTGACTTAGGATGGGATGGCTATGATCAGGGCGGGTTTGCTCCTGAGGCGGCTTCCCCCTCTGGTCCACGGCAGGCATTCAACCCGGCAGGAGCGCCGATAGGCGACCCTTACGCCGAACCCTACCAAACGGTGGGGAAGGGGATGTTTCCCAAAAGTAGCTATCCTTCGGGCTCTGCCGCCAAGACTGGGTTTCCCAAAGGCGGCAAGCGCGACTTCGGCAAGGGTGGCTTCAACAAGGGTGGCTTCAACAAAGGAGGACGGTCGTGGTCAGCGCCGCTTCCGCCCTTGGATGCGACAAAAGCATCCGCCTTGGCGATGGCATCCAACCCTGACCTTGAGGAAGATCTGCGCGAGGCAATGATCCTTGCCATTTTGGTCGTTCACCCCACGCTGATCGCAAAGGTTGAAGGGCGTCTCGAGCGGCTCAAAATGCGCCACGTCGGCCACGCCCGAATCCGCCAGCAACTGTTGGGCCATCCCGACGAGACGTCGGAAATGATTCGCGATAGATTGGATCGCGAAGTCGGCTTTGATCTTGAAACATTGCTCAGCCGCCCCCACATCCGCTCTGCACCGCCCGTGCTTAAGGTGAATGATTCTGATATGGCTTACCGCGTTCTGGCGGAAGAGCTCGCGAAATTGGAGTCGCGTCGTGCCATGCGGGCGGAGGTTGCAGACGCGGCGAAAGACTTGGGCGGGCTTGCTGACGAGGGGGTGACGTGGCGTTTAACCCAAGCGGCGCAAGCAAGGCATCGCGCCGATCGCACCGATTTTGATGCCGATGGCGGGGGCGAAGACCAAGAAGCCCGCGACCGCGCGAAGCTTAAAGCGATGATAGAAGGTGAAATCTGGCGTAAAAGATAGGCGCCAGTGTGAAAATACAGCGTGGAGCCCTTGCGGCCCCGCCCGATTGCGAGAGACTTACCCGAACCGCAGAGGCTTTGATTCGGCCCCTGTGATTCGCTGTTATGATTCGATACAAACGGGGTGATTCGATTCTCCCCGCCCTATCGGGGCAATCATTTGCCCCGCACGGAAGCTCAAGGAGTGCCCATGGCCGCCAAAGACATCGACGATAGCAAGCCGGACGACCGCGACTCCGAGGAAACCTCCCTCGATATGAGCCAAGCCGCTGTCAAACGGATGATCGCGGAGGCCCGCGAGCGTGGCTATATCACATATGACCAGCTCAATAAGGTTCTGCCGCCAGAGCAGGTGTCCTCCGAGCAAATCGAAGATGTGATGTCGATGCTCTCCGAGATGGGCATCAACGTCATCGAGAATGACGAGGCCGATGAGGCTGAGTCCGGCGGCGCGTTGACGACAACGGATAATGGCCCACGTGACGTTGCTGTTTCGACGACGACAACCGAACAATTGGATCGCACGGACGATCCTGTCCGAATGTACTTGCGTGAGATGGGCTCGGTTGAGCTGCTGTCGCGCGAAGGCGAGATCGCGATTGCGAAACGGATCGAGGCGGGTCGCAACACGATGATCCTCGGGCTGTGCGAAAGCCCGCTCACATTCCAAGCTATCACGATCTGGCGCGACGAACTTCTCAACGAAGATATTTTGTTGCGTGATGTGATCGATCTGGAAACCACCTTCGGGCGGAGTCTCGAAGATGACGAGGACGAAACCGCAGAGCCGGTTGTCACCGACGGTGTGCAAACTGACACTGGCAGCAAGCGTTCTGATGAGCGCGAGTTGGATGCTGACGGCAATCCGATCATCTCGAATGATGATGACGATGATGAAGACGACGAGGGCGCAAATATGTCCCTCGCTGCGATGGAAGCCGCGCTGAAGCCGAAAGTGCTTGAGACGCTGGAAATCATTGCCGGCGACTATGCAAAACTTTCCGAGATGCAAGATCTACGCATGTCGGCGACGTTGAACGAAGATGATAGCTTCTCCCTCAACGAGGAAGCCGCATATCAAAAACTCCGCTCCGAGATTGTTGAGCTGGTGAATTCGCTTCACCTTCATAACAACCGGATTGAAGCGCTGATTGACCAGCTTTACGGGATCAACCGCAAGATCATGTCGATTGACTCCGGCATGGTGAAATTGGCGGATGCCGCCCGGATTAACCGCCGCGAATTCATCGACGAATACCGGGGCTGCGAGCTCGATCCGACTTGGACCGAGCGCATGGCTGCGAAAGCGGGCCGTGGCTGGCAGGCGCTGTTTGAGCGTTCGGCCGATAAGGTTGAAGAGCTGCGCGCCGAGATGGCGATTGTTGGCCAATATGTCGGCGTGGATATTCAAGAATATCGCCGCATAGTGAACCAAGTGCAGAAGGGCGAGAAAGAAGCCCGTCAGGCGAAAAAAGAGATGGTCGAGGCGAATTTGCGTCTCGTGATCTCGATTGCGAAGAAATACACCAACCGCGGTTTGCAGTTCCTCGATTTGATTCAGGAAGGCAATATCGGGTTGATGAAAGCGGTCGATAAGTTCGAATATCGCCGTGGCTATAAATTCTCGACCTATGCGACGTGGTGGATTCGTCAGGCGATCACGCGGTCGATTGCGGACCAAGCGCGGACGATCCGGATTCCGGTGCATATGATCGAGACGATCAACAAGCTCGTGCGGACCGGCCGTCAGATGCTTCACGAAATCGGCCGCGAGCCGACGCCGGAAGAACTTGCAGAAAAGCTGCAAATGCCGCTCGATAAGGTTCGCAAGGTGATGAAGATCGCCAAAGAACCAATCTCGTTGGAAACCCCGATTGGCGACGAAGAAGATAGCCAACTCGGTGATTTCATTGAAGATAAGAACGCGGTTCTGCCGCTGGATTCGGCGATTCAAGAGAACCTGAAGGAAACGACGACGCGCGTTCTGGCTTCGCTCACGCCGCGCGAAGAACGTGTCTTGCGGATGCGCTTCGGGATCGGGATGAACACCGATCACACGCTCGAAGAAGTCGGCCAGCAGTTCTCGGTAACGCGTGAGCGTATCCGTCAGATCGAAGCGAAGGCGCTTCGCAAGCTGAAACACCCGTCGCGCTCGCGCAAGCTGCGCAGCTTCCTTGATCAGTAAACGATCCAGGTTTAGAGATGAAAAGGCGCCCTTCGGGGCGCTTTTTTATTGGTGCGCGAATGCTTCCTGATTATCTCGCCTCGAATTTGCGCGCCGTGATTTGCGGCGTTGCGGCCTCTCGTAAATCGGGCGAACTTGGCCGTTATTACGCCGGACCGGGGAATAGGTTTTGGCCCGTTTTGTACGAGGCGGGTTTGGTGCGTGCGCCTTTGAGGGTGGGCGATGAGGCTGCTCTTCTTTCCCAAGGAATTGGGCTCACCGATATCGCAAAAGGTGTCTCGGGGATGGACCATGAGATCGCGAAGGCCGCCTTTACGCCCCATCGGGTGCACGCGCAGATGCGGGAGCTCGGGCCGCGCGCGATTGGGTTTAATAGCAAGCGCGCTGCGGCAGAATTTCTGGGCTGCCCGACACGGGCGCTGAACTACGGCTTGCATCCAGAACGCATTGCAGGCCTGCCGCCGCTGTGGGTTTTACCCTCGACCTCTGGCGCCGCGCGTGGTTCTTGGGATCCGAGCATTTGGCGGGATTTCGGGGCCTTTCTTGCGCTCATCTGACGAAAGGATCTGGTCCCGCGGCGCGATGCTTTTCCCGAACGTCAAGCAAACCGCTTTCCCCAACGTGCTTGGCCTGCTATCCCTCAAGGATTACTGCAATTTACGAGGCTATCCATGTTCCGTCATCTGCGCCCGCTGTCCTTCGTCTTATGCGTTCTCGCCATCGGGGCCTGTACGGTCGATGAGAACGGCAACATCGTGCCTTCCCCGTCAAGCAGCGCAGGCAGCACTGCTAAGCCGAAAATCTCGCAGGCGGGCACTTGCTTCATGTTCGTTACCGAAGAAACTGGCGGGACTTACAAGCTGACAACGGGCGTCGGTGACGGAACGAACGCGCCTTTGGGCGAGGAGAAAAAGGGTCTTACGGCTGAGAAGCTGGATGCGCTTTACGCTTCGGAGCTGGCAATCATGAATATCTCGCCCGAGTGCCTCGCGATCCTCGCGACAGATCGCACCGAGGCGCGGCCCGCGAAGCGCGCATCCTCTTAAAACAATTCGGCCCGCCCTTTGTGATGATCGCACCGGGCGTGGCACGATAAGGCGCGGCTGTTGTGCTTTGAGTCTTCAGCGCCACAGTCGTAGCATACCGCATGTGGTATGCTCACATTTTTGCTACCCAAAGAATGGGTGCTGGCCTATAGTCTTGTGGAAATAGGGGCGTAAGACCCCACACATGAGGCGGTATCAAACGAAAAGGGGAAGGCCATGCGCTGCCCATTCTGCGGGAATGTCGATACACAAGTTAAAGACAGCCGACCAGCTGAAGATCACGTAGCGATCCGGCGGCGTCGATTTTGTCCGGCCTGCGCAGGGCGTTTCACGACGTATGAACGCGTTCAGCTGCGCGACTTGGTTGTGGTGAAAACCTCTGGGAAGCGCGAAGATTTTGATCGTGACAAGCTTGAGCGCTCCATCCGGATTGCCATGCAGAAACGGCCTGTCGAACCTGAGCGTATTGATCAAATGATCTCCGGTATCGTGCGCCGCCTTGAATTGATGGGTGAGACAGATGTCCCCTCGAAATCAATCGGTGAGATCGTTATGGAGACGCTGGCGCGGATCGATACTGTCGGCTATGTGCGTTTTGCCAGCGTTTACAAGAACTTCCAAGCGGCGGACGATTTTGATAAATTCGTGTCCGAGCTTCGCCCGTTGGCCGTGGACCCAGAATAAATCATGGATGATGTTCGCTACATGCGGCTTGCGTTGTCCCTTGGGCGACGCGGCCTTGGCCAGACATGGCCGAACCCTGCCGTTGGATGCGTGATTGCGAAAGACGATATCATCGTTGGGCGCGGATGGACGCAGCTAGGCGGCCGCCCACATGCCGAGCGCGTTGCGTTAGAGCAGGCGGGAGACGCGGCGCGCGGCGCTACGGCCTATGTCACGCTCGAGCCTTGCGCTCATCACGGTCACACGAGCCCCTGCGCCGAGGCGCTTATCGACGCGGGCATCGCGCGGGTTGTGTGCGCGACGGGCGATCCGGATCCGCGTGTAGCTGGGCGCGGCTTTTCCCTGTTGCGTGCCGCGGGAATTGAGGTTGTCGAGGGGCTCTTGGGAGACGAGGCGCGCGCCGATCTGCGTGGTTTTCTGTCGCGGATCACTCAGGGTCGGCCTATGCTTACGCTCAAGCTCGCGACCTCACTGGACGGACGTATTGCGACGGCGTCTGGCGAGAGCCAATGGATCACCAATCCCGCTTCGCGGGCGCGGGTCCATGGTTTGCGCGCAAGTCATGATGCGGTCATCGTGGGGGGCGGTACTGCGCGCGCGGATGATCCTTTGTTGACCGTGCGCGGCATCAAAGTCGCGCGCCAGCCGGTGCGGATCGTCGCCGCAAGTACGCTCGATCTGCCGCGCGAGCGCTTGGCGGCGTCGCTTCACGAAGGTCCGGTCTGGCTGTTTCACACGTCTCAAGCGCCCTCTGAGGCGCGGGCGTTCTGGTCGGGCATCGGGGCCGAGTTAATTGAGATCGAGGGCCCATCCCCGATGAGCCCGACCGCAATTTTGCGCGCGCTGGGCGATCGCGGGTTGACGCGTGTGTTTTGTGAGGGTGGTGGCGAGTTTGCCGCGAGCCTGTTGCAAGCGGGGCTCGTCGACTGTCTCGTGTCCTTCACGGCGGGACTTGTGATCGGCGCTGACGGGCGGTCCGGCACGGGGGCGATGGGATTGACGCGCTTAAGTCTTGCGCCGCGTTTCCATCTGGCCGATGTCGAGGAGATCGACGGTGACATTATGCACACTTGGATTCGCACCTAAGAGCGTAATGCGCGACTATCGCCACAGATGCGCGTAATCGCTGAGCCATCCTTGCAGCTTCGCGGTTGCTCGGTTCCAAGGCCCCGATTTTGGGATCATGCCTGTCACCAAACGCTCAACCGCCGTTTCCGGCGGGCAGGGGCGCTGTGTTACCGGATCGATATAACGCGGATAGGCGATGAGAGTCGCATGGGCGAGCGCCAGAATATCGGGCCGCGCCGTCCGGCGCGCGCGGGCGGATGAAAACTCAGTTGTAAGATCGCGGGTCAGGCCCCATCCGGCATAAAACGGCAAGCCGGTACAGGTCACAGGCTTGCCGCGCAAAAGCGCCTCGAACCCCATCAGGGACGTCATGGTGAACACTTCGTCGCACGCGTTTAAAAGCGCGATCGGATGCGCCTCTTTCGCAATAATATCAGCATATTGCAGCGCGCCTGAGGCGGCGATGCCTCCGGTGCGTAAGCCGACCTCCACGTCGGGATGAGGCTTATAGACGATAAAACTGTCTGGGTAGGTGGCACGTGCCGCACGCAAGAGCTCAAGATTGGTCTTGATGGACCCCGCCGCCGTACGAATAGAGGCATCGTCCTCCACCTGTCCGGGGACCAACACGAGATGCTCTTGCGGAAGATCCGGGAGGGCGCCAGCCAGATTATATTTCGACACATTCGCAGCGCGAAGGCGCGCAACGAGACGTTCGGCGCGGCGCTTTGCATAGGGCGGGCAGGGCGCGCCGATGAGCGTTTCCAGATCAGAAGGGGAGGTGGGATCGTAGTAAATTCCCGTGTAATCCGTCACCAGTGATAGCGGCGCAATCAACTCCGCCCCGAGGCCTTTGGACCGGATGAAACCATCCTCAACACGGATCAGAATGCGCCCGTCTGCATCCGACTTTTGCAAGATGTCCGCTGTTACCTTGCTTGCCCACCACATCACGGGGGCGCAGGGGCCTGTGGGCTCGGGCAAATCATCGGTGAATTTCAAAGGCGCTTCTTGTCCGAACATCCGGCGCAGATGCGGCCGTTTCCAGCGCGACATGCCCCCCGCCAGATAGCCGTCGCGGTCCGCCCGAAAAGCCCGCGCCTCCGCCTCTAGCTGATCGAGTGTTTCCTCAAACGAGCATAGCCTGTCGCGGCATGGATCGTAATACGTCGGCGCGAGAATATGCGACACCGCGAAGATCTGCGCTCGGGTGAGCTTGCGCTCGCGGCGCATCGGGGCGTTCTCGTCTTGGGTCAGCCCCCAGCCGGCATAGAACGGCTGGCCAAAAATACGCGGCTTGTGACCCGCCAAAATCGCCTCATACCCCATCAGCGATGACACCGAATAGACTGCGACGGCCCCTTCCATCAGATCCCAAGGTGACGCTTGACCTGTGTAAAACTCGGCGCGTCCAGCGACCTCGGGGCCGTAATGCCCCTGCCTCAGTCCTAATGCGACGTCGGGATGTGTCTTGATCAGAATTTTCGCGCCGGGATTTTCGATCTCTGCCACGCCCAGCATCTCACGGAAGGTGCGCGCGGATGCGGCGCCGAAGCGGATCGATGCGTCGCCTTCGGTTTGATCGAGGACCAGCACATAGCCCGGCGCAGGCGGGGAGACCGCGGGATCATGCAGATTATATTTGGAGAGGTGCAGCGCGCGCAGTCTCGCGATGCCGTCTCGCGCGCGGGTCAAAAGATGCGCATCATCCAGCGGATGCTTCGCACAGAGGTATTCAAGCATCGAAGGGGACGCGCCGTCGAAATGTACACCGATCGGATCGATTAAATAGCCCTGCGCCAGATCACCTTGCCGCCATCTTGTCCGCAACCGACCGGGCTTGATCGAACGCAGAAAAGCATCTTCGATCCGGATCAAAGGCGCGCCATATTTCGCCGCTACGGCTTCGCCGCGCGCTGCGTATTTCGATCGTCCCCAGACTGCTACGCCATCGCCTTCGTCAGGCAGGCCAACCGCGAGCGGCGCGCCGCGTAACGCGAGGACACGTCGCAGATGGGGATCACGCAAGAAGCCGAGATTGTAATGGAACAGCCGCCGAGGAAGCACCTCGGCGGCTGTTCCAATTTGGTCTCGATCCATTAACCGCCCGCAGCCGAGTCGATCGAGCTGGCGGCGCTGGCCGAGCCATTGATCGCGGCGAGCGTTTTCTGCCATTGAACGTAAGGCGCTTCTGTCACGTAAACGGTATCGTTGTCGCGAATAGCAAAGTCGCGCGCCATGAACATCCCGTTCGGGCGGGTCAGATCCAGCACGTAAATCAGGCGCTGCTCCCCGATCAAATCGTCACGCGCCAAAACGATGCGCGCGATTTCTTCCGGCTCGTTGCGGAAGACGAAGACACCTTTGGGATCGGCGAGGTTTGTTGACAGGCCGCCGACGGTGGCGATTGCCTCAATCGCGGAAAGAGTCTTCGTCTCAAAGTTTACTTTCGCCTGCGCGCCGGTAGCACCCAATGTCACGAAGGACCGCGTGTCTTGTTCGACGAGGATCGTATCATTGGGGCGAAGCGCGATATCCATTTGCGGGTTCTCATAGAGATCCATCAGCCAAACGCGTTCCGACATGGAGCCGCGTTTCACGACGATCTGCGCGACTTCCGGTTCGATGGCGACGCCGCCCGCTTTGGCGATCATCGAGGACAAGGTGCGGGTCGGGCGCTCGATCGGGTAGACACCCTGGCCGTTAATCGCGCCCATCACGGACACCGTCGCGCCATCACCTGCGAGCCGCGTCACGGTGACTTGGGGGTCGGGTGTTTGGGCGTCGAGTTTCGAGGTGATGATCTTGCGCAGGCCGTCCGGGGAATTGCCCGCAGCTTTAATCTTGCCAGCGTAAGGCACGAAAATATTGCCCGCGCCATCGACTTGAACTTCGGTCAGCGCCGTAGTTTTCGCCCCGCGCGGCGCCAAGAGCCCGTCATCCACGTTCTCCCAGATCGTGAGGCCGAGAACATCGCCAGCGCGAATGTCGTCCGAACCGATCACGCCCGCATTGCGGAATGACGAGGAGAAGCCCAGCGAAGGCATCACCGCTGTCGCGCGGGTTACGTGATCGTTCACAGACACGACGAAGGCATCGCCGCCTTCCAGCACGGATCCTGCGAAAATTTCTTTTCTGTTAGGGCCAGAGCGTGGCAGGCCGCATGCCGCGACCGTGGCCACAAAGACCAGTAGGGTGAGCGCGCGCGCCCCCTTGAAACCTAATACTTGCACTGCTCGCGCTCCTCTTTCGGGATGCTGCTCTCGATTTTATCGAAAACTGTAGCGAAGCGATTTCAAAAAATCCAGCACTGTTCAGTGAACGACGCGCAACTGTTGCCGAGGGGCCGCTTTGCCTGCGGTTAGGGAATCGTAGGGATCTTCCGGTGAGAGCATCAGGTCGACGACTTGGCGTAGCAATTGGCGCCGCCCCAAGGCGGAGTAGAACCCCCCCGGAATTTGGCTCGTTTCGAGGAGGTAGTGGCGATAATCGCGGTAGGCGCGGCTATCGGGGCGCGTTGGGGCGGCAAAAAACTCGGGCAACGGCTGTGACGACACGAACTCGGGCTTATCAAACACGGCTGCGCCGAATGCCTTGAGCGGCAGACCACGCCAGAGAACCTGTTGCGCGGCCGTTGAGTTGACCGTCACGGCCGACCGGGCTTGCGCCAAAAGTGCGGCCAGCTTCCCGCCACGCACGAAATGGACGCGCTTTTCGACACCGTGGCGGCGCGCTGCTTGGGTAATCGCGCATGTAATCGGAGCGCGGCCATCTTCAAGCGGGTGCGCCTTGAACACCAAGTGATGATGCTGCGGGGCGCCGGAGGCGAAACCGTCCATAACCAGATCGATAAATTGCGTCATCGAGGTAAACGGCGAATGCATCCGGAAGCTCGCGTCATGCTCGAGCTGCATCAAAACGAGATGGAACGGAAACCCGCCGCGCCGGATGCGGCGCGTGGCGATCCGCCGCTCGGCCATGTGGAGGGGCAGGGCGACGAGGCGTTTGAGATGCAGCAGAAACTCGCGGAAGACCGAGACCCCGCGATGCGGCCGAAAGTTGCGATAAGGACCGTTTCGAACCATGACGAAAAAATGATAGAGCGCACCGTAGAAAATATGATGGCGCATATCCCCCCAATGAGACGGCGCTTCAGGGAATTCGATCTCGCTGTCGGCCAACGCGGCCCGCATGTCATGCACGCTCATGTCCATCAGGCGTGAATGCCCGTTCGAGCCGCCGCGCTCATACGTCACCCAATAGGGTCGCAGGTAGCCTTCTTCAAAGACATGAACCTCGATGCCCATTTCGCGTGCGGCTTCAATTGCTTGGGCGTGGATCGGGCGCGTATCCCCGTAAAGGACGAGATCGGTGATCTGCTTTTCAGCAAGGAGTTTCGCTATGCGATCGGGCCAGTTTTCCGGTGTGCCGGTGTAGCGAAGATAAGAGGCTGAGTGGAACCAGAAATTTTCGTCGCCTTTGTTAAAACCGACACGCCACACATCAGCCCCTGCGCGGCGCAACATGCGCCCGAGCTGGTAGAAAAACGGGCCATGCGGGCCTTGGAGCAACAAAAAACGGCGGTTCAATGGGGTCATCGATAACTTTCTTCGGGGTCACCCCCGTTTCACTGATACATTTGACGCCAAACTTACGAAGTGTCACGCAAAACACCCCTACGCGTTACGTGCCAAGATAAAGTAAATCTCCGGCATGTGTGAGGCCCAGATGTGTCAAAATCGTGTTTTGCCTGTTTGCTGAGCACCAATCGCGTGCGCGAATTCGGCATGATACTTGCTCATCTGCGACACAGGCGCTAGGCAAGAGAAAATGACCGGAGGGCCCAATGTTTACTGGTATCATCACAGATCAAGGCGAAATCCGCAGCCTTGTCCAATCGGGCGATTTGCGTGCGCGCATCGGATGCCATTATGCGATGGATACCGTCGACATCGGCGCGTCGATTGCATGCAATGGCTGCTGCTTGACGGTGATCGCCAAGGGCGCGGATTGGTTTGATGTGCAGATCTCGGCAGAATCGGTTTCCAAGACAAATATTGCTGATTGGTCGGAGGGCGCGATTTTGAACCTCGAACGCGCTCTCAAGCTAGGGGATGAGCTGGGCGGGCATATCGTGTCGGGTCATGTTGACGGGGTTGCCGAGATTATCGCGATCGTGGACGAGGGTGAGAGCACACGTTTCACCTTCCGTGCGCCCAAAACGCTGGCCAAATATATCGCGCAGAAAGGCTCTGTCGCGCTCGATGGCACGTCACTGACGGTGAATGAGGTCGATGGGTGTGATTTTGGCGTCAACATTATTCCGCATACGAAGACTGTGACGACTTGGGGTGCGGCAAAGGTCGGGCAGAAGATCAATTTGGAAATCGACACGCTGGCGCGCTATGTCGCCCGCCTCCAAGAGTTTGGCGAATGACGCAGAGCCAAGGTTATATTCTGCCGCCCCCCGACCTGCCGAGCGGACTGAAACTGCTTGCGGTCGTTGCGCCCTATCACAAGGCCATCACCGATCTGTTGCTGCAAGGCGCCCAGAGTGTCGCCGATCAGAGCGGCGCGCATCTGGAGAGGATCGAGGTTCCAAGCGCTCAAGACATTCCCGCGGCAATTCGGTTCGCGGCGCGGATGGCGGATTTTGACGGGTTCATCGCGCTGGGCTGTCTTGTGCGCGGCGATACGCTGTCTTTTGATCTCATCGCGCGTGAAAGTGCGTCAGCCCTCGCCATGATGGGGGTCGAAGGCCTTTGTATTGGCAATGGCATTCTCGCGCTTGAGGGCATCGCGCAAGCTGAGGCGCGTGCATGTCCGCCGCAAAATGATGGCGGCGATACGCTATCATTGACCATCGATTGCAATAAAGGCGCGGCAGCGGCCCACTCGGCCTTGCATTTGATCGCACTTTCCCGCAAATGGGCCCGCCAGACCAAAGGCATCGGATTCCGCCCCTCCGGCGAGAGTTTCCGTATTGCAGGCGAGCCCGAAGGTGAGAACCGCGCATGACTGACGAGATCCAAATCCCCGAGGCCCCAAAGCCCCGCAAGCTGACCCTTGAAGAAAAGCGTCAGATGAAATCGACGGCGCGGCTCTATGCGGTGCAGGCGCTGTTCCAGATGGAAGCGGCAGGCCAAGGCGTTGATCGGGTGCGGATGGAATTCCTCAATCACCGGTTTGGCGCTGTCTATGAGGGCGACGAGATGGCGGACGGGGATAGCAATCTTTTCCAACGCTTGCTTGATGATGCGGTGATGTGGCAAGGCAAGATCGACCAGGCCACCGATCGCGCATTGGTGGCTGCATGGCCGATCGACAGGATCGACCCTGTTTTGCGCGCATTGTTCCGCGCGGCCGGCGCAGAACTCTCGACGCCGGCGACTCCGCCCAAAGTTGTGATCAACGAATTCGTGGATGTCGCACGCGCGTTCTTCCCCGAAGGCAAAGAGGCGAAGTTCGTCAATGCCGTGTTGGATCACATGGCACGGGCCTTCCGGCCAGAGGCCTTCTGATCGTTCTTTGTGATGAGAATCACCTAAATCTTGTCAAAAGGCGCGAGCTTCCCGCCTTTTGACGCCCAGCCTATCCGGATGATCCGCAGATTTGCGCCCAATTTTCGCCGCAATTGCACAAAACCCCTTTGCTTCTGTCGCTCAAGCGTTACACTTCTCTTAACTTGGAGGAGTCGAAATGCCTAAACTTGTCAGCTTCTACATCCGCAACGTGTTGATCGGCTTTGCTGCTGCCGTCGTGTTTGTCGGTCTGTTGCTCGGGTTGAATATCGCGAACCTTCGCACGTTGATTTTGGGATCTGATATTGGCGTGCTGGCGGTTGTGATGCTGGTGGTGTTCAACACGATCGTGTTTGGGGCGGTTCAATTCGGCATCGCGATCATGGCGATGGCCGAGGATGACGACGAATCGAACTCCGGCGGTGGTTTTGGGGGAGGCGGTCGTCGCCCCGCGCCGCGCATGACGGGCGAGATGATTCCCGTGCGTGTCGCGCAAGAAAGCCGTAAAACGCGCCGCTAAGCCTCTCGTTTTAATAAAAAGCCCCTCCGGAACATGATGTTCGGAGGGGCTTTTTTTATGCCGGTGGCGAGAACCGCGGCAACCGTGAAGGCGTGAATTTCCCGAGAGCCTGAGTTGATCAGGTGGGCGCCAGATAACGAGACCAGGGCCTCGCCAGAGCCAGCACCCTCGGAAGTGCTTATCGGCCACTGGAAAAGGGCCTTTCACGAGAGGGGCAGAAACCCGCCTTCTCTCCAGATAAGGTGCGTATGGGCAATCGGCAAGAGCGGAGCTTGTAAATTACGCGCAGAACACGGAGACTCGATCAGATGCGGTCGTCGCGAAAGGCGTGACCAGACCGCGCTGCGGAGATCGAATGCGGATTTTACTCGTGGAAGATGACGCGGGCTTGGGCGACGCGGTGCGCGACCATATTGCCGCGTCGGGGTATCTTGCGGATTGGGCGCAACGTTTGGGCGAGGCTGTCGCGTTTTGTGAGGCGCAGCGATACGAATTGATCTTGCTCGACTTGATGTTGCCTGATGGTACGGGGCTTGAGTTCTTGCGACAACTTCGGGACGGCGCGCGCGGCGGCCGACCTCTTGCGCGCAACGCGGCCGCGCCGGTCATAATTCTAACCGCACGCGACCGGATCACTGACCGGATCGCGGGGCTTGATGCGGGTGCCGATGACTACCTCGTCAAGCCTTTCGATCTGGCCGAGCTTTCCGCGCGGATCAACGCGGTGGCGCGGCGCTACAGTGGCAACCCAAATCCGACTTTGCATGTGGCTGGTTTTGAAATTGATGTCAGCGGCCGCACAATCATCGGGCCGGAGGGGGCCATCTCCCTCAGCCAGCGCGAATGGGTTATCTTGGAGCGACTCCTGAGAAAGCCGAACCAAATCGTCACGAAGAGCCAGTTAGAAGATTTGCTCTATTCATTTGATGCGGAGGTCGAAAGCAACACGATTGAGGTGTATGTCTCGCGCCTGCGTAAAAAACTGGGCCGTGACATGATCGAGACGCACCGCGGCCTTGGCTATCGTCTGGTATCGTCGGTGCGGGGATGAAGCGGCGGCTTTCCCTCAGGTTACGGCTAGCGTTCGGCCTGACGGGCGCGATGGGCATCGTCTGGCTTTTAGCGATGCTGGCTTCAGGCTTTACGCTTCGCCATGAGGTGGATGAACTGTCCCAAAGCCTCCTAGCCCTCACGGCCGAGCGCCTCTTGCCGCTTGCGCTGGAAACGCTCTCGGTCATGCCACCGGTCAGGGATACTGCGCCTTATATCGTGAGCGACATTGTGCAGGGCGATGATTCCTTCATCTGGGTTCTGCGCAGCATCGGCGAGGGTATGATCGTTATGCAGATGCCGAGGATTGACTCCGACCTTCTCTCGGCGCCTCTGACCGAAGGGCATTCACGCACGGAAAATTTCGAGGTCTATACACGGATCTCTGATGACGGACGCTACGCATTGCAGGTCGGTGAAACCCGCGCCGGGCGGACGGAGGCTTTGCGGGAGACTGTCCAAGCCCTCGCCGCGCCGCTGATCCTGCTTTTGCTGCCGCTTAGCCTTTATTTTGTCATGTGGATTTCACGGCGCGCTTTGCGGCCTGTCGATGACCTCTCGAAAGAGGTTGCGGGGCGCGGCGCGCGTGATCTGTCGCCGCTTGGCGATGCGGATTTGCCTGTCGAATTGCGCCCGATCCATGATGCGGTTGATGCCTTGCTTGAGCGGCTGCGCCGCGCGCTCGACGCTGAGCGCAGCTTTGCCTCAAATGCGGCGCATGAAATGCGTACGCCGATTGCGGCCACCTTGGCCCAGACGCAGCGACTGATCGCAGAGGCACCGGAGGGCCCATTGCGTCGGCGTGCGCTCGGAATTGAACGTGAGCTCGCGCGGATCGCGCGTTTGTCGGAGAAACTGCTGGAGCTGGCACGCGCCGAAGGGGGCGGAGTTCTATCTCCTACGGCTCATGATCTAGTGCCGGTGATACGGTTGGTTCTTAGGGAAATGGGCGATCCTCCGACGGGTTGGGACATCACACTCCCTGAAACGCTCCCTAGCTATTTGGACCGCGATGCGTTCGGGGTGATGCTTCGCAATCTGACGGAAAACGCCGTCAAGCATGGCGATGCCGCGCAACCAATCCGTGTTGAGCTGACCGAGGGGGGTGAGCTGACGGTGTCCAATGGCGGGCGCGTGATTACGCCCCAAGCGCTGGGTTCTTTAACGACGCGGTTCGAACGGGCTGGCGCGAGCGCGCAAGGCGCGGGGCTGGGCCTCGCGATTGTCGCCACGGTCGCGCAAAACGCTGGTATCGCATTCAGTCTCGCTTCGCCCGCGCCCGGTCGTCCGGATGGGTTTTGTGCGCGAGTTGATCTGAGCCCGTTGCTTTAAGCGCGAGGCAATGGGCTAAAACGCAAAAAAGGTCGGCCGTTCAGGCTGGTGTCAGGTTCGCCCGTCACAGGGGGGCAAAACAACCTGAGGCCAATCTATGACTCACGCTCCCATCCCTCCCGTCCTGCCTTCATTTAAGGCGCGCCTCGCGCGGCCGACATTGCCCGCTTGGGCGATGAATGTTTCCGTGGCGCTTTACGTATTGGCGCTGTGCAATTCGACATTCTGGTCGCGGGCAGCCCCGGTCTTCGACGGACATGTCTTCAAGCTCCTCGCCTTCGGCGGCGCATTTGGTGCGTTGACCTTGATCGTCATATCGGTGCTCGGGTTTCGCTGGTTCCATAAACCGGTGCTGGTTTTCATTACGTTGCTGAGCTCGGTCACATCTTATTATCAAGATGAACTGGGCGCGACGATTGACCGCGATATGATCCAGAATGTGATGCAAACGACTTTCAATGAGGCGCATCATCTCGTGACAGCACAATTCGTTACGCATGTCGCGCTGTTTGGGGTTTTGCCTGCGGTGGCTATTTTGTGGGTTAAAGTCCGGCGGCGCGGAATATGGCGCGATACGGCCGCTTGGGCGGGCATGGCGACGCTCTCGGTCGCGCTCTTTCTTTCGCTATTGTACTCAGATTTCAAATCCTACTCGGCGGTGATCCGTGAGCGGAAGGATATTGTGGAGGCGAGCCAGCCATTCGCGCCGATTAAGGGCATGTTGCGCTACGCGAAACTACAGATGAAAAACGCAAATCTGGTTGTCGAGCCGCTGGGCGCTGATGCGGTGAAGGGCGAACGCCTTGCAGGCTTCGAAAAGCCGATGCTGACAGTGGTTTTCGCGGGTGAGACGGCGCGTGCGATGAACTTTGGGGTCAATGGCTACCCTCGAGATACGACGCCCGAGACGGCAGCGCCGGAGCGCGAAATCCTGAATTTCTCGCAAGTCGAGAGCTGCGGCACGGCGACCGCGGTATCCTTGCCCTGCATGTTTTCGAAGCTGACGCAGGCGGAGTATTCCGACACCAAAGCGAAAAGTCAGGAGAACCTGTTGGATGTTTTGGTGCACGCCGGTGTGAAGGTGGAATGGTATGACGCCAATACGGGCGACCAATCTATCGCAAAGCGGATTGGATGGTCGCCCATCACGGCTGACATGTATCCCGCGTCGTGTGAAGCGGGAGAATGCACTGATGGCGCGTTTCTGACCCTGCTGCAGAGCAAGATCGACACCATCACGGAAGATACGGTTTTGGTGTTTCACATGATTGGATCGCATGGCCCCGCGTATTTTATGCGCTATCCGGAAAGCTACCGAAAATTCACGCCCGATTGCCGGACGCCCGAATTCGCGAAATGTACGAACGAGGAAATCCGAAATGCCTATGACAACACGATCGCCTTCACCGATCATATCCTCGCCTCGAGCGTGGACATTCTGAGTGCGGCGCAAGACCGCGTGACGCCCGCGTTGTTTTACGTTTCGGACCACGGCGAAAGTCTTGGAGAGAATGGCCTCTACCTGCACGGAGCGCCGCGGTTCATGGCCCCTGAGCAGCAGTATAAGGTGCCAATGATGATGTGGTTTTCTAAAAGCTACCGCACGCAGATGGGGCTCGATCAGACCTGCGTTGCGCATAAGCACCAAGACGCATTGAGCCAAGACAATATGTTTTCGACACTCCTTGGGATCGTCGATATCAAATCCGATGTCTATGATAGAAGGCGGGATATTCTGGCCGGTTGTATCGGCCAGACGGTTGCGAAGGTGCAGCCGTGAAAGGGATTGCTGTGACGAAATCACGACCACATAAGTTGAACGAGATTGCCGCGCCCAAGGCCGACCGGAAGGGGGGGAGTGCCACGGGGGGCGGTGCAAAGCCCGTGCCTGTGACGGGTTGGCGCCATATATTCGCGGCTGCAAGTTATTCGTCGGGCGGGTTGCGGCGACTATGGGCCGAGACGGCGTTTCGGCATGAGGTATTGATTGGCGCGCTGATGATCCCAACCTATTTTGCGTTGGGCGCACAAGCGATTGAGTTTGTGATTTTCGCGGCGCTGTTTGCACTTCTCATCTCTGTTGAGGCGCTTAACACGGCGATTGAGGTCATCATCGACCGGATCTCGCCGGAATGGTCCGAAGCGGGGCGACAGGCGAAGGATCTAGGCTCACTCGCGGTTATGTGCGTGCTCATCGCGCATGGCGTTTTGCTGGCTTGGGTGGTGATCGGGTAAGGTGTGGCGGTCCGCAACGTCAACTGGACAGCGGCCCGCTTCCGCCCCATCTTAACCACATGCGACGCTCTGATCTTCAACCGGGACAAATTCTTGCGCGCGGCACGGCGCGTGCGTTGCAGGGGTTTGGCATGGTTCCCGTACTGGAAATGCCTCTGCGCCCGCGGCTTCGTGCTGACATCATGGCGCTGGGCCGCAAGGGAGAAATCTGGATTGTAGAGTGTAAATCCAGCCGCGCCGATTTTCGCTCGGATCAGAAATGGCAAGGATATGTTGATTGGTGCGACAGGTATTTCTGGGCGGTCGATACGGACTTCCCGCAAGAGCTTTTGCCGGAGGATACCGGTCTTTTCATCGCGGATGGGTTCGGCGCGGAGATGGCCCGCGAGGCGCCACTTGTCGCTTTGGCGCCTGCGCGTCGTAAAGTGCTGACGATCGAATTCGCGCGGGTCGCGGCAGGGCGGCTGCAAAACCTGATTGATCCCAAGCTATCCCCTTTGTGAGGCCGCGTGAGGGATTATTTGCGAGGCTTGCCGCCCGCCATGCTGCGCGCAGCTTCCGCCGCCGCCATCAGTTCTTCTGCGATCTCTTCCGCTTCCTCCGGCTCGAAATCCAGAGGCAATTCGATTCCGTCACCTTCCAGATAGATTCGCACCATGCCCAGAGAGGTCGGCCCAATTTGCAAATTGGCCGAGATTTCGCTTTCTTTGTCGATGCCCATAGGTGCCTCCTATTGATGTGCTGATGGCTGCTACCGCCAATGTCGCAGCGAGGCAACGGAAAATGCCACGAAAACGCCATTCCGCCCCTTGCATTCATCCGCAACCGAGTCTAAATCCCCACGCAGTGCCGCCTTAGCTCAGTTGGTTAGAGCGCCTGATTGTGGATCAGGAGGTCCCCCGTTCAAGCCGGGGAGGTGGTACCACTACTCCCAACATCTTTGTAAGCTCACGATTTGGCGACGGTCGTCCGGCGAAATGTCTTTTCAAGTCGCGGTTTGATGCGCATTGGCGGGACGCGCTGCATCCCGCCTTGTTTCCAAATTATCGTGGCAAAAGATGCGCCGCTTGCGGAACGGGATCTTCGAAGGTTTTAAGGGTATCTTTCATCGCTTCTTCGACCAGATGCGTCACCAGCTCAGGGAAGAGCGTTGGATTGTCACGCGAGGCTTCCCATAAGAAGAACCCGTAAGACCCCGGAATTGGATTGATCTCGTTGAACCAGATCTCGCGGGTCTGTGCGTTCATCATGAAATCCATCCGCGGCGCGCCGCGACCGCCAAGCCCGAGGAAGACGCTTTGCGCATAGCCTAGCAAAGTGGACTTCTCCGCCTCCGCCATGTCTGGGTTGATATCTCGCGTGAGTGAAAGCATCCCCTCCGATGGCAGGGACTGCCCCTTCACAGCGCCGTTGGATGGAAGATATTTCGTTTTGAAGTCGAGGAGGTCATCGGCGCCCTTCGGGCGTTCGATCGCGGAAAACTCGAGCTTACCGGCCACTTGCCGCACTGCGATGTTGTATTCCTGCAGGTTCTGTACCTGCGGCTCAATCAAAACATGCGTATCTTGCAGGGCGACTCCCGCCACCAGCTCACGCAATTCGTCGGCATTTTTCGCCAGCCCAACACCGATGGACGATCCCAAAGACGCGGGCTTCACGATCACCGGAAACCCGAAACCGGCCTCCACGGCGTTGACGAAGCTATCGCTATCGCCTGCGTCCTCACGGCGGACGACGACATGATCCAGAACGTTTACCCCCGCGAGTTTCGCGACCATCTTCGTCAGGTCCTTGCGCATCGCAAGGGCTGAGTTCAGCGCGTTGAACCCAGTCACGGGAATACCGAGCAATTCGAAATAGGCCTGAACGCGACCATCTTCGCCGTAGGTGCCGTGGAAGACAGGCAAGACGCAATCAATCGGGTAGGGGTCTTGTCCCTCCACCACCATTTGCGCGCCGCGATCACCCCATCCGAACTGCACCAACTTCAGACCAGCCGGAACGGGGCGGTAGCGCCGCACATCGCGTAAGGCGGGGCCGGTTCGAAAGAGGTTATCCCACCCCATATGCACGGCAATCACTTCGAAACGCCGCACATCCACCGCGTCCATCAACTGGCTCGCCGAAATAACGGAAACATCATGTTCGGGGGACGAGCCGCCAAACAGAACGACGATGCGCGCTTTGCGGGGGGTGTCTTTGGCGGAGTGAGGAGTCGTATTTTGCATCGGGACGTCTCGCATCTGTGGGTGGCCGCAGGGGATCGGGGCCAAATTCTGTCTTCGCATTTATCGCAATTGTAGAGCGTAAACCATACGTGTTATGGGCTTATACACTCAGAATGACCATAGAAGCGGGCGCGAGATGCATTTCACGACCATTGGCGATACCGGCGGCACTGCCGTGCTTTTCACCCATGGATGGGCGCGCGATCATCGCGATTTCATCCCCACGGCGGAGGCTTTGGCCCCAATCGCCCGCAGCTATCTGGTGGATTTGCCAGGGTTCGGGGAGACGCCGCGACCGGACGGTGTGTGGGATACGGGCGCTTATGCGGATCATGCGCTTGCGTTCATGCGCGATCAGGGCGTCTCGCGGTTTGTTTGGGTCGGGCATTCGTTTGGCGGCAGGATGGGCTTGCGCGCGGGCGTCCGCGCGCCGCAATCGCTCATCGGTATGGTGCTTGCGGCTTCTGCGGGCATCCCGCGCAATCGCAAACCGCAAGATGTCTGGCGCGGCAAGCTGCGCCAGAACATTTTCAAATTCAAGCGCGACATGGCCAAAACCCAAGCTGAGCGCGACGCGCTGGAACGCCAATACGGATCGGCTGATTATATTCATTCGGGCGAAATCAACATGCGCGACATCTTCCTCGAGACGATCCGCGAGGATCAAACGGCGGATTTGGGGCGGATCAATGTGCCAACCGAGATGATCTACGGTGCGCGCGATACCGATACGCCGCCTGAGGTGGGACAGCGCATCGCTGCGGCGATTTGCGCGGGCGGAGGGCAGGGTCGCTACGTCGAGTTACCCGAACTGGACCACCACACGGTTCTCTCGCGGGGCCATCATCAGATTGCCTTGGCGGTGAAGACCATGATCGAAAAGGAGGCCGCGCGATGATGACGGGCGAGTTGATCGGCACGATTTTGCTAATCGCGGCACTTGGATATTTTGGATGGGTGCGTTCCAAAACGCATTTGGCCTATTTCCAGCAAGAAGAATATGATGCGCCGCGGTATCTGCGCGCCCTTGTGGATGTGCGGCTCTACGATGTGCAGGCGAGTGTCGCACTTGCTGTGCTGTGGCTGTTGAAGGCGATCACGGGGCTTGCGTTGTTCTATCCCGTTCTTGCCGCCTTGGCATTGGTGGTCATTGCGTGGCGCGAGAGCCGCTATACCTTCAAAAAGCCGCTCGTCATGACCGAACGCGCCACGCGGATGTTGGGTCTTGCGCGGGCTGCGACGGCGGTGATCGTTGCGCTGTCGGGGTTCGGGGTCATCGTGGCATTGATTGCGATCCAGATTGTTCCTTTCGCGTTGATGGCTGCCAATGCCGTGTTGCAACCGATGCAACAGCGGATCAACGATGGCTTCGTGAGAGAAGCGACGGACAAGCTCGCCGAAATGCGCCCCGAGACGATCGGGATCACGGGATCGTTCGGCAAAACGACCGTGAAACATATGTTGGCCGAATTGCTCGGCGTGGCCGGCCCAGTGTTTTACTCGCGCGGATCAATCAATACCGTCCTAGGTCTCACGCGCCATATTCGTCAGCGCCTTCAGCCGTCACATAAGTATTTCATCGCGGAAATGGGTGCTTACGGGATCGGTTCCATTAAGCGCCTCTGCGACTTCGCGCAGCCGGACTACGGGATCATCACCGCAGTCGGTCACGCACATGCCGAACGGTTCGGTTCGCTGTCGAATACCGCGATCGCGAAATCGGAACTCGCGGCGCATGTCTGTGCGCATGGCAAGAAAGTTGTGGTGACGGACCGTGTCGCGGAACTCGCACCTTTCGCGGCCCTCCGGTCCAGCCATCCGGAGAAGTTCGTCGTCGTCGGTGAGGGGGAGGGCTGTGATGTCCGTATCCTTTCGCGGGTCTTGAAGGGCGCGGATTGGGTCATCGCGTTGCGGTTCCCGTCGGGGGCTGAGCATACGTTCATCTTGCCTCTCCTTGGGGAGCATAATGTGATGAATATGGCGCTTTGCGTGGCGTTGATCGACGCGATTGCGCCTGATGTCACTGCGCGGCTGCCTATGATTACGCCGACTGTGAGCCAAGTCCCGCACCGTTTGCAAAAGAAAGACGCGGGGAAGGGGCCCCTGATCCTTGATGATGCCTATAACTCGAATGAGGAGGGTTTCGTCAACGCGATGCGCGTGATGCGTGAGGTTGCGGATCAGAAAGGCGGGCGAGCAGTGCTTGTGACGCCAGGCGTCGCGGAACTGGGCAACGAGCACGATCGCGTCCACACAGCGCTTGGCGGACAGGCGGGGCAGCTGTGCGATGTGATCTATGCGGTCAATCCAAGCCGCATCCCGAGCTTCACGCTCGCGGCGCGAAATGCGCGTGCGGAGGTGATTGAAGTCGCGACGCTGAACGATGCTATGAAGGGCGTGACGGCGATGGGGCTGACCGCTGCCGATGTCGTTTTATACGAAAACGATCTACCGGACTTGCTGGAAGAAAAACGCCTGCTTTAAGGGGCGCTGGGCGAATGGCTCTGTTCAATGAATAGACAAAAAGGCCGCGCAAACAGCGCGGCCTTTTTTATTTCAGTCGTTACGCGCGCTTACTTCGGCAAAATCCGCACAGCGCCTTTCGCAGCCGAGGAAGCGAACATCGCGTAGGCTTTCAGCGCTGTTGAAACGGCCCGTGTGCGCGGTGCGGCGGGTTTCCACGGCAACGGACCTTTTGCTTCGCGGCGGGCGGCCAAAGTTGCCGCATCGACGGCGAGATTGATCGTGCGGTTCGGGATATCGATCTCGATTAGATCGCCCGTCTCGACCAGACCGATCATCCCGCCTTCTTCAGCCTCCGGCGAGACGTGACCGATGGACAGGCCCGAAGTGCCGCCCGAGAACCGGCCATCGGTGAGCAGGGCGCAAGATTTACCAAGGCCCTTCGACTTCAAATAGGAGGTCGGGTAGAGCATTTCTTGCATCCCCGGCCCGCCGCGCGGCCCTTCAAAGCGGATAACGACGACTTCGCCCTCAACGACTTTGCCAGTCAAGATTGCCGAGACGGCATCGTCTTGGCTCTCATAAACTTTGGCTTTGCCGGTGAATTTCCAGATCGACTCATCCACGCCCGCGGTTTTCACGATGCAGCCGTTTTCGGCGATATTCCCGAACAGAACCGCCAAGCCACCGTCTTTGGTGAATGCATGCTCAACCGAGCGAAGCACGCCATTTTCGCGGTCTTTATCCAGTTCTTTGTAGCGGTTTTGCGTCGAGAAGGCTTCCGTGGTGCGAACGCCGCCCGGTGCCGCGCGGTAGAACACCTCTACCGCCGGATCATTGGCGACCATGATGTCCCATTTCGCAATGGCTTCCGCCATCGTATCGGCATGAACGGTTTTTGCGTCGCCGTGCAGCAAGCCGCCGCGGTGCAATTCGCCCAAGATCGCCATGATCCCGCCGGCACGGTGCACGTCTTCCATGTGCACGTCAGACTTCGCCGGCGCGACCTTCGACAGGCAAGGCACTTTGCGCGAGAGGTGATCCATATCGTCCATCGTGAAGTTCACCTCACCTTCATGCGCAATCGCGAGAAGGTGCAAAACTGTGTTGGTCGATCCGCCCATCGCGATATCGAGCGACATCGCGTTCTCGAACGCGTCGAATGTCGCGATCTCGCGGGGCAGGAGGCCCTTCTCATTGCCCTCATAATGACGCTTCGTGATGTCAACGATACGACGGCCCGCCTCAAGGAACAGCTCCTTGCGGTCAGCATGGGTTGCAAGCATCGATCCGTTGCCCGGCAGCGCAAGGCCGAGCGCCTCCGCGAGGCAGTTCATCGAGTTCGCCGTGAACATTCCCGAGCACGATCCGCATGTCGGGCAGGCGGCTTTCTCGATCGCGTCGACTTCCTCATCGGTGTAGCTGTCATCCGCCGCCGCAACCATCGCATCGACCAGATCGAGCGAATGCTCCAGATCGTCGATGGTGACTTTGCCCGCTTCCATCGGGCCGCCGGAGACGAAAATGACGGGAATATTCAACCGCATCGCGGCCATCATCATGCCTGGCGTGATTTTGTCGCAATTCGAGATACACACCATCGCATCTGCGCAATGGCCATTCACCATATACTCAACCGAATCCGCGATGATTTCGCGCGATGGGAGGGAATAGAGCATCCCGTCATGGCCCATCGCAATCCCGTCGTCGATTGCGATCGTGTTGAATTCCTTGGCGACGCCACCCGCTTTCTCAATCTCGCGCGCGACCATCTGGCCCAGATCCTTGAGGTGGACGTGGCCGGGAACGAACTGGGTAAACGAGTTGACGACCGCAATGATCGGCTTGCCAAAATCGCCGTCCGTCATGCCGGTTGCGCGCCAAAGACCGCGCGCGCCTGCCATATTGCGGCCATGGGTGGATTTGCGAGAACGATAATGCGGCATGAGCGGGATCCAATCAGGTCTGGCGAGGCCGCAGCGTGAATGGGGCTGCGGTATGCGCTTCAAGGTGTGTTTCGGCCCGTTTTCTAACGCATCGTGATGCGATTGCCTAGACCGATCCGCTTTGCCAAGGTGTTCTCGTCTGTGCGGATGCGGCCAATGCCACGGGCTGGCGCAAGGGTCGACAGTCGAAAACTTTGCTTTAGGGTAGTGAAACCGTAACCAAGACCTGCGAGGGTGCGGCCAGCCCTGTTTGCCAGCGAAAAGAGATGTCTGAATGTTTACTGCTTATGCCCGCTATACACCGCTTGTCCTTTGCGGGGTGTTGAGCCTTTTTTGCTTGGCTGGGGTCGCGTCGTCCGGGTGGTTCGTTCTCGGGTTCTTCGCTTTTGCCTTCCTGACAGGTCTTGGGGTCTATGACCTTATTCAGAAAAGACATTCCGTGCTGCGCAATTATCCGGTCGTGGGCCACATGCGGTTTTTGTTCGAGGGAATTCGGCCCGAAATCCGGCAGTACCTTATTGAGAGCGATCAGGATGAAGAACCGTTCTCGCGCGATGAGCGCTCGATCGTGTACCAGCGTGCGAAGAACGTGGAAGATGCGCGGCCCTTCGGCACAAGGATGCGGGTCTACGACTTGGGCTACCAATGGTTAACCCATTCGATCCGGCCGCGGCACATTGCGGATACGAACTTCCGTTTGTTGATCGGGGGCCCCGATTGCACGAAGCCTTATTCCGCGTCCCTTTATAATATTTCCGCGATGAGTTTCGGATCGCTGTCGGCGAATGCGATCGAGGCACTTAATCGCGGTGCTGCAGCAGGGGGCTTTGCGCATGATACGGGCGAGGGCGGGATCTCGCGCTATCACCGTGTCGGCGGCGGCGATTTGATCTGGGAGTTGGGGTCCGGCTATTTCGGGTGTCGCACACCCGAAGGTGGCTTTGATCCCGATGCGTTCGCGAAGGTCTCTGCCGATCCTCAGGTGAAGATGATCGAGATCAAGCTTAGCCAGGGCGCCAAGCCTGGGCACGGGGGGATGTTGCCCGCGTCGAAAATCTCGCCGGAGATTGCAGAGGCGCGCGGGGTCCCGATGGGCGTCGATTGCATCTCACCGGCTTCCCATTCCGCGTTCTCAACGCCGTTGGAAATGATGGAATTTATTCGCGAGCTGCGTCAGTTGAGCGATGGTAAACCTATCGGGTTCAAGCTGTGTATCGGCCACCGCCGCGAATTTATGTGTATTGTCAAAGCGATGCTGAAAACTGGGGTCACGCCTGATTTCATCGTCGTGGACGGTAAAGAAGGTGGGACGGGTGCTGCTCCGTTGGAATTTGCAAACCATATGGGGATGCCGCTCGTGGAGGGGCTGACCTTTGTGCATAACACCCTGCGCGGTGCTGGGCTGCGCGACAGGATTAAGATCGGCGCGTCTGGAAAGCTGGTCACGGCATTCGATATCGCGAAGGCTCTTGCGCTTGGTGCAGACTGGGCGAATTCTGCGCGCGGATTTATGTTCTCGATCGGCTGTATTCAGGCGCAAGCCTGTCACACGAATTGTTGCCCCGTAGGCGTGGCAACGCAAGATCCGATTCGACAGCGGGCGCTGGTTGTGCCCGATAAGGCGACGCGGGTCGCGAACTTCCACCGCAACACGCTCAAGGCTCTGGGCGAGATGACGGGTGCGGCGGGGCTGGATTCCCCTTGGGGATTCTTGCCGCATCACCTGATGGTGCGAGAGTTCTGATCGCAATATGGTGACGGGCCAACAGGTCTCCCCCTATATGCCGGAAGGATTTTTGCTGCGCGAGGATGACGAACGCTTCGGCTATCTCGAGCGTTGGCTGCGCGCGCGGCCCGATGCCTTCGAGCCGATCGACGAGGGCGTCTGACACGCTTGCGAATGTTAAAAAGGGGGCCGCTGGCCCCCTTTCGTTTCATGAGTGGCGGTCTTTCGTTAGGTCTCTTTAGCCGAGCAGCGCGTCGATGCCGGCTTGTGCGACTTCTTGATCTTGCAAGGGCGTGCCCGAAGACACGCCGATGCCACCCACGCATGCGCCGTCGACCATCACAGGCAAGCCGCCGCCAACCACCATCAGACGCCCGCCAATTGCTGACGCGATGCCGTAAGCAGGCGCGCCCGGCTGGCTCGCTGCGCCGTATTCATGCGTTGCTTTCTTGGCTCCCGCCGCGGTGAAGGCTTTGTCGATGGCGATGGTGCTGGATGTCACCTTGCCGCCCTCCATTCTCTCAAATGCGATCAGCTGGCCGCTCTCATCGGTAATCGCGATGCACATCGGCACACCGATTTCACGTGCTTTTGCTTGCCCGCCCGCGATCATCTTGCGCGCGTCATCGAGATCGAGTCGTTGTATCGTGATCATTATATTATCCTTTGAGAGCTTTCGCCTTGCGCCGCCAAGCGTGCAAGAGTGGTTCAGTATATCCCGACGGCTGCGCCGCGCCTTGCACGATCAGATCGCGCGCGGCGAGGAAGGCGGGGCCGTCGTAGGCTGGGGCCATTGGTGTGTAGGCAGGGTCGGTCGCGTTTTGGCGATCTACGGCCAGCGCCATACGGCGCAGCGACTCGTCGATTTGCGCCTCGCTGATCAACCCGTGGCATAGCCAGTTTGCCAGCGCCTGCGATGAGATCCGCAGCGTTGCACGGTCTTCCATCAAGCCAACATCGTCAATATCTGGCACTTTCGAACACCCGATACCCTGATCAACCCAGCGCACCACATAGCCCAAAATGGACTGGCAGTTCATATCCAATTCGCGCGCAACAGAGTCTGCCGACAGGTTGCGCCCATTCAGGAGTGGTGGTGTCAGCAACGCTTCTTGGGACGCATAGTCGCGCGATTTCAAAGTCTCTTGCACGGCCGCCACATTGACTGCGTGATAATGTGTTGCATGCAGGGTTGCGGCGGTGGGAGAGGGCACCCATGCCGTGTTCGCGCCGGATTTCGGATGCCCGATTTTCACCTCTAGCATCTCGGCCATCGCGTCGGGCTTGGCCCACATGCCTTTGCCAATTTGGGCACGCCCTGCCATACCCGAGGCAAGCCCCGCGTCGACGTTGCCGTCCTCATAGGCGGTCAGCCAAGCAGAGGTGCGCATTTCGGCCTTGGGCACGACAGCGCCTGCGGCCATGCAGGTGTGAATTTCGTCGCCAGTGCGATCAAGGAAGCCCGTGTTGATGAACACGATGCGATCTTTCACGGCACGAATGCACTCGCGCAAATTGACCGATGTCCGGCGTTCCTCATCCATCACGCCAAGCTTCACCGTTCCGCAGGCAAGCCCCAACAGGTCCTCGACACGGGCATAAAGCGTGTCTGCGAAAGCAACCTCCTCAGGGCCGTGCATCTTGGGTTTCACGACGTAAACGGACCCTGCGCGCGAATTTCGTGGCCCATCGGTTTTTGCCAAATCATGCAGCGCGCCAGCGACAGTCATGACCGCATCCATAATGCCCTCGGGCGTCTCGGCGCCTGCCATCATCACCGCGTCCGTTGTCATCAGATGCCCGACATTGCGCACCAAGAGAACCGCCCGCCCGGGCAGGGTGAGGGTGCTACCGTCCGGCGCGGTGAAGCTGCGATCAGGGTTGAGCGCGCGGGTCATCACCTTGCCGCCCTTTTCGAAGCTCTCCGCCAGATCCCCCTTCATCAGGCCCAGCCAATTGCGGTAGACAGCGACTTTGTCTTCGGCATCAACGGCTGCGATCAAGTCCTCGCAATCCTGAATCGCCGTCAGCGCGCTTTCCAACACGACATCCCGCAGCCCCGAAGCGGACGCTGCGCCGACCGGATGAGCGGGGTCGAACATCAGCTCAATGTGCAAGCCGTTATGCGCCAACAGGTAGGAGCGCTTATCGCCCGCACCCGATTGCCCCACATAGGCAGCCGGATCTTTGAGCGTGGTCTCGCCGTCAGCGAAGGCCACGATCAATGCGCCGTCTTCCACGCGGTAGGATTGGGCATCTTTGTGCGATCCGCTTACCAGCGGCACAGCGCCGTCGAGGAACTCTGCGGCCCATGCCACGGCCGCCGCGCCGCGGGCGGTATCGTAAGCCTTGCCTTTTGGGGCGCCCGGAAGCGCATCCGTGCCGTAAAGTGCATCATAAAGCGAGCCCCACCGCGCATTCGCCGCATTGAGTGCGAAACGGGCGTTCATCACCGGCACGACCAATTGCGGGCCTGCGAGGCTCGACATTTCGGGATCAACCGGACCTGTGCCGATCTCGAATGGTGCGCCTTGGGCGGCGAGGTAGCCAATCTGCGTGAGGAACGCGCGCGTCGCTTGCGCGTCATATGGCTGGCCCGCGCGATCCGCATGCCAAGCGTCGATCTGTGATTGCAAGTCCTCGCGTTTCGCCAAAAGGCGCGCATTTTCGGGGGCAAGGTCTTGGAGCAGAGCGGAATACCCAGCCCAGAAGTCTTGCGCTTGCACGGATGTGCCTGCCAAGAGCTCGGTTTCAACAAATTTGGCCAACTGTTCGTCTACGCTCAGCTCGGCGCGGTTCACATAGGTCATTCGAGCATCCCTCCAAAGTCGTTCCGATTTGGGACTACACTACCCGAGCCGCGCCAAACCGCGAGGGGGTGCTGCATGGTTTTCCGCATCGTGGAAATTAGTCTTCCAATATCGCGGCGCGCCCCCCGAGAATCTCGGTGAGGGCCTCGGCCGAGCGGCGAACAATCGCGCCGATTTCCGCGACGCGATCAGGTGTGACGCGCGCGGCGAGGCCCGAGATTGAAATTGCGCAGACAGGTTCGTACTCGGGCGACCAGACAACGGCGGCAACGCATCGCATCCCCATAACAAACTCCTCGTCATCCACCGCATAGCCGCGCGTTCGGATGACAGCCATTTGCGCCATCACTGCCTCGATTGAGCCTAGCGCGTTGCGTGTCATTGGCCGCAGCCCGTATCGTGCGACATGTGCTGCGATGGCTGCATCGGGCCATGTCGCGGCAATGGCCTTGCCGATTCCCGAATTCATCACGGGCGTGTGGCCGCCGGGCGCCGCGATCGCGCGCATGATCTCGCGACTTTCGGATTGCGCCAGCGTAACCACCTCGCCTTCCTCAATCCGTCCGAGATTTGCGGTTTCGCGCGTTTCGTCGCGCAGGCGGCGTAAGACAGGCTGCGCGGGGGCAAGAAATGAGAGGCGACGTGTATAGGCCCCGCCCACAGCAAAAGCGCGCCGCCCCACATGCCAAAGCCCGTCCGCCGTCGTCTGGGCAAACCCGCGATCTTCCAGCGTTGTGAGCATCCGGTGCGTGGTCGAGATCGCCAGACCCTCTGCCTTTGCGAGATCGGACAATCGCATCCCGTTTTCGGTCAGGGCCAAGCGCTCCAACAGCGCGAGCGCGCGCGTCACGGATTGGATTGTCGTGTTTTCGGAGGGGGGAGGCATGCGCGGACATCGTTGTTGGAGAGCGGAGCCGATAATCTGCGGTTTTAGCACTCAAATGAAAAGCCCAAAGCGTCACGCCGGCTCGGGCTGTTTGGTGGACTTGTCGCGCCGGCGGCCCTAAGATCGTTCCTATCTCGTTAAGAAGGTTGTGCTATGCTTTGGGCTATTCAAGACCTCATGAAGCCCGCGTTGTCGGTGATTGATCTCATACCCGATGTGCATCGTACGCCGGCATTGGCGGCGTTGCGAAAAGCATTGCAAGATGGCCGTTTTGGCGCCGTGCGACTATCGCGAGACGAGCAGGACCTCGCGTTTTATGACGGGCGGGTGGCGCTGGTGTCTCCGATCGGCGCGCGGGTGCTTAAGGCGCTGTATGATGCTGGGCGGATCAAGCTAAAAAAGCCCCCGCAGCGCAGCTTGCCGAAGCTAGAGGCCTATATCGCGACCGAAGCCGCCTTCCTGCAAGCCGCACAGCAAATCATTGCACAGGATGAGGCAAAGCGAGACCGGATCTCGATGATCGTGAAAGATCCCGCCAGCGCGACGCCTGATGAAATCAGCCCGCTTTTGATCGAGAAGGTGATTGCGGCGCAACTGGGTTACGGGGCTTTGGGGCGCGTCGAGATTGCGGGGATCACCTGTCATCGCGAACTGGTCGAAGGGGGCGCAGTTCAAGGCGAGGGCAACTCCGTCGATGTCGCGCAGCCGTCAGGCGGGGGCCGCGTGCTGTGTTGGTGGATCGATCCCGCAGGTCAACGCCAAGGTGATCCCGAGTGACGCTAGTCTAGGGTGGCGATTGTCCGAGCGGGCAGGGGACCGCCCGGACACTCGTTGGTTACAAAAGCGGCGTAATGATCCGCACCGCGACGCGTCGGTTACGTTCCTCATTCTCTTGCGTATCGATCAGCAATTCCGTCTCGCCGTAGCCTTGCACCACCATATTTTCCGGCGGCACATCGAAATACTGGGTCAGAGCGAGGGCCACGGTTTCCGCGCGGCGATCCGAGAGCGCGAGGTTCATCGCGGCATTTCCTGTCGCATCCGTGTGACCTTCAATCAGGAACACTTCGCTCGGGTTCGCGGCGAGCATTTTTTGCATCACCTCGCCCAGATCGGCCAGCGCATCCACTTGGGCCGTCGACAAGGCCGAAGAGCCTGACGTGAAGGTGACGTTATCAACACCGATCATCGCGGCGAGCTGACGCAAGGGGGCGATATCGCGCACCTGACGTAAGCTGAAACTCCGCCCGAGCTTTTCAATCTCACGCTGGGCAAGGGCGGCTTTCAGGGCCGCGTCATCATTGCGCGCGTCGATCACCAAGGGGCGTGCGCGGGGTTGTGGCAAAGACGTCGTGACGACTTCGGTTTCCGGTGCGAGATCATCGAAGAACACCGTTTCACGCCCGCGCGGATCAATCCGTGTCCGCTGCAACACGCGGCCCGTCGCATCGCGTAGGGTTGTGATTTGAGATCCGTCCTCACGGTCCACCACTGTGCGCGTCGATCCATCGCGGTAGGTTTCGGTATTGAGCGTGCTCCCGGGGCGGCGCAGGAGCGCATCATCGTCCTTGAACACTTGATAGGTGCCGTCGGGATGGCGCACAACGACGCGGTCACCGGTATTCGAGACCACCTGTTGGCTATTTTCGTCTGCAGCCGCCGCCTCAGAATTGTTCTTCAGGATAGATCCGACGACCAGTGCCCCCAGCCCCAAGAGCCCTGCCTTCTCCAAATTTGAGAGGCGGTTCTTCTGGCCGGGCGCGACAGTCTGCGGTGCGGCCTCGTATTCTTCGGTTGCGCTCCGGATATCGTCCGCGGTTACGGTTTGTGTGGTTGCGGTGACGGCCTGCGGTGCGTCGGAGGCATCCCGGGCGGCATCGCCCGCCGCGACGGGTTGAGCGCCCGCAGTCGCGCCTCGATCAGGAGACGCCCCAAGCGTCAGCAGGTTCGATAGAGCGTCCTTTTCAGCTTCGGAGACGATCGGCGCGTCAACTGGCGCGGCATCGGGATCGAGGCGCTCATCGGCGGTTTTTAAACCGGCGTTAGGATCGATAAACGGTTCCTGCGGTGCGGCTTTGGCGTCGGCTTGTGCTTCTCCCTCCGCGTCTTTCGCTGCCTGCGCATCGGCCTGCGCTTTCGCCTCGGCTTCCGCGTCTTTCGCTGCCTGCGCATCGGCCTGCGCTTTCGCCTCGGCGTTCGCGTCTTTCGCGGCCTGCGCATCGGCTTGCGCTTTTGCTTCGGCTTCTGCGTCTTTCGCGGCCTGCGCGTCGGCTTGTGCTTTTGCCTCGGCGTTCGCGTCTTTCGCTGCCTGCGCATCGGCTTGCGCTTTTGCCTCGGCTTCCGCGTCTTTCGCTGCCTGCGCGTTGGCTTGTGCTTTTGCCTCGGCCTCTGCGTCTTTCGCTGCTTGCGCGTCGGCTTGTGCTTTTGCTTCGGCCTCCGCGTCTTTCGCGGCCTGCGCGTCGGCTCGCGCTTTTGCCTCGGCCTCCGCCTCTTTCGCGGCCTGCGCGCCTAGAGTCGGGTCCGCCGTCAGCGCATCGTTTTCAGGCGGGCAGGGCGCGGGATCACAGGTGGGGGCGGCGCTTTCAACTTGTGCGGTGCCTGCCTCGGGTAGGGTTTGCGCGGTCAGCGCCCACGGGGACGCGTGCATGAATGCGACGGAAAGAACCGCTGTAGACTGAATAAACCGTTTCATAGATCGTCCTTTCGAGTTCGGATCGCCGCCCGCATATCGCTACGCAGGGGGAGGAGAGGTTCAGCGACGAGAGTGCGGCAGGTGGTCGAGATAAGCGATATTGCGGACCTGCTATCTGATATCATGCCGGTCTAACGGCCTGAGTTTTGACCGGCGGGCCTGATGTGCTCACGGGTAATGGTTTGCACTGATGTTTTTCTCGCCGGTCAAGGTGTTGTTGAGGAATTAGCGCGTTACGGCGACATGGCGATTGAATCGGCGGGAATCCGCGTGACGCCATGGAAGCGAGACATTCTCGCGCTAGCTTAATCTCAGGGCGTCGGTTGTGGCGCGATATGCTTTTTGCCGAGGAGGTGATGATGGCACCCGCAGATCTCAAGCCGCTTACATTGGGCAGTATCGCTGTTGTGGCGGCGTTGCTGGCTTCCCCGATCTCTGCGCAAAGCGTCAATGCCGGGGATCGCGCGGCCAACCCGCGCCAGCCCTTCGACAGCGTTGCCGTCACGACATTCGCGTCGCCTTGGGCGATCGCGTTTTTGCCCGACGGACGTATGTTGGTAACCGAAAAAGCGGGAGCGGTGCATCTTGTTGGGCAAGATGGTGAGAAGATTTCTGTAGGAGGTATCCCGAAAGTTGCGGCATCTGGCCAGAACGGCCTGCTTGATATCGCCGTCGCGCCGGATTTTGATCAAAGCGGCCTCGTATATCTCAGCCTTGTCGCCCCCGACGCCGGTGGCGGAACGCTCCAGTTGGTGCGCGCGAAGCTTAAAGATCAAGACGGCGTGGCCCGTCTCGCTGATGTCACCGCGATTTGGTCGCAAACGCCTGCGGGCGGACGCGGCCAGCCCGGAGGCATCATCGCTTTTGACCCGCAAGGCGAGCATCTGTTTTTAACTGTCGGGGATCGGATGGAGCCCGCAACCGCGCAGGATCCCGATATGGCGCGCGGCAAAGTGATGCGGATGAGGTTGGACGGGTCTGTGCCCTCGGACAATCCGGTATCGGGCGGCAATGAGGTTCGTTCTCTTACGTGGACGACGGGACACCGTAACCCCTATGGGCTCGCGTTCAACGCGGAGGGTGATCTGTGGCTCCACGAGATGGGCCCGCGCGGCGGGGATGAGTTCAACCGGATCGTGGAAGGGCAGAACTACGGCTGGCCACTCGTCTCAAACGGCGAGAATTACAACGGGACGCCCATACCAAACCATGACACAAGGCCGGAGTTCGCCGCGCCTGCGGTCTATTGGACGCCGGTGATCGCGCCTGCGGGGCTGACGTTCTACGGGGGGCAGATGTTCGCCGACTGGCAGGGCTCCGCATTGATTGGTGCTTTGGCAGGGCAGGCGCTGGTCCGTGTCGAGGCGCGCGGAGAGGGGCGGTTTGACGAGGCGGAGCGCTGGGATATGGGCGCGCGGATTAGAGATGTCGCGGTGGCGCCCGATGGCGCGGTTTGGGTGATCGAAGACGCGCGCAATGGGGCGCTTCGACGTCTCACACCCGCGCCGTGAGGCGGGCGTGAGACCAGTGTTTGCTCCCTCGCGAGCGAGGCGCCGCAGCGAGATGGCCTAGTTATAGGCCCCCGCCGAGTAGGTCAGCTCGTAGCTATGCGAGTAAATTTCGAAGACGATGCCAAACGGATCTTCGACATAGACCATCCGGTAGGGCTTTTCTTTCGGGAAATACGCGCGCACGGGCATGCGCTGTTTGCCGCCTGCCGCAACAATCCGTGCTAGCAATCCTTCGAGATCTGGATCTTGGATCGCAAAGTGGAACAGGCCAGTTTGACGATGGGGCAGATTATCGTCGGGGCTGTAATTCTCGGGGAACTCGAACAGCTCGAACCCGATACGGTCGGCGGTGGAAAGATGTGCGATCCGGAACTTGGTCCAACCGGGACCGAACACATCATTACACATCACACCGATGTCGCTATCGTCTTCGGTGATTTCGGTCGCATCCATAATGACGTAAAAGCCCATCACGTCGCGGTAGAATTCGACGGCCTTGTCGAGATCGGGAACCGAAAGACCGATGTGCGAGAAGGTTCTCGGAGTTGTCTGTGTCATGCGTAGCCTCATTTCAGGGTGTTTGCGTGAAATTACCGTGACAGGCTGCGCATGGGAAATTATGATAAATTCTGATTTTGATAATAAATTGGAATGATTTGTGATTAACGGCCTATGGTTGGAGACCTATCTGACGCTCTGCGAGATCGGGCATTTCACCCGTGCGGCAGCCGCGATGAATATGACGCAGCCCGGAGTGAGCCAGCATATCCAGAAATTGGAGCTGCAGCTTGGCACGCCACTCCTGACGCGCGATGGCAAAAGCTTCACTCCGACGCCCGCAGGGGAGGCCCTGCTCGTGATCGCGCGACGGCGCAGAGATGAGGAGCGCGACCTCAAGAGCGTTTTGCAAAATGACGATCCTGATAGGGGCGATGTGACGCTCGCTTGCTCGGGTTCGCTTGCGCTCATGCTGTATCCGAGTTTGCTCGATATGATGGCGCGAGCGCCTGCGCTCTCCATCCGGTTAGAGGCCATGCCGCAAACGCGCATCCTTGAGGGCGTCGCGACCGGAGCGATTGATCTCGGTATCGTAGATCATACGCCCGTCCATCCGCGATTGATCGGAGCGCGGGCCGGATCGGAAGATCTCTGCCTCATCACACCGGCTACAGCGCCGTCTGTCACGTGTTTCGCGGATCTCGAGGCGATAGGCTTCATTGGCCATCCGGATGGCTTCGCGCACGCGGATGAGTTGCTCTCTCTCAATTTCCCGAGGGACTACCCCGGGGCGGATCGCCTGAGGCAGCGTAGCTTCATCAATCAGATCGGCCAGATACCGGAGCCGGTGGCGCGTGGGCTGGGATATACGATTCTACCGCGAAGCGGGATCGACACGTTCTCAGGGCGGCACATGCTCAAGGTGGAAGATTTGAAGGTCGCCGTGCGGCACGATCTTTGGATCGTCCAACGCAAAGGGCGCATCTTACCCAAGCGAGCGGAAAGGACTCGAGAAACCGTCAGCGCGATCTTGAAAAAGCTATGATGACCGGCGCGAGCAGCGGCAGCTAAATCACATAAATCTGGGGATATCTGGAGGCGGGTACCGGAATCGAACCGGTCTTCACGGATTTGCAATCCGGTGCATAGCCTGCCTGCCCACCCGCCTCACAGTGGGGCTCGTTTAGCCCAACTCTTTTTTGGGTGCAAGGGGGGGGTTAAAGTTTGGCGCAGGGATTTTGCTAATTTCATGGGTGCCCACCGGGTGCCCACCGGTTGCCGCCGTGCGCTGCAGGCCGTGTGGTCGCGTTTCGCGTGGTTTCGGTCTGGCGGCTGTGCGCGTACGGCACAAATGGGGCTGTCCGAGCGCACTCTGTGCAAAATGGCCCAGCTGCTTGTGCGGTCTGAGGGGGCATTTGCCGCACCGCTGCGATGCGGCAAAGGTTGCCGAGCAATGTTTTGTATGGCAGAACCAAAGTCATAATTTCGAAGTTCCAGCCCTCCAGCCGATGAGTTGACAGATGCAAGATTTCGCTGCGCGCCGCACGATGATGGTGGATACGCAAGTCCGTCCGAATGATGTGACAAAATTCCCGATCATTGACGCAATGCTTGGCGTCCCGCGTGAGGCTTTCGTGCCAGCGGGCAAGATCGAAGCGGCCTATGTTGGCGAGAACCTTGATCTTGGCGCTGGGCGCGTGCTTTTGGAGCCGCGCACCTTCGCGAAAATGCTTGATGCGCTAAATGTACAGCCGGGCGATCTAGTGCTCGATATCGCGGGCGGTTTGGGGTATTCCTCGGCGGTGATCGCACGGATGGCGGAAGCCGTCGTCCTGTTGGAGACCGATGATTTCTCGACGCAAGCCGAAGCAATTTTGAGCGCGCAAGGCGTTGACAATGCGGCCGTGATCTCCACCGAGGACTTGTCCGCAGGCGCATCAAAACATGGCCCCTATGATGCGATCATCGTGCAGGGGGGGGTTGAAAGCTTCCCCTCCGCGTTGCTTGATCAACTGAAAGAGGGAGGGCGCGTTGTCGCCCTGTTCCAAGTGGGTGCGCTCGGCACGGTTCGCATGGGGCGGAAACTGGATGGTCACGTCGCTTGGCGCGATCTGTTCAACGCAGCGGCGCCGACGGTTGTCGGATTTGCTGCGGAGCGCGCCTTCGCGTTGTGATAGATGGGAAGGCTTGCCTTCTCGGTGGTAAGGGGCGCGCAAGGGCCCCAGTGGCATGATTGCCCGTGTCTCGGGCCACAAAATTGCATGACGATATGTAATTATGACGACGCAAGGATTGGCGCATGATAAGCAAGTTTTCCCGTAATGCCCTGTTTTCCGGGGTCGCTGCTTTGGGGCTTTTGGTCTCTCCAACCGTTGCAATGGCGGAGACTCTGGCTGATGCGATGATCGCGGCATATCGCAATTCGAACCTGCTTGATCAAAATCGGGCGACCCTTCGCGCCGCGGATGAGGAGGTCGCAACGGCGGTTTCGTCCTTGCGTCCCGTTTTGCAATGGGCGGCGGATTTCGATTATGCGATGAGCCAACCCTCCATGCCTGCCGATCGCACGACTGCCTCGCTTGAATTGACAGCAAGCATGACGCTCTATGATTTCGGGCGAAACAAATACACCATCGACATGAAGAAAGAGAGCGTGTTGGCCACGCGTGCGGCGCTTTTGTCGATTGAGCAAGAGGTGCTGATCGCGACGGTGTCGGCCTACACCTCTGTGAAAAGCAAGGCCGAGCAAGTCAGCATCAACCAGAACTCGGTGCGGGTGATCGGTGAGGAACTCAAAGCCGCGCAAGATCGATTCGAGGTTGGTGAAGTGACGCGCACAGATGTCGCGCTCGCGGAGGCATCTCTTGCGGCGGCGCGGGCCTCTTTGTCCTTCGCACAAGGCGAACTGACCAGCGCGCGCGAAGATTACAAGGCAATCACGGGAAAATACCCCACCAGCCTCGCGGCGATGCCGGCTGCCCCGCAAGCGCCTAAAACGCTTGATGAGGCGATCAAGGTCGCCCAGCGGAACCATCCTTCCATCGCACAGTTGCAACACAATGTGACCGCGGCGGATCTGGGCGTGGCGCTTGCTGCGGCAAACCGTCGCCCGACTTTGACGGGCGCTTTGGGCGTCGAGCATGGCGAAGAGGGTGTCGATAGCTCGTATGCGGGGCTCTCGTTGAGCCAAACAATTTACTCGGGCGGCGCGTTATCTTCGGCACACCGGACCGCCGTGGCTGGTCGCGATCAGGCGCGGTCGGCGTTGTTGCAGGGCGGAATTGACGTGAGCAAGGCCGTTGCCTACGCGTGGTCAGGTATCGAGGTCGCGCGCGCACAGATCCGTGCCTTTGACGAGCAGATTCGTGCGGCACGCGTTGCATATAATGGCGTCCGCGAGGAGGCGACCTTGGGCGCGCGCACGACATTGGAGGTTCTGGACGCGGAGCAGGATCTGTTGGATGCGCAGGCGTCACGTATCGATGCCGATGCCACGTTGCAGGTAGCATATTATACACTTTTGCAGGCTATGGGTTTGTTAACGGTAGAAAACCTGAAGCTTGGAATCCCCACATATGATCCTGCTGCCTATTACAACGCCGTCAAAGACGCGCCGTATACCTCTTCGCAGGGCAAGAGCCTTGATCGGGTTCTGCGCGCCATCGGCCAAGACTAAACCCTCTCGCGCTTTTCGCGGATATGTTGCGCAGCGCCGTGACAGGCCCAGCCCCTTCCGGGCTGGGTTTTCTTTGGTGCATTGCGCCGATTGTCAGCCCGCCCTTGGAAGGCTAAGCTGTCGGCACCAAATTCGAAATTGCCTCGTGTCAAAGACGCTGGGCACCGCCCGTCAACGTGCGGAAATGCAGCCCGAGGTGGGGAAACGCGATGTCTGAGCAGCATACCAATGTAGAGATTGAAGATGTTTTGACATCGATCCGTCGATTGGTGTCGCAAGATCTGCGTCGCCCCCAGCCACCGCGGCAGGAGGCCTCGCCGTCCCCTTCCGCGCCGCAAGCGGATCGTGCGGTGAGCTCGGAGCCGGAGCAGGAAACGCTGGTCCTCGGCCCGGCGCTGCGCGTGGCGCCACCTGCGGCGCCTTCGAGTGCGCTGCCGATCGAACCCGAGCATGATGAGGCGGAAGAGTTGGGCCAGCCTCAGACCGCGATGGTGGAGGAGGATGATTCCGAGGGCCCGCTGCCCGAGGGAGAAGGGGAAGACCCCTCGGTGAGCGCTGAGCAGGGTACTACACATGCCAGCGCCGACGGCGCGCACGGGGCAGTGACAAGCGACCAACCCTTCGCAGAATCCGAGATCACGGCGCAGGAGGTTCAGTGGGATCAACCCGTCGGTGATATTCTTGGGCGCGCGGTGCACGCGGGCGCTGACGAGTTTGATACGTTCGAGATCGAGGACGGGCTGCCTGCGCCTCGCAAGGATGCAGCCGCGGCGCCTATGGCGCCTGCGCGCGCCGCGGAGCCTCTCGCCGCGCCTCTTGAGCAGTTCGAGCCGGAGTTGGGCGATCCTTTCGGCGGCGCCCCATCGGCCGCGCAGTTCGAGGCGGATGCGTGGGTGGATGCAGAGCAAACGGAGTATGCCGCTCCCGAAGATATGGCACATGATGCCTCCGAAGTTCCCGAGGCGGATCTTGCCTTTGGCGGCGGGGCGGATAGCGTGGAAGATCAGGAGGCAAAGCCCTCCGAGGCATCTCCGCAGGAGGGCGACTTCGGTGATGCCGCTGATTTTGATCTGGTGCCCGACGATATCTGGGCGGCTGAGGCCGATGTGATGGGCTTTACCGAGCAAGATGAGGTCGAACATGCGAGGGAGGTCGCGCGCGTGAGCGAGGGCCTTCAACGGTTGCATTTGAAGGATTTGGCCGCTCCAGCCGCTGCGGCGCCGCCGCGCCGACCGACGGCCTATGAGGATATTCGTGAGGAGGTCAGGAAGCAGGTGCGCGGCGCGGTCAACGAGGGGGGTATGTCAGACGCCCACGATCCGCTCGGCGTCGAAGGATTGGATGTGGAGGGCTTGCGCGAACTCGTGCGGGATATGATCCGCCAAGAACTTCAGGGCGTCTTAGGGGAGCGTATCACGCGCAACGTGCGAAAGCTTGTGCGTCGTGAAATCCAGCGAGCGCTTGATACCGAGCAATTCTAACCGCTGTTGCCGTGGCCTAAGGATGGTCCGCGGGCAGTGGGGTGATCGTCCTAACTGTATTGCATTTTAAACGAGAAAGGCGCGCCATAAGGCGCGCCTTTCTCAATAGCCCCCAGATGACTATTTTAAGCAGCTTCTGCTTCTTCGGCCGCCATCCGGCGTTCGCTTTCTTCGCGCGAAAGGGCAACGGAAGTCCGCACGCCTTTCGATACAAACGCCATCAGACCTTTGACGACGCGTTCATTGGGGTCGATCCCCGCGCAGGACAGGACTTCACGCCCGTCGCGCGAGCGTGCCCAGCGAGCGATCTGCTCTGGGCCATTCCCGTATTTGCGGTCATCGGCAATCGCATCATCCAACGCAGCAAGAACCACAGCCGCAAAAAGCTTGCGTGCACGTTGTCCTTGTTCGTAGTTGAAAGCGGAGCCGTCCACGAAATCGCGCATTGATCCGTCCTTTTTATTGCTCTTGCGTTTCTTGGCGTCGGGCCAATTAGGGGTAAGTGCCCCTGATTCGATATGGGCTGCGTAACATGCCTGCCATGCGTATAGCGCATAACTGCTTAAACGCACCTACATAATCTAGTCTGCTTGCCTTGTGCCGATCGCACATATATAGGTCTGCAAACTTCCCGATCAACCCGTCTGCACAGGTAATTCCCATGCCCAAGATCAACGGCAATGAAATCCGTCCCGGTAATACGCTCGAGCATGATGGTGGCCTGTGGGTCGCTGTGAAGGTCGGCCACGTGAAGCCCGGCAAGGGCGGTGCCTTCGCTCAGGTCGAGATGAAGAACCTGCGCGACGGTCGTAAACTCAACGAACGTTTCCGGTCGGAAGATAAGGTCGAGCGCGTGCGTTTGGATCAAAAAGACCAGCAATTCCTCTATGAAACCGATGGCAAGCTCGTGTTCATGGACAATGAAACATATGAACAAACCGAGCTCGACGCCGATCTGTTGGGCGATCGCCGCCCGTTCTTGCAAGACGGCATGATCGCAACGATCGAGTATTTCGGTGAAGAAGCGTTGACGGTTTCTTTGCCGCAGAAAGTGACTTGCAAGGTTGTTGAGACGGAGCCTGTCGTCAAAGGTCAGACGGCGGCGAACTCGTTCAAACCGGCAATTCTGGATAACGGCGTGCGCGTCATGATCCCGCCTTTCGTTGGCACCGACGAGTCAATCATCGTGAATACCGAATTGTTTGAGTATGTTGAGCGCGCCTAAACTCGCGCAACTGTGATGTGTGAAGGGCGGCCAAGTGGCCGCCCTTTGTCATTTTGAGGCGCGCAGAAGCCTTCTTTAGGGTTGATCGATCAACGCGACACCCGCCGCGCCCGCCGTCATGTCATCGCCAGCACGATCGAGCCGCAGATATGCGATGGCTTCGTTTCCAGATCGGGTCAGCAAAGTTCCGATGTCGCGCCCGTCGCGGCTGATGGGGGTGCCGGTTGCGACCGATGCGGATAGGGAGACCCGAGCAAGGCCTTTGCGCAATTCGGTTTTATGCTTCATCCGCGCGGTGACTTCCTGCCCGACATAGCAGCCTTTGCGGAAATCAACGCCGTGCAGGCGCTCAAACCCTGCTTCGAGGATGTAGGTGTCGGGTGTCAACTCAATACCGGTTGCGGGGATGCAATGCGCCACACGGATTGCGTCGAAATCGGTGCCATCCGTCCCGTCCGTCTCACCGTAGAGCCGCCACCCCATCGCCGGATGGCGCGGATCGACAACAGCCCCCGACGGCACCTCTCCCGTGCCCACAGAGACCTGCAGGAGCGAGGGCGCGATTTTGACGTCTGCCCGCAAGCGATACATCGTGAGGCGCTGCGCGAGGCTCGGCGCGAGGCTCGCGTCCACGTCGACCAAAATCGTCTCGCCTGCGCGGATCAAAAAGAAATCTGCGAGATACTTGCCTTGCGCCGTCAGAAGTGCGGCGTAGATTGGCCCTTGCGCAAGCTTGCGGATGTCGTTGGTGACGAGCCCCTGAAGGAACTCTTCACGGTCATTGCCTGAAATCTCTAGGATTGTTCGCATCGTTTTACTCCGAAAATTGCATCCGGCTGAGGGCGGCATAGGTGCCCCCGCGTGCCATCAGCTCGTCATGCGTTCCCTCTTCCACCACCGCGCCGGCGACAATGACGATGATCTTGTCGGCGCGCCGGACAGTGGAGAGGCGATGGGCGATGACCAGCGTCGTGCGCCCCTCGGAAAGCTCCTCCAGAGCCTGCGCAACAAGTGCCTCCGAGGCGGTGTCCAAGGCGGAGGTGGCTTCGTCGAGCAACAAGACAGGCGCATCGCGCAGCACCGCGCGGGCAATTGCAACGCGCTGACGTTGACCGCCCGACAGGCCAGAGCCACGCGGACCGGCGGGCTGATCGAGACCAAGCGGGAGTTTGTCGACAAATTCAGAGACATGCGCGGCTTTTACGGCTCGCTCCATATCTGCGGCGGGAACGGAGCGCCCAAGCGCAATATTCTCGCGGATTGTTTCGTCAAAAAGCGCGGCATCTTGCGCAACGGTCGAGAATTGCGCCCGCAGCGCCTCCAACGAGAGGGTCGAGATATCGACGCCTCCCAACCGCACGACGCCCTGATCCGGATCAACGAGCCGCGTCAGAAGGTTAAAGACAGTTGATTTCCCCGCGCCGGAAGGGCCCACTAGCGCGGTGGTTTTTCCAGCCTCTGCGCGCAGGCTAAGCCCGCGTAGAACCTCGGTTTCGCCGTAGGTGAGGCGGACGTTTTCTAGTTCAACCGCGGTCGATCCGGCGCTTGTTTGCGCCCCGCCCGTGATCCGCGTGCGCGTGTCGAGCAATTCGTAGAGCCGTTCCAGCGACGCTGCCGCTGTCTGCCATGTGCCCGCCAGCGCGCCAAGGCGCCGCAGGGGTTGGAACGCGAGCGACATTGCGGTGAAGAACGACATGAATTCGCCCACCGTGCGCTCTCCGTCAATGATTTCGCGCCCGCCGAGCACCAAAACCGCCATGAACCCGAAGCCTGTGACGATATCAATCAGCGCTGGGATCATCGCGTTGGAGGCTGCCATCTTGATCTGACCGCCTTTGATCCGCCCCACGATCGTCTCGAACCGCCCCATCTGGTAGCGTTCCATCTGGTTGAGCTTGACGGCGGAAACGCCGTGGAAAATCTCGTCTAGGCGGGTGGCACGCTGGCTGGCTTGGTCGCGGTTCTGGCGCGTCTTCTTGCGGATATAGCGCTGCGCCATCGCGGTTGGCAAAATCAAAAGCGGTGCACCGATGAGCGCGGCGAGGGTCCAGACGGGATCGATCGAGATCGCCACAGCTGCGAGGCCCGCGAGTGCCACCGCATCGCGCCCCGCTCCCGTGATAATCGTGGACCAAACGCCTTGAACGGCGAGCGTATCGCCTTGCACGCGCTCGATCAGCGCGCCGGGAGGGTTTCGCTGAAAGAAGCTCATGTCCAGTGTGAGCAGGTGGCGTAAAATATCCACCTGCATCGCTGTCGATGACTCCAGCGAGATTTTCGTCAACAGCGTCTTAGACCCGACAGAGGTTATCGCGCGCAGGGCAAATAGGCCAAAAATCGCGGCGCCGACCCACCAGATCGCGCCCGCATCGCGCGACACAAACACCCGATCAAACAGGGGTTCGAGCACCCATGACAACGCCCCCAAAGTCGCGCCGTCGATCGTCATCAAAACCAACGCGGCAGACATGACCGGCCAGTGCCCGTGCAGATAGTCGCGCCAGAGCCGCAAAAACAGGCTGGGCTGTTTGGAGTGTTTGGTCACGGTCGGCCTCATCGCGCTGGTGCAAGATTGATCGATAGCCCAAGGGGGCGGGGGCGACAAGCGCAGGCCTTGGCCAAGCATTGTGCGGACACGCGCAACCCGCCGATACCTCGCCCCATACCCGTTGACCTTATACGGTTGTGTGGCTACCGATTGGTTTGCTGGCGCGCCGCTATTTTCCGCCGCGCTTTGGCGCTTTTGCCATTTTGAGAGGTCCCCTTATGTCGCTTGCCAATGGTCGTCCCTATCTCGCGATTCCGGGCCCATCCACGATGCCGGACCGGGTGTTGGGTGCGATGCATCGCGGCGCCCCCAATATCTATGAAGGGAAATTGATCGAGGAGACGGCGCAGATCGTGGCCGATCTCAAGAGGGTTGCGCTGTGTTCTTCGAACGTTGCGATTTACATCGGCAATGGTCACGCCGCGTGGGAAGCTGTGAACACCAATCTGTTTTCTCGCGGTGATAAGGTTTTGGTCCTCGCCACGGGGCGTTTCGGGATGAATTGGGCGCGGGGGTTGAGCGAACTGGGAGTGGATGTCGAGATCCTCGATTTCGGTCTGCAATCGCCTGCTGATCCCGACCGCGTGAGCGAACGTTTGCGGGCAGATCGTGGTCATACGATCAAGGCGGTGCTGATCTGTCAGACGGATACCGCAAGTTCGATCCGCTCGGATGTGGCGGCCTTGCGCGGCGCGATCGACGCTGCGGCGCATCCTGCCTTGTTCGGCGTAGACTGTATTGCATCGTTGGGCTGTGACATGTTCCGGTTCGACGATTGGGGTGTCGATGTTATGGTGTCGGGGTCGCAAAAAGGCTTGATGACACCGCCGGGGCTTGGCTTCGTTTGGTTTAATGACAAGGCCCTTGCCGCGTCAAAGACGGCGGATTTGCGGACGCCGTATTGGAATTGGGAGCCGCGTGCGACCCCCGAACAATATTGGCAGCATTTCAACGGGACAGCCCCAACGCATCACCTCTTTGGTCTGGGGGAAGCTTTGCGGATGATTTTGGATGAAGAAGGGCTGGAGGCTGTTTGGGCGCGTCATACCGCTTTGGCTGGCGCAACTCATGCCGCCTTCGCTCATTGGGGGCAGGGCCACGACATTGCGCTGAACGTTGCCGACCCTAGGGCGCGCTCGCACAGCGTCACGGCCGCACGTATCGGCAATGGCGGCGCGGGGCGTTTGCGCAAATGGTGCGAGGATCAGGCGGGCGTCACCTTGGGAATCGGACTGGGCATGGCCGAGCCGGATGCGCCAAACTACGGTGATTTCTTGCGCGTAGCGCATATGGGTCACGTCAACGCCCATATGACATTGGGGGTTTTGGCGGTCATGGAGGCGGGAATGATCGCTCTCGACATACCCCATACCGCGGGCGGCGCGACGGCCGCCGCACGGGTGGTTGCGGCGGCTACGCGAAACCACGGCCTCTAACGCGCGGCGCAGGATCTGCGGCGGCTTTGGCTCAGTACGGCGCGCTTATGGCGCGCCGTGTTTTTCCAACCATCTTTCCATCCAAGTGATTTCGGCCTCTTGGGCCTTGATCACCTCTGTCGCAAGCGCACGAATTTCGGGATCATCGCCTTGCGCCAATACCTTTTGGGCCATCTCCACGGCCCCCTCGTGATGCGGGATCATCCCGCGCACGAAGGCCTCGTCTGGGTCCATGCCCTCAAGCAGCGCGGGGTCCGGCATACCCATGTCTGAATGTGGATCGGCGTGATGCATTTCGCTATCAACGCCGCGGTTTTTCGTCTCATCCGCGTAGGCCCCGAAGGCGATGGCGAATACGATCGGGCTTAGAAAGGCAAATTTACGGCTGCGAGTCATCTCGGCTCTCCTGATGTTGCTCGCAAATTGCCCCAAGGTTTTGATCCGCACAAATCACTGCCGCGCGAGTTAAGTGAAATATTCGGGGCCTTGAGCAGAGACCTGCCTATCCGCGTGCGACGCGCAGTGCCTCGGGGAGAGCTTGTGCGAAGGCTTTGATCTCGGCGTCGGGTCCGCAAGACACGCGGATGCAGCGGTCTTGGGGCGCAACGAACGGCATCCGAACGAAAATGCCACGCGCGCTCAGCTCTGTCAGGACGCGTTTTGCGAAGGCACCGTCCGCCCCGCAATCAAGCGCCACAAAATTTGTAGCTGATGGCAGTGGCATCAATCCATGCATCCTCGCGATGCGGCTGATTTCCTCGCGCGCGCGCGCAACTTGCGCGATTCCGCGCGCCAGCCAAGCGTGATCGGCTTGCGCCGCAAGGGCGCCTGCTTGGGCGATCCGGTTGATCCCGAAATGATTGCGGATCTTATCAAAGCTGCCGATGAGGTCGGCATGCCCGAGCGCGTAACCGATCCGCGCCCCCGCCAGCGCGTAGGCTTTCGAGAAGGTCCGCATCCGGATCACGCGGGGATCGTTTGGATCAATCGCGGGCGAGGTGCCCTCGGGCGCAAATTCGACATAGGCCTCATCGAGGATCAGAAGGCTGCCCGAAGGTACAGCTTCGATCATGCGTTGCAGCTTTTGCGCGCCGTGATGCGTTCCCATCGGGTTGTCGGGGTTCGCGATATAAATCAGCTTGGCACCTGTCTCCACCGCCTTTGCGATAAGCGCGGTCGGGTCTTCGTGATCGTTTGCGTAGGGCACGGTATGGATCACGCCGCCAAAGCCTTTGACGTGGTAATTGAAAGTTGGATACGCGCCCGCCGAGGTCACGACCGCGTCGCCTTGCGCGATGAACAGGCGAACCAGATAGCCCAAGAGCCCGTCAATCCCTTCACCGATCAAGATATTTTCGGCCCCGACCTCATGCTGCGCGGCAAGTGCCGCCCGCAGATGATAGCTCTCTGAATCGCCATATTTCCAGATGTCAGTCGCCGCCTCGGACATGGCCGAAATTGCACGGGGGGAGGGGCCAAATCCGTTCTCGTTCGCGCCCAGTCGCGCAGCGAAAGGCGCCCCCGCCGCCCGTTCTTGCGTCTCGGGGCCGATGAAGGGAACCGCCGCAGGAAGCGCATCGATGATCGGGGCATAGCGGGGGGTGGCATGGCGCAGTGTCATCGCGAAACCTTTTGGCTGTGCCGCGCATTTGCGGCGCGGGGGCGTGAACCCGCCGCCAAAAGCACGTCCGCATACGGCGGCTTCTGGCGGCGGGGTGTCGGCGCGGTTTACAGATCCGCGAGGCGTTTGACGGCGGCGGCCAGTTGGGCGACCTCCTCTTGCCGCGCGTTCAGGTTGCTGCGGGTTTCCTCGATAACCTCATCGGTCGCATTGGCGACAAATTTCGGGTTGTCGAGGCGGTTCTTAAGGCCCGCCGCTTCTTTTTCGATTTTCGCGAGGGCTTTTTCCAGTCGGGCTTTCTCCGCCTTAACGTCAATCACGCCTTCCAGAGGCAAGCCGAACACCGCACCCGGAGCCGCGATCGAGATCGAGCCTTTCGGGATGCCGCCCTGCGTGATGCTATCGACGCGCGCGAGGCGGAAGACGAGGGCCTCGTTGCGGGCAAGCGCTGCGGTCGCGGCGTCATCCGCCTCGGCCAGAACCAGCGGCAATTTCAGGCCAACCGGCACGCCCATCTGGGTGCGCGAGGAGCGGATTTCCTCAATGAGCCCGATCACCCAATTCATCTCGCGGTCAGCTTCCGCATCGACCAGATCGGCGGCGGCGTAGGTCGGCCAATCGCCATGGACCAGCATTTTAGAGCGCTCACCGGTCAGCGACCACAGTTCCTCGGTGATAAACGGCATGATCGGATGCGAGAGGATGAAGCATTGATCGAGCACCCAGCGCATCGTGGCGCGGGTTTCTTCCGCGTGATCGCCATCAAACAGCGGCTTTGCGAATTCGACATACCAATCGCAGACCTTGCCCCAAACGAAGGCGTAGAGCGATTGCGCCGCGTCGTTGAAGCGGTAATTGGCGAGCGCATCGTCAATCGCCTCGCGCACTTTCGCGGTCTCGCCGATGATCCAGCGGTTCACGGTATGCGTCGGCGTCGGGATGCCCTGCGCCGCCGCCCCTTCAAACACGCCGTTCATTTCGGCAAAGCGGGTGGCGTTCCAGATTTTCGTGCCGAAGTTGCGGTAGCCCGCGATCCGCTGCATATCAAGCTTCAGCACGCCGCCCAGCGACGCCATCGCCGCATTGGTGAACCGCAACGCATCGGCGCCGTATTCGTCAATGATCTCAAGCGGATCGACGACATTTCCCAGCGATTTGGACATCTTCTTGCCCTTCGCATCGCGCACCAGCCCGTGCAGATACACCGTGTTGAACGGCACCTGATCGACCACGGCCAGCTGCATCATCATCATCCGTGCGACCCAGAAGAACAGGATGTCTTGGCCGGTGACGAGCACATTGGTCGGGAAATATTTCGCCAGTTCCGGCGTTTTCTCGGGCCAGCCGAGCGTGCCGATGGGCCAGAGACCCGACGAGAACCAGGTGTCGAGCACGTCGGGATCGCGGGTGAGGGATTTGCCGCCCGCAAGCGCCACGGCTTCTTCTTCCGAGGGCGCGCAGTAGTGGTTGCCGTCAGCGTCATACCAAACCGGAACCTGATGGCCCCACCAAAGTTGACGCGAGATGCACCACGGCTCGATGTTTTCCAGCCAGTGGTAATACACCTTCTCGCCGCTCTCGGGCATGATTTTGACCTCGCCGGAGCGCACGGCCTCCAACGCGGGCCCAACGATTTTCGAGGTTTCCACGAACCATTGATCGGTGAGCATCGGCTCGATGATGACTTTCGAGCGATCCCCGAACGGCTGCATAATCGGCTTGTTCTCGACGAAGGGCACCATGCGGGTGGCGTCCTCGCCGTCCTCATCCTGATAGGTTTCCGCCACCATCACGGCGAGGCCGAGCGCATTGATATCCTCAATCACGGCCTTGCGGGCGGTGTCGCGGTCCATCCCGCGGTATTTTTCGGGCACGAGGTTGAGCGTGTCGATCTCCGCCTCGGACGCCTCGGCCCCCGCCGCGATTTCGCGGGCGCGGTGGACGGCGTCTTCATAGCTCATGCCGTCCGCGCGCATATTGGCGCGGGTGTCCATCAGACGATACATCGGCAGGCCGCAGCGTTTCGCCACTTGGTAATCGTTGAAATCATGCGCGCCGGTGATTTTGACCGCACCCGAGCCGAAGGTCGGATCGGGGTATTCATCTGCCACAATCGGGATCAAGCGATCGCAAAGCGGCAAATGTACCATCTTGCCCACGATCGGTGCGTAGCGCTCATCCGACGGGTTCACCGCAACCGCGCCATCGCCCAGCATCGTCTCGGGGCGGGTGGTCGCGATGGAAATATAGTCGCGGGTCTCGCGCAGAGTGACGTTGCCGTCCTCGTCTTTTTCCACGTAATCATAGGTCTCGCCGCCCGCCAGCGTGTATTTGAAATGCCACATATGGCCGGGGCGTTCCTCATTCTCGACCTCAAGATCGGAGATCGCGGTCTCGAAATGCGGATCCCAATTCACGAGGCGCTTGCCGCGGTAAATCAGACCCTTGTTATACATTTCAACGAAGACCTTGATCACGGCCTTCTGGAACGTCTCATCCATCGTGAAGGCGTTGCGCGACCAATCGCAGGACGCGCCGAGGCGCTTCAACTGGTTGATGATCGTGTCGCCCGATTGCTCTTTCCACTCCCAGACCTTTTCGAGGAACGCCTCGCGGCCCATCTCGCGGCGGGACGGCGCGCCAGCTTTCGCCAGCTCGCGTTCCACCACCATTTGCGTCGCGATGCCCGCGTGATCCTGCCCCGGCTGCCAGAGCGTGTCAAAGCCGCGCATCCGGTGCCAGCGGACCAAAATATCTTGCAACGTGTTGTTGAATGCGTGCCCCATGTGGAGCGAACCCGTGACGTTTGGCGGCGGGATCATGATGCAGAAGGTTTCCTCGCGCGAGGCGTTCGCCCCTGCTGCGAAGCAGTTGCGCGCTTCCCATTCCTGCACGATCCGGGCTTCGGCCTGTGCCGCGTCAAAGTTCTTTTCCATCGTCATCTTATCGGTCCTCTCGGGGCGGCGCTTATGGCTGGGGCGGCCAGCCTATCTGGTGTGATGCTTTATATTGCTAGGGGGCGAAGGAAAAGCCTTCTCCGTGGCGGAAGGCGGCGAGGTCACACGGCGCGGTCAAGCTTGGTCGTCAAATGGATCAGACTTTCCGAATTCAGCACGCCCGGGATCGCGCCGATGACATCAAGTGCATGATCAAGTTGCTGCGTCGAATTGGCCGCGATTTGCAACAAAAGGTCGATCCGTCCGGAGGTGGTCGAGATACGCTCAACCTCCGGAATCGTTTTGAGCCGCCCCAGAACGGCGGGCTGAACGCGCAGATCAATCTCGACAAGAACAGTCGCGCGCAATCGTCCGGCGCGCGCAGCTTCGCCCAATTTCACCGTGTAGCCCGCGATCACGCCGTTGGTTTCCAAGCGCTCCAGCCGCGCCTGCACGGTCGAGCGCGCGACTTTGAGTTTGCGCGCCATTGTCGCGAGAGAGATCCGCGCATCCCCCGACAAAAGCCCGACAATCGCTCTATCCAGTTCATCCATTCAGCACCTATACATTTGACCGGCAATTTCGTCATTATAACGATGTTTACTGACATTTCTGCTCTTTTGTTCGGTGCATTTGTGCCGCATACGGCGCATTATGGAAAGACAGGAAAAGGGCGGCTCATACGCACCTGGCCTGGTTGGTTGAAACGCGTAAGCGTCTCCCGACCCGTAAAGCCGGGGCAAGAGGTGGCTGCATCTATTGGTGAGGATTAAACCGATGGGACTGTCGAAAACGATCTGGGCGAACCCGTCCGAAATCATCCGTACGCAAGAGCCGGATCACCCTGTCATGGTGGTGTCCCCGTCGATTTTGCAGTCGACCGCGCGTCGCTTCATGAAGGGCTTTCCGGGGCTCGTCACTTATGCCGTCAAATCGAACCCTGACGAGATGGTCATCCAAAACCTCGTTGCTGCGGGCGTAAGCGGGTTTGATGTGGCCTCGCCGTTCGAAATTGACTTGATCCGTCGCCTCGCACCGACGGCCGCTTTGCATTACCACAACCCCGTTCGGGGCCGCGACGAGATCGCACATGCGGTCGAGGCGGGTGTTAAGACGTGGTCCGTAGATTCGGTTTCCGAGCTCGAAAAGCTGATCGAAATGGTGCCGACGGCTGATTGCGAAATCTCGGTGCGCTTCAAGCTTCCGGTGAACGGCGCGGCCTATAATTTCGGCGCGAAGTTCGGCGCAACTGCGGAGCTTGCGGCGCAACTGTTGAAACGCGCGGATGAGGCCGGTTTCATTCCATCCCTGACCTTCCACCCCGGGACGCAATGCACCGATCCGATGGCGTGGGACGCGTATATCCGCACCGCGCGCGAAATCTGCGATGCGGCCGGGGTGATGGCGCGCCGTCTCAATGTCGGTGGCGGTTTCCCGTCGCACCGCAATGAAGGGCCTGCGCCGGAACTCGAGGCGATCTTTGCGCTGATCGACCGTGTGGCGATGGAGAGCTTCGGCGACACTCGTCCGGCGCTTGTTTGCGAACCGGGCCGTGGCCTGATTGCGGATGCGTTCGCGCATATCACGCGCGTCAAATCCTTGCGCGATGGCGAGCATGTCTTCTTGAACGATGGCGTCTATGGTGGCCTTGCGGAGTTTCCGCTGGTGTCCAGCATCGACCGGATTGAAGTTTTCTCACCCGAAGGCCAACGCCGCATCGGGTCGCCGACGCCCCGGATTGTCTTCGGGCCGACCTGTGACTCCGTTGACCGCCTGCCGGGGGATCTGATGCTTCCAGCTGATATGGAGGAGGGCGATTACGTCTTGTTCCAAGGGATGGGCGCCTACTCGATGGCCACCAATACCCGTTTTAACGGCTTTGGTGCGATGGAAGTGGTCACCGCGATGTCGCTTATCAGCTAAGGACCGGTGTTGTTTTAGGAAAAGCCCCGCAGTGATGCGGGGTTTTTTTATGGGTGTTTCCTATCGGGCAGGCGTGAGTGCCTTGAGCGCCTGTCGGTAACATCATCGTAAACCGCATGGACTAACCTGCCAGAACGCTTACAGTTTGCAGGAGGGCGTTAAGGTGCGCGGGCGGAGGACTTTGCGATGGCATGGCGGATCATGCGGGGGCTGATCAAAAGCTTTGCCGATCTGATCGGCACGTCTGCACGGATCAAATCCTCACGCGTTTCGCCTGACGCGGTTGCGCCGAGGGGCATGGCCCGCGAGAGCGTGGATCATGTCATCTTGCTCGATGGCACGATGGGAAGTTTGCATCCCGCGCGCATCACGTCGATCGGGTTGATCCACCATCTTCTGCGCGGTGGCGAGGCGCGCGCCTCGGTCTATTACGGCAAAGGGGTGGAGTGGCGTGAATGGGCAGAAGTGTCCGAAGTCATTCTCGGTTGGGGTGTCGAGCGCCAGATCCGTCGCGCATATGGATGGCTTGCCTCGCATTATCGCGAAGGCGACAGGATTTTCATTCTCGGGTATTCGCGCGGCGCATTTGCGGCGCGGTCGCTCGCGGGGATCATCGATCGTGTCGGCCTTGTGCGGCACGAGCATGCGGTGGAGCGTAATATCCGTCTCGCATGGCGCTATTATGAGCGACGTGATACGCCCTCCGAGTTGTTCCACAAGAAATTCTGCCATCCGCAGGCGCCGATCGAAATGGTTGGGGTGTTCGATACAGTGCGTGGCTTGGGGCTGAAATTGCCAATTTTCTGGATGTTCCATGACGAGGCGCGGGTGTTGTTCCACGATCATCACCTCGGCCCGTCGGTTCGGCATGGTTTCCATGCGCTGGCGTTGGACGAGACAAGGTCTGTGTTCGAGCCCCTCTTGTGGGATAGCGCGCATACTGAAGCGGGCCGGATCGAACAGGTTTGGTTCCGTGGGTCGCACGGCGATATTGGCGGGCAGCTTGGTGACAATGATGCCGCGCGACCTTTGGCGAATATTCCTCTGGTATGGATGCTGGAGCGTATGTCGCGGCGCGGTTTTGCCTTGCCGGCTGGATGGCGCGCCCTGTTCCCGACGGATCGCGATGCCCCCTCATTAGGGACGTGGCGGGCGTGGGGCAAAATGTTTTGGCTTCGGGCGCCGCGGATGGTTGGCAACGATCCCACCGAAAAGCTGCATGAGACGGCGCTGGGTGGGCGGCGTTGGCAGGCGATCATCAGCCCAAAATTCGCCCGCGCCTTAGAAACGCTTCCGCAAACACCACCGCGCATCGGGCCGCGGCTGCCGCGCGCTGACGGGGCGGCTGAGGAAGGTGACAATGATGTGGCCCTCTTTGAGGACGGGGCCTTTGACGAGGTCTCATCCGCGAAACGAGGCGATCAAGAGGTGCCGCCTGTCAACGGGGATGCCCTGGCTGAGGGGAAGGCGGGCGATATGAAAAGCGCGCCCGAGAAGATCTCGCGCGCGCACTCCATTCTTCAATCTCTGCGTCGCAGTGCCTCGTAAGATTTTATAATCAGGCTACTTTTTCGAGGCGCGCTTGCGGCGTGATTCCCAAAGCATGACATACATCCCGCGTGAGGGTCGGACGGTTGAGCGTGTAGAATTGCAGATCTTCTACGCCGCCACGGATCAACTCGTCGCACAGCTCAGTGCACATGGACAGCGCCAGAAGCTCTTCACGGCCATCGCGTTGCGCGGCCTCAAACGCTTCGATGACCCAAGTCGGGACGCTTGTGCCGCAACGCTCCGCAAACCGGCGCGCGCCCGCCCAAGACTGGATCGGCAAAATGCCCGGAATGATTTTCGCGGTCACGCCTTCTTTGTCGCAGGCATCACGGAAGCGGAAGAAAGTATCGGCTTCAAAGAAGAACTGGGTGATCGCGGATGTCGCGCCCGCGTCTTGCTTGCGCTTGAGGAAGCGCACATCGGCAAGTGCGTCCGTCGCCTCGGGATGCGGCTCGGGATAGGCCCCGCAGCGGATGTTAAAGCGGCCGTCCTCGGCAAGAAATTCGATCAGGTCGACCGATGAGGCGAACCCCTCCGGATGCGGTGTGAACTTCGTGGCCCCTTTGGGCGCATCGCCGCGCAGCGCCACGATATCGGTAACGCCTGCCTCGGCATAGGCATCGATGATATCTTTTGTTTCTGCACGTGTTGCGTCAACGCATGTCAAATGCGCGGCGACGTTCAGGCCGTAATTCTTGCCGATGGTCGTTACCGCCTCATGGGTGAGCTTGCGCGTGGTGCCGCCCGCGCCATAGGTGACGGACACGAAATTCGGCTGGAGGGGAGCCAGCACTTGTGCGGTTTCCCACAGCCGGAACGACGCATCAAGCGTTTGCGGCGGGAAGAATTCGAACGAGATATTGGGCGTAGCCATAGCGAAAATCCTTTTGTTATGCCCCTTGTGCCAGAAAATCACTTGTGAGACAAATTCATAATCTTCATCACGATTATGAGTCCAGCAACAAGATGCACCTCGAATTCCGTCACCTTCGCACGATTAAGGCCATTCATGACGCGGGCGGATTGGCGCGCGCGGCTGATATCTTGCACATCACGCAATCAGCTTTATCGCACCAAATCAAAGGCTTGGAAGAACAGGCGGGCATTGAGCTTTTTGTGCGTCGCGCCAAGCCTCTCAAGCTGTCTTCTGCGGGGCATAAGCTTTTACGTCTCGCGGAGCGCATCTTGCCAGAGATCGAGGCGACGGAGGCCGAATTTGACGCGCTGCGTCAGGGGCGGGCAGGGCGCTTGCATATCGCGATTGAATGTCATGCCTGTTTTGAGTGGTTGTTCCCCGTGTTGGAGCAATTCCGTAGGGCTTGGCCCGATATCGATATCGATATTCGTCCCGGACTTGCGTTCTCTGCCTTGGCGGCTTTGGGCCGCGAGGAGGTGGATCTTGTGATTTCCTCGGATCCAGAGAAACTCGAGCATATTACGTTCAATCCGCTGTTTGATTACTCCCCCACCTTCATTGCCGCCTCAAACTCCCCGCTTGCGGAAAAGCCGTTTGTGACGGCGCAGGATTTCGCGGATCAGACGTTGATCACCTATCCTGTGGATCGGGCGCGCTCGGATGTATTCACGCAACTGCTCACACCTGCGCGCGTCGAGCCTAAAGCGCATCGGCAGGTGGAGTTGACAACGGTTATTCTCATGCTGGTCGCCTCGGGGCGCGGAGTTGCCGTATTGCCTGATTGGGTTCTGCGTGAGGTAAAGTATCGCCCTGATTATATCACGCGACCGGTGACGGAGCAGGGCATCACCAAACGGCTCTATGCGGCGACGCGCAGCGATGACGCGACCGAGCCTTATATGGCGCATTTCTTGCGGCTGGCCCGCACCGAGCCCGTGAAACTCCAGCGAGCCTGACAATAGGTCATAATTGCAGGGCGAAAGGCGCAGCAAAGCTCTTGGAATTCTTTGCGCGCCCGCGTATAGCACGCCCTTGATGTGAAGGAGCCCCATCCGATGCAAGGCAGCGCCAATCTAAACCTGATGATCAAGGCCGCCCGCAAGGCAGGCCGCAGCCTCGTGAAAGACTTCCGCGAAGTTGAGCAACTGCAAGTGTCCTCAAAGGGGCCGGGCGATTTCGTCTCGCGCGCCGATAAAGAGGCCGAGCGGATCATCAAAGAAGAACTGCGCTCCGCGCGTCCCAGCTATGGCTGGCTCGGTGAGGAAACCGGGGAAGAAGCCGGTGAAGATCCGACGCGCCGTTGGATCGTTGATCCGCTTGATGGCACAACCAACTACCTTCACGGTTTGCCGCATTGGGCTGTGTCTATCGCGCTCGAGCACAAAGGCGAGATTGTCGCGGGCGTTGTTTTCGATGCCGCGAAGGACGAGCTGTATTGGGCGGAAAAAGGCGGCGGTGCCTATTGCAACGAGACCCGCTTGCGTGTGTCTGGCCGTCGCGTGATGCTTGAATCGATTTTCGCGACGGGTGTTCCCTTCGCAGGTCAGTCGACCTTGCCAGCAACCTTGCAAGATTTCGCGCGCCTGATGCCTGTTTGCGCGGGCGTCCGTCGCTTTGGCGCGGCGTCGCTGGATTTGGCATATGTCGCTTCGGGCCGGTATGAAGGCTATTGGGAGCGCGGCGTGAAGGCATGGGACATCGCGGCCGGTTTGATCCTCGTTAAAGAAGCGGGTGGTTTCATTGGACCTGTTCGCGAAGGGCGCGATATTTTCGAGAGCGGTTCCGTAATCGCGACCAACGGCGAGATGTTCGACCCTTTGTGCAAAATTCTGCGCCAACCGGCGTAAGTTACGCGCAACAAACGAAATTTACGGGGCGCTGGGCGATTGTCCGGCGCCTTTTCCATTTGCAGCGATGGCGAGGGCATCCCGTGCCAAGGATGCAACATCGCGGCTGAGTTGCAGCTCTGTCTCCATCGTGGCAATCGGTATCCACCGTGCATCCAGCGCGTCATCCGCGGCCTTCGGCGTGCCTGAGATCCATTCGCATAGCACAGCAATCAGCAGATAATGAAATGCGATTGTACCATCAGGATCATAGCTGATCGCATCCAGAGTGCTGATCACATGTTGCGCCGTCGCGTGTACGTGCGTCTCCTCAAAGAGTTCGCGCTGCGCCGCGTCAAAAATTGTCTCGCCCCGGTCGATCTTGCCGCCCGCAAATCCCCAAAGCCCCTGATCAGGTGGGTTAGCGCGCTGTACCAAAAGCGCTTGACCGTCGCGGATCACCACGGCGAGCACTGCGGGGATCGGATGCTTCCCCGCGCCGGTCATCGGCGCGGTTGTCTGCGCACGATTGGCACGTGCGATTTGGAGTATTCGGCTTCTGGATGCGGCGGATGACCGTGGTTCTGCGCCCAGAACCGGACGCCACCCAGTCGAAGCCATGTCGGGACCGCCAAAGCAAACCCCGCCAAAAACCCGCCCGCATGGGCCCAATACGCCACACCGCCGTCATCGCCTACGGTGCTGGCGCCGTTGAACACCTGCAACGCGAACCAAACCCCGAGGACAATCCATGCGCGGATAGGGAAGATTTTGAAAAATATCAGGAAAAAGAACAGCACATCGACCCGTGCTTTGGGGTAGAGCAAGAGATAGCCGCCCATAACCCCTGCGATGGCTCCTGATGCGCCGACCATGGGAACGCCGCTCGACGGATCCGCGAGTATTTGCGCGAAAGCCGCCGCCAAGCCCCCCAAAAGGTAGAAGCCAAGAAAGCGGCCGCGGCCCATCTGATCTTCTAGGTTATCTCCGAAGACCCACAAAAACAGCATGTTACCACCAAGGTGCATTAGCCCTGCGTGCAAAAACATATGCGTCAAAAGTCCGTGGAGATAGGCGCCGTGCGTCACGGCATCGGGGTAAAGCGCCAATGACGCCCAAAGCAGGCCGTAGCTGTCGCCGACCGGCAATGTCAGGAGATACATTCCGACGTTAACGAGGATAAGCGCCCATGTGACATAGGGCGTTTGCAAAGACGGGTTGTGATCGCGAATGGGAAACATGGCGCGAAGGTCCTTTATCCGCTGCGGCGCGTCAATCGACAATACTGTGCAGAGGACTGAGATTGAGCGTTTAGCGGTTAGAAGCTCGGCGGGGTATTTACCCAGATCAGGGTGCAAATATCGTCGGCGGCATTCGCCCAAGCGTGCGGGCGACGGCTCTCGAAATAGATCGAATCACCGGCGGCCAACTCATGTGTCTCGTCAGTATCAAGGGTGATCCTAAATCGCCCGTTGATCACGGTGATAAATTCCTCGCCCTCGTGATCGTAAGCGCCGGAGGATGCAGCGCCAGGGGAGAGGATGAAGCGGTGGCAATCCATTTGCCGTAACCCCTCCGCGAGAACCTCAACGCGTACGCCCTGCACCGGCATCGGCCAAAGGCGCTCGCGTCCTGCGCGCACCACGGCTTGATTACGGCTTTCCTGACCGGTCAGCTTCGACACTGTTGTGCCGTAATATTTCGTCAAATCGGCCAGCATCTTGAACGACACGCCAGCGCCCGTGCGCTCCAATGTGGAGAGGGCAGAGGCCGACATGCCTGCCTGATGGGCGACAAGTTCCAACGTTTCGCCGCGGGTAAGCCGCAGTTGGCGCAGCGCCGCGCCCAAGGGTTCGTTCAAAATATGCGGGATAGGTTGAGGGGTGTTCTCGGCCAGCAATTGCGCGCGGATCGCGGCGGGGTTCAGTCCGGTGCTTTTGCGCAAAAAGGCGATCCGTTGAAGCTGTGCGACGTCGCTTTCGGAATATATCCGCTGCCCCGATGGCCGGCGTTCGGGCTTGATCAGCCCCTGCATCTCCCACAGGCGCAGGGTAGATGGCGCGACGCCCGCCGCTTTCGCCGCCTCCGTCACACGAAAATGCACAGTCTCGTCGAGGGTGTCCATAATGACGTATCCGTTCGATCATTTGTCGGAAGCGGTGGCGGTGTTTTGAAAAATACCACTATCCAGATTTCATAAAATCTTGCAGAAAAAATGCAAGATGCCGAATCGGAGATTTGCATGACCCACTCGCCCACGACCCCGCTGACCGACCGTAAGAACGCCTCCATCGCCAAGGGCGTGGGCATGACAACGCAGATCTATGCCGAACGCGCCGAGAACGCCGAAATTTGGGATAAAGACGGCAATCGCTATATCGATTTCGCCGCCGGTATCGCCGTGGTAAATACAGGCCATCGCCATCCGAAGGTGATTGAGGCCGTCAAAAAGCAGCTCGATTGTTTCACGCATACCTGCCATCAGGTCGTGCCTTACGAGAATTACGTTCATCTCGCGGAGCGCCTCAATTCGGCGCTGCCGGGCGATTTCGAAAAAAAGACTATTTTTGCCACGACTGGCGCAGAAGCAGTTGAAAACGCGGTAAAAATTGCCCGTCACTATACCAACCGCGCGGCCGTTATCGCCTTTGCGGGGGGCTTCCATGGCCGCACATTCATGGGGATGGCGCTGACTGGGAAGGTGCAGCCCTACAAAGCCGGGTTCGGGCCGATGATGAACGATATCTGGCATCTGCCGTTCCCGAATCCATTGCACGGTGTGAGCGCCGAGGATGCGATGGCGGCATTGGATCGTCTGTTCAAAGCAGATCTGGAGCCAAGCCGCGTTGCGGCCATTATCATCGAGCCCGTGCAGGGCGAGGGCGGATTTTATGAGGTTCCTCAGGGGTTCTTCACGCAGCTTCGTAGCCTGTGTGACACGCATGGAATCGTGCTGATTGCGGATGAGGTGCAAACCGGTTTCGCGCGCACGGGGAAGCTTTTCGCGATGGAACACCACGGCGTTGCGGCCGATATCGTGACGATGGCCAAGGGCCTTGGCGGCGGGCTGCCGATCTCTGCGGTAACGGGCCGCGCCGATATTATGGATAGCCCCAATCCAGGGGGGCTCGGCGGGACTTACGCGGGCAATCCTTTGGGCGTCGCCGCCGCGCATGCCGTGCTTGATGTGATTGAGGAAGAACAGCTTTGCGACCGTGCGAACCGGATGGGTGCGCGTCTTAAGCAACGCCTCGCCGCGATTGCCGACGTGACGCCTGAGATCGTGGATATTCGTGGCCCCGGCTTTATGAACGCCGTCGAATTCAACGTTGCGGGCACGCAGACGCCGGATGCGGCGTTTACCGGACGGGTGCGTGAAGAAGCTCTCAAGCGCGGGCTGATCCTGTTGACCTGCGGTGTCTATGGCAACGTTATCCGGTTCCTTGCGCCGCTCACGATTCCTGACGCGGTGTTCGACGAGGCGCTCGATATTATCGAAGCCTCGATCAAGGCCGCGAGAGGGTAATCGCCCGCGACCACTCATTGAGGGTAAGTTACAAAAAAGCCCCCGCTCAGGATATGAGCGGGGGCTTTTTTGATAACGGAATTTGGCTAATCAGTCGCGTGTTCCTGCGAAGCGGCCCTGCCATTCTTCTCGCTCTTCGTCAGAGATCTTGCGGAACAAAACCTCCGGCACAGTGAACGCATGGCCAACCGGCAGGACATTCAGCGCGGCTTCGATATCGTCAGGCCAGCTCGTATCCTCCGTCTGCATCCCCGCCAGCATCGAGGCACTCGCGTCCGGGATGAACGGGGCAGAGAGCACGGCATAGAGGCGCACGAGGTTGAGCGCGAGACGCGCCTGTGCCGCCGCCTGTGCTGGGTCTGTTTTGAAGACCGTCCAAGGCGCGGAAGATTGCAAATACTCGTTGCCCGCGACCCAAATCGCGCGCAATTCCGCGGCGGCCTTGCGAACCTCTTTCGCCTCCATGAAGGCCTCGTAGTCGCGAACGCGAGTCGTCAGTTCTGCAATCAACGCGGCTTCCTTTTCGCCCCAGTTTCCGCCCTCGGGCAAGGCCTCGCCGAATTTGGACCGAGTGAATTTCGTGATTCGGCTCACGAAATTGCCAAGCACATCCGCGAGATCCTTGTTCGCGGAGGCTTGGAAGTTATCCCATGTAAACTCGCTATCCGCAGATTCCGGCGCATGGCTTAGAAGCCACCAACGCCAATAATCCGCCGGCAGCAGCGAGAGCGCCTGATCCATAAACACGCCGCGCCCGCGCGACGTCGAGAACTGGCCCCCATCATAATTCAGGTAGTTGAATGACTTGATGTAATCGACCAATTTCCACGGCTCGTTCGAGCCAAGGATCGTGGCGGGGAAGGAGAGGGTGTGGAATGGCACGTTATCCTTACCCATGAATTGGGTGTAGGTCACGTCTTGTGCACCGCGATCGGTGCGCCACCAACGGGCCCAATCTCCGCCCGTTTTATCGGCCCATTCCTCAGTTGCGGCGATATATTCAATCGGCGCGTCGAACCAGACGTAGAAGACTTTCCCGTCCATTCCTGTCCATGGCGCGCCCTCGAATTGCGCCGGGACACCCCAGCTCAGATCTCGGGTGATGCCACGGTCTTGTAGGCCATCGCCATCGTTAAGCCATTTCTTCGCGATCGACGTCGTCAAAATCGGCCAATCGGTCTTGCTGTCGATCCAAGCCTGAAGCTTGTCGCGCATCGCGGACTGGCGCAAGAACAGATGCTTCGTGTCTCGGAGCTCCAGATCGGTCGAGCCGGAAATCGTCGAGCGCGGGTTGATCAGATCGACGGGATCGAGTTGCTTGGTGCAGTTGTCGCACTGGTCGCCTCGCGCGGAGTCAAACCCGCAGTTCGGGCAGGTCCCCTCGATATACCGGTCCGGCAGGAAACGGCCATCGAAGTTCGAGTACATCTGCTGTTCTGTCACTTCGCGAATCAAGCCTTCCTCGGCCAGACGCTTGGCAAAGGCCTGCGTCAGAACCCTGTTTTGAGGCGAGCTGGAACGGCCAAAGTGATCGAACGAGAGGCGAAAGCCTTCGGCAATTTCGGCCTGAACAGCATGCATTTGCGCGCAATAGTCATCGACAGGCTGGCCGGCTTTTGCCGCGGCGAGTTCGGCAGGCGTCCCATGCTCGTCGGTGGCGCAGATGAACATGACCTCATTGCCGCGCGCGCGCTGGAACCTCGCGAAAAGATCGGCCGGAAGCTGCGAGCCGACAAGGTTGCCCAGGTGCTTGATGCCGTTGATATAGGGGATAGCCGAGGTGATGAGATGGCGCGCCATGCGTGAGATGCCCTTTCGTCCGCTTTGGGGCGGGTTTACTTGGGAATCATCCGCCATGCCAGAGGGTTTGCCGTTACGCAGGGGACTTGCCCATTTGTGCGTCATCCGCTAGCCAGTGCCAGAGGGGCGCGCGTGCCCCCACGCGGGCGTGGCGAAATGGTAGACGCATGGGACTTAAACTCCCTCGGGCGATAAGCCCATGCCGGTTCGAGTCCGGCCGCCCGCACCAAACTTTTCCGCCTCGATCCGCCAAAACGCCTGTTGCGTGCAGATATGTCACACGCGTTCAGGGCGGGCAGGGGTTGCCCAGCTTGGCGCATCTGCCTACACCACTTGGCAAAAGCGCGAGAGGGATCAAATGGCACGCAACCCGTCAACGGCAACCGAAGATCGCCCGACTACGAAACGGATCGGCGCGCTGTCGGGCCTGATGCCATTTGTGAAACCTTACAAAATACTGGCTTTGATGGCGCTTGGGGCGCTGGTCTTGACCGCCTCGATTTCCTTGATCTTGCCGTTGGCCGTGCGCCGCGTGGTGGATGGCTTCCAGGAGGGCGCCGAACTTCTCGATCAGTATTTCGCGGCAGCATTAATGATCGCCACGCTTCTCGCGTTGGGCACGGGGCTGCGTTACTACCTCGTCACGCGGTTGGGTGAGCGCGTTGTCGCGGATATCCGCAAGGCGGTATTTGACCGCGTGACATCCATGTCGCCTGTTTTCTTTGAGCGCATCCTGACGGGTGAGATTATCTCGCGCATTACGACGGATACGACGCTGATTCTCTCGGTAATCGGATCGTCTGTATCGGTTGCGCTGCGCAATGTGCTGATCTTGATCGGCGGGCTGGTGATGCTCATGCTGACCTCGGCAAAATTGACGGGGCTGGTTCTATTGATCGTGCCTGCGGTCGTTGTTCCGATCATTGTGCTGGGCCGTCGGCTGCGCACATTGTCGCGTGAAAATCAGGATTGGATCGCGAAATCCTCTGGATCTGCCTCCGAGGCTTTATCGTCCGTGCAAACCGTTCAGGCTTTCACGCATGAAGCACAAACGCGCGCCGCTTTCTCTGACGTGACAGAGCGCGCCTACCGGTCCGCGCAGACACGGATCGGGACGCGGGCCGTCATGACGATGATCGTGATTTTCTTGGTGTTCGCGGGGGTCGTTGGCGTGTTGTGGATTGGCGCGCGGGATGTGCGTCAGGGGGTTATGACGGTCGGAGAGCTAGTTCAGTTTGTGATTTACGCGGTGATGGTTGCGGGGGGCGTCGGGGCGCTTTCCGAAATTTGGGGCGAAATACAGCGCGCAGCGGGCGCTACGGAGCGGCTGGCCGAATTGTTGACCGCGACCGATACAGTTGTTGATCCCGAACACGCGGTGCCTTTGCCGATGCCCGCAAGTGGGGCGATCCGATTTGAGAAGGTGACCTTCCATTACCCGTCGCGTCCTGAAACCTCTGCCCTCAAGCAAATCAATCTTGATATTCGGGCGGGCGAGACGGTCGCGCTGGTCGGGCCGTCTGGTGCGGGCAAGACAACCGTTATTCAACTCATCCAGCGGTTTTATGATCCCGATCTTGGGTCCGTTTCGATCGATGGCTATGATCTCAAAACGCTTGCTCGGCACGACTTCCGGCAATCGATCGCGCTTGTTCCTCAAGATCCGGTGATTTTTGCTGCGTCGGCGCGCGAGAATATCCGGTTTGGCCGTCCCAGCGCGACTGACGCCGAGGTGGACGCGGCGGCGGAGGCGGCCCACGCGCTCGATTTCTTGCAAGCTTTGCCTGAGGGGCTTGAAACTTACGTCGGCGAGCGGGGCGTGATGCTCTCTGGCGGGCAAAAGCAACGTATTGCAATTGCGCGGGCGATTTTGCGCGATGCGCCGATTTTATTACTGGATGAGGCGACTTCGGCCTTGGATGCGCAATCCGAGCGCGCGGTGCAATCCGCCGTCGACCGCCTGTCCCGCGATCGCACGACGTTGATCGTCGCGCATCGCTTGGCGACAGTCAAAAAGGCCGACCGGATCGTCGTCTTTGACGGCGGCGAGATTGTTGCCCAAGGCACCCATGACGAGTTGGTCGCGCAGGGCGGTCTTTACGCGCAATTGGCCAAATTGCAGTTCACCGAGGGCGGTGATCACGCCGCGTAAGCGGCGCAGTCACTGCGCGATGCTGCGCTCGCCATGTGGCGGAATTCCGCCACATGAGCGGGAGCTTAGCGGTTGCAACCTGATGATTAGGCTCCATACTGCCGCTCATTCACCCACGGGGCGACACGCTGCCCCCGCATGAGGAGTATGTTATGGGTCTGTTCAATTTTGTTAAAAATGCTGGTAAATCGTTGTTCGGTGGCAAAGCCGAGGCTGCGGAGCCAACGGCAGAAGCGCTGCAATCCGAACTCAAGGATCTTGGCCTTGATGCGACCGGCGTCGATTTGAAGGTCGAAGGCGGTAAGGTCGTCGTCGGCGGCAAGGCTGTTGACGCAGAAACCAAAGAGAAAATCATTCTCGCGGTTGGCAATGTCGAAGGCGTTGGCGAAGTGGAAACCACGGACGATGCGGACACGGCTGAAGCTGTTTTCCACACCGTTGAGAAGGGCGACACCTTGTCTGCCATTGCTAAAAAGACGCTTGGCGATGCGAATGCCTACCCCAAAATTTTCGAGGCGAACAAGCCGATGTTGACCCACCCCGATAAGATTTATCCGGGCCAGGTTTTGCGGATTCCGGGCGGCAAAGCCTGATCTGCAAACTGCGCGGAACAGTGTTGCCCGCGGAGCATTTCTGAAGGCGCCCTCGTCGGGGCGCCTTTTCCTTAGCGCTTTACGAGACCCTCCCTATGCTTTTGCGCAATTGACCCTGCGTCCCGAGAAGTTATGACGTGGCGTATTCAATCCGTGCAAGCCCTTGCCGGACCGAACATTACTAGCGCATGCTAGGGTTAGGCCGGATGAGGAGATGCGGTCTGAGGGAGGAATTCACATGCCGAGATTTGTCAATATTGACGATCGGAACGCGGTTGAGGCGGAAATGCCTTGGCAGGACGTCGATCGGGCCGTGACGATTTATGATTTCGTTGCACGCGCGGCGGCCCGTCATGGCGCGCGACCAGCGATCTCGTTCCAGATCACGGCGGGGATGAAAGACCCTGCAAAGACCCTGAGCTGGGACGGGTTGAAAAGACGCGTCACGCAGGCCGCGAATATGTTTCGTGCTTTGGGTATCGGGCCGAAAGATACGGTCGCTTATGTGTTGCCCAATAGCCTTGAGACGGCGGTGACGCTTCTCGGCGGGGCGACGGCGGGGATCGTAAACCCTGTTAACCCCTTGCTCGAACCCGAGCAAATCGCCGCGATCTTGCGGGAGACAGGCGCCAAAGTCGTGGTTACGCTGAAAGCCTTTCCGAAGGCGGATATCGCGCAGCGCACCGCAGCGGCCGTCGCGATGGCGCCGAACGTCCAGCATGTGGTTGAAGTTGACCTCAACACCTATCTGACGCCTCCAAAGTCCTGGATCGTGCCCCTTATCCGGCCGAAAAATCCTGTGACGCATAAAGCGCAAGTGCATGATTTCGCGGCGCTGTGTAACGCGCAGGCCTCCGATGCGCTGTCGTTCCCTGACGTGCAGGAAGACCGCGTTTGCGCCTATTTCCACACCGGCGGGACAACGGGCATGCCCAAGGTCGCCCAGCATAAATATTCCGGCATGGTGTATAACGGTTGGCTCGGCGCAAAGCTTCTGTTTGCGCAGGAAGATGTGCTGATATGTCCTTTGCCGCTGTTCCACGTTTTTGCGGCCTATCCGGTTTTGATGTCATGCATCGCATCCGGCGCTCACATGGTCATGCCGACCCCTGCTGGCTATCGCGGGGAGGGCGTATTTGATAACTTCTGGAAGCTCATCGAACGCTGGAACGTCACATTCCTGATCGCCGTGCCAACCGCGATTTCGGCATTGATGCAGCGCCCTGTGGATGCGGATGTCTCGTCGCTGCGCACGGTTATGTCCGGTTCCGCGCCCCTGCCGATGGAGCTCTACAATCGCTTCAAGGCGGCGACAGGTGTTGAGATCGCGGAGGGCTACGGCCTTACGGAGGCGACTTGCCTTGTGTCATGCAACCCGGTGGACGGTCAGAAGAAGGTTGGTTCGGTCGGGCTCCCGTTGCCGCATTGCCATGTGCGTATCTTGCGTAAAACACCCGAAGGTTTCACCGAATGCGCCGTCGATGAGGTCGGTGAAATTTGTGTCGCCAATCCCGGCGTGTTTGAAGGGTCGACCTATACCGAGGCGGACAAAAATCACGACCTCTTTGCAGAGGATCGTTTCTTGCGCACGGGGGACTTGGGGCGCCTTGATCCTGATGGCTATCTCTGGATTACGGGTCGCGCCAAAGACCTGATCATTCGCGGTGGGCATAATATTGATCCCGCGGAAATCGAGGAAGCGTTGGCCGGACACCCCGCCGTGGCCTTTGCGGGTGCGATTGGCCAACCTGACAGTTTTGCAGGGGAGCTACCGTGCGCCTATGTTGAACTTGTCGCCGGCGCAGAGGTGACGGTCGAGGAGTTGATGAGCTATGCTCGCGAGCACATTCATGAGCGCGCGGCGTTGCCTAAATATATCGAGGTGATGGACGAGCTTCCTAAAACCGCAGTGGGTAAGATCTTCAAACCCGAGCTTCGTAAAATGGCGATCCGCCGGGTGTTCTCCGATATGTTCGCCAAAAACGGATTTGACGCGCAATGCGTTGAGATCATTGAATGCAAACGCCGCGGCCTTGTTGCGCGAATATCGGCGGGGCCAGATCTGGACCGTGAAGCCCTGCGGATACGGATGGGCGAGTTTACAACCAAGTGGGAATGGGTGGATCAGCCGGAAAGCTGATCGTTGGGGCGCGCCTCGCAGGGGCGTTGCCCCTTCGCCGTTCCCTCGAATTTTTTGGCAGTTGAAACATGAAGCGCGGCGGATGACTTCGCCGCGCTTCATGTTATGAGGTAATCGCCACGGGCTGATGCGGCGCGGGCTTGATGTCGACTGGGGTTAAAATGGCTGTTTTAGATGATCTTCTTGCGCGCTCAGGTGGCGTTTGCGAATTTTGCGGGTCTGATGAGGGGTTGGAGCTCTCTGATGTGGGCGGCACGGAGGAGGCGATCCTCATCTGCGCAACGTGCCGGACTGCCGAGGCAGGCGATCCGCATTGGCGGTGCTTGGAAGGCGCGGTATGGTCAGGGGTTGAGGCAGTTCAAATCGCCGTTTGGCGCAAGCTCGGTGGGCTTGATGCGGCTTGGGCAGTCGAGGCGCGTGAGGGCATGATGCTCGAGCCGGAGGTCCTTGCGCGCGCCCAAGCTGGGCTCCCCGTTGAGGGTGTCATTCACCGAGATTCAAACGGCACTGTTCTCGCCGCCGGTGACACGGTGACACTGATTAAGGACCTGCCTGTGAAAGGGGCCGGGTTCACGGCCAAACGCGGCACGGCGGTGCGCGGCATTTCTCTCGTTGCCGAAAACGCGGGGCATATCGAGGGCCGCGTTGAAGGGCAGCGCATCGTTATCTTGACGGAATTCGTGAAGAAGCGGTGAGATCACACGACATGCGCGGGCCTGACTCCAGACCCGCGTATGCCAAATTTGATGTTTTAAAAGACGTCGAACAGATAAAGTAAGATGATGATCGGGAGAGGAATTCCGATGAGCCAGCCGATGATGCCTTTCATTGTGATCTCCTAAATCCGCAAAGGGTTTTTGCATTGGGCGAGACGCCATGCCGCGCCGCATGTCACGAGATCAACGCGCAACGGCGACCTAAGTTCCCTCCGCTCCGACGACGCTTCCATCGGCTCTCGTTCCTTGTCATTCTGCGCCAAACGGAGTGCCCCCATGAAATCCTTTCCATTCGCTTTGCTCCTGCTGTTTTCGGCCATCCTTGCGATCCTCGGCCTGAATTGGTGGTATGCCGAGCTACAGCCCGAGCGCGGGACCTTTGGCGATATGTTCGGCGCGGCAAACGCGTTGTTCTCCGGTCTCGCCTTTGCGGGGGTTGCCTACGCGATCTTGCTGCAACGTGCCGAGGTGGCAATTTCGCGCGAGGAATTGGAACGTTCGCGTGCGATCCAGATGGAACAAGAGCGCCTGACGCAGATCCAGCAAGACGGATTGAACCGGCAGATGTTCGAGAACACGTTTTTCAAATTGCTCGATCTCTTTGTGCATCTGGTTGAGGATCTGGATATCCGCACGCAGGAAGGGCGAGTGATCAAGGGCGCGGATGTGTTCGAGGAGATTATGAGGGAGCTCACCGCACGGCTTGAGGATGAAGACGGAGCCGAGCCGATGGCGCTCTATGCGGAAATTGCGGCGCGATATAAGCCCGACTTGGGGCATTATTTCCGGACTTTGGTGAATATGCTGCGGTTTGTGGACAGTGCCGCAATTGCACAAAGCGCGGATGTGCGCCTTTACACCAACCTGATCCGTGCGCAAATCACCGACCCCGAGGCGACAATGCTCGTGCTGCACGGCCTAAATGAGCGCGGCGCGAGCCTGAAGCCGCTGCTGGAGGATTACGCCCTCCTCAAAAACGCTGATTTAGACGGCGCGCTGGAGGGGTTGAAGGGAATGTACCGCGAAGGGGCGTTTGATCAGGCGTGAGGGGCGCTGCCCCTCTTGGCCTGCGGCCAATTCACCCCGGGATATTTGCGAAAGGTTGAAGCTAGGAGGCGGAGATTTTCGCATCCTGCCATGCGGCGTATGTCGTTGTCTGGCCCTCGACTAGCCAGTCGGTGCGGCCATTTCGGCTGGTTCCGAAAAGGAACACTGCGGCGGCGCTTGGGCTTGAGAAGCTGATATCTTGCAACAGGCGGAAGGTTGAGGCGTCAATCTTCACGGCGCGTTCGCTCTCCAAGGCCTGATCGCGGAGTAATTTGAGTTTGTCGTTGAAGGAGGGTGCGGTGTTGAGGCTGCCTGTCGATCCAGCCAGCACAACGAATTCGCCGTCGATCTCAACCGCGTGGGCGTTGATCCCTTTCGTGTGATGTCTCACTATGAAAGTGACTTGGGCTTGTTCTGGGGCTGTCGGGGCAGAATGGGATACTTGCGGTTTGCGTAAAAATTCCACGCCGATGACGGGGAGGATGAGTTGCAATTCCTCCAAAAAACTTTCCATGTCGGAGATGTCGGCTTCCGGCAGGCGGTCAAAACTTGGCTCGGTCTTGTTGCGAAGGTCGCATTTGCGTGCGTCTTTGAGGAGCGAAATCAGTCGCCCTTCGAGGTATTTCACATGCGCCTTTGTGAGGTTCATGTCTTTGCTGGTGACGGCGACGAAGCGATCCCAGTAGTCTTTGTCTTCGGAGATAGCGTGCGATCGCAGGCGGGCAGAGATATCATCGCCTTCGCCAATATAAACGGCGGGGAGATCCCCGCCGGATGAGTCGCCATACAGGATATAGACCCCGGTGCGTTTGAGTTCGTCGCGTTTTAGGGCGGCGTCAAGGCGCGTGCGGGGCGCGGCGAGGGTGTGGCCGGTCCAGTTCACAATTTCTGCCGTGAGGATGCCCGTTGCGGAACCCTCGGCCAGATAGAGACGAACAGACCGACCTTTACCCAAGACTATTCCCCTTAGTTCAGCGCGTGAACTTCTTATGCTTCACACGTTTCGGCTGGGCGGCGTCGATGCCCAGACGGCGGATTTTGTCGGCCTCGTATTCCTCGAAGTTGCCTTCAAAGAATTCGACATGCGCCTCGCCTTCAAACGCCAGAATATGGGTACACAACCGGTCAAGGAAGAAGCGATCGTGCGAGATGATGACGGCGCAGCCGGCAAAATCTTCAATCGCCGCTTCCAGCGCTTGCAGGGTTTCCACGTCCAGATCGTTGGTAGGTTCATCGAGCAGCAAGACGTTGCCGCCGGATTTCAGCAGCTTCGCCATGTGAACACGGTTGCGCTCCCCGCCCGACAGCAGGCCAACCTTCTTCTGCTGATCCGCGCCTTTGAAGTTGAACGCGCCGCAATAGGCGCGCGAATTCACTTGCGCATCGCCCAGCTCGATCATCTCTGCGCCGCCCGAAATCTCTTCCCAGACGTTTGCATCCGGCGCCAAAGCGTCGCGCGACTGATCCACAAACGCGAGTTTCACCGTGTCACCGAGCGTGACCGAACCTTCGTCCGGCGTCTCATCCCCGACGATCATCCGGAACAAAGTTGATTTCCCTGCGCCGTTGGGGCCGATGATGCCCATGATCGCACCCGGCGGGATCGAGAACGACAGGTTCTCGATCAGCAGCTTGTCGCCCATCGCTTTCTTGAGGTTCTCGACCTCGATCACCTTGCCACCCAGACGCGGGCCGTTCGGAATGATGATCTGCGCTTTGCCGACGCGCTCTTTAACGCCCTCGTCAGCCAGCTTCTCATAGGCAGAGATACGCGCCTTGGATTTCGCCTGACGGGCTTTCGCACCGGCGCGGATCCACTCGAGTTCCTTCTCAAGCACTTTCTGCTTGGATTTGTCTTCGCGGGCTTCCTGCTCCATGCGCTTGGCTTTTTGTTCAAGCCACGAGGAGTAGTTGCCTTCATAGGGGATGCCGCGGCCGCGTTCCAATTCCAAGATCCACGAGGTGATCTCGTCGAGGAAGTAACGGTCGTGCGTGACGCAAAGGATGGTGCCTTTGTAGTCAATCAAGTGCTGCTGCAACCATGCGATCGTCTCGGCGTCCAAGTGGTTGGTCGGTTCGTCGAGGAGCAGCATGTCGGGGGCTTCGAGCAAAAGCTTGCAAAGCGCGACGCGGCGGCGTTCACCGCCCGACAGGTTCGCGACATTCGCATCATCAGGCGGGCAGCGCAGGGCCTCCAGCGCGATATCCACTTGGCTGTCGATGTCCCAAAGGTTCTCGGCGTCGATCTCGTCTTGCAACTGCGCCATCTCGTCGGCTGTCTCATCCGAGTAGTTCATCGCGAGTTCGTTGTAGCGCTCGAGCTTTGCGGTTTTGGCCGCTACACCTTCCATGACGTTCTCACGCACGGTTTTGGTGTCGTCGAGATGCGGTTCTTGCGCGAGGTAGCCGACTTTCGCGCCTTTCGCGGCCCAAGCTTCGCCTTGGAAGTCCTTATCCATGCCGGCCATGATCTTCAGCAGGGTCGATTTACCCGCGCCGTTGACGCCGACGACACCGATCTTAACGCCGGGGAGGAAGTTGAGCTTAATGTTCTCGAAACATTTCTTGCCACCGGGATAGGTCTTCGAGACACCATCCATGTGGTAGACATACTGATAGGACGCCATGGGGATACCTCATGCAGGAAAGGGAATGTTGGCGTCTATGTAGGGGAAATGACGTTGAGAGGGAAGGGGGAAGGCGTCGCCTGTGCGGGTGACGGCGGGTGCCGCGGGTTCTTCGCTGGGGCACGCGTTTGGGGGTTCCGTCGAGGCATTGGTATAGGGCGCTGATCGAGGATTGACGCGCATCAATATCTGCGCGAGCGTCATAGAGCGCCCAAGCGGGCATTTCTGTGCTCCGCGCGCAGGGGAAGATCGCGTCTCGAGATCGCGATACGTGTCCTTGGAGAGAATCAAGTTCGGTTTCGCCGTCTGAAGTGAGTCGGTTTCTTCCCCGGTTGGTCCGAGAGACCCGCGAAAAAATCCCCAGATGACGCGATTTTCCGGCCCCATGAACAAGGCCCATTAGACATATACGTAGCGAGTTACACGTTCCGTTACACTGCTCACGCGAACGTCATAATCCGTTCACAAACATCTGAATGCCTAAAATTAGTTCAACGGGATTTACGCCTGTTTTGACCGAATATCAGATTTCGCCGTATTCATATAAGTGCCTGACAATAAACAATTATTGCACCTATGCGGGGTGAATTTTTGTTTTTCAACCCCGCACCAGCGCACAATGAGGGGGCCATTTATGAGGCTAGCCTCTCGCATCGCACAGGCCTAAATCCTCCTCATCACCAAGCGACACCGGCAAACGCCACGGCTTGGGACCATATAAACCTTAGGAGACTACCAATGCGTACCACTTTGACCCTCGCTGCTATCCTTCTCGCTGGCGCTGCAAATGCTGCTTCCGTAAATGCTGGCCAAGCACAGCTCGCAGCACAGCTCGGCGTTAGCCCAACCGAATACACCTTGTCGGAACTCACCAAGCTGAAAACCGACCGTGAAGAAGACGGCTACGCCCTCAACCGCAATGCTCCTGGCCTCGTAGATACCTCGGTTTCGGGCGGCTACAACGCTGGTAAAGAGCAGCTTGCAGCACAGCTTGGCGTGAATTCGGCTGACTACACTTTGGCTCAGCTCACCCAGATCAAATCTGAGCGTCAAGAAGATGGCTTCGGTCTCATCGACCAGAACTACAAAGCCGATTTCGGTTCGTCGGACACCGGTTCGAACAACGCAGGTAAAGCACAGCTTGCAGCACAGCTTCGCGTGAACCCGAACGACTACACCTTGACCGAACTGACCGCGATCGCAGCAGATCGTCGCGGCTCGGACAGCTAATCTAATCGCTTAGCGATACGTCTTTACGACCTCCCTGAGACTGAGGCGGCCCGGCAACGGGTCGCCTCTTTTTTGCGTATCAAGAGGGGCGCATCGCGTGACAGTGGATTCATCGCCGCAGTACGCCAAATAAAAAAGGCGGCCCCGAGGGACCGCCTTCTGTTCAACCTGAAGCGGAAAGCACTATGGCCTCCCCAACGGTCAGAACAAACCTTACGCTTCGCTTATGCGAGTGCGAGGTTCGTTGCCGACTCGCGGCCGTCACGGCCTGCTTCGAGATCGTAAGTCACGGCTTGGCCGTCGTTGAGCTGGCGGATGCCTGCGCGCTCAACAGCCGAGATGTGAACGAAGATGTCTTTGCCGCCGGTTTCCGGTGCAATGAAGCCGAAACCTTTGGTGGTGTTGAACCATTTCACGGTGCCCTTAGCCATCGTGTAGTCTCCTTTTAATATGCTGCCTGCACTATTGCAGCAGCCCGGCTCAGTCACGTCGAAATCGAAAACTGAAGCCAAGAGGAGACAGATCGTCGAAATGTAGCGGTTAGCTCGCTCTATATGGCGCAAATCGACTCTGAAATCAAGCCCCTGTCGGGGGGACGTAGACGGGATTTCTTTGGAGCGCCATGCAAACGGGGTGGTAGAATGACGCAGGCTTTCCTTGTTGGCGGTGCTGCGGTAGATCTCGAGCGCCCAACGGGAGCCGCCAGCAATGATTGTTTCGCTCAGAACACTTTACCACGCCAATACTGCGCGAGCGCATCGGTTCCGTTATGCGCTGCTCGCGTTTGATCTCGTGACGATCGCGTTTGTGATCGTCACGTCGTTTTTGGAGCGCAGCGCCCTGATTGAGGGGCTTGACGCGGTTATCGGCGTGGTGATTGTCGCGGATTTTGCCGCGCGCTTCGCCATTTCGTCGCATAAGGTCCGGTTCTGGACGCGGCCTGCAACGATTGCGGATCTTGTCGCGATGGTCTCGTTCCTCGCGCCGATTACGGGGGAGGGATTGGGCTTCCTTCGGGTTTTGCGAACGCTGCGGCTTCTACATACTTATCAACTCATGTCGCGGATGCGGAAAGACTTCCCGTTCTTCCGCAAGCATGAGGAGGTGATGATCGCCGGCATCAATTTGATCGTATTCCTGTTCGTGATGACCGGACTTATCTACGCGACCCAATATCGCACGAACCCCGATATCGGCAATTATGCGGACGCGCTTTATTTCACTGTGACGACCCTTACCACCACAGGTTTTGGTGACATTACGTTGCAAGGCACATGGGGGCGGATGTTGTCTGTGGCGATTATGATCTTTGGCGTGACGCTTTTTTTGCGCCTCGCGCAGGTGATGTTCAGGCCGATCAAAATCCGCGAAGAATGCGAGACCTGTGGATTGGTGCTGCATGATGCCGATGCGGTGCATTGCAAGCATTGTGGGGCGCCAATCCATATCGACACCGAGGGCTTGATCTGATCGCGTTGATCGTCGCGCCGTTAACAGGGCGCCGCGAAAACCTGGACATACCAAGGCCCTGCCGTGCCTTGCTTGGGGATCACCGCAACGCCTAAAGCACGCGCTTTCTTGTGCAAGATATTCGCGCGGTGACCCTTACTGTTCATCAGATCTTGCATCGCGCGCCCTGTGTCGGGCCAGCCGTAGGAGATATTCTCGGCTGACAGGCAAGCGCGGTAGCCTGTCTTTTTGACGCGGGCACCGGCGCTGGATCCATCCGCACCGGTATGTGAGAAATAGCCGCGACGTGCCATATCACAGCCATGCGCTTGCGCAGCGGCGGTGAGTTTGCTGTCAGTTTGCAGCGGGCGCAGACCTTGCGCGGCGCGCTGCTGGTTGACCTCTTGCGCCATCGCTGCGGCCATCTGCGTCGAGAGGTCACAGCTCGCCGATTGCGCCGCGCCAGCCACGAAAATAGCGATAAACGCCGCGCAAGTGAGTTTCAACATGACACGCCTTTCAGTGTTGGTGCCTCAGTCTAAGGGCGAAAGGTAAACAAACCAAGTGGTGTGCTCGCTGCGCAGGGGATTAAGCGATAATCCGCCCCCAAAGATCGTATTCGGACGCTTCTTCCACTTCGACTGTAACCATATCGCCGGGGCGCAGATCCTCGAAATCCTCGTCGATGAACAGATTGCCATCGATCTCCGGCGCATCGGCCTTGGTGCGGCAGGTCGCGCCTTGCTCGTCGACCTCATCCACGATCACTTGTTGGATCGTGCCGACCTTCGCCGCCAGCTTCAATTCGGAAATCGCTTGGGCTTTCTCCATGAAGCGGTCCCAGCGGTCCTGCTTGACCTCCTCGGGGACGTGATCAGGCAAGCTGTTCGATCGCGCGCCGTCCACATTCTCATATTTAAAGCAACCGACGCGGTCGAGTTGGGCCTCATCAAGCCAATCCAGAAGCGTCTGGAACTCCGCCTCGGTCTCGCCCGGGTAGCCGACAATAAACGTCGAACGCAGGACGATATCCGGACAATCCGCACGCCACGCGGCAATTTCGTCCAACGTCTTTGCCGCAGCTGCGGGCCGTGCCATGCGCTTGAGCACATCGGGATGGGCGTGTTGGAACGGAATATCGAGATAGGGAAGGATCAAGCCCTCCGCCATCAATGGCACCAGATCGCGCACATGCGGATAGGGGTATACATAATGCAGGCGGACCCAAAGATCCTCGGCCAAGAGGCCCAGTTCCTTAGCCAAATCGGTAATATGTGCGCGGACCTCACGGCCATGCCAAGGGCTTGTGTCGTGCTTGCGATCAACCCCGTAGGCGGAGGTGTCTTGTGAAATCACGAGCAATTCGCGCACACCCGCATCCACCAGCTTTTCCGCTTCGCGCAGCACAGCATGCACCGGCCTGCTGGCGAGCTTCCCGCGCATGTCGGGAATAATGCAGAATTTACATTTGTGGTTGCAGCCTTCCGAAATCTTCAGATAGCTGTAATGCCGCGGCGTCAAGCTCACGCCCGTCGCCGGAAGAAGATCGATATACGGGTTGGGTGAGGGCGGAACGGCGCCGTGCACCGCATCCAGAACCTGCTCGTATTGCTGCGGGCCAGTCACGGCGAGAACTTTCGGATGCACGCCGGTGATGTATTCGGGCTCTGCGCCCAAACAACCGGTGACGATCACCTTGCCATTTTCCGCCAGCGCCTCCCCGATGGCCTCAAGGCTTTCCGCCTTCGCGGAGTCGAGGAACCCGCACGTATTGACGATGACCGCATCCGCGCCCTGATACTCGGGTGAAATTGCGTAGCCCTCGGCGCGCAGCCGCGTCAAAATCCGCTCGGAATCCACGAGCGCCTTCGGGCACCCCAAGGACACCATCCCGATGGTCGGCTGACCCGGGCGTGCGACTTCATCAAATCGCGCTTTTGGCGCGAGATCGGGGCGGAGGGAGGGAGGATTCTGGCTCATCCCCCGCCTATACACGCGCAAGGCCCGCGCGGGAAGATGTCAGATGCGGCAGTTTGCCAAGGGGCGGAGCCTGTTTCGCCGCCAGCGCTTTCGCCGTTGCATACCGAGAACGCGCTCACGGTCGCCGCGCTGGCGGGCACGAAAAAAGGCGCGAGAGCTTCTCGCGCCTTTCGGAAATGACTTTGAGGCTTAACCTAAGCCATTATCGTTTGCGGTCACGCCGCGCGGACATCGGCTGGAACGCCACCCCAACATGCGCGTCGCAATAGGGTTTCCCCTGTTGCGCGGGCAGGCCGCAGAACCAGAACTGTTCCGTCGCGGGGTCACCGATGGGCCATTTGCAGGTCCGTTCCGTGAGATCCATCAACGAGATCTTGCGGGCCTTCTTCTCAACTTCGCGCACCGAGGCCAAAGCCTCAGGGCTGATTTCATTCGCGGAAGGCTGCGGCGGCAAAGGCTGCCCCGCAGGAATGATCGCCCTGCGGTTTGATGCGGGGGGCGTTGCTGATTCTGTGCGAGGCTCCGGCGCGACGGGTTTCGGGGCCGCTGGTTTTGGCTCTGCGCGCGGGGTGGCCGCCGCAGGCGCCGCGGCGGCGGCGGGCGCGGGCGCTTTCACCTCTGGCTTGGCCTCAGCCTTGACCGGCTTGGGCTCCGGCGCAGCTGTAGGTTCGGCTGCGCCCCCGGCGCGGTTTGACAGGCCCAAGCGATGGACCTTCCCGATCACGGCATTGCGCGTTACCCCACCAAGCTCCTTGGCGATCTGGCTGGCGGATTGCCCCTCAGACCACATTTTTTTCAAGGTCTCGACGCGTTCATCGGTCCACGACATCGGCTTCCCTTCCTCGACGCGCTCGGCGCCGGACAAAATTCGCTTCCCCCTATTCTATTCGGGGGACGCGATGAGATACAAGCGGCCCTGAGCGAAATCAAGGGCAGACGCCCGCAGGAGCCCAAGATGTCACAGATTGAGACGCGTAATCTCCCGAAAACTCCCACAAGCGCGCGCGTTGAACCGCACGAACCGTCGATCGGCACCCTCCGCGGGCTGGGGGAGCGCCGCTTCGGGCGTGTGAATTGGCTCGGGATGCGAACTTTGGCACGCCGCGAAACAATGCGATTTATCTCCGTTTGGCAGCAAACGCTCCTTGCGCCGTTGATTACTGCGGGCTTGTTTCTCACGGTGTTTGCACTGGCCTTCGGGCGGGATCGCGCGCCGGTGATGGGCGTTCCCTATCTCGCCTTCCTCGCGCCGGGCATATTGATGATGACGGTGATCCAGAATGCCTTCGCCAATACGTCTTCCTCCATTATTATTGCGAAAGTTCAGGGAAATATTGTCGATACGCTGATGCCACCGCTCTCGCCGTTCGAGACATTGGCTGGCTATCTGGCGGGCGCCTCCGCGCGGGCGCTGGCCGTGGCTGTCGTCATCGCGGCGGGGATCGGGCTTGCGATCGGTCATTGGCCCGCGCATCCGGTTTTGCTGATGATCTACGTGTTTATGGGGGCGCTGCTTTTGGGGGGGCTTGGGATCGCCGCCGCGATTTATGCCAATAAATTTGATCAAATGGCCGCGATAACCAATTTCATCGTCACGCCACTCTCGTTTTTGTCGGGCACATTCTATTCGACGGATGTTCTACCGCCCCTGTTCCAGACGCTTACGCATTGGAACCCGGTTTTCTATCTCATTGATGGCGCCCGATTCGGGATGATCGGGGCGTCGGATGCGCCGATCGGGCAAGGGCTCATGGTGATCGCGGCGTTCACGCTCATTGTGCTGGGATTGTGCTGGAACTGGCTGCGCACGGGGTACCGGATGAAGCCTTGACGGGCGGGGGCTGCGAAGCCCCGCTCGCGAGGTCGATGTTTCGCGCGAGTTTTCCTTTGACAGAGGGCGGCGGCGGGCCTTAAGTCTGCGGGATGATCACTCAGGCCACCCAGTCCCGACGTACCCGACGCCAGCGCACACGCGCCTGACGCATGATCTGCCGTGGCCTTGCGCCACAAATTTCCACAAAACACCGAAATTCGGGCCAAAGGCCCAGCCAATCGTTGACAGCGCCCCGTGCCCTGTTGCACCCATTGGCCTCTCAATTTTATGGAGCACACCATGATTGCCCCCGTCTTGCCGACCTATAATCGCGCCCCGCTTTCGTTTGTGAAAGGCGAGGGGAGCTGGCTTACGGCATCGGACGGGAGCCGATATCTCGATCTTGGGGCGGGTATTGCGGTGAATGCTCTGGGTCATGCAAACCCTGTTTTGACCGCTGCCTTGACAGAGCAAGCAAACAAGCTGTGGCATGTTTCCAACCTTTACCAGATCCCCGAACAAGAGCGGCTTGCGTCCATGCTTGTCGCGCAGACTTTTGCGGATACGGTTTTCTTCACAAACTCGGGAACCGAAACCGCTGAGCTTGCCGTGAAAATGGCGCGGAAATTCTGGTACGATAAAGGCCACCCAGAGCGCGTGGAGTTCATCACTTTCGAGGGCGCTTTCCACGGCCGGTCGACCGCCGCGATTGCGGCTGCCGGCTCCGAGAAAATGGTCAAGGGGTTTGGCCCCTTGATGCCTGGGTTCAAACAGGTGAAGTGGGGCGATCATGACGCGCTTCGGGCGGCGGTGTCTGAAAAGACCGCTGCGATCTGGATTGAACCTATTCAGGGTGAGGGCGGTATTCGCGTTGTTCCCGATCAGTGCCTGAAGGGCCTTCGCGAGCTGTGCGATGAGACGGGACCCTTGCTCATCTTTGATGAAGTCCAGTGCGGCGTGGCCCGGACGGGGCGTTTGTTCGCGCATGAATGGGCGGGGGTCACCCCCGATATCATGATGGTCGCAAAAGGCATCGGCGGCGGCTTCCCGCTGGGCGCCGTGCTTGCGACCGAGGATGCGGCCTCTGGTATGGTGGCTGGCACCCATGGTTCGACGTATGGTGGCAACCCGCTTGGCTGCGCTGTTGGGGCAAAGGTGATGGAGATCGTGAGTGCGCCGCAGTTCCTTGACGAGGTTTTACGCAAAGCTGCCTTGCTGCGGCAAAAGCTGGAAGGCTTGATTGCGGCGCATCCCGATGTGTTTGAGGCCGTGCGCGGGCAGGGGCTGATGCTGGGCATCAAATGCAAAGCCGACGTCGCCGCCGTGGTGAAGGCCGCCTATGCGCAAAACCTGCTCACGGTGCCTGCTGCGGATAATACGCTGCGCCTGCTGCCCGCGTTGAATATTCCCGATGAAGATCTCACCGAGGCCGTCAATCGTCTCGACAAGGCCGCCGCGAACGTAAGCGTGTGACCCCTTTGCAATACGGTATTAAGGCGTAGAAATCGCCGCGTGCCGATCTGACTTGAAAGCCAATACGATGAACCATTTCCTCGATATTCATACAACAGCGCCCGATGACCTTCGCGCCATGCTCGATATGGCGCGCCAGATGAAGGACGCGCGCAACGGTTTGCCGAAGGGGACTTTGGATGCCGATCAGCCGCTGAAAGGCCAGATGGTTGCCTTGATTTTCGAGAAGCCTTCGACGCGTACGCGCGTTTCGTTTGACGTAGGTGTAAGGCAACTTGGGGGCCAGACGATGGTGCTCTCGGGGTCGGATATGCAATTGGGTCACGGTGAGACCATTGCCGACACGGCCCGCGTTTTGTCGCGTTACGTGGATTTGATCATGATCCGGACATTCGAGGAGGAAACCCTCTTGGAGATGGCGGAATATGCAAGCGTTCCGGTCATCAACGGTCTTACCAACCGCACCCACCCGTGTCAGATCATGGCCGATATTATGACCTACGAGGAGCATCGCGGCCCGATTAAAGGCAAGAAAGTCGTGTGGTCCGGCGATGGCAACAACGTGTGCGCCTCTTTCTTGCACGCGGCGGGGCAGCTTGGGTTCGATGTAACCTTTACAGGCCCGAAACAACTCGACCCCGAGGCAGAGTGGATCGAGCTTGCGCGGTCGAAGGGCTCTAACATTGAGATTGAGCGTGATCCGGTGAAAGCTGTTCAGGGGGCGGATCTCATCGTGACCGATACTTGGGTGTCGATGCATGATCCTGAGAGCGCGAAGGAGCGCCGACATAACCAACTGCGCGGCTATCAGGTCAATGAGGCTTTGATGGCGCAGGCCAAACCCGATGCGCTGTTCATGCACTGTCTACCTGCCCACCGGAACGACGAGGCGACCAGCGCGGTGATGGACGGGCCGCATTCTGTGATTTTCGACGAGGCTGAAAATCGCCTTCACGCACAGAAGGCTGTTATGCGGTGGTGCTTGGGCAAGTAACGCTGCCTGATCACCTAACGCGTGGATTGCGACGTTATGAGGGGGCCCTGCCCCCTCTTTTTCTGCGAGAAATTCACCCCCGGGATATTTTTCGCAACCGGAAGCGAGAGCTTTGAAAAAGTTTGCGAAAGGGCGACTGGCTCGGGCCGCAGAGGGGCGGGTAAGTCAGTCGCCCTACACAGATGCGGCTTGGCGCCTCTGCGCGGGTTCGCGTCTTCCGTTTGCACGGCCATCGGCGTCCCCGCCTGTTCCGCGTAATCAGTTTGGGTGATTCTGGTTAATAAATACTTACTGTTTCCGGATGCTCTAAATATCCTGGGGTGAATTGGCGGAGCCAAGAGGGGTGAAACCCCTTCTGGTCTAACTCCCGCGGGGCTTTGCCCGTAATGTGGGGTCTGCATCGCGGGGGTTTTCGGGCCATGGATGGCGCGGATACCTGCCACGCATCTCCTTGCGGACCTCTGCGTAGCTGGCGTCCCAAAAACCGGGAAGATCCATCGTGACTTGCACGGGCTTGCCCCCCGGGGAAAGCAATGTCAGGCGCAGCGGATGGCGTTTAGGTCCAACGGTAGGGTGTTCTGTGACGCCGTACATCTCGGGTAAGCGCGCCTCAATTGCGGGCGCCTCGCCGCTATAATCGATGGGCAGGCGGCGCCCCGCAGGTGAGGTGAAATGTGAGGGCGTGAGCCTGTCGAGCTCTTGCATCTGGTCCCAAGTGAGTTGCGCTCGCAGTGCTTCTGTGAGGTCTAAGGCGCGCAAATCGGCCTCTGTTCGCTTTCCCCCCAACCAAGGGAGAAGCGCTTCGCCCGCCAGAAGAGCCCCATCTGAGAGATCGGGCATGTCCATTCCGTCGTTGCGCAAAATGTCGACGCGGGCGCGAAAGCGTTCTGCGCTCGGTGACAAAGGCAGGCCAATGAGCCGTAAACCGTCGAGGGCGCCGCGAGCGATACTTTCTCGTGGTGCGTCTTGCCAGATGCGATCATCGAGCACCAACGCGCCCAGCATTTCACGTTTACGGGCGATGACGCGGCCTTCGCGCTTCGACCATTCGCACATATCGTGCCACGCAATTTGTGGCCCAAACAGGCGGCGGACTTCGGCGTCGGCAATCGAGATCCCCTGCCTTACACGCGCCTCGCGGGTGTCACCGTCAAGGTCGGTTGCGACGATCAGGCGCGACGAGCCGAGCGGATCACCGTCTCTCAACACGGCCCCCTTGCCCCCTGACAGCACGTATCGCGGCGCATCGCCCTTGCGGCGCAGGCCGATACGATCGGGATACGTCAGTGCTGCAAGCTCGGCGGGGGAATAGCGATCGCCTTCGTTTGCCAGTTTTCGGACGGTTTGCTGCAAGCGCCGCGCCTCCTCGCGCACGCGCTCTACCGTGCCGCGATGCGCTGGCCAAGGGTGGCGGTTCTCATACTCGCGTGGCGTATCAACCGCGGCCAATCGCAGCGTGAGATCGGCCGGGGCGCCGCTGAGCGGATCGCGGTCTGCAAGCAGAGCCGCCAGCCGCGCCGCTTGAGCACCGCTTTGTGTCCCCGCCAGCATCATCATATGTGCCAAGCGAGGATGCAGAGGCAGTCGGGCGATGGCGCGCCCGTGGGCGGTGATCTGCCCTGATTTCAGAGCTCCCAGATTGTTCAGCAATGCGCGCGCTTCTGCCATAGCGGGGGCAGGGGGGGGCGTCAGGAAGGCGAGGTCGCCTTCAGCGGCCCCCCATTGCGCAAGTTCAAGCGCAAGACCTGACAGATCCGCGATTGCGATCTCGGGCGGTGCGAAAGCAGGCATCCCCCCTTCCTCGCCCTTTGACCACATGCGGTAGCAAACGCCCTCTGCCACACGGCCCGCGCGTCCGCGCCGCTGCTCTGCTTCTGCTTTCGAGACGCGCTCTGTTACGAGCCGTGCCATGCCGGAGGCCGGATCGAACCGCGCCCGCCGCGCCTTGCCAGCGTCGATCACAATACGCACATCTTCGATTGTCAGGGAGGTCTCCGCGATTGCTGTCGCCAGCACGATTTTGCGACCGGTCTGACAAGGGGCAATCGCGGCGCGCTGGGCGGCGAAATCCATCGCGCCGAAAAGAGGCCTGATCGCGCAGTCGTTGGGGACACGCCCTTTCAGCGCGGCCTCCACCCGCCGGATTTCACCCTCCCCGGGCAGAAATACCAAGGCCGAGCCAGCCTCCGTGCGCAAAGCTTCCTCGATCACCGAGACCACCGCCGCCTCGATCCTGATTTTAGGGTCGAGCGGCCGTGGCAGCCACCGCGTCTCGACGTCGAACGCGCGGCCTTGCGATGTGACGATCGGTGCGTTGAGGAGCGCCGCGACGGGTCCCGCGTCCAAAGTGGCAGACATCACGACGACGGCCAGATCCTCGCGAAGGGCTTGCCGGGCCTCCCAGACCAGCGCGAGGCCCAGATCGGCGTTCAGCGATCGCTCGTGAAATTCATCGAAGATCACGCAACCTATCCCCGTGAGTTCGGGATCGGATTGCATCATCCGCGTCAAGATACCCTCGGTCACGACCTCAATCCGCGTCTGGGAGGAGACTTTCGCCTCACCCCGAATGCGGTAGCCAACGGTCGCGCCAACCTGTTCGCCCAAGGTCTGTGCCATCCGGTCCGCGGCTGTGCGGGCCGCGAGGCGCCTCGGTTCCAGCATGACGATTTTGCCCGCGATCTGATCGAGCAGGGCAAGCGGCACGCGTGTGGTTTTTCCCGCGCCTGGAGGGGCCATCAAGACAACACAGCCCGCCTCAGCGAGGCGGGCCTTGAACGCGGGAATAATATCGTCGATCGGAAGGCGCATGGCCTCTTATCGCCGTTTCAGCGCGCCTTTGCCATAGACCGTATCAAGAGAAATTTCCTCAACCCGCATCATCCCGTTCGCGGCTTTTTTATAGCTGAGTGCAAATGGAAAGCTGGTTTTCTCGGCCATATCATTCGCAGAAAACCCTGCAACGCGGCGGTATTCACCGTTGCAGGTCACAGTATCGCCGGCGGCTGTCGGGTTGGTTAGGGTAACGCGCGCGGCCCGCTTACCGTCGAAGGTATTGAAGGCAGTCTTGCACGCGGCCTCGGCGGGCACGTCGCGCAACACCGCATAAAGCGCGGTCAGCGGATCATAAGTGCCGCCTTGCGACGACAGTTTTATCTTGCCGTCGGCCTCCTTGGGTGGATCAAAAGTCAGACCCTGCGGAACCCCGCCACGATAGCCCATCGTCACCTCGGATTGACGTTTCGGCGTATCTGCTTTTTCCCAATATACCGCCGGCACAAACTTGCCATTGCGATACGTGCCATTCGAGCGCGCGTCATACCGGATTTTGCGTAGGGCGCCGACGATGCCCGCGCTTTGGAAAACTCCTTCCGCTTGGTATTTGCCGCCGGTGATGGACCCGTTCACCGTCAAAGTTCCCGCCGAAATTCCGCGTAACGAGAGGCCGAAGGTTGCTCTGTCGGTTTGGTCGGCTAGCGCTGGTGCGCTCGCAACCGCAAGGCCCAACCCGAGCGTCAGCCCTGCTGCAAATATCCGCATGTTCGCCTCCGTTTGTCTGCCCGCGACCGGATCGCGGGCCTGTCAGGGCTAGACATACACCGTCCCGAACGGGCAAGTAACCCGTGGGACTGTCACAAACTCTGACGGTTTTGTCATATTCTGCTGCGAGAGGTCCGATGCCTGAGAACCCCCGCCCCCCGAATTCCCCGACCGACGCCGGAGCTTCGCCGTCGGATAACCGTTTTGCGATTGGGGGTGATGACGGGCTTGATCCGACTCTTCTCGAGATGGCGGACGGTGTGCTGCGAAGGGATCGTCGCGCGTTGGCCCGTGCAATCACTTTGGTCGAGAGCCGGCGCGCCGATCACCGCGCGCAAGCGCTAGACCTGATCGCCTATCTCAAGCCTCGCACGCAACGTCCTGCCCTGCGGATCGGGCTTTCGGGCACGCCAGGTGTTGGCAAGTCGACCCTGATCGAGAGCTTCGGCTTGATGCTGACAGGGCAGGGCCTGCGCGTTGCTGTGCTGGCCGTTGATCCGTCCTCTGCGCGCACGGGAGGGTCGATCCTCGGCGATAAGACGCGGATGGAACATCTATCGCGTGATCCTTTGGCGTTCATCCGCCCGTCCCCTTCGCAGACGCATCTGGGCGGGGTTGCGCGGCGCACGCGCGAGGCGGTGGCTTTGGTCGAGGCGGCGGGCTTTGATGTTGTTTTGATCGAGACCGTCGGGGTTGGTCAGTCAGAGACATTGGTGGCTGAGATGACGGACCTGTTCGTTTTGCTCCTCGCTCCGGCAGGCGGGGATGAGTTGCAAGGCGTGAAGCGCGGCATCATGGAAATGGCCGATATGATCCTCGTGAATAAAGCGGATGGCGATCTGAAATCCGCAGCGCTGCGCACGGTCGCGGATTATGCAGGGGCGCTGCATTTGTTGCGCAAGCGGCCGCAAGACCCTGCGGGCTTCCCGAAGGCGATGCCAGTTTCTGCGATGGACCGGGTCGGCTTAGCGGAAGCTTGGTCCGATATGTCGGATCTGGCGCAATGGCGGCGCGCGCATGGGCATTTCGCGCAAAACCGGGCCGCGCAAGACCGTCACTGGTTTGAAGCGGAGGTGCGCGAAGGCGTTCTCGCGCGGCTCACGCAAGACCCCGAGATTCGCGCCCAGATGGAGAAATTGGGTCAATCCGTCGCCGCAGGGGAACGCGCCCCGAGCGCCGCGGCAGCAACGCTGCTCGATTTGATCCGCCGGACCTGAGCGCGCGGCCGAGGCGAATCGTGGCCACCCTGCGCCGGCGATCCTTCGCTGCGCAGTCGTAATTGCAGGGTCGAACGACGGTGCCGCACGTATCGGTCAGGTAATTTGACGACGCTTTCGGCGGCAGATAGGGTGAAGGCGGGCCGCTGTCATTTTTCTTTGGCAATCTCGCGCTACTTTTCCCAATGAATCGCTTGACTGCATGGCCCATTCACCGTATCTCGCCCAGACAGAATTCGGGGTGCCGCCTTTTTTGGCGCCTGAGATGCAATGGATGTCGGGCGCGTTCGCCCGAGTAAACGAAGGAATTAGCCATGTCGCGCGTTTGCGAACTTACCGGCAAGGGCCCGATGACGGGCAATAACGTGAGCCACGCGAACAACAAGTCGCGTCGCCGCTTCCTGCCAAACCTGAACGATGTCACCTTGATGTCGGAAGCTCTGGGCCAGTCGTTCAAGCTCCGGATCTCGGCAGCTGGTCTGCGTTCGGTCGATCACCGTGGTGGTCTCGACGCTTACCTCGCAAAAGCAAAAGACACCGAGCTGTCGACTGCTGCGTTGAAAATCAAAAAAGCGATCGCAAAAGCTCAAGAAGCCGCTGCATAATCGCAAGTTTTCCCGAGCCTTCGGCAGTGGAAACAAAAGTTTAACCCCGCTCTTTATTGAGTGGGGTTTTTTCTTTTGTAAGTTTGTTTGCCTAGCGGCGATTGTGTCGCGGAAGAGGCTCTTTCTAATCCATGCGGGGCCTTGTAACCTACGCGGATGAAGCTTCCGATACGCCTCCGTCTTGCCGATCTCACTGCGATTTTCCTCGCGGTTTGCCTAGCGATGACCAGTCTCACAATGGCTGTCGCGCGTGGTCAGGCGCGCGTGGCGGGTGAGGTGGTTGTTTGCACAGGTTACGGCGTGACCACGTTGCAGGTCGATGCAAATGGCCGTCCGACCGGCGCCGCGCATCTTTGCCCCGACATGGTTTTGGGGATGATGGCTGCCTTGGACAGTTGGCCACCCGCCCTGATCCGCCCCGAATCGATTGGATCTGTCGCTTTCTTCGCGCAGCCTTCCTATATCGTGTCGCGGGATGGGCCTATGATGCGTGCCCGAAGCCCGCCTGTTTGGATTTGAGTGCCGATCAAACCCAAACAAAGGATTAAGAATATGTTCGTAAAAACACTTGTCGCCTCGGTTGCGATTCTTGCCGCTATGCCCGCTTTCGCCGAAATTACTGTCTCGCACGCTTATGCGCGGGCCTCGACGCCAATGGCAAAATCGGGCGCAGCGTTTATGGAAATCTCCAACAACGGCGAAGCGGATCGCTTGATTGCTGCAAAGTCGAGCGCGGCCGAGCGGGTGGAACTGCACACCCATATCGCGGATGCGAACGGCGTGATGAAAATGACGCATGTCGAAGAGGGCTTCCCTATTCCGGCAGGCGAGACGCATCTTCTTGCACGCGGTGGTGACCACGTGATGTTCATGGGGCTGACCGAACCTTTTGAGCAAGACAAGATCGTCACCGTCACCCTAACCTTCGAGAAGGCGGGCGATGTCGAGGTGGAGATTCCGGTGGATCTAAAGCGTGACGCGGCTGCGGCGCCCTCCGGTATGGATCACTCGGGTCACGACATGCCTGAGGGCGAGATGGAAGGTCACGACCAGAGCGCCCACGAGCATTGAGCGCCTCCAAACCTTGAGGGCCCCCGCGCCTTGAGGCCCGCTGTGCCCTGAAGGCTTGTGAGTTGAATATTGCGCCGCGCCCTCTGTTGTCATAGGGCGCGGCGCTTTGCTGTCAGGCGAGTAAATCTTCGACCCATTGGGGCACGAGCACAGTTGCAGGGCCTTGGCGGCTGTTCTCGAAGACGCCCGATGAGGGTTCGAGATTGAGTTCCAATGTCTCTGCGCCCGCGCGGGTGGCAAATTCGACAAAGCCAGCCGCAGGATAGACATTCCCGCTTGTCCCGATGGATACGAACAAATCAGCGGTCGAGAGCGCATCGGAAATTTCTTCCATCTGATAGGGCATTTCACCAAACCAGACGATATCGGGCCGCGTCGTTGGCGCGCCGCACCCCGGGCAGCAATCCCCAACGACCATTTCCATTGGCGCATCAAATTGCACGTTGCATTCGTAGCACCGCGCCATCGCGAGCGAGCCATGCATATGAATCACGCCCTCAAACCCGGCGCGCTCGTGCAGGTCATCGACGTTTTGCGTGATCAAGATAACCTCGTGCCCGCCGTCCTCTGCCAATCGGGCCAATGCGTAATGCGCGGCATTCGGTTGCGCCTCCGCGGCGGCAATTCGGCGCGCATTGTAAAAGCGGGTGACGGTCCGAGGGCTACGCTCAAAGGCTTCGGGGGTGGCCACATCTTCGACGCGATGCCCTTCCCAAAGCCCGTCTTCGGCGCGGAATGTCTGCAATCCGCTTTCGGCAGAAATCCCTGCGCCTGTCAAAATTACGATCTTCATTCTCGGCCCGCCTTTTTATAAACTGTGCGTATGACACGTATTCTCATGCTTTGCCTTGGCAATATTTGCCGTTCACCTGCCGCAGAGGCCGTGACGCGGCGGCTTGCAGCGATGCGCGGAGTGGATGTGACCCTTGATAGCGCAGGCACGGCGAATTGGCACGAGGGGGAGGCGCCCTATCGTGCGATGCAGCGGGCGGCGTTGGCACGGGGGTACGATCTATCATCCCTACGCGCGCGACAGATCACCGCCGCCGACTTCAATCGATTCGATTTGATTCTCGCGATGGATCAAGAAAATCTCGCAAACGCACGCTCGCTGCGTCCCAACCGAGCGCGGGCAGGCATCCGTTTGTTTCTCGACGATCATTGCGCGCGAGGCGGGGCAGGCCCTTATGAGGTGCCCGATCCCTATTATACGCGCGATTTCGATGGGTGCCTGACACTTGTCGAGCAAGGAGCGGAGGCGCTCCTTGCTGCGATTGGCCGGACGACCCGATAATTCGCAGCGCTTGGTTTATTGCGTGCAAAGCGCGCCGGCACGCTCGCCAAACGCTTTATAGCGCAGCCAGAAAGCCTCGTCGGACCGGTTGCTCGACTGACGGATTTCTTGTGCTTGGTGCGGGTCTTTAAAGAATTTCGCCGCGCGGCGTTGATCAGAGCGCGACAGGCTCTGGTCTGCGACTTGTTGGATACAGGTGCACAGCGAATTGCTCGCGCTGCGGCGGTCAGCCTTTAGGCATGCCTTGCTGATTGCCCCTGCGAATGCCGCGTTAGACGCCACCATCATGCCGCAAACCAATGCGGCGATCACTGTCGATTTCTTCATCTCGTGCCTCATGATTGTGGGTCTACTAAGTTTTGTGTGACCCTTTTTTATTCTCTCAACCCTATCGAATCCTAGCGTAGAATTCAACGAAATAAGGCCTTCGGCCAAAACCTGCCGACCGAGAAGAAGGTGACACGAAGCAATAAGGATGCGTTTTCTATTGAGCTACCCCCTAAAATTAGGACACTGACGTAAGCTGCGATTTGTTGTCTGTTGATCTTCAACACGAAGGAGATCGACGATGTCGAAACGGAAGCAACATCATCCAGAATTCAAAGCCAAGGTAGCGTTGGAAGCGCTGAAGGGCGAAGAGACGGTCAGCGAGCTGGCCAGTCGGTTCGGCGTGCATCCCACGATGATCCATCAATGGAAACGTGCTCTGCTTGAAGGTGCGTCTAGCGTATTTGAGCGTGGCGGCCGGAAGGCACCGGAAGTCGATGAAGAGCAGGTCAAAGACCTGCACGCCAAGATTGGGGAGTTGGCCGTCGCCAACGATTTTTTGGCAAGAAAGCTCAAACCCTGGACCGACAAATGAGGTGCAAGATGGTTGAGCCCAATCTGCCTGGGCTGTCTGTTGGGAAGCAATGCGCGTTGCTGTCGATCTCTCGATCCTCGTTCTATTATGAGCCGAAAGGCGAAAGTGAAATGAACCTCGACCTGATGCGGCTGATTGATAAGCAGTTCCTGGAAACCCCGTTTTACGGCGTGCGCCAGATGACTTGGCACCTGCGAAATGAGGATCACGTCGTAAACGAGAAACGGATCAGACGCATTATGCGGCTGATGGGCCTCATGCCCATCTATCAGAAGCCGAACACCAGCAAGGCGGCAAAGGGGCACAAGATTTATCCTTACCTGCTGCGTGGGTTGCGGGTAAATCGGCCCAACCAAGTCTGGTGCGCCGACATTACCTATCTGCCAATGCGGCGCGGATTCTTGTATCTTGTGGCAATCATGGACTGGCACACACGCAAGGTGCTGGCTTGGCGCATCTCAAACACGCTGGAGGCAGAGTTTTGCGTCGATGCGTTGAACGAAGCGATCCACAAGTTCGGCCCGCCTGAGATTATGAATACCGACCAAGGCTCACAGTTCACATCGTTTGCATGGACAGACCGACTGAGCCGCTCAAATGTCCGCATTTCAATGGATGGCAAGGGCCGCTTCCTTGACAACATCTTCGTCGAACGACTGTGGCGGTCCCTGAAGTATGAATGCGTCTACCCGCATGCTTGGGAAACCGGATCGGAGGCGAAAGCAGGCATCAGAAAATGGATCGAGTTCTACAATCACAAGCGACCGCATTCCTCGCTTGGCGGCAGGCCACCTGCCGTGGTCTATTGGCAGAGAATTAAAACAACCAACCCCGATCAGCAGGTGCAAAGAGTAGCTTAATTTACGCCAGATCCTGTCCAACAAATGGGGAGTAGCTCACTATTCGATGCGCTCGGCCGGATACCCTGCCGCTTTCAATGCGGCCAGCACGGTCGCTTCCGGCAGGCCGGAGACCTCAACTTCGCGCTCCTCCAGATCAACATGAGCCCGTGCGCCGACCTCCTCGATCGCCGCCTCTACAGCTTTTTTGCAATGCCCGCAGGTCATATTTGGCACAGATAGGATCATGGTTCTCTCCAAAATCAGATGGTCCAGATGTGGCGGTGCGCGGGGGGAAGGTCAATCGGCAATGCGTCGAGGATGACCATGCGATCAAACGACTGGCCGCCTGAGACGGGGTTCGCGCAGGGCGCGCAGCACATGGCGCGCAGTAGGCGCCCGTCTACGATTCGCACGCCCAATTTATCCGCATGGCTCCCTAAACCGCGCCGTGCAGCCTTCGCCCCACGTTCACGGCCACGCACAAAGTCATTGGACGCATCAAACCCTCTTCCCGACCCCTATTTTCCACGCTATACGCGCCCCATGACCCAGCTCGATCTCATCCGCAATTTCTCCATCGTGGCGCATATTGACCACGGTAAATCCACCCTCGCTGACCGGCTCATTCAATTGACCGGCACCGTAGCCGAACGCGATATGAAATCGCAGATGCTCGACAGCATGGATATCGAGCGTGAGCGAGGGATCACGATCAAAGCCAACACCGTACGGATCGAATATCCGGCAAAAGATGGCAAAACCTATATTCTCAACCTGATCGACACGCCCGGTCACGTCGATTTCGCCTATGAGGTCTCCCGCTCGATGCGCGCGGTTGAGGGTTCTTTGTTGGTGGTTGATGCGTCGCAAGGCGTTGAGGCACAGACCTTGGCGAATGTGTATCAAGCGATCGATGCTGGCCATGAGATCGTGCCGGTCTTGAACAAGGTCGATCTTCCCGCCGCCGATGTTGACGCCGTGCGCGCGAATATTGAGGATGTCATCGGGATTGACGCGTCCGACGCGATTCCGATCTCGGCGAAGTCCGGCTTTGGGATTCCGGATGTTCTGGAAGCTATCGTGACGCGTTTGCCCGCGCCGACGGGGGATCGGGATGCGCCGCTCAAGGCGATGCTGGTCGATTCGTGGTATGACAGCTATCTGGGCGTTGTGGTCATGATCCGCGTCATGGAAGGCGTCGTCAAAAAGGGTGACAAGATCAAGATGATGCAAACCGGTGCTCTCTACGGCATCGACAAGCTCTCTGTCTTGAAGCCGCGCATGGTCGATATCGCTGAATTGGGGCCGGGTGAGATCGGGGTGTTTACCGCGTCGATCAAACAGGTGCGCGACACGCGCGTGGGCGATACGATTACGCATGAGCGCAAAGGCTGCGACAAGGCGCTCGCAGGGTTTAAGCCGGCGCAACCGGTTGTTTTCTGCGGATTGTTCCCCGTCGACGCGAATGATTTCGAACCGCTTCGTGATGCTATTGAAAAGCTCGCGCTGAATGATGCATCGTTCAGCTACGAGATGGAAACATCCGCCGCACTTGGCTTCGGGTTCCGGTGCGGTTTCCTTGGCCTGCTACATCTTGAGGTTATTCGCGATCGGCTTGAGCGTGAATACGATCTTGACCTGATCACCACAGCGCCATCGGTTGTGTTCAAGCTGCATATGAAAGACGGCGAGGTTCGCGATCTGCATAACCCTGCCGATATGCCGGATCTGACGCTCGTTGATCACATTAAAGAGCCGCGCATCAAAGCGACGATCATGGTGCCCGACGAGTATCTCGGTGATGTTTTGAAGCTTTGCCAAGATCGCCGCGGCATCCAGCTTGATCTGACCTATGCCGGTGCACGTGCGATGGTAGTCTATGACTTGCCGTTGGCGGAGGTCGTATTCGATTTCTATGATCGTTTGAAATCAGTGACAAAGGGCTATGCGTCCTTCGATTACCAGATCTCGGAGTATCGCGAGGATCATCTGGTGAAGATGTCGATTCTGGTGAATGACGAGCCGGTTGACGCCCTGTCTATCATGGTGCACCGCGACCGCGCCGAGACACGCGGACGCGCGATGGTAGAGAAACTCAAAGAGCTGATCCCGCGCCATATGTTTAAAATTCCTATTCAGGCCGCGATTGGCGCGCGCGTGATTGCCCGTGAAACGCTCTCTGCGATGCGCAAGGACGTGACTGCGAAATGCTACGGCGGCGATGCGACGCGGAAGAAGAAACTTCTGGAAAAACAGAAGGCTGGTAAGAAAAAGATGCGCCAGTTCGGGAAAGTTGAAATTCCTCAAACTGCCTTCATCTCGGCGCTTAAAATGGATAGCTAAAGCCTTCCCCCGTCAGAAATGGCGGGGGTTTGTTTTTGAGGCTTGGCGGCCCTTAAGACTCGCTTAACCATTCGTGCCGCATACTGGGCGGCATGAAACATATCATCCCATTCCTCCTGTTTTTAGCGGCTTGCACGGCCACACCCGCGCCCCAATTTTTCGGGGCTGAGCGGCATGACATCACGGTTGAAGGCGTCCGTTTTGTTGTGTTCGTCAAGGAGGATGCAGCAGAGGTCGTCCGGATGGGATATCTCGCGCGTCGGGATCGAGGCCATGCCATCACATTAATGCCGCAAGCGGCGGAACGCGCATCGGGATGCCAAGTGCGCGGAGCGCTGACGGGCGTTGGAAAATCGCCCTCGCTCCCCGGCGACTCTGGCGAGGCGCGCTTCAAATTGAAATGCCCGCCATGATTTGGATCGTGCAGATCAAAGCGCTAACCTGAATGCTGTGCATGTTTGCGGTGCTGCCTTCGCCCATTCTGCCCCATCATTGGCGGCGACCTAATCACCGCGGGGCAGGGGCTCGACTTTGACAACTATTTGGCCTGCCGTCTTAGAGGCTTTTCGCACATCGGTGCGGCGTGCGTCGGTCATCTCACGCGAGTTCTCAAGATAGCGGACGTGCTCTCAAAACGGGCATTCCACTCGAGCATTACGGATTGGTTACTTGGATCTTATCAGATGTCCTGCGGGGTCTTGGATGCGTAACGAGTGCCGCCACCCCGCGATGTCGGGGTGGCATTTTCCGATCACCTACTTCAGGCAAGAAACGTCTCAACCGCGGCCTCAACTTCGCGCGGCTTTTCCGCGTGTAACCAATGCCCAGCCCCTTCGATCTCTTGGAGGATCGCATGCGGGAACATGGTGTGGATGACGGGATGTGCGTCGGATTTCACATAGGCCGAGTTGCCGCCGTACAAGAATAGGGTAGGGCCATCATAGCGGCCGTTGGTTAGACTTTCCGGCCAGCCGACGACTGAGTCCATTGCTGCATCGAGAGCGTCGAGATTCAGTTTCCACCTGACAGGCCCTTCGCGCAACTCGAGAGATTGCAGCAAAAACGCACGAGTGCCGGGATCGCGTACGCGTTCGGAGAAACGCCGATCGGCCTCGGTGCGCGATGTCAGATCCTCGATTTTCAAGTCTTGCATCGCATTGATCAGCCCGTCGTGGGTATGGGTATAGGCGACAGGGGCAATATCCGCGACAATCAGCCGTCGCACCAGCTCGGGCCGCGTCAAGGCGAGAACCATCGCAGCTTTCCCCCCCATCGAGTGCCCCATGACATCCATCTGGCTTTGGGCGTTCCCCTCGGCCTCAACCACGTCCGCCAAATCCTGCGCCATTGCTGCGTAGCTATGATCGTCGTCCCAAAAGCTGTCGCCGTGGTTGCGCATATCCACGGCGACGACGCGGCGTGTTTTTGCCATATGTTTCGCAATCACTCCCCAGTTGCGCGCCGATCCGAAGAGACCGGGGACGATCAGCAAGGGCGGAAGATCGGTGTCATGGCCGTGGGTTACAGTGTTCAGCATTGGTCTCACTTCCGGTCAGAGCAGAAAAAAGGGCCGCGCCTTGCGACATTTGCGGGCACCCTAACGCATGTGTGCACGACTGCCAATTTTCATAGCACCATTCGGGAGCCGAGAAATGCGAAACGCGGCCGCATGGCTTTCGCCAAGGGCCGCGTTTCTGGTCTGGTGCACGGCGGCGAAGGAGCGCCGCGAGCCGATACCCTTAGAGGTTCGGATAGAGCGGGAACTGAGCGCAAAGCGCGGAAACTTCGGCGCGGACTTCAGCTTCGACCGCGTCGTTGTTGTCTTCCCCGTTCGCGGCGATCCCGTCGATGACCTTAACGATCATCCGCGCAATCATGCGGAACTCTTCTTCTTTAAAGCCGCGCGTCGTGCCCGCGGGTGTGCCAAGGCGGATGCCAGAGGTCACTGTCGGCTTTTCCGGATCGAAGGGGATGCCGTTCTTGTTGCAGGTGATATGCGCGCGGCCCAAGGCTTTGTCGGTCACATTGCCTTTCACGCCTTTGGGGCGCAGATCGACGAGCATAACATGCGTATCCGTGCCGCCGGTGACGATATCGAGGCCACCCTTCATGAGCTCGTCGGCCAGTGCTTGCGCGTTGGCGATGACTTGCTTGGCATAAACCTTGAATTCCGGACGTAGCGCTTCGCCAAATGCCACCGCTTTGGCGGCGATGACATGCATCAACGGCCCGCCTTGGATACCGGGGAAGATCGCGGAGTTCACTTTTTTCGCGATGGTCTCGTCATTCGTCAGGATCATGCCGCCGCGCGGACCGCGCAGGGTTTTGTGCGTCGTTGTCGTGGCAACATCTGCGTATGGGAACGGCGAGGGATGCGCGCCGCCTGCAACGAGACCAGCGAAATGCGCCATATCGACCATCAGGTAGGCGCCAACCTTATCAGCAATCGCGCGGAATTTGGCGAAATCGATCTGCCGCGGAATCGCTGAGCCGCCAGCGATGATCATTTTCGGCTGATGTTCGATTGCCAAGGCTTCGACCTGATCGTAGTCGATCAGGTTATCCTGCTGGCGCACGCCGTATTGCACAGCGTTGAACCATTTGCCCGACTGGTTGGGCGCGGCGCCATGGGTCAAGTGACCACCCGATGCCAGATCCATCCCGAGGATGGTATCGCCCGGCTTGATGAGCGCTTGGAACACGCCTTGGTTGGCTTGCGATCCGGAGTTAGGTTGAACGTTGGCGAACTCACAGCCAAAAAGCTGTTTCGCGCGGTCGATTGCCAACTGTTCGGCAACGTCAACATATTGGCAGCCGCCGTAGTAACGTTTTCCCGGATAGCCTTCCGCATATTTGTTGGTCATCACGGAGCCTTGGGCTTCCATGACAGCCGCGGAAACAATGTTTTCCGACGCGATCAGCTCGATTTCGTCGCGCTGACGGCCAAGCTCATTGGTGATCGAGCCGAATAGTTCTGGGTCACGGGTGGAAAGTGCTTCGGTGAAAAAGCCTTCGTCGCGTTGGGCGGTCATGGGCATCTCCTATGGACGTTCGCGGGTTCAATATCGCAGAATTTCGAAGGCTAAAAGCGCGCAATGCGACAATGTCACGATTTGCCGCGGCAAATCATAGGCAGCTTGCACGCCGATGTAGCCGATCTTGGCCTTGTGTTTCCGATCGGCGCTTGTCACTCCTTGGGGGTTAATTCGCAGGAGAATGCCTTGGGCCACGAACCCCATATCCATTTCGCCGCCTCGAATGCCGATGTCGCACAGGCGGCCTTGGCCTCTTTGACGCGTCGCTACGGGCAGGTTGCGCATTCCGCCGCCGATATGATCGTCGCGTTGGGCGGCGATGGATTTATGCTGCAGACGCTTCATTCAGGGGCGGGGCTTCCGGTCTACGGGATGAATTGCGGCACCGTCGGTTTTTTGATGAATGATTACAGTGATGTCGATCTTGTCGAGCGCCTCCATGCCGCAGAGGAGGCCGTGATCAACCCGCTTTCTATGCGCGCGGAGACGATCGACGGAAAGATTCACGAGGCGCTTGCCATTAACGAGGTGTCGTTGCTGCGGGCGGGTCCGCAAGCGGCGAAGCTGAAGATCTCGGTGAATGGGAAGGTCCGGATGGAGGAGTTGATCTGTGATGGTGCGATCGTTGCGACGCCGGCCGGATCGACGGCTTACAACTATTCGGCACACGGCCCGATTCTGCCGATTGGATCGGATGTGTTGGCGTTGACCGGCATCGCGTCCTTCCGTCCACGGCGGTGGCAGGGCGCTATTCTACCGCGTTCGGCGGTTGTGCGGTTCGATGTCTTGGAAGCCGTGAAGCGCCCCGTCATGGCAGACGCCGATTCGCGCTCTGTCAAGCCCGTCGCGTGGGTGGAGATCCAGTCAGAGCCCACGGTAGAACATCGGATTCTCTTTGATCCCGGCCATGGTCTGGAAGAACGTCTGATGCGGGAGCAGTTCGCGTGAGGACGACGTCTTTTAGGACGCCGGATCTTCGCTAACATCCCAACTCGCAATTTTACGGTAGAGCGTTGAGGGCGCGACATCGAGTTCCCGCGCGGTTTTCGGGACGGAATCGCTATTGCGTTGCAGGGCGGCCTCAATCACGGCGCGCTCGATTTGCGCGAGGGTTTGGCCAATCAGGCCGCTGGGCGGGATGGAGGTATCTCCGAGCGTGTTGTCGACCCTTCGATTTGGTGTGGCCCCCGCATAATCATCCGAGAGCGACGGCAAAAGCATGTGGGCCTCAAGGACGGGCCCGTCATACATCACCACCGCAAGCCGCAGAGCATTGATCAACTGTCGGATGTTTCCAGGCCATGGATGGGCCTGCAATATTTCGGCGGCGTCAGGGGAGATCCGGTCGAAATGCCGTTCTTCCTCCTGTGAGATCCGCGTCAGGGAATGTTGTGCAAGGGCCATAATATCCGCCCCGCGCGCGCGCAAAGGCGGAACCGAGATCGGGACAACATGCAAGCGATAGAACAAATCTTCACGCAGCCGTCCCATACGCAACTCCTCCGCGGGGTCGCGGCTTGTGGCGCAGATGATGCGCGTATCAACGCGGTAGGTGTTTTCGTCCCCCAGAGGATAAATCGTCGAGCCTTCAAGAAAGCCGAGGAGCTTTGCCTGCTGATCAAGATTTAGATCGCACAGATCGTCAATGTAGAGCGTGCCACCATCGGCCAACATCGCCGCGCCGGTTTTACCCGTTCGCGCTTCGGGGAAGGCGCCGCGGGTATAGCCGCAAAACTCGCGGCTGAGTTGCTCAGGCGCCATGCCGGCGCAATGGACCGGAACGAAGTTGCGGCGGGATCGCGCGGACAATCCGTGGATCGTTCGCGCGCAGAGCGCCTTGCCCGAGCCGCTTTCACCTGTGATGAACACCGGTGCATTGGAGCGGGCGGCGGCGCGGAGCTGTGCGTAAGTTTTTCCCATCAAATCGGAGGTGCCGATGAAGGAGTTGAGCGGGTCCGCGCGTTCGAAGCATTGCAAGCGGGCAGCGCTGACCGCCGAGATGAGTTGTGCTTCATCGAACGGTTTGACGAGGAAGTTTTGGGCACCTGCCTGCATTGCTTCCACGGCATGCGGGATAGAGCGGTCCTCGGCCGTCACAATGACCGGAAGATTCGGACGCACTGATTGCATCTCGCGCATCAGGCTGAGGCCGTCCCGGTCCGGCAGCGTCAGATCGAGCAAAACGATGTCGAGCATCGTGCTATAAAACGCCTCCAGACCTTCTTGTGCGGTCGCGGCCTCAATGACGTCGTATCCGGCTCCGCTGAGCGCCCCTTCATAGATCATCCGGAGGGTGGGCGTATCCTCAACGAGAAGGACGCGAGTTGCGCGATCTTGCATCATAGCGTCAAACCATCCGTTTACGTTGTGGGGCGTCTCGGCCGACGACATTCACGTGTCGCCAAACGTTTTGAAGGAAGTGGCATCCACGATTCTGCGAAGGTCGAAGTGGCTGTGGCAGTGTCATGGAAACGCTTTTCACGATTTTAAGACGTATCATATCTTCGTGCTGCAACTCCTGCGATGCAAGCTTTGGTTGCAGACAAGCGTAGAGCAAGCGTGTTTTGCCGGACAGGGGCAATAAACGGCAAAATCCTGCGCGAAAGGAGTGATTTTCCGCGCAGAATTGCGTTTTTTAGGCTTAATTCATCCGTCCGGCGCGCTTTCTATCCTTGCGGATAACCCAGTTTTTGGAGCGCGACGGTGATTTCGTCTAAAATAGTAGGGTCATCGATGGTTGCTGGCATTTTAAAGGGCTTTCCGTCCGCGATGGCGACCATCGTCCCGCGGAGCATTTTGCCCGAGCGGGTCTTCGGCAGGCGGTTTACCACGCAGGCCAGCTTGAAGGCCGCAACGGGGCCGATTTGGTCCCGAACACGTTTGATGCATTCGGCGACGATATCTGCCTCATCCCGTGTGCAACCCGCGTTCAGGCACAAAAATCCCATCGGCATCTGGCCCTTGAGCGCATCCGCAACGCCGATCACGGCGCATTCCGCGACATCGGGATGATCGGCAAGCACTTCCTCCATCGCGCCCGTCGAAAGGCGATGGCCGGCAACGTTAATCACGTCATCGGTGCGTGCCATGATGTAGAGATACCCGTCCCCGTCGACATATCCCGCATCGCCTGTCTCGTAAAATCCCGGATACCGCTCCAGATAACTTTTGCGGAACCGCGCCTCCGCATTCCAAAGATTCGGCAATGTGCCCGGCGGTAAGGGGAGTTTGATTGCGATCGCGCCCAGCTCGCCCGCCGCGACAGGTTGGCCGCCTTCGTCCAGCACTTGCACGTCGTAGCCCGGCATCGCTACGCTCGGACTTCCGACTTTGGTTGGCAGCTCCTCAATCCCGAGCGGGTTAGCCGCGACCGGCCAGCCTGTTTCGGTTTGCCACCAGTGATCGACGACTGGCACGTTCAGATGGCGCTGCGCCCATTGCACCGTATCCGGATCGGCGCGCTCGCCTGCCAGATAGATGGCGCGAAGGCCTGCGATGTTATACTCCTTGATCAGCTTGCCTTCAGGGTCTTCTCGTTTGATCGCCCGCAACGCGGTCGGGGCTGTGAAGAAGCTTTTGACCTTATGGTTCTGGATCACACGCCAGAAAGTGCCCGCATCCGGCGTTCCGACGGGCTTGCCCTCAAAGACGATTGTGGTCGCCCCCGCGATCAATGGTGCGTAGCAAATGTAGCTATGGCCAACGACCCAGCCAACATCTGATGCCGCCCAGAACACGTCTCCGGCGGCGATATCGTAGATATTCTTCATGGACCAGTTGAGCGCGACAAGATGCCCCGCAGTGTCGCGGATCACGCCCTTGGGCTGGCCCGTCGTGCCCGATGTATACAAAATATAAGCGGGATGATCCCCCGAAACCGGCACGCAGTCAGCAGGCTCGACGCCGTATTGGAACCCGTGCCAGTTAACATCGCGCCCCTCGATCAACTGTGCGACTTCTTGTTCACGCTGCAAAATGACGCAGAAGTCAGGTTTATGTGCCGCCGCCTCGATCGCCGCGTCCAGTAGGGGTTTGTAATGGACAACGCGGTTTGGCTCCAACCCGCAGGAGGCCGCGATAATGGCCTTGGGCGTTGCATCATCAATTCGCACGGCCAATTCATGCGCTGCGAACCCGCCAAAGACCACCGAATGCACGGCCCCAAGCCGCGCACAAGCCAGCATCGCCTCCAGCGCCTCTGCCACCATCGGCATGTAGATGATGACACGATCGCCCGACTCGATGCCCTTCGCACGCAAGGCTCCCGCTAGGGATGCGACGCGGCTTTGCAGTTCGGCATAGGTAATGCCTTTTGTCGAATGGGTGATGGGGCTGTCGTGCAAGATTGCGATCTGGTTGCCGCGGCCAGCTGCAACATGGCGATCAACCGCGTTCCAGCAGGCATTCACCCGCGCATCTTTAAACCAACGGTAGATGGGCGCGTCTTCATCGAAAAGCGCTTTGGAGGGTTTGACCTCCCAATCGATCGCCTCTGCTTGTTCCATCCAGAATGCTTCGGGATTGGCCTTCCAGCCCGCATAGATACTCGCATAACTCATGTAACATCCTCCTCCTCCAACCTTGTTAGGAAGCGAAAAAGAGTCGCGCAATAATCTTGAGGGTTGTGGTGGGGGGCTGCGCGAAAAATTTGCATAATTACGCCTATGGGCGCTGCAAATATTTGCAAACCCCCGACGACTATTCAACGTTTGCGCAAAAACGTCCGGAGTTTGCAAACTTGGCGGCGTCGAGACAGGGAGGGACGCCTGCGCCCCTCCCCAAGGTCATCTGACCTTATCCGTAGTGGTGCACCGGTGTGCCCGCGATGGCGGACATATTGAGCAAGCCACGCGCAGTGATCGACGGGGTCACGATATTCGCCTTATTGCCCATCCCCATCAGGATCGGCCCGACCTCCAAGCCGCCCGCTTTCATCTTCAAGATGTTGCGTACGCCGGATGCCGCATCCGTATTGGCAAAGACGAGCACATTCGCCGCCCCATCATACCGCGAACCGGGCAGGATCCTGTCCCGCAGACCCTGATCCAGCGCCGCATCCAGATGCATTTCGCCATCATAGCAAAAATCGACGTTCTTCGCATCCAGAAGTGCCATTGCTTCGCGCATGCGGCGACCTGAATCGGTATCTTGATTTCCGAACTGGCTATGCGAGCACAAGGCGACCTTGGGTTGCAGGCCAAAGCGCCGGACGTGGCGCGCGGCCCCGATTACGGTCGCGGTGATCTCCGAAGGGGTCGGCTCGTGGTGGATGTGCGTATCTGCAATGAACAGGGGGCCATCTTCCAAAATCATCAAGGACAAGGCGCCTGTCGGATCAAGGCCGTCGCGTGCGAGGATCTCTCTCACGTATTTCAGGTGCCAATGATATTGGCCAAACGTGCCGCAAACCATGCTATCGGCCTCGTTGCGATGCACCATCACCGCCGCGATCGCCGTCGTGTTGGTTCGCATGACGGCACGCGCCAGATCGGGGGATACGCCGCGCCGCGCCATAAGCTGGTGATACGTTTCCCAGTAATCGCGGTAGCGGGGGTCGTCCTGCGGGTTGACGATTTCAAGATCGGCAAGCTTTAGCGGCAAGCCTGCGCGCTGACACCGCAGCTCGATGACCTCAGGGCGACCGATCAAAATCGGACGGTCCGTCGTCTCCTCCATCATCGCATTGGCGGCGCGCAAAACGCGTTCATCCTCGCCCTCGGCAAAGACGATCCGCCGTGTGGCGGTCGCGGCGGCATCGAACACCGGGCGCATCAGCATCGCCGATTTGAAGACCGATCCGTCGAGCTGCTGTTTATAGGCGGCGACATCGGCCAGCGGCCGCGTTGCGACGCCGCTTTCCATTGCAGCCTTTGCAACAGCGGTGGCCACCACGCCGATCAGACGCGGATCGAAGGGTTTGGGGATCAGGTAATCCGTGCCGAAGGTCAGAGTCTCGCCATGATAAGCCGCCGCAGCTTCGGCGGAGGTCGTCGCGCGCGCGAGTGCCGCGATCCCCTCGATACAGGCGATTTGCATCTCGTCATTGATTTGGGTTGCGCCCACGTCGAGCGCCCCGCGGAAGATGAACGGGAAGCACAACACGTTGTTCACCTGGTTCGGAAAATCCGAGCGTCCCGTCGCGATGATCGCATCGGGCGCAACCGCGCGGACCATGTCGGGCAGGATTTCCGGCGTCGGGTTCGCCAGCGCGAAAACGATTGGCGCAGGGGCCATTTTCGCGACCATATCCTGCGTTAAAACGCCGGGGCCGGAGAGGCCGAGGAACATATCAGCGCCGTCAATCACCTCATCAAGCGTCCGCTTGTCCGACGCTTGCGCATAGGCGGCTTTTTGCGGGTTCATGTCTTGCTCGCGGCCCTCATAAACGAGGCCGTGGATATCGCAGAGCCAGACATTCTCGCGCTTCACCCCGAGTTTGAGCAGCATGTTGAGGCAGGCAATCCCCGCCGCGCCGCCCCCCGTCGAGACGATCTTGATGTCCTCGAATTTCTTTCCCTTGAGACGCAGCGCATTGGTTGCGGCCGCGCCAACAACAATCGCGGTGCCGTGTTGGTCATCGTGGAAGACCGGAATATTCATCCGCTCGCGGCAGATTTTTTCGACGATAAAGCAGTCGGGTGCTTTGATATCTTCCAAGTTGATCGCACCAAAGGAAGGCTCCATCGCGCAGACGATTTCGGCAAGCTTTTCAGGATCGGCTTGATCGAGTTCGATGTCGAAGCAATCGATATTGGCGAATTTCTTGAACAAAACCGCCTTGCCCTCCATCACGGGCTTAGAGGCGAGCGCGCCGATGTTGCCAAGGCCCAAGACGGCCGTGCCGTTGGTCACAACCGCCACCAGATTGCCGCGCGATGTGTACCGCGCCGCCGTTGAGGGATCGGCCTTGATTTCGAGGCAAGCCTCCGCGACGCCGGGAGAATAGGCGCGCGCAAGGTCGCGGCCATTCGCCAGCGGCTTTGTCGCGCGGATCTCCAGCTTACCGGGTTTTGGGAATTCGTGATAATCGAGCGCTTCTTGGCGTGCGCTATCAATACGGGTGTCGTCCATGCTCTCCTCCGATGGGCCGTTCGGAAACTAATTCAGCCCTAAACTATGGGCTGACTAAAGGGAATGCCTTCCTTTTGGGCGGGATTTGCCCGAAGGGTCAAAAAACCGATGAACTGGCTTGCCGAGCGCGGCGCGCGCGCGCACACTTGTGGCATAAATCGATGACAAATCATCCCGGAGCCTCACATGTCCAATCACGCCCCATCCGATACTTTGGCTGAGCCTGCCGTATTCGACAGCCTGATCTCAGCGGCGCGCACGGTGCGTGAAAACGCCTATGCGCCCTATTCTAATTTTAAGGTCGGGGCTGCGCTGCGCGGAAAATCGGGGGCGGTTTACTTGGGGGTGAACGTGGAAAACGTCGCCTATCCAGAAGGCACCTGCGCGGAAGCGGGGGCGCTTGCGGCGATGGTTGCGGCGGGCGAGACCGAATTTGTGGCGGCGGTCGTTATTGCGGATTGCCCGACGCCCGTGACGCCTTGCGGCGGATGCCGTCAGAAGTTGGTTGAATTTGGCAAGCCCGATGCGCAGGTGCTCATGACCACGCTCGAGGGGCAGCAGATGCAGATGACGGTCGGGGATCTATTGCCAGGAAAGTTTGAGAAATCACACATGGACCGCTCGAAATGAGCAGCGCCGCCTATGACGCGCGCAACATCCTTGGCGCATTGCGCGATGGCAAAGGCCTGCCGCAAGGCGCCAGCGCGTGGTTTGCGCGCGGATTGGCGGACGGATCCGTGTCTGATGCGCAGGCCGGAGCTTTCGCGATGGCGATCTGCATCAAGGGGCTCGGGATGGATGAGCGCATCGACTTGACGCGCGCGATGCGCGACAGCGGGCAGGTTCTGCGCTGGGATCTGGATGCGCCGGTCATTGACAAACATTCGACGGGCGGCATCGGGGATTCCGTGTCGCTGTTGCTAGCGCCGGCTTTGGCCGCATGCGGTGTCTATGTTCCGATGATTTCAGGGCGCGGTCTTGGTCACACGGGCGGCACACTCGATAAGATGGAAGCGATCCCGGGCTATGTCGCGATGCCTGACACAGATGTTTTGCGCCGTGTTGTGGGCGAGGTCGGCTGCGCCATTGTCGGCGCAACTCAGGAGATTGCTCCGGCTGACAAGCGGCTCTACGGGGTTCGGGATGTCTCGGGGACGGTTGAGAGCATCGATCTGATCACCGCCTCGATTTTGTCGAAGAAATTGGCGGCGGGCCTGGAGGGGCTGGTTCTGGATGTGAAAGTCGGGTCCGGCGCATTTATGGTTGATCTGGAGGATGCGCGGGCGTTAGCGCGGTCTTTGGTTGCGGTCGCTAACGGTGCGGGTTGCAAGACGTCCGCATTGATTACGGATATGAATCAATCCCTTGGGCAATCCGCAGGGAATGCGCTTGAGGTGATCGAGGTGCTGGAAACCCTGACGGGATCGGCGGTCAATGAGGCGCTTTGGGATGTCACCGCGGCGCTGGGCGGCGAGGCTTTGGTTTTGGCCGGATTGGCGTCTGATATGGATGCCGGGGTCGAGCAGATTGATGATGCGCTCCATTCAGGCCGCGCGGCGGAGCATTTTGGCCGTATGGTGGCGGCGCTGGGCGGGCCGCGTGACTTTGTCGAGCACTTCCCCGACAGGCTCCCTGCGGCCCCTGTGATGCGCACCGTTGCCGCGCCGCGCAGCGGGACAGTCTCGCGCATTGATGCGCGGGCGATTGGGATGGCGGTCGTCGATCTGGGCGGAGGGCGGCGTGTTGGCACGGACCGCATCAACCCTTCGGTCGGGTTCTCGGGGCTGGCCAGCTTGGGCGAGGAAGTGGAGACGGGCGAGCCGATGGTGCTGATCCACGCGGCGAATGATGCCGATGCGGATCGGGCGACGGCGGCGTTCCTTGCGGCCTACGAAATTAGCGATGAGGGCGGCGAGGAACCTCCTTTGATCGTGGAGCGCATCGGTTGGGATGATATCGAGCGGGGAGATCACACGTGACGCGCGCATTCTTGGTTGTAATGGATAGCGCGGGAATTGGCGGCGCCTTGGATGCGGCATCGTTTTTTAATGACGGTCTGCCGGATACGGGCGCCAACACCATTGGCCATATAGCGCAGGCTTGTGCTGCGGGTCAGGCGGAGACAGGCCGCTCCGGCGCGCTTCATGTCCCCCATCTGGCGCGTTTGGGCCTCGGTTCCGCGATTTCGCTTGCGTCCGGCCTAATCGCCCCCGGTCTGTCTGCCGTGCCCGAAGGGCGCTTTGGCGCCGCGAATGAAGTGTCGAACGGCAAGGATACGCCCTCAGGTCATTGGGAAATGGCGGGGGTTCCCGTGCCGTGGGATTGGCATGTGTTCCCCAACGAGACGCCATGTTTCCCGCCAGACATCACGAATCTCGTCGCCAAGCTCGCAGGGTGTGAGGGGGTGTTGGGCAACCGCTACGCTTCGGGGACGGCAATCATCGACGCGCTTGGCGCGGAGCACCTGCGCACGGGATGGCCCATTTGCTACACATCGGTTGATAGCGTGTTCCAGATCGCCGCGCATGAGGAGACGTTCGGGCTGGATCGTCTGATCCGGCTGTGTGAAGACCTCGCACCATATCTGCATGCGATGCGCGTAGGGCGGGTGATCGCGCGACCCTTTGTCGGGCAACCGGGCGATTTTCAACGGACGCCCAACCGCCGTGATTTCGCGATTGATCCCCCCGCGGACACGCTTCTCGATTGGGCGCATGCGGCGGGTCGCATGACGCATGCGATTGGCAAGATCGGAGATATTTTCTCGCATCGCGGCGTCGGCAAGCTTTGGAAGGGCAAGTCGGATGCTGATTTGGCCGAACATCTTGTGCGGCTGATGGATGACGCCGAAGAGGGCAGCCTGACCTTCGCGAACTTTGTCGAATTCGATAGCCTTTATGGGCACCGCCGTGATGTCGCGGGCTATGCGCGCGCGTTGGAGTGGTTCGATGTGCAAGTCGGGCGCGTTCTGGCGAAGATGCGCGCGGGGGATCTGGTGATCTTCACCGCCGATCACGGGAATGATCCCACATGGCACGGCACAGACCACACGCGCGAGCGCGTGCCAGTGCTCTGCGCTGGTATCGGCACAGGCAGTTTGGGGCAGGTGGCCTTTGCGGATATCGGGGCATCGGTATCCGCCCATCTTGGGCTCGTCGCGCGTGGGGCAGGGCAAAGTTTCCTGCCATAAAGCGTCGAGATCAAAACAGCTAAAGATATGACTTGAAAGGACTAAAATGACCGAGCACCTCACCGTAGTTGACCACCCGTTGGTGCAGCACAAGCTCTCTTTGATGCGCGATAAAGGCACCTCTACGGCGAGCTTCCGTGCGCTTTTGCGCGAGATCAGCCTTCTGCTGGCCTATGAGGTGACGCGCGGTTTGCCCGTTGAAATGCGCCAGATCGAGACGCCGGTTTGCTCCATGGATGCGCCGTTCCTTGAGGGGAAGAAGCTCGCGCTCGTGTCGATCTTGCGCGCAGGAAACGGCCTTTTGGATGGCATATTGGAATTGATCCCTGCCGCGCGGGTCGGCTTTGTGGGCCTCTACCGTGATCCGCAGACGCTTGAGCCTGTTCAATATTATTCGAAGCTTCCCGCAGAACTGGAAGATCGCATGACGATCGTCGTGGACCCGATGCTTGCCACCGGAAATTCATCGGCGGCGGCGATTGATCTGATCAAGGCGTCGGGCGCAAAAAATATCCGGTTCTTGTGCTTGTTGGCCTCGCCCGAAGGCATCGCGAAGATGAAGGCAGCGCATCCAGATGTGCCGATTGTCACAGCATCTGTAGACGAACGCCTCGACGACCATGGATATATTGTTCCAGGGCTAGGGGATGCGGGCGATCGGATGTTCGGCACAAAATAAGCCGTTTGTGCTTTACTTAGAATCGATCTTCCTGCATTTTTCCTTAAAAATAAGCGGGGGCAGTGATGCGGTTTGGTCAATTTGTGACGGTTTCGATGATGGCGGCGGTTTTCGGGACGGGTGCAAGTTTCGCACGCGGCATGGAAATTGACGGCCCAGCGGAGGTGCCGCCTGCATCTTATACGGGGCGTCAATACGTTGACAGCCGAGGGTGTGTTTTCATCCGCGCAGGCTTCAGCAATTCGGTGAGCTGGGTCGCGCGGGTGACGCGCACCCGTGAGCATCTGTGCGGCTACAAGCCAACGCTTGCGGCCGACGCGCCGCGTCTGGATATTGCCAATTCCGCGCCCGCGGAGGCGCCCACAACCCTAGCCGTGCCCGCCGTTCAAGCGCCGCTGACGACAAGTGCGGCGGCGAAAGCAATGACCAAGCCCGCGCCCGCCGCGCGGGTGGTGGCGCCTGCGCCGAAAATCGTGACGCCCGCGCGCAATGCCGCACAGGCCACGCAGACGCAGGCCGTTGCAACGACGGCTCCGCAGATGCCGAAGGCCGTTATGCCTGCGGCCCCTCAATCTGTTGCCTCCCAGCCTGTTGCGTCAAATGCGCCGATGGTCGGCGGCTCGGGCTACAGCTCGCCCTATGCCGTTAATGGCGTGGGGCTCGCCCAATCGCCCGGCTACATGGCTGCGCAAGCGTCCGCGCCGATGATTGGCGGGGCAGGGTATGCGCAAGGCGCGCCGTCGCCGCAGGCTATTGCCGAAGTCATGATTGTCGGTGAGGAGCGGCTGCAGGCCTATAGCGCCTGCGCCAATGGCGGGGCGGGCGCTTATCGTTACAAATTGAGCGACGGGCGCGCGGTGGTGCATTGCCATGGCAAGCCGAGCGATCCGATCGGCGCTATCAATTCCGCAGGGATCGCGGGGTTACGCGTCGCGCAGACGGGCCAGAGCTGGGCTGTCGCGCCGCAAGAGGTTTCGCGCACTGGGCAGTCACCTGCACAGGCACAGGCACAGGCACCGGTTGCGGGGCAGCGCGCTTATATTTCCGGCGTGACGGGCCAGCCGATCAAGCGGGGCTTGTTCGGCGGGATCGCGAAATCCCAACCCGCACCGAAGACCTTCAACGCGCCCCTTATTGGGGGCTCAGGCTATGCGGTGCAGGGGGCTTATGCGCCTGCGTTTGTCGCGCCACTTGCGCCGGCCTATCAGGCTCCATCAGCGACGCCGTCGGGCTATGTGTCGCCCTATGCCGTGAAGCCGCAGGCCTCGGCGACGCAGGCCACCACGGCCTCGGCGGGTCGCGTGAGCGCTGCGCGTCGGGAGTACAAAGTTCCTGCGGGCTACACGGCTGCTTGGGATGACGGGCGGCTCAATCCAATGCGCGGCCCCCAGACCTTTGCGGGCAATGTGCAGATGGCACAAGTTTGGACCGAGGAAAGCCCCGCCAATCTCGTTTCTTCGCTTCGCTAAGAAGGCTTTTGGGCGAGGGCTGCGTGCCCCTGTCTGACGTTCTAAAATCAAAACCACCCCATGCGGGGTGTTTTTGTGCGTGCGCGTTAGGCCATGGCTCAGATACGCCAGTCTTTACGCGCACGCGATTTGCCTATGGTGCAGACCGAACACCCTTCCGCTTCGCTCGGCTTCGCGAAAAGCCGCCGCCGTTTAGCATGTTGCTACCGAGACGTTCAGCTCCTTCGCAGTGCGCGGGCGCGCGACACGCCTTTTTCTGGGGCGAGCATCGTTTGCACCCATGCTTCAAAAAGGGCTGCGTCAAAACTCGCGGCTTAGGTCTAGCGATCCCTTCACAGGAGGGGGCAGGGGAGGGCCCAGTCGCCGCTTCGCGCTGCTGCTTAGTGGATGGCCGTCCCGCGCCTGCAGCGCAGCGTGCGCAACGGGGCGAATATGCGCGCGCGTTGGATTTCACGGGAGGGGGCCGTAGCACCGTAATTGACGGATGGCGTCAATCCTGCACGACTATCTCGGAAACAAACGGAACTGTCTGGTGTGAATTGGTGGAGCCTAGGGGGATCGAACCCCTGACCTCCTGCATGCCATGCAGGCGCTCTCCCAGCTGAGCTAAGGCCCCGACACCGAAGCAAAGCCTCTGTGCGTTGGGGGCGATATAGGCGGCGGCGGCTGGGGGTGCAAGTGGAATTTAGTGCCGCGCTACAATTCTTTTGCAGATTGCACGTGAGGATAGGGCGCGTCCGCATTGCTGCGGGAAACGGCGTGTCACCAAGGTAAACGAAAAAAGGCGCACGGGAAGCCCGAACGCCTTTTTCGTTTTGAAGTCAGACGCGATTAGCTGTCGTCGTCGTTCGACGCGACATCCGCAATCTCGTCGAGCGAGACATTGTCGTCATCGTCATCGTCGAGCAGATCGTCGTCGATCGCATCATCGCTTGCATCCGAATCGATGTCATCGTCATCGGTCAGATCATCCGCAACGACTTCTTCCTCGGCGTTCTGCGACGATTTCTCGGACACCAGCGAGCGGCCACGGCTGCTCACAAGGCTTTCAGCCGAGAAGGTTGCATTACAGACCGGGCAGGTCATCGGGTCTTTGGTCAGGTCATAGAACCTGCTCGCACAATGCGGGCAGAGGCGCTTGACGCCCCATTCCTCTTTGGGCATGGAAAACTCCTTGCATCGCTCTTATTCAGAGAGTTGACGCCGCTTGCCACACTGGGGCGGGGGTGTCAAAGCCTTTTCGTCCGTCGATTGCCGATGGTTAGATAAAATCCACCTAACACGCCCGAAAGGACCGGATGTGAGCCAATATTTCATTCCGGGCGCGCCAGATCTCAGCGTCACCCTGAAACGGTCCGCGCGGGCAAAGCGATACTCGTTGCGCGTCTCACGGTTGGACGGGCGGGTGACATTGACGATCCCGACCCATGCCTCCGAACGGGATGCTTTGGGGTTCGCCGCGGAAAAGGCGGACTGGCTTCGCAAAGTTTTGGAACATTCAGTTCGGGCGCATCGGCCTGAATTTGGCGGGCAGGTCCCGTTTGAGGGGCGCATGTTAAAGATCACCCAAGGCGCGGTAAAAACCCCGCGCGTTGAGGGCGACGCGCTCTTGATGCCCGCAGGTGAGGATCGGTTGAGTGCACGGCTCGAGACTTTTCTGAAATTTCATGCCCGCGCGCGCGTCACGCAAGCCTCCGATCACTATTGCGCGCGGTTGGGGCGCGCCTATTCCAAAATTACGATGCGCGATGCGCGCTCGCGTTGGGGCTCATGCGCGCCGGACGGCGCGTTGATGTATAACTGGCGGCTGATCATGGCGCCGGTGGCGGTGTTGGATTACGTCTGCGCGCATGAGGTTGCGCATCTGGCGCAAATGAACCATTCGCCCGCCTTCTGGGCCGTCGTGGCAGATCTCCGGCCGAGTTACCCGGCAGAGCGTCATTGGCTCAAACAACACGGCACACAGTTGCAGGCGTTGCGGTTCCGTGATTGACGATATCTGTCGCATATGCAGTGATCGGATCTATGACGCCCAAACCTCGCCCTCAAGATACCGCCTCCGCGCATGACCGTCTTTATCGGTCCTTGCGACAGCAAATCCTGCACGGCGAGTTGATGCCGGGACAGGCGCTGACCCTGCGGGGGCTGGGGAAGGCGCACGGTGTGTCGATGACGCCCGCGCGCGAAGCCTTGCGCAGGCTCGTCGCGGAGGGGGCGTTGACCTTGTCCTCCTCGGGCCGCGTCGCCACGCCGGAGCTCTCGAACGAGCGGTTGGAGGAGCTTGCAGCATTGCGCGCCCTGATCGAGCCGGAACTGGCCTCACGGGCACTGCCAAGGGCCCACCTCGCGCTGATCGATCGCCTCACCGCGATCAATGCCAACATCGCAGAGGCGGTCGCCAAACAAGATGCGGTTGGCTACATCCGAACGAACCTCGAATTCCACCGCGCGCTTTACCTTCGGGCGCAGGCGCCAGCGATGCTGGCGGTCATTGAAACAGTCTGGCTGCAACTTGGGCCGACGATGAGCGCGCTTTACAACCGTGTGCAGCGCAACGAGCCGCCCCGCCATCACCGCATGATCCTTGCGGCCCTGAGGGCGGGCGATGATCCGGGGCTGAGGCTGGCAGTGCGAACCGATGTGACCCATGGTTTGCGGCATTTGGCGGCTTGACCGGAGCGCCGTTGCGAGCACACTCAGCGCATACGAGGCGCATTCCCCAATTTCAAAAGGCAGGCGGCATGACCGATACGATTACCGAAGCAGACCGTAAAACGCTCGAGATGACGGTTCTTATGACGCCGGATCTCGCGAATTTCTCCGGTAAGGTCCACGGCGGTGCCCTACTCAATTGGTTGGACCGCGTGGCCTTCTCGCTCGCGTCGCGCTACTCGGGGCGATACGCGGTGACACTTTCGGTTGATCAGGTCACGTTCAAACAGCCGATCCATGTGGGCGAGCTGGTGCGTTTTAGTGCGGCGGTCAACCATACGGGACGCTCGTCAATGGAAATCGGGATCCGTGTCGAGGCCGAAAGCATCACCAAGGGAACACGCCGCCACACCAACAGCTGTTATTTTACCATGGTCGCGGTGGATGAAGATGGCAAATCGGTCGAAGTCCCGAAGCTGGAGCCTGCGACCGAGGCGGAACGTCACCGCTGGCAGGCCGCCGAGCTGCGCAAAACCTTGCGGCGTGAACACGCGGCAAGGATGGAAGCGGCGGCGAAACGGCCGGATTAACCGCGACGCAGGCCTCCGCGCGGCATCGCACATCAATTGACAGGCGCTTGTGATAAGCGCTTGCCCCAATAAGTAAGGGCGGCGCAATCGGCCGCCCTTACTTATCGGTATTTTCGCCGGCTTATGCGTGGATTGCGCCATCCCCGCAGGCGAGAGCCGCCTCACGCACCGCTTCCGAATAGGTTGGGTGAGCGTGGCATGTCAGCGCCAGATCTTGGGCCGAGGCGCCAAATTCCATCGCAACACAGATTTCGTGGATCAGATCGCCGGCGCAAGGCCCGATGATATGCGCGCCCAAAATCCGGTCGGTCGCCTTGTCGGCCAAAATCTTGACGAACCCGTCGCCTTGGAAAATCGCCTTCGCGCGCGCATTGCCCATGAATGAGAATTTCCCGACCTTATAGGCGCGGCCTTCCTCTTTCAGTTGCTCCTCGGTTTTGCCCACGGAGGCCACTTCCGGCGAGGAATAGATCACGCCCGGGATGACGCCGTAGTTGACGTGCCCATGCTTGCCCGCAACGACTTCTGCCACGGCCATGCCCTCATCCTCGGCCTTATGCGCGAGCATTGGGCCAACCACCGCATCGCCAATCGCATAGATGCCTTTGACCGACGTCTGCCAGTGATCGTCGATCTTGATCTGGCCGCGCTTCTCCAACTCGACGCCGAGCGCCTCCAGCCCGAGGCCGTCGGTGTAAGGTTTGCGACCGGTTGCCACGAGCACAACTTCCGCATCGATGCTCGCTTCGGATTCGTCCTTGCGCAGCTTGTAGGTGACGGTGTTCTTGTTCTTGCCTTTGGAGACGCCCTGAACGGCAGCGCCCATCACGAAGTTGATGCCCTGCTTGGTCAGCATCTTCTGGAAGGAACGGGCGACTTCGGCATCCATGCCAGGTGTGATCGCGTCGAGGAACTCAACCACGGTCACATCCGCGCCGAGACGCTTGTAGACCGACCCCATTTCCAACCCGATCACCCCAGCGCCAATCACGACAACCGATTTCGGAATCTTCTTCAGGGACAGGGCGCCCGTCGAGGTGACGATTGTGTCTTCGTCAACGTCAATGCCGGGAAGGGAGGACGGAACGGAGCCCGACGCGACGATAATGTTTTTGGCGGTGTGAACGTCCTCGCCAACCTTGACCTGACCTGCGGCAGGGATCGACCCCCAACCCTTGAGCCAGGTCACTTTGTTCTTCTTGAAAAGGAACTCGATGCCCTTGGTGTTGCCGTCGACAACATCTTGTTTGTAGGATTGCATCTGATCCCAATCCACCGACGGGGATTTGCCCTTCAGGCCCATCTTGGCAAAGTTATGCTCGGCCTCATGCAGGCTGTGTGTCGCGTGCAGCAGCGCCTTGGAGGGGATACAGCCGACGTTAAGGCATGTGCCGCCCAAAGTCTCGCGCCCCTCGACGCAAGCGGTCTTCAGGCCCAATTGCGCGCAACGGATCGCACAAACATAGCCGCCGGGGCCGCCGCCGATAACGATCACATCAAATTCTGCCATGGTCTTCTCCTTGGTCTTGCGCGGCGCTAGGGCCGCATCAGGTCTGGTGTCTCTGCCGGATATTGGCAGGGGGTGTTGGGACGCGGGCGTGGTTTAGTTCAGCGCCGCAATGAAAAGCGTGGCACAGGCCGCCAGCGCGACCAGCCAGATATAAGACCGCCACGGCTGCCAACCAAGCGCATAGGCCGGGGCGTAGATGATCCGCGCGATGAGATAAGCCCACGCGGCGATAACCGTGACCGTTGTCGATTGCCCGGTCAGTGCGATGAGCAGGACGCCGGCCGCATAGAATGCGAACATCTGGGTATGATTATCATAGGCCCGTAGCATGCGTGCTGTCGATTTGCGCATCTCGCGGGAGGGCATCCGATCGCGCGGCGAGGTGGTGTATCCCGTCCCCAGATCGACATTGGCCATGTAGGAGGCGATCGCGAACTGTACGAAATGCAGCAAACCCGTCACCGCAAGGGCGATCATCTCGGGCGTCATGGGAAGGTTCGCGTAAATCACAGCAGGCTCGCAATGATCATGGCCAGTGTGGCAAGGAAGCCGATTGCGAAGATACGTGTTCGCCACGGAACCCAGGAGAAGGCGTAGGCCGGCACATAGAGCGCGCGTGCAATCACATAGATCCAAGCGCAGAGCGCGGTGAACAGGCTGTTTGAGGCGGTAAATTGCACCAAGACGACAGCGAGCACGAACAGCCCGATGTTCTCGGTGTGATTGGCCAGCGCGCGGCGCAGGCGTTTGGTCTTTTCCGAAAGCTGCGCGTCCAGATTTTCGCGTGTGCCGACATTGCCATCGTGCCCGATGTCAGCCTCAAGCGATCGCTGCGACCAGCCCACCAAGACGACATGGATGAGGGCTGTTGCGGCGAGGGCGGCAAGTTCAGGGGTCATCATCGTGCAAAACTCCGGATCACGGAAGCGGCGAGAGCCGCGCCTCCAGCGCCGATACGGGGCGATAAAGCACGGCTCTGCGTTGCGTCAACTTTGGATAGGGTGGCGGGCCAAACGCCGCGACCGTTGATCATCGCCGCAAAAATCAGTCGAAGACGGAGTATTGCTGACAGTGTGAAGATCAACAGCCGCATTGCCTTGGCCCTAACCGGATTACAGATCCATCAACAAGCGGCGCGGATCTTCGAGTGCTTCTTTGACGCGCACGAGGAAGGTCACGGCCCCTTTGCCATCCACGATACGGTGATCGTAGGACAGCGCGAGATACATCATCGGACGGATCACAACCTGACCGTTGATCGCCATAGGACGATCCTGGATTTTGTGCATCCCGAGGATACCCGATTGTGGAGGGTTCAAGATCGGGGACGACATCAAGGAGCCATATACGCCACCGTTCGAGATGGTGAACGTGCCGCCCTGCATTTCTGCCATCGACAGCTTGCCATCACGGGCGCGGGCGCCTTTCTCGGCAATCGCTTTCTCGATTTCCGCGAAGGACATCGCGTCGGCGTTGCGGATGACCGGAACCACGAGGCCCGTCGGTGTACCTGCGGCCACACCCATGTGCACGTAGTTCTTGTAGACGATCTCGTTGCCGTCGATCTCGGCGTTTACTTCCGGCACTTCTTTAAGCGCGTGGACGCAGGCCTTGGTGAAGAACGACATGAAGCCAAGACGCGCACCGTGCTTTTTCTCGAACTGGTCTTTGTACTGCGTGCGCAGCGCCATGACCTCGGTCATATCCACCTCGTTATAGGTGGTGAGCATGGCTGCGGTGTTCTGGCTTTCTTTCAAGCGCTTCGCGATGGTCGCACGCAGGCGGGTCATCTTCACGCGCTCTTCGCGCGACGCGTCATCGGCGTTGGAGGCTCCGCGCGGCGCAGCAGCAGGGGCCGCCGCGATCGAGACCGATGCCGATTTCGGCGCGGTCGCGGCCTTTGCAACGTCTTCTTTCATGATCCGGCCATCGCGCCCCGTGCCTGTGACCTGATCTGCCGAGAGACCGGCCTCAGCCATCGCTTTTTTCGCGGCAGGCGCATCCTCAACATCTTTTCCGGCAGCAGGGGCAGCTGCGGCGGGCGCCTCGGATTTCGGCGCTGGTGCGGCGCCTTCACCTTCAGACACGATCGCAAGTTTGGCTTTCGCGTCAACAGTTGCGCCTTCCGGCGCGAGGATCTCGGTCAAAACACCAGCAACGGGCGATGGAACCTCAACGGACACCTTGTCCGTTTCCAGCTCGCAGAGCATTTCGTCTTGCGCGACGGTGTCGCCAACTTTTTTGAACCATGTCGAGACGGTTGCCTCGGAGACGCTTTCCCCGAGCGATGGAACCATAACGTCAGTCATTTTGACCTCATTCGATTGTGCCGCAGCAGGGGCGGCGGAAGATGCAGGTTTGGCGTCGGCGACGGGGGTTGCCGCAGCATCGCCTTGCGTGAGTGTGGCGAGGAGCGCGTCAACGCCGACGGTTTCCCCTTCGGCGGCGACGATTTCTGCCAAGGTGCCGGCTTCGGGTGCATGCACCTCAACCGTTACCTTATCGGTTTCCAACTCGCATAGCATTTCGTCAGCTTCCACGCGATCTCCTGGTTTTTTGAACCAAGTTGCCACGGTCGCTTCAGAAACGCTCTCGCCTAGTGTCGGGACACGAACTTCGGTCATATCAACCCTCCAATGCGTCGTTGATGAGCGCTTCTTGCTCGGCTTTGTGGCGCGAGGCGAGGCCCGTTGCCGGGGAGGCGGATGCCGCACGGCCTGCGAAGCGCGGGCGCGCATGCTTGGAATCCGTCTTTGCCAGAACCCATTCTAGGTTCGGCTCGACGAAGGTCCAACCACCTTGGTTTTTCGGCTCTTCCTGACACCACACGATCTCGGCATCTTTGAAGCGCGAGAGCTCCTTGACCAAAGATTGTGCTGGGAACGGGTAGAATTGTTCGAGGCGCAGCAGGTAGACATTATCCAGACCACGCTTGTCACGCTCGGCCAGCAGGTCGAAGTAGACCTTGCCCGAGCAGATAACGACACGCTTCATCTTGTCATCTGCGACCAGTTTGGTGTCCGAATGGCCCAGTTCCGCATCATCCCACATGACGCGGTGGAAATGCGAACCCGTCGTGAATTCTTCCGCCTTCGACACGCAGAGCGGATGACGCAGAAGCGATTTCGGTGTCATCAGCACGAGTGGCTTGCGGAAGTTCCGATGGATTTGGCGACGCAAGATGTGGAAATAGTTCGCCGGGGTCGAGCAGTTCGCGACGATCCAGTTGTCCTCTGCGGAGTTTTGCAAGAACCGCTCAAGGCGCGCGGACGAGTGCTCGGGGCCTTGCCCCTCAAACCCGTGCGGCAACAGCATCACGAGGCCCGACATCCGCAGCCACTTGCGTTCACCCGAACAGATGAACTGATCGAACATGATCTGCGCGCCGTTGGCGAAGTCACCGAACTGAGCTTCCCACATGGTGAGGGCGTTTGGTTCGGCCAATGAATAGCCATATTCGAACCCGAGCACCGCATATTCAGAGAGCATCGAGTCGATGACCTCATAGCGCGCCTGACCTTCGCGGATATTGTTCAGCGGGTAGTAACGCTCTTCAGTCGATTGGTCGATCAAGCCGGAGTGACGCTGCGAGAAGGTGCCGCGCGTGCAATCCTGCCCCGACAGACGCACCGGATAGCCTTCCACCGTCAACGATCCAAAGGCCAGAGCCTCCGCCGTTGCCCAATCAAAACCTTCGCCCGTCTCGAACATCTTGGCTTTGTTCTCGAGCTGACGTGCCACGGTTTTGTGCAGGTCGAAGTTCGTAGGCGCTGTCGAGAGCGCCTTGCCGACCTCGGCAAACAGCTCCGGCGAGACAGCCGTCGTGCCAGCGTCGTATTCGTCCTTCTCCCGATCGAGGTGCTTCCAGCGGCCATCGAGCCAGTCAGCCTTGTTCGGCTTGAAGTTCTTACCGGCCTCAAACTCCTCATTCAGGTGAGCTTGGAAGGCTGCTTTCATATCTTCGATTTCGCCCTCGGGGATGAGACCATCCTTGACGAGACGTTCGGTATAAAGCTGCAGCGTGGTTTTGTGGCCCTTGATGTTTTTATACATCACAGGGTTTGTGAACATGGGCTCATCGCCCTCGTTATGGCCGAAGCGACGGTAGCAGAAGATGTCGAGGACCACGTCCTTGTGGAACTTCTGGCGGAATTCGATCGCAACTTTGGCCGCGTGAACCACGGCCTCCGGATCGTCGCCGTTCACGTGGAAAATCGGGGCCTCTACCATCAACGCGATATCCGTCGGATAAGGCGACGAGCGCGAGAAATGCGGCGCGGTGGTGAAGCCGATCTGGTTGTTCACGATGATATGGATTGTGCCGCCGGTGCGGTGGCCTTTCAGGCCCGAGAGGCCAAAGCCTTCCGCAACAACGCCTTGGCCCGCGAAGGCTGCATCACCGTGCAGCAAAATCGGCAACACTTGCGTGCGGTCCGTGTCGTGCAGCTGGTCTTGCTTGGCGCGCACTTTGCCCAACACAACAGGGTTTACCGCCTCGAGGTGGGATGGGTTTGCAGTCAACGAAAGGTGGACTTTGTTGCCATCAAACTCGCGGTCAGAAGATGCGCCGAGGTGGTATTTCACATCGCCTGAACCATCAACGTCATCGGGTTTGTAGGAGCCGCCTTGGAACTCGTGGAAGATCGCGCGGAACGGCTTGGACAGAACGTTGGCCAGAACCGACAGGCGGCCCCGGTGCGGCATGCCGAACACGACCTCTTTCAGGCCAAGCTGCCCGCCGCGCTTGATGATGCCTTCCATCGCGGGGATCAGAGCTTCACCGCCATCAAGGCCGAAGCGCTTCGTGCCCATATATTTGACGTGCAGGAATTTCTCGAACCCTTCGGCCTCGACGAGCTTGTTGAGAATCGCGCGGCGGCCCTCGCGGGTGAACTTGATTTCTTTGCCGTAGCCCTCAATGCGCTCTTTCAACCACGAAGCTTCTTCGGGGTTGGAGATATGCATGTATTGCAGCGCGAATGTGCCGCAATAGGTGCGCGTCAGAACGTCGATAATTTGACGCATGGAGGCGATTTGCAGGCCCAGCACGTTATCGATGAAGATCGGGCGATCCATGTCGCTTTCGCTGAAACCGTAGGATTTCGGGTCAAGCTCGGGATGGAGCGCATCATCGCGCATCCCGAGGGGATCGAGGTCTGCGACGAGGTGGCCGCGAATCCGGTAGGCGCGGATGATCATCAATGCGCGGATGCTGTCCAGCACGGCGCGTTTGACGGCATCATCAGAGACCTCAACACCTTTTTCAGAGGCCTTCTCGCGAATTTTCTTGCCCGCGCCTTTGGCTTCGGCCGGGGCGGCCCATTCGCCGGTGAGCGCAGCAGTCAGATCGTCATTGGCAACCGGTGGCCAATCAGCACGGCCCCAAGAGGCGCCAGCCGCCGATTTCTTGGCATCTGTTTCGGCATCGCCCAGCGTTGCGAAGAACGCGGCCCATCCCGCATCGACCGACGACGGATCGGCGGCGAAATTGGCGTAAAGCTGTTCTACATATTCCGCGTTGTGCCCTTGCAGGAAGGACGAAGCGTGGAGTTCATCGTTAGGGGTCTGGTCGTTCATTGTGTCACCTCGGGGGACGGGTGGTCGGTTACAGTCGGCCTGCGGTGAGGCAGGGGGTGTCGGCAGTGATTTGGGCCGTGGCGGATAGGCCACAGATATCGCGCGTGGTCGCAATCGCAAGCGCTGCGATCTCTCGATCGTTCAACTCACGGAGAGATTTCCCCGCAAGATCCGCCTCGATCTCATTGTTACTGGGGTTTTCCGCAGCAACCATGAGCAAGATCGCTTCTTGCTGTTTTTGCGCATCGAGTGACGGAGGGTCGGTCTTGTGTGCGCCTGCATGATATCCCGCTACGGCATAGGTCGTCTTCGAGTAGGGTTCGGGCGTGTAGGGCTCCACCAGGGAGCCAGCGGGTGCGATCTGCCCGACATCTGCTGCGCCACAACCTGCGAGGGAGAGTGCCGCGACGCCGGATAGAATGCGGAGCAAGATACTCATCCTCTGAATCCTTACTGGGGTGCGCTTGCGGGTTACTGATACGGCGTGGCGGCAATCGGGCCACCCGCGTAATGTGCGCAACCATCAGAATAGGCGGCGGAATTTGCAGCGCCGCACGGAGCGGCTTGCCCGTTGACAATCGACCCGTTCGAGCGTGCGGTGTTGGCCACGGCGTAGCCGGTGCCGCCCGTTGGTGTCATACCGGCCGGCACTTTGCCTTGGCCGATAATCGGGTGCGTCGTGACGGGGCCATGGTTGGCGTGAATTTCTTGACCGCCATAAACGACGGTGCCGGTTTGGTCTGGAATGCTGGTGATGCCGTGGTGGCTGCCGCAAGCGGCGAGCGATGTCAGGCCGAGGGCAAGCAACGAATTACGAAGGGACATAACAACTTCTCCTAAACGAACCATTTGGCCCATGTTACGGCGGTTTTCCCGGCATGTAAGGGCAAAAAAGCTTTTTGCTGCTTTGCGCTTACGAGAAGGGCGAAGAGGGGGCCGCGAGAACGCGACCCCGATTTTCTGTGTTGGTCTTAGGCCTTGATGGCTTCCATCACGGCTTGGCCGAGATGCGCAGGGCTTTCCGCAACGACGATGCCAGCGGCTTTCATCGCTTCGATCTTGCTCTCTGCATCGCCTTTGCCGCCCGAGACGATCGCACCGGCGTGGCCCATGCGACGGCCCGGAGGGGCTGTGCGGCCTGCGATGAAACCAGCGGTTGGCTTCCAACGGCCTTTTTTCTTCTCGTCAGCGAGGAACTGCGCGGCTTCTTCCTCTGCCGAGCCACCAATCTCACCGATCATGATGATCGATGTGGTTTCCGGATCTGCCAAGAACATCTCAAGGATGTCGATGTGCTCCGAACCCTTGATCGGGTCGCCGCCGATGCCAACAGCCGATGATTGGCCGAGGCCGAGGTCTGTCGTTTGCTTCACCGCTTCGTAGGTCAGCGTGCCCGAGCGCGAAACAACGCCCACGGAGCCGCGACGGTGAATGTGGCCTGGCATGATGCCGATCTTGCAAGCGTCCGGCGTGATAACGCCTGGGCAGTTTGGCCCGATCAAGCGCGACTTCGAGCCCTCCAGCGCGCGTTTGACGCGCATCATGTCGAGAACCGGAATGCCTTCGGTGATGCAGACGATGAGTTCCATCTCTGCGTCGATGGCTTCCAAGATGGAATCCGCTGCGAACGGCGGCGGCACGTAGATTGCCGATGCGTTTGCGCCTGTGCGCTCGCGCGCCTCATGAACCGAGTTGAAGACCGGCAGGTCGAGGTGGGTTGTGCCACCTTTGCCTGGCGTCACGCCGCCAACCATTTTCGTGCCGTAGGCAATGGCTTGTTCCGAATGGAACGTGCCTTGCGAGCCAGTGAGGCCTTGGCAGATGACTTTGGTGTTTTCGTTTACGAGAACGGCCATTGGATTACCCTTTCACCGCTTTGACGATCTTCTGCGCTGCATCAGCGAGGTTGTCGCCTGCGATCACGTTAAGACCGGAGTTCTGGATGATTTCTTTGCCGAGTTCGACGTTCGTGCCCTCAAGGCGCACAACCAGCGGAACTTGCAGGCCAACTTCTTTCACCGCCGAAATCACGCCCTCTGCGATCACGTCGCAGCGCATGATGCCGCCGAAGATGTTCACGAGGATCCCTTTTACGTTCGGGTCCGAGGTGATGATCTTGAACGCTTCGGTCACTTTTTCTTTTGTCGCGCCGCCGCCTACGTCGAGGAAGTTGGCCGGTTCTGCGCCGTAGAGTTTGATGATGTCCATCGTGGCCATCGCCAGACCTGCGCCGTTCACCATGCAACCGATTTCGCCGTCGAGGGCGATGTAGTTCAGGTCGAATTTCGACGCGGCCAATTCTTTCGGATCTTCTTCGGTCTCGTCGCGCAGGGCGGCGATATCGGCATGGCGATACATCGCATTGCCATCGAAGGACACTTTCGCGTCGAGCACTTTGAGGTTGCCGTCGGTCATGACGATCAACGGGTTGATCTCAAGCATCTCCATGTCTTTCTCGATGAAAGCACGGTAAAGATTTTTCACGAGAGCAACGCATTGCTTAACCTGCCCGCCTTCCAGACCCAGCGCGAAAGCAACGCGGCGGCCGTGGAAATCGGAAAGGCCAGAGGCCGGATCAACGGAGAAAGAGATGATTTTCTCGGGGGTCGACGCCGCAACTTCTTCGATGTCCATGCCACCTTCGGTGGAGACGACGAAGGAAACGCGCGAGGTCTGGCGATCGACGAGCAGCGCGAGGTAGAGTTCACGCGAAATGTCCGAACCATCTTCGATATAGATGCGGTTCACTTGCTTACCAGCAGGGCCGGTTTGGTGGGTGACCAGCGTGCGGCCAAGCATTTGCTTGGTCAGCTCTGCGGCTTCTTCCACCGACTTGGCGAGGCGGACACCGCCCTTTTCGCCAGCTTCGGCTTCTTTGAATTTGCCTTTGCCGCGGCCGCCAGCGTGAATTTGCGCTTTAACAACCCAAAGCGGGCCGCCGAGTTGGCCTGCTGCGGTTTTGGCGTCTTCCGCTTTGAAAACGGGTTGGCCGTCGGAGACCGGGCAGCCGTAGCTCTTCAAAAGAGCTTTGGCCTGATATTCATGAATGTTCATGGCAGTTTCCCATGCTGGTGCAATTTGGGCGACTGAATGCCACAGTTTTTTGACGCGGCAAAATGGTAAATGGTTCAAATTGTGCATTGTGCGCGTAATTCTGTGTTTTGTGATCACACAAATGAAAAGTGTGATCACAAAAAGAGTTCGGATAGCGGTGGCGGCCTTCGGATAGCCGAGTCGTGAGGCAATCGGCCGCAGGCAGCGTAGCGGGAAGCATCTCGCGGCGGATCAGCACCCCGCGAGAGCGCCGGAGCTTGCGCCGTAAAAGGCACTTTCCAAACAAAAAGGCGCAGCCGAAGCCGCGCCCTTTAAATCATACTAGAGTCGCTGATTATGCGAGCGAAGGATCAATGCCTTTGCATGCCTCAACGAGGCCTTTCACAGCGTCAACCGACTTGTCGAACATTGCTTGCTCGTCTTTGCTGAGCTTGATGTCGATGACTTTCTCGATGCCGCCAGCGCCGATCACGGTCGGAACGCCGACATACATGCCGTCGAGGCCGAGAGCGCCCTTCACGAATGCTGCGCACGGCAAGACACGCTTTTGGTCTTTGAGGTAAGCTTCCGCCATCTCGATAGCCGAAGTGGCCGGCGCGTAGAATGCGGAGCCGGTTTTCAACAGGCCAACGATCTCGGCGCCGCCGTCGCGGGTGCGCTGGATGATCGCGTCGAGCTTGTCTTGCGTGGTCCAGCCCATTTCGACCAAGTCTGGCAACGGAATGCCGCCGACGGTCGAGTACCGTGCCAATGGAACCATCGTGTCGCCGTGGCCGCCCAGAACGAAGGCGGTAACGTCGCGCATGGAGACGCCAAATTCGACCGAAAGGAAGTGGCGGAACCGAGCGGAATCGAGCACGCCTGCCATGCCGACAACTTTTTCTGCTGGAAGGCCGGAGAACTGCTGCAGCGCCCAAACCATCGCGTCAAGCGGGTTTGTGATGCAGATCACGAACGCGTTTGGCGCGTGGGCTTTGATGCCTTCGCCGACCGACTTCATGACTTTCAGGTTGATGCCGAGAAGGTCATCGCGCGACATGCCGGGCTTGCGCGGTACGCCAGCGGTGACGATGCACACGTCTGCGCCTGCGATGTCGGCATAGTCGTTCGTGCCTTTCATCACAGCGTCGAAGCCCTCGGACGGGCCGGATTCCGCGATATCAAGGGCCTTGCCTTGGGGGGTGCCTTCCGAGATATCGAACAGAACAACGTCACCGAGTTCTTTAATCGCAGCGAGATGAGCGAGCGTGCCGCCGATCTGTCCTGCGCCGATCAGCGCGATTTTGGGTCTGGCCATGAGGTCCTCCGGTCAGGTGGATTGATGTATTCTGACGCGGATGGGTTAGACCTTTGATCGCCATCTGGCAAGTGTTGTGCTGCAAAGCAGCGGTTGGATGCCTCAATTGTATGCAATTGCACACCGCGTTTGCGCTAACAGCAGCGGGCGTCATGCCAAACATACGTTTATGACGGGTTTCTTTTTGATGGGGGAGCGTGCACGACTGCGCAAACACCAACTCGCAGATCGATAATGCGGTCTTTATTGCGGTCAGACGCTTGGTTTTCGGAGCCGGTGGTGCATGGATTGACGTGATTCCGGAAGGGTGGGGCGCATGTTGGAGCTTGGAGTGTGGGAATGGGCGATCGCAATTTTCGCCGCGATAACGGTCGGCCTCGCGAAAGGCGGTCTGCCTATGATGAGCTCGCTGGGCGTGCCATTGCTCGCCGCCACGATGAATCCGGTTGCTGCGGCGGGGCTGTTGCTTCCGGTGTTTGTCATCTCCGATCTTTTCGGGCTTTACGCCTACCGCCGCAATTTTGATGCGCGGGTTTTGAAAATCATGATTCCCGCCACCGCGATCGGGGTCACGATTGGTTGGGCGACAGCGTCAATCGTGCCTGAGGATGCTGTCACGGGGCTGGTCGGTTTAATTGGTCTTGTTTTCGCTTTGAACGCGCTTTTGCGCCCGAGTTTAGGGCAAGCGCATCGGGCTAAGATCGGCGCGGGCATGTTTTGGGGCACCATTTCCGGCTTCACCAGCTTCGTCAGCCACTCCGGCGGCCCGCCATTTCAGGCCTACGCCATTCCTCTGCGGCTCGAAAAATCGGTGTTTGCGGGGACTGCGACGATCACTTTTGCTTGGGTGAACGCGATCAAACTAATCCCCTATATTGCTTTGGGGCAGATCAACTTGAGTTCGCTGGAGACGGCGCTTGTTCTGGCGATCCCAGCGTCCATCGCTGTGTTCATTGGGGTCAAGCTGGTCAAAATCGTGCCGCAAGACCTGTTTTATAAAATCGTGACGTGGGCGCTTTTACTGATCTCGCTGCACTTGCTGTGGAAATCCGTTTTCGGCTGAAATTCTCACGCAGGCTCGCCCTTTGCGGCATCGGTCTGCGCCGTCGATTCGAAATGCTCTCCCGTTGCGACGAGGCAGCTTTCTCCTGAGGCGATTGTGACGATGATGGTCCAGCTTCCTTGAGGGGAGGCGTAAGTCTCTATGACGGGGTTGTTTGTCGCGAGGCCGATGGATTGACGGGTTTCGGCATATCGTTCGGAGAGTTGGCGCAGCACTTCCGCGCGAGGCGCGCAGGTTGCTTGCGCCGCATGCGCATTTTGAACGGCAAGAATGAGCGCGACGAATCCGAAGGACAGGGCAAAGATGGTGGATTTCATGTGGGATCTCCTCTCGAAACCGCCGTTGATCTGATTGCGTTAACCCTGCCGAACAGTCGCAAAGATCGCGTTAATGAAGGGCGCGTAGGGGCTCCGGGCGCGTTGATTGCTGCGATGCGGCAAATTGAACCTTGCCAAATGTGCCGCAATAGTGCTTTGTGACGAAATAATCTTGCGAGGAGATCCGCGATATGACTGTCCGTCCCTACCGATCAGCGCTTTATATTCCGGGCTCGAAAGAGCGCGCTTTGGAAAAAGCGCGAAGCTTACCTTGTGATGCGATCTTGTTTGATCTGGAAGATGCTGTCGCGCCGGATGAAAAGATCGCCGCGCGCGATTTGCTCTGCAAGACATTGACGGAGAACGGCGCGGCGTATGGCGCGCGGGCAAAGATCGTGCGGGTGAATGGGTTAGACAGTGCTTGGGGTTCCGACGATTTGGCTGCCTTCGCCGCGGCGATCACGGCTGGCGCGCAGATTGATGCCGTGCTGATCCCGAAAGTTTCGTCGCCCGCCGATCTCGATGCGGTGGCTCAGTTGATCCCCGATGTGCCACTATGGGCGATGATGGAGACCGCATTTGGCATGATAAACGCGCCCGCGATCGCGGCGCATCCCCGCCTGACGGGTATGGTGATGGGCACCAATGATTTGGCGAAAGAATTGGGCACGCGAGTCCGCGCCGACCGTCTGCCGATGCAGGCAGGGCTGGGCCTTTGCTTGCTCGCTGCAAAGGCGCACGGGTTGGTTATTCTCGACGGCGTGTACAATGCGTTTAAGGATGAAGCGGGGCTGTTAGCTGAGTGTGAGCAGGGCCGCGACATGGGGTTTGATGGAAAAACGCTGATCCATCCCGCCCAGTTGGACACCGCAAATACCGCCTTCGCGCCCTCGTCGGCCGAGATTGATCTCGCACAGCGGCAAATCGCGGCTTTCCAAGAGGCGGAGGCGGCGGGGCAGGGCGTTGCGGTTGTGGATGGCAGAATTGTCGAGAATCTGCATATCGTGACCGCGCGGCAAACTCTGGCCAAAGCCGAGGCGATTGCCGCGCTCAGCTGATCTGAAAGGCAGGCAAGGCATATGACACTCCTTATTCTCGGTATCTTACTATGGGTGCTGCCGCATTCGTTCAAACGCGTTGCGCCCGCCGCGCGCATGAATATGGGCAAGCAAGGCCGATCAATGGTCGCAGGGCTTGTGATTTTCGGCGTCGTTTTGATGGTTATCGGCTATCGGATGGCGCCGGTCACGCCAATTTACACGCCGGTTCCGGGGATCGGACATCTCAATAACCTGATGATGCTGGTTTCGGTTTATCTATTCGGCGTGGGGGGCACGAAAGGGATCCTTTATCCGAAGATGCGCCATCCGATGCTTTGGGGCATGGTCATCTGGGCGGTCGCGCATTTGCTCGTGAATGGCGATCTGGCGTCGATCTTGCTGTTCGGGTCCTTGGGGCTTTGGGCGCTCAACGAGATGCGCTTGATCAACCAAACAGCTTGGGTTCGCCCCACCAACGGCCGCGGGATCAAGGGCGATGCGATGAATGTCGTCGGCACGCTTGTTTTGTTTGGCCTGTTCGCGAGCGTTCATATCTGGCTGGGTCATAATCCATTTGTGGGGACATACGGATGAAACTCTATCGTTTGATTACCGACGACGACACGTCGCAGTTTTGCCACCGCGTTTCGGGCGCGCTTGCCAAGGGGTGGGAGCTCCATGGCTCGCCCGCCTACGGGTTTGACGCGACCAAGGGGGTGATGCGCTGTGCGCAGGCGGTCGTGAAGGAAACCGAGGGTGAATATCACCCTGATCTGAAACTCGGAGAGCAATAGGATGAAGGCTGCCAAAACGAATTCGGGACGTTTTTTTGAAGATTACCACGTTGGGCAAGTGATCCGCCACGCCGTGCCCCGCACCGTTAGCGGCGGCGAGCGCGCGCTTTATCATGCGCTCTACCCTGCGCGCGGGGCACTGTATTCTTCGGATACCTTCGCGCAAGGCTGCGGCCTGAAAGCGAGCCCGATTGATGATTTGGCAGCCTTCCATCTTGTCTTCGGCAAGACCGTGCCGGACGTTTCTATCAATGCCGTGGCCAATCTGGGCTACGCACAGGGACGTTGGCTTTTGCCGGTCTATGCGGGTGATACGCTACGCGCCGAAAGCGAAGTGATCGGTGTGAAGCAAAATTCCAACGGAAAATCCGGCGTCGTTTACGTGCGCACACGCGGGATGAACCAGCGCGACGAGATCGTATTGGACTATGTGCGCTGGGTGATGGTGCGCAAAGGAAATCTTGACGCGCCCGCGCCGGAACCTGTCGTGCCGCAATTGTCTGAGGCGGTCGCGGTCGAAGATCTCGTGTGTCCTGCGGGGCTGGATTTCAGCGCCTATGATTTTGATCTGTCGGGTGAGCCGCACCGGATGGCAGATTACGACATCGGCGAGAAAATAGATCATGTCGATGGCGTCACCATTGAGGAAGCCGAGCATATGATCGCAACGCGGTTGTGGCAAAACACTGCCAAGGTGCATTTTGATGCGACTTTCCGCGAGGACGGGAAACGATTGATTTACGGTGGGCATGTTATCTCGTTGGCGCGGGCTCTGTCGTTCAATGGTTTGTCCAATGCGCAAATGATCGTCGCCCTCAATGGCGGTGCCCATGCGAACCCCTGCTTTGCGGGGGATACAATCACGGCTTGGTCGGAGGTGTTGGACAAAGCACCAACGGGCGCGCCGGGCGTGGGCGCGATCCGCTTGCGGCTCGTCGCGGTGAAGCAGGGGGCGGACCTCTTTGCGCTAAAAGGTGAGGATGGAAAGTACCGACCTGAAGTCCTCTTGGATCTCGATTACTGGGCATTGATGCCGTTATGACGGCGGGCGCGCTGAGGCATGCAAGCATCGCGAGACTCAGCGCCCCTGAAGTTGTCAAGCGGGCGCGTGCGGCCGTCAGGATGTGATCACGCCACGAAAATTTGTGATCACAAAGATGAATTTTACGCATTTCGCGCCTTGAAAACGCACTTTTCGCCGCCCGAGTAGGTGACTTGTGAGAAAATTAGGGTATTTGATAGAGCAGAAATCCAGCCAGGCCCGCCAGATTTCCAGTTGCGCGGCCTGCATGAGACAAGGGATGAGATCATGGCAGAGCCGACCCGGGTCAACCGGCCCCTTTCCCCCCATTTGCAAGTGTACCGTCCGCAGCTGACGTCGATCACGTCGATTCTGACACGGATCACTGGCAATGCGCTGATCGTGGCGTCGTTGCTGATCGTCTGGTGGCTGCTTGCTGCCTCGACGGGTGGGGCATCTTTCGAGACAGCGAACGCGGTCGTTACGTCGTGGTTCGGCGATCTCGTCTTCACCCTCTCGCTTTGGGCGATCTGGTATCATTACCTCGCCGGCCTGCGGCATCTGTATTTCGACGCCGGAAAAGGCCTCGAAATCGAGACGGCAGAGCTGTTGGGGAAGGCCGTCATCGGCGGTTCGGTGATCCTCACCATCATTACAATCATTCTGGTTTGAGGAGGCCGCAATGCGTTATTTGACCGACCGTAAACGCGCCGTTGGCAAAGGGGCTTCCGGCTCCGGCACTGAGCATCACTGGCACATGCAGGTGAGCTCCGTCGCGCTGGCCTTCCTGGTCCCGACCTTCTTGATCATCTTCGGCCGCGCCCTAGGTAAAGGCCACGCTGAGGTGATCGCCACCTTCTCGCATCCCTTCGTCGCAATCCTGACAGCGATCGTGATCTTCGTCTCGATGCGCCATTTTGCGGCCGGCGCAACGATGATGATTGAGGATTACTTGCGCGGTTGGGCGCGTAAAGCCGCGGTGATGACCGCGATTTCCCTTTCCTACGCGATCACAGCGGTGGGCCTGTTTGCGCTCGCCAAGATCGCGCTCTGAGGACTGAGCAATGGCAGAATATCAATACGAGACACATGACTACGATGTGGTCGTCATCGGCGCGGGCGGCGCTGGCTTGCGCGCAACGCTTGGCATGGCCGAGCAGGGCTTGCGCACCGCTTGTGTGACAAAAGTATTCCCGACCCGCTCGCATACTGTTGCGGCGCAGGGCGGCATCGCGGCATCCCTTGGCAACATGGGTCCCGATAGCTGGCAGTGGCATATGTTCGACACCGTAAAAGGGTCGGACTGGCTCGGCGATACCGACGCGATGGAATATCTCGCGCGCGAAGCCCCGAAGGCGGTTTACGAGCTGGAACATTACGGCGTTCCGTTCTCGCGCACCGAAGAAGGCAAGATTTACCAGCGCCCGTTCGGCGGCCATACCACCGAATTCGGTGACGGCCCCCCGGTCCAGCGCACCTGCGCTGCTGCAGACCGCACCGGCCACGCGATTTTGCACACGCTTTACGGGCAATCCCTGAAGCATAACGCCGAATTCTACATCGAGTATTTCGCAATCGATCTGATCATGTCGGACGATGGCGTCTGCCAAGGCGTTGTGTGCTGGAAGCTCGATGACGGCACGATGCATATCTTCAACGCGAAGATGGTTGTGCTGGCCACCGGCGGCTACGGCCGCGCCTATTTCTCGGCAACCTCCGCCCATACCTGCACTGGCGACGGCGGCGGGATGGTGGCGCGCGCGGGTCTCGCGCTGCAAGATATGGAATTCGTACAATTCCACCCGACCGGCATCTACGGTTCGGGCTGCTTGATCACCGAGGGCGCACGCGGCGAAGGCGGGTATCTGACCAACGCCGAGGGCGAGCGTTTCATGGAACGCTATGCGCCGCATTATAAAGACCTCGCGCCGCGTGACTATGTTTCCCGCTGCATGACGATGGAAATCCGCGAAGGCCGCGGCGTGGGCGAGGGCAAGGATCACATCCACCTCAACCTGTCGCACATCCCCGCGGAAGCTCTCGCAGAACGTCTCCCCGGCATTTCCGAATCCGCGAAAATCTTCGCCGGTGTGGATTTGACGAAGGAGCCGATTCCGGTTCTGCCGACGGTTCACTATAATATGGGCGGCATCCCCACGAACTATTGGGGCGAAGTCCTGAACCCGACCAAAGACAACCCGACCGGCATCGTTCCGGGCCTGATGGCTGTCGGCGAAGCGGGCTGCGCCTCCGTGCACGGCGCGAACCGTCTCGGGTCGAACTCGCTGATCGACCTCGTGGTGTTTGGCCGCGCCGCCGCAATTCGCGCCGGCAAAGTTGTCGACCGCGAAGCAAGCGTTGCCCAGCCGAACAAAGCCGCGATCGACAAAGCGTTTGACCGCTTCGACACGCTGCGCCATGCGAAAGGCGGCACGCCGACCGCAGAGCTGCGTCTGGAAATGCAAAAGACGATGCAGGCTGATGCTGCCGTGTTCCGTACCTCGAAAACGCTCGAAGAGGGTGTGACGAAGATGACGGCGATTGCGGCGAAGCTGAATGATTTGCATGTGACGGATCGCTCGCTGGTCTGGAACTCCGATCTGATGGAGACGCTCGAACTCACCAACTTGATGCCGAACGCTTTGGCAACGATTGTTGGGGCGGAGGCACGTAAAGAAAGCCGCGGCGCCCATGCGCATGAGGACTTTGCAACGCGTGACGACGAGAACTGGCGCGTGCACTCAGTTATGCGCGTCGAGGGCGACAAGGTTGAGTTGTCCTATCGCCCTGTCATCAAAGATCCGCTGACCACCGAGGCCGAAGGCGGCATCGAATTGGCGAAGATCGCACCGAAAGCACGGACTTTCTGATGCGATTTGCTGCGGCATACGGGGTTGCGGTGGCGGGGTTTCTCGCCGCTTGCGGCCCGGTGCCGGTCGAGCAAGCCGAGGAAATCTGCCTCCGCGATGCCGAACTCGCCGCCGCTCCCCGAGGGGAAGTTGGCGTCGGGATCGGCTCGGGTGGTGCGCGCTCCACGATCAAGCTCGAACTCAGCGGTGATTATCTTACGGGGCGTGACCCTTCGCAGGTCTATGCCCGTTGCGTCTCCAACAAATCCGGCCAGCTTCCGACGCGGCCGCTCACTTCCCGAACTGATTGGAAGGGATAAATTATGGTTGAATTTACACTCCCGAAGAATTCGAAGATCCGCGTCGGCAAGACGTGGCCAAAGCCTGCCGGCGCAACGAATGTCCGGAAGTTTCAGATCTATCGCTGGGATCCAGAGACGGGTGAAAACCCGCGCGTGGATAGCTACTTCCTCGATATGGATAAGTGCGGCCCGATGATTCTGGACGCTCTTATCAAGATCAAAAACGAGATTGATCCGACCCTGACGTTCCGTCGTTCGTGCCGCGAGGGCATCTGCGGATCCTGTGCGATGAACATCGACGGCATCAACACCCTGGCGTGCATCTACGGCCTTGATGAGGTGAAGGGGGATGTCAAAATCTATCCGCTGCCGCATATGGAAGTGGTTAAGGATTTGATTCCCGACCTCACGCATTTCTACGCGCAACACGCGTCGATCATGCCGTGGTTGGAGACAAAAACCAACAAGCCCGCGAAAGAATGGCGCCAGTCCATTGATGATCGCAAGAAGCTTGACGGTCTCTATGAATGCGTGATGTGCGCTTGCTGCTCGACATCCTGCCCGAGCTATTGGTGGAACTCCGATCGCTACCTCGGGCCAGCAGCGCTGCTCCATGCCTATCGCTGGATCATCGACAGCCGCGACGAGGCAACGCCGGAGCGTCTCGACGAGTTGGAAGACCCGTTCAAACTCTACCGTTGCCACACGATCATGAACTGCGCGAAGACTTGCCCGAAAGGCTTGAACCCTGCCAAGGCAATTGCGTCGATCAAAGGGATGATGGTTGAGCGCGTCGTCTAAGTCAGCCGCCTGATCATTGTGTTTCGAGAGGGCCCCGCTGAAATGCGGGGCCCTTTTTGTTTGCACGTTGGGACGTGTGACTTGCGGCATGTGCATACCGCACTTGCAGCATTACACCCTGCTGCATTGCGGCGTTAGCGATTATCAAGCGCGGCAGATACACACCACATATCTCAACGGAGGTCACCATGACCGCGCATGATCAAAAACTCAAAGCGGCATCGGCAATCAAATCTGCCGAGGCTGTTGAGGCGCTACTAGGCGCTTATTATCAACCGCAGCCGGAAGCGGCCTCCACGCGCGATGCCGCTGCGCAGGATTTGAACCCACTCGAGCAAATGTTTGCTTACTACGACTCCTGATTGCATCTGCATCGGCAAAAAACTGACGGAAAAGCCCTAGCGTGAAAGCTGGGGCTTTTCTTTTTCTCTCAACTTGCGATGCTGCGGGTATGAAGATCTTCTCCCATCATCCCGCCCCGTCCGATGCTGCAACGCGCCAAGCGGTCACGCCGGTGATTTGCTATCCTAATGAGACGCTACCTGTGCCCAATCTCGACCAATTACGGTCCGCGCGGGCGGGTTGGGAAAAGGTTGATGAGGTGTTGGTCCCCCCGCGCGACGCGGCGTGTTTCTCCGTGCCAGCGGGATGCTTTTTCCGGATTACATCGGTTGAGGGCCCTCAGGTCGGGGATCTCAACCTTTGGTCGCAAGACCTGACCGAGCGGTTCTACTCGGGTAAGACCCGGGCCCTGCACGGAACGCATGTGAGCACGGGCGATCAGCTTTGGACGAATTTCCCGACACTGCGCTCGATGGCGGTGATCACCGATGACACCCTTGACTGGTACGGGTTCGATTCCTTTGGCGGGGCGGTGCACGATGTTATCGGAACGCGTTGCGATCCCTATACGCACAGCTTGCTTAAAGGCGGGCAATACCATCAGTGCTGCCACTCCAATCTGACTCGCGCGCTGGCGGAGGCAAGGGGCATGGGCCTGTGGGAAGCGGAAGCCTATGTCCATGATGTGCTCAACGTTTTCATGTGCACCGGCTTCACGCGCGACACTGGGCAGTATTTTATGAAAGCCAGCCCTGTTCGCGTGGGGGACTATCTCGAATTCTTCGCGCAGATCGATCTCTTTGGCGCGTTGTCGGCCTGCCCGGGCGGAGACTGTTCCGCGGAGCACAGTTCAGATGCGGCGATGTGCTATCCGCTGCTAGTCGAAGTGTTCAAGCCCGCATCCGTGCCGCAAGGCTGGGAGGCTCCACGTCGCAACGGGTATGACCGGTCGCACGGAGTCTGATGACAGGGCAGGGGGCTAGTCTTCCTGCTTGAGTTCGGAGGCTAGAAACCGCTCGAACGCGTCGAGGTCGACGGGTTCGAACTGTCCGAAACTCTGTATCCATGTTGTCGCAGGGCGCATCGCATTCGGGTCGAGCTTGCACCATTTTACGCGACCGCGTTTCTCTTGGGTAATCAGGTTCGCATCGGCAAGGATCGTCAGATGCTTGGAAATCGCAGCGAGAGACATCTCAAACGGTTCGGCCACATCCGTGACCGCCATGTCATCTTCCAGCAGCATCGTCAGGATCGCCCGACGGGTCGGGTCGGAAAGAGCGGCGAAGATACTGTCGAGCGAAGGGTTCTGCATGCGCTAGTGATGGGGGCTGATTTGTTAAACGTCAACCGATTGGTTGAATATTACATAAAGGGTTTTTCAGCATCTTCTGGCACTCATCGCCGAGGGCCCCGATTTTCGAAATTATAAATTATATCGTATAATCAGTTAGTTGCGCTGATCTCGATCCGCCACTTCCGGCGTTGACTCACAACCCCGTGACGTCTATCAACCCGTTAAGTTTTGAGCGGGGAAAGATCATGAGCAACAGCCCCTCTGAACAGCCTGATCCGGAGCGTCTGAAGGCGCTTGAGGAACGGTTGGATGAGGTCAAGCGTGCCCATGCTCCCAAGCCCCGCGTCGATCAGGATCTATCGCGCGGTGATATGGCGTGGCGGATGGTGGTCGAGATGGTTTCGGGGCTGGGGATCGGTTTCGGCATCGGATACGGGTTGGATGTGCTGTTTGGTACCCTGCCGTGGTTCATGCTGATATTCACGCTTCTTGGCTTTGTGGCGGGGATCAAGGTGATGATCCGCACGGCACAAGACATGGGTAAAGAATCTGAAGCGGCCGCGGCCGCTGATGCAAAGGGGAAATAAACGTGGCGGACGAACAACACACTGGATTGGTATTCCACCCGATGGATCAGTTTCAGATCCATCCGTTGTTTGGCGATGGCCCGATCGCTTGGTATACCCCGACAAACGCAACACTGTGGATGGCGCTTGCGCTTCTGACCGTTGTGTTGTTCTTCGTTACCGGCACCCGCGGGCGCGCGACGATCCCAAGCCGCATTCAGTCCATTGCAGAGCTGACCTATGGGTTCGTCCATAAAATGGTCGAAGATGTGGCCGGCAAAGATGCGTTGAAGTTCTTCCCTTACATCTTCACGCTCTTTATCTTCATCGCAGTGTCGAACTTCCTCGGCCTGATCCCTATGTCCTTCTCGACTACGTCGCACATTGCGGTCACCGCAGTGCTCGCGTTGTTGGTCTTCGTAACGGTGACCGTTGTCGGCTTCGTAAAGCACGGCTTCGGCTTCCTCGGCCTGTTCTGGCCTTCGTCCGCGCCGCTCGCGCTGCGCCCTGTTCTGGCAGTGATCGAAGTGATCTCTTACTTCGTACGTCCTGTCAGCCATTCCATTCGTCTTGCAGGTAACGTCTTGGCTGGCCACGCCGTTATCAAAGTGTTCGCAGCCTTCGCGCCGCTGGTCCTCATGTCGTGGATCGGTGTGCTGGTGACGCCGCTGTCGATCCTTGCAATCACCGCAATGTATGGTCTCGAGATCCTTGTGGCTCTCATCCAGGCCTACGTGTTCACGATCCTGACCTGCCTCTACCTCAAAGACGCGCTGCACCCAGCGCACTAATCGAAGCAGGTTTTCAATTCCAACCTTTCTAATCCTCAAGGAGACTACCCCATGGAAGGCATCGCAGAATTCGGTCAATACCTCGGCGCAGGCCTCGCTTGCTTCGGCATGGCTGGTGCAGCAATCGGCGTGAGCAACGTTGCAGGGAACTTCCTGAACGGCGCATTGCGTAACCCGTCGGCAGCAGCTGGCCAGACCGCTACGCTGTTCATCGGCATGGCATTCGCAGAAGCACTGGGGATCTTCTCGTTCCTCGTCGCTCTGCTTCTCTTGTTCGCAGTCTGATCCTTACTTTGCATCCTTAATGTCGGATGGGCACGTGCCGCGTGCCCATCCGGTCAACTGTAAGGGTCCAGGGGGACGACATGGCAAACGAAACGCATGACGCGGCCACATTGGCGGCTAACGCGGCGCACGGAGCAGCACCCGCTGCAGACCACGCAGCACAATCCGCCGGCATGCCGCAACTTGATGTCACGACTTTCGGAAACCAGATTTTCTGGCTTCTCGTCAGCCTCGTCGTCATCTACTGGGTGCTTTCGCGCATCGCTCTGCCGCGCATTGGTGCGGTCTTGGCGGATCGTCAAAGCACCATCGTTGGCGATCTTAACGCCGCTGACGAGTTGAAAGCAAAAGCGAAAGCCGCTGAAGTTGCCTATGAAAAGGCACTTACCGATGCGCGTTCGCAAGCTCAAGAGATCGTAGGTAAGGCCAAGGCCGAGATCCAAAAGGATCTGGACCTTGCCATTGCTAAAGCGGATGCAGAAATTGCAGCCCGCACTGCGGAATCGGAAAGCCGGATTGACGAGATCCGCGCTGGTGCTGCGGAGGCGGTGGAAGTCGTCGCCAAGGACACGGCAGCGGAGCTGGTCGCGGTTTTGGGCGGCAAAGCAGATGCAGCAACCCTCGCGGCGGCTGTTTCGGCACGGTTGAAAGGGTGAGATGATGAAAAAACTGATCGCTCTCCTCACCGTTGCGGGCGCCTCGCCTGCTCTTGCTGCATCGGGCCCGTTCTTCTCGCTTCGCAACACCGACTTCGTGGTGCTGATCGCCTTCCTGATCTTCGTTGGCGTTCTCGTTTATTACAAAGTTCCTGCTCTTATCGGCGGGCTTTTGGATAAACGCGCTGCGGGGATCCAAGCGGATCTGAACGAGGCGAAAGCTTTGCGCGAAGAAGCTCAAACGATCCTCGCCCAGTACGAGCGCAAACAGCGCGAAGTGCAGGCTTTGGCCGATGAGATCGTTGTCTCTGCGAAGCGCGACGCGCAAGCAGCTGCGGAGCAAGCTAAGCTTGACCTCCAAGCATCGATCGCACGGCGTCTGAAATCTGCTGAGGAGCAAATTGCCTCTGCAGAAGCAGGCGCGCTGCGCGAAGTTCGGAATTCGGCTGTTTCGGTGGCAATCGCCGCCGCGAGCGAAATCTTGGCGAAGCAAACGAGCGCTTCCGACAAGTCAGCTTTGATTGACGCTGCGATTGCTGATGTGGAAACACGTTTCCACTAAACGTTGATCGTAGTGTCTCGGAATAAACCCGCGCTTCGGCGCGGGTTTATCTATATCTGGGGGAGGGGCCTTTACCTACCCGCGCTCAGTTTCTTGCCGTAACCGCAACCGCGCAACGGCTTCGTGCCGCTCGGATTTGCTTTGTTCGGCTTGCGCTTGATCGACAAAATTGAGATGCGCCTCCACGGCGAGCCGGGCAGCCTTTGGATCACGCGCTTGCAGGCCCGCGTTAATCGCACGGTGCTGTTCCAATAAAATATCGCGCGTCGAGCGCGAGCGGAACATGATCGCGCGGTTGTAGAACACCCCTTCGCGCAGCAGATCAAACATCGCCCGCATCATATGCAACATAATAACGTTGTGACTGGCCTCAATAATCGCCATGTGAAATTCGGCATCGAGCGTGGCTTCTTCCGAGGGGTTTCGCTTCGAATGTGCGAGTTCCATCTTATCCAAAATCGCCTGGATCACGGCGAGGTCAGTCTCGGACGCCAAAGACGCCGCGCGCTCAGCGGCAAGACCCTCAAGATCTCGCCGGAAGGAGAGGTAATCCGCGACCGCCTCCGAATGCGCGGCGAAGAGACGGATCAGGGCTGGTGAGAATGCCGATCCTAAGACATCCGCCACATAGATGCCCGCCCCTGCACGCGCGGCGAGTAGCCCCGCTTCTTGCAGCTCCGCGATCGCTTCACGGAGACTTGGACGCGAGACACCGAGCCTTTCCGAAAGCTCGCGTTCCGCAGGCAGTCGCTCGCCCGGGCGCAGGACACCTTGCAAAATAAGCCCTTCGATCTGGCGCACGACAGCCATCGAAAGCTTCTCCGATTCAACTTTTTGAAATGGCATGGCCCCTCCCGTTGGTCAGAATTTAGGACCACTTTGCGGAAGGAGCAATGAAAAAGGCCGGACAATTCGTCCGGCCTTCTCTTCGGGTGGGGAAAGACAGATTAGCTGTTCGGACGGATCACGAACTCGACGCGACGGTTTTGGGCGCGTCCTTCTGCCGAGAGGTTCGATGCAATCGGTGCATCTTCGCCGCGCCCATAGGCGTTGATCCGAGCGCGCGGGACACCGGCGCCGATCAGCACCGAAGCCACCGAGTTGGCGCGTGCTTGGCTGAGGTTTTGGTTGTAGTTCGCATCACCGGTATTGTCAGTATGGCCGACAACGTTAACGGTGGTGTCCGGATAGCGGTTGAGCGACCCTGCGAGCGTGTAGAGATCTTGCTGCAAATCGGCGCGAAGCGTTGAGCTATCGGTTGCGAACAAGACGTCTTGCGGCATGGTGACGACGAGCTCGCTGCCTGTATTGACGATTGAGACGCCGTTGGTGCCGAGGTCACGCTCAAGCTCGGCTGCTTGCTTGTCGAGCTGGCTGCCGATCGCGCCGCCAATCAAGCCACCGACGATCGCGCCTGCCGCTGCCTTCTCGAGCCGCTCGTCGCCGCTGCGTGTGCCTGCTGCAACGCCACCGATGAGGGCGCCGGTGATCGCCGCACGCTGCGCGTTGCTATATTCGCCACTTTGGTCGGCGCAAGCGGTCATTGCGAGCAGTCCAGTGAGGGCGATGCCCATTTTGCGGGAGATGATCTTGGAGCGCATGGCGCTTAGGGAAGTTGTTTGGGTCATATTCGGCCTCTTTTCATACCCCGTCTGCTCGGGGATCGCGGCCCTTATATCAAATCTCCCCATGAGAGGACTATCACAGATGCGATGTTGGCGAGTTTCCGCGCATCACTTCTCGGCGAGCGAACTCGAGCGCTAAGAGGCGCTCTTTTCGCGGCAATCCCCAGTGATACCCACCCAAAGCCCCCGACTTGCGCAGGACCCTGTGGCACGGGATGAGGACCGCAAGCGGGTTCGCGCCGACTGCATTGCCGACTGCGCGCGCCGCTTGGGGCGCGTCGATTTGGGCGGCTAGGCTAGAATAGGTGGTTGTTTCTCCGTCGCGCAGTTGCAGTAACGCCTCCCAAACCTTGATTTGGAAGGGGCCGCCGATCGGTGCTAGCCGAATTTCTGGCGTTTGGATATCGGGTGACGCGCCGCAATCGTCTTGGCCGAACGCCGCATCGATCAACGGTTGAATTGGGGTAGGGTCTTCGATCAATCGGCTGGCGGGCCATCTTCGGGCGAGGTCATCGCGGGCGGCGGTATCGGTGGTTTCGACAAAGCCCAAACCGCACAGGCCCCGCGTGGTTGCCGCGCCGACCATGCGTCCCAACGGGGTGTCAAACGCGCCATAGCGGATCTCCGTGGTGCCGCCCGCCGCAAATTCGCCCGGTGTCATGGCCTCCCAGCGGATCGTGAGATCATGAAGACGGGAGGGACCCGAGAGGCCGAGATCGTCCGCGATGGTGAGAAGCGGGGCACCCGATGCCAAGGCGGGGCGGGCGCGCGCCATGAGCAACGCTTGTTGATATCGCTTCGGCGAGATCCCTGCCCAAGCGGAAAAGACGCGCTGAAAATGCGCAGGGGAGAGGCCGCAATCGGCTGAGAGTTCGTCAAGCGAAAGGGAATGGGCGTTGGGTTGATCCATCCGGTCAAGAGCACGGGCGATCAGCCGGTAATGGTATGCCGTTGACGCCTGATCGTCGCAGGCGCTGCGCGAAAGGGTTGTCTCGCCTGTGTCATCGGGGCTCGGAAACCGCTCCAGCTCCACGCCGCTCTTATCTGCCATATCCAATCCTCGCGCTTTGGATCAGGTTAGCCTCGCGCCCGATGTTGCGCGACCTGAATCCTGCGTAATCCTCGGACTGCGGATCGCGTTCGGTAACTGTCTATGCCGCGGCACGTGCGCTTTTTCGGGTTTGCCGGACAAACATTGCGGTCTCCCATTCCGCAAGGCAGGCGCGTGCGGCCCTGACATGGTGGTGGAGAACTGGCGCCAGAGACGCTGCGGCCTCGGGCTCCAGCAGAGCGAGGAACTCGGGCGCGACGAGCGCAGAGGCCAGCCAGATATCCTCGGCGAGAATGATCTCGGGCCTCGGGAGCACGATCGACCAGAGAACCGTGTTCGCCAGCGGGGGGAAGGGAGTCGCATCGCGCGCGAAATCTTCGATTCGGGCGAGCATTTCTGTTTCTCCAAACCAGAGATCGAGGAGGGGGGCCGCCAATAGAATTTGCGCGGCGGGGGTCAGTGTCAGATCATGGCTTGGTTGATTCGGCCCGAATGCGTCAGCCTCAAGCGTTACCAGCTCCGCGTCGCGATCGGGCCCGCATGTTGTTTGCGCGATATGGACCACCGGTTGGTAACCATTGTCCCGCGTTAACACCATGTCTCCTTCGCGGAGCCAATCGACCGGCTGGGGGCCTTCTTTCGTTGCGATCATCGTCCCCGACGCAAGAAACCCCTGATCGAAGCTTCCTTGCGGGGCCGTGAGATGCCGCCTCGCAGGGGATTGATGATGGGCGCGATAGCGCTCTTTGGGGGTCAGACGCGCCGATGCCACATAAAGTGCAAGCGAGCCGTCGATCTCGAAGGAATCGATGCGGATGGCATCTCCAGCCTCCGCCCGCAGGATCAGTGGCCGGTCGGCAGACAGCGTCCCCGTTGCGCGAATTCTACCGGCGGGATCCTTCAGTCGGGCAAGCGGCAAGGCCCCCGTCGCGGCCTCACGCGTTGTCGGCTCTTGATAGTCAATGGGGAGGGCTTGCGCGGCAAGCTCAGGCGTATCTTCCGCCGTCTCGATGAGCCACATCATCCGATCGTGGTCGAAGCCATCAACCAAGGACCACGTGTCAGTTGCAGGGCAATAGATCAACGCATCTATAGAATATCCTTGATCCATAATTTGACCTGTCTGTGACAACATAACTTCGGGCGAGGGTCCCGTGGAATATTGCGCCAGTTTTCCCAAGACACTGTTAATCCCGAGTCAGGAGAGGCGGACAAAATCATGCGGATTTTAACGGCTCGCTGCCGTATGTGAGAGTTTTCGTCGAACACTTGCGATAGGCTCCGCGGCACGGCATTAGGGAGTGAAGTGCAGAGGTGCGATATGGCAAAACAGCTTGACTACCTAACGATGAAAGAGATTTTCACGCGCTTTCAAGCGGGTGAGCCGCACCCCAAAGGCGAGCTCGATCACATCAATGCCTACACATTGGTCGTCGCCGTAGCGCTGTCGGCGCAGTCGACAGATGTCGGTGTGAATAAGGCCACAAAGGCCCTTTTCCCGATTGCCGACACGCCGCAAAAAATGCTCGCTTTGGGCGAGGTAGGGCTGATCGAACATATCAAGACGATCGGCCTGTTCCGCCAAAAAGCGAAAAATGTCATAAAGATGAGCCAGATCCTCGTGGATCAGTTCGGCGGCGAAGTTCCCTCATCGCGGGCGGCATTGACCAGCCTGCCTGGTGTCGGGCGCAAGACGGCAAATGTTGTGCTAAATATGTGGTTTCATTATCCGGCGCAGGCCGTGGATACCCATATTTTCCGCATCGGCAACCGTTCCGGTATTTGCCCGGGTAAGGATGTTGACGCGGTTGAGCGCGCGATTGAGGATCACGTGCCTGTCGAGTTTCAAGATCACGCGCATCACTGGCTGATCCTTCACGGACGGTATATCTGTGTCGCCAGAAAGCCCAAATGCGGGGCGTGCCATATCCGCGACCTGTGCCAATTCGAGGAGAAGACCCAATGAAGAAATATCAGGTTGTCGGAATCGGCAATGCGATCGTCGATGTGCTGAGCCAGACAGATGACGCGTTTCTTGATCAGATGCAGATCGAAAAGGGGATTATGCAGCTAATTGATCGCGATCGTGGCGAGGCTCTTTATGCCGCGATGTCCGAACGCACGCAGGCCCCCGGCGGATCGGTGGGCAATACGCTTGCGGGATTGGGCAATCTTGGCCTGAAAACTGCCTTCATCGGGCGCGTCAAGGATGATGCGCTGGGGCGGTTTTTCGCAGCATCTCTGGCGGCTGAGGGGACTGATTTCCCCAATGCGCCTGTGGCCGATGTCGAATTGCCCACGTCGCGCTCGATGATCTTTGTGACGCCGGATGGCGAGCGTTCGATGAACACCTATCTTGGTGCAGGCGCAGATTTGGGCACGGAAGACGTGTCGCTGGATGTGGTTGAAAACACCGAATGGTTGTTCTTGGAGGGGTATCTGTTCGATAAGGATCACGGCAAAACCGCCTTCCTCAAAGCCGCGCAGGGCTGCCATCGCGGCGGCGGGCGCGCTGGGATCTCCTTATCCGATCCGTTCTGCGTCGATCGCCACCGTGATAGCTTCCGCCGCCTCGTGCGGGACGAACTGGATTTCGTGATCGGCAACGAGCATGAGTGGGCATCGCTTTATCAAACTGATTTGGAAAGCGCGCTTGCACAAGCCGCCCTTGAATGCGGCACGATCGCTTGCACGCAGTCGGGTCGGGATGTGTTGGTCATCCGCGGAAATGAGCGTGTCTCGGTGCCGGTCAAGGCCGTGACGCCGGTTGATGCGACAGGCGCGGGCGATCAATTCGCGGCCGGGTTTATCTACGGCCTTGCGCAAGGGCTGCCATTGGAGGTTGCGGGCCGAATGGGGTGCCTTGCGGCCTCCGAAGTCATCGGTCATTTCGGCGCGCGCCCTGAAAGCGATATCAAGGCGCTCTTCGCCAACGCAGGCCTGATCTAACCGGCCCGAGACGTCTGCGCGCAAGGAGGTTCACTCCTCGCGCAGACGCCTCTCATCCGCGACGACGTGCCCCGTAATCGGCGCATAAAATCGCACATGCCGCGCCTAGCGCCCAGCCGCCCAAGACATCGCTCGGCCAATGCACGCCGAGCGCAACGCGGCTGACGCCAACCAGCGCCGAGAGCGTGAGCGCCGCGCCTATCAAAGCGCGCCGCAGCTCGGGCGCCACGCGCGCGATAGCAAGCGCGAGTGATAGCCAAACAACAACCGCCATCATCGAATGCCCTGACGGAAAGCTCGCAGACGTCACAAGCGTGCCGTGCGGAACAAGGTCAGGCCGCGGGCGCGCGAAGAGCGCTTTGAGCCCGTTTGACAAGATTTGCCCGATGACGACTGCCGCGATGATCCGCGAGGCGAGCGCCGAATGGCCCATCCGCATGAAGAGGGCGCTGGACCCGAGAACGGTCAGCGTGAGCACAGTCACGCCGCCCAACCCCGTCAGATCGCGTAGGACGGTCTCCGTCCAGATCGGGCCGCGCAGCATCGCGAGATCGCCCGTCGTGCGGAATGCGTGGAGCAAGGCCGCATCCCAATCGGCGGAGATATTGGAGGCGACAGCCGCCCAGACCCCGCAGAATACGAGAGAGCACAGCCCTGCAATCCATCTGCTACGTGTCATTTCGCTAACGTCCATTCTTGTGCGAAGCGCCCCATCCCATCAAAGCCCAAGCCCAAAGACATAGCGCCCCAGCGCGCAGCAAAAGGGGGCTGCCGCCCCCTTCACGCCGGAATGATCACACGATCAGCTGTTGAGCTTGGCGTGAACCTCATCGAGGTCAATCTCGCCGATCGGCATTTTGTTATCAGGATTGTCAAAATCATACTGGAACAATTGGAAATCTTTTTTGTAAATTTCCCACACCAGATGCTTCGACAAATCGTCGAAATAATCCGACACCTTATGAAGCCGCTTCGGCCCGTGACCCTCGGATTCGTTGAATTTTGGAATCGCGGCAAGATCCACCGCATGGCGTGTCTCGATCTTGTCGAGCACCTGCTGCATCCCGTCATTGAACTGTTCGGTGAAGAAAATCTTGTCGTAAGTTCCACCGTTCACGATGAAGGTCGAAATATGACCTGACATCGCGGACCAATGGATGTCTGGCTCCATCGGGCGCTTCCAACGGATGGTGTCGCGCGCGAACAGCAAGAATCGGCGGAAGCTTTTGATTTGATCGAATTCGAATCCGTCCTCTGGCGAGCCGACTTCGATGCCGTATTTCTGGATCAGCTGTGGCACGAGATTGCCACGGTACCGCTTACCGTTGCGCTGGATTCCGCAGATCTTATCGAAGAAGGATGATAAGATCCGCGCATAGGGGTTGCGCACGCAGGTGAAGGCGTAGCTCTTGTGGTTGCGGACGTTTTTCTCAATCGCCGCGTGCGAGTTTTCCATCGACCACTTGTGCATGCCGCTTGTCGCATCATGGATATCGCCGTCGAAAAACTTGCCTTGATCCGAATAGTACATGATTTGACCGATGGTCGAACACGCACATTTTGGGACAACGCGATACACGACGGACTCACTTTCCGTCATCCACGTTCCAGGAAAACCCATGAAAACCTCCAATGCAGCACAGTGCAGTTTGCATCCGGCCGATATAATTAGATATTTAAAATCAAAGAACCTCTGTCTTTTCAACGTCTGATGACGTTAAAACTGCGGATAATCAACATTAGGCACGGCGTATCGTTTCGAATATGGCAAAAATCGCATTCATTTTGCTCACCCACAAGGATCCCGAGGGAATCATCGCGCAGGCTCAACGGCTCGCGTCGACGGGTGATTACGTGTCGATCCACTTCGATGCGCGTGCGAAACCTGCCGATTTTGAAAAAATACGCGCCGCTTTGGGGGATAACCCTTCGGTTGCATTCGCCCGAAAGCGGTTCAAATGCGGTTGGGGCGAATGGAGCCTTGTCGCCGCGACGCTCGAGGCGGTGCGCGCGGCCTATGCATCTTTTCCTGATGCGACCCATTTTTACATGCTCTCGGGCGACTGTATGCCCACAAAGACGGCCCAATATGCCCATGATTTTCTTGATCGCGATCCGGTAGATTACATCGAGAGCTTCGATTTCTTTGCGTCCGACTGGATTAAAACAGGGTTCAAGGAGGAGCGGCTCATCTATCGCCATTTCTTCAATGAGCGTACGCGAAAATGGCTGTTCTACCGCAGCTTTGATTTGCAAAAGGCGCTGGGGATCACCCGCAGCGTCCCTGACGACATTCAGATGATGATCGGGTCGCAATGGTGGTGCTTGCGGCGGTCGACGATCGAATCGGTCCTCGAGTTTTGCGACACCCGCCCCGACGTGATGCGGTTTTTCCGCACGACATGGATTCCGGACGAGACCTTTTTCCAGACGGTCGTGCGCCACGTGGTGGCTGACCGCGAGATTCGTACCCGCACGTTGACCTTCTTGATGTTTACCGACTACGGGATGCCGGTCACTTTCTATAACGACCATCACGACCTTCTGCTGAGTCAGGATTTTGTCTTCGCCCGCAAGATCAGCCCCGAAGCGCTGGATCTCAAAGCCCGCCTCGGGGCTCTTTGGGGCGAGCGGGATGTGCATTTCCCGATCTCCAACGAAGGCGCCTCGCTGTTTAAGTTCCTATCGGGGCGCGGGCGGCTCGGTCGCAGGTTTGCGCCGCGCTTTTGGGAAACGGAATCCAGTTTGGGCCGCGATCGCGAGCTGATGATGATCGTGTGCAAGAAATGGCACGTGGCCAAGCGGGTGGCGGAACAATTGCGCCGTCTGTCCGATGTTCCGGTGGTTGAATATCTGTTCAACGAGGAAAGCTGCTGGCTACCCGATCTCGGCGGGATTCAGTCCACCATCGAGAAGCGCAACCGCCATCGCCGCGCATTGGTGCGCATGCTTTATGATTACAATCAAAGCGACCGTCTGGTGATCTGTCTTGATCCCGCCGCGATTGACCTGATGGAAGATTTTAGCGGTGATAAGGTCGTCTCGCGCGTGCTTGAAATCGATTGCGAATTTACGGACGACTATCTGATCGGACATGCGCGCCGTGTTGGGCTGGCGGGCGAAAGCACACCGCAAGAGGTTATCAACCGAATGCTGCCAACCATTCGCGCGGATCTCCGGTTTGAGAGCGACCGGATCAGGGATGCGAATTTCCCGGTGGTCCTACGTCTGCGCGAATCGGCGTCGGTCGATGAAAACGCCAGTGTCCTCGCGCAGATGTTCGGCCTGACATCCGAGGCCGCGCGCGAGATTGCCGAAACACATTACCTGTTTGTCGATTGAAGGAGCCGCCGATGGCCTATGCTTACGACACTTCGAATATTTTCGCGCGCATTTTGCGGGGCGAAATTCCGAACTCGACCGTACTTGAAACAGAGCATAGCCTCGCGTTTCGCGATATCGCGCCGCAAGCGCCTGATCATGTGCTCGTTATCCCGAAGGGGCCTTACGTGACCTATGATCACTTCTGCGCAGCCGCCTCTGACGCGGAGATCGTCGATTTCGCGCGGGCGGTGGCGCGGGTTTGCGCGGCGCTTGGTGTTGAGGAAAACGGCTACCGCGCGATCACCAACGCAGGCACTCACGGTGTGCAAGAGGTCCCGCATTTCCACATGCATATTGTTGCGGGCCGCCCGATGGGCCGGATGCTGGAGCAAAGCTAAAGAGCAACGCGGGCGAGGGGGGCGAGCCGTCCGCTCCCCCCGCCTGACGCCGCTGATAAGGGTACTCAGCCGAGGTCTTCGCGCAAGGCGATGGGGAAGAACACGCCTCGAGACCGCAGGCCGATCCAGTCTTCGCCGTCTATGGCCTCCACCTCCGCGATGTCGATCAAGCGGTAGAAGCTTTTTCGATCAATGCGCGCTTCAAGGCCGCGCCGGATATGCAGATACGGGCGCGGCTCGTCACCGTTAAATTGGACACGAATTGCATTGTCCGGCCCCGCGATCACCTCATCGCCCAGATTGGTCGTAAAACACAAATCGCCCTCGGCATTGCGGTCGAAGTCAATCGCGATAAACGGTGCGTCCTCGACGCGGATGCCGACTTTCTCCACCGGCGTGACGAGGAAATACTGACCGTCTTCGAGCTTCAAGATCGAGCCGAACAGCTTCACCAAAGGCATCCGCCCGATCGGCGTGCCGAGGTAAAACCACGTCCCGTCTGCCTTGATCTCCATATCCAGATCGCCGCAGAACGGCGGGTTCCAAAGATGGACAGGGGGCGCGCCTTTTTTCGACGCGCTGCGGGCGGAACTGGCGAGACTATCGGCAGTCACAGAGTTTTGTGGGGGGGTGTTTGTCTGCATGTGCCTTTGCCATTGGGTTCGACTGCGATATCTGCTTTGTTCATATTATAGCGTTAAAGGAGCTTTTGTCACATGTCCGAGGCAGATCAGATGATGCATGAGATTGAGGCCTTGGGCGAAAAGCTCGCGCAAGCAAAGGCTTCGATCAATCACAGGTTTATTGGTCAGGAACGTGTGGTGGAGCTTGTCCTCGCCACCTTGCTTTCAGGCGGTCATGGATTGCTCGTCGGCCTTCCGGGGATGGGTAAGACGCTTCTCGTCGATACGCTGGCCACGGTGATGGGGCTGGGATCGAATCGCGTGCAATTCACGCCGGATCTTATGCCGGGCGATATCCTGGGCTCGGAGGTGCTTGATACGGGCGCAGACGGCAGGCGAGCATTCCGGTTCATTGAGGGGCCCGTGTTTTGCCAGCTTTTGATGGCGGATGAAATCAACCGCGCCAGCCCGCGGACCCAATCGGCGTTGCTGCAAGCGATGGCGGAGAAAGAGGTCACAATCGCGGGCGAGCATCGTCCCTTGGGGCGGCCATTCCATGTTCTGGCAACGCAAAACCCGATTGAACAAGAAGGCACCTATCCGCTGCCAGAGGCGCAACTTGACCGCTTCTTGATGCAGATTGATGTTGAATACCCCACTCGCGCGACTGAACGCGATATCTTGATGGCGACGACCGGCGCGCAGGAGGCGCAAGCGCATGCGGTCTTCACCTCGGATGAATTGATCGCTGCGCAATCCTTGGTCCGGCGGATGCCCGTCGGGGCTGCGGTGGTCGACGGTGTGCTGGATCTTGTGCGCGCCTGTCGTCCGACCGAGGCCGAGGCCCATGACGCTGTGCGGGCTTCGGTGGCTTGGGGCCCCGGGCCGCGCGCGGCGCAGGCCTTGATGCTGACGGCGCGTGCGCGTGCGCTCTTGCGCGGGGAATTCGCGCCGACACTCGACGATGTCGCCGCTATGGCGCGCCCTGTCTTGAGCCACCGGATGGCCCTGAATTTCGCGGCGCGCGCGAAGGGCGAGACTCTTCACGGTGTGATTGATGCCGTCATGATGTCCAGCTTTCAGCGTGAGGCGGCTGAGTGACGCAATCGGGTGACCCTCTCGCCGCTTCAGGCGCGTCCGCGGCGGTCGAGTTGCGCGGGAAGGCGGAGACGCTCAGCTCTGGTCTGCCGCCGCTGATGCTTTCGGCCATGGCGCTGGCGGATACCGTTCGCATGGGCGCGCACGGGCGTCGCCGTATCGGCGCGGGGACGGAGTTCTGGCAATACCGGCCCGCAGAGGCGGGCGACGGCGCACGGCTGATTGACTGGCGCCGGTCCGCGCGCGCGGATGCGCAGGTCGTTCGCGAACGCGAGTGGCAACTCGCGCAATCCGCATGGGTCTGGGTTGATCCTGCAACGTCCATGCGGTTTTCGGCGGGGGACGATCGCCCGCAAAAGGCGCATCGCGCGGCGGTGCTCGGGCTTGCAATGGCGGTCTTGTTGATCCGCGCGGGCGAGCGCGTGGGCTTGCTTGGCCAAACCCCCTTGGCGGCGCGGGGTGGGCGGGCGCAAATTGAATCTTTAAGCGCGGCGATGTCGCCTGAGGGCGAAGCCGGTCTTCTCCAAACTCGGGCAGGCGGGTTGGACACAGGGGAGGTTCCACCGCATGCCGAAGTCATCGTGATATCGGATTTTCTGGCGGATCCGGCTCCGGTCGAGGCGCAAATAGCCTTGCTGGCGGCGCGCGGTGTTCGGGGCGTTCTGATGCAGGTGCTGGACCCGGTGGAGGAGGATTTCCCGTACCGTGGTCGCGCGATTTTCGAGTCCGTGGGCGATGATCTGAACTTCGAGAGCGCAGATGCCGCGGATCTTCGACCGCGCTACCTCGCGCGACTGGCCGAGCGCCGCGAACGGATTTCGGCGGCGGCCCATGCGGCGGGCTGGCATTTTGGCACGCATCACACAGGCGAACCGGCGCAATCCGCCTTGCTGTGGATGGCGGGTGCATTGCAAACGTCGGCCGCTTCATCGGTGGCGCCGCGATGATCGGTTTCGTGTCGCCTTGGCTCCTTACGGGGCTGATCGCATTGCCAGTTCTATGGCTCTTGCTGCGCGCCGCGCCCCCCGCGCCCTTGCGACACCGGTTTCCGGCTGTCGTGTTGCTTTTGGGATTGGAAGATCGCCAGAAACAGGCCGAGCGCACGCCTTGGTGGGTGTTGTTATTGCGCATGTTAACGCTGGCTGCGGCGATCATTGGCTTCGCCGGCCCGATTCTCAATCCGGTCGCGGTCACCAATTCGGATCGTCCGCTGCTTATTCTTTCCGATGCGAGTTGGGCGCTGGGGGGGCGTGTTGCGCAGGTTGAGGCGCGGATACGAACCGAGATTGAAAGCGCGGGCGCGTCCGGTCGCCCGGTTGCGCTGGCGGGTTTGACGCGCGAAATGCCAGATCAAATCACCTTCACTACGGCGGAGGATGCGCTCGCGACCCTCCCCGATATCGCGCCTCAGGCGTGGGATCCGCTCCCCGTTAACGCCGCAAACCTCCCCGAAGGCGGGTTTGATACGCTTTGGCTCTCCGACGGGTTGGAGCGTGCAGATCGCGCAGATTTGCTCGCGCAGTTGCGTGCGCGGGGCCAAGTGCGTGTGGTGGAGCGTGGCGGCCTTGTCGCGCTGAGCCCCGCGAAAGTGGTGGAGACTGCGCTGACCATCCGGGCGATTGCGCCGCGCGCGGGAGGCGAGGTCGAGGTCGCCGCAATCGGCCTTGATCCTTCGGGCGTTGAGCGTCGCCTTGCGCAGGTCACGACACCCGTGAATGCGGATGCTGTGTTCGACCTGCCGCCGGAACTGCGCAATCGTATCACCCGCTTTGAGGTTTCGGGCCAGTCCCATGCCGGCGCGGTGAGCTTGACCGATGACGGGTTGAAGCGCCGCAAAGTTGCTTTGGTCGAGCTAGGCCGCGCGCGCGAAGGGTTGGAGTTGCTTTCGCCGCTGCACTATCTGCGCCAAGCGCTTTCGCCGTCGGTGGATTTGATTGAGGGTGATCTGGCGGATGTTTTGCAAGCCTCGCCTGATGTGATAATTCTTGCCGATCTGGCGGATATGCCCGAGGCCGACCGTCTGGCGGATTGGGTTGCGGAGGGGGGGCTATTGCTCCGGTTTGCGGGGCCGCGGCTCGCAGCGTCCGATAACGTAACCGACCCGCTTTTGCCGGTGACTTTACGGGCAGGCGGGCGATCTGTGGGTGGTACGATGTCTTGGGGCGCGCCGCGCAATCTCGCGCCTTTCAACGAAGACTCGCCCTTCAGCGGGCTTATCGTTCCCGATGAGGTGGTCGTGCGGTCGCAAGTGGTGTCCGAACCCTCGCCGGAACTGGCCGATCGCGTGATTGCCTCGCTGGAAGACGGCACGCCGCTTGTCACCCGCGCGCAGTTCGACGACGGGCAAGTGGTGCTCTTCCATGTCACCGCAAATGCGGAATGGTCGAGCCTGCCGTTGTCGGGATTATTTGTATCGATGCTTGAACGTCTGGCCGTGTCGGCGCGCGCAGGGGAGTTTGGTGCGCAAGATGTATCGGGTGGCCCGTGGGAGGCCCGCAAGCTGCTTGATGCGCGCGGGCAATTGCGCGACGCACCGGAAACGGCGGGTGTTGAGGCGGCCGATCTCGCGCAGGCCCTCACCGCGCCCCAGCGAAACGATACGCCAGCGCCCGGCCTATATTCCGCAAATGAACGGCAGGTCGCTCTCAACGTGATCAGTCAGGGGCGGGGGTTGTCTCCGGCCGTTTGGCCACAAGATATCGTTGTGGAGGGCGGAGACGAGATGCAGCAGATGCCACTGAAAGGCGCATTGATTTCCGCCGCGTTGATCGGCGCGCTGCTTGATATTTTCGCGTCCCTCTTTGTCGCAGGGCGGCTTTGGGGCCCAAAGCGGGGCAGCCGTCGCGGCCAAAAGGGCGCAGCACTTCTCTCGCTTTTACTTGCGATGTCGTTGTTGAGCGTCGCGCCGCATCCGGCGCAGGCTGAAACCGACCCCGCGCGGGCTGTTCGCGCGGCTGGGGGCGTCGTGCTGGCCTATGTCCAAACGGGGGATGCGGCGCAGGACGAGGTCTCACGGGCAGGGCTGGACGGGCTATCCCAAATGCTCGCGCGGCGCACCACCGTCGAGCCGGATGCCCCGATGGCGGTGGATTTGGAAACAGATGATCTGGCGCTGTTTACCTTCCTCTACTGGCCGATAACCGAAGATCAACCCACCCCCTCGGCGCAGGCCTATCTCAAGATTAATCGCTACCTGCGGTCTGGCGGGATGATCCTATTCGATACGCGCGATGCAGGAATCGCCGGGTTTGGCACCGCCACGCCGGAAGGGCGCAGGTTGCAAGCCTTGGCCGCGCCGCTTGATATTCCGCCGCTTGAGCCGATCCCGCAAGACCATGTCATCACGCGTAGCTTCTACCTTTTGCAAGATTTCCCCGGTCGCCATGCGCGCACCGCCGTCTGGGTTGAGGCGGCGGTGGACGCGGAGGAGGCGGCGAATGAGGGAATGCCGTTCCGCCAGCTCAATGACGGGGTCACGCCGGTTGTGATGGGGGGCAATGATTGGGCGGCTGCTTGGGCTGTCGATGCGCGCGGCGCGGCGATGTTTCCCGTCGGGCGCGGAATGGGCGGCGAGCGCCAACGCGAGGTCGCATATCGATTCGGTATCAATCTGATCATGCATGTCCTGACGGGTAATTATAAATCGGATCAGGTCCATGTGCCGGCTCTGCTGGAAAGGCTCGGGCAATGAACGCGTGGAACATCGAATTTGCGCCGCTCGTTGGGTGGGTGCTGGTGGGCGGCCTCGGCGCGGCTGCTGTGATCTTGACGGCTTTCGCGCTTTGGCGCGGATTGCGGGGCTGGGTGCTGCGGGGCATCGCGCTGGGCGCTTTGGCTTTGGCGTTGGCGGGGCCTGCTTTACAACGACAAAGCTTTGAGAGCCTCTCTGATATCGTTTTGCTAATTGAGGACCGTTCCTCTTCGCAAACCCTCTCGGCCCGTGCCGATCAGACGGATCGCGCCGTTGCCGATCTGGAGCGCAAGATTTCCGCGATGCCCAACACCGAACTGCGCAAGATTACGGTGGCCGATGCCGAAGAAAACGCAGGGACTTTGATCGGCGCGGCGCTGGCCGAAGCTTTCGCGGCCGAGCCAAAGGCGCGCATCGCGGGCGCGTTCATCGTCACGGATGGTCAGGTGCATGACGCAGGTGCGCTGGTTGATGCCGCGCCCGCGCCCGTGCATGTGCTTTTGACGGGGGAGGGCGATGACTGGGATCGCCGCCTCGTGATTTCAAATGCGCCCACGTTCGGGATCATCGGCGAGCCAGTGTCCGTGCGCCTCAAAGTCGAGGACGAGGGGGCGGCCCCGGCGGGCGGATTTGCCGATGTAACGATTTCGATCGACGGAGAGGATCCGCAAACGACCAATGTTCCTGTGGGTGTCGATCTGGAGTTGCCTTTGGTGCTCGATCACGGTGGCCAGAATGTCGTGCAGATCGAGGTTGCCGCAGGCGAGACTGAGCTGACCGACCGAAACAATGCGGCGTCGGTGCAGATCAACGGCGTGCGCGACCGGCTATCGGTTTTGCTCGTCTCCGGTGAGCCCCATGCGGGTGAACGGACATGGCGCAACCTCCTAAAATCAGACGCTGGCGTTGATCTGGTGCATTTCACGATCCTGCGCCCGCCAGAGAAACAAGACGGCACCCCCGTCTCCGAGCTCTCGCTGATCGCCTTTCCGACACAGGAACTGTTTGTCGACAAGATCAATGATTTCGATCTGATTATCTTCGATCGCTATTCCGAACGCGGGATCCTGCCGAGCTCGTATTTCCGCAACATCCGCGATTATGTGCAAGGCGGCGGTGCGATTTTGATCGCTGCGGGGCCGGAGTTCGCATCTGTCGAAAGCCTCGCCTATTCGCCCTTGGCCGAGATCATTCCCGCCAGCCCGACGGGCCGCGTGATCTCGGGCGCATTCCTGCCACGCCCCACGGCGCAGGGGTTGCGCCATCCCGTTATCGCCGCGCTGGAAGGGATGCCCGAAGTTGCGGGCGAGGGCGGGGACGATCAAGCCACTTGGGGGCGTTGGCTACGCCAGATCGAGGTGACCGATCCGACGGGGGAGGTGGTCCTAACCGGCGCGGAGGATAAGCCGTTGCTGATCTTAAGCCGCGAGGGCGAGGGGCGCGTGGCGCTTTTGGCCTCTGATCAGGCATGGCTGTGGGATCGCGGCTATGAGGGCGGAGGGCCGCAATTGGAGTTGCTGCGCCGCATCGCCCATTGGGAAATGAAAGAGCCCGAACTGGAGGAGGAGGCGCTTTACGCAGAAGTCTCCGCGGGCACGATGGCGCTAACGATCATCCGCCGCACCATGGAGGAGACTGTCGGCGATGTGCAGGTGGTCCATCCCGACGGGGAGAGCGAGGCGGTTACATTGACGGAGACCGCACCGGGGCGCTTCACGGCCCGTTGGATTGCGCCGGAGCCTGGCCTCTATCGCTTGATTGAGGGCGATCTTGAGCGGGTTGTTGCAATGGGCCCCGCCAGCCCGCGCGAGTTTGAGCAGACGATAGCCGATCAGGCTCCGCTCGCGGGGCCTGTTGCGGCCTCATCGGGAAGCTTCCAGCGGATTGAAGATGGCTTGCCCTTGGTGCGGCGCGTGCGTGAGGGCGGGGTGACTGCCGGCCAAGGATGGGTCGGCATCACGCCGCGTGAGGCGCAATCGGTGACGGGCATCCGCCGCACGGCGCTGTTGCCAGACTGGGCTTATCTGGTCTTCGCTGCGCTTATGCTCGTCGGGGCTTGGCTCTGGGAAGGGCGCGGCGGACGCAGGGCTTAAGATGGCAGATCTGTCAAAAGGGCGCGCCGCGAGACCGAAGCAAACTCACGTCGCCACAGCATGGCGAAGGTGAAGACGCTTGCCCCCATCAACGCCAAAGGTCCGAGCAACCAAGCCAGTGACGCAAGGGCAAAGTAAACCGAGCGCAGGCCGCGGTTGAAGGCGCGCGCGGCATTGATGTTGACCACGGCGGCCTGCGCGGCGCGGGCATAGGCCAGATCACCGATTTCATTCGGCACGGCCGCCATCGTGATGGCGCAATAATTGAACAGCCTGTGCGACCAGACAAATTTTAAAAACGCGTTTGATCCAAACAGAACCGCCGTCAGAATCTTGGCCTCCCACAAAAGGGCGGGCCCGTCATCTAGCGCCAAATCGGAGGCGAGCGATGTCAATCGATCTGGATTGCCGATCAGTGCCAAGCCACCGCCAATCGCAATAAGGGCCGTCGATGCGAAAAATGTCGTCGCTTGGCGCAAACTATCCATCATCCCCGCGTCGAAAATCCGCGGCTGGCGGGTCACGAATTGTCGCATCCATTCGCGCCGGTAGCTTTCCATCAGCACCCCGACCGAGAGCCTGTTTGCGGACGGGTTTTCCGAAAGCCACCCGATGATCCACCAAGAGAAAACGAATGAGGCGAGGGCCACCAGATCGGCGGCTGCGAAGGGTCCGAGAAGGAGTGTTTGTGAGGTCATGCAGTCTTCTTAGCGCGGCTTGGGGGGCGGGGCTAGCGGGCAAATCAAGGGTTGCGCGCCGACCTTAATTGGTTATAAAATATTACCAGATGGAGGCCCTACCATGCAGATGCCAAAACCCGATGCGATGGTCATCGCGCGCAAACCACGGATCGTTGCCGCTTTGCGGGCGGTGTTGCCGGATGACGCGGTAATTGATGATCCGCGCGAAACCAAAGCGTATGAGTGCGATGCGCTTGCGGCCTACCGCTGTATGCCATTGGCTGTCATTTTGCCGCGCACCACTGCGGAGGTTGCGAGCGCGTTGAAAACCTGTGCGGCTTTGGGCGTGCCGGTCGTGCCGCGCGGGGCGGGAACCTCCCTCGCGGGTGGCTCGATGCCTTCTGAGGATGCGGTTGTTTTGGGTCTCGCGCGGATGAATTCCGTGCTGGAGGTCAGCTATGCAGATCGCGCGATTAAAGTTGAAGCGGGACGAACAAATCTTTCGGTGACGGGGGCAATTGAGGGCGATGGGTGGTTCTACGCGCCCGATCCGTCGAGCCAGCTCGCCTGCGCGATTTCGGGAAATATTGCGATGAATTCGGGCGGCGCGCATTGCCTCAAATACGGCGTGACGACGAATAACCTCCTCGGGGTCACGATGGTGACGATGGCGGGAGAGGTGGTTGAGATCGGCGGCCCTTATCTCGATGCGGGCGGTTTGGATGTGCTCGGCGTGATTTGCGGATCGGAGGGGCAGCTTGGCGTTGTGACCGAGGCGTGGCTGAAAATCCTGCCAAAGCCCGAAGGTGCGCGCCCTGTTTTGGTGGCATTCGGGTCCAACGAGGTCGCGGGGGCATGCGTGGCCGATATCATCCGCGCTGGGGTTTTGCCGGTTGCGATTGAGTTTATGGACCGGCCCTGCATTGAGGCGACAGAGGCGTTCTGCCATGCGGGTTACCCCGACTGCGAAGCGCTTTTGATCATTGAGGTTGAAGGGTCGAATAACGAGATCGCGGAGCAGATCGCGCTGATCCGGTCGATTGCGATGCGCCACGATCCGATCGAATTCCGCGAGGCGCAGACAGAGGACGAGGCAAAACGTATCTGGCTGGGTCGGAAATCAGCTTTCGGGGCGATGGGCCAGCGCGGCGATTATATGTGTCTAGACGGCACGATTCCGGTATCGGAACTGCCGCGTGTGCTTGCGCGGATTGCGGACTTGTCGGCGCAGTTCGGGCTGGAGGTGGGCAATGTGTTCCACGCTGGCGATGGGAACATGCACCCGCTTATTATCTACAACGCCAATAAACCCGGCGATCAGGAGCTGTGCGAGGAATTGGGCGCGGAAATTTTGAAGCTCTGTGTTGAGGTGGGCGGCTGCTTGACGGGCGAGCACGGCGTTGGGATCGAAAAGCGCGACCTGATGGAGGTGCAATTCAATGCGCCCGATCTGGAGGCCCAAATGCGGGTCAAGGATGTGTTTGATCCCAAATGGCTTTTGAACGCCGCTAAAGTTTTCCCATTGCATGTAAGCGCCGCGCGCCGTGAGGTCCAATGACGTATCGCCCTGAGACGGAAGCCGATCTGGCCGAGATTTTGCGCAAGGTGCAGGCCCCGCTGGAGGTGCGCGGCGGGGGCACGCGGGCTGTCGGGGATATACGCGGTGAGGTTCTTGAGACGCGGGGTCTGACCGGCGTCCGCTTGTATGAGCCGGGCGCAATGACACTTGTCGTGGGCGCGGGGATGCCGCTCGCGGAGGTTGAGGCGTTGCTCGCGTCGGAGGGACAGCGTTTGCCGTTTGAGCCGTCGGGCGCGGCGGGGTCGACGATCGGCGGTGTCGTGGCGACGAATGCTTCGGGTCCGCGCCGTGTGCAGGCGGGTGCGTGCCGCGACAGTCTGATCGGCGTGCGATTTGTCGACGGGTCGGGTGAGATTATCAAGAACGGCGGGCGCGTGATGAAGAATGTCACGGGCTACGATCTCGTGAAGCTGATGGCGGGATCGTGGGGCACATTGGGTGTTCTCACAGAACTCTCTTTCCGCGTTCTTGCGATCCCGCAGGCGTCGGCCACGGTTGTTGTGCGCTGCGCGGCGGGTGAGGCGCCTCGAGTTTTGGCCAAGGCGCTCGGATCGCCGTTCGATGTCTGCGGAGCGGCATGGGCTGAGGGGCGCGCACTGGTGCGCGTCGAGGGCCTTTCCGCGTCTGTCGAATATCGCGCGGCGCAGCTTTGTGCGATTTTGGGCGGCACGGTGGAGGCGGTTGACTGGGCGCAGATCCGCGATTTGACACCGCTCTCAGGCGCGGGCGATCTGTGGCAATTTTCGCTGCGCCCATCGCAGGCGGCTGATGTTGCGGCACGGCTTGATGCGCCGTTGATCATGGATTGGGGCGGGGGGCGGATCACCGCGCGCTTGGCCAAAGGGGTCGATGCGCGGGCCCTCGCCGCGCCCTACACCGGCCATGCCACACGTCTATCGATGGGGGCAGGGGCCTTTGAGCCTGAGACAGCGCCGGTCAAGAAACTGACAGATTCATTGCGAGCGCGTTTCGATCCGCGCGGGATTCTCAACGCAGGAAGGCTCGCCTGATGCAAACCAGCTTTACCCCCGAACAACTCACCGACCCCGGTATCAAACGCGCGAGCGAAATTCTGCGGGCCTGTGTTCATTGTGGCTTTTGCACCGCGACCTGCCCGACCTATCAGGTCTTGGGGGATGAGCTCGATAGCCCGCGCGGGCGAATTTATCTGATCAAGGATATGTTGGAGAGCGGGCGTCCGGCGGATGCGAAAACGGTAAAACACGTTGACCGCTGCCTGTCTTGTCTGGCCTGCATGACCACTTGCCCGTCGGGCGTGCACTACATGCATCTGGTGGACGAAGCGCGCGCGTATATTGAGCGCACTTACACCCGCCCTTGGCACGATCGCGCGCTGCGTTTCATGTTGGCGAAGATCGTGCCCAATCCGCGCCTGTTCCGGTTTGCGATGCGCGGCGCGATGTTGGCACGGCCGTTCGCGCGGTTCCTGCCCGATGCGCGGCTACGGGCGATGGTGGGGATGGCCCCGCCGCGATTGCCGAAACCTTCGCCCAATGATCTGGCGCAGGTGTTTCCCGCCAATGGCGCGCGCAAATTCCGCGTGGCCTTGCAGATCGGCTGCGCGCAGCGGGCGCTGAACACGGATATCAACGATGCCACGATCCGGCTGTTGCAACGGCTGGGATGTGATGTCGTGATCCCGAAGAATTTGGGGTGTTGCGGCGCGCTGACACATCACATGGGCCGCGAGCATGAGGCGCACGCGCAGGCGCGCCATAACATCAACGCCTATCTGGACGCGGGCGATTTGGATGCGGTTATCATCAACACATCGGGTTGTGGCACCACGGTGAAGGATTACGGGCATATGTTCCGCAATTCCGAGATGGCCGCGGGAGCGACGAAAATCTCTGCGCTGGCGAAAGATGTGTCCGAGTTTGTGGCGTCCATTGGCCTGCCGTCCGGCGCGCCGAAGGGGCTGCGTGTGGCCTATCATTCGGCCTGTTCGTTGCAGCACGGCCAGCAAATCAAAACCGCGCCGAAGGATCTTTTGAAACAGGTCGGGTTTGAGGTGGTGGAACCCGCCGATCCGCATCTGTGCTGTGGCTCTGCTGGGACCTATAATTTGCTGCAACCGGAAATTTCGGGCGAGCTGAAGAAACGCAAGGTCGCGACGCTGGAAGCCAAGAAGCCCGATGTCATTTCGGCGGGCAATATCGGCTGCATGATGCAGATCGGCTCGTGCACCGGTATTCCGATTGTACATACGGTGGAGCTGTTGGATTGGGCGCTGGGCGGGCCAAAGCCGCGTGCGATGACATGAGGGCTTTGCCATAGTCTCGCCGCAAGGTATGGGTATCCCAGCACAATGCCGGAGACGCTGCCGGATCCCCCAATCGGAGCCCAGATGCGCTTTCTCCTCACCTTGATCCTCATCTTGCCCATGTTAAGCGGCCCGCTTGCGGCGGAGACATCCCGCCTGAAAACGCTCGCGACGGGCGACGATACGCGGGGTTGGCAAGGGGTGGGAAGGCTCGAGATTGGCGATCACTCTTTTTGCACCGGGGCGTTGATCGCGCCTGATTTGGTGCTCACGGCGGCGCATTGCCTGTTCTCGAAAGAGACGGGCGAAATGGTGGCCGCCAGCGATATTCGCTTTCTTGCAGGGTGGCGCAACGGGCGCGCCGAGGCCTATCGCGGCGCACAGCGCGCGGCGGTGCATCCGGGCTATGATTATATCGACCGTGATCGAATCGCCCGCGTCGCCTCCGACATCGGGTTGATCCGGTTGGATAAGCCTATTCGATTGCCCTCGATCCAACCGTTTGACCTGAATGCAACGCCTTATCCCGGCGATCAGGTCGGGGTTGTGTCCTACGCGCGGGACCGTTCCGAGGCCCCCTCCCTGCAGGAAGTTTGTGAAGTGCTCAAACGCGACGGGGATGTTTTATTGATGTCTTGCGCAGCAGAGTTTGGGGCCTCAGGCGCGCCGGTATTTTCCATGCGCAACGGCGAGGCGCCGCAGATCGTGTCGGTGATTTCAGCGAAAGCGGAAATGGACGGGGCGCGGGTGTCTTTAGGGACGGCGGTGGATGCCGTCGACGAGGTCCGCGCAACGCTTGACGGGCCTGACATCGGGGGTGCCTCGGTGACCAAGCGACTTGGGGCGAAATTCCTTCGGCCCGAATGAACCTGCGATTTTTGCTGGCCTCGGGCATGTGACGCGTGCGGGAGGGGCGGAGGGATCGGCTGACGTCCCACTCCCCGCCTAAAAACTCGCGCGAGGTCTTGAAACCCTCAATTTCGCATCCCAATTTGAGAGGGCAGGGGCGCCATGACGGGCCCTTGATGAACCGTTCGGCCCCGCTTGGGGCGAACACTCCCATATCGCTCAAATGAGGATGTGCTATGCGTAATTTTGATTTTTCGCCGCTCTACCGTGCCACTGTCGGCTTTGACCGGATGGCCGATTTAATGGATCGCGCCCTATCCGCCGAGACCGTTCAGCCCGCTTACCCCCCCTATAATATCGAAAAACTGAGCGATAACGCTTACCGGATTTCGATCGCGGTGGCGGGGTTCTGTGCTGACGATCTGTCGGTTGAGTTGCGCGAGGGCCAGTTGATTGTCGCGGCCAAGAAGGCCGATGACGGTGTCGAACGCAGTTATCTGCACCGCGGCATCGCAACGCGCGCGTTTGAGCGCCGCTTTGCGCTGGCGGACCATGTGAAGGTGACGGGCGCTGCCAATGCGGACGGCATGTTGCATATCGATCTCGTGCGCGAGGTGCCAGAGGCGCTCAAACCTCGTCGGATCGAGATCACTGCCGTGCAATCTGAGGGCACGACGCTTGATGCGAAAGCGGCCTTGCCGGCGGCCACGCAAGTTTAACCTTAGCTATTTAAGGAAAAGGGCGCGCTTGTTGCGCCCTTTTCTGTATCAATTCGGGGGCGCGTATCGCGCGCAAACTCCCGCCAAACGCGCGCGGGGCTTTGTGCGTATCTGGGCATGGGCGACGCGCTTGCTCTGTGATCTTACGAACGCTGTCGGGAAAAACCCGTGCGCAAAGCGCCATCCCTCAATCGGGCGATTTTAGAACGCTTTGCGTGCGCGCATGGCGGCTTGAATCGTGCCGTCGTCGAGATAGTCAAGCTCTCCGCCAATCGGCACGCCCTGCGCGAGAGAGGTGATCGACACCGACAGCTTCTCCAGCGCGTCGGCGATATAATGCGCGGTGGTTTGCCCCTCGACAGTTGCGTTGAGCGCGAGGATCACCTCGTCCACCGTGGCCGCGCGCTCGAGTAACTTGGGGATACCCAGTTCTTCCGGCCCAACGGCGTCAAGCGCGGATAGAACCCCGCCGAGGACATGGTAGCGCCCCTTGAAATGGCCGCCCCGCTCCATCGCCCAGAGATCCGCGACATCCTCGACGACGCAAATCTCGCGGTCATTGCGCTTGGGGTTGGCGCAGATTTCGCAAATTTCCGATGTCGCGATATTCCCGCAGATCGAGCAATCACATACCGTCTCTGCGAGATGGTCCATCACCGTCGCAAGCGGGGCCATGATTTGTTTGCGCTTGCGCAAAAGATGCAGCGCCGCGCGGCGCGCAGAGCGCGGCCCAAGCCCCGGCAACCGCGCCATCAGCGCGATCAGGGCTTCGATCTCCGCGCCCGCTGACATCAGAAGGGCAGGTTCATATCGGCAGGCAGACCCATCTCGGATGCCAGCTTTTGCATCTCCGACTGTCCGCGCGCGGCGGCGCGGGCCTGCACCTCTTTGATCGCGGCCAGAATCAAATCCTCGACGACTTCCTTTTCGGACGCGACGAGAATGGAGGGGTCGATCTCCAACCCGGTCAATGTGCCCTTGGCATTGGCCCGCGCTTTGACCAAGCCCGCGCCGGCTTCGCCCTCAACCTCGATATGCTCGAGGCTCTCTTGCAATTCCGCCATGCGGCCTTGCATCTCTTTCGCGGCTTTCATCATCTTGGCCATATCGCCAAGACCGCCCAAACCTTTCAACATGCTCTCTCCTTGGCTTTCGCCTTAGCTATCCTCGAACGGATCCCATTCATCCTCAACCTCTGCCAAAGCGCCTTCCGACACTTCAGCGGCAAGATCTTGCGCGGTTTTGATGTCGTCGATTTTCGCCTTTGGGAAGGCGGCAATTACGGCTTGGACCACGGCGTTTTGTAACGCTTCCTCGCGCGCGGCGGTGAAGGCGGCGTCGCGATCCTCGTTTATGGTGCGTCCGCCGCCCGATGACACGACCGACACGCCCCAACGCGCACCCGTCCAGCTTTGCAGGCGCGCGCCGAGCACCTGCGCGAGGTCGCGCGGTGCTTCGGGGGTCGGCTCGAATTCGATCCGGCCCGGAGTGTAACTGACGAGCCGCAAGTGAGATTCGACCTCAACGAGAAGTTTCACATCCCGCATGCGCTTGATCAAGGCGACGACATCTTCAAACCGCGCGAACCGCTCCAATGATGCCTCAGGCGCAATTGCGACAGCCAAGGCGGCACGCCCACCACCGATTGAACGCGGACCCGATCGCGCGACCGCGCCGGGCATCGCCCACCCCAATCCTGCCGCTAAGGCTGTCGGACCCGTCATCGCGCCCGCTCCTGCCTCCGCAGTCGCGACTGCATGCGTGCCTGTGCCACCGGGGGCAGGGGCGCCGCCGCCAGAGGGTGGCATGGGCGGGCCGCCATTCGGGCCTTTGGCGATGCGTTTGAGGAGCGCTTCCGGATCGGGAAGATCCGCGACATGGGTAAGCCGGATGAGGGCCATCTCAGCCGCCATCATCGCGTTTGGCGCGCCGCCGACTTCCTCGAGAGCTTTCAAAAGCATCTGCCACAGCCGCGTGAGAACGCGCATCGGAATCGCCTCTGCCATGACTTGCCCGCGGGCTTGCTCGTCAGGGGGCACAGTCGGGTCATCGGCGGCGTCGGGCGTGATTTTGATGACAGAAATCCAGTGAGTGATTTCCGCCAGATCACGCAGAACCGCCATCGGGTCCGCGCCATCGGCGTATTGCGATGACAGCTCGGTCAACGCCTCTGCTGCCTCGCCTTTCAAGATCATATCAAACAGATCGAGAACGCGGCCACGATCCGCAAGCCCCAGCATCGCGCGAACTTGCTCGGCGGTGGTTTCCCCCGCGCCATGCGCAATCGCCTGATCCATAAGCGACATCGCATCGCGCACGGAGCCTTCCGCCGCGCGGGTGATCAAAGCCATGGCATCGGGGGCGAGGGCTGCGCCTTCGAGCTGCGCAATCTTTGCCAGATGGGCGAGCATCACTTCCGGCTCGATCCGTTTGAGGTCGAAACGCTGGCACCTTGACAGAACCGTCACCGGAACCTTGCGGATTTCGGTGGTGGCGAAGATGAATTTCACATGCTCCGGCGGCTCCTCAAGCGTTTTGAGGAGTGCGTTGAACGCGCTGGTCGAGAGCATGTGAACTTCATCGATGATATAGACTTTATAGCGCGCAGAGGCCGCGCGATAATGTACGGATTCGATGATCTCGCGAATGTCTCCGACGCCGGTGCGCGACGCGGCGTCCATCTCCATCACGTCGACATGGCGACCTTCAGCAATCGCGACGCAATGCTCGCAGGTGAGGCAGGGCTCGGTTGTCGCGACGCCTTTGCCATCTGTCCCTATGCAATTGAGGCCCTTCGCGATGATCCGCGCGGTGGTGGTTTTGCCCACGCCCCGCACACCGGTCATCACAAACGCATGGGCGATCCGGCTGGCTTCGAACGCGTTTTTCAACGTCCGGACCATAGCCTCTTGCCCGATCAAATCGGCAAAGGTTGCGGGGCGATATTTGCGCGCCAGAACCTGATAGCCTTTCGGGTTGTGATCGGTCTCGGGATTGTCGCTCATGAAGGCTCCTTGGTTGGGGCCAATCTAGGGTCTCTGCGCCCCATCGGCAAGCAGTCGCGGCGAAAACGGCCGCCACGGTGCGCAGGGGTTTGATGCGATGATCGAACACGCGGTCGATTGCGCCGATGTGACGTCATACATATGTGGGGGAAAAGGTGAGAGGCTGGACAGCGACCCAAACGGGACTCGTTGCGGCTGCTTCCTTCCGGACCTGACCGGGTTGGCGAGGCGCTCGCCCGCGCCAACCTCTCACGGGTGGATATAGGGCGGCGCGACGGGATTCGCAAGATCGTGTTTGAAAGATGATGCGGGCGCGCGCTGCCCGCCTTGCTCTACACGTTGTGAGGTGCCGCGCTCCAAGGCCGCGTGGCGGATTATAGCGTCAGACCCAGCCGCAAAAAGCCGTCATCGTCGATCCCGAGAGGCGTCGGTGAGAATTCTGCGATCTCAATGAGGTGATCACGCGCCCGAGGTCCGGTGCGCAAGACTGCGCCTGTTTGCACCGGCATGGGCGCGAACCGCCACACGGGGAGAGCGGGGGGGCAAACGGGCGGCTCTCGGACAAAAGCTCTCTTAGCAGCTCTCGGCTATCAAGAGTGGAGCTGTAGACCGCCGCGTCGCGCGTCGCGCCCGCGACGGCGAAAGCGCCCGATGCGCGGTAATCATTCGTCGCGATGATAAGGGGTTGCTCGGCCAAAAGCGGCTTGCCATCTAGGCGGATGTTCCTGATCCGGCGAGAGAGGGGCGCTGCGAGGCGGCCACCGGTATGATACCGCGCTGCGGATGTGAGGTCGATCTCGTAGGTTAGCCCGTAGATCACGTCGAAATTGTAGCTTGGCTGCGTTTCGTCGATCAGCAACTGGTCCCGCTGACCCGGTGCGATTTGCTGGAACACGCCAGCCGAAAGCTCCAGCCATTCCGCGATCTGCGCGCCAGTCACCCGCATCGCGCAGCAAAAATTGGGATACAGGTATAGATTGGCGACGTCGGCAACCGTCAGCGGGCCTGCGGGGATATCGATGAAGGCTTCTGGCCCTGACCGACCACCGATGCGGAAGGGGGCGACCGCCGAAAGAATGGGCAGGCCCTCATGCTCGGTGCCTGCCAGCACTTGGCGGATATGCCGGCTTTGCGCATCCGCGACGATTTGCAGGCAGGGATCCGCGCGAAGGAATGAGAAATAGCTGTGCAACCCTTGTGCGGTCGAGCCGACAATCTGCGCGAGATGGGCGAGTGTCGCCGCGTGCGCGGGCGCGATAATCGCGCCGATGGCGGGATCATCGGCCACCAGCGCACGCGTCTGTCTGTCTGGCCCGCGTTCAGACACTGGCCAAGCCTGCGTGTGCGTCGTAGCCACCTGCCAGCGACCGCAAGCGCGCACCAAGTCAAAATCCGCAACGCCCAAATGCGAGCCATACAGTCCCGCCATCACCGTCGGCGTTCCCGCAACGGTGCCGCGCATGGGATCAATATCGTCATGTCGCGGTAGGTCGTGGCTCGGGAAGGCGTGATGCGTGTGGCCGGCCACCAACAAATCAATACCCTCGATCTGCGCGAGGGCAAGGGCGGCTTGTTCGGCATACGGGCTATCACCCGCGGCATCTTCAACAAAGCCGGTGTGCGCGAGAACAACGATGAAATCGGCGCCGTCTTCGCGCATTCGCGGCAAAAAGGCGCGAACCGTTTCCGTCACCCCGCGCGCAACGACCTTGCCCGCCAGATGCTTGTGATCCCATGCCACGGTCTGTGGCGGCAAAACGCCGATGACGCCAATTTTAAGGGGATGTGTGTTGCCGTGACTGTCCAGCAGATCGCGATTCAGAATCAAGTAAGGCGGAAGAAGATGCGTATCATGCAGCGGCGTGCTGCCGAGCTCCACGACGAGATTGGCCGTCACGACCGGATGATTTGCACCTGCCAAGACATCGTGCAAATACGGCAGCCCGAAATTGAAATCATGATTTCCTAGCGTCGCCGCGTCATATTCAAGCGCGTTGAACGCGGCCATGACGGGGTTTGGCCGTCCCGCGGGCCATGCTTGAGAGTCCTCAGGTGATTGCGGTTGGCTCGCCGCGCGATTTTGCCATGCGCGCGCGATCACATCACCAATCACATCGCCCTGAAGCAAATCCCCATTGTCAAAGAGCAGTGTGTTGGGCGTCTCGCGGCGCGCTTCTTTGATCAAACTCGCGACGCGCGTCAGGCCGCGCATCTGGTCGGGGGAGGTGCCATAATAATCATGCGTGTTGAGGTGGGCATGAAGATCCCCCGTGGTGAGAATACGCAGCCGCATCCGGCTTTGTTCAATCTCGTTTTGGGGTTTGATGGGCAACGGGTCCGTTCTCCGGATTTTGGTATTTTGGACGGCAAGGCCAAGATGCCCTGCGCAGCTAACCCTGATAATCCACGAATATGAAAGTGCTGCAACATAAATACAACTTTGGGTTGCCAAGGTGTGATCTGGCGCGCAACGCTAAGGGCCCACTCGCCCGCAAGCCGCATGAAATAACGCTTTTAACGGATAGATTCCGTGTCTAGCGAGCCATCATCTTTCGTAAATATGTGACATTTCCGCCGCAAGGGGTTGCGCGCGGCGCCTCCCCAACGGCCAATTGTGACAAGCGTTGTGGAAGGGGGCGGGGCTTTGCTAAGACTACGCCAAGCGCCGCGTGCGAAAGATCGGCGCGCCTATAGAATGGATAAGATTTGAATGCCTCGTTTTGCCTTTGATCGCCTCTCCGACACAGACGCCCGCCGCTCACCGCAGAGTTCTCAGGATCAGCCTTCGCCGGGCAACACAGTCGCGGGCGCGCGCGTCTATCTTGACCGCGCGGCGCATGTGCGCGGCGATGCGGATGCCTTGGCAGAGGCATTGGAGCATGGGCGCGTGTTTCCGATTTGGCGCGGGCGTGTCTTGATCGGCGACGACGGTGCGCCCTGCGACTTTTCGCATGATCACGCGATTTTCGGGCAAGGCAGCGCGCCGATTTACCTCGGCCATTGCGCGCCGGACGGGGGCGAGGATACGTCGCAGGCCGCGCGCGAACATTGGTTCGCGGTTGATATCTCAACTTGGGAACCGGAATCGGGTGCGCCTGCGACGGAGGTGTTTCTTGATCCCTCCGAGACCGTTCATCCCGCCGCACCATCCGCGCGGTTTGTCGAGATGCGCAGCCATTTGGGCGCGCTCGATCCGCGGTGGGGGGAGCGGTTGGCCACGGCGCGCGCACTCGCGCTCTGGCATGTCTCGCACCGGTTTTGTGCGGCTTGTGGCACGCAAAGCGACATCGCCGATGCCGGATGGCGTCGTAGCTGCGGGCATTGCGGAACGGCGCATTTCCCACGCACGGACCCTGTGGTGATCATGCTGGTGACGCGCGGAAACTCCGTGCTGCTTGGGCGGTCACCGGCTTGGCCTGAGGGCATGTATTCCTGCCTCGCAGGGTTTGTTGAACCAGGCGAGACGGTGGAGGCGGCGGTCGCGCGCGAGGTGCTCGAGGAAACCGGAATTTTCGTCGATGCTGTGCGGTATGTGGCGTCCCAGCCGTGGCCGTTCCCCGCGTCTTTGATGCTCGGGATGCGCGCGGAGGCTGTCAGCCAAGAGATTACGATTGATCCCGTCGAGATTGAGGATGCGATCTGGATGACGCGGGAGGAGTTGGCGGATGTTTTCGCGGGGCTTCACCCGAAGATCACCGCGCCACGCAACGGCGCCATTGCGGGGTATTTACTACGTCAATGGCTTGCGGACGCGCCGGATTGCGGCGCATAAACGCCATTACACCGCCGCTTTTCCCGCGCAAGCGAGGCCAATTCCCAGTCTACGGAGCCTGACCCGATGCAGTTTTCTTCCCAGCAAGACATCCTCGCCCCGATTGAGCGCGCCTTCGATATCCTGTCGGATTTCAACCAGATCGAAACCATCGCCCGCGGTCGTAAGATCGATGTTAAACGGCTGGATAATTTGACGCAGGCCGGTGTCGGCCTGTCGTGGGACATCAGCTTTAAGATGCGGGGAAAACGCCGCGAGTTGATCGTCGATCTGGTGGAGTTCACGCGCCCGGACACGCTGGCATTTTCCGGTGTCTCCTCCTCGTTCGAAATCGAGGCGAACGTCGTGTTGACGGAAGTTACGCCGATGAAAACGCGCATGAAAATTGTCACGTCAATCGCCCCGCGCAGCTTGGGCGCGCGGCTGATGATTCAATCCGCGAAGCTCGGGAAGACGTCGCTCAACAAAAAATATGACAAGCGGATCAAGGCCTTCGCCGATGCGATCACCGCGTTCGCAGCCCGGAGCTAACCGGTTGCGCGCGGCCGCTCAGGATGGCTCGCCGCGGCGCGGATCGGCAGGGTACACGCCCAGAATTTCGAGATAATCGGTGAAATAGCCGAGTTCCTCTAGGGCGAGGGCGACATTCGCATCTTGCGGGTGGCCCTCAATATCGGCGTAGAATTGCGTGGCGGTGAAAGTGCCGCCGACCATGTAGCTTTCGAGTTTGGTCATGTTCACGCCGTTCGTCGCAAATCCGCCCAAGCCTTTGTAAAGCGCCGCCGGAATGTTGCGCACGCGGAACACGAATGTCGTCATCATCTTATCGGCGCGCGGCCGCATATCGGCCTCGGGCTGCATGATGAGGAAACGGGTCGTATTATCCTGACGGTCCTCAATATGGCGCGCCAAGACGTCGAGCCCGTAGATTTCGCCCGCGAGTTCGGAGGCAAGTGCCGCGACGGCGGGGTTGCCGTCTTGCGCAACGATCTGCGCCGAGCCCGCCGTATCCGCGCCGGTGATCCGCTCCAGCCCGTGCTCTTGCAAGAACCCGCGACATTGACCGAGCAAAACAGTGTGGCTCATAGCCGCTTTTACATCGGCCAGCTTTGTGCCGCGCACGGCGAGGAGGTTGATGTGCACACGCACAAAATGCTCGTCGATGATCTTAAGCCCGCTCTCGGGTAGAAGGTGGTGAATATCGGCCACGCGCCCGTAGGTAGAGTTCTCGACAGGGAGGCAAGCCATTTCGGCCGCACCAGACTTGACCGCCTCAATCGCATCTTCAAACGTGCGGCAGGGGATTACCTCCATGCCGGGGCGGGCGTCGCGGCAGGCTTGGTGCGAATAGGCGCCGAGCTCGCCTTGAAACGCGATCTTGCCTTTGCCTGGTGTCTGACGTTCGATTTGGGGCGTGTTGGCGGGCATCGCGTATCCTCCAGCTGGTGCTGCGCTAAACTGTTGCCTCGTCCTATACCTTGATCTGCGCGGGGAAAAGCGGCTTTGCGGCGGGAGGGTGCCGCAAAGTATTTGGAGCGCCCTGCGGCCTTTGGGCGCGACCTATCCGCGCAAGCTCGCAATTTCAGTAGACCTTTGTTGCATTTTTCACTTACGATCCGCGTAAATCGCAACGTTATCGCGCATTCTCATCTTGAAATCAGGGTGCTGAAACGGATAGATGCCCGCAACCCAATTCCGCTATCTCAGGGAAGAACCATGTTCAACACGATGACCATCACCAAAGTCGCAGGCGCCGTTCTGGGGGCATTCTTGTTCTTCCTGCTTACCTCTTGGGCGGCTTCGGCGCTGTTTACCGTGGGTGGCGGGCACGGAACGCATGAATTGGCCGAGGGCGAAGTCGATACCTCCGCGCCTGGCGATTTGCTGGCGGCAGCGGCATCGGATTCGGGCGAGCCTGAGGAAGAAGAAATCATCGATTTCGCGCTGGGCGATGCGGCCGCGGGCGAGAAGGTCTTTGGCAAATGCAAAGCTTGTCACAAACTTGATGGATCGAACGGCACTGGCCCGCATCTTGACGGCGTCTTCAACCGCGCACGTGGCGGCGTTGACGGGTTCAACTACTCCAGCGCGATGGCCGAGATCGGCGGCGAGTGGACACCTGAGCACCTCAACGACTTCCTGCTGAAACCAAAAGAAGCGGTGCCGGGCACCAAAATGGCCTTCGCGGGCCTGCCGAAGACGCAAGATCGCGTCGATCTGATCGCTTATCTCGAATCTGTGACGCCCTAAGCTCCAGACCAGTTGATGTGAACGCCGCGCCGAAAAGCGCGGCGTTTTTCGTTGCGCCGCTTTGGGGAACGGGCGGCTGTTCTCATGATCACAGCTTCGCCAGATCCCCTCTGCTCACGATGTTCTCACAGGTTTGCTGCTTGCGCTCGGCACAGCACCAGCTAGCTTACAAGGAACTTTATCGGAGGTTCCCATGACGCATCGCTCGCCGCCCACCCCCCAGATCATTGCGCAAGGCTATTCGAGACGCGAAATGCTGCGGTTCATGGGGATGACGGCGGCCTCTGTAGGGCTGTCAGGGGCGATCGGCGGGCACGCTTTTGCGCAAGAGGCTGGGAGTGTTGACGCAATGCCAGCGGATGCGCCAAACCCTTCGCACGGAATCTCGACCTTCGGCGATCTCAAATACGGGCCCGATTTCAAACACCTTGATTACGTGAACCCCCAAGCCCCCAAAGGGGGCGAGATTGGCGAATGGTTGCCGGGCGGTTTTGATACGTTCAACCCGTTCACCGTGGCCGGGCGCGCGGCGGCGCTTGCGACATTGCCGTTGGAGACATTGTTGGCGGGGACGTCCGACGAGATCGGCGCGTCCTACTGCCTGCTCGCGGAGCGCCTTGACTACCCGCCCTCACGCGATTGGGTGATTTTCACCCTGCGCGCGGAGGCAAAATTCTCGGACGGCAGCCCAGTCACGGCACAAGACGTTGCCTTCTCCTATGATCAATTGCGCCTTAAAGGGTTGTCCTCTTTCCAAGTCGTCATCGCCAAACAAGTCGCCTCTGCCGAGGCATTGGACGCGCGTCGGGTGAAGTTCACCTTCGTCGACGGCTACCCGCGCCGCGATTTGATTCAGACGGTTGGCGGTATTCCCATCTTCTCGCAGGCGGATTTCGAGACGCGGGGTATTGACCTTGAAAAGCCCATCGACGCGCCCTTCCTCGGTTCGGGGCCCTACATGTTGGAACGTGCGACTGATGGGCGCAAACTGGTTTGGCGGCGGAACGACGCCTATTGGGGGGCGGATCTGCCACTCAATGTCGGGCGCAATAATTTTGATCGTATCAGCCTGACCTATTTTGCCGATTACCAAACAGCGTTTGAGGGTTTCAAGGCGGGGAATTACACTTTCCGCTCTGAGGCCTCCTCATCGATTTGGGCAAATAGCTACGATTTTCCGGCGGTGCAAAAAGGGCATGTCGTTAAGCGGCAATTGCCGCGCGGCGGGATTCCTTCGGGTCAGTGCTTTGTGATCAACCTGCGGCGGCCGCAGTTTGCGGATATCCGGACGCGCGAAGCGTTGGGGATGCTGTTTAACTTCGAGTGGACGAATGAGACGCTGTTTTACGGGCTCTATGCGCGCGTGACCTCGTTCTGGGATCTTTCTCCAATGGCTGCAAAGGGCGTGCCAACCGCGGAGGAGCGCGCCTTGCTCGAGCCCGTGGCCGCCGATCTGCCCGAGGGAATTCTTGAGGCTGAGGCGGTGGAACCCTATGTGGCGGGCGCGCGGCAGATGGACCGCAAGACTTTACGAGCAGCGGGCGAATTGCTCACGCAGGCCGGTTGGATCGTGGGCGACGACGGTATGCGTCGAAATGCCAACGGCGAGGTGCTGCGGGTCGAAATTCTCAACGATAGCCAGACCTTCGACAAGGTGCTCAATCCTTACGTCGAGAATATGCGCGCGGTGGGGATTGATGCGCGCAACTCCCGCGTTGACGATGTGCAATACGAGTCCCGCCGCCGTAGCTTTGATTTCGATCTGCTGACATCGCATTTGGGTCAGGATGCGATCACCGGCTCGGATCTGGAGCAATACTTCGGATCAGGCGCGATCGACGATGTTTTCAACGCGATGGGCGTCGCCAATCCGGCAATTGATGCGCTCATCGAAAATGTCGTGCAAGCGGAGACGCGCGCACAGATGGAACTTGCGGCGCGGGTTCTGGATCGGGCGCTTCGATCTTTGCATTTCTGGGTGCCGCAATGGTATGCGCCGACACACAACGTCGCCTATTACGATATGTTCGAGCATCCCGAAACCCTGCCGCCCTATGCTCTGGGCGAGTTGGATTTCTGGTGGTATAACGCCGAAAAAGCAGAGAAACTAAAGGCCCAAGGCGCGCTGTAAACGCGCGAGGGGCTCGGAAAAAGCCGGTAAACGGTTGGAGAGAGCGGAACGAATGGGCGCCTATATCCTGCGGCGATTGCTTTTGATTATTCCCACGCTTTTGGGAATTTTAATCGTGAATTTTGCACTGACGCAATTTGTCCCCGGCGGGCCGATCGAACAGATTATGGCGCGTATCGAGGGCGAAGGCGATGCCTTCAAAAACATCGCAGGCGGCGGTGATGCGGGGCAGTCGCAGGATGCGGGCGGGGAGGGCGGCTATCTCGGCGCGCGCGGCCTGCCGCCTGAAAAGCTCGCCGCACTTGAGGTGCAAATGGGGTTTGCACGCCTAGTTTGCGCGGACGGTTATGACGGCACGCCGAACCCCACCGATTGCGAAAAACAGCAGATTTCCGCGCCGGAGCGGTTTTTGATTATGCTCGGCAATTACGCGCGGTTTGATTTCGGCTCCTCTTTCTTCAATCCAACGAAAACCGTTGTCGATCTGGTGCTCGAGAAAATGCCAGTGTCGATCACGCTGGGTTTGTGGTCGACTTTGCTTGCGTATCTGATCTCAATTCCGTTGGGGATCCGCAAAGCTGTGCATCACGGGTCCGCCTTTGATGCGTGGACCTCGGCGGCGATCATTGCGGCCTATGCGATCCCATCTTTCCTCGTGGCGATCTTGTTGTTGGTCTTGTTTGCCGGTGGCTCGTATTGGCAGATTTTCCCGCTATCTGGCCTGGTCTCGGACGGGTTCGCGAGTATGTCCCCGATGGAAAAGGCGCTGGATTACCTGTGGCATATCGTGCTGCCGGTTGCTGCCTATACAATCGCAAGCTTTGCGACACTGACTTTGCTGACAAAAAACTCGTTCCTTGACGAGATTACCAAGCAATATGTGATGACCGCACGGGCGAAGGGGCTGACGGAGGGACGCGTGCTCTATGGGCATGTGTTCCGCAATGCGATGCTGATCGTCATCGCGGGTTTCCCGGCCTTGTTTTTGGGTGTGTTTATGGGCGGGTCGATCCTGATCGAGACTGTGTTCTCGCTCGATGGGTTGGGGCGGATGGGCTATGAGGCCGCTGTGAACCGCGATTATCCGATCATCTTCGGCACGCTTTATGTGTTCGGGCTGATTTCTCTGCTAGTCGGGATCTTGTCAGATTTGATGTATGTGTTCGTCGATCCGCGGATTGATTTTGAAAAGAGGGCTGGTTGATGAAACTCCTGCCTGAACTCTCACCGTTGAACAAACGCCGTTGGGCGAATTTCCGCGGGAACCGCCGGTCATTCTGGTCGCTTATTTTGTTCTGCGTGCTCTTTGGGGTGTCGCTCTTTGCCGAACTCCTCGCCAATGACAAACCGATCCTCGTCTCGTATCGCGGCGACCTTTATTCGCCCGTGATGCGGTTCTACTCGGAGGAGACCTTCGGCGGCTTCATGCGAACCGAAGCCGTCTACCGCGATGAGGTTGTGCAATGTTTCATCCGGTCGGGCGGCTCGGAACTGTGCGAGGATGATCCTGAGGCGGTCATCGCCGAGGTTGAGGCAACTGGCACCGTTGAGGGTGAGGCGGTCGAGGCGGGCTGGATGGTGTGGCCGCCGATTCCCTACCATTACCGAACGATCAACAACGTAGGCGCCGCACCATCCGCCCCTGACGGCGATCATTGGCTTGGCACGGATGACACCGCCCGCGACGTGTTGGCGCGGGTCATCTACGGCTTCCGCCTGTCGATCTTCTTTGCGCTGATCGTCACGGGCGTCTCGTCGGTCATCGGGATCGCTGCTGGCGCGGTGCAGGGCTATTTCGGCGGGCGCACTGATCTGATTTTTCAGCGGATGTTGGAAATCTGGTCCTCGACGCCGTCGCTCTACGTGATCATCATCCTCTTCGCGATTTTGGGGCGGTCCTTCTGGCTCTTGGTTTTGGTCGCGATCTTGTTTGGGTGGCCTGCCTTGACAGGGGTCGTGCGCGCGGAATTCCTGCGCGCGCGCAACTTTGAATATGTGCGCGCGGCCCGTGCGCTTGGTGTTTCGGACAGGGTGATCATGTTCCGGCACATCTTGCCAAATGCGATGGTGGCGACGTTGACGATGCTGCCATTCGTGACCACCGGCGCGATTTCGATGTTGGCGTCGCTCGATTTCCTTGGCTTCGGGCTCCCGAGTTCGGCACCGTCGTTGGGGGAATTGACCTTGCAAGCCAAGCAGAACCTGCAGGCGCCGTGGCTCGCCTTCACCGCCTTTGCAACCTTCGCGACCATGCTGTCGCTCCTGTTGTTTATCTTTGAGGGCATCCGCGACGCCTTCGATCCGCGCAAAATCTTTAAGTGAGCCGTATGACACAGATTTCTGCTTCCAATGTTTTGCTTGATGTGCGCGACCTCAAGATCGGGTTCCGTTCCGAGGGGCGGCTGACGCCTGCGGTGAAGGGGGTTAGCTTCCAGATTTTGCGCGGCGAGACGCTTGCGATTGTGGGGGAATCGGGATCGGGAAAATCGGTCACGGCGCTCTCGACGGTTGCTCTCTTGGGGGCGAATGCTGTGCTGGAGGGATCGGTCAAATACCGCGAGCAGGAGATGGTCGGCGCGGATGCGGCCTTGCTGCGCAAAGTGCGCGGCAATGATATCAGCTTCATTTTTCAAGAGCCGATGACCTCTCTTAACCCTCTGCATACGATCGAAAAGCAGATCACAGAGAGCTTGGCGCTTCATCAGGGGTTGCGGGGGGCGCAGGCGAAAGCACGCGTGATTGAATTGCTGCAAAAGGTTGGGATACCCGATCCCGAGGGGCGTCTACAAAGTTACCCGCACCAGCTTTCCGGCGGCCAAAGGCAACGCGTGATGATCGCGATGGCGCTGGCGAACGGGCCGGAGCTTCTCGTTGCCGACGAGCCGACGACGGCGCTAGACGTGACCATTCAGGCGCAGATTTTGGAATTGCTGGCCGAGTTGAAGCGGACAGAGTCGATGTCGCTGATGTTTATCAGCCACGATCTGGGCGTGGTACGCCGCATCGCGGACCGTGTCTGCGTGATGCAGCACGGCGAGATCGTAGAGCAGGGCAAGGTTGAGGATATCTTCACCAATCCGCAACATCCCTACACCAAAATGCTGCTTGCGGCGGAACCGAAAGGCATCGCCGAGGCCGCGCCGTTGGGGGCGAAAGAAATCGTATCCACGCGGGATTTGCGCGTCTGGTTCCCTATTCAGCGGGGTTTGTTGCGCCAAACGGTCGGGCATATCAAGGCGGTGAACGCGGCAACGCTGACCGTGCGCGAGGGCGAAACCCTTGGGATCGTCGGGGAATCTGGCTCGGGGAAGACAACCCTTGCCTTGGCAATCATGCGCCTTATCGCGTCGGAAGGCCCGATCAATTATCTGGGCGAGAACATCGCGACATGGCCTGCGGCGCGCCTGCGCGCTTTGCGGCGCGATATGCAGATCGTGTTCCAAGATCCGTTCGGCTCGCTATCGCCACGGATGACGATCGAACAAATCATTGCCGAAGGCTTGACGGTTCACGGCGTCGAAAAGGGCCGGTCACAACACGATATGGTGGCCGAGATTATGCGAGAAGTCGGCCTTGATCCCGCGATGATGACGCGCTACCCGCATGAGTTTTCCGGCGGACAGCGTCAGCGGATCGCAATCGCACGGGCGATGATCTTGCGGCCTCGCGTAATGGTTTTGGATGAGCCGACATCCGCGCTCGATATGACGGTGCAGGTGCAGATCGTCGATTTGTTGCGCGATTTGCAGAAGAAACATGGCCTCACCTACCTCTTCATCTCGCATGATTTGCGCGTGGTGCGGGCGCTTGCGCATCACGTGATGGTCATGAAATCAGGTGATATCGTTGAAGCTGGTCCGACGGCGCAGATTTTCGATGCGCCCAAAACCGACTATACGCGCGCTCTGATGGCGGCTGCGATGGGGGATGAGGCGTCAACTCCGGCGGTGTCCGCCAGCCCTCAATGAAGATCCTGTTCGTTCATCAGAACTTCCCCGGCCAGTTTCCGCATCTGGCACCCGCCCTACGGGATCGCGGGCATCAGGTTATGGCGCTCACGGCGGAGACGAACAAACGCGCCTCGCCGGTTGAGGTCGTGAAATATCGCAAGCCCGAGCCCGTCACGCTGTCTTCTCCTCTGACGAAGCTCTATGCGGAAGTTTCGGAGCGCGGTCTGAAAGCTGCGCTCGCAGCCAAGCAATTGCGGGACAAATATAATTACGTCCCAGATGTGATTTTTGGCCATTCGGGTTGGGGTGAGACGCTGTACCTCAAAGAGGTCTGGCCCGAGGCGAAGCTGTTGGTGTATGCCGAGCTGATGTACCGGTCCGAAGGGTTGGATACCGATTTCGATCCCGAGTTTCGTCGCGAAGGCTTAGGCCCGAAGCTCTCGACGGTCGCACGGTCGGCGCATCTGATGCAGGCCATGATACAGGCGGATGCAGGTGTGTCGCCCACGCAGTTTCAAGCCGATACATTCCCGCCGGAATTGCGCAGCAAGATCTCGGTCATTTTTGATGGTGTCGATACGGATGTCATGGCGCCTGATCCCGACGCACGCCTATCCCTCTTGGGCGGGGACTTGGTTTTCAAACCGGGCGACGAGGTTTTGACCTTCGTGAACCGGTCTTTGGAACCCTATCGCGGGTATCACAGTTTTATGCGGGCGCTTCCTGCGGTGATGGCCGCGCGCCCGAAGGCACATGTGGTCATTGTCGGTGAGGAGGGGCAGAGCTACGGTCCTGCGCCCGCCCAGGGAAGCTGGAAACAGATTTTCCTAGATGAGGTCGAAAGCCGCCTCGATATGTCACGGCTGCATTTCTTGGGCCGCGTGCCCTACAGCACATTTACCGCCTTGCTACAGGTCTCGCGCTGTCATTGTTATCTGACATATCCGTTCGTGTTGTCATGGTCTTTGATGGAAAGCATGGCGGCGGGCGCGGTTGTGGTCGCGTCTGATACGGCGCCGGTCCGAGAGATGATTGTCGACGGGGAAAATGGCAAATTGGTTGATTTCTTCAATCATGCAGCCCTCGCGGATGCGATGATAGACGCGCTTGCTAATCCGCAAGCTTATGAAAGCATGCGGAAAAATGCGCGCCAAACCATCGTCGACGGCTATGATCTGAAATCGATCTGTTTGCCGCGTTTGGTTGAGTTTGTGGAATCGGCTGTAAGTGGCTGAAGCCGCCGGAGGAGGGCGGCTTCAGCGTTCACCTTAGATCGCGGAGGAATGACCGGCCTTTGACAGATCATACGCGTCAAAGGATCGCGCGATCACACGTGTGAGGGCGCGCGCCGCGAGGGGGATCTCCACCCCTTGTGGCGTGAGGGCGAGGGCACCTGTGAATTTGACGGCGGCCTCGCTTAGCATGCCATGCAGATCTTTTGGTGCGATGTCAAAATTGCTGAGGATTTCAGAGCGATCGATTTTGAAATCGCACATCAGCGCCTCGATCAATCGCGCGCGCAGCTTGTCATCGGTGCTAAAGCGATGTCCGCGCGCGGTTGCGAAGCCACCCGATTGAATTGCGGCGGTATAGGCGCCGGTCGCAGGATTGTTTTGCGCGTAGCCTTGCGGGAATTTTGAAATGGATGAGGCGCCCAGACCAATCAGGGCGGTTGCCTGATCGTCGGTGTAGCCCTGAAAATTCCGCCTTAACTTCCCCGCTCTTTGCGCGCGCGCGAGCCCGTCGGACGGCAGGGCAAAATGGTCGATCCCGATCTCGACATGGCCTGCGGCCGTGAACAAATCGCGCGCGGTTTCGAACAACGCGAGGCGCTCTTGCGGCGTGGGGAGATGCTCGGACGGGATCATCACCTGACGCCGCGCCATCCACGGCACATGCGCGTATCCGTAGAGTGCGACGCGGTCGGGCGCGAGGGCGAGGAGTTGCTCGACGCTCCGCGTGATGGTGGCGTGATCTTGGTGCGGCAGCCCGTAGAGGATATCCGCATTCAGGCTTTGCACGTTGCGCGCGCGGATCATATCCACGGCTTTTTGTGTGACTTCAAAGCTTTGCTCGCGCCCGATGACGGCCTGAATTTTCGGGTCGAAATCCTGCACGCCGATCGACGCGCGGTTCATGCCAAACTCGGCCAGCGCATCAAGCCGAGGGGCGTCGATCTCGTTCGGGTCAATCTCCACCGAGAACTCTGCGCCCTCGCCCAAAGGCACGGCGTCGAACACGGCCTGCGCAATCCGGCGCATCATATCGGCGGGCATCAAGGTCGGCGTGCCGCCGCCCCAATGCAAACGCGAGAGAGTCACCCCGCGAGCGAGGCGCGATTTGAGGAGTTTGAGTTCCGCTAGCAAAACATCCGCATAGGCGCGGACGGGATCGGACGATTGCGTGCCCTGCGTCCGGCAAGCGCAGAACCAGCAGAGCCTGCGGCAAAATGGAACATGCAAATACAGCGAAATCTCGCCACCTTCGGGCACCTGCGAGATCCAATCGGCAAAATCGGACGGCGCCACATCCTTGTTGAAATGCGGCGAGGTCGGGTAGCTGGTGTAGCGTGGAACTTTTGCGTCAAAAAGTCCCAAGCGTGCGAGTTGTGATTCATGTTTCATAGGCGTATCGTTAGGGACGCCAGCGAGGCTTTTCTTTGATGCAAATCAAATCAAGCACGGGTTGCGACAGACTTAGGCCCGATCGATTGCCGCGGCGGGTTGGATTTGTAATTTTCGGTAAACGTGAGTTGAAACGATGACGCTTCAAGTTCCCCAGACGCATTCGCCCGAATGTGGCGAGTGTCCTATCCGGCACCGTGCTGTTTGCGCGCGGTGCGAAGCGGATGAGCTCGAAGTCCTTGAGCAGATTAAGTATTACCGGAGTTTTGAGGCCGGACAGACGATTGCCTGGTCGGGCGACAAGATGGATTTTGTGGCCTCTGTTGTGTCAGGCATCGCGACTTTGACGCAAACGCTCGAAGATGGCCGCACACAGATGGTGGGATTGTTGCTGCCGTCAGATTTCGTCGGGCGCCCGGGGCGCGAGACGGCGGCCTATAATGTGACGGCTACGACAGATATCGTGATGTGCTGTTTCCGCCGCAAACCATTTGAAGAAATGATGGTTAAAACGCCGCATGTCGCGCAGCGTTTGTTGGAGATGACCTTGGACGAGCTGGATGCGGCGCGCGAATGGATGTTGCTTTTGGGGCGTAAAACCGCGCGTGAGAAAATCGCATCGCTGTTGCTTATCATCGCGCGGCGGGATGCTTCGGTGAAGCTGCAAACGGCGCGTGGCAGAATGACATTTGAACTTCCGCTCACGCGTGAAGCGATGGCGGATTACCTCGGTCTGACGCTTGAAACTGTGTCGCGTCAGGTATCCGCCCTGAAACGGGACGGGGTGATCGAGCTTGTCGGCAAACGCCAGATCATCGTGCCTGATATGGATCTGCTCGCCTCCGAGGCGGGTGACGATTCTGATGGCGGTTATCTGACTTGATCGCGCCGTAGCCGCCCTTCGGTTCATCTTGCGCCAGAGTGTCTGGCGCAAGAAAAAGCACGACGATCAATGGGCCATGAAGACAGGGGTAGTTGCGCTTTCCAGCATGTTGCGTGTGGTGCCGCCCAAGATCGCCTCGCGCAGGCGGGACTGCCCGTAAGCGCCCATCACCAACATATCCGTCTTCGTATCGGTCAGGTGGCGTTGCAAAACGTCCACGGCGCGCGGGAGCGTCTTGGCCAGAACTGAAATTTCGCAATTCACTCCGTGACGCGCAAGCCATTGCGCCAGCTGCCCGCCCGGATCCGAACGCTCGGGCCCGTGCGATGGCGGATCAATCACCGTGATATCAACGCGCTCTGCGCATTTAAGAACAGGCAACGCCTTGCGGATGGCGCAAAGGGCTTCGTTGCTTTGGTTCCACGCCACCACTACGCGACGCGGCGCAAGGGTTAACGCTTGGCCCTTCGGTGCGAGCAAAACAGATGTTCTCGCGTCAAACAACGCAGCCTCGACAATGGCTTCCTCCGCCGATCCACAATCCTCGCCATAAGGCGACGAGGCAACGACGAGATCGGCAAATCGCGCCCGTTGCCCGATGAGGGCGCCAACGGAGCCAAGCTGCGCGACGGCTTGCTCGGTGCTCCAACGAAGCTTGACGCCCTGTGCTTCCGCCTCGGACAACGCAGCCTTGGCAGCTTCTTGCAATTTACGCGCATCTTCCTCGGCCAACGCGCGACCTTCTTGATAAAGAGCCGCACTGGCACCCGAGAAATAATAGCCGGTTTGAACCAGATCCAGCCCGAGGCACAGAACGTCAAGATGCGCGTCTTGATCTTGCGCGGCGGCAATCGCGGGCGCCAGATCCGCCTCGATATAGGCAGGGCGGGTGAGGACGGTCATAACGGTTTTGTAATTCATTTGTTCGACCCTTTCAGCATGGAAATTATACTCACACTATGCCCTGTCACCCGCTCGCGCTTTGATGCGGATCAAATGCGTTTGCCGCCGCGGGCTGCGCTGTGGTGTCGCGGTGTGCAGCACTCACATTTACTTGATGCAGATCAATGCGTGCGCCGCGCGAGTCGTGGACAAGCAACGCAGGCGAACAAATTCCCGCCCGATGAGTCGTGTCGTGCAACAAGGCGACGGATGACTTGGGACGGGTAAGACGAAGGGACGCAGAATGGATTATTTTAAGCTGATCGTGCTTGGCTTGGTGACGATTTTCGCCGCCATTGCAGCCAATTATGCACGGGATCTCGCGTATCAAGTGAACGCAATCGAGGTCGCCATCGCGGCGACCGTGACGTTCATTTATGTGCTGCGCAATATGGGGGTGAAACGCTATGCCCCTGAAACCGAATATTTCGATAGTGTGGTGCGCGCGGGCGTGATCGCCACGTGCTTTTGGGGCGTTGTGGGCTTCCTCGTGGGGGTCTTTATCGCGTTTCAGCTTGCGTTCCCGCAGCTGAACCCCGAATGGGCGCAGGGCATTTTGAACTTTGGGCGCTTGCGGCCTTTGCACACTTCGGCGGTGATCTTCGCCTTCGGTGGTAACGCGCTTATCATGTCGGCGTTTTATGTCGTGCAGCGCACCTCGGCGGCGCGCTTGTTCGGCGGCAACCTCGGCTGGTTCGTGTTCTGGGGTTGGCAGTTGATGATCGTTCTCGCGGCCTCGTCCTATATCTTGGGCGGAACGCAGGGCAAGGAATACGCCGAAACGGTTTGGTATATCGACATCTGGATTACGATTGTCTGGGTTGCGTTCCTGATCGTCTTCATGTGCACAATCTTGCGCCGTAAAGAGCCCCATATCTATGTGGCCAACTGGTTCTACCTCTCGTTCATCGTCACAATCGCGATGCTCCACGTGGTCAACAATCTCGCGATCCCTGTGTCGGTCTTCGGCTCGGTTTCTGTTCAGGTTACGGGCGGCGTCCAGGATGCGATGACCCAATGGTGGTACGGCCACAATGCGGTTGGCTTCTTCCTGACGGCCGGTTTCCTCGGGATGATGTATTACTTCATCCCCAAACAGGCGGAGCGTCCGGTCTATTCCTACAAGCTGTCCATCGTGCACTTCTGGGCGCTGATCTTCCTCTATATCTGGGCTGGTCCGCACCACTTGCATTATACTGCGCTGCCAGATTGGGCGACAACGCTTGGCATGGTGTTCTCGGTGATCTTGTGGATGCCGTCATGGGGCGGGATGATCAACGGTCTGATGACCTTGTCGGGGGCATGGGACAAGCTGCGCACTGATCCGGTGATCCGGATGATGGTTGTGTCTGTCGGCTTCTACGGGATGTCCACATTCGAGGGCCCGATGATGTCGATCAAGGCCGTGAATTCGCTCTCGCATTACACTGACTGGACGATCGGACACGTGCACTCCGGCGCGTTGGGTTGGAACGGTATGATCACCTTCGGGGCGCTCTATTTCCTGACGCCAAAGTTGTGGAACCGTGAGGGCCTTTACTCCCTCAAGTTGGTATCCTGGCACTTCTGGCTCGCGACGATCGGGATTGTTCTCTACGCCGCATCGATGTGGGTATCGGGCATCATGGAAGGCCTGATGTGGCGCGAAGTCGATGCGAACGGGTTCCTCGTGAACGCCTTTGCAGACACGGTGAGCGCGAAATTCCCGATGTATGTTGCGCGCGGACTGGGCGGGGCGATGTTCCTCTTGGGTGCGATCATCATGTGCTACAACCTCTGGGCCACTGTCGCCAAACAGCCGCGAGACGCAGTTGTTGGCGCCGCAGTGCCCGCCGAATAAGGAGAGACGAATATGGGTCTTCTCGACAAACACGGCGTTATTGAAAAGAACGCCTCCCTGCTTCTGATTGGGTCTTTCCTTGTCGTTACCATCGGCGGGATCGTGGAAATCGTGCCGCTTTTCTATCTGGAAAGCACCATCGAGAAGGTGGAGGGCATGCGCCCTTACACCCCTCTCGAACTGAAGGGGCGCGAGATCTACATCCGTGAGGGTTGCTACAACTGCCACAGCCAGATGATCCGGCCGATGCGCGACGAGGTGGAACGTTACGGCCATTATTCGCTCGCGGCGGAATCCATGTATGACCACCCGTTCCAATGGGGGTCCAAACGCACGGGGCCGGATCTGGCGCGGGTCGGCGGGCGCTATTCGGATGCTTGGCATGTCGATCACCTGACGGACCCGCAATCGGTTGTGCCGGAATCGGTGATGCCAAAATACGGGTTCTTGTCGGATACGCGCATTGAGGGCGAGTTCATTGAGGACTCACTCAAAGCCAACGCGATGGTCGGTGTGCCTTATACATCGGAGATGATCGAGTTGGCGCAGGCCGACTTCAAAGCGCAGGCCGATCCTAACAGCGATTACGACGGCTTGGTTGAGCGCTATCCGGGGGCGAAAGTGTCGAACTACGATATGAAGCCCGGGATTACCGAGATGGATGCTCTGATCTCTTATCTCCAAGTCCTTGGGACGATGGTCGACTTCTCGACCTTCCAGCCCTTGGCAAGCCGGTAAGGAGGGCGAGATGGACTATCATATCTTGCGCGAATTCGCGGATAGCTGGGCGCTTCTATCGTTGTTTTGCGTCTTCGTGTTCGTGATCCTTTGGGTGTTCCGTCCGGGTGTGCGCAAAGTGCATGAGGATGTCGCGAGCATTCCCTTCCGCCATGAAGACAAACCCGCCCCGCGCGGCGCATCCGCTGCGCGCACCGATGAGGGCCATAGCCGTCAGGAGGCTTCGCGATGAGCAAGAAACCAATCGAGAAAAAGCAGCCTTCGACCACCGGCCATGAATGGGACGGCATCAAAGAGCTCAACAACCCATTGCCGCGTTGGTGGCTCTGGACGTTCTATGCCTGTGTGGTCTGGGGTGTTGCCTATTCGATCGCGATGCCGGCTTGGCCCTTGATCAACGGCGCAACGCCGGGCGTTTTGGGGAAATCGACGCGGGCCGATGTGGCGGCGGAGATTGCGCGTTATAACGAGGCCAATGGCCCGATCGAGGCCAAGCTCGCATCGGTGGAATTGACCGATATCGCGCAAGATCCGGAGCTCAGCGATTACGCGCGAAATGCCGGAGAATCCGTGTTCGAGACATGGTGCGCGCAATGTCACGGCGCGGGAGCGCAGGGCAATGCGGGCCTCGGCTATCCGAACCTGATTGACGATGACTGGCTCTGGGGCGGGTCGATCGAGGATATTCACCTCACGATCACCCACGGGATTCGCAATACCGAGTATGAGGATGCGCGACTGTCGGAAATGCCTGCCTTTGGTCGCGATGAGTTGCTGGAGAAAGATCAAATCGCGCAGGTCGTGCAATTCGTGCAGCAGATTTCAGGTCAGGACCATGACGCCGATCTCGCGCTCGCAGGCGCGACGGTGTTCGAGGAAAACTGCGCCTCGTGCCATGCCGACGATGGAACCGGGATCCGCGAATTGGGCGCGCCCAACCTGACGGATGCGATCTGGCTTTACGGTGGAGACACCCAGACCCTCACCGAAACCGTGAACAACGCGCGGTACGGGGTTATGCCAGGCTGGAAAGAGCGCCTCACGGAAGCGCAAATCCGCGCCGTGGCAAGCTACATCCACAGCAGCGGCGGCGGCGAGTAACCTCGCCTCACCCGAAACGAGAGATCCGCAGGTCACTTGGTCTGCGGTGAGAGCACCGGCCCCCTTGTCCTGTTCGCGCGTGTCTCGGGCGCGCCGGTGCTTTCTTAAACATCCCAGTTCCGCGGATATGCGGAGCTGGGAGTATTTCGTTAGGGGCAGGCGCTTTGACGCATGTCAATGTCGGCCCCATCAAGGCACGTTAGGACTGGTGTCAATGGTGCCGCCCCGAGACGTGAGCGGCGCATGGATGGTTCGCCCCTAGAAGAGGGGGCTTTGCGATAGACGGAGAATGCACGTGACGACAGAGCCGGACGAACAACTTTACGCCGCGCGTGAGCCCGTCTTTCCCCGTCGCGTGAAGGGCCATTTTCGCACGTTGAAATGGTGGCTGTTGGCTATGATGCTGGGCATCTACTACCTACTGCCTTGGATTCGTTGGGATCGCGGGGCCGATTTGCCGGATCAGGCAGTGTTGCTCGATCTCGCGCATCGGCGGTTCTTCTTTTTCATGATCGAAATCTGGCCGCATGAGTTCTACTTCGTTGCCGGCCTGTTGATCATGGCGGGCCTCGGCCTGTTCTTGTTCACCTCTGCTTTGGGGCGGGTGTGGTGCGGATATGCCTGCCCGCAAACGGTTTGGACCGATCTCTTCATCTTGGTGGAGCGTTGGGTCGAGGGGGATCGCAACGCCCGCATCCGGCTTTTGCGCCAGAAATGGAACGCCGAGAAAATCCGCAAGCGTCTTACAAAATGGGTTCTATGGTTGATGATTGGCTTGGCGACGGGCGGGGCTTGGGTGTTTTACTTCACCGATGCGCCCACGCTCTTGGTCAATCTTACGCAAGGCACTGCGCATCCGGCCGCCTATATTACGATCGTTGTCATGACGTTGACGACATTTGCTTTTGGCGGTTTCGCACGTGAGCAGATCTGCATCTACGCCTGCCCTTGGCCGCGGATTCAGGCGGCTATGATGGATGAAGATACAATCACAATCGCCTATCGCGAATGGCGTGGTGAGCCGCGCGGCAAGCAATCGGTTGCAGGCAACGGCGATTGCATTGATTGCATGGCTTGCGTCAACGTCTGCCCGATGGGGATCGACATTCGCAACGGTCAACAGTTGGAATGTATCACCTGCGGTCTGTGCATCGATGCATGCGACGAGATGATGGATAAGATCGGCAAGCCGCGTGGTCTGATTTCCTATCTCGCTCTTAAAGACGAGGCGATGGAACGGGCAGGGGGCGCGCCGCTTAAAGTTTGGAAGCACATCTTCCGGCCGCGCACGATGATCTATTTCGTGCTTTGGGCCGGCATCGGTGTCGGGTTGGTCGCGGCGCTGTTCCTGCGGGCGCCAGTCGATTTCAACGTGACGCCCCTGCGCCAACCGATCTATGTGACGCTCTCGGACGGCTCGATCCGAAATGCCTATGATATCCGCCTGCGCAACAAACAAAATGATGAAACCGAATTCCGGTTGAGCGTCACAGCGCCTGATGCCGTGCGCACCGAATTGGAGGGCGCCGAGGCCGATACGATCCTTGTTGCCGCCGATAAACTGAAAACCCAGCGCCTCTATGTGATCGCGCCGAAAGGTGCGCAAATGGCCCATGCCGAGAGATCCGAGATTACCATCTGGGTAGAGGATATCGAAACGGGTCTTCGGATTGGCGAGGCGGTGGTCTTTAACGGAGACGAAAAATGACGCAGGCTTATCCCACGATTCCAGAGACAAAAGGTGTCAAAATGGCTGCTCCGATGACCGGTTTTAAGGTTCTGATGATCGCGGTTGCGGCATTTGGTATCATCATCAGCGTGAACGTATTCATGGCTTTCAAGGCCATTTCGACCTTCCCCGGATTGGAGGTCGATAACTCCTATGTCGCCTCGCAAAGCTTCGACGCAGACCGCGCCGCGCAAGAGGCGCTCGGGTGGAATGTCGCACAGGTCTACGACGGCACGCGGCTGACGATCAACATTCTCAATGACGCGGGCCAGCCTGCGCCTGTCGCCAGTTTGGAGGTGTTGGTGGGGCGCAAAACATCCTCTCGCGAAGATCAACGCCTTGATCTGGGGTTTGAGAACGGCAGCTTTACCGCGCCGGTGTCTTTGGGCAAGGGGGCGTGGTTGATGCATGTTGATGCCACGGCCGAGGATGGCACGCGCTTCAAACAGCGTCTTGATTTTGTGGTGAAGGGGTAACCCCGTGACCGATGCGACTGCGCAACTGAGCGGCTTTGACGAACGCCCTTCCGCGATTTCGGCCTGTCCGGCCTGTGTGGCGGCGCCCTCCGCCGCGGGGATGGCTCTGGCGGGCCAAGACGCCCGCGACGCCCGGATTATGCTGTCCTTGCCCACGATTCATTGCGCGGCCTGCATCACGGATGTCGAACGGGCGTTGGCGCGCCATGAGGGTGTGGTGTCCGCGCGGGTGAACCTCACACTCCGGCGGGTGTCGGTTGAGGCCGATCCCGCGGTTACCGCGGATGCTTTAATCGCGGCGTTGCGCGCGATCGGCTACGAGGCGCATGAACTGGACCCCGCCTTGCTGACCTCCACCGAGGCGGATCGTCAGGGGCGCGATTTGCTGATGCGCATCGGCGTCTCGGGGTTTGCGATGATGAATATCATGCTGTTGTCCGTCGCCGTTTGGTCGGGGGCGGAGGCGGCAACGCGCGACTTGTTCCATTGGATCTCCGCCGCGATTGCTTTGCCGACGGTGGTCTTTGCGGGCAAACCCTTCTTCGCCTCGGCTTTCGCGTCACTGCGCGCGGGGCGGTTGGGGATGGATGTGCCGATCTCGCTGGCGCTGATTCTCGCCTCGGCGATCTCAATTTTCGAGACGATGCATTCGGGCCATCATGCTTATTTTGACGCGGCGGTGATGCTGACGTTCTTCCTTCTAACGGGCCGGTATCTGGATTACCGCACGCGCGCTGTTGCGCGGTCGGCGGCGGAGGAACTCGCGGCGCTCGAGGTGCCCCGCGCAATCCGCATGTCGCAAACAGGGGAGGAAATTGTCCCCGTCGGCGATTTGCGGGTGGGCGATTTGGTTGTGATCCGCGCGGGCGCGCGCGTGCCTGCGGACGGGATCGTCGAGCAAGGAACGTCGGAGATTGACCGCTCGCTGCTGACGGGCGAAAGCCTGCCTGTGTTTGCGGGGAGCGGCCTTGCGCTGAGCGCTGGTGAGACCAATCTGACGGGCCCGCTGATGATGCGGGTGACCGCGGCAGGGCGCGACAGTTCGTTGCACCGGATGGCGGATCTCGTTGCGACGGCGGAGAGTGCGCGCAGCAAATATACCTCGCTCGCGGAGCGCGCGTCGCGATTTTATTCGCCCGCCGTCCATGTGCTGTCCTTCGGGGCGTTTGCGTTTTGGATGTGGAAAACCGGCAATGACGTTCGGTTTGCCGTGAATATTTCGGCCGCCGTCCTGATTATCACATGCCCCTGCGCGCTCGGGCTTGCGGTGCCGGCGGTTGTCACGGCGGCGTCTGGTAAGCTGTTCCGGATGGGGCTTTTGATCAAGGATGGCACCGCGCTGGAGCGACTGGCCGAGGTCGATACGGTTGTGTTCGATAAAACCGGGACGCTTACACAAGGTATCCCCACGCTTGAAAACCTCGCAGGGCTCAGCGAGCGCGAGGTGCAGATCGCAAAGGCTTTGGCGAGTGCGTCGAGCCACCCCCTCGCGATGGCGCTGGCAGCGGCGATCGACGGGCCGAGCGCTTTGGGCACCGATCTGCGCGAGAGGGCAGGCTACGGTGTTGAGGGCTGGTTCGACGGCGAGCTTTGCCGTCTGGGCCGCGCGGATTGGACGGGGGCCGCGCCGGTAAACGTCACCGCGACCACGCTGCGTTTGGGTGATGCCACGCCGGTGACGCTGACGTTCCAAGACAGTTTGCGTGCGGGCGCGATGGAGGCCGTCAGCGCGCTTCAGGCGCAGGGCAAGCGTGTGCTTTTGGTTTCGGGGGACGTGGAGACTGCGGTGGAGGCGCTCGCCGCGCGATTGGAGATCCGCGACTGGCACGCAAGGCAGCTGCCGGAGCAAAAGGCGGATATTATCGCGCAGATGACAGAGGCGGGCGCGCGGGTTTTGATGGTTGGGGATGGGCTCAATGATACGGCTGCGCTTGCGTCAGCGCATGTCTCGATCTCGCCTGCCTCTGCTCTGGAGGCGGCCCGCACGGCCTCGGATATCGTGCTTTTGGGCAATTCACTCGCACCTGTGGCCGAAGCCATCCGTATCGCCGTGAAGGCGCGGCGACGCATCAAGGAAAACTTTGCGATCTCCTTGCTTTACAACGTGGTGGCCGTGCCGATCGCGCTGGTGGGGGCCGCAACGCCTCTGGCGGCGGCCTTGGCGATGTCGCTGAGTTCGATTACCGTGTCGCTCAACTCATTAAGGCTTAAGTAACGCAATGGACATTCTGACCTATCTGATCCCGATCTCGCTCTTGCTGGGCGGCGCCGGTCTGGGGGCGTTCTTCTGGGCACTCAGATCGCGCCAATATGATGATCCCAAGGGCGATGCGGAGCGGATTTTGCGCAAGGATTACGATGATCACCCCGCGCCGTGATCGGAATTTCAGTCACAAAACCCACGAAATAAAAGAGCCGCATCCTTCCCTAGGATGCGGCTCTTATCTGCGCACGTCCGGAGCTAACGGGGCGCAGGGGTAAAGGCGATCTTACGGCCCGATCAACTCGCACGGGTTGGAGCGCGCCGCGATCCGGCGGCATGCCAGTTTGGCGTCATCTTCGGTCATGCCGACGAAGCTTGCCTCAAATCCCTGCGGACGTCTGTTGACCTTGCGGAGCGCCTCGCTCAGCGAATTGCTTTCCATCAATGCTGTCTGAACCAAGGCGCGCTGGGCGTTATATTCGGACGTGTGGAGACCGAGTTTGATCCCCCAATGACGACCGCCGGATGTCGACGCGCGCGCGATAACCACAGGATCTTCGCGGGGTGCGGCGGGTGTCGGCCCGACCGACGCGAGCAATAAGGTCTCGGGTTGCGGTTTGGATGATTGCACGAATCCGGCAGCGGGGGCCGCGAGAGGTTCTTGCGCCGTCTCCGTTTGCGCCGGAGCGGGCGCGGACGCGAGTGCAAGCGTTTCGGGCTGGGGTGCCGTGGTCTGGGTCGGCGCGGCCTGCAACGCGGTCGGCTTGGCGGCCGGAATTACAGGAGCGGGAACAGCGGCGGCTTGCGCGACAGCGACAGGCGCTTCGGGTTCGCTCACAGGATCGTTGCGGCGCGGAGCCTTGAGCGGACGCGGGCTGACATTGAGCCCGCCCTTCGCTTGCGCGACAGCAACCGGCGCGAGCACCCCCGAATCGGATGGGGTGTCCGCAATGCTCGCCACCGCATCTTGCGCGTCACTCACTGCGGCGGCCACCACAGCGGAATCCGATGGTTTAGGCGCCTGCGCAAGCGCGATCGCAGCCATGATTGCATCCGTATCCGTATCCGGCAGGTCTACCATTTGCGGTTTGGAATCGGGGCGGGGGCTTTCTACCAACGCCGCGCCAGTCACGCGAATCGTTTTGGCCGAATGCCCCGGCGCAGGCGCATCGCGCGGCGCTTCTGCGAGGTATTGCGGCGCTTCGGGCGCTTGTTCGCGCACTTTGCCTGGCGCGCGTCCGAAGCCTAGATCGAGCAGCTCTGCCATTTTGGCATTGCGTTGTGCGGTCGATGTGCCGCCAAAGACGGTTGCGATGATGCGCTTGTTGCCGCGCTTGGCCGAGGCGGTGAGGTTGAAGCCCGCAGCCGATGTGTAGCCAGTTTTGATGCCGTCCGCGCCCTCATAGGCGGCGAGGAATTTGCGGTTTGTGGAGTAGACGGTGCCCACGCCAACATCGGCCGAACGGCGGGAGAAAATGTTATAATATTGGGGAAAATCGTAAAACAAATGCCGACCGAGCAGGGTCATGTCTCTAGCCGTGGAGAGGTGTCCTGTGCGGGTCAGGCCGTTCGCGTTTTTAAATGTCGTGTTCTTCATGCCGAGCGATTTCGCCATGGAGGTCATGCGCTCGGCCCAAGCTTCTTCGCTGCCTGCGATGCCATCACCGATGGCGGAGGCGGCATCGTTCGCGGATTTTACCGCTGCTGCACGGATCAGGTAGCGCAGCGCGATTTTTTGTCCGGCCTTCAACCCCAAACGCGAGGGCGGCTGGGCGGCTGCGTTTTTCGAGACGGTAATTTTGGTGTCGAGCGTGATTTCGCCCCGTTCAATCGCGCGGAACGCAAGATAGAGCGTCATCATTTTGGTGAGAGAGGCGGGGTGAAGACGCGTATCGGCATTGTTTGAGTAAAGAATTTCGCCCGTTCGCGCGTCCATAACGATCGCAGCATAGGGGGCTGCCTGCGCCAAAATCGGAGCGCAAAGGAGTGTAAATGCCAAAAGCCCAAAACGGACCCAACGCATTAGCGTGGTCACGACCATGATCTTTTCCTGCCTCATTTGGTCCCGGTTTTTTGTGGGACTCTGAACTGCTTTGTTTCAGCGTAACACGGGTGTGTGAGGGAGAAAACAACCTTATTTCAAAGTGTTTCGTCGCGTCCTTCACGCAACACTTCCAGATTGCGCGGCTGTATCTAGTGCGGTTCTTGCTCCGTTCGTCCTAGATTTTGGGACGAGAGGGGCGCGACCGATACAGCGGCGGTATTGCGGGCGGCCTGCGCGTGCCAGCTTTTGGTTTCGTCGCGCGGAACTCCGCCGATCATTCCCGATCAATTTCGCGCTCGTCCCCTTCGAGTCGTTCCACAAGCCGAGCGAGGGTGTTTAATGTCTCGATTTCGTGGAATCTTGGCTCGTCGCGGGGCGCGTCGGCGGCCTCGAGCGCCCATCCTAATTCGGCGGGCACATAGACGCCGTGGCCACCCGCGCCGATCATGGGCAAAACATCGGACTTCATCGAATTCCCGACCATCAGCCCCTCGGCGGCGCCGCTGCCATGGGCCGCAAAGATACGATCATAGACGGGGATCTGTTTATCCGAGACGATTTCGACCGCATCGAACATGGGCCCCAAACCCGATTGCGCCAGTTTTCGTTCCTGATCCAGCAAATCGCCTTTGGTGATCAACACCAATCGGTGCGAGCGCGCGAGCGCCTCAACCGCCTCGCCTGCGCCGTCGAGAAGCTCGATCGGATGACGTAGCATTTCGCGCCCTGCGGCCATAATTTCTCCGATGACCTGTGCGGGGACGCGGCCTTCCGAGATTTCAATCGCGGTTTCGATCATCGACAGGGTAAAGCCCTTCACGCCAAAGCCGTAATGGCCGATATTGCGCCGCTCGGCGGCCAGAAGCCGCGTCTCCAGGTTTTCACGATCCGAATAGGGCGCGAGCATATCAAACACGCGCTGCTGGGTGAGGTGAAAGAAACGCTCGTTGTGCCAAAGCGTATCATCGGCGTCGAAGCCTATCGTCGTAATGCGGCCCAATGCGCGCGCCTCCTGATCCGGTGGGTGAATGTGCCCCCCGCGGGAAGGGGTGCCCGAAATGCGGGCAATTTGTCGCAAATGTTGGCGTTGAGCAATGAGCGCGACATCTTTGAGCGGTAATACAGGGGCGCCGCGTCAGGCAATCGCATAGGCTTTTATCCTTCGGGGTTTCAATATCCCGATATATTCCTATATTCCCAGCTCAAACCTTTTGATTCCGCCGCAATCACGGAGCACGCCTTGCGTCAGCCCGATATTATGATGAACGATGACGACGCGCCCGACGGCGATCTAGGCATCGCCCTCAAGACGCGGCCGAAATCCAAACGCCCGCCGCTTTATAAAGTCCTTCTGCTCAATGACGACTACACGCCGATGGAGTTCGTGATCCATGTGTTGGAGCGCTTCTTCGGCCTTGATCACGCGCAGGCGTTCGAGATCATGTTGACGGTCCATAAAAAAGGCCTCGCGGTTGTGGGCGTCTTCTCTTATGAGATCGCTGAAACCAAGGTCGCGCAGGTTATGGATAGCGCGCGGCGCAACCAGCATCCGCTGCAATGCACCATGGAAAAGGAGTGAGGGCCTCGCGCCCCGCCCAATAAAATGTCTCATCCCCGTATCTCTCTTGCGCTTGACGCATTTCCTCCGCTGCCTGACGGGCAGATTCTCGTTCTGGGCGCACGTGAAAGTGACGATCTGTCCGATCTGGCGCAAGATCGTCTGACGGTGATCCGTGGCTTTGCGCCCGATTTCGCGGTTTTGAAGGCGCGCGGATTTTCGGTATTTCCCGCGATCGAGGGTCTGGAAGCAACGACCTTCGCCGCGGCGCTGATTTTTCTGCCACGCTCCAAAACCGAAGCGCGGGCGATGATCGCGCAGGCGCGGGCCCGCACCAAGGGCCCGATCTGGATCGACGGCGGTAAAACCGACGGGATCGATTCGATTTTGAAGGACATGCGCGCGGCAGGCGAGGTTGTCCCGCCGATTTCAAAAGCTCATGGCAAGATTTTCGCGGCGCATCCTGCGGGCGATCTGGCCGAGTGGCTGCCAGTCGAGACATCCCCCGCTGAGGGTTTCGTGACGCGTCCGGGCGTGTTTTCGGAAGGAAAGGTAGATCGTGGCTCGCAGCTTCTTGCGGCGGTGCTGCCCCCCAAACTCCCCTCGCGCGTTGCCGATCTCGGTGCGGGTTGGGGGTGGTTGTCCGCGCAGGTACTGGGCATTCGCGGCGTTGATGAAGTCCACCTGATCGAGGCGGATTACACCGCGTTGGAGTGCGCGCGCCTCAACATCACCGATCCGCGTGCGCAGTTCCACTGGGCGGATGCGACGGATATCAGCTTTGACCACCGTTTCGGGGCGGTCGTGATGAACCCACCATTCCATACCACCCGCGATGCCGATCCTGCTTTGGGGGCGGCGTTTATCCGTGCGGCGTCAAAAATCCTGTCGCTGTCGGGTAACCTCTACATGGTGGCCAATCGTCATCTGCCCTACGAGACCGCCTTGCGGAGCCAGTTCAAAGAGGTGGAGGAATTGTTCGCGCCACAAGCTTCCGGCGCGCGCGGGCCAGATGGCGCTTTCAAGCTCTACCGTGCCGCAAAACCCGTCATCGGGCGCTAAGCGCGCCTAGCATCGAGGTCTGATATGTCACTTTCAATTTCCGGTAAAACCGCAATCGTCACGGGCGCCGCGCATGGCATCGGCGGCTGTATCGCACGGCATTTTGTCGACCGTGGCGCGAATGTGATGTTCGCGGATATCGACGAGGCCAAACTGGCGGCGGATGTCGGGGCGGATGCCGAAGCTGAAGGCCCGGTGCGGTATTTCGCGGGGGATCTTTGCCAAAAGCTAACGATCAACAATCTCATTTCTGCGACCATCGATGCGTTCGATCGGATCGATATCCTCGTCAATGCATCGCGATGCTTCGAGGCGAGCGATCCGCTTGCCGTGCAAGACGATCTGCTCGACAAGATGCTGCGTCAAAACCTGACCTCTGGACTGCGCCTGTCGCAGATGGTCGCGAAGCGAATGGTGTCGCAGGCGGAAAAAGAGGGCGTTGAGGCGGGTCAGGCCATCGGGTCAATTATCAATCTCTCCTCCATCGCGGCACAGCGCAGCCAGCCTGAATTGTTGGCTTATTCCATCGCCTGCGCAGCGCAAGATCAGGCGACGCGGTCGCTCGCGTTGGCGTTGGCGCCCAAAGGTATCCGCGTGAATGCGGTGGCGATCGGGTCGGTGATGTCAGCCTCGCTACAAGCCGCGCTAAAAGAGAACGGTGACCTGCGGGATGCAATTTTGGATGCGACGCCGCTCGGCCGGATCGCGGCCGCGCCGGAGGTGGTTGAGGCAGTGCAATTCCTCGCCTCTGCGGGATCAGGGTTCATGACCGGTCAAATCATGACCGTGGACGGCGGCCGTAGCTTGATGGACGCGGTGAAAGTTCCGGCGTTCTGAAGCAAATGCGCGGGGCCAACGCGCCCTGCGCCGCCCGAGCGTCGCACTTTTTCCCTGTCAGCTTTCCGCTGGAAACTCGACGCGACACTGCGCCATCGCGGCCTCGGTGGGCGCACGCAGCTTCTTGAGCCGCGATCGCAAGACACCCAATTCCGCCTCCGCGATTTCCGTATCAACGCGTACACGACGCGTGATCGTGACGTCGTAATCCTCCAAACAAAGCCGCGCACGACCACCGCCCCGTTTATCCCGTCCGTCGTTGCCTTTTTTGTCGCCTGTCTCACGGCGCGGGCGGGGGCCGCAAGGCACCCAGCGCGTGCGCGACACGTCTTCCTCGACGAGCGAGTACCCCCGCGCGATGTCTTGCTCCAACGTGGCAACGCGCGATTGGGTCATCCGGTAGGTCCGCGTTTCGCGGTTCAAACACCGATCAAGCGGCGTTGCACATGCCGCCAGCGCCAAGAGCCCGAAAAGCCCCAGCGCCTGCGGTTTCATCTGACGCATTCCTATACGCATTGCGGTCTCTCCCTCAAACCCGAGCGCGGCGCATCTGACGACAGGGCGCGGTGTGCCGAGTTTCTCCAGCCGTTATCCTTACGAGGTTGCGACAAAAACGCAATTCCCGATCACGCCGCAGCCTGATAGGAACAGCGCAAAGAAGGAGCCTGCTATGACTGATCCCGCCTCGACCTCCGCCCAAGGTATCACCCCACCGGCGCCAGATTTTACCGATCAAAAGAGTTGTGCCGCGGCATGGTTTTCGGAGTTGCGCGATCGGATCGTGAGTGCCTTCGAGGCCTTGGAAGATACCCAGACCCAAGGGCCACACGCCGACCGCGCGGCAGGACGGTTTGACGTGACGCCGACCACCCGTGTGGGGGAGGGTGGCGAGGATCAGGGCGGCGGCAAGATGTCGGTGATGCGCGGCGGACGCGTGTTCGAGAAGGTCGGGGTGAATATCTCGACCGTTTGGGGGACGCTCGCGCCGCGCGCGCAAAAGGCTATGGCCGCACGCGGTGTTCCGGGAATGGCCGAGGATCCCCGATTTTGGGCGGCAGGCATCTCGTTGGTTGCGCATATGCAAAACCCCCATGCGCCTGCCGTGCATATGAACACGCGGATGTTCTGGACGCCGCATGCTTGGTGGTTCGGAGGAGGGGCCGATCTCAACCCGTGTATCGAATACGCGCAAGACACGGCTGATTTTCACGCTCAAATGCAGGGCGCTTGCGATGCGCATGACGGCGCTTATTATCCGAAGTTCAAAGCTTGGGCGGATGAGTATTTCTTCATTCCGCACCGTGGTCGCGCCCGCGGTGTCGGCGGGATCTTCTACGATGATCTCAATACCGGCGATTGGGAGGCGGATTTTGCCTTCACGCGCGATGTCGGCGCGGCGTTCTTGCCAGCCTATCTGCCAGTGACCGAGCGCCGCCGCGACACCCCTTGGACCGAGGCCGATCGCGAGACGCAAGCCCTGCACCGTGGTCTTTATGCCGAATATAACCTTGTCTACGATCGCGGGACGAAGTTCGGTTTGGAGACGGGGCATAACGCCGATGCCGTTTTGATGAGCCTTCCGCCCGTCGCGAAGTGGTATTGAGCGATGTCGCCGGACGTTCTTCTGGCCTTTGCAATGACGTCCGCGCTGATTGAACTTACGCCCGGGCCGAATATGGCCTATCTCGCGCTGCTTGCGGCAACAGAGGGCCGCAAAGCGGGTGTGGCGGCGGTCGCGGGCGTGGCGCTAGGCCTCGCGATCGTTGGGGCCTTGGCGGCGTTTGGTGTCGCGGCCCTGATCTCCTCGTCGGAATGGGTTTACCAATCTTTGCGATGGGGCGGGGTGGCGTATCTGCTATGGCTCGCGTGGGACGGGTGGCGCGGCGCGGCCGAGCAGGTAGAACATGCTCCGCTCGGGTCAACCTTGTGGCGCTATTTCCAGCGCGGTCTAATTACCAACCTGTTGAACCCCAAAGCCGCCGTATTTTACGTCGCCGTTTTGCCCAGCTTTCTGGCCGATACGGCCGCCTTGCCGCAAACAATGACCCTTTGCGCGATTTATGTGGCGGTGGCGACCGCGATCCACCTCGCCATTGTGCTGCTGGCCAGCACGGCGCAGCGGTTCTTTGACAATCCCGTACGCGAACGGATCTTGCGGCGGGTGCTTTCCATCGGTTTAGGGGTTGTGGCGATCTGGTTCGCGTTTAAAACCGCTCGGTAACGCGCAGGGGCGCGATCATGAGCAAGGGCGGGCAATGCTTCACACAATCTTGGCGCTGATTTCGTTTTCATTCGTTTCCTCGATCACGCCCGGCCCCAATAATCTGATGTTGATGACCTCGGGCGCGAATTTCGGGTTTCGGCGTACGGGCCCGCATATGTTGGGTGTCGCGATCGGATTTGCGGTGATGGTTGCGCTGGTCGGGTTTGGTGTCGCGCAGGTGTTCATCGCGCATCCGGCCGCACGGCGGATTCTGGCGGCGCTGTCTGTCATCTATATGTTCTGGCTCGCGTGGAAAATCACGCAAGCCAGCGCGCCATCCAAGCGACAAGTCGCGAAACCGATGACGTTTTTGCAAGCGGCGGCGTTTCAATGGGTCAATCCCAAGGCGTGGGCGATGGCGGTGACCGCGGTTACGGTCTATGCCGCGCTTGGCCCCTTGGCCGTTGGGCTTGTCTTCGGGCTGGTCACAATACCTTGCGTGGCGGTCTGGGCGGCGCTCGGTTTGGGTGTTGCACGGTGGCTAAGCGATCCGCTGCGGCTCAAGATCTTCAATTACAGCATGGCAGCTATGCTCATACTTTCGCTTGCTCCGGTGCTGGAGCTTGCAAAATAAGGCTATACAGCGCGGAGTTTTACCGCTATTGGGGCTGCTTCCTTAAATTCGAAAGTGATACCCCCCATGAGCAATCTCGACCGCGTGCATCCGGCCCTCGCCGACGGCATCCGTGCCAAAGGCTACGAGAGCCTGACTCCGGTGCAAGAGGCGGTGCTCGATCCTGAGATTGCCAATGCGGACCTTCTCGTTTCTGCGCAAACTGGCTCCGGTAAAACCGTCGCCTTCGGCCTTGCCATGGCCGAAAACCTGCTAGAGGGCGCAGCGTTCGCCTTCGCAGATATCCCGCGTGCATTGATTATTGCACCGACACGCGAACTTGCGATGCAAGTTCAACGCGAATTGCAGTGGCTCTATGGCCCGACAGGTGCCGTGATCGCTGGCGCAGTCGGCGGCATGGATGCGCGCGCAGAACGTCGCGCGCTTGAGCGCGGCGCACATATTGTTGTCGGCACACCTGGCCGGATTTGCGATCACATGCGCCGTGGCGCACTGGACTTGTCGGCGTTGCGCGTTGCTGTGCTCGACGAGGCCGACGAGATGCTCGATTTGGGCTTCCGTGAAGATCTCGAATTCATTTTGGAGGCGGCACCGGAAGATCGCCGGACGTTGATGTTCTCGGCGACCGTGTCCAAAGATATCGCGCGCCTTGCGGGTGAATTCCAAAAAGATGCACAGCGCATCTCGACCGTATCCGCGCAAACACAGCATTCGGATATCGAATACCGTGCTTTGCTCGTGGATAACGCGGATAAAGAAAATGCCATCGTCAACGTGCTGCGCTTCTATGAAGCCCCCACCGCGATTGTCTTTTGTTCAACGCGCGCGATGGTGACGCATCTGACAACGCGGTTCTTGAACCGTGGGTTCTCGGTCGTGGCGTTGTCGGGCGAGTTGAGCCAGGACGAGCGGTCGCGCGCCCTGCAAATGATGCGCGATGGCCGTGCACGTGTGTGTATTGCGACGGATGTCGCCGCACGCGGGATCGACCTTCCGGGCCTTGAACTGGTCGTCCACGCGGATCTTCCGGTCAACAAGGAAGCACTCCTGCACCGCTCGGGTCGGACGGGCCGCGCTGGGTCGAAAGGCGTTTCTGCGATCATCGTCCCGATGCGCGAGCGCAAAAAAGCCGAGCGCCTGCTGGGGTTCGCGAAGATTACTGCCAACTGGGCTTCGGCGCCATCGGCGGAAGAGGTTTCCACCCGTGATGTGGAGCGTTTGCTCTCTGATCCGTTGCTGACCAAGCCCGTGACCGAGGACGAGAAAGATCTCGTCGCGCGCTTGCTGTCGACCTATGACGCGGAAGCGCTGGCGGGTGCAGTGATGCGCCAGTTCCTCGCGCAGCGTTCGGCACCCGAAGATCTGAACCAGATTAACGTCGACGGTGCACCGCAGCCGCGCCGCGAGTTTGGCCCAAGCTTGTTCGTGAAGCTCTCGGTTGGTCATGCTGGCCGCGCCGATCCGCGTTGGCTTTTGCCGATGCTCTGCCGCGCGGGCGATATGTCGCGCCGTGATATCGGTGCGATCCGTATCTTCGAAGAGCACACGTTTGCGCAGATTCACGATGATGCGCGGGCAAAGTTCATCGCGGGTATTGGCGCTGGACAAGAGCTGGAAGACGGCATCAAGGTCGAAGTGCTGAGCGGCGAGCCCGAAGGCATGAACGGCCCGACCCCGCGCCCCGCGCGGTGGGATAGCAAGCCTTCCGGTGGTGGTTTCGACAAAAAGCCGCGCCGTGACTTCGGCGACAAACCAAAACGCGATTTTGGCGATAAGCCAGCCTACGGTGACAAGCCCAAGCGCGACTACGGCGACAAGCCAGCCTACGGTGATAAGCCCAAGCGCGACTACGGCGACAAGCCTGCCTACGGCGATAAGCCGAAGCCCGCGGGCAAGGCGGCGACGGGCGATAAGCCTTGGGCGAAAAAAGGTGGCCATGGTGGTGCGGCTGCGAAGCCTGCCAAATACGGCAAACCGGGCGCCAAGCCGGGAAAGCCTAAGGGTTGGGCGTAAGCCCAACGTCCCAACGGCGGAAACAGACATAAAGAAAGGGGGCCTCGCGGCCCCCTTTTTTCGTCTTGTTTCACGGGGGATGTTATCCCTTACGGACGGTCTCGATCATCAGGGCAACATTTTCAGGGTCCGCATCTGGCGTGATACCGTGCCCAAGGTTGAAAATATGCGGCCCGTTTTTGAACGCCCGCACGACTTCTTGCGTGGCTTCCACCAATGCCTCACCGCCCGTCACCATGTGACGCGGGTCCAGATTGCCTTGAACGCAGCCGTCTTTTTGCACATTCGCTGCCGCCCATTGCGCAGAAATCGAGTTGTCGATGGCGACGCAATCCGCGCCCGTTTTCTTGGCGAACCCGACATAGCCCGCCCCTGCTTCGCGCGGGAAAGCGATCACCGGAATATGCGGATAGCGCGATTTGAGCGCCTTAATAATCTTGATCGTGGGTTGGACGGCGAATTCATCAAAATCCGCACCCTTCAGCGATCCTGCCCAGCTATCGAAAATTTTAACGACTTCCGCACCCGCCTCGATCTGCATCGCGAGATACTCGATCGTCGCATCCGTGATCAGGTCGATTAGCGCACTGAAGGTCGCGCGGTCTTCCGATTTAAGCAGATGTGCAGGCCCTTGATCTTTCGTGCCTTGGCCCGCGATCATATAGGTCGCGACAGTCCACGGCGCGCCAGCAAAGCCAATAAGCGTCGTCTCGCGGGGGAGGGCCTCGGAGAGGCGCTTCACGGTCTCGTAGACAGGCGCGAGATGCGTGTGGATATCGTCCTTACCCTTCAACGCCTTTAGCCCCTCTGCGGAGGTGATCGTCGAGAGGCGCGGGCCTTCGCCCGTCACGAACCAAAGATCGGCGCCGAGTGCTTGTGGGATAAGTAAAATATCCGCAAACAAAATGGCCGCATCAAAGCCGTAGCGGCGGATGGGTTGCAACGTGACTTCGCACGCGAGTTCAGGGTTGTAGCACAGCGACAGGAAATCGCCTGCCTGTGCCCGCGTCGCGCGATATTCGGGCAGATAGCGGCCCGCCTGACGCATCATCCAGATGGGCGGCGTCGGCAGCACCTCGCCCTTGAGCGCGCGCAGGATGGTTTTTTCGGTCATCGAGGTCTCCTTCGTTCCCCCCTTCATCGCGGCCTGCGGCGCGATGTCAACCCACTCGCGCTTGCAAGGGCCCAATGTCGCAGCTAATCAAGGCATATGAAACACATGCCCACGCCCCAATCCCCGCTGAAAATCGGCACGCGCGGCTCGCCACTGGCGCTCGCGCAGGCTTTCGAGACCCGTCTGCGCCTGATGCGCGAACATGGTTTGTCCGAGGAGGCGATGGAAATCGTCGTGATCAAGACAACGGGTGACCGTGTTCTGGATCGTCCGCTGAAGGAAATTGGCGGCAAGGGCCTGTTCACGCGCGAGATCGAGGAGGCGATGATCTCGGGTGAGATCGATATCGCCGTGCACTCGATGAAAGACATGCCGACGATTTAACCGCAGGGTTTGGCGCTGGATTGTTTCTTGCCGCGTGAGGATCCGCGCGATGCCTTCGTCTCCGAGACATACGCGAGTTTGAGCGAGATGCCTGCGGGCGCGATCATCGGCACATCCAGTTTGCGCCGCCGTGCGCAGGTGGCCCATGTGCGCCCTGATCTGCGGATCGTCGAGTTCCGCGGCAACGTGCAGACGCGTTTGCAAAAATTGGCGGACGGGGTTGCCGATGCGACGTTCCTCGCCATGGCGGGGTTAAATCGGTTGGGTCGTCAAGAGGTTGCGCGATCTGCCATTGAGGTCAAGGAGATGTTGCCGGCGGTGGCGCAAGGCGCGATCGGGATTGAGCGCCGCGCCGATGACGTGCGCGCGGCGTTGCTGCTTGCCCCCATTCAAGATGTCGCAACATCGAACCGTTTGATGGCCGAGCGTGCGTTTTTGGCGGAACTGGATGGGTCTTGCGAGACGCCGATCGCGGCATTGGCCATTCTTGAAGGGTCAAAAGTATGGCTGCGCGGCCAGATTCTGGCGAGCGATGGGTCGGTCGCCTATGCAGGTGAGCGCCGCGGCCAGATCGCACAGGGGGCCGTCTTGGGCCAAGACCTCGCGCAGGAGCTTTTGTCGCAGGCAGGCGAGGGGTTCTTCGCGCATCGCTAAATGCCGTTGCGCGGGGGGCTGACCTGCGACCACTGTCGAGGCATCGGCGGTTTCTCGCGCAGAGGATGGGCGCAGGCTTCCGCGATGTCTCGCTCAAAGGTATGAGCGATAAAAACCGAGGGTGAAGCTATGTTGATCTCCCGCCGTCAGGCGCTCGTTTTTGCCCTCTTGGGGCTCTCCGCTTGCGGCGGAAATTCTGAAAGCCGTGCACGCAGCAATAAGCTCGCGTTGCAAAACGGTGAGACGCCAGAGCTTCGCGCGCTGATCAACAAATGGGCCGATCACTACGAAGTGCCGCGCACATTGGTGCACCGCTCCGTGCAGCGCGAATCAGGCTACCGCGCGGAGGCTCGCAACGGCCCTTACTACGGGTTGATGCAAATCTTGCCGCAAACCGCCCGCACGATGGGGCATCGAGGCGCGCCGAGTGAGCTTTTGGATGCGGATACCAACCTGAAATATGGCGTGAAATATCTGCGCGGCGCATGGCTATTGTCGAACGGGTCCGAGGATCGCGCGATCAGCTGGTATGCGAAGGGCTATTATTACGAGGCCAAGCGTCGCGGGATGTTGAAAGAAACCGGTCTGCGCAGTTAACTTTCGGCGGCGCCCTGATTTTGTGAATCCTTAAAATTGATTTACGCGCCCATGCGTATCAGGCTTGACGCATGGGCCAATTTTAGGGACAGATTTCTTATGAAAAACAGTTTTATCCGCGATCCCGCAGGTGGGGTGAACCAGATCGGTGTTCGCGATCACAATGAGCGGCTTTTGCTGTCATTGATACACCGCCATGGCGCTATCGCCTCTGCCGAAATCGCCCGTCGGACAGGTCTGTCGCCGCAAACAGTGTCCGTGATTTTGCGCAAGCTTGAAACCGACGAGCTTGTCGTCAAAGGCGAGCCGCAGCGCGGCAAGGTTGGCAAACCCCTCACGCCGATGGCGCTTCGGGCGGACGGGGTGATGTCGTTTGGCCTGAAGATCGGGCGGCGGAGCTGTGATCTGGTGCTCACCGATTTCACGGGCAAACCGCGTGCGCGGCGCAGTTGCACATATGTTTTCCCCACGCCCGATGCGATCATTTCGTTCCTGCGTGAGGGGATGGAGGCGATCCACGCTGACCTGACGCCCCGCGAGGCAGGCAAGATTTGCGGCATCGGCATCGCGGCGCCTTTTGAGATGTGGAACTGGCTCGAAGCGGTCAACGCGCCTGCCGAGAAAATGGAGGCATGGCGCGGATTTGATTTCGTCGCGGAAATCGCAAAGTTTTCGGAATACCGTGTGTTCATTGCCAATGATGCGACTGCCGCCTGCGCCGCAGAGCACGGGTTTGGCCGTGGCCGCGAGATCGCGGATTACGCCTATATCTTCGTGGGCTATTTCATCGGTGGCGGCGTTGTTTTGAACGATAACGTGTTTGCGGGGCGCTCAGGCAATGCGGCCGCGTTCGGTACATTGCCTGTCGCCGACACCAGCCGCCCTGGCCATCAGCTCATTCACAACGCATCGCTCTACCTGCTTGAGCGCCGCCTCGCGGAAGCGGGGTTGGACCCTATGCGGATCTGGCAGGGGCCAGACGCTTGGGACGGGATCGAGCCACATTTGGGAGAGTGGATCGACGGGGCTGCGAAACATATCGCAATCGCGATTGTTGCCATTTCCTCCGTGATTGATTTCCAAGCGGTTATCCTCGACGGTGGTTTCCCCGAAACAGTCCGTGCGCGTTTGCTCGCGGCGATTTCGAAGGCGCTCGCGTCGGTGGACAGTCAGGGGATCGCTTTGCCGAGCTTGCTCGAAGGCTCGGTCGGCTCCGATGCGCGGTCTATTGGGGCGGGAAGCCTGCCGATCACCGCGCAATATCTTCTCGCGGGCAGTGCCTTTAGCAGCTGACCTTGTAGCGTTACGCGGCCCGGAGACGTAGGGCGTTTGTCACGACAAATACGGAGGAGAAGGCCATTGCGCCTGCCGCTAGCATGGGCGAGATCCCATGGAGGCCAAGTGGCGTAAAGGCGCCCATCGCGACGGGAATAAGGGCGGCGTTATAGGCAAAGGCCCAGAACAGGTTTTGGCGGATGTTGCGCATCGTCGCTTTGGACAGAGCGAGGGCGTCAGCCACCCCGCGCGGATCGCCACGCATCAAAACGACCTCTGCCGCTTCGATCGCGATATCTGTCCCGGTGCCGATGGCGATCCCGATATCCGCCTGCGCAAGGGCAGGGGCGTCATTGAGCCCATCCCCGACAAAGGCGACGATGCCCCGTTCTTTCAGCGCCGTGATGGCGGCGGCCTTGCCCTCGGGCAAAACGCCGCCAATCACATTGCGGTCAGTGTCTTTGAGGCCGATCTCGCGCGCGACCGCCTCGGCGCTCGCTTGCAAATCGCCTGAGAGTATCGTCACCGTGATACCCGCGTCTTGAAGGCGCTGCACCGCCTCGCGCGCCTCGGGTTTGATCGGGTCGGCCAACCCGAGGAGAGCAAGAACCTCGCCTTCCACTGCGATCCACACGGGTGTCTTTCCGGCCTGCGCCAATCGCTCGGCATCCTCAATGAAACGCGGCGCGATGTTTTCCGCCTCAAGCGCGCGGCGGTTGCCGATAACAACCGTTTTGCCCTCGACCTGCGCGCGCAACCCCATGCCCGCCAAAGCCTCAACCTTGCGCGCGCGGGGGAGGGCCGCCCCTGCGTCTCCGGTGGCGCCCTGTGCGTCGGTCAGGCTTTGGCGCGCGCGGTCTACAATCGCGCGCGCCAAAGGGTGCTCTGATCGGCTTTCGGCCGCCGCTGCCAGTCGCAAGGCCGATGTGATATCCGCCGGCTCTCCGATACAGTCGGTGATCTGCGGGTGCCCTATGGTCAGCGTTCCTGTCTTGTCAAACGCGATGGTCGAGACGTTGGAGAGGCGTTGCAATGCATCGCCGCGCCGAAACAACAGGCCCTTTTGCGCGGCGCGCCCGGTGCCCATCAGGATCGAGACCGGCGTTGCCAATCCCATCGCGCAGGGGCAGGCAATAATCATCACCGAGATCGCGGCGATCAGCGCGGGTGCAAGCTGCGCGCCAAGCGCCAGCCAGATCGCGAACGTCGCCAGCGAAAGCATGATGACCGTGGGCACAAAGACGCGGGTGACGCGGTCCACCAAGGCTTGCACGGGCAGTTTAGCGCCTTGCGCGCTCTCAACCATCGCAATGATCCGCGCCAGAACGGTTTGCGCGCCCGTGGCCGTTACGCGAAAGCTGATCGCAGAGGCCCCGTTCAGCGTGCCGCCTGTAACTTGATCGCCGACCGTTTTACGTTGCGGGAGCGGCTCGCCCGTCAGCATTGCTTCGTCAATCCAGCTGTCGCCATCGATGATAACCCCGTCAAGGCAGACGCGCTCCCCCGCCGCGAGATGCACGATGTCGCCCGCAACAAGGTCATCGACGGGCAGAGTGATGACGCCGGACGGACGTTCGACCTGTGCAGTTTGCGGCGTCAATTCAACGAGTTTCGCAATCGCCTCGCCCGCTTGGCCCTTGGCGCGGGCCTCCATCCAGCGCCCCAGCAAAATCAGCGTGACAATCATTGCCGCCGCCTCGAAATACACCCCGCGCGACACGATCGGGAAGGCATCGGGGAGTATGGTGACGCAAGCCGAGTAGCCAAATGCAGCCAGTGAGCCGAGTGCCACAAGGGAGTTCATCTCCGGCGCGCCGCGCAGGAGCGCGGGCAGTCCTTTGCGCAAGAAGACGCGCCCCGGCCCGATGAGCACGAGCGCTGTCAGGCCCATCTGGATCACCCAGCTCGTGCGCTCGCCCATGGTGGCCATGATCCAGTGGTGAAACGCGGGGATCATATGCGCGCCCATCGCCAGCACGAACACCGGCAGGGTCAGCACGGAGGCGATGGCCATATCGCGGGCTAACTGCGCCGCTTCGGCTTGCTGGCGCAGCGCAGGCGAGGGAGGGGGGGATTGCGAGCCTTGCGCAACTGCGACAAGCCCGCCCTGATCTTTCAAGATGTCGTTGAGTGCACGTGTCAATTCGCGCGGCGAGGTCATGCCTTGTGCATAGGTCAGTGTCAGCGCCGCCCCGTTCGGGGGGCTGCTGAGTGAATCGCCTTTGCTCTCATCGGTATCATGTGACTGGACGACCTCGATCACCCCCGCAATTGCGCCGATCTGCGCGATGATGTTGTCCTGTGCAGCATCGCCCAGACCGTCGATCACGTAGCGAGTTTTGAGGGTCGCCGCCGGATAGCCGGCCGTCTCCAGCGCTTCGAGCAGGGCGTGGGGGCTCGCGGGTGCGGTGTAGGTGACATGGACAGTGCGGGCCATCAAATTGGCCGCCGCAGAGTGCACGCCGTCTTGATCTCGCAAAGCCCGTTCGACGCGCCCCGTGCAGGCCCCGCAATGCATTGCATCAATCGTGAGGTGGAGTGTCGATGGGTGTGCGGGCGATCGTGGTGGGGTACGGGGTTCCATGCGGGCCTCCTCTCACATTCCACCGAGATAAGGGCTCACGCGGCACGGTGCAAGCCGCGCGGCGCATATGCCGATCTTCGCCTAGGGGCCGCGGCGCGGGCGCGCATCAACGCAGAGCGGCGCGTGAAATCGTTCAAAACAAGGACGTTTGCGTCAGTTTCCTACCGGCAAAGTTGCGCTTAAGGTTGAGCGCTCGTGATTGAGGTGCTAGCGTCACACGATCATTGAACGGAGAACCCTATGGACCGTCGCGCACTTCTCACCAGTTTCGCCGCTATCCCGCTCTTGGCTGCGCCAAGCCTGTCATCCGCACAAGCGGCGCCGGAGAAACTGATCAAGGCCGCTGCTTCCGCGCCGGTTTCCACTTCCGCCACGTCGCAGATCGAGATGGGGCCGGTGACCTTCCCGGAAGGGTCCACATGGCCTATCGCCGAGCGCTTCTACCCGCGCGAGGTCCAGGTCAAGCCGTCGCTCACCGTCGGGTCCATCATCGTGGTGAGCGAAAAGTTCTTTTTATATCATGTATTTGCGCCGGGCCGCGCGATGCGTTACGGCGTCGCCGTCGGCACCGAGGAGCTCGTCTTCCGGGGGGATGCGACCATTCAGCGCAAAGTTGAATGGCCAAGCTGGCGCCCGACGCAAGAGATGATCGAACGAAACCCGCAGGCATATAAGAAATACGAAGATGGCATGCCGGGCGGGCCGACCAATCCGCTGGGCGCGCGGGCGCTCTATCTCTACCAAAACGGCCGCGACACGGCAATTCGTATCCACGGCACGACATCGCCGTCTTCCATCGGCCATGCGGCATCGAACGGATGCCTGCGGATGGTGAACGAGCATGTGATCGCGCTGTTTGATCGTGTCCCTCTCGGAACGCCGGTGACGGTCTATTAATTTTATTGCTGAGTGTGCTTCAAAAGGTCCGGTCGTTTGGCCGGACCTTTTTGTTTTGCTGCGATCCGCTGACGCGCCAATCCCAGTAAAACAAGCCTGTCGTACGCGGGATGAAATTAGTTTTGAGGCTGGTTGAAAAAAACGGCCGTTTTCGCTTGACGCCCCCCGTCCCCTCCCTTAGTTACCCGCCGCAGTGGCTAGGTAGCTCAGCTGGTTAGAGCATGCGACTCATAATCGCAGGGTCGGGGGTTCGAGTCCCCCCCTCGCCACCACTTCCCCCCTTTTTGCAAATTGATGCCGAACGCAACGCGTAGCGCGGCGGTTTCTGGCACGCGCGATCGCGCAGATCTCCGCGCAAGGCATAAAAAAAATCCGCGCCACTGGGGCGCGGATCAGTCAGGGAGGGGTAGCAGGCAGCCACGCTCGCGAAGCTAAGCGGAAGACTCAGCCATATCGGGCACTCACGCATATGGGGCACGTCCGGTAGCGAGGGCATGGCGGAAGCTGGTCGGAGGGCGCAGTTAACGCGGCCTCCTCATGTCACGGCCTTGCTCAAACCCGGCGAGAAATGCGGGGATCAACGAGGCAATCGGGTTGGTCTGCGCCACGGGCGGTGGTGGTGGTGGCGGTGTCGGGCGTGAGAAGGCAATGGCCAGTGCGACAATACTGATGCCGAGGTAAACCAACCCCAACACGATCGCCGCGAATGTGGCGTCCCGCGTGGCTTCCAGAACAAGCCAACCCGCAACGGTCAAAAAGCCAAGGCCGACCAATCCGAACACCGCCCCCACGCCGGCAAAGGCGGAGCGGCGCGCGGCGTCTGCGATACGATGTTGCAACGCGCCAAGCATATCTTATTTCCGCGCGGTCAACAGGCCAGCAAGGAAGCCGATACCGGCCGCGATACCAACTGCAGCGGCTGGGTTTTGGCGCACGGTGTCCTCGGTTTGCATGTAGGCGAGGCTCGCCTTGTCGCGGGCAAGGTGATAGGCCTCGTCCGCCTTCTGCGCGGCGATCCGTGCAGCTTCCTCGCCGGACGCTTTGACGGATGCGGCTTGGGTGCTTGCGGCTTCCGACAGGTTCTTTCCTTGGGTCTGCCCGTAAGCGGCGAGCGCTTTGGTGAGGCCGGACACGTCGCTGCGCAATGCGGCGAGTTGTGCTTCGATTTCGGAAGTATCGGTTTTGCTTACGTCTTTAAGTGTCGTTGTTGCCGATTGTGCCATGGTCATTCTCCAAATTGAATGGGCTGCGGTGGGCGGTAAAACCGTCGTTCGTTGCAGCGATTGAAAAGATAACGCGCCATCTCGGGGAAAGTTCCCGTGCTTTGGCAAAACCACGTCGGGAAGCCGTCGCAGGCGCTGCATTGGTCCGCCCTAACCTTACGCGCGCGCACACGCTGCGCGCCATGACCTGTGTCAATATGCCGATATTCGGGGATGATGTTTGGCGAAAATTTGGCCGATCACCCGCGCGCTTCCTGCGCGTTTGCTAATGTGAGGAGGCGCTCAAATAAGTAGCCCCCGCGGGCGGCAAACAGGAGCACCTGCGCGGCTTTTCTCGAAGAGTTCGGGAACCATCCCCTCATAAGTCGCGTTGGTTGCACAATGGGGCGTCGAGAGAGACGCTCACCCCGGCGCCAGTTTTCGGCGCGTCACACAACAAATGGAGAGTATCATGCTTGGTTGGGCTTTGACGTTTCTCATCGTAGCACTCATCGCGGCAGCATTCGGTTTTGGCGGTCTCGCCAGCGCGTCTGCCGGTATCGCGCAAATTCTGTTCTTCGTCTTCCTCGTGCTGTTTGTCATCGCGATGGTGGCCCGTGCGGTCCGCGGTAAACCGCCCGTCTAAGGGCATGTGTTAAGCGCGAAGCTTCGTGAGAGACCAGCAGGGCGCGCCATCCGGCGCGCCCTTACCAATTCGATATCATGTGATTTTATGAGACGGTTTAGATGCTCCGCTGTGAAAAAAACGCATCCGCAAGGAACTGGAGCGCGTCGACTGCGTTGATTTGGTGAAACGCGCGGCGGGGACGATCTGTCCCTAAGGCCCGCGATGGATTATTGAGAAAGGATACGACAGATGGCTGACGTTCTCACCACAATCTCGACCGCCGACAAGGTTTCCACCGGTATCAAGGCGCCCAAGAAAGTCGCAACGGAATTGAACAAGGCGCTGAGCGCGACGTATCGGTTGCTCATCGATACGCATGTCACGCATTGGAACGTTGAAGGCCCAATGTTCTATTCGATCCACATGCTGACAGAGGCACAATACGGCGAATTGTTCGAGGCTACCGATGTGCTGGCCGAGCGCGTGCGGGCGCTGGGCTCGCTCACGCCGATGGGTGCCGATGCGCTGATCGGCAAACCGAATGCCGTGGCGGAGAAGCCTTCGGCGCGTGAGATGGTCGAAGCGCTCGCCGAGAGCCACGAGGAACTCGCCCGCATGATGCATGACTTGGCGGAGACGTCGGAGGAAGCACGTGACATCGTGACGGCCGATCTGGCGACGGCGCGGTCTGGTGTGCACGAGAAGGCCGCATGGATGCTGCGTTCGATGGCCGCCTAAGGTCTTTGAGGCCGCCATAAAGCCCGCCAAGCAACCTGCTTGGCGGGCTTTTTTATGCGTATCACAGGGGCAAACCCTCACGCAAAGCGAGGCTGCGAGTGGACGTGGATTTCGGGGACCGGCTTATCCCATTTCGAGACGCGGACAAGTGTCGTATGCGCGATGTTGCCTTGGCTGAGGGATGTCGACCCCTGATCCAAAGTCAGCATATTCGGGTTGCCGTGCACGCAGATCCGTTCACCGTCGATCTCGCGCAGATCGAGCCAAGCCCCGGTCGGCAGCGAGATGCAATCGCGCCGCATCTCGGGCGTGAGGATCAGCCCTGCGAGGCAAGCGCCGCGCGGGCTTTCAAGGCGCACGATATCGCCGCTCTGAAGGCCGCGTGCGGCCGCCGCGTCGGGGTGCATCCAGCACGCCTCACGCCCCGCCACTTTCGCGGCTTTGGCGACGCTTCCACTGTCGTTCTGCGAATGAAGCCGCGTGTCGGGCTGTCCCGACACAAGATGCAGTTGATCGGGGGCCGCGGTCGTAAGCCCCTCGACGGGGGTCTGCCAAGTGGGGATTGGCCCGCAATCCGCCAGACCCATTGCGGCGATCGACTGACTTTCGATCTCAATCTTGCCGCTCGGCGTCTGGAGGGGATTGTTTACCGGATCGTTGATGAACGCGCCGAACTGAATGCGCAGCGTCTCAGGTTCGGGGAGGTCGAAAATCCCGTCCTCTTTAAAGCGGTCGAACGCCGGTAGGGAGGCGCCAAAGCTTTGCGCCGCTTGCGCACAGCCCTGCCAGAGATGCCGTAGCCAGCCCTTAACATCGCGCCCCTCGCAAAAGGCCGCCTCGGTCCCCATACGCGCCGCAAGAGCGGAGAGGATCGCATAATCGTCGCGCGCCTCGCCCTTGGGCGGCATCGCGGCGGACATATACACCAATGCTGGATCACGGCGGTTCACCATCAGATCGTCGCGTTCCAAAGCGGATGTCGTGGGCAAAACGATGTCTGCACGGCGCGCGGTCGCGGTCCAGCTATGATCCAAGACTACCACCGTTTCAGGATTGCGCCAGACCCGATCAAGGCGATTGAGGTCTTGATGATGATGGAACGGATTCCCGCCTGACCACCAGATCATCTTTGCATCGGGGTAAGTGCGTGTCTCGCCGTTGTAGCGATACGCAGTGCGGGGGTATTCGAGCATGTCCGCGATCCGTGCGACCGGGATATAATCACGAACGGGGTTGCGCCCCTGCGGCACGGAGGGCCAATCGACCCAACGCGTTGCGCGGCCAACGATTTCGCTACAGCCATAGCCGAAGGCGTAGCCCGTGCCGGGTTGGCCGATTTGCCCGAGCAAGCACGCCAATGAGAGGCCTGCCCAAAGTGTAATTTCGCCCCGATCCGCTCGCTGCATCCCCCAGGCCATGGCGATCATCGTGCGGGTTGTGCTGATCCGATCCGCCAGATCGCGAATTGTTTGCGCGGGGATATCGCATAACGCGGCTGCCCACTCGGGCGTCTTCGGTGTGCCGTCTTGGGCGCCCGTCACATAGGCTTCGAACGTCGCCGCGCCATGCGTGTAGCGGTCAAGGAAGGCTCGATCCGCGCGGCCCAAACGGAATACTTCATAGGCCAGCGCAAGAATAAGTGCGCAATCCGTGCCGGGCCGCAGGCCAACCCAATCCGCCGCCAGATGCGCGGCCATATCGGTGCGCAGGGGCGAGATATTGACGAGCTTGCACCCATTGCCCTTCGCCTTCGCCAACCAATCCTCGGTTTCATGGCTGGACGTGCCCGCGGAGGCGATTTGTGCCGCGCGCTTCGATATGCCGCCGAACGCCAAAAGCGTTTCGCAATGCTGTGCCACCAATGGCCAGCTTGTCATCTCGTCTTGGAACACTTTATTCGACATCCCGGTGAGATGCGGAAAAATGACCTCGGCGCCGGCATGGGAATAGGTGTCCCGCGCATTTACGAAACCGCCGATTGTGTTGAGGAACCGACGCAGTTGCGATTGCGCATGATGAAAGCGGCCCGCCGACGCCCAGCCGTAAGAGCCCGCGAACAAGGCGCCGTTGCCATGTGTATCGACCACACGGCGCAGCTCTTGTGCGGTGATGTCCAAGGCTTCGTCCCAAGGCAGCTCAACAAACTCGGCATCGCCATTGCGATCTGTGTCGCGGTTTTCGAGCCAGCCTTTGCGGATCGAAGGCCGTAAGATGCGGCTGTCACTGTCGCGCATGGCGTCCAGCCAACCGGACCCGATCCGCGCGGGTTGATTGTCGCGGGCGATGGGTTTGAGGTGAGCGGTCTCACCAAAACCGTCGATTTCAAAAATACCCCAATGCGCCGCGGTCAATTTCTGAACCATCGAAAACCTCTTGTGAATATGGGCAATCCCCTATCGCACGGAGTAGCGCCAGATCAGATCAAAGCCAAGTGGTGGCAGGTAGCGGGGCGGGCGTTTGATATGCAAAAGGCCGCGCAGATTGCGCGGCCAGAAGCGGACCCCTTTTGGGGGAATGGGGGCGTCGCGCTGGGCGACGTAGACCTTAGAAGGTCGTTTTAACAGTAACGCTCGACAGGGCAGCGTCGATTTTCGTGGAGGCTGCGCCTGTGCCTTTGGTGACCATCGAGAGCGCTGCTGCGCCGAGGCCAACCACTGCTGCGGTCAGAACAACCCAGTCAACAGTCACAGCGCCTTCTTCTTCTGCGTTGAATTTTTTAACAAGTTTGAACAGTTTCATCGGGTCTCTCCTACCGAGTGGTTAATCGTAAGTTGTTTAGGGCTAGGCATGTTTGCCTTGGCATGTGGGTGTTTTGGCCCCCAATCTGGGCGCGAATGGGGCAGGATACGGGCCATTTTCGAGCGAAGTGATTTTTATTAATAGAAGTTAACAAAGCTGGAAACGGGAACGGCCCGCCGTTTCGGGCGGGCCGTCGTCGCGGGCTGCTTTGGCACGCGTCTTATCGCGAGGTTTTTAAACCGCCGAGAATGTCCGCCGCCAGTTCAAACGATCTGATGCGGGCGGCAGGGTCGTGGATCATCCCTGTGACAATCAACTCGTCAGGTTGGTAACGCGCGATCAGATCCGCCAGTTCGCGCGCGACAGTCTCGGGCGCGCCGGTCGCTGAACATGACAGGGCTTGCTGCACACCGGCCATGACCTGAGGCGGCACCTCGTCGGCCAGGGCCTCGGTCGGGGGCGGTAGCTTACCAGGCTTCCCCATATGCAAACGCGCGAAGGCGAGGATTTGCGAGCTGCGCAGATAGGCGGCTTCTTCTTGCGTGGGGGCCACACAGACCCCCGCCGCGATCATCACATGGGGCTGCTTAAGCGCGGCTGACGGACGGAATGTGGCGCGGTAGGTCGCCAGCGCCTCATCAAGCATCGCAGGTGCGAAATGCGATGCAAAAGCGTAGGGCAGGCCGAGATACGCGGCGAGCTGCGCGCCGTAGAGGCTCGACCCCAAGATCCATACGGGAACATGCGTCCCCTCGCCGGGAATGGCCCGCACGCGGGGCGTGGCGGGCGCATCGCCCAGATAGGCAATCAACTCTTGCACGTCTTGGGGGAAGCCGTCCTCGGGGGCCATATGACGGCGCAGGGCGCGCGCGGTGGCCATATCCGTCCCCGGTGCGCGGCCCAAGCCAAGATCAATCCGGTCGGGATAGAGCGTCGCCAATGTGCCAAATTGCTCCGCGACCATGAGGGGTGCGTGATTGGGCAACATGATCCCGCCTGCGCCAACACGCATGGTTTTCGTCGCCCCCGCGATATGGCCGATCACCACAGCGGTCGCCGCGCTGGCAATGCCGGTCATGTTGTGATGCTCGGCGAGCCAATAGCGATGGTAGCCGGCCGCCTCGGCATGCTGCGCGAGAGACACGGAATTTGCGAGGGCATCGGCGGCGGTGCTGCCCTCCGGAATCGGAGAGAGATCGAGAAGTGAAAAGTTTTGCATCATATCCTGCTATCTGCCCGCAAGCTCGCCCGTTTCGCGCATGGCGCGGCGTGCCCGACGTGCGATGATCGCGCCCTGCTGCGTTTGGGGGCGTTGCTTTTTTATTAGCTAAGAATGGCCGCGCGAAAAGCAATGGGCGGAGGGCATGTTTATCTGCTCCTCCGCCCATTGCTTGATGTGGTTGCCAATGGTTTGGCGGGATTACGCGCCGAGGAACTCCGCCTTCTCGCGCGCCAGGCGTTTGGACGCCATTGCGGGCTCTGCGCCCCAAACAGCGATCCAGCGATAAAAGACGGGGGTGAGGAACAGGGTGAAGACGGTCGCAAACCCCAACCCACCCACAATCACCCAGCCGACTGCGATCCGCGCTTCCGCGCCCGCGCCAGAGGTGAGGATGAGGGGCAGGCCGCCGAAGACTGTCGAGACCATCGTCATCATCACAGGCCGGATTCGAAGGCGCAGCGCATCACGGATGGCACTGTCGATATCCTGTCCCGCCTCGCGCAACTGGTTCGCGAACTCGACAATCAAAATGCCGTTCTTCGCCATCACGCCGATCAACATCACAAGTCCGATCTGGCTATAATAGTTAAGCGATCCGCCGCTCAAGCTGATCGCCAATACGGCGGCAGCAAGGCCGAAAGGCACCGTTAGCATGATCACGACTGCGGAGGCGAAACTCTCGAATTGGGCGGCAAGAACGAGCAAAACGATCACAATCGCGACCCCGAACACGGTATACATCCCGCTTTCGCTTTCTTGTAAACTGGCGGCCTCGCCCGTGAAGATGATGTTCATCCCCGACGGTAATTCCGCCTCCGCGATGTCCGATAGCCGCGCCATTGCGCTGCCCAGATCGACATCCTCGCCAAGGTTGGCCTGCACAGAAACTGCGAGCGCTCCACCTTGCCGCGTCAAGCGCGACGGGCTGATGACGGTTTCCAAGGTCGCGGCGGCGGAGAGGGGGACATAGCCCCCGTCCGGCAATTGCAACTGGATCGAATCGAGGTCGGAGGGATCGTCAATGGGCGCGCCACCGGGCAACACGTCGACATCGATCTCCTTATCGTTCTCAAACACGCTGACCGCGGTGACGCCGGTTGTCATCGCGCTCACGGTTTTGGTGATATTCGCCTCGGTCAGGCCGAACATTCCGATCATCTCGTCGTCAATCATGAGCTCGAGCTGGGCTTCGACGGCGTCCGCCGAAAGTTGCGGGTTTAGGAATGTGTCGTCTTGCGCCATGCGCGCGACGAGCATTTCTGCCGCATCTGTCATTGCCGCCGAGTTTGTGCCCGTTACCGCGAATTGCAGACCTTGCCCGCCGCCACGGATATTCAAACTGTTGGTTGAGCGGGCCGAAACCTGCAATCCGGGGACTGCGGCGACTTTCCGACTGAGCTCCGCGATGATCTCTTGCTGGCTGCGCGCGCGTTCGTTCCAGTCGGCAAGGCGGATGATCAGGAAGGCACTATTTGATCCGCCCGCGCCGATAATGCTTTGCGCGGCGGTGACTTCGCCACTGTCACGGTAGGGCTGTAGCATTTCTTCGATCTGCACGACTTGGCTCTCGACATAGTCGAGCCCCGCGTCATTCGCACCGCGCGCGGAAATCAGGAAGAAGCCGCGATCCTCGGTTGGTGTAATGGAGGAGGGTAGGGTGGCCGCAGCGCCCGCCGCCACAATGACGAGACCCAACGCGATGCTGATGACGATCATCGGCGCGCGGATGGCGCGGTCCATGATCGTATCAAACCAGCGCGCCAATCTGCTCGGCGGTTTGGGGGAGGCGGATGAGGCTGCGTCGAATTTGCCCGGATCAAGGAACGCCGCCATCACCGGCGCGAGGGTCAGCGCCGTTATCGAGGAAAGCGTCACCGCAAAGGCGAGCACAAACCCGAATTCGCTGAACACGCCGCCCGCTTGGCCGGGGAGGAAGGAAATCGGGATAAAGACGGCCGCGAGGGTGGCGGTGGTCGAGATGACGGCAAAGAATACTTCATTCGTCCCTGCCGCCGCCGCCGCAAAGGCGCCCATCCCCTCTTTCCGCTTGCGCACGATATTCTCGATCACCACGATGGCGTCATCGACGACCATCCCTGTGGCAAGGACGAGGGCGAGCAAGCTGATCGTGTTGACGGAGAAGCCGGTGATCCAGATCGCCGCGATGGTGCCAAGCAGCGCGACAGGAATCGTCACCGCCGGAATGATTGTTGCACGCAGCGACCGCAAGAAGCCGAAGATCACCGCCACAACGATAATCGTCGCCAGCCCGATGGAATTGACCACCTCGTTGATCGAGCCCTCAATAAAGACCCCGTCATCGGAGGTGATGAGCAAGTCGACGCCGTCAGGCATTTGTTTGCGTAAGTCCTCAACAGCGACCCGCACGTCTTGCGAGATGGTGAGGGTATTGCCGACGGATTGCCGGGTAATCTCGACCCCGATCGCAGTTTGGCCGTTCACGCGCGCGGAGGTGCTGCGATCTTCGGGGCCGAGTTGGACGAAGGCGACATCGGATACGCGCGTCGTCGCATTGACGGGAATTTCCCCCACGCTTTGCGCCGTGACGAGCGAATTGCCGACGCGCAATGGCATCACCTGCGTCTCGGTATCGAGCGAGCCGAGGGGCGTATCGTCGCGCAGGGCGGCCAGCGCATCCGAGACGTCGAACACCGTCAGGCCGCGACTTTGCAAGGAGGGGATATCGACATTAACACGGAAGATATTTGCCCGATCCCCGCGGATGGAGACTTCGGCAATGCCGTCGATCAATGACAGTCGATCATAGATCGTCGTTTCCGCGATTTCGGTGAGCTCGGCGAGGGACGCATCGCCCATGACGGCAAGGCGGATGATCGCGTCGCTGGAACTGTCACTCTTGCTCACGACCGGATCATCGATGTCGTCGGGAAGTTGGCGCAGGGTCTCCGAGACGATCTCACGGGCCTCGTTGGCCGCGACGTCGATATCGGCATTGGTCGACAAGTCGATCGTGATCCTGCTGCTCTCGCTGCTTGATGTGCTTTCCATATAGGACAGACCATCGAGGGCGCTGAGCGCATCCTCCAGCACCTGCGTCACTTCGCGGTCAACCGCTTCGGGCACGGCGCCTTCGTAGGTCGTGCGCACGGACAGCACGGGCTGGTCGACATCGGGCATCTCACGGACATTGACCGCGACGAGCGCTGCCAAACCGGCGATGAGGATCAAGAGGTTGATGACGATTCCAAGGATCGGGCGGGCGATAAACAGATTTGCCAAACCCTTTTCGCCGGAATTGGCGGCGTCGTGTTGGGGCGCTTTGCCCTCGCCGCCGTTCATGCCGGATCTCGGGCTGGCGTTGCGTCAGCGGCTTCTTGTGCGGGCCTGCCGCCGGAGGGCTTCGCCCCCGCATCGACGATCGCGGCCCCCTCGCGCAGTTTCTGCGCGCCTTCGCTGACAATCATCGCGCCCTCAGGCAGATCCGCCTGAATCCAGACTTGCTGATCGACGCGGTAGAGAATGGTCACCGGCACGGATTTCGCCTTGCCAGCGTCATTGACCCAGATGCTCGATCCCGCGCGCGACCATGTAATGGCAGTGCTGGGCACCATCGGGAGCGGGTCACTTTCATGCAAGAGCCGGACAGAGAATGTCATCCCCGGCCAGAGCTGCTCATCTGCATTGTCAATTTGCGCGCGTACCGTGATGGAGCGCGTAACGCTATCAATGCGACTGTCGTAGGAGGTGATTTCGCCCTCAAACACTTTACCGCGCAACGCAGGCGTGCTCGCAAGGATGGTGCTTTCGCGATCCAACATCGCGATCGCGCGTTCGGGAAGCTCGAATTCAACCAAAAGCGCGTCTGTCTCGTCGATCGTGGTGATCACACTATTGGCCGAGATCACATCCCCGACGTCAATGTCGCTTAGGCCAAGTCGGCCCGAGATCGGCGCGCGGATCGTCAAATCCTCCAGCGCAATTTGCGCGAGCCCCAGTTCGGCCTCGGCCAGACGTTGCGCCAAGCGTGCATCAGACAGCGTTACATCCGTCACGGTAGAACTGCCGCCGGACCGCAGACGTTCATACCGCGTGACGGTTTCCGTCGCTTGATCCAACGCGGCTTGCGCGGCCACCACGTTCAGGGCCTCGATGCGGTCATCAAGCTCGAGGAGGACATCGCCCTCCTCAACGCGCCCGTTGGCGGGAAGGAAGACGGCCGTCACCTTGCCTGCGCCTTCGGAAACCACGTCGACACTGCGCATCGCTGTCGCGGAGCCAATGGCGCGCAGGTTGTCTTCGTATGGCACCTGTTCCAACGGTGTTAAAACCACTGTGGTCGAGCGGTCTCCGCCGCGCCCGCCGCCACCGCGTGCCCCGCCTCCTGTCCCGGCGCCTCCTGTCCCAGCGCCGCCTGTCACCCCTGCCGGAGCGCCACCGTTCGGTGAACCATTCGCGTCTTGCTGTGCTCCCCCCGCGCCAGATTGCGGCGCGGACGCTGCCTCGCTGGGCGTACCCGCAAGATCTGTGAGAGCCCCGGGCACGCCAAACGTCGCAAAATAAGCACCTGAAAGGATCACGACGCTGACGCCGAGAGAGAGAATTTTTTTCATCGATAGGTCCGGCATAAGAGGGGTCGCTACGGGTTTAACGCAGGTGGTCAGGGTTTCCGTCGAAAACTTTATGCACAGACCCCGCAAACCTCACATGACGATCACGTGTTCTTCTGTTTACGTCTTTTGACATCTTGTGATCGAGGTGCGTTTTGGGGCCTGCGTCAGCTTGCCGATTAATTTATGTGCGATCAGCATATTTTTAGGGCGATGTTGAGGGGATGTGCAACGCTAAGACGGCGCGGGGGGAGGGGGCGCGCAAATTCTCTGGCGGGGGGTGCGTGCTGCGCTAATCACATCTCATGCCTCAGCCCCTTCGTATTCTTGTTGTCGAACCCGATTCCACCCGCGCCGCCGCGATTGCGGAGGCGTTGATGTCGGGTGGATGGTCGGATGTAACAATCGCCCCACAGATGACGGGGCTTGCGCGCAAGTTGCAAGAGGTCGATCCCGATCTGGTGCTGATTGATCTGGCCAACCCCAACCGCGATATGCTCGAACAGGTCAGCGCCGCGTCGGACGCGAAAGGGCGACCTGTCGCGATGTTTGTCGATCAGTCGGACGATGACATGACAAGTGCCGCCGTCGCCGCAGGCGTGAGCGCCTATGTCGTCGGCGGGATGGTGCCTGAACGGATCAAGCCCGTTTTGAAAACCGCTATCGCTCGGTTCCAGATGATCAGCCAAATGCGATTGGAACTCGCGGCGGCAAAGCAGGCGTTGACCGATCGAAAGGTGATTGATCGCGCGAAGGGAGTGCTGATGCGCGCGCGCGGGATTTCCGAGGAAGAGGCGTATAATTTGCTGCGGGTAAGGGCGATGGACCGTAAATGCAAAGTGATCGACGTCGCAGAAGCCCTGATCACGGCGTCGGATCTTTTGACATGAATCGTCAGATCCTCAATTGCGGGTATTTACCCCTCGTCGATAGCGCCCCGTTGATCATCGCGCAGGCTTTGGGCTTTGCGCAAGAAGAGGGCATCGCGCTGAACCTTCTGCGTCAGCCCTCTTGGGCGGCGTTGCGAGATCTGCTTGCGCTGGGCCATCTGGATGCGGTGCATATGCTTGCGCCTATGCCGGTTGCCATGTCACTGGGTTTGAGCGGAAAGCAGATCGCGACGGATGCATTGATGATGCTGTCGATCAACGGCACGGTGACGGGCGTGTCGAAGGCCGTTGCGAACCGGATGCGTGAGCAGGGATGGTCGGGCGCATTTTTGGATAAGTCGGGCACGCGCGACGCACTTTTGGCGTGTTGCACCGGCGAGGCCGCGCTGCGCGTGGGGGTCCCGTTCCCCTATTCGATGCACCGGTTTTTATTTGCGCACTGGATGGGCGCGCAGATCGGGGCGTTCGAGTTTGTGACCATGCCGCCGCCTTTGATGGCGCAGGCGGTTTCGGATGGCGAGATTGATCTGTTTTGCGTGGGTGAGCCATGGGGGACGGTCGCGGTCGAAACGGCGGTGGCGGAGCTTATCCTGCCCTCGGTCGAAATCTGGAACCGCGCGCCGGAGAAGGTTCTCGCGGTGCGCCGTGACTGGGGCGAGCAGAATGCGCGGGCGGCGGGTGCGTTGATGCGGGCGATCCACCGTGCCTGTGCGTGGCTTGATACCCCCGATAATCACGGCCTTGCCAGCGGCATCCTCGCGCGCAGCGAGCATTTGGATCTGCCGGACCACGCCATTGATCGCGCGTTGACGGGGCAAATCTTGCCCGCTTTGTGCCGCACCCCAATCGAAGTCCCTGCGTTCCTGCGCTTTCACCGCGGCGGGGCAACTGTGCCGCAGCGCGAGCAGGCCGATTGGATCGCGAGCGCGATGGCGCAAAGCCAGTCGATGGACCTCGCGGATGTGCTTGGCGCAGCGCGGGCGAGCTTCCGCACCGATCTATATACCGCTTACATTCCGGATGCCGCTTTGGAAATCTCGCTCGCACAGACCCCTTTTGGTGCCGCGCATGACGGCACAATTCCTTCATCCGGCGCCTTTTTTGGGGGCGCTACCCAAGATCACCTGCCAAAAAAGTGATCGAATTTTAAGCGGCTTTTGCTTCGGGGCAGAAAACACCGCCCAAGTTTACCGTCAAAGTTGATCAGAGCGCCGAATATGGCATCCTGACTTCAACGAAGCAACGACGCTTCGATTAGGCCCTCAAAGCAGAGAGCCGCGAAAACAAGCAAAGCCGCTTGATTGAATGCCTGCGCCCCTCCTCCCCGCGCAAGGATTTATCAAGCGGTTTTTTTCATGTTCAATCTCGTAAAAAGGATGCTCGTCTATGCTGTTCCCCAAGTTCCCGACCGCACGAAAATCTCTTGCCTGTGTTGGCTTGATTGCCTCGGTTCTTGCATCGCCCGCCTTGGCGCAGATGCTGGACCTTGAGAAGGACGAGCTGAAATTCGGCTTCATCAAACTGACGGATATGGCCCCCTTGGCCGTCGCCTATGAGCAGGGCTTCTTTGAGGATGAAGGTCTTTACGTGACGCTCGAGGCGCAGGCGAACTGGAAGGTTCTGCTCGACGGCGTCATCGACGGCCAGTTGGACGGCGCGCATATGCTCGCGGGCCAGCCCCTTGCCGCGACCATTGGCTACGGCACCAAAGCGCATATCGTCACGCCTTTCTCGATGGACCTCAACGGCAATGCGATCACCGTCTCCAACGAAGTTTGGGACGAGATGAAACCCCATGTACCGATCATGGAAGATGGCCGTCCGCAGCACCCGATCAGCGCGAGCTCGCTTGCGCCCGTTGTTCAAAGCTACCGTGATGCGGGCAAGCCGTTCAACATGGGGATGGTGTTCCCGGTGTCGACGCATAACTACGAGCTGCGCTACTGGTTGGCTGCGGGCGGATTGGAGCCAGGTTACTATTCGCCGCAAGATGTTTCGGGCCAGATCGGCGCACAGGTTTTGCTTTCCGTAACGCCGCCGCCACAAATGCCTGCGACGATGGAAGCAGGTACGATCTCGGGCTATTGCGTGGGTGAGCCATGGAACCAGCAGGCAGTGTTTAAAGGCATCGGCGTGCCGGTCATTACCGATTACGAGCTGTGGAAAAACAACCCCGAGAAAGTCTTCGGCCTGAGCGCTTCCTTCGTTGAAGAAAACCCCAACACAACCACTGCGATCACCAAGGCCTTGATCCGCGCGGCGATCTGGTTGGACGAGAATGACAACGCCAACCGCGAAGAAGCTGTCGAAATTCTTTCGCGTTCTGAATATGTCGGCGCGGATGCGGAAGTGATCGCGAATTCGATGACGGGCACCTTTGAATATGAAAAGGGTGATGTCCGCGAAGTCCCTGATTTCAATGTGTTCTTCCGCTATAACGCGACCTATCCGTTCTATTCGGACGCAATCTGGTATCTGACGCAGATGCGTCGTTGGGGCCAGATCGCCGAACCCCAGACCGACGAATGGTTCGTTGAGACCGCCAAGAGCGTCTACCGCCCCGACATCTATCTCGATGCGGCCAAGATGCTTGTGGATGAGGGCATGGCGAATGAGGCTGATTTCCCGTGGGACAGCGACGGGTTCAAACCTGTCACGACAGATGTGATCGACGGGATCGCCTACGACGGCCGCACGCCAAACGCCTATATCGACAGCCTCCCGATTGGGCTGAAGGGCGCCCAAAAGGTTGTTGGCAATAAAATCGAGGGCTGACGCGTAGCGTCTCCCTCCCCACCCCCTCACTTTCACGCAAACTCTCCCCCCATACCCGACCCAAGTAGGCAGGACGTTATCATGACCGCAATTGATCCCGAGGTGACTGAGACAGGCGCAAAATCCGCCCAGAACGCCTCTCGCAAAGCAGCGCGCAACGCGCGTTACTTTGGCGCCGTGACAAAGGCCGACCGCTGGTTCCAAGCTTTCGGTCTGGCTTGGATGACGCCGTTGCTGAAAGCGATCGGGGGGGAGGCGCCGCGTGCGCAGATGGGGGAAATCTGGCGCCTCTTGGGTGTACCTTTGCTGTCCATCGCTATCTTCCTTGCTGCTTGGGGGGCGCTTGCGCCGAAAGTGCAAACCTCGCTTGGCGCTATTCCCGGCCCTGCGCAGGTTTGGGAACAAGCCAAGGGTCTACATGCGGATGCCGCCCGCGAACGTGCCAAAGAGGTCGCGTTTTATGAGCGTCAGGACGAGCGCAATGCGAAACTGGTTGAGGCCGGCCGCGCCGAGGATGTGAAAGAGCGCATCTACACCGGACGGCCGACCTACTACACCCAGATCATGACCTCGATCAAAACCGTGTTCTTCGGGTTTCTGATCGCCTCCGTTGTGGCCATCCCGCTCGGGATTGCGGCGGGTTTGTCTGCTACGGCGAATGCGGCACTCAACCCGTTGATCCAGATCTTCAAACCGGTCTCGCCGCTGGCATGGTTGCCCATCGTGACGATGATCGTATCGGCCGCAACCGCGACGGACGGGATGTTTTCCAAGTCCTTCCTCATCTCGGCCATCACTGTCACGCTTTGCTCGCTCTGGCCGACGTTGATCAACACCGCCCTCGGCGTGGCCAGTATTGATAAAGACCTGATCAGCGTGTCGAAAGTTCTGAAAATGAACGCCTATACGAAGATCACCAAACTCGTGCTGCCCTCGGCGTTGCCGCTGATTTTCACCGGCCTGCGCCTGAGCCTCGGTGTGGGCTGGATGGTTCTGATCGCGGCGGAGATGCTTGCCCAGAACCCGGGTTTGGGGAAATTCGTTTGGGACGAATTCCAAAATGGGTCCTCGCAATCCCTCGCTAAAATCATGGTCGCGGTGCTGACCATCGGGATCATCGGCTTCCTGCTCGACCGCGTCATGTACGCCTTGCAATCGGCCTTCACATTCACAGCGAACCGGTGATCGACATGAGCATTCTTAGCCTGAAAAACGTCTCGAAATCCTTTGGCGAAGGCGCCGCAAAGCATCAGGTGCTGCGCGGGATCAATCTGGAAGTCGTTGAGGGCGAGTTCGTTGCGATCCTTGGCTTTTCGGGAACGGGGAAATCGACCCTGATGAACCTGATTGCGGGGCTTGTGATGCCCGATGAGGGCGAGGTGTCATTTAAGGGCGCTCGGGTCACCGGGCCGGGGCCCGAGCGCGGCTTGGTGTTTCAAAGCTACTCCTTGATGCCGTGGCTGACGGTGGGGGGCAATATCGGCTTGGCGGTGGATGCCGCTTTCCCGAAGCTCTCCAAGGCCGAACGTCAGGCAAAGATCGCGCATTATGTCGGCATGGTTGGCTTGCCGCATGCGATCAACCGCCGCCCGGCGGAGCTTTCGGGCGGGATGCGTCAACGCGTCTCTGTAGCGCGCGCCCTTGCGCTGGATCCCGAGATGCTTCTTCTCGACGAGCCGCTTTCGGCGTTGGATGCTTTGACACGGGCGAAATTGGCTGATGAAATTTTGGAGATTTGGGAGCGCGACCGCAAGACCTGCGTTTTGATTACGAATGATGTGGATGAGGCACTGCTCCTCGCGGATCGGATTATCACGCTCAACCCCGATGGGACGCTGGCCGATCCGGTGCAGGTGACCCTGCCGCGTCCGCGCGATCGCGGGGCCATGAACACAGACCCAGTGTTCAAATCTCTGCGTGCAACGGTGACCAATTATCTTATGGATGTGGGCTTCGCCGCAAAAGCCGACGCGCAGCGATCCTTGCCCAATGTCACCGCCATTCACGCGCTGCCAAAAGCGGTGGAAAAGGCGCAAGAGGGGTTGATCGAGAACCGCTTCCTCGATTTCAGCCAGTTGCACAAAATCTACCCTACGCCGAAGGGTCCGCTGACGGTGGTGGAGGATTTCGATCTCAAAGTGAATCGCGGCGAGTTTATCAGCTTGATCGGCCATTCGGGATGCGGGAAATCGACCGTGCTGACGATGGCGGCAGGGCTGAACGAGATCAGCAAGGGCGCGATCCGGCTCGACGGGACCCATGTGATGGGTGCTGACCCCGAACGGGCAGTTGTGTTCCAATCACCCAACCTGTTCCCGTGGTTGACCGCGAAAGAAAACGTCGCGATCGGCGTGGATAAGGTCTACCCCCAAGCCTCGCAGGCCGAGCGGCAGGATGTTGTGGAGTACTATCTCGAACGTGTCGGCTTGGCGGATGCGATGGATCGCGGCGCGGCCAGCATGTCGAACGGCATGAAACAGCGCGTCGGGATCGCGCGGGCCTTCGCGCTCTCGCCCAAACTTCTGTTGCTCGACGAGCCCTTCGGGATGCTCGACAGCCTGACGCGTTGGGAGTTGCAAGAGGTCCTGATGGAGGTTTGGTCGCGCACGAAAGTGACCGCGATCTGTGTCACGCATGATGTTGATGAGGCCATTTTGCTGGCGGATCGGGTGGTGATGATGACCAACGGGCCACAGGCCAAGATCGGCAAGATCACGGATGTGAAACTGCCGCGCCCAAGAACGCGCAAGGCCTTGTTGGAGCACCCGGATTATTACGAATACCGCCAAGAAGTGCTCGATTTCCTGGAGGAATATGAGCATGGCAACAAATCCAAACGCAGCGCGCAGACGCCCAAGGCGCGCGGCGCAGACACTATTGCAGCGGAGTAAACTCATGGCGCAAAAGCTGATTATTATTGGGGCCGGAATGGCGACGGGCCGTGCATTGGAGGCATTGATCGATGCCAATCCAGATGCGTATGACGTGACCCTGTTCAACGCCGAGCCGCGCGGGAACTATAACCGGATCATGCTATCCCCCGTTTTGTCGGGCGATAAAACCTACGCCGAGATCGTTACGCATGATGCGGATTGGTATGCGCAGCGCGGCGTTGCCTGCCGCTTTGGCGAGAAAATCGCGGCGATCGATCCCGCCGCCAAAACGGTCACCTCCGAAACCGGCGATGTCTTGTCCTATGACAAGCTGATGTTCGGTACGGGGTCGACGCCCTTTATCATCCCGCTGCCAGGCCATGATCTGGAGGGGGTGATTGCCTACCGCGATCTGGAAGACACAGAGCGGATGATGGGCATGGGCGAGGGCAATAAGGTCGTCGTGATCGGCGGCGGGCTGCTCGGGCTGGAGGCTGCCGCAGGCATGGCGGCGCGCGGGGCGGATGTCACGGTCGTGCATATCATGGGCCATTTGATGGAACGCCAACTCGATGCGGCGGCGGGCTATCTCTTGCGCGAAGCGTTGATCAAGAAGGGTATCACCGTCCTATGCGGCGCGAATTCGAAAGAAATCGTCGGGGAAGGTGGCCAGGTGCGGGCCTTGATGCTGGAAGATGGGACGGAATTGCCATGTGATTTGCTGGTTATGGCGGTGGGTATTCGTCCGAATGTTGCACTGGCCAAGTCAACGGGCCTCGCCGTTGGTCGCGGGATCCACGTGGATGATCAGATGGTGACGTCCGATCCCGATATTCTTGCGGTAGGCGAATGCGTTGAGCATCAAGGCGCGGTCTTTGGCCTTGTGGCACCGCTTTACGATCAGGCAAAAGTTGCGGCCAAAACATTGCTCGGCGAGGCGGATGCTTTCGTACAAAAAGAGCTTTCGACCAAGCTGAAGGTGACGGGATGTGATCTCTTTTCTGCGGGTGATTTCGCAGAAGGGGAGGGTCGCGAGGATATCGTGTTCCGTGATCCGGCGCGCGGCGTCTACCGCCGCTTGGTGATCGAGGGCGGGGCGCTGATCGGGGCGGTCATGTATGGTGACACGGCCGACAGCAATTGGTTCTTCGGGCTCATCCGCGATAAAACCGACATCACCCCGATGCGCGACACTTTGATCTTTGGCCCTGCGTTCCAAGGGGGTGCCCCCCTTGACCCTTTAGCGGCAGTTGCAGCCTTACCGCGTGACGCGGAGATTTGTGGCTGCAACGGAATCTGTAAAGGCACAATCGTCGACGCGATCAACGGCGGAGCAAACGACCTGAACGCCGTGCGCGCCTGTACGACAGCAAGCGCCTCGTGCGGATCATGCACTGGGCTGGTCGAACAGGTTCTCGCCTCGACTTTGGGTGACGCGTTCCAGGCGCCGGTCTCGACGCCGATGTGCAAATGCACGACGATGACGCATGAGGATGTGCGCCGGATGATCAAAAGCCAGCGCCTCACCTCAATGCCCGCAGTTTGGCAGGCGTGCAACTGGTTGACGCCGGACGGATGCCATTCGTGCCGCCCTGCGCTCAATTACTATCTCCTCGCGGATTGGCCGCTGGAGTATCGCGACGACCCGCAAAGCCGCTTCATCAACGAACGCAAACACGCCAATATCCAGAAAGATGGCACGTTCAGTGTCGTGCCGCGGATGTGGGGCGGGATCACAACGCCGGACGAGCTGCGCGCGATTGCGGATGCGGCGGAGAAATACAACGTGCCGACGGTCAAGGTCACGGGCGGTCAGCGGATTGATTTGCTGGGCGTTAAGGGGGAAGATCTTCCCGCAATCTGGAGCGATCTGAACGCGGCCGGTATGGTTTCGGGGCACGCGTATTCGAAAGGGTTGCGCACCGTCAAAACCTGTGTCGGCACGGATCATTGCCGCTTTGGCACACAAGACAGCACGGGGCTTGGCATCAAACTGGAGAAAATTCTCTGGGGCTCGTGGACGCCGCATAAACTCAAGCTCGGTGTATCGGGCTGTCCGCGCAACTGCGCCGAGGCGACATGCAAAGATATCGGGGTTGTGTGCGTCGATAGCGGCTATCAAATCAGCATCGGCGGCGCCGCAGGTATGGATGTCAAAGAGACGGAGCTGCTGTTGCAGGTTGCGACCGAGCAAGAGGCGATCGACGTGATCCGCGCCGTCACCCAGCTTTACCGCGAAACCGGTAAATACCTTGACCGGATGTATAAATGGATGGGGAAACTGGGCCTAGATTGGATCACCGAACAGGTCAGCGACCCCACGATCCGTGCCGAGTTGATCGAGCGGTTCGAGCTCTCGCAATCGATCTACCGCAAAGATCCATGGGCGGACCACGCCAAAACCCGTGCGCCGAGCTACAAACCGGTCGCCAATCTGACCTTGGAGGCCGCAGAATGACAGTGCAGGACGATTGGATCGATATTGCCGCCCTCGACGAGATCGCGCCACGCGGCGCGCGCGTGGTGAAGACGGCGCTCGGTTGCGTGGCCGTATTTCGCACGGCGCAAGATGAAGTCTTTGCGCTCAACAACAGCTGCCCTCATAAAAAAGGGCCGCTCGCGGAGGGGATTGTGCACGCGAAAAGCGTGACGTGCCCGTTGCATAACTGGGTGATCTCGCTTGAAACAGGTCTCGTGGAGGGGCGCGAGAGCGGACCGGATCAGGCCAGCGTGGCCACATTTGGCGCGCGCATCGAGGGGGGGCGGATCTTCCTCAACGCGGCGGCGCTGCGCGCACGGTCGGCGGCATGAGCATCAAGACAACCTGTCCTTATTGCGGCGTGGGCTGCGGTGTTTTGATCGAGAAGACCGCGCAGGGCGGCGTGACCGTTACGGGCGATCCGGAGCATCCGGCGAATTTCGGGCGTCTTTGCTCGAAAGGCTCCGCGCTGGGCGAGACGCTCGATCTGGAGGGCCGGTTGCTCGCGCCACAGATCGGCGGGCAGCCTGCGACTTGGGATACGGCGCTTGATCTCGTGGCGGAGAAGTTTCGGGGCGCGATCCGTGACCACGGACCCGACAGCGTGGCGTTCTATGTTTCGGGGCAGTTGCTGACTGAGGATTACTACATCGCGAACAAGCTGATGAAAGGTTTTATCGGTTCGGCAAATATCGACACGAATTCAAGACTTTGCATGGCGTCCTCTGTGGCGGGGCACAAGCGCGCCTTCGGGGCTGATGTTGTTCCGTGCAGCTATGAAGATCTCGAGACGGCGGATTTGGTTGTCCTGACGGGCTCCAATCTGGCGTGGTGTCATCCGGTGTTGTTCCAGCGGATCGCGGCGGCGAAAGAAGCGCGCCCCGAAATGAAAATCGTCACAATCGATCCGCGCGAAACCGCGACGACGGCGCTGTCTGACGTGCATCTGGCGATTGCGCCGGATGGGGATGTGGCGCTGTTCAACGGGCTTTTGGCGCATCTTGAGGCCTCGGGCGCGATTGATCGTGCCGCCGTCGCCCGTCACGTGGAGGGGCTTGAACAAGCGCTGATCGCAGCGCAGGCAAGTGATCTGAGCAAGACAGGGCTTTCGGCCGCCGCGTGCGCCGAGTTCTTTGACCTGTGGGCAAAAACGCCCAAAGTGGTCACGGTGTATAGCCAAGGGGTCAATCAATCGGGCAGTGGCACGGATAAGGTTAATGCGATCCTGAATTGCCATCTCGCAACCAATCGCATCGGTCAGCCGGGGACGGGGCCGTTTTCTGTCACCGGACAACCCAACGCGATGGGCGGGCGTGAGGTGGGCGGATTGGCGAATATGCTGGCCAGCCATCTTGATATCGAGAACCCGGCTCATCGATCCGCCGTCCACACCTATTGGAAAAGCCCGCGGATTTGCACCAAGCCGGGGCTGAAAGCGGTCGATCTATTTGAGGCTTGCGCGCAGGGTAAGATCAAGGCGCTGTGGGTGATTTCCACAAATCCGGCGGTGTCGATGCCTGATGCCGATTTCGTGGCCGATGCCCTGAAGACGGTGCCGTTTACGGTTGTCTCTGATATCGTCGCGCGTACGGATACGGGCGATCTGGCCGATGTGTTGCTTCCGGCGACGGGTTGGGGCGAAAAATCCGGAACAGTCACAAACTCGGAGCGTCGGATTTCGCGCCAGCGGGCCTTCTTGCCAGCGCCCGAGCAAGCTCGGCCGGATTGGCAAATCCTGTGCCAATTCGCCGCCAAAATGGGGTGGGGCGCCCAGTTTTCATACGCAACTCCGGCGGAGATTTTTCGCGAATATGCGACGATGACGGCGCTGTCGCGGCGGTTCGGTCGCGCGCTTGATCTGACGGGCCTCGCCCAGCTGTCGGGTGCGGGCTATGACGCGCTTGAGCCGGTGCAATGGCCCGTGTCTGTTGAAGGCCCGCGGCAGGATGCTGCACGGTTTTTCGGGACGGGTGGCTATTTTCATCCCGATCATCGCGCGCGAATGGTGCCTGTCACCGCGCCCGATTTGAAGGCGGTCAAAGGGGCTTTCCGCCTCAATACGGGCCGGATCCGGGATCAGTGGCATACGATGACCCGCAGCGGAAAATCCGCGCGGCTGAGTGCGCATCTTGCTGAGCCGTTTGTCGAAATTCACCCCGAGGATGCCGCAGATCTAGGCGTTGGGGCGGGCGAGCTACTGATGCTATCGGGGGGGCGTGCGCAGGGTGTTTTCCGCGCGTTGATCACGACGCGTGCGGCGCGCGGTCAGTTGTTCGCACCAATGCATTGGACGCGCCAAAATACGCGGTCTAGCCATGTCAACGCCTTGACCTTGAGGACAACCGACCCTGTCTCGGGCCAACCCGCCCTGAAATCGGGATCGGTCGCGGCGCGCCGTTATGAGGCAAAATGGTATGGCTATTTGGCGTCGGTGAATGCGATCGATTTGGACGGCCTCACGAACGGGGAGTACGCGGCCAAAGCCCGGACCGTGACGGGGTATCAGGCGGAGATCGCGGGGCTTCATGCGGCGCCAAGCGGGGACGCTTTGACGGCACTGTTCCGTCAGATGACGGGCCGGACGCTGGGCGAGATTGCGCAGGTCAGTGATGTGAAAACCGGTCAGACACGCCTTGCCTTGACGCATGAGGGCCAGCTCGTTGCGGCGTTGTTCATGGGCCCTGCACCGGTAAGCCTGTCGCGGGCGGCAGTGATCAATACGATTGGTACGCAGACGCCGGCCTTGATGGCTTTGGCGGGGCGCGCCTCGGCGGGAATGGTCGATGACGGCGCAATCGTTTGTGCGTGTTTCTCGGTTGGGGTGAACGCCCTGACACGTGCGATCGAGGCCGGTGCGCAAAGCGTCGCGGAATTGGGCGAGCGCACGTGTGCGGGCACCAATTGCGGCTCATGTCGGCCCGAGTTGGCGGCGTTTCTTAAGGTCGCAAGGCCGCGCATTGCGGCGGAATAGTCAAGAACAGACTTATCCATATCGAATATTAAGGGCGTGAACCTTCCAGTTCGCGCCCCTAATTTATGTGCTTTTGCTGCGACGCTCTATCGCTTATACAACAATAGTGTGATTTTACCCTATGGCGTCCAAGAGGGGGATTGATCCCTCCGGTTGGGATGTTGCTGCTTCAAAAAAGGCCGGCAAACGGGCCGCGTGCGCGTCAAACTCCTTGCGTGGCATCACCGCCGGATCGACCTCAAGGATCAGGTGCAGGTCCTCTGCGTCTGAGCGGGCGGCGAATGTCATGTTGACCCCATCGCCTGGGCCGGCGGCGAGGACTTCGCGCTGGGCCTCGCATCCCCAAAACTGCGGTGGATCGAACGGAAGCACGTTGATGAGCGGCGAAAAGAAGAACCGCTCGCCTTTGCCCAGCCCTTGATCCGCGGCGATCTGTTCAATCCGGTATCGACCGTGCCTGCGCAGTTTGCGCAAGCGGTCTGCGTGCTTTCGTATATTGGTTGCAAGGCTGTCCTGTGGATCAAGTTCAATGCTGAGCGGCAGAATGTTTACGACCAGAGCCGGAATCGCGGCGCTGACACTGCCGAGCCGCGACATGAAGGGAAGCCAGATCGCACGCGGAACGGCGCCGGTATGCGTGCCAGTTTCGGCGGGCGTCAAGTGCCGCGAAAGATAGAAACCGCTGAGCAGCGTCAGAAGATCTGGCCAATGTAGCCCTTGCGCCGCGCCCATCGTTTTGAGCGCGGGGAGCAAGCGATCGTGTAGCGGGATCACGGCCTCATGCATCGCGGTTCCGTAGCTTTCGCCGCCCTTTTGCAAAACGGGCAGGCGATGGGGGGCGCGCGCCGCAGTGTTTGAGGGATCGCCGCCAAGCTCGTTTCGCCAGAAGTCACCGTCTTTCACATGGCGCGGGCTCGCGCGGTAGTCGGCCTCCTCCGAAAGATAATGGACGAAAGGTTTCAAGGGCTCTCCCGCTGAGCCTTGGCCGATGAAATGCGCGTAAAGGGCGGCGCAGCGTTGCTCGATCAAGGCCATCGAATAGCCGTCCAAGATGATGTGATGACCGCGCTCATACCAAAACCATTGCGTATCAGCGAGCCGCAGCAGCCATTGCGCGCTCAACGGATCATGGGCCAGATCAAGGGGCGCGTCGATGTCGGCTTGCATAAGATCACGCGCGGCTTTTTGCGGATCGTCCGTGTGACGTAGATCGATTTCGCGCAGGAGCGGGCGCCGTGTCTCATCCACGCACTGGACAGGATCGGCACCGCTTTCCTGATGAAAGCGAAGCGCGAGCACATCTGCCTCCTGCGTGGTTTGGGTGATCGCCCGTGCCAGAGCGACGCCGTTGATTGGGCCCGAAATTAAAGTGCCATGCGCCACCGTCGACACAGGCGTGTCGGGGTGAAACCGAAACTCCTCCCAAAAATCGAGCTGGGCGAGGGTCAGGCTGTGCCACGTGGTCTTGTTGCGGGGGTCTTGTAGTGTGGCGCAGTGCGGCGGGGGGGATAGGGTCGCGTGTGACATGGGAATTCCCGATTGACATTATCCGATAAAAATACTCAACTATTGAGGCGTGTCAAGCAAGGCGGCCTCCGCCACGGCCAGATACCCAACTGAATCCCACCATCGAGAGACGCTTTATGATCGAGTTTACGCCTTGGCCTGACGACCTTGCCGCGCTGTATCGCGCGCGTGGATATTGGATCGACGAACCCCTCACGCGGTGCTTGTCGGATCAGGTCCGTCAGCGACCTGACGCGCCTGCGATCTTTTGCGGCAGCAGGGTTTTCAGCTATGCGCAGATGGACCGGATGTCGGACGCTTTGGCCTCCTATCTGCGCGGGCGCGGTTTGGTGAAGGGCGATACCGCGCTTGTGCAGCTCCCGAATGTTGCCGAATTCTATCTCGTGTTTTTTGCCTTGCTCAAAATTGGTATCGCGCCCGTCAACGCCTTGTTTCATCACAAAACCGCCGAACTGCGCGCCTATGCGCAGCAGCTTGAGCCCGCGCTTTTGATCGGGGCGCGCGCGCATTCGGCTTTTGCGGATCGCGCCTTCGCGGACGCGTTGCAAGCGGCGCATTCCGGCTTGAAGACGGTGTTGATCTTGGGGGGCGATGACCCTGTGATCTCGCTGGAGGGGGCTTTCTCGACTGCGATTGCGCCTAATGTTGCGGACCCCTCCGATGCGGAGCAGGTTGCATTCTTCCAGCTTTCGGGGGGGAGCACCGGCACGCCAAAACTGATCCCACGCACGCATAATGATTACGATTACAGCCTGCGCGCCAGCGCCGAGATTTGCGGTGTGACGCAGGCGACGCGTCTGCTGTGTGCGTTACCTCTGGCACATAATTTTATGATGAGTTCTCCCGGCGCTTTGGGGGTGTTTCACGCGGGTGGGAGCGTTGTTCTGGCGGGGTCGCCCGATCCCGCGCAGTGTTTTGATCTGATCGCGGCGCATGGCGTGACGATGGCCTCACTGGTGCCGCCTGCGGTGTCGCTTTGGTTGGAGGCAGTCGCCGATCCGCAGGCGCGCGGCAAGATTGCGAGCTTGGACGTGTTGCAGGTGGGGGGCGCGAACTTCGCGGCCGCGACCGCGCGGCGGGTACCGGTGGAGCTGGGCTGCAGGCTGCAACAGGTCTTCGGGATGGCGGAGGGGCTGGTGAACTACACCCGCCTCGATGACTGTGAGGAGATGATTTTCTCCACGCAAGGGCGTCCGATTTCGCCCGATGACGAGCTACGCATTCTCGATGAGGACGGGCGCGAAGTTGCCTGCGGGGGGGCGGGCGAATTGGCGACGCGCGGCCCGTATACTTTGCGCGGGTATTACAAAAGTCCTGATCAAAACGCGCAAGCATTCGACCCAGATGGATTTTACAAAACGGGCGATCTCGTCGAACGCTCTCCCCAAGGCTATCTGCGTGTTGTCGGGCGGGTCAAAGACCAGATCAATCGCGGTGGCGAGAAGATCGCCGCGGAGGAGATTGAGAACCTCCTTTTACGCCATGACGCGATTGCCCAAGCGGCGTTGGTCGGGATTGCGGATGAGACATTGGGCGAGAAATCCTGCGCTTTTGTTGCGCTTCGCACAGGGGGACAGGCGCGCCCGACCGGCGTGAGTTTGAGGCGATATCTGATTGGTGCGGGCATCGCGGAGTTCAAGGTGCCCGACCGGATTCGCTTCGTTGATCAGATGCCGCTGACGGCCGTAGGGAAGATCGACAAGAAGGTCTTGCGCGCGCAATTCGCGCGCGAGGCGTCGGATATTTGAATTTCGGCGGAGGCTTTTATGGCCGCGCGCATTGAGACGGAGAGACACATGACACAGCATCTGACGACCACGGAATTCACTGGCGAGGCGATCGCCGACGATCATCTTGCGAACGCACATCTTGATCGGGCCTGGCTTGCCGCTCAGGTGCGCGGCATGATCGAGGACGCGGAGGAGGAGATCGACCCTGATGAAAGCCTCATCTTTTACGGTTTGGATTCCATCGCGGTGATGCGATTTGCGGCCGAGCTGAAAACCTACGGAATCGAGGTGCCGTTCGAGGCGCTCGCTGCGGCGCCCAGCCTCACAAATTGGTGGACTTTGATCGAGGCACATCGCGCAGGTTGAGAGGGGGGCTGCGCGCCGGGGCCTCCGGCGCGCAGCACAAAAGGCCTAGCCGCGTAGGGTGGCGCCGCCATCAACAAACAGATCGGCCATGGTGATATGGCTGGCCTGGTCGGACAAAAGGAACAGGCAGGCTTGCGCAACCTCGGTGGGAGTCGCAATCTTGCCCAAAGGGATGCCGGTGCGATGCTGCGCGAGGTCGCCCTGAATTACGGCCGCGCCGCCCGTGCCATCCGCCCACATGCCGGTCTGCATCGGGGTCATTGTCGAGCCCGGCGCCACGATATTACACCGCACATTGCGCGGCGCCAATTCGAGCCCGAGACAGCGCGTGAACATCGTCGCGGCGGCTTTAGATGCGGCGTAGGCGGCCATATTCATCCGTGGAATCGCAGCGGCGTTCGAGCTGACAACAACCAGCGCCCCGCCACCCGCTTGCGCGATGGTTTCGCCGAGGGCTTTGCCGATGCGGAAGGTGCCGCCCGCGTTTACATCCATCACGCGCGCCCAATCCGCCTCGGTCATCTTCGCGACGGGTGTAAGTGAGAGAACGCCCGCTGCATGGGCGCCGAGGGTGATCGCGCCAAGGTCCGCGCAGGCTTGCGCGACGCACCGTGTGACCGCCTCCCCGTCGCATAGATCAAGCGCGCGCCAGACGGTTGCGTCGTTGCGCGGGATCGCGCCCGTATTTTGTGCGGCTGCAATGGCCGCGGGGGTGTCGGTGGCCGTCACGCGCGCCCCCGCGGCGCATAGCTCGGCAACGATGGCCTGCCCGATACCACCCGCCGCCCCCGTTACAAACACATGTCGCCCGAAAAATCCCGTCAGCTGCATCCGGCGTCTCCCTGCGCGGTCATATCCGGCGCGGCCCTGCGCATCATATCCAGCGCGTGCTGCGTTCCGATCACGCCGCCTGCGCAATCGCCGACCCAACGCATCGCCATATCATGTTTCTCGCGGCTGAAATCGGCCTGCGCATCTGCGACGGCGAAGGGTTGAATATCGCGCTGGAAGGCCTCGGCGGCGGTCGCAAGGCACCCGATATGGGCGTAAACCCCGGTGATGAGAAGTTGGTCGCGGCCGCGCGCGCGCATCAGCGTTTCGAGGTTGGAACGCTGAAACGCGCTGTAGCGGTGCTTGACCAGAACAATGTCCTGCGGCGCGGGGGCGAGCGCGGGGAGGATCTCCTCGTGCTCAGGGGTCGCATGCATGCCGGGGCCCCATAGATCGGCCTGCAAGCCGCGGTCTGCGCGCAATTGATTGCCCTTTTGCGCAGTGTAGAACACAGGAATACTGGCTGCGCGCGCCGCGATGACCAAAGCGGAGATATGGGCGATCACGGCCGGCAGCGGCGACAGGTCGACGGGGTAAGGCGCGCAGAAATAGCGCTGCATGTCGTGCACCAAAAGCGCGCAGCGTGCGGCATCGGGTTGCCACGGCGCGCGCGTATTGGGCAGGGCCTCGGCGTCGGGGAGCGTGTAGGCGGGGATCGTGGGAAGTGCCATCGTCAATCCTTGAGGTTGGTAAAGGGAAGGCCGATCATCCCAGTGGTGAGCGGCAGATCGAGAGCGGCGAGCATCGCGCCGAATTTTGCGCCGGTCTCGACGGCCTCGGCCATCGGGTCGGAGCCCGCGACGATGCCAGCACCAGCATAGAGACGCGCCTGCGCTCCGCAGATCTCGGCGCTGCGGATCGCGACATACCATGCGCCATCCCCCGAACGATCCGTCCAGCCGACGGTGCCTGCGTAAAAGCCGCGGTCGTTTGGCTCCAAGGTGTGGATGAGGGCGGCGGCGCGGTCATGCGGCGTGCCGCAAACGGCGGGTGTGGGGTGCAGTTTCGCAGCAAGGAGGACTGCTGGTTGGTCTGGATCGCGCAACACGCCCTCAATGCGCGTGCCCAGATGCCACATGCTGCGCGTTCGGGTAATGGCGATACCCTGCGGGCAGCGCAACGAAAGACATTCAGGTGCGAGCGTGTCGAGAATATATTCGACGACCAGCCCGTGTTCGCGTCGATCCTTCTCAGAAGCCAGCAGCGCCACCGCATTGGCTTGATCACGGGCCGGATCATCGTCGCGGCGCGCCGATCCGGCAAGGGGGTGGGAAAAGATCGCGTGCCCCGTCTTTTGGATCAACAACTCCGGCGTTCCGCCAATCAAGAAACGTGGATCGCGTAGGGTGCCTGCGCGCAGATCGCCGAGAAGGTCGGTTTGGGCATCGGGCAGGCGGGTCTCGAACGCCGTCGCCGCCGGATCAGAGGCAAGACGAGCGAGCACGACGGACCTGTCGAAGAGTGTCGTGGCGGAGATTTGCAAGCTGCGAGCCAGAACGATTTTGCGCAACCCGTCTGGCAAATCGGCCTGTGCGCGCATGATCTCCAGAGTTTGCTCCACCGCACGGGCATAGTCGCGCGCAGGGGGTTCGGGGGCTACATGCGCGGGCGCGGTGCGATTGATTGGGGTCGCCGTGTTTTTTGCCGGAGGGGCTGGCCACGGGCTGTCTTGGTTCGGCGGCAGGGCGATGCTTTGGGGGGCCAGCCAAAGGCAATCCTGTGCGTCGATATCGAAGGGCAGAGCGCCGCCGATCACCCCGCGCGATGGGCGGCCCTGCGCGGAGACGCGGCGGGGGTCGGGGAGCGTGGCAAATGCCTCATTGATGCGGCTTTCCAATGTCTCGCGGGTGCCGCGCCGAACGGCGGTGGTCGGCCCTTGCGCGATGCAGCTGCCTTCCGGCCCGTGGAAAGCAAAGGGGCGTTGTTGGGATTGGTTGCGCGCCGCGGCGTGAGGGGAGGCGAGGGAGATATTCATTCGGGTCATCCGCAAATATGCGCCTAAGGTCGGGACGCTTGGAAATTGGGATGCTGGCGTTGGCTGGCACGGGGGTGGGCAGGATCGCGGCCCGCGGGAGAACAGGCGCAATCAGCAGCGCAACAAGACGCCCTTCGGGAGGGGAACGGGGGGTCGTCGCGCGGTTGCGACCGGATCATGGGGCGTGGAGGACGCGCGCGCATGATATCGGGGCGGTCGATCCGCCGTGCTGCCTGCGGGGAAAATGTCACGCTGGCATATAATAGTAAAGTAAAAAACTCAGGATTGCGGCGCACCTCTTGCCACGGCATTTGTTCTGACTATTTTCGTCAACAAATATTCAGCGCAGAGCACGGTTCAGCTTCTCTGACGATTGGGCGTCAGATGCGTAAGACAAGGATGAGACGATGACACACACCACCGAGACAGCCGCGCAAGCCGCCGCGGACGCACAACAAGCACCGCGCGTGGAGCGGGTGCGCCATGAACTTCGCCGCCGGAGTTTGACGGTCGCCAAGCGCGAGATGATCACCCCCAATATGTTGCGCCTGACATTGATGGGGCCGGAACTGGAGGGGTTTGTATCGCTCTCGCCTTCCGATCACCTTAAAATCATCGTTCCGGATGCGGGGGGGAGGACGCGATGCGCGACTACACTCCGCGGTTCTATGATGCCGACGCCCAGACGCTGACAGTGGATTTCGCGATCCACGACGAAGGCGCCGCCACATTATGGGCGAAGGCGGCGCAGGTGGGTGATGAGGCGCGTATCGCCGGGCCGCGTGGCTCGAAGGTCATCACCGGTGAGATTCGAAACTGGCTGCTGATCGGGGACGAGAGTGCGCTCCCCTCCATTGCGCGCCGGATCGAGGAACTGCCCGCAGGCAGCCGTGTCACAAGCCTTGTCGCGGTTCAGTCCAAGCGCGATGAGCAAACCCTCGCGACCGATGCCGAGCACGTGGCGCTTTGGGTGCATCGTGCCGACCCTTTGGACGCGCAGGCCCTGTCGGACCGTCTCGCGCAGATCATTTTGCCAGAAGGAACCTATGTCTGGCTTGCGGCTGAGGCGACAGTGGTCAAGCGGTTGCGTGCGCAGTTGTTGGATCGTGGCCATCCGCTTGGCTGGATGTCGGCCTCGGGCTATTGGTCGGCCGGTGAGGCGGACGGTGGCGAGCAAGAGTTCTGATCGCGACTTTTCAAAACGGGGCGGGGCGGCTACCAAAGGCCATAAGCGGCCCGATGGCCACATCCCCGACCTGTTGAAAAAGGACTGCGTGATGATCCTCTATGGTATCCCCACATGCGACACCTGCCGGAAGGCACGAAAAGCTCTTGAGGCAGCAGGGCAAGACGTCACTTTCCGCGATTTGCGGGCCGATCCCCTCGCGCCGGAAGATATCGCGCGGTTCCATGCGACCTTCGGTGATAAGCTTCTCAACCGCGCGTCCACGACTTGGCGCGGGCTGGATGAGGCCACGCGCGCGCAACCTTTCGCGGAATTGCTGGCCGCTCATCCGACATTGATCAAGCGTCCGATTATTGAGGGCGAGGCGCTGACCTTGGGGTGGGATAAAGCCGCGCAGGCGACGCAGCTGCCCGCAAGCTGATCGTTCAAGGCTTATGAAAACGGCCCCGCACTGCGGGGCCGTTTCGCATTTATAAACTGATCAAGCTCAGAGTAGCTTCAAATCCGCGGCGGATTCGCGGCCGTCACGGCCAGCTTGCAGATCGTAGCTGATCTTTTGGTTGTCGTTCAAACCGGTGAGGCCTGCGCGCTCGACTGCGGAAATGTGAACGAAAATATCTTTGCCGCCATCATCAGGTGCGATGAAGCCGAAACCTTTGGTGGCGTTGAACCATTTTACGGTGCCAGTGGCCATACCGTCTCTCCTTCTCAAGTCTCCCGAGGCGATATTGCCATCGGGCCGTGCAGCCAGGTCTTTCAAGTCTTCCGGCTGCCCCAAGAAGGGAGGCGGTAGAAAGTCTGCGGTCACGCTCCTGAAATGATGCCTCAGCGGATAAAAAAATCAATAAGAAAAATGGGGGCACATGGCCCCCACTCATGACGTTTTAATGACTTTTGCACACAGACCCGACAGCTTAGCGCAGGTCGGGCGGAGTTGCCTCGATTTTGAGCTCCGGCAGCAGCGCATCCAGCGTCATCACTTGCGTGCGTGTGTCGCCCAACCGCCGGACAGAAACCGAGCGATCCTCAACTTCTTTCATGCCAACCGCCAAGATGACCGGAACTTTCCCGAGCGAATGCTCGCGGACTTTGTAGTTGATCTTCTCGTTGCGAGTATCTGCCTCGGCGCGAATGCCCTGCGCGCGCAGGCGAGCCACGACTTCCTCAACGAACCCGTCCGCATCCGACACGATGGAGGCCACCACGACCTGACGCGGCGCCAGCCAGAACGGAAGCTTGCCCGCATGAGATTCGATCAAGATTCCGATGAACCGCTCGAACGAGCCCAGAACGGCACGGTGCAACATGACTGGGCGATGCTTCAACCCGTCTTGCCCAATGTAGCTGGCGTCCAGCCGTTCGGGCAGGTTTGGATCGACCTGCAACGTACCACATTGCCAATCACGGCCAATTGCATCCGTCAAAACGAATTCCAACTTCGGTCCGTAAAATGCGCCTTCGCCCTCTTGCAACTCGAACTCATATCCGGCCGCGCGGCACGCATCGCCCAAGGCCGCCTCAACGCGGTCCCAGCTTTCATCCGACCCGATCCGTTTCTCGGGGCGGGTGGAGAGCTTGATCTTCCAACCGGTAAACCCGAGGTCCGCATAGATCATCGCCAAAAATTCGATGAACTTCTTGGTCTCGGCCTCGATCTGCTCATCGGTGCAGAAAATATGCGCGTCATCTTGGGTAAACCCGCGCACCCGCATGATCCCGTGCAACGCGCCCGACGGCTCATACCGGTTGCACGATCCAAATTCCGCCATCCGCAGCGGCAAATCGCGGTAGGATTTGAGGCCGACATTGAACACCTGCACATGGCACGGGCAATTCATCGGTTTCAACGCGTTCACGGTCTTTTCGCGCGCGTGATCCTCGTCCACCTCAACGATGAACATGTTCTCTTGGTAGTTTTCCCAGTGTCCCGACGCCTCCCACAGCTTGCGTGAAACAACCTGCGGCGTGTTCACCTCAACATAGCCGTCGCGGTCCTGCTGGCGGCGCATGTAATCTTGCAAGGTGGTGTAGATTTTCCAGCCGTTGGGATGCCAGAAAATCTGCCCCGGCGCCTCTTCTTGCATGTGGAACAGGTCCATCTCGCGGCCCAGCTTGCGGTGGTCGCGCTTGGCGGCCTCCTCAAGCATTGTGAGATGTGCTTTGAGATCTTCGCGGTTTTTGAACGCTACACCGTAGATGCGCTGCAACATCGGACGGGAGCTGTCACCCAACCAGTAAGCGCCAGCGACATTCATCAGCTTGAACGCATCGGCAGGCACTTGGCCCGTGTGCTGCAAATGCGGGCCACGGCAGAGATCTTGCCAGTCGCCATGCCAATACATCCGCAAATCTTGCCCCTCGGGGATCTTCGCGATTAATTCAACCTTGTAAGGCTCGTTCGCCGCCTCGTAATGCGCAATTGCGCGCGCGCGGTCCCAAGTCTCGGTCTTAACCGGCTCGCGGGCATTGATGATTTGCTTCATCTTTGCCTCGATCAACCCGAGGTCTTCGGGCGTGAAGGGCTCCTCGCGGTCGAAATCATAGAACCATCCGTTGTCCCGAACCGGCCCGATCGTAACTTTCACATCCGACCAAATTTCTTGCACCGCGCGCGCCATGATATGCGCGAGGTCGTGGCGGATCAATTCCAGCGCGGGGCCATCTTCCGCCATCGTGTTGATCGCGATCTGCGCATCTTCCCGGATCGGCCACTGCAAATCAAAATGCGCACCGTTCACTTGCGCCGAAATCGCTTTTTTCGCGAGAGATTTGGAAATCCCTTCGGCCACTTCCATTGCGGTTATCCCGGCAGGGTATTCGCGCGCATTTCCATCGGGGAAGGTAAGGGTGATCGGAGACTGGGACATGGTGTCCTCCTCGTCGGTTTGGCGCCCACGGAGCGCCCGGTTGCGGGTTATGGTGCGGCGGGTATGAAACGCGGCGGCTGCCAAGTCAACGGGAATGACGCCTTGCGGCCCCTGTAGGGGCTCTGCCCCTTTGCTGCGCATTCACCCCGGGATATTGGGGGGCAACCGGAAGCCTGTCTGATGTCCGGTTGCCCTAAATATCCCGGGGGAGCCCTGAAAGGGCGGGGGCAGCGCCCCCTCTTTCTTCGCGGCGTTTGGTTGGTTAGGGTAAGCAAAAAGGAGATTTACCATGCCCGATTTGTCCACCGCCACATATTTTACGACTCCCGAAGGTCGCCGTCTCGCGTATCACAAAACCGACGCGACGGGTGCGGGAGCGCAATTGCCAGGCGTTGTATTTCTGGGCGGCTTTCGGTCGGATATGGAGGGGAGCAAGGCCTTGGCGCTGGAGGCGGCTGCAAAGGCCTCGGGGCGCGGCTTCTTGCGGTTCGATTATTCCGGGCACGGGGTGTCGGACGGGGCGTTCACTGATGGCGCGATAGGGGATTGGTTTGAGGATGCGCGGGACTTGATCCTTGCGGTTACGCAGGGACCGCAGATTTTGGTAGGCTCGTCGATGGGCGGCTGGATTGCGCTTTTGATTTGCAGGGAGCATCCCGAAAAAGTGGCGGGGCTTGTGACGATTGCGGCGGCGCCAGATTTTACCGAAGACGGCTATTGGGCTTCTTTCGATCAAGCCACGCGCCGTCAGCTTGAAGAAGAAGGGCAGCTTGAGATTCCGTCGGATTACGGGGAGCCTTATATTATCACGCGTCGGCTGATCAATGAGGGGCGCAATCGGCTCGTGTTGCGGGCGCCATTGGAGTTGCCTTTCCCGGTGCGATTCTTGCAAGGGACGGCGGATGAGGCTGTCTCGGTTGAGGTGGCCAACAGGTTGTTGGGCCATGTGAGCGGCGCGGATATCCGGCTTGTTCTCGTCAAGGGGGCGGATCATCGGTTTTCAACGGATGAGTGTCTCGATCTGATCAACGGGATGATCGATGAGGTCATGTCGCGGGTTTGATCGCGTGACCGTGATCGCCGCGAGTGGTCTGACAGGAAAAACCTCGCGCTAGGGGGTTGGACCGCTCGCTTGGCTGGGGCATCTTGGCGCGACATGGCCGAATTTGCGGCCCGAATTAGGACGTTCTCTTGACCCATTGTGCAGCTGATATGCCGCAAGATCCGATCATTTTTTTGCCGGGCTTCATGGCCGATGCCCGCTTATTCTGGCACCAGATCCTTGATTTCTCTACCACACATGCCGTGACCGTCATGCCGATGCGCGGGACAAGCGTTGAGGAGATGGCGAGCTTTGTCCTCAAGCAGGCGCCAGAAAAATTTGCACTGGTGGGGCATTGGCTCGGCGGACTTGTCGCGATGGAAATCCTGCGGCGCGCGCCAGAGCGGGTGAGCCAAGTGGCGTTAATCAATGTATCGCCTTTGCCTGAGACGCCACAGGTATCGGGGGGGCGCGAGACGCGGATTGTGCGCGCCCGCACGGGGCGTCTCGATGAGGTGATGTTGGAGGAGGTGCCGGTCGGCGCGCTCTATCAGGGGCCGATGCTGCGCGATGTGCAGGCGATGATGCTCGAGATGGCGGCGGCACTGGGGCCCGATGCGTTTCATGATCAAAGCCGCGCGCTCATGCGGCGGCCGGATCAACAACGCGCTTTGCGAAATACAAAGGTGCGGGCCATACTGATTTGCGGCGAGTTCGACAGCATTTGTCCGCCGCGGCGGCATGAGTTTCTTGCGGAGCTCATGCCACATGCGGAGTTTCGATTGGTGCTGGGCGCGGGGCATCTTACGCCGCTGGAACAGCCTGAAAAGGTAACGCAGGCGCTGCGGGATTGGTTGGCCGCGCCACTTCTTCTGAAATAACGCAAACGGGGCGCCTGCGCGCCCCGAAAACTCTTGCGATAGGGAATGTTAGATCAGACTGCTTTCAACGTCGCCTTTTCCGAAGGTTTAAGTTTCGGAGCGGCAGTGCCTGCTTGTGCGTCGATGAAGTCGAGTACCAGCGGGCGGATGTTGTTGCGCCATGATTTGCCCGCGAAAATCCCGTAGTGGCCCGCTCCCGGCTCCAGATGCTCGGCCTTCTTCGTGTCCGGTAGTCCGGTGCATAGGCGCAGGGCGGCGACGCATTGGCCGGGGGCCGAGATGTCGTCGTTCGCGCCTTCAACGGTCATTACCGCGACGGAGGTGATTTTATCGAGATCGACGTGTTTTCCGTCGACGACAAATTCATTCTTTGCGATTTCGAGGTTTTTGAAGATCCGCTCCACCGTGGAGAGGTAGAATTCGGCGGTCATGTCCATCACGGCGAGGTATTCGTCGTAGAAGACATTGTGGCGGTCGCCCTCTGATCCATCCCCCTTTGCTTCGGCGGTGATCTTATCGCTGAACGCTTTGGCATGGGTTTCGGCGTTCATTGAGATGAACGAGGCTAGCTGCATGAGGCCGGGGTACACCATCCGGCCGACGCCCTTGTACTTAAAGCCGACGCGCTGGATCACCATATGTTCAAGCTGACCCATGGTGACACGGCGACCGAAATCGGTAACTTCCGTTGCCGCAGCATCAGGATCAATCGGGCCGCCGATAAGCGTCAAGCTGCGCGGCTGCGCGGCGGGGTCTTCTTGCGCGAGATAGGCCGTCGCCGCGAGGGTCAATGGCGCAGGTTGGCACACCGCAATGACGTTGATGTCGGGGCCGAGGTGCCGCATGAAATCAACGAGATAAAGCGTGTAATCCTCGATGTCGAACTTGCCTGCGGACACGGGAATGTCGCGGGCATTGTGCCAATCGGTGATGTAGAGATCCGCATCCGGCAAAAGCGAGGCAACCGTGGAGCGCAGCAAGGTGGCGTAGTGGCCCGACATCGGCGCGACGAGCAGGATCCGTCGCGGCATTGGCGCGCGATCGACCACTTTAAACTGGATCAAACCGCCGAAGGGCTTGTCGAGGATGGTCTCCACGCTGACCTGATGATCGCGGCCATCTTCGCCAACGATCGTTTTGATGCCCCAATCAGGCTTGATGACCATCCGGCTGAACGAGCGTTCTGTAACGCGGCCCCAAGCGGACATCACTTTGAACATCGGATGCGGAGCCATGCCCCAAATCGGATAGGACGCCATGGCGCGGGCGGAAGCGCCCATCCATTCGTTGGTGTTTCTGATGGTTTCCATCAGATCGTAGGACATCATACCCTTCATGCGCGTCTCCAATGCCCTGATACACGGGCCTTGTTGCTGGGCCTTGCCGCGTTGCCTCGGTTGAGGACGGGCAAGGGTATCTGTTTGGCTCGTTTTGCGTGATGCTTTGAGTCGGGCAATGACGCGATCGGGCGAAATTCCTCACAAAGCAGCGGCAATAGGGGCCGTTTTTTCCTTGCGTTTATCGCGGATTACGGTTCGTCTGAGAGGGTAGGGGGGAACCACATAATGACCGCCAATGACGAGACAGTGCCTGCTGCATCGCAGCATTTCAAGGAAAATCTAGCGAAAATTGAGGCTTTGACGCTGCGGCTCTCGGAAGCGTTATCGCATAAGCGCGCGATCAACCCTGCATTGGAAGGGCCTGGCGCGGATCTTTACATGAAGGCTGGCGGCTCTGTTTTGCGCGAGATGATGGAGAAGCCGTCGAAAATTGTTGAGGCGCAGGTAGCCTATTGGGGGCAGGCGATGACCCAATATATGGAGGCGACGGAAGCCTTGCGCGGCGGCACACTCGCACCTCCTGCTGATAAAGGGCGCCCCGACCGGCGCTTTACAAACCCGCTTTGGGACAGCCACCCCTATTTCAACTTCGTCAAACAACAATATCTCATCGCGTCCGATGCGGTCACGGACAGTCTCGCCAATCTTGAGGGGCTGGATGATGTGGACCGGAAGCGGATGGAGTATTTTGCTAAGCAGATCGTCGATCTCATGGCGCCGACGAATTTTCTCGCCACAAACCCCGATGCGCTGGAGCGTGCAGTGGAAACCGAAGGGGAAAGCCTCGTGCGCGGGTTGGAGAACCTTGTGCGCGATGTGGAGGCGAATAAGGGCGATCTCGTCGTGACGCTGGCAGATCGAGATGCGTTCAAACTGGGTGAGAACCTTGCGACGACTGAAGGGTCTGTTGTCTACCGTAATCGCCTGTTCGAATTGATCCAATACGCGCCCACGACCGAAACCGTGCATAAAACGCCGTTGCTGATTTTTCCGCCGTGGATCAACAAATATTATGTGCTCGATCTCAAGCCTGCGAATTCCTTGATCAAGTGGATCGTGGATCAAGGATTTACGCTGTTTGTTGTGGCATGGCGCAATCCTGATCAAAGCTTCGCCGACACCGGGATCGAAGATTATATCGAACACGGGTATCTCACCGCGATCGAGCAGGTAAAGGCGATCACTGGCGCGCCCAAGCTCAGCGCTGTGGGCTATTGCATCGCGGGGACGGCGCTATCGCTAACTCTGGCGCTGTTGCACAAGCGCAAAGACAAATCGATTAACAGCGCGACCTTTTTCACGGCACTGACGGATTTCTCGGATCAGGGCGAGTTTACCGCCTTCTTGCAAGATGATTTTGTCGATGGAATTGAGGCGCAGTGCAAGGCGGACGGGGTGCTGTCCTCCTATTTCATGACGCGCACTTTCTCGTTCCTGCGCGCGAATGATTTGATCTACCAACCCGCGATCCGCAGTTACATGCTCGGCGAGCGGCCTCCGGCCTTTGATCTGTTGTATTGGAACGGCGACAGTACCAACCTCGCCGGCAAGATGACGGTGCAATACTTGCGCAAGCTTTGTCAGCAAAACATGTTCGCCAAAGGCGGCTTTGAATTGCTGGGCGAGACGCTTCGTATCAAGGACGTCCGCGTGCCGCTCATGGCGATTGCCTGCGAGACAGATCACATCGCGCCTTGGGTCGCGTCCTTTAACGGGATTTCGCAAATGGGCGCGAAGGAGAAGACCTTTGTCCTCGCGCAATCAGGCCATATCGCGGGCATCGTGAACCCGCCCAGCAAGCAGAAATACGGGCACTATTTATCCGATGCGCCTATCGAGAATCACGCCGATTGGCGCGCGCAGGCCACGTTCGAGAAGGAGTCATGGTGGCCGCAGTGGGGGGAGTGGCTCGCGAAAAAATCTGGACGATTTGTAACAGCGCGCCCCGTCGGCGGACCGGATCATCCAGTGCTTTGCGCGGCCCCTGGAAGCTATGTGCTTGAAAAGCCGGAGCTATAGGTGCCCTAAGGGCAATTCGTCATTGTGACAGTCAAAATTCTGCAACGCAGCGTGAAAAAACTTGCAATGCTGCGCTGCGGCATATATAAATGTTGCATGCGATGCACGGGCCCGCTCGCCAGTTTCCTCCTCGGGCCCAAGACGGAGAGACACTATGGCTAACACCCAAGATTTCACCAAAATGATGCAAGACATGATGGGTTCGTTCCCGAAAGACGGCAAAGCGTTCCAAGATGCTTTCAAGACCCAAGCTGCGCTGGGCGAGAAAATGGCGAAAGTCGCTCTCGAAGCCGCTGAAAAATCCACCGAGATTTCTTCTGTCTGGGCGAAAACCACGCTCGCGAAGATGTCCGATCTGACCGCGACCAAAACAGAGCCTGCTGATTATGCGAAATCGGCCTCTGACTTTGCGTCCTCGGCTGCGGAAACCGCTGCTGAAAAGATGTCGGCATTCGCGGAAGTTGCGAAAAAGCTCCAGATGGAAACTGTCGAGTTGATGCTGGCCGCTGGCAAGGACGCTTCGGAAGAAGCGACTGCAGCTGTCAAAAAAGCAACCTCGGACGTCACATCGGCTACGAAAAAAGCGACGGCTGCTGCAAAGTAAGCTGATCGACCTTCCATACCCGGCGCGGTGTTCCCCGCTCACGGTATGATCGAAAGGCGCGTGGGTCCCCACGCGCCTTTTTTCATGCGCGCGGCGCGGCGACAGGTTGTTTCCGTTTCGGGTGTTGCTTTTACGGCGTGCGCGCTTAATCATTGCTGCGCTGCGACACCGTCACAGCCGCGTTGCAAAATCGGGAGGATACCGCATGTCGGATGATGTTAAGCCACTGCTGATCAAGCGTTATGCGAGCCGCCGCCTCTACAATACCGAGACCAGCGACTACGTGACGCTGGAAGATATCGCCTCGTTCATCCGCGACGGCCGCGCCGTGCAAATTGTGGATTTGAAATCGGGCGACGATCTGACGCGGCAGTATCTTTTGCAAATCATTGCGGAACATGAAAGCCGGGGCGAAAGCGTGTTGCCGGTGGATGTTCTGACCGATCTCGTGCGCTCTTACTCATCGAATGCGCAATCTGTGGTGCCGCAATTCCTCGCGGCGTCTTTCGAGATGTTGCGGGACGGGCAATCCAAGATGATCGAAAATCTTGGCATCCCCAATCCGATGATGAGCATGCCGGGGTTTGACGCCCTGCAGCGGCAGCAGCAGGCGTTCTTGCAAAACATGATGTCAGGCTGGGGCGGAGCGGGCTCGACCATGCCAGAGGCCGAGGAAACCCCGGCCAAGAGCGGTGGCGGGCGTGACGAGCTTGCGGGCATCAAAAAACAGCTCGCTGAACTGCAGGCGAAGCTGTCGAAGCTTTAAGGTTGGGCGATGAGCCTCCGCTGTGATCGGCGGAGGCGCGCTCTTATCCGCGGGCGGCTTTCTCGGTGATGCCCGACGTGCCCTCGCGGGCCTCGAGCACCGCAAGCACAGCCGCCAGATCGACGTCGCGAGCCTCAAGCATCACGATCAAATGGAATAGAACATCCGCCGCCTCCGAGGCCAGCTTCTCGCGGTCGCCCTTGACGGCTTCGATGATTGCTTCGATTGCTTCCTCACCGAACTTCTCGGCGCATTTCTCTGGCCCCTTTGCAAAAAGCTTTGCCGTCCACGAGCTTTCGGGATCGGCGCCCTTGCGGGATTTGATAGTGGCGGCGAGGCGATCGAGAGTGTGCATCTGACTGTCCTTACAGGCGGACGGGAATGCCGGCGGCGGCCATATGCGCCTTGGCTTCACCGATGGTGAATTCCCCAAAATGGAAGATTGAAGCGGCCAGCACGGCCGATGCTCCGCCTTTGGTCACGCCCTCAACGAGGTGATCCAGGGTTCCAACACCGCCCGAGGCAATAACGGGGATGCTCACAGCGTCGGAAATTGCTTTGGTAAGCGGCAGGTTGAAGCCCGCGCGCGTGCCATCGCGGTCCATCGAGGTGAGCAGGATTTCGCCCGCGCCTTTCGCCGCGACGGTCATGGCGAATTCGACGGCGTCGATGCCGGTTGCCTTACGCCCGCCGTGGGTGAAAATCTCCCATTTTCCGGGGGCGACGGTCTTGGCGTCGATCGCGCAGACGATGCACTGCGATCCGAACCTGTCGGCGGCTTGGGCGATGACATCAGGGTTGGCGACGGCGGCGGAATTGAAAGACACCTTATCCGCCCCCGCAAGCAACAGCGCGCGCACATCTTCATGGGTCCGCACGCCCCCGCCAACGGTCAGCGGCATGAAGCATTGCTCCGCCGTGCGCGTCACCAGATCAAACATGGTGCCGCGGTTTTCGTGAGTCGCATGGATGTCGAGGAAGCACAGCTCGTCCGCGCCCGCCGCATCATAGGCTTTTGCCGCCTCAACAGGATCTCCCGCGTCAATCAGATCGACAAAGTTGACGCCTTTGACAACGCGCCCGTCGGCCACGTCGAGGCAGGGAATGATGCGGGTTTTGAGCATGTTGGTCTCCTTAACTGCCTACATATCTGCGTCTGGCAGGCTTGGCAAAGAAAGATCGGGGCGCTTGATGAAAGGGGGCTGCGCCCCCTCCCGCGTGGCTCAGGCTTTTAGGGCTTTGAGGGCGGCGCCCAAATCCAGAACGCCATCGTAAATCGCGCGGCCCGAAATCGCGCCAGCGATCACCCCGGTGTCGCGGAGTTTGATCAGATCGGGGAGGGAAGACACCCCGCCCGACGCAATCACAGGAATGGTCACCGCCCGCGCCAAGGCTTCGGTGGCATCGAAGTTGGGCCCCTGCATCGCCCCGTCGCGCATGATATCGGTGTAGATGATCGCCGAGACGCCTGCGTCCTCGAACGATTTGGCAAGGTCGGTGACCATCACATCGGTTTCCGTGGCCCAGCCTTTTGTCGCGACCTTGCCGTTACGCGCGTCAATGCCGACCGCGACCTTGCCCGGGAATTCACGAGCGGCTTCGCGCACCAGATCCGGATTCTCGACGGCAACCGTGCCAAGGATGACGCGGCTCAGGCCTTTTTCGATCCATGTTCCGATCGTCGCCATGTCGCGTATCCCGCCGCCAAGCTGGGCCGGCACGGTGATGCGGTTCAAAATCGCTTCGACCGCAGCGCCGTTCACCGGCTCGCCTGCGAAAGCGCCATTGAGATCAACAAGATGGACCCACTCACAGCCAGCAGCTTCGAATTTGGCGGCCTGCGCTGCCGGATCATCTCCGAACACCGTTGCTTTATCCATGTCCCCGTGCAGCAAGCGCACGCATTGGCCGTCTTTAAGGTCGATTGCAGGGTATAGGATCATCGGGGAGGCTCCGAAAAAGGATGGGTCAAGTGATCAGTTGCGGGCGTCATGCCACAGGGGCGGGGCGATTGCAAAGTTTCGTGAAGGTTTCCCCTATACGCTACGTCACACTTGCTGCAAAGCTGTTTGACTGACGTAATGGTCATCGGCAACATTGGAGGATGAGCCATGAAAACACTAATTTTGGGAGGCGCTTTCGCGCTGATCGCAGGGATTGCCCATGCTGATCCGATCGAAGGCACGTGGAAGACCCGCACCGACGATAACGGCAACTTCGGCCATGTGCAGGTTGTGCCATGCGGGAAGGGCTATTGCGGGACGCTGGTAAGATCCTTCGGCGGCGATGGTCAGGAACTGGCGTCCAGCCCGAACAAGGGCAAGATGCTGATCTCCGACACGCGCAGCACCGGTGGCAGCAATTACGAGGGCAAGATCTACTCGCCTGACCGCGATAAAACCTACAACTCGAAGCTCAGTCTTTCGGGCGATAAGTTGAAGGTTTCGGGCTGTGTGATGGGCATTTGCCGCGATGGCGGGACTTGGACGCGCGTGAAGTGACATGGTTTGCGTGCGCTCCGCATCGCGCGTGACGTGCGCAAGGCAGATAAACAAAGGGCGCTCATTCGGGCGCCCTTTGTCGTTACGGTTTCCAGTTCAGGAAGTTTGACAAGATCCGCAGGCCCGTCGCCTGACTTTTTTCGGGGTGGAACTGTGCCCCCACCATATTATCCCGTCCGATCAGCGCGGTGACGGCACCTGCGTAATCCACATGTGCAAGGCGTTGCGAGGGTTCGGCAACGCGCATGTGGTAGGAGTGCACGAAATAGGCGTGATCGCCGGTCTTGATCCCCTCCAAAACAGGGTGCGGCGTATCGATGACAAGATCGTTCCAGCCCATATGCGGAACTTTCAGGCTGGGGTCTCGCGGCGTAATTTTGACCACTTCGCCTTTGATCCAGTCAAACCCGTCAGTATCTTCATATTCTCGGCTTACAGTGGCCATCATCTGCATCCCGACGCAGATCCCCATGAAGGGGCGCCCGCGCTGGGTCACCGCCTCGGAGATGGCCTCGAACAGCCCGCCGTATTCGCCCAGATTGGCGCGGCAATGGGGGAAGGCGCCATCCCCGGGCAAGACGATCCGGTCTGCCTTCGCGACAACGTCAGGTTCCGACGTGACGGTAATCGTCCCATGGCCCGCTTCATGCGCCATGCGTTGGAACGCTTTTTCAGCGGAATGAAGATTGCCGGAATCGTAATCGACGAGGACCGTAAGAGACATCAGAGCGCGCCTTTGGTCGAGGGGAGGGAGGTCGCCATGCGGGGGTCGATCTCGACCGCCATGCGCAGGGCGCGGGCGACGGATTTGAACGTTGCCTCGGCGATATGGTGGCTATTGAAGCCGTTTCGTTTGTCGATATGCAAGGTGATGCCGCCATGCGTTGAGAGGGCTTGGAAGAACTCGCGGACCAGTTCGGTATCGAACGTGCCGATTTTCGGGCTCGGCATGTCGCAATTCCAAACGAAGAACGGCCGCGCCGACAGGTCAAGCGCGGTGTTGATCTGCGTGTCGTCCATCGCCAGCGCGAAATGACCGTAGCGATAAATTCCTTTCTTATCGCCCAAGGCTTGCGTCAGGGCCTGGCCAATCGCGATCCCCGTATCCTCGACGGTGTGGTGGTCGTCGATATGCAGATCCCCCTTGGCGCGGATTGTCATATCAATCAACGAGTGACGCGAAAGTTGGTCGAGCATGTGATCGAAGAACCCGACGCCGGTCTGGTTGTCGTAGATGCCTGTGCCGTCGAGGTTGATCTCGACGTTGATCTCGGTCTCGGCAGTTTTACGGGTAATGGAGGCCTTGCGCATAATTATCCCTCAATGTTTGCGCCCTTATAGGCTGCAAAGCGCTGGTTGTTAAGCGTTTCGAAGGCGCTGCGGCGGCGCAATTTCTCAAGGGAATGGATATACCTATGAACAAATCGTTTATGCCTTAACAGGTTTTTAACGGCGGGCCGCTACGCTTCAAGCCGTAGTGGAGTGTTGCGATGCGTATCATCTTTTTGGAAGACAACACGGTGGCCGCGAAGAACGTGGTGCGGAGCCTCACGGCGGATCATCATCATATTTTGCACACCGACAGCACCTCTTTGGCGCAGTCCTACGCGCGGCTCGATCCGCCTGATCTGCTGATCGCGTCGCTGTTTCCTAAAGGCACGGGATGTGTATCGGAAAACGGGTTGAGCGTGGCGATGGCGGCGCAGTTTCACAATCCCGATGTCGTGACGATTTTTCTCTCCGACAGCCCCGTGTTTTCGCAAGGAGAGTTGTTCGCGATGATTTCTTCGCTGCGCTGTGTCTTGCCGCGCCCGATTCAGGTGCATGACCTTGTGGAGATTGCGCGGTATTTCTTGCGCGTCGGGCCTGTCGATTGCGCCCTCGCGGAGGGAGCGCCGGATTTGTGCGGGCGGTGCGTTCTATCCGATAGCTGCGAGCGTCAGGCGCGACTTGCGCTGCCGTATGAGTATAGCGCTGAGCGTCGCGATGATGCGCCTCGGCGGCGCGCCTGTGGCTGAGGCAGGAGCGTGCGGCCGAGAGGTTATCGGCCCTATCTGACTCGCGGATTATATCGCGGCGCTAAAAAGCAAAAAACCTCCCCGAAGGGAGGTCTTTTTGTATTTGGAGCGGGCGAGGCGATTCGAACGCCCGACCCTAACCTTGGCAAGGTTATGCTCTACCCCTGAGCTACGCCCGCACTCCAGGTTTCTTCAACCGCGAGGACTTTACGTGTCCTAAAACGCTTCCGTTAGGAAGTTGGAGCGGGCGAGGCGATTCGAACGCCCGACCCTAACCTTGGCAAGGTTATGCTCTACCCCTGAGCTACGCCCGCACTCCAATCCAATCAGTCTCCTGATCGGTGAGGCGGGATTTAGGGGATGATGGGCGAGGCTGCAAGAGGAAAATGCGAGGTGATGAGAAATTTTCACATCAAGGCAATCTCTCTTCGGGCGGGCGCGCCGAACGCGACAGGATCGCGGACGTTGCATGGCCTGCGTTATCGGGCACGCCCTGCGCGCCGGATATGTTTGGTGTGGATTGAAGGCGGAGCGCCGCGAGGGTAGGGGGGCGGCGCGAAGAAAAAGGGGCCACATGGGCCCCTTTTGATGTCGTTGGGTCAGGCGATGCGTTGCTTATTCAAGCTCAACGAGCAGATCTTTCGCATCGATCTGTGCGCCCACGCTTACATGCACCGCCTTAACGGTTGCGGCACGGTCAGCATGAATGCCGGTTTCCATCTTCATGGCTTCAATTGTCACCAGTAGATCGCCCACGTTAACCTGCTGCCCCACAGTGACGGCAACGCCCGCCACAGACCCTGGCATCGGCGCCCCGATATGGCCTGCGTTGGCAGGATCTGCCTTCGGCTTGGCCGCCGTTTGCGCTTTCACAGCACGGTTCGGCACTCGGATGACGCGCGGTTGACCGTTGAGTTCAAAGAACACTTTGACCTCACCGATGTCATCTGTCTCCCCAACCGCTTGCAGGCGAATTTCGAGCGTCTTGCCCGGATCAATCTCTGCGGCGATTTGATCGCCCGCTTCCATGCCGTAGAAGAACACAGGTGTCGGCAAGGCCCGCACAGGCCCGTAAGACCGATGGCGGCCCATGTAATCGAGGAAGACCTTGGGATACATCAAGTAGCCCGCGAGATCCTCGTTATCGATCTTGAGGCCTTCGAGCTCCGCCGTGACTTTCTCGCGCACGGCCTCAATGTCGACAGGGGCTAGGTGCTTGCCAGGGCGCTCTGTCGAGGCGGTTTCGTCTTTCAACACCTTCTTCGAGATGCCTTGCGGCCAACCGCCCGGAGGCTGACCCAAATTGCCGCGCAGCATATCGATCACCGAATCGGGGAAGGCGACATCCACCGCAGGATCTTCGACCTGCGTGCGCGTGAGATTTTGCGCGACCATCATCAGCGCCATATCCCCGACGACCTTCGACGAGGGTGTGACTTTGACGATATCGCCGAAGGTCTGATTCGCGTCGGCATAGGCCTGCGCCACTTCATGCCAGCGCTCCTCAAGCCCGAGCGAGCGCGCCTGCGCCTTGAGGTTGGTGAATTGGCCGCCGGGCATCTCATGGAGGTAAACCTCCGAGGCAGGGGCCTCCAGACCGCTCTCAAACGCGCGGTATTGTTGGCGCACACCCTCCCAATAGTTGGACACCTGACGGATCGCCTCGATATCGAGACCCGTTTCGCGATCGGTGTTGCGCGTGGCCTCGACGATCGAGCCAAGGCAAGGCTGCGATGTGCCGCCCGAGAACGCATCCATCGCGGCATCAACAGCGTCCACGCCCGCATCTGCGGCGGCAAGCACGGTCGCGCCGGCAATGCCGGACGTGTCATGCGTATGGAAATGGATCGGCAGGCCGACCTCATCTTTCAGCGCCTTGATGAGCGCGCGGGCCGCGGCAGGCTTGAGCAAACCTGCCATATCCTTGAGGCCCAGCACATGCGCGCCCGCGGCCTCCAGCTCTTTGGCCATACCGACATAGTATTTCAGATCATACTTGGCGCGATTGGGGTCGAGCAGATCGCCGGTGTAGCAAATCGTGCCCTCGCAAACCTTGTTGGCCTCGACCACCGCATCCATCGCGACGCGCATGTTTTCAACCCAGTTCAGGCTGTCAAAGACGCGGAACACGTCGACGCCGGTTTCTGCCGCCTGTTTGACGAAGAACTGGACGACGTTATCGGGATAGTTCGTGTAGCCAACACCGTTCGACGCGCGCAAAAGCATTTGCGTCATCACGTTGGGCATCCGTGCGCGAATATCGCGCAGGCGCTGCCACGGGCATTCTTGCAAGAAGCGGTAGGCGACATCGAATGTCGCGCCGCCCCAGCATTCCACCGAGAACAGATCGCTGAGATTTGCCGCATAGGTTGGCGCGATACGAATCATATCGACAGAACGCATCCGCGTGGCGAGCAAGGATTGATGCCCGTCGCGCATCGTCGTGTCGGTGATCAACAGCTTTTGCTGTGCCTTCATCCAGTCGGCTACGGCTTTCGGGCCTTCGGCTTCGAGCAAGTTGCGCGTGCCTGCCTTGATCTCGCCTTTGGGCGCGGGGGCTTTGAGGGCGCGCGCTTCGGCTGGCGGCTTGGGGCGCCCGGCGGTTTCAGGATGCCCGTTCACGGTGATATCCGCGATATAGGTCAGGATTTTTGTCGCACGGTCGCGGCGTTTTTTGAAGTTGAACAGATCGGTCGATGTGTCGATGAACTTCGTGGTGTAGGAATAATCTAGGAAGGTCGGGTGCTTGAGCAGGTTGATGACGAAGTCGATATTCGTGCTCACACCGCGGATACGGAATTCGCGCAGCGCCCGGTCCATCCGGTTAATCGCGGCCTCGGGTGTTGGGGCCCAAGCGGTGACTTTTACCAACAAGCTATCGTAATAGCGCGTGATTACGCCGCCCGCGTAAGCCGTGCCGCCATCGAGGCGAATGCCCATACCGGTTGCCGAACGGTATGCGGTGATCCGGCCATAATCGGGAATGAAGTTGTTCTGGGGATCTTCCGTCGTCACGCGACATTGCAGCGCGTGACCCGACAAAGTGACGTGGCTTTGGTCAGGTGTGCCGGTCGCCTCCGCTAGGGTTGCGCCTTCCGCGATTCGAATTTGCGCCTGAACAATGTCGATGCCGGTCACTTCTTCGGTGACGGTGTGCTCCACCTGAACCCGCGGGTTCACCTCGATGAAGTAGAATTTCTGGCTGTCCATATCCATCAGGAATTCGACAGTACCGGCGTTTTGGTAGCCGACAGCTTGACCGATTTTAAGTGCGAGCGCGCAGACTTCGGCGCGCTGCTCCTCGGTCAGATAGGGGGCAGGAGCGCGCTCGACAACTTTTTGATTTCGGCGCTGCACCGAGCAGTCGCGCTCATACAGGTGGTAAAGATTGCCATGCGTGTCGCCCAAAAGCTGTACTTCGACATGGCGCGCGCGCAAGATCATCTTTTCCAGATAACCCTCGCCATTGCCAAATGCGGCCTCGGCCTCGCGGCGCCCCTCGCGGACTTTTTCGACCAGCTCCCCCTCATTCAGGATAGGCCGCATGCCGCGTCCGCCCCCGCCCCAAGAGGCTTTGAGCATCAGCGGATAGCCGACCTCTGCCGCCTCTTTCTTGATGGCGTCGAAATCATCCCCCAAAACTTCCGTTGCCGGAATCACCGGAACATCTGCCGCAATCGCCACACGGCGTGCGGAAGCCTTATCGCCCAGAGCGCGCATCGTTTCTGCCTTGGGGCCAATAAATGTGATGCCGTTGGCGAAGCATGCTTCAACGAAGTCAGGGTTTTCGGAGAGAAGCCCGTAGCCAGGATGGATCGCATCCGCGCCTGCCAGCTTGGCCACGCGAATAATCTCGTCAATCGCAAGATACGCCCCGACAGGCGACATCCCTTCACCGATCCGGTAGGCCTCATCGGCCTTGAACCGGTGGAGGCTCAGCTTGTCCTCCTCCGCATAAACGGCAACCGTCTTTTTGCCCATTTCATTGGCTGCGCGCATCACGCGGATGGCGATTTCGCCTCGGTTGGCGATCAGAATTTTGCTAAACATCGGGGTAGCCTTCTATATACTGACGACGATCCGCGCGTTGACCGGGCCATGTCTGTGCGCGCTTTTTATTGCAAGGCAGCTTACTCGCGCCGCAATGCAGCGCAAGAAGAAACTGCGTAAATTGCCCAGCCGAGCTTACCAATTTAAAGAATTTGCACGGCACGTTTACCAGAGTGAAACGCCCTTGGGCGCGATCTGCCTTGCGCGGTTGGGCGCCTCGATCTTCTGAAACGGATTGCTGCGGGGCTTGACAGGCGCGAGGTCGCGCCGCAATCAGGGACGATGATCGACTTACGCCCTGTCGGATATATTATTGGCCTTTTGGTTGCCGTGCTCGGGCTCACAATGTTGGTGCCGATGGCGATTGATTTCGCGCATGGCGATCCCAATTGGCAGAACTTCCTCGAAGCCTCCATTTTGACGACGCTTTCGGGCGGTTTGCTTGCGTTAGCTTCTCAAAACCGGCTCGGTGCGGTGATTACGTTGCAGCAAAGCTTCGTTCTGACATCGGGTGTCTGGCTTGCGCTGCCTGCCTTCGGGGCGCTGCCCTTTATCATTGGCGCGCCGCATGTCTCCTTTACGGATGCCTATTTCGAGGCGATGTCGGGGGTTACGACGACGGGAACGACTGTCTTCCCCAAGCTGAATGACCTGCCCGCTGGAACGAATATGTGGCGCGGGATCTTGCAATGGCTGGGCGGCCTCGGGATCGTGATCGTGGCGATGATTTTCCTGCCCGTAATGCGGGTGGGGGGGATGCAGTTTTTCCGCTCCGAAGGGTTTGATACCTTAGGTAAAATTCTGCCGCGCGCGATGGATATCTCGAACGCGATGATTAAGCTCTACGTCTGGCTGACGGTGCTGTGCGCGGCGGTGTATGCCTTGTTGGGCATGACCGCATTTGATGCGGCGGTTCACGCGTTGACCACGATGAGCACGGGCGGGTTTTCAAATTATGACGCGAGCTTCGCGGTCTATACGGGGGCGCCTGAATACGCGGCCTCGTTCTTCATGCTGGTCGCGTCGATGCCGTTCATCCGCTATATTCAGCTCGCGCAGGGCCATGTTTTGCCGATGTGGCAAGATGTGCAATTGCGGGCGTATTTGCGGTGGACGGCCTATGCTATCGCCGTGATCGTCGGCTACCGTATGTTCCGCCACGAGGCCGACTTCTGGCCGACCTTGCGCGAAGTGACGTTCAACGTGATCTCGACGTTCTCCGGCACGGGCTACGCGTCCGAGGATGTGACAAAATGGGGGCATCTGGCCTTCATGGTGTTGATTATGGCGGGCCTCATCGGGGGCTGTACATCGTCAACGGGGTGCTCGGTGAAGGTCTTTCGCTACATGATCCTGATTGAGGCCATTAAAACGCAAATCCGCAGGCTCTACGGCGCGCATCGTGTCGAGCGGGTGCGCTATGCCGGACAAACCGTGGGCGAGGATGTCACCAGTTCGGTTATCGCGTTTTTCTCGTTCTTTATCCTGACATTCGGGCTTTTGATTATCGCGCTCTCGCTCACCGGGCTGGAGGCGAAAACCGCGATGACGGCTGCTTGGACGGCAATTGCGAATGTCGGCCCCGCGTGGGGGCCCGAGATTACGGCGAACGGATCTGTCGTCAATTTCCCGATCTCTGCAAAATGGGTCATGATTTTCGGGATGTTTGTTGGGCGACTTGAATTGCTTTCGGTCTATGTTTTGCTTTTGCCGCGCTTTTGGCGGACGTGACGACGCCTGCCTGCAAGGCGCGCGGCATCCCGCATGAGGAAAGGCGGCGCGGTTTCCCGGCGCCGCCTGCCGTATGTCAACTTAAACGCCTCTCGGACCGCGTCAGGATCACTTCCAGCATGAGACCGGCACCGTGATCGCCCGCGCAATCAACGACAGATCCTCTGCCGCCAGTGAGCCTGCGGTCTCCGCTGCGGCGGGCGCGTAACCTGCTTGGGTGAGCACGGGTGCAATAGTCGCGGATTGCAATGCAACCGACAGATCATCAGGCAAAATCTGCGCGGTCTCGGTGCGCGCAGTTGTGCTTGGCAAAATCAATCCGATCACACCGCCGGATGCATCCAGCACCGGCCCGCCTGCGTCGCCATCGCGGGTGCGCAGCGCAAGGCGCGATTGCGACGGCTCGCCCTCGAGCCCTTCCGCGGCGGAAAACCGCCCGAAGCTCACAACCGGGCTGGACAGCGCGCCGCCGTATGAAAACCCGGCCGCGGCGATATCGGCATCCATGCGCGGCGTGCCCGATTGGAAGGCCGCAATCATTTTAGGCGCCAACGCGGCCTTGGGCGTCAAAACGGCAACGCCGGACGCGTCATTCAGTGCGATGTCGGCTTCCGTGTTGTCCACGGTCACGCGGCTGCATTGATCCAGCCCCGCGCTGGCCGTCAAAACCGACCCTTTCGCATCGATATAGAACCCTGAGCGGTCAAAGACAGGGCGGCGCACGTCTAGACCCGAGAGCAAATCGGCCTTCGCTACACCAAGCGGTTGCCCCAATGTATCGTCCATGGCGGTGTTTCCGACGGCGGTGAAGCTGTCCTTCATCGCGGAGAGAACGCGCTCCATCTGCGGGGCTTTGGCGGTGGGATAGGCCAGCGTGAACCCTTTTATCAATCCGCCTTGCAGCTTCACCTGCGTGTAGGAGGTCATCTCGGCATTGCTCCCGATCAGGGTAAAGCCGCTGCGATCCCGCTCGCGCGGGCCCTCCAATGGGACGATTTCGAGGGTTTGCATAATGTCGTAGAGGCCGAACAGACGCCCCTGATCGCCGCCTTGCGAGATCAACAGAACTTGCACACCGGATCCATCCTTCGCGGTGTAATTCGCGAAGGGGGCGCTATAGCTGCCGAACTCGACAAGGCCGAGGGGCAGATCAATCTCGATCCCCGCCTCATCGTCGCGCACGGTTTGCAGGCCGAGGGACGCCCGCTCCAGAGAGACTTCGGTCAGCAAATCGGCGCGTTGGGCGGTGGTGAGAATACCGGTCTCCTCAGCTCCGGTCGCGGCCTGCCACGCCGCCATCGAGCGGCGGGTGCCTGCGCCGAACGCGCCATCGATCCCCGCGGTGTAGAAGCCTTGCCACGCCAGTGCCTCTTGCAAATCCATCCGTTGCTGCGTGTTCAAGGCACGCTCCGAGGCGCGCGCTTCGGCGGCGGTTTCCTCGGGCAGGGCAGGGGGCAGATCATTGGTCGGGGCGGGCGCGTCAACCGCAGTCGTCTCGGGGAGATCTGCCTCCGGCGATGCAGGCGACGGCGTCTCAGCCGGAGCCCGTGTCAATTGCGCCCCGATAGGCCAGTATTGCTGGACGTAGCGAGTGCCGTCGGTGATGTAGCTATCGGCCGGGATCACCCGCTCTCCGCGCAGCAAAAGACGTTGCGCATCCGCGTCTTCGCGCGTCTCGAACGGGCCGATTGCAATGGCATACATACCGGTCGTCATCGCGAAGCCGGAGATGTCGGGCAAAGTTTCGGCCCATTGCCGCGCGGCTTGCTGGCTCTCGCTCAACGACGAATTTGCCTCGATTTGCAGCCACATAGGCTCGGCAGATGCGGATTGCGCGAAAATCAGAGTCAGAGCCGTGGCCGAGACAAGGCCGGCAATGCCAAAGCGCGCCGTAGAAAATGCCGTGGCAAATCGGGTCGAGTTCATGGGCATTGGTCCTGTAAATTGCGCGGAGGGCCGCGAGTAATAAAAGACGCAGGCGTCGTATAGGCCCGCAAGGAAAGACAGCGGCGAGGGAGGGCGTCGCAGGGCCGCAAATGGGTCATGCAACGCTGAAAATCCCGCCATTCGGGGCAAATTAACAGTTTGAACCGTGGCGTCACCCCGAAAATGCGCGCCCCTTTGCCCCGCTATGCGCGCCGCCCGTTGACCCCCGCGCCCCTCGCGCCTAGAAAGCCCGTGCTTTTGGCCCGCCTCAAAGGATCATCCCATGTCCCAAGCTGCTCCCGATCTCGCGCCGCACAACGCGCCGCGCTCGTTTCAGGAAATTATCCTGCGATTGATGACTTATTGGGCCAGCAAAGGCTGCGCCGTGATGCAGCCCTACGATATGGAAGTCGGCGCAGGGACATTTCACCCCGCGACCACACTGCGCTCGTTAGGGGCAAAGCCGTGGGCCGCGGCCTATGTGCAGCCGTCGCGCCGCCCGACAGATGGCCGTTACGGTGAAAACCCGAACCGGTTGCAGCATTACTACCAATACCAAGTTCTGATCAAACCGAGCCCGCCGGATTTGCAAGACCTCTATCTTGGTTCGCTCAAGGCGATCGGTATTGATGCCGAATTGCACGATATCCGTTTTGTTGAGGATGACTGGGAATCCCCAACCTTGGGCGCTTGGGGATTGGGTTGGGAAGTGTGGTGCGACGGGATGGAAGTCTCGCAATTCACCTATTTCCAGCAGGTTGGTGGCCATGACTGCCGCCCTGTGTCGGGCGAGTTGACCTACGGGTTGGAGCGCTTGGCGATGTATGTTTTGGGCGTCGATCACGTGATGGACATGCCTTACAACGATCCAGACGCACCGATTGCGTTGACCTACGGGGATGTCTTCCGCCAGACGGAGCAAGAATATTCGCGTTGGAACTTCGATCAGGCCGATACGGATATGCTGCTCCAGCACTTCAAAGACGCCGAGGCGGAATGCGAGCGTATCCTCGCGGCTGAGGAGGTCGACGGGGCCGGACGCCGGATCATCATGGCGCACCCTGCCTATGACCAGTGCATCAAGGCGTCGCATCTGTTCAACTTGCTGGATGCGCGCGGCGTGATTTCGGTTACCGAGCGGCAAGCCTATATCGGCCGTGTGCGGGCGCTGGCGAAGCAATGTGCCGATGCCTTTGTGAAAACCGAGGCTGGCGGGCTTGTCGCTGTAGAGGTGGCCTCGTGAATGGTAAACTCGTCGGAGGAGCGCTCGTGTTGACGGCAATCATCGGCGGGCTGGGCATGTATTACGCCCAAGTCTACGCCTTTTATAATCCGATTGAAGCCTCTGCGCCCGCCGCAGAAATTCGTTTGGTAACGATTGAGGGCGACACGTCCGAAGTTTTGCTGACGGAAGGGTTCAACGGGATTGATGCGGATAGCTCGCCGCTACGCTATCGCGGCTGTTTCTCGACACCTCTCTCGCTCGCGACATTGTCGGAAACCTACAAGGTTTACGCCGATGCGACCCCTCTCAACGCCCCGAACTGGTTCGATTGCTTCAATGCGGATGCAATTGGCGCGGATCTTGAAATGGGCAATGCGGTGGCATTTTTGTCCGAACATGAAATCGAACCGGGGATTGATCGCGTTGTCGCCGTCTATCCCGATGGTCGCGCATATGCGTGGCACCAACTCAACGAGAATGCGGAGAAGTAAATGCCGGATCTTTTGATTGAACTCTTCTCCGAGGAAATTCCCGCGCGGATGCAGGGCAAAGCCCGCGAGGATCTCAAAAAACTCGTCACTGATAGCTTGGTTGAGGCGGGGCTGACCTATGCGTCGGCGGGCGCATTGTCGACGCCGCGCCGTTTGTGCCTCACGATCGACGGACTTACCGCGCAATCACTTCCCGTGCGCGAGGAGCGCAAGGGGCCGAAAACCGACGCGCCGGAAAAAGCGATCGAGGGGTTCTTGCGGTCGACGGGCCTATCACTGGATCAGTTGGAGATCCGCGACGAGAAGAAGGGCCAAGTTTATTTCGCCGTGGTGGAAAAGCCGGGCAGGGCCGCCGCAGAGATCATCGCGGAGGTGCTTGAGGCGACAATCCGTAACTTCCCATGGCCGAAATCCATGCGCTGGGGCACAGGGAGTCTTCGCTGGGTGCGTCCGCTGCATTCGATCCTGTGCATCCTCACAGATGAAGGCGGCGCAGAAATCGTGCCGCTCGAAGTCGATGGGATCACGGCCAGCAATACTACGCACGGCCACCGCTTCATGGCGCCCGCGCGTTTCGCGGTTTCGTCGTTTGAGGATTACTCCCTGAAGCTCAAATCCGCGCATGTTGTGCTCGACAGTGCCGAGCGTGAGAGCGCGATCTGGTCGGATGCCTCCAATATGGCTTTCGCACGTGGGCTAGAACTCGTTGAAGACAAAGCACTTCTGGCCGAAGTCGCCGGCTTGGTCGAGTGGCCTGTTGTTCTCTTGGGCGATATTGCACCGGAGTTTTTGGAACTGCCACCGGAGGTTTTGCAAACCTCGATGAAGGAGCATCAGAAGTTCTTCTCGGTGCGAAATCCAAAAAACGGGCGTATCGAGGGCTTCGTCACGGTTGCAAACCGCGAGACTGCGGATCACGGCGCGACAATTCTGAAAGGCAATTTGAAGGTGCTCTCGGCGCGTCTTTCAGATGCCAAGTTCTTCTGGGAAAACGATCTGCGTATTGTCAAAAACGCTGGGCTGGAAGGAATGGGCGAAGGCCTTGCAAACGTTACCTTCCACAACAAGCTCGGCTCGCAAGCGGATCGTATCGCACGCATTGCCGCCCTTTCCGAGGCACTGGCACCAGCGCTTGGCGCGGACGTCGAACTGGCTGTGCAAGCCGCGAAAGTTGCAAAGGCTGACCTTCGCTCTGCGATGGTTGGGGAATTCCCCGAACTGCAAGGCGTGATGGGCGGCTATTACGCGCGCGCTCTCGGTCTGCCATCTGAGGTTGCGCAGGCCTGCAAGGGACATTATTCGCCGCTCGGTCCGTCAGATGAGGTTCCGGTCGAGCCTGTATCGGTTGCGGTCGCTCTGGCGGATAAAATTGACACGCTCACCGGCTTCTGGGCGATTGATGAAAAACCGACAGGCTCGAAAGATCCGTTTGCATTGCGCCGCGCCGCCCTTGGTGTGATCCGTCTGGTTTTGACGAATAATTTGCGTCTTTCACTGACAGAAATGTTCGAAAAATCCAATCCGCAAGCGGATGCGACTGATCTGCTGAACTTCTTCCACGACCGTTTGAAGGTCTTCTTGAAAGACCAAAACATCCGGCATGACGTGATCGATGCGGTGCTGGGGATGCAAGGCAACGATGATTTGACCCTCGTTGTCAAACGCGCGCAGGCGTTGGATGCGGTGTTGAAAACCGAAGACGGTGCAAACCTGATCCAAGGGTATAAGCGCGCGTCCAATATCCTATCGCAAGCCGAGGAGAAGGACGGCGTCGAATATAGCTTCGGCGCGGATCTTAAATTTGCCGAGACGGAGGAAGAACGCGCTTTGTTCGCTGCGCTGGATCAAGCCGAAGCCGCGATCCTGCCCGCTCTTAAAGCGGAAGATTTCGCCGCCGCAATGTCTGCAATGGCGGGGTTGCGCGCGCCGACGGACGCTTTCTTCACAGCCGTGCAGGTGAATGCCGAAAGCGAGATCGTTCGCCGCAACCGCTTGAACTTGCTATCAAAAATTCGCCAGATTTGCCTTTCTGTCGCAGATCTCGCGCAGATCGAAGGCTAGGCCGTTTCCGGTTGCTAAAAATATCCCCGCCGGAGGCTTCCATCGGCGGGGATGCAGCGTCTTCGAATAAATATTGCCTCAACGCAGCGTTTGGTCTTTGTGACACTTGATTGACGCTACTTCGCGCGTATGCTGCGGGCGTTAGTGGGGCATGCTGCAATGCAGAAAACATCTGAAAACGCTGAATTCACAGAGATCACGCCAACGGCGGGGATCAAGGTGCCGTCGCATGGCTGGCGCGCAAAATGTCTACAGCGGTTGATCCGGATGGAGCTACCGGTTCCGAAGACCGTTGCATTGCCCGCCGAGACGGTTCGGGCGATTGCGGCGGGGCAAATGCCCGATACGGATGGGATCACCCGGATTTTCGGCCCCTCTTTCCTCGTGTCTGTGCGCGGAAGCCCCGCGAACCCTGCTTGGGGCGGACCAGGAACGATCCTGAATGTCGGGATGAACGGCAAGCGACACGCCGAGTTAGTCGAGACCCATGGCCGCGAAAGCGCGGATGCGCTCTACCTGCGGTTTGTCCAGAGCTATGCCGTCCACGTCGAGCGGCTCGATCCTGATATGTTTGAGGCGGAACCATCGCCGCGCGCATTGGAGCAGGCGCTTCTTGCCTATGAGGCGGAAACCGATCAACCTTTCCCGCAAGACTCCGCACGCCAACTTTCCGAAGTATTGCGGTCGATGGCGCGCGCGTGGGAAGGCACATCCGCGCGGCTTCTACGTCAGGCAAAAGGCGCACCTGCGGACGCTGCGTTAGGGCTGGTTGTCCAAGGGATGGCTTTTGGGATCGGGCCGGGTTTGTCGGGCTCCGGGACGATCCAGTTTGCGGATAGTGTCACGGGCGCGCCGCAGGTTGCGGGCCGGTTCCGTGGCCAGTCGCAAGGCCGTAGCCAAGCGCAAACAACGCTTTATCTGACGCGCGATGCGCGCGGGGTGTCTCTGGAGGAGACTGCGCCCGATCTGTTCGCGCAATTGCAAGTTTTCGGCGCGGCTTGCCGTATCCGTCTGCGTGAAGAAATGCAGATTGAGTTTACCGTGGAAAGTGGCGCGCTGCATGTGATTGACGCCGTGCGAATTTCGCGCTCGTCCCGAGCGGCGGTTCGGATCGCGGTAGCTTTGGCGGAAGACAACGTGATTTCGCGCGAGGATGCCTTGTTGCGCATCGAGCCCCGCGCGTTAACTGAATTGTTGCATTATCAAGTCGACCCGCGTGCCCCGCGCGACAGGATTGCGCGCGGCATCGCCGCCTCTCCGGGGGCTGCGACGGGTAAGATTGTGTTCACCTCTGCGGCGGCGCAGGCGGCGGCGGCCCGGGACGAGGCGTGTATTTTGGTGCGGCGTGAAACCGCGCCGGAGGATATTCGTGGCATGCATGCGGCCGCGGCCGTCTTGACCGAGCGCGGCGGGATGACTTCGCATGCTGCTGTTATTGCACGCGGATTAGGCCTGCCTTGCATTGTCGGTGCGTCCGAGATTTCATTCAATACGCGCGACCGGACGTTGGTTGGTCCGAAAGGGCGCGTCCTGCGCGAAGGCGACATCATCACGATTGACGGGACATCCGGCGAAGTGCTTTTGGGCGCGGCGGAGATGCTCGCGCCGGCGCTTGATGACGGATTCCGCACGCTTTTGCATTGGGCGGATGCTGTGCGCGATATCGGCGTGCGCGCGAATGCGGACACGCCCGATGACGCACGCACGGCGCGGATGTTTGAGGCCGAGGGGATCGGCCTGTGCCGCACGGAGCATATGTTCTTCGATGAGGCACGTCTGACCGTGATGCGGGAGATGATCTTTGCCGACACCCCGCATGACCGTCAAATTGCGTTGGAGCGTTTGCTGCCAATGCAGCGCGACGATTTTACGGCCTTGTTTGATATTATGGCCGGTCAGCCGGTGTGCATCCGTCTGTTTGATCCGCCCTTGCATGAATTCTTGCCGCATGATCGCGAAGGGATGCGCGAGCTGGCGGAGGCGCTGGATCGGCCGTTGTCTGAGGTCACGCGGCGCTGCGATGCGCTGTCCGAATTCAACCCGATGCTGGGGATGCGCGGCGTGCGATTGGGGATCACCGTGCCGGAGATCTACGAGATGCAGGCCCGAGCGATTTTTGAAGCCACGGTCGAGGCGTCAAAGCGGGGCGCACCGGTCGTGCCAGAAATCATGATTCCGCTCGTATCGGCGGCGCGTGAGGCGGAGATGGTCAAGGCGCGGATTGATGCGGTGGCTGCGGCCGTGAAATCGGAACGTCGCGCGGAATTCACCTATCGGCTTGGCACGATGGTCGAGACGCCGCGCGCTGCCTTGCGGGCGGGCGATATCGCGGAATTCTCGCAGTTCTTATCGTTTGGCACGAACGACCTGACACAGATGACCTATGGCTTGTCGCGCGACGATGCGGGCAAGTTCATGGGAACCTATGTCAAGCAGGGCGTGTATGCCGAAGACCCGTTCCATATTCTGGATGTCGAGGGGGTTGGAGAATTGCTGTTGATCGGGGCTGCGCGTGGCCGCGAACGGCGCCCCGATCTGACGATTTCGGTTTGCGGTGAACATGGCGGAAACCCCGAATCAATCGCGTTTTGTCGGGCTGCGGGCTTCGATTATGTGTCGTGTTCGCCCTTCCGCGTACCGATTGCGCGGCTTTCTGCAGCACATTTTGCCCTGCTCGCACCCAAGTCACGCTAGAGTGATGAAAGTTTCATGAACCTATCAAAAACCCCTAGCGTTTCTAAGGGGATCTGTGTAGTGCGCGAAGAAAGGGCTTCCTTTAATTTGCGTCGATAAGGCCGATTTCCTCCTCCGATCACGGAAAGGGGCCCGTTGTTCACGTCGATTTTTCTAGACTCTCATCGTCCGGGTGGTCTACGCCCCCCCTCGTCGTGCAGGCTTTCGGGTTTGCGGGGCGAGGAACAATTGGACGAGATTAATGTCGAAACGTATCATTTGGGCAGGCAGTGCGATCATGCTGATGGCTCTCTCGGGAGCGGTGCAGGCAGAGGTCTCGCAAGGCCAGTTGAACACGGACGCCAACATCGGCGCGGGGATCGCGCAGTTGCTCGGCGAGGAGCGTTCGGCGATGAGCGGTGTTTCGCAGCGATTTGACGCTGTTGCGCCGCGCCCTGATGTGATGCGGGCGGGGAAATCCGCCGTGAAGATGGCCTCGGCCTCTGAGATCGAGACGCCCGAGATAGACTACTCGCGCAATTGGATCTCTGCCCAACCTGCGGCAGGCGGTGGCGAGCAGTTCCAATGCCTTGCTGACGTCCTTTACTTCGAGGCGCGCGGCGAAAGTGTTGCCGGACAAGCCGCCGTGGCGGAGGTGGTTTTGAACCGCGTTGAGTCCCCGAAATTCCCGAATTCGATTTGTGATGTTGTGCATCAGGGCGGCAAGAGCGGATGTCAGTTCAGCTGGACCTGTGACGGCAAAACCGACCGCGTCAGCAACCAAGCCGCCTATTCACAAGTCGCTAAAGTGGCGCGGGCTTTGATGGATGGCGCCCCGCGCCAGTTGACCGACGGCGCGACTTATTTCCACACCCCCGCAGTGCGGCCTGCATGGGCAAAACGGTTCACCCGTACGACCCAGATCGGCTCGCATATTTTCTACCGTCCGCGTGTCCGGACCGCGTCGAACTGATCGATCCGCGCGGATCGCATCTGATTTGTGACGCAAAAGCCCCGAACATCAAAGTTCGGGGCTTTTGCGTCATTTCAGGTCGTTTCTTAGCTGCACGCCGTGGCATGGGGCGATAAGATGTCCGCAAGCAAATGAAAGACCTGACGCATGGCCCACGGCAGTAACGACCTCTCGAACGATATCACTCTGGCCTTCGCGCATCCCGAAGCGCGCGCGGAAGCCTCCGCGAGCGCCGATCCGCGCGACCGTATCAGTTTACGCGATCATATCGTTTCGGCGGAGATTGGCGCCTTTCAGCAAGAGCGCGGCCTTGAGCAACGCTTGCAGTTTAACGTTGTCGTTGAAGTGCGGCCTGCGCCAGCACCGCTGGATGACGATGTCGATCGCATCCTGTCGTATGATCGTATCACCGAGGCAATCGCGGACGAGCTCGCAGCGGAGCGCCTAAACCTCCTTGAAACACTTGCGGAGAGAGTGGCCGAGCGCATCTTGGCGGCGCCGCAAGCGATGCGCGTGTTCGTGCGCGTTGAGAAGCTTGATCGCGGACCGGGCGCTTTGGGGGTTGAGATCGTGCGGTCGCGCGCGCCGACACCGGTGCAGCATGTCGCGGATGATGGCACGAAATCCAACCTGCATCCGCTCGTGGTCCACCTGAGCAACGATGCGATTGCCGCGCCGGATTTGGGGGTGCGTCTTGATGCGTTGGAGGCGACGGGCCTCCCTGTGATCCTGACGGTCGGATTGCCGGAGGTCGCGCGTGTCGAGAGTGGGCACCGCCCGACCCAGCGTCGCATTGACCTCCTCGCGATCGAACAAAACGCGTGGGTGCTTGCCTCGCGCGATCCGCGCTGTGTTGTGGTCGCCACGCGGACAGAGATCGACTGGGCGATGAAGCATGGCCAGATGATCGTCTGGGCCCCCTCCAAGATCGTTCTCGACGCGGTTGACGGCCCGCAAGCGCGCGGCGCGGTTGATCTGGCGCTTTGGCTGGCCGAGCAGCTGGCGGCCACGCGCTTGGAGCTGCACGGAGAGGTCGGTGGAGATCACGGGGATGTAACAGCGCCGGCAGGAAGCCGCGTGCCGGTTGTGCCGATCGCCCTCTGAGCGCTTGCCCTTCGTGCAAGCAACGGGCAAACCTGCACAATGATCTATTACAGACCGATTTTGCAGATGGGGCGCGCCCCCCAATGTGCTCCCCAGTGCTCTCCCGAGCGCGCCCCCGAATGCGCGCCGGGGAGCGCCTCTAAAACAGGAGCCGAGAATGGCGCCGCCCACCGTTTGGCGGGGGGGTGGTGTTGGTTCACCCACGCGGTCGCATGTGAACGGGGCGGGGCGTCTGAGGTGGTCAGCGCGGCCGACATTCCTGCCGCTCTCCTCGCGCAACTCACGGCGCCTCGCGCGCCAATGACCGGAGTTGCCTTTGATCGACCGTCCATCATGGGGATTTTGAACGTCACCCCCGATAGTTTTTCGGATGGTGGGCAGTTCGCGGGGATTGAGGCGGCGCTTGCGCAGGCGGCTCGGATGACGCGGGCAGATATTTTGGATATTGGCGGCGAGTTGACCCGCCCGGGCGCGGATTACGTCGAGGTTGAGGCCGAGACGGCACGGACCGTGCCAGTGATCGAGGCGCTTCGAGCGCACGGGGAGACGCGCCCGATTTCGATCGATACGCGTAAATCGCAAGTCGCGCGCGCGGCGGTCGCGGCGGGGGCAGATTTGATCAATGACGTTTCGGCGATGCAGTTTGATCGCGGCATGGCTCAAGTCATGGCGGAATTTGGCGGGCCTGTGTGCTTGATGCATGCGCAGGGCGCGCCGAAGACGATGCAAGATGATCCGCGCTACGGTGACGTAGTGTTCGATGTGTTTGATGCCTTGGCGGCGCGCGTTGAGCAGGCCGAGGCTGCGGGTATTCCTCGCGCGCGAATTTTGCTGGATATCGGGATCGGCTTTGGCAAGACGCTCTCGCATAACCTCGACCTGCTGCGTTCGATTTCGCTGTTTCACGGGTTGGGCTGCCCGCTGTTGCTTGGCGTTTCGCGAAAGCGATTCATCGGGGAAATATCCGGCACAGAGGCGGTGGATGCGCGGATGCCTGGAACTTTGGCTGTGACATTGGCGGCGCTGGGGCAGGGGGTGCAGATGCACCGTGTCCATGATGTTAACGAGATTGCGCAGGGGGTAGACCTTTGGCGCGCTGTGATGATGGGAGAGGGATGATGGGCGATCTATTCGGGACTGATGGTGTGCGCGGCGAGGCGAATAGCTGGCCGATGACGGCGGAAATGGCGTTGAAACTGGGCGCCGCGGCGGGCCGGTATTTCCGATCCGATGGTCGTAACCAGCACCGCGTCGTCATCGGCAAGGACACGCGGCTCTCGGGATATATGATTGAGAATGCGCTCACCGCGGGGCTGACCTCGACCGGGATGAACGTCCTCTTGCTTGGCCCTGTTCCGACGCCGGCGGTTGGTTTTTTGACGCGTTCCATGCGCGCGGATGTCGGAATTATGATCTCCGCGTCGCATAACCCCGCGAAAGATAACGGGATCAAGTTCTTCGGTCCCGAGGGGTTCAAGCTTTCGGATGAGGCCGAGGCCGAGATCGAAGCGATGATTGCCGGTGAGATTCGCCTCGCGCAGCCCCAAAACATTGGACGTGCGAAGCGCATCGAAGATGGCCGCGGGCGATATGTTGAATATGCCAAAACGACGTTTCCGGCCAAAAACCGGATCGGCGGGCTGAAGGTTGTCGTCGATTGTGCAAATGGTGCGGCCTATCGCGCGGCGCCGGAGGTGCTTTGGGAATTGGGGTGTGATGTCATTCCCGTTGGCGTGACGCCGAACGGCCTGAACATCAACGAGCGCTGCGGGTCGACCTATACGCAAACCTGCGCAGAGGCGGTTGTGGCGCATGGTGCGGATTTGGGCATTTCGCTGGATGGGGACGCCGACCGCGTGATGATTGTGGACGAGACTGGTCGCGTTGCGGATGGCGATCAGATCATGGCGCTGTTCGCGAGCCGCTGGGCCGAGGTCGGCCGTTTGCGAGGCAATGCGCTTGTCGCGACGGTGATGTCCAATCTCGGGTTGGAGCACTTCTTGCAAGGCAAGGGCTTGCGGCTGGAGCGCACCAATGTCGGGGACCGTTACGTCGTTGAACGGATGCGGGCAGGGGGGTTCAATCTGGGCGGCGAGCAATCCGGCCATATCGTTATGACCGATTACGCGACAACCGGAGATGGCCTGATGGCGGGGCTTCAATTCCTGCTGGCGATGTCGGAGACTGGGAAGCGAGCATCCGAATTGGTTCAGCAATTCGAAACCGTGCCGCAAATGTTGAAAAATGTACGGTATCAGGCGGGGCAAGCGCCGCTGGATGACCAAAATGTTCAAAAAGTGATAGCGGATGCAGAGGCGATGATCGCCGGAAAAGGCCGGATTTTGATCCGGAAATCCGGCACAGAGCCATTGATCCGCGTTATGGCGGAATGTGTCGATGAGGGGCTTCTGATGCAAACCGTTGACGGGATTGTTGCGGCCGTGGAGACGGCGGCGACGTAACCCAGCCCGTCACGTGAGCGAAAGACATAAAAAAGCAGGGCCGGATTATCCGGCCCTGCTTTTTGTTTATTTCAAAGACGCGATTAGTTGCGCTCTTTGTCGACCATTTTACCAGCCGAGATCCAAGGCATCATCGCGCGCAATTTCGCGCCGACTTGCTCGATTTCGTGCTCGTCATTGATGCGACGTGTTGCTTTGAAGAACGGCTGACCCACAGCGTTTTCTTGCATGAAATCACGCACGAACTTGCCGTTTTGGATGTCGGTCAGAACGTCTTTCATGCGCTGCTTTGTTTCAGCATATGGCAGAACGCGCGGGCCCGATACATATTCGCCGTATTCAGCGGTGTTCGAGATCGAGTAGTTCATGTTTGCGATGCCGCCTTCATAGATCAGGTCGACGATCAGCTTGGTTTCGTGCAGGCATTCGAAATACGCCATTTCCGGCTCGTAGCCAGCTTCCACGAGGGTCTCAAAGCCCATGCGGATCAGCTCGACAATGCCGCCGCAAAGCACAGCTTGCTCGCCGAACAGGTCGGTTTCGCATTCTTGACGGAAGTTGGTCTCGATGATGCCCGAACGGCCGCCACCGATGGCCGAGCAGTAGGAGAGCGCGATTTCTTGCGCTTTGCCCGATGCATCGTTTTCCACTGCGAACAGGCACGGAACGCCGCCGCCTTTGGTGTATTCGCCGCGAACAGTGTGACCTGGGCCTTTAGGCGCCATCATGATGACGTCAACGCCGGCTTTCGGTTCGATCAGGCCGAAGTGCACGTTCAAACCATGTGCGAAGGCAATTGCGGAGCCTTCTTTCAGGTTGTCGTGGACGTATTTTTTATAGGTCTCTGCCTGCAGTTCGTCCGGCATGGTGAACATGATTACGTCGCACCAAGCAGCGGCTTCTGCGATGCCCATGACCTTGAGGCCTTCAGCTTCACATTTTTTCGCCGATGCCGAGCCTTCGCGCAGGGCGACGACGATGTTTTTCGCGCCGGAATCGCGCAGGTTCAGCGCGTGTGCGTGGCCTTGGCTGCCGTAGCCAAGGATAGCAACTTTTTTGTCTTTGATCAGGTTCACATCGCAATCGCGATCATAATAGACGCGCATGGCGGTCCTCCATTGGTTGATGAGGGACATTACCGCAATCGCTATGAATAGGTTATGCAAAAGTTGATGTTATGCGTAATTGATGTAAGTAATCATTCCTATAAATTAAAAATATGAGATAGTCATGCAGATCGATGATACGGATCGACGAATTCTTCGTCAGATGATGGCGGCCCCCGGTCTTGGCACGGCGGATCTCGCCGACAGGGCAGGCGTTACCACGGCGACGTGCTGGCGACGCATCGAGCGGCTGAAAGAGCGCGGCATCCTGAAAGGCGAGGAAATGGTTCTGGATTGGGTCGCACTCGGCTTCGAGGTTGAGGTCTCGCTGCGGTTCTCGCTTGAGAAAACCAACCCTCGCGCATTTGATGAGTTCATCGACGCGGCGCGGGAGGTGCCGGAGGTCATCGAGATACAAACATTTCTTGGGCGCACCGATCTTCGGCTCAATATCGTTGCGCGGGATATGGCCCATTATCAGGAAATCTACCGCCGCCGGATTTTGACCCTGCCGCATATTAATGACACGGAGGCGCTCATGCTTGTCTCAACGATCAAGAATTCTGCGGATTTGCCGCTATGAGCCGTGAAACTGCGAAGATTGATGCGATTGACGCTAAAATCCTGCGCCTTTTGCAAGAGGATGCCACGCGATCGGCGGGGGCGATTGGCCGTGATTTAGGCCTGTCACAACCGGCGGCATGGCGTCGCATCAAGGCGCTTCACGATTCGGGCGCAATTTCCGGCCGCCGGATTGTGGTAGATGCCGGCGCCTTGGGGTTCGGGGTGACCGTGTTCTTGGGGATTAAGTTGGCTTTGAAGGGGCGCGTCAGTTTAGAAGATTTCGAGCGGGCCGTCACCGCCATCCCCGAGGTTCAGGTGGTCCAACACGTGCTGGGCCTTTTTGATTACCGTCTTCGGGTTACCGCCCGCGACATCTCCGATTTTGAGCGCGTTCTGCGCCGCAGGATCATGACCTTGCCCGGAGTCGGAGATGTTGAGGCGAATGTTCTGCTCTCGGAAGAACGTAGGCCCGGTCCGTTATGAGGTTACCGGACGCCGATTCCCGCGCGCATCAACGTCTTGCGAACAGATTTGATGCCGTACATTGCGCCCAGCACGCCCGCACGTAAATCGCGCAACGGGCGGGCTTCGACCATCGACGCGCGATTGAGCAAATCAATCCCCAATTCACGCAGACGCACATCATACCAGCGTTTGCGATGATAGGCCTCGAGCATCTGCGCATCGCCAAGGTTCTCTGGTCGCGCTTTGGCCAAATCAAGAAGGCATCCCAAATCCGCCAGCGACATATTCAGCCCCTGCGCGCCAATCGGCGGGATGCAATGCGCGGCCTCCGCCATCAACGCCAGTCGTTGACCGTTGAAACGCTCAGCCAGTTGCGTCTCCATCGGCCATACCGACCGCCGCGTCTCGAGTTTCAGCTTGCCCATTATCCCTGTCGAGCGCGCCTGCATTTCGACCTCGAATTCGTCCACCGGAAGCGCGGCGAGGCGGTCGGCTTCTGCGTTGCGTTCCATCCAGACGATAGCAGACGCGTGACGTCCGTCGCGGTCAGGGAGCGGAACGAAGGTAAATGGGCCGCCTGAGCGATGAATCTCGGTGGAGATATTGTTATGCGGCATGTCATGCGTCACCGCAAATGCGAGCGCTTTTTGCGCGTAATCGGTGTGGGTTACGGCGATCCCCGCCGCCTCGCGCATCGGTGACTTGCGCCCATCCGCCGCGATAACCAGCCGCGCCGTGATCTGCGCCCCGTCATCAAGGGTAACGCGCGCCTCTACTTCGCGTGTAAAGAGCTTGGCCGTTCGTACGCCGGTTCGAAAATCGACATTCGGCAATTCGTTCAGGCGTGCAACCATTTCACGCCGTAACAGCCAGTTCGGCAAGTTCCACCCGAATGGCTCATCCGACAGATCTGCGGCGTCGAATTCGCGCGTGAGGCGGGCCTCCTCCATGGATTCGCCACCCGCATCGACGATGCGCATCACCTGCAGGGGCGTCGCGTAGGGTTTTAATCGCGCCCAAAGCCCCGCCTGAGCGAGAACCGGAAGGGAGGCCTGCAAAAATGCGGTGCTGCGCAAATCCGCACGCGGGTCGGATTCGGTCGTAGCTGGTGCTTCTGGATCAACGCACATGACTGAGAAACCAGCGCTGGCGAACGCCGCCGCGGCCGTCAACCCCGCGACGCCGCCGCCCGAAATCAGAACGTCAACCGTTTCGCGCGCGGGCACGGAGGCAGATGAAAACTGTTGAGCTGTTTGCGACATGGGGGCTCCTTTGAACGCAATCTAGCGCGGTGGGAGTGCGGGGCCAAGGGGCGGCGCGATCAGCCGCCTGCGGTCATCACCACGATCAGCGCAAGAACGGCCCAAGCCGTGAGAGTCGCAACCGTGATCAACCCGCCCAAACCGAAAGCGGCAAAGGCCGCGACCATCGTTGTCACCCAGCCAAGAAAGACGAGCGCGACGAGCATCGTGTGATTATCCGCAGCGGGGCTATCGTGGTTGGCGGCGGTCTGTGTGTCGGCGTCGCCTGTGATGGCGTAATCGGCTGTGGGGGCGGTGTTGGACATCAAATTCTCCCGATTGAAGGTTCGGGACGGGATATCTACCTGCGCCGCGTGTCGCAATTTGTCGAATTGCCGCGCGCGATAACGTCGCGCGGCAATCTGGCGCAGGTGGAGGGGCTAGACCAGTTGTTGCAAAAATCCTGCAAGATCATGGGTGTGGTAGTGAACGTAGGCCGCGCGCGGTGGAGCATCAGGATCAAGCGGAGTGACGAGAACAGTTTGCAGGCCCATCGCATGTGGCGCGCGCAGGTTGCGGGGATCGTCCTCGAACATCGCGCCGTTTTTGGCCTCAATCCCCGCTTTTGCGAAAATTGTGCGATAGGCAGCTTCTTCAGGTTTGGGGAGGAAATCTGCGTCCTCGACGCCGTAAATCCCATCGAAAAGGCCACTCAATCCGCGCGCCTCGGTCACGCGATGGGCGTAGGGGGCGGTGCCATTGGTATAGACGATCTTCCGGCCGGGCAGGTTACGAATGGCATCGGCCAGATCGGGATCAGGCGTGAGATGATCGAGAGAAATCTCGTGCACGTCCTCCAGATAGGGGGTCGGGTCGACGCTATGCTCTCGCATCAGACCTGCGAGCGTGGTGCCGTAGAGAGACCAGTAATGATTGCGGAGCCGGTCGGCCTCGGGGCGGGCAACATTGAGCGACCGCATCACATAATCGGTCATTCGGACCTCAATCTGATCGAACAGACGGGCGGCGGGCGGGTAGAGCGTATTATCGAGGTCGAAGACCCAGTCGCTCACATGGGAGAAATTATCGCGCATGGGCGGACCCTATGCGCGCGTGGGCGGAAGGCCAAGCGCTATTGATTTCAGGGGGCGCTCCCGCGTAGGGTTCCCCTCGAATTTATACGCGCAATCAATGGGGTGGCGGATTGATGCAGAAAGATGCCTACACATTGATTTTGGAGGCGATTGACGGCGGGCTATACCGCCCCGGCGATCGGCTGGTCGAATCGGAACTCGCGGATAGATTCGGCGTGTCACGCACCCCGATCCGCGAGGCTTTGCAACGGCTTGAGACACAGTCCATGTTGGCGCGCGACGGGCGCTCGTTGATCGTCGCGTCGTTGGATCACAATCAGCTCGCAGAGCTTTATGTTGTTCGGGCCGAGTTGGAAGGCTTGGCGGCGAAACTGGCATCGCGGCACGCGACGCCCGAGGAGGTGAAGGTATTGCGCGATATGGTCACTGAGGACCGTGCGCATATTGGCAACCCGCAGGCGTTGAGCCGTGCCAACCGCCGTTTTCACAAGCAAATCCACCTTGCATCGCATAATCGCTACCTCGTGCAGCAGCTGGATCTTGTGCACCGTTCGATGGCGCTTCTGGCGTCAACATCCCTTGCGGCCGAGGGGCGTGGCGAGACGGCATTGGCCGAGCATAAGGCAATCGTCGATGCCATAGGCGCGGGTGACGGCGAAGCGGCGCAGCTTGCGTTGCGGGCGCATATCTCGAAAGCGTTTGAGACGCGGCTGAAGTTGGACGCGGCGAGCAGTCAGCGCGCGGAGTTGGGTGAGTGAGGGGTGACGCCCTATTTTAACCCCGTGTAGCACCGCGCAAGGCTAATTGTGGAACTTCATGGCTTTTGGCACTTCAAAACGAAGCCGCGCTGTTGCCCGGGGTGGTCTGTTCATTTGCGTCCGAACCCGGTGTCGCAGGCACAATTGCCCCATGCGCATCGAAGATCCCGTGGGTCGTTTTATCCCAATAATAAGGGGCGACGATTGCTTCATAGATGGCCTTCCAACCAGCCAATGCGCCCAGCGGGAAATAGAGGTTGAGTGTGAATGTCCAAGGCATGAGGTGTCGATGCTGGGGCGCGCGAACAGCCCAGAGCGAGACACATAGATTAACGATTTCGACGAGAACGAAACTGGATCCCATCGCGATCACCCATAGTTTCGGGAGATAGGCGGAAACAGGGTGCCAAATCCCGAACGGAATGAGCCAGAAGCTCCACAAAAGAGGAATGAGCAGATACTGGCTGAGGGTGCCGAAGAACTGGATCTGAAACCCGAACCAGCGCCACGCGCCCAAATCGCGCCAAAGTGCCACCGGATCGCGCATATGTACGCCCCATGTGATCGCGTAGCCCTTCAGCCAGCGGGAGCGTTGCTTTACCCATGGAAGGGCGCGGCAGTTTGCCTCCTCGTGGGTGACCGTCTGGACAAGCGCTGTGCGATAGCCGTAGCGCGCGAGACGCACGCCGAGATCGGCATCTTCGGTGACGTTATGCGCATCCCAGCCGCCGAGACGTTCGATCGCCTCACGCCGGAAGAACAAGGTCGTCCCGCCCAGCGGAACGACGAGGCCCATCTTCGCCACGCCCGGGAGCATGGCACGAAACCAACTCGCATATTCAATCGTGAAACACCTGGCCAACCAGTTGGTCCGCGGGTTGTAGTAATCCAGTATGCCTTGCACACAGGCCAAGTCTGGGCCGCGTTGTGAGAACCTTCGGACAACCGTGTGGATCTGATCCGGATCGGGCGCATCTTCCGCGTCATACACCCCGATCAAAGATCCGCGACAGAAATTGAGCGCATAGTTTAACGCCCTCGGCTTGGTCTTGATCGGACCATTGGGAACCTTCACGACCCTGATCCAACGGGGCAGGGTGGTTTGCTCGATCGTCTGTATGGTGACCTCGTCGCTTTGCTCGACCACGATCATAATATCAAGCAACTCGCGCGGATAATTTAGGCGCGACAGGCGCACGAGCAGCTTGCTCGCGATGTCGCGCTCCTTAAACAGGGGAACCATGATCGATACGATGGGGAGGCGAATAAGATTTGCCTCAGTGTCAACCGCATCGGGATGTGTTGCATTTGTGATAAATGCGGCAACCTTCAACGCTGTGCAGACCACCATAGACAGCAGCATCCAAGCGACCAGCGCGCCCAGCATCCCCACCGGCGTGTAGGCCAGCCCCAAAATTATGACTGCAACGATGCCAATCATGATCCGCGAAAGCCGTTTCTCGTCGCGTGTCCGGCAGCTTTCACTGGGTTTGACGCGCGTTTCGGCTTTGCGGATCAGTGAAGTCTGGCGGCGGGCGAGCAAGCTTTCATGGATGTCGCGTTCGGCGGCGAGAACCATCGCATAGGGGCCGAGCTCGGGCGGCAGATCGTCACGCATCGCGCGATATTCCTCTGGACGTGCCGTCGCGATGACCGTTGTGCCTCCGATCCTTGTCCAAGGCACCATGGAGCGCGCGAGGCAGGCTTCCGCAGAGATCTTGTCAATCAGGCGCGGGTCGGGCGGTGTCGCCACCAGATCAACGACGGTTGCGTTCCATTGACGGGCGAGAGCGGCCATCAGATCGTTCTCGCGGACCCAGCCATGCGCAAGAAGGATATCGCCCAAACGGACATCCTGACGTTCGCGCAACGAAAGAGCTTTGAGCAGATTGCCGGGGTCAACCGCGCCGGCCTCTAGCAAAAGCTGCCCCAAGGGCGTCCGTTTTGGCGAGGGTTGTGTCAGCGGGGGCTGGTCAACCGAAACCGGCCTACCCTCAGCGCGGGCCAGATCGGATGCGATTTGTGGCGCGATCAGTGCGCTAGCGTTGAGATCGGGAGCATTTTGCGAAAGTCGCGCGTTGATCGCCTGCGTATGGTCCTGTGATGGGGGATCATTCAGGGCAGGATCGACATAAGAATGATCTTCCCCCACAGCGCGGAGATGCTGTTGGGCCTTTCCCTTGAAGCGTTTTTGGATCGGGATAATCATTCGGCACCAGTACTGAGAACACCACGCTATCGCAGGAGCTTAGCGCACGAATGGTTAATCTCTCGTTAATGTCTTGGACACGCAGGGCCAGCCGGCGAAGTTCCCGCCGCATCGGTGTCGCAAACAAAATGCGCGGCCTTGGGGGCCGCGCATTTTGTTTGGAGTCTTTGTGAAGCTGTTAGGCCTTCGCGCGCTCGCGCATAGCGTCTGCGAAACGCTCAAACAGGTAATAGCTGTCTTGCGGGCCGGGGGAGGCTTCAGGGTGATATTGCACGGAAAACACCGGCTTGTTCTCGACCCGAATACCGCAGTTCGATCCGTCAAACAGCGAGACATGCGTCTCCTTGACGCCTGCAGGCAGGGTCTGCGCATCGACGGCAAAACCGTGGTTCATCGACGTGATTTCGACTTTGCCCGTCTCGTTGTCTTTTACCGGATGGTTTGCGCCATGGTGGCCGTGGTTCATCTTGATCGTCTGTGCGCCAAGCGCCAGTGCGAGCATTTGATGCCCAAGGCAGATCCCGAAGACGGGGAGGTCAGCTTCCAAAACGCCCTTGATCATCGGGACGGCATAAGCACCCGTCGCCGCAGGGTCGCCCGGGCCATTCGAGAGGAACACGCCAGCCGGGTTCAGCGCGAGCACCTCCTCCGCGGTCGCGGTTGCGGGCAGCACGGTCACATCACAGCCCGCAGAGGCGAGACAGCGCAGGATGTTGCGCTTTGCACCGAAATCGACCGCCACGACCTTCAGGCCCTCGGTCTCGCGCTTGGAATAGCCCTCAGGCCATGCCCAGAGCATTTCATTCCACTGGTAGCTTTGCGCGCAGGTGACGTCTTTCGCGAGGTCAAGCCCGACGAGGCCAGACCATCCGCGCGCCTTTTTCACAAGGGCCTCAACGTCAAAAACGCCGTCCGGGTTATAGGCGATGGCCACATGCGGCGCGCCTTGCTGGCGGATCGCACGGGTCAAGCGGCGGGTATCGATGCCGCCAACGCCGATGCGGCCGTTTTTGATCAGCCACTCATTCAAATTGCCCGTCGCGCGCCAATTCGATGGCTCGGTCGGGTCCCATTTCACGACCATGCCGGCTGCGGCTGGTGTGGCGCCTTCCTCGTCTTCCAGCGTCACGCCGGTGTTGCCGATGTGCGGGAAGGTGAATGTGACGACTTGACCCGCGTAGGATGGGTCGGTCATAATTTCCTGATAGCCGGTCATAGCGGTGTTAAACACCAGCTCGGCAACCGTTTCTCCGGTCGCGCCGAAGCCTTTTCCGTAGAAAAGCTGGCCATCGGCCAGAGCGATCAGGGCTGTCGGATTTTCGGCTGCAATGTGACTTGCGGGCATGGCGCGACTCCCTATGGCAAAATCTGCCAGAACCTACGGGCAGGGGGTGCTGGGGTCAAGGGGTGAAAATTCTTTATCTTATGCATTTAAAACAATGACTTAGCTTCGTTGCAGGTGGCGGAGGTTTTCGGTATTCTATCCGCTCGAATTCTCGAGAGGGATCAAGGTATGGAATTGCGTGAGCGGATCTCGTCGGCTTTGAAAGAAGCGATGCGGTCAAAAGAAGCGGAACGTTTGTCGACGTTGCGGCTGATCAATGCAGCAATCAAGGATCGCGAGATCGCTTTGCGCGCGGGCACGGATGAAGCTGTCGTCGGCGATGCCGAACTGCTTGCGATCATGGGCAAAATGGTCAAACAGCGCCAAGAAAGCGCGCGCGCCTATGAAGAGGGCGGGCGGCTGGAATTGGCGGAAAAGGAACTCTCCGAGGTCAAGGTGATCGAGGAGTTTCTGCCGCGCCAATTGACCGAGGCAGAGGTGGTCGCCGCTGTGCAAGCGGCAGTTGAGGCCACCGGCGCGAGTTCGTTGCGCGACATGGGGCGCGTGATGGCGGAGCTGAAATCCAAATACACCGGACAGATGGATTTTGGCGCTGTGGGTGCAATGGTTAAAGGCAGCTTGGGCTAAGGCCATTCGCGAGCCAGATTGAAATAGTGTGGGCGCCGCCCGTTGGGGCGGCGTTTTACGTTTCGGGGACAGCGCCCTGCCGCGCGGCTTTGAGAAGAATCGCGAGTTCAGCGCTCAGCCTGCGACGTTCCCCGGGGGTCAAAAATGCCCCAAGTTCGACGGAACGCGACCCGCCCTCAAGGGTGAGGTAATCTGGCAGGGGTTTTTCATGGGTGCGAATGCGGACCCAATAGGGATTCGCCTCCCAATTCTGGGCCGGAATCGCGCGGCCCCGTTGCCGCCGTGCCACGCGGCGGCTGAGATGCATGTCACCATGGCTGATGCGCAAAACTTCCAAGATCTCGCCGTCGCGGTAGCTGCGCTGTAATGCGAACCAGATCGCCCAAACCGCAGCGGCCAGAAACGGCAAGACCACCCAAAGCGCGGTGAGGCCAATCAGCGCCGTGAGTGGCAGCGCGAGGAAGGAGCAGGTCAGCCCGATGAAGATCACAAACCCACTGCGCGGGAGCGACCGATACGGCCACAGGTGCACTTCAGCGGGCAATGAGAGCGGTGCGTCGCGCAGCCGCTCCGCCTGCAGGGGAGGCGCGGTGCGCGGGGCGTCAGGCGTGTCGCGAACGGTTCTTGGGGTAACCCATTCATAGGGCATAGCGGGCTCGGGATTGGTGATGCTGCGCTCAAGATAGAGCCATAGCGCAAAAGCAAAACCCCCCGATGTTGCCATCGGAGGGTTTTTTTATCAGTCAGGCAATCGCCTTAGTGCTTGTGGGCGTGATCCCAATCCGACTGCTTGGGGAGCTGCTCGAAAGTATGCTCCGGCGGCGGGCAGGGAAGTGTCCATTCCAGCGTATCTGCGTATTCGTTCCAGTAGTTGTTTTCTGTCACGCGCTTGCCGCGGGTGATCGTCCAGAAGACAACGCCGATGAAGAATACGAAGGACGCGAAGGAGATGAATGCGCCGATCGACGAGATATAGTTCCAGAAGGCAAAAGCCTCGGGATAGTCGATGTAGCGGCGTGGCATACCTTGGCGACCCAAGAAGTGCTGCGGGAAGAAGATCAGGTTCGAGCCGAGGAACATCGCCCAGAAGTGCAGCTTACCTGCCCATTCCGGATACTGACGGCCCGACATCTTGCCGATCCAGTAGTAGATGCCCGCGAAGATCCCGAAGACGGCACCCAAGGACATCACGTAGTGGAAGTGTGCAACGACGTAATATGTGTCGTGGTACACGCGATCCAGCGGAGCTTGGCTGAGAACCACGCCGGTTACACCGCCGAGGGTGAACAGGAACAGGAAGCCGAACGCCCAGAGCATCGGGGTTTTGAACTCGATCGAGCCGCCCCACATCGTAGCGATCCACGAGAACACCTTCACGCCCGTCGGGACGGCGATGACCATGGTGGCCATCATGAAGTAGCTCTGTTGGGTCAGCGACATGCCCACTGTATACATGTGGTGCGCCCAGACGACGAAGCCCAGAACACCGATTGCGACCATCGCGTAAACCATTGGCAGGTAGCCGAAGACCGGCTTGCGCGAGAAGGTTGCGATGATGTGCGAGATGATCCCGAAGGCTGGCAGGATGATGATGTACACTTCCGGGTGCCCGAAGAACCACAAGATGTGTTGATACAAGATCGGATCGCCGCCGCCAGACGGATCGAAGAAGGTGGTGCCGAAGTTACGATCCATTAGGAGCATCGTGATCGCGCCTGCAAGAACCGGCAGAGCGAGCAAGATGAGCCATGCCGTCACGAAGATCGACCAGCCGAACAACGGAACCTTGTGCATCGTCATGCCCGGTGCGCGCATGTTGAGGAAGGTCGTGATGATGTTGATCGCGCCGAGAATCGACGATGCGCCCGAGACGTGCACTGCGAAGATCGCGAGATCCATCGAGATCAGTTCAGCGTTCTGCGTCGAGAGCGGCGGGTAGAGCACCCAGCCGACGCCGGAGCCGAGCTGACCATCCGACGAGCCTGGCGTCAGCATGGAAGCAACCCCGAGCGCGAGGCCCGCGACATACATCCAGTAGCTGAGGTTGTTCAGGCGCGGGAAGGCCATGTCCGGAGCACCGATGTGCAGCGGCATGAAGTAGTTCCCAAAACCACCGAACAGCGCGGGAATCACGACGAAGAACATCATGAGCACGCCGTGATACGTGATCATCACGTTCCACAGGTGACCGTTCGGGGTACATTCCTGCGCGGCATCCGCGATGAAGCGGGCGCCCTCGAGGCACATATATTGGACACCGGGCTCCATGAGCTCGAGGCGCATGTAAACGGTGAACATAACCGACAAAAGCCCTGCGGCCCCTGCGGTGAACAGATAAAGGATACCAATATCCTTGTGATTGGTGGACATGAACCAGCGGGTGAAGAACCCGCGCTCGTCATGTTCCCCAGCCGCGTGATGGGCTGCGTCGGCCATGCTAGTCTCCCTAATACCGTACTGGCGCACGATCTCCCGAGCGCGCGCCTGCATGGGTAAACAATAGAGAGCAAACGCAGGAACGGCAACTCATCAGGACACGGCAATTTGAAAAATAACGGCGCTTTTGGGGTCTCTTGCGGGTTGTTTTCAAAAGAAAAGCCCCCGATCCGGCGGGATCGGGGGCTGGCGTTGCGCGATTTGTCGCAGCCACGAGAGGCTCACGCGCGCGTAAGCCGCGCGGTGACTCGCTTACTGGCTCAAGGATGCGATGTAGGCGACGACGTCCTCGGGCACTTTGAGGGACTGCTTCACCATGCCGGATTTGGCCGAGCTATCACCGAGCTTGTCCTTGAGGAAGCCGTTGGGGTCGACGACATATTCGGCAATCGACGCCTCGTCCCAAACGAATCCGGTCTCGCCCAGAGCAACGATCGAATCCTTGTAGCGGAACCCTTCAACCGATCCTGCCGTACGGCCGACGACGCCGTAGAGGTTCGGGCCGGTCTTGCCGCCCTTGACCAACGCCTCGCCCGAGTCGTCAACGATGGAGTGGCAGGCTTTGCATTTGCGGAAATCCTTCTCACCGGCCGCGATGTCCCCTGCGATGGCGGGGGCGGAAAGCGTGGCGAAAGTCAGGGCAGTCAGAGTGGCGATTAGGCTGGTCTTCATTGCGTGTCTTCCTTTTGTCTCAACGAAACTGTGTTGTCGCGCCGTTGCGCCGCTGGCGCGCCGGCGGCACTGGTAATAACGTGTCGGGCCTGCGTGTCGTGCCTACGTTTCAGGCCGGATCTTAGCTTTTGCCGTCGGCCTTGGCTTTGTGGCGGCTTGTCGCAGCGCGTGTGGTGCGGCGTGGTGCGCCGCCTCGAACATCTCCGGCCTCACGCTTTTAGATATAGGGCGCGGAGCGGCGGCGAAAAGGGCGTGAGCAGGGTTTGACGCGGCGTGACGCCTCAGTGCGGGCAGGGGCGTGCCAGCGCGCGGGCCGCCCGCGCGCCCAGCTTTCAGAGGTCACCTCACGGCGCTTCCGGGAAGGCTTGATCAAACTCGCGCATCAAGGCGATGTCCAGATCGGCCAGCGTGACGGGCAGCCCAAGGTCGACAAGGCTCGTGACGCCATGTTCGCGCAGCCCACACGGAACGATGCCGTCGAAATGGCTCAGATCTGGCTCGACATTGATCGAGATGCCGTGGAAAGACACCCATCGCCGGAGCTTGACGCCGATCGCGGCGATTTTGTCCTCGCGCGGGCTTCCGTCAGGGCTGGCGGGCTTGTCGGGCCGCGTCACCCAAACGCCGACGCGTCCGGTTCGGCGCTCGGCGGTGATGTTGAACTCTTTCAGCGTGCCGATAACCCAATTCTCTAATGCGCAGACGAACTTGCGAACATCCCGCCCGCGACGGTTTAGATCGAGCATCACATAGATCACGCGCTGACCGGGGCCGTGGTAAGTATACTGGCCGCCACGCCCGGCCTCAAAAACGGGAAACCGTTCGGGGTCCATCAGATCACTGGCCTGCGCTGACGTTCCGGCGGTGTAGAGAGGGGGGTGTTCGAGCAGCCAGATCGTCTCTGGCGCGTCACCCGCCGCGATCTGTGCGACTCGCGTTTCCATGAAACGCAACGCCTCGTCATAGGGCACGAGATCGGTTGCGGTGATCCATTCGACCATTGATGTCTCCCCCGTCGTAAGAATGTCCGGCCCGAGCGTTCACGGCCCGCGCCTGCCCGATCTAAGCCTGAACCGTGCGATACTTCGCTGCGCCCGGCATCTTGCGAGTCATAAGGCGGCGGAGGGGGGCAGATCAAGCGCGTGCCTCAAAATGAGGGCATAACGCCGGTTCGCGCCTGATAGACGCCAACACCTTTAAAATAAGGCCGCTTTTTAGCGGGGTGCAGCGCGCGTGAAAAATTTTTAGAAAACTCGCAAATAGCCTCTTCACATCCCCAAATCCCTCGGCTAGAAGCCCCCTCACCAAGTCAAGACAGTGCGGTCGTGGCGGAATTGGTAGACGCGCAGCGTTGAGGTCGCTGTGGGGTAACACCCGTGGAAGTTCGAGTCTTCTCGACCGCACCAACTCTTCTCAAGAGGCTCAGCCTTCGAAGAGTTAGACAAAAAATCCTCAAATATCACAAAGACGCAAGACCGGCAGAGATGCCGGTTTTTTGGTCTTTGGAATAGCGCGTTTTAGCCCCTTTCTTGTCTGGCTTTCGAAGCGATTGCGCGAGTCGGTTGTGGGCGCGGGACGGGTAATTCTCGCGAGATCGAGCACCGCGAGGCGTTGAAAAAATCCGCGATTGCCCGCCCGATTTATAATCAAAAATTATGCCGTTACGCCAAAATGCACGAAATTTTGCGCGAAATGGCGAAAAGCTGCGCGGCATATAGCAACTTGCGCCGAATTATTTGGCGAAATGAAGCCACATCGAACTGCGCGCACCGCCCTCCGTTTTATTGCTTGAAACTTCGAAACGCATTCGTTTTGATGTGATCACGGGAAAACAATGAAAAAATAAATCTGGGGAGCCCGCTTTGACCAACGCCGCCACTAATGATGGCTTCGTCACATTCGATCGCGTTCAAAAGAGCTACGACGGGGAAACGCTTGTTGTAAAAGACCTTAATCTTTCGATCGGAAAAGGCGAATTTTTAACCATGCTCGGGCCTTCAGGTTCTGGCAAAACCACCTGCCTGATGATGTTGGCAGGTTTCGAGACGGCCACCAATGGTGAGATCCGTCTGGATGGACAGCCCATCAACCAAGTCCCGCCGCACAAACGCGGAATCGGTATGGTTTTCCAAAACTACGCTTTGTTCCCGCATATGTCGGTGGGGGAAAATCTTGCTTTCCCTCTCGAAGTGCGCGGAATCGGCAAATCAGAGCGCGAGGAGAAGATCATGCGCGCTCTGGATATGGTGCAGATGGGTGACTTCGTGAATCGCCGCCCCGCGCAATTGTCGGGCGGCCAGCAACAGCGGATTGCGCTTGCGCGGGCACTGGTGTTCGATCCCAAGCTTGTTTTGATGGATGAACCGCTGGGCGCGCTCGATAAGCAACTCCGAGAGCACATGCAATTTGAGATCAAACATTTGCATGAAAGCCTTGGGATCACAGTGGTTTACGTTACCCACGATCAGGGCGAAGCGTTGACGATGTCGGATCGTGTGGCGGTCTTTAACGATGGCCGTATCCAACAGCTTGCGCCCCCTGACGAACTCTATGAGCGCCCGAAAAACAGTTTCGTGGCGCAGTTCATTGGCGAGAATAACAAGCTACCGGGCAAGGTTGAGACCCTATCGGGTGATCGTTGCACGGTGCGCTTGGCCTCGGGCGAGTTGATTGATGTGACGCCTGTCAATGTGCGGTCCGTCGGTCAGGAAACGCTTGTGTCGATCCGGCCGGAACGGATCGAGTTCAAGCCCGAGATGATGCCCGAGGGAGCTCACATGATCAGCGCCGAGGTGTTGGAGGTCGTCTATATGGGCGATATTTTCCGCACACGGATGCGCGTGGCAGGGTCTGATGATTTCGTCATGAAAAGCCGCAATACCATCGGCCAGACGAAGCTCACGCCGGGCGAACGGCTCAAAATCGGCTGGCATCCCGAAGACGCGCGCGCGTTGAATGCCAACTGACATCGCTATTTGGCGCGGCCCAAAACTGCGCCCGATCAAAACCTGACAGCCCATCTTGGCGCTAGATCGGGAAAAATGACGCAAAGTCATGAACATAAGTAAACAACAACGGGAGTTACCTATGAAAAAGACACTTATTCTGACCACGGCGCTGACCAGCGTAGGCTTCGCCGCAGTAGCTCAGGAACTTAACATCGTTTCTTGGGGCGGCTCTTACACAGCGAGTCAGGTTGAGGCGTATCATAAGCCGTTCACCGAGATGACCGGTGTCAAAATCAACTCGATCGACGCAGACAATCCTGCGACGCCGCTCAAGGCGCAGGTCGAAGCGGGCAACGTGTCGATTGACCTTGCGGATGTCGAGCTGTCCGATGCTATCCGGCTGTGCGATGAAGGGCTGTTGGAAGTGATTGATGCGTCGATCCTGCCCGATGGTGCCGATGGCACGCCTGCGGCCGAAGATTTTGTGGATGGTGCGCTGCAAGATTGCGCCGTTGCGAATATCGTGTGGAGCACGGTGATCGCCTATGACAAATCCAAATTTACCGATGCCGCCCCGTCGACCCTCGCTGATTTCTTCGATCTCGAAGCGTTCCCGGGCAAGCGCGGTCTGTTGAAATCCGCAAAGCGGTCGCTCGAGATGGCGCTGATGGCGGACGGTGTCCCTGCGGATGAAATCTACGATATGTTGGGCACAGATGAGGGCGTTGCACGGGCGATGGCCAAGCTCGACACGATCAAGGATTCGGTCGTGTGGTGGGACGCCGGAGCGCAGCCGCCGCAGCTTTTGGCGGATGGCGAGGTGGTTATGACCACCGGCTATAACGGCCGCTTCTTCAACGCGATGATCGCGGAGGAAAAACCGTTCGAGATTATCTGGGATGGCCAATACCTCGATTATGACCTCTGGGTCATTCCGAAGGGCGCACCGAACCTTGATAACGCGATGGAATTCCTGAAGTTCTCGACCGATACGCAGCGTCTCGCGGATCAGGCGAAATACATCTCCTATGGTCCCGCGCGTAAATCGTCGGCGGCTCTTGTCGGGATGTATCAAGACGGCAAAACCGAGATGGCGCCGCATATGCCGACCAATCCGGCGAATATGCAAAACTTCATCGCAACGGATCCGATCTTCTGGGCTGATCATGATGTCGAGCTGTCCGAGAAGTTCAACGCTTGGCTGGCAAGCTGATCTAATGTGGCGCGGGACTGTCCCGCGCCACACTTTCCCCGATCTGAGCGATGATCTGCGTTGGGCGGCCCTGCCGCGCACGGTCTTGTGCCTTCCTACGAGGGCGGGGGCCCGCGTGCTTGATTGCCGTGTCGCACCCCTCTCTCGCGTACTGATCGGGTGCCTGAAGGACTGCCTCTTAAGACAAGCCGCGCTCTTGGCCAAAAGGACCGATAGATGACCGACGCCACCGCCCAACCCATCGTTACCGCCGATGGCCAGCCCCTCAAAGCGGCGCTGGTCAAGTCGCAAAAACTGGCACGCCGTCGCGCCTTTCTTCTCGTCGCGCCTCTATTCCTATTCGTGTTAATCACCTTCATCGTGCCAATTGGCAAAATGCTGGTGCAATCGGTCTATAATGATGGGTTTTCCAAATCGGCGCCGCATCTGGCGGTTTGGTTCGATGAAAACCCCGCCGGCTCCGAGATAACAGAGGAGGCCTATGCCGCTCTCGCGCTCGACCTGATCCAGATGAAAGAGGATCGCACGGCGGGCGAGGCGGGCACGCGGATCAACTATGATGTCTCGGGCACGCGGTCACTCTTTACGGGGACGGCGCGCAAGGTCGACAAATTCGAGCCGCCCTATAAGGAGGCTTTCCTCGATGCGGATGAAGAATGGGGAGAACCGATCATTTGGCGCGCGATGCGCTCGGCCTCCAATCCGGTGACGATCGATTTCTATCTGGCGGCCCTTGATATGACACGCGACGATTCGGGTGCGATCACGGGCGTATCGGAGGGGCAGGCGGTGTATAAAATGCTGTTCGGGCGCACGTTGATGCTATCCCTGACGATCACCGTTCTGTGCATGTTTCTTGCCTATCCGATTGCGCATCTTCTGGCGACCCTGCCGATGGCCAAGTCCAACCTGCTGATGATCTTCGTTTTGCTGCCGTTCTGGACGTCGCTGCTCGTGCGCACAACGTCATGGATGGTACTGTTGCAATCGCAGGGCGTTTTAAATGATGTGATGGTCTGGCTCGGCGTGATCGGCGAGGATGGGCGCATTCAGATGATGTATAATCAACTGGGCACCTTGATCGCGATGACGCATATTTTGCTGCCGTTTATGGTGCTGCCGTTGTATTCCGTGATGCGGCAAATCCCACCCGCCTATGTGCGTGCGGCGCGCTCGCTCGGAGCAACATCTTGGACAGCGTTCCGCCGGATTTACCTGCCGCAGACCCTACCGGGGATCGGCGCGGGGGCGATGCTCGTGTTCATTCTCGCGGTTGGGTATTACATTACGCCCGCGCTTGTCGGCGGGGCGGATGGCCAGCTGATCTCCAACTTGATCGCGTTCCACATGCAAAAATCGCTGAACTGGTCCTTGGCCGCTGCATTGGCGTCTTTGCTGCTCGCTGCGATTTTAATCCTCTATTGGGTCTATGACCGCGTTGTCGGCATCGACAACATGAAGCTGGGCTGACCGCGCCCGATACGACAGGTTTCGAAGCAGCGCAGGCCCTGCCGCGCCCCGTTCCAAGCAGAAAAAGAGATCCGATATGGCCCTACCCACCTACGCTGATCCGATTGAACGAATTTGGCACTACGTCTACCTCACGCTTTGCGGCGCGATTTTCCTGTTCCTGATCGCGCCGATTTTGATCGTGATGCCTCTTTCGTTCAACGCCGAGCCGTATTTCACCTTCACCGAAAAGATGCTGGCCTTCGATCCCGAGGGGTATTCCACACGCTGGTATCAAAGCTTGCTGACGTTCGGCACCGAGATCGAGGAAGGCACGCGTGGCGGGGCGTTTTGGTCGGCGGTCTGGGCGGATGCAACTTGGGTGAAGGTTGCAAAAAACTCGATTATCATCGGGTTCTTCGCGACAATCCTCGCGACGGTCTTGGGGACGATCGCAGCCTTGGGGCTTGCCCGTTCGGAAATGCCGTATCGTCGCCTGATCATGGCGATCATGATCTCACCGATGATTGTGCCGATCATTATCTCCGCGACGGGCATGTTTTTCTTCTATTCCTCCGTCTGGATTCCGTATCCGGCCTTTGATGGCGGATTGCATATGGAATGGACACGCCTGCAAGGCACCTATATTGGCGTCATCATGGCGCATGCGGTTTTGGGCATTCCCTTCGTTATTATCACGGTCACGGCGACGATGGTCGGTTTCGATCAATCCCTGATCCGTGCCGCGGCGAGCCTTGGGGCGGATGCGCGCACGACTTTCTTCCGCGTTGTGATGCCTTTGATCTTGCCGGGCGTCATTTCCGGCGCGCTTTTCGCCTTTGTCACGTCATTTGACGAGGTTATCGCGGTTCTGTTCATCGCGGATTTCGATCAGCAGACCATCCCGCGGCAAATGTGGAACGGTATTCGCGAACAAATCTCGCCCGCAATTTTGGCCGTGGCAACGATCCTTGTGATTTTGTCGATCTGCTTGCTCACAACCGTTGAGTTGCTGCGCCGCCGGTCGGAGCGGCTGCGGGGGGTCTCGCCTCGGTAAGACCAAAATAGGGAGGGGCTCACCGCGCCTCCCCGTTTAGGGCAGAATTGCGAGCCACGCCCAGATCGACAGGATCGACAAGGCCGTTGCCATCAACACGGCCGAGGCGGCGACCCTGCGCCCGACGCCGTAAATATTTGCGAAAATATAGGCATTCACGCCGGGAGCCATTGCGGCCGTGATAACACCGGAGCGCAAAGCGGGGGTTCCAAGATTGAACACCCAATGCCCCAAGACGTAAGTGATGGTCGGGTGGATGACGAGAGACAGCACCGTTACCATCACGATTGCCCTCAGATCCCCCTCGGGACGATACCGGAACAAGATACCGCCGAGCCCGAAGAGGGCCGCGGGAAGGGCGGCGCGGGCGAGCATATCCATTGCGTCCGTGATGGCCGTGGGTAAGGGCGCGCCGCTTATGGCGGTGAAACCTTGAATGGCAAAGCCCGCCGCAATGCCGATCACCATCGGCGTGCGCACCACCCCCGTCAGTGCATTGAGCGCGACCCGACCCAGAGAAAGCGATTGTCCCCGCGCACGCACGGCCTCCATCACGACGATTCCCGCCGTATAGAGAAGGGGGGAGTGGACCGAGATGATCGTGAAATTCGCCGTCAACGCGTCCGGCCCGTAGGCCCGTTCCGTGATCGGAACGCCCAACAAAAGCGAGTTGCCAAACAGGCAGCAAAAGCCGATCGCGACGGCCTCTTGCCCTGTGCGCCCCATGAGCCGCGCGCCGATGATACCCAAGCCAAAGGCAATAAACGCGCCGCTGTAGAAGCTCGTCATCAGGCCCATATCGTAGCTGACGGATAGGTCGAGGTTGGCGATGGATTTGGCGAGCAAAACGGGCACGGCGAAGGTTTGTGCAAATCGCATTAAGCCGTCGACGGCGGATTCTGAAAACATCCCGCGCCAACTGACAAGATACCCGAACCCGATGATGAGAAAGACGGGAAGGATAACGTCAATTAGCGTGCTCACGCGGTTTCCAATTCCAAGATCATGCCGTCATAGGCGGGGTGGATATGTGGGGGCGTTTCGGCGGCGACGGCGTCATAGTCGAGGTCGATATGCATATTGGTCAGGACTCCGGCCTTGGGGGCGGCGCGCTCCATCCATTCCAACGCCAACGCGAGATGCGCATGGGTCGGGTGTGGCGCGCGGCGCAGCGCGTCGAGCACCCAAATATCCAGACCCGTCAGATGCGCCCAAGCAGCCTCCGGAATTGCGCTGACATCGGGTAAATACGCCAAGCCTTCAATGCGAAAACCGAGCGCATCGATATTGCCATGCTCCACGGTGAAGGGCTGGAACGCGATCGTCCCGCCTGCGCCGTTGATCTCGAACGGGCCCTTGATGCTGCGCAGATCACAGATCGGGGGATAGTTACTGTCCGGCGGCTGCACGAACGCATAGCCAAAGCGCGAGAGTAGCGCATCTTGCGTTTCGGCATCCGCCCAGACGGGCAGTCGGGCGCGGGTGTTAAAGGCGATTTGGCGTAGATCGTCGATCCCGTGCACGTGATCGGCGTGCGAATGGGTGTAAACGACCGCATCCAGCGCCCCGATGCCCGCCGTCAAAAGTTGATCGCGCATATCCGGCGATGTGTCGATCAGCGCACGGGTGACGCCGCTCGCGCCAATTCGCTCGACCAGCATGGAGCACCGGCGGCGGCGGTTCTTCGGGTTTTCGGGGTCACAATCGCCCCAGTTGCCGCCAATGCGCGGCACACCACCTGAGGAGCCGCACCCCAGTATCGTAAACCGCAGCGTCATGCGCGCGCCGCAAGCGAAATTGCGGCACTTTCGGTATGCGCGGCGGCTTTGCTGAACAGACGGTCGAAATTGGCGGAGGTCGCGGCGGCAAAATCGGCATAGTCCAGCCCGAAGACCTCCGCTCCTTTGCGTGCGGTATGCGCGGTATAGGCAGGCTCGTTGCGCTTGCCCCGGAACGGCGGCGGCGCGAGGTAGGGCGCATCCGTCTCAACCAAAACGCGATCAAGCGGCGCTGCGGCGAAAATGTCGCGAATTTCTTGCGATTTAGGGAAGGCAGCGATGCCCGACATGGATAGATAAAACCCGAGATCCAGCGCCGCGCGCGCAAGCTCGGGAGACGATGAGAAGCAGTGCATCACGCAAGGATAGGCGCCATTGCGATGTTCCTCGGTGAGGATCTGCGCCATATCCTCATCGGCGGCCCGTGAATGGATGATCAAGGGCAGGCCCGTCTCGCGCGCCGCGGCAATATGATTGCGCAGCGACGTCTTTTGGATCTCGGCGCTTTCAGCGGTATAATGATAGTCGAGCCCGGTCTCGCCAATGCCGACAAATTTCGGGTGCTGGCTCAGGGCGATCAATTCGTCCGTGCTCACGAGCGGCTCATCTGCGGCGGACATCGGATGGGTGCCGGCGGCGAAAAACACGCCGCTATGGGCCTCTGCGATGGTGCGAACAGCGGGCAAGTTGCGCAGTTTGGTGCAGATCGTCACCATCCGCATGACGCCGGCCTCTTTTGCGCGGGCGACAACCTGCGGCAGTTCCTCGGCAAAATTAGGGAAGTCCAGATGGCAATGGCTATCGACGATCTGCGGGGGGGTGGTGATCGGTGCGGCGGTCTCGGTCATCGGAAATCCTGCGGTTTGGCCCCGTCTACGCGGAGGCCGAGAGTTCTAGGAACATATCCATGACCAAAGCGGCAGGGTCAAGGTTGACGGCCCGCCCGTGACGCACACGTGCGCCCATGGATTGATGCAAGGCGGCCCATTTTAGAGCGCTGGCGTGATCTGGCGAAAGCCGTGCGAGCAGGGCGGATTCGCGCGGTGCGGCTTCGGGTTGGGGCGGCCCTGCAACGCCCGCGCGCGCGAGCCGCGAGAGTAACAGATCCATCAACCCCAGCATCAGATCATATTGGGTTTCGCGGCCCTTTCCGGCCACCGATTCCGCCAGTTTGAGGGCCGCCGGACGATCAAGCTTGGGAAGGGTTGAGGCAAGCCGCACAAGATCGGCATAGGCGTCCAGCCCGCCCAGATTAACCAACCGGAGCGCCTCACCCACCGATCCGCCCGACAAAGCCGCCAGCGCGCCGGCGTTTTCGGCCACTTCCGCGGGATCTGCGCCGGCTGCGGCGAGCGCTTCCGCGATATCCAGTGGCTCCAACCGGCCTAGCCGCAACTCCCTCACCCGTGAGCGGATCGTGGGCAGGAGACGCGCGGGTTGATGGGCGACAAGCAAAATGATCGCGCCTGCCGGAGGTTCTTCGAGCAGCTTCAAAAGGGCATTGGCGGCGTTGGAATTCATCTCATCCGCGCAATCAATGATCGCAACGCGGCGACCACCATCCGCGGAAGAAAGTTGGAAAAAGCTTTTGAGCTTACGGATTTCCTTCACGGTGATTTCGGTTGGAATCCGCTTTTTTTCCTCGTCATATGCCCGCCGCACAAGCGCCAGCCGCGGCTCCGCCAGCGCGCGAATACGGCGCGCGACCGGCACTTCGGGATCGATGTCGAGGCTTTCGGGTTTGGGGGGCGCGAACATGCCGCCATCGTCATCGGGCGTGGCCAGCAAAAACCGCGCAATGCGCCATGCGAGTGTCGCCTTGCCAATGCCGCGTGGCCCCGTGAGCATCCAGCCATGATGTAGCCGGCCGGTGTTGAACGCCGTCAGGAAGGTTTCCTCCGCGCGCGCCTGCCCGATCAGGGCTTCGGTTTCGCGCGGATGGGGGGCGCCGTCGACGCGGTCGGTTTCGACCTCGGCCAGATCGCTCATTGACGCGCCTCATTGGCGCGCGTGGTGAAAGTCGTGAGAACATCTTGCGCCACCGATTGCGGGTCGCGCGCCCCATCGATCACCCGAAAACGCGGCGCGAATTCTTGCGCGAGGGCCAAAAAACCCTCTCGCATCCGCGCTTGCATCGAGACACCCATATCCTCAAACCGTTCCTCATGCCCTTCGCGCCCCTTCGCACGCGCAAGGCCGACGGAGGGATCAATGTCGATCAGCATCGTCAGATCGGGCTCGCGCTGGATCACGGCTGCGTGCAGCTGATCGACGAGCGGTCGCAATCCCGCGCCGCCATCGCGCGACAGGCCTTGATACATCCGCGTGCTATCGGCAAACCGGTCACAGATAACGACCGCGCCACGTTGCAAGGCAGGGTCGATCAGCCGTTCGATATGATCACGCCGCGCGGCGGTAAACAGCAAAAGCTCCGTCATCGGCGACCAGCGATCGGTGGCCCCCTCCAGCACAAGCTTCCGGATTTCCTCGGCGCCCTGAGAACCACCCGGTTCGCGCGTCAAAACCACCTCACGGCCTTGCGCCCGAAGCGCATCGGCCAAAAGGCGGGCTTGAGTTGACTTGCCCGATCCGTCGATCCCCTCAAACGTGACGAACATCCGCCTTAGCCGTTTACAGCGCTGAGCGCTTTGCTCGACAAGCGATTGAAGGCGGCTTTTGCCCGCACACCAAAGCCGCCTTCTTCAACGGCTTCGCTTGCGACCAGCGGCACACGCTTCTCGCCCACGCCTTCGATCTGCAACACGAGCTCGCCAAGCTGCTGTCCCGCCTCGATTGGCGCCGCGATAGGGCTGTTGAACACAGCCGCGCCCTGAATTGTTTTCGTCGCCGCACTTGGCACCAACAGCTCAAGATCCTCTGCCGCAACAAGATTGACACTTTCCTTCGCGCCCAACCAGACCGGCGCCTGCGTCACGGTTTCGCCCGCTTTCACTGGGTTGCGGAGCTGAAAGTTGTTGAAGGCCCATGTCGCAACATTGCCCGCCTCCTTTGCGCGGTTCGCATCGCTGTCGATGCCGGATACGACAAACACGATCCGGCGGCCGTTTTGCACCGCCGAGCCCACAAGCCCGTATCCCGCCTCATTCGTGTGACCGGTTTTCAGACCATCCGCCCCGATATTGAGCTTGAACAAAGGGTTCCGGTTGTTGGCATTCGCAGGCGCGCGATTTTGATAATCGTATTTCAGTTGCGAGAATACCGGATAAAGGTCTGGATATTCCTCGATAAGATGCACGGCAAGGCGGCCGAGATCCGCCATGCTCATGCGCTGGTTCGGGTCCGGCCAGCCGCTGGAATTGGCGAAGGTGGATTGATCGAGACCCAACTCGCGCGCCCGTGCTGTCATCTTTGCCGCGAAGGCCTCCTCCGAGCCCTCAAGCCCTTCGGCAACCACGACGCACGCGTCATTTCCGGAATTCACGATCATCCCTTGGATCAGCTCTTCCACGGTGGGGCGGTCGCCCGTTTGTAGATACATCGTCGAGCCGCCGCGCGCGGTGAAACTGACCGCATGGGGTGAGACGCCGAATGTGGTGTCCATCTGGACGCGGCCTTCTTTCAGCGCCTTGAACAATAATTCGATGGTCATCAGTTTCGACATCGAGGCCGGAGGCAACGCGACATCGGCTTCTTTCTCCAGCAAAACCGTGTGCGTCGTCACGTCAAACACCCAAGCCGACTGAGCGCCGGTATCAAACGCGAAGGCAGCCGAGGCGCCACCAAGCGCGGTCGATAGCGCCAGCAGACCGCCGATCAAACTGCGGCGCAATTGGGCACGCAAGCGTGGATGGCGCATGAAAGTGGCGGTCGAGAGGCGGGGGGTATGGGACATCAGATCTCGTCTCTTCGGTTATTTGGAAACAGCATAGGAATCGGGGAAGCCCATGCCCTTGATTTTGGTGAGCAGCGCATCGCGATCGGCGTTGGAGGTGGCGGGGCCGCCTAGGACACGCCAGAAGGTCTTGCCCTGCCAGTCTTCCTTGACCAGCTTTGCGCCGATGCCCGCTTTTTGCAGGCTCGCTTGCGCGCGGGTCGCATTTGCTTCGACCGAGAAGATACCAAGCTGGATAAACGGCTTGGAAGGGCCGCTGCCGGAGGGCGCCGCCTGACTTGGGGCTGGGGCGGCGGGTTTTGCGGCGCTTGTGTTTGCGGGTTTTGCGGCGGGCTTGGTTTGCGAGGTGGTCTCGGCTTTCGCGATGGCAGCGCTCGCGGAGGCGGCAATGTCGCCCGCAGGTTTGAGCGGCGCCGTTGCAATTGTTTCCGCGCCGATTGCGCTGGCCGGCGCGGTGGCAGCGTCGGCGACCGGCGCATCCACCAACAGCGATTGCGCGGCTGGGGCTTCTTCGCGCTTCAGGGCGATCACGGAAAGCTCGACCGGCGCGCCCGCCAACATCCCGAGCGCCTCGGCCGCGTCGGAGGATACCTGAATTTTCGGCCCGGGCGTTGCACGCTCCCGACGGAAGAGGGCGCCGACGACAAATTTATCTGATCCGGCGTTGCGGATGATGACCCGTTCGGGGTCTTTGACATCCGGATGCGCGACCCATACCCCGCCCAGCGATGGCCGCCCGTCCCATAGGCCGGGGCCGGTTTCGCTGAAAATTTCTGGGGCCTCTACGTCCCGCTCCACAGTTTTCGACGCCGGCGCGGTCGCGCTCGCGTCTTCGCCCGTGCTCGGTGCCGTCAAGAACGAGAGCGATTGCCCTTCCTCACATGCCGCGAGAGCGACGACGCCCCCCAGCAAAAACACCGTTCGGATCACAGACTGCCTTGCCATCTTGCCCCTTTCGCGCGGTTTAAGCCGCGTCTGCTATACCTCGTTGCCCGTCTTGATCCACAATCGGGACCAGCGTCGGGCGAAGATTTGCCGCGACTTTATCGGAGCCGCGCCCTTAAGAAAAGTGCGCCACGCATTTGATAGCGGAATTATGCGGAGATGGGCTTTCAGAATCGCGTGATCCGGTCTAAGTGGCGGCCCATGGAAGTGTGGCCGAGTGGTTTAAGGCTCTAGTCTTGAAAACTAGCGTAGGGGGAACTCTACCGTGGGTTCGAATCCCACCGCTTCCGCCAATCGCCCATTGTGCAACTTTATTCGCCGCCGTTTACTCCCGCACACTTGCTGTTTAGTGCGCCTTGGGGCTGGCGCGCCGCGCCCTTAATTTGCATTGCAACGTATCACGGATTGCGCGGCTGTTTTCGTGTTGCTGGGTAGGCTCCGCCCGTCTCGGCTCGTCTCGGCTCGGCTCGGCTCGCGGCGTGCGCCGCTCACGTCAGTTGCGCGGGAGGTAAAAACGATGCTTTCTCAGTATCGAATGCAGAGGAGAGCGCGGCGAGTTTTTCGGCTTGCCAGAGCAGGTAATCTTGCGCGAGCTGCGCGTTGAGCCAGCATTCGCCGCGTCGCATCGGGCGGGACCACCCGATGGCCCCAAGTGCGCAGGCTCGGGTTAATAATCTGGCGATATGAGCGGGTGAAACCTGATAGCGCGCGGCCAATGATCTGGCCGAGAACGCGCCGATCCAAAGTCTTCCGTCCTCACTGGGCTGATGGGAACGGGTGGAGAGCACAAGCTCGTGCAATATGCTGCTGCCAGAGGCGCTATTGGTGAAACATTGTATCGCTTCGGGAGGGCTGTACCACGCGACGGACCGACAAATCCGCTTGGCGAAGGTCGGTTGAAGATAGCCTAAAAAGTCCGGGTTTTGTTGTAAAAAGGCAGAACGATGAGAGCCGTCGATTGTGTCGAGCGCGCGCAGGTGGATATCCAGATACACCCGCATCAATCGCTCGCTCTTGGCTGACGCCCTCGTCACACGTTGGCGGATGGCATTGGGGGCGGACGCTTCGATGAATTTCACGCGGGTCAGTTCGCGTAAGAAAGCCTGCACGGTGTTGCGACTGACGATGCGACTCTCGGCGAGCGCCGTCGTGAGGGATTTGGGCGAAGGGGCGGGATTGCTGGGGGACAGACTGTGATCAAAATGCAGCGCCAGCGCCATTTGGATCATCATCCAGCGACGTGTATCCGCGAGATAGTGCACCTCCGCGGGGATTGATGTGTGCACCGTGAGCAAATCCTGTGTCTGACGCATCATTGCCTGCCAAAATTGCGGGGCGATGACCAACTGCGCGGCATCATCGGTGCGGAGATCCTCGCATAGCATGGCTAATGTCTTTCTAAACAAAGGATTGGGCGAAACAAAGTTTGGAGCAAACCTATGCGCAGCTTACTGGCATCGCCATCTCATATTTGGGCTTAACGTAATATTTCTATGCATGTTTGCGGCTGTGTGTAACTTCGTTGCGTGAAGCCGTTTGGATTGATGCGCTAAGGGCATCAGCGGTTTAAGGGATGAGAACTCAAATGAATGTAAAATTTATTGCAAGCGTCGCGTTTGTATTGGCGCAGCTTGTCGCGACAGCATCACATGCTGCTGATCGCACGGTCACGATCGTGAACAAATCTGGCTATGCGATTGTGATGTTCCAAGGGTCGAATGTGGGGACGGATTCTTGGGAGGAAGATATCCTCGGTCAGGACATCTTGGCGCATGGCCAATCTGTTGACATCAATTTTGACGATGGCACAGGGCACTGCAAATTCGATTTTCTCGCCACTTTTGAAGATGGCGATGAGTTGAAGGAAGAAGATATCGACGTGTGCAGCATCGGCACGTTTACAATCGAATAAACGGCGTTTTGTATTTCTCCAGCTTGAGCGGATTTCCTGCTCAAGCTGGCATTGCTCGCCCAACCGCGCAGGTGCCACAGACGCGTGAAGATGTCGAAAATACTAGCCTAATCAGAGGTTTGATCGGCCTGCGCATCAGGGGTGAAGATCATCCGGTACTCTGTTAACTCCTCTTGCATCAGAACGTAAATCTCATCGGGAGGGGTGATCAGGGCATGCTGCATGATCAGAGGATCGATCCCCATCTCATTGAGGTAAGCCATGACCGCGCCTTGCCCGCGTTGAATATCCTCAACGGCAAGGAAGGCGGGTAGGACGGTATTCACGTCGAAGAAATGCTGGTGGACGCCGACTTGCGCATCGATATCGACCGCGCGCGACACACCTGCGGCAAGAATATAAGGGCAGGCGGAGAGGCAAATGTCGCCTTCCTGCAAGGCCGTGTTGATCTCCTCTTGGCGCAGCCGTTGGCCGATGGCCAAGGCGTCCGACACCGAACCGCCGGGCGAGTTAAGGCGCACCGTCTCAAAGTCGGTTCCTTCCGCGTCCAGAAATGCCTCAAAGCGGTCTGCATCGCCCGGGGAAATGGTGCCGGTCATCGTCAGGCTTGGGCCGTCTTTGCCAAACACCAAACGGCTCGGCATATCGCTTGTGGACGTGAACGGACGGCGCGGATTTCCATCGCGCGCGGGCGCAAGTGGCATATCTGCAGGTCGATAGCGCCGTGTCTGGTCGCCAGGCTGCACGGGTTGGTCAAACCGTGGCTGGTTTGACGGCAATCCGATGCTCGGGAAGGCGCGCCATAAATCCCCGCCCATGAGCAAGCCCGCCAAAACCAGTTGAATGGCGAGCACCCCGTAGATTGCCGATTTGACCGTCATCTTACGTCGCTTGTCTGGCCTGATTGCATCAGGCATTGGCGGGCTTGTCCAGCTCGGATGGGGCGGTCTGGGCGGGGGCGCTGGGCGTCTCTTGCGCCAGACGCAAAGCGCCGTCCATTTCGGTCACCGCACTCAGCGCGGCGCGCAATTCGGCAATGGTCATCGTATCCTCAACCCCGACGCGTGACTTACCGGACCGGATGGCGGCGTGCGTAATCGCGAGGATGAAGACCAGCACTGCTGGCAGGAGGTCGATCGCGATGGCGCCCGCCCAGCTGGGCGCAAAATTGCCAGCGTAGCGGATCACCGCATCGGCCGTGCTGATCGGGGTATACATGATTTCATTGGGCGGAGGCATCGCAATCACCGTATCAGCCGCGCGGCGCAGTGTTTCCGCCCGTTGGCCGAGCACCTGCAAAACAGACCGGATCGTCGATTGCTGTCCCGCGCGGGTTTCTTCGGTGCGTCCGTCAAGCTCAGGCAGCACGACCGATGCGCTGAGATCTTCCGCCGCGCGATTGACGAGTGGGGCCACGGAGAGCTGGCGCAGCTGTGTGATCACACCCGATAAACGGACCGCTTCCTCGCTAAACTGTACCGAGCGCACCTCGATCGGGCCGGGTTCAACGGTCAGCGCCCGCATGCGGCTCAAGATCTGATTGCCCTCGATAAAGGCCGCGGCAACGAGGGGTTGCTGTGTCGCGATCTGGGTCTCCAAACTTTGCAGCTCATCCGACTTTTGGCGCAAGACACGGAAGACCGCCCCCCGACCCGCAAGGCCCGACAGATCGCCCGTGGCTTCTTGCTCGGACAGATCTTCAAACGATTGACGAACGCGCGAGACATCGCGTTCCAAGCCTTGGGCGCTGACGGCGATCTCGTTTGCCCGCTCAAGGGCGGTTTGATACTCTTGGACGGTCGTTGCGAGATGCTGCTCCACCGCCGCAGCGCCCGCCAAAGCGGCCGCATTGAGCCATGATGACATCGCGATGATCGCTGCCGAGCCTAAGAGCATCGACACGAATAACCCCAGCCGCGCGCCGACCGTGCGTACGGCCGGTAGCAGTCGCATGAGATAGGACCAGAACACGAAAATGCCCACCGATACCGCAATGGAATAGCTGATCGCGGCGAAAAAGCTCAACGCGCCATTGTCGTCCAACAGCGACGAGACGCCGAGGTAGGTGTAGATCCCCGATGCAACCGCAAGAACACCGAGCGCCGCCGCCGAGAAGCTATCCAGCCAGCGAATATGGGCCTCAAGCTCTGCCGCATATCGCACGCCCTGCGCCTCGGCGCGCGTCAGTTTCTCGTTATCCATACAAATCCCACCCTATTCCGACATCCAGAATATGGAATTTTAGGCGGCTGTTTCCAGTAACAGTCTTATCAGGTTTTCGTCAGAGAGACGGCAAAGCGGTGCGGCGGCGGCTCTTGGACGCGCGCAACGCGGTCTCGGCGTTGCATGTCTGCCCCTGAAAACCGCGCCTTTGGTGAGAGCCCGCGCGCGTTGATCGCGTGGTCGATGACGCCGCAGACGACCTCGCAGGCGTCTTCTCTCGCAGGTTTGGCTGCGCGCGGAGCATTCAATTTGCCGCAGCTCTTTGGTAGGGAGGGGCGAAGCGGACGTTTTGGGGCGAGGGGCGAGGCGATGAGCAAGGCGGAATGGTTCGGGGCGCAATGGGACGGCGCAGGTTTGCGGCTCTGGGCGATGCGCGGGACTGATGTGATCGCGCAAGGGGATCGGCACATCGACCTTCGTTCGGCGAAAGACCAGGGATTCGCGCAAGTCCTCTCGGCCGAGCAAGGTCTTTTGATCCGTAAGATTGAAGAAGGGGCCGCCTATCCGGCCGAGCAATGGGGCGATGCGCCCACGGTTATGTGCGGTGAAATTGGCGGGCGAGAGGGGTGGCTGGAGACGCCGTTTTCTGACGTGCCGACAAAGGCCTACGGGCCTTTGATGCAAGTGCGCGGCGCCCGCGTGTGGATCGCCTGCGGGATGCGGCAAGCCGACCCTGCGGATGTGATGCGCGGCAATGAGACACGGATTTCGGGGTTGCTCGCCGCGCGGCCAGAGTTTGATGGCGTCGTGTGCCTGACCGGCGCACAGACACAATGGGCACGCATTTCGGCGGGTGAACTGTGTTATTTCCAAAGCTTTATGACGGGCGAGCTGTTTTCCTTCATGGCGCAAGCCTCGTCACTGCATCCGTTGATCGCGCAGGCGGCGGGTGACATGGCCGATACCGCAGGCGCAGAGGATAGCGTTGCCTTTGATCGCGCGGTTGAGGAGGGCATGACCCAGCCACACCGCGCCTTCGGGCGATTGGCGCAGTTGCGAGCGAGCGTCTTGGTGGGCGATCTCACCCCCAAGGCGGCGGCTGCGCGCCTATCGGGTTTGTTGGTCGGGTTAGAGCTGGCCAGTGCAAAGCCCTATTGGCTGGGCGAGGAGGTCGTCTTGATGGGCGCGCAGGCCGGTCGCATGGCGCGCGCACTTGAATCGCAAGGCGTGGTGACGCGTCAGGCCGATGCGGAGGCTGCCTTGTTGGCGGGTTTGCACCGCGCTTGGATGGGCCTTGACGCGGTCGCATCCGGCGCAAGGGGCTAACCCGTCGCAATGGGGCTTGCTGCGGCGCGCGGGGGGCGGCAATCTACACATCCCAGTCAGGAGAATTGCCATGGAATTGCGAGCGGCCAACGCGGCGGATGCAGCAGGTATCACGTTGATCTACAACGATGCCGTCACGAATACGACGGCGATCTGGAATGATTTCACCGTGGATGCCGCCAACCGGATCGCATGGATGGCGGACCGCGAGGCGCAAGGCTTTCCGGTGCTGGTGGCGATGGAGGCGGGGGAGGTTCTGGGCTATGCCAGCTACGGCACGTGGCGGGCGATTGACGGCTTCAGGCGAACGGTCGAGCATTCGGTCTATGTGAGTGCGCAGGCGCGTGGGCGCGGGGTTGGGGTTGCGCTGATGGAGGCGCTGATCGCGGAGGCGAAAACGCGCGGTGTGCATGTCATGGTCGCGGCGATTGACGCTTCAAATGCGGTCTCGATTCGCCTGCACGAGAGGCTGGGCTTTCGCCAGACAGGCGTGATGCCGCAGGTCGGGATGAAGTTCGGGCGCTGGCTTGATCTGGCGTTTTTGCAATTGCAGCTCGACGATGCGCCAAACCCGTAAGCCTTTGCCCACGCGGATCAGCTGATCGCGAAGGCGCCCTGTTCAATCACGGCTTCCATCGCGACATAGGTTGCGGTGGCATTGACATAGGGCAGGGCGGAGATTTTCTCGCCCATGATTTTGCGGTACTCGGCAATGTCACGCGAGCGCACCTTCAGCAGGTAATCAAATCCGCCGGCAATCATGTAGCACTCCTCAATCTCCGGCACGAGCTTCACGGCGGCGTTGAATTTCTCCAACGCGGCTTGACGTGTGTCGGTCACGCGCACCTCAACATAGGCGACGTGGCTTAGACCCATTTTCATCGGATTGAGCACGGCGCGGTATCCTGTGATCAAACCGATTTCTTCGAGATACTTGATCCGTGCCGCGACGGGCGTTTTTGACAGCCCGACGCGCCGCGCGATCTCCGCGACCGGTTGGCGCGCATCCGATGTCAGTTGATCGATAATTTTGTAATCGATCTGATCTAATGTATATGTCATCGGTCTGTTATTTCCAAAATCTACGCTCATATCGACTGTCATAATCATCATATTTGGTCAATCGGACTAATTGCTTTTCGCTAAGAAGGGCTATCATTCACGGAGTTCCAGATGCCCCACGCGTTGCCTTCCATGTCGAAATTCCCCACGCAAACCGCCCTGATTGAGGATCTGATCCGGCAGGCGGATATGAGCGCCGAGCTGCGCGCGCAGATATCGACCCGAGCGGCGACACTTGTGCGGCGCATTCGCAGCGAGGCTGAGCCCTCGATGATGGAGCATTTCCTGAGCGAATACGGCCTTTCCACGCGCGAAGGTGTGGCGCTGATGTGTCTGGCGGAGGCGATGCTTCGGGTGCCTGATAAAGGAACGATTGACGCGCTGATCGAGGATAAAATCGCGCCCTCCGATTGGGGGCGCCACTTGGGTGAGGCGTCCTCGCCCTTGGTCAATGCCTCGACTTGGGCATTGATGCTGACGGGGCGGGTGCTGGAGCAGCCGGAACGAGGCATCGCGGGCACGCTTCGCGGCGCGATCAAGCGTTTGGGGGAACCGGTGATCCGCGCTGCCGTCGGGCAGGCGATGAAGGAGATGGGCCGCCAATTCGTTTTGGGGCAAACGATTGAGGGCGCATTGACGCGGGCGCGGAAAACGGAAGCGCAAGGCTATACCTATAGCTACGATATGCTGGGCGAAGCGGCGATGACGCAAGCGGATGCCGACCGCTACGCGAAAGCCTACGCCGATGCGATCACCGCGATCGCAGGGGCTTGTAACAAAGGGACAACCGCGGCCAATCCGGGCATCTCGATCAAGCTTTCCGCGCTGCATCCGCGCTACGAACTCGCGCAAGAGGCCCGCGTTATGGCAGAGTTGGTGCCGGTTGTGCGCAATCTCGCGCGCCAAGCCGCGAAAGCGGGCATGGGTTTGAACATCGACGCCGAGGAACAAGCCCGTCTGACAGTGTCGATGCGGGTGATTGAGGCGGTGCTTGAGGACCCGCAGCTGACGGGTTGGGCAGGGTTCGGCGTCGTGGTGCAGGCCTACGGCAAGCGTGCGGGGGCGGTGATCGACTGGCTCAACGATACCGCCCTGCGCCTTGATCGCAAGATTATGGTGCGCTTGGTGAAGGGCGCTTATTGGGACGCGGAGATGAAACTCGCGCAGGTCGAAGGCCATCCCGATTTCCCGCTGTTCACGTCAAAAGTCGCGACGGATATCAGCTATCTTGCGAATGCCAAAACACTGCTGGGCTATGCGGGCCGGATCTATCCGCAATTTGCGACGCATAACGCCCATACCGTCGCGGCGATCTTGGAGTTGGCCGCCGATATGGGGATAACAGGGCGCGACGCGTTCGAATTCCAACGCCTGCACGGCATGGGGGAGCGTTTGCACGATATGGTGCTGCGCGACTCGAAAACACGTTGCCGCATTTACGCGCCGGTGGGGGCGCACCGTGATTTGCTGGCCTATCTGGTGCGGCGCTTGCTGGAAAACGGAGCGAATTCGAGCTTTGTGAACCAGATCGTGGATGAGGATGTCACGCCAGAGGAAATTGCCGCCGATCCGATGACAATGACGCGCGAAGCGCCGACGGGTCTCTTGCCGCCTGCGATGATCTTTGGCGCGGACCGCGTGAACTCGAAAGGGTTCGATATCACGGATGAGGACACTCTGGCCGAAATCTACGCGGCGCGCGAGGTCGCATTGCCCGAGGCCGGCCCGATTGTGGCGACAGCTGGCGCCGTTGGCGCTGCGGTTGCGGTCACGAACCCTGCAACGGGCGCACAAATCGCCTCGGCGCAGCAGGCGGATCTCGACTGTGTGGCGCGGGCGATCGATGCAGCCGCGCCGTGGGATGCACCCGTGGCCGAGCGCGCCGCCGTGCTGCGCCGTGCGGCGGATCTGATGGAAGCCGATTTCGGCCTGATCTTCGCGACATTGGCCCGCGAAGCAGGGAAAACACTGGCCGATGCGGTGGGTGAGCTGCGCGAAGCGGTTGATTTCTTGCGCTATTACGCAAGCGAGGCCGAAACGGCCGACCCCACACCGCGCGGCATCATGACCGCCATCAGCCCGTGGAACTTCCCGCTGGCCATTTTCTCGGGGCAGATCTCGGCGGCTTTGGCGGCGGGGAATGCCGTGCTTGCCAAACCGGCCGAACAAACGCCGATCATCGCGGCCATCGCCGTGCGGCATTTCCTTGCGGCAGGGGTTCCGGCGCGGGCGTTGCAGCTTTTGCCCGGCTCGGGTGCGGTTGTGGGCGCGGCGCTCACCTCCGATCCTCGCGTTTCAGGCGTTGTGTTTACGGGGTCGACAGCGACCGCAATGCGCATCCGGAACACCATGGTCGAGAACCTGCCCGCAGGTGCGCCGCTCATTGCGGAGACGGGTGGCCTCAATGCGATGATCGTGGATAGCACCGCGCTGCCCGAGCAGGCGGTGCGGGATATCGTCGCCGCATCCTTCCGCTCGGCTGGGCAGCGCTGCTCGGCGCTGCGGTGCCTCTATCTGCAAGAAGACGTGGCGCCCCACGTGATCGAGATGATCAAGGGCGCAATGAACGAGTTGCGTGTGGGAGATCCTTGGGATCTTGCGACCGATGTCGGCCCCGTCATTGACGAGCAGGCCCGCAGCCAGATCGCCCAATATGTCGACGCTGCACGCGCGCAGGGGCGTGTAATCCACGAGGGCAAACTCCCGCAAGGTGAGGCTTTGCAGGCAGGGCATTACATTGCGCCCGTGATGCTGCGCGTGGGCGGGATCGCGGAGATGGAGCGCGAAGTCTTCGGGCCGGTGCTGCATGTTGCGACGTTCAAAACGGGCAAGGTCGCAGAGGTCATCGAGGCGATCAATGCGACCGGCTACGGCCTGACATTCGGCTTGCACACACGCATCGACACGCGCGTGCAAAAGGTGTTTGACGCGGTGAATTGCGGCAACATGTATGTGAACCGCAACCAAATCGGGGCCGTCGTCGGCAGTCAGCCGTTTGGTGGCGAGGGTCTTTCGGGGACAGGCCCGAAGGCGGGCGGCCCGCACTATCTTGCGCGGATGTGCGCGCGCCCTGCGCCACAGCTCGCAGCGGATAAGCCTTTTGCGAAAGAGGCCTCACCGGTGGATCTCGCCGCGCGGATCAAATCGGCGCAGCCGGCGGCGATCATTGTGTCAGAAACCTTGTTGCCCGGGCCCACGGGCGAGTTGAACCGCCTGACCGCGCGGCCGCGCCCGCCGGTCTTGTGCCTCGGCCCATCGGAAGCGGCGATGCGCGTCCAGATCGCTCTGGTCGAGAGTTTGGGGGGCTGCGCTGTCGGTGCGCAAGGTCGGGTAGATCCTTCGCTCCTTACGACCCTGCGAGGGATTTCCGCCGCGATCTGGTGGGGAGATGCGGAGCAGGGCCACGCGTTTGGGAAGGCGCTCGCAGCGCGGGAGGGGGCAATCGTGCCATTGATCACGGGCGCGCCGGATGCGGCACATGTGTTGCTTGAGCGCCATATTTGCGTGGATACGACCGCCGCGGGCGGCAATGCCGCGTTGCTGGCGGGCGAGGTCGAGCCTGCGACACCTGTCGATGAGGTGGATGCCGGGCCCGCCCTCTGAGGCACCTGCAAACACGCATTTGAAGGCGGGCCACTTGGCCCGTCTTTATCATTGACCGCGCCGGGTTCACGCCATGTTTAAGAGACGGGGCTGAGCAGCAGCGAGGTTTCCGAATTGAGCACGCCCGGAACTTCGCGAATCTCGCGCAGGACGCGATCAAAATCAGGCAGCGAGGCGGCATTCAGTTCGACCACGAGATCCCAAGCTCCATTGGTTGAGTGAATCTCCGTGACCTCGGGGATCGCCCGCAACGTGCGCACCACACCGCGCGACATCCTGCCTTGCAATTCAATCATCGTAATGGCCCGCACCTCGCCCGCCACATCGGTATCGGTCTCGATCGTAAATCGCCGAATTCGTCCCTCCGTGACCAGCGTATCAAGACGGAGCTTCGCGGTCGTGCGCGATACGTTCGCGAGTTGCGCAAGTTCGGTAATCGAGGCGCGGGAATTCTCGCGCAGGGCTGCGATGAGGCGTCGATCCGTGGGAGAAAGCTCGGGCATTCAAGATCTTTCGTAGGGAAGGATGGTTGTGCAATTTGCGAACATACCGTGACAATTTGCAAATACATATGTCTGAATCGACCAGTTTTATCCGCGACAAATGCGCACTTTTAAGGAATGCTTGCGGCGAAGGGCCTTTGGCGCCATCATCGAGCGTGATTGACCCCGCGCGCCCCGTATTCCGTGCGTGCCGGTGCGCACGCCCCCGCAAGGAGCTTTCATGTCACACGTCTTCTCCTCCCAAGACACCGCCCGCACTTCCCGAACGACCCGCCTGATTGGCGCCCCTGTCCAGACGGGCGCTTCGCAAGGCGGGTGTTTGATGGGGCCAGATGCCTTGCGCACTGCGGGGCTCGCCAAGGTTCTGGCGGAGCTCGGCTGGGCCGTCGAAGATATGGGCGATGTCGCGATCGAGCGTCAAACCCCGCGCGCCCATGCCAACCCTTCGTTGCACGACCTTGCGGAGACCTGTGCTTGGATTGAGGCGTTGGAGACGGCGGCGTTTGAGGCGGCGCAGGCTTGCGATCTGCCGATCTTTATGGGGGGCGATCACTCGCTCTCCGCTGGAACCGTGGCAGGGATTGCGCGGCATGCCCAAACACAAGGCCGACCGCTTTTCGTGATATGGCTCGATGCGCATCCTGATCTGCATACGTTGGACAGCACGACCAGCGGCAATCTGCATGGCACGCCGATGGCGTATGTCACGGGGCAGAACGGGTTTGACGCTTACCCCCCGCTGAAGGCGTCGGTCGCGCCCGAAAATGTGTGCTTCATGGGGATTCGTTCGGTTGATCCGGCAGAGCGCGCGTTGATTTCGGCGCAAAGCTTCGAGGTGTATGATATGCGCGCGATCGACGAGACGGGGATCCTCGCACCGCTGATGACATTTTTGGACCGTGTGCGCGCGGCGAACGGGCTGTTGCATGTCTCTTTCGATGTCGACTTTCTTGATCCCGCGATCGCGCCGGCGGTTGGCACAACGGTGCCCGGCGGGGCGACCTTCCGCGAGGCGCATCTGGTGATGGAGGCGCTGGGCGATAGCGGCTTGGTGTGCTCGCTTGATCTGGTGGAGCTGAACCCGTTTTTGGACGAGCGTGGCCGCACTGCGACCTTGCTGACAGATCTCACGGCGAGCTTGTTTGGCCGTCGCGTGTTAGGGCGGATGACAACCCGCTTTTGACGGGGGCTCTTGGCGAGCCAATTCGGCGCGCCGCAAAGTTGCCTTAATTCATAGGGTGTTATCGGAGAACTGTGGCGCATCTGCACTATCCCGCGCCCGCGGATCAAGGTTACATGGCACAACTCTTTGTGACAGGAATTTCCATGCGCCTTGCTCCGATCTTCGCCCTTTCGACCCAAGCCCTGCGCGCGGCGCGCGCGCGCTTGGCTGGTTTTGCGCTGCTTGGGGCGGCGGCGTGCGTGTCGACCACGGCCGCCGTTGCGGACACGGTGGACGCGTTTGGGGGCGAGGCGCGTCAGGTCTCGTCCCCCGTGATCGCGTCGGCGCCCCAAGCACCGCAGCGTTATGAGGCGCCAAGCTTTACGGCGGGGCGGCGGAACTTGGGTTGGGCGCATATGTTCACCAACGATTATCTGGGGGACCGGAAGGATCGTTGGCAAACGGGGTCTTACATGGTTTCGGTCCTCCGCGGGCCGCATTGGAAGGGCGCTTTGCCCGAGGTTCCATTCGAGATCATGGAATACCGGATGAGCTTCGCGATTACCTCGCCCACCGATTTGTCGCGCGCGCCTGACTGGGATCGTCGCTACGCGGGGCGCGCGCAATTTATGGCCGCGACGCATTGGCAAGCCCACGCGTTGGAGGCGATGGCGGGTATTGGCCTGACGAGCACGGGCGAGGATAATGGGGTGGGCCAACTGCATAACACATTGCACGAATGGGTCTCCGCGCCGGCGGTGCGTGTGCGCGAGCAGCAGATCGGGAATGGCGTGCACCCCTTTATTACCGGCGAGATTGGTCACGAATTCGCTTTGGGTGCGAGTGTCGTGCGGGTTTTCTCCGCCGCGCGGGCGGGCGATGAAACGTGGATGCGGGCAGGGTTTGATATGCAATTCGGGGCGCGTGAGCTGGGCGCGCTTTGGGTGCGGGACGAGATCACGGGCCACCGTGTTGTTGGGATTTCGGGCAACTCTGGCCCCGGCGCGTGGTTTACGATCGGGGCCGATATCGGTCATGTCTGGTCGTCGGTCTACTTGCCAGAGGAAGAAATCGAGTTGAGCGAAACCCGTGCGCGTCTGCGCGCTGGCGTGAATATCCGCCATGGCGATATGGGGATATTCTACGGTCTGACCTATCTCTCAAAGGAATTTGAAGCCCAACCCGAAGGCCAGGTTTTGGGAAGTTTGCGCCTGCGTCTGAATTTCTAACGGCGGTCAGTTAGCCGCGGCGATGGTCGCGGCAGATGGCCATTTTCCTTTACGGTAAGGGGCAAAAAGTTAACGAACAGGTTTTCAAGTCGGATTCCCCATGTTAGCGTCAAGCCAAGGGCCAAAAGAGCCCATGTATGAGTGGCAGGATCGAGACAGGGATGAAAACGGGCTATCAAGGCACGTTCGTGGTCGCATGGACGCAGACCGAGGTTGATGGTGTGGAAAACGCGCCGGTCAACTCCTTATGCGTTGGTGCGTCATGGCGATATAGTGGCGAGGTTGTCCAAGTCGACGGGCCACGCGATCTTCTTATTTTGACCGACGCCCAAGGCGAGACTGAACGCAGGCAGTCGGCGGCGCGCAAGGTTCGCAAACTCCTCGGGGCGGCGGTGTCGGGGCAGCCCATCGCGAGCATTGAGGCGGGCGATGACCTGCCGGATCAGAGCTTTACCGTTACGAACGGGTTTGATGCTTTTGTCATCACCGTTGTCGATTTGCCCGATAACAGTGCGCGGCTTTTGATGTTTGCGGGGCGCGTGCCGCCCGCGCAAACCGATCTTTGGATCGTGGATCGCACCGTGGATGTGCGGCCAGCGGTGCGCAATGCCTCTGACTTGGGGGTGATTTGCTTCACGCCTGCGACGATGATTGATACACCCACCGGAAAGCGCCGCGTCGATGCGTTGCGTCCGGGTGACAAGGTGACGACCCAAGATGATGGCCCGCAAGAGCTTCTGTGGATCGGATCGCGACAAATGACGGGCGCGAGACTTTATGCGATGCCTGCGCTTCGGCCTGTGCGGATACGGGCAGGGGCCTACGGGATCGGGCGCCCGGATGACGATTTGATCGTCTCGCCGCATCATAGGATGGTGCTGCGCGGGGCAGCGTCCGAGGCTTTGTTCAATACGCCGGAGGTTCTGGTGCGGGCGTGCGATCTGGTCAACGGCGGGTCCGTGCGGGTCGACGACCGCCTTGCACAGACGCAGTACATTCATTTGATGTTCGAGCGGCATCAAGTGATCCGCGCGAACGGATTTGAAACCGAAAGCTTCCATCCAGGAGCGGCCGCGCTTGACATGATTCCGTCGGCGCAACGCGATGCCCTTTGGTCGGCGTTTCCCGAGTTGGTGGATGATCCAATGCGCTACGGCAGCCACGCGCGCCGCACGCTTTCGGCCTCCGAGGCGGCGATTCTCTTGCATCGGCTGGCGGCCTGACCCCTGCGGCCCGATCAGATGGCGCCGCGGATTTCTTCTGGTTTTCAATGCTCTGCGCGGTGGGCTTTCGGCTCTTGTTTGGGCGTTGACACCTGTATGTCACCCTCCTATAAGCCCGCATCCGGTAACGCATGTTGCCGCGATATTCATTGGTGTTGGTGGACCCCGTGAGGGGAACCCTGTCGCCCGAAGATGTTAGCCGCGCAATCGGTCGGGTATTTGCCCAAAACATCGGGGGAAAGGACAACGCCCTTCTATGCCAAGGCTTCGGCCGCGGCAGATTTTAGTGAAGGAGATCAGCCGTGACCAAACGCACGTCTGCCAAGTACAAACTCGACCGCCGCATGGGCGAAAACATCTGGGGCCGCGCGAAATCGCCGGTCAACAAGCGCGAATACGGCCCGGGCCAGCACGGTCAGCGCCGCAAGAACAAGCTGTCGGACTTCGGTACACAGCTGCGCGCTAAGCAAAAACTCAAAGGTTACTACGGCGACCTGACCGAAAAGCAATTCCGCCGCATCTACGGCGAAGCTGAGCGCGTCAAGGGCGACACCGGTGAGAACCTCGTTGGTCTGCTCGAGCGCCGTCTCGACGCTGTTGTGTACCGCTCGAAGTTCGTACCAACCGTGTTCGCTGCACGTCAGTTCGTGAACCACGGCCACGTGACCGTAAACGGTCAGCGCGTGAACATTGCTTCGTACCGTGTCAAAGAAGGCGACGTGATCGCTGTTCGTGACCGTTCCAAGCAACTCGCGATCGTTCTGGAAGCAGTTGCATCGTCCGAGCGCGACGTTCCGGATTACCTCGAAGTCGACCACTCCAAAATGACCACGACGTTCGTGCGCACCCCAACACTGGGCGACGTACCGTATCCGGTCGTTATGGAACCGAACCTCGTTGTCGAATTCTACGCAAAGAACTGATCTTTCAGTCTTTGCCGATCCAAAGAAAGGTCGCCCGCTCGGGCGGCCTTTTTTCATGTCTGGCGCGGGCGCGTCTCAAGGCGGGTGCGCCTGCTGCCGATTGTCACAGTTTCTTTTTGCCGCGATTGATCGCGCAACTTGCGCTAGTATTACCCAATCGTGACCGCTAGAAAGCGGCAAGCCCGTGCGGTCTTGAGCGTGCGCGGGATAGGCTCAAGAGGATAGAACGATGTCTGATCTGATTTCTCCGCAACCCGGGATCATGGATATTGCGCTTTACGAGGGCGGTGCCGCGCATGTTGCGGGGCGCACAGATGCGGTCAAACTCTCCTCCAACGAGAACTTTGCAGGGGCCTCCGACAAGGCGCGTGAGGCTTTCGCCCGCGCCGTGCATTCAATGCATCGCTACCCCAACACCGATCACGCCTCGCTGCGCGCTGCGATTGGTGATGTGCATAAGATCAACGCGGATCAGATTATCTGTGGCGTCGGATCGGATGAAATCATTCACTTCCTCGCGCAGGCTTATGTGGGGCAGGGCGATGAGGTCGTGTTCACCGAGCATGGCTTCTTGATGTATAAAATCTCGACAATGGCGGCGGGGGGCACTCCGGTATCGGTGAAGGAACGCGATCGCGTCACCGATGTGGACGCGATCTTGCAAGCCTGCAATGAGCGCACAAAGCTCGTCTTTATCGCAAATCCAAACAATCCTACCGGCACGATGGTGCCTCTGGCGGAGCTGGAACGGTTGGCGTTGGGCCTCCCCGCGCAGGCTATTCTAGTTATTGACGGCGCCTATGCCGAATATGTCGAAGGCTATGATGGCGGCGCAGAGTTGGCGACCCGCCTGCCCAACGTCTTCATGACGCGCACCTTCTCGAAAATCTACGGTCTGGGCGGTTTGCGGGTTGGCTGGGGCTACGGCCCGAAGGCGATCATTGATGTGCTGAACCGGATCCGTGGCCCGTTCAATCTCTCGACCGTTGCATTGGAAACCGCAGAGGCTGCCGTGCGCGATCAGGATTACGTGGATCGCTGCCGCAACGATAACATGCGCTTGCGCACCCTGTTGGCCGAAGGTCTGGCCGAGCGCGGTGTTCCGTCCGATACGTCGACGGCTAATTTCGTGCTGGCGCGGTTCGCCTCGCCCGACGAGGCGGCGGCGTGTGACGAGTTTTTGAAGGCGGAGGGGCTGATCGTGCGTCGCGTCGCCAGCTACGGCTTGCCGCAATGTCTGCGGATCACTGTTGGGGATGAGCCCTCGTGCCGCCGTGTTGCGCATGTGGTAGGTCAGTTCAAAATTCGCGGTAAGGCAGTGGTTTGATGGCTAAGGCGGAGGCGCCCGTTTTCAATCGCGTGGCTTTGATTGGATTGGGGTTGATTGCATCGTCGATGGCGCATGCGATGCGGTGGAAGGGGTTGGCCGGCGAGATCACCGGCCATGCGAGATCCGCCGAGACGCGTGCGACGGCAACCGAAATCGGGCTTGTCGATCGGGTCTTTGAAACCGCCGCCGAGGCCGTGAAGGGCGCGGATCTGGTCGTGCTGTGCGTGCCGGTTGGGGCGATGGGCGCGATTGCGGCGGAGATTGCTCCGCATCTCGCGGCAGGCGCAATCATCACGGATGTCGGCTCTGTCAAGCAAGCGGTCATCGCGGAAGTTGCGCCGCATCTTCCTGACACTGTGTTGTTTATTCCCGGCCACCCGTTGGCGGGGACGGAGCATTCCGGCCCGCGTTCTGGGTTTGCGACGCTATTTGTGAACCGTTGGTGGATTTTGTGTCCGGTCGAGGGGACGCCGCCCGAAGCGACAGCCAAGCTCCGCGCGCTTTGCGAGGGGATGGGGGCGAATGTCGATGAGATGGATGCGCCGCACCACGACGTCGTTCTGGCCGTGACGTCGCACACGCCGCATTTGATCGCCTATACGATGGTGGGTGTGGCTGATCACGTCCGCCGCGTATCGCAATCCGAAATCATCAAATACTCAGCCTCGGGCTTTCGTGATTTCACACGGATCGCCGCCTCTGATCCGGTGATGTGGCGCGATGTGTTCTTGACGAATAAAGAGGCCACACTCGATATCCTTGGCCGCTTCACTGAGGAGCTTTTTGTCTTGCAGCGCGCGATCCGTATGGGTGATGGCGCGTATTTGCAGGAGTATTTCACCCGCACTCGTGCGATCCGCCGCTCGATTATCGAGGCGGGGCAAGACACCGCAGCGCCGAATTTCGGGCGCGGGGTTTCGGAACCCGACGCGTGAGGCGGGCATCCGTCGCGCCGTTGCTGTTGGCGCTTTTGGGATCGGGTGCGCTGGCTGTGCCGCTCGCTCAGTCGCCGCGGCCACAGGCCAACCCGCGCGCGGCGATGCAAACGCAAAGCCTCGATATGCACGCCGAGGCGGCGCCTATATCGCAGGCGGCGATCGCGGTCTCATTGCGTCCCGCGCCACGCCCCGTTTCCCTTAACACCTCCATCCCCTCCTCCACGTCTCCCGCACCCGCCGTGCGCCGTGCGCCTGTCAAAGGCCAGCTCTGCGGCGTGGCGGGGATCGAGGGCAAGCCAATCGCGCCCATCTCCGGCGCTGCAAAGGGCTGCGGCTTGCAAGACGGTGTGCAGGTGACGGCCGTATCGGGCATCAAGCTTTCGATACCGGCGCAGGTTGATTGCCCGACGGCCAAGGCCTTAAAAAACTGGGTTGATACCGGGATTGTCCCGAGTATCGGGAATACGGGCGGCGGGGTGAAGCGTCTTGAGATCGCCGGTAGCTATGCGTGCCGCCCGCGCAATAACCAACGCGGCTCGAAAGTGTCCGAACATGGTCGCGGGCGCGCAGTTGATCTGGCGGGGATAACGCTGAAGGACGGTAGAACGTTGACCGTTTTGCAAGATTGGAAGCGTAATCCGAAGATCATGCAGTCAATACACCGCGCCGCCTGCGGAACATTCGGGACCGTGCTTGGCCCGAAATCGGATAGTTTCCACCGCGATCACTTCCACGTCGATACCGCCCGCCACCAAAATGGTGCCTATTGTCGGTGATGTGCGCCTGCCGCGACTGTGTCAGCAGGCGCCGTTGAAAGTGTCACGGCAAGCGCGGCGCAGGCCCGATGCGGAACAGGCCCGCCAACATGGTTTGCCCGCCCGCAAATCGTAACGGCACCGAGACCGACCCATCGCCGCGCCCAATCGCGCGCAGGGCGCGGTCAATCAGATCAATCTGCGACGCGGGCATGATATTGCTCTCGCGCAGCAAGGCGATGACCTGATCGATGTTTTGTAACTCCAGATCGACAGGCCCGTCGAGATAGCCCGAAGGCAGGACGGTCAATTGACCCGACGCGGCCACAGACGCACCCGCCCAATCAATGGTGAGCTTTGTCAGATCAATGCTTTGCGCCCTTGGCAGGACGCCAGATTGTAGCATCACGCGGTCAATCGGGGCGGGGAGGGCGATCTGTGCGTCCCACGCCACATTTGCGGGCGTCACCGCATCGGATGTCAGACTTTCGCTCCGAACATTCGTCAGCGCCCCGCCGATGCGATAACGGGCGGAAGCTTGGGTCGTTTCGTCAGCACCGTCCGGAATGGATTGCAACGCCAGCCGCGCTTGGTCGGCCACAAGCCCGCTGACCTGCGGGGCCTCCATCACGGCGATGACTTTTTCCAGCGGCAACGAACCGCGCGCCGCAAAATCGACATTGGCGCGCATGTCCTGCGCGTTGATCTCGAATGTCTGTCCGTAGACGCTCAGCGTTTGCGGCACACCCGCCCAGACAATCAATCGCGTCGGGGCCCATGCCATCGCCATGATTTCAGCCTGCGGCACGTCCCACTGCCAGTTTGGCCCGCGCAGTTGCGCCTCGCGGATATCGATATCGAACCGCGAAGGGAAACCTTGCGCGGACCAATCACCTAGCGTGACCCGATCAGGGATTTGCGCGAGCCCCTGCGTGACGGCGCTGCGCAATTGGGTGATGCCAAACCACCAGTATCCGGCCCATAGACCCGCAAACAGCACCACCACCGTCATCAACCGTTTCATCGCAACCCCTTTTCATCGCGCCACAGGACCCTTAGGTGACACTCAAAGAGGAATTGCGCAATGACGACACCGCTTTGGATCTTCGGATACGGCTCACTTCTGTGGGATCCGCAGTTTACACCCGTCGAAACCTGCCGCGCGCGGTTGTCTGGCTGGCACCGCTCGTTCTCGATGCGCTCCATACATTACCGCGGGACGGAACAAAATCCGGGCCTTGTTCTTGCGCTGGATGCGCGGGAGGGGGCGGCTTGCGACGGCGTCGCAATGCGCGTTGATCCGGTGGACGAGGCGGATGTCATGGCGATGTTGCGTGCGCGCGAGTTGGTATCGGACGCCTATCTCGAGGTGCGCCTTCAGGTGCGGTGTATCAAGGGGCGAGAGCTTGACGTCGTGACCTATGTGATTGATCCGCAAGGACCGCAATATTGCGACCTTTCCTTGGAGGAGCAGGCGCAGATCATCGCGCAGGCATCGGGCGCACGCGGGGCGAATGCGGATTATCTGCGCAACACGACCGCGCATCTGTTGCAAATGGGTGTCGAAGACCCTGACCTTGTGTGGTTATGCGCACGCGTTGGTGAGATTAACGCTTAGCACTTGGCAGGGGGGGCGTTGCGCGGCTAGAGTTCGGGCAAACAGGTAGACAACAGGCCTCCCCCCATGAAACCGTCGGCCAACGCGGCACGTCCGCAATTTTCGCAACCCGTGCGCCAGATTACCTTGATGCTGATCGTGATCGGTCTTGTCGCGGCGGGCGGCACATTCGCCTATGCGCGGATCTTCCCGATTTTCATCGCAAATCCATGGCTTAACGGCCTGATCCTGCTTGTCTTTGCGGCCGGCGTTCTTGCGTGTTTCTGGCAGGTTGTGCAGCTTGTCAAAGGCGTCAGCTGGATTGAGAGCTTCGCCTCCGCACGGCCGGGCCATGAAATTGGCCTGAACCGCGCGCCGCAGATGCTCGCCCCTCTGGCGGCGCTTTTGTCAAACGGCGCGCAACGGCGGACAATCTCGACATCGTCCTCTCGCTCCATCCTTGAGTCTGTGGCGACACGGATCGATGAGGCGCGCGATATCACACGCTATCTGGCCGCCTTGCTCATTTTCCTCGGGCTGCTCGGAACGTTCTACGGGCTGGCGACAACCGTTCCCGCGGTGGTTGATACGATCCGCGCCCTTGCCCCCCAAGAGGGCGAGAGCGCGATGTCGGTCTTTGACAAGCTCATGACAGGTCTCGAGGCACAATTGGGCGGCATGGGCACGGCATTCTCGAGTTCGCTCCTTGGCCTTGCCGGCTCGCTTGTCGTGGGGCTCTTGGAGCTGTTCTCGACCCATGGCCAGAACCGTTTTTACCGTGAGCTCGAGGACTGGTTGTCCTCGATCACGCGGCTGTCCTTCACGGGAACAGACGGGGAGGGAGTCGAGCAGGGCTCTGTTGTGGGCGTGCTCGATCACATGGCCGAACAGATGGAAGTCTTGCAAAATATTTACATGCAATCGGACATATCGCGTGCGCAGACTGATGAACGAATGGCGCAAATGGTGGCGTCCGTTACGACATTGACCAAGCGCCTCGACCAGATGGCGAGCGCGGAGCAAAACGACGCCACCGCTTTGACGCATGCACTGACGCGGATTGCGGAGGGGCAGGAGCGCCTCGCGCAGGCGTTCGAGACAAAGCGCCTGATTGTGCCAGAGGATAGCGAGGCGCGGATGCGGCTGCGGTCGATCGACGTGCAGCTTTTGCGCCTGTTGGAGGAGGTTGCGGCCGGACGACAAGAAAGCATGGCCGAAATCCGTGGCGATATCGCGGCGCTCATTCGCGCGACGATGGCCCGCGAGGGAATTTCCGCCGCGCGTCATAATCGCGAGGGTTGATCGATGGCACTTGCGCGACGTGGTTCCGGCCAGAGGTTCTCGGCCAATATCTGGCCCGGGTTTGTGGACGCGATGACGGCGCTTTTACTGGTGCTGATGTTTGTTCTAACCATTTTCATGGTGGTGCAATCTGTGCTTCGGGAGACAATCACGACGCAAGATGCCGAACTCTCCTCTCTCTCGGCGCAGATTTCGGGCCTCGCGGATGCGTTGTCGTTGGAGCGCGCAAAGGTAGGCGAATTGCAGACGGCGCTTGAAGGGTCCGAGCAGGCCCGCGAGACGCAATCGCAACTGGTCGCCTCGCTCACATCACAGATCGCCGCGCAGGCCGCCGCATTGGGCAAGGCCAATGACCAGATTTCCGATTTCGAGGCGCGCTTGGCGGCTTTGGTCAACCAAAAGCAGGCATCCGATGCCGAGATTGAGGCTTTGCGGGACAAGCTTCTGTCTTCGGAGGATGAAGTTAAGGCGATGACACTCGCTTTGGAACAAGCGCGGCAGGAAGCGGAAGATACGCTGACATTGCTGGCCGCGGCGCAGGCAGCGAAGGAGGGGCTCGAGGCCTCGGCCCAAGTGCAATTGACCGAGGCGGAGAAGCAAGCCGCCCTTCTGGCGCTTGCCCAAAGCGAACTCGCCAAACAAGAGACCGCCTCCGCGGAGGCCGCGCGGAAGGTTGCCTTGCTCAATGAACAAGTTGCGGCGCTGCGTGGTCAGTTGGCGTCGTTGCAAGCTGTTTTGGATGAGGCGGCGGATCGCGACGAGCAGGCGAAGGTGCAAGTCGATGCTCTTGGCACACAGTTAAACGCGGCGCTGGCGCAGGTCGCGGCCGAGCAGCGCGCACGTGCGCAGCTCGAAGAAGCGGAAAAGCTTCGGGCGCAGGCAGAAGCCAAGGACTTGGAGCGGTATCGTTCGGAGTTCTTCGGACGGCTCTCGCAACTTCTCGCGGGACGTGAAGGTGTCCGCGTGGTGGGCGATCGGTTTGTGTTCTCGTCCGAGGTGCTCTTTGATCCGGGTCGTGCGAGCCTTGCGGGTGAGGGGCGCGCGCAAATCGCGTCCGTTGTGCAAATTCTCAACGATGTCGCGGGAGAAATCCCACCAGAGCTCGACTGGATCATCCGCGTGGATGGCCACACTGATGACGTGCCGCTCTCGGGTTTAGGTGAATATGCGGATAACTGGGAATTGTCTCAGGCCCGCGCTCTATCGGTTGTGCGCTTCATGATGGATGATCTGGGGATGGACCCAAAGCGCCTCGCCCCCACCGGTTTTGGGCAATACCGTCCGGTTGCTGAGGGCACTTCGACCGAAGCGCGCGCGCAAAACCGCCGGATCGAATTGAAGCTGACCGAGCGGTGAGCGGCGCGTTTACTGCGCGACTGCGGTGAGGGACCGGCTGGCAAGCGTCTCACCCTCTCGGGTCAATGTGACGCGCGCGTTGTAGCGGCCTGCGGGCAAACCCGCCTTTGCGAAGCGCTTGCCGATGTAGCGCATGGCGATGGCTTGGTCTTTGTCGAGAACCTGTGTTGCGTTAATCGCGAAATCATCGGGGCCAAGCAGGTCAAAGACCAATTGATCACCGGCGCGAAACCCCCAGCCATACGCCACGAGGTGAATTTGGCGCGCCCGTGAGATCAGCGCTTCCGCGGCGCCGCCCTGCCTAAGTGATTGATAATCAGGCGTATCGACCGTCAGGCCGACCGAAATCAGGCCAGCAGGCTGATAAGGAATAGGCTCCCGCCAAAGACTTTGCGCGACGAAGTTTTCCACCGCGGTGCCATGGGCGTTCGTTTGATCGCATGTCGCCCCTCCGGACGGGGCGAAGGGATCAACGTCGAGGCCATCGCGGCGAACCGCGAGGTGCAGATGCGGGAATTGTGTGCGGCCCGAAAGCCCGATGAGGCCGAGCGGCGCGCCTTGCTCGACTTGGTCCCCCACATGCACTTTCAGGGAGCCGGACCGCAGGTGACAATATTGCGTCTGCCAGCCCTCTCCGTGATCTAGCAAGACGCCATTGCCGCAATCTTGCCCGTGAAGATCCGCCTCGGCTGTATATATTTTGTCAGTCACATCATCTCGCACGCCAACCACCGTTGCTTTTGCAACAGCCGTCACCGTGACACCGCTTTCCATTGCGAATAGGTCAGGTAGGGCGAAATCCGTGCCGCGATGGCCGTCATAGGCGAGATCACCGTACGCAAAATCTGCGACTGCGGCGGTTGGGTCGTGGTCCATATATTGCTGGATATAGCAAGACTGGCCCAAAACACAGTCGACTGGGAGAGCCATCGTAAAATCATTCGCGGCGGCCGTTGGGGCCGCCGCGATCAGGAGTAAAGGCAGACGCCACATTAGTCCGCAGTCAGGAGCGGCGGCTTTTTACTCGAAAGCCGTGCTTTTTGCGGCTCTTGCACCTCGATTTTGAGTGCGTCGTCCTTCACGGTAATCTTCGCAACGCCGCCCTTCATCAATTTGCCGAACAGCAGCTCCTCCGCGAGCGGCTTTTTGATGTTCTCTTGAATGACGCGTCCGAGAGGCCGCGCCCCCATCCGCGCATCATAGCCTTTCTCGGCCAACCATTCGGCCGCTTCCGGCGTCAAATCAATATGCACGTTGCGATCAATCAGTTGCGCTTCGAGTTGGAGCACAAACTTATCGACAACTTTCAAGATGACCTCACGTGGCAGAGGCCCGAAGGAAACCACCGCGTCCAGACGGTTGCGGAATTCGGGTGTGAAGGTCCGCTCGATCGCGGCGGTATCCTCGCCTTCGCGACGGTCCCGTCCGAAACCGATGGCCGATTTGGCTTGCTCGGCCGCGCCCGCATTCGACGTCATGATCAAAATCACGTTCCGGAAGTCGACTGTACGACCGTTATGATCCGTCAGCTTCCCGTGATCCATCACTTGCAACAAAATATTGTAGACGTCCGGATGGGCTTTTTCCATCTCGTCCAGCAAAAGAACGCAGTGCGGATGCTGGTCAATGCCATCGGTTAACATGCCGCCCTGATCAAACCCAACATAGCCTGGAGGCGCGCCGATCAGGCGAGAAACCGCGTGTTTCTCCATGTATTCCGACATATCGAAGCGCAGAAGCTCAACGCCCAATGTGTCGGCCAGTTGTTTGGCGACCTCGGTTTTGCCGACGCCCGTTGGCCCCGCGAACAGGTAGTTTCCGATGGGCTTCTCCGGCTCGCGCAACCCCGCCCGTGCGAGCTTGATCGCTGACGAGAGCGCCTCAATCGCCTTATCTTGTCCGAAGACAACACGTTTGAGCGACTTCTCAAGATCGCGAAGCACCTCGGCATCGTCTTTCGAAACATTCTTCGGCGGAATCCGCGCGATTTTCGCGACAACAGCCTCGATTTCTTTCGGCCCGATCGTTTTGCGCTTACGGCTTTCGGGCAGGAGATGTTGCGCGGCGCCAGCTTCGTCAATCACGTCAATTGCCTTATCGGGCAGTTTGCGGTCATGCACATAGCGCGCGGCCAACTCTACCGCAGATTTGATCGCATCATTCGTGTACCGAATATCGTGATGCTTCTCGAAATACGGTTTCAACCCCATAAGGATTTTGACGGAATCCCCGACAGAAGGCTCGTTTACGTCGATTTTCTGGAACCGGCGAGCAAGCGCGCGATCCTTTTCGAAATGCTGACGGAACTCCTTGTACGTCGTCGACCCCATGCACCGCAGCTTGCCGCCCGACAACGCAGGCTTGAGCAGGTTCGACGCATCCATAGCGCCGCCGGATGTCGAGCCCGCGCCGATAACTGTGTGGATTTCATCGATGAACAGCACCGCATCAGGGTGATCTTCAAGCTCTTTGACGACAGCCTTCAAGCGCTCTTCGAAATCGCCCCGATACCGCGTACCCGCCAACAGCGCGCCCATATCGAGGGAGAAGATTGTCGTCTTTGACAAAATCTCGGGCGTCTCGCCGCGCGAGATTTTCAGGGCCAAACCCTCCGCAATTGCGGTCTTGCCCACGCCCGGGTCGCCTACGAGAATCGGGTTGTTTTTACGCCGACGGCACAGAACCTGAATCGCGCGCTCGACTTCCTCCTCGCGACCAATCAGCGGGTCGATGTCCCCCTTGACGGATTTGGCATTCAAATCGACGCAATATTTCGACAGCGCGGATTCTTTTTCCTCGCCGCCCGACCCTGCTGCGCCGCTTTTATTTTCGGAATGCGTTTCATCCTCCGCGCCCAAGACGGGGCGGGCTTCGCCGAATTCCGGATCTTTCGCGACACCGTGCGCGATGAAGTTGACCGCGTCATAGCGTGTCATGTCCTGCTCTTGCAGGAAGTATGCGGCGTTGCTTTCACGCTCTGCGAAGATCGCGACGAGCACATTTGCACCCGTCACCTCGTTCCGACCAGACGATTGTACATGGATGGCGGCACGTTGGATCACGCGCTGGAATGCGGCTGTAGGCACCGCCTCGGACCCCTCGACGTCGGTAATCAACGTCGCGAGATCTTCGTCAATGTGATCCGTCAGCGTTTTGCGCAGTTCCTCAATATCAACGGAACATGCGCGCATGACGCGGCTGGCATCGGGCTCGTCGATCAACGAGAGCAAGAGATGCTCAAGCGTTGCGAGCTCGTGGCGCCGCGCGTTGGCGAGCGCGAGAGCACCGTGGATTGCTTGTTCGAGCGAAGTCGAAAACGAAGGCATGGCGGCTCCTTTCCTTACGGGGGCGTTTCACCCGTCATCGAGCGTGACCCCATATGGTTAAAGTTCGGTGGATTGGGCGTAGGTTCAAGGGGAAATCGAACATTTTGTGTTCGCGACCGCGTGAACGCACCAAGTTTCTTGTTCTGGATCAATCTAAGCACGCGAGAACGAGACCAAAAGAGGGGATGCATAAATTTTATGCAAATAGGGTTTGGTCGCCGGATGCGGTGGGAGCGTGGTGCAGGATTTGGGCGCCGGACCGTGATGCAAGCAAGCTGCCGCTGAAAACCCGAAAGAATCCCGGTCCCGCGGGTTGAAATGTGGTGGCTGAGGGTCCAAGGGGGAGGGGTAGCGATAGGCAGGGAGCATCATGGGCCCGTTCAGGATTTCTCGCATGGCAACGGTGCGCCGCTCGCGTGCACTCATGCGGTCGCCACGGCTGTGGAAGTCTCGCTTGGTGTTCTGGATTGGTGCATTGGCCATTGGCGCGATTTCGGCGGGCTTTGCCCTTGCGGCCGACGAGGCGCAGCATTTCTTTATGCGGATTACCACGGGTTCGGGGCGCGCGTGGCTCCCCTTGCTGATCACGCCGATCGGATTTGTTCTTTTGGCATGGGCGGCGATCCGCTGGTTTCCCGGGGCCCAAGGCTCAGGTATTCCCCAAGCGATTGCCGCGCGACATATTGGGATCAAGGGTGATCTCTCGAAGCTGCTTTCGCTAAAGCTTGCCGTCGGTAAAATCGTGATGACGGTGTTCGGCATGGGGTGCGGCGCATCGATCGGCCGCGAAGGCCCGACCGTACAAGTCGCGGCGGCGATCATGCTGCAATCTGCCAGCCTCGGCGGTATGAAGCACGCGCGCGGCCTCATCTTAGCAGGATCGGCGGCGGGGGTATCAGCGGCGTTCAACACGCCCCTCGCGGGCATCGTGTTCGCGATTGAAGAGTTGAGCCGCTCGTACCATGTGCGCTCGAACGGGGTGGTCTTGTCGGCGGTTGTGATCGCGGGCGTCTCCTCGCTCTGGTTGTTCGGAAGCTACACCTATTTCGGGGTTACGGATGTGCAAGTGACCTTCCCTGATAACGGGATCTTGGTTCTCGCCTGCGGGCTGTTGGGCGGGCTGTTGGGTGGATGGTTCTCGCGCTGGACGATCGCGCTTACGCGCCAGTTCCGCCGCTGGCGCGCCGCTGATCCCTTGCGTCGTTCGCTTTTGATCGCATTCGGTGCGGGCGTGATTTCTGCCGTGATCGGCGTGGCTTACGGCGGCGCGACCTTCGGGACGGGGTACGAGCAGGCCCATTCCGTCATTGAGGGCGACGCCGCGCCTGTGACCCTGTTCATCGCCAAACTGATCGCAACACTCGCTGCGACTGTTTCTGGGATTCCGGGCGGTTTGTTTGCGCCCTCTCTTACGGTCGGGGCGTCGCTCGGTTCCTCCATCGGCGTGCTGCTGAATGAGGATATCGCGATGGCGGCTTTGTTGGGGATGGCGGGGTATTTCGCAGGCGTGACGCAAGCACCGATGACCGCCTTCGTGATCATTTTTGAAATGACCGGCAATCACGACAATGTCGTGCCGATTATGGCGGCGGCGATGCTGGGGCATGGCGTGTCGCGCTTTGTTGCGCCCGAGCCGCTCTACCACGCGCTTTCGCGTCTGTTCATCGCGGATGCGCTGCGCCAAAAACGCGCGGCAGAGGCGCAGGCACGCGAAACTGAGGCCAATCAGGGCGCCGCGCCGCCGGCGCCCCCTGCGACGTCCTAAATCTCTCGCGTTTAGAACCGATCCTTGCGCGCGCGCGTCTCCGTGAACACCTCAAGCGGTGTCGCGCCTTCCATCCCAAGCGCCGCTGCGAGGGCGGGCTCGTGGCAACGCAGGTAAGGGTTCGTCGCGCGCTCTTCTTTCAGCGTGACCGGGACCGTCGGCTTTCCCTGCGCGCGCAGGGCTTTCACGCGGTCCATCCGTTCGAGAAGGGCAGGGTTATTCGGCTCAATCGACAAGGCGAACCGGCCGTTGGCTTCGGTATACTCATGGCCTGAGCATATCACCGTCTCATCGGGCAGGGCGCTCAGGCGCCCCAGTGCGGTGAACATATCCTCCGGCGTGCCTTCAAACAGACGCCCGCATCCCCAACTCATCAAACTATCGCCCGTGAAGACCAAGCCTGCGCGGGCGAAATGGTAGGCGACATGTCCCAATGTATGGCCCGGCACATCCACCACCTGAACCTCATCCATGCCGACGTGGAAAGCCTCCCCCACAGTGACCTGTTCGGTCAGGGGCGGTAAGCGATGCGCATCCGCCGCCGCGCCGATCACACGTGCACCGGTGGCTGCCTCCAACATGGGGACGCCGTCGGTGTGATCGCTGTGATGATGCGTAATGAGGATATGGCTCAGCTTCCATCCCCGCTCGAACAAGACGGCGAGAATAGGGGCCGCTTCCGGCGCATCGATGAGCGTGACGGTTTCAGTGCCGCCATCATGGATCAGATAGGCGTAATTGTCCTTGAGGCAGGGGATCGTGACGAGTTCGACAGGCATGGTCTTCCGGATTGTTTTGCGTATGGTGGAGAGCAACCTTCACCTATGGAACCCGCGCGCGCAATGCATCTCGACGTTCTGGACCTGAGAAACTTCTATTACCGCACACAGCTGGGCCGCGCGGCGCAAAAGGCGATCCGCGATCAGGTCGTGCGAATGTGGCCTGCGGGGGCGGGGGATGTTGCGGGGCAAACCATCGCGGGATTCGGGTTCGCTGTGCCGCTTTTGCGGCCCTACCTTGCCCATTCCCGCCGTGTCATCGGGCTGATGCCCGCCCAGCAAGGGGTTATGCCATGGCCCGCAGGGATGCCCAACGTTTCGGTTCTGTGCGAGGAGGCAAGCTGGCCTTTGGAGACGGGCTTCGCGGATCGTCTCATCATGATGCACGGGTTGGAGACCTCCGAGCAATCGGATGATCTGATGGCGGAGGCCTGGCGGGTGCTGGGGCCGGGGGGGCGCGCGTTGATCATCGTGCCATCGCGCACGGGGCTCTGGGCGCCGCGGGAGACGACTCCGTTCGGCTTCGGGCGGCCCTATACCCTTGGTCAGCTGGACGCGCAGGCGCGAAGGGCGGGGTTTGTGCCTGAACGCCAAGCGGCGGCGCTGTTCATCCCGCCATCGCAGCGCAGGTTCTGGCTACGCTCTGCCGCGCTTTGGGAAAGCATTGGCCAGAAGATCCCCGCCTTCCTCGCCGCAGGTGTCGTTATGTTGGAGGTGTCCAAGCAAATCCACGCGCCACGCAGGCCGGGGCTTGGGGTTTCGGTGCGCTCTCCGCTATCCGTCTTGGAGGGGATGGCCAAGCCACGCCCCGAGGCGGGTTTGTCAGGGTCGCGCCGGACTTGAGGGCGTCCGCGCTGCGACGCGCCGGTTCTCGCGCGTCGACGATGCAGCACTGCGCGACTCTCTCGCGCGTCTGCTCCGATGAGCGCCTGCAGGCATCCCCCTGCGCAGCCCGTCGCGGGCGGCCATGATCTCCGGCTTTTTGCGCGTAAGTCGATAGCCCTGCGGCGAAGTGACGCAGGTCACGGTGGGGCGGGGTTGCTGCAGGTGCTCGGCACGCCCGCCCTGCCACGTCAGTGATCGGGGACGACGCAGAATCGTCGTGTAAATGTTGGGCTTTTCCCACGAAGCGATTCTGCTCGTCGGGCGGAGGATCCGGGCCGAGATGCCGTAAACTCCGCCGAGACGCCCGCCTCATGCGGCAGTGCAGCAAGTTTACACCTCTCGACAACGTTCCATTTCGCGCGTTTCCTCCCCTCAAATGCGCGTTTTGGCGCCCCGACTGCCTATTTCCCGTCCCCAGTGCCCGATCTTGTCGCCTGAAGTGCGATTTGAGGGTGTTCAGTTCACATTCTGTTGTCTGAGAGTGTTGCGAGGCATTCATACCTCTGCTACATGCTCCCCCGATTGACGCGTTCGGAGGCCCCGAACGTCATTGGGGGGCCTTCGGCCTGATGCGAGGAAGAGTCTTCGTCTCGGGAGCCTTAGGCAAGATGATATCGGAAGGGTGGACGTGTCCGAACCAGCTTCGATTTCCGCAAGCATCGCCGCGCGCTATGCGACGGCTGTTTTTGAAATTTCGCGTGAGGCCAACGGGCTCGACGCGCTTGAAAAGGATCTCGACGCATTGCGTGGAGTTGTCTCAAGCTCGTCCGAACTTCGTGATCTGATGACATCGCCGCTTTATTCGCGCGATGATCAATCGGCGGCTATCGGCGCGATTGCTGCCAAGATGGGGCTGGGCGATACGCTCGCCAGCACGCTTCGTCTCATGGCAAGCAATCGCCGCCTGTTCGCGCTTCCTGCGCTGGTGACAAGCCTGCAAGGGATGATCGCGGATGCGAAAGGCGAGGTGACCGCGGATGTCACTGCCGCCACCGAGCTGACTGCGGCACAAGCCGACAAGCTCGCGGGCGTACTCGCAAAACAAACGGGTAAAACTGTAAAACTTAACCTTGCTGTTGATGAATCTCTCATTGGCGGCATGATTGTAAAGCTGGGCTCGAAGATGGTCGACACCTCGGTCGCTTCGAAACTGGCATCACTCAAGAACGCCATGAAAGAGGTCGGATAATGGGCATCCAAGCAGCCGAAATTTCTGCTATCCTCAAGGAGCAGATCAAGAATTTTGGGCAGGACGCCCAAGTCGCCGAAGTGGGGCGTGTGCTCTCCGTCGGTGATGGTATCGCGCGCGTTCACGGGCTCGATAACGTCCAGGCCGGTGAGATGGTCGAATTCCCCGGTGGTATCCGCGGGATGGCACTCAACCTAGAGACCGACAACGTTGGTATCGTTATCTTCGGCGCCGACCGCGACATCAAAGAAGGTGACGTTGTTAAGCGCACCAACTCGATCGTGGACGTTCCGGTTGGTCCGGGCCTTCTCGGCCGCGTAGTTGACGGTCTGGGTAACCCGATCGACGGCAAAGGCGCAATCGAGTCGACCGAACGCCGCGTGGCAGATTCCAAAGCACCAGGCATCATCCCGCGTAAATCGGTGCATGAGCCAATGGCGACCGGCCTCAAGTCGGTTGACGCAATGATCCCGGTTGGCCGTGGCCAGCGTGAATTGATCATCGGTGACCGTCAGACAGGCAAGACCGCAATCGCGCTCGACACCATTCTGAACCAGGCATCGTACAACAACGCGAACCCTGACAACAAACTGCATTGCTTCTACGTTGCAATCGGTCAAAAGCGTTCGACGGTTGCTCAGCTTGTGAAAAAGCTCGAAGAAACCGGCGCAATCGCCTACACCACCGTGATCGCCGCAACCGCGTCCGATCCGGCACCGATGCAGTTCCTCGCGCCTTACTCCGCGACTGCAATGGCGGAATACTACCGCGACAACGGCCAGCACGCTTTGATCATCTATGATGACCTCTCGAAGCAAGCTGTGTCTTATCGCCAGATGTCCTTGCTTCTGCGTCGCCCGCCGGGCCGTGAAGCTTACCCAGGCGACGTTTTCTACCTTCACTCGCGGTTGTTGGAACGTTCGGCAAAGCTCAATGAAGAATACGGCTCGGGCTCGTTGACGGCTCTGCCGATCATTGAAACCCAAGGCGGCGACGTTTCCGCGTTTATTCCGACCAACGTGATCTCGATCACCGACGGCCAGATCTTCTTGGAAACCGAACTCTTCTACCAAGGGATCCGTCCCGCAGTGAACACCGGTCTGTCGGTTTCGCGCGTGGGTTCGTCGGCTCAAACCAACTCGATGAAATCGGTTGCTGGTCCGGTGAAACTGGAGCTCGCTCAGTACCGCGAGATGGCTGCTTTCGCTCAGTTCGGTTCGGATCTCGATGCCGCAACGCAAAAGCTGCTGAACCGTGGCGCACGCCTCACCGAGTTGATGAAGCAGCCGCAATACGCGCCGCTCACCAACGCGGAAATCGTCGCTGTGATCTTCGCAGGCACCAAGGGCTTCCTCGATGCTCTGCCAGTTAAAGATGTTGCACGTTTCGAGCAGGGCCTTCTGGCGCACCTGCGCGGCGCACGCAAAGACATCCTTGAGTGGCTGACCAAAGAAGATCCGAAGATCAAGGGTGAAGCTGAAGACAAGCTGAAAGCTGCGATCGAAGAATTCGCCAAGACCTTCGCGTAATCGCCTGAAAGGACGGGGACATGCCTAGCCTTAAGGACCTAAAAAACCGGATCCAAAGCGTTAAAAATACGCGGAAGATCACGAAAGCGATGCAAATGGTCGCGGCGGCTAAACTCCGTCGCGCCCAAGAAGCCGCTGAAAACGCTCGGCCTTACGCCGAGCGCATGACGGCTGTCATGACGGGGCTTGCTGCCTCGGTTGGCGGCTCTGATAGCGCGCCCCGGCTTTTGGCCGGGACGGGCTCGGATCAGACCCACCTTTTGGTGGTCATGACCGGTGAGCGCGGGCTTTGCGGTGGCTTTAACGGCAACATCGCGAAACTGGCAAAGGCACGGGCGACCGAGCTGCTGGCGAAAGGAAAAACGGTGAAAATTCTCACCGTCGGCAAGAAGGGCCGTGATGCTCTTCGCCGCGATTTTAGCCAGTATCTGGTCGGCCATGTCGATCTCTCCGAGGTCAAACGCATTGGCTATGTCAACGCGCAGGATATCGCTCGCGATATCTTCACGCGCTTTGATGCCGGTGATTTCGATGTGGCAACGATCTTCTTTGCTCGCTTCGAAAACGTGATCTCGCAGATCCCGACCGCGCAGCAGATCATTCCTGCGACGTTCGATTCCGCGGCGGCATCTTCCGATGCCTCCTACGAATACGAACCGAACGAGGAAACGATCTTGGCAGACCTTCTGCCACGCGGTGTTGCGACGCAAATCTTCGGCGCGCTTCTGGAAAATAACGCCTCCTTCAACGGGGCCCAGATGTCGGCAATGGATAACGCGACGCGCAATGCGGGTGACATGATTGACAAGCTGACGGTCGAGTACAACCGCTCGCGTCAGGCCGTGATCACCAACGAGCTGATCGAAATCATTTCGGGCGCGGAAGCGCTCTGACGGAACCGGAGAAACGAACATGGCACAAGCAAAAGGCAAAGTGACGCAAGTCATCGGCGCCGTCGTGGACGTTCAGTTTGAAGACGCCCTCCCGGCGATTCTGAACGCTCTCGAAACGGACAACAACGGCAAGCGTCTCGTGTTGGAGGTTGCGCAGCACCTCGGCGAGAACACTGTCCGTACAATCGCAATGGATTCGACCGAAGGTCTCGTCCGTGGCGCAGCAGTGAGCGACCTCGGCGCACCGATCTCGGTACCCGTTGGCACCGGCACTCTGGGTCGTATCCTGAACGTCATCGGCGAGCCCGTTGACGAACAAGGTCCGGTCAAATCGACAACACAGCGTGCGATCCATGGCGAAGCGCCTGCTTTCGACCAGCAGTCGACCGCTACGGAAATCCTCGTCACCGGCATCAAGGTCATCGACCTTCTCGCCCCCTACACGAAAGGCGGCAAAATCGGCCTCTTCGGCGGTGCGGGCGTGGGTAAAACCGTTCTGATCATGGAATTGATCAACAACATTGCAAAAGTGCACTCGGGCGTGTCCGTGTTCGCTGGTGTTGGCGAGCGGACCCGTGAAGGTAACGACCTCTACCACGAGATGATCGAATCCGGCGTTATCGTTCCTGATGACCTCGAGAAGTCGAAAATCGCACTGGTTTACGGCCAAATGAACGAGCCTCCGGGAGCACGTATGCGCGTCGCCCTGTCGGGTCTGACCTTGGCAGAGCAGTTCCGCGACGATACCGGTTCGGACGTTTTGTTCTTCGTGGACAACATCTTCCGCTTCACCCAAGCAGGTTCGGAAGTGTCCGCACTTCTCGGCCGTATCCCGTCCGCTGTGGGCTACCAGCCAACGCTGGCAACCGACATGGGCGCAATGCAAGAACGCATTTCGTCGACCAAATCGGGTTCGATCACCTCGGTGCAAGCCGTGTACGTTCCCGCAGATGACTTGACCGACCCCGCGCCGGCAACCTCGTTCGCCCACTTGGACGCAACGACGGTTCTCGACCGCTCGATCTCGGAAAAAGGCATCTACCCGGCTGTGGATCCGCTCGGCTCGACTTCGCGCCTGCTCGACCCGCTGGTGATCGGCGAAGAGCACTACAAAGTTGCAACGGACGTTCAACAGATCCTTCAGCGCTACAAATCGCTGCAAGACATCATCGCCATCCTTGGCATGGACGAACTGTCGGAAGACGACAAAATGACCGTGACGCGCGCTCGCAAAATCGAGCGTTTCCTGTCGCAGCCGTTTGACGTTGCAAAAGTGTTCACCGGCGCAGACGGCAAACAGGTTCCGCTCGAAGACACCATCAAGTCGTTCAAGGCTGTGGTTGCTGGCGAGTATGACCACCTGCCGGAAGCCGCGTTCTACATGGTTGGTGGCATCGACGAAGTGATCGCCAAGGCTCAACGCCTCGCTGACGCAGCGTAAGGGGTAGGGTCATGGCCGATACGATGCAATTCGATCTCGTGTCCCCTGAACGGAAGCTCGCTTCTGTTCAGGCCCTCGAGGTCCGTATTCCGTCCGCGGAAGGCGACATGACGGTGATGCCGGGCCACACGGCCCTCATCACCACCCTGCGCCCTGGCGTGCTGACGGTTGTCGGCTCTGACGGCACACATGACTATGCAGTGACGGGTGGCTTTGCCGAAATCAGTCAGGAAAGCGTAACCGTGCTCGCTGAGCGCGGTTTGCCGACCAAGGAACTGACTCGTGAAATCCATGCGGAATTGGTCGCGTCCGCGAAAGAGGCGCATGCCTCGGCAGCGTCGGATGCGGTTGCACATGCTGCGAAACTGCTGGCGGATATGGAAGCCTTGGGCGACCACATCACAGTCTGAGTGCGACATCTTCAAATTTGAAAAGCCCCGTGCCCAAGGCGCGGGGCTTTTTTCATGCGGCAAGGCGCCATGTCAGAACGTTTTGTTCTGGGCGCGCAGCCTCACCACCGACCTTTTTGCGCAACCCTTACGCGAATTCGGGGTTTTCTTTTAAGACATCGAGGTTAAATCTTTCCTTCAAGTTTCAGGGGGCATTATGCAGCGATTAGACAGTTTGACGGTTGGGGTTGATCAAGGATCGCTCGTCCTGTTTTCAGATTACCAAGATGGCGGCACCATGTGGACGGGGGAGGGCCCGCGCGAGCTGCGCCGGATCGTCGAGTTCGCCTCGCGCTATCGCACCCCACCCGCCGTGCATGTGTCGCTCTCGATGTGGGATATCGATCAAAAGGCCAATAGCCGGATGGATATCAGCGCAGATATGATCACAGAGGAAGGCTTTGTTATCGTTTTCCGGACTTGGGGCGACACCCGCGTCGCGCGGGTCCGTGCAGATTGGATGGCGATCGGTGGATTGCGCCACGATGATGATTGGGACGTTGACTAACTTTTAAACGACTGCCGCCGATCCCGTGTCGTCGGGACCATTCCAGAGGCTTGAGCGCGGTCAAATGCCGTCCAGGGTGGGGTCAGCTAGCCATTTGTGCGACTGGGGGCGTCACGCGCTCTTGCTTGGCCGCAGGGAGGGATGCGGGGCGCCCGAGAAGGAAGCCTTGCCCCATCGATGTCCCCAAGCCCCGCAGGATATTCAGCTGCTCGGAGGTCTCGATTCCCTCGGCGATGATCTCGCAATCCGTCTGCGCTCCGTAGCTGTTCAAGGCCGCCATCATCGCGCGGCTGGCCGTATGGGTCTCAATCCGCGCTGTGACCGAGACGTCGATTTTGATGATATCGGGTTCCAGCATCAAAATATGCCGAAGGCCAGATTGTCCCGCGCCGACGTCGTCGATTGCGATCTTCAGGCCGGCCTGCCGCATACGCACCAAGGCTGTGCGCAGCTCGCAGAAATTCTCCACCGCTTCCGCCTCGGATATTTCGACAATGTAACCGTTCTTGGGAACGCCTTCGCAGCCGCGCTCATATAAGACTTGGAGCGTCTCCATCTGCAACACGGACTGTGAGAGGTTGAAGGAGACGAATCCCAATTCATCGAGGCGGTCGTGCGTTTGCGTAATCAGTTGGCGCACGGCTTGGATTTCCAGTTCGGGTCCGAGGCCTGATCGATGCGCAGCGTCGAAGACTGTCTGCACGTTTTGCTGCCGTAAGGCGGGAAAGCGCGAAAGCCCTTCGAAGCCGCGGGTCTTCATATCCTGTAGCCCGATAATCGGTTGAAACAGCGGGGTGATATTGTTGTGCGCCAGTGTGAGGGCGATGTCCTTGCTCTCATCAACGGGGGGGGCGGCTGCCGTTTTTTTGAGGGCGGGCGGGGCCGAGGCGGGACGCGAGGGCGATGTGGGGGCAGGGGCATCGTCTGCGTCGCCAAGTGCCTCAATGACGGAGATCTGCGCTGCGATCAGTTCTGAGACTGCGCGGAGCAAACGGTGATTGGAGTCTGTGATCGTAGGCAACCCCGCGTAAAATGCGCCGTAGATCGTACCAAGCTGTGCACCGTTTGGATGTTTGATGGGCAGTCGGATATGGGGCAGAGGGTCATCTTGCGTGGCGATTGGTGGTGAGGCGCCGATCGTAAGCTCTGGCAGGAGCGTTCCGGTGTCATGGAAGCATATGATCCGTTCGCCGGCATCGCGTACCTGCGCGATATACATGGACTGCAGGGAAAGATGTGCGGTTAAGACATCCATGCATTGTTGCAGCATCGATGAGAGGTCTTCAGCGGAGCGGCACGTAACGCGCATAAATAAATTATGAATATCAGATTCATCTAACATAAATTGCTCCAACCAATGGTTAGGTAACATTGTCGTCATTATGACAATATCAACCTGAGATTGTGCAACAAAATTTATCAGATCAGCTGATTATTTAGCGCAATTGGATATTTCGTATATCCGTTCGGGGAGTTTCTAAATGTTTTATCACGTTGGATGAGAAAAGGGCGACCCAACCGGGCCGCCCTTCCGAATCGTTCGGCGTGGCCGATGATTACATCATGCCGCCCATGCCGCCCATGCCGCCCATATCGGGCATGCCGCCGCCTGCGCCTTTTGGCTCTGGCTTCTCGGCAACCATGCATTCGGTGGTGATCAAGAGGCCTGCAACCGATGCCGCATCTTCAAGAGCGGTGCGGGTGACTTTCGCCGGATCGATAACGCCGAAGGAGAACATGTCGCCATATTCTTCGGTTTGTGCGTTGAAGCCGAAGGTCAGGTCGTCGGATTCACGAACTTTGCCCGCCACAACTGCGCCGTCGACGCCTGCGTTGTCAGCAATCTGACGCAGCGGTGCTTCGAGTGCGCGACGAACGATAGCGATGCCTGCGTTCACGTCGGAGTTCGCGCCGGTCAGACCTTCAAGGATCTTGCCAGCCTGAACCAGAGCGACGCCGCCGCCAACGACGATACCTTCTTGAACAGCAGCGCGAGTTGCGTTGAGAGCATCGTCCACACGGTCTTTGCGCTCTTTAACTTCAACTTCGGTCATGCCGCCAACGCGGATCACAGCAACGCCGCCTGCGAGTTTCGCAACGCGCTCTTGCAGCTTCTCTTTGTCGTAATCCGAGGTGGTTTCTTCGATCTGGGTGCGGATCTGTGCGACGCGCGCTTCGATCTCGGCCTTGTCACCAGCGCCATCAACGATGGTGGTGTTTTCTTTGGTGATCGTGATTTTCTTGGCCGAGCCGAGCATGTCCATCGTGACATTTTCGAGCTTCATGCCGAGATCTTCGGAGATCACTTGGCCGCCGGTCAGGATCGCAATGTCTTGCAACATGGCTTTACGACGATCGCCGAAGCCCGGTGCTTTGACTGCTGCGATTTTGAGGCCGCCGCGCAGTTTGTTCACAACGAGAGTTGCCAGCGCTTCGCCTTCAACATCCTCAGCAATGATGAGGAGCGGCTTTTGCGACTGGATCACTTGCTCCAACAGCGGAACCATTGGCTGCAGCGACGAGAGTTTTTTCTCGTGCAGCAAAACGATGCAGTCTTCGAGATCCGCGATCATTTTGTCAGGGTTGGTCACGAAGTAAGGCGAGAGGTAGCCGCGGTCGAACTGCATGCCCTCAACGACTTCAACTTCCGTTTCCATGCCTTTGTTTTCTTCGACGGTGATCACACCTTCGTTGCCAACACGCTGCATCGCGTCTGCGATTTGACGGCCGATGGAAGCTTCGCCGTTTGCCGAGATGGTGCCGACTTGCGCAACTTCGTCAGTGCCCGAAACAGGACGTGCAGCCGCTTTGATCGCTTCAACGACTTTGAGGGTCGCTTGGTCGATGCCGCGCTTGAGATCCATCGGGTTCATGCCGGCGGCAACCGCTTTCATGCCTTCTTTGACGATCGCTTGTGCGAGAACAGTCGCGGTTGTGGTGCCGTCGCCTGCTTCGTCATTGGTGCGCGAGGCCACTTCTTTGACCATCTGCGCGCCCATGTTTTCGAACTTGTCGGAAAGCTCGATCTCTTTAGCGACCGAAACACCGTCTTTGGTGATCCGCGGTGCGCCGAAGGATTTTTCCAAAACGACGTTACGGCCTTTTGGGCCGAGGGTCACTTTAACAGCATCTGCGAGGATGTTGACGCCGCGCAACATACGGTCGCGGGCTTCAGTCGAGAATTTTACTTCTTTAGCTGCCATGATTGAGGCTCCTAAATAGAGTTACGTTTGAAAGAGGCTAGATGAGGGGGCAGAGGGTCATCCCTCCGCGCCGCATCGGCTGGATCAGCCGATGATCCCCATGATGTCGCCTTCTTTCATGATCAGAAGTTCTTCGCCGTTGAGCGTCACTTCGGTGCCCGACCATTTGCCGAACAAAACGATATCGCCAACTTTTACGGAAGGTGCGATCAGCTCGCCCGAGTCCTTGCGTGCGCCTTCGCCCACTGCGACGATTTCGCCCTCAGCCGGTTTTTCTTTGGCGCTATCGGGGATGATCAGGCCGCCCTTGGTTTTCTCGTCCGATGCGACGCGCTTAACCAGCACACGGTCATGAAGCGGTTTGAATGCCATCTGGGTCACTCCCTAAGGTTCCAGGTTGTTGGATTTAGCACTCACAGGAGGCGAGTGCTAACGATGCGGGAGTTAGTCACTACACACCGTCACTGTCAACACCTTAGCGCGGCAAAATTTATGAATTTTTTGCGGCAGGTTCTGATGCGTCGCTTCACCGGAAATACCAAAGGAAATTGGGCGTAAACGCGGTATAGGCGGGTTACATAGTCACGATTTGATCAAGTTAAACCCCCGATGGACAAACCCGCAAATTCTCCGCGCGCAGGATGCCGCCGATGGCTGGTCAAGGCGCCATGAAACTGCGAGTGTCTGGGGATCACACACCGTCGCCTGCGCTGTCGTGGGACGGGCGCGGCGATGATGCACGGAGGGTTTGAGGATGCGGATAGGTTTGATCGGGCGACTGCGCCGGTTTGGTTTGCCAAAGCGCCGTTCCGGCCTCGCCGCGTCAGTTTTCTCATTGGCGGTGGGTTGGGGATTGGCCGCCGACGCCAACGCGCATTGCGCAGGTGTGAACTTGATGGATCAACTCCCGCCTGCGGAGCTCGCGCAGATCCGTGCTGCCGCCGATGCGGCGCCCTATGCCAAAGGGCTGGTGTGGCGCGCCACAAAGGCCGCGCCTCTGGGTTCGGCGGCGTCTAAAGAGCAAAGCGCGATCATCATTGGCACATATCATCTGGATGATCCGCGCCACGCCGCACTGCTGGCGCGTATCGCTCCTGTGCTTGATCAGGCCGCGAGCCTTCTTGTCGAGGCGGGCCCGAAAGAGGAGTCGCGGTTGCAATCCGAACTCGCGAGTCGCCCTGATCTGATGTTCGACCTTGATGGTCCGACGCTCCCCGAGCTGCTCGATCCGGCGGATTGGGAACGCCTCACAGTGGCGTTGGAGGCGCGCGGTATCCCGCCGATTTTCGGCGCGAAGTTCAAGCCTTGGTATGCGGCAATCGTGATTTCGATGAGCCCTTGCGCAATGCAGGCGATCGCTGAAGGTGCGGAAGGCTTGGACAAACAGATCATGCATGCCGCGCAATTGCGGAACCTGCCAATCCGCGCGCTCGAATCCTACGACACGGCCTTCCATCTGTTCGAGGACCTCCCCGAGGCGGAGCAGCGCGATCTGGTCGTGGGGGCGCTGGCGGTTGAGGGCAAGAATGACGACATGACGACAACCCTCGCGGATGCCTATTTCAAAGGCGAGACGCGGTTGATTTGGGAATTTTCCGATTGGCTGGCACGTCAGGATACAACGTTGCCGCCAGAGGTGATTGAGCGGCAATTGGCGCTTTCAGAGGATCAACTCATGGTGCAGCGCAATCATGCATGGGTTCCGGTGATTGAGGCGGCAGCGGCCACGGCCGCAGGCAAACCTGTGGTGATGGCGGCGGGCGCGCTGCATCTGGCGGGGGAGGACGGGGTCTTGAACCTGCTCGCGCAGCGCGGATGGACGATTTCGCCTTACTGAACGGCCATCAGGGGGTTGTCGGCCCGTTGCGTAAGCGTCGCGAGGCGTGACAAGGATGAACGGCGCGCCTATAAGGCAGCAAACCTGTCTTTGTTAAGTGAGAGCGCATATGACCATCAAGGTTCTGGGCCATAAATCCCCCGACACCGATTCCACCGGCTCCCCTATTATTTGGGCTTGGTATCTCAGCGAAATCAAAGGCGTGAAGGCCGATCCGGTCTTGCTGGGCGAGCCGAATACCGAGGCCGCTTTCGTGCTTCAACATTGGGATCTGCCAAAACCCGCGATTATCGCAGATCTGGGCGCGGGCGAGCAGGTGGTCATCGTTGACACCAACAATCCCGCTGAATTGCCCGCAGGCATCCACGGCGCCGATATCCTTGCGATCATCGACCACCACAAACTGGTTGGTGGCTTGGAAACCAAAGGCCCAATCGATATCACGATCCGCCCTCTGGCTTGCACCGCAACGATCATGTTTGATCTGATCGGCGACGATTTGGCGAAGGCGCCGCGCGGGATCAAAGGCGCGATGCTGTCGTGCATCCTGTCCGATACGCTGGAATTCCGCTCACCGACAACGACGCCGCACGATAAGGAAGTTTGCGAAATTCTCGCAAACGATCTGGGCGTGTCGATTAATGAATTGGCGAGCGCGATGTTCGAGGCGAAATCAGATGTTTCGGCGTTCTCGGATGCGGAGCTTTTGCGGATGGATTCGAAAGAATACACCGTGGGCGCGACCGATCTGCGTGTCTCCGTTCTGGAGACGACCGCGCCGAAGCTTCTTTTGGACCGCAAAGACAGCTTGATGGCGTCGATGCCTGCTGTGGCAAAAGAAGACGGGGCCCAAGAGGTCTTGTTGTTCATTATCGACATCTTGAAAGAAGAAGCCACGTTGCTCGTGCCGAATGAAACCGTGAAAATGATCGCGGAATCGTCGTTCGGGTGCACGGTCACTGGCGATACGGTCGTGTTGCCGGGCGTCATGTCGCGCAAGAAACAGATCATGCCTGTCCTCAAGGCGTAAGCGTCTCAGCCTTTAACGACGTGAAGGGCGGGGTTATCCTCGCCCTTTTGCTATTCGGGCGCGCAGGCGGGGGGCTTCCCTCGGCGTCATCGCGCAAAAGGTGCTCGTAGACTATGACGCGCCCCCGAAAATCGATGCGCGCGCGCGGCTGCGCCTCTGTTGTGCGTTGGTAATTGTTATGCGCCTGTCCTATATCTCTGCCAAGCAGGGCGCACCGCCGCATTGAGAGGACCGATATGACCCAGATTATCCAATCGCTAGAAGATGTTTCCGCCCATTACGACGCCGTACTTTGTGACCTTTGGGGATGCTTGCACAATGGCGTGGAGGCTTTCCCCGACGCCGTCAAAGCGTTGCAGTCTTACCGTGCGCAGGGCGGGACTGTTGTGCTGCTTACCAATGCGCCACGTCCGGAAATGTTTGTCGCCGAACAGTTGGATGCGATGGGCGTACCGCGCGATGCATGGGATTTAATCGTCACATCAGGTGACGCGGCGCAAGACGCGATGCTCGCAGGCGCTGTGGGGCGCAAGGTCTGGCATCTCGGGCCAGATAAGGACGAGGGATTCTTTACCGCGATTCCGCAGGCTTGGGCGGGGCAGGAGGGCGTTGAGCGCGTAAGCTTTGAGGAGGCGGAGGGGATTATTTGCACGGGGCCGTTCGATGAGGTGAACGAGGTTCCAGAGGATTATCGCCCTAAATTGCTCGCAGCGAAAACGCGCGGCATGCCGTTGCTCTGCGCAAATCCCGATATCGTCGTGGATAAGGGCGAGACGCGGATCTACTGCGCGGGCGCGATCGCGGCGCTGTACGAGGAAATGGGCGGCGTATCGCTGTATTTCGGCAAGCCTCACCCGCCGATTTATGACATGGCGCGGCGCAAACTGGCCGCGCATGGTTTGGCCGAAGGCGTGACGCTTCTCGCGATTGGCGACGGGATCAATACGGATGTCGCCGGAGCGGCGGGCGAGGGGATGGATGTTTTGTTCGTGACGGGCGGTTTGGGGCACGATCAGTTCGGGCCGGATGTTCAGAACCCCGACACCGCTTTGTTGGAGCCTTGGCTCGCCATGCGGCAACAAAATCCACGCTATTCGGTCGGCAAGCTGCGCTAAGCGCGCCTGATTTGACGGTTCATCGCGACATTTTAGCTAAGAAGGGGGGCAAGCTGCCTCCCTTTTTCTTTGGGTGTGCATTTTCCGCAGGGCTAGTATTGGGGGAAATAATAATACAACATACGGCCATAAATCGTAAATAACTTGCGCGGTGGATTTTTTGCGTGCTATGCTGCAGTGCAACATGAACCCAAGGGACGCCATGACCATGCTCGATAATTTCCCGCGCGGCACGATTTGCATCGAAGATCTTGAAATTGGGATGCTGCGATATCTCCGCAAGGAGATCACCGATCGCGATATCGAGCTGTTCGCGGAAGTCTCGACCGATAGGAACCCTGTCCACCTCGATGATGCCTACGCCAAGGATACAATTTTCGAAGGGCGCATCGCGCATGGGATGCTGACCGCCGGCCTGATTTCAGCGGTCATTGGCGAGCAACTCCCGGGCCACGGCACGGTGTATCTCGGGCAGTCGCTTAAGTTCATGGCGCCGGTGCGTCCGGGCGATATCGTCTATGCAGAGGTCAAGGTCGTCGCAATTGACCATTCCCGGCGGCGCGTGACCCTTGAAACCCACTGCGCGGTGGGCGATACCGTGGTCTTGAAAGGCGAGGCGCTGGTTCTGGCACCCTCGCGTAAATTCGACTGATCGGCGGCTCCGCCGACAAAGGCGGACCCTATGCAGAGCTTTACCGATTGGCGAAATATTCCGACAGATGCGCGCGGCGCATCCGTTGCAATGGGCAATTTTGACGGGGTCCATCGCGGGCACCGATCCGTAATTGATCTGGCGCGGAAGGTGGGCGAGGGCTTCGGGCATTTGCCGACGCAGCCGCTCGGGATTATCACGTTTGAACCCCATCCCCGTGCGTTTTTTGCGGCGGCTGCGGGCAAAGAACAGTCCCCCTTCCGCTTGATGAACGCCCAAGCCCGCGCACACCGCTTCGAGATGCTCGGGGTTGAGCGCCTGTTTGAATTGCAATTTGACGCGGCCATGGCTGCGATGTCTGCGGAGGATTTTGCCCGCGACGTTCTGGCGGGCGGCCTCGGGGTGGCGCATGTCACCGTGGGGGCCGATTTCCGGTTTGGCGCGGGTCGCAAGGGCGGCGCGGAAGATCTGATGCGGATGGGCAAGGAGTTCGGCTTCGAAGTCACGATCGCCGATCTGTTGCATGATGGACCCGTCGAGGTCTCCTCCACCGCGATCCGTGCGGCTCTAACGGAGGGCCGCGTTCAGGATGCGGCCTCCATGCTGGGGCATTCCTACCGGATTGAAGGGCCTGTCTTGCACGGTGAAAAGCGGGGCCGTGATCTTGGATATCCGACGGCGAATATGTCCGTCGCGGGGCTCCATTTGCCGCGTCTTGGCGTCTACGCGGTCAAGGTCGATGTCTTGGATGGGCCACATGCAGGGACATATAATGGCGCGGCGTCCCTTGGCGTGCGGCCTATGTTTGGTGAGAACGCGCCCAATCTGGAAAGCTACCTGTTCGATTTCGCGGGCGATCTTTACGGCGCACAGCTCTCTGTCGCTTTGATCGAATTCTTGCGGCCGGAATTGAAATTCTCCAACCTCGATGCCTTGATCGATCAGATGGCGGCGGATTGCGATCGCGCCCGGGGGATTTTAGGGCGGAGCGCATTGCATGGCTAAACCTGCTGACGAGACGAAGCGCCCCGAATTCTGGCGATTGCCAATACGCTCGCTCAACACCACCGAATGGGAAGCGTTGTGCGACGGATGCGGGAAATGCTGTCTCAACAAACTCGAATATGAGGACACAGGCGAGGTCGAGTTTACACGCGTCGCCTGCCGTCTCCTTGACGGGGAAAGCTGCCGGTGCGCGAATTACGAAATTCGCCATCAGTTCGTGCCCGAATGCGTGCGCCTCAGCCCGAAAAATATTACCGAAATCGCCTATTGGATGCCCGCTACATGCGCCTACCGATTGCGCTTTGACAACAAGCCGCTGCCGGAATGGCATTATCTGATTTCCGGCGATCCCGAAACGGTCCATGCGGAGGGCCATTCGGTGCGTGGCTGGACTGTGCCGGAGTTCGAAATTCCCGAAGACGAATGGGAAAACTACGTGATTGAGGATCTATCCTGAGAGGCTCCCATGGAATTCGCATCCGATAACGGCTCGGGCGTGGCGCCCGAGATCATGGCCGCTTTGTTTGAAGCCTCCAACGGGCATGCTTCGGGCTATGGCAATGACGAGATCACAAAGCGCGTGGTCGAGCGCCTGCGTCAGGTGTTTGAGGCGCCGATGGCCGCGGTATATCTCGTCGGCACGGGCACCGCGGCCAACGCTCTCGCATGCGCGACGCTCACCGATCCGTGGGGCGCGATTTTTTGTCACCGTCACGCCCATATCGAGGCCGATGAATGCGGCGCGCCGGAATTCTTCTCGGGCGGCGCGAAACTGGTGCTGATCGATGGCGATCATGGGAAAATCGATCGTGACGCGGCGCGGGCCACGATCTCGGCGACGGGTCAAATGGGGGTGCACGGCGTGCAGCGCGGGATGCTGTCGCTCAGCAACACGACCGAGGCCGGCACAATCTACACCGCCGATGAGGTTGCGCAGTTAGCGTCCATCGCCAAAGACTTCGACTTGCCAGTCCACATGGACGGTGCACGGTTTGCCAATGCCTTGCTGACGTCTGGCGCGTCACCTGCGGATCTGACGTGGCGCGCTGGCGTCGACTGCTTGTCGTTCGGGGGCACGAAGAACGGCTGTATGGGGGTTGAGGCGGTTATCTTCTTCGATCCGGCAAAAGCGCAGGAATTTGAGTTCCGGCGCAAACGCGGCGGCCACCTGTTCTCCAAACATCGCTACCTCGCGGCACAGATGGAGGCTTATCTTGCTGACGATCTGTGGCTCACTCTGGCAGCGAAAGCGAATGCGCGCGCAGCGCAGCTCTCAGCGGGAATTGCTGCGCTCGAAATGTGCCATCTGACCCATCCGACCCAAGCAAACGAGGTCTTCGCCCATCTGCCGCGCGGCACACACCGCGCGTTGCATGAGGCGGGCGCTCATTATTATCTGTGGCCATTTGATGCGCCGCTCGACGGTGACGATACCGAGCTTCTAGGCGCGCGCTTCGTCTGCTCATGGTCAACCACGGAAACCGAGATCCAAGCCTTCCTCAGCGCCGCCCAGCCGAGATAAACCTTCCTCGGTCCGGGCTTCCGGTTGCCCTAAATATCCCGGGGGGAGGCCGCAGGCCGATGGGGCAGAGCCCCCCTTGCGCGGTGAAGGCGCAGGGGAAACTCGATAGATCAGGCGGCTCAACTGCGCTCGATATTCATCGCGATGAGGTCCGTGAGAATACTTTGATGCGTGACGGGCAACATATGGCCCGCGTCCGGAATGGTCGCTGTCGCAACATCCTGACAGCGATCCGCGATTGCGGCGCAGACCTCTTGTGTGATCGGCGGTGATTGATCGCCTTGCAAAATCATAACCGGAGCATCGATCATCTCGATCCCGCCATCGCGCAGGATATTCCCGTTATCCGCAAAATTCCCCTTGGAGCAATTCGCGACCATTGGCATCTGCGAGATAAATCGTGCGCGGCGCTGTTCGTCCCAACTGTCCCATGATCCGCCCGCTCCCCATCGTTCGATAAAGGCGCGTGCGGCATCCTCGGCCAAGCCTGCGTGCAGCAGTTCTTCGAACCGCGTCTGCTCGCGGCGAAGATCATCCATCACGGCGCTCTCTTGCGGCGCTGCGGCGAAGAGCACGGGCTCGATCAAGGTCAGCGATCGGATCGCCTCGGGGGCCGCCACAGCGATACGCAGCGCGATAACGGCGCCGAGGCTATGGCCGATCAGATCAATTGGCCGATTGATGAAACTGGCGGCGATTTGTGTCGACAATCGTTGGCAATCGGGGTGTGCGGCGGGGTCCCACATCGCGGATTTGCCATGGCTTGGCAGGTCCGGCGCGGTGACATCAAGCGCCAGATCGCCCTTTAGCGGCGCCAGCACAGGCTCCCACATCGCGCTTGACCCGAGCGTGCAATGGATTGCGATCGCGGGGCGCGCAGCGGTGGCCCCGCCTGTGGTGAACTGACGGAAATGGGTTGCGTGGCCTGCGCGTGTCTCGACTGGCATCAGGTGTCCGCCCGCGCGAGCTCATCAAGCGCATCCGCGAGCAAATCCAGACGATCCTGCCCCCAGAACCGCTCATCCGTTTCGCGCAAGATATAGAAAGGCGCGCCAAAGACGCCGCGCTCGACCGCTTCTTCCAGATTGCGCTCATAGGTCACGGCGCCGTCGAACAGGCCGGTTGTGACAAGTTTGGGGTCGAATCCGTAGCTTTCCAACGCGCCGCGCAGAACGTCATCGTCAGCAATGTCGCGTTCCTCGGCCCAAACGGCCCGGGTAATCGCATGACACAAACCGCCCAGATCGCCCGCGCCCGTTTCGGCCTTCGCCTTTTGCGCCGCGATAATCGCATAGGCCGCAGGCGCGGGGTTGGGTGGATAGCCAGTTGGGGCGAAGTTCATCGGCATCTCCAGATGCTTTGCCCAGCGCTTGAGCTCTTGCATCCGGTATTCCATCCGGCTGGGGTGGCGCGCGGCCGGACGAATGCCGCCCGTGCGATCAAATAGCCCCATCAGATCGAGTGGTTTATACGTGATGGTCGCGCCGTATTTTGCGGCGATTTTTTCCAACCGTTCGCCTGCCAGATAGGTGTAGGGCGAAAATGTTGCGAAAAAATAGTCGATATGGGCCATTGATAGCGCTCCCGTGGTGATCAAAGTTTGCGGGCAAGCTAGCTGGGTGTTAAGGCGGGTGCAATCACGCGAATCCGGCCGCAGGTTTCCCTCGGCCCTGCCTTGAGGACCCAATCCATGGCCGCCATGACCGAACCCAAACTGATTTCCGGCAATGCAAACCGCCCGCTTGCAAACGCCATCGCCCGCCGGATGTCGATGCATCGCGGCATGTCTGTGGGGCTTGTCGAAGCCCGCGTCGAGCGTTTCAACGATCAGGAAATCTTCGTCGAGGTTTACGAAAACGTGCGCGGCGAGGATATGTATATCATCCAGTCGACGTCCAATCCCGCGAATGACAACCTTATGGAATTGTTGATCATGACGGATGCGCTCAAGCGCTCGTCGGCGTCGCGTATCACGGCTGTGATCCCCTATTTCGGCTATGCGCGCCAAGACCGCCGCGCGAAGGCCCGTACGCCGATTTCTGCAAAGCTGGTGGCAAACCTGCTGACCGAGGCGGGCGTTGACCGCATCCTGACGCTTGATCTGCACGCGACGCAGATTCAGGGCTTCTTCGATATTCCGGTGGATAACCTCTATGCTGCGCCTGTCTTTGCGCTTGATATCTTGCATCATTTCAAAGGGGCGACGGACGATCTGATGGTGGTGTCGCCCGACGTGGGTGGCGTGGCGCGTGCGCGTGAACTGGCCAAACGGATCAATGCGCCGCTGTCGATCGTCGACAAGCGCCGTGAAAAAGCCGGCGAAGTCGCGGATATGACGGTGATCGGGGATGTGTCGGGCAAGAAATGTATCATCGTTGACGACATGTGCGATACCGCCGGGACGCTTTGCAAAGCGGCCGAGACATTGATGGAAGCGGGCGCAACCGAGGTTCACGCCTATATTTCTCACGGCGTCATGTCCGGCCCGGCGGTTGAGCGGGTGATGAACTCGGTGATGAAATCTTTGGTGATTACCGACTCCATCGAGCCGACACAGGCCGTGAAAGATTGCCCGAATATCCGGATCGTGCCGACCGCGCCAATGTTTGCGCAGGCGATCTTGAACACATGGAACGGCACATCTGTGTCGTCCTTGTTCGAGACGGATACGCTGATGCCGATTTATGAGGGCATGTATTCGGCAGGCTGATTGGCCACGATCAAAAGCTTTGGCGGAGGGGGCTGCGGCCCCCTTTTTCGTATCTCGAGGGACCGTTGATCGACGTTGTGACGAGGGGCCGTGTGTGAGCGGCGGTGACACGGGCTCTTGCGGCGGAATGTGCCATGTGTATGCCTTGCGCCATGCGTATTTTTCTCCTCACCGCCCTCACCATGGTCGCCTTCGCGGCCAATTCTGTTTTGAACCGCATGGCGGTCAGCACGGCGGGGCTGGACCCGGCCTATGTGTCGCTGTTGCGGCTGGGGTCGGGGGCGGTGGTGCTGCTGATCCTGACGCTCATGCTGCGCGGCGCGAAAGCGCTCCGTGTTGCGCCGCGCATCCCCCTCATCGGGATGGCGACGCTCTTTCTCTATGTCTTCGGGTTTTCCATCGCGAGCGGTCTGATTGACGCGGGGACTGGCGCGCTGACTTTGTTCGGATCGGTTCAGATCACGATGTTTGCAGGCGCTTTGGTGATGCGCGAGAGGATCACGCGCTTGCGCTGGATCGGGGCGGTGCTCGCCTTCTCGGGCCTGTTCGTTCTCGTTGCGCCGATTGGCACGCAGGGCGCTTCGGTGGCGCAACTCTCAACGGCAGGGATCGCAATGATGGTCATCGCGGGGATCGGCTGGGGGCTTTATTCTCTCAACGGGCGTCGGGCACATGATCCGTTGGCGCTCAGTGCGTTGAACTTTGCGCTGGCGACTGTGCCCGCGCTGATATGGTTTGTCGTCGCGAATGCGCCGCAACAGGGGGAGGCGTGGGGAATATGGCCTGCGCTTGCATCGGGTGCAATCACGTCGGGGTTGGGCTACGCGTTGTGGTATCAAATCCTGCCCAAATTGCAGGCGTCCATCGCGGCCGTCTCGCAACTCACCGTCCCGCTGCTGGCGGCTGCGGGGGGGGCGCTGGTCTTGGCGGAGACGCCCGATCCGCGCTTTTGGATCGCTTCCGCGTTGGTTCTGGGCGGTATCGGGCTAAGCTTGAAAAAGTAGACGCGACGAGCACTTACCTCCCCCGCGGCCTTCTTCTCGGCGCGGGGGAATGCGGGCGTCTTGTCGGCGTGGTGTTACGGGCGCGCAGGGCGGGCCGATGCATCACACACGGCGTCAGGATCCTCAGAAACACAGCCGGCCTGCGCGGTCATGCAGCCAAGGATGGCGTTCGATCCCGCCTCGCCCGCATGGTAGTGATACCCTAGCCCCTCTACCTCGTGGCCGCCGCACATATCGAGCCCCTCAGGCGCGGTGCCATCGGCCATCAAGTTTTTGAAAATACCATACCCGTCCATTGCGATGCCAATCTGCGCGGGCTCGTTCGAAGCCTCCTCGCTGGCCTGAAGACCCGTCAGACAGTCGGTCGCCGCGTGGTAGTGATAGCCGACGTGGATGTTCACATGGCCGCCGCAATCGTCGAAAGGCGCGATTGTTTTCGCGCCGAGAATTGCGTCAACGGGGGCGGGGCCGTCCAGACGGATCCCGTTATAGGCAACGCCGGACCCTGTCATATTCGTCGGTGCGGACCCCTCAGCGGCCTGTGGCTCAAGGGGGATGACATAGGTCACCGATGCGCCTTCCTCCATGTATTCCGGCAAACATTGGACGCAGTAGTTTTGGTACTCAGGATCAACATCGGGCCGCGCGGCAGCCTCGCAGGCCGATTTGCTATCCGTGACGCGGATCTTTCCGGTCTCGGCATCATACATCTGCCAATCGCCGTCTTTGTAAAACGCCGAGAGGTTGGCGACAAACGCGCCATCAACGTCATTCACTTTGCCATCTTGCAGCCAAATCCCGCCCTTGTCGGCGCCGTCAGTGATCGACGTCGGGCACCATGGCCCCGGGGTATAGGCCTTAGGCTCGGCCTTCACTGTGATCGAGAAACATTCAGTCTGTGCCCCGCCCGAGAGCGTGCAATCGACGATGGATGGCCCTGAAATCACCTGCGCTTCCTCAAAGAAATGCGCAATTTCATGCAGTTTATCGGAGGCTTGAGCGTGATCTGTCGCATCGTGATCCGCGAAGGCAGGGGCAGCAAGTACGCAAAGCGCGAGAGTCGTACAACGCATCAGACATCCGATCATTTTAGGTAGAAACATGTGATCTGTATCATACGCGAAAATGCCGCATTTCCGTCGGCATTTTGAAAAGAAATTTGCTGCACAGCGTGGAATCGCAACAAGGGGCCGCATGGCCCCCTGTTTTGAACGGTTATTTCAGACGCTAAAGGGGGGTGCCGTTAGACGATCTTGTTCACGTGGCCCATTTTGCGGCCCGCTTTTGCTTCGGCTTTTCCGTAAAGATGGATTTGCGTGTTCTTGGCTTTTGCAAGCTCGGGCACCGTCTCGACGTCATCCCCGATGAGGTTGAGCATCTCGACATTCGCATAGCGCGTCCCGTCACCCAAAGGCCAACCTGCGACGGCGCGGATGTGCTGCTCAAACTGATCAACCGCGCAGCCCGCCTGTGTCCAATGGCCCGAATTATGCACGCGCGGCGCGATTTCGTTGACCAGAAGCCCCTTCGACGTGACGAAAAGCTCGACGCCCATGACGCCGACGTAGTCCAAAGCGTTCAGGATTTTTGCCGCGGTCAGGACAGCATCCATTTGCTGCGCCGAGGTGATCTGGGCAGGGACGGTTGTGGTGTGGAGGATTCCGTCCTTGTGAACATTTTCGCCCGGATCATAGCACGACACCTCGCCAGACGGGCCCCGCGCCGCAATCACCGAAATCTCGCGGCTGAAGTCGACGAACCCCTCCAACACGCAGATCGCCCCCTGCATCGACGCCAAGGCCGCAGAGCCCTGATCGGGTGACATGATCCGCACCTGACCCTTGCCGTCATACCCGTTGCGCGTCGTTTTCAAGATCGCGGGGGTTCCGACGGAGGCCATTGCCGCCTCCAGCGAGGCCGCGTCCGTCACTTCGGCCCAAGGCGCGGTTGTCAGATCGAGATCATTTAGAAACGTCTTTTCGATGATCCGGTCTTGTGAAACGGCCAAGGCGCGTCGGGCAGGGCGGACCGGCGCGATGCTTTCCAGCACGTCGAGCGCGGAGGTCGGGATATTCTCGAACTCGAAGGTAATCACGTCGACACTGTTCGCGAAGGCGGTGAGCGCGGCCGTATCGTCATATCCGGCGGTTGTGACCTGATGCGCCACGTCCGCGGCTGGCGGATTGGGCAGCGGCTCGAAAATGTGGGTTTTGAACCCGAGGCGTGAGGCCGCAACCGAGAGCATCCGACCCAATTGACCGCCGCCGAGGATTCCGATCGTCGCGCCGGATTTGAGGGCGTTATCCATGTTTATTCGTCCTTCGGCTCGTCTGGGATCGACGCCGAAAGCGCCTCGCGCCATGCATCCAAGCGGGCAGCCAGAGCATCATCTTGCAGCGCCAGAATGCCCGCCGCCATCAGGCCGGCATTCGCAGCCCCCGCAGAGCCGATCGCCATCGTTGCAACGGGAAAGCCCTTGGGCATCTGCAAAATCGAGTAAAGGCTATCCACGCCGGAGAGCGCGCGCGTTTGCACAGGCACGCCGACGACGGGAACACGGGTTTTTGACGCCATCATCCCGGGAAGATGCGCCGCGCCGCCAGCACCGGCGATGATCACCTGCAAGCCGCGCCCGACTGCTTCCTTGCCATATGTCCAAAGACGATCTGGCGTGCGATGCGCGGAGACGATTTTCGTTTCATAAGCGATCCCGAGCTCATCCAAGAGAAGAGCCGCCTCGCGCATGGTTGGCCAATCAGATTGGCTGCCCATGATGATTCCCACTTTAACGCCCATATCGGCCCCCTTGATATCAAGCGCTTATCATAGCGGGCGCGGGGCGGGGTGCAACGGGGCGGCGCTACGTGCTGGGCGAATTCAGGCGATAATATCGGGTGTCAGCAGGTCTTCCAGCCGCGCGATGTGATCTTTCAACGACAGCTTTTGCTTTTTCAGGCGCCTGAGCATGAGCATATCATTGCGCCCTGAGTCCTGAAGCGCGGCGATCGCAGCATCAAGGTCGCGGTGCTCGCGACGGAGCACTTCAAGCCGCACGCGGGCGACTTCCTCGGGATTCATTTCGCAATGGGCATTCATATTCTGACCGAACCGTCTGAAAACGCGGGGTGAATCGCCCGCTCATGGTAGTATAGCAAACTTCGGCGCCTTTTGGTGGAAAATCGCGCAGTCATATCGGCGCTCTTCAAGGCGCGTTCACATGGCGGGTGTCGGCGAACTTGTGATGTCTGCCAGCATCGTGATGCGCGGGGCGGTTGGGGGCTTGCGGCGCGGCGATTGGCTTCCCATATTAACATTACGGCCGCCAGAGATCGGGGCCGATGACACCCGCATGCTGCTTGTGAGAGGGCTTGCCTGATGACGAAATTGACTTTTGGCGCGCATCCCCATCTGCTGGGATTTGATCAGCTCGAACGGCTGGTCGAGCGCACCGCTAAAACGGGATCGGATAGCTATCCGCCCTATAATATTGAGCAATCCGCACCCGATGCCTTCCGCATCACGCTTGCCGTGGCAGGGTTTTCGCAGGCGGATCTGTCGATCACGATAGAGGACCGAGCGCTTGTCTTGCGCGGTCGTCAGAGTGAGGAGCCGCAAGACAGGATCTTTTTGCACCGCGGAATTGCGGCGCGTGCCTTCCAACGCAGCTTTGTGCTGGCGGACGGGGTCGAGGTTGTCGGCGCGGCATTGGAAAACGGCTTGTTGCACGTCGATTTGACGCGACAGAAGGCCGATCCAGTGGTGCAAACCATTGAGATAAAACGCGGATAAGGAGAGCGAAATGGACAGTAAATTCGATTTTGAATCATCCGATATTGAGGGCGTCGAGGCGTTGAACGAAGATCAGGCGGGCGCTATGGCCCAGCGCCGGATCGTCTATGTGCGCCCAGTCGAGACGGCGTCGCTTCCTGATGACGTGCGCGCGCAAGTCGGGTCTGTGGCGACGCTCTATGCGGTGCATGATGCGGCGGGCGAACGATTGGCCTTGGTCAACAATCGCAATCTGGCGTTCGCTCTCGCACGGCAACATGATCTTGCGCCCGTAAGCGTGCACTGACGCGCCACTGGATTTGTGGCCCGATTTGTGGTCATGACATAAAAAAGGCGCCCGTTCGGGGCGCCTTTTGTTTGACGGGGGGGGCGAGGCTTAGGCCTGCTCTGCCAGATACCGCTCCGCATCCAAGGCCGCCATGCAGCCCATACCTGCGGAAGTTACGGCTTGACGGTAGACGTGATCCGTCAAATCGCCCGCGGCGAAGACACCCGGAATGGAAGTGCGGGTGGTGCCGGCTTCTACCTTCACATAACCACCATTGTGCAACTCGAGCTGCTCTGCGACGAGGCTGGAGGCAGGCGAGTGGCCGATTGCGACGAAGAAACCTTCGCAAGGGATGACTTTTTCCTCGCCCGTGTTCACGTCCTTTGTGCGCACGCCGGTGACGCCGAGCGGATCCGTATCGCCCAAGACTTCCTCGACGGTGACATTCCAAACGATCTCGACCTTCGGGTGCTTGAACAGTCGATCTTGCATGATTTTTTCGGCGCGGAGCGTGTCGCGACGGTGCACCAAGGTCACTTTCGAGGCGAAATTGGTGAGGAACAGCGCCTCCTCCACGGCCGTATTGCCGCCGCCGATCACGACGATTTCCTTGCCGCGATAGAAGAACCCGTCGCATGTCGCACAGGCCGATACGCCGAAGCCTTTGAACTTTTCTTCTGACTCGAGCCCGAGCCACCGCGCCTGCGCACCCGTTGCGAGGATCACGGCATCGGCAGTGTAAACCGTGCCCGAATCGCCGATTGCGGTGAAGGGGCGGTTTTGCAGGTCGAGGGAACTGATATGGTCCGAGATGATTTCCGTGCCCATCGCCTTGGCGTGCTCTTCCATTTTAACCATGAGGTCGGGGCCTTGCACATGGGTCTCGCCCGGCCAATTCTCGACCTCGGTTGTGATGGTCAGCTGGCCGCCCGGTTGGATACCTTGCACGAGGATCGGTTTCAGCATCGCGCGGGATGCGTAGACGGCGGCGGTATAGCCCGCAGGCCCCGAACCGATGATCAGGACGGGTGTGTGTTTGGTCTCTGTCATGACTGTCCCTCAGGTTGGCCGGCCCATACGCGCGGCCTTGGTGAACTGCCGTGCGGGTATCGGCCCGACGGAGTGAACTGGATTGGGAGGGGATATAGGCATGATGAGGCAGGGCGAAAACCCCTAAGCGCTGCGCCGTTGGGGAAAAGCGCCCCGTTGAGCAAAAGCTTAGGAAGGCGGCGGCCGTGCCGGTAGGGATCTGCGGCGATGTTCTTGGCGTTTAAGCCGATTGCGTTGCGGGAATCTGCGGAGTTGCGAAACATTATTGCGCATTTTCCGCAAGGCGGGTAAGTTCCGTCGAAACGCGGAGAACAAGCATGGCCGGAAATAAACTCGACGAAATCGATCGCAAGATCCTTGCAGAGCTGCAGGCCGATGGCCGGATGACCAATGTCGAGTTGGCCAAACGCGTGGGGATTTCCGCGCCGCCATGTCTGCGCCGTGTCCGCACGCTGGAGGAGGCGGGCTATATCCGCGGGTATCACGCCGATGTAAATCCGCGCGAATTGGGCTTTGAAGTTCAGGTTTTCGCGATGGTGCGATTGCATTCGCAGGCGGAGGTTGACCTTTCGGCATTTGAAAAGCGCTGTCAGGAATGGCCTTTGGTGCGCGAGTGTCACATGCTCAATGGCGAGATTGATTTCGTGCTCAAATGCGCGGCCCCCGATCTCTCGACCTTCCAGAGCTTCCTGACGGGGCATCTCACTGCGGCTGATAACGTGGCGAGCGTGAAAACAAGTCTCGTGATCCGTTGCGCGAAGGACGAGCCGGGCGTGCCGTTTGATGTCCTCGAAGAACGGCTTGCCCGCCACGCGTGAGACAGTCAAAGGCCGGTTCACTGCATCGATGTTGAGCGGGGGAACGGGGCATGTCTGCCCCGTCTCACATTTGAAGGGCGCTTTAAATCTCCGAGGCGAAGACCTGATCGATCATCGCTTGCGTTCCGCGGGAATCCTCCAATGTCCACGGATACGCCTTACCGTCGCGGATTGAGGCGCAGAACGCTTCGACTTGGTTGATATATTGCCGCGCGCCGTTGAAGCGGTGGACTTGGATCGGCTCGCCCTTGCGGATCAGGTGCAACTCCGGCTCGGCGTAGACTTCTGCGTTGAACGGAGCGGTCATGCGGATCGTGCCGTCCGATCCTTGGAAGGTGATTTCCTGCCGGTTCGACAGGCGGATCGCGGTTAGCGCGCCGTAGGTGAACCTGTGCCCGTTGCCCGCCATCTCTCCGATTACGGTGCAATGAACATCGATGCCATTTTCCCAACGGATGATGGATCTCAACGTGTCTGGTTCCGCGCCCGTCGCGAAACGCACACTGGAATAGGTATAGACGCCGATGTCTCGCACGCCGCCGCCACCGGTTTCAGGACGGTTGCGAATGTTGTCGGGTTCATCGCCTTTATCAAACGTGAACGCCGTATCGACATGGCGCAGCGCCCCGATCGCGCCCTCCGCAATCAGGCGGCGGCACGTATGCCATTGCGGGTGGTGCACGATCATATAGGCCTCGGCGGCCAGTTTCCCCGTGGCGTCGCGCAGGGCGATCAGCGCGTCAATCTCCTGCGCGTGCATAGCGATCGGCTTTTCGGTGAGAACATGCTTCCCTGCTGCGAGTGCCTTCTTTGTCCATTCAACATGCAACATATTGGGCAGGGGGACATAAACCACGTCAATGGCGGGATCTGCCAGTAGGTCGTCATAGGATTGATACACGCGCAGATCGGGGTTGATTGCGCGGAACGCATCGGCTTTCGCGTCTTGTGACGTCGCCAATGCGGCAAGGCGCGTGCCCTTGGCGGCATGGATTGCCGGACCCATGTGATCGCGCGCGAAAGCTGCGGCCCCAAGTATCCCCCAATTGATTGTCTGCATCTTGGCCTCCTCACCATGATTATTCGGGCGGAGCCTAGGCGGCGGGATCGGCGGCGGCAAGGGCGCGAGCCCCTGAACGGGGACATCCCGAAAATAGATCAGGCGCGCAATGGCGCGCGCCTGATCCAGCCATTGGTTTACGCCGAGACGTAGAAAAGGGGCTTACTTCTTGGTTTCCAGCGCCGCAAGACGGGCTTCCAGCGCGATATTTTCCTCACGGGCTTTCGCGGCCATCGCGCGCACAGCGTCGAATTCTTCCCGCGTGACGAAATCGCGTTCAGCCAGCCAGCGGTCCATCCAGCTTTTCATGGCGGTCTCTGCCTCGGTTTTCGCGCCTTGCGCGACGCCCATGGCATTGGTCATGATCTTGGACATCTCGTCGAACAGCTTATTTGGGGCGGTCATGGCAATCTCCATCGGTAGGCGCGGGCCGCAGATGCGGAGGAACGCGGTGCTTTGCCCTTATATGGGCGCGGTTTGGGTTGGGGGCAAGGGTGGCGTGGCGGGTTCATTGTCGCACCAATGCACCCGATGCGCACGCGCCGCGTCGCAAGGCCCCCGCGCAAATGTGAGCGCCGCCGCCTGCGGAGCGGTTGACAGTGTCGCGCGCGAAGGGTCTTTGTAACGCCAACAAACCGAGCAGCGACAGGCCCATGGCAATCCCATTTCCCAATATCACTCCCGAAATCCTAACGATTCCGCTCGGCCCGATGAGCTTGACGCTGCGGTGGTATGCTTTGGCTTATATCGCGGGTCTGGTGATCGGTTGGCGGGTGATTATGGGGCTAATGCGCCGCCCGAAAATTTGGGGCGGGCAGGCGCCGATGTTGGCGGAGGGGGTCGAGGACCTTCTGTCGTGGGTGATCCTCGGTGTCATCGTGGGCGGGCGCCTTGGTTTCGTCCTGTTCTATGAACCGGCCTACTACCTCGCCAATCCGGCCGAGATCGTGCAGGTTTGGAAGGGGGGCATGGCGTTCCACGGCGGGTTGATCGGGGTTGTCGTGGCGGGGCTGCTCTACTGCCGTAAACACGGTATCGCGCCGCTGAGCATCGGGGATTCCTTTGCCTTGGTCGCGCCCTTCGGGCTGGCGCTTGGGCGTGTGGCGAATTTCATTAACGCCGAGCTTTGGGGCCGGCCGACGGACGTGCCTTGGGCGGTTATCTTCCCTGGCGAGGCGGCGCAGACCTGTCTGTCGATTGCGGGTCAGATTGACGGGCAATGTGGCCGCCATCCCTCGCAACTCTATGAGGCGGGATTGGAGGGCATTGTTCTGGCGTTGATTTTGTGGGGCTTGCTGAAGGCAGGCGCCTTGATGCGGCCTGGTTTGATCATGGGCGTTTTCATCGCGGGTTACGGTTTGGCGCGGTTCGCGGTTGAGTTTGTCCGGCAGGCGGATGCGCGGTTTATTACCTATGACAACCCGATGGGGTGGGTCGTTCACCTTGGCGGGTTTGGTCTTTCGATGGGGCAGGTGTTGTCCTTGCCGATGATCGCGATCGGGCTTTGGTTCGTGTGGCGCGCAAAACGCGGGTCTGTCGTCGCCTCGCGCGGCTGACGGGATCATAGGGGGACGGGGCCGATATGTCGCTGACCGACTATCTCATCGCGCGGATTTCTACGGATGGTCCGTTGTCGATTGCGGATTATATGACAGCCTCTTTGCTGCATCCGGAATTCGGGTATTACGCAACGCGTGATCCCTTTGGCGCGGCGGGGGATTTCACGACCGCGCCAGAGATCAGCCAGATGTTCGGTGAACTCGCGGGGCTGTGTCTCGCGCAGGCTTGGATGGATCGGGGCGGCGCGGCACAAGGCAAGATGTTGCTCGTCGAGCCAGGGCCGGGCCGAGGCACTTTGATGGCCGATATGTTACGCGTGCTCGCCAAAGTGCCAAATCTGACGCCGGAGGTTCACCTGATCGAGGCCTCCGCGCATCTGAAAGCTGTGCAGCGCGCAACGCTCAGCGGCGTTGATGTGACGTGGCATGACACCGTTTCCAGCCTGCCCCAAGGCCCCGTTTACATGGTTGCGAATGAGTTTCTCGACGCGCTGCCGATCCGGCAATTCGTGCGCGAGGGCGAGATGTGGCGCGAGCGGCAGGTCGGTGTGGTTGAGGGCAAGCTTGCCTTCGGGTTGGCGCCGCCCAGTTTCAACACCGGCCTGCGCCACGTCGAGGGGATCACGCCGCAAGGGGGGATGGTCGAGCTTTGCCCCGCCGCATCCGGTTTCGCCTCCGACATCGCAACGCGCATCGCAGCCGCTGGCGGGGTTGCGATCTTCATAGATTACGGCGGGTGGGTCAGTCAGGGCGATACGCTGCAAGCATTGCGCGACCACGCGCCCGTCGACCCCTTATCGGATGCCGGATCGGCCGATCTCACGGCGCATGTCGATTTTGAACGGATCGCCGCGGCCGCGTCGCATGCGGGCGCGCAGGTCTCGCCGCTTCTGACGCAGGGGGCTTGGTTGAGGCGTTTGGGGATCGATCATCGCGCGCAGGCTTTGGCGGCGAAGTTGCAAGGCGACGCCCGCGCGGACCATCTTGCGGCGCATCACCGATTGACCGATAGTGCCGAAATGGGACAGCTGTTCAAAGTGCTCGCGATCCACGCGACAGGCACGCCGCCCGTTCCGGCATTCGAGACCCCGGATCCGGCTTTTGATTGATGGCGCCAAGCGGCGTAGATGTTACTTTGTTGTCCAGACTGTCACCTGAGACCGAAATAAAGCGAGAGTTGATCACCGTGCCCCATTCCCAGCCCGCGTCGCTCGATATTTTGACTTCTGATGCGCTGCACGGGGCGCGCCACGGCTTCTTCACGCGGCGGGGCGGCGCATCCTCGGGGGTGTTTCAAGGCTTGAATTGCGGTGGCGGGTCCTCGGATCAGGCGGAGGCGGTCAAGATCAATCGTGCGCGGGTGGCGCAAGCGATGGAGGTGGAGGCGGATCACCTGATCGGTGTGTATCAAGTGCATTCGCCCGATGTTGCGGTGGTGACGGGCCCTCACGCGGGCGATTTGCCTAAAGTTGACGCGCTGGTGACGTCAACACCCGGGCTTGCGCTGTCGATCCTGACGGCCGATTGCCAGCCGGTGTTGTTTCACGACGCGCAAGCGGGGGTCATCGGGGCGGCGCACGCCGGATGGCGCGGCGCGCTTGACGGCGTTTTAGAAGCTACGCTCGATGCGATGGAAGGGTTGGGCGCACAGCGCGCCCATATCTCCGCGGTGATTGGTCCGTGCATTTCGCAGCGCGCCTATGAGGTCGGGGATGATTTCATGGAGCGTTTCCTCGCCGAAGATCGGGACTCAAGCCGCTTCTTCGCCGGTGGCCCTGCGGGGAGGCCAATGTTCGATTTGCCGGGCTTCGGACTTGCGAGATTGCGCGATGCCGGTGTCGGAAGCGCCGAATGGACAGGCCATTGCACATATGGTGATGCGGATCGCTTCTATTCCTACCGCCGCACCACCCATCGCAACGAAGCCGATTACGGGCGTCTGATCTCGACGATCCGTCTGTAACGGGGCGCCGGCGTTGCGGGGTCAGCGTAAGGCACTTACGATCTCGTGATCGTCTAACTTCTTCACGAGTTTCGCCGCATCCATGCCGCATTGCGCGCCGATAAGGGGGCATCAAACAGTCATCCCGCCGCGCGGGCCTGTACAAAAAAAATCGATGAGGAGCACTCGCATGGCAGAACAGATCAAATCACGTCGCTGGATGAAATCCATGCTCGCACAGGCCGATCAGCAGCATCCCGCGCTGCCTTGGGCGCGCGGTTCTGCGCGCGCAGCCATGATCGCGCGCCGTGAAGATACGCAAAGCCAAGACGCTGAGCGCCGCAGCGCATAATCGCGCATTTATCGAATTGAATAAGCACAGGCCCGCCCGCGTTTCGACGCAGGTGGGCTTTTGTCTTTTTGCGTTTCAGGCCGTTGCGCGACCGATTCGCGATGTTGCAAGCCCTGATCCTTTCGATTGTTGAGGATGGCATGCCAATCGTATCGGTCGCCCGCGCATTGGTGTGTAAGAGCCCATCAATCCGGCGAAAAAATTGACTTCAGCTATTTGATAGGCCATGAAAAGTGATCGATCTGCATCGGTGGGGGCCAAGCAGTCGTGACCAGACCTGAAGGGGGCTGATCGCATGAATATTACCCACCGTCTCTCGGCGCAGGACTCTGCGCCAAACTCCGCCTATCAGTCTGCGCGCAAGCGCTTGAAATCGGCTCCAAGCTTCGGCGGTCTTGCGCAGCAACCAACGCGCCTGCGTGGGTCGCCCGCGACTGCGACACCCCATTCCCCGGTGCTAGAACAGGTTGATGCGCGGCCCAAAGCCTTAATGCGGCGCTACAACACCCTATGGTTGTCCGCCTCAGGCGATATCGAAGACAGCACACGCATCGCGCCCGCAACCCCCTTGTTTGAGGAGGCCTTCTCGGCGCTCGCGAGAGGGTCGGTTTTGCAAACCGAGGAGGGGCGCATTGCGATTGAGGATATCGTGCCGGGGATGCGGGTTTTGACGGCTGAAGGCGAGGCGGTCCGCGTGATGTGGATCGGATCGATGATGGTCTATTCCGGCGCGGTTGCCGAGGGGCTTGATCCGGCGAAGCTCACGCGGTTCACCGCCGATGCAATGGGCCACGGGCGCCCGATGCAAGACGTCATCTTGGGGCCGCGCGCTCGGCTCTTGCTGCGCGATCAGCGCTGTGCCGCTTTCACCCAATCACCCACCGCCTATGTTCCCGCCCGCAGCTATCTGGACGGGGTTTCGGTCATCGAGGTCACACCTGCCGCGCCGATCTGCGTGTTTCATCTTGCGCTGGAGCGGCACGGAACGCTTCGGGTCGGGGGGCTGGAAGTTGAAAGCTACCATCCGGGCACAGGGCTCGAGGCGATGATGGAGCCAAGGATGCTCTCGCTGTTCAAAGACCTGTTCCCGCATGTGGGCGGTTTGGAAGGGTTCGGAGAGGCCGCGCATCAGCGCCTCACGAAGTTCGAAGTCGATCAGCTTATCGGGTGAGGGGCGGCGGGCGACTGAAGTGTCGTCCCCCACACACATACTTAGGCGCCTATCCGTCAGCCTGAGGCAGGTTGAAGCGCGCGGGGTCAATCCCGCGTTGCGCGAGCTTTGAGGCGACTTGAGCGCCCAGATCCTCGCGCCAGAAATTTAGCATATGCTCGTCAAACAGCCATGAGAGGAAGGCCCCATAGGGCCAATCGGTTTGCAAGGCGGTCTCTCGCGCGGCAGGCCAGTCTTGCGCGCGCGTCACCGAGGTTGCGCAGTGATGGAAATCCGTGCGGCCAAACACAATCGATGGCTTCTCGTGGATCATCCCCTCAACACCCACCGATGAGCACACCGAGACCGTCATGGCGCAGGCATCAAGGATGTCATGTATATTCGCGAAGGTGATGGTCACATCGGGGCGGTCTGCCAAGGCCGCCAGCCTGTCGAATGTCTCGATGTCTCGCGTATTGGGATGCGGCTTGATGATGACAGGGCGGCCGCCCGTGTCTTTGAGGACCGCCGCAAGCATATCTTCCTCGGAGACGTATTTGAGGCGCTCGACAGGGCCTGAATAGCCTTGAAGAAACACCGCGATGGCATTTTTCGGGAAGGTTTCGGTCTCTTGCGGTTGCGGGATGCGGCTCTCGCGCTTGTCCTTGAAAAACCGTTTCAACATCCGCATCCGCGCTTGTGCTTGCTGGGCGGGAACGTCGCTTGCTTGAAACGCTTTTTGCGCGAGACTCGAGGCGCCGTAGACGCCTCGCGGATCAAAGTAACAAAAGGGCGGCAGGTAGGCGGGCGCGAGGTTGAACGCGCCTGTGGTTGGTGCGCTGACATCCCAAACGAGGTCGAGCGCGCCCTCAGCCAAGGCGATGGGCGTTTGCGGCACGGTGACGCGCTCGACCACGCGGTTGCCTGCGGTCTCGAACAGGGTGTGAAGTTTACGAAAGGCGAGAGGGCGTTCCGCAAAAGGTTTTCGCAAAACGTAGCTGGAGAGGTGGAAAACCACCTCTCCAGAAGCGCGTCCGGTTGGGGTCACGGAGGCGTCGCTGCCCGCCACGGGATCAGTCCTCCATCGCTTCCAATTCGTCGATGAAGCCCGAGATCATATCGAGCCCCTTGTTCCAGAACGCCGGATCGGACGCATCCAGGCCGAACGGGGCCAGAAGCTCCTTGTGATGCTTCGATCCGCCGGCCTTGAGCATATCAAAATACTTGGCTTGGAAATCGGGCGTGCCTTCCGCATAGGCCGCGTAAAGCGCATTCACCAGTCCGTCGCCAAACGCATAGGCATAGACGTAGAACGGGGAGTGGACGAAATGCGGGATATAGGCCCAGAACGTCTCATACCCGTCCATGAATTCGAACACCGGCCCCAAGCTTTCGCCCTGAACCGACATCCAAAGCTCGTTGATGGCTTCAGGTGTAAGTTCGCCTTGCGCCCGCGCGGCGTGAAGTTTGCATTCGAAATCATAAAACGCGATCTGGCGGACCACGGTGTTGATCATGTCCTCCACCTTCCCCGCGAGGAGGGTCTTGCGTTCGGCCTTGGTCTTGGCCTTGGCAAGCAGGGCGCGGAAGGTCAGCATCTCGCCAAAGACGGAGGCTGTCTCGGCCAAGGTCAGGGGCGTGGACGACAGCATCTCGCCTTGATCCGCGGCGAGCACCTGATGCACCCCGTGCCCCAGTTCATGCGCCAGCGTCATCACATCACGCGGTTTGCCCAAGTAATTCAGCATTACATAGGGGTGCACCGTGGTCACGGTCGGATGCGCAAATGCACCGGGCGCTTTGCCGGGTTTGGTTGCGGCATCAATCCAGCCTTTCTTGAAGAACGGTTCCGCGATGGCAGCCATCTCGGGCGAGAAACCGGCGTATGCGTCCATCACGGTGCGTTCTGCTTCCGCCCAGTCAATCACGCGCGGTGCTTCGGTGGGCAGGGGGGCATTACGATCCCAGACCTGCATTTTCTCCAACCCCAGCCATTTCGCCTTGAGCGCGTAATAGCGGTGCGATAGGCGCGGGTAGGCCGCCACGACCGCATCGCGCAACGCTTCGACGACTTCGGGTTCGACGTGGTTGGACAGGTGGCGGCCCATCTGCGGCGATGGCATCTTACGCCACTTATCCTCGATTGCCTTTTCTTTGGCGAGGGTGTTGTGCACGCGGGCGAAGAGCTTCACTTGTTTTTGTAAGCCCGCAGCAACCGCGCGCGCGCCGGTTTCGCGCTTGGCACGGTCGTGATCCGACAGCATGTCGAGGGTGGATTCGAGGTTTTTCATCTCGCCATCGACATCGAACTCCATCGCTGCGGTGGTTTCGTCGAACAGACGGTTCCACGCGGCGGCGCCAACGGTGGATTGATCGTGGAGGAACTTTTCCAACTCGTCGGAAAGCTGGTGCGGGCGCATGGAGCGCATCCGGTCAAACACGGGCTTGAACCGCGCGACGCGCGCATCTGCGAAGACGGCCTCATATTGCGCATCGGGAATGCGGTTGAATTCGAGCGAGAAGAAGACGAGGGGCGTGGTGAATGTCGTGATTTTGTCTTGCGCGTCCGCCATGAATTTGGCGATCCCGCCATCAACGGTGTTCTGATAATAGCGCAGGCCGGCGTAGGACATGATCCGCCCTGCTGCGGTCTCGATGGCTTCATAGCGTCCGATACATTCAGCCATACCTGCCGCGTCGAGTGACGCGAGCTTACCCTCATAGTCGCGCGCGAAGGCGGCGCATTCGGTTTCGACGAAGGCCATATCGGCGGCGAATTCCGGTGCGTCGGGGGCGGGGTAGAGGTCGGTCAGATCCCATTCCGGCAACTCTCCGAAGGCACCTGCGCCGCCGGATGCTGTCGCGTCGAATGTCGGTTGAATGCGGAGCGGGAGGGAGAATGACAGGGGCATAGCGGTCCTTTTGATTGGCTTGCACCAGAGGTAAGGGGGCGGGGGCCGTGAAGCAAGGGGGTGGCCGTGAAGCAAGGGATCACTCGCCTCTATGCGATCCAGCTTTTGAGTGCGCTCCCGATTGCCCTAGCGTCATTTGTTGCGGGGCGGCTTGCAGAATTTTGTAGAAATTTCGCGCAGCTTCTTGGCAATGCCTAATTTCTATGCGCTTGATTGCGGAACGGGCAAAAACGATCAGGCGCTCGGGCCGGACCCTCGAAGTTTCTTTGGGAACGCACGGCCTCCCTTCCATCTCGCGGATCGTGTGCGCAAACTTGTGTTAATGGCGTCCTATTATTGCGCCAAACCGGAGGGATAATGACGTTCAACGAGATGTATGATGCCGGTAAAGTTCGCGAACCCTACGCGCGGCTTGAGGATTGGACACGGTCGATGCCTGCCGAATTGCGGCAGATGAAGCAGGCCGAGGCGGAGGCGCTGTTCCGACGTATCGGAATCACCTTCGCGGTTTATGGCGAGGGCGGTGATCCCGATCGGTTGATCCCGTTTGATATGTTCCCGCGCGTTTTCGCGCAGGCGGAGTGGCGCAAGTTGGAGCGAGGCGTCAAACAACGTGCGCGCGCGCTCAACGCGTTTTTGGCAGATGTTTACGGGCGCGGGGAAATCGTGCGCGCGGGCCGTATTCCGGCGCGGCTGGTCTATGACAATGAGGCGTATGAGCGGTGCGTCGCGGGGTTCATGCCGCCGCGCGGCGTGTTCAGCCATATCGTCGGCGTGGATCTGGTGCGCACCGGACCTGATGAGTTTTTCGTATTGGAAGATAACTGCCGCACGCCCTCTGGCGTGTCGTACATGCTTGAGAATCGCGAGATTATGATGCGGATGTTCCCTGCATTGTTCCGCGAGAACCGGATCGAGCCTGTCGATGGATATCCGCAATTGCTGCGGCGCACGATGGCTTCTGTCGCGCCCAACAAATGCGAGGGGGAGCCGACGGTGGTGATCCTCACGCCTGGACATTTCAATTCCGCCTATTACGAGCACAGCTTCCTTGCCGATCTCATGGGGGTCGAGCTGGTCGAGGGGCCGGATCTTTATTGCGAGGGCGGATTTGTCTGGATGCGGACGACGGAAGGTCCGAAGAAGGTTGATGTCATCTACCGCAGGCTGGACGACGCCTATCTTGATCCGTTGTGCTTCCGCCCCGACTCGATGCTCGGTGTGCCGGGATTGATGGATGTTTACCGCTCTGGCGGGGTGACGATCGCGTCCGCGCCGGGGGCGGGGGTGGCCGATGATAAGGCCGTTTACACCTACGTGCCCGAGATGATCCGCTTCTATCTCGGCGAGGAGCCTATCTTGAATAACGTGCCGACATGGCAATGCTCAAAAGAGGACGATCTGAAATATGTTCTCGATAAACTGCCTGAGCTGGTCGTGAAGGAAGTCCACGGGTCGGGTGGCTACGGGATGCTGGTGGGGCCTAAATCGACCAAAGAGCAGATCGAGGCCTTCCGGCACAAGATTACGGAAGATCCCGATAACTATATCGCGCAACCGACGCTGGCGCTGTCGTCGACGCCGACCTTCGTCGAGGAGGGAATTGCACCGCGGCACGTCGATTTGCGGCCCTACTGCCTTGTTGGGGAACGCATTGAATTGGTGCCGGGGGGGCTGACGCGGGTCGCCCTAACGGAGGGGTCGCTCGTTGTGAACTCATCGCAGGGCGGCGGCGTAAAAGACACTTGGGTTTTGGCGGAGTAACACATCATGCTTAGCCGGACGGCGGATAATCTTTTCTGGATCGGGCGCTATATGGAGCGCGCGGAAACTATGGCACGGCTTTTGGAGGTTGGGTCACGGATCACTTTGATGCCCTCGGCGGGCGAGGGGTATCGATCCGAATGGGACAGCTTGCTGAAAGCCTCTGGCACGGCGGCGGGGTTTAAAGCGAAGTTCAAGGACCCTGTGCAGCGCAATATCGAGAGTTACCTATTCTTTGATCGCGACAACCCGTCCTCGGTGGCGTCTTGTCTGGAGCGTGCACGTGAGAACGCGCGGATCGTGCGCACCGCGCTCACAACCCAGGTTTGGGATGCAATCAATATGGCGTATCAAGAGATGCGCCAGCTGGAGCGTCGCCCCCGCTCGGAGTTGCAACTCACCGAGATGACGGAATGGACGATGCGGCAAGGGGCCTTGATGCGCGGCGCGGTCGAGGTTTCGATGCTACGCAATGACGGGTATGATTTTCTCGGCTTGGGCTATGCGTTGGAGCAAGCCGATAACACGGCCCGCTTGATGGACGTGAAATACTACGTTTTGCTCCCGAAGGTGGAATTCGTGGGATCGGGGCTTGATAACTACCAGTGGGAAACACTGTTGCGCGCGATGTCATCGCACCGCGCCTTCCACTGGGCCTATGGCGGCGATATCACCGCCAAAAAGGTCGCGCATTTCCTGATCTTGAACCCGCAATGTCCGCGCTCTCTTATCTCATCGGTGCGTGCGGCGATGAACCATCTCGAGCGATTGGGGCGCGGGTATAAGCGCACAGGCACGCCGCAGCTTCTGGCGCAGGGTTTGGTATCCAAGCTTGCTGAGCTCGAAGTAGATGACGTTTTCGACGAGGGTTTGCATGAATTCCTTGGCCGGTTTGTCGGAGAGGTGAGCGTGCTTTCCGCAGCGATCGGCAAAACATATTTGAGCGGGGAGGCGGCCTGATGCTGAAAGTGTCTCATGTAACGACCTACCGCTATGAATTCGCGGCGCGGGGAACCATCCAGAGTTTGCGCATGTTCCCATCGGTGTTTGACGGGCAGATCGTCCATGACTGGTCTGTCCGCGTCACCACGCCTTCGGGCGACGGGATTCGCGGGGGATCGTACCGCGACGGGGCGGGCGATAAGGTTGAGGGCTGGTCGGTGCGCGGCCCGGTGACGGAAGTCTCTGTGATCGTGGAGGGCACAGTCGAGACCAAAGACTTGGCAGGTGTGTTGAGCGGGCACCGTGAGATCGTCCCACCAGGGGTTTATCTGCGTGACACGGGCGCCTTCACCCGCGCAGATCCGCGGATTTCCGAGTTGGCGCATGAGGCGGCGGCGGGCATCTCGGGCCCGCTGGATACGGCACATGCCTTGGCGCAGGCCTGCTCGAAAGCGATTGCCTACCGCGCGGGCGTGACGCATGGCAATACCACCGCGGCAGAAGCAATCGCGCTGGGCGGCGGGGTATGTCAGGATCATGCGCACGCTTTGATCGCGATGGCGCGGGTGATGGGCCTCCCTGCGCGCTATGTCTCTGGGTATCTCCATGCGTCTGAGGATGGAAATCTGCACGAGGCGGCGCATGCGTGGGGTGAAATCTTCATAGATGCGAAGTTAGGGTGGGTCGGATTCGATCCTGCGAACAACTGTTGCCCTGATGATCGGTATATCCGCCTCGGGTCAGGCTATGACGCGCAGGATGCGGCACCGGTAAAAGGGCTAGCGCTGGGCGCAATTGGTCGTGAAACGATGGATGTGGCAGTTGCCCTTGACGCGGTGCAGCAATAAGAAGCGCGGTAACTAACGAGGCAAGGCACCTCAGGAGCTAACATGACCTATTGCGTTGGACTGATGTTGGAAGCGGGCATGGTTTTGCTCTCTGATACGCGCACGAATGCGGGGCTCGATAATATCGCGACCTATCGCAAGATGTTTCACTTCGAGCAGCCCGGCGAACGGATCATCACCGTTTTGACAGCGGGATCGCTCTCGGTCACGCAGACGACTCTGGCGCGCCTGCAAGAGGCGATCGATGATCCTGACGCGACGCATGAGACATCAATCCTGATGGCGCCGTCCCTGTTGAAAGTGGCGGAGATCATTGGCGATACCTTGTCGACCGTACGACAAGATATCGTGCATAAAATGAATGCGTCGAAAGTGTCGACCGCCGCGTCGATGATCGTGGCGGGACAACGCGCAGGCGGGTTGATGCGGATGTTCCTCGTCTATCCAGAGGGCAACTTCATTGAGGCCACCGAGGACACGCCTTATCTTCAGATCGGTGAACATAAATACGGCAAGCCGATCCTTGACCGTGTTGTGACGACCAAGACCTCGCTTGAAGACGCGCAGAAGGCGGCGATCTTGTCTATGGATTCGACGCTGCGATCCAACCTCTCGGTGGGGATGCCGCTGGATCTGGCGGTCATCAAATGCGACGATTGCAAAGTGACGATGCAACGCCGCATCGAGGCCGGCGATGAAGACTTCGCGCGCATGTCGAACGCTTGGTCGGAGGCCTTGCGCGACGGATTCTCGCAGATTCCACTAAAAACCTGAGGTCACGCGCGGTTTCGCGCAGGCTTTGGGCGACGGGTCAGGGGGTCAGCGTGAGTGCGAAGGCCCCGATCGACTCGCCCGTGTGGTCAAACACCAACACATCATCATCCGTCGTCAGGATCACAATCCGGTTCGCGCTATAGCTGACAGATTGCGCGGTTTTGCCCTCCGGAAGGAGGAGGCTCTCGGGCAGGGTAAGAGCTTGCGAGCCGCTCAGCCCGGCGGGGAGCGCTTGCTGCGGGTTATTTTGTGGCCCCAGCCGGATGACAAGCAGCGCAATCACCGCTATGAGACCGACAATCATCGTGCCGGCCAGCACCGTCACAAGCGTTTTAAGAAATTTGAGTTCCGGCAGCGGTGCGGTATCCGCCTGCGGTTCGGTTCCATCGGAAGGCATCATGTCGGACATTGAACAGCAGATCCTTCGGGTCGTTATCGGGGAAAACCCGCCTGATCGCCTTGATAAGGCGCTCGCGCAGGAAGTTCCAGAGGAAGCAGCCCTTTCGCGCTCGCGTCTGGCCAAGCTCTTGGCGGATGGCATGATCACCCGCAACGGTGTGGTCGAGACCAACCAGAAGGCGCGCGTTGAGGAGGGGGATGTTTTCGAGATTACGGTCGAGGTTGCCCGCGCCGTGGCAACTGTTGCCGAGGATATCCCGCTGACAGTGCTGTGGGAAGATGAGGATCTCATCGTGATCGATAAGCCCGCCGGGATGGTTGTGCATCCCGCGCCGGGCACCCCGGGCGGAACGCTGGTCAACGCGCTTTTGCATCATTTCGGCGGCAAGCTTTCCGGTATCGGCGGCGAGGCCCGTCCAGGCATCGTTCACCGCATCGACAAAGAGACCTCTGGCCTTTTGGTCGTCGCAAAATCCAACCGTGCGCATCACGGTCTGGCGAAGCAATTCGAGAAACACACCGTGCACCGTCATTATATGGCGGTGGTCCACGGCGTTCCTGATGCCGCTGATCCGCGGCTTTTGGGGACGCGCGGAGTTTCGTTCGAGGCGGGGAACATCTTGAAGGTGCAATCGTTCCTCGCGCGTCACAAATCGGATCGGCAGAAGCAGGCCGTCTATTTCGATCAAGGGCGTCATGCGATCACGCGCGCGCGCATCGTCGAAGGGTTCGGCACGCCCGCCTCTGCGGCGCTCATCGATTGCTGGCTAGAAACGGGCCGCACGCATCAGATTCGCGTGCACATGGCGCATGCGGGGCATGGGCTGATCGGCGATCCGACTTACGGCGGACGGCGCAAGATGAACGAAAAGGCTCTCGGTGCGCTGGGCGTGTCAACCGCGGAAGGCTTCGCACGTCAGGCCTTGCATGCGGCGACATTGGGTTTCACGCATCCGGTCACGGGCGAGGAACTCTCTTTCACCTCTGATTTGCCCGAGGATATGCAAGCGTTGATCGCAGCCCTGCGCGGCGAGCCATCAAGCGACTAAGCCGCACTCCGGTATCGAGCGGGTTTGCTCGGAAAGCGCGTAAAATTGTCACATCACCGTGAGGTGGTGACGGATAGGCATTTACCATACGTTAAGCTAGTGTTGCGACAGTCAAGCAGGTGTCGGCGGCTCACCGCTGGCGGCCCTCCGAGATTAAGGTGTCGTAATGCAATGTGATGTGCAGTGGCGCGAAATCGTGCGGTAATTGCGGGTGTTTTGTGTGAATTCGCACATCTACCACCCTTGAACCCGTACTGGCCGCACGCCATCTTGAGTAGGTACGGGGGTTTGTCCCCCAATCCGCGGCATCTGGCCTCGGAACAGGAGAGATCAGGACGAGATGACGAGTTACACCAATCTTCCCGCACCCAGCCCCGAACAAGGGTTGAACCGGTACATGCAAGAAATTCGCAAGTTTCCGCTCCTAGAGCCGGAAACCGAATACATGCTGGCGAAGCGTTGGGTGGATCATCAAGACACTGCCGCCGCGCATCAGATGGTGACGTCACACCTGCGTTTGGCGGCGAAGATCGCGATGGGGTATCGCGGTTATGGCCTACCGCAAGCCGAGGTTATCTCGGAGGCGAACGTCGGTTTGATGCAGGCCGTGAAACGGTTTGATCCCGAGAAGGGCTTCCGCCTTGCGACCTACGCAATGTGGTGGATTAGGGCGTCGATTTAGGAATATATCCTGCGCTCGTGGAGCCTTGTTAAGCTTGGAACGACGTCTGCGCAGAAGAAACTGTTTTTCAACCTGCGCAAGGCAAAATCCAAGATCGGTGCCTATGAGGATGGCGATCTGCATCCCGATCACGTTGCGCGCATCGCCAAAGATTTGTCGGTGACCGAGGATGAGGTGATTTCGATGAACCGCCGCCTGTCGGGCGGGGATGCTTCCCTCAATGCGCAAGTGGGCGCGGCGGATGGCGATAGCTCGGCGCAGTGGCAGGACTGGCTCGAAGATGAAAGCGCGGATCAGGCCGGCGATTATGCCGAGGCGGACGAATTGAGCGCGCGGCGCGAGATTTTGGAAACCTCGATGGAGGTTCTCAATGAGCGCGAGCGCGATATTTTGCAAAAACGCCGCCTTCGGGATGAGCCGCTGACACTCGAGGATCTCTCGAGCGAGTATAACGTGTCACGCGAGCGCATTCGTCAGATCGAAGTGCGCGCGTTTGAGAAATTGCAAGAACGCATGACGGAGCTCGCGCGTGAGCGGGGAATGCTTGAAACAGCCTAGGATATCGGGGCCGCACCCTGCTAGGTAACGGATGATAGAGGTGCGGTTTGTCCCGCGCCTCTTTTCCTTTTCAGGACGCGTGAACGGGGCGCTTACTTAAGCTGTGCGATGAAAAGCTCGACCGTGCGCTTCAAAAACAGGTCACGTTCGGCTTGTGGGCCCATCATCACCTCATGCTCGCCGGCCTCAAATTCGATGAGCGTCCCCAGCGGCCATGCGGCCATGCGCGTGCGGATCGGCTGCGCGTCGACGATGCGTTCATTCCCGCCCAAGGCTGTCAGTGCCGGAAGATTGGGGGAGGGAAGGGCTTTGAGGGTAGCGCATTCCGCCAGCGCAGTGGAGATCCATCCGAAGGTCGGTCCCGCGAGCGTAAGCGCGGGTTGTTCCGAAAGATGCGTGATCATCATCGCCCACATCTCGGGCGCACGGGTCAGCATGTTCTGCTCGAAGGCGGCGCCGTGAGGGTAGGGTGTCTTGCCCGTACCAAGCGCATATCCCTCGCGCAGGGGTGTTCTGGCCAGACTATGCGCCATCGCGCAGGCTATCGGCGCCGCGGGGAGGGCAATCCCCCACATCGGGGCGGAGAAGGAGGCGGCTTTAAACGCAGGGCCAGCCTCAGCTTGGCCAGCGGTCTCGGTTGCCTCCGCATCGATCAGGTGCCGCAGGGCGATTGCACCGCCCATCGAATGTGCGAGCACAAACCACGGTTGCTGCATGCGCATCCCCGCAGCGTAGGATCGCATCGCGCGCAGATCAGTTTGATAATCGGCCATATCATTGACGTGCCCTTTGTGCGGATCCTCCAGCGCGCGATCGGACAACCCTTGACCGCGCCAATCTATGATCAGCGTCTCAAAGCCTGCTTTTGCGAGCTGGCGCACTGCATCGCCGTATTTTTCGATATATTCTGTGCGACCGGGCAATAGGAACACAGTGCCCTTCGCCGCGGTCACATTCCAATGTGCAAGACGCAAACGCACCCCGTCCGATGTCGTCACCCATTGCGCCTCGCCCCCTTCAGGGACGAGCGCGAGCGTTTCAAAGAGCGGGGCGCCCTGCATCGCTTACGAAAGCGCCGCGCCGAGTTGCATCGCGAGGCCCATATTGCCGTCAACCGATAGCTTGCCGGTCATGAAGGCGGCGGTTGGGTTCACGTCGCCCGCGAGCATTCCTTGGAAGGTTTCAGCGGAGGCGGTCAGGGTCACTTCGGCTTCGTCGTCGCCTGCGCGTGCGCCATCGGAATCGATGATGATCGAGCCTTCATCCTTGATGATGAACTTCGCGGTGGACGAAAAGCCCTCAGGCATTTTCGCGTTCAGGGCGGCGACGGCGGTATCGATTGCGGTGCTCATGTAGTGTCCTCCGGTAGGATGGCGATGATGGCTGGAAAGTGAGAAAGCAACTCTCGCAATCTCCGGCCTATGGGTTACAACATAGTTATGATGAAGCTTCGCGCCCATAACAAATGTGCCGTCACGGCATTTTCGGTTTTGCTCTCGCTGGCTGCGCTTGCGGGCGGGCGGGGCGCTGCGCTCGCGCAGGAGGCCGCGCCCCGAAATGAGGCGCCGCAAATCGAGGTGGAGGCCGAAAACCCTGCATCTGATGCGGGCGACCTTGCTAATCAAGGGTCGCTTTCCGCGCGGATGGAGAGATGGTTCGCGGAACTCGCCGACCCCGATTACGCAGGCTGGGCGCGTGCGCAGACAGATATTGAGCGCGAATGGTCCAAGTCAGGATCGGCGGCGATGGATCTCTTGCTCATGCGGGGCGAATTGTCTCTGGATGAGGGGGATCTCGCCGGGGCGATTGACGACCTCACGGCGCTCACGGATCACGCGCCTGAGTTTCCTGCCGGATTTGCCGCGCGCGGTGTGGCGTTCTATATGGCGGGGGAGCATGGTCCGGCTTTGGCGGATCTTGCGCAGGCCGTCGCATTGGAGCCACGCCAGTTTGCAGCGCTTGCGGTGATCGGCCAGATATTTGAGGAGATGCGTCAAGATGCACGTGCGATCGCGGCTTATGAGGCGTCTTTGGCACTGAACCCACATCAGGCAGATGTATCCGACGCCATCGCGCGGCTGAAAAAAACGCAAGAGGGGATCGCGCTCTAGGCGTGAGTCTCGAAAGACATCAGAAAAGTCGAGGCATGGAATGACGGGGCGGATTACGGCCGTTTTGGGGCCGACCAACACCGGCAAGACGCATTACGCGATTGAACGGATGCTGGCACATCGTACGGGGGTGATCGGCCTGCCGCTGCGGCTTTTGGCGCGCGAGGTCTATGACCGGATCGTCAAGGCGCGGGGGCCGTCTTGTGTTGCTCTCGTGACGGGCGAGGAGCGTATCGTGCCCGAACGCACGCAATATTGGGTGTGCACAACGGAGGCCATGCCCGAAGGGCTGGGCGCTGATTTTGTGGCGCTCGACGAGATCCAGCTCTGTGCCGATCCCGAACGGGGGCATGTGTTCACAGACCGGCTCTTGAACAAACGCGGCTGGCACGAGACGTTGTTTCTCGGGTCGGAGACGATGCGGCCGACGATTGCGGCGCTTGTGCCGGGGGTGCAATTCACGCGTCGCGAGCGATTCTCGGAATTGACGTGGTCGGGATCTAAAAAGACATCCCGCATGCCCGCGCGATCCGCCATCGTCGGTTTTTCTGTCGATAATGTCTATGCCATTGCCGAATTGCTACGCCGTCAAAAGGGCGGCGCGGCAGTGGTGATGGGGGCGTTGAGCCCGCGCACCCGCAATGCGCAGGTCGAACTCTATCAAAATGGCGACGTGGATTACCTTGTGGCGACCGATGCAATCGGTATGGGGCTCAATCTGGACATCGAACATGTTGCATTTTCAGCAACATCCAAATTTGATGGGCGCCGTATGCGGCCGCTGTTTCCGCATGAACTAGGCCAAATTGCCGGCCGTGCAGGGCGGCATACGCAAGATGGCACATTCGGCGTGACGGGCGAGGCGCGGCCCTTGATTCCGGAGGTTGTGGAGGCGGTTGAAAACCACCGGTTCGCCCCCATCCAGCGCTTGCAATGGCGTAATCCTCGGTTGGAATTCGGAACTGTTGCGCGGCTTATTGCCAGCTTGGAGGATAGCCCAAGCCACGAGCTTTTGACGAAAGGTCGCGAGGCTGATGACCTTATCGCCTTGAAAACATTGTCTGAATATCCAGAAATTGCCGATCGGCTCCACCATCCGGCGGATGTGAAGCTGCTTTGGGATGTGTGTCGTATCCCCGATTTTCGCTCGATTTCCGGCGCGGAACATGCGACGCTTCTGTCGCGGATTTTCGGATTTTTACAAAGCGGAAAAGGGGTCCCCACGGAATGGCTATCTGGCCAGATCGCGCGGATCGACAAAGTGCAGGGCGATATTGACGCGCTGTCAAAACGCCTCGCCTTTATCCGCACATGGACCTACGTCGCCCAACGCAAAGGTTGGGTCGATGACGAAAGTCATTGGCGCGGGGAAACTCGCGCGGTAGAAGATCGCCTGTCAGATGCGCTTCACGGCGCGCTGACCCAACGATTTGTGGACCGGCGCACGTCAGTGCTGTTGCGGCGGCTCAAGCAGAAGGAGACCCTCGTGGCCGAGGTGAACGATAAGGGCGAAGTGACGGTAGAAGGCGAATTTGCTGGCCGTCTTAAAGGGTTCCGGTTCCAGATGGACGGAACGAATTCGCCCGATGAGGCGAAAATGCTGGCGCGTGCAGCCTATGAGGCGCTCAAACCAGAGCTAAGCCTCAGGGCTGACCGATTCTATAACGCGCCCGATACGGAGATGGATTTCACCGAACAAGGTGGCCTGATGTGGGGCGAGATCGCGCTTGGCAAGCTGGTTAAGGGCGGTGATCCGCTCAAGCCGGTCGTCGAGGCGTTCGTTGATGAGGAAGCGGGACCGGAGGTGGCCGAGAAGGTCAAACGCCGTTTGCAGCACTTCATCGACCGAAAGATCGCCGCTCTGTTCGAGCCATTGCTCGCGATGTCTCGCGACGAGGCGTTGACGGGTCTGGCGCGCGGCTTTGCGTTCCGACTGGTCGAAGGGATGGGCATCTTGCCGCGCGAAGGCGTGGCGAACGAGGTCAAAGAGCTCGATCAAGAGGCCCGTGGGAGCCTGCGCAAGCATGGTGTGCGGTTTGGTCAATACACGATCTTCCAGCAACAGTTGTTGAAGCCGGCGCCGACACGCTTGCGCCTCGTGCTGCATTCGCTTTGGGCTGGTTTGCAAGAATTCCCCGAGAGCCCGCCTCCGGGCTTGGTGACAATTCCGAACATCACGGAAGTTCCTGCGATTGCTTACACGCTGTCTGGCTATCGTCAGTCTGGCGCGCGTGCGATTCGCATCGACATGCTGGAACGTCTCGCGGATCTGCTGCGCGGTCAGGATAGCCGCGGCGGGTTTGAAGCCGTTCCCGACATGTTGTCGATCACGGGCATGACGTTGGAGCAGTTTGCTGATCTGATGGGCGGTCTGGGCTACAAAGGCGAGCGCGGCGAGCGGGTAAAAGTCAAGGCAGAGGCCGTTGTTGCGCCAAAGCCTGCGGACGACTCCAACGCCAATCCGATTCCGGAGGAAGCCTCGCCCGTCGCTGAGGACGAGGCGGCTAAGGCAGCTGCGGCGGCCGAGGCGGCCGAAGCAGCCCCTGAGATGGAAGTTTTCTATACCTTCACTTGGGCGCCTCGCCCGCGTGGCGGTCAGGGCGATCGCGGCAACCGTCGTGAGGGTAGCCGCGAGTCCAACCGTGAAGGCGGCGAGCGCAAGCAAGGCGGCGCGCCGCGCGGCGACAAAGCCGGCGGAAACCGTGGTGAGAAGGGCGATCGGAAAGGTGGCGGCAAGCCGCGCGGCAAAGACAACCGCAAGCCGAAAACCGAGAACACCTATCACTTTGAGGCCCGCCCGCCGAAAAAGGAAAAGCCAATCGATCCTGACAATCCATTCGCTGTGCTGATGGCATTGAAAGACAAAAAATAAGCGATGCGAGAGCGTCTGCGAAATCGAAAAGCCGCGCCCAAATCGGGCGCGGCTTTTTATATGCCGGACACCGAGGCCGAGCGAATCCGCCTCGATAAGTGGTTGTTTTTTGCACGTTTCTTCAAATCGCGCGGTCTTGCAGCGGGTGCGATTAGCGCCAATGCCGTGCGTGTGAACGGTGCCCACGCTGGCCGTGCGTCGAAAATGGTCGGGGCGGGGGATGTCTTGACCTTTGTGATGGGGGGCGATGTTCGCGTGGTCAAACTGCTGGCGTGCGGGGCGCGTCGGGGGGCACCATCTGAGGCGCAAAAGCTCTACGAATGGCTGTCGGACGCGCCAAGCGATTGGGGGCGCGCGGCTTGGGAGGATACCGACTGAACGTGCGGGCGCGCGGGATCGATCTGTCCGGCTTCGATGTGCCGTTCGTCTGTTCTACGGCAGTGGGCTAAAGGCGAACAGATGTCGCCTCCGCGTCCAGATCGTCACACGGTTTCCTTTGTTGCACTGCCACGCTTGAATGATGACGCTTGCGCGGCTACTTAGACCCGAACAACCTTCAGACGGGTATGAAAATGACCTATGTCGTGACCGACAATTGTATCGCCTGCAAATTCACCGATTGCGTGGAAGTTTGCCCCGTGGATTGCTTCTACGAGGGGGAAAACACGCTGGTGATTTATCCTGACGAATGCATCGATTGCGGCGTCTGCGAGCCGGAATGCCCTGCCGACGCAATCCGCCCGGACACTGAGCCGGGTATGGATGTGTGGGTCGAGTTCAATCGGAAATATTCCGAGCTGTGGCCGGTCATCACGCAGAAGAAAGATCCGTTGCCCGATCATGAGAAGCATGATGGCGAGGAAGGCAAATTGGAGAAATACTTCTCCGAGAAGCCGGGTGCTGGCGACTGATCAGGCCGGTTGCCACGGCTTGCGCTGCGGCGTTGCCTCGCCTCGGCGAATCACAGGCTTCCCTCCCAGACCGATTCGCGAATCGGTCTGGTGTTTTGCGTGTTGGCGGGGCTCGCCCTGCGGTGGCGCGTTGAAATACCCCACACCATCATGTGAAAAGGTGTAATTCCGGCTTGTTTTTCGACGGTTATCCCCTGCGCGAGGGGCGCGGCACGATGGCTCTGCTTTAAATGGCTCGTTTTTTGTGCTATATATCCGTTACAAAGGAATACGGACCTGCTGACCCTTGCGGACGCTGCTCGCCCGCGTAGGCACTCAATCGGACACTTTTGACACCGAATTCGGCAACCAATCCTGCCGAACGGGTGTTTTTGCGTCTGATTGTCGGGTTCATTCGTGAGGATGCGACTGAATGACCAAGACTAAGAAATCCGATTTCCACCCCGACCAATTCGTAGTTTACCCCGCGCATGGCGTGGGCAAGATTCTGCAAATTGAGGAGCAGGAAATCGCAGGGCTGCGTATGGAACTCTTTGTTATCTCGTTCGAGAAGGACAAGATGACCCTTCGCGTGCCAACTTCCAAAGCGACCGAAATCGGGATGCGCGAGTTGAGCTCGCCCGATGTCGTCTCGAAAGCGTTAGACACGCTGAAGGGCAAGGCGCGGGTTAAGCGCGCCATGTGGTCGCGTCGCGCACAAGAATACGAGCAGAAAATCAACTCCGGCGACCTTCTCGCGATTGCGGAAGTCGTGCGCGATTTGCATCGTTCGGATGATCAGCGCGAACAAAGTTATTCGGAACGTCAACTCTACGAGGCAGCGCTTGAACGGCTGACGCGTGAGGTTGCGGCCGTTTCTGGCACAGACGAAGCGGGCGCGCAAAAGCGTGTTGGCGATGTCCTGGTCGGGCGCGCTGCGGCGGCCTGAGGCTGACCGAGACTAATTTTAAAAGGCCGCGCATAAATGCGCGGCCTTTTTGCTTAGAACGTCTTCAATGCGAGGGCCGTTAACTGCGGCCTACATCGCGCTCGTCGTCGTCGGACTCGCCGCGGCGGCTTGCCATCAGCGCGCTTTCCATCTCGCTGTTGAGCTTGTGCGAGAGCGCTACGTATTCCGGATTTTGATCCAGTGGCACACGAGGTTTCCAGACCTTGGCAAGGTCACGAACCCCTTGGCGATCCATTTTGAAAAACATTTTCTCCGCCTCGGCCGCCTCAAATTCCGACAGGCCGACATTCTCCAGCACATAGCGCGCAGCCCGAAGCGAGCCATCGAACATCTCGCGGATAATGTCATCTGCGCCCGCCGAATAAAGCTCGAAGACGTGCAGCCTGTCGCGCGCCCGTGCGATGATATGCAAATCAGGCCGTGTGCGGCGGGCATATGCCACGAGGCGCGTGATTGAGGCCTTGTCGTCGAGGCAAACCACGAGGACGGTCGCCTTATCGATCCCTGCCGCGGCGAGAAGGTCGGGGCGCGTTGGATCACCGTAATACCCTTTAAACCCGAATTTCCGCATCAGCTGGATCGTTTGCAGGTTGTTGTCGAGGACGGTGGTTTTAAACCCCGACATCGTCACCATGCGGTTCACGACCTGCCCGAAGCGTCCAACGCCGGCAATAATCACCGGTTGCTGGTCGTCGATCTCGTCGGCCTCTGCGCTTTCCTCGTCGCTCAGGTGCCGCGCGATGAAATCTTGCAGTAAGAACAAGAGGGGGGTGATGAGCATTGAGAGCGCGATCACGAGAAGGACGACCTCCGCCAGATCCCGCGGCAAGATGTATTGAGCGGCGGCGAACGACACGAGGACGAAGCCAAATTCGCCCGCTTGAGCAAGTGAGAGCGTAAACAAAACACGGTCGCGCGGCTTGAGGTTGAAGGCGACCCCCAAGCCGTAGAGAACCCCTGCCTTGAGGCCGACAAGCGCGATGACCATGCAAATAACCAGGGCCGGTTCCGCCGTCAGGGTGGCAAAATTCATTCCGGCGCCGACGGTGATGAAGAATAGCCCCAACAGCAGCCCCTTGAAGGGCGCGATATCGCTTTCGAGCTCATGACGAAACTCGCTATCGGCCAGAACAACCCCCGCGAGGAATGTCCCCAAGGCGGGTGACAAGCCGACGAGCGTCATGAGAAAGGCGATGCCAACAACGATCGCCAAGGCGAGCGCCGTATTTACCTCGCGTAGGCGGGCCGTGTGGACGAAGCGAAACGCGGGCTTGAACAAGTAGTGCCCCGCGAGGACAACGCCGATCACCGCGCCAATGGTCACGAGCGTCACGCCCCACCCGGGGAGGCTTTCGATCAAGCGCCCTGCGGCGGTTTCGGGCGTCGATTTTGCCAAAGCGCGTGCACCGGGGGATGCGAGCAATGGCATCAGGGCAAGCATCGGGATCACCGCGATATCTTGCATCAAAAGCACGGAGAACGCAGATCGCCCGCCGCTCGTGGTCATAAGTTTCTTCTCGTCGAGGGTTTGCAATACGATCGCGGTGGAGGAGAGCGCGAAGATCATCCCTATGGCCAGCGAGACGCGCAGATCTTCCCCCAACGCCATAGCCAGCCCCGTGACGAGGGTCATCGTGATCACGACCTGCGCTCCGCCCAGCCCGACGAGTTTGTCACGCATCGCCCAAAGCGCGCGCGGCTCAAGCTCCAACCCGATCAGGAACAGCATCATCACGACGCCGAATTCGGCGAAGTGCTGCAGATCGTGCATCTCAGAGCCTACAAATCCGAAAACTGGCCCGATCAGAATGCCTGCGCCGAGATAGCCGAGGACAGACCCAAGCCCGAGGCGTTTGGAAATCGGCACCGCGATGACCATAGCCAATAGATAAAGTGTGGCTTGAGAGAGAAATCCGTCCATCGTTAAACTTGCCCTTACATTCGCCGGAGAGACTTTGTGACCCGCCGTCACCCCATGCTAAGCGCCGCGGCGCGAACCGCCAAGCCCTCAGCCGTGGATCGGCAATAAAACTACGGTGTGGTCGAAGGTTAACGTCGTTGGCACGGGCGCGATGCGCGCGCGTCAGAGGGGGCTGGGATTAACCGCCCGCCAGCAATTGCAGGGTCACATCGCGGCTGCCTTTACGGTAGCTGAGCTGTGCATCACCGATCGCCGTCACCGTTCCGCCGTCAAGACGATCCCCCACTTGCACGCGCGTGAACGAGCCATTGGGCATCCGCACGAGGGCGCGCCGATTGCTTTTCGATCCGAACAAGCCGATCAAATTAACCTTGCCGAGGTTGATTGCGTTTTTTTCTGTCGCTTGCCCTGCAACGGTTGCGGTGGTGCTGCCGCCGCGAGTGGGCTGGGTGGGCTCCGGCTCGTCGAGCTCGTCGATTGCGGCGCTTTCCTCTGGAGCAGAGGGCGATTTCATAACTGTGGGCGCAGGCGCGGGCGACGGGGTGCGCCGCGTGGGCGTTGCCGCGGCGACTTGGACTGGTGCAGTGGCGACAGGTGCGGCCACAGGTGCGGCAGGTGCCGCGACAGCGGGCGTTGCGGCGGCTTCGCGCGCGGCGCTGGCCACGGCGGCGGCGACTGCGGCGTCAACCGCGCTTGCGAAATTGCGGGGCTTGGTTGAGGGGCGGCGCGATGTTTCCACGGCCTGCGCGGTTGCATCGGCAAAACGCTGTGCCTCGGCTTCTGCGGCGGCGCGGGCGGCCTCCTCGGCGAGTTGCGCCGCCTCGGCCTCGGCGCGTGCAGCCTCTGCGGCGCGGTCGGCGGCGGTGGTAATCGCGGTTGGGCGGGTTTTAGGGCGCGTCGCTAGAAGTGTGGCAATCTCGGCACGTTCTTCGTCGCTAAGCGCGGGCGTTTCCGGCGCTTCGGCCACATTTGGTGCTGTGGCGTCGTCAGTTGTCGTTTGACCCGCAGGTTGCCCTGAGGCTTGATCCACTGCCTCCGGCTGCGCCTCTGCGGTCGTTACGTTTGCCGTGTCTAGCGGTGCGGGGGCAGTCACCTCTGCACGATCGTCTGCGGCGGCGGCGGCTTCTGAGACCGAAGCAGGGCGCGCGCGCGGCCGACGGCCTGCTAAAGCCGGATCGGCATTCGGGAACGCGGCTTTCGCGGCGGCCTCGGCCGCGGCACTCTCGACCGATGTCGGGCGCGCAGGAGGCACGACGCTCGGGCGACCTGCGTAGATGATGGTTCCCGTCGGCGTGACGGTGCCGCTGACGGTCGGGATGACGGGGGGCGCGTTTTGCTCGGGCGTCGGCGCGGCCGTCGTGGGGGTGGTCGTTTGAGCAGGCTGCGGCGCGGTGTCCGCGGGCGGTGATTGCGCGCCGTCGACGGCGGGCGGGGTCGCGAGCGCGGTCAGCCTGTCTTCTTGCAATGGCGAGACGGGCAGGGCCGCCGGCGGGGTTTCCGGAGCGGCGGAGGCCATTTCGTCGGCCTCGCGACGCGCCTCTTGCTCGGCCGCTGCCTCAACGGCAGCAGCATCGGCATCGTCGCTTGTGTCTCGAGGGACGGCCTGAACCGGGGCGCCGGTCTGCGTATTTGCGGCAGGCACGGCATCCACGACGGCGACTGGAAGTGTGGCCGTGCCGGAGGGCTCGTCAGATCCGAGGTAGCTTTCCCAGACCAAAACGCCGCCCATAAACAAGACCAGCGCCCCGACCAGCTTTGCCATCAGGTATTTTGATCTGGTCGCCGGAGCTGCCGCCGCGGTGGCGGATTTTGCGGCAAAAAAGCCGAAGATGTTGCGCTTGCGGCGTGCGTCTTGGGGTGCGAACCCTGTCCCGCGCCCTTGGGGTGTGGGCGCGCTCGGCAGGGGCGGGAGCGGCTCGACATCGGCGGCGAAGGGGGCCTCATCGTAGACGGTGTCGGAGGGCTCGTCTGCGGCAAAGGCGGCGTCAGATGTTTCATCACCCAAAGGCGCATCATAGACCGTCTGGGTGACGGGCTCCACCGACGGATCGCGCGCGTCCGACGCCGGCGCGGGGGGAATGGAGGAAGGCTCCTGCGGCGCGTGATGAACATCATGGCTAACGATGTCGGCCTCATCGAAGGCAGGCAAATCGTCGGGCGTGTCCGCAAACGCATCGTGTGCAATCGTTGCTTGCGCAGGCGCACTGGCGGCTAGCGACACTGCGGGACGGTTCATTGGCGGCGCATCACGGCGCAAAAGTGGTTGCGATTTAGCCGCATCGCGCGGTGCGCTGACGGGGCTCGCCGGATCGCGGCGCTTGAATTTCTCGCCAAGGCGAATCGCGGATTGCGCCGTTTTGGAGAGGGCCGCGCCCGATGTGGCGAGTTTGGCGGCTGCACCGCTCAGGCGTTGCGTGATCAGTTGCGCGACGCGTTCAGGCGCCGTTGCGACCGCGTCTTTCGGAGCGCGCTCGCCTGTTTCGCCAATCTGCGGTGCGGGCAGTTTCGCGCGTGGCAATTCGATCCGCGGCGGGGTTGGGGAGAGGCGCGGGATTGCTGCACGTGCGGCCTCGGACAGGCTTTGCTCGGGCGGAACGGCCAAGGATGGATCGGTCGCGGATGTATCTTGCGCCGTTGCGGCCTCATCGGCCGTCGCGGGCGAAGCAACTGGCGCAACGGTGGAAGTTTGCTTGCGTTTGGCGAAGGTCGGACGCGCCAGAACAGGCGCGGCGGGTTCGACGGCGGGTTCGACGCCGGGTTCGATGGCGGGCGCAACCGACGCATCCGTCGTGCCTGTATCGATCCCGAATTCCGCGATCAGATCCGCCGTGAGGTCGTCTTGTGTCGGCGTTGCGTCCGTTACCTCAATGGGCGCAGTCGGTGCGGGGAGGGGCGCGGCGGGCGAAGGAAGCTGCGCATCGTCATCCTCCGCAGCGTCTGCTGCGATCTCCTCGGCGACAGGCGTCTCGAACGACGCGCGGTCGAGCCAGTGCTGGCTTTCGGCCTCTGGTGCTGCGCTCAGGCTTTCATCCACTGGCGTGGCGGTCTCGGATGGCGCATCCTCAAGCGACGGGATGTCGTCGAAGGAAAGCTGGTCAACGACCGTGCCCATCACATGCGGGCTCTCCTCGGTTTCCGGCGCGCTCGCGGTATCCTCATCGGGATGTTGCGCCGCGTCCGCTGCCATGATCGCCGGATCAGCATCGAGCGTCACGATCGACGGGCTGTCGACCGAGGCGGCATCGGGCTGGTGATCTGCAAGGCGATCAAAAGGCTCCGGCACAATTGCGGTGGGGGCATCGATATCATGAGCCGGCGGCGCTGGGTCTTCTTGCGGGCTACCCTCGGGCGCGGCGTCCTGAATGACGTCCCCGCGTTCCGCAACGGCCGGTATGTCAATCGGCGCCGCCGCGACGTCCGGTGTTTCGGATGGTGGGCTCATCTCGCCGGACGTGGTGTCGCTGAACGCATCGTCGCTGATTGGCTCTGATGTGGGGCTCTCATCGATCGGTTCGGCTGCTGGCACCGCCGTTGCGATTGCCGCTGCAATTGACGTCTCTGGCGCACGATCTTCATCGGCAAGATCCGTCACTGTGCCCGAAACTTGGACAGGGTCTTGATCTCGCTCGACGCGCTCGCCCTCATTGAGGTATTGCGCGGCCATCGCGGTGGGGCCGAACCAAGGCTCGCCTGCAAATTGATCGGCCTCGGGTTGCGCAACGAAAGCCATCGCGGCAAACCCGTAGGTGCGGGCGAAGTCCTCGGCCTCCGCGAGGGTTTCCTTCGCGACGACGGCGACCATGACTTCAGCCCCCGTGCCGGACCAATCGAATTTCAGATCGGAGACGGCATAGGGCGTCACGCCGTCGAGCGCGTGCGCGATCTGGCGTTTGCGTTGTGCGGCGGAGGGGCCGGGCGCGTGGACGCGGGTGTAAAGCACCTGCGAGGCGGGGATGATGAGTTTGGCAAAGACGCCTTTGGGGCTGCGCCGTTCGGCGGCCCGGCGCAAGGCAGCAAGGTCGCCGTCCAGATCCGCGCTTTCAAGCGAGACCGAGCCAAGCGTCAACCATTGCGCTCCAGCCCTCTCGAAGAGGTCGATCCCGTGATGGGTCATATTCAGCGCGTAATTGGGCTTCATTAGCTTGGCCTTGCACAAATCGAACATACGCCCTGTCGGGCGCTTGGGTGCGACATTGCTACCGCAGATTTAGGGTAGATAAAAGCCAAAGCCCCCCAATATGGGCGGGCGATTGCCGAAATGTGAAGCGGGCCGCCCGCCTTTGAAAGGGGCGCGCGCGGCGGGCTCGTCCGGCAGGGGATGGGGCAGGAGATTGGATGTGGCGCGGGCCGGATTTCGTCGGCGCGCGCCCATTCGTTTCTTACGCCGTTGCGGCGGTCAAGGCTTGGTCAAGATCCGCGATCAGATCGTCCGCGTTCTCAGTGCCAATCGACAAACGGACGACGTTTGGCGCCGCGCCCGCTGCCTTTTGCTGTTCCTCCGAAAGCTGGCGATGGGTGGTCGAGGCCGAGTGAATAATCAAGGATCTGGCGTCGCCCAAGTTGGCCACATGCGAGAAGAGCTTGAGATTATTGACCAATTTCACGCAAGCGTCATACCCGCCTTTCACGCCAACGGTGAACAAGGCCCCTGCGCCCTTCGGGCAGACGGTTGCTACGCGTTTGTTCCAAGGCGAGCTTGGCAGACCGGCGTAAGTTACGAAGTCGACGCGCGGATCAGCCTCAAGCCATTCCGAAACCGCTTTCGCATTGGCCAGATGTTTTTCCATCCGCAGGCTCAGCGTCTCGATGCCCATCAGTGTGTAATGCGCGCCCTGTGGGTTCATCGTCATGCCCAGATCGCGCAATCCGATTGCGATCGAATGGAAGGTGAAGGCCATCGCGCCCAAGGCCTCGTGGAACTTGAGGCCGTGATAGGCCGGTTCCGGCGCGGACAGCGACGGGAATTTATCGGAAGCGGACCAATCAAACTTGCCTGAATCCACAACCACCCCGCCGGTTACGGTGCCATTACCTGTCAGATATTTTGTGGCGGAATGGACAACCAGCGTCGCGCCGAGCTCAATGGGGCGGCACAGATACGGCGTCGCAAGGGTGTTGTCGACGATGAGCGGAACCCCCGCTGCATCTGCGATCTTCGCGACCGCAGGAATGTCGGTGATGTAGCCACCCGGGTTCGAAATCAACTCGCAAAAGATCGCCCGAGTATTGTCATCAATCGCGGCCTTCAGCGCCGCTTCATCGTCAAAGTCGACGAATTTTGCGGACCAGCCGAAGCGCTTAAACGTTTGGGAAAACTGGGTAATCGTGCCGCCGTAAAGGCGTGTGGAGGCGATCACGTTGCAACCGGGCATCATCAACGGGAACAGGGCCATGATCTGGGCCGCGTGCCCGGACGAGCAACAGATCGCGCCAGCGCCGCCTTCAAGCGCGGCCATACGCGAGGCGAGCGCCGAAATCGTCGGGTTGGTGAGGCGCGAATAGATGTATCCAACTTCTTGCAGGTTAAAAAGCCGAGCCGCATGATCGGCGTCTTTAAACGCATAGGCTGTGGTCTGGTAGATCGGCACTTGCAAAGCGCCCGTCGCGGGATCGGGCTCTGCGCCTGCGTGGATTTGCAGCGTATCGAAAGCGTGGTCAGTCATGGTCATCTCCCTAATTTCGGAGGGACCGTAGCGCGCCTAATTTAAAAGGGGAAGTAGGCGCGGCCGCGCGGAGAAACGCAAAACAATCCGCGCCGGGCCTTGGCATTTAGCGCATCCAGAAGCCCGCGCGTTTGATCGTATTGCGCAAGACGCGTTCGCGCTTTGGCAAATCGTTCTGATCGAACAGCGCCCTCACGCGCTCGCCCTTGCGTTGGAGAACAAGCTTCTTGATCGGTTCATATTCTTTGATCACGCGTTTTACGGGGTTGGGCGCGACGACCTCTTGCATCATGGCAATCGCGGCATCCGACTCGCGCGCGTAGAGCAAGGGGATGAAACGGTAATGGCATGTGATCGCGCCATCGAGCCCGTCGAGCCCCGCGTCGGGACGACCGCCGCCGAATGAATGGATGACCAGCGGCAGGGCGACTTGATCAAGCCACGGATCGAGGCTCTGACACGCCAACTCGTCCGGCGGGTCGTTGCGGATCGAATTTGCAAAGCTCAAGAAGCGTTCCCCGAATTGTTTGGGGCTTTCGCCGAAGAACCATCCGGCCGAGAAGTAGATATAGCGCTCCCAATATTCGTCAGGTTTGCTCAGATCGAGCGTGCTTTCGAACTCCAGATCAAACCGGTCGTAGAGCGATTTCCAGATGCCCGCATATCCCGGACCGTAGAGCGGGGGTTCGGGCCACGTGCCTTCGCGCCGCATCGAGGCGGAGGGGCGCGCAAAATCGATCTTGAGATCCGCGAGTGATCCCATGAAAATCGTATCGGTGTCGAAGAAGATGAACGGCTCATCGGGCAAGGCGGAGAGCATCTCAATCTTGTTTCCATGCGGATAGCTTTGGCCGAAATGCTTGTTTTCGAACTCGACGAAGGTGACGCCCTCGGCGCTGAGAAGCTCATGGATCGCTGCGGGCAGGGCGGTGACCCCGTTCCATCGTGCGCCGGTCGGCGTTGCGACGATAAGCTTGCCTTTGAAATCGGGGTTGGTGGCGCGGAAAGATCGAACGAATATCACCGCCTCATAAGCCAGCCGCCCCGCTTGCGCGACGCAGACGACATTAAATAGTGGCGTGCTCTGGTCAGGTTTTTGCTGTCGCGCGGCCGTCGTTTTGGCGCCGGTTTTGTCCGCAGTCGCCTTGGCGGAGGGCTTGCGGCTTTTCGCGGTCGCTGATCCAGCGGTGTTTTGCGGCAATTTCGTCATGACAATACTTTCGTAACGCGCCCCGCGCGAGCGCCCCTGAGGGCTAGGCGGTAAAAAGACCATCCACTCGCGCCGTGTGAGTCTAATGAGGTGGGTCAGGTTTGATCCGGTAAGTATGTGCCTAAATCTTTGATAAGAAAAGCTTAGACAATGGGGATTGTGCGCATTTTGGAAACGCAACGCCGATGCGCCAAGCCCTATCCGGCGGGATAGGTCAGCGTCGATGACGCTATCTATTTGATCTTACTAAGAACTGCCGAGTTTGATTAAGGAGATTGCATCGGCCTTATCAGGCAAAACACCAACCCAGCCTCTCAAAGGGGGGTATGGTGGGCGACCCTGGAATCGAACCAGGCGTGGGTCTCCCCGGCGGAGTTACAGTCCGCTGCCGCACCTTGCAGCACGTCGCCCTGACGCTGAGCGGGGGAATACCCAAGGGGGCGGGGGGCGTCAAGCGGATATTCTGAATTATTTTCAACGATCCGTTTTGAGGCACCCCGAACCCGCACGTTCGCCCAATATTTGCAGGCAAATGCGGACAAACAAGGTGAAGGGCTTGCAAAATCCCGCCAATTGCGCGCAGGAAAGGACAGGATTTTTGGAAGGCCGGATCAATGGAAAAACCGAAATGGGTTGTCGATAAAGAACGCGCGAAACGTGCGGCTGCTGCGGAGACCGTCTGGCTGTTCGGCCTGCACGCTGTTCGTGATGCGTTGATGAACCCTGCGCGTGAACGGATGCGCTTGGTGGTGACCAAGAATGCGGCGGATAAGCTTTATGATGCGATCATCGCCTCGGGGATGGAGCCTGAGATCGTCGACCCGCGTAAGTTTGATAAAGCGGTCGAGATTGATACCGAATCTGTCCACCAAGGGGCCGCGTTGCATGCGCGCCCGTTGAGCTGGGGATCGGTGGAGGATGTGTGCCTCACGGGGGCAGGTGCGCCTTTGGTGGTTTTGCTCGACCGTGTGACCGACCCACATAACGTGGGCGCAATTTTGCGATCGGCGGAAGTCTTTGGCGCGCGCGCCGTCATCGCGCCCGCGCGCCATTCTGCGCCAGAGACGGGTGCATTGGCGAAAACCGCATCGGGCGCGCTGGAGCGCCAACCGTATCTTCGTGTGCAAAACCTCGCGGATGCGATGGAAAGCCTGCGCGAGATGGGATTTGAGCTGATCGGGCTGGACGGTAAGGCGGAATTGACCATCGCGGAAGGCGTGGCGCAGGCGGGGACACGCCCGATCGCGTTGGTGCTGGGCGCTGAGGGGCCAGGACTGAGAGAGAAAACGCGTGAGACCTGTGATCGCTTGGTGAAAATTCCTTTCGCGACCGATTTCGGGTCGCTCAATGTCTCGAACGCGGCGGCAATCTCGCTTTATGCGGCGGTGAACCGGTAAGCTGGCCTGTCCTCACGTGGCCTCACATCCGCGCGAGATAGGGGGCGGCGGGGTTTAACGGGCGCTTAACGAGCCTATGTTATCAAGTGAAGCCGGTGACGGAACTGCCGGTTTCACGATCACTGTCCCTCGTTCCGCACTTTGCGCCCAAGCCATATGGCTTTGGGCGCTTTTTCTTTTGTCCACCCCCTTGGAATTACCGGCCATGACGCGCAGGTTAGGGAAAAAGGGAGACTGCTATGACTGATGGATTGTCCGACGACCAAATTGAGGATGTGTTGGATACGATGCATGTTATCGCGCTGGTCGGGTATTCCGAGAAGGAAGAACGCCCATCGAACCGCGTGGCGAAGTTTCTCAAATCGCGCGGATACCGCGTGATTCCGGTTAATCCCGGTTTGGCGGGGCAAGAAGCGCTGGATGAGGAAATCGTCGCAAGCCTGAGCGACATTCCTGCTGAATTCGGCGTTGATACGATTGATATTTTCCGCGCATCCGATGCTGTGCCGGGGATCATCGACGAGGCGCTCACAGCGTTGCCTGCCTTGCAAACGGTCTGGATGCAGCTTGGCGTGATTTCCGAGGAGGCCGCGCAAAAGGCGCGGGCGGCAGGGAAGGTCGTTGTGATGGACCGCTGCCCGAAAATCGAGATCCCGCGCCTCGGCTTAATGGGGTAAAAAATGGCGCTCCGTTGCGAGATTGGCGGGGCGCTTTCGCATGGCTAGCGGCCGAGTTTGTCGCGCAGGGAATACCATGTCATCGCGGCAACCAAGAGCGGCCAGCGCAGGGCGACCCCACCAGGGAAGCGCGCTTGCGGCAGGCTGGCCATCAGGTCGAACCTTTCCGCCTGGCCCGCGATCGCATCCGCCATCATCTTGCCTGCCAAGGTTGCCATCGCAACACCGTGGCCGGAAAAACCCGATGCCGAGAGCGCATTGGGGTGCGGGCGCATGAGGCATGGCATACGGTTCATCGTGATGGCTAAAGTGCCGCCCCAAGCGTGGGTAATTTTCACATCCCTTAGGCTGGGGTAAACCTCAAGCATCGGTTTCATAACGGTTTTTTTGATGTCGGGGAACCGATACCCATAGCTTTCACCGCCCCCAAAGAGCAATCTTTGATCCGGTGTCATCCGCCAGTAATTCACGACGAATTTTGTATCTGCGACGGCAATATCCGCGCGCAAGACCTCTGCTGCGCGCGCGCCAAGCGGCTCTGTCGCGATGATGAAATTGTTAATCGGCATGACGCGCGCGGCGACTTGCCCCTCTAACGCGCCGAGATATCCGTTCGCGCTAATCACGACATGGTTGCACGTGACTTTGCCTTGGGGCGTCGCGACGGTTGATCGCTGTCCGCTCGCACCGTGATCGATGCGGTGCACCTCCGCGCCCTCAAAAATCTGGACGCCCGCCTCTAGCGCGGCTGACGCCAAGCCGAGCGCATAATTGAGCGGGTGCAGATGCCCCGCGCCGCTATCTATATCGCCGCCCTGATACGCCTCCGACGGGAGAATCTCGCGCAGGGCGGATTTATCGAGCGGGGTGATTTTGTCGTAATTGTAATGCTTTGCGAGATGATCGGCATAATGGTGCGCGTGCTTCACCTCCGCCGCTGTCCAACAGGCATGTGCGATGCCGGCGCGGTAGTCAGCGGGAATCGTATGGCGGGCGATACGGTCTTGCACCAACGCTTTCGCGGCCTCGCCCATCTCCCAAAGGGCCAGCGCGCGGGTCTTCCCGACGAGTTTTTCAAGTTCGTCTTGCTCAAGGCGCTGGCCCGACCCGACTTGCCCGCCATTGCGCCCGGAGGCGCCAAAACCAACGCGTTGCGCCTCCAAAAGGACGACGCTAAATCCGCGTTCTGCCAGTTCAAGCGCGGCTGAAAGGCCAGTGTAGCCGCCGCCAATTACACAAACATCGGCGCTCACCTCCCCGCGCAGGCTCGGTTGCGCGGGGAAGGGGGTGGCCGTGGCCGCGTACCAAGAGTGCGGATATGCGCCGTTCGTGTCGTTTGCATGCAGCAGATTGAGCATGAGCTATCAGACGTTGAGCAAGAGGTGCTCACGCTCCCACGGGCTGATGACTTGTAAGAACTCTTTGTATTCGTTGCGTTTTACGGCTTCGTAGACCGAGCAGAAATCTTCGCCCAGAACCGCGCGCACCGGATCGGAGCCGCCCATCAGATCCAGCGCGTCGCCCAAGTTATAGGGCAGATCTTCGGCGCTCATATAGGCGTCGCCCTTGCATTCAGGGTAGGGCGCTTTTTTCTCTTTGAGGCCGAGATAGGCGCAGGCCAAGGAGGCGGCGATGCCGAGGTAGGGGTTGCAATCCATCCCCGCGAGACGGTTCTCGATCCGGCGCGCCTCGGGGCCGGAGATCGGCACGCGCAGGCCGGTGGTGCGATTGTCCCGGCCCCACTCGAGGTTGATCGGCGCGGCGAAATCAGGAACGTAGCGCCGATAGCTGTTCACATAGGGCGCAAGCAGGGCGATCACGGCGGGCAGGTGGTTTTGCAGGCCAGCGATGCAATGCATGAACGCATCCGTCTCGCTCCCGTCCGGGTTTGAGAAGATGTTCTTACCGGTTTTTGTGTCGATCACCGATTGGTGGATGTGCATCGCCGAGCCGGGCTCGCCCTCAATCGGCTTTGCCATGAAGGTCGCGAAGCAATCATGGCGCAACGCCGCCTCACGGATCAGCCGCTTGAAGTAGAAGATCTGGTCCGCAAGATTAACGGGATCACCATGCGCGAGGTTGATTTCAACCTGTCCAGCGCCTCCCTCTTGCAAAATCCCATCGATTTCCAAGCCTTGCAGCTCGGCAAAATCATAAATGTCGTCAATGACTTTGCCGTATTCATCCACGGCAGACATCGAATAGGCCTGCTTGCCCGCCACACGGCGGCCAGAGCGGCCCATCGGCGGGATAATCGGCTGGTTCGGGTCGATGTTGCGCGCGACAAGGAAGAATTCCATCTCCGGCGCGATGATCGGCTTCCAGCCTTCCGCCTCGTAGAGCGCGACGATTTGCTTGAGCAGGTTACGCGGGGCGAGGGGGACGGGATTGCCCTGCTGATCGTTAACGTCATGGATGACTTGCAGCGTGATATCTGCGGTCCAAGGCGCTGCGGTCGCGGTGGTGAAATCCGGCGTCAGGATCATGTCCGGCTCGGTGAAGGCCCCCATCGGGTTATCCGTCCACTCACCGGTGATGGTTTGCAAGAAAATGGAGTTGGGGAGGAAGAACTGCTCCTGAAACGCGAATTTGGAGGCAGGCATAGCCTTTCCCCTCGCCACGCCTGCAATATCTGCGACGATGCACTCGACCTCGTCGAGCCGCCGTTCTGCGATATAGTCACGGGCAGCTTGCGGAATTTTATCGTGCCAAGCGTGGGACATGGGAACCTTCAAAGTTATGAGCTTACAGGATTAAACGGCAGCGGTGGGGGCGTGAGCGCGGAAAAACGCGCCAATCCGGTCCGCGATTTTGGCGTCTAAATTGGGGATGCCGAGACGCTCATTCGCGGCGTCGAGCAAGTCGTCGGGAACAACGCCGCGACCGCGGGTCTCCATCAAGCCCTTCACAAAACCATCCTTAAATTCCGGGTGCGCTTGCACGGTGAAAACCGTATCGCCGTAGACCAGCGCCGCATTCGCACAAAACGCGTTTGTGCCAACCACGCGCGCCTCTGGTGGCAAGGCTGTGACCTGGTCTTGATGCCATGCGTTGAGGGTCACGGTATCGCCCTCGAAATCGTAGGTTTGCGGACCGACGGCCCAGCCTTGCGCGAATTTCTCGACTTTGCCGCCAAGCGCTTGCGCGATGATCTGATGGCCAAAGCAAATTCCGACGATCGGGCGTTGCGCCGCATAGGCCGCGCGGATGAAATCCTCGAGCGGCGGTATAAAGGCGTGATCCTCGTAGGCGCCGTGGCGTGATCCGGTGATCAACCAGCCGTCGCACGCGTCGATTGAGCTGGGGAACTCCATCTCCTCGACAAGATAGGTTTTAAATTCAAGACCTTGCTCACTTAGAAGACGAGTGAACATGTCTGGGTAATCGCCAGCCTCCGCCCGAAGGATATCGGGGGCTTGACCGGTTTGCAGGATGCCGATGCGCATAGGGCCTCACATAAGAGAATGTCTGAGCCTAGACCGCGCCGCAGGGCGGGGCAAGGGGGGCCGCGCGTCTGCCCCCGCCTGCCGCCTTCGCGTTTATCGCACCAGCTGTGGGCGGATTCTCAGGCGCGGCGCTGCACTCGGCAGGTGGCGGTTCAGACGGCGGTTCGCAGCGCTGTAAATTCCGATGACGGCGAGGGTGAGAATCACGAAATAGGCGGCGACAATCGGGTATGCGATGAACGGGTTGAACGTCTTTTCGGCAAAATATTTGGCGTAGTAGAGCGCGTCACCCTCTTGGCGATAGGCCGGGAAGCCCGAGAAAAACACCAAAGTCGTCGCATGGAACAGGAAGATCGCCTCATTGGTATATGCGGGCCACGCGAGGCGCAGCATCGTCGGCCATTGGATCCGGCGGAATTTCTTCCAGCCCCACAGCCCGTAAGCGTCGGCGGCCTCCAGATCTCCCTTCGGGATGGTTTGAAGCGCGCCGTGGAAAATCTCGGCCGAATAAGCCGATGTGTTGAGCACCAGAACAAGAAGCGCCCCCGCCCAAGCACGCGTCATCCATGCGGTATCGAGATGGATGGTGCCGAGCCCGACCCACAGATCAACGCCGCCGCGCGGTAGCATCGAGAGCGCCTCGTAAGCAAGGAAGAACTGGATAAAAAGCGGCGATCCGCGGAACAGATAGATGAACCAATCGGCGGGTTTTGATAGCCACACGGGCCCTTGGAATTTCGCCACTGCCAACGCCTGCGCAAAGAAGAACCCGATGATGAGGGCCAATGCGCCGAAATAGACGTTCCAGATCATGCCTGATCCGATCAGTGTTACCTGTTCGCATAGCGAGATGTCGGCCTTTGGCAGGGCGCGCTCGCCAATGCCGATTGCCCGCAATCCGTATGCTTGAATGGTTTCAAAGCAGCTCATTGCGCGGCCTTTCGTTGCGCTTCGCCCAGAGCTGTCGCCTGTCCGCGCGAGAGTTTAACCGTCAGACGCGACAGGACGCGTTCGGAAACGGAGGTCATCGCGAGATAGAAGCACAAGAGGCCAAGGAAATACCAAAGGCGCCAATCGGGGTGGGGATAGGCGTAGATATTTGATTTCGTCGCGCCCAATTCACGTGCCCAATAGACGATGTCCTCGACACCGAGCAGGAACAAAAGCGGCGTCGCTTTAATCAGGATCATCCACAGGTTCGAGAGACCGGGGAGCGCATAGCTCCACATCTGCGGGATCAAGATGCGGCGGGTGATCTGGCGCTGGCTCATCCCGTAGGCCTCCGCGGTCTCGAGCTGCGCACGCGGCACGGCGTTCATCGCGCCGCTCAGAACATTGGCCGCAAACGCGCCAAACACCAAGGCAAAGGCGATCACGGCGAGGGTGAAGCCGTAAATTTCATGGTAGACTTGCGGCGAGGACGACAAGGGGAGCTTTGCTTGGGAGCACACGAGGAAATCTGCGCCTTGGCGAATTGGTTGATCCCAATCGGGGCATTTCACCTTGTGACGAAGCCATTCGAACCCTTGGTCAAGCGCCACCGGCACGAATAGGAAGAACACGATGTCCGGCACACCGCGCACCATCGCCGTGTAGCCTTTGCCGAGCCAACGTAAGGGCGCGTTGCGCGATCGCGAGGCCAAAGCGCCGCCGAATCCGAACAGCAACGAGACAGGCGCCGCGATTGCGAGCAGCAAAAGCACCGTCAGGAACGAGGCATAAAACATCAGGTGCTTGCCTGTGAACAGGTAGCACATGAGCCATGAAAGCCCGTTGAGCGAGGAAGGGTCAGCGCAGGATGCGAACATGGGGGGGATCGGGCGCTTTCACGCCCGACCTTTCCTGTAGATCAGAATGTTTTTGCTTCTTCACCGAACCATTTGGTGATCGCGGTGTTGAGCGTGCCGTCATCTTTCATCGATTGGATCGCGGCGTTGAGCTTCTCTTTCAGCTCGCTATCGGATTTGCGCAGACCGAGGCCGATACCATCGCCCAGCGGAACGTCATCGCCAGCCCAGACCAGATCCTGACCTTCTGCGAAGGGCGCGAGCGCGTCTTTATCTGCAAAGACGGCGTCTGCTTCGCCCGATTTAACGGCCGCAATCGTGTCGTCAAGCGTTGCGAACTCGATCAAGGTCGCGCCTGATTTCGCTACGTAATCCGCTTGGATCGTGCCGGTTTGCGCGGCAACTGCGCCCATCAGATCGCTATCTTCGCCCGGTGCGAGATAGGCCGATGCGGCTGGCGGGAAGTAGTTTTGCGTGAAATCGATCGTTTCCTTGCGCTCGTCTGTGATCGACATGCCAGCGATGATCGTATCGTAGTTGCCGCCGGTAAGGTTGGGGATGATGCTGTCCCATTCGTTGGTGACCCACTCGCAAGTCAGCTCGGCGCGCTTGCAAAGCTCGTCGCCCACTTCGCGCTCGAACCCGTCGACTTCCCCTTTATCATTGATGAAGTTGTAGGGAGGGTAGGCGCCCTCGGTGCCCATGCGAACAGTGTCTGCCATTGCAAAGCCAGCCGTGAGGGCAAATGCGGCCGTGGTCAGGATCAATTTTTTCATTGTTTACGTCCCTGTCGTTAAGGTTGGTTCTCGAAGTGTTACGCCTAGTTTGGCGCGGGAATGAAGCGCGGGCGTTTGGGCCTGTCGCTTCCTACGCCTCCGATTTTACGGCACTTGTCGTCAATGTGCCATGGAGGCGGATAGAAACTGTTGCAGACGTTCGGATTTTGGCGCGCCGAAAAGGGCTTCGGGCGCGCCTTCTTCCTCGATCCTGCCTTGATGCAGGAAAATCACATGCGACGACACGTCTGCCGCAAGTCGCATGTCATGCGTGACGAGAATCATCGTGCGGTTTTCCGCAGCGAGATCCTTGATCACCTTAACCACTTCTTGCTGCAACTCTGGGTCGAGCGCGGATGTTGGCTCGTCAAACAAGAGCGCTTCCGGCTCCATGCACAGCGCGCGCGCGATCGCGGCGCGTTGCTGCTGCCCGCCCGATAGCTGCGCGGGGAAGGCATCGGCCTTGTCACCAATACCCACCTTGGCGAGCAAGGCGCGGGCACGCGGCTCGACCAGCGCAGGAGATTCGCCCAAGACCTGCACAGGCGCTTCCATCACGTTTTGTAAGATCGTCATATGCGACCACAAGTTGAACTGCTGGAACACCATCGCAAGATTTGTTCGGATCTTGCGGATTTGGTCGCGGTCGGACGGGCGGCGGGCGAGGCCTTCGCCCGTCCAGCGCACCGGCTTGCCGTTGAACAGAATCTCGCCGCTTTGGCTATCTTCAAGCAGGTTGCAGCAGCGCAAAAGCGTTGATTTCCCAGAGCCCGAGGACCCGATCAGCGAGATGACCGACCCTTTTGGGGCAGAAACCGAGACGCCTTTGAGGACCTCAAGCGGGCCGTAACTTTTGTGGAGATCATGAATTTCAATTACAGGTGTCGTCACGTGTTACTTTCATACAGATCTCTAGGCGCGGTGCGTCGCGCGGGCGGCGTCGGTTGAGAGCTTTGATGCGTCAAGCCCGACGCATCTTGCATTCTTGCGCACAATTTGTCCCGAAATCGCAGGCCTTGGCAACCAGATCGTCGCCATGACGCGTCGTGATGAGGGCATTCCGCAGGGTAAAGCCTGTTTCAAAGGCGGTCTTTGTACGGCGCAGCCGCCCCAAAGGTTGGGCACTGGCGCGGGGGCGGCGTGACGGTAGGCGGCATAACGGGGCGGCGTGCGCGGTTGGCGGCGTTTATACGCCCATATCTTTGGCAACCTTTTGGCGTGCATGGGCCGAATCGCGGTCGCTGACCCCCAAAAGAGAGGCTGCCAGCCGAATTAACGCCTCCTCATTCGCCTCACGCGTTCCATCCGCCAAAGCGACTTCCCAAAGCGCCTCGATGACGCCGGTGCGATCCTCATAGGCGACCTTCTCCTTCAGCGCGCGCGTGAACCGAACGGTGTCGGGGGCTTCGGCCTCAACAGCCTCGGCGCGCTGGCGCAGATCGGCAGCCTCCTCGGCGCTCAACCCGCGGCGAACGGCGAGAACATGCTCAATCCGCATCTGCTCGGCAGAATCGTAGTCATCATCGGATTTCGCCAGACGCACCAACAGCGCCGCGAGGGCCAGTTCGGCATCGGGCGCGGTGAGAGGGGCAGGGGACGGGGCGCTGAGTGCGCGCATGAGAGAAGCAAACATAAGGGTAAGCTAGCGCGGTGTCCCCCGCGCGCCAAGGGGGAAGGCGAGATGAGGTGGGCTTGATTGAACCACGGTTGCGTGATCGCGCGCAAAAGCGGGGTCGGTCACATCTGACGGGCCTTCGGGGGGCGCAATGTGAGAAGTAATCGTATCCTTTTCCCAAAACGCCTTGCACGTTTGGGCGCATCCGCCTAATTAGGCGCGTCATTCGTCAAAAAGGCCTCAAGGTTCATGGAAAACGTCATTCTCACCGTACACCTGATCCTCGCGCTGCTGCTGATCGGCGTCGTGCTGTTGCAACGCTCCGAAGGCGGCGGCCTCGGTATGGGCGGCGGCGGCGGTGGTGGCGCTGGTGGTGTCATGACCGGTCGTCAGGCCGCCAATGCCATGACGAAGCTCACATGGCTGTTCGCTGCGGCATTCATCGGCACATCGATCGCGCTGACTGTGATCGCCGCGCAAAAAGCTGATGGTGGTTCGGTTGTCGATATCGCGCCTGCGGAAGTTACCGCGCCGGCAGAAGCCCCCGTCACACCGCCAGCGCTTGATGCGCCTGTCACGCCGCCTGCGGCTGAATAAGCGCCGCGCCGCGCGGGATTGAGCGCGGCCACAAGTTGTAGCGGGTTTACGCTAAACTAACCCAAATACTTGCGGTCCGGTTGCGGGCCGCATTCGAATCTGTTATTTCTCAAATCCCGTGATGCCACGCATTTTGCGTCGGCAGATCTTTGGATTTGTATTCACTCACGGGAGCACTCCGCTAATGGCAAGATATGTTTTCATCACCGGCGGTGTGGTGTCCTCGCTGGGAAAAGGCCTCGCGTCTGCGGCGCTTGGCGCGTTGCTGCAAGCGCGCGGTTTTTCCGTTCGGTTGCGCAAACTTGATCCCTACCTGAACGTCGATCCGGGGACGATGTCGCCGTTCGAGCATGGCGAAGTGTTCGTGACGGATGACGGCGCGGAAACCGACCTTGATCTTGGGCACTACGAGCGGTTCACCGGCGTATCCGCGCGCAAGACCGATTCCGTTTCATCAGGCCGGATCTATTCGACCGTGTTGGAGCGTGAGCGCCGCGGCGAATATCTGGGTAAAACCATTCAGGTGATTCCGCATGTCACCAACGAGATTAAAGATTTCATCAATGTGGGCGATGACGAAGTCGACTTCATGCTGTGCGAGATCGGCGGAACGGTGGGCGACATTGAAGGTCTGCCGTTCTTCGAGGCGATCCGTCAGTTCGCGCAAGACAAGCCGCGTGGCCAATGTATCTTCATGCATCTCACCTTGCTGCCGTATCTCGCGGCCAGCGGTGAGTTGAAAACCAAGCCGACACAGCACTCGGTGAAAGAGTTGCGCTCGATCGGCTTGCAGCCTGACGTTCTGGTGTGCCGCTCCGAGCATGAGATCCCGGAGAAGGAACGCGCAAAGATTGCGCTGTTCTGCAATGTGCGGCCTGAGGCGGTGATCCCCGCTTACGATCTGAAGTCGATCTATGAGGCGCCGCTCGCGTATCACCGTGTTGGCCTTGATCAGGCGGTGTTGGATGCGTTTGGCATTTCACCCGCGCCCAAGCCGGATATGAGCCGCTGGGAAGATGTGATGGACCGTCTCAATCATGCCGAGGGCGAGGTTCGTGTCGCCATCGTCGGGAAGTATGTCCAGCTTGAAGATGCCTATAAATCGATCGCGGAGGCTCTCACCCATGGTGGTATGGCGAACCGCGTTAAGGTGAAGGCGGAATGGATCGACGCGGAGATTTTCGAGAAAGAGGACCCATCGGCCCAGTTGGAGCGGTTCCATGCGATTCTCGTTCCGGGTGGCTTTGGTGAACGCGGCACGGAAGGCAAAATCCGAGCGGCGCAATTCGCGCGCGAGAAGGGGATCCCCTATCTCGGCATTTGCCTCGGGATGCAGATGGCGGTGATTGAGGCCGCGCGCAACCTTGCGGGCATTTCGGATGCGGGTTCCGAAGAATTCGATCATGAGGCGGGCGGCAAGCGCTTTACGCCCGTGGTCTACCACCTGAAGGAATGGATTCAGGGCAACCACCGCGTCGAGCGGAAAGTGGGCGACGACAAAGGCGGCACGATGCGTCTGGGCGCCTATTCGGCCTCGTTGAAAGAGGGCACGCGCGTTGCCGAAGTCTACGGCGCGGCTGACATCGAGGAACGTCACCGTCACCGTTATGAGGTTGATGCGAAATACATGGAACAGCTGGAAAGCTGTGGCCTTGTGTTCTCGGGCATGTCACCTGACGGGCGTTTGCCTGAGATCGTGGAGCACAAAGGCCATCCGTGGTTCATCGGTGTGCAGTTCCATCCGGAGCTGAAATCCAAGCCTTTCGCGCCGCATCCGCTGTTCTCGGGCTTCGTGAAAGCGGCGCTGGAGCAAAGCCGTTTGGTCTGACCCTGTAGGGGCGGGCCCCCTCAGTCGGCTCTGCCATTAGGAGATCTGATATCGAAAACGCCCGCAGGAGACTGCGGGCGTTTTGTGTTCCAACGACTGCAAGGGGGGCGGGCCGTCTCTGAGCGCAGGCCCTCCGCGCGATCTGTTGCAGGGCGGTCCCCCCCGGGGGCGGGGATCAGCAAAGTCAGCAGTTCGGGATGTTGACCGCCAAGCCACCGAGAGAGGTTTCTTTATATTTTTCGTTCATATCGGCTCCGGTCTGACGCATAGTCTCGATCGCACTGTCGAGAGGGACGAAATGTGTCCCGTCGCCGCGCAGCGCGAGCGAGGCGGCCGAAACGGCCTTGATCGCGCCCAAGCCGTTCCGCTCGATGCAGGGGACTTGCACCAAACCGCGCACCGGATCGCAGGTCATCCCCAGATGATGTTCCAAGGCGATTTCGGCGGCATTCTCGATCTGCGTCGGCGTGCCGCCCATCACGGCCGCGAATCCCGCCGCCGCCATCGCTGCCGCCGATCCCACCTCTGCTTGACAGCCGCATTCGGCGCCAGAGATGGAGGCGTTGTGTTTGATCAATCCGCCGATCGCCGCCGAAGTCAGCAAGAAATCCCCGATCAGGCGATCAGAGGCATCAGGCACATGATCGCGCCAGTATCGGATCGTGGCCGGTAGAACGCCCGCCGCACCATTCGTGGGCGCGGTGACGACTTGCCCGCCGGCGGCGTTTTCTTCATTCACCGCCATCGCGTAGGTTGAGATCCAGTCGTTGATGATATGGGGCGCCACGTAGTTCAATCCGCGCTCGGCCTGAAGCCGCTCGTAAATCGCGAAGGCGCGGCGCTGGACCTTCAGGCCGCCCGGCAGGATACCACCGGTCTGCAAGCCGCGATCCATACAGTCGCGCATCACTTGCCAGATGCGCGCAAGGCCCGCGTCAATCTCTGCGTCATTGCGCAGGACGCGTTCATTCGCGCGCTTCATCTGCGCAATCGTCAATCCGGAAGCTGCCGCCATCTCAAGCATCTGCGCGGCGGATTTGAACGGGTAGGGGATGTCAGGGCCCTGCGCCTTGCTTGCATTGGCCTGTTCGGCAGGCGTGAGGATAAAGCCGCCACCGATTGAGAAATAGGTTTCCTGCGCGATAATATCGCCCTGTTTATCGAGCGCCATCAGCACCATGCCATTGGCGTGACCGGCCAAGGGCGGCCCGTAATCGAAAATCAGGTCGGTATCGGGCCGGAAGGCGAGGGCGTTGCAATCAGGAGGCGTCAAAAGGCCGGTTGCCGCGTTTTGTTTCAAGATCTCCTCGGCCTGATCCGCGTCATAGGTCTCAGGCTCCAACCCCGCGAGGCCGAGGATCACGGCGCGGTCTGTCGCGTGACCCTTACCGGTAAAGGCGAGCGAACCATGCAGGCGCGCGCGAAGGCCATGTGCCGCGAACGGGAGGGCGCGCACGATCTCCAAAAACCGTGCGCCTGCCAGCATTGGCCCCATTGTATGCGATGAAGACGGGCCGACCCCGATTTTGAACATATCGAAAACGCTTAGAAACATCGCATGGCTCCCTTTTTGTGCAACATGCCAGAACCTGCGCGTCAACTATATGCGAAAACGACATTTTCCGTGCAAATGCGCCGCGGCAACCGCATGACGCCCGAACCCGCGTAAAGTGATCCGCAGATATATCAAAGCAAATAGCGTGACGGCGGCCGCGTTTTTTGCACCTTCGCACCCAAGGGCGAGCGGATTTATCTCGCCTCATGCGGGCGAAGTTCGTATAAGCCACGCGAACATATGAAGGAGCTTCCCATGGCCGCCGAACTCTCCCCTATCGACAAAGCAAAATTCGCCGCTGCGAAAAGCGCGGTGAGTTATATCGAGGACGGGATGCGGGTCGGTATGGGGACGGGATCGACGGCTGCGTGGATGGTGCGCTTGCTCGGCGAACGGATCCGCGAGGAGGGCCTCAAAATCACGGGCGTTCCGACTTCTTCGCGCACCGCCGACCTTGCGCGCCAAGTCGGAATCAATGTGATCGGCCTCGACGAAGCGAAGTGGCTGGATCTGACGATCGACGGCGCGGATGAGTTTGATGACGAGCTGAACCTGATCAAAGGTGGCGGCGGGGCTTTGTTACAAGAGAAAATCGTGGCAACGGCTTCGGACCAGATGATCGTGATCGCGGATGCGGCGAAATCGGTGAAGGCGCTCGGCGCCTTTCCGTTGCCGGTCGAGGTCGTGCCGTTTGGTTGGCAAACGACGCGCGCATTGATCGAGGAGATGCTTGTGTCGCTCGACGTGTTGGGGCGCAACACGACACTTCGTCTCAACGGCTCGCAGCCCTATGTGACGGACGAGGGTAATTATATCGTCGATTTGCATCTCAACCGCATTGGCAGCCCGCGCCAGCTTGGCCTTGTCCTGAACCAAATCCCCGGCGTGGTGGAAAACGGTTTGTTCATCGACATCTGCGATATCGTGATTATCGGCGGTGGCGACGGTAAAATCGAAATCCGCGATATCAACGCGGGCAAGGTGACCCATGACCAGATTGATTTTCTGGAGGATGAGAACATCTTCAAAGATCTGGACTAAGATTTGACAGACGCAGAAGATCGCGGGAAGCCTCGCGCTTCCCGCTTCCAATCCGCCCATCCTTCCTGTTCGGGCAGTCCCGATGGGGAAGGGTGGGCGCTTTCATATGGGGCTTGCCGTTAGGGCAGGGCCTTTGATCCGTGAAATCAGCGCGCCGCGCCCCTATGTTGCGCAGAGCAGTTTGACTAGGCAAAAAAGCGAGAGACAAGATGTCCTTTGATTATGATCTATTTGTCATCGGCGGCGGTTCGGGTGGCGTGCGCGCGGCCCGTATTGCGGCGTCCGAACATGGCGCAAAGGTCGCGTTGGCGGAAGAATACCGCATGGGCGGAACCTGCGTGATCCGGGGCTGTGTGCCGAAAAAACTCATGGTATTTGCCTCGTCCTTCCCGGCAGCCATTGCCGAAGCGCAGGCCTACGGTTGGGACGCGCAGATCGGCGGCTTCGACTGGACAGCGTTCCGGGGCAAGCTCGATGCGGAGCTGGACCGGCTCGAGAAAATCTACCGCGCTGGTTTGAATGGCGCAAATGTCACCGTTTATGACACGCGCGCCACCATCAAGGATGCGCATACCGTATGTCTGGCCAGTGGCGAGGAGGTCACCGCGAAGCACATTCTCGTCGCGACGGGCGGCCGACCCTTTGTGCCGGAGTTTGATGGCTGCGAACATGTTCTGACGTCTAACGACATCTTTAAAATGGAGAGCCTTCCGAAATCGGTTCTCATCGTCGGTGGCGGCTATATCGCATGTGAGTTTGCTTGTGTCCTCAACGGGCTTGGCGTGGAGGTCACATTGATGAATTGTTCGCCCCTGCTGCGCGGGTTCGACGCGGGGGCGCGCGACCTCGTTGTGGCGCAGATGGAGGCGTCGGGCATCAAGATTGTCACCGGTATCGTCCTTGATAAGGTCGAGAAAACCGATGACGGCTTCGCGGTGCATGGATCGGATCTACGCGATGCACAATTTGGCGCGGTAATCTACGCGACGGGCCGTATTCCGTTGACGGAAGGTCTGGGTCTTGAGGACGCGGGTGTGACCCTCAACCGGAACGGCTCGGTTAAAGTGGATGAATGGTCGCAAACCAACATCCCGTCGATCTATGCGGTGGGGGATGTGACTGACCGGATCAATCTGACGCCTGTCGCAATCCGCGAGGGCCATGCCTTCTCCGATACCGTTTTCGGTGGCAATCCGCGTCATTTCGATCATGAAATGGTGGCATCCGCCGTCTTCACGCAACCCGAATTCGCGAGCTGCGGGATTACCGAGGAGCAGGCGCAAGAGCAAGGCGGGGCGGAGATCTATTGCTCGGCGTTCAAACCGATGCGCTCCTCCTTCGCAGGGGCGCAGGACCGTGTGCTGATGAAGCTGGTTGTCGATAAATCATCGCGCCGCGTTCTGGGGTGCCATATCGTCGCACCTGAGGCGGGCGAGATGATCCAGATGGTCGCGATTGCGATGAAGATGGGCGCCACGAAAGAGCAGTTTGACGCAACCTGCGCAGTGCATCCGACAATGGCGGAAGAACTTGTGACCATGCGCAAACCGTCGCGAAGCTACTGATCTTTTTTGTGGTGAAAGCATGGGCATTTTCCCGCTGGGACGCTTGTAATTCGGCGGGATAATGCCCATTTTTGCCTAGGAACTCTTAAGTGTAAGGAACGAGCATGAGCAATCAGGGCCCCTGGGGTGGCGGCGATGACGAGGATAAGGGCAAGCGCGAGCGGCCAAACAACCGTCCGAATGGCGGCGACATCCCCGAGATCGACGAAATCATGAAACGGGGCACAGAACAGCTCAAGGTTTTGATGGGCGGGCGTCGGGATGGCGGTAAAAATGGCGGCGGTCGTGGACCATCGTCGTCGCAAGGTCCCGCGTTCAACGGCGTCACGCTTGCAATTGCCGCGGTCGCAGGACTTGCGCTGTGGTCTTACGCCTCATTCTACACGGTCAAACCGGAAGAACGCTCGGTCGAATTGCAGTTCGGGAAGTTCTCGTCGATTGGCGATCCGGGCCTGAATTTTGCGCCTTGGCCGATCATCACGGCGGAAAAACTGCAAGTTACGCGTGAGCGCAACACCGATATCGGCATGGGGCGCGCAGGCGTCGAAGACACCGGCCTGATGCTGACTCGCGACCAGAATATCGTGGATATCGAATTCCAAGTCGTGTGGAACATCTCCGATCCGCAGAGCTACCTGTTCAATCTCGCGGACCCTGAAGATACCATCCGCGCTGTGTCGGAATCTGCGATGCGTGACATCATCGCGCGCTCCGAGCTTGCTCCGGTTCTGAACCGTGACCGTGGCGTGATCGCCGCTGACCTGCGCTCCGCGATCCAAGGGACGCTTGATAGCTACGGCGCAGGCATCAAAGTTGTCCGTATCAACTTCAACCGCGCCGACCCGCCCACCGAAGTCATCGATAGCTTCCGCGAAGTTCAAGCCGCGCAGCAAGAGCGTGACCGTCTGGAGAAAGAAGCCGACGCCTACGCCAACCGTGTAACGGCGGGCGCGCGCGGTGAAGCGGCGCAGGTGCTCGAAGAGGCGCAGGCCTACCGCGCCCAAGTTGTGAACGCCTCCGAGGGTGAAGCGGCGCGCTTTACCTCCGTTTACAATGAGTATGTCAAGGCACCCGAAGTGACACGCCGCCGCATGTATCTGGAAACGATGGAAAAAATTCTCGGTTCTGTCGATAAGGTGATCCTTGATGGCACCACGGGCGAGGGCGGCGTTCTGCCGTATCTGCCGCTCGAAGGCCTGACATCGCAGGGGAGCAAAAAATAATGAAAAGTCTCAATATTCTGATCCCCGCCGCTATTATCGCGGGCGCTGTCGCGCTATCGGCCGCCTTTGTTGTGGACGAGCGTGAGAAGGTTCTTGTCTTGCAGTTCGGTCAGGTAAAGGCCATCCGCGAGACGCCGGGTCTCGCGTTCAAAATCCCCTTCGTGCAAGACATCGTGCGCTATGAAGACCGGATTTTGTCGTTGCCGACAGAGCCGATCGAGGTGACGCCGCTCGACGATCGCCGCCTTGTTGTGGATGCGTTCGCGCGGTGGCGGATCACTGATCTGCGCGTCTTCCGTGAATCGGTGGGTGTGTTCGGGGAGGCCGCCGCGCGCGACCGTCTCGACAGCATCATCAACGCGTCAATCCGCGAAGTCTTGGGGTCCGTCCCTTCGACAACCGTGCTTTCGGACGATCGAACCCCGTTGATGAACCGGATCCGCGATCTGGCGCGGCGCGAAGCTGCATCCTTGGGGGTCGAGGTGATCGATGTGCGCTTGACGCGCACCGATCTGCCAAAGCAAAACCTTGCATCGACCTACGCCCGTATGCGCGCAGAGCGGGAGCGCGAGGCCGCAGACGAAATCGCGCGCGGTAATGAGGCGGCGCAGCGTGTGCGTGCCGCAGCCGACCGAACCGTTGTGGAACTGACGTCCGAGGCGCGCAAGAACGCGGATATCATCCGCGGTGAGGCCGATGCCGAGCGCAACGCGGTCTACGCAGAGGCCTATGGCCAAGATGCCGAGTTCTTCGCCTTCACGCGTTCGCTGACGGCATATGAGCGGTCTTTGCAGGCGGGCAACACGTCGATGGTGATGAAGCCTGACAGCGAATTCTTCGACTATCTCAAAAGCGATTCCGCGCGTTGAGCAGAGGGCAACCTCTCAAAAATTAACGAAAAAGGCGGCTTTCGGGTCGCCTTTTCTTTTGCGTCCTCGGGGGGAGTGTGCTCACATCGAAGTGAGGCGCCGAGATCGGGGTTTCATTTGCGCCAGCGCCGCTGGAGGTATCTAAAGAGTGCCATCATGCCTCCGGTGCATGAAGAAGACTAAACGGGAGTTTGCGATGTCGCACCAAAGCCAAACTATGGCCCTGTCCCAGCCCGCCACTGCGCGCGGATTGCTTCGGGCTTTATCCATTCTCACCCTGTCAGCGATGGTTGCGCTTGGCGCGGCCCAGTCCGAGGCGCGCGCCGCCCCCGAGAGCTTCGCTGATCTCGCGGAACGGGTCAGCCCGTCTGTTGTCAATATCACGACCTCGACGACCGTGGCCGCCCCCGTCAATCGCGGGCCTGTTTTCCCTGACGGGTCTCCGTTTGACGAATTGTTCCGCGACTTCGGCCTGCCGAGCCCTGGCCAACAGCAGGGCGAAACCCGCCCGCGCCGCTCGAACGCATTGGGGTCGGGCTATGTTGTCTCTGAAGATGGCTATATCGTCACGAACAACCACGTGATTGAGGGCGCTGACGAGATCGAGATCGAGTTCTTTGAGGGCCAACGCCTTCCGGCGAAGCTGATCGGCACAGATCCGAAAACCGATGTTGCCGTGTTGAAAGTCGAAAGCGACAAGCCCCTGAAATTCGTCAAGTTTGGTAATTCCGACGAGGCGCGTGTGGGCGAGTGGGTTATGGCGATGGGCAACCCGCTCGGGCAGGGCTTCTCGGTCTCGGCGGGGATTATTTCCGCGCGGAACCGCGAGCTGTCGGGCACTTACGATGACTATCTGCAAACCGATGCGGCCATCAACCGTGGCAACTCGGGCGGTCCGTTGTTCAACATGAACGGCGATGTGATCGGGATGAACACCGCGATTTTGTCGCCCAATGGTGGCTCCATCGGGATAGGCTTCTCGATGACGTCGAACGTCGTATCGAAAGTTGTCGCGCAGCTTAAAGAATACGGCGAGACCCGCCGCGGTTGGCTGGGCGTCAAAATTCAGGACGTCACCCCTGATATGGCGGAGGCCATGGGGCTAGGCGACACGAAGGGCGCCCTTGTGTCCGAGGTTCCCGAAGGTCCTGCGATGGATGCGGGTATGAAGGCGGGTGATATCATTACCTCCTTCGACGGCGGCGTTGTGTCTGACGTGCGCGAACTGGTGCGCCGCGTTGCCGATGCGCCTGTGGGCGAGGCGGTTCGTGTGACTGTGCTGCGGGAAGGAAAGTCGCAGACGCTGTTGGTTACCTTGGGGCGTCGCGAATTGGCCGAGGGCGAGCCTGTTCCGGCGGCTGTGCAAGCGCCACAAGAATCCGAGGGCGAGATCCTTGGGTTGACCGTAACGCCGGTTACGCCTGCGCTTGCAAACGAGCTTGGCTTGCCATCTGGCACGGCAGGTTTGGTGATCAAGGAGATCGCAGAGGATAGTGATGGTTATGAAAAGGGCCTGCGCGCGGGCGATGTCATCACCGAAGCGGGCCAGCAAACGGTTACTCAGGTCTCCGATTTCGAAGATCAGATCTCCGCGGCAAAGGATGCGGGGCGCAAATCCTTGCTTCTGTTGATCCGCCGTGGCGGCGAGCCGCGCTTCCTTGCGCTTCCGATCGAAGACTAACTGACGGTTTCATGACGTTGGCAAAGGGCGCTTTCGGGCGCCCTTTTTCGTGGCGCGCGCGCAAGCTACTGGCCTGTGAGCTGTGCTTTGCGGCGGGTTCAGTCGCGCGCCTTGCGTTTTTGCGCCCTCATCTGGCGCGCTGCTGCTCGGTGGTATGGTCGACGGGGATGGCGGGGGAGCCGAACATGCCCGCCTCAAAAATTGCAAAAGCGATTAAGCACATCGTTGCTACCGCCAAGACGGCCCAGATCCTGCGCGAGTGGGGGGCTTCGGCCTCGTGCTCGCCGGAATTGCGACGAATCCACGGATAGGGCGAGCGCCGCGGCAGCGCGGAATGCGCCGCAGGAGCTACGGGCGTGTCGCAAAGAGGTTGCTCGGGGGGCGCCGCCGCTGTCGGGGCGAGATCGGGCTCCTCCCGCATCGTCATCGCGCAGACGGGCGCTGCGAGCGTGTCACCCACCTCGATCATCACGCGCAAAATCCGGCCGGCGATCGGCGCCCGCATCACGCGCACCCGACCATCCGCATCACGGAAGGTCATCATCGGCTCGCCCGCAGTTATGAGGGCGGCCGACACAATCGACACGGTTTCAATCGTGATCGGGTAGAGCGAGGCTGGTTCGGGGGTGAAGAGCCGCTTTTGCTTCAGGCGAGGCATTCTGGAGTTCCTCTGCACAGCACGCGCACCGCGCCGCAGGTTTCATCCCGCGACAGTAGGCAAGATGCCCAGATACGACAACTGGACTTCGGGGGCGATGTCTTTTGCGCGCCGTCAGCCACCCCGCCTTACGGCGTTTCCCAGCGCAAAAGCCCGAGGATCTTCGCGCTTTTCAAGGATAATGTTGCGCTGTCCAAGCCGCGCGGGCGTTGCCAGTTTCGGATCGCAGAGTTGGTATTGCGGTCCATCACGCCGGTGGCGCTGCCTTTATAGAGACCGCGTGCCGCGAGCGCGCGCTGCAATGTGGTGATGAAATACTCGGAGAAGACATCTTCGCAGGGCGTGCGAAAATATTCCATCTCGCCATCGCCCAAGATCCGCTGGCGCGTGTCGCTGCGGTAGGTGGGGGGCGTGATGGTGCCGTCCTCGGCGACGATCTGTGGGGTGAGTTCAACTTGTTCGGTGACGGTTTCGATCACAGCAGGTTTCGATTGGCTGGCCCAGCACAAGCCAGAGATCGTTTCTGGCGGCGCTTGATTTGTGATCTCGTCGCGCAACACCAATTCGGGCGCGATGGTCGTCAATGTCTGCGCCTCGACGCAGCCTGATACGAGCGTCGCCCCTATGAGCGCGCCGATCGCCCGCATCTTGAGACGGTATGCCACCTTGTTACAGCCCATCAACGCCCTCGCTTTCAGCGTCACGCTTTAATCGTTTCTGCCGCTTGGTGGTTTGCCGTCGGGCAGTCCGGTTCTCCATACAGGCAAAATCTGCGGCATTAAAGCGCCGATCCCCCACTGGAATTGCGCTGCACTTTGGCCTAATCCTATGCGAAGCCCACCCTGTGGCGCCGCATAAGCCCTGAGGAGGGCGCAGATAAGGAGCCTGACCTTGGCCAAAATTACCTACGTAGAGCATAACGGCACGAAGCATGTCGTGGACGTCAAGACGGGCATGACCGTCATGGAAGGTGCGCGTGACAATGGTGTCCCGGGGATTGATGCGGATTGCGGCGGCGCTTGCGCCTGCTCGACCTGCCACGTGTATGTGGCGCCGGACTGGGTTGAGAAAATCCCCGCGAAGGATTCGATGGAGGAAGATATGCTCGATTTCGCCTATCAGCCCGATCCTGAAACATCGCGCCTGACGTGCCAGATTAAAGTGACGGATGCGCTGGATGGACTGGTCGTGAACCTGCCAGAAAAGCAGATTTGATGCGCCTCGGTCGCGTGTCGATCAAAAGCCTCGCCGTTGCGGCGGGGCTTTTTATGTTTTCAAAAGGTGCGGTCTTCGCCGCCGATCCAGCCCCCCGTTACGTTCAACCGGATGCATCCTACGGCCACGGCGCGGTTGCAAACGGGGAATGGGCGTTTTTGGAACTGGCGAATGGAGCGCGGATCGCGCCGCCTGCGGGGGCTGTGTTTGAGGGCATTGCGCCGCTTATCGCCCCGGATGGCACTCTTTACGCCGTCGAAAGCAGTCAGTCTGAAGGCTCGCGGATCGTGAAGATGTCGCCGCAGGGGGCGTTGATTGCCGCAGGCGATTGGATCGGCACGCGCCACCGCTGGCTGTCGCTGGCGGGGTGGGGCGTCGAACAGGGCCAGACCTATGTCATCGCGGTGGACCGCCCGCATCTTCGCGGCGATTTGCTCAGCGTGCGGCAAGACGGCGATCGCCTGATCTCGCAGGTGATCTACCAAGGCGTCACCAATCATCAATATCGCTCCGCAACGCTATGGGGCGGGATGCGCGATTGCCCGCAAGGCGGCAATTTCGTCTTTGCGACAATGGATTGGCAGACTGCTGTGCGGTTGGAGGTCACGGCGTTCTCTGCGCGTGCCGTCGGCCAAGTGGCGGGGGCGGGGCCGCGTGCGCTCTCGGCTGCGATGGCCTGCGATTAACCGAATAGATCGGGTGTGAGGAGGCTGCACCGGATCGGGGCACGGTGCCACTATCGGAAACCTTTGTCGCAATCGGCTCCCTGTCGTCTTTAATTCTTTCCGCGTCGTATCCGTAGCGGCGCATTTGGGCCCAAGCGCGGATTGTGAGGTCTGTCGCTGCGCGCTAGGCATTTTTCAAATGCTCCATGCCAGATGTAAGAAGAAGGAAAACAGATGACTGCGCCCTCTTATGTGTTGACTGTTAAATGCCCCTCCACGCGCGGGATCGTTGCCGCTATTGCGAACTACCTCTCGGATCTGGGGTGCAACCTCACGGATTCGCACCAGTTTGATGACCCGTTGACGGGCCAGTTTTTCATGCGTGTGACCTTCGCCTCTGAGGGCGGGGCGTCTTTGGACAAGATCGTAGAGGGGTTTGCCCCTGCGGTTGGGGACGGGTTCGCGATGGAATGGGCCATCCGCCCGAGTGCGGAGAAGATGAAGGTCATCTTGATGGTGTCGAACTTCGGCCATTGCCTGAACGATCTGCTCTATCGTTGGCGGATCGGGGCGTTGCCGATTGATATTGTCGGGGTGGTGTCGAACCATCTTACCTACCAAAAGGTCGTGGTGAACCACGATATTCCGTTCCATCACATCAAAGTCACGAAAGAGAACAAGCCCGAGGCCGAGGCCAAGTTGCTGTCTGTGGTCGAGGAAAGCGGAGCTGATCTCGTCGTGCTTGCGCGCTATATGCAGATCCTGTCGGACGCGCTTTGTGCCAAGATGTCGGGGCGGATCATCAACATCCACCACTCGTTCCTGCCGTCGTTCAAAGGCGCAAACCCCTATAAGCAAGCCTATGAGCGCGGCGTGAAACTTATCGGGGCGACGGCGCATTATGTGACTGCGGATCTGGATGAGGGTCCGATCATCGAACAGGACACTGTGCGCATCACCCATGCCCAATCGCCAGATGATTACGTGTCGTTGGGGCGGGATGTGGAGGCGCAGGTCCTCGCGCGCGCGATCCACGCGCATATCCATCACCGGACATTCATTAACGGTAATAAAACCGTGGTCTTTGCCGCCTCGCCAGGTGGCTATGCCTCGGAACGTATGGGCTGACGCTCGTCCCGTTTACGCGGATGGTGGCCGCTGACGGTGACTTGAAAATGGTCTGATCTGGCGAAGCGATCTAAAAACTAAAAGAGGGGGCTGAATTGCCCCCTCTATTAATTCGCGTGCTTTAAAGTGCCCGCCAACCGATGTCGCGGCGGCAGAAGCCCTCGGGCCAGTCGATCGCATCGACCATCGCATAGGCGCGCTCTTGCGCGTCTTGCAAGGTCGCCCCGCGCGCGGTGACGTTCAAAACGCGCCCGCCATTCGACGTGATCATACCGTCTTTCAGCGCGGTGCCTGCATGGAAGACCATCTCGTTCGAGCTCTCGTTGAGCGCGTCGAGGCCTTTGATCACGGTCCCTTTTGCGTAGTCGCCCGGATAGCCGTTCGCGGCCATGACGACGGTCAGCGCGTGATCCTCCGCCCAATTGACCTTGATCTGATCCAGACGCCCCTGCGCGCAGGCAAGCAGCAAATCGAGGATCTGCCCGCCCAGACGCATCATCAGAACCTGACATTCCGGGTCGCCGAAGCGGACATTATACTCCACCAGACGCGGTTGCCCGTCTTTGATCATCAGGCCGGCGTAGAGAACGCCTTTAAACGGCGTGCCGCGCCGCGCCATCTCGTCCACGGTGGGCTGCACAATCTCGCGAATGGCAATTGCCTCAATCTCGGCGCTGAGCACGGGGGCGGGGGAATAGGCGCCCATACCGCCGGTATTTGGGCCGGTATCACCTTCGCCAACCCGCTTGTGATCTTGTGCGCCGCCAACGGTGAGGACGTTTTTACCGTCCGAGAGGATAAAGAGAGAGGCTTCCTCGCCTTCCATGAATTCTTCGATGACGACCTCTGTGCCGGCCGCCCCGAATGCGCCACCGAAGATTTCATCAATCCCGCCGAGCGCCTCATCCATGGTCATCCCCATGATGACCCCTTTGCCCGCAGCAAGCCCGTCGGCCTTGATGACGATGGGCGCGCCTTGCGCGCGGACATAGTCCTTCGCGGCTTGTGCATCGGTGAAGCGGGCATAGCCAGCGGTCGGCGCGTTGCACGCATCGCAAATTGCTTTGGTGAAGGCTTTGGAGGCCTCTAGTTTTGCGGCCTCGGCCGAGGGACCAAATGCGGGAATGCCGGCATTTTCCAACGCATCTGCAACACCCGCTGCCAAAGGTGCTTCCGGCCCGATCACGACGAAATCGACGGCATTCACTTCGCAGAAGGTGACGACGGCCGCGCCGTCATTGATGTCAAATTGCGCACATTCCGCCAATTGCGCGATTCCCGCGTTGCCGGGCGCAACGATGAGACGGTCACATTTCGGGTTTTGTTTGATTGCCCAAGCCAACGCATGTTCGCGTCCGCCGCTGCCCAATACCAGAATATTCATTCGCGTCGCCTCTCGGTTTTTTGTGCGCATAGGGAAAAAACCCGCGCCTGTCTGTGTCTTGCCTCTTAAAACCTGCTTTCCCGCGCGGCAAGCATTCCTGCGCGTTTCCAAAAATTTGCCACAATTATGTAGGAGATTGGCGTCAATCGAGGCTTGCTTCGGTGATTGTTGAGCAAACGCGTAACCAGTGTTGGAGTTAATTATGATCCGCATGATGTCCATTTTGATGGCGTTGTCCCCGCTGTGCTTGATCGGGCCTGCGGACACGCACGCGCCTGTTACCCACATCTGGGAGAGCACGCGCGCCGATGCGTTTGGGTTCAGTCTGGGTCTTGGATCCGTCGATCCGGTTGAAAGCCTCCTTTACAGCATCGAAACCTATAGCCACGGCGCAGCGATTTGATTTCATCAGCCATGCACGACGAGCACGCGAGACGCGCGGATGTGCTGGGGCGGGCCTGTCGTGATGGGGCGCTTGCCCTGACAACTGGCTCTGATAGAACGCTGTTATGGACCTATTAGATGATGAGACGCCCGAGGGCGCGCCGAAATCCAATGCGCATGAATTCACCGTGTCGGAGATTTCCGGCGCCGTAAAACGCGTGATTGAGGACCAGTTCGGGCGGGTCCGTGTGCGCGGGGAGATTGGTCGCGTGTCGCGCCCATCGTCGGGGCATATGTATTTCGATCTCAAGGACGACCGCTCGGTTGTTGCCGCAATTTCTTGGAAAGGGCAGGTCTCCAAGATGCAGATCCGCCCTGAGGAAGGGATGGAGGTCATCGCCACGGGGAAGATGACCACATTCCCGGGGCAGTCCAAATACCAGATGATCGTCGAGACGATCGAGCCTGCGGGGGCGGGCGCGTTGATGGCGATGCTGGAGGCGCGTCGGAAGGCTTTGGCGGCGGAGGGGCTATTCGCGCCCGAACGCAAGCGGCCTATCCCGTATCTGCCAAAGGTGATCGGGGTCGTGACATCGCCGTCCGGCGCGGTGATCCGCGACATCTTGCATCGTTTGCGCGATCGTTTTCCCCGTCACGTGGTGATCTGGCCCGTTGCGGTTCAGGGGCAGGCCTGCGCGGGCGAGGTTGCGCGGGCTATTCGCGGGTTCAATGCGCTGCCATTTGATGGCCCGATTGCGCGTCCTGATTTGCTGATCGTGGCGCGGGGCGGTGGCTCGTTGGAGGATCTGTGGGGCTTTAATGAGGAAATCGTGGTACGGGCGGCGGCGGAAAGCGAGATCCCGCTGATCTCTGCCGTGGGTCACGAGACCGACACCACGCTGATCGATTTTGCGTCCGACAAACGCGCGCCCACGCCCACCGCGGCGGCGGAGATGGCGGTGCCGGTGCGTGCGGATTTGATCGCTTGGCTGCGCGAAGGTGAGGCGCGTATGCAGCGCTCGACACGCGCAAGGATGGAGATGCGCGCCCAGCGTCTCACCGATCTCGCGCGCGGATTGGGCCGCCCAGAGGCGCTCACCGCGCAAGCGCGGCAACGTTTTGACGCCAGCGCAGATCGACTCGGCCCCGCGCTTTTGGGCTTCACACAGCGTAAGCGGACGCGGTTCGGGCCCGTGGCGGCTTTAATCCGGCCACAGCTTTTAAACAATTTCTTGCGCGACGAGCGTAAGAAACTCGCCGGTCTGACGGATCGTGTCACCTCCGCCTTAACACGCAATCGCGTCGATGCGCTGCGCAAGATCGAGGCGGACCGTGCCAAGCTGACGGGTCTGACCGACCGGTTGCGCGCGGCACCGCAGATGCGGCTTAACGCGCTGGGGGATCGGCTCGACGGGTTGGACCGGATGCGACAAACTCTCGGCTATACCGAAACGCTCCGTCGTGGCTACGCGGTCGTGCGTGCCGGGGCCACAGGCGCGGACGGGCTGGTGACAACCGCTCAAACGGCAAGCGCCACGGCGAGCCTGCAGATTGAATTTGCAGATGGCCGGCTCAGCGTAGCGCCCGAAAACGGGCAGGGAGGGCAGCAGTCCTTGCCCCCCGCGCAAGACACGCCGCCGAAGCCCAAATCTGCGCCACGTGCAGGAAAGAAGAAAGCGCCAGAGCAGGGGAGCTTGTTTTAACCGCCCGCGCCGCCGTACCAATAGATAGCGGCGCGGAATGCTATCCCGCGCCGCAACTCAGTTCCCTCAGATTTTAGACGCCGAAATCGATCATCTCGCAATCAAGAGGCACAGTCGTCTCTGATGTCGAAATCAGCGGCGTATCCGCAAGGTTGCCCTTAAACCATGCCATCAGACCTTTGGGTTGATCCGCGAAAATCCAGCATTGGATTTCCTCGTCGCCGTCATATTCAAAGCAGATCTGGTTACCGGCTTGATACCATTCCCCCATCTTGCACTTTCCTTCGGAGAAGATCCATTTGACCTTGTTTCCGGGGAGATATTCCTCAACCCCGTAATCGACGCCGTTGGATTGGAAATGGATCGTGCGGCCTTGCGTGCGGGCGTCAAATTCCTCCCCCGTCATCGGCGTGATCGCAACCTTCGTTGCGGCGGCCGTTGTTGGTGCGGGCGGGGTCGTTGCGGCGACGCGAGGGGGCAATGCAAGCGGCGGGAACCGTTGGGTTTGCGCGTCTTGCGTCGTGGGGATATCGGTTGAGCGGGCGAATGTTTCGGGCGCCGCGATAAGCAAACCGCCCGCCACGATCGCGAGGCCGAGCAACTGACGCGCCCGCCCGTGTGACGCGCGACGGGACATGCGACCGATCTGTGATGAATTCGTTTCAAGATCCGTTTTCGAGACGGATTGGGGCCGTGATTTAAAGCCACGCATTGTAAACTCCCTACTGTCGCGGGCCTAGCTACATTGGCTTTGGCCCTGCTGATTGACGTCAGCTTGGCAGAGGTCTTTCGAGAGTTCCAGTCACATTTTTAGCGCCTGCCGTAAGGGAGATTGCACGGCGTAAACGCGTTGCGGGCAAGGGCAGCGGCCATGATGCCTGCGATCACGCGCGGTGGGGGGCGGCGGTTTCGGGCGCTGGCGGCACGCCTTTGGAGACGGTCTCGGCGGCGGCTTGGCGTGCTGCGCGCAGCGCAATCACCCGCTTGTCCATGACCTTGCGCCAGAGTGTCGGCATGAGCGCCAAAGTCGCCATCACCGGCAGGGAGCGGGGTAGGATCGCACGAGTTGAGTCGATCTCTCCCAAGCGCAGCGCGGGATAGGCGCGGTTTGGGTTGGCGTGGTGATCCGAATGGCGGGGCGCGTTCATCATCCAAAGCGACGACAGCGGCGCGCGCGCATCCCATGAGTGACTTGCGTTGACGGGCTCGTAGGTGTTGGGGCCGATTGGCGCGCGTTCCAACCCGTAATGTTGCACGTAATCCGATAGCATCAACTGAACTTGGGCGTAAAACGCCAAGGCGAGATAGGCGAGCAGGCCAAGGAAGCCTGTCAGGGAAAAGACGATCACGATGATGGCGAAGCTGCCCAAGATATAGACGAAATACGGATGGACGGCGCGTTTTCCTGCGTCTTTGCGCTTTTGCGTGCGCGCCTCCTCCATCTCGTATCCGCTGACGAAACTGTCCGCCCAAGCGCGCGGGAAGAACGCGTAAAAGCTTTCGCCCAAATCGGCGGTATTGGGATCATAGGGCGTCGCGACGAAGCGGTGGTGCACAAGGCGGTGCGCGGAGGTGTGATGCCCGAACAGGAGCGAAATGTAGATCCATTTGCCCAAGGCAAAGAGGCGCCTGTTCTTACTATGGATTAATTCATGCGCGGTTGAATTGGAGACTTGGCCGAAGAACAGGCCAAAGCCGAGGAAAACCGCCAGTTTTGCGCCAAAGCTGAGGCCCGTGCCGCCCGAAATCGCGACGATGGCAAGCGCAAGCGCCGCGAAATGGGCGATGCCGATGGCGACCAGTAGGCGGTCTGCGGCGGGAAATTCGGCCCCTTCGGGCGCATCGGGGTAGGCGCGGCTTGCGAGCTCGTCGAACAGCGCGGAGAGCACCGTGACGTAGAGTAGGGCCGCAATTGCGAACACCCCGCCGAACATCGCCGCGAGGGCGAGAAGTGCCAGCGGCGCTAAGGTCGCCAGCGCAAAGAACGCAACCGGCGCGCTCGGCTTCGCGGCGGGTGTTGCCTTGCCACCGTGATCTGCGGCGAGCGATTGGAAGGCGGATTTGACGCGGTCGCTGCGTTTGTTGTGCGCCGGCGCTGCGGAAGGTGACGGTTGCGAGGCAAGTGAAGGCTTGGGGGAAGGGGACGCGGTCGAGGAAAGGGTTGCAGTCTTCGAGACGGACTGGGCTGATCGCGGCGACGGCGCGACTGGCGCAGAGAGGGGACTTTGCGATGCACCTGTTTTGGGGGCGCCATTCCTCGGTTCGCTCTCCCTGAGCGCCGCCCGAACGGCGTTTTCAATCGCTTCACTCACGTTCACATTCCTTCACTTCGCAGCATTGCATCCCGTATGCTTTACCACGGCGCAAATATTCGCGCCCAATCGGGCACATTCAAGCCACTAAAATACGGCAGTAGTGAGGCCAAGCCCATGCCTGAGGGGCGCAAACCCTTCCCATTGGCGGTGCGATTGATTAGGTGGGGAAGTATCACATCTTTCTGGCGGCTTATCAGGAGCGCTCATGTCGTTTTTCAACAAGCTGAAATCTCGTTTGACGCGGTCCTCATCCAAGCTTGAAGAGGGGCTTGAGGCGATCGTTGACGAGGCGGTGGAAAACACACCGCAAGATGATATTGCGCAAGACGCCTCCCGTCACGATCAGTCCAATCAAGACGGGCCCAATCAAAACGGGCCCGATCAAGACGAACCAAGTCTGATGGCCGAGGTCGAACTCGCGCCCGAGCCGGATACCGCATCGGGTGGCGGGCCGCAGGCCGCAGCGCTGGAAGCGATGCGTGCACAGTTGCAGGCCGACGGCGAGGCCAGCGATGCGCCTACGGTGGCAGAGACCCCGAAGAAGACGAGCTTCTTAGGGCGTCTGATGGGGCGCGGGGCGGAGGATGCGGCCACATCGCCGTCAACGGCCCGCGATGCACCGCGCCGCGCGTTGGACGATGCGATGGTCGAGCGCCTCGAGGAGTTGCTGATCGCCTCCGATATGGGGGTCGAGACGGCGCTGCGCGTGGCGGCGAATTTGGCTGAGGGGCGGATGGGCAAAAAGCTCTCGGTCCGCGAGATCCAGTCGCTGCTGGCGGATGAGGTTGCGCAGATTATGGAACCCGTTGCCAAGCCGATGCCCATTTTCACCAAGACACCGCAGGTCGTTTTGGTGGTTGGCGTGAATGGATCGGGGAAAACGACGACGATCGGCAAGCTCGCCAGTCAGTTCCGCGCCGCGGGGAAAACTGTGATGGTTGCGGCGGGCGATACCTTCCGCGCGGCCGCGGTCGAGCAGCTTAAAGTGTGGGGCGAGCGCGCCGGCGTGCCGGTCATGACCGCGCCCGAGGGATCAGACCCCGCCTCGCTGGCATTTGACGCGATGACGCGCGCCGAAGCGGAAGGCGTCGATCTGTTGTTGATTGATACCGCCGGCCGCTTGCAAAACCGTAGCGATCTTATGGAAGAACTCGCGAAAATTGTGCGCGTCATCCGCAAGAAGGATGTCACCGCGCCGCATAACACCTTGTTGGTTTTGGATGCAACGACGGGTCAAAACGCGTTGAATCAAGTCGAGATTTTCACCAAGATCGCATCGGTCTCGGGTCTTGTTATGACGAAGCTCGATGGGACAGCGAAGGGCGGCGTGCTCGTCGCGCTGGCCGATCGTTTCGGCCTGCCGATCCATGCGATCGGCGTGGGCGAGCAGATAGACGATCTGCAAGCCTTTGATCCGCAAGATTTCGCCCGCGCCCTTGTCGGGCAAGAGGCCAGTTGATGCGAGCTGACCGCGTCAGGGAGGCGCTGGCGTGAGTGGATATCTCGCCGCGCTGGAGGGAACGGAAGCGGGGCATACGGCCGCGCTTTTCCTCGCCCTCATGGCGGCGGTATTGCATGCGATTTTCGGTGCGTTGCAAAAGGGCAAGCACGATCCATGGCTTTCACGCGCGGCGATTGATGCGTGCTACGGCCTGATCGCAGCCCCGTTCGCGCTGTTTGTTGTGCCGTGGCCCGAGCCGCATATGTGGGCGATCTTCTTTGGCGCGTGGGTCATTCATGTGGGCTACAAGCTCGCGCAGGCAATGACCTATGATCGCGGCGCTTACACGGTGGTCTATCCGGTGGTGCGCGGCACAGGGCCTTTGTTCACCGTAATCGGCGCGGGATTCGTCTTTGGCGAGCATTTTTCCCCTGCGCAATGGTTCGGCGTGGTGGTTTTGCTCGCGGGGATTTACGGGCTTGCGGTTTACAACCTGCGGACCATCACATTGGACCGCGCGAAAATGCCCGCCGCATTGGGGTTTGCCGTGCTCACGGGGTTGTTCGTAGCACTTTACACCACATATGACGCATATGGGATCCGAGCGACCCAAGACCCGTTCACCTTCCTTGCGTGGTTTTTCTTTATCGACGGGGTTTTCATGCCCGTTATCACGCGCAAACGCTGGCTTGCCTTGCCGCGCGCCGATTTCGTGCCTTTGTTCAAGCGTGGCTTGCTTGGGGCATTCGTTGCCTTCTTCTCCTTCGGCTCGATCATGATGGCAACACGTCTGGATAAGGTCGGGGAGGCGGCCGTGCTGCGCGAAACATCGACCGTGTTTGCGGCGCTGATCGGGTGGCTGGTTCTAGGAGAGAAGGTCGGCCCGCGCCGCACGGCCTTAATGGCGTTGATTGCGCTGGGCGCAGTGATTGTTGAATTCGCAGGATAGGCAGAGCAGGATTGACCATGGCTAAGAAACTACCGACCGGCTTGAAACTCGCGCTGGAATACGGGCCATTGGCGGTTTTCCTTTTGGTGTTTACCAAGTTCAAGGAAAGCGGTGTGATGGTAATGGGCGCGGAATACTCCGGCTTCATTCTTGCGACGGCGGTGCTTGTGCCGTTGATGGTGATGGCCACGGGTATTCAGTGGAAAATGACGCGCCACGTGTCACCGATGCAAATTGTGACGCTGGTGCTGGTGGTGGGGCTGGGCGGCCTGACGGTCTGGCTCAATGATCCGCAGTTCATCAAGATGAAACCGACGCTGATCTATCTGTTGTTTGCGGTGGTGTTGGGGATTGGCTATCTGATGGGGCGCAATTGGGTGCAAATGGCGGTGGACGGGGTCTTGCCGCTGACGCCGAAGGGTTGGGATATCCTGACGCGTCGCCTGATCGTTTTCTTCGTGTTCCTCGCCGTTGCCAACGAGGTGGTTTGGCGCAATTTTTCCGAGAGCACATGGGTCTATTTCAAAATTTTCGGCCTGACCGCGCTTTTGTTCGGCTTCTTGATCGCCCAAGCAGGGATGATCTCGCGCAATTCTATTCCCGAGGGGGCAGCGTCTCCCTCCGACGATACGCCGCCAAGCGTGTAATCGCGCACAATTTCATAACATGAGGCGAGGCGCATACCGCACGACAGGGGTGCGCCGGTCTATTTCAGGCAGGATAATTTAGATGAACGTTGAACAGCCGAAATTGGGTCAGCGCGGGACGCTCTTTTTATTGATCGTTTTAGGCGCCTTTCCGCCCCTCACAATGGATCTCTACCTGCCTGCCTTGCCGCAAATGGCGACGACATTCGCCACCAGCCACGCCAAGATCAACCTCACGCTGGGCGCTTACATGGCGGCTTTTGCGGTGGGTATGTTGTTTTGGGGGCCACTCAGCGAACGCACGGGGCGCAAGCCGATCTTGTTTTGCACCATCGGAATTTACACCGTGGCGAGCCTTCTGTGTGCGATGGCGTTCAGCGTGGACAGCCTGATTGCGGCGCGCGTCCTGCAAGGCCTCGCCGGAGGCGGGGTGACGGTCGTCGGGACGTCCATTGTCAAGGATCTATACGACGGGCGCGCGCGCGAAAAAATTATGGCGACGGTGATGTCGCTCGTGATTATCGCGCCGATGGTCGCGCCGGTTTTGGGGGCGTTTCTGCTCAAAGTCGGCTCGTGGCACATGATGTTCGTGGTTCTCGCCTTGTTCGGGGTCATCGCGGGTTGTTTGGTCACGCGATACAGCGAGACGATGATCGACAAATCCACAGCGCCGGTGTGGCGTTCATGGAACCGTCTGGGCGTCGTGTTAAAAAACCCCCGTTTCGCGTCGTTGCTATTTTTGTTCTCGCTGGTGCCAATGTGTCTCTTGGCCTTCATCGGGATCGCGGCCTATGTCTATGTCGATAGGTTCGGCCTGTCCGAGCAAGCCTTCAGCTTCGTTTTTGCCTTCAACGCGCTGTGCGCCATGTCGGGGCCGACGCTGTATCTGCGGCTCTCGCGGATCATTCCGGTGCGGTCGATTATTCTGGGCTGCTTTGTGGTGATCTTTGCGGCGGGTGGGGCGATGTTGATATTCGCGGCCCAGTCGCCTTGGCTCTTTGCCGCCTTCGCCGCAGTTACCACCGTATCCGTCATTATTTTGCGCGTGCCGGGGGCCAACCTGCTTTTGGATCAGCAGGCCAAGGACACCGGGTCGGCCGCGGCTTTGATCCAGTTCAGCGGAACGATGATGGGCGCGACGGCGGTTCAGCTCGTCTCGATCAATTCGGACGATCTCATCCGCAATTATGGCCTGTTGTTGGTTGTGATCGGCGGGATATGCGCGGTGCTGTGGCTTTTGGTGCGCTCACGTCCCTTTGTTGATGATAACCTGAGCAGACCGTGACGGGCGGGGCGGGCGATTGTCCTATTTGAGGGGCTCGGGGTAGAAAACCCGTCCGATCTGGCACGGCGGGGACCCACAGGCGGTCCTTGCAATTGACCCGCAAGCGGGCAGGGGGTAGGGCGGAGAGGACCGTTTCTTGAATGACCGAGGCCGCCCATGAGCACCGATTGGAATACCCGCACGAAACTTGTCCATGAGGGCGTTCGCCGCTCGCAATATGGCGAGATGGCCGAAGCGATTTTCATGACCCAAGGTTTCGTCTACCCATCCGCAGAGGCCGCCGAACAGCGGTTTGTGGCGATCGGCGAGGATGAATTCATCTACGCGCGCTACGGCAACCCCACCACCCGCATGTTCGAGGATCGGATTGCGGCGATTGAGGGCACAGAAGATGCGTTCGCCACAGCCTCCGGCATGGCGGCCGTTAATGGGGCGCTGACGTCCTTGGTCAAAGCGGGCGATCACGTCGTCGCGGCCAAGCAAATGTTCGGGTCATGCCTTTATGTGCTCGAAGTTCTTGCGCGCTTTGGCGTCGAGGTCACCTTGATCGACGGCACCGATCTGGATGCGTGGCGGTCTTCGGTGCGGGAGGGCACAAAATTTGTCTTCTTCGAGAGCGTCTCCAACCCGGGTCTCGAGGTGATCGACATCAAGTCGGTCGCGGAGATTGCCCACGCCAAAGGCGCCATGGTTGTGGTGGATAACGTCTTCTCGACACCCGTTTACACACGCGCTGTGGCGCTGGGGGCGGATGTCGTGATTTACTCGACAACCAAGCATATCGACGGCGGTGGGCGTGCTTTGGGCGGTGTGGTGTGCGGCACTAAAGAGTATATTCGTGGCACGCTGGAGCCCTATCTCAAGCATACCGGGGCAGCGATGAGCCCGTTTACCGCGTGGATCATGCTCAACGGTTTGCAGACGCTTGATCTTCGGGTGCGTGCGCAGACGGAGAATGCGGCAAAGGTCGCGGAGGCTTTGATGGCCTCCGACAAGATTTCCCGCGTGAGCTATCCCGGTCACGCATCGCACCCCCAGCACGCCTTGGTGATGGATCAGATGGGCGCGGGCGGCACGATGGTGACGTTTGAGGTTGCGGGCGGCAAAGAGGCTGCGTTCAAGATGCTCAACGCGATGGAAATTATCAAGATTTCCAACAATCTGGGCGACTCGAAATCCATCGCAACCCACCCTGCCACAACAACGCACCAGCGTTTGCCGCAGGATCAAAAAGACGAGCTGGGGATCACCAGCGGGTTGATCCGCCTGTCTTTGGGCATCGAGGATGCGCGCGATTTGGTGGCCGATATCACCAAGGCGTTGGCGGCAATCTGACGGTCTTATGCCTGAAATCCGAGGGCGACGTCGCGTGATGTGGCGCCCTCGGGTGCGGCCCGCGCGCAGGCGGGTGCGGATCGCTTTACGCGCAGACTTGGGCGCATCTGGCCGTCGAAAAATATGTTGGAGCAACGTGGACTTTTCAACCGCCAACTCCATATGATCGACGACAAGCGCAATGCGTTGGGGGCACAATGAACGTTCACGATAAGGTCGATATGCCAAATTCACATGAGGCCAAGGCTGCGCTGAAGATTTTGCGCGCTTGGGCGGCGACGGCAACGCCGACAGAGGTCGCGCAGCTCGATCCCGCGATTTCGCGGCTTTTGCCCGAGCGGCCCTTGGGGAACTACCCCGATCTGAGGCGTCAGTATGATGCCGCTTTTACGGTAGATGAAGCCTATAAAGCCTCCATGCCAGATCTTCAAAACGGCCCCGCGTCGCTGATCGTTGGGGCGCGCACGCGGATCGAGCATGTCGGGATTTCGAACTTCCGCCTGCCGCTTGGCCTGCGCCGGCGTGGCGGCGGGGATGTTACGGTTGATGCCTCGGTCACTGGCACAGTGAGCCTTGAGGCCGAAGCCAAAGGTATCAACATGTCGCGCATCATGCGCAGCTTCTACGGCCATGCCGAAAGCAGCTTCTCGTTTGAAGTGATGGAAGCGGCGCTGGAGGATTACAAAAAGGATCTGGGCGCATTTGATGCGCGGATTCAGATGCGGTTCTCCTACCCCGAGAAAGTAAAGTCGCTGCGGTCTGGTTTGATGGGCTGGCAATATTACGAAATCTCGCTGGAGCTCGTCGAGGCGGCGGGTGAGCGTTTGCGGATCATCCATCTTGACTATGTCTACTCCTCAACGTGCCCTTGCTCGCTTGAGCTTTCCGAGCATGCCCGGATGACACGCGGTCAGCTTGCAACCCCCCATTCGCAGCGGTCCGTCGCGCGGATTTCGGTGGTGGTGGAAGACGGTGTATGCCTGTGGTTCGAGGATCTGATCGAGATGGCGCGGCTCGCCGTCCCGACGGAGACGCAGGTGATGGTCAAGCGCGAGGACGAGCAGGCCTTTGCCGAACTGAATGCCGCAAACCCGATTTTCGTCGAGGATGCGGTCCGCGCCTTCGCGCAGCCTTTGCTGGCCGATCCGCGCGTGGGCGACTTCCGGATTGTGGCGTCCCATCAAGAAAGCCTGCACAGCCATGATGCGGTTGCGGTCTTGACCGAGGGGCCGCGTTTTGCGAATGCGTCGTTGGAACCGCGCTTGTTCTCGACGCTTATTCATCACGGCTGACGGCTGCTGTTTGATCGCTTGGAGAGTATGACGCAGCGCAGGGCCTCTTGCGCTGCGTAAATATTTGCGCGAACAATAGTGGAACATCCCTTGGCCTTTGGCCTTCGGCCCGTTAGGGTAAAGCAATGAGCGATTTTGACGACGAGAGCGCCTTTGGCGCAGCCCTTTCCTTATCGCAGCGCGCAATGGCGCAAACTGCGATGTCTCCGCGTGGCACAGCGTATCTCGACGGGTTGAATTCCGCGCAGCGGGAAGCCGTTGAGGCGATGGATGGCCCTGTGTTGATGCTGGCGGGCGCGGGGACGGGCAAAACCAAGGCGCTGACGTGCCGGATTGCGCATATCTTGACCACTGGGCGTTCGCGCCCCGATCAGATTCTCGCTGTGACTTTTACAAACAAAGCCGCGCGAGAAATGCGTTTGCGGATCGGGGGCTTGCTGGGCGAGGCCGTGGAGGGAATGCCGTGGCTTGGCACATTCCATTCGGTTTGTGTGAAATTGCTGCGCCGTCACGCCGAATTGGCGGGGTTGAAATCGAACTTTACCATTCTTGACACGGACGATCAGGTGCGGCTGCTCAAGCAGTTGATCGTGGCCGAAGGGATCGACGAGAAGCGCTGGCCCGCGCGGCAGTTGGCGGGGATTATTGATGCGTGGAAAAACCGTGCGCTGACGCCGGATCGGGTGACGGGCGGCGATACATCGGCGTTCAACAACCGCGGATCAGAGCTCTACGCCGCGTATCAAGAGCGCCTGCGGACGCTGAACGCCGTCGATTTTGGCGATTTGCTTCTGCATATGGTCACGATTTTCCAAGCGCACCCCGATGTGCTGGCGCAGTATCAAAATCGGTTCAAATATATCCTCGTCGACGAATACCAAGATACCAACGTGGCGCAGTATTTGTGGCTGCGGTTGTTGGCGCAAGCGCATAAGAATGTGTGCTGCGTTGGCGATGACGATCAGTCGATCTATGGCTGGCGTGGTGCGGAAGTGGGGAATATCCTGCGGTTCGAGAAGGATTTCCCGGGCGCTGTGGTCGTACGTCTGGAACAGAACTACCGCTCCACGGAACATATTCTGGCCGCAGCGACGCGCTTGATTGCGGGCAATGAAGGACGTTTGGGCAAAGAGCTCTGGACGGCTGAGCATGGCGGCGAGATGGTGCGTCTGATCGGCCATTGGGATGGCGAGGAAGAGGCGCGCTGGATCGGGGACGAGGTCGAGGCGCTGGCTGCGGGGGTTCGCCCCGTGGGGCGCATCCCGTTGGATCAGCAAGCTATTTTGGTGCGCGCCTCGCATCAGATGCGCGCGTTCGAGGACAGGTTCCTGACGATTGGCTTACCCTACCGCGTCGTGGGCGGGCCCCGATTCTACGAGCGTTTGGAGATTCGCGATGCGATGGCTTATTTCCGCCTCGCGGTGTCGCCCGACGATGATCTCGCGTTTGAGCGCGTGGTGAATACTCCCAAGCGCGGCCTTGGCGACAAGGCCCAGCAAGCGATCCAGCGCAAAGCCCGCGAACTGGGCATGAACCTGATTGAGGGCGCAAAAGCAGTTCTTGCCGCTGGCGAGATCGGTGGGAAGGGTGCAGGGCAACTTCGCAGTTTTATCGAAGGGCTGGGGCGCTGGCACGGCGCGGTTCTTGCGGGAGAGGATCACGTCCGGTTGGCGGAGGTGATTTTGGAAGAAAGCGGCTACACTGCGATGTGGCAGGCCGACAAAACCCCCGAAGCGCCGGGCCGTCTGGAAAACCTCAAAGAGCTTGTGAAGGCGCTCGAAAACTTTGAGAATTTGCAGGGCTTCTTGGAACACGTCTCGTTGATTATGGACAATGAGGGCGACGAGTTAGAGCCCAAGGTTCTGATCATGACACTTCACGCGGCGAAAGGTTTGGAATTCCCTGCGGTGTTCTTGCCGGGCTGGGAGGATGGATTGTTCCCCTCGCAGCGCTCAATGGATGAGAGCGGCAAGAAGGGTTTGGAGGAGGAGCGGCGGCTTGGATATGTCGGGATCACCCGCGCCGAGAAGCTTTGCACGATCTCTTTTGCCGGTAACCGCCGCGTTTACGGGCAGTGGCAAAGTCAGCTGCCCTCACGGTTTATCGATGAATTGCCCGAACAGCATGTCGACGTGATGACCCCGCCCGGGCTCTACGGCGGGAATTTCGGTGCGGCGGGTGCCTTCGGTGGCCATGGCAATTTTGGATCGGGCGGCGAGAGCCAGATCGAATCGCGCGCCGCGAAAGCTGATGTCTACAATTCTCCGGGTTGGAAGCGTTTGCAGACGCGAACCACGTCGACCCCGCGCAACCAGCCAAAGGCGAAAGTGATCGATCTGGAGGCCGTGTCGAAGTTCACGGTTGGGGATCGGGTTTTCCATCAGAAATTTGGCTATGGGCTGATCGAGGCGATCGAGGCTGATAAGCTTGCGGTGATGTTTGAACATGCTGGTGCAAAGCATGTCGTCGCGAGTTTCGTGAAAGTGGCGGGTGAGGAAGACGATCTGCCATTTTAAGGCAGGGCGTAGCTTGGGGCGGGGTCTTTAAGCGGGCAGGGGCGAGATGGCCACCCCGCGAAAACGCCCCCCCACTATTTTTGTGGGCTGCGCGCGATCACCGCGCAGCCCGTTGGTTTTAGGCGATTTTTCAGACCGTGCCGGCTTTGATCAGCTTTTGCGCGAGCAGCGCGTAGGCATCGGCCATCGCTCCATCGCCCGCGGCGACAGGCGTGCCGCTGTCGCCCCCCAAGCGCACCGAGAGATCCAAAGGCAGCTCGCCCAAGAACGGCAGGCCCAGTTTTTGCGCCTCCGCACCCACGCCACCATGCCCAAACAGATGCGCCTCATGTCCGCAGTTAGGGCAGACGTAGCTCGACATATTTTCGATCAACCCCAAGACGGGCGTGTTGAGGCGTTTGAACATATCCAAAGCCTTGCGCGCATCCAGCAGCGCGACGTCTTGCGGCGTCGACACGACAATAGCCCCGTCCAGCTTGGTTTTTTGACACAAGGTGAGCTGCACGTCGCCCGTTCCTGGCGGCAAATCGATGATCAGAACGTCAAGCGGCCCGTATTCATCCCATTTCACTTGCCCCAACATCTGCTGCATGGCGCCCATCAACATTGGCCCGCGCCAGATCACGGCTTCGTCTTCTTTGAGCATCAGCCCGATCGACATCATCGTCACGCCGTGAGCCATCAGGGGAAGAATTGTTTTCCCATCGGGCGAGGCGGGGCGGCGGTTAACGCCCATCATCCGCGGCTGGGACGGGCCGTAGATATCGGCATCCAGCAAACCCACACGCTTGCCCGCGCGTGCCAAAGCAACCGCGAGATTGGACGAAACCGTCGATTTGCCAACACCGCCTTTGCCTGATCCGACGACGATGATCTTATCGACGCCCGCAACCCCTAAAGGGCCGGCCTGTGGCTTGGGATGCCCGCCGATTTGCGGCCCTTGCATGGACAGTGTGTTGATCGTGACGGATGTCACCCCGGGAATTGCTGTGACGGCCGCCATGGCTTGAGGCTTCAACCCCTCCAGCACACTGACCTCGGCCGCATTGGCCCCCTCAAGGACAAATCGCACCGATCCCGCATCGATTCCTATCGCGCGCACCTTATCTGCGCTCACGAGATCGCTACCTGAAGGGATTCGAACCGCTTTGAGGGCCTCTAAAACGGCATCTTTTGTCACACTCATGTCATCTCCGCAGGTTGGTTGTGGGGGACTGTGCCGCTTTTGGCGCGCAGCGCAAGCCCGTAAAGCCCAATAATTGTTGCACAAACGCGTCGCATCGGGGGCCGGTGCGTGGGGCAGGGAATAGGTCAGTGCTTGTTATGCGCTTTCTGCATGGCAGCATTGAGGGAAAAGTGGATTGTGCAGTTGCAGCGAGGACGGCATGTTAGGGACAACAGCGAAGACAAAGACACTTCGCAAAACAGATAAAGCTAGGCACCGAAATGGCACTCGTTCAAAACACTCAGCTCGTTGACGCAGGCATCATTGCTCGCATTTCCGCAGCAATGGCAACGCTCTCGGACGCATTCCAGCGCCGCCGCGTTTACCGTCAAACTCTTCGTGAGTTGAACGCATTGACCTCGCGCGAACTCGCAGACCTCGGTATGCACCGCTCGATGATCACCCGCGTCGCTATGGATGCGGCATACGGCAAATAAGAATTCCTAAGGGCTCTCCTCCTCCTCCCTGAGCCCTTCGGATTAGCGGCACTCTCCTCCTCCTCCCTGAGGGTGCCGCACATATACCGGCCTCAATCGCCGGACACGAAAGCGAAGACCTCCTCCTCCTCCCTGAGGTCTCGTGTTGAAGGCGGCGCCCTCCTCCTCCTCCCTGAGGGTGCCGCACATATACCGGCCTCAATCGCCGGACACGAAAGCGAAGACCTCCTCCTCCTCCCTGAGGTCTCGTGTTGAAGGCGGCGCCCTCCTCCTCCTCCCTGAGGGCGCCGCACTTCCCCTTCCTGCTGCGATTAGATCGCCGGGCTGGGACGTGTTCAAAGATTGAAGCCAAACCGAGACGCGAAAGGCCCTCTCCTCCTCCCTGGGCCGATCGTTTAGCGCCACCCTCCTCCTCCTCCCTGAGGGTGGCGCACCATATACCGAAGGCCTCCTCCTCCTCCCTGAGGCCAACGGCTAAAAAACGGCGGCACCCCTCCTCCTCCCTGGGTGCCGCCGTTTTGCTATTCAAAGCCTTAAATCTGGATAATCGACGACCTCCCTACATGTGGATCGCAGTGCGGTCTTTGGGGGAAAGGCGCGATGTGCCATATTGGCGGGGTAGGGGGTGCCCTTGAGACTTGCTTTTTTATGATCCCTGCCGCATGGGGGCGGGGTGATCAATTCCAGAACCGGAGGCTGAAATGCTGTCCTACCAACATATCTACCACGCCGGAAATCTGGCCGATCTCCATAAGCACGGGCTTATTGCGCATATGCTCGAGTATATGACCCGTAAAGATAAGCCGATGTCGTATCTTGAAACGCATGCGGGGCGCGGGCTTTACCAGCTCGACGCGTTGGAGGCGATCAAGACGGGCGAGGCCGCGCAGGGGATGTCGAAGCTCGCGAAGTTTTACCCACCCGAGCATCCCTATACCAAGGTCGTTGCCAAGACTCGCGCTGAACATGGCGCGAGTGCCTATCCTGGGTCGCCGCTGATCGCTGCGAATATCTTGCGCATGACTGACACGATCCATTTGTGTGACCTGCACCCGCAAGAATTTGCGGCTCTGCGCGAGTCGATGCGCCCGTTCGGCGGGATCTTCCATCAGAAGGATGGGTTGGAGATGGCGCTTGCGCTCACGCCGCCCACGCCGCGCCGCGGGATGATGGTCATTGATCCGTCTTACGAGATGAAATCCGATTACGCGGTGATTCCGCGCGTGTTGTTCCAGATTTGGCGCAAGTGGAACGTCGGCACGGTGGCGGTGTGGTATCCGGTTTTGGCAAATGGTGCCGAGCGGGAGATGGTCAAGGTTCTCAAGGATTGCTTCCCGATCGGTTTGAGTTCCGAAGTTCGCTTCCCGCCCGCGCGCGAAGGGCACGGAATGATCGGTTCGGGCATGTTCATTCTCAACGCGCCCTATGGCACCGACGAGGAAGCGCGCCGCATTGAGGGGCATTTCCGCAAGCTTTAACGGGTAGGGCTGCGGTCGATACCCCACGGTTCGCACGGTTTAGCGCGCTCTCATCGCAAGATGGGAGCGTGTTTTTGTTTGCACCGGCAGTGTCCGGGAAATCACGGGACTGCGGGCGACGGGCCTGCTGCGCATGGGAATTTATGGGAGAGGCTGGGGCGCGAGCCGATTTACGCCGAATCACCGCCGCGTGAAGCGGCGTGAATCGCGCGTGAATGCCGGGATTCGGCTCAGTTTCCGGAGGGGCGGGCGCTTGGCTCGCTCTAATTGCGCAGAAAAATTGGGAATTTATGGCCCCGCTGTGCAATTGGGGTTTGGCCTATCCGTTGGTCTATATCTGGTGTGTTTCTTGAAAAGTTCTTGCTAGACCTGCTACTTCGCGCCATTTCGTGATCAGTTTACCGTCGATTTTGTCGGCTTTGAGAGGGCAATGTGACGCTTTGGTGGCGAAAATTTCCATTGCTTCCCATGAAATCCCATGGCATCCCTAACTCATCGAGAAGACGGGCTCACGAGGCGGCAAGACCTCGAAGGCGAAAATAGCAGGTATCATACAGGCACCCGCTTCACGACAAAGAGATCCGGCGCGCGAGCGAGCAGACATCCCCCCAGGTGGCGCGCGTAGTCGGACATAGCCCAGCATTGGGCCCCAGAGATGGGACAGAGAGCGGCGGATCGAGCAGTGGCAGCAGCTCGATCCGCCCTTTTCCATTCCAGGGCATGGGCTTTGGAACGAGTAGAGTGAACTGAAGGAAGCCAACGTGGCACGCAGGTTCAGAGGATCGGAGACCTTTAAGGTGGACGCGAAAGGTCGCGTTTCCATCCCGGCTTCGTTCCGCCGCGTGATCGAGGCTTGCGACCCTCACTACCAGTCAGGCTCCCGCCCCAATATCGTGATCGTTTACGGTGGCGCCGATCGGAACTTCCTTGAGGTCTACACAATGGAAGCGATCGAAGAAATCGACACACAGATCGACTTGATGCAACGCGGTTCGGTTGAGCGCGCGGAGATCGAAGAACTGATGTATGGCCAGTCTCATGAGGCCAATATTGACGATGACGGCCGTCTTGTTTTGCCGCAAAAGCTACGTGAAAAAATTGGTCTCGATAAGGAAGCCTTCTTTGTTTCCTCGGGGACCTCGTTCAAAATTTGGGACCCGGCCGTTTACGAGGCCGAGCAGGCCGAAGTGGCGGCGGCGCGCGCCACCGTTCGGCCCAAGGGCTACGATCCGCTGGTGAACCTTCCCAATCCCGCAACCAACGCCTCGGGGGCCTGATGTCTGACGAAAACCGCCCTCATATTCCGGTTTTGCTACGGCCGCTCCTCGGGGCGGTTTCGCCTATTTCCGGCCTTTGGTGTGACGGCACATTCGGGGCAGGGGGCTACACGCGCGGCTTGCTTGACGCAGGCGCTGCGCGGGTGATCGGCGTCGACCGCGACCCTAGCGTGTTCGAGATGGCGAAAGCGTGGCGCGATGCGTACGGGGATCGCCTGATCGCGGTCGAGGGCACGTTTTCGGAAATGGATACCTATGCCCGCGAGATCGCGCCCGAGGGGCTTGATGGGGTGGTGCTGGATCTTGGCGTCTCCTCGATGCAGCTTGATCAGTCCGAGCGCGGCTTTTCGTTCATGCGCGAAGGGCCTCTCGATATGCGGATGGGGAACACGGGCCCGACCGCGGCCGATTTGCTGAATACGGCCGATGAGGGTGAGATCGCGGATATCTTGTATCACTACGGCGAGGAGCGCGCGTCGCGCCGGATTGCGCGGGCGATTGTGGCCGCGCGCCCGTTGGAAACAACCAAGCAGCTTGTTGCGGTGATCGAGAAATGTCTGCCGCGACCAAAGCCGAACCAGTCGCACCCCGCGACGCGCTCGTTCCAGGCGATCCGCATTTGGGTGAATGATGAATTCGGGCAATTGATCGAGGGGCTCGAAGCCGCAGAGCGCGCTTTGAAACCCGGCGGTCAGCTGGCGGTTGTCACCTTCCACTCTTTGGAAGATCGCGTTGTAAAACGCTTCTTCCTTGCGCGCTCGGGGCGCGCTGCAGGGGGGTCGCGTTACGCGCCCCAGCAAGACGCCGTGGAGCCCGCATTCGAGTTGCGGACGCGGAAATCCGTCGGCCCCGACGAACAGGAACTGCAAGATAATCCGCGTGCGCGTTCGGCAAAGCTGCGCGTCGCGATCCGCACAGAATTCAACCCCGCCCCGACCCCGCGTGAGGGTCTGGGCCTGCCTGCTCCCGTTTTAAAAGGAGATCGTTGATGCGTAATTTCGTGTACCTGCTGACCGCTTTCGCCGTGATGGGCTTGGCGTTTTGGGCGTATCGCGAAAACTACCGGACGCAAGACGAACTCTCGAAGATGTCGCGCCTGCAATCGGAAATTGCCGGCCTGCGCGATGGCCTGTCGGTGATGAAGGCGGAATGGGCTTATTTGAATCGGCCCGATCGCCTGCGCGAATTGGCGAACCTGAATTTTGAAAGCCTGAGCTTGTTGCCCATGGCGCCAGAGCAATTTGGCGCGGTCAATCAGATCGCCTTCCCTGTGCCCGATGCCGAGGCTGCATTGGAGGGCGAAATGCCTATCCTCGATCCGATTGATCTCGCCGCTGACACCGGTTCCGTTGAGGAGGCCGCCCAATGATCCGCACCCCGCTACGCCCCTTGGCCCGTATCCTGAACGCCCGCGAGAAGGGCGAGAGCCTTGAAGCGATCGAGCGCGAGAACATCCGGCTGCGGGGCGAGGTCGTGCGCGATAAGGTGCGGGCGCGTGCGCAGGGGCGTTTGCTGATCCTTGGCGTGATCTTCTTGGGGTCGTTTGTGACGGTCGGCGCGCGGATGGGCACCTTGGCCGCCTCCGCGCCGCAAGAGCCGCAAATCGCGACCGCGGGGCAGGCGATTGTCGCTGGCCGTGCAGATATCACGGATCGCAAGGGCCGTATCCTTGCGACCAATTTGCTGACGCATTCCCTTTACGCGCAGCCGCGTCTGATGGTTGATCCCGAACGCGTCGCGCTGGAACTGGTCAAGATTTTCCCGGATCTGGATGCCGAGCGCCTCAAAAAAGATTTTACCGGCGCACGCAAGTTCTTGTGGATCAAAAAGAAACTCGCGCCCGAGCAAATGCAAGCGGTGCATGATATTGGTGATCCGGGCCTGTTGTTTGGTCCGCGCGAGATGCGGCTTTATCCAAATGGCCCGATTGCGTCCCATATTCTGGGCGGCGCGCGTTTTGGGAATGAGGGCGTGTCATCGGCCGAAGTGCTGGGGGTTGCGGGCGTCGAGAAAGCCTTTGATGGCTGGCTTCGTGATCCGGCCAATGGTGGCGCGCCTTTGCAGCTTTCGATCGACCTGACGGTTCAATCGATCTTGGAAGAAGTCCTCGACGGCGGCATGAAGCTGATGAATGCCAAAGGCGCGACGGCGGTGATGATGGAGGTCGACACCGGCGAGATCGTTGCCATGGCGTCGTTGCCTGACTTCGACCCGAATGATCGCCCCACCCCGCTTTTGAAGGGCGATCCGTCCGATAGCCCGCTGTTCAACCGCGCGGTGCAGGGCCTTTACGAGCTCGGTTCCTGTTTCAAGATCTTTGCCGTCGCTCAGGCGTTGCAGCTTGGCCTCGTCAACCCGTCGACGATGGTCGCTTCAAAGTCGCCGATGCAATACGGCCGCTTCAAGATCCGCGATTTCCACGATTACGGTGATCAGCTTTCGGTGACTGACATCATCGTTAAATCGTCAAACATCGGCACGGCGCGCATCGCGCAGATGATCGGGCCGGAGCGCCAAAAAGAATTCCTTGGATCGCTTGGCTTCTTGGAGCCAACGACCGTCGAGATGATCGAAGCCCCGACGGGCCGCCCGCTTTTGCCGCAAAAATGGTCTGAGATCTCGTCAATGACGATTTCATATGGTCATGGCCTGTCCGCCTCGCCGCTCCATTTGGCGAGCGCCTATGCGACCCTCGCCAATGGCGGGCGCAAAGTGTCCCCGACACTGGTGCATTCCGAGGATCCCGAGGTGCTCGCCGCGCGGGTTGGCGAGCAAGTGGTCTCGCCTCTGGCGGCGCGCGAAAGCCTCGATATGATGCGCGCCGTTGTGACGCGCGGAACGGCGTCTTTCGGTGACGTTCCGGGGTATGAGGTCGCGGGCAAGACAGGATCGGCGGATAAGCCAAAGCCGACAGGTGGCTATTACAAAGACAAGGTCATCGGCACATTTGCGGGCATGTTCCCCGTGTCTGATCCCAAATATGTTCTGGTTTTGACGCTTGACGAAGCGGTGGAGACGTCTGGCTCGATCCCGCGCCGCACCGCAGGGTGGACCGCGGTTCCCGTGGCCGCAGAAGTGATCCGTCGTACGGCGCCAGTGCTTGGCTTGCGCCCGATTGAAAGTCTTGAAGGCGTCACTTTGGTCAATAATTAAACGCGCATCGGGTGTTGACGAGGCCCGCATATAAACGCGCGCCCATACCCGCCCGCAAGGTCGTCGGCGCAGGCCTGCGGGATGCGCGGAAGGGTGACCACAAGGCGGATTACGGCCGCAGGGGTGGCTCTGCAATTGACGTTTAAAGCCCTGCGCGAGATAACCGCACGAAACAAGTCGAGGAATATGAACTATGGCGTTGGGCGTGAAATCCTTGGGCGAATTGGGCCTGCGCGCGCAGGGTGGGCGCGAGGCGCAGATTACAGGATTGTCCGTCGACAGCCGCTTGACCAAGCAGGGGCATCTGTTCGCGGCCCTGCCGGGCAGCCATGTTCACGGCGCGGAATTCATCACCTATGCGTTGCGCATGAAGGCGGCTGCGATCCTGACGGACCGCGAGGGCGCGCAGATTGCGGCGCAAGAGCTTGCCGCACATCAAGATGTCGCGTTGATTATCGCCGAAGACCCGCGCCAGACGCTGGCCTATGCGGCGGCGCTGTTCTTTGGGGCGCAGCCTGTGCATATGGTCGCCGTTACGGGCACGAACGGCAAGACCTCTGTGGCCAGTTTTACCCGCCAGATCTGGCAGTTGATGGGGCTCGAGGCGGCCAATCTCGGCACGACAGGTGTTGAGGGCGCCTTTACCGCCCCCTCGAGCCACACGACGCCAGAGCCGATCACCTTGCACCGCTTGCTGGCCGATATGGCGACCGCGGGAATTACCCATGCCGCGATGGAAGCCTCCTCGCACGGGCTCGCGCAGCGTCGGTTGGACGGGGTGCGCCTTGCTGCGGCCGCCTTTACCAATTTTACGCAAGACCATCTCGATTATCACGCCACGTTTGCGGAGTATTTTGACGCGAAGGCGGGGTTGTTCTCGCGTGTTCTGGGCGAGGACGGTGTCGCGGTTATCAATCTGGATGATCCCAAAGGCGCGCAGCTTAGCGAGATCGCCGCCACGCGCGGGCATAAGCTGATCGGTGTCGGGACGTCGGAGGCCTGTGATCTACAGATCCTCGGGCAGCGGTTCGATGCCACGGGGCAGGATTTGCGGTTCGCATGGAAAGGCGTGCCCAAGCTGGTGCGCCTGTCGTTGATCGGCGGGTTCCAGGCGTCGAACATCATGGTCGCGTGCGGTTTGTGCATCGGCGCAGGGGCCGCGCCCGAGGATGTCTTTGCCACACTGCCGCATTTGGTGACCGTGCGCGGGCGGATGCAATTGGCGGCGACCCGTGCGAATGGCGCGGCGGTGTTCGTCGATTACGCGCATACGCCCGATGCGGTTGAGACCGCGCTCAAAGCGTTGCGGCCGCATGTTATGGGGCGTCTTGTTGTCGTGATGGGCGCGGGGGGCGACCGCGATACATCAAAGCGTCCTTTGATGGGGCGCGCGGCGGCGGATTTCGCGGATCAGGTGTTCGTGACGGATGACAATCCGCGCACCGAAGACCCGGCCGCAATTCGCGCGATGGTGATGGAGGGCGCGCTTGAGGCGGGCGGTATCGGCGCGCGCGGAGTTTCGGTGATTGAGGTGGGGGACCGCGCCGAGGCCATTTTGCGCGGCGTGGATGCTTTGACGGCGGGTGATGCGCTGTTGATCGCGGGCAAAGGGCATGAGAGCGGGCAGATTATCGGCACCGACGTCTATCCCTTTGACGATGTTGAACAAGCCTCGGTTGCGGTGGCGGCATTGGACGGGCGGATCTGATGGTGATCTGGTCCGCCAGTGACGCAGCGCGCGCCACAGGCGGGCGGGCGACGCAGGCGTTCAACGCAACGGGTTTGTGCGCTGATCTTTCCCATCTCGCAGTGGGTGAGATGTATATCGCCTTTGATCCGATCCTTGCACGGTCCGCCTTGGATTCGGGGGCGGGGGCCGTGCTTTGCACCGATATCCCCCCTGATTGCACCGAGGGAGACCCACTTCTTGTGGTGGAGGATTTGACGGCGGCGCTGTGCGCGATGGCGCGATCCGTGCGCGGCGCGATGACGGCGCGTGTCGTCGCGATTGCCGGAAGTTTGGGGAAATCCACGGCGCTCTCGATGCTGAGCGCGGTTCTGCGGCCTTGTGAGGCGCCTGTTGAAACGATCGAGGCGGTGACGCTAAATGGGCTTGCGTTGCGATTGGCGCATATGGGTGCAATCTCGGGTGTGCTCGCGGTTGAGCTCGATCCGGTCGATCCTGCCGAACTGTTGCCGCTCGCAAGGCTGCTCGCGCCCGATTATATCTTCTTGACTGCCACGCCCGGCGCGCATGTGGAGGAGCTCGCGGCTTGCGCGCGCTGCGCGATTTTACCCGCCACATCAGGGACTTCGGCCCCGCGCGATGTGACCGCACCCGATCCGACAGGATGCGGTCAGTCGGCGGGCGGCTGCAGGGTCCGTTACGGCAGCAGCGACGGGTGCAACCCGCAACTGATCTCCACGCGGCTGTCGCAAGATGTGACGGTGATTGAGGCGCGGATGCGCGTCAACGAGATTGAGGTGCCTCGCTTTTTGATGAAAGTCCGCCATCCGGCGCCGCAGATCGGCCTGATTGCGCTCGGTGTGCTGGCGCTGGCGCAGATGTGCGGCGCGGATCTGGCGACGGCTGTCCTTGATCTGGGGCAATGGGAGCCGCCCGAAGGGCAGGGCGCACGCGACCGGATTTACATGGATATCGTTGATGCGAATGCGACCTTCGATCTGTTTGATGTGACATCCGAGCATAACGAAAGCCTGGCCGCGATGGTGTCCGATCTCGCGACGCTTTGTGCGGCGCGCCCGCGTGACGGTGTTGGTCGCGTGCGGCGCGGGCGCAGGATCGCGATCTTGGGCGGGGATGCGCCGCTGCCGGTAGCGTTGGCCGCGCATCCTGTCTTGGCGCGGATCGACCGTGTGCATGTTTTCGGCGCCGGAGGGCTTGCACTTTGGGAAGGGCTGGGCAATTCAAAGCGCGGAGAATGGCGCAAGGATGTCGTCGATCTCGTGGACCGGGTGCCCCATCTTCTTGACGCTGGAGACGTGGTGATGGTGCGCGGGACGGGGCACTCTCGTGCCGGAAAGATTGTAGATGCGCTGCGAAAGCTGGGACAATCCGGCGCAGCGGAGGCGCATGGCGCCAAATTAGGGAAAGAGTAATGCTTTACTGGCTGACGGGCCTCTCCGACGGGGGCGATTTCTTCAACCTATTTAGGTATATCACCTTTCGGGCGGGGGCCGCGTTTTTCACGGCTCTCATTTTCGGCTTTCTCTTTGGGCGACCGCTCATCGATCTTTTGCGCCGCAAGCAAGGCAAAGGCCAACCGATCCGCGATGATGGCCCGCAAAGCCATATGGCAAAGGTTGGCACGCCAACGATGGGCGGTTTGCTCATCCTCTCGGCGCTTTTATTCTCCACCTTGCTCTGGGCGCGCCTTGATAACGGCTACATCTGGATCGTCCTTGGCGTGACCTACGGGTTCGCGCTCATCGGGTTTGCGGATGATTATGCAAAGGTGACCAAGCAAAATACCAAAGGGGTCTCGTCGAAGATCCGGATGCTTTTGGGCCTTGCGATCGCGGCAATCGCGGCGATTTTGGCGGCGTGGCTTCACCCTGCCGAGCTGGCGAACCAGCTCGCGATGCCCGTGTTCAAAAATTCGCTCATCAATCTGGGCATCTTCTTCGTGCCCTTCTCGATGATCGTGATTGTGGGCGCGGCGAATGCGGTGAACCTGACGGATGGCTTGGACGGTTTGGCGATTATGCCGGTGATGATCGCGGCGGCGACATTGGGGACCATCGCCTATATCGTTGGGCGGGTCGACTTTACCAATTATCTCGGTGTCCATTTCGTGCCCGGCACGGGCGAGATTTTCGTCTTCACCGCGGCGCTCATTGGCGGTGGCCTTGGATTCTTGTGGTATAACGCGCCCCCTGCGGCGGTGTTCATGGGCGATACCGGCTCGCTTGCGCTGGGGGGGGCACTGGGCGCGATTGCGGTGTGCACCAAGCACGAGATCGTCCTTGCGATTGTCGGCGGGCTATTCGTGGTCGAGGCGCTCTCGGTGATTATCCAAGTGCTCTATTTCAAGAAAACCGGCAAGCGCGTGTTCCTCATGGCGCCGATCCACCATCACTTCGAGAAAAAAGGCTGGGCCGAGCCGCAGATTGTGATCCGGTTCTGGATCATTTCTCTGATCCTCGCGCTCATCGGGCTCGCGACATTGAAAATTCGCTGAGGCTTAGGGACCAGTTAGGGACCAGTTGAGATCTGAAAAGGGGGGCAGTCGTGCTCCCCTTTTTCGTTTTGGGGCGGCTTGATGGCGGCGATGCTTGCACGCTTGGCGCGGCTATCTTATCCCGTTCTAAACCGTTGCCGGAGAGCCCATGCGCGAGGCCGATCTTTACCCGCCCGTTAAAGCCTATCTCGAAGCTCAGGGCTACGCCGTGAAATCCGAGATCGGAGCTTGCGATGTGATGGCTGTGCGCGGCGACGAGCCGCCGGTGATCGTGGAGCTGAAGACAAGTTTTTCGCTGGCTTTGGTGTTCCAAGGAATTGAGCGGCAATCGCTCACGCAAACCGTCTATCTTGCGGTGCCGGTCTCGTCGCAAAAGGGGTGGCGGTTGCGTTATAAGGATATCACCCGCTTGTGCCGCCGTCTGGGGCTTGGGCTTTTGGCGGTGGATGTGGGGCACGGAACGGTTGAGGCGCATCTTGACCCTGACGATTATATGCCGCGCAAAAACACGAAACGGGCGGGGCGTTTATTGCGGGAATTTGAGCGCCGCGTGGGCGATCCGAATGTGGGCGGGACGACGGGCACGAAACGGATGACCGCCTATCGTCAGGATGCGCTGCGGTGCGCCGCTTACTTGGGCGCGCAAGGGAAGGCCGCGCCCAAGGATATCGCCAAAGCCGCGGCGGCCCCGCGCGCGGCGGCGATTTTGCAAGCCGATCATTATGGTTGGTTTGAGCGTATCTCGCGGGGGATCTACTGTTTGACACCGCAAGGTGAGGCGGCGCTCACAGCCTATCAAACCGAGATCGCGGCCTTGACGGCGAAATAAATCTTCCTTCTTCGAGCCGCTTCAAATATCCCACCAAAGAGCATCGCAAAGCATATCCGCCGCGCGTTTCCCCGCCAACCCAATGTCAGAACGAGGCCCAGCATGATCCCTGTCCAAGGCTTTGAAGGCCATAAAGTCGCTGTTTTGGGCCTCGGCCGATCAGGTCTCGCGACGGCTGCCGCGCTGAAAGCAGGTGGGGCAGAGCCTTTGCTCTGGGATGATAGCGTCGAGAGCCGCGCGCGGGCCGAGGATTTGGGCTATGACTGCGTTGATCTGGCGAAGCACGGCGCGTTTGATGGCGTGAGTCTTCTGATCACGTCCCCCGGAATTCCGCATCTCTACCCGACCCCCAACAAAATCATCGCGCTCGCGATGGCGGCAGGGGTGCCGGTCGACAATGATATCGGCTTGTTCTTCCGCTCATGGTCGACGCAGGATTGGGACGCGTTCGATGTGACCCCGCGCACCATCGCGGTGACGGGATCGAACGGCAAATCGACCACGACCGCGCTGATCCATCATATTTTGCAGCATGTCGAGCGCCCGACCCAGATGGCCGGCAACATCGGGCGCGGGGTTCTCGATATCGAGCCGGCCGTCGACGGCGAGGTCGTGGTGCTGGAGTTGTCGTCCTATCAAACCGATCTCGCCCGCGCCCTGACACCCGATATCGCGGTGTTCACCAACCTGTCGCCCGATCATCTGGATCGTCACGGTGGAATGGGGGGGTATTTCGCGGCCAAGCGGCGGCTTTTCGCGGAGGGCGGGCCGGATCGCGCGGTGATCGGCGTCGACGAAACTGAGGGCGCGTATCTCGCCAACCAGATCGCCACGAACCGCGAAGATGACCGCGTCATCCGCATCTCGTCGGGTCAGAAACTGGGCGATTACGGGTGGTCAGTGTTCGCGCGAAAAGGCTTCTTGACGGAATGGCGCAAAGGAAAGCAACTTGCGTCGATTGACTTGCGCGATATCGCGGGCCTGCCGGGGGCGCATAATCATCAAAACGCCTGCGCTGCCTACGCCGCTTGTCGCGCTTTGGGCATCGCGCCGCGCGTGATTGAGGCTGCCTTCCATACATTTCTTGGGTTGCCCCACCGCTCGCAAACGGTTGCCGAACAAGGTGGCGTGCGGTTTGTGAATGATAGTAAAGCGACCAATGTCGACAGCGCCGCAAAGGCCCTGCAAGCGTTCAAGAATATCCGTTGGATCGCGGGGGGCTTGGGCAAGGATGGCGGGCTTGCCGGTCTTTTGCCGCATCTGGCATCGGTGAAAAAAGCTTATCTGATCGGTCATTCCGCGCGGGATTTCGCGCTCGAACTCGGTGAGCTTCCCGTGGAGATCTGCGAAACCATGCAAGTGGCGGTGGCGCGGGCTCGCGCAGAGGCCGAGGCAGGCGACACCGTGCTTTTGGCGCCGGCCGCAGCCTCATTCGATCAATACCCCAATTTCGAAAAACGTGGCGAGCATTTCACCGATCTCGTCTTGGGTGCGGCCGCGGAAATCGTTCCAGACTGATCGCTTTTCCGCCAAATGCGCGACCGGCACGCGGCGCCCCAGCTAAATGGGGGGCACGCGTGCCATCGTGCAAACTATCTCTAGCGTGTTGGCCCTCGTTAAGTTAGACTAGCCCTTAGACCCAGTAAATGGGCGTTTTCGAGGCAGTATCAAACGGCGGTGGACCATGACAGAGATGGTTTTCGGCACTGCGCCCGTTCGGGCCGGTGAACCTATTCTTCCAAAGTGGTGGCGGACGATCGATAAATGGTCGCTCTCCTGCGTGCTTGGCCTGTTTGGCGTGGGGCTCTTGTTGGGGCTTGCGGCATCGGTGCCTTTGGCGGAGAAAAACGGGCTCGACCCTTTCTATTACGTTTTGCGACAAGCCTTCTTCGGCACGCTTGCGATTGGCGTGATGATCGGCGTGTCGATGATGCCGCCGAACCAGATCCGCCGTCTTGGCACGGTCGGATTTGCCATCGGCTTTGTCGCGATCGCGCTTTTGCCGTTCTTCGGCACTGACTTCGGGAAGGGCGCCGTGCGCTGGTTCTCGCTCGGTTTTGCATCGGTGCAACCCTCCGAATTTCTCAAGCCCGGGTTTGTTGTCTTCGCGGCATGGCTGATGGCCTCCTCCTTCGAGGTCGCGGGGCCTCCGGGTAAGCTTTATTCGTTCATCGTGGTAATGGTGGTGAGCTTGATGCTCGCGCTTCAACCCGATTTCGGTCAGGCTTCCTTGGTTCTGTTTAGCTGGGGTGTGATGTATTTCGTTGCCGGCGCTCCTTTCACCTTGCTGTCGATCATCGTCGGGCTTGTCGTGACGGCTGGCGTCTTCTCCTACAATATGTCCGAGCACTTCGCGCGTCGGATCAACGGCTTCTTGTCGACCGAGATCGACCCGCGCACCCAAATCGGCTACGCGACGAACGCCATTCAGGAAGGCGGGTTCTTCGGGGTTGGCGTGGGCGAGGGCACTGTGAAATGGTCGCTTCCCGATGCGCATACCGATTTTATCATCGCGGTCGCGGCGGAAGAATATGGCCTGATCCTCGTTCTCATCATCATCGCGCTTTACGCAACGGTTGTCGTGCGCTCGCTCTCGCGGCTGATGTCCGAGCGTGATCACTTCACGCGGCTTGCGGGCTCTGGTCTGGCATGCGCGTTTGGCGTTCAGGCGTTGATCAACATGGGCGTTGCGGTGCGCTTGCTGCCTGCCAAGGGGATGACGTTGCCCTTCGTGTCCTACGGCGGCTCGTCGGTTATTGCGTCGGGCATCGCGGTCGGGATGTTGCTCGCGTTGACGCGCAGCCGTCCACAACATCAACTGCACGATATCTACCGGAGGGGCCGCTAATGGCCTCGGGCGCGGATAAAGCGCCATTGTTGCTCATCGCGGCGGGAGGCACGGGGGGGCACATGTTCCCTGCGCAAGCTTTGGCCGAAGCGATGATCGCGAAGGGCTGGCGGGTCAAGTTGTCGACAGACAAACGCGGCGCGCGCTACGCGACGGCGTTTCCGGACGGGGTGGTAATTGAGGAGGTGTCCTCGGCGACTTTCGCACGCGGCGGCCTGCTCGCAAAGCTTCTGACGCCCTTTGCGATTATGGGCGGCGTTGTGACGGCCTGCCTGCAAAACCTGGCGGATCGTCCGAAGGTGGTCATCGGCTTTGGTGGCTATCCGACGATCCCCGCTCTCTCGGCGGCTTGGGCGATGCGGCTTCCACGGGCCATCCATGAGCAAAACGGCGTCATGGGGCGGGTGAACAAGATTTTCGCGCGGCGCGTTGATGCGGTTGCCTGTGGCACATGGCCGACAGATCTACCCCAAGGGGTTGAGGGGCTGCATACGGGCAATCCCGTTCGCGGCTCTGTTCTCGCCTGCACAGCCGCGCCTTACCGCGCGCCGAGCGCAGAGGTGATGTCCGTGTTGGTCATCGGCGGCTCGCAGGGTGCGCGTATTTTGTCTGATGTTGTCCCGCAGGCGTTGGCCTCCTTGCCCGAGGCGTTGAAATCACGTTTGCGGATTGCGCATCAGGCGCGTGGCGAGGACCACGCCCGCGTGGTCGAGGCCTATGCGCAGGCAGGTTTGGTGGCGGAGGTGGAGCCCTTCTTTGCGGATGTGCCGCGCCGCTTAACGGACTGCCAACTGGTCATTTCGCGCTCTGGCGCCTCATCCGTGGCGGATATTTCGGTCGTCGGGCGCCCTTCGATCTTGATCCCATTCGCCGCCGCGACGGGCGATCACCAAACCGCGAATGCGCGTGGATTGGTCGACGTCGGTGCGGCAACGGTCTTTGCGGAAGGCGCGCTTGATGCGCGTACCCTTGCGTCCGAAGTGGCGCGCATACTGGACAATCCCGACGTAGCGGTGCAGATGGCCGCCGCCGCAGCATCCTTTGGTCGCCCCGATGCGACCGATCGTCTGTGCCGTTGTGTCGAAGAACTTGTAAGGAAATCGAAATGAACGCCGCGACAAAATTGCCCGTAGAACTGGGCCCCATCCATTTTGTCGGCATCGGCGGCATCGGCATGTCTGGCATTGCTGAAGTGTTGATGACGCAAGGTTTCGCCGTTCAGGGATCGGATGCGAAAGCGTCCAAAATCACGGACCGTCTCGTATCTTTGGGCGCGACCGTGTTTGAGGGCCAGCGCGCGGAAAATATCGGCGCGGCGGCTGTTGTCGTGATTTCGACGGCCATCAAACCGGGCAATCCCGAGTTGGAGGAGGCGCGCCGCCTCGGCCTTCCGGTTGTGCGCCGCGCGGAGATGCTGGCGGAACTGATGCGGTTGCGGTCCAATATCGCCGTTGCAGGAACGCATGGCAAAACGACGACCACAACCATGGTTGCGACCTTGCTTGATAAGGGCAACTTTGATCCGACCGTGATCAACGGCGGCGTGATCCATGCTTACGGATCGAACGCGCGCGCGGGGGCGGGGGAGTGGATGGTGGTTGAGGCCGACGAGTCGGACGGCTCGTTCAACCGTCTGCCCGCGACGATTGCGATCGTGACCAACATCGATCCCGAACATATGGAACATTGGGGCAGCTTTGATGCGCTGCGCAAAGGGTTCTATGATTTCGTCTCCAATATTCCGTTCTACGGCTTGGCGGTGTGCTGCACCGATCATCCGGAGGTTCAGGCGCTGGTGGGCAAGATCTCGGATCGCCGTGTGGTGACCTTCGGGTTTAACCCGCAAGCGGACGTGCGCGCGATCAACCTGACGTATAAAGCGGGCGTCGCCCATTTTGATATCGCATTGCAGGGCGAAGGCGAGGGGGCGGTTATTGAGGGCTGCTCGTTGCCGATGCCGGGCGATCACAACGTCTCGAATGCCTTGTCGGCTGTTGCGGTTGCGCGGCATCTGGGCATGAAGATGGAAGAAATCAAATCGGCGCTGGCGGCCTTTGGCGGGGTTAACCGTCGGTTTACCAAGGTTGCGGAGGTCAACGGCGTCACGATCATCGACGATTACGGCCATCATCCGGTCGAGATTGCTGCCGTATTGAAGGCAGCACGGCAGGCGACCTCTGGCACGCCGAATGCGCGCGTGATCGCGGTGCACCAGCCGCATCGTTATTCGCGCCTTCAATCGTTGTTTGAGGATTTCTGCACCTGCTTCAATGACGCCGATGTTGTGGGCATTGCCGAGGTTTATGCGGCGGGCGAGGAGCCGGTGGCAGGCGCCTCGCGCGATGATCTTGTTGCGGGGTTGATCCGGCATGGCCATCGCCACGCGCGCGCACTTCTCAATGAGGAGGATCTCGCGCGTCTGGTGCGCGAGCAGGCACGCGAGGGCGATATGGTTGTTTGCCTCGGTGCGGGCACCATTTCGACTTGGGCGCATGGGTTGCCTGCGCGTTTGAGCAAGGATTAAACGTCGATCTCCCCGCCGGCTTTGCCGCTGGCGGGCGCGTCCCCCGACGGGATCGTCGCGCCGTTTGAGGGCTCGACACAGAAAATGTAGAGATTGGCGGAAATCCGCTTGTTTTTTCAAGGCTGGGGTCGTCAAATACCCTCGGCCTTCGTGCTTTCCGCGACCCCATTTTTACGGGCGCGTCTATTTTCAGAGCGTTCACGCTCACCCCACCTTGAGAGACCAAAGACCATTATGACCTATGCCCTCATCACCGCCTGCCTTTGGGCGCTATGCGCCACTGTCATCGCCCTCGCTCCGCGGCGGTTCCATTGGCGCGGGGCTTGGGCACTGATCATCAGCGGCGTTCCGTTGATTGGCTGGGTCACTTTGGATCACGGGCCGCTGATCGGCCTTTTGTGCCTTGTGGGGGGGATATCGGTTCTGCGCTATCCGGCGCGGTATCTGTTTCGCAAAATGTGGCAAGATCGCGCCGAGTAATCGGCCCACCCTTGCGCATGGATGTGGGCGAAATCCCTTGCTGCATTGATTTCTGACCCAAGGTCACCTGAGGTGATCAACTCATAGTGGTATGCCCCGCTCAGGGCACAATAGGTCTTATTTGAGACAAATTGAGCACAAAGTCTTCGGGTACTCCTTAGTTAACAAATCGTTGCCTGCGGCCTCGCGATGGGTTCAGAGACATCTCTTGGATCTTTTGCACGCCGGCCTCGACCCAACTCAGGAGACCCAAGGATGGCAACCACATTTACCGTGTTCTCGCTCGGCAATCTGACCGATATCGATACGACCGAGGGCAATACAACGGCGGAGAATGCCAACGCGCTTGTCGGTATGACATTCGGCTCCGAGGGGGATGCCTTGGTGAATCAGGCGCAAACCTTCTCGGTTGGCAGCACCGGGTACACGGGCGGCACGTCAACGGCCTACGATCAAGATAACTCTCCGGCGGAGACCTTCCGGATCAATGGCGGGGCGAACCAGACGTTTGATTCCTCTGTCGTCTATAATGCGACCATTACCTATGTTGATGGTAGCACAGCCTCCATCACAGCCGTGGTTTTCCAAGATACCAACGGCAATACCTATTGGGCGCCCGAGTTCTCAGCCAACGCCGACCAGACCGCAATGGAGGCGCAGGGGATCCGTTCGCTGTCGCTCGATAGTTTGTCGGGGGCGAGCTATGCAGGGATGACGGGGGACCGGCAGGCGTGGGATTACGTTACCTGTTACGTTCGCGGCACCTTGATTATGACCGATCAAGGCGAGCGTCCGATCGAGCAACTGGCAGCGGGCGACGTCGTGCAAACGCGTGATAACGGCTTGCAACAAATCCGCTGGATCGGATCGAGCGCCGCGATTGGGATGGGCAAGCTCGCGCCCGTTCGCATTGCGCGCGGTGCGTTGGGGGCGGATCGCCCGATCCGCGATCTTTACGTCTCGCGCCAGCACCGCATGCTGTTGCAATCCAAAATCGCGGAGCGGATGTTCGGATCGCGCGAGGTTCTGATCCCGGCGATCAAGCTCACCGCGATCGAGGGGATCGACGTCCAGCCCTCGCCCGGCAGTGTGACCTATTTCCACCTCATGACGGACCGCCACGAGATTATCTTCGCCGATGGCTGTCAGAGCGAAACCCTCCTGACCGGCCCGCAGGCCCGCAAGGCGATGGGGCCCGAGGCGGTAGAGGAGTTGGAAGCGCTGTTCCCCGAGGTCATGGTAAGCACGCCAGAGCCCGCGCGACCGATTTTCCAATCCGGCCGCTTGCAGCGCCTGTTTGATCGTCACCTGAAGAACGATGTCGCGTTAACCTCGGCGCAAGGGATGGATGCGGGGCGTTAAGCACCCGCATCGTGCCGCGGGGCGAGCATAACGCGGCTGCGCATAGGCGGGCGGGCTCTTGCTCCGCGCGGTGTCTGGCGTTACTCACGCCGTATGATCCAGTTGTCCTACACCCCCCGCGGAACCCTGACCCCCCAACGTCCCCTAGCGGATCTGACTTGGCTGCGTGTTGGCGGCCCTGCGGATTATCTATTTCAACCGGCGGATCTTGCGGATCTGCAAGCGTTTCTGGCGGCATTGCCAGAGACAGTCGACGTGTTCCCGATGGGCGTCGGCTCAAATCTGATCGTGCGCGATGGCGGCATCCGCGCGGTGGTTATCCGGTTGGGGCGCGGGTTTAACGCAATCGAAGTCGACGGCACGCGCGTGATTGCGGGGGCCGCGGCACTGGATGCGCATGTGGCGCGCAAAGCGGCGCAGGGCGGGGTTGATCTGACATTTTTGCGCACGATCCCGGGCTCGATTGGCGGCGCTGTGCGGATGAACGCGGGATGCTACGGGGTTTACGTCGCCGACCATCTCGTTGAGGCCCACGCCGTGACGCGCGAAGGGCAGTCGGTTGTGATCCCCGCGAAAGATCTGGCACTGGGCTACCGCCAGTCGACCCTTCCGGAAGGATATGTTCTCACCGCGGCAGTGTTTGAGGCACCGCTGGGTGATCCCGAGGTCTTGGAGGCACGGATGCTCGATCAGCTCGCAAAGCGCGATGCGAGCCAACCAACCAAGGAACGCTCGGCCGGATCGACCTTCCGCAATCCGGCGGGGTTCTCCTCCACGGGTAAGGCCGATGATGTGCATGATCTCAAAGCGTGGAAGGTGATTGACGAGGCAGGTATGCGCGGCGCGACGCGTGGCGGGGCACAGATGTCGCCCATGCATTCGAACTTCATGATCAATATCGGCGGCGCAACGGCGCGCGATCTTGAGGAGCTCGGCGAAGACGTGCGCAAAAAGGTTTTGCAGACGCAGGGAATTACGTTAGAATGGGAAATTAAGCGTATCGGTGATTTTTAAGTCGATTTTTCAGGTCTTCCGAAAAATACGCAGGCTGGCGGCTTAAATCCGTTGCCAAGTTACGATAATCCCCTGACAAACAGGGAAAGCGCCTGTTTTATGGCGCAATACTCTCCGAAAGCAGGAGAGAAAATGATCCCGACAAACGGGAAAACGCCCCAACGCGGGCACAGGCGAAAGTGGCGGGTATGTCGAGCAGGATGTCCCACCGGATGGCGGTAAGTGTTTGTGGCGTGGGAATTTTCTCGGGCCGGAATACCCAGATGCGCGCAAGCGCGGCTCTCTTGGTGGCTCAACACGCGGAAATTTTGCGCGCAGGGTGGCGCGGATGATCGGGCAGAGCCGGATCACAGCGCTTTTTGCGCGATCGATGGTGTGTGCGCCAGAGTTCGGTCGTGGGTCGGGGGACGTGCGCCAAGAGCCCGTGATGCGCGCCTACCGTCTGCAAGCGCCACATCCCGCACCGCAACCGGCCCAAAACACCGCGCCGGTTGATCGCGACTATCCGTCCGCACCGGATGCTGAGGCGGTATGGGGCCATGGATGGGCGCAAGATGATTTGCCGCCGCCAGCCTACGGGGCGCAGCAGCGCCCGCAGCTTGCGGCCGGACCCTCACAGAAGCTGACAGCGTCCAAAGCAGGTCTCGCCGCGCCGCAGCGGTCAGGGGCTTACGCGCCGCAAGTGCCGCGCAATTCCGAGCCGGCTGTTTCCAAAACCGCGCAGCTCGCCCTCAAAGCCGACCAGCGTGCCCTCGCCGCGCAAGCGGCGGCCCAAGAGGCAGCGCGCAAGGCAAGCGAGAAGGCGGCCGAGAAGGTCGCGTTGAAAGCGGCGAAATTGGCGCAGAAAAAAGCCCGCAAATCGGCCGCTCAGACGAGTTCGCGCAAGTCGTTTGTGCCGCTCGGTGAGGCGGCGCCGCGCGTGGGCGGTGTGTCGAACGCGGAGGCCCCGCATTCCTTCGGGATGCGCGTCGCGGCCTCTCCGTCTGCCGGCGCGCCGCGTACGGGGCAGGCGCATTTGAAACGCGACCCCGCCCCCTCGCGGATGGCTTATCGTCTACAGCGTCTTTGGTTGACGCCCGTGTTCCGCGGTTTCGCGCGAATTGGCGCGCCAGTGTTTTGCGTTGTGCTCGGGCTCGGTCTTTGGCTGGGCGATGACGGGCGCCGCGCGGAAGTGTTCGCGCGCTACGACGAGCTTGTGCGTCAGGTTCAAGAGCGCCCCGAGTTCATGGTGTCCTTGATGAAAATCGAAGGCGCCAGCCCGGAGGTCGATCGCGCCATCCGCGCGATGATGCCGGTGTCTTTGCCCGCATCCTCTTTCCAGATCGATCTTGAGGCCCTCCACGAGGTGATCACGCGCTTGGATGCGGTGGCCGAGGCGCGCTTGGTGATCCGCGATGGCGGAACCTTGGATATCTCCGTGACGGAGCGCGTGCCCTCTCTCCTTTGGCGTCATGCGAATGGCATCGAGATGCTGGATGCAGAGGGTCACCGCGTAGCGACCCTGCTGGATCGCACGGTGCGGCCGGATCTGCCGTTGGTTGCGGGGCGCGGGGCGCAGTTGATGGTGCCTGAAGCGCTTGATATTCTGGCTGCGGCCTCCCCGATCCTGCCGCGTGCGCGGGGATTGGTGCGCGTGGGGGAACGGCGTTGGGATATTGTGCTGGATCGCGGGCAGCGGATCATGTTGCCGCAAGATCAGCCTGTTCTCGCGGTTGAGCGGTTACTGGCGATTGACGCCGCGGAGGATCTGATGGCGCGTGATTTCACGCATCTCGATCTTCGCAATCAAGAGCGTCCGACGATCCGACTGTCGCAAGCGGCGTTGGAAGCGTTCCAGACGATTAAAGGCTTCGAGACGAGGGTTAAACAATGACCGATCTTTATCAATCCCAACGGATGATGCGCAACATGCGGCGCGCCGCGATGCAGCGGGGCGTGATCGCGATTTTGGACGTGGGCACCTCGAAAATCGCCTGTCTGGTGCTGCGGTTTGAGGGCGAGCGCTTGGCTGAGGGCAATCCGGCGTTGTCGGGGCAATCGGCGTTTCGTGTCATCGGCGCCGCCACGACACGGTCGCGCGGGGTGCGCTTTGGCGAGATTGATGCCATGGCTGAAACCGAGCGCGCGATCCGCACGGCCGTTCAGGCTGCGCAGAAAATGGCGAATACGCGCGTGGACCATGTGATTGCGTGTTTCGCAGGCGCAGAGCCGCGGTCGTACGGTTTGGTTGGCGAGGCCGAGATTGAGGGTCAGGTCGACGAGCAGGATGTGGGACGTGTGCTCGCGGCTTGCGATGTGCCTGACTACGGCGATGGCCGCGAGGTGTTGCACGCGCAGCCGGTGAATTTCGCGCTCGATCATCGCACGGGCCTCTCCGATCCGCGCGGCCATGTCGGCAATCAGCTTGCTGTGGATCTTCATCTTTTGACGATCAACTCGGCGGCTGTGCAAAACCTGATCTACTGCATTCGCCGGTGTGATCTGGAATTGGCGGGGATCGCCTCGGCGGCTTATGTCTCGGGGATATCGTCGTTGGTCGAGGACGAACAGGAGTTGGGATCGGCCTGTATCGATATGGGCGGCGGTGCCACGGGCGTATCGATCTTCATGAAAAAGCACATGATCTTCGCGGATTCTGTGCGGCTCGGCGGGGATACGGTGACGCGCGACATCGCGGCAGGTTTGCAAGTGCCGATGGCGGTGGCTGAGCGGATCAAGACCTTCCATGGTGGCGTCTATGCCACGGGGATGGACGACCGCGAGCAGATCGAGCTTGAAGGTAACTCGGGCGATTGGGAGAAGGATCGCCGCACCGTGTCGCGCACAGAGTTGATCGGCATTATGCGCCCGCGCGTCGAGGAAATCCTCGAAGAAGTGCGCGCAGTTCTGGACGGGGCGGGGTTCGAGCATTTGCCCTCGCGCCAGATCGTGTTAACAGGTGGCGCGAGTCAAATTCCGGGCTTGGACGGGTTGGCGGCCAAGATCTTGGGGCAGAATGTGCGTCTGGGGCGGCCATTGCGCGTGCAAGGCTTGCCGCAAGCGGCCACGGGTCCGGGCTTTTCATCGGCCGTTGGGCTATCGCTCTTCGCGGCCAATCCGCAGGACGAGTGGTGGGATTTCGAAATTCCCCTAGACCATTCCGCAGTGCATCCGTTCCGCCGCGCGTTCCGGTGGTTCCGCAATAACTGGTAAGGTAGGGGGACCAACCTCGCTTAACAGGGATTGACGCACACGTTGCAGATTACCCACAACTGGTAAGGGGCCGGCCTGCTTCTTCCACCATATTCAGCGTGTTGCGCGAAATGCCGCCGAAAGGTTGGCGTTTCGCGCTATATTTTGTTGTTTCATTGTGTTTTTTAGGTGACGTTTCTGCGGAACACAGGTAGAATCTAATGAATTTCGGGGAATTCGGTCGAAAAGACTGATCACAATAAACAGGCGGAAACCAATGGCACTCAATCTGATGATGTCGGAACGCGAAGAGCTCAAACCGCGGATCACCGTGTTCGGTGTGGGCGGTGCTGGCGGCAATGCGGTCAACAACATGATCGAAAAGGCACTGGAAGGTGTCGAGTTCGTCGTGGCGAATACCGATGCGCAAGCGTTGCAGCAATCCAAATCCACGGCACGTGTCCAGATGGGTGTTCGGGTGACCGAAGGTCTCGGCGCGGGGGCTCGCCCGTCGGTGGGGGCCGCGGCGGCGGAAGAAACCATCGAGGAGATCGTCGATCACCTTGCGGGCGCACATATGTGCTTCATCACTGCCGGTATGGGCGGTGGCACGGGCACGGGGGCTGCGCCGATCATCGCGCAAGCCGCGCGCGAGCTGGGCGTTCTGACCGTGGGTGTTGTGACCAAGCCGTTCCAGTTTGAGGGTGCCAAGCGGATGCGTCAGGCCGAGGAGGGCGTTGAGGCCCTGCAAAAGGTCGTCGATACGCTGATCATCATTCCGAACCAGAACCTGTTCCGTCTGGCCAATGAAAAAACCACCTTCACCGAGGCGTTCGCGCTGGCGGATGACGTTTTGTATCAAGGCGTTAAAGGTGTGACCGACCTTATGGTCCGTCCGGGCCTGATCAACCTCGACTTCGCAGACGTCCGCGCTGTGATGGATGAGATGGGTAAGGCGATGATGGGCACCGGCGAGGCTTCGGGCGAAGACCGCGCGATCCAAGCGGCCGAAAAAGCCATTGCCAACCCGCTGTTGGACGAAATCTCGCTGCGCGGTGCGAAGGGTGTTCTCATCAACATCACCGGCGGCGACGATCTCACGCTGTTCGAATTGGACGAGGCGGCGAACCGTATCCGTGAAGAAGTCGATCCGGATGCGAATATCATCGTCGGCTCCACGATGGATCCGTCGCTCGGCGGGATGATGCGCGTGTCGGTCGTTGCGACCGGTATCGATGCGGCTGCCGCGACGACTGAAGTGCCTGTTGCGCGCCGTCGTCTGGCAGAGCCGCTGACCTCGGGCGCGCCCGAGGCAGAGCAACCTGCTCCTGTCGCGGCTCAAAAGCCTGCATTGACTGTGTCTGTCGCGCAAGCGCCGGCACAGCCAGCCGCCGCGCAACCCGCGCAGCAGCCTGCCGCTCAAGCATCGCAGCAAGAGCGCATGATGTTCGATGACGCCTCCGATGATGCGCTGCCGCCGCCGGCCTACAAAACGCGACAGCAGCCGGAAAGCTTGCATGTCGAGGAAGACGCGTCGGCGTTCGTCGCACCGCGTCCGCGTGCGCCGGGGACACCTTCGCCAGAAGCGCTCGCGCGGTTGCAAGCGGCCGTTGTGAAGGCACCGGGCCAGCCACAGCAGCCGCGCCAAGCCGCGCCGCAAAACTACGCGCAGCCTCAGCACAGCGCGCCGCAGCACGGGCAAATGGCCGCGTCGCGTCCCGCACAGCCCGCCGCACCGGCACGTGCGCCGCAACCTGAGAAAAGCCGTTTTGGTCTGAACACATTGATCAACCGCATGACAGGTCACGCAGATGCCGACCAGCAGCCCGCGCGTCAGCAACCTGCACCGCAAGCGCATCACCAGCAAGAGCGTCAAGCCTACACTGGCCGCACGCAACATGCGCCAGCGCCTCAACCGCAGGCATATGACGATGAGCAAGAAGCGCATAGTGATCAGGACCGGATGGAAATTCCAGCCTTCTTGCGTCGCCAAGCGAATTAAATTGTTCACATAATTTTTGCAAAAGGGCCAGTTTCGACTGGCCCTTTTTGTTTTGTATCAATGGCTTGCGCATGTTCTGGCGATATTTCGCCCCCAGCAGCGGCTATTGTTTCAGGCCGTTACAATGTGTGAATTGTAGTGTGAGCCCCGCCCCCCTAAATCAAACTCAACGCAGCCGCCTATCGAAATATCAGGCAGCATCGCGCCGCGGAGCAGGGGAGTATCCCCGATGATCCCTCGCTAAAAAGGGAACCGCCGCAGAGCCAGCAAGGTTAATCCCTTGTCATAGTTTCGCCGCAGGTGCGGCCCCGCAAAGAGAGAGACGTCGATGAGACGTCCGCAGAAGGAGGCATAAGGTGCAAACCACGATCGCCAAATCCGCAACGTTCAAAGGTGTCGGCCTGCATTCCGGCGCGCCAGTGACCATGACAATCCGTTCCGCCTCTGCGGGCAACGGTATCGTGTTCCTGCGTACCGATCTTGCCAATGGTCACTCGGCTGGAATCGAAATTCCCGCCCGCTGGGATGTTGTAACTCCTTCCAAGCTTTGCACCTTGATTGAAGCGCATGGCGCGACCGTTTCGACGATCGAGCACGTGATGGCCGCCTTGGTTGGCACGGGTGTTCATAACGCCCTGATCGAAATCGACGGCCCGGAAGTTCCGATTCTTGATGGTTCGGCAGCGCCCTTCGTTGAGGGGATCTTGCGCGCGGGCGTTCGGGGGCTCGGCGCTCCTTTGCGCGCTTTGCGGATTCTCAAGCCGGTCGAATATGTCGAGGGTGAGGCGGTTGCCCGTCTTGAGCCTGCCGCGACGCTGGAGATGGAATTCACGATTGATTTCGTCGATGCGGCTATCGGGCATCAGGAAAAAAGCCTCGTTCTGTCCAACGGCGCGTTTGTTCGCGAGTTGATGGATAGCCGCACGTTTTGCCGCGAAGAAGATGTCGAGATGATGCGGGCGAACGGTCTCGCCTTGGGCGGCACCTATGAGAACGCCGTCGTCGTGAAAGGCGCGGATGTTTTGTCGCCAGGCGGTTTGCGCCACACCGATGAAGCTGTGCGTCACAAAATGCTCGACGCCGTCGGAGATTTGGCGTTGGCGGGTGGCCCGATCCTTGGCCGTTACGTCGGCAATCGTGCCGGTCACGCGATGACGAATAAGCTTTTGCGCGCCGTTTTTGCGGATGAAACCGCTTGGGAATGGGTCGATTGCACCCCGTCGCAGGCGCATTCGTTGCCGGGGGCCGGAGTTGTCGCGTTGCGTAGCAAACCCGCCAAAGCCCTTATTTCGCGCCCTGCGCCGCGTCCTCGGATGCAGGCCGCTTTGGCTGCGCATTAAACCTCGCGTATAATTCATCGAAAAACTGGGGCGTCAGCGTCGATTGGCGTTTTGCGCCCCAGATTTTTCTGTGATAGGACATGCCAACGGATCCCGAATTGGGGATCACTCAGAGAAACGAAGCGGGATAGGGCAGCACATGGCGCGGGTTATTTCGGCGGCAAAACTGGTCGGCCCATTTGTTTTGGCGGCCGCCATCGCGGGCTGCGCGCCCCACGGCAAAAAAGAGATTCCGCTTGATACATTCACCGCGGAAGAAATCTACAAGCGCGGCGAATACGAGCTTGAAGCCCAGACCAAACCAGATGACGCGATCCGCTATTTCTCCGAGGTTGAGCGGCTTTACCCGTATTCGGAATGGGCGAAACGCTCTTTGATCATGCAGGCCTTTGCGCAGCATAAATCGGGCGATTACGAATCTGCGCGCGCATCGGCGCAGCAATTCATCGATACCTATCCGGGCGATGAGGATGCAGGATATGCGAAATATCTCCTCGCGCTGTCCTATTATGACCAGATTGACGAAGTCGGCCGCGATCAGGGCCTGACATTCCTCGCGCTGCAAGCCCTGCGGGACGTGATCGAGCAATATCCGGAAAGTGAATATGCTCGGTCTTCGATCCTGAAGTTCGATCTCGCCTTTGACCATCTCGCCGCGAAAGAGATGGAAATCGGTCGCTACTACCTCAAGAAGGGCCATTACGCGGCCTCGATCAACCGTTTCCGTGTGGTGGTGGAGCAGTTCCAGACCACGACCCACACTCCCGAGGCGCTCGAGCGTCTGGTGGAGGCCTATCTTGCACTGGGGCTCACGGATGAGGCGCAAACGGCTGGCGCGATCTTAGGGCATAACTTCCAGTCGTCGCCGTTCTATCAAGATGCCTATAACCTGCTGACGAAGCAGGGGCTGGATATGAACGCGCATGGTGAAAACTGGCTGACCACCGTCTATCGGCAGGTGGTCAAGGGTGAATGGTTGTAAGGCGCACCGATGCTCCGCACGCTCGACATTCGCGATATGCTGATCATCGACCGGCTTGAGCTTGGCTTCGCTGACGGGCTCAATGTTCTCACGGGTGAAACCGGCGCCGGTAAATCCATTTTGCTGGATTGCCTCGGCTTTGTGCTTGGTTGGCGCGGCCGTGCGGAACTGGTGCGCCAAGGGGCGGATCAGGGCGAAGTGACTGCGGTTTTCGAGCTTCCCGAGGGGCATCCGGCCCACGGCATTTTGGCCGAGGCCGGCCTGCCAGACGGGGCGGAGCTGATCTTGCGGCGCGTGAACGCCCGCGATGGCCGTAAGACCGCCTATATCAATGATCGTCGCGCATCGGGCGAGGTGCTTCGCGCGCTTTCCGCGACTTTGGTCGAATTGCACGGGCAGCAAGATGACGGCGGGCTTTTGAACACGCGCGGGCACCGTGTCATGCTCGATTCCTTCGCTGGGCTGGAGGCGCAAGGCGAGGCTGTGCGCGCGGCTTGGGCCACACGCAGCCGTGCGGCGAAAGCGCTGGCGTTTGCGCAAGCGGCTCTGGCGGAAGTGCGCGCCGAGGAAGACTATTTGCGGCATGCCGTCGCCGAGCTGGATGCGATGGACCCGCAAGCGGGCGAAGAAGCCAAGCTCGACGCGTTGCGTCGTCAAATGCAAGCGGCAGAGAAAATTCGGGGCGATGTCTTGCGGGCACGCGATGCGATTTCTCCGAGCGGTGCGGAGGGAATCCTGCGGGATGCGGATCGCTGGTTGCAAGGGGCCGCGGACCGGGCGGAGGGGCGTCTCGATCCTGCGCTCGCCGCGCTTGATCGCGCAATGATCGAGCTTGGCGAGGCGCAGAGCAGTGTTGAGGCCGCGCTCGACGCGCTCGCCTTTGATCCTAACGAGTTGGAACGGGTCGAGGAACGCCTCTTTGCGATCCGTGCTTTGGCGCGCAAGCATGATGTGTTGGCCGATGATTTGGGCGCTTTCGCGGAGGGGCTGCGGGAGCGGCTCAAGGCGCTGGACGCGGGCGAGGGCGACCTCGCGCGGCTTAAATCGGAGCTGTCTGCCGCCGAGATCGCCTATGTCCGCGCGGCTGACGCGATTTCCACCGCCCGTAAATCTGCGGCAGGGCGCTTGGATGCCGCGATGTCGGCGGAGCTTGCGCCGCTCAAAATGGAGCGCGCAGTTTTCACCACGCAGGTCACGCGCGCCGAGGCGGGGCCCGAGGGGCACGATTCCGTCGCGTTTACCGTGGCCACCAACCCTGGCGCGCCCGCAGGGCCGCTCAACAAGATTGCGTCGGGCGGCGAGCTTTCGCGCTTTTTGCTTGCGCTTAAAGTTGTGCTCTCGCGCGGGATGGATGCTTTGGTGATGATCTTTGACGAGATCGACCGCGGTGTCGGCGGGGCCACCGCCGATGCTGTCGGGCGCCGTCTCGCCTTGTTGTCGCAAGGGGCGCAGGTGCTCGTTGTGACGCACAGCCCGCAAGTTGCGGCGCGCGGAGGTCATCACTTCCGCGTCCAGAAACAGGTTGCGAACGGGATGACGACGTCGACTGTTGTCGCGTTGACCGCGCGTGAGCGCGAAGATGAGATCGCGCGGATGATCTCCGGGGCGGAAGTTACTGAAGCCGCACGTGCCGCCGCGAACGAGTTGCTGGCCGGCTAATCCAAGCGGCCGCGCTTTGCCCCTTTAAGGTTCGACGACGAATTGGGCGGAAACAATCCGCCAACCGGCATTGGTCTGGGCCATTGTGGCGGCAAACACCGCGCCAATGCGGCCCGCGTCGGCGCCATCGGCATGGACCAATCCGCTCAGAACAAAGCGCTGTGTCACCACCGCGACATGCTTGCCCAATGGGCGCACGCGGGTTTTGCCCGTCACCAAGCGCGCGCGAGAGAATGCGCCTGCAAGCTCCCCCGCGAAGATCTCCTCAATCTGTTTGCGGCTTTCGGCCACGCCTCCGGTGAGCGAGATAAAATCGGCATCCTCGACGAAGAAATCGGCAAGGCCCATCGCGTCGCGTGCGCCCCATGCATGTGCAAAAGCACGGGGCAGGTCGGAAGGGGACTCAATCATGGGATCTCTCCGCTTGGTCTTGCTCAAAACTGTGGTGACATCGGGGTCTGCGGAGGGGCGGCATGACACCGGCCCCCAGCGTATCCGATCCGATACCATGGCCGCAGGTGATCACGCCACCCAATAGCGCGACCGCATCGGCCAAGTTTTGCGCATTGGGCGGGGCGGCATTGGGGCGGGGGGCTAAAGCGCCGCGCAAGCCGCCTCAAGCCATGCACGGGTAGGCGCGTCGACCAGCGGTTTGAGCGCGGTTTCCACGCGGCGGTGATAGGCGTTGAGCCAATGACGTTGGTCCTGCGTCAGCAGGTCAGGATCGATCAGACGCTTGTCAATCGGGCAAAGCGTCAGTGTCTCAAATGCCAGCTGGTCGCGCAGATCCCCGAGATCGGGCGCTTTAACGACGCGCACGAGGTTCTCGATCCGGATGCCAAACAGGCCTTCGCGGTAATAGCCCGGCTCGATCGACAGGATCATGCCCTCAAGCAAGGGAATGTTTGAGGCGCGAGAGATCCTTGCCGGACCTTCGTGCACGCAGAGCGCGGCCCCCACCCCGTGACCCGTTCCGTGATCGAAATCGAGCCCTGCGCGCCAAAGCGGGGCGCGGGCCAATGCGTCAAGATGCGCCCCCGCCACACCGCGGGGGAAACGGGCAGTCGACAGATCGATCATGCCCTGCAAGACGCGGGTATAGGGGGCAACGGCGTCTTGCAGCACCTCGCCAACGGGCACGACGCGGGTGATGTCGGTCGTGCCGTCGGGGTATTGCCCGCCGCTATCAATCAGTAAAATATCGCCTGTTCGCGTCGCGCGGTTGGTCTCGTGGGTGACGCGGTAGTGCACGATCGCCCCGTTCGGGCCCGCGCCGCAAATCGTATCGAAGGAGATATCAATCAACTGTCCGGTGGCAATGCGCGCCGCCTCAAGCCGCGTGACAATCTCGATCTCGGAGAGCGGATCGCCAGCCTCGGATTGGAATTGATCGGCCTCCATCGATGCAAGGAAGGTCACCATCGCCGCCCCGTCGCGCAGATGCGCGGCCTCCATCCCCGCGATTTCTGCGGGGTTCTTAACGGCTTTGCGGATCACGCAAGGGTCTGCGCCCCATATCAAGGGGGTTCCGGCCGCGGCCAGTTCCACGCCGATTTGCAAGGGCGCTGTTTCCGCATCCACCCGCACGGGCCCCGTCAGTGATCGTAACGCCGGAGCAAAGGCGCTGAGCGGGTGCAGGGTGACGGCGGAGCCGAGATGATCGATTACGTCCTCGAATTTCGTGCTCTGTGCGTAGAGGCTAACCTCGCCGCGCTCGTTCAAAATGGCGAGGGCCTGTGCGATAGGGTTCCGCGCGATATCGGCACCACGAATATTCAGAAGCCAGCAAATAGAATCCGGCAATGTCAGGACACACGCCCGCGCAGGCCCGATATCCGCGGCAATTGCGGCGCGCTTTTCGGCCGCGGACTGGCCGGCAAATTCGGCAGAATGGCGGCGCACGATTGCGCTTGGCGGGGCAGGGCGATCAAGCCAGACGCGATCGACAAGATTGTCGACGGCGCGCAGGGAAATGCCCTCAGGCAGGTCCGCTTGCAGACGATCTATTTCGCTTTTGGTGTGAAGCCACGGATCGAACCCGATCTCGCCGCCACTCAAGGCTTTGAAATTCTGTCCATCTTTCCCGCTGATTTGCGCCGCGATCCACGCCGCAGGCTGGATTTCGGGCCAAGCCACCGGCGTGAAGCAATCGGCAACCTGTGCGCGCACCTGAACACGGTAGCGCCCGTCGATAAACACGCCCGCGATTTCGGGCAGGACGATGCAAAACCCGGCCGATCCCGTAAAGCCCGTAAGCCACGCAAGGCGCTCGTCACAGGGCGCAACATATTCGCCCTGGTGCAAATCGGCGCGCGGAACCATGAACCCGAGTAATCCTTCCTGCGTGATTTGTTCACGCAGAGCTTGGAGGCGCGCAGGGCCGTGTTCGGGGGTGGTCGGGGCGGTAAAGCTCTGGAACATGGGGCCTCAATCAGAATTGGGGGAGAGGCGTCAGGTCATCCTGACGGCAGACGACACGTATCAAGCGCCCTCAGGAGGCGCGCTTGATCCCCTTGAAACGGGCGCGCGCGCGCGGATTGGAATCGAACAGCGCGGCGAGTTGCTCGGTCATCGCGCCGGCCAATTGTTCGACATCGGTGATCGTCACCGCGCGCGAATAATACCGCGTCACATCATGCCCGATCCCGATTGCGAGCAATTCGACCTGACGGCGGCGCTCGACCATCGCGATCACATCGCGAAGATGTTTTTCCAGATAGTTCGCGGGATTGACCGAAAGCGTGCTGTCATCCACGGGGGCGCCATCAGAAATCACCATCAAGATTTTGCGCGCCTCATGCCGCGCGACCATCCGCCGGTGCGCCCATTCCAGCGCCTCGCCGTCGATGTTTTCCTTCAGCAACCCTTCCTTCATCATCAAGCCAAGATTGGACCGCGTCCGCCGCATTGGCGCATCGGCGTGCTTGTAGATGATATGACGCAGATCATTGAGGCGGCCAGGCTGCTGCGGGCGACCATTCGCGAGCCATTTCTCACGGCTCTGCCCGCCTTTCCATGCGCGCGTGGTAAAGCCAAGAATCTCGACCTTGACGTTGCAGCGCTCCAATGTGCGGGCGAGAACGTCGGCGCAAATCGCCGCAATCGAGATCGGGCGCCCGCGCATGGAGCCAGAGTTGTCGATCAGCAATGTCACAACCGTGTCGCGGAATTCGGTATCTTTCTCGACCTTGAACGACAGCGGCGTCGTCGGATTCGCCACGACACGCGCCAGACGGCCCGCGTCCAGCGCCCCTTCTTCGCGGTCGAATTCCCAGCTGCGGTTTTGCTGCGCCTGCAAGCGGCGCTGCAATTTGTTGGCCAGACGCGACACCGCGCCTTTCAGCGGTTCCAGCTGTTGATCGAGATAGGCGCGAAGGCGTTCCAATTCGACGGGCTCTGCAAGATCCTCCGCCCGAATTTCCTCATCAAATTCCGTCATATAGACAGTATAATTCGGATCGGCGGAGGAATGCGGCGCAGGTGCGGGCGGCTCGATCGGCGCATCCGCTTCGGGCATCTCGACTTCCTCGGCCGTTTCTTGATCGGCAAGATCATCAAGGCTCGCGGTGGCGGTGGTCTGGTCGGAGCGCTCCTCCGAGGATTGCTCTGACTGCGCGTCGGACTCGTCCTCGTCGCCGCCTTCCTCTCGCGCTTGGTTATCCTCGATCTGCTCCTCGTCGTCGGTCTGTGCGCCCTCGTCTTCCTCCTCCTCGCCGCGATCAGGATCATCGCCAAGCTGATCGGCATAGCCCAGATCCGCAATGATCTTGCGCGCAAGGCGCGCGAAGGCCGCCTGATCGTTCAAGGCGTGGTCAACGATATCGAGATCGTCGCCTGTGCGGGTTTCGAAATAGTCGCGCCATAGATCAAGGGCTTGATTGGCGTTCGGGGGAAGTTTGACGCCCGTTGCCCGCTCGCGGATCATCAGGCCCGCCGCAACGGACAACGGGATATCCTTGCGTTCTGTCACCTGCGCGTAGCCTTTACGCGCGGCCTCGTGTTCGATCTTGGCGTTGATATTGCCCAATGTTCCGGGCATGTCGCGCGCGCCCAAAGCCTCGCAGCGCGCTGTTTCCATCGCGTCATAGAGTTCACGCGCGATCTCGCCGGTCGGCGTGTAACGCGATGAAATCGCCGCGTTATGGTGACGCATCCGCAGCGCAAGCGCGTCTCCCGTGCCCCGTGCCAACAAGACCTCCTCGCGGGTCATGCGGCGCGAGACCTGCGGCAGGCGCATGGTGTCGCCAGAAATGCCCGCCGGATCAACCGAATAGGTCACCGAAAGCTCTTGCGCATGGGCAAGGGTTTTGGTGGCCTCTGCGAGGGCCTTTTTGAACGGGTTGGCGGGGTTGTCTGACGGTTTGCTCATGTGTTGATAAATGCCCTGCGCGGCGCAAGATGCAAGGGTAAATCCGGCAGGAATTTATCTCAACGCGCCGCTTGTCGGGAAAGTGCTGTGCTGATGGGGCGCGCGAGGGCGTGGGGGAGCCGAAAATCGACGCGATTTCCGTCCCCCCCCGCGCAAAGGAGAGGGGTGACTGGTCAGGCTGACAGGGCGACGCAGGCTGCGATGTCATGCGCCAAAGCAGTCTTGCGCGAAATCGTGACGTTCGCAGTCGGGTCCATCCGGATCGAGCGCAGCAATTCGGCCATTTTGAACTGGGTGATTTCACGATCGCTGGCGAACAGCTCGGCGTCGAAATCATCCATCTTCGAGGCGGTTGCCTCAAGCTTGCGGCTATCTTTGTCCCAGTCCCCGCGATCATCGGCCGTCGAATAGGCGGTCATATAATCCGAGATTCCAACACACCGCGCGTAGCTGCGCATGTCCGGCTCGGGCGAGGCGATTTTGCTCGCGCGCGTCATCAGCGACACCATCATCGTATCGGCCGTGTCATCGGGGCGGATCGCGTCTTGCGCGATCGTCAGGCCCGTGCCTTTGCCCGCGCCATATCGCGGCGCAGTGAGCGAAACGCTGTCATTCGCGCTCATAAGTGCCATGTCTTCGTTATTGGTAGCGCACGCGCCCAGCGTAAGCGCCATAGCAACTGCACTGAGTTTCTTGATTGCCCGCATCCTAAACACCTCATGCTCGGCGCTTCTTTGAGCGCGCTTTTCTGCGCTCGTTTTCGGGCGCTTGGCCTCACATTGCGGGAAGCGGCGCGAAATCTCAACCTTTATTGCGCGCGCATGGGCAAGCAGCTGCGCCGAAGGGGCATCCGCATTCTCCCGCATTTCCCCCGCGCGGGAGAAAACGAAAACCGCCCGCAGGATGCTGCGAGCGGTTTTGGATTTTGCGTTTTTTGCGGCGATCAGCGCGCCATCATCGCGGCCGATTCCGGAAGCTCTTGATCAAACAGCCTTTGGTAGAATTCCGCCACGGTTTGGCGTTCCAACTCATCGCATTTGTTGAGGAATGTCAGGCGGAAGGCGTAACCGATATCGTTGAAGATACGCGCGTTTTGCGCCCATGCGATGACGGTGCGCGGCGACATCACCGTGCTCAAATCGCCGTTCATGAAAGCGGTGCGCGTCAGATCCGCAACATGCACCATCTGGCTGATTTCCTTGCGGCCTGCTTCGGTGTTGTAGGCGGGATTTTTGGACAGAACGATTGCCGCTTCCGCATCGTGGCTGAGGTAGTTCAACGTCGAGACGAGCGACCAGCGGTCCATCTGGCCTTGGTTGATCTGCTGGGTGCCGTGATAGAGGCCCGTCGTGTCGCCAAGCCCAACGGTGTTGGCCGTCGCGAAGAGGCGGAAGGACGGGTGAGGCGTGATGACTTCGTTCTGGTCGAGCAACGTGAGCTTGCCATCCGCCTCCAGAACACGCTGGATCACGAACATCACATCCGCGCGGCCCGCATCATATTCGTCGAAGATGATCGCGGCCGGATTGCGCAGCGCCCAAGGCAGAATGCCCTCGTGGAACACGGTCACCTGTTTGCCATCAACCAGCTTGATCGCGTCTTTCCCGATCAGGTCGATGCGACTCACGTGGCTATCGAGGTTGACGCGAACGGTTGGCCAGTTCAGCCGCGCAGCGATTTGCTCGATATGGGTGGATTTCCCCGTGCCGTGATAGCCTTGGATCATCACGCGACGATTATACGCAAATCCGGCAAGGATCGCGAGCGTCGTGTCACGGTCGAATTTATATGTGCTGTCTACATCGGGAACGCGGTCGGAACGCTCAGCGAAGCCCTTGACCTTCATATCGCTGTCGACACCGAAAACTTCGCGGACGTCAATATCTTCGGTCGGTTTTGCTGTCTGGTCGGTCATCGTCGCGCCTTTTCCTCTCGGGCGGCCCTATGCAGCCCCGTTTGCAGGTTTTGTGAAACATATTGCGCAGGGCTGCAAGGGCAAGTGGATTTCGTTGTGATCTATCGCAACATCTGCGTGGCGCGATTGGCGGTGTAATCGGGGCGGCAGGGAGCGGGAACATGAGCGTTGGGCGCGCGTTGTCACTCGCGTGCGGCTTCGGTAGAGTGACGCAAACCAAACGAGGTGACATTATGAGCGGACTTCTCGCGCTACTGGACGATGTAGCGACGATTGCCAAAGTGGCGGCAACCAGTATCGACGATATCGCAGCGGGCGCGGCCAAAGCGGGGGCGAAGGCGGCGGGGGCGGTGATCGATGACGCCGCTGTGACGCCAAAATATGTCGCGGGGTTCTCACCGGCGCGCGAATTGCCAATTGTGGGCAAGATCGCCATCGGCTCAATTCGTAATAAGCTTTTGATATTGTTGCCTGCCGCGCTTTTGCTATCGGCCTTCGCGCCTTGGTTGATTGTGCCGCTGCTTATGTTGGGGGGGAGCTATCTTTGTTTTGAGGGGGCGGAGAAAATCTATCACCTGTTCAAGCCTCACGCGCCCTATGCCGACGGTCATTTGCCCGCCACGGACGATGCGGAACATCTTGAAGCGAGCAAAATTGCGGGCGCGGTGAAAACCGATTTTATTCTCTCGGCGGAGATCATGACGATCGCGCTTGCGGCGTTGCCCGCGGGCCAGCCGGTCTGGATGCAGGCGATTGCACTTGCGATGGTGGCGGTCGGGATCACGGTTATTGTTTACGGCGGTGTGGCTTTGATTGTGAAGGCGGATGATGTCGGGCTGTGGCTTGCGCGCGTCGGACGTCTGGCGGCGACACGGGCGTTGGGGCGCGGGATCGTTCAGATCATGCCGGGATTCTTGGCCGCCTTGATGGCGGTGGGCACGGCGGCGATGATCTGGGTCGGCGGCTCGATCTTGCTGCATGGCTTGGGCGAGCTGGGTTTGCACGCGCCCTATGACTGGATACATCATCAGGCGGTGGCGGCGGCTGCGGCATTGCCGGAGTTCGCGGGGATCGTTGAATGGGCGGTTACGGCGTTCTTTGACGGGGTGTTCGGGCTGATCATCGGGATGATTTTGATCCCGATCGTGGCGAAGATTATTGATCCGGCGATCCATGCCGTGACACGCAAGGCATGATCGGATCGATGACGCAGCTCTCCCACCCAGACGCCGAGGATCTGTTTCCGGTCAGCCTTTCGGAGCGCGCAGCCGCGGCTGCCACCGCGAAAGATGCGCGCCGGTCAGAATTTTTGCAGGCGGGAATCGAAGTTCTGGCCGAGTCGGGCTGGCAAGGCACGACGATGACCAAGATCGCCCAACGCGCGAGCGCCTCGAAAGAGACGATATACGCGTGGTTCGGGGATAAATCGCGGTTCTTTGAGGAGCTTGTTTCGCTGCGTTCGGCACAGTTGGACGAAGCTTTGGGCAAGAGTTTGGAGGCGAATGACGGCGATCTCTCCGCGGGGTTGACGGCATGGGGCGAGGTGATGCTGGCGCTTTTGGTGGGGCCACAATCCATTGCTTTGCACCGTGCCGCAATCGCCGAGGCGGGGCGGGCGGATCTTGGCGGGCATTTGGTGTTGGGGGGGCGCGGGGCGTCTTTGCCGCGCCTCGCGCGCTGGCTCGAAGCGCAGACGGGGGTGGAGATCGCGCAGGAGGGTCACCGCGGGCGGCTGACGCTTCCCGATGGCGCTTTGGAGGCCGCCGAGGACTATCTTGCGCTCCTCAAGGGCGATACCCAACTGCTCTGCCTTCTTGATGCTGCCGCGCCCCTTCCGCCGAGCGAAATCGAGCGCCGCGCGCGGCGGGCAACACGCCTGTTCTTGATGCTATACGCCGCCTAGGGACGTCACACACGCGCATCACAAAAAAAAGCCCCGCCAGAGCGATCTCTGGCGGGGCTTTTAACTTCGAGGCAAGCGCGATCAATCGCGGAAGCTTTTGCTTTCCTTGATCTGATCCCATGCCCAGACGACTTGTTGCAACAATTCTTCCTGACTGCGGTCGCCGCCGTTCATATCGGGATGCAGAACCTTGATCAGGGCCTTGTATTGCTTGCGCAGTTCCGGCTTGGTCATGGTGTCGCGGCCCTCGAGAATCTCGACTGCGCGGCGCTCGGTGGGTGGCAACTTCCGGCCCACCACCTGACGGCCCGGGTTTTGCGTCGCGTTTTGCCCCAAAATTTCCATCGGGTCGGAAATCCCATGCCGCGACCAGCCGAGTTTTTCATCATTGGCGCGGTTGAAGGGCTTGGTGGGGCGTTCCCAAACGGTTGCGTTATCGAGGAAGGCTTGGAATTCCTCCTCGGACTGACCTTGGAAGTAATTCCAGTTCAGATTGTATTCACGCACGTGATCTTTGCAGAACCAGAAGTAGTCATCGAGGATCTTCGGGCTCTTGGGCGCGCGATATTGGCCGCGCTCCTCACAGCCCGCACGGTCGCATTGGCGTGTCGAGGTTTCGAAAGCGCCGGACATGCCGCGCTTCCCCTTCTGACGTTTCTTTTTGTCAGAGGCCGCGGAGATGTTAAATCCGAAGGGATCGTTTTGCATTTTGACCTTCTTTTCACTGCCTGTCTGACTCGGGGGGTGCAGTCTATGCGATTTGCGCGAGATGGATAAGGGGCTGCGCGAAAAATATCGTTCAAATCTGACTAGCTCATTGAAAACAAAATATTTCTTTACGGCAGGATTTCCATCCTGCCCTGCGGCGTGCCAGAGCGTGTTGTTAAGAGCGGGAGCGGGAGAAGGACCGCGGGGTTACTCCGCTGGCCCCAAACGGGGCGCCAGGCCTTCGTTGCTCGCGGTCGATAGCGAGCGTGCCACCGGTTTCGCGCTTTCCGAGGTCGTCACAGGGCCGTTCGCATTTGCGATTTGCATCGCATCGCCCGTCGCAGTGAGCGTCGCTTGCTGCTTTGAGGCCGGTTTCTCGCGGCGGAAGACCATCAGGTTGTGGATGACGGTCGTGCGCGATGTCAGGCCCGAGCGCTCATCAGCGGGCAGGGCCTCAACCCCTTGGAACTCCCAGCCTTCGCGCGCCAATTCGTTGATCGCATCGGTGAGCGTCTGCGCGAATTTGTCGGCATTGGTTTTCAGCGTCCGATGCTTTTCGGCGCGTGTCGGCGCAGGGCGGAGCGTATATTCATACTGCGGCATGGGTCACCTCGTTTTGCCAAAGTCGTTTAGGCCTTTGAGGCGTTGGGGTCAATTGACGAGAGTGTGACAGCGTGCACAAGCCCGCGCACTGTCGCCAGATCGACGCAAAAGGCGCCCCGCGTCGAGGCGCCTTCGCATGATTGGGTCTTTGGGGTCCGAGGCGTCGATCAGAAACCAAGTTTCTTGGCGACGATCTCGTTGACCGCTGCCGGATTGGCCTTGCCGCCCGAGGCTTTAAGAACCTGTCCCGTGAACCAACCCGCAAGTTTCGGGTTTTGCTTGGCTTTTTCGACCTGCTCGGGATTGGCTGCGATGATCTCGTCAACCTGCGCCTCGATCGCACCGAGATCGGTGACCTGTTTCATGCCGCGCTCGACCACGATTTGCGCCGGATCACCGCCCTCGGTGTAGACGATTTCGAACAGGTCTTTCGCGATCTTGCCCGAGATGTCGCCCGATTTGATCAAGGCGACGATCTGGCCGAGTTGCTGGGGCGAGACAGGGCTTTCGTTGATGCCTTTATCGTCCTTTTTGAGGCGACCAAAGAGTTCGTTGATCACCCAGTTCGCGGCGATTTTTCCGTCATTGCCCTCTGCGACCTTCTCGAAGAAGGCCGCGTTCTCGGCCTCCGCCGTCAAGACGTTCGCATCATATTCCGACAGACCGAATTCCTTGACGAACCGGATCTTTTTCGCATCCGGAAGTTCCGGCATTTTGGCGGCGATGTCGTCCACCCATGCCTGTTCGATTTCCAGTGGCAAAAGGTCAGGGCAGGGGAAGTAGCGGTAATCATGCGCTTCTTCCTTTGATCGCATCGAACGGGTCTCGTTCTTGTCGGCATCATAAAGGCGAGTCTCTTGTTTGACCTCGCCGCCGTCTTCGATGATCGCGATCTGACGGCGGGCTTCGTAGTCAATCGCGAGCTGGATGAAGCGCATCGAGTTCATATTCTTGATCTCGCAGCGCGTGCCGAGATGTTTGAAGTCACCCGTCTCGCGGAATTTCTCGTATTGGCCGCGCTTGCACACCGAGACGTTCACATCTGCGCGCAAATTGCCGTTTTGCATGTTGCCATCACAGGTGCCAAGGTAGCGCAAGATCTGGCGCAGCTTCACGACATAGGCCGCCGCCTCCTCCGGCCCGCGGATATCGGGGCGCGAGACGATCTCCATCAGCGCAACGCCGGTGCGGTTCAGGTCGACGAAGGACATATTGGGGTCCATGTCGTGGATCGATTTACCGGCGTCTTGCTCCAGATGGATCCGCTCGACCCGCACCAGCCGCGCAACGCCCGGCCCCATATCAACGAGGATTTCACCCTCACCGACGATCGGATGGTAGAGCTGCGAAATCTGATAGCCTTGCGGAAGATCGGGGTAGAAATAATTCTTGCGGTCGAAGGCGGAGAATAGGTTGATTTGCGCGTTGAGGCCAAGGCCCGTCCGCACGGCTTGCTCGACGCAATATTCGTTGATGACGGGCAACATGCCGGGCATCGCGGCATCGACAAAGGCTACGTTCGAGTTTGGCTCGGATCCAAACAGGGTGGATGCGCCAGAGAACAGCTTTGCGTTGGTGGCGACCTGTGCGTGGATCTCCATCCCGATCACCAGTTCCCAATCGTCTTTCGCTCCTGCGATGACTTTTGGTTCGGGCGAGGTATAGGCGAGATGGTCGAGCATGTGCTGCATCCTTTGCGCGTCGGGCTTTGGGGGCCGGCTGTCTCAATCGGCGGGCCGGAACGGGCCTGCGGGTCGGGCTCTGTAATAGGGCAGGGATCAGGGCTGGGCAAGAGGGGGAGCGGTTGGGATCATGTCCGCAAATCGTGCGGGCAAATCGCGTTGGGGCGGGGTGTCTTGCGCAGGAGGCATCGCATGACAATCCGGGCCTTGATTGGTACTGATGGGCGGCGCTCCGCCTGAGCCCGTCATTAAGACTTGCCGCGCTGGGCGGGTGGCGGCATCATTGGGGTGAGAATTTCGCGCGCGCTACCCGCGCTGTTGACGAGATAGAACGGGTTTATTGCGAGGGGCGCGACATGGGGATCAGGCCGAACGGCATCGCTTTTGCCCGCCGAAAGCAGATCGCCCATGGCGTTGTGGCGCCGCTTGTTTGCGCGCTCATGTCTTTCACTATCGCGGGGCATGGTGCCGTGGCGCAGCCGCTTGCCGTGACGCTTGAGGCGGCCGAACCGGCCATTACGCCCGCCCCTCCAACCCCCGAGATCACGGCGCTGGCTTGGGCGGACCGTGCGCAGGTGGCGCATCTTGGTCTTCAGATTGACCGCTACAAGACGCCCGCCGCGCCTGCGCGATCGGATCGGCCCGTTGAACGTCCATGGGAGGGGCCGCGCATCCCCAAGCTGCGCTGGGACGGGCGACAAAATGCTGGCGCGTGGAGCTATGCCGCCATCAGCGCGATCGAGCGCAACAGCGGCACTCTCACGGGCCAGATCCCGAGCGATATCGATACGTTTTGCCCCGCGTATGCGGGTGCAAGCGATTATGAGCGTGCCGCATTTTGGGCGGCGCTCGTGTCCGGCATCGCGCGGTTTGAAAGCCATTTCAAGCCACGAGCGGCTGGCGGCGGCGGGCGTTGGATTGGGTTGATGCAGATTTCACCCGCGACGGCGCAGCATTATAATTGCAAGCTGCCGGAGGATCAGACGGCGGACGGGCTCAAAATTGGCGCGGCTAATGTGAGTTGCGCGATCAAGATCCTCGCGCGCCAAGTGGGGCGCGACGGGCAGATTGCCGGCAAAGCGGGTGCATGGCGCGGCGCGGCGCGGGATTGGGCGGTGATGCGCAAGCCGGAGCTGCGCGAGAATATCGCGGCCTGGACGCGCAAGCAGCCCTATTGCCAAGGGAAATAAACAGGGCGCACTCGGACGCGCGGATCAGGTAGCGATGATCCCGCGGCGCAAAAATTCAGCACGAAGCTTTTTGATCGGCGGCAGGGCATCTGGCGGCAGGGCAATGCGCGGCCCATTGGCCATCACCAGCACACATTCGTCATCCGAAAAAACGCCGGTTCTCAGGCGTGCGGACCGGATATCGCGGAACGGAAAATGTCTGATCTCGCGGTGGTCGAACACCTCTAACGCAAGGGGCGTGAATCGCAGCCCTGCGGTCGGGTTGCGCACCAAGCGCCACAAAACAACGCCGATATAGGCTGTAACCGGAATAGCGGCGAGGAGGGCGTTCGCGAAGATGACCGTATATCCCGTGATCATGCCAACGCCGAGCGCGGCATAGGTCGCGGGGCGTCGGGCTTGAAGACGGTACTCGTAAAACACGTCAGAGGACTGGTGAAGGGATGTCATTCGCCTCTAAAGCAAGCTTAATGTGGCGGAAATAGGGCGCCCAGACGCTTGATTTCGGGATCGGTGACCAGATTGAAACAGCAGGTGCCTTCCGCGCGGATTGATCTGTGCGGCGCACTCAATCCGAGGGAGGTCCGGCCCGCGCAATGACGCGCGGGCCCCGACTGTTTTAGCCTTTTGCGAGCCGCTCAACCATCTCGCCCAAATCGCGCGAAAGGGACGGCGTGCCGAGGAGTTTCGCAAAGACCATCTGTGCCTGTGCGCGGCGGCGATCGTCGAACTGCGACCATGTCTGGAACGCGGTCGACATGCGCGCGGCGGTCTGCGGATTTTTCGGATCAAGCGTGAGAAGCCAATCACCGTAGAACCGGTAGCCTGCGCCATCCGCGCGGTGGAACGCGGCGTGATTTGCGGCGAGCCCGCCGAGCAACGCGCGGAATTGATTGGGGTTTTTCCAATCGAACAACGGGTGGCCTGCCAATTCCTCCGCGCGTGCGACGGCCTGATCTTTGGGCGCGTAGGCCAGCTCGACGCTGAACCATTTGTCCATCACCAGCCGCTCCCCCTTCCATTGCTCATAGAACGCGGCGCTGGCTTGGGCGCCGATGCCATGGGCAATCAACAGGCCGAGTGCCCCGATCTGATCCGTCATATTCTGCGCGTTGGCAAAGGCTTGCTGCGCGCGCACGCCTTTATCGATATGGGTCAGATGGGCCAAAATTGCACGTCGGAGCGCGCGCTTGCCCGTGGGCTCCGCATCGGGCGAATACGTGCCCGCAATCTCCGCCGCATCATAAAGCGCTACGAGAGCCGTTTCGTGACGGCTGGCGATCGCGGCAGAAAGGGTGTTGCGCGCACCCTCAATCGCATCCGGATCAGGAAGGTCGCCCTGCGTGCACAGCAATTTGGCGATTTCGTCATCCGAGGGCAGTTGCAAGCACAGCGCGCGGAACGCGGGCGCGGGGAGGGGATCGGCCAGAAAATCGCCCAAAGCCGAGAGATAATCCGAAGCCGCCGCCAAAGGCGCGCCGTTCGACAAGGCCGCCAGCGCCGCCAGCGCGAGATCGCGACCGGCTTCCCATCGATTAAACGGGTCGGTGTCATGGGCAAAGAGGAACGCACGGTGATCAACCGTCGGATCAAGCCGCAGCATCACCGGCGCGGAGAAACCCCGAAGGATCGAGGGGTGCGGGCGCTCGGCCAAGCCGTCAAAGCAGAAGCTCTGCTCGGGTTGGTCCATTTCCAAAACCTGTTCCGTACCCAGCATTTTGGCCGAAGGATCAAACAGCGCGACACGAATCGGAATGACGCGGGCAGGTTTGTCGGGTTGGTTGGGTGTCGGGGCGGTGCTTTGGGTAAAGGTCAGGGTAAAGCGCCCATCTTCCCAAGTCTCGCGCACGCTGACCTCCGGCGTGCCCGCGTCCGTGTACCATCGCTTGAATTGCGACAGATCACGGTTGGAGACCTCCGCGAAGACCGCCAGCCAATCTTCAATGGTGCAGGCCTGCCCGTCGTGGCGGTCAAAATAGAGCGCGGTGCCTTTGGCCCAAGCCTCCTCGCCGATCACGCTGCGCAGCATCCCGATGATTTCTGCGCCTTTCTCGTAGATCGTGGCGGTGTAGAAATTGTTGATCTCGATATAGCTATCGGGGCGCACGGCGTGCGAGAGCGGGCCTTGATCCTCGCGGAACTGGCGCGCGCGCAGGGTCATCACATCGTCAATCCTCTTCACCGCGCCCTTGCGGACATCGGCGGTGAAGGTCTGGTCGCGGTAGACCGTCAGCCCCTCTTTGAGGCAAAGCTGGAACCAGTCGCGGCAGGTGATGCGGTTGCCGGTCCAGTTGTGGAAATACTCGTGCCCGATGACGGCCTCGATACGCTCATAATCCAGATCTGTCGCGGTCTCGGGCGAGGCGAGAACCAGCTTGGAGTTGAAAATGTTCAAGCCTTTGTTTTCCATCGCGCCCATATTGAAGTCGTCGACGGCGACAATGTTGAAAATGTCCAAGTCATAGGCGCGGCCCCAAACACGCTCGTCCCACTCCATTGAGCGGATCAATGCCTCCATCGCGAAGCCGCAGCGCCCTTCATCGCCCGGCCGGACGTAAATATTGAGCGCGACGTCGCGGCCCTCGGAGGTGGTGAAGCTGTCCGAGATATGGCGTAAATCCCCCGCAACCAGCGCGAAGAGATACGCAGGCTTCGGCCAAGGGTCGGACCATTCCGCCCATCCGCGCCCGTCGTCATCCTTGCCTGACGCGACGGGATTGCCGTTTGAGAGCAAGACAGGCTCCCTGCCCTCAATACGCACATCAAAGCGGCTCATGACATCGGGGCGGTCGGGGTAGAAGGTAATTTTGCGGAAGCCTTCCGCCTCACATTGCGTGCAATACATGCCATTGGACATATAGAGCCCCTCAAGCGCGGTGTTGCTCGCGGGTGCGATCTCGACCTCCGTCTCGAGGACGAACGCGGCGCGCGGCAGCCGCTCTGCGGGGATCGTCAGGACGGTGTCGGTGAGGTGATATCCCGTCACAGCCACGCCGTCGATTTCAATCCGCTGCAGCTTCAACCCTTCGCCGTCGAGAACCAGATCCGCGATCTGACCGTGCGGCGTCAGATGCAGGCGGGCGATCACGCGGGTGGCGGTCGGCGCAAGCGCGAAGCGAAGCTGCGTGCGCGAGAGGTCGAAGGGGTAGGGTTGGTAGTCGGCCAACAAGGTAGGTGTCGGGGCGAGCGGGGAGATTTGGCCGTCCATCAAGCGGATCCTTTGCTTTGCGCGCGGAACATATCGCGCCGTCAGACGTTAGGTTTATGAGCGCGGCGCTTCAAGGTCGCCGCACATTAAAATGTTCTGCGCCGAGCGCGCCGCCCCTAAAACCCTCAATGCGGCGCCGTTCACATTTTCGCAGATCCCATTCGAGAGGAGAGAATGAATGTCCGCTCCAGATACCAATATTCACAAGGAAACCCGCCGCCACCGCCCTGCGTTGCTTGGCATCGGCGCGGCTGTTCTATTCGGGTTGTTGATGTTCTTCGCAGTCGGATTTGAGGCTGCAGAGGATGCCGATGCGCCGGCGGTTGTTGCGCCGCAAGGGGAAAGCGGTGTGACGACCGATGCGACAGGGACAATTCCGGGTGCGACTGAAGGGTCCGCCGACACCGCGAACCCCGATGTGTCTGTAGAGGAGGGCGCGCCCGCGGCACAATAATACGCGCCAAAAGGCTCTGATGCCCGCGCCTTCGCGCGAGGTGACACGATCAGGCCCGCCGCAGCTGGTGACGGAAACCAAAATTGGTTCCCTCGCGCAGATGCGGCGGGTCTGTGCATATGCGCACCTTCAACCCACTGTTCGCAATGATATGCGCGCTATATGATAGGGTCAAAGCGCTTCTAGCCGCGACTGCCGACGCGTGACCGTAGGGTCTCACAGCGGTATTCGTTATCCCTGTTTTTAGGGCGGGCTCGCGCACCGAGTTACAGGAGAGCCACATGACAAGGCCAATCGTTGGCATTATCGGCAATTTCGATCTGCTGAATGACGAATATCCCGTTCATACGTCGGGCGTTATGAACTCCGAGGCGCTGACCCAAGCTTCCGGCTGTTTGCCCATCGTTATCCCCGCTGACCCGAAGCTTGTGAGCGTTGAGGAAGTGATGGAGCTATGCGACGGGTTCTTGTTCACGGGGGGGCGCCCGAATGTGCACCCGTCCGAATATGGGCACGAGGAAACCCCCGCGCATGGCACGTTTGACCGCGCGCGCGACGGGCTTGCGCTGCCGCTGATCCGCGCCTTGGTCGAGGCGGGGCAGCCGTTTTTGGGCATTTGCCGCGGCTTTCAGGAGGTCAATGTCGCGATGGGCGGTACGCTTGCGCCCGAGATCCGTGATTTGCCCGGCCGGATGAACCACCGGATGCCGACAGAAGGTACGCTGGAGGATCGTTTCTCGCGCCGCCATAAGGTCACGCTCACGCAAGGGGGGGCGTTCGCGAACCTGTTTGGGGCGGAGAAGATCGAGACCAACACCCTTCACGGTCAGGGAATTTGCACTGCGGGACCGCGGGTGATCGTGGAAGGGCGCGCCGAGGATGGCACGGCCGAGGCGATCCGCATCGATGGCGCGCCGGGCTTTACCCTCGCGGTGCAGTGGCACCCCGAATTCAAAGCGGCGCAAGACCCGATCTCGAAGCCGTTGTTTGAGGCCTTTGGCGAGGCGTGCCGCGCTTACCACGCCCAGAAGATGGGCAAAGCCCGCGCGGCCTAGCTAGGCCGCGCGGGCCCTCTTATTACACGAAATCAATGGCTTGCACGAAAGGAAGATCGCGCAAGCGCTGACCCGTCAAATCGAAGATAGCATTCGCGAGCGCGGGCGCTGCGGGCGGTGTGCCGGGCTCGCCGACGCCCGTGGGTGTGTCGCCCGACGATAGGATAACCACCTCGAAAGGCGGGCAATTTGGCATCCGCACCGCCTCAAAATCGGGGAAATTCTGCTGAATCACGGCGCCGTCTTCCAAGGTAATCTCGCCATAAATCGCGGCAGACAGGCCATAGACCATCGCGCCTGTCATCTGCGCTTCGATAATCATTGGGTCCAGCGCGACGCCAGGATCGCAGGCAATGACGGCGCGGGTGATCTTCACGCTGCCCTCTACCTCTTGCACCTCGATCATCTGCGCGACGGGCGTTCCGAAAGAGTGACAAAATGCGACGCCGCGTCCGGTTTTTACCGCGCCCGATCGTCCATCTGACGCGGCCTGCGCCCAGCCAAAGCGATCGGCGCAGGCTTCAAGAACGGCGCGCGATGCAGGGTCGGAAATCTGCGCCAGCCGGAACGCCAGCGGATCGGCCCCTGCCGCATGGGCGAGTTCGTCGATATAGCTTTCCATCACGAAGCTGCCGATCGAATGGCCGACCGACCGCCAAAACCCGACCGGCACCGGCAGTTCGGCCAAGTATCCCTCAACCCGCAGATGTGACAGCGCGTAGGGCTGGTTCGCAATCCCGTCCAGATGCGCATGATCGGGCCCCACGGTAAGCGGCAGGCCGAGCATCCGCGAAGCCGCCGCACGTGTCACCGATTGCGCCGCCAGTTGGATATGCGCGGCGGCGACGGGCGCGTCACTGCGTATCGGCATCGCCCAGCCGCGGGCGCGTGCCACCGCGGCGGGCCGATAAACGTCATGCGTCATGTCCTCCTCGCGTGACCACATGAGTTGAACGGGTGTCCCGGGCATTTTGGCTGCAAGCTCGGCCGCGGGCGTCACGTAATCTGTCTCGATTCGCCGCCCGAACCCGCCCCCGAGGAACATCGTGTGGACGGTGGCAAAACGCGCCCCCGCGTCGCGCACGCCTTGGGCCTTGAGTGCGGCGTCTTGCGCCACGGAAGGGCCTTGAACCCCCGCCCAAATCTCGATCTGGTCGTCATGCAGCCAAGCGGTCGCGCTCATCGGTTCCATCGTCGCATGCGCGAGATAGGGCAGGCGGTAATCGGCCTCCACAAGCACGGCGCCTTCTGGCGGGGTGCCCGTCGCATCGCCTTCGTCACGCGCGGTGAGATTAGCCGAGCCATCCAACGCCGCGGCCAATGTGTCCCAAACGGCGGTCATCTCCAAGCCGGCGCCGGATGTCGGGGCCTGCCATTCGGGCGTCAACGCCTCGGCGCCCTGCATTGCGGACCAACTGTTGCCCGCCACCACGGCAAACCCGTCGCCGATCCGGTGGACGGCCTCGACGCCCGCAATCGCCAAAGCCGGCGCGGGATCAAGCGCGGCAAGGGTCGCGCCGAATTGCGGGGGCTGGCGCAGGGTCGCAAACCGCATTCCCGGCAACCGCACATCCATTCCGTATTGCGCCGTGCCCGTGACCTTGCCGACCATATCCGTGCGGGGGAGCGATGTGCCGAGCAATCGCCAATCGGATTTGGGCCGCAGCGCGATCTCGCCGATATCGATCTGGGCGGCTGTGGTGGCGAGTGTGGCATAGGGCAGAACGCGCCCGTCAGCCGTTACCACCGCGCCGTCCTTTGTCGTCAGCCCGTCGCGCCCCTCCGTTTGGGCGGCCGCCTGAAGCAGCGCCTCACGCGCCGCGGCGCCCGCGATCCGCATCCGTGTGAAGGCATCGCGCGTGGAGCTTGATCCGCCAGTGACTTGCAGGCCGATGGCCTTGGGCAAGAGCGCCGTGCCTTGCGCGACCGTGTCGAGCCAGCCGGTGCGTTTCCATGAGGGAACCGGAAAGCCACCCTCAATCAGCGCACCGTTATAATAGGCGCGCGCGGCGGGGCCGTGGATGACACGAATGTCCTCCCAGGCGAGATCCAGTTCTTCTGCGACCAATGCGGCGAGTGTGGTACTCACGCCTTGGCCCATCTCGGCGCGCGGCACGACGATGGTGGTTTCCTCGCCGATGATGACGAAGGGGTTGAGCGCGCCGTCGAAGCTATCCTCCAACGGGTTCTCAAACTCGCGCTTCGCAGTGTAGACGCCGAAGGCCGCACCGCCCGCGATGAGGGCAGAGCCAACCAGAAAGCTGCGTCGTGTGAGGGTTTTCGCGGCGTTGAGCGCGCGATTGCTGTGGGGGCGGCTCATTGCGATGTCTCCGGTGTGGGCTGGCTGGCGGCATCGGTTGGCGCAAGCGGGGCGCGCTGGGCGAAGGGTTTGGCCTTCTCAATCTCGGCAGCGGCCGTGTGGATCGCAGCACGGATGCGCGGATAGGTGCCGCAGCGGCACAGATTGCCCGCCATCGCTTCGTCAATTTGCGCGTCGTCAGGGTTTGGCACCTCTGCCAGAAGGGCGGCTGCTTGCATGATCTGCCCCGATTGGCACCAACCGCATTGCGCGACCTGATGCGTAATCCAGGCCGCTTGAATCGGCGCGAGAAGATCCGGCGTGCCGATGCCTTCAATCGTGGTGATCTCGCCCTCAACGGCCTCGATCGGCAACTGGCACGACCGCCATGCGGTGCCGTCCATCATGACCGTGCACGCGCCGCATGCCGCCACGCCGCAGCCGTATTTCGTGCCCGTCATCCCGAGAATATCGCGCAAGACCCAAAGCAGCGGCATGCCCTCGGGCGCGTCGACGAGATGTGTTTGACCATTGATCGTGACGGGGTAGGGCATTGAAATCTCCTGCTGGTTCGGCGGTAGAGTAAACTGAGCGAGAGGCGAAATCCAAAGGATACTGCGCGGCGTTTCGCAACGGCATTTTAATGCGCTCGATCTGATCGGGCGCCGACGCGCGTTGTGAGAGACGGAAGTGGGCTTGTGCAGGCGGATTTTCAATAGGGGACTGATCAGCCAGCGATTTTCGCGTATCAATGGGTTGAGAGAACGGGATTCGGCGCGCCGCGCGTCTTTGCCCGTCGAACAGCGAGGCGATATGAGCAAACTCATCTACATCCTGAACGGACCCAATCTGAACTTGCTGGGCCAGCGCCAGCCCGAGATTTACGGCCACGCGACGTTGCAAGATGTCGAGCACGCATGCGCCGCGGTTGCGCAGGCGCAAGGGTTTGACGTGGCTTTGTTCCAATCGAACCATGAAGGGGTCATTATCGACACCATTCATGAGGCGCGGCTGAAAGCGGCGGCTATTGTCATCAATCCGGGGGCGTTCACGCATACATCGGTGGCGATTTTGGATGCGCTCAACGCGTTTGAGGGGCCCGTCTTTGAGGTCCATATCTCGAATGTTCACAAGCGCGAGGCGTTTCGCCATCATTCTTATGTTTCGATGCGGGCCGATGGGGTGATGGCTGGCTTCGGTGTCGAGGGTTATTCGCTGGCAGTTCGACGCGTCTGCTCGATTTTGACAAAATAGTCAGCATTGCTTACCAATCGACGGGTGAGGCGGGGCATTCCCGCCTTTCCTCACCCTTGCCGCAGGGTAAGCCCCTCATCTTCCGAGTATCAAAATTATCTACACCCCCTCCTTCTGGCACTTTTGTTACCGTAGTGACTGGTTTTCGCGGATCGAGACACAAAAAATATCGCGCTAGGCACCGCGGTGTCGAAAATTCCGCTTTTACGGATGATGTGATTAACCATCTGATAATAAACGTTTATTATTAATTTGTAAGACTTATGGTCAAATTATTGGTAAGCATTGCTTACTCATAATTGATATTTCCGGGCGCGCGTTGAGGTCAAGCGTCTTGTGAAACTTTACAACTGAATGTTATGCAAAACGCGCACAATCGTCGGCCCTCGTCGGTTCGCGGAGGAATCTGCTGTGTTTCGGGGGCGCTATGAGGGGGACTAACAGTGAAAATCGGAGCTCCAACGGAGATTTTCGAGGGCGAGGCACGGGTCGCGATGACGCCCGAGAGCGCAGCAATGCTGCAAAAGCTTGGCCATGAATGCTTCATCCAATCGGGGGCGGGCGTAAAGGCCGGCTTCTCGGATGCGGCTTATGAAGCGGCGGGGGTGACCATCACTAAATCCGCGCCCGATCTGTTCAAGGCGGTCGACGTCGTCGCGAAAGTGCGTCCTCCTGTCGATGCAGAGATCAAACGGCTCGGCGCAGGGCAAACCTTGATTTCGTTCTTCTACCCAGCGCAAAACACCGCGCTGTTGGAGGCCGCCAAAGCGACCGGCGCCAATGTCATCGCGATGGATATGGTCCCTCGGATTTCGCGCGCGCAGAAGATGGATGCATTGTCCTCCATGGCCAATATCGCGGGCTACCGCGCGGTGATTGAGGCGGGCAACAACTTTGGGCGCTTCTTCACCGGTCAGGTGACAGCGGCGGGCAAGGTGCCGCCGGCGAAAGTTCTCGTTGTGGGGGCGGGCGTGGCCGGCCTTGCTGCGATCGGCACGGCGACGTCGCTCGGCGCGATCACCTATGCGTTTGATGTGCGCCCCGAAGTGGCCGAGCAGATCGAATCCATGGGCGCGGAATTCGTCTATCTTGAGTTTGAGGAAGCCCAAGACGGCGCGGCAACGGGCGGCTATGCGGCCCCGTCGAGCCCGGAGTTCCGCGAAGCGCAGCTTGCCAAATTCCGCGAGTTGGCACCCGATGTCGATATCGTCATCACCACCGCTCTGATTCCGGGGCGCGACGCGCCGAAGCTTTGGACCAGGGATATGGTCGAGCTGATGAAGCCCGGATCGGTGATCGTTGACCTTGCCGCAGAGCGCGGCGGGAACAGCGATCTGACCGTGATGGATGAAAAGATCGTGTCAGATAACGGCGTGACCATCATTGGCTACACCGATTTCCCGAGCCGGATGGCCGCGCAGGCTTCCACGCTTTATTCCAACAATATCCGTCATATGATGTTCGATCTGACCCCCGCCAAAGACGGCGTGATCCATCATAACATGGAAGATGACGTGATCCGCGGCGCGACGGTTGCCCATGCGGGTGAGATCACCTTCCCGCCGCCACCGCCGAAAGTGGCCGCGATTGCCGCCGCCAAACCGAAGGAAAAGGTCAAGGAATTGACCTCCGAGGAAAAACGCGCGGCAGAGATCAAGGCGTTCAAGGCGCAGACCAAGAGCCAAGTCATGTTGATCGCCGTGGCGACCGTGCTGTTGTTGGTCGTGGGCGGGTTTGCGCCCGAGGCCTTCATGTCGCATTTCATCGTCTTTGTGCTGGCCTGCTTCATCGGCTTCTCGGTGATCTGGAACGTGTCGCACTCATTGCACACGCCTTTGATGGCCGTGACCAATGCCATCTCGGGGATCGTGATCCTCGGGGCGCTTCTCCAAGTCGGCTCGGGCTCATGGCTCGTTGTCTTCTTGGCCGCGATCTCGGTGTTTATCGCCACGATCAATATTGTCGGCGGGTTCCTCGTCACACGGCGCATGCTCGCCATGTTCCAAAAATCGTAAGGGGAGGGTGCTGACATGACGATCGGTATCGTATCCGCCGCCTATATCGCGGCTGCTGTTCTCTTCATCCTCTCGCTGGGCGGGTTGTCGGGCCAAGAAAGCGCGAAACGCGCCGTTTGGTATGGCATTGTGGGCATGGCGATGGCCGTGATTGCCACCGTGTTCGGGCCGGGCGTGGGCAATTGGTTCATCATTTTGGTGATGATCGCGGGCGGCTCTGTGCTGGGGTATTATGTTGCCTCGCGCGTTCAGATGACGGAGATGCCGCAGCTTGTCGCGGCGCTCCATTCCTTCGTGGGTCTGGCGGCCGTCTTTATCGGCTATAATGCCGAATTGGAACTGGGCCGGATTGAGGCGATGCGCTTGGCGGGTGATGAGACCGCGCTTGCGTCGCTCAAAGGCTTCGCGGAGAAACTCGCGCATAAAGACGCGGTGGAAATCGCGATTTTGAAGGTCGAAGTCTTCCTCGGCGTGTTCATCGGCGCGGTGACATTCACGGGCTCGGTGATCGCGTTTGGTAAGCTTGCGGGCAAAGTCTCGGGCACGGCGAAGAAGCTGCCGGGCGGGCATCTTCTCAATGCGGCCGCGGCGATTGGCTCGTTGATCCTGTTGGTGATGTTCTTCAACGGCGCTGGCATGTGGACGCTGGTTCTGATGACGCTGCTTGCGTTCTTCATCGGCTACCATTTGATCATGGGCATCGGCGGCGCGGATATGCCTGTCGTGGTGTCGATGCTCAACTCGTACTCGGGCTGGGCTGCCTCCGCGATCGGCTTCTCGCTGGGCAATGATCTGTTGATCGTGGTCGGCGCGCTGGTCGGCTCCTCGGGTGCCATCCTGTCCTATATCATGTGTAAGGCGATGAACCGCTCGTTCATCTCGGTGATCTTGGGCGGCTTTGGTGGCGGCGCCACCGGTCCGGCGATGGAGGTCGAGGGCGAACAAGTGGCGATTGATGCCGAAGGCGTGGCCGCCGCGCTCAACGATGCCGATAGCATCGTGATCATCCCGGGCTACGGCATGGCGGTCGCGCAAGCACAGCAATCGGTGTCCGAACTGGTGCGCAAACTGCGCGCCAAGGGTAAAAACGTCCGCTTCGCGATCCATCCGGTCGCTGGGCGTCTGCCGGGGCATATGAACGTGCTGCTGGCCGAGGCGAAAGTGCCCTATGATATCGTGCTGGAAATGGACGAGATCAATGACGACTTCCCGAGTACGGATGTGGCCATCGTGATCGGCTCGAACGACATCGTGAACCCTGCCGCGCAAGAAGATCCGAACTCGCCAATCGCGGGGATGCCGGTTCTTGAATGCTGGAAGGCGAAACAAGTGTTCGTGTCCAAGCGCGGCCAAGGCACCGGCTATTCGGGCATCGAGAACCCGCTGTTCTACAAAGAGAACACGCGGATGTTCTACGGCGATGCGAAGAAATCGCTCGATCAACTGCTGCCGATGATCGACTGATGGCGGCTTGAAGGACAGGAAAAGGCCTCGCTGGATGCGGGGCCTTTTTCGTTTTGCGGGGAGACGGTGGGCCGGTCTGATCCGTCAAAATCACGTGATGCCTTGAGCGGCGGACCAAAATGGCCCAAAAGGGCGCAAATATCAGGAGAGATGGCATGACGCGGTTCGGGTTCAAAGTGCAGGCGACTGACGGCAAGGCACGCAAAGGCGTGATCTCGACGCCGCGCGGCGAGATCCGTACACCGGCGTTCATGCCGGTTGGCACGGCGGCGACAGTGAAGGCGATGATGCCCGAATCCGTGGCCGCGACGGGTGCGGATATTTTGCTTGGCAATACCTATCACCTGATGCTGCGCCCGACTGCCGAGCGCATCGCCAATCTCGGTGGTTTGCATAAGTTCATGAATTGGGACAAGCCGATCCTCACAGATTCCGGCGGGTTCCAAGTGATGTCTCTCGCGTCGCTGCGCAAGTTGACGGAGGAGGGGGTGCGGTTCTCGTCGCATGTCGACGGATCGAAACATATGCTGACGCCAGAGCGCTCGATGGAGATCCAGAAGCTTCTGGGATCTGATATTGTGATGTGCTTTGACGAATGCCCCGCTTTGCCCGCGACGGATGCCGAGGTGGCGAAATCCATGCAGCTTTCCATGCGCTGGGCGCAGCGATCCAAAGATGCCTTCGGGGATCGGCCAGGCCATGCGCTGTTCGGGATCATGCAAGGCGGCGTGACGCGGGATCTGCGCGAGGAAAGCGCGAAGGCGCTGGTTGACATCGGGTTTGACGGCTACGCGGTGGGTGGCCTTGCGGTGGGCGAGGGGCAGGAGGCGATGTTCGGCGTGCTCGATTACGCGCCCGATTTTCTGCCGCAAGACAAGCCGCGCTATCTGATGGGGGTTGGCAAGCCAGATGATATCGTGGGCGCGGTCGAGCGCGGCATCGATATGATGGATTGCGTTTTGCCGTCGCGATCAGGGCGCACGGGGCAGGGCTGGACCCGTCGGGGACAGGTGAATATCAAGAACGCCCGCCACCAAGATGATCCGCGGCCGCTGGATGAGGAATGCACCTGCCCGTGCTGTTCCAATTACTCGCGTGCCTATCTGCACCACGTGTTCCGCTCGCAAGAGATGATCTGCGGGATGCTACTTACGTGGCACAACCTGCATTATTATCAGCAGTTGATGCAGGGGCTGCGCGACGCGATCGAGGTGGGTCAACTCGCAAGCTTTGTTGCCGATTTCCACGCGCTACGGGCACAGGGCGACATCGAGCCGCTTTGATCAACGCGCCCCGTGCCGGCGGCCCCGTGTCGGCGGCCTTGATCGATGGCTGCGGTAAGATTTTGCGGCGGGCGCGACGGAATAGGTTCAGGGTCGCGTTTAACTCACACCTTCCGATGAGAAGGACAACGTGAGGAAATACCTATGATGACTCGGAAATCCAGCCTCTTGACGGCGCTTACCTTTGCCGCTTTCGCAATTCCCTTCACCGCTTCCGCGCAACAAGGCCAACCGCCTGCGATGCCAACAGCGAAAATGGCGACTGCGCTTGGCGTGTCGGAGAAAGCTGTGAAAGCATGCCTCCCAGCTGCGCCGCAAAAAGCTGAGGCGGGCGATAGCAACGCCAAGCCTGAGCGTCCGGACGCCACGAAAATCGCGACCTGCCTGAAGGCCGAGAACAAAAGCCTCACCAAGGCGCAGGTCGAAAAAGTTTTGCAAGAGTTCGCGCCCGCGCCGCCAAAGCGCGATTGATCTGATGGCAGGGCCGTCCGTTGGGTGGCCTGTGATCTATCCTAGGATCGAACGGGGGAGGGGCATTCATGCCTCTCCCTTTTTCGTTTCCGGTTGAACTGATCCGCGAGCGCGAGAGATTCGGGCACTCAGAGGGAATAATGCAGCCGAAAATTACAATAAGGAGGCAATCATTGTAATTTTAGGAAAGAAAAATGCCCCCTTTGGACATAAAACATGGTTTTTTGGCGTTGACGCCCCCCTGCGGCCTGCCTAATGTCCCCAAAGATACTAGCAAGGAGCGCATGATGCGTGGTGTCCTCGTAATTTTCAGGTGTTGGCGTATGGGCCGGTGACGGTTGACCATTTTGGTTCCCATGCGCCCCCGCCAAATTCGGGGGCTTTTTCTTGGCTAAAGGGCTGATGGAGTAAGATGATGTCACGGCAGATGACGGGCGCGGAAATGGTGGTTGAAGCTCTGAAAGAACAGGGCGTGGATACGATCTTCGGCTATCCAGGGGGCGCTGTGCTTCCGATCTATGATGCGATTTTCCAGCAAAATGAGATCCGCCATATTCTCGTACGCCACGAACAGGCGGCCGTTCACATGGCCGAAGGGTATGCGCGCTCGACCGGTAAGCCGGGCTGCGTGTTGGTGACATCGGGGCCGGGGGCGACCAATGCCGTAACGGGCCTGACGGATGCTTTACTCAATTCCATCCCGTTGGTCGTGTTTTCCGGTCAGGTTCCAACGTTTATGATCGGCACAGACGGTTTCCAAGAGGCCGACACCGTGGGGATCACGCGGCCTTGCACCAAGCATAACTGGTTGGTGAAAGAAACCGACAAGCTTGCCGAGACAATCCATCAGGCGTTCCATATCGCAACGTCCGGCCGTCCGGGGCCTGTGTTGATCGATATTCCTAAAGATGTTCAGTTCGCGACCGGCGAATACCGCTCGGCGAAAACGGCGAAGGTCGATCACTACCAGCCCCGCGTGAAAGCAGGGCAGGATGAGGTTACCAAGCTCGTCGAGATGATCGAGACCGCAGAACGCCCTATCTTCTACACGGGCGGCGGCGTTATCAATTCCGGATCGGCGGCGTGTCAGTTGCTGCGCGAATTGGTGGATGCGACCGGCTTCCCGATCACGTCGACCCTGATGGGCTTGGGCGCCTATCCTGCATCTGGCAAAGGGTGGCTTGGCATGCTCGGGATGCACGGGCTTTACGAGGCCAATCTCGCGATGCATGGCTGCGACGTGATGATCAACATCGGCGCGCGTTTCGATGACCGGATCACCGGCCGGATTTCCGATTTCTCCCCAACCTCACGTAAAGCGCATATCGATATCGACGCGTCGTCAATCAACAAGGTCATCCGCGTTGAATTGCCGATTTTGGGGGATGTCGGGCATGTGCTTGAAGATGCGCTGAAGATTTGGAAGGCGCGTGGCCGCAAGGTCAACAAGGAAGCCTTGTCGCAGTGGTGGACGCAGATCGAGGAATGGAAGGCAGTAAAATGCCTGAATTACGCGACGTCCGAAACCACGATCAAACCGCAATATGCATTGGAGCGTTTGCAGGCGCTGACCGCAGATAAAGATCGCTACATCACAACCGAGGTCGGCCAGCACCAGATGTGGGCCGCGCAATTCCTCGGCTTTGAAGACCCGCATCGCTGGATGACGTCGGGTGGCTTGGGTACGATGGGCTACGGCTTCCCCGCCTCGATCGGTGTTCAGGTCGCGCACCCGGACGCGCTGGTGATTTGCGTTGCGGGCGAAGCATCTTGGTTGATGAACATGCAAGAAATGGGCACCTGTACGCAGTTCCAAGCGCCGGTTAAGCAGTTCATCTTGAATAACGAACGTCTCGGCATGGTCCGTCAGTGGCAGCAATTGTTGCACGGCGAGCGCTATTCGTCGTCGTGGTCCGAAAGCCTGCCCGATTTTGTGAAACTGGCGGAAGCTTTTGGTTGGAAAGGCATTTATTGCGATGATCCGGCCAAGCTCGATGCCTGCATTCAGGAAATGATCGATCATCCGGGCCCGGTTCTCTTTGATTGCCGCGTCGAGAAGCACGAAAATTGTCTGCCGATGATCCCGTCAGGCAAGCCGCATAACGAGATGATTTTGGGCGACGGCGCGATTGCGGATGCGATCCAGTCGAGCGGCGCAGTTCTGGTATAATCACGGCCCGATCACGGGGCTCGGCCCTCGGTGATCGGGTTTCACGCAAGTGGCGACATTCGAGAAAAGGAGAGAGGCAATGGCCGCTCTGAATATCAAAAAAGGCTCCACCAGCCATTCGGCCTACGATCTGCGCGACAGCAATTCCGACGTCGAAAGCGCGCATACGCTTGCCGTTCTCGTGGATAACGAGGCGGGGGTGCTCGCGCGGGTTATCGGGTTGTTCTCGGGGCGGGGGTATAACATCGACAGCCTCACCGTTGCTGAGGTCGACCATAAGGGCCACCGCTCGCGGATCACGATTGTGACGCGCGGCACGATGGCCGTGATTGAGCAGATCCGCGCGCAATTGGGCCGGATCGTGCCTGTGCATGAGGTTCATGACCTCACCGTCGAGGGGGCTTCGGTGGAACGTGAGCTTGCGCTGTTCAAAGTTGCTGCAACGGATGAAAAGCGCGTTGAGTCCCTGCGTTTGGCCGATATTTTCCGCGCGAATGTGGTGGATAGCACCTTGGAGAGCTTCGTCTTCGAGATCACGGGGACGCCCGAGAAGATCGACGCTTTCGCGGATCTAATGCGCCCGCTCGGCCTCGTTGATGTCGCGCGCACCGGCGTTGCAGCCCTCTCGCGCGGGGTCTGATCGTCGCGCCGACGGCGTGAAAGGCAGTATTCCAGATAGATAGATCCCGAGGCCTCCCTTTTTAAAAGGGGGGCCCTTTGTTACTGCGGCCGGCCAGCGTCGCGAGCTTTACATAAAAAGGGCCGCGGTTTGATCCGCGGCCCCTTCAGAACTGTCTTGCGGTTAGGCTTTATTGGAAGCTGGGAACACCCATTCCCAGACCAAGGCCACCCGTCGCAGGCGCCACCGTCTCGCCATTGGCGGCCCCGTTACCGGGGGCAGGCGCTTGACCACCAGCGGGTGCGCCAAGGCTCAAACCGCCCAGACCGCCCAACCCGGGCATGTCTGGAAGCGTGAAATCAACCGTCGAGGGGTCAATCGGCTTGCCCTTGTAATGCATCACCATGCCTGGGAACAGGATCACGATCCCGATCATGAGGATCTGGATAAACACGAACGGCACGGCGCCCCAGTAGATTTGCGAGGTTTTTACAGGATCGGTCAGCTTGCCGGTCACCTTGTCAAGATAGGGAACCTTGGGCGCGACAGAGCGCAGGAAGAACAGCGCGAAGCCGAACGGGGGATGCATGAACGAGGTTTGCATGTTCACTCCCAAGATCACCCCGAACCAGATCAGATCAATTCCGAGGCTTTCAGCCGCAGGGGCCAGCAACGGAACGATGATGAAGGCGAGTTCGAAGAAGTCGAGGAAGAACGCAAGGAAGAACACCAAAAGCGAGACCACGATCAAGAAGCCAGTCTCACCACCCGGCAAGGATGTCAGGAGATGCTCAACCCAGATATGCCCGTTCACACCGTAGAACGTGAGCGAGAACACGCGCGCACCGAGCAAGATGAACATCACAAAGGCCGAGAGGCGCGTTGTGGCCGCCAAAGCTTGGCGCACAACATCAACCGTCAGGCGCTTCTTGAGGAAGGCAAGGATCAACGCCCCAACAGCCCCCATCGCGCCCCCTTCAGTCGGCGTAGCAACGCCGAGGAAGATCGTGCCAAGCACAAGGAAGATCAACGCCAATGGCGGGATCAGCACGATGATGACTTGCTGTGCCAAGCGCGACATGATGTTTATCTTCGCCGTCTTGTCGATCAGCGCCAGCACGTAGAGCACCGATACCGCCAACGCCGCGGCCAGAATACCGGCATCGGCAGGGTTATGATTAACCGTCAGGTAGCCTTTCGCGAAGATGAACAGCCCCGCCGCCGCCGCCAGCGCGATGAACAGTGAGGTGACGCCCGATCCCAAGGTCCGCGCCTCAACCGGCAGAGCCGGCATCGATTTGGGGCGGATGACAGACATCAAGGCGACATAGCCCAGATAGATGAGTGTCAGCACCAGACCCGGGATCATCGCGCCCTTATACATATCTCCTACCGACCGGCCGAGCTGGTCGGCCAGCACGATCAGCACGAGCGATGGCGGGATAATTTGGGCCAGCGTACCGGAGGCCGCGATGACGCCCGAGGCGATTGAGCGATCATAGCCATAGCGCAGCATGATCGGCAGTGAGATAAGCCCCATCGCGATCACGGATGCCGCCACAACGCCCGTCGTTGCCGCCAAAAGCGCGCCCACGATGATGACCGCATAAGCCAGACCGCCGCGCACCGGGCCAAAAAGCTGCCCGATCGTATCCAGCAGATCTTCCGCCATGCCGGATTTCTCCAGCACGATGCCCATAAAGGTAAAGAAGGGGATCGCAAGCAATGTCTCGTTGGACAAAACGCCCCAGAACCGTTCTGGCATCGCGTTGAGCAATGGCCAAGAGAGGTTGATCGCCCCTTCCGACAGCGGCGCAAGTTCAACGCCGATCACAAAGAACAACAGGCCGTTCGCCGCAAGGGCAAAGGCCACGGGATAGCCGACTAGCAAGAAGAAGATCAGCGAAAGGAACATGATTGGCGCCATGTTCTGCGCAATGAGTTCCATCATGTGCGTGACCCCGTGTCATCTGCGCCGCCCAGCGACGTGTCCTCCAATGCCGCTGCCGCCTGATGAGGCACAAACGGGGTGGGGTCCTCGATCAGCCCCTGCATCACCGCGATTTTCTTGACGATCTCGGAGATGGCCTGCGCAAGAAGCAGAATAAATCCGATCAAGAGCAGCATCTTCGCCGGCCAGATCACCAGCCCGCCCGCGTTTTGCGAGACCTCGCCCGAATTCATCGACAAAGTCACGTAAGGCACGAGGAAATAAAGCATAACAAGAACATAAGGCAGCAAGAACGTCAGATGCCCCAACAGATCGATCCAATGCTGTTTGCGGCGCGATAGGCTGCCGTACAGGATGTCGATGCGGATATGTTCGTTTTGCTTGAGCGTGTAGGCCGCAGCGCCCAGAAAAGCCGCCCCGAACAAATACCACTGCAATTCAAGCCACGCATTCGATGATATGTTCATCGTTTTACGCAAGACCGCGTTGGACGCGCTGACGAGCACGGCCACGAGAATCAACCATGAAACGGCTTTGCCGATCCATTCGTTAATTCGGTCGATTGCCCCTGAAAGGGCTAGCAATCCACCCATGAGTTTCTCCCCTGAAAAAGAAGGCAGTCCCGTTCTAGCTTGCGCCCTTCGTATCGGGGCTTGTTCAATGGCGGGTGTCTGCCGTTCGCGTTATTACGAGGAGGCGGGCGCGCCGGTCAATCTGTTTGCTAAGAATTGGTTCGGAAATTAGACCATAATTTGCGGCCTATCGCTAAGCGATTGCATCTAAATAAATTTTGGAAAATCACGCGCCGGGTTTCGCGGACCCGAAAACGGTTTTCGCCCTTGTGACATTGAAAAAAGAGGGCGCTGGGGCCCTCTTTCATACGCGACATGTCGAAGGTGATGGAATCAGATGCTTTCGAGCGCGGCGATGATCGGGCCGAAATCGGCCGCTTTGAGAGAGGCGCCGCCAACCAACGCCCCGTCGACATTCGCAACTTGGAAAATCTCGGCGGCGTTTGAGGGTTTCACCGATCCTCCATAGAGCAGCGAGAACTCTGTCGCTTGATCCGCGCCGAAGCGTTCGGCCAGTTCCGCGCGCAAGAAATCATGCACTTCCGCAATCTGTGCGAGGGTTGGCGTGCGGCCCGTGCCAATCGCCCAAACCGGTTCATAGGCGATAATCGTATTCGCGCCCGTCGCGCCCTCGGGCACCGAAGCCGAGAGCTGTTCCCCGATGACGGCCAAGGTCGTGCCCGCATCGCGCTCGGTCTCCGTCTCACCAATGCAGATCACCGCTTGCAGACCGGCCGCCCACGCAGCTTGCGCCTTGGCTTCGACTTGCGGATCGGTTTCGGCATGATCCGCTCGGCGTTCTGAATGGCCCAAAATAACGTAGCTCGCGCCCGCATCACACAGTTGCTGCGCGGAGATATCGCCCGTATGTGCGCCCGACGGCTCGGCATGGCAATCCTGCCCACCTACCGCGATCGGGCCAGCGATCGCCTTCATGGCGCAGATCAAGGTCGCGGGCGGGCATAAAATCACGCCCACACGCGGGGCAGGGTGGGCGTTCACAAGCGCCTCGACCTCCGCCAGCGCGGCACGAGTGCCGTTCATCTTCCAATTGCCTGCAGCGATTTTGCGCGCCATTAATGTGCCTCCCTCTAGGTTTGCGGCAGCTTAGGCGCTTGCGCTGCCCCGTGCAAAGACAAAGCGCGCCGGAGGGGCGCGCTTTCGTCATGCAAAACTAAAGTCAGGGGCGCCCTTATCCAGCGCCTACCTGCGGTGATCAGGCCTCGGGCATGTCCTTGAACTTGATCGACTCTCCGCAGCCACAAGCTTCCGATACATTGGGGTTGTTGAACTTGAAGCCTTGCTCCAACAGCGAGGTCTCATAGTCGATCTCGGTGCCAAATAAGAACATCTGTGCCATAGGCGCGATCAGAACGCGTGCGGCGCCGTCCTCGACGACCTCGTCCATCGGCGCTGCTTCTGCGGCGACTTCCATCGTGTATTCCATACCCGCGCAGCCGCCCTTTTTCACGCCGATGCGTAGGCCTGCTGCATTTTCACGTTCCATTAGCGCCGCAATTTGCTTGGCGGCGCGGGGGGTGATGGAAACTGGCGGTTTGCCGGGAATGCCGAACATGATGTCTCTCCTAGGCTCTGTCTTCTTAGATAGGCTTGGGGCGCGCCCTATGCAAGAGCGCGCCCCCGTTGTTGACGATCGTCACCTTCGCCAGATCAGCCACAGTTTACTGGGTTTTGGCGGATCAGTCGTTTAGGAACGGATAATCCGTATAGCCATCGGGCCCGCCCCCATAAAGCCGGTCCGCGTTCAATTCATTGAACGGGCCACCTGCCTTCAGGCGCTCCACCAGATCTGGATTGGCGATGGCCATCCGACCAAACGCCACCGCCGCGACGCCTTTGCCTTCCTCAACGGCTTCCTCGGCAAGCTCGAGGTCGTAGCCGTTATTGGCCATGTACGGCGCTTTGATCTTCGCGATCAGGCGCTTCATGCCCTCCATATGGTCGCGCTCGCCACCTGTTTGGCCTTCGATCCCGTGCACATAGGCAAGATCGAACCCGTTGAGCACATCGATGAATGCACCGAACAAGCCTTCGGTGTCGCTATCCAGCCCGACGTTATTGGCGTTCGAGAAGGGGGAGATACGAATGCCTGTGCGGCCGGCTCCGATTTCCTCGGTCACAGCTTCCACGATTTCTTTCGCAAAGCGGATGCGGTTCTCAATGCTGCCGCCGTAATCGTCGGTTCGGGTGTTGGAGGTGTCGCGCAAGAATTGATCGATCAGATAGCCGTTAGCGCCGTGAATTTCGACCCCGTCGAATCCGGCATCGATCGCGATTCGTGCGGACTTACGGAACTCGTCGACGATGCCCGGAATTTCATTGATCGCGAGCGCGCGCGGCGTTGGCGTCTCCACGAAGCCTTCGCCGTCGAATGTCTTCGCGCCGCTGGCGATGGCGGAAGGGGCGATCGGGTCAGCACCCTCGATCAACGAGGGATGCGAGATGCGCCCCACGTGCCAAAGCTGCGCGACGATCTTGCCGCCTTCTTGATGCACCGCATCTGTTATCTTGCGCCAGCCCTTGGCTTGGTCGTCGTTCCAGATGCCCGGTGTCCAAGCATATCCCTGACCGAGGAGCGAGACTTGCGTCCCTTCGGAAATAATCAGCCCCATGCTTGCGCGTTGACGGTAGTAGTCAACCATCATGTCATTGGGGATCGAGTCCGGCGCGCGGTTGCGGGTCAACGGCGCCATAACGACGCGGTTTTTAAGTTCGATGTCGCCGAGTTTGGTTGGCGTGAAAAGCTGGTCGGTCATAGGGACTCCCAATCATCATTGCGGGGAGGGGCCGTGTGACCCCTTTGCTGATACAACAAGTATGACGGATGTTTGTTCCCGCAAGCGCATAGGAGCGCCCACAGATATGCGCAAAAACGCACATAAGTTTACGCAACGTCGCGGCTTCCCTGCGGCAGTGCACAAAGTCGGGCAATAAAAAACGGCCCCAATTGGGGCCGCTACCTGTCGCGATTTAGATCAGCTTACATGAAGCCCAATTCCAATCGCGCCTCGTCGGACATCATATCCATGCCCCATTGCGGATCGAAGGTCATATCGACATTGACGGATTTGACGCCTGGCAAAGGTTCCACGGCGTCCACAACCCATCCCGGCATCTCGCCCGCGACGGGGCAGCCTGGCGCGGTGAGCGTCATCGTCACATTCACATCGTTTTCCGCATTGATATCAATGGTGTAGATGAGGCCGAGGTCGTAGATGTTCACGGGAATCTCTGGGTCAAACACCGTGCGGCAGGCGTCGACGATATCCTCATAAAGCGGGTGATCTGTCGATGACGGCCTGATCAGAGGCTCGCCCTCTACAGGACCGATATCGTTTTCTTGCGGGGCTTGGTGTTCGGAATTCATGGCTCTCTCGCACATATTGTCGAGAGTTTATATAGGGATTTTCCACCAAAGGTCCAGAGCACGCGGCGCAGATCGTCGTTTGTGCGTTTGGCGCGGGGCCACCCCGCAAAGCAAAAGGCCCCGCAGGTGATGCGGGGCCTCTCGTGTCTTTTCGCGATCTTAGAGCGCGCCGTTGCGCTGTTGGATCATCATAAACGTATCGTAGTTGTATTCGGACAGCTGCGCCCAGACATAAGCATCGCGCTTGAAGGCGAGCTGGCTGTCGTAGATCTTTTTGAAGGCCGCGTTTGTCTCCAGCAGCTCGTCATAAACCTCTTGCGCCGCGTTGTAGCAGGCGGTGAGGATTTCTGCCGAGAACGGACGCAACTGCGCACCATTCGCCATCAGGGTTTTGAGGGCTGTCGGGTTCTTGTAGTCATAGGATGCCAGCGTGTTGGCGTTCGCCGCTTCGCAAGCCGCGTTGAGAACGGCTTTATATTCCTCCGGCAGGGCCTCATAGGCTTCCTTGTTGAACATGGAATGCAGCGCCGCGCCGCCTTCCCACCAACCTGGGTAGTAGTAGTAAGGCGCGACTTTGTAGAAGCCGAGCTTCTCGTCATCATACGGGCCGACCCACTCTGTCGCGTCGATGGTGCCTTTTTCAAGCGACGGGTAAATGTCGCCGCCTGCGATTTGCTGTGGCACAACGCCAAGCTTTTCCATCACTTTGCCGGCGAAACCGCCAAGGCGCATTTTCAGGCCCTTGAGGTCGTCTACGGTGTTGATTTCCTTGCGGAACCAGCCACCCATCTGCGCGCCGGTGTTGCCACATGGCAGGGCGTGAATGCCGACATCGGCGTAGAATTCGTTCATCAGCTCGTTGCCGCCGCCGTAGTAGAACCAAGCGTTTTGCTGGCGCGCGTTGAGGCTGAACGGCACTGCGGTGCCGAGCGCGAAGGTCGCGTCTTTACCCCAGTAGTAGTACGAGCAGGTGTGGCAAGCCTCAACGGTGCCGTTCGATACGGCGTCCATTGCTTGCAGGCCCGGCACGATCTCGCCCGCTGCGAAGACTTGGATCGTGAACTTGCCGCCGGTGGCCGCCTTCACGTAATCCGCCATGGTCTCGGCCGCGCCGTAAATCGTATCAAGCGATTTCGGGAAGGACGAGGTCATACGCCAGGTGACGGTGGGCATATCTTGCGCGGCGGCTGGTGCTGCGATTGCTGCGGTCGCGGCAGCGGCGGCGCCACCGAGCGCGCCTTTGCGGATAAATGAGCGACGGTCCATTAGGATCCTCCCTTGGATTGTTAATTTTGGCATCAAGGCTCCACTCCCTGACGCGATATGTGGTCACTTTACTTGACCGGATAGGCCTGTCTAGTGCGACCTGCCGCAGAAACGGAATATTTTTTGGGAAATTGGGATAGGTAGGCCGCGTCCACAAACCAAAATTGCGCGTTGAGGGCGATCGAGGTCACATCACTGCAATATAAACGGGCGATTGCGCAGTTTTATATCGCAGCGCTTGGTTGGGCCGCTTAGATCTGGCGCGTATCGGGCAGGGTGATCTGGGCGACCTGCTCTGCGATGGGGGGAACGGCAATCGGGGTTGCCTCATCGGCGTGATCATTGGGATCACCCAGATCAACCCATTGACCGCCCTTGAAAATCTCGACCGCCGAGAAATTCGCCTTATACCCCATCTTGCGCGATCCCGGCACCCAGTAGCCGAGGTAGACATAGGGAAGGCCCGCGCGCCGGGCAATTTCGACGTGATCGAGGATCAGATAGGTGCCGAGGGATTGATCCTGCTTCATGGGGTCGTAGAACGAATAGACCATCGACACACCATCATCGAGCACGTCGGTCAAACACACCGCCGTCAGCGGGCGCGCCTTGTTACCGGCGGTGGCGGGGCTGCGATATTCGACGACGCGGCTCTTGATCGGTGTCTCCTCGATCATCGCGGCGAATTCGAAGATGTCCATATCCGCCATACCGCCGTCGGCGTGTCGGCTATCGAGATAGGTGCGAAACAGTGCGAATTGTTCTTCCGTCGCCCAAGGCGAGGTGGCGGCGCGCTTGATCTCGATGTTGCGGTTCAACACGCGGCGCTGGCTACGGGACGGGGTGAAATCCGCGACACGGATACGCGCGGACAAACACGCGGTGCAATCCGCGCAAGACGGGCGGTAGAGCACGTTTTGCGAGCGGCGAAACCCTTGCCGAGACAGGGAATTGTTCAGCTTTTCCGCGCCGTCTCCTTGCAGGGCGGTAAACAGCTTCCGCTCCGCCCGACCGGGAAGGTAGGGGCAGGGTTGGGGCGCTGTTACGTAGAACTGCGGGGAAAGGGGGAGGGAATGTCGCATGATTACAAATGTCCTAGGCAAGGACACGCTAACAAGAGAACGCTGGCGCGCCAAGCCTGATTTTCCAAGCAATCTTGTCACATCACGCGCAGTGCAGGTGTGAACGAGGTCGGCGCGCGCGCCACGCCGCCCAAAGAGAAAGCCGCCGCAAGGTGTGCGACGGCTTCCGACGGTGTTGATCAGGTGGCGCGCAGGGCGTCATTGCGCGCCGCGTGCGCCCATTCAGTAAGAGCCGCGCGAAGGATGATCCTGATCCTGCCCGGATGCCCCATCGTCATGACCTTCTGCCGATGCCTCTTTGGCGCGCTGCTCGAGATATTGATCGAACTCGGCTTTGTCGCGGCTTTCACGCAGGCGGATCAGGAAGGACTCAAACTCGGCCTGCTCGCGCTCCAACCGGGCGATTGTATCGGCCTTGTAGGCGTCAAAGGCGAGGTTGCCGGAGGCGCGGCTGATGTGATGCGTGGCGTGGCGCGTCCGGAAGGTGCAGCCCGTGGATTGGGCCGAGCGCGGATAGCTCGATCGCTTGAAGCGCCCCGTGCCAAGCATAAAGGCAAGCACGACGAGACCGAGCGGGCCGGCGAAGATGAAGGACAACACCATCAGCGCGATCCATGCTTTGCGGCCGTATTGATCCAGCCATGCGAGAGCGTTCGAAGCCCAATTGCCGCGAGGTTGATTGAGTGCGGCGCCAGAAGTGAAATCAGACATGTTATCCTCCTCAGGATATGTGTGTGCGTTCAGGCATCCGCTGCACCGCGCCTTGCGGTATGTGAACGCCATTTACATCACCTAGATCGTGATCCCCCATCGGCATTGCAAGAGGGGTATGTGAAAAAGATTTACATTTTCGAGCCGGCCCCGCTGTCGCTCGCGTTTGCTGGCCCAATCCCGCCCTATGACGGCGTTCAAATGGGCCAAAACTCCTGCAAGACGCTTGACGCAAAGGGGGTGGGGGCAGATACCTTGTCGTAGTTGCACTCCCTGTATTTCAAGACTTCACAAAATTTGGCCGCTTGCATGAAAAACTCGGTGAGATTTCCACATCTGAAAGCGTGCTTCCTGTTTGACGGGTTGGGCGAGCACGAGGCGGCTTCGTTCCTCGATGGCTGCGCCATGCGCGTATACCGAACGGCGCAAGAGGTGTTGATGCAAGGCGTCCTACCCGAAGGCGTGTTCATCATCGCCTCCGGATCGGTTGAAATTTCTTGCGACAATGAGGCGGGGGACCGCGCGATCATCACCCATCTCACCGAAGGGCAAACCGTAGGCGAGCCCGAAGTCATCGCGCAAATGCCCTGCGTCGGAAACGCGCTGGCGCGGCCTGATACGGTGATGCTGTTTTGCCCGGAGGCGTCTTTTCTCGCCTTTTTGCAGCATGATGTGGTCGTGCGGAACATCATGCGCGCCTATGTCGAGCGCTTGCGGCGCGACAATTGGCTTAAAGCGGTGGATCAGTTTCAGCCCGTCGAAATGCGCATCGCGAGCTACCTCAAGCATCTCTCGCAGTCAGGGCCGGTCATACGGGTGAGCCAAGCCTATCTTGCCACTGCGGCGGGCTGTTCACGCCAGACGGTGAATAAGGTTCTGGGGCGGTTGAAGGCGAACGGGGTGATTGCCCTGCGCAAGGGGGAGATCGAAATCTTGCTGCCCAGAGGGCTGGAGGTCATGTTCTCGGACTAGGGCATTGGGGCCCAAGATCGGGCACGTGGACGCACGAGCCGTGCAGGCGAACCCCGACCATGTCACGATTTTTTGAGGGGGAGAGGTAGAGTGCGAGCATTCGTAATTGCGAACGCTCGCCTCCAATTCGACCGGCACGAAAATAACGCCGAAGATGACAAATACACTCGTTAAAACAAGCCGTTCAGGGGAATTAGAGAAGGGGCGAAGCCCAGTCTCTCCTGCGCAATGCCCCTGCAGCGTAGAACAGCTTTCAGGGCGCGTGTGTCGCGTGCGCGACTTTCGGTGCATTTTATAGGCATGTTTTTACGCCCCTAAGGCCATGATTGCGCAAACATCGGCGCAGCTCGGGCGCAGGCCTATCTTTCGCGGCGCGCCATGAACGCCAGACGCTCGAATAAATGCACATCCTGTTCGTTTTTCAGCAGAGCTCCGTGCAGCTTTGGCAGGAGATCCGCCCCCTTACGTGTGAGATCTTCGGGCTGCAAATCCTCGGCGACGAGGAGTTTCAACCAATCAAGAACTTCAGATGTGGAGGGCTTTTTCTTCAACCCTGGCGTCTCGCGGATCTCGAAGAACTGCGTGAGAGCGGTTGCCAAAAGCGCCTCTTTCAGATCGGGGAAATGCACGTTGATGATTGCCCGCAGCGTTTGTGCGTCAGGAAACTTGATGTAATGGAAGAAACAGCGCCGCAAAAACGCATCCGGCAGCTCTTTTTCGTTGTTCGATGTGATGATGATGACGGGGCGGTGACGCGCGCGAATGGTTTCGCCTGTCTCATAGACGTGGAATTCCATCCGATCGAGCTCTTGCAACAGATCGTTCGGGAACTCGATATCCGCCTTGTCGATCTCGTCGATGAGCAAAACAACCTTTTGATCCGCCTCGAATGCTTGCCAAAGTTTCCCTTTGCGAATGTAGTTTTTCACGTCATTCACGCGTGGATCGCCCAGCTGGCTATCGCGCAGGCGCGAGACGGCATCGTATTCATAGAGCCCTTGCTGGGCCTTCGTGGTGGATTTCACGTTCCACTCCACCATCTCCAGCCCGAGGCTCTGCGCAACTTGCCGCGCAAGTTCGGTTTTCCCCGTCCCCGGCTCCCCTTTCACCAGCAACGGGCGTTCCAGCGTGACAGCGGCATTGACCGCCACGATCAGATCGGCGGGGGCGACGTATGAGCGGGTCGATTCAAATTTCACGGCTGGGCTCCAAAGATGGATAGGGGCATGTGTCTGATCCCGTCGGTTGGGTCCCCGAAGGCCCGCGTAGATCGGATCGTGCAAGATTGCGCGCAATCATAGCGGGCTGCGCTGTAACGGCAAGCTGTGCGGCGCCTGCTATTTAGCCTGCTTTCGGGCGGGTCTGCCGCGCACGCGTGCGCGAAAGAAAGGAAAACTGCAAGACTGCGGCGTTCATATCTCATCGTTAATAAAATCACAAAGTCGCGCGTGACATCCATCATTCGTTGCGCTATTGCCTGCGCCGAGGCCGTCAGCTCAGCCTTTGGAGCTTTCCATGCGGCCTATTCCGGATAAGGAAGAAGTTATGAAAGCCGAAGTTATTCTTCCCGAAGAATATCGCCCGTCCGAAGACGAGCCATTTATGAACGAACGGCAAGTCGAGTATTTCCGTCGCAAGCTTTTGACATGGAAATCCGAACTGCTCGAACAATCCGCAGAAACACTCGAAGGTCTCCAGGATTCGGCGCGCAATGTGCCCGATATCGCGGATCGTGCCTCGGAGGAAACAGATCGCGCGCTGGAATTACGCACGCGGGATCGCCAGCGGAAACTCGTGAGCAAGATTGATGCCGCCCTGCGCCGCCTTGATAATGGCGACTTCGGGTATTGCGATATCACGGGTGAGCAAATTTCGCTCAAACGGTTGGATGCGCGCCCGATCGCGACGATGACACTTGAGGCGCAAGAGCGTCACGAGCGCCGCGAGAAGGTGCACCGCGAGGATTGATCGCGGCACAGGCCACAAGCTGTTCTTGCACGGACCCGTTGCAAGGCGCGTGGCTTGTCACACCATTGAAACGTAACGGTGCCGGATCTCTGAGAGGAGTTCCGGCATTTGTCTTGGCCCGTGAGGGCGGGGCCTGTGAGGGGACAAGATGATCGGGCGTGAGGTGACAGTTTTGGGCGCCGGTATCGCAGGGCTGGCCGTTGCGCGTGCCCTCGCGATGCGCGGCGCGCGCGTGACCGTGTTGGAGCAGGCGGAGGCGATCCGTGAGGCGGGTGCGGGCATCCAGATCTCGCCCAATGGGGTAAAGGTTCTCGCGGCGCTGGGGCTTGGGGCCGAGCTGGAGGCCGCGAGCCTTCCGTCACAAGCGGCGGAACTTTTGAACGGCGAGACGGGCAAGCGTGTCGTGTGGCTGCCGATCGGTGCGACGGGGGCCGAGGGCGGGCAGGGGGGCGCCGATTACCGGCTAGTTCACCGCGGCAAGCTCATCTCTTTGTTGGAACAGGGCGCGCGCGAGGCGGGTGTTCAAATTCGTCTGTTGCAGCGCGTCTGCGAGGTGGATCTGGGTGGTGAGGCTCCGCGTGTGGTGATGGCGACGGGGGCGGAACTGGTCACGGATCTGCTAATCGGCGCGGACGGGTTGCACTCAAAGGCGCGCATTGCGCTCAACGGGGCGGCGTCACCGTTCTTTACGCGGCAGATCTGCTGGCGCGCGACGATTGCGGATGACACCGCGCGCGCGGACACTGCCCGCCCCTACGTAGCGCAGGTGTTCATGGGCGCGGGGCGGCATCTCGTGAGCTATCCGCTGCAAGGCGGACTTCGCAATATTGTCGCGGTTGAGGAGCGGAATCGCTGGGTCGAGGAAAGCTATGCTCTGCGGGACGATCCGATGCGTCTGCGCGAAGCGTTCGCCGATTTCTGTCCGCTGGTTCAGGGATGGCTTGCGCAGGTTGAGGCGCCGATGTTGTGGGGGTTGTTCCGTCACGAGGTGGCAGAGCACTGGGGCGCCGCGATGCCGAAAGGCGCGGTCGCGATCCTCGGAGATGCCGCGCATCCGACCTTGCCGTTTCTTGCGCAAGGGGCATCAATGGGTTTGGAAGACGCTTGGGTTCTTGCGGATCTTCTTGCGTCAACAGAGGCGGAGGAGGCGATCCGTCTCTATCAGGCGCGGCGCAAACCGCGTTGCGCGCGGATCGTTGCTGCTGCGAATGCCAATGCGCGCAACTACCACCTGTCTGGGCTAAAGCGCACGGTCGGGCATTTGGGCCTGCGTGCGATCGGGGCAATTGCGCCGCGTCAGTTCGTAAAGCGGTTTGACTGGGTTTATGCCCATGACGTCACCGGCGGTTGAACCCTGATCGGGCGGCATTCTCGAAGTTGCTGACTTTTTCGGAATAAATGTATAAAAAAATTCTTTCCCTAACTAATTGATAATGTATATTAAAATACGACTATCACGCGTCCGTGTCTCGTCGTGATGTCTTCGTGATGCATTTTTTGCAACTTAACTCAGCGCAGGCCCGTCTCTCCAATACACAGCGCGTGGATGACCACCGCTTTAACAACACCGGAGACGACACATGAAAAACGCAACGATCTTTACGACTTTTGCTGCTTCCGCCATGCTCGCCACCACTGCATTCGCTGAAACCAACCCGATGGTCGGCGGCGCAGAAATGTTCCCCACGAAAAACATCGTTGAAAACGCCGTGAACTCGGCGGACCACACGACGCTCGTCGCAGCTGTGCAAGCCGCTGGCCTCGTCGAAACACTGTCGTCCGAGGGCCCGTTCACCGTTTTCGCACCGACCAATGACGCGTTCGCAGCCCTGCCAGAGGGCACCGTCGAGACGCTGTTGAAGCCGGAAAACAAAGAGACCCTGACCAAAATCCTGACCTGCCACGTGGTTGGCAAAAAGGTCATGGCTGATGCGCTGCAAGGCATGATCGAGGACGAGGGCGGTATGCACCCGTTCACGACGGTCGGCGGCTGTGAGTACACCGCGAAATATGCCGATGGCATGATGATGATCGAAGATGGCCAAGGCAACACCGCCACCGTCACGATCGCGGATGTCGAGCAGTCGAACGGCGTGATCCACGTGATCGACACGGTTCTCCTGCCAGCAAGCTAATCCACCTGCGGGACACCCGCGGTGAGTTATACATCTGAACTTGAGGGGGGAGGAGCACGTACGCTCCTTCCCCCTCTTGACCTTACACCGTTTCAAGATTAATCAGCCCCCAACGCGGGTGTAGCTCAATGGTAGAGCAGCAGCTTCCCAAGCTGAATACGAGGGTTCGATTCCCTTCACCCGCTCCAAGCCTCCCGATAATTTGCGCTGAGCTCCGGTCTTTCACAGGCGACGAGTTTGCCCGCGGGTTTTGCCTGTTTGTGGGGCGATTGCGGTCGAACGCCACTGGTATGCGCTGCGCGAAGACAGTATCAAATCGGCATTCAAAATCCCCAACAGGTCCGGAGGCCTTCTGATATGTCCGACAAAAATTCCGACATCCAACGTATCGAATGCGGCGCACGTATGAGCGGTTGCGTCGTGCATGGCGGCATCGCGTATCTGGCAGGCCAAGTCGGCGCGCCGGGCGAGAGCGTCACAGCGCAAACCACGGAAATTCTTGCCGAAGTTGATCGCCTTCTGGCGCTCGCGGGCACCGACAAGACGCGCGTTTTGAAGGCGCAAATCTGGGTCGCCGACATGGCCGATTTTGCGGAGATGAATGCCGTCTGGGACGCTTGGGTTCCCGCAAGTCACACACCCGCGCGCGCGACTGGCGAATCCAAACTCGCAACGCCTGATTACAAAGTCGAGATCATCGTCACCGCGGCGGTCTGATCAACAAGGCCCGGGGGGGCTCGTCCCCCCGGGCCTATGACGTTACTTCGGCGCCTGTCGGTGCAACCGCCCCCCAACATGCGCCGTATAGGCCCGGTCTGCGCGCCCCCCAGTGGGCGAGAACGCGGTTTTCAAGCGAGGCGGGAAATGCGCCCTTGCAACCGCGTTACGCAGCCATCGCCGCCGAGGCCTGCTGGCCAATCCGCTCCACCATTGCGCGTAGGCCATTTGAGCGCTGCGCCGACAGGTGATCATTGAGCCCGAGCCGCGCCAGCTCCTTGCCCGCGTCGATCTCGAGCACTTGCGCAACCGTCAGCCCAGCATAAAGCGCATGCAGCACCGCGATCAGCCCGCGCACGATCATCGCATCCGATTCACCTTGAAAATCAAATACGGCATTCGCACCACTGCCCGAAATCTCGGGCTTGATCCAAACCTGACTTGCGCAACCGTCCACTTTAAGTGCGGGCACTTTAAACGCATCGTCGAGAGGCGGCATCGCGCGGCCCAGCTCGATTACGTGGCGATATCTGTCTTCCCAATCGTCGAGAAATTCGAATGTGTCCGCAAGGTCTTCAAACGCGCTGGTCATATCACTCTCCTAGCCTTGCACATGACCTAGCGCGTGAGGGCGGGCGCGTCCAGTTGGGTTGATGGGGCGGCCCCCCTACCCCCCGTCCGCGCAGGGCAACGGTCGCGCAACTGTGTCCCGCAGCGCGGGCTTGGCCTGCCGCCCGTGGCGCGCGCGGTCTTTTCAAACGCCGCGTGTTGCGCTACCCAAGGCCGGAGGGGGGGCTTTGCCACCCAGAACGCTCCAACCCGTCGGGGGATCCATGTCCAAGCCGCTGTTTTTCGCGCTCGCCTTTGTTACCACGCTCTCGGGCTGCGGTTTTTCCGAGAGCCGGATCAACCCGATGAACTGGTGGGGCGGTGGTGCGCCTGACGTTACGACGTTGGAGCCTGAGGAAGGCTATGCCGAAGCGCCAAACGACAACCGGATTGAGATCGCGCAGCTCACGCAGTTGGATCTAAAGAAAGTCCACGGCGGCGTCATGGTGGTGGCAAAAGGCCTGCCGCCGACCCAAGGATGGTGGGACGCGGAATTGATGCCCGTGGGGGATGGCGAGCCTGTTGAGGGCGAGTTGACATTCCGCTTCGTCGTCTCCGAGCCGTTGCCTGACACGCCAGAGCGCACGCGCGTTCTCAACGCGGGCTCACGTGAGATCACCGTGGCAACCTTCGTGTCGATCTACAAGCTCGACGGCGTGCGCACGATTACCGTCGCGGCCGCGAACGGCACACGGTCGGTTCGCCCGTAACCGGCTTTAATCGCGGCTTTTTGCCACGCGTGCCGCCGCGTTCAACCTCCGCAATTTTTGACAAAGCGCGCCAAACTGTCGCCCGGGCGGCCTGTCTTGGCCTGCCCCCCGTCCTCAATGCCGCAATGAGCGGGAAAGAGGTCGCGCGGAGGCTTTGATTTCTGGCGCGCAGGCCCTAAAACAGCGCTATCGCAGGATCGGAGACCGCTATGGATGATGCCCTCGTAATTTTTACCCCATCGGGAAAGCGTGCGCATGTCGCAAAGGGCACAACCGTGCTTCAAGCCGCACGCCAGATGGGGGTCGATCTCGATTCGGTCTGCGGCGGGCGGGGGATCTGCTCGAAATGTCAGGTTTCAGTCGGGCAGGGCGAGTTTGCCAAGCACGGGGTGACGGTTTCCGCCGAGGCGCTGTCGCCCGTGAATGCCGTTGAGGAACGTTATGAGCGCGTGCGCGGCCTGAAGCCGGGGCGGCGGTTGGGCTGTCAGGCATGTATTCAAGGCGACGTGGTGCTCGACGTTCCGCCCGAGTCCCAAGTCCATAAGCAGGTCATCCGCAAATCTGCCTCCGAACGGGTGATGCAGATGGATCCGGCGGTTCGGGTCTATTTGGTGGATGTGCCAGAACCAGACATGCACGAGCCGCTGGGGGACTTCCAGCGCCTCGCAAAAGCATTGGAGGACGGGTTCGGCGTGACGGGGCTTCAGGCTGATCTTCCCGTTTTGTCAAAATTGCAGCCCGTCCTCCGCAAGGGCAATTGGCAGGTCACGGCCGCCGTCTGGCAGGGCGATGCCGCGCAAGCCCCTCGTTTGGTTGCGACATTCGCAGGCCTGCGCGAGGCGCCGCTCTACGGGCTGGCGATCGATCTGGGGTCAACCACGATTGCGGGTCATCTCGTCTCTCTGACGGACGGATCGGTTCTGGCTTCATCGGGGCTGATGAACCCGCAGATCCGTTTCGGGGAAGATCTGATGAGTCGCGTCTCCTACGTCATGATGAATCCCGGCGGCGATGTCGAAATGACGAGCGTTGTGCGGGAGGGATTGAACAATCTGGCGAAAGCCTTGGCAGAGGAGGCGGGGGTGGCGACCGCCGAAATCGTCGAGACGGTCGTTGTTTGTAATCCGGTCATGCACCATCTGTTGCTCGGGATTGATCCGGTCGAACTGGGGCAGGCGCCGTTTGCGCTGGCAACCTCCGAAGCAATCACCTTGCCCGCGCGCGATCTCGGCTTGGATCTCGCGGCGGGGGCGCAGTGCTATCTTCTGCCCTTGATCGCGGGCCATGTCGGGGCGGATGCGGCGGCGGTCGCACTGTCGGAAGCGCCCGAAACAAAAGACGAATTATCGCTCATCGTCGATGTCGGGACGAATGCCGAGATCCTTTTGGGCAACAAAGCGCGGGTGTTGGCATGTTCCTCCCCGACAGGGCCAGCCTTCGAAGGGGCGCAAATTTCATCAGGCCAGCGCGCCGCGCCAGGCGCGATCGAGCGTATCCGCATCGATCCGGTGACCAAAGAACCCCGCTTCCGCGTCATCGGCTCGGAGGTCTGGTCGGACGAGGAGGGCTTCGCCGATGCGATCGCGACGACTGGCGTGACAGGGATTTGCGGATCCGGAATCATTGAGGCGGTCGCGGAGATGCGCATCGCGGGCCTCGTCGATCCGTCGGGCTTGATCGGCTCGAGCGAGCAAACAGGCACCCCGCGATCAATGCCAACGGGGAGGACGCATGAATACGTCATCTATGATGCCACCCATGAGGGGGGGCCGCGCATAACCGTCACGCAGGGCGATATTCGCGCGATCCAGCTTGCAAAATCCGCGCTCTACGCGGGGGCGCGCTTGCTCATGGATGAGCTTGGCGTCGATCATCTTGACCGCGTCGTGCTGGCGGGGGCTTTTGGTGCGCATATTTCCCCGTTGCATGCGATGGTGCTGGGGATGATCCCTGATTGTGAGATCGGGCAAGTGACCTCGGCTGGCAATGCTGCGGGCACGGGCGCGCGCATGGCGCTTTGCTCTGTTGCGGCGCGCCGGTCGATCGAGGCGCAAGTGAAGCGGATCCACAAAATTGAAACCGCAATCGAGCCGCGCTTCCAAGAGCATTTTGTCGCCGCGAACGCGATCCCGCATGCGACGGCCGACTTCCCGCATCTCGCAACGCTTGTGACGCTCCCTGCGGTGAGCTTCAACGTCGCCGGCGGGGGAGACGGCGCAGGTCGCCGCCGGCGTCGCGGTTAAAATAGGGCGGCGCGGAGCTATCCCCGCCACCCTTCCGCGTCACAATTCGGGCAACCGGCAGGCGCATCGTGCCTTTCCGGTTGCCAAAAATATCCCGGGGTGAATGCGTAGCAGAGGGGCAGAGCCCCTTGGCTTCAGGCGTCCAGCTGTGCCCACACAGGCACATGGTCGGAGGGCTTGTCGCCTGCGCGCGTGTTCTTATCGATCCCTGCATCGATCAGAAGATCCGCAGCTTGCGGGGATAGCAGAAGATGGTCGATCAAAATCCCGTTGTTCTTCTGCCACGCGCCGGCCTGATAATCCCAAAACGAGTAGAGCCCCGCTTCGGGGTGTTTGGCACGAAGCGCATTCGTCAAGCCGAGCGCCGCAATTTTACGGTATGCCGCGCGGGAGGTCGGCAGTGCGAGCGCATCCTCGCGCCATAGCTCGGGTTTCGCGGCATCCGTGTCTTGTTCGATAATATTATAATCGCCCGCCATCACGAAGGGGATCTCCTGCACGAGCAGCTCTTTCGCGCGGGCATGCAGCCGGTCCATCCATGCGAGCTTATAGTCATACTTGGGGCCGGGAACCGGATTGCCATTTGGCAGATACAGACAGCAGAGCCGGACGGCGGTCTTGCCAATCACCGTGGCTTCAATGTAACGCGCTTGCTCGTCTGTATCGTCGCCCGCCAGCCCTCGGGTTACATCCTCAAGCGGCAGGCGCGACAGGATGGCGACACCATTGAAGCTTTTTTGGCCATGCGTCTCAACGCGGTAGCCCATGTCTTCGAAGATCTCGGACGGGAAACCTTCATCGACGGATTTGATCTCTTGCAGCATCGCGACGTCAGGCTTGGCGATTTCGAGCCAAGCCGGCAGCGCCTCGATCCGGGCTTTGATGCCGTTGATATTGAAGGTTGCGATTTTCATTGGAGCCTCCGCTTTTCGCCTTTGTAGGGGGGGGAGCGGAGGGCGCAACTTACATCGAGAACGAGGTCCCGCACCCGCACGAACTTGTCGCATTGGGGTTTTCGATCGCGAAGCGCGCGCCGATCAATTCATCGGTGAAATCAATCACCGCGCCGGTCAGGAATGGTAACGAGACCGGATCGATCAGCACCTTCTGGCCCGCGCCTTCCAAGATGATGTCGTCGGAGGCGGGGGTGTCGAGTTTGATCTCGTATTGGAATCCCGAACAGCCGCCACCTTCCACCGCCACGCGCAGGGCTTGCGGGGTGTCGCTGCTTTCGTTGATCTCTTTCAAGCGGTTAAACGCGCGATCGGTCACTTTGGGCGGCAGGGTGAGCATTTTGGCCTCCGAGGATGGCCTGCGCAAAGGGCGAGGCCTGTTCATCCGTTACAAAGACTATATAGAGTTGAGGGGAGGCGGCACAAGAACCCGCGCCGATGATCTTGCTTAAGTTGATAAGGAGCCTTGATGCTCAAACCCTATGCCTGCCAGCCCGTGGATAGCCGTGGACGGTTGTTTGATGAGAGTATCTCGACATTTCGGTCGCCTTTTCAACGTGATCGCGACCGGATCATCCACTCCTCCGCGTTCCGTCGTCTCAAACACAAGACACAGGTGTTTGTCGAACACGAGGGCGACTATTACCGCACGCGGCTGACGCATACGATCGAGGTCGCGCAAGTGGCGCGCACCATTGCGGCGGCGTTGGGTCTGAACACCGATCTGGCGGAAGCTGTCGCGCTGGCGCATGATTTGGGCCATCCGCCTTTCGGCCACACCGGCGAGGATGCCCTGCACGAGCTGATGGCCCCCTATGGCGGGTTTGATCACAATGCGCAGGCGCTGAGGATTGTGACGAAGTTGGAAAAACATTACGCAGGCTTTGACGGCCTGAACCTTACGTGGGAGACGTTGGAGGGCATCGCCAAGCACAACGGCCCCGCCATCTCCGATCATGGTGGCTCGCATTCGGCGCCCTCGCGCGATTTGCTGCCCTACGCGTTGATCGAAGTTGATGACATGTGGGATCTCGAACTCGCGACGAATGCCTCTGCCGAGGCGCAGGTTGCGGCCGTGGCAGATGACTGTGCCTATAACCACCATGATTTGCATGACGGTTTGCGCGCAGGGCTGTTCACCGAGGATGATCTTTGCGAATTGCCTGTGATCGGGGAGTGTTTCGCGGAGGTGGATCGTTTGCATCCGGGGTTGGAACCGATGCGCCGCCGCCATGAGGCGTTGCGCCGTGTCTTCGGCGTGATGGTGGAGGATGTGATTGCCGTCGCGGAGAACCGCCTCGCCGCCCTTCAACCACAGGCGGCGGATGATATTCGCTCGATGGACGGGCCGATTATCCGGTTCTCGAAGCCGCTTTACCAGAATTTGAAAGCGATTAAGGGCTTTTTGTTCACACGGATGTACCGCGCGCCCTCGGTTGTGGTGGAACGCGAGCGGGTCACGGGGATGGTCAATGCGCTGTTCCCTTTGTTCATGGAGCGCCCCGAGCTTTTGCCCGAGGATTGGCATGACGATGTTGCGGCGGCACTGGCGCGCGACGACAATCGCCAGCAAACTCTGGCGCGGATCGTTCTGGATTATGTGGCGGGGATGACGGATCGGTTCGCGATTCAGGAATACCAGCGCTTGATCGACCCGAACGGTTAAGCAGCGAGCCCGCGCAAAGGAACAAACCCGCGCGCACCGCGTTTTATGAATGACTCATTTAGGAGAAGATCATGATCAAGAAATCCGGCACAGCAAAATGGACGGGCGATCTTAAAGACGGCGGCGGCGAAATTTCGACCCAATCGGGCGCGCTCACCGCGCAGCCCTACGGTTTCAACACCCGATTTGAGGATAAATCGGGCACGAATCCGGAAGAATTGATCGCCGCGGCCCATGCGTCCTGTTTCTCGATGGCGTTTGCGAACATGCTATCAGGGGCCGAGATCACGGGTGTTGCGATTGAGACGCAATGTGTGATCGTCATGGATAAGACGGCGGCCGGGTTCTCAATTCTGAAATCCGAGTTGACCTGCACCGTAAAAGCCGATGCGGATGAGGACGATATTCGTGAGGTTGCCGAGGCCGCCAAAGAGGGATGCCCCGTTTCGCAGCTTCTGAATTGCGAAATCACGTTGGATCTGAGCGTCGCCTAATCCGCGCATATCGGCACCAGCTGAAAAAATTTGCGGCCGGTCAGGGGGGGAGGACCCTTGACCGGCCGTTTCACATCCCGTGCCGGGATGAGATCGCGTCGGCCTTGCGGGGGGACAGGGAGGAACCCCGTGCAAGCTGCGTCGCTCAACTTGATTTGGGATCTGCGCAGATGATTGCAAGAGACCGATGATAAAATCTCGAAGCATCGAGAGAAATTGACATTCTCGTTGATATGAAAAGCGCGGCATCTGGCCTATTCGCCACATGCCGCGCCGCAGGTCTTGCGATGAGGGGATGGGGGTTAAACCATCATTTCCTTCGTCGCGGTCAGTTTTAGCTCCGGATAGTCGCGTGCAACGCGGTCGATGTCCCATTGCAGCCGCGTCAGGAAAACCATGTCGCCGTCGCTATCGGTGGCGATATGCTGCTTGTTGATATTGACCATCTTCTCGACCTCCGCCTTCGGACCGGAGATCCAGCGCGCGGAGGTGAACTGGCTCTGCTCGAAGCGGACCGGAAGACCGTATTCGATTTCGATCCGGCTTGCGAGAACCTCGAACTGCAACGCGCCAACAACACCCACGATAAAGCCCGAACCAATCATCGGTTTGAAAACTTTGGCGGCGCCTTCCTCGGCAAATTGCAAAAGCGCCTTATCCAGATGCTTGGCCTTCATCGGGTCAAGCGCGCGCACCGTGTTCAACAGCTCGGGCGCAAAGCTCGGGATGCCGGTGAACTGCAGCGGTTCGCCCTCGGTCAGCGCATCCCCGATCCGCAATTGCCCGTGGTTTGGAATACCGATGATGTCGCCCGCCCAGGCTTCCTCGGCCAGTTCACGGTCCGCGGCGAGGAACAAAACAGGGTTGGTGATCGCCATCGGCTTTTTCAACCGCACATGGTTCAGCTTCATGCCGCGCTCGAAATGCCCCGAGGCGAGGCGAACGAACGCAACGCGGTCGCGGTGTTTCGGGTCCATATTGGCTTGAACTTTAAAGACAAAACCCGTGACGGGGCTTTCGGCCGGGTCAATGGTGCGGCCTGCGGATTTTTGCGGCTGTGGAAGGGGGCCGAACTCGCCAATCCCGTCCATCAATTCGCGCACCCCGAAGGAATTGATCGCAGAGCCAAACCAGATCGGCGTCATATGCCCCTCGAGGAAGCTTTGGCGATCAAACGCCGGCAGCAATTCGCGCGCCATCTCGATTTCTTCGCGTAGCTGCGCCAATTGTGCGGCGGGGATATGCTCGGCCAGCTTCGGATCGTCCAGACCGGTGATTTTCACCGTCTCCGCCACGCGGTTACGATCCGCCCGATCCATCAATTCCAGACGGTCGTGCAGCAAATCATAGCAGCCAAGAAAATCGCGCCCGACCCCGATAGGCCAAGACGCAGGGGCCACGTCAATCGCGAGATTCTCTTGAATTTCGTCAATGATCTCGAACGTGTCGCGGCTTTCGCGGTCCATCTTGTTACAAAATGTCAAGATCGGCAAATCGCGCAGCCGGCATACCTCAAACAGCTTGCGCGTCTGGCTCTCAACCCCCTTCGCCCCGTCGATCACCATGATGGCCGCATCCACCGCCGTTAGCGTGCGGTAGGTATCCTCGGAGAAATCCGAGTGGCCGGGCGTGTCGACGAGATTGAACAGATAGTCTTTATATTCGAACGACATAGCCGAGGCCGAAACCGAAATCCCGCGATCTTGCTCCATCTTCATGAAGTCAGAGCGCGTGCGCCGCGCCTCGCCTTTGGCCCGCACCTGTCCGGCCATCTGAATAGCGCCGCCAAATAGCAGGAACTTTTCAGTGAGCGTGGTCTTGCCCGCGTCAGGGTGCGAAATGATCGCGAAAGTCCTGCGGCGGGCGATTTGAGCGGGGAGTTGAGCGGTCTGTGTCATGCGCGGGATTTACCCGACAGCGCGGTTTTGGGCAATGGGGATTGCTACGTCGCGCGCGGAAGGCAATCTGCCGCGGGGTCACGCGCGCACGGCGGCCATTTTACTCGTCGCGTCGCCTGAAAATCTTATCACGGCCAACGCTATCGAGCAGATCACGCCCCGCTTCCGTTCCGAAATGGGGGCGGTGGGTCAGACCGGGAAGACGGTCGCGCACCTCCGCGGCGAGGTCTTGCGGCAAAACCCCCAAGGTCGCCTCCGAAACCATCAGGCTTTCGCACGGAATGCCTTCGGCATAGATGATCTCGTGGCGGTCAAAGACCAAGGCGTAGTAATCGACATATCCCCCTTCGCGCTGCCAGACGTTCTCGCCGTCCACCAGATGCTTGGCCTGCACCAATGTCTCGGATGTTGTGCCAATTCGGCGCTCGCCACGGCGATATAGGAAGATGCGGTGATGGGGCGAGACGACAAGATCGCCCTCGTTCCCCAAAGTGCCCGATGAGATCACGACCGGCGCGAATGTCCCCAAGGCGCGCAAGGTTGCCTTCGCGACCAGCCGCAGCGGTTGCGGGCCGGAATCGCGGGTTAGAATACGGTCGCCCGCCTGCAAAGATTCGATTGGCCGTTGGGCACCGCCAGCGAGTGTGATCATCGTGCCGGTTGTGAAGGCGACGCATACCAGATCCGCCAACTGCGTCGTGCCGGGATCTTCATGCGCCTCAATCAGCATATAATCGACGCGCGGCGCGATCGGCGACAGGGGCAGGGCAAAGCGATGTCCGCTTGGCTCATGCCGGATCAGCAAGAGATCCACCTTGTCGCTATCGGGGGCCATCATCACATATCTCGCGGTCAGGGTGATTTGGTCGCCCTGCGTGCCGATTTCCGAACCTTCGGCGATGATTTGCTGGCCGTCGGCATTGGTGCTGAGCATCAGGCGAAGCGGGGTCGCATCACGCTCCAACTGGTAGGTATCGCCCGGCTCGCATTCGAACGGGTCTCCCAAAGCATCGCCCTGATTGGCGCCCGAAATCACCCAAATATCCTCCACGTCATAGACATGGGTCGCCTGTGCGGGAGCAGGGGAGATCGGGGTCGGGGCGAATTCGGTGCTCATGGATACTTTCGGGATCAAGGATCCTACCTCCTACGACTGTCTGGGGAGATCGTGGTTCTCTCCCCTTGCGTCAAGTCTTCGGCGGTAAATGGGGCATTTGTTTGAAGATTGGGTGCAAATCGCGGGGCGGACGGCGTGGGATCTATGCTTGGCGGACGGGGCGCGGGCGCGGCACGCAGGCGGGCGATCCGGTCAACGCACTGGGATGGGCAAAGGATGTGCGCGCGAAAATCATATCGGGGAGGCTCGGCAGGCGTGTCGTGATGGATACGCGTTCAACATTAACCCCTTACCGATGAGTTACAAGGCGTCGCGGCATGGTGACGCGCTTGCGTCGCGGGGCGGTGGCTGGTATCGCCAATGTCGACCAAGTAAATTGATCGGATATCGCGATGCCCCTGCGAACCGCCCCCAGCGCCCAGTCCCACGCCCCCGACGAGGCTACAGCGCCCGCCGCGCCTGCGCGGTTGGAGGTGCAGGGATTGATGCGTGAATTCGATGGGCGTTGCGTGGTGGATGATGTGTCCTTCGCGATTCCGGCGGGGCAGGTGACATGTCTTTTGGGGCAATCGGGCTGCGGTAAGTCGACGACGTTGCGGATGATCGCAGGCGTCGACATGCAAGATTCCGGCAAGATTTTCGTCGATGGCAAACTTGTCTGCGACACCGTGTTCCGTATCCCGCCGGAACGTCGGTCTATCGGGTTGATGTTTCAGGATTTCGCCTTGTTTCCGCATCTCAGCGTCGCCGAGAATGTCGCGTTCGGGTTGACGGGGACCAAGGCCGAAAAACGTGCCCGCGTCATGGATCTCCTCAAACGCGTGCACCTTGCGCGCCATATCGACAGCTTCCCGCATGCGCTATCGGGCGGCGAGCAACAGCGCGTCGCCTTGGCGCGGGCCTTGGCGCCCAGCCCGCGTATCCTTTTGATGGATGAACCTTTTTCGGGCCTTGATGAGCGACTGCGCGATGATATCCGCGACGAGACGCTCGCGCTTTTGAAAGAGGAGGGCACAGCCGTCTTGCTCGTCACCCACGAGCCGCATGAGGCGATGCGGATGGCGGATCAAATTCTGCTCATGCGCGGCGGTAAAATCGTGCAGCGCGGCGCGCCCTATAACCTCTATAACGCACCGGTTGATCGTGCCGCGGCGCAGTTCTTCTCGGATGTAAACATCCTCACCTCGACTGTTCAGGGGGCGCTGACCGCCACGCCCTTCGGGGACTTCTTGATGCCGGGCCAGCCCGACGGAACGGAGGTCGAGATTGTGATCCGGCCTCAGCACCTGAAAATCGATTTCGATCGCGCGGGGCGCGGCCCGAACCCGACACCGCAAGACGGCACGGCGGCGCGCGGCGTCGTTCAGCGCGCCCGCTTTATGGGGCGAGAGAGCTTGGTTGAATTCAAGATGGATTTCGACGGATCAACGTTGAAGACCACCGTTCCCAACGTTTTCCTGCCCAAAACCGGAACGCCTATGTGGCTCATGATCCGGCGCGACAGGTGTTTTGTATTCGCAAAGCGGTAAAACTGGCGCGGGACGCCTCGCCCTGCGTGCCGCCCCGTGCGGGCGGGTTACTCTTTCACCCGCGCCATGCGCCCGCCGCGTCGCTTTGACAAGCGCGGCGCTCTTGCCGATAGGTCGTCAAGGATCGCTTGCCGCTCCGCCCGCGCCATCTGGCCCCATGTCGCGATTTCGGGCAGGCTGCGCAAGCACCCCACGCAGAGACCCTCGACCGGATGCATGACGCAAATTTTCACACAAGGGCTTTGCGGCTCGTCGCGTTCCCAAATCGCGGTATTCGTCGTCATATTGCCCTCTTGATATGTGCCAAACGATCCAATGCGCCTTGCAAAATATAGCCCGCGGCGACGTGGTCGATCACCTCTGCGCGACGTTTTCGAGACATATCCGCCTCAAGCATGGCGCGTTCGGCGGCTACCGTCGACAGGCGCTCATCCCAAAAAGTGATCGGCAGAGGCGTGAGCTTTTCCAGATTCCGCGCAAAGGCGCGGGTCGATTGGCAACGCGGTCCTTCCGATCCGTCCATATTTCGGGGCAGACCGAGAACAAGCCCCTTGATCTCGCGCGCCGTCGTGATTTTGAGGAGCTGTGCGACATCCAGCGTGAATTTTTCGCGCCGGATTGTGGAGAGGGGGGTGGCTACCGATCGCATGCTGTCGGAGACGGAGACGCCGATCGTTTTCGTGCCGAGATCCAGCCCGGCGATCGCGCCGAATGCGGGCATGAGCGGCGCGAAATCGTCCATCGTTTCACAGATCATTGCGAGGCTCCTTTAGCAGCTTGATCGAACAAGTCAGCCTGACCGGGATAGGCCGATTTGGCCGATGTAATCGCCGCATCACGGGTTGGAATATCACCCAAAACGGTGAGGGCCGCGATAAGACGTGCCCATTCTTGCGGGTTTCCGCCTTCGGCTTGCAAGCGCGCTGCGAGTTGGTTGACCATGCCTTGCACCATCTCGTCCCGCTCGTCTTGGGTCAGGTCGGATGCGGCGGCGACGGCATCGGCGTCAGGGCCCGGCAAGGGGGCCATGCTCCCCCCGGCGGGCGGCGCGATCGCGGGGGGAGCGATATAGTTGGGCTCGCCCGCAAGCCACGCCAGCTCGTTGATACTGCTGCGAATGGGCGCGATCCACGGCGCGTTTTCCGGCCCTTCTGCGAGCAATTTTGACCACAATGCAAAGCTTTGATCGGGGCGCCCGTTCTGGATCATCATCATGCCCGCGTAAAAGCGTGCGGGGGGATTGTTCGGGTCGAGGTTGAGGGCGTTGAGGAGCGCACCTTCCGCCTCTGGGCTCACGAAACCACCGGCAGAAATAATCATCAGATCGGCCAAGCCTGCGTAATCATCCGCCGTTGGATCGGTATCGGGCGCGGCCTGTTTGGCGGCGATCAGGCGGTCTTGGGCCTGCCATGCTGCGCGATAATTCCCGAGGATTTCTTCATTCTGTGCAAGGAGTTGCAGCCCCTCAATCGCGTCTGGCCGCTGTTCCATGGCTGTGCGCAATTGTGCGACGAGCGCTTCAAGTTCGGGATTTTCGGGCGGTGTCCCACGCGTCTTCGCGGCCTCGCGCTCGGCAGTCTCCTGCGATGGGCGGCTTGCGTAGAGGGCTTGGGCGCTCGCAAGGCGACTGGCGATCGGTTGATCCGCGTATCCGGCCGACCCCAACCGCGCGTAAAGCGCAAAGCTGCCTAAAAGCAGAGCGGCGATCAGGCCGCCTCCCGTCAGCAGGGCCGCGCGCGGAGCGGTGCGCGGACGCGTGGATTTCCGGGCGCTGCGGTCTGCTTCCAGAATGCGGCGCTTGATTTCGGTCCGGCTACGCTCTGCCTCGGCTGGCTGCAAAATCCCCCGCGCGAGATCGCGGTCCACTTCCGCCAATTGCGCGCGGTAAACGCCGAGATCGCTGCGATCGGGGTGAGGCGCATCCCCCTCATCGCGATCCGCGCGCAAGGCACGCAAAGCGGCGAGCGCGAGCGCAGCCGCGATAATCGCTGTGAGGGCAGCAGTGACGATCCAGAAGAGCATATTGGTTCCCGAAGTCAGAGGGCGGATCATTCCGCGCGCGATGCCTATTTAGGGTGGATGGGCGCGCGGCGAAAGGGCGAAGGGGCGCAGGACGAGAGAGGCGGGGCGAATGGTCGCGGGCAAAACCTCCCTTTTTGGCGTAGTTTCAATCCGATGTCGCAATTTTGCTTTTGAATGCCGCATCAATCGGGCTTGGCGGGAGGATCAAGGTCCATCACAAGGGGGTGGGCCGTTTGGCGCGGCTTCCGGATTCGGCTCGCCGATCGGGTAGGGCGCGACGAGCGTAAGAAATTTTTTGCGAAGGAGTGGCGGATGCGGCGCTATTCGATGTTTGCAGTGGCGCGGGAAGCGTTGCGGTTCCATTCCGGTTGGGAGCGCGCTTGGCGCTCGCCTGAGCCGAAAAAACGCTATGATGTGATCGTCGTCGGCGCGGGCGGGCACGGTTTGGCGACGGCCTATTACCTCGGCAAGGTCCACGGTATCCGCAATGTGGCGGTGATTGAAAAGGGCTGGCTCGGCGGCGGCAACACGGGCCGCAACACAACGATCATCCGCTCGAATTACCTGCAAGATCCCTCCGCCGCGATCTACGAAAAAGCGCGCTCATTGTACGAAGATCTGTCGCAAGATCTCAATTACAACGTGATGTTCAGCCCGCGCGGCCTCCTGATGCTGGGCCAGACCGAGCACGAAGTTCGCGGCTATAAACGCACCGTTTACGCCAATAATCTGCAAGGCGTGGAGACCCGCTGGATCGGGCCGGAGGAGGTCAAATCCCTCGTGCCGATCATCAATATCGACGGGCCGCGCTATCCCGTTCTCGGCGCGCTCTATCAAGAACGCGGCGGCACCGCGCGCCATGATGCGGTGGCCTGGGGCTATGCGCGGGCGTGCTCGGATATGGGCATGGACATCATCCAGCAAACCGAAGTGACCGCCGTGCGTACCGAGGGCGGCAAGGTCGTCGGGATTGATACCTCGCGCGGCGCGATTGACTGCGGCAAACTGGCGATGGTGGTGGCGGGGCATTCCTCCGTTCTGGCCGAGAAAGCCGGTTTCCGCCTGCCGATTGAATCGATGGCGTTGCAGGCATGGGTCTCAGAGCCGATCAAACCCTGCATGGATGTGGTGGTCATGGCCAACACCGTCCACGGCTATATGTCGCAATCGGACAAGGGCGAGATGGTGATCGGCGGCGGTACCGACGGGTTCAACAATTACACCCAGCGCGGATCATGGCACCATGTCGAGGAAACCACCCGCGCCCTGATCGAGACCTTCCCGATGATCTCGCGCCTCAAAATGCTGCGCCAATGGGGCGGGATCGTCGATATGACGGGCGACCGCTCGCCGATCCTGTCCAAAACGCCGGTGGACGGCATTTTTGTCAACTGCGGCTGGGGCACCGGCGGGTTCAAAGCGATCCCGGGATCGGGCTTTGCAATGGCCGAACTGATCGCCAAAGGCCACTCGCCGCTCACCGATGAGTTCGGCCTCAACCGCTTCCGCGAGGGCCGCTTCATCGACGAGAGCGTCGCGGCGGGGGTGGCGCATTGATGGCCGGCTTCGTTTCCCTTTCCGGTTGCCCCAAATATCCCGGGGGTGCGGGGGCAGAGCCCCTGCATCGCGCCAAATCCAACGCGATGCGCGGGAACTCTTCGCGCTTATGTGACGTTATCTTTCTGAAACGAATTCAGAAGGATAATCGATCATGGCTGAACCAAACGGCTCCGGCATCAAAAGCTTCATCATCGGCGCGCTCATTGTTATCGTTCTGGGCGGCGGCTGGTACATCTATTCGGGCGGCGATGTGCCCGCGGCGGACGAGCCGGAAATCCAGATCGACCTGCCCAACTAATCTAACTGGTCACGACCTCATGGCGCGGACCTCAACGCAGGAGTCCGCGCCATGCTGACGCTCCAATGCCCGTATTGCGGCGTTCAGACCGACGAGACAGAGCTGACACCGGGCGGTGAGGCGCATTTGAAGCGCTTCGGCCCCGACAGCTCGGATGAGGATTTCGAGGGCTATATGTTCGCCCGTAAAAATCCGAAGGGCGTGCATTTCGAACGCTGGCGCCACGCCTATGGCTGCGGCAAATGGTTCTTAGCCGCGCGCTGCACCGCCACATTGGAAGTGTTCGGGACGTATAAGGCCCAAACCTCTGCCCCCACAGAAGATATTATCAAGGCTGTAAAGGCCAAGCGTCCCGATTGGGAGGGTTTCAAATGAGCACCCGTTTGTCGCAAGGCGGCCGTCTGATCGACCGCACCGAGCCGATGACCTTTCAGTTTAACGGGAAGGCGATGACGGGCTTTAGGGGCGATACGCTGGCCTCGGCGCTTTTGGGCGCGGGGCAAGTGCTCTTGGGGCGGTCGTTCAAGTATCATCGGCCGCGCGGCTTGGTCGGATCGGGCGCGGAGGAGCCAAATGCGCTCTTGATGCTCGGGGAGGGCGCCCGGTTTGAGCCAGACCAACGGGCGACGACGACCGAACTGTTTGAAGGGGCCGTCACGCGCAGCCAGAACCACTGGCCGTCCCTCGAATTCGATATCGGCAGTGTGAATAACCTCTTCGCGAAGTTTCTTCCTGCGGGATTCTACTACAAAACGTTCATGTTCCCGCGCTTTGCTTGGAAACATCTGTTCGAGCCGGTCGTGCGTCATTCGGCGGGGCTCGGCGCTGCGCCGACTCAAGCGGATGCCGACCGGTACGAGCAGGCTTATGATTTTTGCGATGTGCTGATTGCGGGTGGCGGGGTTGCGGGTCTGCTCGCGGCGCTCAAAGCGGGCCGCGAGGGCAAGCGCGTGATCGTACTGGAACAAACGCCGCATTGGGGCGGCCGCGCGCCGGTAGACGGCGGGCAGGTGGACGGGGCGGAAGTCTCGGATTGGATCAAGACCGCGCTGGAAACTCTCACATCTATGCCGAATGTGTCGTTGCGCAAGCGCACCATGGCGGCAGGCGTGCATGATCATGGCTATGTTATCGGGTATCAATCGGTTGCAGATCACGCGCCGCTTTCCGATGCGCCGCGCCACCGCCTGTGGCGCATCCGCGCGCGTGAGATCATCACCGCGACCGGCGCGATCGAGCGGCCCTTGTCCTTTGCGGGCAATGATATTCCGGGCGTGATGCTGGCGGGGGCGGTGCGTGATTACATCGTGAATTTCGCGGTGGCGCCGGGACAGAAAATCGTTGTCGTCACCAATAATGACGATGCTTATCGCACAGCATTGGTCGCGTTGGATGCGGGGCTTTCGGTGGCCGCCGTGCTGGATGCGCGGCCCACCGCCACCGGCGAATTGCCCGATCTGGTACGGGCGCGCGGAGTTCGCGTGTTACCCGATCACGCGATTGCGAAGGTTAAGGGGGGCAAAGCGGTCACCTCCGTTGCGATCTGCCGGCAAGAGGGCGATGGCACGGTGCATGACGAGATTGCCTGCGATTGCGTGGCGATGTCGGGCGGTTGGTCGCCGGTCGTCCACCTGTGGTCGCATACCGGCGGCAAGCTGGTGTGGGACGAGGCGCGCGCGATGTTCCGCCCCGATGCGGCCCGGCCGCCGCTGGGCGATAAGGGGCAAGCGATGGTCCGCGCGGTCGGTGCGGCGAATGGCGCGATGACCTTGGATGAGATCGGCGCGGAGGCGGGCATTGGCGCGGCCTCGGCGGTGGAAACCCCGATGGCGGCGGTCTGGTCGATGCCTGCGCGCGCGCCCGAGGCGCTGCGGGCAAAAGCGTTCTTAGATTATCAGAACGATGTGAAAGTCTCAGACGTGCAACTGGCCGCGCGCGAAGGCTATGAAAGCGTGGAACACACCAAGCGCTACACCACGCTTGGCATGGCCACGGATCAGGGAAAGCTGTCCAATATCAACGGCTTGGCGGTTCTCTCCGATGCGCTGGGCCAGCCGATCCCCGCAACCGGCACCACCACATTCCGCCCGCCCTACACGCCGATTTCCTTCGGCGCGATCACCGGCGAAGCCCGCGGCGAGGTTTTCCAACCGCTGCGCCGCACCCCGATCCATGGCTGGCACGAAACTCAGGGCGCGCATTGGGAGCCGGTCGGCCTCTGGCGCCGCCCCTATACCTATCCCAAATCGGGCGAGAGCCACCGCGATGCCGTCAACCGCGAGATCGTGAACACGCGGACCAATGTCGGGCTGTTGGATGCCTCCACTTTGGGCAAAATCCTCGTGAAAGGCCCCGATGCGGGCCGGTTCCTCGACATGATGTACACCAATATGATGTCCAATCTGGCGGTGGGCAAATGCCGCTACGGGCTGATGTGTTCGGAAAACGGGTTCCTGTCGGATGACGGGGTTGTGGTGCGGATGTCGGAGGATAGCTGGCTGTGTCACACCACATCTGGCGGCGCGGACCGGATCCATGCGCATATGGAGGATTGGCTGCAATGCGAATGGTGGGATTGGAAGGTCTACACCGCCAATCTGACCGAACAATACGCGCAGATCGCAGTGGTCGGCCCCAAGGCGCGGATGCTGCTCGAGGCGCTCGGCGGGATGGATGTCAGCAAAGAGGCGCTGCCGTTCATGACCTTCGCGGAAGGCCAAATCGGCGGGTTTGATGCGCGGGTGTTCCGGATCTCGTTCTCGGGCGAACTCAGCTACGAAATCGCCGTTCCCGCCTCGCAGGGCCTCGCATTCTGGGAGGCGCTTCATGCGGCGGGGCAGGCGTTTGGCGTCATGCCCTACGGCACCGAGGCGCTCCACGTCATGCGCGCGGAGAAGGGCTTCATCATGATCGGCGACGAATCTGATGGCACCGTGATCCCGCAGGATCTCGGCCTGTCATGGGCGATTTCCAAGAAGAAAACCGATTTCCTTGGCAAACGCGCGCAGGAGCGCAGCTTCATGGCGAGCGCGGATCGCTGGCAACTTGTCGGGCTTGAGACGCTCGATGGATCGGTGCTGCCGGACGGGGTTTATGCGGTGGAGGAGGGCTTTAACGCCAACGGCCAGCGCAAAGTGCAAGGCCGCGTCACCTCGACCTATTACTCGCCGATGCTGAAAAAGGGGATCGCGATGGGTCTTGTGCGGCAAGGGCCAAGCCGGATGGGCGAAGTGCTTGATTTCCCCGGCGATAACGGCGCGGTCCACAAGGCGCGAATTGTCGATCAGGTGTTCTATGACAAAGCAGGGGAGAAGGCCGATGTCTAAATCCGTATCGGCTCTTGAGGGTCAAAGCTACACTGGGTTCGCGGATGTCGCGGAGCTTGGCCTTTGCGGAATGGTCGCGATCCGGTGTGATTTGTCGTCCAAAACACTCGCTAAAGCGCTGACCGTTGCCGGGCTTTGTGTGCCCGACACGCGACAGATCGCGCTGGGCGCGGAGGGTTCTACGGCATGGATGGGGCCAGACGAGCTGTTGATCATGTGCGATTACGCCCAAGCGGCGGCGTTGCAGGGCAAGCTGGCGAACGCATTGGCGGCGGAACACGCGTTGGTCACCAATGTTTCCGACGCGCGCGCCGTGTTCCGCGTATCGGGGGAGAAAGCGGATCAGGTGATCCAGAAGCTCTGCCCCGTTGATCTTGCCGCGCTGAAGACTGGAGAGATCCGGCGCACGCGTGCGGCGCAGGTCGCGGTGGCGCTGTGGCGCTCCTCGCAAGACGAGATTACGCTGATCTCGTTCCGATCTGTTGCGGGCTACGTGATGGGGCTTCTTGAACTCTCGTCGCGCAAGGGCGGTGAAATCGCATAAACGTAATATGTGCAAAGCCTTAGCGGCGAAGGGTCGGCATGGTTTTGCCGCGAAAAGATGAAAATCGGGCTTTGCCCTTGACCTGCCGCGCCTGCGCCCTTCTATAGAGTGCAGAACAGGACCTTCAACCTAAGGACATTTCAAATGGCTTTCGAACTTCCCGATCTCCCTTACGCTCATGACGCCCTTGCCGCCCATGGCATGTCGGCCGAGACGTTTGAATATCACCACGACATCCACCACAAAGCCTATGTCGACAACGGCAACAAGCTGATTGCTGGCACCGAGTGGGAAGGCAAATCGGTTGAGGACATCATCAAAGGCACCTACGCGGCCGATGCTGTTGCGCAAAACGGCATTTTCAACAACGCATCCCAACACTGGAACCACACCCAGTTTTGGGAAATGATGGGCCCGAACGGCAACGCGATGCCGTCCGAGTTGGAAAAAGCGATCACCGAGTTGTTCGGCTCTGTCGCGAAATTCAAGGATGACTTCGCTGCTGCGGGCGCAGGCCAGTTCGGCTCGGGCTGGGCATGGTTGGTGAAAGACACTGACGGCGCGCTGAAAGTTACCAAAACCGAGAATGGGGTGAACCCGCTTTGCTTCGGTCAGACGGCTCTCTTGGGCTGCGATGTTTGGGAACACTCCTACTACATCGACTTCCGCAACAAGCGCCCTGCCTACCTCACGAACTTCCTCGACAAGCTCGTAAACTGGGAAAACGTGGCATCGCGCCTCTAATTTCCCTCAACATGACCTTGAAAAGGCCGCGCCGAGAAGGTGCGGCCTTTTTTATGGTCGGCATTGCTTCTCACGTCGCGCGCGCGGGCCGTTGACGGTGTCATGGCCGTGTGTAGGGTGACGCTATGACATTCACATCCTCACTCACCCGTTCGCCCTTGCCCTATGATATCGACCGCGCGCGCGAGGTCGAGGAGCAGTTCCGCGATCTTCCCGATGCACTGCGTGAGCTTATCGCGAATAGCGCTTCGGCGAGCCCGTATTTCTACGATCTGATCACGCGCGAGGCCGATTGGTTGCGCGGCGCGCTGGTGAAAGAGCCGGATGCCGTGATCGCGGAACTGCTGGCGGCGGTGCGGGATTTGGCACTTGGCGATCTGGTCGCGGGGCTGCGCGCCGCCAAGCGGCGTGTTGCCATCTACGCGGGGCTTGCCGATTTGGGCGGGGTTTGGTCCTTGATGGAGGTCACCGGCGCGCTCACGCAGCTTGCGGATGCGGCCGTCCACGCCTGTCTCACGCGGTTGGTCGCGGATGAAATCCGGCGCGGCAAGCTGCCCGGCGCCACACCCGAAGACGCCGATCGCGCGGGGGGCATGGTGGCTTTGGCGATGGGCAAGATGGGGGCGGGTGAGTTGAATTACTCCTCTGACATCGACCTCATTTGCCTCTACGACGAAACCCAATTCGCGCCGGATGATCGGAACGAGGCCCGCGCGGCCTTTATCCGCGTGACGCGGAAAATGGCGCAGATCATGAATGACACGAGCTCTGGCGGATATGTGTTCCGGACGGATTTGCGGCTGCGGCCGGACGCCAGCGTGACGCCAGTGTGCATTTCCATGGCCTCGGCCGAACTTTACTACGAGGCGGAAGGCCGGACATGGGAGCGCGCGGCCTATATCAAAGCGCGTCCCTGCGCGGGGGATCTGGCGGCGGGGGAGCGTTTCCTCATGACGCTCAAACCGTTCGTCTGGCGCAAACATCTGGATTTTGCGGCGATTTAAGATGCCCACGATATGCGTCTTCGTATCCGTGATCATAAGGGCCTCAACGGCAAGATCACGGTCGCGGGCCATCATATGAAGTTGGGGCAGGGTGGCATTCGCGAGATCGAGTTTTTCACTCAAACGCGGCAGTTGATCGCCGGAGGGCGCGATGAAAGCCTGCGAGACCGCACGACACTCGGTGGTTTGGCGCAGCTTGCAAAACAAGGATGGGTTCCGCCCGAGATCGCGCAGGAGCTGAGCGCGCATTACATCGCGCATCGCGAAGTCGAGCATCGCATCCAGATGGTGCATGACGCCCAGACCCATCTCGTGCCCACGACGCAAGACGGAATGGACCGCCTCGCGCGGATGATGGGTGCGCCCGACACGCAAGAATGGGCGGCGCAGATCAAGGCGCGCCTTGAGCGGGTGGAGGAATTAACGGGCGGTTTCTTCCAGCCGGGTCAGGCCCAACCGCGCCCCGAACTTTCCGAGGCACAAGAAGCATTGGTCGAAGGGTGGCGCGGTTTGCCGGCCCTGCGATCGGCGCGCGCGGCGGAGGTGTTTGGCCGTGTCGAGCCCGAAATCCTGACGCGGATGATGCGTGCGGCCAACCCTGACGAGGCGTTGTTGCAATTTGATCGGTTTCTGGCGGGGCTTCCTGCGGGGGTACAGGTGTTTTCCCTTTTTGAGGCCAATCCACAACTCATTGATCTGATCGTCGATATTTGCGGCACGGCCCCCGCACTATCGCATTATCTATCGCGCAATGCGGCCGTTTTGGACGGTGTTTTGGGCGGCAGTTTCTTTGCGCCTTGGCCTGAGTTGGCGGTGTTGCAAAGCGAGCTTTCTGCCAAGCTTGAAGCGGCATCCGATTACGAGGCGAAGCTCGATCTTGCGCGGCGCTGGCAGAAGGAATGGCATTTCCGCGTGGGGGTGCATCATCTGCGCGGGCTGATTGACGCGCAAGAGGCCGCCAAGCAATATTCCGATCTTGCGGATGCGACGATCCGCGCGCTTTGGCCTGTCGTGCGGGCAGAGTTCTCGCGCAGGCATGGCGCGTGCCCCGGGCGCGGCGCGGCGGTGATCGGGATGGGCTCCTTGGGGGCGGAACGCCTCAATGCGGCCTCTGATCTCGATTTGATCGTGATCTATGACGCGCAGGGCGACGAGGAATCGGACGGCGCCAAGCCATTGCCTGCGCGCACCTATTTCGCCCGATTGACGCAGGCTTTGGTCACGGCGCTTTCGGCACAGATGCCGGAGGGGCGGCTCTACGAGGTGGATATGCGATTGCGCCCATCGGGGCGAAAGGGGCCCGTCGCGACAAGTTTCGAGAGTTTCCGTAGCTATCAATTAACCGAAGCGTGGACGTGGGAGCATCTCGCCTTAACGCGCGCACGGGTGATTGCGGGGCCGGATGCTTTGGCGGCGGATATCGAGGCGGTACGATGCGAGGTGCTGGCGGCAAAGGGCCGCGCGCCCAATGTGATGACCGAATTGGGCGAGATGCGCGCGCGGATTTTCGCGGCAAAGCCCGTGGACGGCGCGTGGGAGGCCAAGCTCGGCGCGGGACGGATGCAGGATATTGAATTGCTGGCACAGAGCTTCGCCTTGCGCAGCGGTGCCCCCGCCCGCAAGATGGAGGCGCAGTTGCGCCTTGGTGCGAAGGGTATGTTTGTGTCCAAATCCGAGGAGGCGGCGCTGGCGTCGGCCTACCGGTTCTTCTGGCGTTTGCAAGCGAGCGGACGGCTTTTGACGGAAAACCCGATTGATATGGATGCAATCGGAGAGGGGGCGCGGGCGTTTTTACTGCGTGAAACGGGATGTGAGACACTCAAAGATTTGTCGGCGCGCCTTCAAGAGACAACCGCGCAGATTAACGAGATTGTCGAGCGCAGCTTGGCCGGTTAACGATGCCGAAGGGCGGATCAAAAGTTGGGATATGCGATTATGGATATGACGGTGGCGGATCCAAAAGGGTTGATCCGCGAAAGCTACAAAATCGAGGGTATTACGGCCGAGGAATGCCGGTCGATCTTCGTGGATTGGGCGCTGAGCCTGCCCGAAGGCGTGGAGAGCGTCGCCGCCATGCGTGCGGCCCTTGCGCAATACGGTGCGGATGCAGACCATCCGATGAGTAAGATGCTGACCGAAGGGATGACGGCAGGGACGATGGTGCCGCAGCGTCGCGGGGGGCGCGCGGCGAAATTCGCGAGCTAACGTTGACCCCATCTGGGGCAAGGATTGACGACAAAAAAAACAGGCCGCTTGCAGATGCGAGCGGCCTGTTGGTTTCGGCGGGGTTCCTTGCGGCGTCCCCAAGTCGTTTTCGTGCGGTCAGGCTTTCAGCGCCGCGACCGCTTCTGCCGCGAGCCGCTCAATGCCGGCCCAGTCGCCCGCCTGCACCAAAGCATCCGGCGCGACCCACGATCCGCCAACGCAAAGGGTATTGGCGAGTGAGAGATAGTCCGGTGCGTTCTTCAAGCTGACGCCGCCCGTGGGGCAGAAGGAAACCTGTGGCAAAGGCGCGCCGATCGCTTTGAGGGCAGGGGCCCCGCCATTGGCTTCGGCAGGGAAGAACTTTTGGACCGTGTAGCCGCGCTCCAACAGATACATGACTTCGGTGGAGGTTGCCGCGCCTGGCAAGAGCGCAAGCCCTTCATCCTCGCAGGCCTTCAAAAGCGTGTCGGTGACGCCGGGCGACACGCCAAATTTCGCGCCCGCCGCCTTGGCCGCTTTCACATCCGCAGGGGTCAGCAACGTGCCGGCGCCAACAACGCCGCCCTCGACATCAGCCATCGCGCGGATCGCCTCCAGCGCGCAAGGCGTGCGCAGCGTGACTTCCAGCGCAGGCAGGCCGCCTGCGATCAGGGCTTTCGCCATGGGCACCGCATGGGCGACATCGCGGATCACGATGACCGGCACGACAGGCGCCAAAAGGCAGATCTCACGGGCGGCGGCGGATTGTTGGGTCGGGGTCATTGTCTCTCCAGTTATGCAAAGCGCAAAACGCGCGGGCAAAATAGGCCCCGCGGCGCAGAGATGCGCTGGGCGTTTGCCCGCGCTGTTCTCTCTCGCCGCAGGGCGAAACCTTAAACGACGACGGCCGCGCCCTCAGTTGCGTTGCCGACGGAACGGCGGAACATCTCGAACATTTCGCGCCCCATGCCGTGGCCGTTGGCCGACAAATCGGCCGTGACGGGGGTGCGGGTGGCGAAATCTGATTCGAGGCATTCTAGAATGCCAGTTGCCGCGTCGAGCCGCACCATATCGCCATCGCGCAGACGCGCAAGGGGGCCACCCTTGGCCGCTTCGGGCGAGACGTGGATGGCGGCAGGGACTTTACCCGATGCACCTGACATCCGCCCGTCTGTCACAAGCGCGACCTTCAGTCCGCGATCTTGTAACACGGTGAGTTGCGGCGTGAGCGAGTGCAGTTCGGGCATTCCGTTGGCGGAAGGGCCTTGGAAGCGCACGACCACGATCGTGTCAGACGTGAATTCCCCCGCTTGGAAGGCCGTTTTGACGTCCTTTTGATCGTGGAATACGCGTACGGGGGCCTCGATCACATGGCGTTCGGGCGCAACGGCGGAGATTTTGATAACGCCGCGGCCCAGATTGCCCTCAAGCTGTTTCAGCCCGCCGTTCTTGGCAAAGCCCGTCGCGGTGGGGCGCAGGATTTTGTCGTTCAGTGTCTCTTGCGCGCCCTCGACCCACTCGAGCTTGCCGTCGATCAGCTTCGGCTCTTGGGTGTAGTCACCAAGGTTATTGCCGCCAACAGTCAAGGCGTCCGCGTGCAAAAGCCCGCTGCCGATCAGTTCGCGGATCATGAATTGCAAACCGCCTGCGGCATGGAAGTGGTTCACATCGGCCAGCCCGTTCGGATAGACTTTTGCCATCAACGGGACGACATCGGAGATCGCGTCGAAGTCTTCCAGATCCAGCTCGATACCCGCAGCCATCGCCATCGCTGGCAGGTGCAAGACAAGGTTGGTCGACCCGCCCGTTGCCATCAAGCCGACAAGCCCGTTTACGAAGGCGCGCTCATCAAGCACGTGGCCTGCGGGACGGAAATCATTCCCCAACGCGGTAATCTCGGCGGCGCGACGCGCGCCTTGCAATGTCAACGCATCGCGCAGCGGGGTGTTGGGGTTCACAAACGAGCTGCCTGGGAGGTGGAGGCCCATAAATTCCATCAGCATCTGGTTGGTGTTGGCGGTGCCATAGAATGTGCAGGTGCCCGGCCCGTGGTAGGAGGCCATCTCGGCGGCCATGAGTTCTTCGCGGCCGATCTCGCCGGTTGCGTATTTCTGGCGGACCTTGCCCTTTTCATCGTTGGGCAAGCCCGAAGTCATCGGCCCCGCAGGCAAGAACACCGCAGGAATATGGCCGAACGTCGCCGCCGCCATCACAAGGCCCGGCACGATTTTATCGCAAACGCCGAGGTAAAGCGCCGCGTCGAACGTGTTGTGCGACAGCGCGACACCGGCGGCCAGCGCAATCACATCGCGCGAGAATAGCGACAACTCCATGCCCGCTTGGCCTTGCGTGACCCCGTCACACATCGCCGGAACGCCGCCCGCAACCTGCGCCGTCGCGCCGATTTCGCGCAACGCGGCTTTGATCTGGTCGGGGTAGGTCGCGTAGGGCTGATGCGCGGAAAGCATATCGTTATAGGCGGTGACGATGCCGATATTGGGCGCGCGTTCGGCAACGAGCGCATCCTTGTCTTGCCCCATCGCGGCATAGGCGTGGGCTTGGTTGCCGCACGCCAGATGCCCGCGGGCGGGGCCTTTGTTGGCTGCGCTATCGACGCGCGCGAGGTAATCGCTGCGCCGGGCTTGTGAGCGTGCACGGATTTTATCGGTCACGCGGTCGATTGCGGAGTTCAGGGGCGTATGTGTCATCGGGGCCTCGATGTTTCTATGTATGACATGCAGAGCCGATTTCTCGGTCGCTTGGAAGACGCGCATCGGCACTATGTGGCCACGTCTTGGGCGCGGCGATCAAGGGCCGTAAGCGTCAAAGGATTAATTTCGGACGCGGGCTGGTGGGCCGATCGTCAATGTTGCTCGGCGCAACAGATTTGCGAGCGGTCACCGGATTTGCCGCGACTATACTCCGTTAGCGCTAACGGATCAATCCTAAACCGCGTTCACCTGAACCGCGCAGGATATCGCCCCGGGATGAGGCCAGACCTGAGGGACTGGCGTCTCACATCATTGGCGAGAGGGTCGCGCGAAGCGATACATCTTATGCGTGTGCGGCTTTGGCCCCAGACGCTTTTTCGATGCTAAGTCTACGTAAGGTAAGCGGAATTACCCCTTTAGCGGCGCGGTTTCGGCGCTTTTTTGACATGTTTCACCACAAAAACTGCTCACATATTAATGACGTTGCGGGGAAACGCCCCGTGACATGTGCTGTTACCAACCGAAAGGTTCTCCCCATGTCTATGTTCCCTCTCCCGAAACTGCGTTTGATATGTGGCGGCGCTGCGATCTTGCTGATGGCGGCCTGTGGCGGTGGCGATCTCGCGACCCGAGCGGCCTCCGACCCTGCGCTATTTGCGGCGGGATCGGGAGCGATTGCTGTCGATTATGCCGTGAAGGACATTAATGTGACCGTGCCCGAGCACCTGAAAGTATCGGAAGCGAACATGTATTATCCCATCGCGGATATCGTGTGGCGTGGCGATCCCCGCGGTGACCGGTATGCGCAGGTTGATGCGATCCTGACCGACGCGTTCAAAAGCGCGACATCGGGCATGAAAGCGGGCGTGCCGGTGACGATCGAGGCGGAGGTGGTACGGTTCCATGCTCTGACCGAAAAGACGCGCTACATGATGGGCGGGACGTTTAGCACGAAGTTTATGATGACGGTGCGCGATGCGCGCACGGGGGCGATCATTGACGGACCGCGCTTGGTTGTCGATGACACGAAAGCGGCAGGGGGCGAGCTGGCCTTGCAAGAAGAAGCGCGGGGCCTGACGCAAAAAATCGTCGTGACTCAGGCGCTTGCGGCGCGGATCGCGATGGAATTGCGCCGCCCTGCGGTTGTGAGCGCGCCCCAAGGCGAGGCTATGGCAGGGCTTTGATCCGCATAGGCTTGTAGGCCGCCGATGCGGTGCGGCTTTGCAAGTGCGCTTAAAGCGGATAGAGGGGGCGCAACACGCCCCCTTTTTTCTATGCCCGAGGCCGCCATGACCGATACTCCGCATCTCCCCGACACCGATGATCAGCAACCTGCCTCGCGCCACGGCTTGCCCGTCGTCCGCCTGCGGCCAAAGGCCGAAGCGCGCGCAATCCGCCACGGGTTCCCATGGGTTTATGCCGATGAGCTGGTGACAGATCGCCGGACGGGCAAGCTGGCTGCGGGCGCTTTTGCGGTGTTGGAAGATGCCGACCGCCGAGAAATGGGCTTGGTCACGGTCAACACGGCGTCCAAGATTATTTGCCGGATGATGGATCGCGACGTGATGGCGACAATCGACGCCAATTGGATCGCGGCGCGGCTGACCAAAGCCCTGGCGATGCGCGAGCGGCTGTATGACGCGCCGTTCTACCGTCTGGTTCATGCCGAGGCGGATGGTTTGCCGGGGGTGATTATCGACCGGTTCGGGGATACGGCCGTCGTGCAGCCCAACGCTGCATGGTCGGAGACTGCGATCGACGCGATTGTTGACGCGCTCAAATCCGTCACCGGGGTCACGACCGTGATCAAAAACGGCTCGGGCCGCGCGCGCACCTTGGAGGGGCTGCCGGAAGAGACCAGCGTCTTGTGCGGCGGCGTCGATGCGCCGATTGCCGTTCCGATGAACGGCGCTGTTTATATGGCGGATGTCGTTGGCGGCCAAAAAACCGGCCTGTTCTTCGATCAACGCCCGAACCACGCCTTTGCGGCAACGCTGTCGAAGGGGGCGAGGGTCCTTGACGTCTTTAGCCATGTCGGTGGCTTTGGCTTGGCGGCTTTGGCAGGCGGGGCGGTTCATGCGACGGCGGTGGACGGGTCCGCACCTGCGCTGGAACTGGCGACGCAAGGTGCTGCGGCGATGGGGCGCTCGGATGATTTCGAGATCCGTCAAGGCGATGCGTTCGCAGTGATGGAGGCCTTGGCCGAGGAGGGCGCGCAGTTTGACGTGGTCGTTTGTGATCCGCCCGCTTTCGCACCCGCGAAACCTGCGCTGCAGGCGGGGTTGCGGGCGTATGAGCGTGTCGCGCGCCTCGCGGCAAGCTTGGTCGCGCCCGGCGGATATCTGGTCTTGTGCTCATGTTCTCACGCGGCAGATCTGAGCAGCTTCCGAAATGCCTCCGCGCGCGGGATTGGCCGTGGCGGTCGCCGTTCGCAGCTGATCTACACCGGTCAAGCGGGGCCTGACCATCCGATGCTGCCGCAGCTGGCGGAAAGCGGCTATCTGAAGGCGCTGGCCTTCCGCCTCGACTGAAGGCAGGTGCGATGAAACTGTTGCTCGACGCTTGTGTTCTTTATCCGACGGTTTTGCGTGAGATCCTGATCGGATGCGCGCGGGAGGGGCTTTACACACCTCTCTGGTCTGAACGGATTTTGGAAGAATGGGCGCGGGCAACAGTCAAGCTGGGGCCGCAGGCCGAGGTTTTTGCGCGCGGTGAGGTTGCCATGTTGCGCGCGGCCTTCCCGCAGGCGTCGGTGGCACCCCATGCGGGGTTGGAGGCGCGCCTCCACCTCCCCGATGAAAACGATATTCACGTTTTGGCGGCGGCGATTTCCGGCGGGGCGGATGCGATCGTGACCTTTAACGCCTGCGATTTCCCGCGCGGCGCCTTGGCGCAAGAAGGGCTGGAGCGGCGTGACCCTGACGGACTTCTTTGGGAGCTTTGGTCCGGCGCACCTGAGGCGGTCGCACGGGTTTGCGAGGCTGTGCGATCTGAGGCGGAGCGCCTGTCAGGCGCACCACAACCGATGCGCAGCCTGCTGAAGCGCGCGAAACTCCCACGGCTTGCAAAAGCCCTCACGCAGTAACCCTCATCACATCCCGCGCCACCGTTTCCCCCGCAGGCTGAGCCATAGGAAACCGCCAGACGATGCATGGCGCCTCTGGTTGCATCCTCGCGACGGTGCTAGACTTTTCTCCGAAAACTGGATAAACCGCGCCCGTTAGCGCTAACGAAGTAATGGATCAAGGAGTTGCATAATGGTCTCGCGCGTCATTCCCGTGGATGAATTTGACCTCGTAATCTTCGGGGCGACAGGCGATCTTGCGCGCCGTAAGATCCTTCCCGGCCTCTATCGCCGGTTTTTGGCAGGGCAGATGCCCGAAAACGCCCGCATTATCGGCGCCGCACGGTCCGAAATGGATGACGCGGGCTTCAAAACGCTCGTGCGCGAGGCGATTGATGAATTCGTTGACAAGAGCAAGCGCGACGCCGAGCAGATCGACTCTTTCGTCTCGCGGCTCGCATATGTGCCGATCGATGCGACCGGCGAGGGCGGTTGGGATAGCCTGAAACAGCTCGTGCGCCAAGATGTTGTACAGGCATTCTACTTCTCGGTTGCGCCGTCGCTCTTTGGTGCCTTGGCCGAGCGCTTGCACTCCAACAACATCGCAAATTCGCTCGCGCGGATCGTCGTCGAGAAGCCCTTCGGGCGCGATCTTGCGACGGCCAAGGCCCTCAATGCGACGTTGGCCGAGCATTTCCACGAGACGCAGATCTACCGGATTGACCATTATCTCGGTAAGGAAACCGTGCAAAACCTGATGGCGGTGCGCTTTGCGAATATCCTGTTCGAGCCGCTTTGGAATAGCCAGTATATCGACCACGTCCAAATCACTGTCGCGGAAACCGTCGGGGTTGGCGGGCGCGGGGCCTATTATGATCGCTCCGGCGCGATGCGCGATATGGTGCAAAACCACCTGATGCAGCTTTTGTGCCTGATTGCGATGGAACCGCCGTATCACTTTGATCCGAATGCGGTGCGCGATGAGAAGCTGAAAGTGATTCGCGCTTTGCAGCCTGTTCCCGCCGATGACATCGTGCGCGGCCAGTATCTTGGGCACAAGCGTTCCGACGGGACGGGCGTGCCTGGGTTTGTTGAGGATGCCGAAAACCCGACGACCAAAACCGAAAGCTATATCGCGATGAAGGCAGAAATCGCGAACTGGCGTTGGAAGGGCACACCTTTCTACCTTCGCACAGGCAAAAAGCTGCGGGCGCGGACATCCGAGATCGCGATCACGTTTAAAGAGCCTCCCCATTCGATTTTCGACGCTGCCGAAGGCTGGCGCGAGAATGTTTTGGTCATCCGGTTGCAACCTAACGAGGGTATGAACCTCAAGGTGATGATCAAGGAACCAGGGCCGGGCGGGATGCGTTTGGTGCAAGTGCCGCTGGATATGTCCTTCGCGGAAGCGCTGGGCGAAGGGGGGACGGATATCCCCGACGCGTATGAGCGCCTGATCATGGATGTGATCCGCGGCGATCAGACCTTGTTCATGCGCGGCGATGAGGTTGAGGCGGCTTGGGAATGGGCCGATCCAATCATCAATGGTTGGGAAACACGCGGCGACAAACCGCAGGGCTACGACGCAGGCACATCCGGGCCGGAAGATGCGTTGATGCTGATGCACCGTGACGGGCGCCGCTGGCGGGAGATTAAGGAATGAATTTCGAGATTTACCAAGATCGCGAAGCTCTGATGATGCGGCTTGCCGATCAAATCGCAAGCCAGTTGGGGCAAGCCCTGCGTGCCCGTGGCAAAGCGGTGCTGAGCGTTCCGGGTGGCACAACGCCCGGCCCGGTGTTTGATCTGCTCAGCGAGGTCGACCTCGATTGGGGATCGGTTTACGTGATGCTCAACGACGAGCGTTGGGTGGATGAAAGCTCCGAGCGTTCCAATACCGCCCTGCTGCGTCGCCGCTTGTTGCGCGGCAAGGCGCGCGCGGCGCATCTGGTGCCGCTCTATGCGCCCGCAGATCAGCCGGAAGATCAGCTGGAAGCCTTGTCGAAGGGGATCGAGCCGCATCTCCCGATCGATGTTTTGCTGTTGGGCATGGGCGCGGATATGCACACCGCCTCCTTGTTCCCGGAGGCCGATCAACTGGCCCAAGCGCTTGCCGATGACGCGCCCGTTTTGATGGCGCTACGGTCGGAGGCCGCGGGTGAGCCGCGCATCACTTTGACCGCCCGCGTGCTCAAGGATGCGATGAACACGCATGTTCTGATCATTGGGCAGCAAAAGCGCGACGCGTTGGAGCGTGCGAAAACCTTGACACCGATGGAGGCCCCGGTGGCCTGTATCCTTCCCCACGCAACCGTTCACTGGGCCGAGTAAATGCAAAACATCTTTGACGATCTGATCGCCTACCAAAAGACCGTTGCCGACCGTTCCATTCTTGACTTGTTCGAAAACGATAAGCGGGCTGGGGGTTTCACCGCCGAGGCCGGTGGTTTTGTGTTCGATTACTCCAAGACCAACATGGACGAGCGCGCCCGTGAGCTGCTCCTTGGCTTGCTGGAAACCCAAGGCGTCGCCGCGAAACGCGACGCGATGTTCAGCGGTCAGCCGATCAATGAAACGGAAGGCCGTGCGGTGCTTCACGTTGCGCTGCGGGATTTGGACCGTGAGATCCTTGTGGAGGGGGTCAACGTGGTTGCGGAGGTTCGCGCGACGCTCGACCGGATGGAGGCCTTCGCGGAGGATCTGCGCGCCGGGCGTTACACGGGGCAGGGCGGCAAAATCACCGATATCGTGAATATCGGCATTGGCGGATCTGATCTTGGGCCGGCGATGGCAACAATCGCCATGGCGCCGTTCCATGACGGGCCGCGCTGTCACTTCGTTTCGAACGTCGATGGCGCGCATATCGCGGATGTTCTCAAAGGTCTGAACCCGCAAACCACGTTGGTCATCGTCGCATCCAAGACCTTCACGACGATCGAGACGATGACGAACGCGGAAACCGCGCGCGCGTGGATGGCGAAAGACGTCGCCGATCCGGCCAAGCAATTCGCCGCGCTCTCGACATCGGCAGATAAGACATCCGCCTTCGGGATCGATGCGAGCCGCGTGTTCGGGTTTGAGGATTGGGTCGGCGGGCGCTATTCGATGTGGGGGCCGATCGGCCTTTCGCTGATGATCGCCATGGGTGCAGATAATTTCCGCGCGTTCCTGAAGGGCGCTGCGGATATGGATGCGCATTTCATCTCTGCCGATTGGGCGGAAAACCTGCCCGCGCTCCTTGCCCTGACGGGCATCTGGCACAACCAGATTTGTGGTTACACGACTCGCGCCGTGCTGCCTTACGAGCAACGCCTCGCGCGCCTGCCGGCCTATCTCCAGCAGTTGGAGATGGAGAGTAACGGTAAGCGTGTTTCGATGGACGGCGGCGATTTGCCCTACCATTCCGGCCCTGTCGTCTGGGGCGAGCCGGGCACGAATGGCCAACATGCCTTCTATCAACTGATCCACCAAGGGACACGCGTCATTCCGTGCGAGTTCCTCGTCGGCCTGCGCGGTTTCGAGCCGGACTTGGCCCATCAGCATTTGCTCCTCGTCGCCAATTGTCTCGCGCAATCCGAGGCGCTGATGGTGGGCCGCTCGCTGGCTGAGGCGACACAGATCATGCGTTCGAAGGGTCTCGAGGGCGACGAATGCGACCGTCAGGCCCGTCACCGCGTCTTCCCGGGGAACCGCCCGTCCACGACGCTGGTGTATGATCAACTGACCCCGCATGTGCTTGGCGGGATCGTGGCTCTCTATGAACACCGTGTCTTCGTCGAGGGCGCGATTTTGGGGATCAATAGCTACGATCAATGGGGCGTGGAGTTGGGCAAGGAACTGGCCTTGGCCCTGTCACCCGTCTTGGAAGGTGCGGCGGAGGGCGCGGGCAAAGACCCATCGACCTTGTCACTTGCGGCGCGCTTCAAAGCCGCCAACGCCTGATTGTCTGTCGGCTGATCTATGAGCAAAAAGGGGGCCTTCGTGCCCCCTTTTTTGATGTCAAAGCGTGTGAACCGCGCATCGTGGAAGACCACCTATCAAGACGCACAGGAGGGGGATGAAATACCCCCCTGTTCGGTGTTGCTTCGCGGGTCTTGCGCCTCAGCGCGTCTCTTTAGGGCGCATCACCAGCCAGACAAGACTGCATCCGGCCAAGATCAGGAACGGGATCATCGCAAGGTTGACAGCCTGCCAGCCGGCCTGTGCAGTGCCGCCTGTGGTGCAATTCATCAGGCTTCCAGAGGACAGCGACGCCAGAAACACCCCGCCAAAGACCGCGAAATCGTTGATGCCTTGCACCCGTCCGCGTTCTTCGGGGCGGTGCGCTGTGGCGAGCATTGCTGTCGACCCGATGAAGCCAAAGTTCCATCCGATCCCGAGAAGAACCAGCGCGGCAAAGAAATGGGTCAGCTCGACGCCGCTGATTGCGACGGCGCCTGCGCCTGCCAAAATCACAAGACCCGTGCCGATGATCTTTGCATGGCCAAAGCGCGCGATGAGGTGACCGGTGAAGAACGAAGGCACGTACATTGCCAACACATGCGCCGAGACAATATCCGCCGCCGCAGCTGGGCTAAACCCGCAGCCTACGACGGCCAGCGGCGTCGACGTCATGACAAGGTTCATCAGCGCATAGGACACCATACCCGTCACCATCGCGACGATAATCACCGGTGCGCGTAGAATTTCGCGCAACGGTCTGCCTGCCTGCGGAGCGCCCTTCGGGCGGACGGGCGGCGTCGGGATATCGAGGAAAGCAAAGAGGATCGGCCCTGCGAGGTTGATCACGATGATCGCCAGATAGGTCGCAAGGAACGGGATCGCCATGGATTGCGCGGTGAGCTTCATCATCTGCGGCCCGAGAATGGCGGCCGCCAGCCCGCCTGCCATTACGTAGGAGATCGCTTTGGGTTGGAACTCTGGCGAGGCTGTGTCTGTCGCGGCGAAGCGGTAAAAGCCCTGCGCTGACATGTAAACGCCGGTCGCAAGCGACCCGAGCAGTAAGAAGGCAAAGGAGGCGGTATAGAGCCCGTAGGCGGAGATTGCCGCGCCCAAGGCGCCGAAACCTGTCGCGGTGATGAACCCCACGCGCCGCCCGAACCGCGCCATCAGATGTGATAAGGGCTGTGCGGCCAGCATCGACCCCAACACGATCATGGAAATCGGCAGCGTGGCCCAACAAGGGTTCGGCGTGAGCGATTGCCCCGCCAAGCCACCCACCGTGAACAGCATCGGCATTTGCGCGCCCAACAGTGCCTGCGCGAGCACGAGGACGATAACATTGCGCTTGGCGCGGTTCGGGGATTCGGTCAGGCTCATACTGGTCCTCTTTTTTCCCTGCCTAACGCGGTGGGGGCGCATCATAAAGCATTGCATTGTGCCGTTACATAATGAGGCTGGGCCAAAGCTTTGATTTGGGGGGCGTATTCGGATGAAGGTGATCGAAACCGAGGCAGATCTTGCGGCGGGCTTTCAAGCGCTCATCGCCATTGAGCCGCGCTTTCACGATGTGCGCGCCTGCGTGGGGGATTTGCCGCTGCGACGCCGAACGGATGGGTTCGGCGCATTGCTCGATGCGATTGTTGGCCAACAGGTTTCCGTCGCCTCCGCCACGGCCATTCGCGGGCGGGTTGTCGCGGCCGGATTTGGTGAGCCTGCCCCGATTTTGGCCGCGCCAGAAGACGACTTGCGAGCCTGTGGCCTATCACGACAAAAAGTTAGGTATCTTAGGGCCTTAGCGGAGGCTGATGTTGATTTTAACGCCCTGCGCACCGCACCTGATGCGACGGTTTATGAGACGCTTGTTGCGATTTCCGGTATTGGGCGGTGGACGGCGGAGATGTATTTGTTGTTCGCTTTGGGACGGGTCGATGTCTTTGCGCCGGACGATATGGCGTTGCAAGAGGGGGCGAAGCTGCTCTTTGATTTGCCCGAGCGCCCAAAAGGCAAAGCGATGGGTGTGATGGCGCAGGCGTGGTCGCCGTGGCGGTCGGTTGCAGCGCGGGCTTTGTGGGCCTACTACGGTCACACCAAATCGCGGCAGGGCGAGACATTATAGGCGCGACCTTTTGGCGCAGAAGCAATGAGACGGGAGAAAAAGATGCGGGAGTTGAATGACGGGCGCCGTGCGCCGCTATCGGGCCAGATCAAATCTATCGTTGTGCTGGTTCATGGTTACGGCGCGGATGGGGCCGATCTGTTGGGGCTGGCCGATCCATTGGGGCCGCATCTGCCCGATACATTATTCACCGCGCCCGATGCGCCCGAGCCTTGCACCGGAAATCCGTTCGGGCGGCAATGGTTCCCGATCCGGTGGCTTGACGGCTCGTCCGAGAGCCAGGCGGCGGATGGTCTTGCGGCGGCGGCGACAGATCTGAACGCCTATCTCGATGCGCTGCTCGCAGAAACGAATCTGCCGCCTTCGAAGTTGATTTTGCTTGGTTTTTCGCAAGGCACCATGATGTCTTTGGAAGTTGCGCCGCGCCGCGATGCGCAGATTGCGGGCGTTGTTGCCTTCTCGGGGCGGTTGTTGCGGCCCGAGGCTTTGGCAGCGGAGGCGAAGGTCAAGCCGCCGGTTCTGTTGCTGCATGGAGACCGTGATCCGGTCGTCCCGTTTGAAGATATGCGCAAGGCGGGAGATGCGTTGGTGGCGGCGGGGTTTGACACCTTCGGCCATGTGATGAAGGGAACAGAACACGGGATCGCGCCTGATGGCTTGTCGGCGGCGCTCGGGTTTATCCGGCAGCAACTCGGTTAGTGCCGCCTTTTAAGGCATTGGCGTCATATCATCGTCACCGCAATGGGCTAAGGGATTATTGAGGATCAAATTTCGCACCCCAATATCAAGGGACTTGTCAGCTTTGATCCGCGATATATAGTTAAACCGACGGGAAGGTCAGATCGGGGCAAACACCCGCCCTGCAACGGCCCAACCGCCGGAAGCGGAGGCGGGAATGCTTGATGTAGCGAGATCCGATTTCAGAACCCAGTTCGTGCGCGAACCCAGTGCGGTGCGGCACCACCCTGCATTGGTGCTCAACGCTGATTTTAGGCCGCTGAGTTACTATCCTCTCTCTCTATGGCCTTGGCAGGAAACGATAAAAGCTGTTTGCCTTGATCGCGTCACCATCCTCGCTGAATATGACGAGGTGGTGCATTCGCAACGGACCAGTTTCAAAATACCGTCTGTTGTTGTGCTTAAAGATTATGTTCAACCGAAAAAGCGCGTGGCCTTCACGCGCTTTAATTTATTTTTGCGGGACGAATTCCATTGCCAGTATTGCGGTTCTAAGGGGGATTTGACGTTCGACCATGTGATTCCGCGATCAAAAGGCGGGGTGACGAGTTGGGAAAATGTCGTGGCGGCGTGCTCGCCCTGTAATCTGAAAAAGGCGAATAAATCGCTGCGCCAATCGGGGATGCGTTTGGAAAAACCAGCGCGCCGCCCCACCGCGATGGAGATGCACGCGATTGGACGTCGTTTCCCACCCGGCCATCTGCACGAGAGCTGGATCGATTTCCTTTATTGGGATGCCGAGCTCGAGGCTTAGCGCGCCTTCAGAGCGCCGCGAGCGCGGGTTCTAAATCCCCGTAGCCGGTGAAGCGCCGCTCATAGCGTAGCCCAAGCCGCGCCGCGGCCTCGCGCGCTTTTTGATCCAGCGCGGGGTCATTTGTTTGGGCCTGATAGATCAGCCGATCATAATTCCCGAAATAAAGATCGCGGAGTTCTGGATGGCGATCCAATCCCATCGGTTTCCAGACAAATGCATCGAATTGACGAGTCAGAAAATCGGTCAGATAGAAGGCTGTGAACTCCTCATCTGCCTTTTGCGCAAAGGCTTCGTTGCCCTCAAAGAACGCGTAGCAATGCGGGCCCTCCACCATTTTCACGCCCAACGCTTCGCATTTCGCCTGTAAAAGCCCGCCCGTGCCGCAATCCGCGTAGACGACGAAGATCTCGGCATAGTCCGCGCGATGCTTAAGCACACTCGCTTCAACAGCCGCCGGAATTTTGTCTGGCCAGAGATGCAGATTGGCCGGAAGGCAGGTGAGGTCGAGGTGATCCCAGCCGTTGGCCATTTTCAAATCAAGGATTTCACGCGCGAGGGCGCCGCAAGCAATCAGAAGAATTTTCTCTTGAGCGCCATCAACAGGCCCGTTGCTCGCGAGATCAAGCCCTGCATGCGCGAGGATGTCGTCGCTTGGAACGTGTGTCATCGGGCGGTGAGATGAAGTGTCTGACATCTGCGCGACTTTCAGGTCTGCCTATTCAATGCGTGTCATCAGCCGTATCACGCCTGCACCGATCAGACCGCCGACGGCGATATACGCGATTGGTACACCCGAAGCGGTCAGTGTCCAAAGTGTGACGGCCGCCGCGATGAGGACCACTACAAGCAAGGTCAAGAAATGGGGAAGGGGCATTATAGTCTCCGTTCGTCCTTAATATGGGGGCGAGCGGTATGAATTCCAAGCCCCCTGATCCGCTAGATCGGGGGCTTGGCAAGATTTTGCGCTTAAGCTTGGTTGTGCTTGCGCGCGACCATCGTCTTCGCGGTTTCCACCGCCACGGCCGCATCACGACAATAGGCATCGGCGCCGATCGCCTTGCCAAATTCTTCATTCAAAGGCGCGCCGCCGACCAGAACGATGTAGTCATCGCGCAAACCTTTTTCGACAAGCGTGTCGATAACGACCTTCATATACGGCATGGTCGTCGTCAGCAAAGCGGACATGCCGATGATATCGGCCTGCTCGCGGGCGGCGGCTTCTAGGTAATTCTCGACGGGGTTGTTGATGCCGAGATCGACAACTTCAAAGCCCGCTCCTTCCATCATCATTGCGACAAGGTTCTTACCGATGTCATGAATATCGCCCTTCACGGTGCCGATCACCATCTTGCCCATGCGCGGCGCGCCGGTTTCGACCAGAAGTGGCTTGAGGATCGCCATGCCGCCCTTCATTGCATTCGCGGCCAGCAGAACTTCCGGCACGAACAAAATTCCGTCGCGGAAATCGTTGCCGACGATGGTCATGCCCGAAACGAGTGCCTTGGTCAGGACGTCATATGGTGTCCAGCCGCGCTCGAGCAGGATGTTAACCGCCTCCTCGATCTCTTCCTTGAGACCGTCATAGAGATCGTCGTGCATTTGCAACGCGAGCTCTTCATCATCAAGCTCCGAGAGAATGATATCGTCGTCGGCCATGGTCTATGTCTCCCTGACGGTCTTTAGATTTTAATGACGCGCGATGACGCGCTGCACTATGCGAATTGCGACATGCGCGCGGTGGTTTGCGGCGCTGTGCGTTTTTTCAAGTGTAAACTTGCTGGATGAAACGCATTTTGAACACGTGTCATCGCAAGATTTAGCGTCGGCCGCGACGGGCGCGGGGCGCGGGGCCCAAGTCATCCGTGCCATCCGAAGCGGAGGAGAACCCGCCGAGCGCTTCTGAAATCTCCTCAAGCGTGGGGCGTGCCCCGCGTGGTCTTGTTTCAAGCGCCTCGCGCATGGCGCGAAGGTGTACGGGCATTGTGCCGCAGCATCCGCCAATGATTGTGGCGCCCGCATTGCGCGCGAGGCAGGCATACTGCGCCATCAACTCGGGGGTGCCGTCATAATGGATGGCCCCGTCAACATATTTCGGAATGCCCGCATTCCCTTTCGCGATGATCGGAATGTCCGTACCCGTCGCCGCGAACCCAAGGATTGTGCGCATCAAATCAGACGCGCCGACGCCGCAGTTTGCGCCGAAAGCCAGCGGCGGATAGGTGAGTTTTTCGACTTGATTCACAAATTGCGCCGAGGTCACGCCCATCATTGTGCGACCTGCGGTGTCAAAGCTCATGGTGCCGCACCACGGCATCCCCGCGAGCCGCGCGCCTTCGGCCGCCGCTTTGTATTCCTCAGGTGCAGAGATCGTCTCGGCCCAGAGCACATCGGCGCCGCCAGCTTTCAGGCCTTCTGCCTGTTCGTGAAACATCTCGACGGCAATTTCATGGGTCAATGTGCCCATTGGCGCGAAGATCTCGCCTGTCGGGCCAACCGATCCGGCGACGATCACAGGGCGACCAGCCGCATCCGCGATTTCGCGCCCGAGCTCCGCGGCGAGCTTATTGAGCTCGAAAACGCGGTCTTGCGCTTGGTGCAATTTGAGGCGCGATGCGTTGCCGCCAAACGTGTTGGTCAGAAACAGGTCGGACCCGGCTTCGACCGCGCCGCGATACAAGGCGCGGATCTTTTCCGGCTCGTCTGCGTTCCACAGTTCCGGCGCATCGCCGGAGGACAGGCCCATGTTGAACAGATTGGTACCTGTCGCGCCGTCAGCGAGAATCCAATCGCGCTCCGCTAACATGCGGGACAGGGCGTTATCGGGTGCTACACTCACGGTTTGGGTCATCTCTCACCTTATTTTTGCTCGCTCGCGGCGGGTGCCACGCTTTCAGGTCGCATTGCTAAATTCGCAACAACCTGAGCGAATCATTTCCTATTCGGGACGCGTGAAAGCGTCCTCAGATTTCGTCGATTGGACCAATGACAGTTTGCACAGACAAGAGCAAACGCGCTTTTCTCATGAAAATAATAAATCAGCTTCATAATCTTCCGAGTTAATATGAATGGACCGAGGTTCGGCAGTGTCCCCGCGCGGCGCTAACTCGGCTTTGGCGGTGGGCGCTTGGCGGGCAGTCTCGCGTGGGGCAACCGCGCATCTGTCGGCTCTGACCGTGTGCCGAGGTTCTCGCGCGATGCCTGCGGCAGGGGCGGTGGGCGGTGAATGGCATGTGCGATGCTGATGCTGGCGACGGCGATGTGGAGGGGCGAGGGGGCGGCGAGATATAATGTCTGCCAGTTTGGCGCGAAGCTGGATTTAAACTGGCGCAATCCCGCGATCCCTTTGACGGCGTTCAGGTGGCGCCAAACCTGTGCGGCGATGCCGCGCAGTGTGGCTGCCTCCGGCGGTAGGGCGGCCAATGTCAGGCGGCGGATCTTGAACGCGCGGGCGTCTTGCAATGCGGCGTGAAGCAAGCTGTGCATTGTGCCATCAGGCGCTTGCGGCGCGGCGCGCATGAGGTCCAAGGCCCATTCGCGCGCGCCGGTATGGAAGGTTGCGAAGGCGATGAGCGTGTCGCCTTGATACGCAAGATAAACGCGCTGAGCCGATACGTATTGCGCGGCGAAACGGCCCATCGAAAAACCGCGCTCACCGCGATGCGCGCTCACCCACTCCTCCGAAATCCTCTGCATCTCGATGAGCGGCAATGGCCCCTCTGCGCATAGGGTTCTGACGCCGGATTTTTCGGCCTTTCGCAATTTCCGGCGCAACGCGGCGCGGTTGGGCGTTTCACATTTATAGGCGAGGGGGGCGATCCATGCTTCCGTTGCCACGGGCACAATTGCCCATCCTGCCCTGCGTGCTTGGACAGCGACGCGCGGCGAGATTTTGTAGAGGCAGGCCGTTCGGGCGTTGCGTTTGGCGAGCGCGTGCAATCGGGGCAATAATGCGGAGGCGAGGCCTCGCTGCGGCGTACCGAATGGATCAAGCAGCCCCACGATGCACGCGTTGGTCCGCGCGACGATCCATCCTGCGCGGGTGTTTCCGGTCGTGAGCACGCCGTGCTCCCCTTGGCGCAACAACCCCGTTTCAGCGCGCTGTGAATGTTCGAGCAACGCTTCGAGCTGTGGGGAGAGCGTTGATGCGGCAGGTAAAAGATAGGATGATGCGCTGTGAGCCAAGGGCGCGGCCTCGCTCGGACGCTCTGGGATCTGTCCATTCAGGAGGGCCGCCTGCGCCTCGCGATGTCCTGCGCCTTCGGGGGAAGCACCGTTAGCGCGCGTTGCGCTGTGGTAAATAATATAGAGGGCAGCGAGGCAGGCCGGCGCCGCAAAATAAACCCCGCGCCACGCCACCACGGCCGCAAGAAGATGTGTCTCGTGATGGGCTGGCAACATCGCGAGCAACGTGATTTCAAACGGGCCAATCCCGCAGGGCGTTCCTGCAAGAAATCCGGCGCCCAAGGCGAGTAAAAAGGCGGGCAGCAGGACGACAAACTGCGGCCCCAAACCATCGGGAACCAGCGCCCAAAGGGCAAACGCCGCCGCGAGCGTATCAACGCCGGCTAGGAAAATAATCCGCAGTGTCACGTGCGTCGGTGGCATTCGGAGACGGCTTTTGAGGAGAGGGATTGCGGGCGTAAACTGCGGTGCGATCACAACGGCGGCCCCCAATGCGATCCCCGCCCAACCCAGCATTTGCCTTGCCGCAGGCGTGCCGGCGAAGATCAGCCCATCGCTCGTCTCTGGCGGGAGGGCGATCAGGACAATGCCGAGAATGACGAACCATCCCAGCAAAAACGACGTGGCGACGACGGCGGTGATTTTTAAACACTGCGCGAAGCTCAATCCCGTGTTCAAGTGCCATCGGACCAAAGCGCCCGACACGAGCCCTAATCCTACCGTTTGGGAGATGGCAATTGCGGCGATCCCAGTGCGCGCGGCGGTACGCGGCGCGATTGGCGTGTCGGTCAGACGGTGGATCACCGCGTCATACCGCCCCAAAGACCAATAGCTTATGAGGGTTGCCGCGCAGGCCAAAGCCCATTGCTGCGCGTTGATGCTGCCCACGGCCGCCCAGATCGCCGCAACATCTAAGGCCGCGATCCGCGCGCGCAGGAGCACGCCGACGGCAATCACGGCGATGAGAGGAAGCGCTTGTCGCAAGAGGGCGCGTCGAATGACGTTTTGGTCCGCATTCTTGGTAGGAATGAGGCGGCGCTTTGAGACAGGCGTCGGGTTTGGGGCGGCATCGCCCAAAGGGTGGCCATGGGGGCCTCGCCTGATGCGCGCGCCCGCGCCCAAAGGGCGGTCGATCCGCGTAATCCTCTCATGACGCATCACCGTCTCCCCACGCATGGTTCGGGTTTGCGCCCGAAAAAGCGCCCCCGCGGTATCCTGCCGAGGGCTGCGCTATGCGTTTGGAATAGGGGGTGAGCGTTCAAGAAGGTTTAACGTCACGACAGTTCTACGCGAAAATGTCATCGTTAGCGCCTTCGCGAGGCGTGCCCGCGCGCGAACGAAAAAAGGCCGGACCAGCGCCCGACCTTCTCAAGACTGTGGTAGAAGGGCCGGGGGTGTTGGCCCCGATCCCTAAATCAGCTCACAAATCAGCGGAAATTTGCGCTTTCGCCTCGATCAGGCACTCTGCCATTTTCGCTCGAATATCAGCGTCAGTCGCCTTGGCGCCCAGATCTGCGGTGAGCTTGCGCACCACATCCTCATGGCCGGCTTCCTCGAAATCGGCTGCAACGACTTCTTTCGCGTAAGCGGCAGCCTCATCACCCGATTTCCCGAGCAAGCCCGCCGCCCAAAGGCCGACGAGTTTGTTGCGGCGCGCATCCACACGGAATTGCAGCTCGGCGTCATGGGCGAATTTTGCTTCAAAAGCGTTTTCGCGATCGTCGAAGGTGGTCATGGCGCTTTATCCTCCAGATTGGTTTCCCTTCATATGCCCCTCTCTCGCCCGCGCTGCAAGGGTGTTGCGTGTAAGTAGCATGAAGGTTTTGCATCGATTTCAAAGGCCGTATCGCGCGCTCTTGCCTTGCAGGGCGGGGGTTGTTGCCCTATGACACGACAATCGCCGCCCCTTGTCTCAAAGGCGCGGCCCCTGTTGTCTGTTTTCATCCGTTGGGGGAAACCCTCGCGCGAGGGGAACCTAAAGCTTACGGAGAGCCCATGGCACCGCGGCGCAAGAAGATTTACGAAGGCAAAGCAAAGATTCTGTATGAAGGCCCGGAGCCGGGAACCTTGGTGCAGTATTTCAAGGACGATGCCACTGCTTTCAACGCGCAAAAGAAAGCGACCATCGAAGGCAAGGGTGTGTTGAACAACCGCCTTTCCGAGTTCTTCATGAACGGGCTGACCAACATCGGCGTGCCGAACCACTTTATCAAGCGCCTCAACATGCGTGAGCAGTTGATCCGTCAGGTAGAAATCGTGCCGCTGGAAGTGATCGTGCGCAACTTTGCGGCGGGTTCGATTTCGAAGCGTTTGGGGATCGAGGAAGGCACGGCTTTGCCACGGCCTATCGTTGAATATTCCTATAAAAACGATGACTTGGGCGATCCGCTCGTTCCTGAGGAATATATCGTGGCCTTCGGCTGGGCGAACCAGCAAGACCTCGACGATATCGTCGCACTCGCTTTGCGGGTAAACGATTTCCTGTCGGGTGTGTTCTTCGGTGTCGGTATCAAACTCGTCGATTTCAAGATCGAAATCGGTCGCGTCTGGGAAGGCGATTTCATGCGCCTGATCGTCGCGGATGAGATCAGCCCCAATTCGTGCCGTCTTTGGGATATCAAAACCGGCGAGAAGTTGGACAAAGACGTGTTCCGCCGCGATCTTGGCTCGCTCACGGATGCCTATACGGAAGTGGCGAAACGTCTTGGCGTGCTGCCGAGCAACACGACCACGATCAAGCCGACGTTGATCAACTAAGCACATCTTGCGCGGTCGTCAGTCGATCGCTGCACCGTGAGATAAAAAGCCCTGCCGCAGAAGCGCGCAGGGCTTTTTATATGCGATTCGGAGGCGAGATCGCCGTTATTGCGCGGCGGGTGTCGCAGGCGTGCACAAGAGATCGTCAAGGGCGACGATGGCGTCACGATTGGTCAGGGATGCCCCCGCCGCGCCGAGGACCTGGATCAACGCATCACGCGTGCGCGCGCCAGGGAAGCCATCGATCGGGCCGGGATCGCCTCCTGCAAGCTGGATCATCCGCTGGAGAGTTTCCCCTTCGCTCAGCGAGGGGAGCGTTACCAAGCCGCACGTGGCAGGGGGGGAAGCGGGAGGCGTTGTCTCCTCGGGTGCGGCGGCTTGATCGGCGGGCGGCGTCACCGCGGTGGCGGCCGGAGTGTCTTGTTGAGGGGCCGCGGGCGTCGCGTCTTCGGGGCCGCTTGGCGGGGCTGTCTCGGTGGGACCGCCCACGGGGGCTTGGGTTGCTCCGTCACTGGGCGAGAGCGCCCATGTTTCCGCGCCTTCGTCTAGCGCGGGGCCCGTGGTTTCGGGCAACGGCGGGACCGTCGAGCCGCCGGTCGCGGCAGCGGCTGTCGCGGCGGCGGCCTCGTTGATCTCGTCCTCGGCTGTGGCCGCTGCTGTGACCTCGGGCGGGGCGGGGGGCGGTGGCGGCGCGCTCACCGGCCCTAAAAGGCACCGCGTCAGCATCGTCAGCCCCGCCTGACCCTCGGGCGAAAGAGCCCCTGTCACGTCTTGCGCGCAGGTTTGCGCGGCGCTGTCACACACGAAGGTTGCGGACCACGCCGCATCCGTTTCGCTCGCTTGGAAGCTGCCCTCACCATTCGCGTAGATCGCATAGGGGTAGCCGTTCAGATAGCCTTCCTGCCACAGGCCTGGAAATTGCGGCGAGGGAACGTCGACTTGGCGCGTGACGACATTGGTTGCCGTCGGCACGGGTTGATCAAAAGCGTCACCGACGCAGGGCGCGGCAAGGGCGCCATGCGCGGCGCAAAGCGCGATGAGCGCGCCCGCGTAAGGGATCTGACGGCGCGCCACGCTCACGGTTCGGCCCGAATGAGCGGCCCGTAAGCCTTGAACGCGAGCGATGCGAGAACCACGGCGTTTGTATTGGTGGTGACAGAGCCATTGGTAGACCCGTCCGCCTCGTAAATTCCTTCGGGCCAGCCGCGTTCCGGATCGCCCAAAGGTGCAAGATTGGTGATCAATTCGCGGGTGTAATCCGTGCCGAACAAAGCATCCCACGCGAAGGCGGTTTTGGTCGTGATCGTCCGCTTGCTGTCCAGTCGCTCGCCTTTAAAACTCATCACAGCCCAAGGCGCGCCGCCCCCCCAAACCGAGGAATAGGCGAAATAGGGGGCTTCATCGAGGTGCGATTCACTCACGGCGGTGAGGATGCCGGTGCTTTGGAACCGTGCCTCTTGCGCCTTGTAGATCGCAGTGGCAAAGCGGTGCGAGCGGGCATCAAACCCGAATTCCAGCCCGTCGAACACATAGGGTTCGCTCACGGTGAAGGCGGGGGTGATGTTGCGGTGCAGGCGGTTGTCGACCGGCACGGGGAAGCCTTCGACCTCGCGCACCATCAAGGTTTCTTCCGTGTGATAGGCGCGGTACATATCATAGCCAAACAGCATCATGGCCTTTGCGGCGTATTGCTCGTAGCCAACGCGCCCTTCCTGATCGTAGCGCAGCTTGTCATCCGCGATGTTGCCGCCAATCAAGCGCCCGTCGTTAACCATTTGATCGAGATCCCAGATCTCCATCAAACCCGCCACTTGTGGCGCGAGATCGGGGAAATGATGCTTGACCTGACCAAGGGCCCCAACCATGCGCGCGATATCAAGTGCCGACCATCCCAACCCGCGATCTGTTGGTTTGTTGGAATAGTCGACCAGCTCGCCGGTTTGCACGTTATAGGCTTTGTTCGGCAAAATGCCGTCAAACAGTCGCATCTTCGTCAGCGTGTCAATTGCCAGTGAAATCCGCGCCTGCGCCTCGTCGCGCTCGATCAAACCCAGAAGATCGGCCGAGATGACGGCGATGAAATACGACCCCGTCTCCCACATAGTTGTGGAGGGGTATTTATCGGCCGAGTTGACCAGCCCCGTATCCGCATTGGTATTGTTCGCGAAATACCGCCACGCGATCTGCGCGAAGGCGAGATCTTGCGCGGTCGTCTCGCCGGTCACCGCAAGGGGGAGCGGGGCGATCGCCTCGAAAGCGGCCATTGCCGAGAGGTCTTCGAGGGCTGCGTTTTCTTGCGGCGGGGCGGCAATATTTGTCGCCTCCACGTCCTGTTTTTCCAATGCCATAACAGTCACAAGACCACATCCCAAAGCCGCCAGAAAGATCAAATGGCTCCGCGCCTTAATCAGATTTTCACGAAAGCTCATGCTGTCTCACTTTCTTCGTCATTTGCCGGCACCCAAAGCGCCGCCCTGATGATGCCCGCCATGGCGAGGCAGTTATTAATTCCCCAAAGCGTGTTTGCGACAACGCCGCTGGCTGAATGTGGGGTATTACCGAGGATCAATGCGCCCAGTCCCCAGATGATCCCGATCGCTGTCAGAACCAGAACGGCGATCTGCGGGCGCACCAAGCGCAGGAAGTTGCCCGATTGCCGGACCTTCGGCGTCACGGGGAAGGAAATTTTCTCGCCCTTCGCCACCGCCCAAATCGCACGCAAGCCGAGAGGGAAGAACGACAGGTAGCTGGCCTTCGCCGCATAGCCTGAAATTCCCCAGGTGCCGACCATCATCGCCAGTTCCAAGGTGACGAGGAAGGGGATGAGGTGGAGGAAGAACTCGTTCGAGTATGACGCGACCGGCGAGATGCCGGTGAACAAATAGACGACCGGACCGAATAGGAACATGATGTTCCAAAGCGGCGCGAGATAGGAGTAGAAGGTCGTCGCGTACATCAGGCGCTGGGGCAGGGACAGGCCGCGCCGGAACAGCGGGTTATCATTCACAAGAATATCCAAGCTGCCGCCGGCGTATTTGTAGCGCTGCACCGTCCATGTCAGAAGATCCTGCGGAGAGAGCATCTTGCTTTCCACGATCGGGTGCATCTTCGATTTCCAGCCCCGCTCGGTATCCGAATGCAGCACGATCGAGGTGAAGATATCCTCGGACACGTGGAAGCGGTAGGGCGTGAGCAGTTCGGTCGTTGCGGCCTGCGTGCGGATGGCCTCCATCAAATCGGAAGACACTTCACGCTCTTTACTGGAGACGGTGATTATTTCCTCGGCCGCATGGGTGCGGCTGCGGACCTGCTTCCCGAAGCTGCGCAGGGCGGCCTCCATCACCGCATCGCGCCGGTGTACCGAGCCCGCGCCACAACAAAACGAGGCGTGAGCCCAGTTCCGGCGACGCAAGATGATATCGTAGAACATCTTGGGATCATTCACGAACGGGTCGGCGCCCACGGTGACGGGGCCGAACCACTTCTCGATGCGCTGACCGAAATCTGCGCCTTTGTCCCCGAAGCGTTTTGCAAGTTTGGCGGTCAGGCTTTCGCCTTCCGGCAGATCATAGAACCACTGCGGGGTTTGCACCCAAGCCATTTTCGGATCGCGGAAATAGCCCAGCGTATGCTCGAGGAAGGTCGGGAACGGGCGGGTGTCGGCGTCACAAATGACGAGGAAATCCCCGTAGGTCTGCTCCATCGCGTTGCGCAAATTCCCGGCTTTGAAGCCTTCGTTCGTCGTACGGGTGATGTAGTTGACGCCTTCTTCCTCGGTGACGGCGCGCATTTCCTCACGGCGACCATCGTCGAGAATATGGATGCGAATATCGATCGGATGCGGATAGGTCATCCGTTTCGCATCCTGAATCCCCAAGCGAACAAGCTCGGGATCCTCATTATAGGTTGCGAACATAACATCGATCGAGATCGGTCGCTCGCCTTCGGGATGGGTCGGTGCGACATCCCTTAATACGGTCGGCGGGGTCTCCAATTTGACGGGATCATCGCGCCACAGGTTAATGACGAACAAGATCATCCCGATATAGGCGCAGGTCTCCGCCACGACGAGCGGCACAGCGAACCACATCGCGTCAGGGTTCAAAGAGGCCGTCCAGCGCCACCAGATATACCAAGCCCCAATCACCAAGGCGAATGTGGCAAGAAACTGCCAGATGCTTTCGCGCAACGCCGAATACGGCAGGGGCGGAGGGGGCGTGCGATCCTCGAATTTGAGGAAATAATCGTCCGTAATCATGCGCCTGCTTTCTTGATGGGGCGACGTGCCTCCCACGGGGTCGGGCCGAGGCCAATCGTCCATGCGAGGGGCTTCATCTTGGAAAGCCCGACAGCGAGAAGGAACGAGAGCGGCAGGGCCAGCGCAAAGCGCATCAGCACGAGCTGCCCAGGAGAGACGGCAGCGCCAGTGCCGGATTTATAGAAGAGGATGTCGAGCAAATCGATCACCAGCGGATGCACGAGATACACGCCGAAGGTGAACTTCGCCAAATGCGACCATTTTGACGACCACTCGAGAAACTGCCCGCCCATGAAGAAGAACAGGATGAAAACCGGCATCAGGAAATGGCCGTAAAAATCCCACCCTTGCCGGACGCCCCACGCGCCCGTCTCAACCGCGACGGCAAAAAACGGCAGCGTGGCGACATAGGCGAGGGCCGCGAAATAGAGCGCACCACGCCGCAGCAGACGGGATTCCCCGCGCGGAATGCCGTCTTTCCACAAACCGTACACCGCGAAAGCAGCAAACCCGTAGCCGACATAGCCAAAAATCTTTAGTCCGCGGATCAGGTAATCACGGATCGAGGGGTCGATAGCGAGCCCCCATACGAAGCCCTGCGTGCTGTTCATGACCCCAAGCGTGAAGAACACCGTCAACCCGAAGACCGGATAGCGCGTCGCGACCCGCATCAGCGGGAAGAACAGGAACAGCGCGAACAGCGTGGGCAGGAAGTGCATATGGTATTGCACCTTCCCGAGCATGAAATACCCGACCCAGTTAGAGGGTTGGCTGAGTTGCTCCAGAATATAGGAGGTATAGCCGAATGCATCCGCCTTCACGAGCCGGAAGAACGCGTAGAACACGACCCAAAATGCAAACGGCACAAGTAGCCTTTGCGCCTGCGTGCGAATAGCAGACCCGTAAGCGGGCATCTTCGTGTCGACCCGCATCGCCATCAGGAACAGCGAGAACAGGAAGAACATCTCCGATCCCGAAAACTCCCCGATGGAGCGTAAGAATACCGGCAAAAGCCGCTCTGAGGGTTCGGCGGCGGCGAAAGGCTGGCCGCTGAAATCCGTTGAGGAGTGGATCAACACGACACCGATGGCCGCGAATACGCGGTTGGCATCAAACCAGACCATTCTGGGCTTGGCGCGTGGCGTCATGGCTGCACGCTCGGCGCGGGGCAGGATTTGGGCAGAACCATACGCGGCTCGGGCGGCGCGAGGTTATGCTTTTCGGGGCTGCATTCCGTTGCGCCGATTTCGCCGTCTCCGACCACGGGGCGGCAGTAGATGAATTCGGTCACCGGAATGACAGGCGGAATCTGCGTCGGGTTTTCACACGCGCAGCAGGGCACTTCAACTTCCATCATGTTGGGATGGCATTTGTTCGCGCGGATATCCGTGCCCGCAAACGCAGTGTCCCACACTTGGGTATTGGTGTTGACCTGCTGCAAGATCGGGCCTTGCACCTTGTAGAGCAGCGCGGCGAGGATAATCCCGTTGTTGTTCGCAGTTTGCAGCGGGATATAGCCGTTGCCATTCTCATAGAGCCCCTCATAGAAGCCCAAATCAGGCTCCGAAAGATCGGCCACGCTATCAAACAGCAAATCCGTGTAGTCCGTATCCCAAAGGGCCCAAAGGCCGACCGCCGCCTTTGCCGCAATTGCGGCGCGGTCGGGTTGGTATTCGCCCGTCGGATCGAGGGTGTTCCACGGGTAGCCATCCGCAAAGATCGAGTCGTAGACGAAATATGGCTTGCCGTTGACCTGATGCTCGGAACGCGCCGTGATCACGCCGGTTTGCTCGAAGCGGCGCTGTTGAACGAGATAGACGCGGTTGGCAAATTCCGCGCGCCAGCCGTGGCTCGCGATCATGCCGTCATTGCTGCGGTCGGTCGGCAAATCCCAGCCCATTTCCAAGCCGTCGAGGATATAACCCTCAGTCAGAACGTAGTTCTGGTTTTTGAACACGCGCGGATCGCGCCCGTCATAGGGCAGCTTTACATCATAGATGTTGATATAAGACAGCGGCTCTGGTGACATCGCCTTGGATGTATCAAAGCCCCAAAGCGCGAAGCCCTTTGCGGCATATTCTTCATACCCCAAACGCCCCTCTTGCACATATTGCGTCGTGCCGTCGCCTTTGGTGAAGGACCCGAACATCCGCCCGTCTTCATTCACCAGATTGCAGAAGTTCCAGCGCATCGGAACGTTGTCGACGCTATTTGCCAGATAGGGGTGACGCTCTTTCAGGATCTTGAGCCAGACAAGCATCCGCCCGATGTCGAGGGCGGACATGCCGACTTCGCCCGATTTGTTGGCGTAGTTAACCTTTTCGCCCGTCGCCGCATTATACACTTTGTTGGGGGCTTCACCGCGATAAAGATCGAGGTTTCGCAACGTGTTGATCAGCTTGGTCGCGCGCGTGTCGAATTCGCGCTTGTCGATCACACATAGCTCGTAGGCGGAGACTAGGGCGCTGAGGTAGGAGGCGGTGTCCCACAGTGTCGTTGAGGGGAACGAACCCACCGCGTTCACGAGGCCGGTTTCGGGTTGGAAACGTTTGACGAAATATGCCCACGCGGTTTGCGCCATCGCAAATTCGCGGTCTGTGAGCTGGCCGTTGCGTCCGAAATGCGGCGTCGACATGGAGGCGCCGCCGCGGTTGCATTGCGCGCGGCCTTGCATCGCCTGATCGGAAAACTCAACCGTCAGGGGCGTCTCGGAGCGGATCGTCACGCTATTATATTTCGCGCCGTTCAGGGTCACATCGTCGATCGTGACGGCGAGAGGATCTGCCGGACTTTCGGTCGACTGCGCGTATGATGCCATAGGGATGGCCGCACAGATCGCGGCAACAGAAGCGGCGGTCCGCCAAATTGAGATATGTTTCATGCGCAGTTTCCCGTATTTATTCCTAAGCGCGTCGCGATGTGGTCTTTCATCACGGTCGCGCGGCAAAGGAGATTTGCAGTCGTTGCCTTCCGCCGACAGCGCCGTAAGTTACGCCGTCGGAACATGCGATAATCAAGCCCAAGCCGCGCCCATTTTCGGCGAGCAGCTCGACCGTTTCGAGGGCTTTTGCATGGGCGGTAATGTCGAACGGGCTGGCGCCGTCTGGATCAAAGATCTCGATCTGCACCGCACCAGCTTGCGCCTTCAACCGGATGTCGATCGGGGCTTTGCTCGAGGTGCCATGGATCACCAAATTCGACAGGGCCTCACTCACCGTGAGTTCGAGCCGGAACAAGGCTTCTCCCGCCAAATACCCTGCCGCCTCTGCTTTGAGAGCCAGGACCATGTCATCGACGTCGTCGATACACTGGGGCATTTGGAAGGTTTTCTCGTTCACGGGCGTTCGCTCATTGTTTGGAGTGTTGAGGCAACATCAGGATAGATATTGAACACGTGATCCATCCGGCAGATGCGGAACATCTGTTCGACTTCGGTGTTGAGGCCGCACACGGCGACTTCTCCGCGGTTGCCGACCTTTTTCAAAACCCCGACAAGGGCGCCAAGACCCGAGGAATCGAGGAACGAGACTTCCGAAAAGTCGATGATCAGTTGCGCGGCGCCTTGTTCGATCAACGCGACGGCCTCTTCTTTAAAAGTCTTGGCATTTTGTGCCGTCAGCCGTTGAACGCCCGGTCGGATGACCGTGATGTCGGGCTCATATGACGTTGTGTGTATCATTTGGCGTAGTCCTTTCGAGAGCCACAATTGTCAGGTCGTCTTCAAGTTTCTTTCCACCGCGCCAAGCACTTAGCGCGATGGTAATTTTTTCGGGCAACCCTGCGATTCCGGTCGTCGGGATGGTCGCGACAATCTCTTGCAGGCGGTCTGTTCCGAATTGCTCATTGCGTTTGTTCTCCGCCTCCGTCGCGGCATCCGAACACATCACAAGCGTGCTACCATATTCCATCGTCAGTGAGGCATTGTCGTAACTTGCGACGGGCAACATGCCGACGGGGAACCCCCCATCGCCGATCATTCGCGTAACGCCGGTGTGTTCAACGTAAAACGGCGCGGGCGATCCTGCTTGGCAATATTCCAGATGGCCGGATTTTGTATCCAATACGCCACAGAACATCGAGAAATAGTCGTCATTCTCGGCCGCGCTGAATCGTTTGTTCAGATCCGTCACCAATGCCGCCGGATCAGGGGACCCGTCCTTGCGAATGGCTTTCGTGCGGAAGAATTCCGGCGTGATAAGATGCCCGATGGCGACTGACAAAAGCGAGGCGTGAACCCCGTGGCCCGAAACATCCACCGCGTAAAATCCGAGCATTCGCGAATCCAGCGCGAAGCATCCAAACATATCTCCCGATACGTAGGACGAGGGTGCGAAGGCTGACGCAATGCGCATACCGAGGATTTTTTTGCCGATTTTGGGCAAAAGTTGACGTTGTGCATCGGCGGCGGCCCGCAAATCTTCTTTGATGCGGTCGTTTGACTCTTTGAGGATCCGTGTCCGGTGCGCCAGTTCCATCGCGTGATGAATAAGTCGGGTCGCAGCACGAATCCGCGCCTTGAGCATCACCGGGTTATGCCCCTTGCTCAGGAAATCATCGACGCCTGCTTCCAGCGCCTCCGATCGCACGTCGTCCTCGCCGCTGCCGGTAATCATGATGACATGCACGTAGTGATCGAGTTCGAGCTTGCGCACTTTTTGCGTCAGCTCGATGCCATTGAGATGTGGCATGGCGTAATCGCTGATGAGGATCTGCGCTTGGGTTTCTTGGATCAACCGTAAGGCCTGTAAGCCGTCTTCCGCGGGAATCGGATGGAAGCCAAGCTTGTCAATGAGTTGCGAAAGATAGACCCGCTGGATCGGGTTGTCTTCGGCAACGATGATTTTCAGACGATCACTCACATCTGCCTCCTAACCACGACGTCAAGAGCGCGCTCGCCGCGCGACGGTTCTTGAACGAGCAGATCGGATTGGACGAAGTGGATATGCTTCTGCATGGCGTTCTTTACTATGAATTCGATCGAACGAGCGGTTTCGCGCGAGGGGGGTGCGGGTCTTAAGGACATCACACGTCCCTATCTTGTCGATTTAAAGGCATAACTGCAACAATCTTGGGTTGTGAAAGCCAATCTTTGATCCGTTAAGCTATTTGACCTACCCCAAGCAATAGGTCTTGGTTAAAGCTTATATGAACAGATGTAATTCATGATTTTGCCGTCTTTCACGGCTATGGCTAGGACACGTATTGCGTGCGTGCTGGCGGGTCGCGGAGCTGCGATAAAAACGCGAAAACAACGCGGTGGGATGATCACGGCCGGATGGCGGCCCGAAAGCCACCGAACATGGATGAGGAAGGGAAGATTATGAAGGGTGTTATCTTTGTCGAATTGATCAAGATGGCTGAGGATGCCTTTGGCGAAGACACGGTTGATCTGGTGCTCGACAAGGCCAACTTGGAAAACGATGGTGCTTTCACGACCGTCGGCAACTACCCTTGCTCGGAATTGATTAAGGTTGTCATGGCCTTCAGCGAGCATTCAGGCCTGAGCCCAGTCGTGCTTCAGCGTAAATTCGGGCATTGGATGATGGATCACTTTGTTAACAATTACCCTGTATTCTTCGAGGGTAAGACGGATACGTTTTCCTTGCTGGAGGTCGTCGATGGTGAGATCCACGTTGAGGTCCAAAAGCTCTACCCTGAGGCGGAACTTCCTGTTTTCAAAACCGAACGTCTCGCGCCAGATCATTTGCTCATGACCTATTCCTCGCCGCGCCCGTTGGGCGAGTTTTGCCACGGGATGATCGAAGCCTGCCTCACGCGGTTCGATCAGACCGCGGACGTGACGCATGCCGCTGTGGCAGGCGTTGATAATGCTATTGCCTTCGATATCCGCCTGACCTGAAGACTGTTTGAACCATGACCGACCAAGCCGATGACCGCGTCTCGCGACGCAGATACCAGCGCGAACAGATGGCACGTGCCGAGGCAGAAACTCTGCTGGAGCAAAAAAGCCGACAATTGTTCGAAGCCAACAAGCAGTTGAGTGAGCAGTCATCGCGCTTGGAACAGGCGGTTTCGGAACGCACGGCGGAATTAAGCTTGGCATTGAACCGCGCGGAGGCGGCATCCACGGCGCGCAGCCGCTTTGTCGCGACGATGAGCCACGAGATCCGCACCCCGCTCGGTGGGATGCTGGGGATGATTGACCTGCTGAGTATTGATGAGCAAGATCCCGAAAAGAAAGAACTTCTCGATTACGCGAAGACGGCAGGGCTCGGCCTGAGCAGGATCGTCAACGATGTTTTGGATTTTTCGAAAATGGAGGCGGGCGTCTTCGTTTTCGAGGAGGAGCACGTTGACATTCGCGCCTTGGTCGAGAGTATTCGTATCCTCGCCGCGTCGAGCACCAATGGCAAAGATCGTCCGATCACGACGAAAGTAGATGCCAGCGTTCCCAAGCTGTTCTTGGGGGATGCCACGCGCATTCGTCAGGTGATTTCGAACCTGACCAATAATGCGCTGCGCTATTCGCTGGACGGGCCGATTATCCTTAAGGCCAAGGCGAGCCCGCATCCGAAAGGGGCTTTGCTACGCGTCGAGGTGGAAGATTTCGGTGTTGGCATCGCGCAGGAGCAGATCGGAAATCTTTTCAAAGATTTCTCTCAGATCGCAAACTCCCTGACCGCCGCCGCGCAAGGAACGGGCCTTGGGCTCGCGATTTGTAAGCGGATCATGGAAGGGTGCGGCGGGGAGATCGGCGTCGAGAGCGCCGTTGGCAGCGGTTCGACCTTCTGGTTCGAGTTGCCTGTGGAGATCGTCGAGCAGACGACCCAGCTTGCATCGCATTCCGCGATGCAGCCAGAGGCCGCGATGGATACAATCTTGCAGGGCAAGAGGGTTCTGATCGCGGAGGATAACATCATCAACCAGAAGCTTCTTTTGACCTATGCAAAGCGCATGGAGCTGGTGCCAGAGCTGGCAGAAAATGGCCGCATCGCGTTGGAGCGGTTCTCGCCCGATGACTTTGATTTGGTGCTGATGGATGTGGCGATGCCCGAGATGGACGGGCTTGAAGCGACGCGCCGCATTCGGGAAAAATGGGCCGGTCGTGACATGCCGCCGATCCTGATCCTCACGGCGCATGTGATGGATGCAATTGAGACGGAAGCAAAGCTCGTCGGGGTGGATGTTGTGCTGTCCAAGCCGATCCCATACGACGATTTGAAACATGCTTTGCAAATCGCGATCGCGGGGAGCACCCATCAGTCAGTCGCCCCCAGCAATGATCCAGTCGCAGCGCCCGAAACAGACGACGATCTCTCTGGATTGTCCGATGACGCGAACAAGCACGACGCGTTCTTGGGGTTGATGTCGCCGGTGAGTGCGGATGAGCTTGTCTCCATGTTTGGCATGGATGAGCTTATTGATTTTGCTCGAAAATATGTCGTGGATTCGTCCGATCGATTGGTCCAGATCGAAACTGCCCTCGTCAACGAGGACTGGCGCCAGATGTCAGAGCAGGCGCATTCGATCAAAGGTGCCTCGCTGGTCTTCGGCTTCGCGGATATTCCCGGCTGGGCGGAATTTATCGAGAAAGCCAAGCCCGCTCAGGATCTGGAGACTGTCCGGCGCTACATCGAGAATATACGCGAACGGCTCAGCCGCATCACCGCGACGCTCTAACCTGCGCGGGTTCCAAAACTCACCGCACTAGAATTTCAGCGCATATGTGACCGACAGGCTGCCATCGAGCAGCCCGTCGCTCTCGTTACCGTTGCGATTCCAAGGGAAGCGGTTGTTCGCGTAATTGCTATACGAAATCAGCCAGTCTTCGGAGGGCCGGTAGCTTGCCGTGTAGCTGTAATCCGGATCGTAATCGCCTTGCTTGCCAGGCGCGTAGAGCCTTGCGGTCCCGCCGATGCGGAATTTGTCGGTGACGGCGTAACCGCATGAAAGGTTTAGACTTTCCGCCAAAACGCGCGGCAGGCCGAGGCTCGCGGAACATGCCGCCGATTTATCATTCGGCAGGGTGATCGTGGGCAGGGCATAGCTGCCCCTCAAACTGCCCGAGAGAAGCGAGTTGATAAAGCCGCTAAATCCGCCGTCAAAGCGCGCGGCGTAGTTTGAGTAGCTCAGATTGATCTTCTCTGAAAAGCGGTAGGAGAAGGCATAGGTGAAATCGGGATCATCGGCGCTTTGTTCGGACGCGTCTGCATACCCTTGTAGAGACGCGCGAAGGGAAAGCTTTTCGGTCAAATTCGCACTACAGCCAAGGCTTGCGCGGGGCTTTCCGATCGATTTACCCGATCCCCCAGAAGCATAGCCCAAGCTGGTTGTTGCGGTGATCGAGCATCGCAGGTTCATGCGCTCCCAATAGGTTTTCGGAGCAGCTTTTTGCGGCGTTCTGGTGGTGGTCGCGGTGCGGGCAGTTGGTTGCGTGCGCGCAGGCGATCCCCGTGCCGCAATATCTGTCTCGCCGATATCGCCAACCGGCGTGAGCGTATCCTCTGAAGGGCCTTCAGTCTCTGCCGCCTGTGTCTCTTGTTCCGCTGAAATCGGTACGGATGGTTCGGTCGGTTGGGCGCAGGCGCCGGGGATAACCGGATCTGGTTCAGAGCAAAGCGCGACCTCGCTCTCCTGCTCGGGTATATCGTCTTGGGGGGGCGTCTCAGTCTCTGGCAAATCAGCTGTGATCTGATCCGAAGTGACCTCGGGATTACTATCGTCCAAGAGTTGCGCCGCGCGCGCGTTGGTCGCATCCGATGCAGCGGCGCTGACGGCCTGTGATTGCGGGACAGGGGGTTGCGGGGGTTGACGGTACGGGTCGAGAACCGGCAGACCTTCCAGCGTCGGCGCGGTGCCCGACCCCGCCAAGACCCATTGTGCGAGGTAACGGGCAACCGTTTCGCCGTCGAGAGCATCGCCCGCCGCTGTCGGCAAGGCGGGGCGCGGAGCATTGATCGCAGGGATGCGGAAGCTCGTGCCATCCGGCCGCAAGATGTCGCAAGCTGTCGCCGCGACGCATGTCATTGTGAAGTCGGCCGTCCGTTCGGGATTTTCGCCGCGCGCGGCAACGGTGCCTTCCGTTGACGGCGCGGATGGTTGCGGCGCACGCAGGATCTTTGCGCTTCCGTCTGGGAAGACGGAGTATTCCCAACCGTCTACGTAGCCTCGCTGAAACCGTGACCAATAGAGGGCGCTGGGCACATCCACGATGCGCTCCTCTGCGCCAGGGATCGCCGGATCGGCAGTGTTGACGATAGGCGCACGGGTGGGGGAGGTTGCGATGGGGAATTCATCTTGGGCATAGGCGGTGAGCGCGCCGAGCACACCGATAGTTGCCCCCAACACCATCGCCGCCTTCTGTGTCGCCGCCTTCTGTGTCCCCGCCTTCTGTGTCGCCGTGCGATGTCTCATCTGTTTTGCCCGCGCGCGGCGTCCTGCCCGCAAAACGATCTGCGCGTCTGCGCACCAGACCGCATGACATCGCGCAGCGGGGAGGGGGGCGTTTTGCGCATGGGTTTGACGTTTCGCCTCATTCGACTGGGTCGCTGATGCGGCCGCGTGAAACAGCGTGCAGGCACCGGCGAATTTCAAACAATCGTAAGCGAATTCTCGACTTGGATAAAGTTCAGAATGAATTGGCGGGATGGGTCCAGAACCCACCCCGCCAAATTTATCACGGCCCGTCGCCATGTCAGATTATGTTGCGCAAAGATTTCAAGCGTTTGCGGTGTAGCGCTCCATTGCGGCTTGCGCACCTTCCGCCCAGATCAGTGAGAGCCACGCGTTGAACGCCTCTTTGAACGCGGGCACCTGCGCGAGATCGCCGTAAATCTGTTCTTGCTCCAACCAAGCTTGCGGACGGGCTTTCGCCTCGGTCGCCACGGCTTGCAGCTTGCCCCAGATAGGGTCGTTCGCAGCAATGACTGTGCCATCTTCGCGGGTGCCTTCACACATCCGCGCCCAAAGCGCCTCAACCAGCGCGAGGCCGCTCAAAGGCTGACCCGCCTTCACCGCATCACGGATGATCGGCAAGATGAAGCCAGGATGACGCGACGCGCCGTCAAACGCAACGCGGCGGGTTGTGTCGAAGATTTGTTGGTTCGAGAAGCGGCTCTCGATCAGATCAACATAGGCAAGCGGCGTCATATCGGGGACGGCATGCACATGCGGCACGATTTCGCGGGTCTCGACCGCACGCCAGAAGCCCTTGATCGCGCTATGCTCCATACAGCCGGAGATCGTCTCGACGCTGAGAATTTCGCCGACATTCGCGATGACCTGATGGCCGCCATTGAGGATGCGGATTTTCATCGCTTCAAAGCTGTGGACGTCATTTGTGAAGGTGGTGCCGACTTTATCCCAATCAGGCCGACCGGCGCAGAAGCTGTCCTCGATCACCCACTGACGGAAGTTCTCATGCGTGACGGGCGCGCTATCTGCGACGCCAAACTCGCGCGCCAACGCCAGCTCTGCCGGGCCTGTCGCGGGCACGATGCAATCTACCATCGAGTTGGGGAAGGTGCAGGAGGTGTCAATCCACTCCGCGAGAGCCGGATCAGAGAGTTTTGCCAAACCAAGGATCGTCTGGCGCAGAATGTCGCCATTGCCTTGCAAATTGTCACAGCTTTGGCAGGTGAACGGGCCGTGGCCCGCATCGCGGCGCGCTTTAAGTGCGGCAATGATCGCGCCAAATGCGCTGCGCGGTGCCTCAGGATGCGTGGCATCGTAAGCCATATCGGGGTGGGCTGCGTCAAAGCCGGTCGCCGCGCGGTAATAACCGCCCTCGGTCAGCGTCATCGCAACGATGCGGATTTCGGGACGCGACATGGCTGCGATCAGCGAGGCATTGGTTTCCTCGACCGGAATAAATCCGATCATCGATCCTGTAACCTCGGCGGATTTGCCCGCAGGATCAAGTTCGATCAGCGTTGTGAGGCAATCTTGCGCCAGCATCCGCTCGCGCTGCGCCGCATCCGCAGGGCGCACACCGGCACCAAGAATTGCCCAATCGCGGGCGAGACCCTGCTCCATCAAGCGGTGCAGATACCACGCCTGATGGGCACGGTGGAAGTTGCCAAGGCCGATGTGCACGATCCCCGCGGAAAGATCGTCGCGCGCATAGCTGGGCACGCGGATCTCGGCGGGCAAATCTGCAAGGGTCGAAAGCGAAAGCGAAACGGGCGATGTAGACATGGCGGGACTTTCTAGAGAAACAAAAATGCGAGGCGCGGTCACACGTTGACGGGAAAACGTAGCGGTGACCGTGGCGCGGCGGGGCCGCGGTGGCTCAGCTCATCCACTGGCCGCCGTCGACGTTGTAAGTCTGCGAGACGATATAATCTGCCTCTGACGAGGCGAGGAACACGGCCATTCCTGTGAGATCAGCGGGAACGGCAAAGCGGCCAGCGGGGACGCCTGCGGCGACTTCGGCCTTCTTCTGGCCCAAGGGTTTACCTTCGAGCTTGGCAAACATGGAATCTACGTGATCCCAATGTTCACCATCCACCACACCGGGGGCGATGGCATTGACGTTGATGCCGTGCCGGATCAAATCCAGCCCCGCCGATTGCGTCATTGAGATCACGGCGGCTTTGGTGGCGCAGTAGACCATCACCAAAGCTTCGCCGCGTCTGCCCGCTTGCGAGGCCATGTTGATGATCTTGCCGCCGTGGCCTTGCTTGATCATCTGCTTGGCTGCCGCTTGCAGAGTAAAGAGGCTGCCTGACACATTCACCGCGAAGAGCTTCTCATAGCTTTCGCGCGTGATATCGACAGTTTCGGAGGCATCGAACAGCGCAGCGTTATTGATCAGGATATCGAGCTTCCCCGCTATGCGCTCGACGGTCGCCATCGCGGCATCGATGCTGCTTTGGTCCGTCACATCAAGGTGCACAGGGTAGGCCGCAGGGCCCAAAGCGCGCGCAGTCTCCTGCGCGGCTTCCAGGTTGATATCCGCAATTGCGACGCGTGCGCCCTCATCGACAAAGCGCTCTGCAAAACCCCGCCCGATTCCTCGAGCGGAGCCTGTGATCAGGGCGGATTTGCCGATCAAGCGTGTCATGCGATGCGAAGCCCTTTGTCGTCGAAGCGGTGGATCTTGTCGGCTTGTGGCTTGAGGTGGATTGTATCCCCATGCTTGAGGCCAACTTCGCCGCCTGCGCGAACCGTCATCGGCTCTTTCATTTCGGGAATATGGACGTGGAAGAACGTGTCCGACCCCAAATGCTCCGAGACGCCAACACGGCCGACATAGGTGCCACCGCTCTCGACAACGTCTATGTGCTCGGGGCGGATGCCGATTGTGGCCGCGTTATGCTTTGCCGCTTCCGCACCCGTGAGCAGGTTCATCTTCGGGCTGCCGATAAAGCCAGCGACGAAGACGTTGCGCGGGGCGTGGTAAAGCTCGAGCGGGCTGCCGACTTGTTCGATGTGGCCTGCGCGCAGAACAACGATCTTGTCCGCCATAGTCATGGCCTCGACCTGATCGTGCGTCACGTAGATCATCGTGGTTTTCAGCGTTGCGTGCAGCTCGCTGATTTCCATCCGCATCCCGACGCGCAAAGCGGCGTCGAGGTTCGACAAAGGTTCGTCGAACAAGAAAGCGGAGGGCTCGCGCACAATCGCGCGGCCAATCGCAACCCGCTGACGCTGGCCGCCCGAAAGCTGGCCCGGGCGACGATCGAGATAGTCGGTGAGATTCAACGCCTCTGCCGCTTTTGCGATCCGGCGATCCTGCTCTTCCTTATCCATGCCGGCCATTTTCATCGGGAAAGCGATGTTCTTGCGCACGGACATATGCGGATAAAGCGCATAGCTTTGGAACACCATCGCCAACCCGCGCTTGGCAGGGGGGAGGTCGGTGGCCGGGTTGCCATCGATGCGGATTTCGCCGCTGGTGACATCTTCCAACCCTGCGATCAGGCGCAGCAATGTGGATTTGCCGCAGCCCGACGGGCCGACGAAGACAACGAATTCACCATCATTGATCGTCAGGTCCAGCGGCGGGATGACTTCGATATCACCGAACTTCTTTTGGACTTTATCGAGAGTAATGCGTCCCATGGTGGTCTCCTTATTTGACCGCGCCGAAGGTCAAACCCCGGACTAGTTGTTTTTGGCTGAACCAGCCCATGACAAGGATCGGCGCGATAGCCATAATCGAGGCTGCGCTGAGTTTTGCGTAGAACAGGCCTTCAGGGGCCGAGAAGCTTGCGATGAACTTCGTCAACGGCGCGGCGTTAACGGTGGTCAGCAAGATCGTCCAGAAAGCTTCGTTCCATGCGAGGATGATATTGAGCAAGATCGTCGAGGCGATGCCAGGAACGGCCATCGGCGTCAGCACATAGATGATCTCGTTTTTGAGGTTCGCACCGTCCATCCGCGCGGCTTCCAAGATCTCGCCCGGAATTTCGCGGAAGTAGGTGTAGAGCATCCAAACGATGATCGGCAGGTTGATGAGCATCAAGATGACCACCAACAGCAGGCGGCTGTCGAGCAGATCGAGATATTTCGCGATCAGCACGAGCGGATAGAGAACACCCACCGCCGGCAACATCTTCGTTGAGAGCATCCAGAGCAGAACGTCTTTGGTCTTTTTGCCCGGAACGAAGGCCATCGCCCATGCCGCAGGCACCGCGATCACGATACCCAAAAGCGTTGAACCGACCGCGATGATGATCGAGTTCATCAGGGCGAGAGGGTAGTTCGACCGTGCGAGCACATCCGTGTAGTTTTGCGTCGTCCAGTCGAAGAAGAACCAGACGGGCGGATCGGAAATCGCCGCACCTTCGGTTTTGAAGCTGGTGAGGAAGGTCCACAGGATGGGGAAGAAGATCAGCAAGCCGATCGTTCCCGCAAGAGCCGTCCACATCACTTTTTTACGTTGAGAAATTGCGCGTGCCATAGGTACAGCCCCTTAGTTGTCGAGGTTCTTGCCAACGATGCGCATCAAGAAGATGGCAACGATATTGGCAAGGATGACGGCGACGATCCCACCGGCAGAGCCGAGACCGATATTCTGGCTTTCCAGCACGCGCTGATACACGAGGTAGGTCAGGCTGCGGGTGCCAAAGGCGCCGTTGGTTGTCACGAAGATCTCTGCGAAAATCGACAGAAGGAAGATCGTCTGGATCAGCACAACAACGGTGATTGCGCGGCTCAAATGCGGCAGGATGATATACCAGAACCGGCTAAGAGCAGGCGCGCCGTCCATTTCGGCCGCCTCGAGCTGCTCGCTCGAAAGCGATTGCACGGCTGTCAGCAAAATCAGCGTCGCGAAGGGCAACCATTGCCATGCGACGATCACGATGATCGACATCAAGGGCGCCTGGCTGAGGAAATCGTAAGGCTGGGCGCCGAAGAACTTGAACAGGTAGGAGAACAACCCGTTGTCAACGTTAAAGAACATGTTCTTCCACACGAGTGCGGACACTGTCGGCATCACGAAGAACGGCGCGATCACGAGGATGCGGATGATGCCTTGGCCGAACATCGGGCGATCGAGAAGCAAAGCAAGCAACACGCCGCCGCCGATGGTGATCGTCAGAATACCGCCGACCATGTAGAGCGTGGTCCAGACCGAGGTCAGGAAGGACGAGGACGACAGGAACGACACGTAGTTCTGGAAACCGATCCAGGCGTCGAATGTCGCGCGCAGCGGGCGATAATCCGCGAAGGAAAAATACAAGGTCATGCACAAAGGCACGAGCATCCAGACCAGCAGCACGAAGACTGCTGGCGCGATCATGAGCCGCGCGGATGATTTGGAATGTTCTGTCGCCATGACGGGCTCCTTCCGACGAGCGGGGACGATAAAAGCAGGGCCTTTCGAAGACGCGTTTTAAGCGGTCTGCGAAAAGGCCTGCTGGACGAATAGACATAGGGGAGGGGCGGAGAAAAACAGGGGCGACTCCGTCGCCCCTGTAAAGGATAGCACAGATTAGTAACCTGCTGCTTCCATTTCTTCGGTGGTCAGGTTCTGTGCAGCAGCAAGCGCTTCATCAACGGTCTTGTTGCCTGCAAGCGCGTCAGAGAACTGCTGGCCGACTTGCGTCGCAATGCCTGCAAACTCTGGGATCGCTACGAACTGAACGCCGGTGTAAGGCACTTCTTTGATCGAAGGGTTCTGTGGGTCAGCGGAGTTGATGCTGTCCAAAGTCATCTTCGCAAACGGTGCCGCAGCAAGGTAGTCTGCGTTCTCGTAGAGCGAGGTGCGCGTGCCCGGAGGAACGTTCGCCCAGCCTTCATTTTCAGCAACCAAAGCGGTGTAATCTTGGCTTGTGGCCCAGCTTACGAAGTCTTTAGCAACATCTTGCTTTTTGGAGGACGATGGGATCGCGAGCGACCATGCCCAGAGCCAGTTGCCGCGCTTGCCCAAACCATTGTCAGGTGCGAGTGCGAAGCCGACTTTGTCCGCAACAGTCGAATCCATCGGGTTGGTCACGAAGGACGCCGCAACAGTTGCGTCGATCCACATGCCGCACTTGCCTTGTTGGAACAGCGTCAGGTTTTCGTTGAAACCGTTGTTCGCCGCGCCGCGTGGGCCGGATTCGTTCATCATTTCGAGGTAGAAAGTCAGTGTCTCTTTCCACTCCGGGCTGTCGAACTGGGCTTTCCAATCCATATCGAACCAGCTTGCGCCGAACGAGTTGGACATCGCGGTGAGGAACGCCATGTTCTCACCCCAGCCAGCTTTGCCGCGGATGCAAACGCCGTTGATTTCGTTTGCGCGGTCGGTCATTTTCGCCGCAGCTTCACGGATGAAGGCCCAAGTCGGCGCTTCCGGCATGGTCAAGCCAGCCGCTTCCATGAGGTCTGTGCGATACATGACCATCGAGCTTTCGCCGTAGAACGGCGCAGCGACGAGGTTATCTTCGACGGTGAGACCGCCGCGGATCGCCGGAAGAATGTCATCCGCGTTCCAGCCTTCAGCCATACCGTCATTCAACGACACGAGCCACTTGTTCGCACCCCAGATCGGCGCTTCATAGGTGCCGATCGTCATGACGTCGTATTGACCGCCACCCGTCGAAATGTCGGTGGTGACGTTCTGACGCAGGACGTTTTCTTCAAGAACAACCCAGTTGATCTTGTTGCCGGTCTTGTCTTCCCAAGCGGTGGAGAGACCTTGCATGCGCACCATGTCGCCGTTGTTCACGGTTGCGATGGTGATCTCCTCTGCCATTGCTGCAGATGCGAGACCTACAGCGAGGCCGAGCCCGACAGCAGTGCCGAGCAAACGTTGTTTCGTGTCCATTAGAATCCTCCCAGAAACTTTTTACACGTGTCAAATGTAAATCGTGGAAGTGGTGGGCGTCAATCGATATTTAGTGTTGAGGGTAAATTCCACGACCGATTTGAACTTATGTCACGCGGATTGACGAATTCGGAGCACCCCTTTAGCCAAGCTAATAACATGATCTTCATGTGAATTTTCAGAGTGCAGTTTTGCGATCAATCGATCCATTGCAGCCTGACCGATGGCGCGAACATCCTGCGCCACGGTGGTGAGAGTGGGGCTTGTGAATGGGCACAGCGGGTAGTCGTCGTGTCCCGCGATTCGCAACCCACCCTTGCGTCTGGCGCCGGGCTCAAGCCCATGCTGCGCCGCGGCGCGAAGCGCGCCGATTGCGACGCGGTCGTTGGCGCATAGGATCGAAGTCTCCGTGAACTCGCCTGCGGAGAAATGTGCATCGAGTGCGGCGAGCCCATGGGCCTCGAAGTGATCCAGCGGTGTGATCTCCTCGGTCCCGATAACGCAGGGCGGCAGGCCCAGTTCCGCCATTTTGGCGAGATAAGCATTCTCCCGTTCCATCGCGTTGAAGTTGCCGCGCGGCATCGCGAGGAAGACGGGGGGTGGCCCTTTCCGGCTGAGGTATTCCGTGATGATGCCGGTGCTCTGAACGTGATCGGAGCCAACGAAATCTACATCCGCAAGGGCGGTGGGGCGCGAGTCCATCAGCACGAAGGGCAGTCTGGCGTTCAGCCGGTGATAGGCGGTCATGTCACTGTCATTGCCGAGCGGAGCGACGATTGCCCCATCGACATTCATCGAAAGCAGGGTCTCGGCTGCGCGCTGTTCGATTTTGGGATCGGAGTGCGAGCATTGCGTGATGATCGTGTATCCCGCCTTGAGCGCGGCGAGTTCGACGGATTCCAGAAGGCGGGTGAAGAACAGATCGTTGAGGTAGGGGATGATCACGCCAATGATTCCGGTTGTCTTCCGGTTCATGCGGGTGGCGAAGAAATTTGGCGTATAATCGACCTGTTCCAGCCCCCGACGAATCCGTTCTGCCGAGGCGGGGCTGACGTTTGCGGGGTCTTGGAAATAGCGTGAGAGCGTCGGGCGCGACACGCCGATCGCGGCGGAGAGCTCCATCATTGTGAGGATCTGAGGTTTGGCCATTTTCGCACCCGTGAGAACATTTGGTCTGGCGACCTTATCGCAGGTTTTACAAACGTGGAAACTTTTTTACACGTGGAAAGGGCCTGTAACACTAGACGGGGAATATGACCTGCGCATAACACTCACTTGCCTCCGTGGTTTGCGCGCTACGATCAAATCCTCACCAGATGGCTTGGATCACCTCGAACAGGGCCGCGATGCGCGGGGCGGCACGATTGCGCTCAAGCGTGATGAAATTGAGGCGTGCGGGCACCGCGAGATGGGGGCAAATCGCTAAGCCTGCGGACTGGTGTTGATGCAGGGCGATTGACTCACGGCAAAGGCTCAACCCAAGGCCCGCGCGCACCATCTCCAGCATCGAGGGCTCCTGATCAACGAGGGCTACCATTTTAGGTGGGCTCGCGACGCCGGAGAAAATCCCTTTTAACAAACGGTTATGGGCTGAGGATGGCGGTGTCCCGATCCAAGGAAGCTGCGCGAGATCATCCCACTCCGCGCGATTGAGGCGGTCTTGCCACCCCGCAGGCCCGATGACGCGGTAGGAAAAATCGGCTAGCGCTTGGCAATGAATTTGCGGCTCGGCCATGTCCTCGTCGACCTTGTCGGGCGCGCTGAGGTAGAACCCCGCGTCCAACTGGCCACGTTTGAGCCGCGCAAGGATTTCTCCGCTCACACCGTGGGAGAGTTCAGGCTCGATCTCGGGATACTCCGAGCACAAACTATGCAACAGCTTTCCAAGGCGGGTGAATTCGGGATCAACAATCGTGCCGATCTTCAGCTTACCACTTAACTTGCCCGTGCGTTTATGGGCGACGCGGTGAAATTCCCCCATTGCGCGCAAGACCTGCTCGGCTTTCGGCAACAAAGCGGTGCCGTCCGGTGTGATCTCGACGCCGGATGTGGTCCTGCGAAACAGCGCAACGCCCGTTTCCTCCGCCAAACGCTTGAGTTGGTGGCTGATCGCGGGCTGGGTGAGGTTTAAAACCTCAGCAGCGCGCGACACATTCCCCTCGCGCGCGACCGTGACGAAGGCGAGGAGGGTGTTAATGTTCGAGAACCTGTCCATATGAACGATTGTAATAAGGGCGAGGGCATTTTGCTATTTTTTAAGCGGCCCTATGCCCGATCTGCGGCTATTTCTTAACGTCAGGCGGCGCCCGCGGGGCGCGCCATAACGGATATTTATAGTGTTGACCCTCTGGGTCGGATGAAATCGCCTCGCCCGTCCCAACTGACAGGCGAGGCGCATCGAGTTAAGGCCGGAAGATGGCCTTCACATTCACAAATTCCTTCATGCCGAATCCGCCATGCTCGCGGCCAAATCCGGAATCTTTCACACCGCCAAACGGCATGTTGGGATCTGCCGCGCCGAAGGAATTGACGCGCACCATACCTGTATCGAAGTGATCACGGGCGAGTTGCACGGCGCGCTCCTCGTCTTGCGAGAAAATTCCGCCGCCCAACCCATACCGGCTGTCATTGGCGATCCGCATCGCGTCCTCATCATCCTTCGCGCGGATGATCGCGGCAACGGGGCCGAAAATTTCGTCGTCATAGGCCGGCATGCCCGGCGTCACCTCGGCGAGCACGGTGGCAGGGTAATAGGCGCCTGTCTGATCCGCTGGCGCCCCGCCGCACAAAACTTCCGCTCCGCGCTTGACGCTTTCGTTGACCTGATCGCGCACGGTGTCGCATTGGTCTTGGGAGGAAAGCGGCCCTAGCTGGGTATCGTCCTGCAATGGGTCGCCCATCTTTATGGCCTTCATCTGTTCAACGAAGGCGGTGGTGAACGCGTCATAGACCTTGTCCGTGACGATGAAGCGCTTGGCGGAGACACAGGTTTCGCCGTTGTTGTAGAGACGGCCCATCACAGAAAACTTCACCGCAGTCTCGATATCTGCATCCTCCAGAACGAGGTAGGCATCGTTCGAGCCGAGTTCGAGAACCGATTTCTTCAACGCCTTCGCAGCCGCCGCGCCGATATGACGACCCGCGACGTCCGATCCCGTCATCGTCACACCGCGCACTAGCGGCGCCTCGATCAAGTCGTCGCTGACATCATGATTGATCAGCAGAACTTGGAACAAATCGTCGGGCAGGCCTGCCTCGCGGCACAATTCGTTGAACCGCAGCGCGGTTCCGGTGCAGATGCTCGCATGTTTCAAAACGCAGCCGTTCCCCGCCATCAAATTGGCCGCGAGAACGCGGGTGGGCTGATAGAGCGGGAAATTCCAAGGTTGGATCGAATAGATCACGCCGATCGGTTGATAAGTGACCAGCCCGCGCTTCTCGCCGCCCGTATGCGTCCGCTCCTCATCCGCCAGAAGATCGGGGCCGTTTTCCGCGGTGTAATCGAAGATAGCGGCGCAGATATCGACCTCGGTTTTGCCATCGGCGAGTAGTTTCCCCACTTCGCGCGTCATCAGCTCCGCCAGCTCGTCGCGGTGTTCGCGCAGCTTGGCCGCGATCTTCACAAGGTAGGGCGCGCGCTCGGCGTGCGACAGCTTGCGCCATTCCAGATGGGCGTTGTGGCAGGTCGCAAGTTTTGCCATCGCCTCGTCCTTCGTCATAAGGGCGTAGGTTTCGATGTCGTCGCCAGTTGCGGGGTTAACAGTTTTAAACGTGGTCATGCTCGCTCCTCAGTTTGCTGTGAGGTCAACGAACGAGGGAAGGGCAGGTTCCGTTGGAACCGCCCGTTGCGGCCTTTCACATGGTCCCGTTTTCGTGATCGCGCCCGTTTAGATGGGCGGGGTGGCGTGTGATCGGGCAGGGTGTTGCGCCCGATCACATCCCTCATGGCTTGCGCGCGCGGTCACGCGCCGACGGACATGCCTTCGATGACCCTTGACGTCGGCGCCGCGGCATCGGTGCCCAAACGCTTCCCCGTCAACGTGTCGAACAGGTGCCACATTTCGGAGGGCGCGGTAATGGCGATCCGGTCCGGCACGGGGGCGGCCTGCGTCGCTTGCGCAGTGGCGGTCTGTGTGCCCGAACGATTGGGCAATGAGAAGGCCAAGGGTTGGCCGTCGACATGCCCGTTTACGATCCGGCCCGATCCCAATTCCTCCACAAACCCGACATCAAGTGGCAACGCATGCGCCGCGTTAGGATGTGAAGCGAGCATCATCGCCTCCGCGCGCAACCCCAAAGTTACGGGCCCCTCTTTCACCCCGTCGGTCGACGCGCTCGCGTGACCGCGCAGCCTGTCGGGCAGGGGGCCAAGGTCAACCGACCCTACCCAAAGATGGCCTTGCGAGATCGTCGCATCCAAAAGGTTCATCGCGGGCGCGCCGATGAAGCTTGCCACGAAGGTCGAGGCGGGGCGGTGGTAAACTTCGAGGGGCGTGCCGATTTGCTCGATCCGGCCCGCGTTCAACACCACGATCCGGTCGGCCAGCGTCATGGCTTCCAATTGGTCATGCGTCACGTAAAGCGCGGTTGTTTTCAGGCGGCGTTGCAAGGCGCGGATTTCGGCGCGCATGCTTACGCGGAGCTTGGCATCCAGGTTCGAGAGCGGTTCGTCAAACAAAAACGCGGCGGGCTTGCGCACAATCGCACGCCCCATTGCGACCCGCTGGCGTTGCCCCCCTGAGAGCGCGCGGGGCTTTCGGTCGAGATAGGGGACCAGTTCGAGCATCCTTGCGGCTTGGGCGACCCGCTCCTCGATCTCCGGCTTGGGCGTGTTCCGGTTTTTGAGGCCATAGGCCATATTCTCGCGTACGGTCATATGCGGGTAGAGGGCATAGTTCTGGAAGACCATCGCGATATCGCGCTGCGCCGGATCGAGTTCGTTCACGACGCGGTCGCCAATGGAAATCTCGCCCTCGCTGATCTCCTCCAGCCCTGCGACCATCCGCAGTAGCGTTGATTTTCCGCAGCCAGACGGCCCGACGAGGACGACAAATTCGCCGTCCGCGATTGTGATATCGGCGTTATGGATCGCACGCACGTCGTTGCCATAGTCTTTGCCAACAGCGTTAAAGGTTATCTGTGCCATTATTTATCGCTTTCCGTCAGGCCCTTGATGAACATGCGCTGGAAATAGACGACCAGCGCAACAGGCGGGATCATCGCCAACACGGCAAGGGCAAAGGCTTCGTTATAATCGGGGATTTGGCTGCCGATCCAAACTTGCAGGATTGACTTGATGCCGCGCATGAGGGTGAAGAACCCTTCCTCGGTCGTCATCATCATCGGCCAGAGATACTGGTTCCAACCGTAGACGAACATGATGATAAACATCGCCGCCATCATCGGTTTCGACAACGGGATCAGGATATCGAGGAAGAACTTCACCGGCCCCGCGCCATCAATACGTGCGGCCTCCAAAATCTCGTCCGGTACGGCTTTGAAATACTGCCGGAAGTAGAATGTGCCCGTGGCCGAGGCGAGAAGCGGCACGATCAGGCCAGTGTAGCTGTTGAGCAAGTGGAGATCTGACATCACTTGGTAAGACGGCATGATCCGCACTTCGAGTGGGAGCAAAAGCGTGGTGAAGATCATCCAAAACAGCGGAACCGCAAAGCGGAACCGGAAGTAGACCAGCGCATAGGCCGCCATCATCGATAGCACGATCTTGCCCACAGCAAACCCGACGCCGAGGATCATCGAATTCATCATCATCCGCGTGCCGGTGACTTGGCCGGTGAAGCCCCCCGCCTGCGTGAGAACCTTCGCGTAGGTGTCGATCCCGTCCGAACCGGGCAGGAATTTGAGGCCCTGCGTATGGATTTCCACCGCTGAATGGGTTGAGGAGGCGAGCGCCATGATCACAGGGATCAAAAGGAACAAAGCGCCGAGGATCAGGATCAAGTGATCGAATGGTTTCATTTTATACATGGATCACCCGTAATGAACGCGACGCTCGAGGAAGCGGAATTGCACGATGGTCAGCGCCGCGACGACCAGCATCAAGATCACCGATTGCGCGGAGGAGCCGCCGATGTCGTTGCCTTTGAAACCGTCGAGATAGACTTTGTAGACGAGGGTCATTGGGTTGTTGGCGGGCTTGTCTTTGACCATCACATCGATAATCGCGAATGTGTCGAACAGCGTATAGGTGACGTTGATGATCAGCAGGAAAAATGCGGTCGGTGCGAGGAGGGGCAACGTGATATCCCGAAACCGCCGCCAACCCGATTGCGCGTCAATCAAAGCGGCTTCGCGGATTGAGGCGGGAACAGATTGTAGACCCGACAGGAAGAAGATGAAGTTATAGGGGATCTGCTTCCACACCGCGACAATGGTCATCGCGGCGGCGGTATCCCAATAATTGATCCCCACGCGCAGGTCATATCCGAAAAATGCGGCGAGATCCTTGAACGGGCCGATATGCATATCAAAGAACATCATACCGACGAGCCCCGCAACCGGTGGCGCAATCGCATACACAGAAATCAACGCGGTTTTATAAGCACTTGCGCCGCGGATCACCTTGTCTGCCTTGACCGCCAAAAGCAATCCGATCGACAGGGCCAGTGTCGTTACAACGACGCAAAACAGGGCCGTGAACGCGGCAATGGACCGGTATTCCGATCCGCTCACAACATCCTCGTAATTCTCCATTCCGACGAAGGTCGAACCGAACCCGAACGGGTCTTCGAGGTAGAATGAGGAGGTGACGGCCTGCACCGAGGGCCAGTAGAAAAACACGGCGACAACCATTAACTGGGGCAAAACAAACGCCCACGGTGTCACGCCGCCCTTGAATTGCACGCGCTTTGCGGGCGGGGCGGGGAGGCGTTTGCGGACGCGGGGCGTTTTGGCCAATCCGATCGTCGATCCCGCAGGAAGCGGCAGTGCGGACGTGGGCGGCACGGAGGAGGGGTGGGACATTCGGGAGCCAATTCAACAAAGGAAGGGGGCTCCCGACAACAGCCGGAAGCCCTGAAATGTGCGAGGGGAGGCGTTAGCCCGCGGTTTTGGAGAACCGGTCAAGCAACTGGTTGCCTTCGGTTTCGATCGTCTCAAACGCTTCCGTAGGGGTCACTTCGCCCGAGAAGATGCGGTTGAATTCGCGTTCCATCACCGAACGGATTTGCGGGTAGAAGCCCATCCGGTAGCCTTTCGACCAGTCACCGCCCGGCAGCATCAGCTGTTGAATGCCAATCTCCGCGACGGGTTGTTCGTCGTAGTAGCCCTCCGATTTGGCCAATTCATACGCGGCCTCGGTGATCGGAACATAGCCGGTGGCTTTGTGGTAATACACTTGGACTTCCGGCGATGTCAGGTAGGAGAAGAACGCCGCGGTGCAGGTGTTCTCTGCTTCGGATTTCCCCGACATCGCGAACAGGGCCGCGCCGCCAATGAAGGATTGTGTGCCTGCGCCCTCGATCGAGTCCCAATAGGGCATGAAGGTCGCGGAGAACGGCTTGGTTGCGGTTTGCTGCAACCCGCCGAACGAGCCGGACGATCCGATCCACATTGCGGCTTTGCCTTCCTCGAACGGCTTTTGGTTATCGGCCCAACCCGCACCGTAGAAGCCGTAAAGCCCCGCATCCGCCCATTCCTTGAGCTTGTCGAACATCATCACCTGATTGGCGTCGGTCACCATCATTTGCGTGCCGTCAAAGCCGTCATAGCCGTTGTTATTCGTGGCGAATTGCTGGTTGTTGCGCGATTTGAAGTTCTCGACCATCATCCAAGTCAACTGCGACGCGGCCAAGGGAATGTAGCCCGCGTCTTTCAGCTTCGGCGCAATGGCTTCAAACTCTTCCCAGGTTTTCGGCGCTTCAACGCCAGCGGCCTCAAGCGCCTCGGTGTTGAAATACAAAATCGGCGCGGAGGCGTTGAACGGCATGCCGATGAACTTGCCATCCGCATCGGCGTAGAAGTTCCGCACGCCCGCAATGAAATCCTCGCGCTTGAAATCGGCACCTGCGTTCAGCAACAGATCCTCAGCGGGCACGGTTGCGCCTTTCGCGCTGATGATCGTTGCAGCGCCGGCATCGAATACCTGCAGGATGTTTGGTTGTTCGTTGGAACGGAAGGCCGCGATCCCCGAGGAGAGAGCCTCCTCATAGGTGCCCTTCGACAGCGGCGTGATCGCGCATTCGCTTTGGGCGTCGTTGAACATTTTCGAGATTTCGTTCACGACCTCGCCATTGCGCCCGCCCATACCGTGCCACCAGCTGATGTCGGTTTGTGCAAGTGCCGCGCCAGCTGTCAATGACAGTGCGAGAGTGGAAACTGTTGCAAGTTTGAGCATGGATATCTCCGCCAAAAAATCTGCTTCATGAAAAATCCGGAAGGCGTTTTGCCTGCGGATTTCAGGTCGGTTGAACTGGGTGCAGATGTGATGGAGGACCGTGACCGTTCAGTGACGGTTCGTTAAAGCTCTTGCGACAATGGCGCCTGGCGAGACGGGGTGACGCAAGGTTATCGTCGCGCGATCCGACGCGACGGGGGGGGCTCCGTTACGGGTCAGTTCCTGTCGCGTCGGCGTTCAGAGGGATCTTGCGTGAATGTGTCACGCCAGCGCGCAATGAATTGGCCGCGAGTCAGGCTATCGCGGGCCACGAGAAGCGTTGGCAGCAATTCAATAGGGCGCAATGTGGAGGGCGAAACCGAAAATTCGGCCGCGCCCTGATCCGATAGAACGGGGCTCATGAGGTGAACGCTCGTCAGTGCATCGCGCCCTTGCGCCGATAACAAGAAATCGAGAAGCTGCGTCGCCCAGCGTTGTGTTTGGGCGCGTGCAGGATCTTCCGCATCCGGCGCATCCCCCGCTAAACTGTTCGTGTGACGCGGCATGATAAAGGCGCGCGAGAGCACCAATGTATAATCTTGCGGCAGAATGATGCCGACGCGCGGATCTTGCGCGGCCAAGGCGTAAGAGCCCAGAACGTTGTACGCCAGCAGATAGCGCCCCTCGCCAACCCCGTCGATGATCTCTGCCGAACAGCAGGTTGCAATCGCGCCGCTGCGATCAAAACTTTCCAAAAGCGCGCCGAAAGTGCTCGCCTCCTGACTGTCTTTAAACGCGAACAGATAGCCAAGGCCCGAGGCCTCTATATCATAGGTCGCAACGCGCCCCTCATAAGGGGTGCCAATCGGGCGCATCAGATCGAGCAACGCGAAGCGCGTTGCGGGGATGTCGCTCTGCGGCACCAAGGCGCGGTTATAGATGATGACGGCTGCCTCGCGCGTGATCCCCCAAACCTCGTCGCGCCAGCGCAGCGCATCGGGCAGGGCCTCCGTCTGCGCGGACCGGTAAGGCGTCGCGCAACTCAAATTGACCAACTCCACCATCTGATGCACGGCCGAGGATATCACGATATCCGCACGTTCATCGGGGCGTAGGGGGGATGCGACATCCTCTAGTGACTGGCATTCGTTCAAGGTGCGCTCATGCAGCGCGTTGGAGCCCCATTGCTCGTACCGGATCGTGATATCGGGGTGGGTCCGCAAAAACGTCTCCAGAACGGGCGCGAAGATCTTGAGATCGGTGGTGGATCGCACCACCAGCGGGCGCGGAATATCCGGCCCGAAGCTCTGCGTCATCTCCTGTGCGGTTGCGATCGGCGCACCAAGGCACAGGGCGAGCGCGGGGCGCGCAACGAGGGTGAGCGTCGCACGCGCGAACGCCCGAAGGGTGAGCAGGCATCGCCAGATCCGGCAAGCGGGGGTGATCTGGGGCATCATAACCCTCCGGTTTGGTGACGGGGCGGCGTTGCCTCGTTGGCATCAAGGGCTGCGTCAATCTTGGCGGGGGGCAATCGCAGCGATGCGCGAAAACCACCCGACGGGGGGCGTTCAAAGGTCAGCGTGCCGCCAAACGCCTGCGCGACGGCATGCCCGATCGATAGCCCCAGACCTGCGCTCTCGCCGCGCGAGGCTGCGGTGCGCGCGAACCGCTGGCCGAGCAAGGCAAGAACCTCGTCGCTGGGGCCGTCGCCCTCATCATGCACCCAAAGGGTTGCTGTGACCTGTGTCGCATCCGTCGCATCCGGCTCAAAGCTTGCGCCAAGTGTCACCGGCGCGCGCCCGTGTTTGAGGGCATTGCTGACGAGGTTTTTCGCGGCCTCGCTCAAAGAAACCTCATCGGCCAGAACCATCACCGGGAGGTCATCAATCTTGAGTTTCAGCTCCGCCGTGGGGGCCAAGAGCGCGTGATCGCCCGCATCAAGGATATCAAGCGCGATTTCGCGCAGATCAATCGGGGTCGGGCGAATGCTATCGGTACGGTGGATGACCAACGCGCGCGAGAGCATCTGATCAAGCAAGCGCCCCAAGCTCAGCGAGCGGCGGTGGATGCGGTCCACAATCAACGCGCGCCGGTCGGGGTCTCGCTCCTCGGCGGCAAGATCCGCTTGCGCCCGCAAGGCCGCGACAGGGGTGCGCAACTGATGCGCGGTGTCGGAAATCAAATTGCGCATCGCGCCGATCTGACGATCCAACCGCGCCATAAACCCGTTCATCGCCTGCATCATCACCACCGCTTCGCGCGGAACTGGCGTGGTCATCGGCGTCAGATCATGCGGATCTCGGGTGGCGAAAGCGCTTGCAATCGCCTCAAGCGGTTGCATCGCATGGCGCACCATCAGGGCGGCGAGGATCAACATGAGAACCCCCGCAAGGCCAAGCGCGATCAATGCGTTACGCGTGATGTCGAGGGCGAGCGCATTGCGCGCGCGCAGCGTTTGGCCGACGACGATCTCAACGGTTCCGGCCAGATCACGTTCCGAAAACCGTTTGCTGACCGCGACAAACCGCGCGGGCTCATGGGCGAATTCGGCATCCATGAAGGTCGGGCGTGGCGTTGTGCGGCGCGGCGGCAGGTCGAGCTCGTAGCCCGTCAGCCGCGCGCCATCGATGCCGCTGATACGGTAGGCGATGCGGTCCTCGGGGGCCAGGGCAAGAAGTTGAAACGCCGAGATCGGCAGATCGACCGAGAGCGCACCGTCCACGACAATGACAGAGGCGGCGATGTCGTTCGCGGCGCCTAGCAAAAGCCTGTCATAGGCCTCGCGCGCGGCTTGGCGGCCATAGGCGAAGGCCGCCAGTGAGGTCAAAATTCCGCCCACCACCAGAAGCGATATCACCCCCAGCGACACGCGCGCCGAGAGTGAGAGGGTGGAGGCGGGCGCGATTGCGTGCCCTGCGGTCGGCCTTGATACCACGCCGCCGCGCCGCAGTAAGGACAGCCAGTGGCGCGCAGGCGAAGGGCGGCTCATCGCGCGGGTCCGTTATACGGGGGGGCGGGCAATGGGGGGGCGGGAAATGGGGGGACGGGCAATGGGCCGCGCGCGCGCAAGGGAAAATGGTCAGCCATCGAGATCCAACCGATAGCCCAATCCGCGCTGCGTCTCGATCACCACGCCCGCATGAACGAGCTTTTTGCGCAGCCGTGCGATGTAGAGCTCGATTGCGTTCAGCCCGACATCCGCATCATTGAACGAAAAAAGCCCCTCAAACAGCCGCTCCTTGCTCATGATTTTCCCGCGGTTGCGTATCAGCATCGCCAGCAACGCAAATTCCCGCCGCGTCAGATGCAGCGGCTCCTCGCGTACGCTCGCCGTTTGGGCGGTGGGGTTAAAGCACAACTGACCAACCCTGATCTCCTCGCCTTTTTGGGCGGATTCACGGCGGTGAAGTGCTTGAAGTCTTGCCTCCAACTCTCGGTGATCAAATGGTTTTACGAGATAATCATCCGCCCCGAGATTGAGCGCAGTCACGCGGTCATCGACAGAGAAAAGCGCCGTCAGCATCAACACAGGCGTGCGATCTTGCGCCGCGCGCAGCTCCGCTAAAAGATCCGTGCCCAAGCCATCGGGGAGGTTGATATCTAAAATGATCACATCATAGCGTTGAACATCCAAAAACCCCCGCGCTTCATCCAAGCTCGCGGCCAGATCGCAAGCCATGCCCGACCGCGCGAGGCGGATCATCACAGCCTCCGCCATGTCTTGGGCATCCTCAACGAGCAAAAGCCGCACTTGTCGTTCCTCCAACCGATCCTGAGTGCCTGATAGGTGGCAAAGCCTCATCGCGCAACACGTGGGGCGCGCGCTGGTCTCTTCAATGTGCCGCCGATAGGCCCCGACGCGCAAGTCCTTGCATCACAGGGAGCAACGGCGCGGGCGCAAGAGGGGCGCGCAAAGGGGCGGGTGGTTTGACAGGTTCATGACAGGTTCCGGCGCTATCACATCTACGGCACCTCATCGGGAGGAGACCGCGCGAGCGGACCGGTGATGGCCCTAGCGCCCGAGGGTGCCTGAAATCTTAAGGAGGAAACCATGAAATTTTTGAACACCCGCACGACTCTCGCGGCTGCTTTGTTGGGAATGACGGCGCTGTCCGCTGGCGCGCAGGGCTATAACCCGACGTCGCCCGAGTGTATCGCCCCCGCGAACCCCGGCGGCGGTTGGGATTTCACATGCCGTCAGGTTGGCAAGACGCTGCAAGATCTCGAGTTGATCGATAAAACGATGCAGGTTGTGAACCTCGCCGGCGGCGGCGGCGGTGTTGCCTTCGCCGAAGTCGTCAATAAGCGCAACGATAGCAACGATCTGATCGTCGCGGCATCGACCGCGACCGCGACACGTCTCGCGCAGGGGGCTTATCCGGGCAATACGCGTGACCAAGTGCGCTGGATCGGTTCGGTCGGCGCGGATTATGGCGTCGTTGCCGTGGATGCGGATAGCGAGATCACCACGCTGCCACAACTTCTTGATGTAATGAAAAACGACCCCAAGTCGATCGCGGTTGCGGGGGGCTCTGCGGTAGGTGGTTGGGACCACCTGAAGGTTCTCATCGCGGCAAACGCTTACGGAATCGATGATGTTCGGGCCGTTCGTTACATCGCGTTCGATGGGGGCGGCGAGGCTGTGACCCAGCTTCTTGCAGGATCGGTGCAGGCGTTCACGGGCGATATGTCGGAAGCCAAAGGCTTCGTCGATTCCGGTGATATCCGCGTTCTCGCCGTCTTGGCGCCCGAGCGTCTGAGCGGTGAGTATGCCGAATTCCCAACCGCGAAAGAGCAAGGCGTTGACGCGGTCGGTGCAAACTGGCGCGGGTTCTACGGCCCGGGCGGGATGTCTGATGATGCCTATGCCGCATGGGTTGAGAAAATTGGCGCGCTTTACGAATCCGATGAGTGGAAAGCCACGATGGAAGCGTCCGGCCTCGCACCGCTGAGCTTGCAAGGCGCCGAGTTCCAGACCTTCGTTGACGAGTCGGTGATGCAGATCGAAGCAATCTCGAAAGAAATCGGGATCATCAAGTAACCCAAGCCCCCGCCCGCTCTCTCCGCCTAAGTTGCGGCGTGGGCGGGGGACTGGATGTGTCAGGGTTGGCGTGCAGCGGTCGACGGGCGAATTGCGCTCCGCCTGCCGAAAAACCCCTTGAACGACCCCGCATCCGTACCAAGACCTTTGATGCCCCCGCCATCGAAGGCCGTTTTCACAAAGGACAAGCTATGAGCGACCGCATCTTTGGTGTGATCGGGCTGCTACTCGCGATTGGTTTCGCATGGGCGGCGTTGATCATCGAGGAGAGTTTCCTCTCCGACTCCGTTGGGCCGAAGGCCTTTCCTCTTATCATCGCGACCGTGCTAGGCATCTCCTCGCTCGTGATCGCCCTCAAGCCCGATGCGGAACCCGCGTGGCCGCCGCTGATGCGTTTGGTCGAAATTGGCGCGGCCGTCGTGGCCTTGATGCTCTACGCGAGCGTTTTGCCAAGCTTTGGCTTTGTCATCTCGACGGCGCTCGCAGCTTCCTATCTCACATGGCGGCTCGGCACGGCACCGTTGCAAGCCGTTCTCGTCGGGGTTCTGACCTCGGTCGGGATTTACGTTGTTTTCCATCTGGTTCTTGGCTTGTCGCTTGCCAAGGGCCCGCTCGGGTTCTGAGGAGGGCTGCGAATGGATACGCTATATTCTCTTGCGGACGGTTTTGCCGTCGCCTTGACGTGGCAAAACGTTGGCCTTGCCTTGCTGGGGTGTTTCCTTGGCACGCTGATGGGGGCGCTGCCGGGTCTTGGGCCGTCGAACGGTGTCGCGATCTTGATCCCGCTGGCGTTCTCGTTGGGCTTGGGGGCGACGCCCTCGCTGATCTTGCTGACATCGGTCTATTATGGCGCGATGTATGGCGGGCGGATTTCGTCGATCTTGCTCAACATTCCAGGTGATGAACCCGCCATGATGACCTGCCTTGACGGGTATCCGATGGCACAGGCGGGCCGTGCAGGCGAGGCGCTGGCCTTGTCGGGCATTGCCTCCTTCATTGGCTCGTTCCTTGCCACGATCGGCCTTGCGCTCTTGGCTCCGCAGCTGGTCAAAATCGCGCTTTTGTTTGGACCGGCGCAGTATTTCGCCCTGTTCGTGTTGGCCTTTGCCACGCTGGGCGGGATCTCCTCGACCAATCAAGCCAAATCCGCCTTCGCTGCGGCGCTGGGCCTTGGGCTTGCGATGATCGGGGTCGACAGCCAAACGGGTGTGCCACGTTTCACCTTCGGGGAGACGCATCTTTACGACGGGATCGACTTCCTTGTCGCGATCGTTGGCCTGTTTGCCCTGTCGGAAGTGTTCGTGTTCCTCGAGCATCGCCACGGTGGCGCGAACAAAGCGGCGATGGACATTGGCCGTCTCACACCGGCGCCGGGCGTGTTGAAGTTCACCTTGCCGACCATGCTGCGCTCGTCGGGTCTAGGCTTCATCGCGGGTGTCTTGCCGGGGGCAGGGGCGTCTTTGGGGTCCTTCCTCGCTTATTCCACGGAAAAGCGCCTTGTCGACAAAGAGGGCACATTCGGGACGGGCGATCCGCGCGGTGTCGCGGCACCTGAGGCGGGCAATAACGCAGCCGCAGGCGGCGCTTTGGTTCCGATGCTCGCGCTGGGCGTTCCCGGATCGGGCACGACGGCGGTGTTGCTCGCGGTTTTGTTGTCGCTCAACATCACGCCGGGGCCGCTTTTGTTCACGCAGCAACCCGATGTGGTCTGGGGCCTGATTGCGGCACTGTTCATCGCGAACTTCATGTTGCTGGCGATGAATATCCCGATGGTCGGCCTGTTCACCCGCCTCTTGCTGATCCCGCCGCGTATCTTGATGCCTGTGGTGGCGATGGTGAGCTTCGTGGGGATCTACGGGATTTCCGGCTCCACCTTCGATCTGATGGTGATGATCGGCTTCGGTGTTCTGGGTTGGGTGTTGCGCAAGTTTGACGTGCCGCTCGTGCCGATTATCCTCGGGACACTGCTTGGCAACGCGATGGAGAACAACCTGCGCCGTGCGATCACGATCGACAACGGGAATTGGGGCACATTGATTGACAGCCCGCTTTCAATCACCCTTTGGACGGTTGCGATCCTTGGTTTTGTCGCGCCTGTGATTTTCGGCAAGGTGCTCAAGCGCCGGATGAAAATGGCGGGAAGCGACGAGAGCAGCACGCAAGACTAAGTCCTCGCCTTTTTGACATCAAAAAGCCCCGCCGGTTCGCCGGTGGGGCTTTTTCATTGCGATGTTTTGCAGACGGTTACCCGAGAGAATTGAGCGCCCATTGCACGCCGTAAAGCGTGGCCATTCCCAAGATAATCGCCGTGGTCACGCGTCCGGTGCGGGCCACAAGAAGCGCAACAACCGCCGCCACGATCCGCGCGGGGTCGATCTCGCCCTCCGTGGCTTTGGGCCATAACAGCGCGGGCAGGATCAGCGCCGGAAACACGGAGGCGGCGACATAGCGCAGATGCGTTTGCGCCCAGTCCGGCAATTGCCGATCCCCCCAAAAACCAATGAACGAATAGCGGATCAAATAGCTGCCGATGCCCAAAAGCGCGGTCACGATCCAGAAGGTTTTGGGATCAATCATGGGTCACTCCCTCATGGTGCGCCTGTGCCGCGATGCGCCGCGCACGCCAGTATTCGACCTGTGCGCCAACCACCATGCCGACCGCCGCCGCGATGAGCAGCGCGAGGTTCCACGGCAGCCCCGCGAACACCACCGTCACGATGCTCGATGCGAGCGCGGCGGCGATATGGGGGAGGCTGCGCAACATCGGCGCGACCACGGAGATGAAGCAAATCGGAACCGCGAAATCGAGCGAAAGCTCTGGCGGGATTGCCTGCCCCATCAAAGCGCCCGCAAAACAGCCCAAATACCAAAGCGGGCAGATGCACGAGACACATCCGAAATAATAGCCGATCTTCTCCGGCATCGTCATCTCGGGGCGCGCCTCATAGGTTTTGACGGCGACGGCGAATGTCTGATCGACCATGGCATAAGCCATCAACATCCGCGCCTTGCGCGGCGCCTTGCCGACATGCGGCTGCAAGGCCGCCGAATACATCGCCATCCGCAAATTCACCGCCAGCGATGCAGCGAGGATGATAAGGATCGGCGCGTTTTCTTGCAGCAACGCCACCGCCGCGAATTGGGCTGAGCCTGCAATGACAACGATGCTCATCGCCATCACTTGCAAAATATCGAGCCCGGCATCCTTTCCCACAACCCCGAACAGGATCGAGAATGGCACCATTACGAGGATGAACGGCAGGCAGGCCACATAGCCATCGCGCCAGCCGCGGCGGAACAGCGCGCGATCGGGGAGCGGGGGGCGGTGTCCGGCGATGTCCGGAGTGTCCTGCACGGCGATGTCCTGCACGGCGGCGTTCTGCGCGGCAGATGTCTTGAAAGAGGCCGACATGGCGATCCTGAAGATTGAGGGGAAGAAAACAGGCGTTACAGATACATGAAATAAAGGGTGCGAAACGCGTGGGGGGCGTTTGCGACGGGCTTAAATCGATCCCGCTTCCACCATGAAATTACTGGCCGTGCACATCATCGCGTCATCCGAGGCAAGAAACAGCACCATCCGCGCAACATAGACCGGCTCGATCAAATCGGGCAGACACTGACGTTTTTGATGCGCGTCCAGCGCCTCGGGTGTCGCCCAAAGGGTCTTTTGTCGCTCGGTCATGATCCACCCCGGAACGACCGTGTTGACGCGGATGCGGTGCTTGCCCAAATCGCGTGCCATCGTCCGAGTCAGGCCGTGGACTGCGCCTTTCGCGGTCGCATAGGCAGGGAAATTGCCCACCGCCTCCCACCACGAATTCGATCCAATGTTGATGATCGACCCGCCCCCATTGGCGATCATATCGGGCGCAACGGCTTGGATCGCAAAGAACATGTGCCGCAAATTGGTATTCATCCGCTCGTCCCAATACTCGGGCGTTACATCGGCCCAATCATGGCGATCATCGCGCGCGGCATTGTTCACCAAAATATCGGCCGGACCCAATTGCGATTTGAGAGATTGGATCGCTTCGCGCAGCCCCTCGATATCGCGCAGGTCGCAATTGGCATGGACGATGCCCGCCGCCGCGCCGCCCAATTCTGCCGCCAAAGCCGCGCCGCGTGTCGCGTCGAAATCGATAAAGCCGACCCGCGCGCCTTGGCCCATCATCGCGCGCACGATTTCCTCACCAATGCCGGATGCGCCGCCGGTGATGACCACTGTTTTGCCGTTCAAGGAGGGGTAGTGCGCGAATGTCATCGGGGCCTCGTTGTTGATGGGTGCTTTGATCGAATGGTTAAATATGATGTAGCCTAAAGTCCCGCTCACGGTGAGCAAAATGCGCGCGCAGGGTGAGGCCGGTCAATTCACCGGCGTTACCAAAGGCTCGCCCGCCAACTGCGCATCGATATTCGCCCGTTGCAGCGCACTCATGATTTTGCGCGTCTCAACAGAGCCTGAGCCCTGATGGGGCTGCAAAATCACGTTGTCCAACTTCAAAAAGCGGGGATCGACATTGGGCTCGTTGCGGAACACATCCAGGGCTGCGCCGCGGATCGCTCCGGTTTCCAACGCGGTCAGAAGCGCATCCTCATCGACCGTGCTGCCGCGCGAGATATTCACAAGGATGGACTCCTCGGGCATGGCTTGGATCACCGCGCGAGAGACATAGTTTTCGGTTTGCGCGCCGCCTACCAAAGCAACAACCAGCCAGTCGACCGCCGCTGCAAGGCTCTCGGGCGTGGCATGATAGACCCAATTTGATGGGGCGTCGGGCTTGGGTGCGCGCGAATGGTAGTGAATATCCATTTTGAACGCGACAAGACGATCCGCGATCTCGCGACCGATCCGCCCCAATCCCATAATCCCCGCAACGCCGCCCGAGAATTGGCGATTGAGCGGGAAGCGTTGGCCGCTTTGCCACGCGCCGGTCTGGATATGTGCATGTCCTTGCGGAATTTGCCGTGTCAGCGCCAGCATCATCGCCAAGGCGGTATCGGCCACATCGTCGTTGAGAACGTCAGGGGTATTCGTGACCTTGATGCCGCGGGCCGAGGCCGCCGCGTCGTCAATCGCGTCATAACCAACGCCGTAATTCGCAATGATCTCAAGGTTCGGCAGGGCGTCCATATGCGCGCCAGTGAGGGGCTTATGCCCAATCAATGCGAGCGCGCGCAGTCCCGTGCGGATCTCCTGCGTCAGGTCTAGAATGTCGTCAGGGGTTGCGACTTCGGTCAGCTCATACCCCTCGCGCATCGCGTCCTGATCCCAAGCCGGATAGGTTCCGACGGCGATGACATTTGCTTTGCTCATAGGAAAATCCTTTGCCGGAGGTCCGTTTAGCGGGATCAATGCGCGCACCAATGCCCGTGCCGTAAGATCGGCCTGTGTTTCAAGATTGGTAGGTGATGCGCCCCGAACCCGCAAGTTCGGAGTGCACATGGAACGTCCATACTTTACCCTGCGATCTCCGCCATTGCGGCGCGCGCGCCCCGCGCGAGCAGCTCGCTATAGGCGCGGGTCACAGGGCCCGTGAGGGCTTGCGCCATCTCCTGTGAGAAAATCTCGCGCACACGGAGGATCGCCCCGACCTTATCCTCGGGCGTTTGCGCCGCGTCCAAAATCGTGCGCAGACGTTCCGCCATCGGGTCTCGCACATCAATCGGCGCGCCCGCCTCGTCAACCCCGCCGACATAGCGGATCCACGCCGCGACCGTGAGCGTCAGGCGCGGGCAGGGCGATGTTGCTTCTGCAAGCGTGCTCAAAATGCGCTGCGGAAGCTTCTGGCTGCCGTCCATGGCGATTTGCCATGTGCGATGCGCAATTGCGGGGTTGGAGTACCGCTCAAACAAGGCATCGGCGTAGTCGGGCAGGCTGGTGCCCTCGGGCGCTTGCAAGACGGGGATGATTTCATCGGCCCACAGCCCTTTCACGAACCGCGCAAAAATAGGATCGGCCACGGTCGCGGAAATCGTTTCATGCCCCGCGAGATAGCCCAAGTAAGCGAGGGCGCTATGCGTGCCGTTGAGCATCCGGAGCTTCATGTGCTCGTAGGCTTTCACGTCTTTCACAATCTGGATGCCAACGGCGGCATAGTCTGGCCGCTGCCCGCAGAAGTGATCCTCAATGACCCATTGCCGGAATGGCTCGTGGATCACTGGCGCGGCATCATATCGACCCAAGGTCGCCGCCACACGGGCAATATCTTCTGGTTTCGTTGCGGGCACGATGCGGTCAACCATGGTCGAGGGGAAAGCCGCATTTTGCGCGATCCAATCGGCCAGCGCCGGATCAATCAGCTTTGCCAGCGCCAACGTGACGCCCTCCAGAACCTGACCGTTTTCGGGCAGGTTATCGCAGCTCATCGCGGTGAAGGCGGGCAGGCCCGCTTGCATCCGGCGTTGATAGCCGCGCACCAGATAGCCGATTGCAGAGCGCGGTTGCGGATTGGCGATATCATGCGCGATGTCGGGGTGATTGAGGTTCAGCGCCCGCGTTGAGGGATCATGGCAATAGCCCTTTTCCGTCACGGTCAGGGAGACAATCTCGACACTTTCCTGCGCCATGGCCACCAAGACCGCCTCAGGATTTGCGCGGGCATTGAGAACATCGGTGATGATGGAGATCTCGCGCAGTGTCTCGCCGCGCGCGCCAAGTTCCAATGCGCTGTAACATCCGCCTTGGGGCGAGAGGGCGTCGCGCATGGTGGGAGACATCAAGGACACGCCGATAATACCCCAATCGGGATCTGCCTCCTGTGTCCAGATTGCGCCATGAGCGCGGAAGAACGCGCCGAGGCCCAAATGGACTTGCCGAACGGCGGGGGCTGGCGTTGCGCGGGTGAGGCGGGGAAGGGTCGTGGTTTCAGCGGGCAAGCCAGCCTCCGTCAACATTGAGAATTGCTCCGTGGATGTAGCGCGCGGCGGGCGAGGCAAGGAACACGGCCGTGCCCGCAATATCGGAAGCCTCGCCCCAACGCCCTGCGGGGATGCGATCCAGGATCGCTGTATTCCGGACAGGATCGGCGCGCAGGGCTTCGGTATTGTTCGTCGCGATATAGCCGGGCGCGATGGCGTTGACGTTGAGACCCCTCGCGGCCCACTCGTTTGCGAGCAATTTGGTAATCCCCGCGACGCCGTGTTTTGACGCGGTGTAGGAGGGAACGCGTATGCCGCCTTGGAAGGATAAAAGCGAGGCGATGTTGATGATTGAGCCGCGATGGGATGGGCGATCTTCAGGCATCGTGGCCGCTGTCAGGCGCGCTTTGGCGAAAGCCTGACAGGTGAAGAAGAGCGCCTTGAGATTGGTGTCCATCACCGCATCCCAATCCTCCTCGGTGAAATCGAGGCTCTCATCACGGCGGATGATGCCTGCGTTATTCACTAAAATGGAATAGTCGGCATCCGCGAATACGTCGCGTGCGGCCAACGGGTCGCTGAAATCCAACAGCAGGCTCTCACCGTGCCCCCCTGCCGCGTCAATCGCGGCGACGGTTTCGTCGCACCGGCGCCGCCCTGCGCAGGTGACACGCGCGCCGGCCGCCGCCAAGGCAACGGCGATCGCCTGCCCGATGCCCGTATTCGCCCCCGTCACCAAAGCTCTCTGGCCGCGGAGCGAGAAGTTCGTTTCGACATAGGTCATTTTAAATCAGCCGTTTCCTGAAAATCCATATCGGTGAAATCGGTGTTGTCGCCCGCCATCGCCCACACGAAGCTATAGCTCCCCGTGCCCGCGCCCGCATGGATGGACCAAGGGGGCGAAATCGCGCCCTGCTCATTGCCGATCATCAAGTGTCGCGTCTGTTGCGGCTCTCCCATGAGGTGCACAACGCGCGCGGCGGGGTCCATGTTATAGTAAAGATAAGCCTCCATCCGCCGGTCATGCGTATGTGTCGGCATCGTGTTCCAAACCGATCCCTCCAGCAGCGTGGTATAGCCCAACACCAACTGGCAGCTTTCCATCACGAGCGGGTGGATAAATTGGTTGATGACACGCTTGTTAGAGGTCGTCGCATCGCCCAAACGCACTTCTTTACTGTCTTGCGGGCGGATCAACCGGTTGGGATAGGGCTTATGCGCGGGCGCACTCACGATATAAAAGCGCCCCAATCCGTTCATGGTGATCGGCCCCGCGCCCATGCCCAGATAAAGCACATCGCCGCGCTCCATCGTCCAGGCGTCGCCCCCGGCCGTAATGCGACCGCTGCCGCCGAGATTGACGATGCCCATCTCGCGGCGTTCCAAAACCGTTTTGGTGCCGCATTCGGCCACATAATCCAGCGTCAAAGGTTCGCCCGCAGGCACCGCGCCCCCGACAATAAGACGGTCGTAATGGGTGTAGATCAGATTGATTTTGCCGTCCTCGAACAGGCCCTCGGTCATGAAATTCGCGCGTAGAGCGTCGGTATCCATGGTTTTGGCATGATCTTGATGAACAGCGTGACGGGTAATGACGTTGAGCAAAACGCACTCTCCTTAACGTATTTTAGGAAGACATGGCGCCAAACGGGGCGTGATCGAACAAAACGGTAGGTTTACAAAAAATCGTCGCGGCGCGGGGTGAAGCCGTCAATCAGCTCGCCCGCTTCAAGGCAGGTACATCCATGGATGACATTAGATGGCATCACCAAGCTCTCGCCGGGCCCGACCTCGACCGTGTCATCGCCGATCGTGAAGCGGAAACGCCCTGATTTGACATAGGTTGATTGCACATGCGGATGCGAATGCAACGCGCCAATCCGGCCTGTCTCGAAGGTGAAGACAACCGTCATCATCTCGGGCACATGCGAAAGCACCTGACGGGTAATGCCATCGGCGGTTTCAACGATTGGAAAAGTCATGGGAACCTCGGTTGGTTAAGGGATTGCGCCGCTGTCGCGCGGGGGAGTGCGCGACAGAGGGGCCGCGTGCACAGGGGCGCAACGGGTTGGTGAAGAGAGAAGGATACGACCGCACCCGCCCGACGATCGGGGCGGAGCAGGACTGGACGGTTGGTCGATTGGACCTGCATCTGCGCGTCTCTCCCCCCCGAAGCTCTCGCAGTTAACTCTATGTCGGTGTGTTCGCGCAAGATCGATCAAACCGACATGATGCGCTTGAGGCTCCCCAGACCTCACCGAATTTCGCCCACGCCCCGATACGAAGATGTCTGGACGAACGGCCTACTGATAATCTAATATGCCAGTTGAAAAACCGTGTCAACGCGCTCGCGCCCGCAGATCGGCGATGCGGATGTTGCGGCGCGGGGCGCGTGTAAAGAGGGCCGATGGACAGGATGATGAGCGAGCTATCGCAGCTGCCTTTGATTGATCAGCAGCCGCGACCAACGGTGACGGACCAGATCTTCACGGAGATTTACCGTCAGGTGCTGACGCTTGAACTTTTGCCGGGCACGAAGATGTCGGAGATCGACGTCGCCAAGGCGATGGGGGTCTCGCGCCAACCCGTGCGCGACGCGTTTTATCGTTTGTCCAAAATGGGGTTTTTGTTGATCCGGCCGCAACGCGCGACGACCGTCTCCCTGATCTCGCCGCGCGCGGTTTTTCAAGCGCGGTTCATCCGATCGGCCTTGGAAAAGGAGACGGCGCGGATTGCGGCGCTTAAATTCAAGCAAGATGACCTGCGCGCCCTGAAAGCATTGATCGATGCGCAGGACGCGGCGATCATTGAGGCGGATAAGACGAAATTCCACCAACTCGATGACTTGTTCCACCGCGAGATTTGCGTGCGCTCGGGTTTGGAGTTCGCGTGGGAGCTGATCTACGAAAATAAGGGGCATATGGACCGCGTGCGGATCTTGTCGCTTGAATTTGCGCTGCGTGAAGCATGGGACGACCATGTGCAGATTTTTAACGCGATCGCCGCGCAGGAGCCCGATCAGGCCTCTGAGGCGATGCAGACACATATGGCGCGGATATTGGGGCAGATAGACCGTATCCGCGCGGCTCATATAACACTTTTCGAGGAGGAAGTTTGATGCGGGTTCTGGCAATCGGTGAATGTATGGTGGAGATGGCACCTACCGGAGTCGATGCGCAATTCTCGATGGGATTTGCGGGCGATACAATGAATACGGCTTGGTATCTGGCACGGATTTCTCCCTTCGAAATCGGCTATTTCACGGCCATCGGCACGGATGCCGTATCCGACCGGATGGCGAATTTCCTGCAAAATGCGGGTATCGGCACGCAGAGTATTTTGCGCCGCCCCGATCGCACGGTGGGGCTCTATCTGATCGAGTTGAAAGACGGCGAGCGGAGCTTTGCCTATTGGCGCGGGCAAGCAGCGGCCAAGCTTCTGGCGAGCGACGAGATTGCCCTGCGCGCGGCCTTGAGCGAGGCGGATGTTGCGTATTTTTCGGGAATTACGCTGGCCATCTTGTCGCCCGACGACCGCGTCAAGTTTTTGGAGGCGCTGAAAGCGTTCAAGGGGCGGGTGATTTTCGATACCAATTTGCGACCACGTCTTTGGGCATCGCTGGACGAAATGCGCGATGCGATTTCCGCGGCGGCGGCGGTCGCGGATCTGGTCTTGCCGTCTTATGATGACGAGGCGGCCTATTTCGGGGATGCAGATCCCGAGGCGACGGCGATGCGCTATACCGCCGCCGAGGTAATTGTCAAAAACGGCGGTGACGAGGTGCTGGCGCGGGTGGGGGACGAGATCACGCGGCACAGCCTGCCCAAGCTCGACGCGCCCGTCGACACGACAGCCGCGGGCGATAGCTTCAACGCAGGTTTCCTTGCGGCGCGGTTGGCGGGACAACCTGTCGGGGAGGCGATTTTGAACGGTCACGCCGTTGCGTCGAAGGTGATTATGGCGCGGGGCGCTTTGGTCGATCTTTAACGCGGACCTTGGGCCACGATCTTATCGGCGGGCTTTTCAGGCCCGCCTTTACTCCGCGAGGGGTGCTGGCACCGAAGGCGATGCAGCGCTTGGCGGTGTTCCGTGGCGGGGCGGTTTTTGGAGCGCCCTCACACCATGAACGAGCGCGATTATTGTGAACGCACCCATGGGGAACAACGCTGCCATTGCGGCCGCATGTTTGAACGTCTCCGCGGTGCCCAGATCGTTACCCTGCGCCGTCGCGAGGCTGCCAAAGAAAATCTGCCCGATGAGGGCGATCCCAAGTGCCGCACCAACTTGCTGAAAGGCCTGCATCGCGCCCGCGCCAGAGCCCGCATCGCGCGGCGGCACATTGAGCAGTACCGATTGAAACATTGCCGAAATCGCATTGCCCATCCCGAACCCTGCGATGGCGAGCGGCGCTATGAAATCCGTTGTCTCAAGTGTCGCGCCTGTGCCGCGGATCGCCCATTGCAAAAGCCCCATCCCACACGCAACGAATAACGCCCCGATCGAGAGCCGCGCGCTGAGATACCTTTCGCCAAAGCGCGAGGTGAGGCGCGACGCCAGTAAAATGCCGATCGGGAAGGGGGCCGTCGTCAGGCCTGATTGCAGGGGAGTCAGATCGAAACCCGATTGGAAGAAGACGGCGAGGATGAAAAACAGCCCGGGAATGCCAGCGAAGAACAAGGTAACCGTCGCCAGCCCCAACATGAAACGACCATTCGCCATCAATCGCGAGGGCAGGAGCTCGGTCAGGCCCGCTGCCTCGCGGTGGCGTTCCACACGCCAAAACGCGTAGGCTGCGGGAATGCTCACCATCATCAACGCGCTGATCCACCAAGGCCACCCCAAGGCGCGCCCTTCAATGAGCGGCAACACGAGCAGAATAATTGCGAGAGTAAACAAGGCCATCCCTGCCCAATCCACCCGCATCCGGTCCGAACGCGGCAGATCAGGCACAGAGCGCAGCGTGCCGATCAGCGCGAGCAGGCCAAGGGGCAAATTGATCAGAAAAATCGGCCGCCACGACAGCCCCGCGATATCGGCCGAAATCAGCGCGCCGCCGATAATCGGGCCAGCGACGGACCCCAAGCTTGCCACAGTGCCGAAGATCCCGAAAACGCGGCCTTTTTCGGCTGCGGGAAAGATGACGTGGACGATGGCCATCACTTGGGGGACCATCATCGCCGCGCCGATCCCTTGGGCAAGGCGTGCCGCAATCAATGTGCCGATCGTAGGGGCGAAACCGCAGACCGCGGACGTGACGGTGAACATCGTCAAACCGATCAAAAACAATTTGCGGCGCCCGAAAATATCGCCAAAGCGGCCGCAGGGCAAAAGACCCGCCGCGAAGGTCAACACATAAGCCGCCGCGACCCATTCCAGCGCCTCAGGCGTGGCGCCAAGGTCCGCCTCAATCGACGGGAGCGCCACATTGACGATGGTCACGTCCAGCAGGTTCATAAAATTCGCGATCAGCAAAACTGCAAGCGCGGCCCAGCGGTTGGGATGTGCGGGCGTCTCATGTGGCGGGGCGGCGTGGCGCGATACGGGGTCGGGGGCCTGTGCGGTGGAGTGAGTCATGGGGCCTCAATATTGCGCGCGGGATGTCCGGCACGCTCACGGCGAAAATATCAATATCGAGCACATAAAGTGGCGCGGAGCGCACCAAAGGCAAACTGATCAAAAAGAGATAAGGCCGGCCTCGCCGCGCCTCAAAGCGTCATTGCGGAGTATGTCGCGGCAGAAAGTGGCCCTTTAGCGCCTCGCCTGCAAGAGGCGAGACAAGGATTTTCAGGTTTGAAAGGTTTTTGAGCGCGCAGCAAATGTGCGGGCGAGGGCCTTATCGCGCGTTGCGCCCCGTCAGAGCCACAAGCGCAATCGCGGAAATGGCCAAACCTGCGAGGCTCGGGATCATCATCCCGTTGTCAATATTGGCCATCAACACGCCGAAGAATGCCCAAGACACCGCCAGCGGATATCCACGCGGCGTGTGGCTGAAGGAGATGACCACGACCGCGACAACGCAGATCAACAGAAGGCAGAAGATCGCCGCCGCATCAGGCTTCATGACCCCGTATCCTGTAAGAACGACGCAAAGCGAGACGCCCGCCGCCGCCGTCACCCATCCAGCGTAGAGGCCGATCGGCTCATCGAGAAGGGCGCGGCGCTCGATTGGCAATCGCAGCACAGCCCAAATCGCCGTGCCCGCCATCGCGAAAATCTGCACCGTGGCCCAAACGGGCGCGGATTGCGCCACTTCGAGCCACGTCACCCCCAACCCGACCGACAGGATCATCGGCACACGAATGCGGTCCCACGCGTCATCATTGGCTGCTTTGAATACGCCGTAAATGGCCGACACGATGAGGCCAACGTAGATCACGCTCCAGATTGAGAAGGCCCATCCAGCGGGCTGACCGGGGAGATCAACGATCGAGTTGGGAAAATCTTCCTGCGCATAGCCGCGGAAGGACGTGGCAAAAATTGGCGCAATTACGAACAGGGACGTGACGAGCAAGAGACCCCACGCCCGCAGGTTCTGGCCGGTGCGTGGCGCGTGTTTCGCGTCGGTGGTTTTGGTCATTATCAGTGCCTGTCTCTTCAAGTCTCGGTCTATTGCGTCAGCAAGATTTCTGAATGGGATCTGGGCCGCGCATGATGATGGGAAAAAATACCCTGTGACTAACGCTTGTGTCGGCCGATGGTTCCCTCAAAATTCAAATTAATTATTTTTTTGCTGGGGCGTCGGTGACGTAAACGCATCGAAGTTCAAGGATCTGGACCTTGCCGATACCGGTATATGGGCCATTTTCTGCCGCTGTCATCGGACGTGAGCCAAAAAACCGGAACGGCGCGCACCGGCTGGCGCGCGCCGACCGTCTTATTTAAGCGAGCTTGCCTTCTGCGGTGAGGCGGGTCTTGCCGCCCAGATACGGGTGCAGCGCGGATGGCAGCGTGACCGATCCGTCTTCTTCCTGACCGTTTTCGAGCACTGCGATCAAGCAACGCCCGACGGCGAGGCCCGACCCGTTCAGCGTGTGAACGAATTCTGGTTTGCCGCCGCCGGCCGGTTTGAAACGAGCATTCATGCGGCGCGCTTGGAAGTCCCCGCAATTGGATACGGATGAAATTTCGCGGTAGGTGCCTTGGCCGGGCAGCCAAACTTCCAGATCGTGGGTTTTGATCGCGCCAAAGCCCATATCGCCCGCGCACAAAACGATCGTGCGATAAGGCAGGCCGAGACCTTCCAAAATGGCTTCGGCGCAGGCGGTCATCCGGTTATGTTCCGCCTCCGAGGTGTCGGGATGGGTGATGGATACCATCTCCACCTTCTCGAATTGATGCTGGCGCAGCATTCCGGCGGTATCGCGCCCCGCCGAGCCTGCCTCCGAGCGGAAGCATTGGGTATGGGCGACCATCCGCTTGGGCAGGGCGCTTTCGTCCAACGTCTCCCCGTTAACGGTGTTGGTCAGCGGCACTTCTGCCGTGGGAACAAGCCACCAGCCGTTCGTGGTTTGATAGCTGTCCTCACCGAATTTCGGCAATTGGCCCGTGCCGACCATCATATCGGTTTTGACCAGAACGGGAGTCCACATTTCGGTTAGGTCGTGTTTGTCGATATGCGTATCGAGCATGAATTGCGCCAAGGCGCGTTGAACGCGCGCGACCGCGCCCGACAGCACGACAAAGCGCGCGCCCGAAAGTTTCGCAGCCGTCTCGAAATCCATTCCGCTTTTCACGGCGGGAATTTCGTAATGCTCTTTGGGCGCGAAGGCCAGCTCACGCGGCTGCCCCCAAGTTTTGATCTCGACATTGTGGGCCTCATCCGTGCCGTCGGGAACATCAGACGCGGGGATGTTGGGCAACGTCATGAGCAAGTCTTGAAGCTCCGCATCCTTCGCGTCCGCTTCGGCTTTCATAGACGCGATCGCGGCTTTCTTCTCGGCCACCAAAGCGCGCAGGTGCTCAAACTCGGCGTCGTCGCCGGAGGCTTTTGCGGCGCCGACCAGTTTGGAGGCGGCGTTTTGCTCTGCTTGGGCCGTTTCGGCCGCATGGATCAGGGCGCGGCGCGCCTCGTCCAGTGCCAGCACGGTGGCCGACATCGGCGCAGCTGAGCGGCGTGCGAGCGCGGCGTCAAGCAGGGCGGGGTTTTCGCGGATGGCGCGGATGTCGTGCATAGGAAACCTCATCTAATGATTGCGCAGGGTTTAGCCGATTGCGCCTCAGCAGAAAAGGGGGCGTTGCGCGCGCAGAGGGGGCGCGTGTCACATTCACGCGCCATGTGGTCGCCGCAAGCGCGGGAGTTAGTGAGCGCCGTCTTCGCGGCCGCTGAAAATTTCGCATAAAGTTTCGAGAAGGCGTTTGGTTCGCGGATCTTCAATTGCGTAGAAGATCACCTTGCCTTCGCGGCGCGTGGCCACCAGCCCATCGCGCCGTAGACGGGCGAGTTGCTGGCTGACGGCCGCTTGGCGCAAGGCAACCAGGCGCTCAAGTTCCGAGACCGATTTTTCGCCCTCCGACAATTGGCATAAAATCATCAGCCGGCCGTTATGCGCCATTGCCTTCAACAAGGCCGCCCCCTCGGCGACATCGCTTTTGGGAAAAAGCTTCTCGGGTTTGAGCGAGCAGGCCGAAACGTGCGGCGTGTCAGGGTCGGTCATCGGTGGATCGTGATCGTCCATAGGCCTATGCCTCTTGCGTAACGGCGTCTTGAAGCGCCTGCCAAAATCTCTTTTTGCCAGAAAATCCGAAAATCCGTCTTGTTTCAATGCCGTCTCGCAGGACAAGGAATGTCGGTGTGGCATTGGGGCGCGCGCCGATTACAATTCCCTCCGGCCAGTTGCCTTGATGGATATCGACGCGGATGAGAGGGATTTCTGGCGCGGTTTGCGCGTAAATCGGGCCGACCTCCCGCAAGAAACTGGCGCAGCCCGCACATCCGCGTTGTTCCACCATAATCACCTGATAGGCGCCGCCGGGCTTGGGCGTGATGACAGGCGGCGTGACGAGAGGCGCTGCCGCCGCGTGCAAGGGTTTGAGCACAACCGCCCCAAGCGCGAGCGCCAATGCGCCGAGCGCCGACCTGCGCCGGATGAGACCGGACCCTGTGAGCGGGCGGATATAAACGTTTTTATCTGCGCAGATGTTATTTTTATCGACTTTTTCAATCATCATGGAAGTCAGCGTATCGCGCGCTTTTAAACGCCGCAAATCAGCGATCCGTGATCAATATAAAAAACGCCGAAATGGGAGGGGGTGGTGTTTAGGCCGCCGATCGGTCCGAGGTGTTTGCGGTGACCTCTCGCGCCACGATGGGGGTTTCAGGGGCGGTGAACGGCGCCGGTGCTGAGGTGTGGACGCCCTCGGATAGGCCGCCCAATGCGCGTTCCTCTGCAAGGCGTCCGGCTTCGGCCATGGCTTTGGCCTCGACACGCGTTAGGGGCTGCCCCGCCTTGGCTGCGCCACTGCGATGATAGACCTCGACAACGATTGCGACGGTGATAACCGCGAGGGCGAGCATATCGAAGCTGGGCATGGTCTGGTCATCCTTCCGAGAATCCAAGGGTCTAGGTTTTAAGTCTCGTCAGTAAATGTGGCGCAATCAAGGCAACCTTAGGTTGTTTTGCCGTCCGCAGGCGCGGGACGGCTGCGCGATACCGCTTGCGCAGTTGGGCTAAGGTTCGAGAATTAAGCGCCCTTGCTCGAAAGACACTTTGGCAAAGCGCTGCAAATACGCCATGCCCAAAAGCGATCCGCCCATCTCACCCTCATTCACCATGGCCCGAATGTTGAGCGCGGTATCCTCGCCCAGTTCAAACCGGTCGATTCGGACGGGCGCGATTGCGACGGTGCCATTCGCGGTTTGCGCGCGGCCAACGTAGACGAGGCCGCTCGGGTCGAGCCCGATGCGCTCGGCGTCGCGCGCGCTCATCACGATGTCGCTCGCGCCGGTGTCGACCATGAAACGCACGGGAACGCCGTTTAGTTCGGGCGTCACATAATAATGGCCGTCGCGCGCCATCGGAATTTCGATCCGCCCGCCCTGCGCGACACTCGCCTGCGGTGAGAGCATCCCGCCCTTCATCTGATCCCAAAGCGCGGCGCCAGCAGCGACTGCGAGAAAAATCAGACCCCAAGCGATAAGATTGCGCGTGCCGCGGGCCGGCGAGCGCACCACTTCCACGACAACATAGCCGCCCAATGCGATCAGAAGCACGACGAAGTAAATCAGGCTCGGGATTTGGTCATTGGTCACGGGAACGCTCTCACTTGTGGCGATATGCGTTTTAGATAGGGGCGCGGGGGCGGATTGTCACCCTCGCGGCGCGATCAGGCCGCACCGCCCCAAAGCCCTGTGCCCATCAACCCGTCGATCACAAACTGAATCGCGAGCGCGGCCAGCAACATGCCCAAAAGCCGTGTCACGACCAAAGTGCCGGTTCTGCCCAAGGCGCGCTCAATTCCGTTGGCCATGAAAAACAGGGCCAGCACGCAGGCGAGAACGAGGAGCATCACGCCTTGCACCGCGAATTGCCCTGCGATGCCTTCTGCCTTGTCGCTCAACAGAATCATCGTCGCGATTGCGCCCGGTCCTGCGATCAGGGGCGTCGCGAGCGGGAAGACCGAAGGGTCATCGTGGTGATCCGCGTTCGCGCCTTGCTCCTCGCGGCGCTCGGTGCGACGTTGGAATAGCATATCGAGCGCGGTCAGGAATAACAAAACGCCGCCCGCGATGCGGAACGCGGGCATCGAGATCCCGATGGCGCGCAAAAGGCCGTCCCCGAAAATCGTAAAGATCGAGAGGACAATCGCGGAAATCACAACCGCCCGAACACCGATCCTGCGCCGTTCTTGGGCCTTCATCCCCTGCGTGAGCGCCACGAAAATCGGCGCGAGACCAATCGGATCAACGATCACGAAAAGCGTCGCAAAAGCGGTGACGAAGCTTGCTAAATCCATGGGTCGTCGCCTTTTGTGTCACTCGGAGAAGCGGGGGATCGCGCAAAGCGACGCCCTGCGTATCGTGAAGTTTGCGGCGCTACACTACCGTGCAATCGGAAGCCTCGCCATAGGGGCGAGCGGTGGTTTTCTCGGTTTTCCGAGGGAAATTAGCGCAAATTTCCCGTGATCTCGTCGAATCGGGCTTTGAATGCGGCGCAGACACGCTTACTTGTTAGACGGAATGTAGAGCGCTGGCCCGCGCAGGGCGGCTATGCGCGTTTCTGGAGTGGACAATGCTGAACAATATCGGCCTTCCTGGCCTTCTTCTGATCGCCGTCGTGGTACTCGTGCTCTTTGGGCGCGGCAAGATTTCGTCTCTCATGGGGGAAGTCGGCAAGGGAATCACCGCTTTCAAAAAAGGCGTGAAAGAGACCAATGACGAGATCGAAGACGGCAGCGCAACGAAAGCGCAAGACGTCACCCCCGCAGCAGAAAAAGACAAAGCCTGACGGTATCGGGTCCGGTGCGATACCGGACCCTTTGTTTTCCTGAATTCTTTGTTTCCATCGACGCGCGGCGGCGCGTTTCAGGCTGTTGACGCTATGCGCGTCTGAGGACGGAACCCCATGTTTGACATCGGTTGGAGTGAGCTTTTGGTGATTGGCGTGGTGTCGCTGATCGTGGTGGGTCCGAAGGATCTGCCCGGAATGTTCCATTCGCTCGGGCGGATCACCGCCAAGGCGCGGTCGATGGCGCGGGAGTTTTCGCGCGCCATGGAAGACGCCGCCGATACCAGCGGAATGCGGGACGCTGCCAAAGATTTCAAGGATTTGACCTCGAAGAAATCCTTGGGTCTCGACAAGCTCGAGACGGTTGCCTCCAATTTCGAGAAATGGGAGCCGAAACTCCCGTCAGGTTTGAAGCCGCCAGCGGGGGCGCCCACGCTTCAGCCTGATCCGGATGCGCCAAAGCCCCCACCCATCGCGGATGAGGCCGCTGCGGATGCGGCGGACGCTGCGTCGAGCGCGCCCGAACCGACCGCCGCCGCGACCAAGACCGACACCGTGAAAGCTGCGGCCCCCAAGGCGGCCAAGACGTCCGAGACAAGCACACCGAAAGCGGCCGGCAAAGCCTCCATCAAGCCCTCGGCCAAGTCATCCGCTAAGCCCACCGGAAAAGCCGCGACCAAGAGCGGCGCGAAAGCGGCCGCAAAACCATCCGCGAAAGCCTCTGCCAAAGCAGCGGCCAAGACCTCTGGGGATAAAGAATGAGCGCCGAAAATATGGACGATAGCGCCGCGCCGTTGATCGAACATCTCACCGAATTGCGACAGCGGCTGATTTATTCGGCGATCGCCTTCATCATCGCGATGGTCTTTTGCTATACGTTTTGGAAGCCGGCTTTCTTCTTCCTGACTGAACCTGTCTGTGACGCTCTCGCGACGCGCGGACAAGATTGCGCGCTATCGCTCATCAAGATGCAAGAAGGCTTCTTCACGGCGATCAATATATCCTTCCTCGGCGGTTTCGCGTTGTCGTTCCCCGTCATTGCCTATCAGCTTTGGCGGTTCGTCGCGCCGGGCCTTTACCGCAATGAGAAGGGGGCGTTTTTGCCATTCCTGATCGCATCGCCCTTGATGTTTCTCGCGGGTGCGGCCTTTGCGTATTACGTTATCTTGCCGCTTGCGTTTAACTTCTTCCTCAGCTTCCAACAGGGTCCCGTCGCCAATGGCGCTAGCCCGACTGAGGCGGGGCAGGAATTGCAGCGCGTCGGCATTTTGTTCCAAGGCTCGATGGAGGAATACCTCGGCCTGACAATCAAATTCATCATGGCGTTCGGCCTGTGCTTCCAGCTTCCGGTTTTGCTCTCCTTGATGGGCAAGGCAGGCTTGGTGTCGGCGCGTGGTCTTGGCAGCGTTCGCAAATATGCGGTTGTGGCCATCTTGGTCCTCGCCGCTCTGGCCACGCCGCCCGATGTCATCTCGCAAGCAATTCTCTTCGTTGTGGTTTACGGGCTTTATGAGGTGTCGATCCAGATCGTTCGCCGTATCGAGATCAACCGCGAGGCGCGGATGCGCGCGGATGGCACTTGGGTGGATGAGGACGAGGATGAAGATCCGGAGGTCAAGCCGTGAGTTCGCTTGACGACCCGCTGATCCGTATCGCGCAGGCTTTGGAGCGGATGTCCCCCGCGCCGGAGCCTACCCCCGATCTGACCAAAGCCGATGCATTCATCTGGCACACGGGGCCGGACAGGCTGGAACCGATCGCGCAGGTCTCGCGCGTGGATATCGAGGTGTTGCACGGTATTGACCGCGCTCGCGATACGCTGATGGCAAATACGTTGCAATTCGCGCGCGGCGCTGCGGCGAATAACGCGCTGCTTTGGGGCGCGCGCGGGATGGGGAAAAGCTCGCTGGTGAAGGCGGCCCATGCTGCGGCCGTGGCGGAGGGCTTACCCCTGAAATTGGTTGAGCTTGCCCGCGAAGACCTGCCGTCGGTTGCGCGGCTTTTGGCGCATCTTCGCAACGCGCCCACGATGCGATTTGTGCTGTTTTGCGACGATTTATCGTTCAGCCATGACGACCAGCATTACAAATCGCTCAAAGCCGTTTTGGACGGCGGGATTGAGGGGCGCCCGTCGAATGTCATTCTCTACGCGACCTCCAATCGTCGTCACTTGATGCCGCGCGACATGATCGAGAATGAACGTTCCTCTGCGATCAATCCGTCAGAGGCGGTTGAGGAGAAGGTGTCGCTTTCGGATCGGTTCGGGCTTTGGCTCGGGTTCCACCCCTGCACACAGGACGAATACCTCACAATGATTGATCGGTATTGTGCGGCTTACGGTGTGCAGGTTGACCCAGAGGATCTGCGCGCGCAGGCGATTGAATGGCAAGCGACGCGCGGATCGCGGTCCGGCCGTGTCGCGTGGCAGTTCTTCACCGATCTTGCAGGACGTCGCGGGATCGCCGTCTAGGGCGCGCGCGACAGGGACCACAAACGCAAAACGCCCGCTTTTGAAAAGCGGGCGTTTTGTTATTCAAGTAGCGTGTTTCACTGAAGATATGGCATCGGATCGACGCTTTCGAAGCCCTTGCGCACTTCGAAATGCACGAAGCCCGGATCGCTGGCGCGGGCTTTCGCAATGGTCTGGCCTTTGGTCACGCTCGCGCCTTTGGCGACCGTAATTCCGTCGATATTCGCATAGACCGTCAGCAAGCCATCGGAGTGACGCAGAACAAGAATTGGCACTTGTTCGGTATCTTTGGTGATGGCGGCCACGGTTCCGGCCTCGGCGGCTTGCACGGCTGTGCCTGCGCTCGCCGCGATATCGATCCCATCGTTTTTCGATTTCACGTAAGGCCGGATGATCGAACCTGACACGGGCATCTGCATCCGGGCGGCGGTCGTCGCTTTGCTCACCGAGGCGCCCAGATCGGGGGCGGGCGGTGTGGCGACGGGCGTCGCGGCGGAGATGGTTTTCTCATCCGGCAGGGGGGTCGCGGCGGAGGGCGGTGTCGGCGTGACGCTGGCCGATCCGGGGACATTCGCGCTGGCGATTGCATCGGTGTTGCGCGCGGCGAGCGGGATCAAAAGGATCTGCCCCTCACGGACGCTAAGATCCTGTGGCAGCCCGTTGTAATCCGCAATCGTCTTCACGTTCACATTGTAATAGCGCGCGATGGAATACGCAGTCTCGCCGCGTGCGACAGGGTGTTGCACGGGTTCGTTGCCCGTCGGCGCGGCGGCGATTGGCGTTGCCGCACCTCCCTCCGCACGGTTGATCGCATTGCCTGCGAGGGTCGTGATATCGATGGATTCCGTCGCGATCGCCGAACTGCCCGCAACGCCGCCCGCGATAGGCATCGTGCCGCCGCCCACATTGGTTGGCAGGACAAGGATCTCGCCCTTCGCCAAGGGCGTGTTTACGTCGAGTGCGTTCTTCGCCGCCAGCGTGGCGGGCGCGATGCCCAGACGCTGCGCGATGGCGCCGACGGTCTCGCCGCTGCGCGCTACGGCAACTTGATACGTCGGATAGGTGATCACGCCACGCGCATCGGGCTCGGGGCGCTTGCTCGCGGCGTTTTGCGCAGCGGAGCTGGTATCAAATCCGATCTTGGAGAATTTCCGCAGGTCAAGATCCACACCGCCATCCGAGCAGCCCGCCAAAGCGAGGGCGGTGAGGCCGAGCGCCGCGAATTTCACAGCGCGACGGGAAGGCTGGGGGCGCGGGAAACGGGTGGGTGTCATGGCTCTATCCTCTCGGTTATGTGCGGGGCCTGTTGCTGTCGGCCCCTTCAGTCTCGTCATCAAAATGCCCCACGGCGGGGCGGGGTCATTCAGTTGCAGTTCCCTCGACCAGCGGCACGAACCGCACCGGACGAAGCTCCTCATAGTCGAGCCCGCTTTGGGTTTTGCGGACACGGATCAGGCTTTGCACGGTGTCGGATTGCCCGACAGGCACCACCATAATACCGCCGATCTTGAGCTGCGCCAAGAGTGGCCCCGGAGGATCTTCGGCGGCGGCGGTGACGATTATGCGATCAAACGGCGCTTGATCGGGCAAACCATGCGACCCGTCCCCCGCAAGCGTCACGATATTGGTCAAATTCAGCGCGCGGAACAGCGCATCCGCATCCCGCACAAGGCGACGATGCCGGTCGATCGTATAGACCCGCCGCGCGATCTGGCTCAATATCGCGGCCTGATATCCAGATCCGGTGCCGATCTCCAGCACCGTGTCACGCGGCCCAAGTTCCAACGCCTGCGTCATGAGGCCAACAACGGAGGGTTGCGAGATCGTCTGCCCGCAGCCGATCGGCAGGGGCATGTCCTCATAGGCGCGCTCGGCAAAAAGTCCCTTCACGAATAGCCCTCGATCGACGCGCTCCATCGCCTCGAGAACCTTCGCCTCGATCACGCCTTTTGACCGTAGCGCGAATAAAAACCGCATCTTTCGCTCGGCGAGATCCTCGGCGTTCAAGGGGGGTAAGGGCGTTGCATCCCCTTGCGACGAAGGGCGGCGTTCGGTCATGTGAGGCGGGCCTCAAGATCGCTGAGCACGTCATGCGCCGTAAGATCGGCGCGCATCGGCGTGACGGAGATATACCCGTCGAGATTCACGGCCGCGTCAGTGCCCGGCGCGGTGGGCGCGTGCTGATAGCCACCCTTCACCCAAAGGAACTTGCGCCCCGAAGGGGAGAGCTGCGCCTCGATGCCGAAATTCGTGTCGCGGCGATACCCTTGAGCGGCGACCTTCGTTCCCTTCACCTCCGACGCGGGGAGCGGCGGGAAATTCACATTGTAGAACACGCGGTAATCGCCATCATCCCAAATGCCGTGATCGAGAAGTTTGCGGATCAAAGGCGCCCCGTGCACCTTCGCGGCCTCAAACATTGTCGCTTCATCGGCATTGTTCTTGGGGCCGATATAGGCCGAGAGCGCGATCGCGGGCAGGCCTTGTAAAGCCGCCTCCATCGCGCCGCCTAACGTGCCCGAATAAAGCGCGTTTTCCGCTGAGTTATTGCCCCGATTGACGCCCGACAGCACCAGATCAGGCCGGTTGTCTTTCATCACGTCGTACAGGCCCGCCAAAACACAATCCGCAGGGCTCCCCTCGGCGGCGAAGCGGCGGGGGCTCAGCTCTGCGATCATCGTGGGGTGGGTGTAGGAAATACAATGCGCGACGCCCGATTGTTCAAAAGCAGGCGCCACAGTCCAGACTTCGCCGGAGGGGCCTGCGATCTCGGTCGCGATGGCGTGGAGGATGGCAAGGCCGGGGGCGTTTATGCCATCGTCATTGGTGATGAGAATGCGCATGGATCCCTCGGAATTACCTGTTTATCCGTGCTTACCTTGCGCATCGTCAGGCGTAAAGCTCTGTGCCACAATTCCTCGGGTTACGGCGCATCTTTCCCCCTCGAAGGCCCAAAATTCGTGCCGCTTGCGGCAGCATCGGACTTATATCAAGGCCGCCAAACGGGCCGCCTCGTCGCGGCACGGCGTCAGCGGCGCGCGATCTTCGCCCGGGAAGAACCGCGCTCGCACAGCCGTAGCCATCGGCGCGGGTGTCTCGATCAACACCCGTGGCCCGACTTTTACCGCCTCTGCCTGCCAGCTGCGCGCGAGGGCAATCTGGGCGGCTTTGGTTGAGCCATAGGCGCCGAAGAATTTCTGGCCGCCGCGCGGATCGTCAAAGAACATCGCCGTGCCTTTTGCGGCGAGCAACAGAGGTTCCAGCACACCCACAAGATGCATCGTTGCCTTGATGTTTGTGTCGGTTGAGCGATTGATATCTTTTTCCGCCAAGTGCCCAGCAGGCGAAAGCGGCGCAGCATAGACTGCGGTATGAACCCAAAGGCCCAAACCGCCCCAGCGCGCATGGATGGAGGCCGCCAGATGCGCCATAGCGGCGGGATCGGTGACATCCATCGGCGCAAGCGTGGCCGAGCCGCCCTTGGCTTGGATGCGGTCATCCAATTCTTCCAACGCGCCGGTGGTGCGCGCAACGCAAAGCACATGCCAGCCGCGCGCGGCGAGCTCTTCTGCCATCGCAGCCCCAAGTCCGCGCGACGCACCCGTGATCAATGCGAGACGTTCTGGCGGAACGCTGCTTGATGGAGAGGTCTGTGGCGCGGCGGCGGGGGGGAGGTGATCGGTGCTCATGCGCGAACTCATGCCAGAGCCCGAGACCGCGCGCAAGTGACTCGAGAGCGCATCGGGCGCCGGTGTCGAGCTTGCGGCGGCCCGATTTTCCCGGCCCATAAAGACGAAGCTCCGGCACGATCCCCCGACCTTACCCTCTGTGACCTTGCCCGCCCTGATAGTGCCCGCCCTCATGCGCGCCCCGTCATGCGCCTGACGTGATGCCCCTATGGCAAAAAGGCCGGAGGTTTCCCCCCGGCCTTCCTAAAATACTTCAAGCGAAAACTTAGCGCTTGGTAACATCCGTGTATTCGCGCGCGGTCGCACCCGCGTAAAGCTGACGCGGACGGCCAATTCTGCCTGTCGGATCGCCGATCATCTCTTTCCACTGCGAGATCCAGCCAACGGTGCGCGAGAGCGCGAAGATCGGCGTGAACATCGATGTCGGGAAGCCCATGGCTTCCAGGATGATGCCCGAATAGAAATCGACATTCGGATAGAGTTTCTTCTCGACGAAATACGGATCCTCGAGTGCGATTTTCTCGAGCTCTTTCGCGACTTGCAAAAGCGGGTTGTTGTGAACGCCGAGCAGTTCGAGAACCTCGTCCGCCGACTCTTTCATCACCTTCGCGCGCGGGTCGAAGTTTTTGTAAACGCGGTGGCCAAAGCCCATCAGACGGAACGGATCGTTCTTGTCTTTCGCGCGCGCAACAAATTCCGGAATGCGGTCAACCGACCCGATTTCACGCAGCATTTCCAAGCAGGCTTGGTTTGCGCCGCCATGCGCAGGGCCCCAAAGGCAAGCGATACCTGCCGCGATGCAAGCGAACGGGTTTGCGCCCGACGAACCCGCCAAACGCACTGTGGAGGTGGATGCGTTTTGTTCGTGATCGGCGTGCAGCGTGAAGATCAGATCCATCGCTTTGGCGAGCGCGGGTTCGACTTTGTATTGTTCCGCGGGAACCGAGAAGCACATGTGCAAGAAGTTGGATGCGTAATCCAGATCGTTGCGCGGGTAAACGAAGGGCTGACCCACCGAATACTTATACGCCATCGCCGCAATCGTTGGGAGTTTAGCGATCAGACGCATGGAGGCGACTTCGCGCTGCCACGGATCGGTGATGTCCAAGCTGTCGTGGTAGAAGGCCGACATCGCGCCAACCACGCCCACCATCGTCGCCATGGGGTGGCTGTCGCGGCGGAAGCCGCGGAAGAAGTTGTGGACTTGTTCGTGCAGCATCGTGTGGCGCGTCACGCGGTTTTCGAAATCGGCCAGCTCGTCAGCCGTTGGCAATTCGCCGTTCAGCAACAGATAGCACACTTCAAGGTAATGCGAATGCTCTGCCAGTTGCTCGATCGGATAGCCCCGATACAGCAATTCGCCCTTGTCGCCGTCGATATAGGTGATCGCGGATTCACATGCCGCGGTGGAGGTAAAGCCGGGGTCGTATGTGAATACGTCGCCTTGCGCGTAGAGTTTGCGAATGTCGATGACATCCGGGCCGACGGTCGGGGAAAGGATCGGAAGTTCGATCGTTTTCCCGTCAAAGGTAAGCGTCGCGGTTCTGGTATCAGCCATTGCAGTCCCTCATATTTGATCCGGCGAGGCCACGCCGGGAATGTTCCAGCCGGTTTCCCGGGGAAGGCGGCCGGGCCTCAGGCCGCCTGATCTGTGATACGGGCGAGGGTCTCCTCCCTGCCCAAAACCAGCATCATATCGAAGACGCTAGGGGTCGCGGCACGCCCTGCCAGCGCCGCACGAAGCGGGCCCGCAAGCTTTCCAAATCCGATGCCATGGGCTTCGGCGACACTATTGGCAACAGCCTCCAGCGCGTCACGGGTCCAGCTAGCACTTTGCAGCTGCGGCGTCAATTCTGTCAGTATACCACGGGATACATCGTCGAGCGCCTTGGCCGCTTTTTCATCAATGTCCAGCGGACGACGAGCCAAAGCAAATCGCGCCTTTTCAAGGAGTTCCGGGAAAGTCTTCGCGCGTTCTTTGAGGCAATAGAGACCATCGGCCAAATATGTGCGCTGCTGCACATCCAGCGGCTCTGCGTGCGTCGCAGCAAGAAACGCCTCAATTTCAGGCAGCAGATCCGAGTCCTGCGCCGCAGCGATATGTTGGCCACAGATATTTTCGAGCTTTTTGAAATCCAGTCGCGCCGGTGAACGGCCGATTCCATCGAGGTTGAACCACTCCAAAGCCTGCGCATCGGTGAAGAATTCGTCATCACCGTGCGACCAGCCAAGCCGGTTCAGATAATTGCGCATCCCTGCGGCGGGATAGCCCATGAGTTGATATTCTTCCAAGCCGACCGCGCCGTGACGTTTGGAAAGCTTTTTCCCATCCGGCCCGTGGATGAGCGGGATATGCGCAAAGACCGGCACATCCCAGCCCATGGCGTTATAGACCTGCACCTGCCGCGCGGCATTGGTGAGGTGGTCATCCCCGCGGATGACGTGGGTCACGCCCATATCGTGATCATCAACGACGACAGCCAACATATATGTCGGCGTACCATCGGATCGTAAACAAACCATGTCATCGAGCTGGTCGTTTTTGAAGGTAACGTCGCCTTGCACCTGATCGTGGATCACGGTCGCGCCCTCGGTTGGGGCTTTTAGGCGGATGACAAAAGGCGCGTCGGGATGGGTTGCGGGATCGGCATCGCGCCACGGGCTTTTGTACATCGTCGATGTGCCGGCCTCGCGGGCGGCTTCGCGGAAGGCTTCGATCTCGTCTTGCGTCGCAAAGCACTTATAGGCGTTGCCACGTGCGAGCATCTCGCGGGCAACTTCGGCGTGGCGCTCACGGCCTTCGAACTGGCTGACGGGCTCTCCGTCGTAATCAAGGCCGAGCCACGCCAGACCTTTCAAGATTGCCGCGGTCGCGGCGGGGGTGGAACGTTCGCGGTCGGTATCTTCGATGCGCAGCAAGAATTTCCCGCCGCGTCCGCGCGCGTAGAGCCAGCTGAACAGCGCGGTGCGCGCGCCGCCGATATGAAGATAGCCGGTGGGCGAGGGGGCGAAGCGGGTGACGACTTGCTGGGTCATAGGGGGGCGTTAACCTTTCGGAAACCATGTTGGGCGTAGGGTTCGAGCCGATGCATAAGGCGCGGATGGCGGAGAAACAAGCGTGGCGAACGGGCGTGAGGAGGAGGAGGACGATCTTTGGCGCGGGATTGCCCCGCTGAGCCTGTCGCACGCGGGGCATGAACCCGCGCTAGGTTTGCCCACGCCCGCCGCGCAGAGTGGGGCGCAAAATGGGCCGCACAGTGGGGCGCATTCGCACGGGATGACATCGCAATGGGCGCAAGCGATTGGCGGGCCTGCACTTGCCCGGATGCGCGCGGCCGCCCAACGCCTCGCGCCTCGTGCCCTGACATCCGTCTTTGGCGGGATCATGGCGCCCGCGCAGGCCCTGCAAGCGGCGCGTCGCGATCTCATGCTGTGGTTGCCGATCTGGCTCTCGGTTGGGATCGGTTTGTGGTTTGCCGCGCGCGCAGAGCCAACCGCCGAGCATTACTGGACCGTGGCTGGGGTAGGTCTCGCGAGCCTCGCGTTTTGTAGCCTGCGCGCGCGGGATGCCCAGTTTGTGTGGCTCGCCTTCGCGGCGCTTTGCGTTGGCTTTTTGCTGACGGGGTGGCGCGCGCATCAGGTCGCGGCGCCCGCGCTTCAATTTAGATATTACGGCGCGGTTGAAGGCCGGATCGTGGCGGCGGATCGCTCTGGCTCGGATAAGATCCGGCTTACGCTGGATCAGTTGCGGATTGATCGGATCGCGCCGGAAAATACACCTGAGCGGGTTCGGATATCGTTGCAAGAACCGCCCGGCGAGGGCGCGCAGGCGTGGCTATCGCCCGAGCCGGGCCAGCGCGTGATGCTAACCGCGCATCTGATGCCATATAACGGGCCCGCCCAGCCGGAGGGCTATGATTTTCGCCGTCACGCGTGGTTCGAGAGGATCGGGGCCGTCGGCTATACCCGTACACCTGTTTTATTGGCCGCGCCTCCCGACGCGCAAGATTGGCCTATGGCGGCGCATCGGTTCCGCATGTCGATTTCGCGCGCGATCCAAGAGCTGCATCCAGATCAGGCGGGCGCGATGGCGGCGGCGCTTCTTGTGGGCGATAGGGCGGGCATCACATCCGCAACCAATGAAGTTATGCGCGCGTCCAACCTTTTTCATATTATCGCCATCTCAGGCTTGCATATGGGGATGCTGACAGGGTTCGTCTTTGCTGCGCTCAACGCGGCGATTGCCCTCATTCCCTGGCTCTCGCTGCGCGTTTCAGGCCGCAAGGTCGCGGCATTCGGCGGGATTGTCGCGGGCACGATTTATCTCTGGATTTCTGGCGGATCTGTTGCGACAGAGCGCGCGTTTGTTATGACGACTGTCATGCTCTTGGCGGTGCTGCTTGATCGACGCGCGCTGAGCCTTCGGACGGTTGCGATGGCGGCCTGCCTGATTTTGATCTTTACACCGGAGGCGCTCGTCTCGCCTGGGTTCCAGATGTCTTTCGGCGCGACAGTGGCGTTGATTGTGATGGCGGGGCCTTGGTCGAGACGGGCGCGCAAACTGCCGCCCATCCTGCGGCCCGTTTTGCTTTTGATTGCGACCTCTTTCATCGCCGGATTGGTGACCGCGCCGATTGCGGCGGTGCATTTCAATCGCATGGCGGAATACGGCGTGCTGGCCAATCTTTTTGCGGTGCCTGTGATGGGCACAATCGTCATGCCTGCTGGCGTGATTGCGGCGGTGCTTGCGCCTGTTGGCCTCGCGGCGCCTGCGCTTTGGGTGATGACGAAGGGGACCGCGTGGATCATTTTCGTCGCACAAACGGTTGCGGGGTTTGAGGGGGCGGTGACGGCAATCCCGACGCCAGCAGGGTGGGTGTTGCCGGTGATGACGATGGGCGCTCTGATGTGCATCCTTGCGCGCGGTTTCGCGCGGAGCTGCGGTGTTGCGGCGCTGGCGGTGGCGTTTTTCGCCTGCTCGCAGGTCACGGTGAATGCGGTGTTGATTGCATCAGAAGGCGAGCTTGTCGGGGTCATGACGCCTCAGGGGCGGGCGTTGTCGAAGAACGGTGCGCAGTTCGTAGCGACAAGTTGGCTTGATGCGGACGGCGATGCGAGCCCCGTCGACCTTGCGGCGGCGCGCGATGGCTTTACGGGGCCAAACAGCGCGCGCAGCATCCGCTGGCGCGGGCATGAGATTGTGCATCTTACGGGGAAATCCGCGCCAGAGCGCCTCGCGGAGATCTGCACGCGGGGCCGGATTGTCGTGATTAAAGCGCGGATCGCCCGCGAGGATCGCGCCGGTGACTGCTTGCTCGTCGATCAAAACCTGCTGCGTGAGACTGGGTCAATTGCGCTCAACCCGTTGCGGGGGGATGCCGAAAGTGGTGAGGGCGATGCGCGCCAAACCGGCCCTGCGATGCCGCCCCGCGATGGCGGTGACCGCAGCGAGACCAGTGATGCGGCGCAATTCGCTGAACATGCGCGCCGCGCGGGATTTTCCGTTACGACAGCGAAGGACGCGGTGGGGGCGCGTTTGTGGACGGGGCAGAGCAATTGAAGCAGGGCGGGGTGGCTACTGTCCGTCCGGCGCGATCTTCGCTCGGGCGCGATGTCCGGTTGGCGCGATGGGGGTGAAGGGCGCTTGCAACCGGCGAAGGTCTCTGGTGATCTACGGCCAACCAAGGAGACAAAATGCTGCCAGACACCCCTCGCGACCCCGCTCACCCGCGCAATGAGACCGCGGGTGCGCCGCAAATGCGCGCCCTCCGGCCGCTCAATCCTGCAATGGCGGAGACATTCTTGCCGCCCGTGATGGAGGCGCGTCGCTGGCTCGAGGGGGTGACATTCACGCCTGAGCGCCCCTTGATCAATGTCTCGCAAGCAGCGCCGGTCGATTCGCCGCCATTGCCGTTGCGTGAAGCGATCGCAGATGCGGCGCTGAACGATCCGCAGGCGCATCTTTATGGCCCTGTCTTGGGGATGGGAGAGTTGCGCGCGGAGCTCGCGGCGCAGTGGTCAACCGCTTACGGCGGCGAGATCAGCGGCGATCAGGTCGCGATTACGCAAGGTTGCAATCAGGCATTTTGCGCGGCTTTGTCGAGTTTGGCAGGGGCGGGGGATGAAGTCATTCTGCCAAGCCCTTGGTATTTCAATCATAAAATGTGGCTGGATATGGCGGGGGCGAAAACGGTTCCGTTGAAATGCGGTGAGGGGATGATCCCCGATCCGCAGGCTGCCGCCGCGCTGATCACGCCCAAAACCCGTGCGATCGTTCTGGTGTCGCCGAACAACCCCTGCGGTGCGGAATACCCGCCTGAGATCATGCGCGCCTTCCTTGAGCTGGCGCGCGCCCACGGGATTGCGTTGATCGTCGACGAAACCTACCGCGATTTCGATAGCCGTTCGGGCGCGCCCCATGACCTGTTTGCGGACCCCGATTGGGCGGATACGTTGATCCATCTCTATTCCTTCTCAAAGGCTTATCGTCTGACGGGGCACCGTGTGGGGGCAATCGTTGCAGGGCGTGAGCGTCTGATGCAGGTGGAGAAGTTCCTCGATACGGTTGCCATTTGCCCCAATCAGCTTGGCCAGATCGCGGCGCTATGGGGGTTGCGGAATTTGGGCGATTGGGTCGCGGGGGAGCGGGCCGAAATCCTTCGGCGCCGAGCCGCGATGATTAGGGGCGTTGAGGGGCTGGAGGGGTGGAAGCTTCTGGGCTGCGGCGCGTATTTTGCGTATCTTCAACATCCCTCTGCGCTCGCATCCAACGCGTTCGCACGCAGTTTGGTGCGTGACGCGGGCGTTCTGCTGCTGCCGGGGACGATGTTCACGCCCGCGGGTGATGCGGACGGCGCACGGCAGGTGCGGGTCGCATTTGCCAATGTCGATACGGATGGCATTGGCGCGTTGATGGGGCGTTTATCCCAGATCCAAAGGTAAGCGGCGCGGGGTCTTGCGGCGAGCGGCGGTGAGGCCCTCGCACGCCAGACGCGCTCGCGGGCGAGGCGGGCGGGGGGAACCACGCTGCGCTCACGCGATCGCGTCACGCTGTGGGCGCGGCAAGCCTTGCCCACACCTGTCATTCCGCCTAAACACACGTTCAAACGCCTATTCTCGGGAGGAAATCCGATGTCGAGCAGCCTGCGCAGCCATGGCAAGAAAACGGTCTTTTGGATCTTGATGGGGATGTTGATCCTCGGGCTTGGCGGCTTCGGCGTGACCAATTTCGGCGGCAGCTTGCGGTCAATCGGGTCAGTCGGGGAAACCGAAGTGTCGGTCGATCAGTTCGCGTCCTCATTGCAGGGCGAAGTACGCGCCCTGTCGGAACGCATGGGCCAGCCGCTGTCCATGGCGCAAGCGCGTGAGTTCGGCGTGGACCGTCTTGTGCAGGCGCGTTTGTTCGCCGCCGCTGCCGTCGACGAGCAGGCACGGATCATGGGCGTATCTGTCGGCGACGGGGATGTGCGCGACCAGATCCTCGCGACGCCGAGCTTCCAAGATCCGACGGGGAAATTCGATCGCGAAACCTACAAGCTCGCGCTGCGCCAGCAGGGCCTCACCGAGGCGGAATACGAGGCACAGATTCGGGCAGAGTCGGCCCGCGCGATTGTGCAAGCGGCCGCGATCGGCGGCGCGCCAGCCCCCAAAGCGATCATTGATCGCTACATCGCCTATATCGGTGAGGCGCGCGGCGTCACAACTGCCCGTATTACGGCGGCTGATCTGACGGACGCGCTGCCCGAGCCGCAAGAGGCCGATTTGCAAGCCTATTACGAGGCGCATCCCGAGGATTTCACCAGCCTTGAGACCCGCAAAATTACCTATGCCTATGTGACGCCAGAGATGATCGTCGATACGATTGAATTGGACGAGGCCGCATTGCGCGAGGTGTATGAGGCGCGCAGCGCCGAGTTCCAGCAGCCCGAGCGCCGCTTGGTCGAGCAGCTCGTCTACCCTGATGCAGATAGCGCGGTTGCCGCTAAAGCCGCCTATGATGCGGGTGAGAAAACCTTTGCCGAGCTTGCGGCGGATCGTGGTCTTGCGCTGACAGATGCTGATCTGGGCGAGGTGACCAAAGAGGAGTTGGGGGGCGCCGGTGAGGCGGTCTTCGCCCTTGAGGAACCTGAAGTTGTTGGCCCGATCGATACGGATCTTGGCCCTGCGCTGTTCTCGATGAATGCGATTTTGGAAGCGCGCAACGTGACCTTCGAGGAGGCGCAAGAGGAGCTCGCAGGGGAGGCGCGGATGGACCGCGCGCGCCGCGTTATTCTGGATAATTCGTTGATCTATGAGGATGAATTGGCCGGCGGCGTGACGTTGGAAGAAATTGCGGATCAGACCGATCTCGTTTTGGGCACAATTGATTACACCGCCGAGACGCAAGACGACATCGCCGCCTATCAAGCCTTCCGCGAAGTCGCGGATGAGGTGACGGCCTCCGATTTCCCTGAGTTGAAAGAACTGGAGGACGGCGGCGTCTTCGCTTTGCGCCTCGATGCAATTGAGGAGCCAAGCCTTTTGCCGCTGGAGGATGTGCGCGAAGACGTTATCGCGGCGTGGCGGGCGAATGCCTTGCAAGAGGCGCTTTTGGCCCAAGCCCAAGTCGGGATCGCCGCGTTGGAAGGCGGGGCGAGCTTTGCGGACGCAGGCTTTGGGGACACCAAGGACTACCAGCTAACGCGCGGGATCTTCATCGAGGATCTGCCCGATACTGCAATTACGGCGGCCTATTCGCTGTCGGGCGAGGGGAAGGCTTCGGCGGTTGCGGATGGCACGAATGTGGTGATCGTCCAACTCAACGCGATCATCCCCGCAGATCAAAATGACACCGTCGGCGAGCAATTGACCACATCGGTCAAGGACCAGTTGAGCCAAGGGCTTGGTCAGGATCTGTTCGAATATTACGCGCGCGCCGCACAAGCAGAGGCGGGGGTCAAACTTGATTCCGCTGCTGCTGAAGCGGTGATGACGCAGCTTCAGTGAGGGCGTCGAAATGGTCGCGTTGAAACCATCGTTTGAGGCGTTCGAGAAGGCATGGGCACGCGGGGAGAATCAGCTTGTCTACGCCCACCTCGCCGCGGATCTCGATACGCCCGTGTCGTTGATGCTGAAACTCGCGGATGCGGGTAAGAATGCGTTCATGTTTGAATCGGTCACGGGCGGTGAGCTGCGCGGGCGCTATTCGATGATCGGGATGAAGCCCGATGTGATCTGGCGTACCCATGGTGAACAAGCCTCGATCAACCGTCAGGCCCGCTTTGACGAGACTTTCACCGATCTGGAGGGGCATCCGTTCGAGAGCCTGCGTGCGCTGATCGCTGAAAGCCGGATCGATATGCCGGAGGATCTCCCCGCCGCGGCGGCGGGATTGTTTGGTTATCTTGGCTATGACACGATCCGTCTTGTAGAGAATTTGCCCAATGTGAACCCCGATCCGCTCGGGGTGCCGGATGCGATCTTGATGCGGCCAACGGTGGTGGCGGTTCTTGACGGGGTGAAGGGCGACGTGTCGCTCTGCTCGCCCGCGTGGTTTGTCGAGGGGCTTTCGGCCCGCGCGGCCTATGCGCAAGCTGCGGAGCGCGTGATGGATTCCCTGCGCGATCTTGATCGTCAGCCCAGCGAGCCGCGCGAGCTGTCGGAAACCGCGCAAGTGGGCCCGATGGTGTCGAATTTCACGCCCGACGGCTACCGCGCCGCGGTGGAGAAGGCGAAGGATTACATCCGCGCGGGCGACATTTTCCAAGTGGTCCCCGCACAGCGTTGGACGGCAGATTTCCCTGTTCCCCCCTTTGCGCTCTACCGCAGTTTGCGCCGGACGAACCCGTCCCCCTTCATGTTCTATCTGAACTTCGGCGGGTTCCAGATCGTGGGCGCGAGCCCCGAGATCCTCGTGCGTCTGCGCGAGAACGAGGTGACGATCCGGCCCATCGCGGGCACGCGCAAGCGGGGCGAGACGGAGGAGGAAGACCGCGCGTTGGAGCGCGATCTGTTGTCCGACAAGAAGGAACTGGCTGAGCATCTCATGCTGCTGGATCTGGGTCGCAATGATGTGGGCCGCGTGGCACGCATTGGCACGGTGCGGCCGACCGAGAAGTTTATCATCGAGCGCTATAGCCATGTGATGCATATTGTCTCGAACGTCGTCGGGCAGCTAGCGTCGGGCGAGGATGCCTTGTCGGCCTTGCTCGCAGGGTTGCCGGCGGGCACGGTTTCGGGCGCGCCAAAGGTTCGGGCGATGGAGATCATCGACGAGCTGGAACCTGAAAAGCGCGGCATTTACGGCGGTGGTGTCGGCTATTTTGCGGCCAACGGCGAGATGGATATGTGCATCGCGCTGCGCACGGCGGTCGTGAAGGATGAGAAGCTCTACATCCAAGCGGGCGGCGGTGTCGTATTCGATAGCGATCCGCAGGCGGAGTTCGAGGAAACGGTCAATAAATCAAACGCCTTGCGCAAAGCGGCGGAAGATGCGGGACGGTTTGTGCGCCGCAATAGCTGAGCCAGTCAACGCAATCTAAAACCAAAGGCGGACCGCGAGGCCCGCCTTTTTCATGCGTCAAACCGCAGGCCGCAAGCTACATCCCGCTCAGCGCCAAAGCAGACACGGGCGCGAGGGCGATATCCTTATCGCGCGAGGGCTCCCATGTGAGTAAGCCCGAGAGGCTTTCAGGCCAAGCCGAGAGCATCACAGCAACTGCGCCGTCTTTGCTGGCCTCAAAGCCGGCGCGGCCCAACATCCGTTCGATGACGGGGGCTTTTTCGCGGCCATCGTCAATCACACGCCAGATCTTTGTATGCGGCACGCCTTCCTTCTCGGCGAGTTGCTCCGCCGCGTTCAGACCGCCCGATTGCGTGATAAGGCCGAGCCCTTCGCGCGCGAGGATCTTGACCAAGCCTTGCGACAAAAGCCGGTTGGTTTGCAAAACCGGCTGCGCGGGCTCAACGATTGCGATTGCTTCGGGGATGATCTGCCTCCATGCCTCAACGGCGACTTCGAGATCCTGTTCGGTCGCGCCCTCGGGCAGGCTGGAGGCGAGGATCGCGACTTCAAACCCCGCCGCGCGGTAGGTTTCTGCATCGGCTTGGGCATCAGGACGGGTCGGATCAATCGCGAGCGTGACGGGAAAGCCGATGGTTTTCAATGTTGCGGGATCGAGGCCTCCGGCCTTCGCCCCTGGATCAACGAGCACAACCGAATAAAGCGGCGTGCTGCCCGTGACTGCGAAGGGCAGGGCATAGGCTTGAACGGGCGGTAGGGCCTCGGGAGAAAGAACATCAATCGTGGCAGGCGCGTCAGGGGTGCCAGCCTCGCCGATGCTGGGCAGACGCCCCAAAGTGACATTGCCCGAGTTTTGGAAGCCCGTCGCCGGGCGACCGGCAGGGGCGCTCGGCTCATCCAAAACGATAACGGCAGGGGCATCGGGCACCGTGGGAGCATCGGGCGGGGGCGCATCTTGGGGCATCATGCTGTCAGGCGCGGTGGCGCCATCCGCGACAATCGACGATTCCGGCGAGGGCGAAGGTGGGGTTATCACTGGCGGAGCATCGGCGCGTTGGGGCGCGGTCTCGGCTTGGGCCGGCGGTGCGGTCGTTGGGCGGGCAGATTGTGACGGCGCGGGGAGCGCCGCAATCTGATCGGGGGCAAGATCGGTGTCTGGCGCAGGGTCAACAAAAGTTCCGTCCGCCGAAGGCAGACCCAGAGCAGGCGCGATCGCCTCGCCAGGAGGGGGGACGGGGATCGGGGATTCGCCCTCGATCGGGTGTTGCAAGGCGGCCGTCGCCGCAGGGGGCGCGGTGGGAGTCTCAGGCGCATCGGACGCGTTGGGTTTTGCATCCGGGTCCGTTTCAATCGCGGGGCTTGCCTCTTTCACAGGCGGCTTGACCGCCACAGGGCCGGTCGGGGTTCGCAAAGGTTCGGTCGTTTGGGGGGGGACCACTGCCGCGCTCGGCCCCTTGCCAAATTCGCTATCCTCTGGTGGCGGGGTGATCGCCGCCTCCAGTCCCTGTGTTGCGGACGTTTGGGGGGCGCGCGATGTTTCGGGCGGCGGCGCCATCAGCGAGACGCCGCCCAAGGCCAGCGCAGAGACGACAAGCCCTGCGCCCAAGCCGCCGACGATGCCGCCAGCCGTGCCGCCAGCGTTCCTGCCGATACTTGATTTCGTCATTCTGCCCGACCTCATAAATTCTTATCACGTTTATCTTTGACGGTGACGCGCGCTTCGCCTTTTGAAAAGCTCTCAGGGCAGCACCCGCGCCATGGCCCGCTAATACTCTGGAAACATTACCCCCCGCGATGATAATTGTCCAAACCCATCGCAGCAGTCCCATCCCCGTGCAGCAGGGCGCGTCCGATCCACATCTTGCGCGCGATGCGCGGCCATCATGCCTTGACCCGCCTGAGCTCTCAGCCCATGTATAGCCGGATAAAACGCGCGGTTCATCCCTTTTAATCCGCGCAAAAAGCGGGAATCCGGCCGATGCTACTCTTGATCGATAACTACGACAGTTTCACTTACAACCTCGTTCACTATTTCGGTGAACTGGGGGCGGATGTGCGGGTGGTGCGCAATGATGCGATCAACGTGCAAGAGGCGATGGGGATGGGGGCGGAGGCGATTGTGCTGTCACCAGGGCCCTGCGATCCGGCGCAGGCTGGCATTTGCCTGCCCCTGACCATGGCCGCGTTTGAGGCCGATGTGCCGCTCTTGGGCGTTTGCTTGGGGCATCAAACGATTGGTGAGGCGTTTGGCGGCAAGGTCGTGCGCGCGGGCGAGATCGTGCATGGCAAAATGGGCCAGATCCATCACGCCAATCAAGGTGTCTTCAATGGCCTACCAACCCCGTTCGAGGCGACGCGTTACCATTCCCTGATCGTCGAGCGTGCGACACTGCCCGATTGTCTGGAAGTCACGGCTTGGTTGGAAGATGGCATGATCATGGGCTTGCGCCACAAAGAAAAATTGATCGAAGGCGTGCAGTTCCACCCCGAATCGATCGCATCCCAGCACGGTCATCAGATGATCGGCAATTTCCTCAAGGAGGCAGGCGTCTCTTTGAAGACCCCTGCGTGAAGGAGATGCACATGAGCGACAAAATGAAAAAGCTGATTTACGCAGCTTCCGAAGGCCCCCTGTCGCGGGCGCAGGCCGAACAAGCGTTTGAGATTTTGTTCAACGGCGAGGCGACACCGGCGCAAATCGGCGGATTGCTGATGTCGATGCGCGCGCGCGGTGAGGCGGTGTCTGAATATGCTGCGGCTGCGGCGGTCATGCGGGCCAATTGCATCCCTGTTCGCGCGCCCGAGGGCGCTATGGATATCGTCGGTACGGGGGGCGACGGCATTGGTACGTTGAACATCTCGACGGCGACCGCATTCGTTGTGGCGGGCGCGGGTGTGCCGGTGGCCAAGCATGGCAACCGCAACCTCAGCTCGAAATCCGGCGCTGCGGATGCGTTGAGTGCGCTCGGGATTGAAGTTATGAGCGGCGCCGAAACGGTGGAGCGCGCGATTGCCGAGGCAGGGATCGGTTTCATGATGGCGCCCGTGCACCATCCGGCGATGAAGCATGTGATGCCTGTGCGCACGGAGCTGGGCTGCAAGACGATCTTTAACATCCTTGGTCCGCTCACCAGTCCCGCGGGTGTGAAGCGTCAGCTTTCGGGGGCATTTGCGCCTGATCTGATCTTCCCGATGGCGGAGACGCTGCTCGCGCTGGGGTCTGAGAAGGCTTGGCTTGTTCACGGGGCGGATGGGATGGACGAGGTGTCGATCACGGGCGCGACGTCGGTTGCCGCGCTCGAGAATGGCAAGATCACCGAGTTGGAAATCCATCCCGAGGATGCGGGCCTTCCGGTGCATAAATTGCGCGATATCCTAGGCGGTGAACCGGCGGAAAATGCGGTGGCGTTGCGCGCGGTTCTGGCGGGGGAGCAGGGGGCATATACGGATGCGGTTTTGCTGAATGCGGCGGCGGCGTTGGTGATTGCGGATAAGGCATCCGATCTGAAAGGCGGCGTCGAGATGGCGCGCGAAAGCATCGCATCGGGCGCGGCAATGACGGCGCTTGTGCGTCTGGCGAAAATCTCGCAGGGGGCTGCATGAACATTCTCGATAAGATCAAGGCCTACAAGCTCGACGAAATTATCGCGCAAAAGGCATCACGGTCTTTGGCCGATGTCGAGGCAGAGGCCAAAGCCGCCTCTGCGCCGCGCGGCTTTGCCGATGCGTTGAGCGCGAAGGTCGCCTCTGGCTATGGGTTGATCGCGGAAATCAAGAAAGCGTCGCCCTCCAAGGGTTTGATCCGCCCTGATTTCCGGCCTGCCGAGTTGGCACAGGCCTATGAGCAGGGCGGCGCGGCGTGTCTTTCGGTTCTGACCGACGGGCCAAGCTTTCAAGGGGCGCCCGAGTTTTTGCGGGAGGCGCGTTCGGCGTGTAGCCTGCCCGCATTGCGCAAGGATTTCCTATACGACACCTATCAGGTCGCCCAGGCGCGCGCATGGGGGGCCGATTGCATCTTGATTATCATGGCTTCGGTTGACGATAGCCTTGCCGCCGAACTGGAGGATGCGGCCTTCGGTTGGGGGATGGATGTTCTCATCGAAGTGCATGATGCGGAGGAGTTGGACCGCGCGCTGAAAGTGACCAAATCGCCGTTGATGGGGGTGAATAATCGCAACCTCAAGACCTTCGAGGTGACGCTTGATGTGACGCGCGCCCTCGCGCCCGTGATTTTGGCCGAGAAGCGCGATCTTGTTTGCGAAAGCGGGATCTTCACGCCGACCGACCTCAAAGAGATGGCCGATGTTGGCGCGAAGCGGTTCTTGATCGGCGAAAGCCTGATGCGGCAAGACGATGTGGCGGGCGCGACGAAGGCGCTGCTGTCCCTATGAGCCTGTCGCATTTCGATGAGGGCGGGCAAGCGCATATGGTGGATGTGTCTGGCAAGCCTGTGAGTGACCGTATCGCTGTCGCGCAGGGCACTGTCGTCATGGCGGCCGAGACCTTGGCGCATGTGATGGCGGGCACCTCCAAAAAGGGCGATGTGCTGGGGATTGCGCGGATTGCGGGGATCATGGGGGCAAAGAAATGCGCCGATCTGATCCCGCTGTGCCATCCGCTGCCGATTACCAAAGTGTCTTTGGATCTCACGCCTGACGTTGATTTGCCGGGGGTGCGGATCACCGCCACCGTGAAAACGTCGGGGCAGACGGGAGTGGAGATGGAGGCGCTAACGGCGGTCTCGGTCGCGGGGCTGACGGTGTATGATATGCTCAAGGCGGTTGATAAGGATATGCGCCTTGAGGGGCTCCGCGTCATGCTGAAAGATGGCGGAAAATCAGGGCGTTACGAGGCGAATCCGTGATTTCGGTTGAGGAGGCGCGCGCGCGGGTTCTGGCGCTGGCAAAGCCCCTCGCGGGGGAGCTTGTGCCTTTGCGGCACGCGCGCGGACGGGTGATGGTCACAGATGCAATCGCTCGTTTGACACAGCCCCCCTTTGCGGCCTCCGCGATGGATGGGTATTGGCTCGCCGCGTCTGATCATCAACCGGGCGCGCGGCTTGATGTTATCGGCGAGGCCGGCGCGGGGCATCCGTTTAGCGGCGACGTGCCTGCGGGGGCCTGTATCCGGATTTTCACCGGCGCGCCCGTTCCGACATCCGGCGGGGTGGTTGTATTGCAAGAGACCGTCACGCGCGCGGGCGAAACGATTACGCTCGCGCAGCAGCTTTCCGCCAACGATAATATCCGCCCTGAGGGCCAGGATTTCCGTCAGGGCGATACATTGCGCGCGCCGCGCGTTTTGACGCCGCGTGACATCGGCCTCTTGGCTGCGATGAATGTGGCGCAGGTGGAGGTTGCGCGACGCCCTGTCGTGGCGGTCATCGCAACGGGCGACGAGCTGGTCATGCCCGGCGAGACCCCCGCCGAAGGGCAGATCATCTGTTCCAATTCCTATGCACTTGCCGCAATGATCGAGGCGAACGGTGCCGAGGCGCGCATATTGCCGATCGCGCGCGATAGCGAGGCGAGCCTGCGATTGGTCTTCGACCTTGCGAAGACAGCGGATCTGATCGTCACGTCGGGCGGGGCTTCGGTGGGGGATCACGATCTTGTCGGAAAGGTCGCGGCAGATCTCGGGTTGGAGCGCGCGTTTTGGAAAATCGCGATGCGCCCGGGAAAGCCACTGATGGCGGGGCAGATTGACGGCGTGCCGATGCTGGGCTTGCCGGGGAATCCCGTTTCGGCGCTGGTGTGTGCGGAGTTATTTCTCAAGCCGCTTTTGGGGGTCATGCTGGGGGTTGATCTGTCGCCCGTGCCGATGACCGCGACCCTGGGCGAGGACGTCGGCCCGACGGGCCCGCGCACCCATTATATGCGCGCGCAAGTCTCGGCGGGTGTCATCCGCCCCTACCGCAATCAGGATTCGGCGCTGCTGGGGATCATGACGGAGGCCAACGCGCTATTGATCCGCGAAAAGGATGATGTCGCCCGTGAGGCGGGGGAGACCTTGCACTATCTTCCGCTGTAAACGGGGCTTTGCCGTGCGCTGATGGTCTAAACTGTACGATTGACACAAAGCGGGAACGCGGGTAGAACCGAGAGTGAACATCTCGACTATGTTCAGTCGATTCATCGCCGGAGATCAGACTATGCTGACGCGTAAACAGTTGGAATTGCTCGAATTCATCCAAAAACGCACGCAGCGTGATGGTGTTCCTCCGTCATTTGACGAGATGAAAGATGCTTTGGATTTACGGTCGAAATCGGGCATCCACCGCCTGATTACGGCGCTGGAAGAACGCGGGTTCATTCGCCGCCTCGCACATCGCGCGCGCGCGTTGGAAATCATCAAGCTTCCTGAATCGATGGAACGCGCCGCGCGCGAGAAGGCGGCGCAAGAGAGTGAGGCGCTTGCCGCGCCTGCGGCCAAGTCGGGGACGTCGGGCTTCGCGCCGCGCGTGATCGAAGGCGATCGCCCCGAAACGCCGCCCGCCGCCTTGCCGATTGAGACGGTCTATGCGCGCGAATTGCCCGTGATGGGCCGCATCGCAGCAGGTGTGCCGATCGAGGCGATCTCGGAAGTGTCGCATCATGTGGCTGTTCCGGGCTCGATGCTCTCGGGGAGGGGCGAGCATTACGCGCTGGAGGTCAAAGGCGATTCCATGATCGAGGCCGGCATCAATGATGGCGATATCGTTGTGATCCGCGAGACGAGTACTGCCACCAATGGCGAGATCGTTGTTGCACTGGTTGAGGATCACGAGGCCACGCTGAAGCGCTTTTATCGCCGTGGCAATATGATCGCGCTCGAGGCCGCGAACTCTGCCTATGAGACGCGGATGCTGCGCGATGACCAAGTGAAGGTGCAGGGCAAACTGGTTGGTCTCATCAGAAGCTATTGATATCTCGAAGAATATTAAAAAACGGCGCGCCGAGTGGCGCGCCGTTTTTATGTGAATGAGAAACGATAGGCCGTAAGCCTGACGCCGCGACTGGATTAATCCTTGCCGCGGAAAGGTTGGACATATTGCAGCGCCATATCCCACGGGAAGAAGATCCAAGTATCTTGACTGACTTCTGTAACATAGGTGTCCACGAGCGGATTGCCCTTCGGTTTCGCATAAACTGTCGCGAAATGCGCGTTGGGGTAGAGTTGCCGCACGAGTTCTAGTGTCTTTCCGGTATCGACCAGATCATCAACGATCAAGATACCGGTGCCATCGCCCATCAAATCAGCCTGAGGGGATTTGGTGACGCGCGCTTCGCGTTGCGCTTGGTGCGAGTAGCTCTGGACGGAAATCGTATCCACAACACGCACATCAAGCTCGCGCGCCACGATCATCGCGGGCACTAACCCGCCGCGCGTGATCCCTACGACAGCTTTCCAAGCGCCGTCATCCGGACCTTTTCCGTCCAGACGCCACGCGAGGGCGCGGGCGTCGCGGTGAAGCTGATCCCAGCTTACATGAAAGCCTTTTTCGTGGGGCAAGCGGTCATCGGTGGTCATTGTGTTGTCCTCAGGTGAGTGCGATTTTCAGACCGAGAAGGGCGAGGAGGCCCCCGAAGGTCCGGTCAATAATAGTTTTCAGGCTCAAATACCCCTTACGGGTGCGTTCGAGCGAGAAGATGCGGCTGACAATGACGTTCCAACCGGCGTCATTGACGAAGATGATCGCGAGGATCACGGCGACGGCCCAAATCGGCGGGTGCGGCGGCACAAAACCGACGAAAATCGCACCGAAAAATACGGCCGGCTTGGGATTGGCGAGCTGTGTTGTGATCCCCAGCATGACCATTCCGAAGTTTGATCGCGGCGCTTTGCCGGTCTCTTTCAGGGTCATTTCCAGTGGCTCGGCGGCGTGGCGCCACATTTTATACGCGAGATAACCCAGATATAGCGCGCCGACGACCTTCAATACGGTGAGCAAGATCGGTGCGATCTGAAACACAACCGCAAGGCCGAACAGCGCCGCCAAAGCCCAGATGCAAGCGCCTAGGCCGATCCCGATCGACAGGTAAACCCCCCGCGCCATCCCTTCGCGCAGCGAGGTGCGCGCCGCCAGAAGCACAGCAGGGCCGGGCGAGATCGCCGCCGCCAAATGGACGAAATAGATCGCAATGAAGGCGGCGAGCGTCATGCTCTTACTCCTGATAGGATTAGTCTTTGCGGCCCGTCACAACGTCGATATCGGGCGCATCAACAGCTTTCATGCCGACGACGTGATAGCCGGCGTCCACATGAAGGTTCTCGCCCGTCGTGCCCGAGCCCAGATCGGACAGAAGGTACAGGGCGGCTTTCCCGACTTCTTCTTGGGTGACATTGCGGCGCAATGGCGAATTGAGCTCGTTCCATTTCATGATGTAACGGAAATCGCCAATCCCCGACGCGGCCAGGGTTTTGATTGGGCCTGCGGAGATCGCGTTGCAGCGGATCCCGTCTTTGCCGAGATCTTCCGCGATATATTTTACAGAAGCCTCCAATGCCGCTTTGGCGACGCCCATCACATTGTAATGCGGCATGACTTGTTCGGCACCGTAATAGGTGAGGGTGAGCAGCGAGCCGCCGTTCGGCATCAGCTTCGCCGCGCGCGCGCAAACGGCGGTAAAGGAATAGACGGAGATATCCATCGTCATCTGGAAGTTTGCCGAGGAGGTATCAACGTAGCGTCCGCGCAGCTCTGCCTTGTCGGAGAAGCCAATTGCGTGAACGACGAAATCGATCGTGCCCCATTTGTCCTCAAGTGCTTTGAACAGCGCGTCCATGGAGGCGTCGTTGGTGACGTCGCATTCGACCATGAGATCGGAGCCGATGGAGGCGGCAAGCGGCTCAACGCGCTTTTTCAACGCTTCGCCCTGATAGGAGAACGCCATTTCAGCCCCCGCATCAGCGCAAGCTTTCGCAATGCCCCATGCGATGGATTTGTCATTTGCGAGCCCCATGATCAGCCCGCGTTTGCCGGCCATCAGATTGCTTACGTTTGCTTGGCTTGACATGTCTGCCCCTCACGCTTTCTTTGTAGAGGAAAGCATTAGGCGAATGCCGAGGGCGTGACAATAGCGAGCGATGGAAGCGGAGCGAAACGCGCAGTCTCTTGGTGCGCTTTTGCGGGGCGGACGCACGTGACCATGAGGCAGGGAGACTGCTTCGGAAGGATGATGAGTATGAGTGACCGGGACGGAATTTTTGTGGGGGCGGACCCTTTTGAAATCGCGCAGCGCTGGCTGAAAGAGGCTGAGGCAACCGAGATCAACGATCCCAATGCGATCGCGCTGTCGACGGTAGACTCGGACGGGATGCCCAATGCGCGGATGGTTTTGCTCAAAGAGATCGAACCGCAACCGGCTGAAAACAACCCCTTTGGCGGTTTCGTTTTCTATACAAATTACGGCTCACCCAAGGCGCGCGAGGCCGAAGGGGCGGGTAAGGCCGCTTTCGTTATGCATTGGAAATCACTGCGCCGTCAGATTCGCGTGCGCGGGGTCACCTCGCGTGAGGAGGGGCCGCAAGCAGATGCCTATTACATGTCGCGCTCGATCAAGAGCCGTCTAGGCGCATGGGCGTCTGACCAGTCACAGCCTTTGACGTCGCGCACGCATTTGATTGCCGAAGTGGCAAAAATCACAGCGCAAAAAGGCGCAAATCCCAAGCGGCCACCGTTTTGGGGCGGTGTGAGGATACAGCCTTTAGAGATAGAATTCTGGGCGGATGGGGCTTTCCGGTTGCATGATCGCTTTGTTTGGAGAAGGTATAGCCTAGAATCCGACTGGGACGTAACGCGGCTAAATCCATGATTTTAAAAAAGTCTTGCAAATCACCTACCCAAAAGGACAGGGTGGCAGTATGGAATACCTTACTTTTGCGCTTGCACCCTCACGTAGCTCTATGAGAAGCGAGTCTGGCTGGGGAAGAACAGGACGGGAAGAATGAGCGGAGAGCAATCCGACCTCAGACAGGCGAGTGGCCGTGTCAAATGGTTCGATCCTACCAAGGGATTTGGCTTCATCTTGGATGATGAGGGCGGTCCTGATATTTTGCTGCATGCAAATGTCTTGCGCAATTTCGGGCAGGGGTCCATCGCGGATAACGCGTTGATCGATGTCGTGATCCAAAGCACGCCGCGCGGCGCTCAGGCGGTTGAGGTTCTCACCATCACGCCTCCAGAAGGTGAGGAAGGCGCGCCGATTGAGGATTTGAGCGAGGCCGATATGGCCGAGATCAATGCGCTCCCTCTCGAGCCTTCGCGCGTCAAATGGTTTGATAAGGCGAAAGGCTTCGGCTTTGCGAATGTCTTTGGCCGGCCCGAAGACGTGTTTATCCATATCGAAGTTTTACGTCGCTCCGGTTTTGCGGATCTCGGCCCGGGCGAAGCAATTTGCTTGCGGATCATTGAGGGCAAGCGCGGGCGCATGGCGGCGCAGGTGTTGTCGTGGGAAGCTGCGTTGCGCAGCGGTCGCTGACCATGGAGCGACGAGCGCCATCGAGGTCGGTTGATCAGCGCTCGGTCCGGAGCGTTGGCCTGCCGCAGATTTCCTCTTTAGTCGGTGGCGGGCTCATGCTCGCCGTTTTGCTTTTGGGCGGTCCGGTGGCCGCGCAATCGGCAAACGGCGTGCCTGTTCAGGAGTCGCCCCGCGCTGCCCCGCGTTGCGATTTGGACGCCGCGGTGATTTTGGGGGCGGACGGGCGCAAACGCGCGCAGTTTCGTATCGAGATCGCCGATGACGAGGCGGAACGCGCGCAAGGGTTAATGTTCCGCGACTCGATCTCGTCAAGCGCGGGAATGCTGTTTGTCTACGAAACCGAGGCGTCCCGCGCGTTTTGGATGAAGAACACGCTTATCCCCTTAGATATTATGTTCTTCGATGGCGCGGGGGAGTTGCTCAACATTGTGGCCTCGGCGCAGCCTTTGCGCGAGGACGCTTTGCCCTCCGAAGGGAAGGCGCAATTTGTCTTGGAAATTCAAGGCGGACTTGCTGCAAAGCTCGGCCTCACAGCCGGCGACGTCTTGCGTCACCCCGATGTTCCCCAAGACAAAGCGCTCGCACCTTGCGCGTAAACGGGTCGATTTTTTGCCTCACGTACGGCGAAAAAAGCCTGCCGCTAAAAATAATTTCATTCTTCGTCGATTTCTTGTCGAATGGGTCTTTCCCTCCCCAAAACAATACTCTAGAGACACGCTTAGTCGGGGCGTAGCGCAGCCTGGTAGCGCATCTGGTTTGGGACCAGAGGGTCGTAGGTTCGAATCCTACCGCCCCGACCATTTAAGAAGATCAAACGCTTAGCGCACTTTCGGGTGCGCTTTTTGCATTTTGCCCCTCGCTTGTGTCACGGCTGGCGGATGCAGCCAGTTGCACGCCCTTGCGAAGCTGTCGGCGCAAATTTATGGTTTGCGTGCCAACCCGCCGCGCCTTGCTGGCGGACCACACCCCATAAGGATTACCTGCCCGTGGCCAAACCCGTCATCGTTTTCGTTGGTGCTGTCTATCCCGGTCAGTTCGGGCGGCTCTGCGCCTATTTGCGCGAAACGGGGCAGGCCGAGAGCTACTTTCTGACCACGCCGGGGCATTGCGCGAACAATCCGCAACACGCCGATCATCTGCTCAGCTTTACGCCGGATGGAAAGATCATCGGGCCGCAGGGATATTATTATTCCGCCAAGGTCGAGCGGTCGGCGCGGATCGGGCGGGGGGTGCTAAAGTCGCTACTGGAATTCCAGAAGACCAAGAAGATTGACGTGATTGTCGCCCACTCGCTCTGGGGCGCGCCGCATTTCCTCTATGACGAAATTGACGCGGCCATCGTGAGCTACATCGAATTCCCGAGCTATCAGGCGCACGGATGGGATCCGAAGTATCCGCCCGATCTCGCCCAACGGATGGGCGATAAAAACACCGAGATGCTGAACCTGCATCAGGCGCTGCGCAGTGATCTGGTGATTTGCCCGAGCCGTCACGCCAAACAGATGTTTCCCAAGGCCTTGCAGGGCAATATCGAAGTACAGCTTGAGGGATTCGAGTTCGGCCCCGATCCCGTGCGGATTTCGCGTGTGCAGGGGGCTGCGAGCCTCGGTGGATCTGGGGCGGAGCCGCCAACCGATGCGGATGACGCGGCGCTTGGGAGCGCGAGGGAACGGCCCTTCACCATCGGGTTCTCGGCGCGCGATTTGTCGAGTTCGAAAGGGTTCGAAACCTATGTTCGGCTGGTAGACCGTCTGGTCACGTCGGGCACAGATGCGAAATTCGTCGCTCTGGGCGGTGCGGGTGTCACGACTTACGGATTTGAGGCGCAATGGGTTCAGCGGAAATACGGGACCGAGAGCGTTAATTTCTGTGATCATCTGATGCGCTGCTACCCTGCGGCGGCGGACGTGATCGAGTTTCCCGGGCCGCTTCCCTATGATGAATTCGTCAAACGTATCAAAGCGATAGATCTGTTTCTTTATCCGTTGAAATTCGGCGTTGCGAATTGGGGTTTGGTCGAGATTCTGGGCCGTGGGGGCTGTGTTCTTGCGCCAGATCGCGGCTATACGGCCGAGCTGATCATGGACGACGTCAACGGCCAGCTTTTGCCGGATGATGATGACGCCTGGATTGAAGCGGTGCACGCCTTGCAGGCCGATCCCGAGCGCCGCGCACGGTATAGTAGGGCGGCGAGTCGTCTCGCGCGGGCGCACTATAGCTTATCGGCTGTCGCGCCGCGCTACATGCAGCTCTTTCGTCAGGCGCAAGACAACCGCAAGGCCCGCCTTCGGTGATCGGGGCGCGGCATTGCGCGAGTATATCCGTAACTCATTGTAGTTATTGTCAGTATTGAAAATCTATCCGGTGTCTAGATCCGCCAAACCGTGCCTTTGCGCGATCAATTGGCATGCCATCAGGGTTGACAGTCGAGGCGCGTCAAAATACTTGAGTAAAACAATCAATTTTAAAGGTGCGCCGTGCCGAATTTATCCTTCTCTGATGGTTTTGAAAAACTGACCGGATTCGTCACGATGGGCGGACCCGCGATGTGGGCGATTGCAGCCTTGTCGGTTCTGACGGTGGCGGTCGCGCTTTGGAAGGTGCTCCAGCTTTTGTGGTTCGGTGCTTGGTCGGGCGGGGCGCAAACGGATCGCGCCTTGGTGCTTTGGGCGCGCGGCGCGCGGGCCGAGGCGGTTGCCATCGTCGCCAAGCGGCGATCATTGCGCGCGCGTCTCGCGCATGCGGCGATGCTTGCCGCGAGTGATCCTGGACTTACCAATGAGGCAGCGCAATCCGAGACCTTGCGCGTGGCGCGAAACCTGTTGGAGCGCGCCCGATCCGGCCTGCGCGCCTTGGAGCTTTTTGCGACGATCGGCCCTTTGCTTGGTTTGTTCGGGACGGTAACGGGCATGATTTCAGCGTTTCAAGCCCTACAAGAGGCCGGAACCCGTGCCGATCCCGCGACGCTTGCAGGCGGTATTTGGGAGGCCCTTTTGACCACCGCTGCAGGGATGGCCGTCGCTATTCCGGCGCAGATTGCATTGGCTTGGTTCGATGCCATCATCGCGCGGGTGCGTCACGACATGGAGGATTGCGCGACTCGCGTGTTTGTCCCGCGGCCGCACAGCAAGCTGCCGGATGTCTCGGCCAACGCTGCATCGGTGGTCCGCGGCGATCCGTCGGCCAATGCGCCCGCGCCATTGGCGTGACGCTGCGCAGCGTCCTCCCTTTTCAATGCTTTGCGAGATGAAAATATGTTCGTGATCGAAGCCCCGACACGCCGCCGCCGTCCCGATTTGACGCCGATGATTGACGTGGTGTTTTTGCTTCTCGTATTTTTCATGCTGTCCTCGCAATTCTCCCGCGATGTCTCGATCCCGTTATTGACGGGCGGTGGCGCGGGTGCTGCGTGGGAGGGCCCTTTGCGTCTTGTTGACGTGGGTGAGGGGGGCGCGGTCAAGCTGAATGGATCGACATTGCCGAGCGGTGACCTGGCGCCGCAGCTACGGATGTTGATGGCGGGTGATGAAGATCCGGTGGCGCTGCGCGGGCGCGGGGCGAGCACGCAGGATCTGGTTAATGTTATGGATCACTTGCGCGCCGCGGGCGTGACGCGATTGGTGGTGGTGGAATGATGCAGATCGTTGATGACGAGCCGCGCAGGGGCGGCGACACTCTACTGCCGATGATTAATGTCGTGTTCTTGCTGCTGATTTTCTTTCTGATTTCGGCGGAGATGACTCCCCCCGCGCCGATGGAGGTCGAAAGCCCCGAGGCTATTTTGGCCGAGGAGGCGAATGGCACATTCACACTCTTTGTCGATGCGCAGGGGGCTCTCGCGTATCGGGATGTTCTGGGCGCAGAGGAGGCGGGGCGCGCGGAGGTTTTGGCGGCGTTGCGCGCTGCGCGGGAAGCATATTGTGGAACTGACGACTGCGAGGCGCGTCCGCCAGAGTTGCTGGTTCGGGCGGATGCAGGGCTTGCGGTTCCCGATCTCGCGCGGTTGATCGGGGCGCTCTCGATTGCGGGTTTTGTCGATGTCGCTCTGGTGACGCGCAGTGCGGATGCGGTTGCGCCGAATGAGGGCGGGATATGAGCCGCGCAGTGCAGGGCAAGTTGATCTTCGGGGGCTGTGCGGCGGTCTCGCTCGCGCTCCACGCGGCGGCTTTCGGGTTTGGCGCGGTAGAAGGTTCTGCGATGTCGTCGGGGGAGGGCGGCGAGGCGCTCGTATCTGTCGAAGCTGGCAATGCGACGCTGACATCGATGATCGAGGCGTTTGATAGCCCGCAATTGCCCGATCAGGCCCTCGATTTGCCGCAATCTCCGCCGCAGATTGACCTGCCCGCGCCAGCCGTGCCGATTGAGGCCCTGCCGCCGATGCCTGATCTGGCAGTGTTGCAATCTGCGCCCACGATTCCGCAGGTGGCAACGATCAAGCCGCCCCCCAAGCCCGCCCGCAAAGTGACCCCGCCCAAAGCCACCCCCAAGCGCGTTGCGCAACCGCCTGCGCCGAAAGCCTCCGCCCCGAGCCGTGTGCAACAGGCGGGCGCGCAGGAGCAACGGGCCGCCGGATCGGGCGGGGGGGCATCTGCCGGCGCAGGCGGCGCGGCGCAGGCGGCGACGGTTTCCAAGGCGCAACAAAACGACCTGCGCGCGAGTTGGGGCGCATCGATCCGCGCGCGGATTGAGCGGCGCAAACGCTACCCTTCTGCGGCCGGTCGCGCGTCCGGTCGTGCGGTCGTGCGGTTGACGGTGACCTCGTCAGGGGCGCTCGCGGGGGTCTCTTTGGCGCAATCCTCTGGAAATGCGGCGCTGGATGCGGCGGCGCTCGAGTCTGTGCAGCGCGCGGGCAACTTCCCTGCTGCGCCAAAAGGGTTGGGCGGGGGCAGCTTCAGCTTCTCGCTCCCGATCAGCTTCGCGCGCTAAATCGCCCCGACATATCGGGGAAGCTCGGCGTGCCTTGCCATCCTGACGCGCCGAATACGCGCTTACGGGGCGAGGTAGCGGTCACGCCGATGGTTGAACGCGATCACCCCGTTCAACACAAGCGCGCCAAGGAATGAATACGCGACAACCGATGCAGGGAATATGAACATCGCGATCGTGAAAATCACCACATCAACGATGATCTGCGTATAGCCCGCCTTGAACCCCGTGCTGTCTTGAACAAGCAGCGCAAGCACCCCCATCCCGCCAAGTGATCCCTTGTGACGGAAACAGGCGAGCAGGCCGAGGCCGACGGTGACCCCGAACACCAGCGTGCCGATGATCGGATCGAGACGCTCAAAGACGATAAATCGCGGCAATTGATCCGACAGCAGGGAGACAGCAGTCACGCAAAACACGCTTTTAACCGTGAATTCGAGGCCTAAGCGTTTGTATGCGAAGAAATAAAACGGCACGTTGATGAGCGAGAATACCAACCCGAATGGCCACCCCATTGGATAGGCGATGAGGAGGGCGATTCCAGCTGTTTGCCCCGTCAGAAAGCCAAGCTGCGTGAGGAAAACCAGCCCGACAGATGTCAAAAAACAGCCAATCGCCAGCCCTTGAGCATCTTCAAGGGGCGTGTGGGCAACGGCATTGGTGTTGATCGTCATCGGTGCTGGCATGGTGTCACGCTACGCCGCGCTGCAGTATTAGCAAGTCAAATTTCAGGGCATGCGGCCTGATTTTCGCGTTTTGATGCGGGAGAGGGCACGGCCGGTTGTGTCTCAGGTCGAGTGTTGTGATCCCGCCCCCGCAACAGGCCTACCAGCCGATATGTTCTTTGTATTCGGCCAAGACAATGTCCCAAATGCGGAGGTTCTCGGCAAAGAGATCGGCGCTGATCCCGCCGGTCATGCTCATATCCATCTCGAGAAAGGGATCGCGTTCGCTGTCGAGATAGGCCTTCCCGTAGCGGTTATTCTCATTCCACTCATTCGCAACGGACAAATCACGACCGTCGTCCGTATCAAAACCGGATGAAAACTGAATCGAAGTGCATGATTGCCCGTCCTCGCAGCCATAGAAATAGACCGCAAAATTGCTGCCTGCGGCGGCGGAGAGGATCTTCGGATCGCCGTATTCGTCGGTCGTCAATTGTGCGCGGTACCCGAGGCGTTGCATCTCGTCCACGAGACGGTCGGGATTATCCGCCCCGATCAAGCCTTCCGTGTCGGGGATCGCGTTCGGTTGGGCAGTCTCGGCGGGGGTGAGCTCAACGGTCTGGGAGATCGCCGAAAGCGGCGGGAGAAACGCGAGCAGCGACAGGCATAAAACTTTCATCGAAAACCTCATTGGGTCTTAAGTGGGTTGCTCGGATGACAATAACCGAACTCTCTTATGCGTATTTTGTGGTGCGAAACTATCGGGGAAACAACACCTATATGCCGCGCTGCGGTGAGGGTGCTGCGGAGCATCACGCGGATGGTGCATCACGGATGTTTGATCGCGCGCAAACGTCACGGCGTTGGGCGGGGCGCATCAGTTTTGCGTGCAGTCCCCTGTAATTTACGGGTTTTTAACCTGCGGACCTGACAGTGCGCGCGATGGCCGTCGCGCTTAGGCCCGACCTCGGTCTAATTTGTAACACTTTGTTAAGTATGTAATGACCCTCAAAGCGACCGCGCTTGGCGGTGGTGCGATATTCGTTCGTGGAGTGAGATCCTATGGCTGCTACCCAGTTGATATTAAACGGTGACTTTTCAGACAGCACGAATACGAGTGCCGTGAGCTGGACCGGAACAGACATAGAGACGCGCGAGTCTGACGTCTACTTGGCTGGCACGACCGCAGAGTACGGGCGGGTCGCAGAGATGAACGGGGGACAGGGCCAAGTCACCGTTGTGCAACAGACCTTCACCGTCGATGCTGCACATACCGGAAGTTTGAGCTTCGATTTCGCCTTGCGCAGCAGCAACGGCGGGGCCACTGCAAATGTCGACGGTTTTCGTGTCGAGATTTTGGATAGCTCGGGCAACGTGCTGTTCAAGCAAAATATCTATCCGACAGAGGCCGCTTATCAGACATTTACCACCAGCGTCGAGTTTCCGTCTGACGGGGATTATACGATCCGCTTCACCGAGCTGGGTGATAACGCGGACGGGCTTGGCGCAGTCTTGGACAATGTGTCCTTGCTGGTGTGCTTCACGGGGTCGACGGGCATCGCAACGCCGAACGGGTCGGTTCGGGCCTGTGATCTCGCGATTGGCGATCTTGTGACGACGGCAAACGGGCCAAAACCGATACGTTGGATTGCGCGGCGGCATGTGAGCGCGGCCGATATCAAGGCGAACGCGCTCTACGCCCCGGTTTGCATCCGGCAGGATGCATTGGGGAGCGGCCTTCCGCACAAAGACCTGTGGCTATCGCGCCAGCACCGCCTCCTTGCCAGCTCAAACGTCGTGCAGCGAATGTTCGGGGTGACGGATGTGTTGCTTCCTTCCATCCGGCTGACCTGCTTGAACGGGATCTATGTGGACACGACGGTCGCGGATTTCGATTATATCCACATCCTGCTCGACGATCACGAGGTTCTCTATGCCGAGGGGGCACCGGCGGAGTCGATGCTATTGGGGCAGATGGCGCTCGATAGCCTGACGCCGGCGGCGATTGACGAGCTGAAGTTGATCTTCCCCGATGTGATGGAGGCGAATATCTCGGTCCGCTCGGCCTGCCATATCCCCGATGCCGCGCGGCAGAAAAAGCTGGTCGAACGTTTGAAGAAGAACGATCGTCCGGTGCTCGAAAGCTACACGACGTCTTGAGCTTGCGTGCAAAGCACGACGTGCGTTTGCGTGCAAAGCAAGGATCGCTCCGAGATCAAAACGCGGCGGGGTGACGGTCCGCGGCGTCGGTCTGTGACAAGGGTTTGCCCGATCAAGAGACTCGGTGGACGATCGGGCGTCAAAACCCTATAGAGATGCGCGCGCGGGCTGGGCATGCCTTGCCTGACCGTGTTCTACGGGGTGACCCTGTTTGGATCACCGTGGGACGGAGGGCCTGACTCTGGGCTGACCGCGCACATGAATTGATCACGGCCGAGAGAGACCCGCACAAGATGACTGATGTAGCAGTGAAAAACGCAGCTCTCGAGGCGCGCCGTCTATCCGTTGCGCCGATGATGGACTGGACAGATCGGAACTGCCGGTTGTTTCACCGAGAGATTTCGCGTCACAGCCTGCTTTATACCGAGATGGTCACCGCACCGGCGGTGATCAACGGTAAACGCAATCTTTTGCTGGATTATCACGAGGCGGAGCATCCCATTGCGTTGCAGCTTGGCGGCTCTGATCCGCGCGAGCTGGGGGAGGCTGTCCGTATCGCGGGCGATTGGGGGTATGACGAGATCAACCTGAACTGCGGCTGCCCGTCCGACCGTGTCCAATCGGGCGCGTTCGGGGCCGTTTTGATGAAGACGCCGGATCTTGTCGCGGACTGTGTCGCGGCAATGCGGGCGCAGTCGGATGTCGCGGTGACGGTCAAATGCCGGATCGGGGTGGACGATCAAGAACCGCGCGATATCCTACCGCGCTTTTTGGAGACGGTCGCGGCGGCGGGGGTCAATCGGTTCACGATCCATGCGCGTAAGGCGTGGCTTCAGGGGCTTTCGCCCAAAGATAACCGCGAAATTCCGCCTCTGGATTACGAGCTTGTGAAAGACATGAAGGCGGAGTTTCCGCATCTCGATCTGTCGATCAATGGCGGCGTGGCCACGCTTGATGCGGCGAAAGAGCTGCTCGCGCAGGGGATGGACGGTGTGATGATCGGGCGCGCGGCCTATCACGAGCCGTTCAACATTCTAGGCGAGGCGGATGCGGTGTTCGGGGTTGATGGTCTGGCGCGGGATCCGTTCGAAATCGCGGATATCATGCGCGCGCACATTGCCCGTCATATGGAACGGGGCGGCAAGCTTCATCAATTTACGCGGCACATGCTCGGGTTGTTCCACGGCCGACCCAATGCCCGCCAGTGGAAACGGATTTTGTCGGAGCGCGCGTCGGGTGGTGATTTGAGCGATTACGACGCGGCTTTGCAGGCGGTGCGCTTGGGCGCACAGGCGGCTGAGGGCTGAGGGCAGGTTATACCAGCCCCTTATCAATCCGCTTGGCGGCGTTCCAAAGCGCGTCCATCTCCGCCAGATCACTTTGGCTCGGGGAGGAACCTTTTTCGCGAAGTTCGGCCTCTATGTATTTGAAACGCCGCGTGAATTTGTCGTTCGCGCCGCGCAGGGCCGCCTCCGCGTCAACACCAAGGTGACGCCCGAGATTGACCATAACAAACATCAGATCCCCGAATTCTTCCGCGATTTCATCAGGCCCTAAGCTGTCGCGCGCCTCCACCAATTCGCGCGCTTCCTCTTGAACCTTGTCGAGCACCTCATCGGTCGACGGCCAATCAAACCCCACCCGCGCGGCCCGCTTTTGCAATTTCAGCGCGCGCAGCGCGGCAGGCAGACCTAGGGCCACCCCGTCGAGCACCCCGACCGGCGCCGCATCTTTGTCCTCTTGCGCGGCGGCGCGCTCTTGCGCTTTGATCGCCTCCCAATCCGCGGTCTGCTGCGCGGCCGATTTTTCGCGGCTCTCATCGCCGAAAACATGCGGATGGCGCGCGATCATCTTGTTTGAGATCGCGGCGGCGATCTGCGCGAAGGTGAAATGGCCCGCCTCGGTACCGATTTGCGCGTGATAGACGACCTGTAGCAACAGATCCCCCAACTCGCCGCGTAACTCCTTCATATCGCCGCGCGAAATCGCATCGGCAACCTCATAGGCCTCCTCGATTGTGTAGGGCGCGATCGAGGCAAAATCCTGTTCGATATCCCAAGGGCAGCCGTGATCGGGATCTCGCAGCGCCTCCATGATCGCCAAAAGCCGCATCATCTGATCCGCGCCGGAGGTGGATGTGTCGAACACAGTTGCGGGGAAGTTTGGCCGGGCGGGCGATTTGGACATTGCGAAACCTCTAAAGCAGGGCGATTGTGGCGCGACCCTACCTTTCGCCTCATAAAGAAGTCCAGCCATGCCCGTTCTGAACCGTATCGCCGCCCTCGCTCCCCAAATGACGGAGTGGCGCAGGACGCTGCACCGGATGCCGGAGCTGGAATTTACCCTGCCAAAGACCGCGGCTTTTGTGGCCGAAAAGCTGCGCGAGTTCGGCGTGGACGAGCTGCATGAGGGCATCGCCGGCAGCGGCATGGTTGCATTGATCCACGGTCGTGACGGCGCGAATGGCGCGGTGATCGGGCTGCGCGCGGATATGGATGCCTTGCCGATCACCGAGACGACGGGCGCGGAATATGCGTCTGAGCATGAGGGGAAAATGCATGCCTGCGGGCATGATGGCCACACGACAATGCTCTTGGGCGCGGCGGCCTATCTGGCCGAGACGCGTAATTTTGCCGGAACAGCGGCGCTCATTTTCCAGCCTGCGGAAGAGGAAGGCGGCGGCGCGGATGTGATGGTGCGCGAAGGGATTATGGATCGCTTCGATATCCGCGAGGTCTACGCGATTCATAACGCACCCAATATCGAATTTGGCGAGTTCGTCACCCGCACCGGCCCCTATATGGCGGCGGTGGATACGGTGTGGATTGATGTCACGGGACGCGGTGGTCACGGGGCCATGCCGCAAGATTGCATCGATCCTGTGCCGGCCATGGCGATGATGGTCAGTGCGTTGCAGACTATCACGTCGCGCAATATCTCCACCAATGACGCCCTTGTGGTGACGGTGACGCAGATCCATGCGGGCACCGCGACGAATATCATTCCTGAGACCGGCCAGCTTTGCCTGACCGTGCGCAGCTTCGATCCCGCGATCCGCGATCTGGCCGAGACGCGCATCCGCGACATCGTTGCGGGGCAGGCGGCGGCTTTTGGCGTGACGGCGCAGGTGCGGTATGATCGTCTCTACCCACCGACGGTGAATGACGCCGACTCGGTCGCTTTTGCGGCCGAGGTAGCGCGGGATGTGTCGGGCAAAGTGGATGCGGACGGCGCGCGCGAAATGGGCGCGGAAGATTTTTCCTATATGCTTGAGGCGCGTCCCGGGGCCTATCTGTTCTTGGGAACGGGGCCGGGCGCGGGGCTGCATCATCCGGCGTTCGATTTCAATGACGAGGCTGCGCCGATCGGGGCGAGCTTCTTTGCGCGGCTTATCGAGCGGGCGCTGCCTGCGGGCTGAAACATCGCGGCGGCAGGCGTGCTCGGCTGCGACGATTTGCCCTTTAAACCGCCTGTCGTGCAGATAAATCGTTGAAATGCGCGGGGCAGGCCTTGCACTTCGCCCCCGCGGTCATAGCTGCAAATCACGTGAGCCTGCCTTGCCTTCGCTGTGAGGCGCGGATAGGGTTCGCGGCGATATTTGGGGGGTTCCCCCTATAGGAAACAAAGGCCCAAAAGAGGCCATAGGAAAGGACCTTAAATGTTCGTCACGCCCGCATTTGCGCAAGCTGCATCCCCTGTTGGAGGCGCTGGTGCGCTTGGTCAGTTTATCCCGCTGATCCTGATCTTCGCGATCATGTATTTCCTGATGATCCGCCCACAGCAGAAAAAAGCCAAAGAGCACAAGGCGATGGTCGAAGCACTTCGTCGTGGCGATGACATCATCGGTCAAAGCGGGATCATGGGCAAAGTGTCCAAGGTCAACGACGACGGCTCGATCGAAGTCGAAATTGCAACCGGCGTTAAGGTCAAGATGATCAAATCCGCCGTTGCTCAAGTTGTTTCGCGCACCGAGCCTGCCGCGAACTGATATCTCCAGCCTCGATCCTTGGGTCGGGGCTGATTTGTCTTGGTGCGGCACCGCCTTGCGAGGTGGGCCGCACCGCCACCAAGATTGCGCCGCCGTGCGCCAACGCCAAATGAGGCAAGCATGATCCAGATGCCGATGTGGAAGCGGGTGATCGTTCTGGGGCTCGTTGCCCTTGGAATTATCACAGCCGCTCCGAACCTGTTTTATGGCCGCGTCGAGACGCATAATGATGCGATCGCGCAGGTCGAAAAGACGGGTTTCGAGACACCAGAACAGGCGCAAGCGCGCGCACAATGGCCTGACTACCTTCCGTCAGGGCTTGTCAATCTGGGTCTAGATCTGCGCGGCGGGGCGCATCTTCTGGCGGAAGTTCAGGTCGCGGATGTTTACAAATCGCGGATGGATAGCCTTTGGCCGGAACTGCGCCGCGTGCTTGCCGCCGAGCGTGCCGTCATCGGCGCCGTGCGCCGCGCGCCCGGGCCGCAAGACGAGTTGCGGATTCAGATTGGCGAGCCAACGCAGATGGCCCGCGCGATGGAACTTGCCCGCACTCTTGCCACGCCGGTCGTGTCGCTGACCGGTGTCGGCCAGACCGATTATGAAATTACGTCGACAAACGGCGAATTGGTCGTCAAATTGTCAGAGGCCGAACGCACCGCGACCGATACGCGCACGATCCAGCAATCGCTCGAGATCATCCGCCGCCGTGTCGATGAGGTCGGCACGCGCGAACCCACGATCCAGCGCCAAGGCGAAGATCGCATTTTGATCCAGGTGCCGGGTATCGGTTCGGCTGCCGAGCTCAAAGCCCTCATCGGGACAACCGCGAAGCTGACCTTCAACCCTGTCGTGAGCCGCGGATCGAACCCCGATGCCGCGCCGGGTTTGGGCAATTTCATCGCACCCTCCGTGGATGAAGATGGCATTTACTATACCCTCGAAGATACGCCCGTCGTGACGGGCGAAGAGTTGACCGACGCCCGCCCTGAGTTCGACCAGAACGGCCGTCCGGCAGTCGGGTTCCGGTTCAACGTGTCAGGCGCGCGCAAGTTCGGGGATTATACCGGCGCGAATGTGGGCCAATTGTTCGCGATCGTGCTGGACGGAAAAGTCATCTCCGCACCGCAAATCCAAGCGCATATCACGGGCGGATCGGGCATCATCACCGGCAATTTCGATGTTGAAGCCTCGACCAACCTCTCCGTCTTGTTGCGCGCGGGCGCCTTGCCGGCAGAAATGACCTTCCTCGAAGAACGCACCATCGGCCCCGAATTGGGGCAGGACAGCATCGATGCGGGGCGTTTTGCGTCTGTTATCGGGTTGGGCCTTGTCGTGATCTTTATGATCGCTTGCTATGGCTTGTTCGGGGTCTTCGCTTCTGTCGCGTTGCTGGTGAACGTGGCTTTGATCTTCGGGATCTTGTCGATGATTGGCGGTACGTTGACCCTTCCTGGCATCGCCGGCATTGTGTTGACGATCGGTATGGCGGTCGACGCGAACGTGCTTGTGTTCGAGCGTATCCGCGAGGAATTGAAGACGGCGCGAGGGCCTGCGCGGGCGATCGAGATCGGCTATGAAAAGGCCATGTCCGCCATCGTCGATGCCAATATCACCACTTTCATCACGGCGATCATTTTGTTTGTTTTGGGGTCTGGCCCCGTGCGCGGGTTCGCCGTCACATTGGCAATCGGGATCATCACCTCGGTCTTCACCGCGATCTATGTCACGCGTCTGATGGTCGTGATTTGGTTCGCGCGTAAACGCCCAAAAACGATCACCGTATAAAGGGGAAAAGCTATGGCATTCCGTCTTCGTCTCGTCCCCGATGTTACCAATTGGGACTTCTTTAAACACCAAACGCTGACGCTTGGCGCGTCGGCGCTCATGGTGATCGCGTCACTGGTCTTCGTCCTCACGATGGGGCTGAATTTTGGTATCGATTTCCGCGGCGGCACGACGATCCGTACGGAAAGCACGCAGGCCACCGATGTCGGAGAATTTCGCGCGGCTCTCGCGCCCCTCAATCTGGGGGATGTCTCGATTACCGAGGTGTTTGATCCTGCCTTCGGGGCCGACAAGCACGTCGCGATGATCCGGATTCAGGCGCAAGATGGCGATGAAGCCATCACGCCAGAGATCACGCAAGCGGCTGAAGAGGCGTTGAAATCGGTGGATCCGACGGTGGTATTTGCCTCCGTGGAATCCGTCGGGCCGAAAGTCTCGGGTGAGTTAATCTCGACCGCGGTTTATTCGGTGCTCGCCGCGACGGTGGCCATTTTGTTCTACATCTGGCTCCGGTTTGAGTGGCAATTTGCGGTGGGCGCGGTCGCTGCGCTGGTGCATGACGTGGTTGTCACGGTTGGGATCTTTGCCGCCTTCCAGATCAAATTCGACCTGACGATCATCGCCGCTTTGCTGACGATCATCGGCTACTCAATCAACGACACGGTCGTCGTATTCGACCGTCTTCGCGAAAACCTGATCAAATACAAGATGATGCCGCTGCGCGAGGTGATGAACCTCGCCGTGAACGAGACCCTCTCGCGCACGATCATGACTTCGGGTACAACCTTGATCGCTTTGATTTGCTTGCTCGTTTTGGGCGGTGACGTGATCCGTGGCTTTGTGTTCGCGATGACGTGGGGCATTGTGGTGGGCACCTATTCGTCGGTCTTCGTGGCCAAGAATATCGTGCTGATGATCGGGCTTGACCGGAACAAGAAACCCAAAGACGGCGGCTCGGCCTTCTTCACCGAAGACCCCGAAAAGCAAGCCGCCGAGGCTGCGAAAGGCACGAAGTAATGCCCTTACTCGACACGGATTTTGGCAATGCGCTCCCGATCGATGGGTACGGGCCGGGGTTTTTCCGCGTGGGCGGCATCGTTCGCGCGGGCAATCTCATCATCCACTCTGGCGGTTCTCAAAGCTGGGGGGGGTATGGTGACACCGACCCGTTGTTGCAATTCGGATCGGATCTCGAAGTCCTGTTCTTGGGAACAGGGCCTGAGATATCCCATCCGCCCGCAGAGTTCCGCAGAAGGCTGGAGGCGGCAGGCGTTTTCCTCGAGCTGATGTCGACGCCTTCGGCTGCGCGCACCTACAATGTTTTGTTGTCGGAGGGGCGCGGTGTTGCGGCGGCACTTCTGGCTATGCCGGGTGATATCCCAACGGAATAAGACTTGTCAGGCCCGCAGTTTTTCACGGCAGGGCGGTTGGCCTGACATATATCAAAGCCGTCGCGCTTTGCCCTCGATAGGTCTTTGCGCAACACCCCAACCGTCTCCTGTCAGGATGTTTCTTTGAGCCCTTCGCCCCAACCCTCGCCAGCCTTGAGATTGCGGTCCGTTGCGGTGGCGCGCGGCGGGATTGCGTTGATGGAGGGGTTGGATCTTGTCGTTGGGGCGGGGCAGGCGCTCATCGTGCGCGGGGCGAACGGGCTTGGAAAAACCACGCTTTTGCGAACGATTGCCGGATTACAACCGCCGCTCAGCGGGGAAATCACCGCGTTTGGGCACGAGGGGCAAGCCGCCACGGCGAGTGAGTTGATCGCATATGCCTCCCACTCGGACGGGCTCAAACCCACTTTGACCGCCAGAGAAACCTTGGCGTTTTGGGGGGAAGTCTACGCGACAGACCGAGTGGATGATGCGCTTGATGCGATGAACCTACGCGGGTTGGAGCATCGCGCGGCCATGACCCTTTCTGCGGGACAAAAGCGCCGCCTTGGCCTTGCGCGGCTCAAGGTTACGGGGCGCCCGATTTGGGTTCTGGACGAGCCGACAGTGTCGCTTGATGCGGACTCGGTTGCGCTTTTCGCGGCTGCCGTGCGCACCCATCTCGCGCAGGGCGGCTCCGCATTAATCGCCACGCATATCGATCTCGGTCTGCATGATGCGCAGGTTGTCGACCTCACACCCTTTAAAGCGCGCCCGCCAGAAGCGGGCGGCTTGGCGGGCGGATTTGACGAGGCATTCATATGATTGCCTTATTGATCAGGGACTTACGGCTTGCGATGCGGGCGGGCGGCGGCTTTGGCCTTGGGCTTGCTTTCTTCTTGATCGTCGTGGTGTTGATCCCCTTCGGGGTTGGGCCTTCCGGGGCGATATTGTCGCAGATCGCGGGCGGTGTGCTTTGGGTGGGCGCGCTTTTGGCCTGTCTGCTCTCGCTCGATCGTATCTTTGCGCTCGATTATGAGGATGGGTCGCTCGATCTTCTGGCAACATCGCCTTTGCCGTTGGAAGGGGTCGTCGCGATGAAAGCCTTGGCCCATTGGATCACGACGGGTTTGCCGCTGGTGCTGGCCGCGCCGCTGTTTGGTGTTTTGCTGCATCTGGAGGGGGAGGCGGCGGCTTGGCTTACGCTTTCGCTCTGCTTGGGGACGCCGGCGCTCTCAATGCTCGGGGCGTTTGGCGCTGCGCTAACGGTCGGGTTGAAACGGGGGGGGCTTTTGCTGTCGCTGCTGGTCTTGCCGCTCTATATGCCCAGCTTGATTTTCGGCGCGGAGCTGGTGCGGCGCGGTGCGGCAGGGTTGCCGGTCGGGGTGGCCTTGGCGATGTTGGGGGCGATTACCGCGTTTTCCATCGCGGCGATCCCGTTTGCCGCCGCCGCAGTAATCCGCGCCAATCTGCGCTAGAGATTTGCGTTCGCACCGTGATAAACGGGCGACGAAACAGGAGATGTCGGGTTCATGTCGATCTGGGAATATGCCAATCCAAAGAAATTCATGCAGACCTCGGATCGGGTTCTGCCTGTTGTCGTGCCTTTGGCGATCATTGCCGTGGTGGCGGGGTTGATTTGGGGCTTTTTCTTCACGCCCGATGATTACAAGCAAGGCTCAACGGTCAAGATCATCTATCTTCATGTGCCGGCCGCGATGATGGCGATCAACATCTGGGTCATGATGCTTGTTGCTTCGCTGATTTGGCTGGTCCGGCGGCATCACGTGTCGGCGTTGGCGGCAAAGGCCGCAGCGCCGGTGGGGATCGTCATGACGCTGATTGCTCTGTTGACGGGGGCGATCTGGGGCGAGCCGATGTGGGGCACGTGGTGGGAGTGGGATCCACGGCTGACATCGTTCCTGATCCTGTTTTTGTTCTATCTGGGGTATATTGCGCTTTGGTCCGCGATTGATGATCCCGATACGGCGGCGGATTTGACGGGGGTTCTGTGCCTTGTGGGATCGGTGTTCGCCATTCTCTCGCGCTATGCCGTCAATTTCTGGAACCAAGGTCTTCACCAAGGGGCCTCCCTTTCGCTGGATAAGGAAGAGCATGTCGCAGATGTGTTCTGGCTGCCGTTGATGCTGTGCATTGCCGGATTTATTCTGATGTTTGTCGCATTGGTGCTGGTGCGGACGCGCACGGAAATCCGGTTGCGCAGGTTGGCGGCGTTGCAGGCACGGGAGCGGATGGCATGATGGTGGATTTGGGGAAATACGCAGGCACTGTTCTGGCGGCTTACGGCGTCTCGATCGTGCTGATCATCGGGCTTGTCGCGCAGACGTTGATGGCATCGCGCAAGGCGCAGGGGATGCTGGACGCGCAAGAGACGCAGGCGAAAGCGGCGGCGAAGCCCGCGGTGAAGAAGGATCAGATGAATGGCTAAATGGGGAATGATCGCGCCTCCGGTGGTGTTTGCGGGATTGGCGGGGATGTTCCTCTGGGGCATGTCGCGTGAAAATCCGAACGATTTGCCTTCGGTCTTGATCGGTCAAGCCGCGCCTGCGGTGATTGTTGAACCGATGGCGGGGCAGGCACCGTTCAGCAGCGCGATGCTGTCGCAAGACGGCGTGAAGCTGGTGAATTTCTGGGCGTCTTGGTGTGCGCCTTGTCGTGTCGAGCATCCGAATTTGCAAGATCTCGCGGATGAGGGGCTGGCGATTTACGGCGTCAACTACAAGGACGACGCGCAAAAAGCGCAAGGATTCCTCGATGAGCTGGGTTCGCCCTATGCCGCGATTGGCACGGATGCGAAGGGCAAGATGGCGCTCGAATGGGGTGTTTACGGCGTGCCTGAAACCTTTGTTCTCGATGGAGAAGGCCGCGTTCTGGCACGCTTTGCAGGCCCTTTGACGAAGCGTCTCATTGAGGAGAAACTGCGCCCTGTGATGCAAGAGGCGTCAGGGGAGTAGGGCCACACCCCCCGGTATGGCATGCGCGCGAGGGCGATCAGTGCCACGCACGGTTGTTCGCGCGCGTGGCGGCGCAGGCCATGATCGGCGCGTCACGGTGATTGACCCTGCGGATCATGGTCGGCATCACGGCTAGGTCATAGACCAACCACAGCCCGATCAATGACAAAAACGCTGCCCCGGCGCCGGTCGCCAAGCTCAGCAATCCGATCAATGTCACGACAAGCTGTGTCGCGGCGGATGTGCCATATCCCAAGTAGAAACGGTGCGCGCCGAAGGCCCCCAAGCACAGGCAATAAAGATAGGCGCGCTGCAGGGATTTCTCCTCGGAAATTTGTGCGTCACTCAACCCTAGCATGCATTGATTCCTTTTCTTTCGCCTCAATCTTTTGGCGTTTTCGCAAGGCTGAGGGGCGGATTCAGGGGAAGAATGTGACCCTTTTGTGCGTCGTAAATAGGCAGTGAACAATGCGATAGGGCGCGGTAAATTACGCCCGAAAAAACTGGACACCTGTTTAGGATGACCCGTGGCGCTTTGTCATAAGGCCCGCCGATAAACAAAAGGCCCCGTCGCGAGGACGGGGCCTTTCTCGTTCAGTTGAGGTCGTTGATTACGACTTAGCGAGGTTCCGCAGCACGTAATGCAGCACGCCACCATTTTCCAAATATTCGATCTCGACCGCGGTATCTATCCGCGATTTGAGTTCGATTGTTTTGGTGGTGCCGTCTTTGAACGTGATGTGGCACGGCACGATCGACAGCGGAACGATATCGCCTTCCAAGCCCTCAATCGTCACCACTTCATCGCCCGTCAAACCAAGCGATTTGCGGGTGTCGCCACCGGTGAATTCGAACGGAACAACGCCCATCCCGATCAGGTTGGAACGGTGGATGCGCTCGAAGCTCTCCGCGATCACAGCCTTAACGCCGAGCAGGTTGGTGCCCTTCGCCGCCCAGTCACGCGAGGAGCCTGCACCGTATTCTTTGCCGCCAAAGATCACGAGCGGGGTGCCATCGGCCTCATATGCCATGGCCGCATCATAGATCGATGTTTCGGCGCCATCCGGGCCCTTGGTATAGCCGCCCTCAACGCCGTCCAGCATCTCGTTCTTGATCCGGATGTTGGCGAAGGTGCCGCGCATCATGACTTCGTGGTTCCCGCGGCGCGAGCCGTAGGAGTTGAAATCTTTCGGCGCAACCTGACGCTCTGCGAGGTATTTCCCTGCTGGCGTCGTCGGTTTGAACGACCCTGCCGGCGAGATGTGGTCGGTTGTGATCATGTCGCCCAAAATCGCCAGAACGCGCGCGTCGCGCACGTTGGAGATCGTGCCAGCTTCTTGCGACATACCACGGAAGTAAGGCGGGTTCTGGATGTAGGTCGATGTTGCGGGCCAGTCGTAGGTTTCCTCATCCGAGGTCTCCACGGCTTGCCACTTTTCGTCGCCTTTAAACACGTCAGCGTATTTCGACAAGAACGCCTCACGGGTCACGGTTCTCTCAACGAGTTCCGCGATTTCCGCATTGGTTGGCCAAACGTCCTTGAGGTAGACGGGCTGACCATCCTTGCCGATGCCCAAAGGTTCGGTGGTGATGTCGATGTTCATATCACCGGCCAAAGCATAGGCCACGACGAGCGGGGGCGATGCGAGGTAGTTGGCGCGAACGTCCGGCGAGATCCGGCCCTCAAAATTGCGGTTGCCCGAGAGCACAGCCGTTGCAACAAGGTCGCCCTCATTGATCGCGGCCGAGATTTCCGGCTGAAGCGGGCCCGAGTTACCGATACAGGTCGTGCAGCCGTACCCAACAAGGTTGAAGCCGATCGCGTCGAGATCCTCTTGCAGGCCAGCGGCCTCTAGATATTCCGACACAACTTGGCTGCCGGGTGCGAGCGATGTTTTGACCCAAGGCTTGCGATCAAGGCCAAGTTCGCGCGCCTTGCGGGCAACGAGGCCGGCGCCGATCATCACATAGGGGTTCGAGGTGTTCGTGCAGGAGGTGATCGATGCGATCACGACTTTGCCCGAGGTCATCTCGTAGTTTTCGCCTTTGACCGGAACCGATTTGGACAGCTCGCGCTTGAATGTCTCGGTCATCTCTTTTGCGAAGGCCGATTTTGCCGCCGTGAGAGCAACGAAATCTTGCGGGCGCTTGGGGCCCGAGATCGCCGGAACGATCGTTGCCATGTCGAGTTCGAGTTGCGACGAGTAGACGGGTGCGTAATCCGCGCCGCGCCAGAAGCCGTTTTCCTTCGCGTATGCTTCCACCAGCGCGATGCGATCTTCGTCGCGGCCGGTTTGACGCAGGTAGCGCAGGGTCTCGTTATCGATCGGGAAGAAGCCGCAAGTCGCGCCATATTCCGGTGCCATGTTGGCGATGGTGGAGCGCTGTGCGATTGGCAGGGAATCGAGGCCTTCGCCGTAGAATTCGACGAATTTGCCAACAACGCCGTGTTTGCGCAGCATTTCGACCACTTTAAGCACGAGATCGGTGCCGGTGGTGCCTTCCATCAGTTCGCCGGTGAGCTTGAAGCCCACGACTTCCGGAATCAGCATCGAGATCGGCTGACCAAGCATTGCGGCCTCGGCCTCAATGCCGCCGACGCCCCAACCCAGAACGGCGAGGCCGTTGACCATGGTTGTGTGGCTGTCGGTGCCAACAAGCGTATCAGGATAGGCGACTTCTTCGCCGTTCTGATCCGTGTCGGTCCAGACTGTTTGTGCGAGATATTCGACGTTCACCTGATGGCAGATGCCGGTGCCTGGCGGCACAACGCGGAAGTTGTTGAAGGCACCTTGGCCCCATTTCAGGAACTGGTAGCGTTCCATGTTGCGCTCGTATTCGAGATCAACGTTCTTTTGGAATGCGCGCGGATTGCCGAATTCGTCGATCATCACCGAGTGGTCGATCACGAGGTCGACCGGCACCAGCGGGTTGATCTTTTTGGCGTCACCGCCGAGAGATTTGATGCCGTCGCGCATAGCAGCCAAGTCAACAACGGCGGGAACGCCGGTGAAATCCTGCATCAAGACGCGGGCAGGGCGGTAGGCGATTTCGCGCGGGTTCTTGCCGCCTTGTTTCGCCCAATCAGCAAATGCTTTGATATCGTCGACGGAGACGGTGAAGCCGTCATCCTCAAACCGGAGCATGTTCTCCAGCACAACTTTCAACGAAGCGGGAAGCTTCGTGAAATCGCCCAGACCGGCGTCTTGCGCGGCGGGAATCGAATAATAAGCGATGGATTTGCCACCAACCGTTAGCGAACGGCGGGTCTTGGCACTGTCTTTACCTGTGACGATAGTCATTGGGGGGAGCCTCCCTTTGGCATGATAGGGGTGTCGCTGCCATGCTTTTGCCTGATCGGGAGGAGTCGTTCAAGGGGGGAGATTGGCATTTGTATGCAAATGTATACTGTTTTTGATCGAAACCGCCTGCGAAGTCGCGGCGTAGGTGGCGTGAGGCGACACTGAGCGCGTTGCCACTGAAATACTCGGATTTATTTTTTGCAGTTTAGGGGCCGAGCGCGCCGCCGTTGGCGGGCGGATCGTCAATCGCTGCCATCTGTGACATTTTGGCCATGCTCAGTGGCGCGTGTAACACTGGCTCGCAAAACCTTGATTGGTAAAGCGGCATGGTGAGGGTTAGGAAACTCTAACCCGAGCAGTGAGACCGATACATGCAAGCTTCCGCCACAGCCGATTCCATCCGCGCGAACACCTTCTCCCCCCTCAAGGAGAGAACGGGTCAGGCGCGCGTCGGGACGATTGGCTTTGGCAAAATTGGCGGTGTGCAGGTTTTGGCACCTGTGGTTTTGGCGTTGGCGGTTTTGCTCGCGCCGACGGCCGGTATGGCCCAAGCCGCGGGGGGGGGCGGAGCGCGCCCTGCGCCGAGTGCGGGCGGGTTTGCTGGCGCGCCGATGGTCCAGGTTCCGCGTATTATTTCGCCAGATGCCGCCCCGTTGGGCGCGGCCACCGGTCAAATGGCCCAAGACAGCGGCCCGTCGCCCGCGATCCGTGAGTTGATGGGCCCGAGTGGCGTGCGTGAGGTTGCCGCGGCCGAAGTCGGAGAATTGCTGCGCGCACTCGATGCGGCGCTCTCCGCGCAAGATCCCGCAGACCCAGCCCTGATCCCGACACAACCGGTGGAGTCCGGCGTGCTGTTGGAGCTCTACACCTCGCAAGGATGCGCGGCTTGCCCACCTGCCGATGCGTTGATGGAAATTCTGGCCGAGCGCCGCGATGTTTTCCCACTCGCGCTGCATGTCGATTATTGGGATTATTTGGGCTGGAAAGATCCGTTCGCCATGCCCGAATTTACAGCCCGCCAGAAAAATTACGCGCGTCTGCGCGGTGATCGCACAATCTACACACCGCAGATGATCATCGCGGGCGAGACCGAAATCACCGGTCCGAGCGCCGAGTCGGTTGATGCTGTCATTCGCGCGGCGCAGGCCGAACTGGGGCAGGTAAAGATGCGGCTGGGCCGCGATGACACGGGATTCCGTGTTGAGATGAGCGCCGAGCCACCGTTGCAAAACGGGGCGATTGTTCAGATCGTTCGTTATGTCCCTGATAGCCAAGTGGAAATTCTACGCGGCGAGAATGCGGGTAAGGTCATGGATTACGCCAATGTCGTGACCGCGTGGCATGCGGTTGCCGAATGGGATGGCGCCAAACCAATGGGGATGAACGTCACGCTCGATGGAAACAGCCCTGCAATCTTGATCGTGCAAGAGGCCATAACGGGCCGCAAAAAGCCCATGCCCGGTGCCATCAAAGCGGCGATCCGGTTGCAATAATAGCCTCGGAATGGGGGATCGGTTTGACAGCGGCGCGATTTCTCGCGCCGTTTTTATGTCAGGTGTCTGCTGCCACCGGAGATTTTCGGTTTTTCCACCGCCGATGAATCCAGAACCACTGCTCGGGATGCGCGCGCACTTGCTGCTCCAAGCTGTCGTTGAGGATCTGTGTCATCTCCTCCGGCGTGCTATGGGGGACGGGGGGCTCCACATGGAGCGTATAATGCCCGTCATCATCGAGCCTGCGGCCATACATCGGCACAAGAAGAAGCCCGTATTTCAACGCCATATCCGCCGCCGATGTCGCTGTGCGCGCGGGGCGGCCGAAGAAGCTGAATTCTGAATATTTCGACGAATGCACGTCGATCAACATGCCCAAGATCCCACCTTTGCGCAGGAAACGGATCATATCCGCCAAGCCTTTTCGATCATCCGCAGGGATAACCGGTTCGGAAATCTCGGCGATCGCGCGTGTGTAATGCGCGTTGAAATAGCGATTGCTCATCGGGCGATACAGGCCGCCGACTTTAAACCCGCGGGCGTCGAGAACCGCGCGCGGGATATCGTAATTTCCGAAATGGCCGGAGACGAGAATGACCCCTTGGCCGCGCGCGACGGCCTCTTGCAAAATCGGCCAGCCTTCGCCTGTGATCTCGGCCTTGGCAGCGCGGGCTTTGAACTCTTTACCGGAATAGATTTCGATCAGGGTCCGCCCCGCGTTCGCGGGAACGACACGCATCATCGATCGGACCTCTGCCTCGGGCATGTCGGGATAGATCATCGCGAGGTTGTCGCGCACGCGTTTATCCCATCCCGCAACAGGGGCGATCACGCGGCTGGTGAACCAACCGACGGCCTTCAATCGCGTCCGCCAAGGGAGAAGCTTTGCACCCTCCACAACCCCGCGCAAAACGATGTTAATCGCATATTCACGGGCGGAAAACTCCGGCGCGTGCGCAGCCTGCGTCTTCGCCGCCGCCTTGGTGGTATCTTGTGGGGCTTCAGGGGTGGGTTTGGTCACGTGCGGTCCTTTTGCTCCCTCACAAATAAGCGCGCGGGGGCGTAATCTCAAGCCTCGGCCGATTGGCTCGCGGAAAAGAAACGGCCCCGTCAATCACGACGGGGCCGATCATTCAGGTCAGGCGGGCAGGGCCGCAGAGACGATCAAAGCAGAGCTTTGACTTTTTCAACAATCGCTTCCGGCGTAATGCCAAACCGCTCGTACAGCTCATTGGCGGGGGCGGAGGCGCCGAAATCATCCATGCCCACGAAGGCCGATTTCTTCTCCGAGCCGCGTTCGCCCATCAAGAAACGATCCCACGGCTGGCGAACGGCCGCCTCGACCGCAACCCGAACCGCACCAGCAGGCAGAACCTTGCGGCGATAGGCTTCGTCTTGGGCGGAGAACAGCTCCATGCACGGCATCGACACGACACGTGTCCCGATCGCCTGCGCTTGCAGCAGATCGCGCGCTTTCATCGCGATTTCCACTTCCGAGCCCGTCGCCATCAAGATCACCTGACGCTTGCCATCCGCCTCTTGCAGCACATAGCCGCCTTTTGCGGTGAGATTTTGTGCGGTGAACTTGGTGCGCAGCAACGGCAGGTTCTGACGCGACAGCGCAAGGACGGACGGCGTCGTTTCCGTCGTCATGGCGAGTTCCCATGCCTCGGCAGTCTCGATGATATCTGCTGGGCGGAACGTCCAAGTGTTTGGCGTTGCACGACAAATCGCGAGATGCTCAACCGGCTGGTGGGTTGGGCCATCTTCGCCAAGGCCGATGGAATCGTGCGTCATGACGTAAACCGTCGGCACTTCCATCAGCGCAGAGAGACGCATCGCGCCGCGGGCATAATCCGTGAAGCAGAAGAATGTGCCGCCGTAAGGGCGAACGCCGCCGTGCAGCCACATCCCGTTCATCGCTGCCGCCATCGCGTGTTCGCGGATGCCGTAGTGGATGTAACGGCCTGCGCGGTTTTCGGCGTTGAATACGCCCATGTCTTTGGTTTTGGTGAGGTTCGAGCCGGTAAGATCAGCCGAACCGCCCAAGGTCTCGGGCACCGCGCCATTCACCGCGCCCAAAACCATTTCGGACGCTTTGCGAGTTGCAACCTTGGGTGCGGCTTCGGTTTGCTCTTTTTTGAAGGCACGAATTGCTTGCGCGAGTTTCTTAGGCGCGGTGCCCGTCATTTGACGGTCGAATTCGGCTTGTTTGGTGGCCGACAGGGTCGCGAGGCGGGCTTCCCATGCGATACGGGCGGCTGCGCCGCGGGCGCCGATGGCCTCCCATTCCGATTTCACATCCGCAGGGATGTCGAACGCGCCGTGCTCCCAGCCGTAAATCTCTTTTGTTGCGGAGATTTCGCCGTCGCCCAGAGGCGAGCCATGCGCGGAATAGCTGTCGGCTTTATTGGGCGACCCAAAACCGATGATGGTTTTGCAATCGACCAAAACCGGACCCTTGGCCTTTTTCGCCTCGGTCAACGCGCGGTCGATATCATCCGGATCGTGGCCATCACAATGCAACACCGTCCAACCCGACGCCGCAAGGCGAGCGCGCTGGTCGGTTTTATCGGCGACCGATACGCGGCCATCGATTGTGATGTCGTTATTGTCCCACAACACAACGAGGTTGGACAATTCCTGCATTCCAGCAAGCCCGATCGCCTCTTGGCTGATGCCTTCCATCAAGCAACCATCGCCGCAGATGACCCAAGTGCGGTGATCCACAACACGTTTGCCAAAGCGCGCCTGCAGCGACTGCTCGGCCATAGCGAAGCCAACAGCGTTCGCGATCCCTTGGCCGAGCGGCCCGGTTGTGGTCTCGATCGCGTCGACGAGGAAGTTTTCCGGATGGCCCGCAGTCAGCGCGCCCGACTGGCGGAAGTTCTTGATCTGATCGAGTGTGATCTGCTTGTCACCCACAAGATAGAGCAGGGCATAGATCAGCATCGAGCCGTGGCCCGCCGAGAGGATGAAACGATCCCGATCCGCCCATTTCGGCGCAGCGGCATCGAACTTGAGGTGGTTGCGGAACAAAACCGTTGCCACATCGGCCATGCCCATGGGCATGCCCGGGTGGCCGGAATTCGCGGCTTGCACAGCATCCATCGCGAGGGCGCGAATTGCAGATGCGAGCTTCCAATGTTGGGGGTGCTGGGCACGGAGCGTAGCGATTTCCAAGGGGCTCTTCCTCTTTCTGAGCTTTTAGGTGATCTACCGCGGTTAGGCGGTGACTTTTGTCGATGCTTGCTCTCTGATAACAGGCTCTCGCCTAAGATCAAGCGCGCCACCCAAGTGGTTGATCGAAAAGGCGGGCGCACCGAGGGGGAAATGCGTAAACTGGCGCAAGATAGGCGGGGCAGGCACGATTCGCGGCCCTCAAACGCAACCGGCTGAACCGGAGGCAGGCAGAATGAACGAGATTGCCGAATATGAACGGCGGATTAGCGAGGCGCTGAGCCGCATCGCGTATGGATTGGAAACGTTGCAGGCGCAAAACGCCGAGGCGGCGCAAACGATTGTGGCCCAACAGACATGGGCGACACAATCGTCCGGCGTGGATGCGGTCGCGGAGGCGGCGCCAATTGCGCGGGCCTATGCGGACGAGTCGGGCGAAGGCGCCGACACGCAATCGGGTGAAAGCGTCGAGACGCTTCGCGCGGCCTTCGAGAGCGAACGCGCGGCCAACCAGCAATTGTCCGAACGGGTCCGTATGATCCGCGAAAAGCACGAGGAAACCGAGGCCGCGTTAGAGCGTAAGCTGGGCAAAGCAACGCGCCTTGCGGAATCAGCTACATCCGAAATTGCTCGGTTAAAGCGCGCAAATGCGGATCTTATCGATCAAAACGCGGCGCTTGTGGCGGCGGCGGGGGCGGTTGAGCCGCATCTGGTAAATCTATCGATGCAAGCCGAGCTGGAGGCGTTGCGTGCGGCGCGCGCGGCCGAGGCCATCGAGTTGGCTGAATTGATCGCAGCACTTGGTCCGCTTGCGCAAGATGATGCAACTGCCCCCGTGACCGATTATGAGGAGGCGACCGATGCCTGAGTTGAAAATCACCATCGGCGGGCGCGATTTCGAAGTCGCATGCCAAGAGGGCGAGGAGCATTTCCTGCGCTCGGCAAGTCAGATGCTCGATAACGAGGCGCAGGTCTTGATCGGGTCGATCGGTCGGATTCCCGAAGCGCGGATGCTTTTGATGTCCGGCTTGATGCTGGCCGATAAAACCGCCGGGCTTGAGGATTCGTTGCGCGCTGCCGAAGCGCGGGCGCAGGCCGCCGAGGCCGCCTTGGAGGAGGCGCGCGCCAATCCGGCGGTTGTCGAAGTTGCGGTGATCCCGCCGCATGTGAATGACACGATGGCCGAATTGGCGGCACGGGCCGAGGCGATAGCGCAAAAACTCGATGAGATCGACTGACGCCTGACGCGAACATGACATGATAAAACAAAACGCGCGCCGGATTGGCGCGCGTTTTGCTTATCATCTTCGCCGTGCGGCGCCTTATTCGGCAGCTTTCATCTCGAACCCTTTGTCGATCTGATCTTGCGGCGCGATCGGGTATTCTCCCGAGAAGCAGGCATCGCAATACTGCGGGCAGGCATTGTTCCGGCCACCGGATTCGCCCGCGGCGCGGTAAAGCCCATCGAGCGAGATGAACTTCAGGCTGTCGACGCCAATCCACGCGCGCATCTCTTCCTCGGTCATATTCGCCGCAAGAAGCTTATCGCGGTTGGGTGTATCGACGCCGTAGAAGCAAGGCCAGGACGTGGGCGGAGAGGCAATGCGGAAGTGAACCTCCGCCGCGCCGGCGTCCAAAATCATATCCTTGATCTTGCGCGATGTCGTGCCGCGCACAACCGAGTCGTCGACAAGAATGACCCGTTTCCCTTTGATCAGCGCGCGGTTCACGTTGAGCTTGAGGCGCACACCCATGTTGCGGATGTGCTCGGTCGGCTCGATAAAGGTGCGGCCCATGTATTGGTTGCGGGTGATGCCAAGGGCGAAGGGGATACCCAATTCTTGGCTAAATCCGATGGCGGCCGGGGTGCCTGAGTCGGGGACGGGGCAGACAAGATCCGCCTCGATAGGCGCCTCGCGGGCGAGTTCGACACCGATCTGGTGACGCGTCTCATAGACCGAGCGGCCGCCGATCAGGCTATCTGGCCGCGAGAAATAAACATGCTCAAAGATGCAGAAACGGCCTTTGGAAGGGCCGAAGGGGCGCGATGTCTCGACCACGCCATCCTGAATCACGACCATCTCGCCCGGTTCGATCTCGCGCACGAATTGCGCACCGATAATATCAAGGCCGCAGGTCTCGGACGACAGCACGTAACCGGTCTCGCCGATCCGGCCAAGCACGAGCGGGCGCACGCCCAACGGGTCGCGCACGCCAATGAGTTTGGTGCGGGTCATGGCGACCACGGAGAACGCCCCCTCAACACGGCGTAGCGCATCCGCGATCCGCTTGGCGTGGGCCTTTTGGATCGAGCTGGCCATGAGGTGAATGATACATTCCGAATCCGAGCTGGATTGGAAAATCGCACCGCGTTCAATCAGTTCCCGCCGAAGCGCATCGGCATTGGTCAGGTTGCCGTTATGCGCGATCGCCGCGCCGCCCATCGAGAATTCCCCGAAGAAGGGCTGCACATCGCGGATCGCGGCCGCTTTGGACCCTGCGGTGGAATAGCGCACATGCCCGATGGCGAGCGAGCCGGGCAGGGTCTCCATCAGGGAGGCTTTGGTGAAATTGTCGCGCACATAGCCGAAGCGGTGGGCCGAGTTGAACCCTTTTTCCGCGTCATGGACGATGATGCCGCCCGCTTCTTGGCCGCGGTGCTGCAACGCGTGCATCCCGAGGGCGACGAAGTTGGCCGCATCGGCAACGCCGATCACGCCGAACACACCACATTCTTCCTTGAGTTTATCGTCATCGAATGGATGCGACAGAAACTTGGGCTGCGAGTGCAAGCACGACGTCATCGGCGGCTCTCCTAGGGCTTGAGGATATGGCGCCCGTTTACCGGATGCGCGGCGCAGTGTCACGCCCTGTCAGACCCAATTCGTCATCAATTCGTCATTCATCTCAAACTGTGAACTGCGAGGCGCCCTCCCAGAGCGCCCAAACGAGAAAAGCCGCAACCCGAGGTCGCGGCTTTAACAAGGTTATGTATCGGACGCGGGCCCCTGCGCGTTAGTTTGCGCTAGCGGGGGCTGATACGGGCGTTGCCGGAGCTTCGCATTGCGAAATCAACTGCTCGTAACGCGCGACGATCCAGCCCGGTGCGTCGTCTGGCATGGTGCCCTCAACGCGGTCGCCCACGCGGGAAAATACTTTGGCCGAACGCGACGCATCCACCATCTCGACAGAATTGGCGCCAATCACCTGATCGTAGAGTGCAAAAGCCACCGCGATGATCAAAACACCGCGCACGACACCGAACAAGAACCCCAATCCCTGATCGATCGCCGAGAGCGCGGAGCGCGAAATGATCGATGAAAACAGCGGGGTGATGAGGCCCGCAATCACGAGCGCGATTGCAAACACTGCAGCAAATCCGCCAATGGTTCCCAATTCGCAGCTATCGCCGATCACTTTGTTGATCACTGGGATCTGCGCAATCAATGGGCGCGCCGCATCTGCGAACACAAAGCCGACAATTGCCGCCGCAACCCAGCCCAAGATCGAGAGTGCTTCGCGCACGAAACCGCGGCTGTAGGCGAGAATCGCGGAGATCACGATGACCCCTGCGACAATCGCGTCGATAATGGTGAAGCCGTCCATGCGTATCTCTCCCCGAGACGGGGCCGCACAACACGGATCACCCCGCGCCGAACATATCCCCAACAAAAGTCACGAGATCGGGCAATTTGGTAATGCCCATTCCCGGTCCGCCTTCGGCTTTTGTGCCATCGGGCGCGATTGCCCGTGAGAAACCAAGTTTTTCCGCTTCTTTCAACCTGTTTTCCGCCTGTCCCACGGGTCTAAGCGCCCCTGAGAGCGAAATTTCCCCGAAAATGACCATCTCGCGCGGCAAAGCGACATCTTCTCGGGCGGAAAGGAGTGCGGCGGCGAGGGCGAGATCGGCGGCGGGCTCCAAAACGCGCATCCCTCCGGCGACGTTCAAAAAGACATCGAGGCCCGTAAAGGGGATGCCGCACCGCGATTCCAAAACCGCGAGGATCGTCGAGACACGGCCCGAGTCGAGGCCGACGACTGTGCGGCGCGGAGAGGAGAGGGTGGAGGGCGCGACGAGAGCCTGGATTTCTGTCAAGACAGGCCGGGTACCCTCAATGCCCGCAAAGACGGCGGAGCCGGGCTGGGGCTGCGCACGTTCCGACAAGAAAAGTGCGGAAGGGTTCGCAACCTCCGACAAGCCACCGCCCGTCATTTCGAACACGCCAATCTCGGAGGCGGGCCCAAACCGGTTTTTCACCGCGCGCAGGATGCGGAACTGATGCCCCCGCTCGCCCTCGAAATAAAGGACCGTATCGACCATATGCTCGACCACGCGCGGCCCTGCGATCTGGCCCTCTTTGGTCACATGCCCAACCAAGACGACTGCCGTCCCGCGCGTTTTCGCAAAAGTCACCAATTCATGTGCACAGGTCCGCACCTGCGAGACCGAGCCGGGGGCGGCCTCCACCATATCAGCCCACATCGTTTGGATCGAATCGATGATCACCAGATCCGGGCTTTCCGCCTCCAGCGTGGTCAGGATATCGCGCAGGTTCGTCTCCGCGCCGAGCATCACAGGCGCATCTGCAAGCCCAAGGCGTTGGGCGCGCATGCGCACCTGCGCAGAGGCCTCCTCGCCGGAAATATACATAGATTTCAGCCCGCTGCGCGCAAAGCTCGCGGCCGCTTGCAGTAAAAGCGTTGATTTCCCGATGCCCGGATCGCCGCCAACCAAAATCGCCGACGCCGCCACCAGACCTCCGCCCAAGACGCGGTCCAACTCGGGCATACCCGATAGGGTGCGGGGCGGCGGGGCTTCCTCATGCGCCAGCGACGAGAGCGCGATGCGCTTGCCCTTATGCGCGCCGAGCGATTTTGAACCAGGACCCGCCGAAAGCGGCTTTTCCTCGACGATGGAGTTCCATTCCCCGCAGGCATCGCATTTGCCGCTCCATTTTTTATGGGCGGCGCCGCAAGCGGAACAGGTAAATGCTGAGGTAGGTGATTTTGCCATGATGCTTTGTGTAAGAACAAGAGGGGAACGTCAAGGGGCTTCCTGACGAGATCCGGCCCTACCGCGGGGCCATCGCGCGTTTGGCGACGCGCGAGAGGGACAGGGAGGCGAGCACGCAGCCCGTGAAAAGATAAAGGCCCCATCCCGTCTCGACCCGCCCGACGCCCGCACCTTTCGCGACAACAATATAAAGCGCGATCAGGAAGATATCGGCCATGGCGAGACGCCCGATCAGGGAGATCGCGGGCAAGAGCTTCGTCGAGCGGCGCCCGCTGAGCACCATCTCAAGTGCAAGGATTTTAGCGATCGGCGCGACTAACGCGAATAGGGCGATGACCAGTGCGAGGAAGGGATCGGCCTGCCAAACTGCGCCCACGCCCGACAAAACCGAAATCGCATCGAGATCAAAAAAGGGCAGCAGGCCCGCACGCAGCAAAGGCGCCGCCCATGCGACGGGAAAAGCCAGCAGCAGCATGAGGTTGAGCCCGCGCAGCACCGTCAGAGACCCACGATCAATGGGAAGCCTTGTGAGAAACTGCGGCATTGGGAACCTCCTGAGGCCAGCGGGGGGGATGCGTGGCTTAGGGATGGATCACTTTGTTGGCTTGGTCAATTGCACCACATTCGCCTCGCGCGGGTCTTCCAACTCGTAGCCGAGCGATGGCAAGACCGACTTCAGATCCCGTTCAAGCATTTGAAACTGCGAGGAGAGTCGGCGCTCATCTGCCTCAACATCGGTGAGCCAATTGCGGATTTCATCGCAGGCATATCGGGCGATGCGGATTTTGTCCTCGGTGGCTTGGGCTTCTTGCTGGCGTTGGGCCAGAAACGCCTTCGCGCGGGCAACCTTTTCGTCCGAATAGATTTTCGCGAGATCGCGCGATTGCAGGCTCATTTGGGCGGCGAGTTCCAGTAACTCCGCCTCCAGCGCGGCCAGATCCGGATGGCGGCGCATGTGGTTGAGCCGCTCGCGCATGGCATCAAATTCACCCGACAAGGTGAAGGCGCCTTTGCGATCTTCCTCATGGGCCAGCCGGTAAGCGCGCGCGACATCTTCCATGCCAATCTGGAACGAGCGATGCGATTTTTCCAAGCGCGCCACGCGCGCATGCGTCGGGAGATAGAGGGCGATCAGCAGCGTGAGCGCCGCGAAAATGGATTGCAGCCAGATGCCAGCGTGCTCGATCGTCGTGCCGCCAAAGCTTGCGTCAACCTCCAGCCATGGCGCGAGGCCGAGCAGCGCAAGCGCAACCGAACCACAGGTCACCAAGGCAAAACACGCCACCGCAACCGCGAGAAGGGGGCCGATGCTCTGATGGAATGCCTCCCAATAAGCCCTAAACTCATGCGACCGCACAGGCGTATCGCGAAACGCTTTATTCAAATCACTCATGAAACCATCCCCCAGAACGGTATAGGCAGGGTCCCGCCTATTCACCCTAAATGCAAGGAAGTTGTGCGGAAACACTCTGTTTCACACCATAAAAGCGCCCAAAGGCCACATGAGCGAGTGGGGTTAGCGCAGGGCCTCGATCGGGCCTTCGGCACGACCGTGGATGAATTGTTGGATGTAAGGGTCTGAAGTTGTGTCTAAATCCGCTATCGGGCCCGTCCAGCGGACTTTCCCTGCGTGCAACATCGCGACATTGTCGGAAATTGCGCGAACGGAGGACATATCGTGGGTGATGGTCATCGCGGTTGCGCCCATCTCGGAAACAATCTCGCGGATTAGCTCGTTGATCACGCCCGACATGATCGGATCGAGGCCCGTTGTGGGCTCATCGAAGAAGATGATTTCAGGTTCCGCGGCGATGGCGCGGGCCAAGCTCACGCGCTTTTGCATGCCGCCCGAGAGCTCTGCTGGAAACTGATCGGCCACTTGCGGGCCAAGCCCGACACGGCGCAGCTTTTCAATGGCAATCTCGCGGGCTTGCTCTTTGGGGAGCTTCTTGGGGCCGCGCATGAGACGGAACGCAACATTTTGCCAAATCGACAGGCTGTCAAACAGCGCACCACCTTGGAACAGCATCCCGAATTTTGCCAAAAACGCCTCGCGCGAGACTTTGGTGACGTCCTCGCCCGCCACCTTGATCACGCCGTGGTCGGGCGTGACAAGGCCAAGGATGCATTTCAGCAAAACCGACTTCCCCGTGCCGGAGCCCCCGATGATGACCATCGATGTGCCCTTGGGAATGGTTAGATCAACGCCGCGCAAAACGGAGTTGGAGCCGAATGTCTTTTGAACGCCGGAAAGCTCGATCATGCGGAGAAGAACACCTCTGTCAGCAGGTAGTTTGCGGCCAAGATCATCACCGATGCCGCAACCACAGCGGATTTCGTTGCGCGGCCAACACCTTGTGCGCCGCGACCCGAATTCATTCCGGCGTAGCAGCCCATTAGGGCGATAATGAAACCAAAGACCGCGCCTTTAACGAGGCCGGAGCCAACATCCCATGCCTCCAAGAAGTCATAGGTTGTCTTCAGGTAAGCGGCGGAGTTGAAATCGAGGCGGTTCACGCCGATAAGCCAGCCGCCCATGATCCCGATGGTGTCCCCCACCGCGACGAGCACAGGAACGGTCACGGTCGCCGCCAGAACACGCGGCACGGTCAGGTATTTGATCGGATTGGTCGACAAAGTTGTCAGCGCGTCGATCTGCTCGGTAACTTTCATCGTGCCGATTTCAGCCGCGATGGACGACGCCACGCGCGCCGCAACCATCAAGCCGCCCAAAACGGGCCCAAGTTCGCGTGCCATGCCGATGGCCACGATCGACGGCACAACGGATTCCGCCGAGAAGCGCGCGCCCCCCGCGTAGATTTGCAACGCCAAAGCCGCGCCTGTGAAGAAGGATGTCAGGCCAACGACGGGGAGCGAGAGCCAACCGATCTGGACGCAGGCCGCGAAGAACTCACGCCCGTAAAACGGCGGACGGACGATATGCGACACGGTTTCGCCTGCGAATTTGGCAAAACGGCCCGTGGCCGCCAAACCGCCCAAGACGGGACGGCCAATCCCCGCCAAAAAGCCGGAGATCAACCCGGCTGGTTTTGACCCTTGCGAGCTGCTCATGCGCCCGAAACTCCATTGCTGCGCGGATCGGTGGGAAGTCCGCCTTGATAGTGGCGCGCGTAACGCTGGCCCAGTGAGGTCAGAACCTCATATCCGATTGTGCCGGTGACATCGGCCAGATCATCGACGCCCTGATGCGGCCCCAACAAATCGAGCGATTTGGGAACCTCGTCGAGATGCGTGATGTCGACCGTGATGAGATCCATCGACACGCGACCAACAATCGGGCAGGGAATATCGCCCGCCCAGAGCGTGCCTTTTGACGATAGGTGCCGCGTGATCCCGTCGGCATAGCCTGCGGCGACGGTTGCGGTGCGGCTGTCGATCTCGGCTTCCCATGTGTTTGAATAGCCGACCGTTTCGCCTGCGGAAACCTGATTGGTCTGGATTACCGGCAAGCTAAGCTGCACGACAGGGCGGGCCTCCTCAAACGGTAGACCGCCGTAGAGGCCGATGCCGGGGCGGGTTACGTCGAAATGGTATTCGGGGCCGAGCAAAATGCCGCCCGTGGCCGAGAGCGAGCGCGGGAATCCCAAGCCGTCGGTCATATATTTGAACGCATCCAATTGCTGGCGGTTCATATCGTGATCGGGGTCATCGGCACAGGCGAGGTGGCTCATGATCAAGCGCGGATTGGCGCTTAAAATCAGGGGTGCGACAGCCTCCCATTCGGGCAAACCCATCCCGAGCCGGTTCATCCCGCTGTTGAGCTGGATCCCGAAAGGCGCATTTTGCAGCGCTTCAAAATGGCGCGTGACCTGATCAAGCGAGTTCAGCATCGGAATGAGACGCAGATCGTTGATCATATCGGTATCGCCCGCCATATGGCCGGAGAACACATGGATATCAACGCCGTCACCGAGCGTTTGGCGCAGCTGCGCGCCTTCTTCTGTGGCGGCGACGAAAAACTTTCGGACCCCCGCCCGCGCAAGCGCGAGCGCAACGCGGTCAGCCCCCAGACCGTAAGCGTTGGCCTTAACGACCGCGCCGGTTTGGGTGGAGCGTGAGGAACATGCGTCCAAGGCACGCCAATTGGCGAGGACAGCGTCGAGATCAATACGGAGCGATGAAGTAGCCATAGCGGTCGTTTTGACAGCCACGCGCGCGGCGTCAAGAGAAATACGCGGTCGAGCAGGGGCAAAGGCGGAAACTTGCGGGGAAGTGATCGCGCGGAGGAGGCTTTGTGCTTGGGCAGGTCTCGTTGGTGCCGCGGGCCAAAAATGAGCGGCGGGACGCAGGCGGATCGCCGGATATGCCGAGATTGCCATGGAAGGGGGCGACCGGTCGCGTTTGATCGGGCGGGGCGCTTGTGGCTTTCAAGATGCTTAGACTAGGGCGCGCGACGTGAGGGCGCGCGCCATTGATCTTTCCGTGCAATCTTTCCGTGCGCTTTTTTAAGGCGTGTAAAAGCCAGCGGCGTTAGAAGCCGTCGCTGCCGTCGCCTTGCCAAGGTTTCACCAGATCCGAGAAGCGCGTGAAGCGGCCCTCAAACGCCAGCTCGACCGTGCCGATCGGGCCGTGACGTTGCTTGCCGATGATGACCTCCGCCTTGCCGTGGACCTGCTCCATGACCTGCTGCCACGTCGCCATTTTATCCAGTTCGTGATCCCCCGGCTTTTCGCGCTCCTTATAATATTCGTCCCGGTAGACGAACATCACGACATCGGCGTCTTGCTCAATCGATCCCGATTCCCGAAGATCGGAGAGTTGGGGGCGTTTGTCTTCGCGGCTTTCCACATTCCGCGACAGCTGCGAAAGCGCCACGACGGGAATTTGCAGCTCTTTCGCGATGGCCTTGAGCCCCATCGAGATTTCGCCGATCTCTTGCACGCGGTTATCGCCGCGCCCCGAGCCGCGCAAAAGCTGCAAGTAGTCGACCATCACAACATCCAGCCCATGCGTCCGTTTGAGGCGGCGACACCGTGCAGCGACCTGACTGATCGGCAGCGCGGGCGTGTCGTCGATGTAAAGCGGGCAGGTTTCCAATGTTTTGGCGGCCTCAACAAAGCGGCGGAATTCGGCCTCGGTCATGTCGCCGCGCCGGATTTGCTCGGAGGGCACCTCGGACGCCTCGGACAGAACCCGCGCCGCCAATTGTTCCGAGGACATCTCCAGCGAGAAGAAGCCGACAACCCCGCCCTCGATCGCGCCTTCCGAGCCATCGGGACGAAGGCCCTTTTTATAGGCTTTGGCAATGTTGAAGGCGATATTGGTCGCCAGGGTCGTCTTCCCCATCGAGGGGCGACCGGCGAGGATCAAAAGGTCGGAGGGATGTAGCCCGCCGAGCTTTTTATCGAGGTCTTTCAAGCCCGTAGAAACGCCTGCCAGCCCACCATCACGTTGATAGGCGGCATTTGCGTTAACGACAGCCTCGGTCACTGCGGTGAGGAATGACACGAAGCCTTTTTCGGTTTTGCCCGTCTCGACCATTTCATAGAGGCGCGATTCCGCCTTCACGATCATCTCGTCGGGGGCATAGGCGACATCGAAGGTTTTGGCCTCTGACGCAATATCGAGGCCCAGCTCGATCAGCGACCGGCGCAGCGCCATATCATGGATCATCTGTGCGTAATCTTTTGCCGCGTGCGCAGAGATCGCCGCACCCGCAAGCCGCGCGAGATACGCAGGCCCGCCCAATTCGCGCAGGCCCTCATCCTCCTCAAGATAGGTCTTCAACGTGACGGGGGACGCGAGCATGTTCTTCTGGATTTTCGCCACTGCTGTCTCGAAAATCCGTTTGTGCACCGGCTCGTAGAAGTGATCCGCCTTTACCGTGGCGGCGATGCGATCGTAGATGTCATTGTTGGTCAGCAAGGCGCCCAGAAGTTGCTGTTCGGCCTCGATATTGCACGGCACGGCGTCCATCGACATTGTGACGGGGGGCGTGATGTCACCCATGGCTGTCCGCACGGGCGTCATCGCGCCGCCGGAATCTTGCGCGTCTTGGTGGCGGGAATCGGGCGTCATATGGTCGTCCATGCGGTATCTGCCTTTATGGGTCCTGCGCTTGTCCTGCGCGGTTCGGCGTCGCCGTTTGGCGAGCGGTCTGTCATGCGTCGTAGCGGCAGTCTTACCTGATCGAGAGGGGAAAAGGCTATCGGGATAACTATGTGGATAACGCGCCTTTGGTCCGTTGCCGCCCTACTACCTTTGGTAGCTTGTGTGCATTTGCCCACTTTATCAGGTGGGCGGTTGTGTGAAAACCGCCGTGTAGGCGATTCCCGTTCACATTTGCCCACATGCCGCCCACAGTGTTATCCACAAAAAAACATGCGGCGCGACCTGCATCGCGCCGCATGTTCAAAAATCCGCCGAGAGGGGATCAGTCCTTCTTATGGGCGTTTTGCCACGGGCGGGGATTGGTGAGGAAAACCTCCACCTCATCCAGCGTCTCTTTGTCAAAGCTTCCCTGTGCGCGGGCCTCGGCCAGCACATCCCACCACGTGCACAGATAATGCAGTTGCACGCCGTGTTTATCCAGCGTCGGGACGGTTTCGGGGAAGATGCCGTAGTAGAAGATCACCGCCGTATGCGCGCAGGTCGCGCCTGTCTCGCGGATCGCGTCGACGAAGGAGAGTTTCGATCCCCCATCTGTCGTGAGATCCTCAACGAGCAAAACGCGCTCGCCCTCGCTCATCGCGCCCTCAATCCGTGCGTTGCGCCCGTACCCTTTCGGCTTTTTGCGCACATAGGTCATCGGCAGGGCGAGGCGCTCCGCGACCATTGCCGCGAAGGGGATGCCGGCTGTTTCGCCGCCCGCAATATTGTCGAACGCCTCAAACCCTGCGTCGCGCATTACGGTGATCGACAGGAAATCCATCAAGGTCGACCGGATGCGCGGGTAGGAGATCAGCTTGCGGCAGTCGATATAGGTGGGCGAGGGCAGGCCGGACGCCAGTGTGAAAGGCTCGGCCGCGTTGAAATGCACGGCTTTGATTTCCAAAAGCATCCGCGCGGTGAGGCGGGCGATTTCGTCGCGGGTGGGGTAGGAACTGGGGATCATCGTCTTTTCCTTCTCAAGGGCCGAGCGCGCCCCGCTTTGCCTTGAGCACGGTCGCCGTTCGTGATCAAGGCAGCGCGGGTGAGGCGGGCGCGATTTTTAAAGTCAGGGTTGAACGTGCCAATACACGGGGAAGCCGGGGTCGAAGACGGTCACGGGGCCGGCCTCTGTCATGATTTTGTCGGGCCATTGCGCGGCTTCATCAGTTTTCACCAATGTCATCTGCGCGGTGTTTTCAGGCAGGCGGTAGAACGCGGGGCCGTTTTGCGACGCAAATTTCGCGAGCTCATCGAGCTTGCCTTGCGCATCGAACACATGGGCGAGGAGTTGCATCGTGTTCGTCGCGGTGAAACATCCCGCGCACCCGCAGGCATGTTCTTTGAGGTGATCGGCATGGGGGGCGCTATCGGTGCCAAGGAAGAAACGCGCATCGCCAGAGGTCGCGGCCTCGACGAGGGCAAGGCGGTGTTCTTCGCGCTTGGCCACCGGCAGGCAATAATAATGCGGTTTGATGCCGCCCACGAGGATGTGGTTACGGTTGATGATCAGGTGATGCGTGGTGATCGTGGCGGCCAAAGTGTCCCCGCCCGATCGCGCATAGTCGACGCCTTGTTTTGTGGTGATATGTTCCATCACCACGCGCAGATCTGGCGTTTTGCGGCGGATCGGATCGAGGATCGTCTCGATAAACACCGCCTCGCGGTCGAAGATATCAACCTCCGGCGTTGTGACTTCGCCGTGCATGCACAGCGGCATGCCGATCTCTGCCATTGTCTCGAACACAGCGCGGACTTTGTCGAAGTCGCGCACGCCGCCGTGGGAATTCGTCGTCGCGCCCGCCGGATAGAGTTTGACGGACTTCACCAGCCCCGTGGCATGGGCGGCGGCGACATCGGCGGGGTCGGTGTCTTCCGTCAGGTAGAGCACCATCAGCGGATCAAACTGCGCGCCCTCGGGCAGGGCCGCCAAAATACGCTCGCGGTACGCCATCGCATCCGCCGCCGTCACGACCGGGGGGACGAGGTTTGGCATGATGATCGCGCGGGCGAAATGGCGCGTGGTTTCGGGCAAAACACCTTGCATCATCGCGCCATCGCGCAGGTGCAGGTGCCAATCATCGGGGCGGGGGATGGTGATCTGGGTCATGCAGATGGGTTACACCCTCGCGCAGATCCTTTCCAGTAAATTTGCCCCTCGCTGGCCTGCTTTATGCGCCCTTTGTCCCGCATCGTCTTATGAGGGCTTTCACGCGCTCGTGACGCGCTCGCGGCATCGCGCCATTGCGCGGGGCGATGGTGCGCTGCAAATATGGGGCCTAACGGCGCGGCGCGGCGGGCGGGCGATTGTGCCCCCCAATGAGGTGCCAAGCGCCGCAACCATGCGGGCAAAACGGGCAGGTAAGACAATGCGAATGAATGTGGCGATGATGCTGGCGGGGGTTATCGGGCTGTCTGCGTGCAATGATCCGGGGTTGCGGGCGGCCTCGGGTGTTGTTGCGGTGGAGGCCAACGAGGTCGCGCAATGCCGCTTTTTGACGAATATCTCGGTGGAACCGCCGCTATACGGGCCGTTCGCAGGGCAGGGCACGCGGTATGCGCGCAATCAGGTTCTGGACGAAGCCAAGCGCTCGGGCGGCAACCGTGTCGTATTTGAGCGCGTCGAGCCGGGGGTGCCTGCGCTGCAGATCCGGGCGCGGGCCTATGCGTGCTGACAAAAGCGGGCGGATCGGCAGGGTTTGATCTCTCGGGTTTAATCGCACCCGTTTAATCGCACCCGTTTAATAGCGCGGGCGCGATGATCTGATCGGCCGATTGATCCGATTGGCGTGCATCGAATGAGGCGGATGCGTTTGGGGGCGGGGCAGGAAACTGTCGCCGCCCTTTATCGTGAAAGTTTTAAAACTGCCTAAATGCTGCGCTGCAAAATATGCATAGCCGCAATGCGGCATTGTCAGTGGTTACGTCACCTATCCTGTCCTATGTTGATCTCAACAGGGGAAAGACAGCCCCACCCAACATCCTCATCTGGAGAGATTGACATGGCATCCGTATCCTACACAGCTTCCAATACCGCTTCGGGCAATTCGTTCTGGGCAAGCCTCAAAAGCGCAATCGTTGTCGGCCTCGATATCTACATGACGCGCCACAGCCGCACCCGCGAGATCGAGCGTTTGAACGCATTGTCGGACGAGAAGCTTGCAGAGCTCGGCGTAAAGCGTGACGATATCGTCTACCACGTCTTCCGCGATCAGTTTTACATCTGATCGATAAGATAGCGGCTTTAGGTCGTATGAGACATGAAAAAGGCGCGGCGCTTCGGCGGCCGCGCTTTTTCATGCGCCGATGATAACTATGGGCGATGTCTCGGATGGCGTTGTCTTGGCGAGCTCCGCGCGTCAGGCCGTTTCACGAAGCGGTGGCAAAACGAGTCCATCCTTGGCCAACTGTTCCTCCAACTCCGCCAGTCGACTGCGGAAGCGGGGCCCGTTCAGGCGCTCAACAACGTTACGGCATAAGATCGCCGCCAGAAGCGGGCGGCCTTTCTGGTCGAGAACGGCCGTCAAACCACGCAAATATCGCGGGGCATTGCGGCGGGCGCGGTAGAGCTTCCAAAAGGTCAGCGCGTCGAACGTGCCCGCGCAAGCTGCCTCAAGGCAGGGTGTCAAAACATCCATCTCGGTCAAGATCTGTTCGATTCGCGGTCCGAGATACGGGCAAGATAATTTGGTGACGTAGGGCCGCGTGAACAGCGCGGCATGCATCGCGTCCATGGTCTGCGAGGGGTCGAACACGACAAAACCTTGCCCCGCTCCCTCTAGCATATCGGGTGCGAAGCCATAGCGATCCGCGAAAGACGTGCGGCGTTGATCGAGAAAACGCTGATCCCAGCCCGCAATTTGCGGATCAAGGGTTGCTTGCGGTTGGACGGCGATGACCGTCGCACCCGGCGCGGTGACCGAAAATGCCGCCGCCGCATACCCGCAAGCGCCCGCGCCGTAAAACACGACCCGCTCAAAATCCTCAAAGAAGGCATCATCTACGAGGCGATCAAAATAGGCATAGACCGCGGGATCGCGGAACCAGGTGTCGCCGTCGCAAATCAGGGTGAGCGACGACCATCCGTGCGGTTTTGTCAGGCCAAAAGCCATCGGCAACTGATCGGGATTGGTGCCACGGATATCTTCCGCCCGCTCAAATGTGACGAGCAAGGTTGTGCCTTGATCAGAGAAAAACGCGCCGTGGCGTTGGCCTAAGGGCTCGTAATATCCGGCGTCATCGCCGATCAGCTCCAAACTATCCCACCATGCCAATTCGTTTGCGTCACGCTCCGGCGCAGCATCGGCGGCGTTGGGGGCGGGCTTGGTCATTGGCATGTCGTCCTCCGTCGGCTTCGTCAGGTCACGTGCCGCGGAGAGCTCCGCTCGCATGGCTGATTTTGAAATTATATCTTCCCCAATCTGGGCAGAAATGTGCAGTCGACAAGATATTCCTAAGATTTATCTTTTTATCTCGCATCAATCCCGCGGATGGGCGTTCAGTGTTGCGTGATCGACGACAATCGCGCGGCGCATCGCACAAACCGTCTAGATATCCGCCGCGCGCGCTAGCAGGCCGTACTGCATCATCTGTCGTGCCGCATGGGGCGACAGAGGTTGCGAAGGCGGGCACAGTAGCAAGCGGCCGAATAATGCGCGGAACGGCTCCTCCAACATCAGCGCCTCGAACCGTGATCGCCGCCAGTCCACGGCGACCGCGTGGAGATCGCGCAAGACCGGATCGCCCCTCAATTCGGCGCGAAGGGGGGCGGCCAACTCGGTCATGCGATGGATGGTCGTATCCTGTTGTGCGCAGAAATTCCGTTCAACCCAATAGGACATATCGAACGTCGAGGCTGACCGATTGGCCCGCCCGCGATCGCATTTGAGGATATAGCTTTGCATCGCGCCGAGGGCATAATGGTTCAGCTGTGCGATCTGGTAGTTGTCCCGCCCGAAATCGGAGAAAATACGCGACGTCAAGAATGGCCCGTCGAGGGCGCGACCTGACCCGTCAAACCAACGGGCATTGGCCAATTTATCCCGATCGGGCGAGCGGGGGCGATGGACGCCGAGCTTGCGATATGTCCCATCGTTCCGAAACAGCGTTTTGAACAAAGCCGCTCGCCATGGCCAACCCATCTCCTTTGGCGCCGCGAGAGTGAACTGCGCGGTGATGGGGGTATCGGCCATCTCGATCACGCCCGCATTCCCGAAAAGCCGCCATGTCAGGGGAATCGCCGTGGCGTCGGGCAGGGCCTCAAAGAGCGCAGGCAGGCGACCATCGCCGGCGTGAATATTGACGAATTCGTCGATATCGCAGACTAAAATCCAATCCGCTTGCGCCACCAGATCGTGCTTGTCCGCCGCTTTCAACGCGCACCACTGCGGGCCTTCCTCAAACGGGCCACTTTGGCGGATGTGCGTGAGCCACCCCAATGTTTGGAGCCGGTCCAGCATCGCATCGGTGCCATCCGTGCAATCGTTGGAGAACACGAGAAAATCCGTGAACCCGATCGCACGATGATGCGCCAGCCATTCGATCAGGAACGGCGCTTCATTCTTGACGGTGAGGACGGCGAGAATACGCATGGTATTAGTCCTGACAGCTTGCCGCGGTGAACTCAAGCGGGCGCGCGCAGGGCGAGGTTAACCGCCAAAACCGGTGCGGGTGCCGCCCGCCTTCCCGAATCCGCCGCGCGAGGCGGCCGTGGCTTTCGTCATGGGGGCTTTGCCTGCCGTGGCAGCGGGGCGCGTGAACTGGGACGCGCCCAGTTTCGCCGCGCCGCTATTGCTCGAATAGGTGCTGGTGCGGGCGGCATTGGTAAATTTACCATCGGGCGTCTTGTAGAGGGGCTGCGCGCCCGCCATCCCGCTCCGCCCGCCGAGCATATTACCGATCAGGTAGCCTGCGAGCAAAGGCATGAAGATGCTGCCCGATCCGCCCTGCTGCGCGGCCGCTTCAGTGCCGCATGCGCCCTCACCATGCTGTTCTTCGCACACTTCGACACTGTCATAGCGCGGCGCGGCTTCGACATGGAGGGTTTCGGCCTCCGCGAAGGACGTGCGGCAATCCTCAACGGAGAATAGCCCACCCTTTGAAGCCGCCTCTGTGCAGCTTTTCAGATCGGGAAAGGCTTGCGCATCCACCTGTTCCTCTTGGCAGCCCGCAAGTGTGAAAGCAGCGGCGCCGAGGATCGCGATCGCAACCCGTTTGGAGCGTTTTGTCATGACGGTTCTACCTTGTGGTTGGGTGGTTCGTTTGAAATTCACGGCCTGATCGCTAGGCTTTGATGTAGTGCGGTTTGAAACGCGACAGATCCTGCGTGATCCGCGATTTGTCCTCGCGGATCCCGATGCCCGCACAGCTATCGCCCACGATCCATGCGCCGATCACGGGCCGGAAACCGTCGAATTCGGGTAAGGGGGCATAGGCTTGGATAACACGCGGATAATCGGAATATTCGGAGTTTTTGGCCTGTTCCAGAAGGGCGCCGTCCTTGAAGATATCCACCGATGCGCCCTCGCGCGACAAGATCGGTTTGCGGACGTAGCCTGCGTTGAGCTGGGCCTCGGCGCGAGAGAACGACTGCACGACATCTTGCGCGACCGGCCCATCTTGCGTCATTCCGCCGCCGAGATCGGCCTCGAAAAACGCGGGCAGGAGGTTCGGGTGCCCCTCGAACATCTGCCACAAAACCGGCAGCAGGCCCTTGTTGGACACCACAGCCTTCCATGCCGGTTCAAGCATCAGGCAATTGGAATCCCGGATGTATTTTGCATAATCATCCCGAAGTAAATCTTCCCACGGGTAGAGTTTGAACAAAACGCCCATGACGCGGTCTTTATCGTCGAGGAACTGCCCCTCATCGCTGATCGCGATGCTTTCAAGATCGCAATAATGCGCGCCCAGCCCAGCCTCGCGGGCGGCCCAACCGAGAGCCTCGACCGTTCCGTAATCCTCGGGATTTCCGGCAACGGCGGTAAAGTGGAGCTGGCTTTTGGGGGCGAACACGGCGCGGAACCGCGCGGCGAGCGCCTCGTGAATGCCGTTGAATTGATCCGACCCGTGCGGCAAGACGCCCGCGCCGACCTGATCTTCAAGCCACTGCCACTGAAATGCGGCGCTCTCATAGAGCGATGTCGGCGTATCAGCGTTGTATTCCAATAGCTTGGCGGGCGATCGCCCATCATAGGCGAAATCGAACCGCCCGTAGATTTCGGGGTCCTGACGTTGCCAGCTTTCCAAAACCAGATCGCGATGCGCATCGGGAATTGCCAAACGGTCGAGCAGGGCTTCGCTTTTGACGATGTGATCCACCGCTTCACGGCACATGTCGTGCAATTCAGTTGCGGGATCTTCAAGGTCGGTTTCGATTTGCTCAAGGCTGAATTCGTATGCCGAGCTTTCATCCCAATAGGGCTCACCGTGCATATCAGCAAAGGTAAAACCGACCTCTTTGGCATACGCGCGCCAATTTGGGCGCTCGGGTAGCGCGATTTTGTGCATCCATCCTCCTCAAGCCGCAATCTGCAGCCTCCGGCAAAGGGTTTAATCGGTTTTTACGTTGGTTTCCAGTGGCGGATTGCCGCGCGGGCGGGGGCTTTTGCTTGTGCCAGGCAATTTCGTCGCCTACGCTCCCGCATCGTTAAATCATTGTTTCGCTTGCCTGTAAAAACAACGACTCTTTGGCAGAAAGACCAGACATTCCATGCGCACGACCGCCGACCGTATCCGACAGGCTTTAAGTTTTGAAATTCTCGGGTTGATCATTGTGACGCCGCTGTTCGCGGTTTTATTCAAACATCCGATGTCGGATATGGGTGTGGTGGTTCTCGTCGGCGCAACGGCCGCGACCTTTTGGAACTACGCCTACAACCTCCTGTTTGATAAAGCGATGCTACGTTGGCGGGGAGATTTGCGCAAAACTGTCCCGCTGCGGATCGTCCATGCGGTGCTTTTTGAGGTCATCTTGCTTCTGATGCTGCTTCCGTTTTTCGCGTGGTGGCTGGCAATCCCGATCCTTGACGCCTTGATGATGGATATCGCGTTTGCCCTCTTTTATATGGGATACGCCTTTGTCTTCACATGGTTATACGAGTTGATCTTCCCACAGGCGGCCCCTGTCACGGACAAGGAAACGGACAAGGCGCAGCATGTTTGACGCCATCTGAACGGGGCTTGGCAGCCCCCGTCATGCGCCCTCCCGGGACGTTAGCGTCGCGCGGCAAGTGATTGTTTTGATTAATTTCCTACCGCTTAGGTCTTTTGCGCGCTACATTTGAGGTGTTCGGGCGCGATGTCCGGAAGGATTGGGGGGCGCATGGCGTATTTCGACGAGCAAACGCAGATGTTTGTACTGTTTACAATGATCTTTGTCCTGCTTGTGTGGGGCAAAATCCGGTACGATCTGGTCGCGTTCGGGGCGCTCATCCTTGCCGCCGCATTGGGGTTGGTGCCGTCCGAAGACGTGTTCTCGGGATTTGGCCATTCTGCTGTCGCGATTATTGCGTTGGTGCTGATTGTCTCGCGCGGCTTGTCCTCGTCGGGGGCGGTTGAATTGGTTGCGGCGCGCATCGTGAAACCTGATCGCCCCTTGCCGCTGCATATCGCGATGATCGGTGGGGTCGGGGCGGTGCTCTCCGCAATCATTAACAATGTCGCGGCGCTGGCGTTGTTGATGCCGTTGGATATTGAGGCCGCCAACAAGGCCAAACGCGTCGCAGGGCAAAGCTTGATGCCTTTGTCCTTTGCGACGATCCTCGGCGGGATGGTGACCCTGATCGGCACGCCGCCCAACATCGTAATTTCCGAGTACCGGCAGGATGTTTTGGGCGCACCCTTCGGCATGTTCGATTTCACGCCGGTCGGTTTGACGGTCGCGGTGGCGGGCATTGCGTTCGTATCGCTGATTGGGTGGCGTTTGCTGCCCGATCGTGCGGGAAGCGCGCAAGAGGGGCAGGAAATTCGGCAAGGGCGCTATGTCGCTGAGCTTAAAGTGGGCGAGCTAAAGCGCCCCGGTTCCTCCAAGGACGCTTCGAAAGACTCCGCTAAGGCGGAGGAGTCGGCGGACGCGAAAAACACGAAAGAGCCAGAGGATATCCGTGTCGCGCAGCTTTATTCGGTGGCCGATGAGGTCGATGTCCATATCCTCGGCCTGATCCGCGACGGCAAGCGTCGCCCCGGTTTCGCGAGTAAAGAGATCTTGCGGGCGGGCGATTTCCTTGTCGTTGAGGGCGAGCCGAAGGCCATCGAGGCGTTCATGGGCAAGACGGCGCTGGAATTTGCGGGATCGGAAAAGCATGAAGGCGGCGTGATGGCAAAGGGCCTGACCCTGCAAGAGGCGATCGTCCCCGATACGGCGCGGATTTCGGGACGCACAGCGCGCAGTTTGGGCTTGCTGCACAGGCATTCTGTCACACTGCTCGGGGTTGCGCGCGAGGGGCACAGATTTCGCGATCGCGTGCGGCTTTTACCCATTCGCGCGGGCGATGTTTTGTTGTTGCTCGGTACGCCTGAGCGTGTTGCGAACGTGGTCGAATGGCTGGGCGTTTTGCCCATCGAGGGGCGCAGGACGGAGGTCATCCAACGTTGAAAAGCAGGAATGTCGATCGGGATTTTTCTGGCCGCAGTTGCGCTTGCGGTGGCCGGATTGATGCCGCTTGCGGTGTCTTTGGGGATCGCGGTGATAGCCTTTGTCGCATTGGGCCTTGTGAGCGGGCGCGAAGTTTACACCTCGATCGAGTGGAAGGTCATCGTTTTGCTCGCCTGTCTGATCCCGCTTGCGGAAGCGTTCGAACGCACGGGGGGGGCGGATTTGATCGCTCAGCAAATTCTGGCGGTGACCCAAGGCAGCGCACCTTGGGTGACATTGGTCGTCTTGATGGCCGTGACGATGACGATGTCGGATTTTTTGAATAATGTGGCCACCACGCTGATCGCCGCGCCGATTTCGCTGTCGATTGCGACGGCGCTGGATGCCAACCCGGACACGTTTTTGATGGCGGTCGCGGTTGCGGCTTCTTGCGCGTTTTTGACCCCGATCGGGCATAAAAACAACACGATTATCTTGGGGCCGGGCGGATATCGTTTCGCGGATTACTGGCGGATGGGGCTTCCGCTGGAGTTGCTCGTCATCGCGGTGTCGGTGCCTGCACTGCTCTTTTTCTGGCCGCTCTAAATAGAGTTCCCGTCACCGCCGATGACTTACGTCAGGCCGCGCATCTGCGCGCGGCCTGACGCCTTGTCGGGTTTGCCGAAGGTTATTGGGCGTTCAAAAGCTCTGGCACCGAGAGCAAGATGAATTCGTTATTCGCAGCGACCCCCGGAACGCGCCCGCCGGAGAAGGGCAGGTTGTTATCATTGGCAACCATAATATGCGTCTCGTCGACCCGCGCGACATCTTCGATTGTGAAGAACGGGAAGGTGAAATTCCCCTCCGCTGGCGTCATTCCTTCACGAGCGACGCCGTCCGGATCTTGAATATCGAGCAAGTCGATATGGGCGATGCGGCGCAATGTGCCATCCTCGGCAGGGTTTTGCGTGTCGATCAAGACGATGTTCTTGACCTTCGCGGGGATCGGATAGCAAGCGGATGTATCTTGCGCGCCCTCAGCGCAAGCATTGGCCAGATCGCCTTCACCATTGTCGCGCTCAATAACAAGCGCCCGTGTGGCATCAATGAAGTTGAAATCGCCAATCGCCGTCGCGCCTTGCGACAGCGTGAACTTGTAGCTCTCGCCCGTCCACGCCTTTGCCTGCGTATCAAACGTCATGACACGCAAATAGTCCCCCTCGGTCTCGCCGCCTTCGACCAAAAGCGGCTTTTCGAGCATCGCCCAAAGCAGCGCGCTCTCGGGTTGTAACGCCATACCCTCATATCCGCCCGAACGCTGAACGCGGAAATCCTTGCCCGCTTCGGCCGGAACACGCACAGATGCCGTATCCGGACCCGTGAGAACTTCGCCGTCAAGCTTGGTTTCAATCACCCCGAGCACGCGGCCATCCATCGCGACATGGATCAAATAGGGGCCGAATTCCTCGCCGATCCAGATCTCGCCATCGACCAGCTGGATGCTTTCGGGGTCGAAATCGGCACCGGTCAGGTAGCGCGTATCGGTCGCCTCATTCGCGATGCGGAAGGGAATTTTTTGGTCAGGATCGTGCAAAAAAACCGTCTCGTTCACCGCGACAGTACCCGTTTCGAAATCAATCTTCATACGGTGAAAAAACAACATCGCATCGGGGCTGTTGACCTTCGATCCAAAGCCATTGTCCGTCAGAACGAGCCAATTGCCATCCGCATCGCGGTTCATCGCGAAACCCGACATCCCTTGCAGGGGCTGCCCGATAAACGGCATTGCTATGCCTGTGTCATGGGCGCCGTAAGAGTTGCCCGTGTTTCCCATCACGCTCAAGGGTTGGACGTTGCGGGCCGCGCCGGTGAATTTCCCCGAGATCCAGAGATCTTGCGGGGCGTCTTTCGGCGGCGCAACAAGCGAGAGGGCGGGCAGATAAGCGTGACCCTTCAACGTGGCGGGCAGCGTGTCCTCCGCATATGCGCCGGTGGCGGCAAAAATCGCGCAGGTCGCGAGGAGGGGGCGGTTTAAAAGCATCGGATATCTCCATTTCCAAGTCCGGTCACCGTTACGCCCAACATATGACGGGCAGATCACGCGCGGGTGGCAATCGCGTAAGGGTTTGTTGACGAACCCGATGGCGGTGAGGGGGCGGCGACGCCTCTAAGAAGGGCGCCCAGTCACGCGCCCAGTCACGCGCCCGGCAGGCCCGCGAACGACAGATTCGCGAGCGCAGTCTGGGGCGCAGGGGACTGCGAGGCTTGACACTTCGCAACGCGCGGCCCATCTGGCGCTACCCGCGTTGAGGTCAGACATGCATCAATCTCCATACGAAGCTCCCGATTTTTATACCGACGCGATCGCTGCCGGTCGGCACCGCGATATCGTGGGGGGGCGTTGGGATGAGACGGGGCGCGCGCAGATGGCCGCTTTGTTGGCGGCGGGTTTGGCGCCGGATCATCACCTTCTTGATATCGGGGCGGGGTCTTTGCGGCTGGGGCATAGGGTGGTGCCCTATCTGGCGCAGGGGCATTATTGGGCAACCGATGCGTCTCGTGCGTTGATGATGGCGGGATATCGCCTCGAGCTGGAAGATGCATCGCGTCTCAACCCGAGGCAGTTGATCCAAGATGCTCGTTTCGAGTTTCCGCGTATCTCGTTGGCAATCACCCATGCGATTGCCTTCGCCGTGTTCCCGCATTTGCCAATGGCGTACCTGCGGCGCGCGTTCGTTAATCTTGGGAAGTTTGAGGCTTTGGAGCAGTTCCTCTTTACGGTGTTTCTTGCCCCGAACGCCGAGTTGGGCGCGCGCCCTTATCGTCAACCCGATGGCGTCGTCACCCACGACATCCGCGCGCCGTATCACATGCTGGAAAGCGATGTGCATCACCTTGCGCAGGGCTGGGACGTGACCCGCATGGACCAAATTCTGCCGCGCGGACAGGTTTTGTTCGTCGCGCGCCCGGTGCGCTGAGGCCCGCAGGAGAGGGAGGACCTTTTGATGCCTCTCGCCCGCGCGTCGGCGTCACATCGGTGACGGAATGGTCGGCCAAGGCCTCACCGCGAAGGCCACATTGGAATATTTTGACGGTAGATGCGCCGTTAGACCCGCGCTGACATTTTGCCAAAGTGGGGAACTCGCGGAGGGCTTTGTCCTGCACATCCCGTTGTTCCGTTTGAGAGTGCGGGCCCACCCCACGCGAAATTAGGCCGCGTCCTGATCATCTTCCTCCTCCCATGCGCTTTCCTTGATTTGGAATTGCGCAACTAGATCGGACAATCCTTCCGCCTGTTGATCGAGGGTCATGCACGAAGCGGTCGTCTCCTCGAAGGATGCTGCATTTTGCTGCTGTACGCGGTCGAGTTGCGAGACCGCCGTGTTGATTTCGGAAATACCCATCGCCTGTTCGTCGGCAGAGGCGGCGATATCTCCGACATGCCGTGCAATGACGCCGATTGATTGCAAGATCCCGTCCAAGGCTTCGCCAGTGCGTCCGACAAGTGCGACGCCATTGAGGACTTGCGAGCTTGAATGGGAAATCAATTCGTCGATCTCGCGCGCAGCGGCGGAGGATCGTTGCGACAGATCCCGCACTTCGGACGCAACGACAGCGAAGCCTCGCCCAGCTTCCCCCGCCCGAGCGGCCTCGACACCCGCATTCAAGGCTAGCAAATTCGTCTGGAATGCGATGGTGTCGATCACGTCAATGATCTTCGCAATCCGCTCGGAGGAGGATTTGATCTCCTCCATCGCGGTGACGGTTTCGCGCACGACGCTCGTCGTTGAATTGGCTTTGCGCGATGTTTCACGGACGATCTCGTCAGTGCTGCGCGAGATTGTGGCCGCGGATTTCACCGAGACGGTTAGCTCGTTCAGCGCCGCGGCCGTTTCCTCCAATGTGGCGGCATTTTGTTCGGCCTGCCGCGACAGATCAGTGGTGGAGCGGCTGATTTCTTGGGTTCCGCTCGCGATTTCCTTGGTCGCGATGCTGATCGACGAGACAAGCTCGACGAGGTGGTGGACCGTGTTGTTGAAATCGACACGGAGCGGTTCATAGGCGGGGGGAAGCCTGTCGCGATTGCAACGTCGAGGTCACCCTTGGCGACACCGCGTAGGCCTTTGGCGAGGCTTTCAATGACGTCTGAAAGCTCTGCCGCGCGGCGGTCGTTTTCGGCTTCCTGCTCGCGGCGGAGCGCTTCGCGGTCTTCCTGCTCTTTGAGTTCGCGCGCGTGATCGGCGGCGCGGCGTGCTTCGCGTTCCTGACGGGCGCGCGCTTCCTCGGCGTTTTGGCTTTCTCGGGCGGCTTCCGCTGCTTCGCGCAGCAAGACCTGCTCGGCCTCCATCTCGTCTTTCTCGATCAGGTTTTCACGCAGAGTCGATACTGATTTCGCCATCGCACCCATCTCGTCGCGGCGTTGGGTATCGGGCAGCGAAATATTATAATTACGTGCAGCGAGTGCGTTGATCGCGCCCAGCATCTGGAGAAGAGGCCGTTTCACCACGCGCATCGTGGCGAGATAAAGCGCCCCGATTACCAGCAGAAGGATCGTCAAGCCGGCGATGACGGAAGTCACAAATTCGGCATAGACTGGCGCGTCGAAGACTTCGTCGGGCACATCGAGAATTGTTGCCCATGTCCGGCTCATTCCGTCGACGGTGAAAGGGTAGACGATGCGGGTTCGCTCGTCGCCAAATCCGGTGATGACGCGCGGCTCACCATCCGCGAGTGCGAGGCGCACCTGGTCCTCGCCAAGGTCGCTGTAGGGCTTGGCCAATTGCGCAGCATCGGGATTGGCGGCCCATTTGCCTGCGTTGTCGACAAGCATCATCTGCCCGCCTTCGAATGTTTCGATCTCCGCCATCAGCGCGACCATATTCGCCAAGGTGATGTCCACCCCTGCTAGCGCGACGATCTCGCCTTTGTGCCGCACCGGGATGGAGATCGACGTCATCATAATGCCTTCGCTGGTCATGTAAGGCTCGGTCGCGAGGCTCTGCCCCGTCTTGAGTGGCACCGCATACCATTCCTGATCCAACGCGATATCAAACGATGTGAAGTCCACGTCGTCTGTCTCGTTTCGGGTCCAATAGGGCGTGAAAACACCCGCAGCATTGTTGCCCTCTTGGCCTGCGAGAAGGCCGTTGAGCACATTGTTTTCTAAGCCTGACATCCACGCGGAATAGATATTCTTATACTTTAACGTCACATGCTCGAGCATCTGGATAACGCCAGATTTTGTCGGTGTTTCCGTCTCCATATATCCTTCGAGCACACCGCTGAGCGCGGCGCTGGCGGCGATCGCTTCGGTCATTTGCAGGCCAACTTGACTGGCCGCCCAGCTCGACTGTTGCTCCGCAACGGCCATGGTTTGCTCATAAACGCGGGTTTGGGTGCGCCATGCGCTGAAGCCCGTGTAAGTCATCATAATCAAAGTGATTGCGACCCCAGCCGCAAGGATAAGCTTACCGGAAACACTGTTGTAATATGACTTCATAGCATTCGCCCTCGGGATGTCGTTGATTGATCCTTCGCACAAGGGAACGAACAATTCGTAAATTTTCCCAAGCCTCGCGATGCCTCGCCCAAATTGCGCAGTGTTCGAAAGGCGGCTGGGGGTGGATCACGCCTTCTGACAAATGCGTCAAGTTCACTTGGCGGGCCTATGAATTGTGTGAAAGCGGTTTATCCTAAGATACGGCTTGAAAGGAAAAACCATGCGTTCTCTTACCGTTGCAGCAGTGTTACTCGCCCAGATTTCCGTGGCTTCGGCCGCACCCGTTGCGTTTTCCACGGGCTGGCAAGAGCAGAGATTGTCGTTGTTCAGTTCAAATGATTACAGTTTCGGTAAAACTCTCGGATTAACATCGGAGGGCGCGGTTTCCCTGGCCTGGACACGTGTCGGGCAAGGGGATTGGGGCGCATCGGGGGCCACTTGGGATTGGACGGTGGATCAATCTGTTCCGGCAACCAATCTCGCGCAAAAGGGCGGGGATGACCGAAACATCTCGCTTTATTTCGTGTTTGTGCCCGAGGCCGAGGCGCCGAAATTGCAAGGCGCGAATATTCGCAGCCTGCTTGGCAATAGCGATGTGCGGATTATCCAATACGCGTGGGGCGGCAATCATGCTGCGGGGCAGGTGATAGCCTCGCCCTATGGGCCTGCGGGGCAGGGCGTGACGATCGCGTTGCGACAAGCGGGGACGGGGGCTTATCGCGAGGCCGTTGATCTCGATGCGGATTACCGCAAAGCATTCGGCACCGAGCGCGGGGCATTGGTCGGGTTGGCCGTGTCGGGGGATAGCGATGACACGAAATCCGTTATTCGCGCGGCCATCGGCAATTTGAGTTTGAACTGACCGCAGCGAGGGGCGCGAGAGCTATGACGCCGCGCGCGCCGCCTCGCGCTCGCATAGATGTGAGGCGCGGGCGGCGCGGCGATGATTGACCCTGCCCAGTCTAGCTTGCACAAGGGGGTATGACTGTTTTCCGCAGCCTTCTCAGGCTCCTCCTTATTGTGCTGATCCTTCCGTGGGGCGCCTATAGCCCCGCCCACGCGGCGCAAACGAGGGCGATGGCGCGCCCCTTGATTGGGGCGGTCACCGCGAAAACGCCGGATCAGCGGCCCGCACTTATATCGGAGATGCAGGTAATCATCGGCATCAGCAGCGTGATCGCGCGCGCGCCTGTCGCCACGATTGAGCCGCGTCCCAAGCATTGCCGCATTGCGAGCCTGTTTGGATCGACCTGCGGGCCCGACATTGCGCTGGCGGGTGGGCTTAGCTTGCCCGCGCGCGGAGTCTCGCACCTCCCCCTGATCGCGCAAGATGAGGTGCCATTGCGGGGCTATGCGCCTTTAGGGGCGCTCGACCCGCCCAGACAAAGCTGATCTCGAGGCCGCAGCTATGCGGTGCACCTTTTGATGTCAGCTACCAAAGGATCACTCCAATGATGACCCGCCGCGCCTTCGCTTGTGTAGGCTCCATCGCGCTGCTTTCGGCTTGCGCGCAAAAACAACCGCTGGCTGCGCCCGAACCGCCAGCCCCCGTAATCCCGCCGTTGCCGGCCCATTACGGCGCCATCACCGATGAACCCTATCCGATTCCCGCCGTTCCAGAGGGCGTCGTGCCGGAACGTTTGTGGCGGCAAGAGGTCGATAACCCTTATCCGGACGAGGCGGAGGGGAATATCGTGATCGATCCTGATGCAGGGTATTTGCATCTGATAGGCGAGTCCGGTCGTGCGATGCGATACGGCGCAGGCACGGGCGCGGCGGCTTTCCAATGGAACGGAACGGCGCGGATGCAATTCCGCCGCGAATGGCCGCGCTGGAAAGTGCCCGAAACCATGATTGCACGGCGTCCCGAACTCGAGCCGTTCTCGGTTGCGAATGGTGGAATGGGGCCGGGGCCGGATAACCCGTTGGGCGCGCGGGCGCTTTATCTGTTCCAGAACGGTGTTGATACGCTCTACCGAATTCACGGCGCCTGCGAGCCGGAATATCTCGGGCAGGCGGTGTCTTCGGGCTGTATCCGTTTGCTGGATCACGATGTGATCGATCTCGACAAACGCGTGCGCCACGGGGTGAGCATTCGCGTTTTACCCTCGCGCACCGTTCCCGCGCAGCTTTCCAACGAGACGGGCTTGGCCACGGCGGAACTCTAACGCGGGCGCGTTCTTTAAGTGGAAGGCCCGCCCGCGCAACCTCGCGCGGGCGGGAATCAAATCAATAATTGCTGGGGAACAGAGCGCGCAGCGAGTCCTCATCGCCCGGGGTCTTGAACCCGTGATCCTTGCCGATGTTCTGCGCGACCTCGACCGCAGGACGCGCATTAATCGCGTTGAACCAACGCTCAACCTCGGGGAAGCGCGCCAGACCGTCGCCGCCCAACACGCGCGGCGCGCGGATCGCCCAACCCCAAGCCGAAATATCGGCGATGGAATAGCTTCCCCCGACGATAAAATCGCGACCTTTCAGATGATCGTTCAGGACTTGGTAATGCCGTTCGGTCTCGCGCATGTAGCGGTTCTTCGCATAGGGCAGATCTTCCGGCGCGCTATGATGGAAGTGGACGCTTTGCCCCGAGAAGGGACCCAGACCCGAAGCGATGAACATCAGCCATGAGAGCATCGCACCACGATCTTCCGGCGCGCCGCCGAGCAGTCCGGTCTTATCCGACAGGTAAAGCAAGATCGCCGTGCTATCAAAAACGGTCGTGCCGTCGTCATCAATCGCAGGAACCTTGCCATTCGGATTGATCGCGCGGAACGCGGGCAGGTGCTGTTCCCCTTTGGCGGTATCCACGGGCACCAATTCGAAGGGCAGGTCGGTTTCCGCAAGGAACAGCGCGATTTTGAGGGGATTGGGGGTCGGGTGATAGTAGAATTTCAACATGTGATATGCCTTTATCTCATTGAAAAGTTATCAAAAAACGGGGCGGCTTAACGTTCGGTGCGCGGCCCGCTTTGGTCCGCAGGACGCTAACACGACCCACGTTTTGACGCCGCAGGTCAGGCAACTGATACGTCTCAACAACATACGACAGACCGTCTCACCCCTCGTTCGGGGCAACGCTAGCGATTCTTGAGCATCCGTTCAACAACATTCGCGCCGCTTACGGGGCGGCGTTGCTAAACATCTTTTCAATATTGCCCGCCGTTTTCAGCAAGGCCGTCTCAACAGCGGTTTTGGTCAGGGCATAGCGCGTTGTCGGCACGGGCACTGAGATCGCATGCAAATCGCCCGACCAATCGCGAAACGCCAAACCGATTGCCGAGATGCCCGCAGTGTGTGTGTCGAGATCATAGGCAAGGCGGGTCTCGCGGATGGTTTGCAAATCAGCCATAAGCTGGGGCAAATCTCCCTGAATGCCGTTGCGATCCCATTCGTTGACCGCAAGTTTGCGCGCCTCCTCGGGGGGCAATTGCGCGAGACAGGCGCGGCCGTTTGCGGTGGAGGTGAGGGGAAACACCTCACCGACCGAGGACACCGTGCGCAAGCGATGTGTGCCCGGCACTTGATCGAGAAAAATCATCCCCGCGCCGCGTAGCACCGATAGATCCGCCGTCTCGCCGGTCTTTTGGGTCAACTCGGTCAGGAGCAATCTGCAATGCTCGACGATGTTATACCGCGCGGCCTCCGCCAGAGCGTGCAACTCCGGCCCCAACCGCAGCCCGCCGCCGGTCGAGTCGCTGATCACGAGGCGTTCGGCCTGAAGCGCCGCGACGATGCGCTGCACCGTGGAGCGCGCGAGCCCGACGCGTTCAGCGATCTGCCCGAGGCTCATGCCCGTTTGCGTATCGCGAAGAACACGCAGGATCGAGGCTGCGCGCGCAATCACTTGGATCCCGCCGCGCTCAGCTTTGTCCTCTTTATCGATCACCATCTCGCCCTGCCTCACATATTCAATGTGTCGTATCTAACGATATCTCACCCGCAGTAAACCGCATTGTGATACAGGTATATCGATTTTTTCAAAAATCTTCTTGACCGTTATGCGATGCATGTGCATCCCTATGTGGGACAGGTGGAGGAAGCCCTGACAGTTTTGCACGCATTAACATCGGCTTGCCGATGAACGGAGGAGGTCTATCAAATGGTCAAAGTTCGTGGAATCGAGTTCCAAGGAAATCTTGATAACGACATGGGATTGGAGTTTTACAACCTGAGCCATCGGTTCGGGTTCCAAAACCCCAACTGGCCCTATTTCCAAGACACCAAAATCGAGCGCATCCATTACATGGCGAAATCGGGCGTGCTGTCGCAGCGCATCACCACCACGATGCATGCAACCACCCATATCGACGCGCCCGCGCATGTTGTCCAAGGCACACCGTTCATCGACGAAGTGCCGCTGCCGCATTTCTTTGGAACAGGGATCGTCGTGTCGCTGCCCAAAAAGAAATGGGAGCCGATCACCGGCGAAGATCTGGAGAAAGCATGCGGGCATGTCATCCGCAAGAATGACGTGCTGATCATCAACACCGGCTGGCATCACGATTACGAGGACGGCGATTACTTTGCCTATTGCCCGGGCTTCGTGGCCTCGGCAGGGGAATGGATGGTGGAGAAGGGCGTTAAGGTTGTCGGCCATGATACCCAAGCCAATGACCATCCCCTCGCGACAGCCATCGGCCCCCAGCGCAACGGTCCGTTACTGCCGCATCTTGAGCAGGAATATAAGGAATGGTCGGGCGGCAATGATTGGAAAGACGATTTCCCGGATTGGGAGCCGGTGCATCAGATCCTGTTCAAAAACGGGATCTTGGGGATCGAGAATGTCGGCGGCGATCTGGATGCGGTGACGGGCAAACGCTGCACCTTCGCATTCTTCCCGTGGAATTGGGATCGCGGCGATGGCTGCATCATCCGTCTGGTCGCCATGATCGACAAAAACCAGACCTTCCGCATCGACGACGGCGCCGAGTTCTAAGCTGCACCTAAACCTGTGGCGCGCTGCTGTGTGGCGCGCCGTGACCGCATATTCCTGGGGAGGAGATTATGCATATAAAACGCTTCGACGAGGCCCAGCCCTATGAGGCGCCAAACCATTTTGGCTGCTACGGCCTGCGCTTGCAGGGGTTCGAGGAGGGCGGTCCGACCAATCAATGGATCGGATTCAGCCAATTCCTGCCCAAGGGCGGCGCAGGGCCGGATTCAACGCCGTTCGAAAAAGTCTACGTTGTTTTGGAGGGCGAGATGACGGTCATCATCGACGGCGCCGCCACTGTTTTGGGGCGGTTCGACAGCTGTACGATCCCTGCCCATGAAATCCGCACGCTGGAAAACCGCAGCAACGAGACCAGCAAAATGCTCGTCGTCATCCCTTATCCGCCGGAGCCGAAACCATGAGCCTGTCAAACCCTCTCACCATGTTTGAAGTCGCGGGCCAGACCGCGTTGATCACGGGGGCCTCGGGGGCGTTCGGGATGGTTGCCGCACGCATTCTGGCGGGGGCCGGATGCAATCTCGTGCTGGCGGCGGGCAATCAAAGCGCGCTGGAGGAGATCGCAGAGGACTGTCGGGCGATGGGCGCGGCTGTCACGGCGCTCAACGCGCGGCCGTCTGATGAGGCGGCCTGCGCGTCGATGGTTGCGGCGGCGGTCAAAGCCTATGGCGGGCTGGATATTCTGGTTGTCGCGTCGGGGATGAACAAGGTTGCGCTGATCAACGATATGGCGCCCGAGACGTTCACCGATGTGATGGATGCCAATGTCACGCAGAGCTGGCTTTTGGCGCGGGCGGCGGCGGGTCAGATGAAGGCACAGGTCGCGGCGGGCACGCATCAGGGCGGCAAAATTGTGCTGGTGTCCTCGGCGCGGGGGCTCTTGGGCCATCCGGCCGGATATACCGCCTATTGCGCCTCTAAGGCCGCGACGGACGGTATTGTGAAGGCGCTGGGATGCGAGTTGGGCGCGACGGGGATCACGGTCAACGCCATCGCACCCACGGTGTTCCGGTCGCCGCTGACCGCGTGGATGTTCGGGGAGGATGATAGGGCCAAAGCCGTGCGCGCAGGGTTTCTCGCGCGGGTGCCGAAGGGGAGATTGGGCGAGCCGGAAGATCTCGCGGGGCCGCTTTTGTTTCTCGCGTCCAAGGCTTCGGATTTCTACACCGGTCATATTCTGTATGCCGATGGCGGCTACACGGCGGGGTGATGCATATGCAAAATCGCACAATCGCCGTGATCGGCGCGGGGTTGATGGGGCACGGTATTGCGCTGACGTTGGCGAGGGCAGGGCATCCCGTGGCCATCACCGACCCGATCGATCAGGCGCGGCAAACGGTCAAAGACCGGATCGCTGCGAGCCTGACCGCGATGGGCGTCAGCAAGTCGGATGCGGCGGGTATTCTCAAACGCGTTCAGGTGGTGGACACCACCGCCGAGGCTGTCTCGCAGGTTGGGATTGTGTTTGAAGCGGCGCCCGAGAAACTTGACCTCAAACGCCAGATCTTCGCGCAGATCGAGGATTTCGCGCCAGACACGGCGATCTTGGCCTCGAACACATCCGTCATGCCGATCACCGCGATCATGGCCAATCTGAAGAACAAGGCGCGTGCGCTGGGCACTCATTGGTGGAACCCTCCGCACCTCATTCCGCTCGTTGAAGTCGTGAAAACGGGATGGACGCAGGGCGATGTTGCGACGCAGATGATGGCGATCTTGGAGGGGGCGGGAAAGACGCCCGTTCTGGTCGCCAAAGATGTGCCGGGATTTATCGGAAACCGCCTTCAACATGCGCTCTGGCGTGAGGCGATCAGCCTCGTTGAAAACGGCATCTGCGACGCGCAGGCGGTTGATACGGTGATCAAATCCAGCTTCGGGCGCAGGCTTGCCGTTCTGGGGCCGTTGGAGAATGCAGATCTCGTGGGCACGGATTTGACCCTCGATATCCATGAAAACGTCCTGTTCGATCTGGAAAGCCGTAAGGGCCCGTCGCCCTATCTCGAACGGCTGGTGGCGGAGGGGAAACTGGGCATGAAATCGGGCGCGGGGTTCCGCAACTGGAGCGAGCCCGAGGCGGAAGCCACACGGGCCCGCGTGGCGCAGTATCTGAGAAAACTGGACGGGATTTTGCCACAGTAGCGTATCACAAAAACAAACGCTCGGCGGGGAGGCCGCGCGGATAGGGAGGATATCATGACTAAGTTCACCAAGTCGCCATCACGGCGCGGGTTCATCATGGGCGGTGTTGCCACTCTGGCAGCGCCTGCGATCTTGCGCTCCACGCGGGCGTATGGGGCAACGCCCACCTTGCGCATCGGCCATGTCAGCCCGCGTACCGGCCCCTTGGCCAGCTTCGCAGAAGCCGATGACTACGTGCTGGATGCGATCACCAAAACCTTTGCAGGGGGACTCGAGAATAACGGCAAACAATGGGCGGTTGAGGTTATCTCGAAAGATAGCCAATCCAACCCCAACCGCGCAGCCGAGGTCGCCGCGGATCTGATCTTGGGCGACGAGGTCGATATCATCGTCGCCGCCTCGACACCTGATACCGTCAATCCTGTGTCGGATCAGGCGGAAATCAACGAAATTCCCTGCATCACCACGGATTGCCCGTGGCAGCCCTATTTCTTCGGGCGCAACGGCGTGCCGGGCGAGGGGTTCCAATCCACCTACCATTTCTTCTGGGGGCTGGAGGATGTCATCGGCACCTTCCTCGATATGTGGGGGGGGACGGGCGTTGGGAAATCGGTCGGTGGGCTGTTCCCCAATGACGCGGATGGCAACGCATGGGGGGATGCGGAAAACGGCTTGCCCAAACCGCTTGCCGCCGCGGGCTATACGCTGACCGATCCGGGCCGCTATCAACCCCTATCGGATGATTTTTCCAACCAGATCGCGGCGTTTAAAGCGGCGGGCTGCGAAATTATCACCGGCAATATGATCACGCCCGATTTCGCGACCTTTTGGGCGCAATGCGCACAGCAAAACTTCGCGCCCAAGATCGTCACCATCGGCAAGGCGCTCTTGTTCCCCTCCGCCATCAACTCTCTGGGCGCGCGCGGTGACGGGTTGAGCTCTGAGGTTTGGTGGTCGCCCAACCATCCGTTCGTCTCATCCCTCACCGGTGCCACCTCGAAGGCCTTGGCCGATGGCTACACGACGGCCACGGGCCGTAGCTGGACACAGCCCATCGGGTTCAAACATGCGTTGTTTGAAGTCGTTGCGGATGTGATCAAACGCGCCGAAGATCTGGAGGACGCAGCCGCGATCGTATCGGCCATCGCATCCACCAAACTCAACACCATCGTTGGCCCGATCGACTGGTCCAACGGCCCGATCAACAATGTCACGAAAACGCCGTTGGTTGCGGGGCAATGGCAACGCGAGGGCGACACATTCGATCTGAAAATCGTCGCCAATAGCAGCGCACCCGACATTGCGACCACGGGCGAGATGAAACTCCTGTGAGGGTATCGCGGGCGGCGTGCAGACGCGCCGCCCGCATTTTCGGTGGGAAGGGGGCTGGTGTGACGGCGTTTTTGAAACTCGACAATATCTCGAAATCCTTTGGCTCGGTAACGGTGGCCGAAAATATGAGCTACGCCTTGCAACGGGGCGAGGCGCTGGGCGTGATCGGGCCGAACGGAGCCGGCAAAACCTCGATGTTCAATCTCATCACAGGCACGCTTTCTCCCAATTCGGGGGCGGTGATTTTCGACGGGCGGGACGTCACGCGCATGCCTGCGGCGGGGCGATGCCGCGCGGGCATGGCGCGGAGTTTTCAGGTGCCCCAGCCGTTCTCGGGGATGACGGTGTTTGAAAACGCGATGATTGCGGCGACGCAAGCGGCGGGGCTGCGCGGGCAGGCGGCGGAGCGGCTTTGCCTCGATGTGCTTGAGCAAACGCAGATGATTGGCAAGGCCAATACACTGGCGGGGGGGCTGACGTTGCTCGATCGCAAACGCCTCGAACTGACGCGGGCGCTCTGTGCGAAACCCAAGCTATTGTTGCTCGACGAGATCGCAGGCGGGTTAACGGAAGGGGAATGCCGGTCGCTCGTGCAGACGATCAAGGACATCCACGCGGCAGGCACATCGATCATCTGGATCGAGCATGTCGTCCATGCCCTTTTGGCGGTGGTTGACCGGCTGATTGTCATCGATTTTGGCAAGAAGATCGCCGAGGGCGAACCCGCAGCGATCATGGCCAGCCCGCAAGTGCAGGAAATCTATCTGGGGATTGAAGCAGATGCATGATGCGATGTTGGAAATCAGCGGGCTGAACGCGCATTATCGCGATTTTCAGGCGCTTTACGGCGTCGGAATGCATGTGAAAGCGGGTGAGGTCCTAGCGATTATTGGCGCGAACGGGGCCGGGAAGACAACCTTGATGCGCTCCATATCAGGGTTGATGGCCAATGGCGCGGGCCAAATCCGTTATAAAAACCAAGATATCAGCGCGCTGCGCGCAGATCAGGTCGCGGCGCTGGGTATCGCGCTTGTGCCGGAGGGGCGGCAGCTGTTCCGGTCGCTCTCGGTGGAGGAAAACCTCGTGATCGGTGGCCAGATCGGGCGTAAGGGGCCGTGGCATCTGGAGGCAGTGTTCAATCTGTTTCCGATCCTGCGCGAGCGCCGTGCCGTGCCCGCCACATCGCTTTCGGGCGGACAGCAACAGATGGTCGCGATTGGCCGCGCGTTGATGGCGAACCCCGACATGATCTTGTTTGACGAGATCAGCCTCGGGCTCGCGCCGATCATTATCAAGGACATTTATGCGGCCCTGCCGGGGATCATCGGCGAGGGGATGAGTGCGATGATCGTGGAGCAAGATATCTCCAAAGCGCTCGCCGTATCGTCGCGGGTGTATTGTTTGCAAGAGGGGCGTGTCTCCTTGGAAGGGGCCTCTGGGGCCGTTTCGCGCAGCGATATTTCGCGCGCCTATTTCGGGATTGAATAACATGGACTGGCTGAATGCAGTGGTGCAAGGCAGCTTGCTGGGCGGGCTTTACGCCTTGTTTGCGGCGGGATTGTCATTGATTTTCGGGGTCATGCGACTGGTGAATATCGCGCATGGCGATCTGATCGTGCTGGCGGCCTATTTGGGGCTTACGGTGGTAACGATGCTGGGGCTTGATCCGTTTGTGGCGTTGCTCATCGTCGTGCCGGTGATGGCGGGGTTTGGGTATGCGTTGCAGCGCATCGTGTTGAACCGCACGCTGGGGGATGATCTTTTGCCGCCGCTTTTGGTGTCGTTCGGGCTCTCGGTGATTTTGCAAAACGGCTTGCTGGAAGTGTTCAGCGCCGATCCACAAAAAATCAGCGCGGGCGCTTTGGAGACGATGAGTGTTTCGGTCGCGGGGCTGTCACTGGGGGTTCTGCCGCTTTTGACATTCGCGATTGCGATCGGGGTGATCTGGGGCCTGCAATGGGTGTTTTACCGCACAGCACTTGGCCGCGCCTTCCGCGCCGTCTCCGATAATCAAGATATCGCACAGCTGATGGGCTTGAACCGCCGCCACATCTTCGGGCTTGCGATGGCGCTGGCCTTAGCGGTGACGGCTATTGCCGGAATTTTGTTGGGCATTCGCACCAGCTTTGATCCCTCGATTGGCGGCGGTCGCCTGATCTTTGGCTTCGAGGCGGTGATTATCGGCGGGCTTGGGAATTTGTGGGGCACTTTAGCGGGCGGTATCATCCTTGGCGTGGCCCAAACCGTCGGCGCGAAAATTGATCCCGGATGGCAATTGCTCGCAGGGCATATCGCCTTCCTCGTCATCCTTGCCATCCGTCCCAACGGCCTGTTCCCGAGGATTTCCGCATGAACACCTTGTATGTCACACGCTCCTCCAAAGCCGCGCAAATCGCGGGGATCTGCGCCGCACTCGGGATGATCTGCCTGATGTCCGCGCCTTGGTGGGCGGGCAGCGCAACGCTGCGGTTGATGGGCGAAGTTTTCCTCTATCTTGCGCTCGCCAGCTTGTGGAATCTGATGGCGGGCTATGCGGGGCTGGTCTCGGTCGGGCAGCAAGCCTTCGTGGGCTTTGGCGGTTACATGCTGTTTGCGATGACGCTTTCGGGGGGGCTTTCCCCGATTGCCGCGATTGGCGCGGCGGGTGTTTTGGGGGCTTTGATTGCGGTGCCGGTTGCGCTTTTGATCTTTCGTCTACGGGGCGCCTATTTCGCGATTGGGACTTGGGTGATCGCGGAAGTTTTCCGCCTGTCTTTCGCGCAGGTCACATCTTTGGGCGGTGGATCGGGCACATCGCTGCCGGTCACCATCGTGCGCGCGCTCGCGGCGTCAAAATCAGGGCGCGAGGCGCTGTCTTACTGGCTGGCGCTGGGTGCGGCGGCTCTGGTGATCGGCGTCGTCTATCTGTTCTTGCGATCGCGCAGTGGTCTGGCGCTCATGGCGATCCGCGACAATGAACTCGCGGCGGGCTCGCTCGGGATCGATATCTGGCGGTTGAAATTCGGGGTCTACGTCGTCACCGCCGCCCTCACATCCATGGTCGGCGCATTGATTTTCCTGCAAAAACTGCGGATTTCGCCCGATGCCGCCTTCAGCGTGAACGATTGGACGGCCTTTGTCATCTTCATCGTGGTCATCGGCGGTATTGGCACCGTGGAAGGCCCGATCATCGGCACGCTCATTTTCTTTCTTTTGCGTGAAACTCTGGCGGATCTGGGCACGACCTATCTCATTATTCTCGGGTTTGTCGCGATCATCGTGATGCTCAAAGCGCCCAAGGGCGTGTGGGGCCTGATCCGCGCGCGCTTCGATCTGCAACTCTTTCCACTCGGATACCGCGTCTTGCAACGCGATGAAAAGAAAGGTGCCTGAAAATGGCCAAGCAAACGAAAACGATTATCACCTGCGCAATCACCGGTGCGATCCATACGCCCACCATGTCAGATGCGTTGCCTTACACGCCCGATGATATCGCCTCCCAAGCGCTTGCGGCGGCGGAAGCGGGGGCGTCGATCTTGCACCTGCATGCCCGGCGCGCGCATGACGGCGGCGTTTCAGTCGATGTGAACGATTTTGCGGCCTTCCTGCCGCGGATCAAACAGGCGACTGATGCGGTGGTGAATATCTCGACGGGGGGCAGTTTGACCCTGTCGATCGCGGACCGCGTCAAGCCCGCAACGACCTTCTCGCCCGAGATGTGCAGCATGAATATGGGGTCGATGAATTTCGCGTTTCATCCGTTGGCCAAGCGCTACACCGACTGGAAGTTCGACTGGGAGAAGGATTATGTGGAAGGCTCGGAAGGCAATATTTTCCGCAACACTTTCCGCGATATCCGCGAGGCGGCCGAAACACTGGCGCCCCATGACATCAAGTTCGAACATGAGTGTTACGACGTCGGCCATCTCTATAATCTGAAATTCTGCATGGATATCGGGTTGTTCAAAGCCCCGATTTTCATCCAGTTCATCTTTGGTATTTTGGGCGGGATCGGGCCGGAGGTTGATAACCTCGTCTTTATGAAACGCACGGCCGATCGGCTGTTTGGCGAGAACTACCGCTGGTCGGTTTTGGGGGCGGGTGGCGCGCAAATGGGGCTGGCCACAACGGCGAGCCAGATGGGCGGGAATATCCGCGTGGGGCTGGAGGATAGCTTGTTCATTCGTCGCGGTGAACTTGCCGATAGCAACGCCCAGCAAGTCGCAAAAATCCGGCGGATCGTCGAGGATCTGGGCTGCGCGGTGGCAACCCCTGATGAAGCGCGCGAGATGCTGGATCTGAAGGGCGGTGACCGCGTGAACTTCTAGGTTCGGCGTCGCAACCGCCCCGCGCAAGGATGATCTGCTTGCGCGGGGCGGTTGAACTCAATCCGTTACGCGCCGATGTTAACACCCATGCCGTCGGCTGGTGCCGGTTGCGCGAGGCGCAGAGACAGGCCGAAACCGATCAAAGCCGGCCCCAAAAGGCCCAATGCCATCGGCAAGGGCGATCCCGTGCCGCCCATCGCAACGAGGCTTGAGACGCCAAATGCCAATCCGAATTGAACCGCGCCGAGCAGCGCTGATCCGATGCCCGATCCGATATTTTTCACGCCGCGCAGCGACGCCATAGCGATATGCATCGAATTGGCGCTCAGCACCCCGACCGCGCCAATCGCGAGCCACAAGGGTACAACAATCAGCCAAAGCGTTTGCATCGCGCAGACCGCCACAAGAATTGATGTGACTGCGACATAAATCGGCAGGCCGTCTTTCAAGATACGGGCGGGGGAATACTGATTCAGGAGCCATGTGTTGATTTTTCCCGAGACGAGAAGGGCGGTGGCGATGCCCGCAAACAGCAGCCCGTAAGCGACCGAGCCGAGGCCGAAGACGCCCTGAAACACACCCGAGGATCCTGTGATAAACGCGAACAGCCCGCCTTGCACACAGCCTGTGATGATCGCAGGCAACATAAAGTCGCGGTGTCTTATCAGTGCCGCGGCCGATGTCGCGCCGGTTGCGAACGGGGTTGCAACGCGGTGTGCCGCGGGGAGCGTTTCGGGCACCAAAAGCATGGACAACACGAGGGCGAGGGCGCCAATCAGTCCCATCACCATGAAAATCGACTGCCAGCCAAACCCGCCGAGCATGAGGCTGCCCAGTGTGGGGGAGACAATCGGCCCGATGGTCAAAAGTGTGACCAAAAGCGTCATCGCTTTCGCCGCGCTTTTGCCCTCGTACAGGTCATTCACCACGGCCCGCCCGACAACCATACCACCACATGCGCCAAGCGCTTGCACGAAGCGCAAGCCGTTGAAAATATAAATATTATCGACCATTGTGAGGGCGATAGATGTGCCGACGAACACGGCGGTTGCGATCAGCAAGGGGCGCTTGCGGCCAAAACCGTCGATCATTGGGCCCATTACGAGCTGACCCACGCATAGGCCAAGGAAGAAGATCGACAGGGACAGTTCTGCCCCTGCATGGGTGGTGTGCATCGCATCTGCGATATCGCCGAGTGCGGCGAGATACATATCTGTTGCGAGCGGCGGAAAGATGGACAGCAGGCCGAGAACGGCAGTAATCTGCGCCGCTTTTCGGGCGCTGGGAGGGGAGGAGGTCATTGGGAGGAACCTTCGAGAGAGGGGGAGGGAAGAACTTCAAGGTGACTTAGTAGACCGCAGTCTTTATATTGTAAATGGACTTGAGTCTAAAAATGAGAGATGAGGGGGCACAGGCCCGTTAGGAGGCACTTATGACTGAGGTCAAACAGGCAAGCGGACGGCCGCGTGATGCGGAGGCGGCCAGCGCGATCAGGGCGGCGACGCTGAAGCTGATCAATGAGCATGGCTACGGCAATGTGAGCATTGCCGCGATTGCTGCCGAGGCGAATGTTGCGCGCCAGACGCTGTATAACCGCTGGAACACAAAGGCGGATCTTGTCCTCGACGCGCTATTTGAGACCGCAGGCGAGCAAGCGGCGGCGCCGGTGCACGACCCTGACAAAACCTGCCGCGAACAGCTTGCGATCTTTTTGAGGCGCGTTTTTTCGCATTTGACGGCGAATGGCGGCCCGATCCGGGCCTTGATCGCGTCTGCGCAGGAGGATCTCGCATTCCGAGACGTGTTCAAGGCGCGTTTCGTCAAGCCGCGCGAGGTGATGGTGACGGATCTTCTGCGTGATGCGCAGCACCGCGGCGAACTTGACCCAAACCGCGATCCTGAAATGCTGTCGCGTTTCGTTCACGGGGCGTTTTGGTATGCGCTGTTGACGGGCGATCCGGTCGATGACGATTTGGTCAGAGGCATCGTTGACGGGATCTTCTACCCGTAGTTTCGCGCGGGGGCTAAAGCGCCATCTGCGCGCGGATATCGTCGCGCGCGGCCATCACCAATGCTTTGAACGCAACCGTTGGCGGTTCGGGGTGATCGGCACGCGTGTGAAGTTCGAACGGAATTGGGCCCGCGTCGACCGCGAGGGGGCGACATACGCAGCCCGTCATATTGAGGGCGCGAATACAACCCGGCGCGAGCGACACGCCCAACCCCGATCCGACGCCCGTCAAGACGGCCTGCATTGAGTTGGGTTGCGCGGCGATCGTGGGGGAAAACCCCGCACTGCGGCAGGTGCTGATAATGTGATCGAATAAATCCGGCGCGCCGCCACGTTCGAAGAATACGAAAGGTTCGGCGGCGAGGGCGTCCAGCGCGATACTTTGCGCCTGCGCCAGCGCGTGACCGCTTGGCATGAACGCCATGAGGCGATCGGTATAGAGTGCAACACTGTCGATATCGGGGAGATTGGCCAAGGGGCGCGTGATCGGCCGCGAGAGCGAGACATCGAGCTGCCCCGCGTTCAGGGCCTCGATCTGTTCTTGCGCCGTCATCTCCGAGAGCGAGACCGCAACATCGGGGAATTGCGCGCGAAAGCTGCGGATCAAACGCGGCAAGAACGCCTGCGCGGCAGAGCTGATAAAGCCGATCCGCAAGCGGCCGGATTGGCCGTGGCCCACGCGCCGCACGAGATCGCGCGCGCGCGCCTCGAGGGCGAGAATGTCGATCGCCTCTCGCAACAAGGTTTCGCCCGCGGCGGTGATGCGCACGTCGCGCGTTGATCGCCAGAACAGAGCGACGCCCAGTTCGCTCTCCAAATCGGCAATCTGGCGGCTGATTGCGGGCTGGACAGTATTCAACGCGCGCGCGGCGGCGGAGAACCCTTTGAGCTGCGCAACCGCGACAAAGGTTTTTAAGACGCGAATTTCCATGCCGATTGATAGCAGTTCGCTATCACTGGAATCAATTTATAATATTTCATTTTTCAATCGCGCGGCGGTATCCCCGCCCCTCAACCCCGCCCCTTAACCCCGCGCCGCTTACAGGAGCCCCCATGACCCAGAAACTCGATTTGCCCGTTCAAACGCTGGAAACCGCCTCGCAAGAGGTGGCGCCACTGCTGGAGGCTGTTTATGCCAAATTCGGCAAAATTCCGAATATTATCGGCACGATGGCCAATGCGCCTGTCACATTGCAAAGCTATCTCGCGCTCGGGGGCAACTTCGCCAAAGCCGGTTTCACCCCGTTGGAGCAACAGATAATCTTCCTGACGATCAGCCTTGAGAACGGATGCGACTATTGCACCGCGGCGCATTCCACCGCGTTAACCGGCGGGTTGAAGCAAACCAAGGACCGCATTGACACGATCCGCAGCGCCGAGCCGTTGGAGGATGCGCGGCTGGAGGCATTGATCACGACTGTGCGCGAGTTGGTGCGCCGCAAGGGATATCTGGCCGCGCCCGCCCGCGATGCGTTCTTTAACGCAGGCTATAGCCAAACGCAGCTGATTGACCTTCTAAGCGCTATGGCGATGAAAACGCTTACGAATTATCTTGATCATCTGGCGGATATCACCATCGATCCGGCCTATGCCGCCCAAGCCGTATGAGCGTGTCGCCCATGCCCCACACCCCCGTCCCACCCGCCTTGCCAAAACCGCTTTTGCTGCTCATGGCGGTTGCCATCGCCGCGACGGCGGCAAATCTTTATTACAACCAGCCGCTTCTGCCCGAAATTCGCGCCGAATTCGGGCTGGATGAGGGGGCAGTGGGTCTGATCCCATCCGCCACGCAACTGGGATATGCTGCGGCGATTTTGCTGATTTCGCCATTGGGCGATGTGATGAACCGGCGTCAGCTCATCGGGATGTTGTCGGTGTTGCTCACCCTCGCTTTGCTGGCGGTGTTTGTGGCCCCGAATTTTACCGTGTTGATCGCGGCTTTCATCGTGGTGGGGATGGGGGCGAATATCACGCAGCAACTCCTGCCGATTGGCGCGTCCCTTTCGGCGCCGGCTCTGAAAGGGGCGACGATGGGGGTGTTGATGACGGGGCTGACGGTTGGCATTTTGCTCTCGCGCACGATCAGCGGAACGGTTGCGCAGGCGTTTGGTTGGCGGGCCGTGTTCTTGATGGCGGCGGGCATGGCGGCGGCGATCGGATTATTGCTGCGCGCCAATTTGCCTGACAACAAGCCCAAGGTTTCGCTGCCTTATCCCGCGCTGATCCTGTCGCTGTTGGGGTTGATCCGGAAACATGCGTTGTTGCGTGAAAGCGCGTTGACGGGGGCGTTATGGTTCGCGGCGTTTAATGCGCTTTGGGCCACGCTGGCGCTACATGTCACCTCCTCGCCATTTAATTATACGGTGCAGCAGGCGGGGCTGTTCGGGCTGGTCGGCCTGTCGGGGATCTTGGGTGCGAAGGTCGCGGGGCGTCTGGTGGATCGTCACGGCGCGGGCCGGATCATTGCGCTGGCACTTGGCGTGACGGTGTCGGCCTTCCTCGTTCTGGCGATTTGGGGCGATAGCCTCATCGGGCTGATCGTGGGGGTCGTGTTGTTGGATCTGGGGGTGTTCGGCGCGCAAATTCCCAATCAGGTGCGCGTATTCAGCATCGATCCCGAGGCGCAAAGCCGGATGAATGCGGTTTATATGCTGAGCTATTATCTCGCGGCGGCGCTTGGATCTGCGCTGGGGGTGCACATGATGAGTTTGGGCGGCTGGCACGCAATGGTCCTGTTCGGGCTGGGGCTTGCGGTGGCGGGATTGGTCCATCACCTCATCCGCCAGAGCCTAGCTGCGCGCGCAACCGCCCGCGCGACCTGAGGCGACGCGGCGCGCCTTTGTCACGCGCGCCGCGCCGTGTGGGCGCGGCCGCTTTCATTATGGTTGCCCCAGTGCTTCGCACCCCACATGCCAGCAAAGGTCTTTCTGCGCGGATCGATTTCGACGGAAACCCGATCCGCGCCCGTAAAATGATCAAAAGGCTGCGCATGAAGCCGGTTGTGACGATCAAGAAGGACACCGCAAATGACAAATCTCCGCAGTATCGGGCTCATCGCAGCTCTGATGGCAGCGCCGCTCCCAGTCTTCGCCCATCATGGCAGCAGCGGGCAATTTGACACCAGCAGAACCGTTGAACTCTCGGGGGAGATCACCCGTGTGCGCCTCGTGAACCCGCATGCCTATGTCTATTTTGATTCCGTCAACGAAGACGGCGAGTCGGTCAACCTGCGCTGCGAGTTGCAATCAGGGTCTTTGCTCAAACGAAATGGCTGGACAGCGGAGATGTTCGAGATCGGTTCGAAAATTTCCATCAAAGGCTCACCGGACCGCACAGATCCGACCACCTGTTATATGAGCGAAGTCACCTTTGAAAACGGCGTCGTCGCGACACGCTATAGCACGTTTGACAATTCTGGCATGATCGAGGCCGAGGAACGCCAGACCGAACGTGACAATGGCACGCCCAATATCGATGGCAACTGGGCGATGGTCCGTGAGGAAAATGCGCCTCCCGGGGGCGGCGGCCAATCGGAAGTTATCCTGACGGCGGCGGGTGCTGCGGCGGTTGAGGGCGCAACTGCGGACGAAAATCCGCGCTACCAATGCGAGCCCACGAATATCGTGCTTGATTGGTGGTTCGACCAGATGGTCAACAAGATCTCCCAAAGCGATGACAAGATCGAGATCAGCTACGGCTTTATGGATCTCGAGCGGACAATCTATCTCGACGGCACAGAGATGCCATCGGATTACGTGCCAAGCCGCGCTGGCTTCTCGACGGGGGAATGGGATGGTGACACGCTTGTTGTCACGACGACCGGATTTGACGAAGGTTGGATCAACGCCCCGATGAGCGAGGGCGAACGCCCCGCGCGCCCTGAGGGTGCCGATCGTCCTGAGGGTGCCGATCGTCCCGAAGGTGCTCGCGGTGGCCCGCCAAGCCCCGTCAAAAATAGCGCCGAGATGGTTGTGATCGAGCGTTTCACCCTCAACGATGATGGCACCGTACTGAACCGTGCTTACACGATCTCTGATCCGGTGAACCTCGAAAAGGCCATCTCTGGCGAGGATGCTGTGACTCTGACGGCAGACGCCTTTGAAGACTATGCCTGCGATGATTTGACCGAAGAACGCGCAAACTGATCGGGTGGGGGTCGCCCCGGCGGCCCCCATGATCATGCGCCATAAGCGAGGGTCTATCGCATGGATATTTTATTTTGGCTCGAAGATTCCTTCATCGGGATGGTCGTCTCTAGCACACAGTGGGGCTACCCGATTATCTTGTCGCTGCACGCTGTCGGGATGGCGACATTGGTGGGGGTGGCCTTGATGCTGACCGCCCGCGTTCTGGGCTATGCGCCTGCGGTTCCGGTGACCTCCATGGCGCCTTACTGGCGGGTGGCGGTGGGCGGGTTCGTGTTGAACCTGTTGTCGGGCAGCGCACTTTTCGCGGGGAACGCGTCGGAGCTGTTTTTCAACTGGGCGTTCCGGATCAAGATCGTTTTGGTGTTTATCGGCTTGGCGCTCACGTGGCGGCTTGTTGCGATCTGCGTGCGGCGCACGGATGACGTCTCGCCCCTGCACCGTTTGCTTGCCGCGGTCGCGATGTCGACTTGGATCATCGCGATCATTTTCGGTCGCCTGATCGGCTATTGGTCTTGAGGGGATAGGTTGATGGATACGCTTCTTGCTTGGGTTATCACCACCCTCAATTCGACTGCGCTGAGCGGCTTTGTGATGGGCAATGCCTATCTCTTTCCGATCTTGGAGATGGCCCATTTTATCGGTCTGTGCCTGTTGTTCGGCTCTCTTGTTATCGTCGATCTGCGGGTTGTCGGCTTTGCGCCCGCAGTGCCGATCACCAGTGTTGACCGCTTCGTGCGCTTTGCGCTGATCGGGTTTGCGATCAATCTGACATCAGGCGTGTTGTTTGTGATCGGGGATTCCGACCGCTACCTTGTCAATATCGCCTTCTGGTCGAAGATGGTATTGATCGGGATTGCGGGGCTGAACACGGCCTATTTCGTGCGTCGGGTCAAACCGCAGATGGATCAGGGCGTTGCCTCGCGCGATCTGACGAAAGATGCGCATGTGGTTGCGTGGCTGTCGCTGACGCTTTGGACGTGCGTCATCATCCTCGGTCGCTTCATCCCGTATGTCGAAGACCTTTAACCTCCTGCCGCTTCTGCCGTCCCGATTGCGGGGCGGCGGCCCGCGCCGCGTAATGATCGTGCTCGCGGCGGTGGTGATCGTCCTTCTTCTCACAATAGTGCCGTCGCTGGCGCACGGTGTTTCGGCGCGAGATCAGAGCTTTCTTGCCCGCGCCGAGGGGCAAAAGCTCGCCCCCTTCGTCTATCTGGGCGCCAAGCATATGGTGACGGGGGTTGATCATCTGCTCTATTTGCTTGGCGTGATTTTCTTTCTCGGCAAGCTGCGCGACGTGGTGCTCTTTGCGAGCCTTTTCTCGCTTGGTCATTCGATCACACTGCTTACGGGGGTTCTCGGGCAGATCCAGATGAATGCCTACTTGATTGACGCGGTGATTGGCCTGTCGGTGAGTTACAAGGCGTTTGAAAATCTGGGCCATGTGAGGGGCATCAATCCCAAGCTTGCCGTCTTTGCCTTCGGCCTGATCCACGGCTTTGGTCTGGCGTCGAAATTGCAAGATCTTGGTCTGTCGCGCGATGGGCTCGTGGCCAATATGCTGGCGTTTAATGTCGGGGTCGAGATGGGGCAGGCGATCGCGCTGCTCGGTCTCTTTGCGGGGCTTCAATGGCTGAGAGCGTGCCGCCCCTTTGCGACGATCTCTCGGGCGGCGAATTGGGCGATCTTTACCTGCGGACTGGTGTTGATCGGGATGCAGGCAACCGGATATTTCATCGAATAAGGAAGACAAAATCATGAAACTAAAGACGAAACTGACCTTGGCGGGCACCACCGCAAGCGCAATCTTGATGATCGCTGTTCTGCCCGCCGAATACGGGATCGACCCCACCGGAGTGGGCGGAGCATTGGGCCTCACGGCGATGGCGCAGACCGTGCCCTCAGGCGATACGTCCTTTGAGGGCACGATGCATTTCAATATCGGCGACTATGACCCCGCCGCCGAGTTGATAGACCAATCCGTGCAGGGCCTCATCCATCTCGAAGATGCGCCCTTCCACAGCGAGGTAATCGACATCGACATCGAGGATCTGGGCGAGGTCGAGCATAAGTTCATCATGCCGAGCGATACAACCTTCGTGTATTCATGGGAGGTGCTCGACCCCAAGGGGGACGGCGTTTATTATGATTTCCACGGGCACCCGTCCTCCGAGGATGCCGCCAACTACCCCGAAGGGTTCGAGATGGCCTATGCCAAAGGCGAGGGCCACGCGCAGAGCGGCTCGTTCACCGCGCCTTTCGGCGGCTATCACGGGTTTTACTTCATGAATATCGAGGAAGGCCCGATCACCGTGCGGCTCACCGTGAGCGGCTATTGGGAGGAGCATAAGGAAATGTTCCGGTCGGTTGAGGGCGAGGTTATCACCAACGAGGCCTTCTGACGCGGTCGCGGCCTGTGTCGGGGCGCGCGCGCGGGGACGCAAGGCAGCGAAGGCATCGGGGTTTGACGCGGCAAAGCTTTGCCTTATCTGTGGCTCACGACATAGCGTAAGGCGGGACCGCGATGCATTACCCTCAAGTGAGCCTTTACGCGCTGATGCTGGCCGCCGCGGGCATCCCGCTTTATATCCACCTGCCGCAATTTGCCGCCGTGGAGTTGGGCATGGGGCTGGGGGCGCTTGGGGTCGTTCTGCTGGTGATCCGGCTGGTTGATCTGGTGCAAGATCCGTTAATCGGGTGGGCGATTGACCGCTGGCCGCGCGCGCAGGGCGTCTTCGCGATCGCGGCGGCGTTGGGGCTTGCGATTGGCTTTCCGGCGCTTTTCACCTTGGACGCTGGGCCGAATGTGGCGCTGCGCCTGACGGGTGTTTTGGTATTGCTGTTTACCGCCTATAGCCTTGGCTCGATCTTGCTCTACGGCCGCAGCGCGACCTTGGCCCTGCGTCCGGAGCCGCAGGCGTTGATGACGCTTGCCGCGTTTCGGGAGGGTGGCATGTTAGCGGGGGTCGTGCTGGCCGCGATTGCGCCCGCGGTCGCTACGGCTTTGGGCGCGCAGGGGCAGGGATACGGTGCCTTCGGTTGGGGTCTTGGCCTTTTGGCACTGTGCGTCGGAGCCGCCACGGTTCCAATGTGGCGCCGTCCGGCGATCATTGGCGCGGCAGTCTCGGTGAAAGGGCTGGGTGACGCGGGGGCGTTACGGCTCTTGGGGCTGGCACTGGCCAATAGCTTGCCGGTTGCAATGACCTCGACGTTGTTTTTGTTTTTTGTGCAAGACAAGCTTATGCTGCCGGATGCGGCAGGCCCCTTGCTGATGCTGTTTTTCATCAGCGCGGGGGTGAGCGTGCCGTTCTGGACGCGGATCAGCGGGCGGATCGGCCCCAAGCGGACGTTGCTCATCGCGATGCCTTTGTCGATCGTCGGATTTGGGGCGACGGCGTTCTTGTCGGCGGGCGATCTATGGCCCTTTGCGGCGGTATGCATCGCTGCGGGGGCGGCATTGGGCGCGGATACGGTGCTCTTGCCTGCGATGTTTTCGGTGGCGTTGACGCGGGCGCGACTGAATGCGTCGCTGGCCTTCGGCATCTGGGCGTTTGCGGGCAAGCTCGGTTTGGCGCTTGCCGCGTTTTTGGTAATGCCCGTGCTGGAATGGAACGGGTTTAACCCGTCCCAATCCAATGATGCGCAGGCGCTGGGCGCGTTAACGGCGGCTTATGCGATTGTGCCGTGTTGCCTCAAACTCATCGCGTGGTTTTTGGTCGCGCGTTTGCCACAGGATGAGACGGCGGGATGAGGCGGCGAGATGGGGCGGCGGGGGCAACCGCATAGGCGCCATCACCCGCCAAGCCCCGCAAGCCAGAGATAGACCGGAAGGCCGACGGTGATGTTGAACGGAAAGGTCACCCCGAGCGCCAGTGTCAGGTAAATCCCCGGCGTGGCCTTGGGCAGCGCGATCCGCATCGCGGCGGGCACCGCGATATAGGAGGCGGAAGCCCCAAGCACCATCAGCAAGAACAGGCTGCCGGTTTGCAGACCGATCAACGCACCGGCCCCCCAAGCCAGCAAAGCGCCAGCCATCGGCATCACCACGCCAAACCCGAACAATCCTGCCCGCATCAAATGCCGGTTGTGCATCAAGCTGCGCCCCGCCGTCAGGCCCATGTCGAGCATGAAAATGCACAAGATCCCCGTGAACGGTGTCACCACAAACGGCGCAATCATCGCCATCCCGTTTTCGCGCGTTACCGCCCCGATCCCGAACGCCCCCACCAAAAGCACTACCGACCCATTGGTCAGCAACTCCCGCATGGGCACACACGCGGTTGTCGTGTCGCCCGAGAACCGCCGCGCAATCCACAGCGCAGACAAGATCGCGGGCACTTCCATACTTGCCGCAACCGCCACCATATAACCGTCAAACTTGAGGTTCGAGAGCTCAAGAAGGCTGGTCGCGGCGACAAATGTCACAATCGAGATCGACCCGTAATGCCCTGCCACCGCCGCGGCATTCACGGTATCGAGCGAGGTCATTACGCGCAGCAACACGAAAGCAAGAAACGGCAGCGCGAAAGACAGCAGTATGCCCGCCGCGAGCGCCTTGAAGATGTCCGCGCTCAGCCCGTATTGCGACAGGCTGTGCCCGCCCTTGAACCCGATTGCGAGGAGGAGATAGAGCGACAGAAACTTCGCCGCCCCTTCCGGAATGGATAAATCGCTGCGGAGGGCGGCGGCAACCAAGCCGAGCGCGAAGAACAGGATGGTCGGCACGATCAGGTTGCCAAAAAGCGTTTCAAAGACAGGCGGCATGTGAGGTCTCCAGTGCAATGATATTGCAAGCTGCGTTGCGGTTCGCGCCTGTTGCCAGCTTTCCTGTTATAATTTAAATACTTTGTATGCCGATTTTAGATAGCTTGGAGCTATGTAATGCGCCCGACCCTTCGCCAGCTGCAATATATCGTCACGGTGCATCAGCTCGGCGGGTTTGGTTTGGCGGCGGATGTCTTGCATGTCAGCCAGCCCAGCTTGTCAAACCAGATTGCTGCGGTGGAGGCAGATCTGGGGGTGGTGTTGTTCAAACGTGGGCGCGGCGGGGCGGTTGCGACGGCGAAGGGGCTGGAATTCGTGCTGCGCGCGCGGCGGATTTTGACGGATGTCGAAAATCTGCGGGGGGTCATGCAATCGGCCTTGCCGTTTGCGGGGCGGTTGCGGCTCGGGGTGTTGCCGTCTATCGGGCCCTATCTTTTGCCGCAGGTGATGCAATCATTGCACCGCGAGCAACCCGATCTGCGGGTTATTGTGCGCGAGGAAAACACGATGCACCTTGACGAGGGGCTGCGGGCAGGCCGGTTTGATGCGATCATCTCGACGCCCGAGGATCATCCCAACACGTGGCAGCGCCCCTTATTCACCGAGTCGCTTTGGGTGGCGGTCTCCAACGACCATCCCTTGGCCATCTTGCCGCATATCACGGAGTCCGATCTCGCGGGGCAACGTCTTTTGACGCTGGATACGGGGCACCGGTTGGCGCGGATCGTCTACGGTTTGGCGGGGGTCAGTGGGGGGACCGTCTCGGATGATTATGAGGGCACCAGTCTCAATTCCATCGTTTTGATGGCGGCGACGGGGGCGGGGGTTGCGGTTTTGCCCGATCTGTTCGCGCGGCGACAGGCGATCCACCGCGAGGAAATCACGGTCCGGCCCTTGCGAATGGCGGAGGCGCATCGCGGCATAAGTCTGTTGTTTCCCTCCGGCCAACCTGTTGACGACAGCCATGACAGGTTGACGGCGACGCTGCGCGCGGCCGCAAAAGCGCTCGCTCTCGATGTTTCGGCGCAAGCGTGATGCTTAGGCTAGCTGAAATTCTATGAATGAGGGCTATGTTTAACAATCATTGCGTGTCGGCTAGGGTCCGGCAAGCGTGAAGGCTTGCGGTGGACGGTGGATTGGCGGTCTGGATGCGAGCGGATGTGCGACGGTGGAATGAGGAGATCTAAGGATGATGGACGCGCCCCGACAGCCCGATGATGCGGCGCTGACATTTGCGGATGATGCGGGGGCTTCGCGGTCCAAATGGGTGGCGGGCGGTCTCGCGCTCGCGATTGTCGCTTGGATGGGCAGCGGCTATCTCATCCCGTCCGCGCATGACGACGGGGAGGCGGGAGGAGCGACCGCCGCCATGCGCCAACCGGTGAGCGTTGCCGTGATGGCATCGCAAGCGCAAACCATCCCGAGGATCTTCTCGGCGGAGGGGCAGGCGCTCCCGGATCGTGATACCTCAATCCGTGCGGAGACATCGGGCCTGATCGCGGAGATCCTCGTGGCAAAGGGGGCCGATCTTGCATCGGGCGAGCCGATTGCGCGCTTTGCACCTGCCGCGCGGCAATCCGATCTCGCGCGAGCGGAGGAGGAATTGCGGCTTGCCCAGCGCGAGTATGAGAACGCGCAGGCGCTCTTGGCGCGCGGTGTTGCCACCGCTGATCGTGTGGCGCAGGCGCGGGCCGCATTGGCCTCCGCACAGGCGGGCGTAACGGCGGCCAATGAGGCCGTGACGAACACCGAGATCCGCGCGCCCTTCGCGGGGCGGTTGGAGGCGTTGGAGATCAACGAGGGCGAATATATCACCATAGGCGACGATATCGGCCGGATTGTGGACAACGCGCCCTTGACCGTCCGCATCCAGATCCCGCAGCAAGCAATCCGCGACATCCGCCAGGGCCAGACCGCGCAAGTAGCGTTCATGACAGGCGAGAGCGCGGCGGGCGTGGTAACCTTCATCGGGTCGAGCGCGGACGCGCAGACGCGCACCTTTACCGCAGATATCGACATCCCGAATGAGGACGGGGCAATTCCCGCAGGCATCAGCGCGCAGCTTCAGATCCCGACAGGCGAGATCACCGCGCATTTCATTTCGCCTGCGATTTTATCCCTCGATACGGACGGAGCTTTGGGCGTCAAAACGGTCGACGCCCAGAACAGTGTCGTTTTCCATCCCGTCGAGATCGTGCGCGCGCAAACCGATGGAATTTGGGTGTCGGGCTTGCCCGACGCCGCGCAAATTATCACGATAGGTCAGGGCTTTGTGAATGACGGTGAGACTGTCGCTCCCACAGTGCAAGAGGGTGATCCGGAAGCGCTCGTCGATCCTGCCGAGGCCGGATTGGTGGCCTCTCCTGACGTCACGACTGGCACCAGTGTCGGGGACAATCCTGAGGCGGGCTTGCTGAATGAATAAGCTCATCGACGCCGCTTTTAGCCGGACGCGGGTCATCATGATGGCGTTGGCGATGATCTTGATCGTCGGCGCGTATTCCTATGTCACCATTCCCAAGGAAAGCTCTCCCGAGATCCCGATCCCGATCTTCTACGTCTCGACCAGCCTCGACGGCATCACGCCGAGCGATGCGGAGAGATTGCTGATTGAACCGCTCGAAACGGAGCTCAGCGCGTTGACGGGCCTCAAACAGATGAAGGCGAATGCGGGTGAGGGCTACGCGAGTGTGCAACTGGAGTTCGAGCCGGGGTTTGATGCGCAAGCGGCGCTCGACAAGGTGAACGAGGGTGTGGACCGCGCGAAATCCGACTTGCCCGACGATGCGAGCGATCCTGTGGTGACGGAGATCAACACCGCGCTCTTTCCGATCCTGACGGTGATTTTATCGGGGCCGGTGCCCGAGCGGACGTTGAATCGCCTGTCGCAAGACCTCGCGGACGGGATCGAGGGGCTCTCGGGCGTGCTCGAGGTTGATATCGGGGGTGAGCGCGACGAGCTGTTGGAGGTGCTCATCGATCCGACCGTGTTTGAAACCTATAATCTGAGCTTTGAGGAGCTGATCAGCCAGATCACCCGCAACAACCTGTTGATTGCCGCGGGGGCGATCGAAAATGGCGCAGGGCGGATCGTATTGAAAGTGCCCGGCCTGATCGAAAACGTGAGCGATGTCATGTCGTTGCCGATTAAAGTGCGCGGCAACACGGTTGTGACCTTCGCCGACGTCGCCCAGATCCGAAGCACGTTTGAAGATCCGACAGGCTTCGCGCGCATCAATGGGCAGCCCGCTTTGGCGTTGGAAATCAAGAAACGTGCAGGCGCGAACATCATCGAAACCGTCGCCGCCGTGCGCGGTTTGATCGAGCAATCGCAGGCGGATTGGCCCGCCTCGGTGCAAGTGGATTACATGCAAGACGAGAGCGAGCAGGTCACGTCGATGCTGCGCGATCTGGAGGCCAATGTCATCGCGGCGGTTATCTTGGTGATGATCGTGATCGTTTGGGCGCTGGGCATTCGGTCTGCCTTGCTTGTCGGGCTGGCGATTCCGGGCGCCTTTCTGGCCGGGGTCACGGCGCTGTCGATGATGGGTTATACGATGAACCTTGTGGTCTTGTTCTCGTTGATCCTCGTGGTGGGGATGCTTGTTGACGGCGCGATTGTGACGACCGAACTCGCGGACCGTCGTTTGCAAGAGGGCGATACCCCGCGCAAGGCCTATATTTATGCTGCCAAACGAATGGCTTGGCCCATTGTTGCCTCGACCGCGACGACGCTTTGCGTGTTCTTTCCGCTCCTGTTTTGGGAAGGAACCGTGGGCGAATTCATGAAGTTCCTGCCGATCACGGTGATCCTGACCTTAACCGCGTCGCTGTTTATGGCGCTGGTTTTCATCCCCGTTGCGGGGGCCTTGATTGGCCGTAAACCGCCGCAATCGGCGCGCGATAAGGCTACGCTCCATGCGGCGGAAAAGGGCGATCCACGCCTGCTTAAGGGGATCACTGGCGGGTATGTAAAGGTGCTGCAATTCGCAATTCTGCGCCCTTGGGCCACGTTCATCATGGCGGTTGCGTTCTTGTTGGCGGGGTTCACGGCCTATGGCCAGTTCGGCAATGGCGTTACATTCTTTCCCTCCATCGAGCCTGATTTCGCGCAGGTGCAGGTGCGCGCGCGCGACAATTTCTCGATCTTTGAGAAAGACGCCTTGGTGCGGCAGGTTGAAACCCGTCTATTTGAATATGACGAGATTGCCTCTGTTTACGCGCGCACCGGCGGCTCCAATCAGGACGCTGCGGATCTGATCGGCACGGTGCAGATCGAATTCACGCCGTGGGACACGCGTCGTCCGGCGGCGGAAATCGGTGAGGATATCCGCGCCGATATGGCCGGCATTCCGGGGGTGAATGTTCAGGTGCAAACAGCTTCCGAGGGGCCGTCGGCGGGCAAGCCGATCTCGTTGCGCGTGATTTCAAACGATTTTGAGGCACAGGCGGCCGCGGTTGAGGGAATCCGCGCGCGAATGGATGACATCGGGGGATTTACCGATATTACCGACACGCGCGCCTTGCCGGGGGTGGAATGGCGCCTTCGGGTGAACCGATCGGAAGCAGCACGGTTCGGGGCGGATATCTCGACTTTGGGGCAGGCGGTCCAGCTTTTGACACGCGGGATCACCGTTGCCGATTACCGTCCTGCGGGGGCTGATGGGGCGGTCGATATCAACGTGCGGTTCCCATCCGATTCACGCACGCTGGACGCGCTGGAATCGCTGCGCGTCCCCACCAGCGCGGGGCTCGTCCCGATATCGAACTTCGTCACCTTCGAGCCTGCGCCGCGCAGCGGGACAATCACCCGTGTCGATCAACGGCGTGTCGTGACGATTGAGGCGAATGTGGGATTGGGCGTTTTGGTCAACGATCAGGTCGTGGCGCTGCAAGCCGCGATCAACGCGATGGATCTGCCGCCCGGCGTCGAGGCAAGTTTCGCGGGCGAGGCCGAGGATCAGCGCGACTCGATGGTGTTTTTGATCGGTGCGTTCATTACCGCGATCTTCCTGATGTTCGTGATCCTCGTGATCCAGTTTAACAGCTTCTACCAAGCCTTTGTTGTGATGAGCGCAATCGTCTTTTCTGTTGCGGGGGTGTTGCTGGGGTTGATCGTCACGGGCAGGCCGTTTGGCGTCGTCATGGGGGGGATTGGTGTGATTGCGCTGGCAGGGATCGTGGTCAATAACAACATCGTTTTGATTGATACCTACAACGATCTAAGGGGCGCGGGGATGTCGCCGTTGGAGGCGGCGCTGCGCACGGGCGCGCAACGCCTTCGGCCTGTCGTGTTGACGTCCGTGACGACGGCGTTGGGGCTTTTGCCGATGGTGATCGGGATCAATCTCAACTTCTTCACGCGGGAGATCGTCTACGGCGCCCCGTCGACGCAGTGGTGGACGGAGCTTTCCTCCGCCATTGCGGGCGGGTTGGTCGTGGCAACCGTTTTGACGTTGATCGTCACCCCCGCCATGCTGATGTTGGGGGAACGCAAGGCCAATCGCGCGCGCCCCTCCGTAGATCGGGCCGCCTCCGCGTAAACGGACCTCGCCGCGATGCCGCCTCGTTGCCCGCCCCGATGGGATCAGGGGGCGGGCCGTGATCTTATACGCCCAGCGGCGCGGGCTGTGCCACGGTGTGGAAGTGGCACGCAACGCTATGCCCCGGCGCGGGTTCTTGCAGGGGCGGGCGCGTGGTGGCGCAGATGTCCTGCGCTTGCGGGCAGCGCGTGCGGAACGGGCAGCCTGATGGCGGCGAGAGGGGCGAGGGCAGATCGCCATCGAGCATCATCGCCGCACGGTCCGCGGGGGCGGGGCGGTCAATATCGGGAACCGCCGCGATCAATGCGCGCGTGTAGGGATGGGCGGGGTTTTCATAGATGTCATCGCTGCTCGCGAGTTCCATGATCGAGCCGAGATAGAGCACCATCACACGGTCCGAAATATGTTGCACCACGCTCAAATCATGCGCGATGAACATCAAGGACAGATCCATATCCTTTTGCAAGTCAACCAGCAGATTTATGACCTGCGCCTGAATTGACACATCGAGCGCCGAGACCGGCTCATCGCAGATCAAAAGCTTTGGTTCCAAAATCAGCGCGCGCGCGATGCCGATCCGTTGGCACTGGCCGCCCGAGAATTCGTGCGGATAGCGGTTGATCATATCGGGCAGCAAACCCACCCGCGTCATCATTTTCGCGATCCGCTCGTTCATTTCGGCTTTGCGCATTTTGGGGAAATGCGTTTTCAGCGGCTCGGCGATGATCTCGCGCAGGGTCATGCGCGGGTTGAGCGAGGCGAGCGGATCTTGGAAGATCATTTGCAGGTCTTTGCGCTGCAATCGCATCTCGGCGGCTTTCATCCCGACCAGATCCTGCCCCATCCACAAAACGCGGCCCGCATGGATCGGCACCATCCGGATCACCGCCCGCGCCAGCGTGGATTTGCCACTGCCGCTTTCCCCGACAATGCCCAGCGTTTCGCCGCGCTTGATCGTGAAGCTCACGCCGTCAACGGCCTTGATATACTGCGCCTCTTTGCGCGAAAAAATCGAATCTTCAGCCGTGTAGGGGAAGTAAACCTTCACCCCGTCGACGTGCAAAAGCGTGTTGTCATCGGTCATGTGATGTCCTGTAGCGACTGGTGGCAGGCGCGGCTGCGCATGTCTGCGAACGCGATCAGAGCGGGTTTCGTGCGGCCGCATTCGGCGTCTGCAAAGGCGCAACGCGGTGAGAACGGGCATCCGGCGGGCGGATGCATCATATTGGGCGGATTGCCGGGGATCGTTGCCAAGCTGGCCGATTTCGCGCCCAGACGCGGCACCGCTTGCAGCAAGCCGCGCGTGTAGGGGTGGGTCGGTTCGCTGAAAAGCTGCTGCGTCGGGCCGGTTTCCATCACCCGCCCGCCGTAGAGCACCAGCGTATCCTCGCAGCTGCCCGCAACCACGCCCAGATCATGGGTGATGAGGATCAAACCCATGCCGAAATCGCTTTGCAAATCGCGCAGCAAATCCATGATCTGCGCTTGCACCGTCACGTCGAGCGCGGTCGTCGGCTCATCCGCGATGATCAGCCGCGGATGGCACAACAGCGCCATCGCGATCATCACGCGTTGCCGCATCCCGCCCGAAAACTCATGCGGATACATCGTGATCCGGCGCTTGGCATCGGGGATTTTCACCGCGTCCAGCATCTTGACGCAATCCTTGATCGCATCCGATTTGCTTAAGCCTTGATGCAGCATCAACACCTCGGCCATCTGATCGGACACGCGAACATAGGGGTTCAACGATGTCATCGGATCTTGGAAGATGATCCCGATCTGGGCCGCGCGCACGGCGTTCAGGCGCTTCTCGGGCATATTGAGCAGCTCTTGCCCCTCAAACATCACCGATCCGCCCGCGCGCCCGTTTTTGGCAAGCAAGCCCATGATCGCGAAGGCGGTTTGGCTTTTCCCCGATCCGCTTTCCCCGACAATGGCGAGGGTTTTGCCCGCCTCCAACGTAAAGCTGATATCATCGACGGCGCGCACGGTGCCGTCTGGCGTATCAAACCCGACAGTCAGGTTTTTGACCTCAAGTAAGCTCATAATCTGGTCCTATCTGTCCTTGGGGTCTAGCGCGTCGCGCAATCCGTCACCGATGAAGAAGAAGCAAAACAGCGTGACGACGAAGAAGATCAGCGGGAACAAAAGCTGCCAATAGGTGCCGTATTGCAAGGTGGAGGCGCCCTCCGAAATCAGCGCGCCCCAGCTGGTGTTGGGCTCTTGCACGCCCAGCCCGAGGAACGAGATGAAGCTCTCGGTCAGGATCATCTGCGGCACCAGAAGTGTTGCGTAGATGACGATCACGCCGAGCAAATTGGGGATGATATGGCGCAGCACGATGGTATGATGCTTGACGCCAATCGCAAGCGCGGCCTCGACATATTCCTTGGATTTGAGGGCCAAAGTCTGCCCCCGCACGATCCGCGCCATCTCCAGCCAAGAGATCATGCCAACCCCCGCGAACAACAGCCACATCGAGCGCCCGAACACCACCAACAGCAGGATCAGGACGAACATATACGGGATCGACATCAAAATATCGACGGCGCGCATCATGATGTTATCGGTGCGCCCGCCAATATATCCGGCCGTGGCGCCGTAGAGCGTGCCGATGATCACCGCGATGGCCGATCCGATCAGCCCGACCATCAACGACACCTGCGTGCCTTGCACCACCCGCGAATAGAGATCGCGGCCCAGATCATCGGTTCCGAAGAAATGGCCGGTGGTGAAGGACGGCGCGCCGAGCGTCGCGATATCGCCCAAAACGCCCCAATCAACGGTTTCATTATCCCACACGGCGAAGAGTGGCCCCAAAAGGGCGATCAGAACAATCACGGCCAATACGATGACGCTGGCCAAGGCGGCGCGGTTTTTCAAGAACCGCCGCCGTGCATCTTGCCAAAGCGAGCGACCGGCCTTGGCCTTCGGGGGCGAGATTTCTGCGCTTTGCAGGGGTGTCGATGTCATGCGCGCCTCCTTACAATTTGATTTTCGGATCAATCCACGCGTAGAGAATATCCACGAGCAGGTTGAACACGATGGTGAGCGCGCCGATCAGGATCGTGATCCCCATCATCACCGCATAATCGCGGTTGAGCGCCGAATTCACGAAGGCCTGACCGATGCCGCCTGTGGTGAAATAAAGATCGATCACGACAGAGCCGGTGATCATCACAACAAATGTCGGCCCGAGGTAGGAAATCACCGGCAGCATCGCGGGTTTGAGCGCGTGGCGGAACAAAATCGCGCGCGCGGGCAGGCCTTTGGCGCGCGCGGTGCGGATGTAATTGCTGTGCATCACCTCCAACAGCGACGAGCGCATGATCCGCGCGATCGAGGCCATGAAACTGGTCGAGAGGGCGATCACGGGCATGATGAGATAGGGCCATTGCCCGCCGTTCCACCCGCCGCCCGGCAACCAGCCCAGCCAGAGCGTGAACACCAGAACCAAAATCGGCGCCATCACGAAATTCGGCAAAACCTGCGCCCCGATCGATGTGCCTACCGCGAGATAATCGAGCCATGTGTTCTGGCGCATCGCCGCCGCAATCCCGAGCCCGCAGCCAAACAGAACCGCCACGACAAAGGAAATCGCCCCGTAAGTCAACGTCACGGGGAAGCCCTGCGCGATGATCTCATTCACGGTGCGATCTTTGTATTGGAACGACGGGCCAAAATCGAACCGTGTGACCACATCCACCACATAGCGCCCGATTTGTTGGGGCAGGGGATCGTTGAGATGATATTTCGCCTCCAGATTGGCCATCACCTCCGGCGCGAGCGGGCGATCGGATGTGAACGGGCCGCCGGGGGCGGAATGCATCAGGACAAACGAGAAGATGATCAAGAGCAAAAGCGTGGGGATTGCGTAGAGCAGACGCTTGAAAACGAAGGTGAGCATGAGGATCCTATCGTTTGGGATCTGATGTGAGAAAGGCGCCGCGCCGCAATGACTGCGGCACGGCGCGGAGAGTTAGGGCCGGTTGGCCCCCGCGAGGTTACTCGGCTGTGAAGTAGAGATCGCGCGAGTACCAGTTTTGCTGCACGTTCTCGACGGGCCAGTTCTGAAGGTTTTTATCCATCATGTAAGCCTCGGCATAGTGATAGATCGGCAGGATCGGCACGTCTTTCGCGATGATTTCCTCGATTTTGGTGAAATCGGCGGAGGGATCGGGGTTCACGCGGGCATCTTCCAACAGGGCATCGACCTCTGCGTTGGAATATTTCGCATCGTTATACTCATGCCCGCTGCGCATCAGATCGAGGAACGCGGAGGCCATGTTATAATCGCCGCACCATCCCGCACGACCGATATCGAATTGCTGGCTGGAACGGGCCTCAAGGAAGGTTTTCCATTCCATATTCTGCAATTCGGTGGTCACGCCCAGCTTTTGTTTCCACATCTGCGATACGGTGATCGCGATTTTCTTGTGCTGGTCATCTGTGTTGTAGAGGAGCTTGAGAGTGATCGGCTTGTCCGGCCCGTAGCCTGCCTCGGTCAACAGCTCAATCGCGCGCGCGTCGCGGTCTTTTTGCGTCATCGCCTCGGCTGCATTTTCCGGCGCGGTAAACCCGGCCGTCGCCTCAGGCGTGAAGCCGAAGGCCGCCGTCTGCCCGCCTTGCAAAATCGAGCCGGTGATCACATCGCGGTCAATCGCCAGCGACAAAGCCTCGCGCACGCGCTGATCTTTCAACGCAGGGTTGGCGCTGTCGGACATGTTGATGAAATAGTAATAGGTGCACAGCGTCGGGATGCTCAGCGCCTCGTCAGGGTTGCTCGCGCTGAGCTTTTTGAACTGGCCTGCGGGGACTTCCGTGCGGTCCAACTCGCCCGAGAGATAGCGGGTGAGAGCGGCGTTTTCATCATTGATAACAAGCGCTTCGACGCGCTCGATGATCGTCGCGTCATTGTTCCAATAGTTCGTGTTGCGCACGCGGACGGAGCGTTCCTGCGGGATCGCTTCGGTCAGAACATAGGCGCCGTTTGAGACGATAAATTCGGGCTTGGTCCAATTGGTGCCATGTGCCTCGACGACCGATTTGGGCGAGGGCGAGAGGGCGGCATTGGTGGTCATCTGCGGCATATGCGCGACGGGGCGGTTCAGGCGCACCTCGAACGTGTGATCATCAATCGCCTTCACGCCCAGATCGGAGGTCGGGAGTTTCCCCGCGACAACATCCGCGACATTGACGATGCCCATTTCCTCGGCAAACCACGCGTAGGGCGAGGCGGTGGCGGGATCGACGAGGCGCTTCCACGAATATTCGAAATCAGCGGCCGTGACCGGCGTTCCGTCCGACCATTTGGCGGTATCGCGCAGATGGAAGGTGTAGACGGTTTTGTCTTCGCTCAGGTCAAAATCTGTCGCCACGCCCGGCGCAAGATTGCCGTCTTTATCTTGCGTCATCAGCCCTTCAAACAGATCGCGCACCACGGCCGCGCCATCGACATCCTCGGTATATTGCGGATCGATCGATGGGGAATCGTCGCCAACGCGGTACACAAATACCTGCTTTTCGGCGAGCGGCTCATTGGTGACGGGATGGTTCTGCGCGAACGCGAGGGTCGCGGTCAGGCTCAATGCCGTTGTCATCGCGAGTGCATAAGATCTTTTCATTTCAGCTCCTTAGCGCCTGTTAATCGGCGTCTTTTTGAAATCAAACCCTGTTAAATCAACCGCCGGAAAGGAACATGCAGGCAATGTTGACGCTTATGTGACGACGTTAATGTCTCTCACGGCGGTGGAGTCGTGCTAAAAACTCCTGATTGGTGACAATCCCGCATGGCTTGTAAAAATAGGTAAGAATTTTGGTGGCTTAGTGGATTTCCCGCGCTGCTGCTCAAGACGGGTTGTGTGACGGTCTTTGGGGTTTTGCCTTAATTTTGTGCGAAATGCGTAAGTTTGGTGCGATTTTGAGCCGGTTGATTTGTGCTGTGGGGATGCTATCTGAGCGATCACGGCGAAGGTTGGTCATGGGGATTGATCCGAGGGCTACCCACCGAGCGGTGCGATATCTACCGAAATCGGGATCAAAAAGCGCCATTGAAGTGGCAAGTAAGTCGGGGCGGCGGGAATGACATTCAGACAACTTCAGGCGTTTTTGCTTGTCGTCCGCACGGGCACCTTGGCATCGGCGGCGGATACGATGGGCCTCACGCAATCGGGCGTCAGCCGCCTGATCGCGGAGCTCGCGCGCAATGTCGGCTTTGAGCTGTTCGACAAGGCGGGGCGGGGCGTGCGCCCGACGGCGCGCGGATTGGCGTTTTTTAACGTCGCTGAGGGGGTCTATGACAATGCCCAAACCTTGCAACGCGTCGCCGCAGAGATCCGCGAAGGGGTGAATGATCGCATCCGGCTTGCGTGCATCCCCACGATCGCAACGGCGGTTCTTCCGGCGGTTTTGGAAGGGTTCCACCTGAAATACCCGAATGTTTTCATCGACATCCTCGCCCAGCAGCCGCCAGAGATGATCGCCTCCTTCGGCAGCCGCAAACTGGATTTCGGGGTGACGGTCGGGTTTTGCCAGATGGACGGTGTGCAGACATTGCCCTTCGCGCAGGCCGATTACATCGTGGCGGTCCATGCGGAACATGTGCTGGCCAAGATGGATGTCGTGACCAGCCGCGATCTGGCGGGGCATAGTTTGATCGGGTTCGAGAACGATTCCGTTCTCCTGCCCAATGATGACGAAACCCGTTTGCTCGCGGGGGAGAAGGCGTCAAAACGGATCTGGTGCCAATCCTCGTGGGTGCGCTACGCGCTGTTGTCCAACAAGCGCCATGTCAACATCGCGGAGCCGTTCTCCTTCCCGCTGTTCGCGCCGCATAATGTCGTGGCGCGCCCGTATCTGCCCAAGGTCGCGGCGGATTTGCGGTTTGTTTTACCGGCCGAGCATATGTTCGTGCCGATGTACCGCGATCTGTGCGAGGGCTTCCGCCGCGCCACAGTGGCCTTCGCGGCGCAGCATGATTTGCCGATCCGCGTTGCGCAGGAGCCGTAATCCACGCGTTTATCGCGCTTGCGGCAGCGGCGATGATCTGGATACTGGCCCCATGCGGATCAAGGAGTGCAGGAGCCTATGACGTCACGGCCGGTTTTGTTTCGCCATTTGCGTTTGCTTGCGATCTTGTTCCTCGTAGTCACGGTGATAATCCATCTCTACGCGGATGACGCGGACCCGATGCCCGTCAGCACCCTGACGCGGCTTTTGATCGCGGCGGGGATTCTGATCGTCGTAAACCTGCCGTTTGTGAAGGCCATCGGGCGCATCTTTCTCAACACGACGCCGGATGATGGCCCGCTGGACGATTGACGTTAGGCCGATGTGGTGAGGGTAAAATTCTCGCGCAGGAAGTCGATAAACACCCGCACCTTGGCCGTCAGGACGTTCGATTTCGGGTAAACAAGCCAAAGCGCCGTCTGCTGATCCAAGACGTACTCGGGAAGCACGCGCACCAAGCGTCCCGATGTGAGGTCTTGGTGCACACTCCACAGCGAATTGATCGAGATGCCCGCGCCCGCCACCGTCGCGAGTTTCTGGCTCAACCCGTCATCAAACACCAACCGCGCCCGCGCCGCCTTTGGGTCAAATAACGCGGTCTCGCCGCGCAAGTTGATCAGCCGACGCGTCGATAAATCACGAAACGCGATGAGCTGATGCGCGATGAGCGCTTCGGGCGTTTGCGGCGTTCCGTGCGCGGCAAGATAGGCGGGCGATGCGCACAAAACCCGCGTGTCATCGGCCAGTTTTCGGCCCTTCAAGCTCGAATCCGTCATGACCATATTGCGCAGCGCAAGATCAAAACTGCCTTCGATCAGGTTGAACTGGGTATCTGACAGGCGCAAATCTAGTGTTATATCAGGGTATTGAGCGATAAATTTCGGCAGGATCGGCGCGATGTAGAGCTGTGCGAAGGTGCTCGGCGCGGCGAAGCGCAGGGTGCCGCTGATATTTGGGGTTGCGCGTCCCAATGCGGCGAGGGCGGCATCCTCTTGCGCAAGGATCTCACGCGCGAAGGGCAGAAAATCCGCGCCCTCCACAGAGAGGGACACTTTGCGCGTGGAGCGCCGGAACAGATCGGCCCCGAGCAATTCCTCCAGCTTGGCAAGCTTCGCGCTGGCGACGGCGGGCGCCATGCCCAATTCGCGGCCCGAGGCGCTGATATTGAGCTTATCTGCGCAAAGAACAAATAGTCTGACGCTTTGGGTGTCCATTGGATTATCTCCGTAATCCGAATTTTGAAATCTATTTTGTCTAACTGACATTAATTTAGAATATAATCTACACTCTCTTAGACCGCTCCGTCAAAGGTGACGCGAGCCCGAATTTGCGTTGATCGAGGAGAGTGAGATGAAAGCTGTTGGATATAAAACCGCAGGCGCGTTGGACCGTGAAGATGCGCTGCTTGACCTGACACTTGATAAGCCAAGCGCGTCTGGCCGCGATCTTTTGGTGCGTGTGCAGGCGGTATCGGTCAACCCGGTTGATTTTAAGATCCGCCAGAACCGCCCTGCACCGAGCGAAGCGCCGGCAGTTTTGGGCTGGGATGCGGTCGGCGAGGTGGTTGAGGTCGGGGATGCGGTTTCGCTCGTTAAGGTAGGCGATCTTGGTTGGTATGCTGGGGCGATCAACCGGTCGGGCACCAATGCCGAATTCCATTTGGTGGATGAGCGGATTGTGGGCCATGCGCCCAAGTCGGTGGTCTTGTCCGCGGCGGCGGCGCTGCCACAGACTGCGTTGACGGCTTACGAGATGTTGTTTGATCGCTTGCGGGTGACGGACCCTGTGCCAGGGGCTGCACGGGCGGTTTTGATCATCGGCGGCGCGGGCGGCGTCGGTTCCATCGCGATTCAGCTTTTGCGCGCAAAAACGGATTTGACGGTTATCGCCACGGCGTCGCGTCCGGAGACCCGCGATTGGGCGCTCGCCTTGGGCGCGCATCACGTGATCGATCACACGCACCCCCTCACGCCACAGATCGAGGCGCTCGATATCGGTCAGCCGGGCTACGTGTTTTCCACGACGCACAGCCACCAATATGTCGAACAGGTGGCCGCGTTTATCGCCCCGCAAGGCCGGTTTGGCCTGATCGACGACCCCGATACGCTCAACATCATGCCTTTCAAAGCTAAAGCGATTTCAACGCATTGGGAGCTGATGTTCACGCGATCCTTGTTCCAAACGGCAGATATGTCGCATCAACATGAGATCCTCAATGAGGTCGCTGATCTTTTGGATGCGGGCACCATTCAATCGACGGCGACGGAGGTTCTGGGTAAGATCGATGCGGCGACGCTCAAACGCGCTCATGCGATTTTGGAGACGAACAAGGCCAAGGGGAAGCTCGTGTTGGAGGGGTTCTGACCCATCATAACAGGGCGGCGCGGTATGCCCGCGCCGCCCGATCTGTCATGCGCGGCGCTTGATCGCCTCCTCGGCGATCAGAGCGGTCAGACGGAAGAACCCGTGCACCATTTTCGTGTAAGGCAGGAGCAAAAAGCACGTCGCGACAGCCCCCAGATGCAGCGCGAGGATCACCGGCATGAGCGCCGTCCCCGTCGCCGCGTAGAGCGCAAGGCCCGAGCCGCCCGTGAACCCGAGCAGGGCGATAAAGCCCATTTCGCCGCCCCAAACCCGTTTCGCGCCCAGCTCGGGATCGGCTTGTGTCTTGAGCCAGCCCAGACCGATTGTGCCGATCACCAAGGCAATCCCGCCCGTCACACCCAAGAGTTTAGGCGGGCTGAAGACCGGATAGGGCGCGGGCATGTTGAACAGGTAATGCATTAATGTCGCGCTGGAAGTGGCTGCAAAGCATAGCAAAAAGCCGTACATAACCGTTTGGTGCAAAATGCGGCGCGTGTCGGAATACCGATCCTCTTTCTCGAAGTTACAGCCCTGACCTTGTCCGCGGTTCAAGTTCTTGAGGCTGGCGGCCTGCTTCAGGGCACCGTGCCAATCCGAGAGGGCCATGCGCGGCGCACCCGTCTCACGCCAGTAGCGCCGGAGCCCCATCGCGACAGCCACGAGCGGCAGCAAGAAAGCAGGCGCGAAGAGCGCGACCATCAGATTATGCGACATTTCGGCGTAGAATCCTTCGCCGCTCGCCGGTTCAATCATCGTGATCAGCGCCATAACGGCGGCAAATCCAACAACGAGGGTTGCTGCGATGGCCGTGCCGCTCTTATGGAACGCGCGCGCGAGGCGTTGCGGGCCGACGAGACGCTCCCAACTGTCTTGGCGCACCTCGGCAAGCGCTGCGGGAAGGTTAAGCGCGAACTCATGCGGGGCGGTGTATTGGCACGAATACTGACACCCGCGGCAGTTGTGGCACAGGTTTGCAAGATGCGTAAGATCCCCGTCCGCAAAGGATTTCTCGCGGGTCATCGCGGGGAAGACCGAACAGAACCCTTCGCAATAGCGGCACGCGTTGCAGATCTCGATCTGGCGGCGGGCCTCCTCATGGGGGGGCGAGCTTGGGAGGTCAAACGACATGGGGCATCTCCGAGGTCTTTGCAAGGTCGATAAGTTTGGCGGCTTCACGGCCCGCAATCCGGCCGAATACGGTGCCGATCGTCATGCCAAACCCCGCCAGATAGCCTTGGCCAAGAATGGAGCCGGCCATGATCTCGCCAGCGGCAAACACATTCTCGATCGGTCCTTGGGGGCCTTGCACGCGGGCATCCGCGCCGGTCTTTAGGCCCAGATAGGTAAATGTCACACCGGGGCGCAGTTGATATCCGTAGAAGGGCGGCTGGCTGATGGAGCGCGCCCAGTTGGTCTTGGGCGGGGTCAGTCCGGTGGTGCTCAACCCGTCCAACTCCGTCGGCGTGAAGGCCCCTTCAGAGCAGGCAGCGTTGAACTGGGCGACGGTTCGGGCGAGCGCGTCGCCATCAAGGCCCAGCTTGTCGCCCAACGCCTCAATCGTGTCCGCCTGCACGGGCGGAAAGACCGAGGGCATAAACAGATCGCGGGCGCGCGCGTCAATGATAGCAAAGCCGACCTGATCGGGTTGCGCCGCCACGAGCCGCCCCCAAATTGCGTAGCGTTTGGGCCAGACGTCCTCGCCCTCGTCGTAGAACCGCTCGGCGTCGCGGTTCACCACGATCGAGAAGGGCACACAATCGAGCCGTGTGACGATGCCGCCGTCAAATTTTGGCGCGCGTCCGTCGATGGCGACCGCATGGCACTGGGTCGGATCACCGACGCTTTGCGCGCCTTGATCAAGCATGTCCCGCAGGACCACGCCGCGATTATAGGGCGTGCCGCGGATCAAGAAATTTGCCGCCGCCGGGCCCCAAGCGTGGGTCAGCCAGTCGATATCCGATTGGAACCCACCCGAGGCTAAAACGACGGCGCGGCCTGGGATTCGTTGGCTCGGCCCGCCGTTGATGCAGACGTCGACATGGGTAAAGCGTCGGCCTTCGAAGCCGATGTGGCTCACCTGCGCATCATATTTAATCGTAATACCAAGGTCTTGGGCGGTATTGTAATAGGCGTTTACCAACGCCTTGCCGCCCCCCAGAAAGAAGGCATTGGTCCGCGACAGCGACAGTGTCCCCGAGAGAGATGGCTGGAAGCGCACCCCGTGCGCCTTCATCCACGGCAAGCAATCCTCGGAGGCGCGGATCGTCAGACGGGCCAAGTCTTCATCGGTTTTACCCTTGGTCACCAGCATCAGATCTTTAAAATACTCATCCTCATGATAGGCATCGGTCAGAGGCGAGAGCGGGCCTTGATGCATACAGCGGAAATTGCGCGTGTGGCGCGAATTGCCGCCGCGATAGGTCTTTGGCGCACCCTCCAAAATCAGCACACTCGCGCCCGCTTCCGCCGCCGTGATCGCCGCGCAAAGCGCCGCATTCCCGCCGCCGACGACGATCACATCCCAATCACACTGTGCCATTCACTCCTCCTCCATCGCACGGTCGCGCGCGCGCAACCCCTTCAATCGTGCCCGTTGCGCGGCCTCGATATGGCCGCGCATTTCGGTTTCGGCCTGTGCGCCGTCGCGGGCGATCAGCGCGGCGAGGATGCGTTTATGCTCCTGCGCGGCGCCGTGGGCACGATCGACATCCAGAAGGGTCGTCGGGCCGAGGATCATCATCGTCTTTTGCAAACTGATGATCGATTTGATCAAAAACCGGTTCTTCGCGGCGTCTTGCAAGATCAGGTGAAATTGGCGGTTCAGTTCCGCCGCCTTATCCTGATCTCCGACTGCGGCGCAAAACTCATCGTTGAGCGCGGATAGCTCGGCAAGTTCCACCTCGGATGCGGCACGTGCGGCGAGGCGTGCGGCCGTGCCCTCGAGAACGGCGCGCATCTCGTAGAGCTCCATGATTTCCGCATAGTCGAGGGTGCGCACGGTGGCGCCAAGGCGCGGCTGATGCACGACCAGCCCGTCCGCCTCCAGCAGGCGCATTGCCTCCCGGATCGGGGTGCGCGACAGGCCGAGGCGCTCTGCGATCTCAACTTCGCGCAACCGTGTGCCGGGCGGTAGGGCACCGGACCGGATTTCATCGAGCAGACGACGATAGGCGCTTGCGCCTTGAGGGATTTCATCTGTCGGGTGGGTCATCGGGGCCTCTTGCCTTATTGTATCCAAGCGTATACAACTGGATTCATAAACCTGTCAACCATGAGAACCGTCATGATATCGACTCTGCCGCGCCGTGCTGCCACCCTTGCGATTGCGCTTGCGGGGGCTTGGGTTTTTTGGGGGCTCGGGCTGCCGCTGCCGTTTTTGTTCGGGCCACTTCTCGCCTGTCTGGGGGCGGCCCTTGCGGGGATGAAATTGCAGGGGATGGGGCAGGTATCTGTCGCCGCGCGCACGATTTTGGGCGTGGCGGCGGGCGCATCGATCACGCCGGATGTTGTGCACGCCCTTCCCAAAATGATGCAAACAGTTGCGCTGGTGCCGGTGTTCGTCGGCCTTATCGCGCTGGTTGGCTTGCCGTATTTTCGCGCGCTCGGCTATGACCGCGTGACGTCGTGGTACGCGGCGATGCCGGGTGGTTTGCAAGACATGGTGGTCTTCGGGCAGGAGGCGGGCGGCGATGCGCGGGCCCTCTCCCTGATCCATGCAACGCGGGTTCTTATTATCGTCACTCTCGCGCCCATCATCGCGGTGCATCTTTACGGTGTTGGCTTGGGCAATCCGATCGGTCTGCCGGCGCGGGATTTGCCGCTTCATGAAATCGCCCTGATGATCATCGCGGCGCTTGGCGGGTGGAAAATCGCGGAGCGGTTGCGTTTGTTTGGCGCGTCGATACTGGGGCCCATGATTTTGGCGGCGACCTTTTCGCTCACGGGGTTGCTGCACATGCGCCCGCCCGCAGAAGCTATCTTGACGGCGCAGTTGCTGATCGGATTGGGGATCGGGGTGTGTTACGTGGGGGTGACATGGCGCGAGCTGCGGCGCTTTGTGGCGACGGGTGTGGTGTTCGTCGTGATCCTTGCGGCGCTCTCGGCGCTGTTTACGGAGGCGGTCACGCTCTTGGACCTTGCGCCGCCGGTTGATGCGTTTCTTGCCTTCGCGCCGGGCGGGCAGGCGGAGATGACGGTGCTCGCCATCGTCACCGGCGCGGATTTAGGGTTTGTGATTGTGCACCACCTGACGCGGGTGATTTTGGTCATTCTCGGCGCGCCGGTCGTCGCGAAATTTATCTTACGACGAGATTGACGGGCGAGCCCGCGGCGAAAGCGTTGATCTGGTCGTATATTTCCCCGAATTGCAGATTGAACTCGTCTTGTGTGACAAAGCCGATATGGGGCGTGGCAATCACGCGCGGGTGGGTGATAAGCGGATCGTTCGGGTCGGTGATCGGCTCGACATCAAACACATCGAGCGCCGCCCTCGAAGGTCGCCCCGCAGCCAGCGCGGGCAAAAGCGCACCGGGCTCGATCAGCCCCGCGCGCGAAGTATTCACCAAAATCGCGTCCTCGCGCATCGCGGCGAGATCGTCGGCGCGGATGATCCCGCGCGTTTCGGGCGTGAGGCGAAGATGCAAGGAAATCACATCCGCGCCGCCGAAAAACGCCTCACGGCTGGGGGGCACGGTTTCGCCGCGGGCGATCAACTCTGCCCGCCGGGCCTCGCTTCCCCACCAGATCACCTGCATCTCGAAGGCCCGCGCATAGCCCGCGACGAGCTGCCCGATCCGCCCCGCGCCGTACAGCCCGAGCGTGCGACCGCGGAGCGACCGACCCACGGCGGCTTGCCACTGTCCCGCTGCAAGGGCGGCCATTTGCGCGGGCAAATCGCGCAGCGCCATCATGATCAGCGCCCATGTCAGCTCCGCCGCCGAATGGTTGGGCGCGGCGTCGGATTTTTGCGAGCAAAATGTGATGCCCAGATCGGCGCAGGCCTGTGTGTCGACATGCGGCCAAGCGCCCCGCGCCGAGATCAGCCTCAGGTTGGGGAGGGCTTCAAGCAAGCTACGGGTGATCTGGGTGCGCTCGCGAAACAAAACGAGCGCCTCCGCATCGCGAAGCCGCGTGATCAGCGCATCGCCCTCGACATGATCTGTCCAGACGGTGGTCTCATGGCCGGCCAGCTTCGCAAAAGAGGCCAGCCCTCGCAGCGTATCCGACCAATCGTCAAGAATATGCACCCGCATTCGGTTTTCCCTTAGGTTTTGCCCGACCAGATGGAGGAAGGCACGAAAACCTCGCCGCGCGCAAGCATCCTTGCGGTGCGCAAAAGTCCGGCCGACCGGGGATGGAAACCTGTCTCATCCATCTCGTAATCCACGGTTACATCAATCTCGCCGCCCGCATGTTCAATCCGCACCAGCGCAGGCGCGCCTTGCGGCGCTGTGTACAGGCCTTGCGCGACAGTACCCGGCGTCAAAACGCAAGAGGCAAGGCATTGCGCGCCGGTGACGGCCATCGTCGGGTGACAACTCCACGGCATGAAATAGCGCGCGGTGATCGTGCCGCCGTGGCGGGGCGGGGCGAGCAGGGCGAATTTCGGGGTGACTGATTTGGTGACATCCCCCAACCCCATCAAAGCGCCCGCCTTGATCCGGATCGGCTCGATTTTGGCAAAGAAGTCACGGTTCGCGTCTAAGCTTTCGGCGCTTTCATATCCGGTGAGGCCAAAGTCGGCGGCGCGCGCGATCACGATTGGCATCGCGACATCCATACAGGTGACCTCCACGCCCTCAATCACATCGCGCACCGCGCCCGTAGGCAAAAGCGCGCCGGTGGACGAGCCGACAACCCCCATGAAATTCAGATAAATCGGCGCAGAACTTCCCGGTACACCGTCAACCTTGGCGGGGCCCTCATAGCTCACCGTGCCATTCGGGGTGGCGACGATGGCTTCGACCACGGCGCCGGTATTCACGGCGCGAATGCGCACGCGGGTTGTCTCGCCTTGCGGCGCAATCAATCCCATTTCGATTGCGGCAGGGCCGACGCCCGATAAGATATTGCCGCAAGTCGGTTTGAAATCAACGAGTTGATCTTCAACGGACACCTGCGCGAAGAAGTAATCAATGTCGATGTCTGCCGCGTCGGATTTCGACAGCATCGCGACCTTGGTGGTCACCGCGGCGCCGCCGCCGATGCCATCGATATTGAGCTTTTGCCCCGATCCGAGCGCCGCGATCAAGACATTGGCCAAGGTGTCGCGATCGGCGGGCAAATCCGCGCGGTTGAAATAAGGCCCGCGCGAGGTGCCGCCACGAAACAGGTGATAGGGAATTGCGGTTTGGGTCATGGTGTGAGGTCCGATTTTAGTCGAAAAAGCCCCCCCGACAGGATCGGGAGGGCGCGCGTCATCAGCGGAAGGGCCAAGGCAGATCGAGATAGGATTGCAGCACGCCAGACGGGAAATTCAGCGCGAGCATCTTTGCGATCAGCAAGATGAACGCCGCCGCCGCCGCCGTCATAAGCGCGGTTTGCAACCAAGTGGCGCGCGCCCGCAGACGCAGGAAGGCAAGGAAAAAGCCGATCATCGCGAGGTAGAAACCGATAAGCGCCGAGACCACGACCAAGCCGCCGATCCACAGCGCGCCGTCCCACAGCCCGCCAATTCCCGATTGCCCGACATGCGCGCCGTCGCGCTCGCTATCGTAATGCGCGACATGCCCGCGATGCCCGCCGATGAGTTCAGGCAGCAGCCAAAGCCCCATCGCAAGCCCAACCACCGCGACGGATGCAGGGAAGACGAGCGCGAGCTGGCTCTGCCCCAAAGCGTCGTGCAAGCCGAGGCCGAGCAAGCCGAGCATCAAAATGCCAAAGGCGATCTGCGGAAGGCGTGTTGCCCAGCCCCCTTCATGCTCGGCCACATCATCAGATGCCGCCACCACATGACCGGTATCGTCAACGCGTTTGCGCAGCCCAAAGAGCACAGAAGCCAAAGCAAGCAGGCCGATGATGATAACGCCGGGGCGGGTGACAAAGCCCCAATCGTAGAATTGCAACGCTTGGTAAAGATAGGTTTCCGCTTGCGGTGCAAGAACATAGCCGATCAGCATCGCAGGGCGCGGCCAAGCAAAGCGTTTCATCAAAATGCCCAGCACGCCGAGCGAGATCAATGCCATCAGATCACCGATATCGCGTGTCGCTTGGAAGGCGGCAAAGCAGATCAGCGCGATCATGAACGGCGCGAGAAGGGGGAAGCGGATCTGCGTCAGTTTCGAGATTGGCAAAGCCAGCATCAAGCAGATGCCCGCGCCCATCACATTCGCCAATGCGAGCGACCAGATCACCGAATAGGTGACGTCGAGATTGGTGGTGACCATCGCCGGCCCCGGCTCGATCCCCAAAAGGACCATCCCGCCGAGAAATACCGCCATTGATCCCGAGCCCGGGATCCCGAACAGCATCGTGGGCAGCAAAGCGCCGCCTTGCATCGCGTTATTTGCGCTCTCTGGCGCGACAACGCCGCGCGGATCGCCCTTGCCGAACGTTTCGGGGTTTTTGCAGGTTTGCACCGCATGCCCGTAGGCGATCCAGTCAACGACCGAGCCGCCAAGCCCCGGAATGGCGCCAATCATGCAACCCATTCCCGAACAACGGATCGAAAGCCAGATGTTGCGATACCAGTCACGCAGACCCATGATCCAACCCGCGCCAAGGGCTGGCCGATCCGAGATCGCGGCATTCTTGCGCAACAGGTCAGAGATTTCAGGAATTGCGAAAAGTCCAAGGCCCACAACGACTAACGGGATGCCGTCATAGAGATAGCCAAGCCCGAAAGTCATACGGAATTCGCCCGTTGCGGGCGCGCCGCCGATCGACCCCAAGAGCAACCCCACCGCACAGGCCGCCAAGCCTTTGGGCAAGGAGCGCCCCGCCAAGACCGCAACCATCGACAAGCCGAACAATGCCAGCATGAACAATTCCGCCGATCCGAACATCAAGATCAGCGGCCGCGCGATGACGACAAAGCCCGTCAGGACAATAGCGCCAAACAACCCGCCAAACATCGACGAGATGAACGCGGCCGATAGCGCGCGCGCAGCTTGGCCTTGTCGGGCGAGGGGGAAGCCGTCGAGGACGGTCGCTTGCGACGCCGAGGAGCCCGGAATCCCCATCAGGACGGAGGAGAACGTATCAGATGTCGGGATCACCGCGACGAGGCCGATCAGCATCGCCAGCGCGGAAATCTCGTCCATTCCGTAGAGGAAGGGCATCAACAGTGACAGGCCGGCGATGCCGCCCAAGCCGGGAATCACGCCGATCACAAGCCCGACAGAAACGCCGACGAGCATGTAGAGCAGGTGTTCGAAAGTCATGAGCGCAGAGAGCGCTGCCAATAGGGTATCGGCCACGGGATTGTCCTCCGAGGGGAATTCAGGTCAATTTTTGGGTAGGGTCAGGCCAGATATGGGGGGTAGGATGGGGTGACGGCTGGCCTGCCATCACCCCGGCGTATCAATCGGTAATGAGGTTATTCACCGAGTTTGACGCCATAGTTTGCGCTGAGCATCTCAACGACGCTGCTGCGTGTCTCGGGGGTGATCGTGGTCCCTTTCTCGAACAAGGCTTGGGCGGCTTTGCCGGTCACCTGCTGATAAGTGCCCAGAACTGCTTCCTTATTCGCGAGATAGTCAGGATCTTCCTTCATTGCCTCAAATGCGGCTTGGTAGGTTTGCACGATCTCGTCGGGGGTATCTTTGGGCAAGAACGCCATCTTTTGCGCAGGGAAACCTGCAATGAAGAACGCGGCATAAGCCTCGAAGTCCGGGCCTTCAGGGGCCTTGCCGGTCATCGTCTGATACGCCTCGGGGAAGCTCGGAAGATCTGCGAAATTCGGATCGCGGATGATATTGCCATCCTCATCCAAAACGCCCCACGAGAACAGCGGGACCGCTTGCCCTGCGTCGACAAGGGGTTGCACGTTTTTCATGTAGGCGGAGGACGTCTGATAGTCGATGTTGGTCTCGCCGCGCTCAAACGCCAAGCGGCCATCTCCGCGACCTTTGAAGCCGAAGACGTGTTGAACCTCAAGATCCATCAAGCCAAATCCCAAAAGCGGCACAAGGTCGAGCGAGGTCGCGCCTTGGCTGGCATAGGTCAGCTTTTGGCCTTTCAGCTTGGCGATATCCTCGACCGATGTCACCCCCGTGGAGGGCGAGACATAGACCACGCCGCCCGTTGGAGCCGCCATCGCGATCTTCCAATCCTTATATTCGTATTTCACGCGCGGATCACCCAGCAGATAGGGGAACTGCGTTGAGCCGGACGTGCCGAGCAAGGTCAGCCCGTCGGCTTTTGCGCGCACAGCAAAAAGGTTCGCGCCTTTGGTCGAGCCGCCGCCAGGTTCATTGACGACAACGACCGTCGGATTGCCCGGCAGGTATTTGGAGAGCATCGGCGCGTTGAAGCGCGCCCATGTGTCAGAACCGCCCCCCGCCGAGAACGGGATGATCCATTCGATCGTTTTACCGCTGAAATCTGTTTCCGCCCATGCAGGGGCGCTCGCCAGCGTCGCGGCGGTTGCCAAAGCGATGCCGATCGCCTTGCGGCGGGTCATTTTAGTACTCGTCATTGTATCTCCTCCCGTGTCAGTTCTTTCCGACAACTGTCTTCATAGTCGTCGTAACGCGCTTGATTTCTCCCCCCAAGCGCGCCTTGAATGAGGGTATAGCGGCTGAACCTGTCCAAATCCTGTCCGAGGCAAAATGCGTATCGTAATTATCGAAGATAACGAAATTCTGGCGCAAGGTGTCAAAAATGCACTTGAAGATCAGGGGCTTGGCGTAAACTGGATCGCGAATGGCAAGGATGGCGCAGCATTCCTGCGGCAAGAGAAACCCGATCTTGCGATTGTGGATGTCAACCTTCCGGGCCTCGATGGCATGTCAATTGTCCGCGAAATGCGACGCGATGGAGATATGACGCCGGTGCTGATTCTGACGGCGATGGGAAAAACATCCGAACGCGTCGCGGGGCTGGAGGCGGGGGCGGATGACTATCTCGTCAAGCCGTTCGAGATGGCCGAACTGATCGCGCGGGTGCGGGCACTGGCGCGGCGGCGGCCCATTCTGCAATCGTCCTCCATCGAGATCGGATCGCTAAGTTTCCATCGACAAAGCCGCGTCCTGACGGGTGTTTCGGGGCCGGTGGACTTGCCGCGCCGCGAACTGGCGTTGTTTGAATGTTTGCTCGATAACCGTGGGCGGATCGTTTCGAAAGACCGGATATCGGATACGCTCTACGGCACGGGAGCGGAGATCGAGGCGAATGCGATCGAGCTTCTCGTCTCGCGTTTGCGACGCAAATTGGAGGGGACGGGCGCCACGATCCGCACCGCGCGCGGGCTCGGCTATATGCTGGACGAGGAGAAAACGTGATGCGGCTGCGTCTGTCGCGTCTGGCCCTGCGTGAGCGGTTGTTTTTAATGATCGTTGGCCCTCTGGTCGTGGTGGCCGTTTTGGCCAGCCTCGCGCGCTATATTCAATTCGCGAAATTGTCTCGCCAAGTCTATGATAACACGCTTTATTCCATCGCATTAACCATCTCTCGCGATGTCATGTTCTCGCAAGGTGATATGCTGACGGATCAGCTTTTACAGGCGATGACACAGGCGTTGGGCGACGAAATTTACTACCGAGTCACGGGGCCTGAAGGAGCTTATGTCACCGGCTATTCAAACGCACCGGCGCGCGGCGATGTCGGCCCGTTGGAAACCAATACGCCCATGTTCTACGATAGTGTGGTTGCGGGGCAGCCTGTGCGGGCTCTGATCATGGAAGATTACGTGATGGATGTGGGGCCGGCAGGGGTGGCGACTGTCGAGGTTTGGCAGACGGTGAACCAGCGCAACGCCTTGAGCCGAAATCTGATTTTCCAGACGATCTTGTATTTCGCGGCATTGGTGTCCACCGCGGCGCTATTTGTTTGGTTCGGGATTACGTTTGGCCTTCGGCCGCTGCGCGAATTGGAAAATGCGATCTTGGCGCGCACGCCGGATGATCTCAAACCGATCCGCCGTTGGGTGCCGCCGGAGCTTGCGACCTTGGTGCAGGCAATGAATGCATTGTTCGGACGCCTGACGACAGCCTTCGCGTTGCGCGATGCGTTCATTTCCGACGCGGCGCATCAGGTCCGCAACCCGATCGCGGCCATTCAGGCGCAGGCAGAGGCGGCGATGACCTCCCCCAATGAGGAGGTGTTGCGCGCGCGTGGCGGAAGTCGCCGCCGTTGCCCGCCGCACGGGGCGTCTGACGAACCAATTGCTGTCGATGGAGCGGGTACGCGGACGGCATTTGCGCAGCATCGCGCAGCCCGTCGATCTTGCACAGGTGATCGAAAGCACCACCCGCGCGTTCGCGGAGCGCGTCTTGTCGCAGGGCGTTTCCATTACGTATGACGTGATTGGAACGCCGCGTGACATCACCGGAGACGAGATTTTAATTGCCGAGATGTTGAGCAATCTCCTCGATAACGCGATGACTTACGCGGGAGAGACACCGTTGATCACTGTCACGCTTCGCTTCGCGCCGGATGTCGTTTGCCTTGATGTTGCGGATGACGGGCCGGGGATTGCCGAGGACATGCAAGACCGGATCTTCGACAGGTTCTTTCGTGCCGATCCGGATACGTTGCAAGGCTGTGGCCTTGGGCTCGCGATTGTGCGCGACATTGCGCAAAGCCACGGCGGCACGGCGCAGATCCGACCGACGCCCAAAGGATGCACGGTTCGCGTAACGCTGAGCGGCTAGCGCGCGGGCAGGGTGTCTTGCGCCGATTTGCCTTTCACAATGGCGCGCGAGGCTCTAAGCATCCCAATCTTTGCTTTTTCGGGACGTATCATGGCGCAAAATGCCACTATTTATAAAATCGAGCTGTCTGTTTCGGATATGGATCGCCACTATTACGAAACCCATAAGCTCACCGTGGCCAAGCATCCCTCGGAGACGGATGAGCGGCTTATGGTGCGTTTGCTTGCGTTTGCGTTGAACGCGCATGAGCATCTCGAGATGACGAAGGGGCTTTCCACCGATGACGAGCCGGACATCTGGCAAAAAAGCCTGAGCGGCGAATTGGATCTTTGGGTCGCGCTAGGGCTCCCGAGTGAAAAGGTGATCCGTCAATCTTGCGCGAAGGCCAAGCAGGTGGTGATTTACACCTACAATGGCAATCCCGCAGATGTGTGGTGGGAAAAGACCAAAAATAGCACGCATCGTTTCGATAATTTGCAGGTGGTAAACCTCGCGCAGTCCTCCGTTGCGGAACTGGCGGCGCGTGCGGGGCGGTCGATGCGCCTTCAGGTGAATGTGCAAGACGGTGACGTCATGGTGAGTGTGGATGACGAGATCATCTATCTCACGCCAACGACCTTAAAGTCTTCGGGTAAGGCGTAAGGGCGGCGCGGGGCGCATAGCGTTTGTGTGAAAACGCAGTATGCTGGCGCATCTGTTGCCTTGACCGGAGACTTCGATGCTTAATCTTGCTGCGTGTCGGTATTTCGCGGAAGTTGCGCGCTTTGGGTCTTTACGTGCGGCGGCGGATCGGCTGCATGTCGCGCCATCCGCGATCAGCCGACAGCTTGCCAAGCTCGAACACGAGTTGGATGTGCAGCTTCTGGAGCGTCATTCAAACGGCGTGCGCCTCACAGAGGCGGGGGCGTTGCTGCAACGGCATCTGACGACGGTGTTTGATACGATTGATTTGGCGCGGGGCGAGATCGCGGATCTCAAAGGGCTGAAGCGGGGGCAGGTGTCTCTTGCGACGGTTGAGGGGATCACGCGGCCGTTCCTCTCCGAGAAGATCGCAGCGTTCCGGCGTGACTTCCCTTCGATTGAGATGCGCGTGCGGATCAGGGGCCGCGAACGGGTGCTTGAGGCGCTGGAGCATCACATCTGCCAGATCGGCATCTTGTATGACCATTTCTCCCATCCCGTGATCGAAACCGTTGGCAAATGGCATCAGCCCTTGCTCGCCCTCGTGCCGCAAGATCATCCTTTTGCCGATGGTCGTCCGGTTGATTTGAACGATATCAAGGATTTGCCTTGCGTTATGCCCGATGACAGCTTCGGCATCCACCATCTTGTCAATCGCGTTTACGCCAAGATCGGCGCGGTGCCCAATGCGGTGTTGATGGCGGATCAGTTCCATTTTCTGATCGATCACGCGTTGCGGACGGGGGCGATTGTGTTTTTGCCCCTGCAAGGTGCGCTGACGGAGGTGCAATCGGGGCAGCTGGTGCCGCTCAACCTGACATGCAAGGATTTCGAGTATCGCTATATCTACGCGGTGACCCGCCGCGATCAGCAGTTGCCCCCTGCGGCGGCGGCCTTTCTGCGCTATATCTTGTCGGAGTTTAAGGCCAGCGAGGCCTCCGATATCGCGCTTTTGGCGAAAATACGCGGGGCGTAAACGGCGCGCGTGGCAGGCTGGCGGATTGGGCCGGCGGTTTGGGCCGGCGGTTTGGGCCGGCGGGGACTGTTTCCCGCCAGCCAATGCGTTCAGCCGTGCAATTCAACAATGATATCCGCCTCGATCGGCGCATTCAGGCCCAATTCATGCTGCGTCAATGCGGCGCGCGCGTGGCGGCCATTCTCCTCGCCCCACAAGGCGACGAACAGGTCGGACACACCGTTGAGCACATGATGCGGCTCGGTGAAACCGGGCGCGCATGAGACGTAGCCGATCATTTTGACGATCCGTTTGACGCGATCAAGATCTCCCAAAACCGCCTTCATCATGGCGAGATGGTTGATCGCCATCAGCCGTGCCGAGGCGTAGCCTTCCTCAATCGTCAGGTCCGAGCCGAGCTTTCCGACATAGGGCAGAACGTCGTTATCATTCTCGTCAGGCCGCGTGCCCAGCGTACCGGATGTGAACAAAAGGTTGCCCACGACAACGCCCGGAACGTAGTTGCCAATCGGCTTGGGCGGACGGGGCAGAATGATGCCCATGTCTTTCAGGCGGGCTTCGATCAAATGTGGCATGTTGTATATCTCCGTTGTTCGCCTACGAAACTAGCGGGAAGTGAACGCAGGTGGCGTGAGTAAACGGCAACGCTCCTTTGCCGTAACGGCACTGTTCAACTCTGAGTTTCGCGCGCAATCCTATTAAAAGCAATTCTCGTTCAGTGGCTTAGATGGTAGCGCTGCGGCGTTGCCAAATGGGGAGACGCAATGAGCCCGCACAGATCAACGCTGGCGTATTCATAATCTGCCCATAAGGATCAGGATAAGATTTCAAGTTGAAAGGCACCTCGTGACCCATTCCGTGACCCATCAATCACTCCACGAAATCGCGCAGTCGCTGCGCAGTGGCGCGATCCGTGCCAGCAGCTTGGCGGCCGCGTCCAATGCGGCCTATGACGCCTCCGAGCCACGTCTGAACGCCTATAAACATTGGGCAGGGGCGCAAATGACGCAGCAGGCGGAGGCGGTCGACGTCTTGCTTGACGCGGGCAGTGACACCGGTCCGCTGATGGGGATTCCGGTGTCGGTAAAAGACCTCTACGGCGTTCCCAACATGCCGGTTTTTGCGGGAACGGATGCCGCTTTGCCGGCGCGCTGGCAGGCGGCGGGGCCAGTTGTGCAGGCCGTTATGGGACAGTTGGGGATGGTGTGCGGCAAAACGCATACGGTTGAATTCGCCTATGGTGGCATGGGCACGAACGCGCATTGGGGGGCGCCGGTTAATCCTTGGTCTGCAATGGGCGCGCCGCGTGCGCCGGGCGGATCGAGCGCGGGCGCGGGCGTCTCCTTGGCGCAAGGCACGGCCTTGGTGGCACTGGGCACAGATACGGCGGGATCGGTGCGGGTTCCGGCGGCTTTGACGGGGCAATGCGCGCTGCAAACCTCGCGCGGGCGCTGGTCGCGCGAGGGGATCGTGCCGCTTTCACCCTCGCTGGATTCTCCGGGGATCTTGTGCCGCACAGTCGAAGATCTGGCCTATGCTTTCGGCGCGATCGACCGCGCAAAGCCGATGGCCGCGCAGGGGACGCCTGTCAGCGGCCTACGGATAGGGATCATCGGTAACACGGTGTGGGACGGGGCGGATGCGAGCATTGCGCAATCCACACGTGATGCGCTGGGTATGCTCGAGCGCAAGGGCGCGGTTCTGGCCGATATCACGCTGCCGCATCTTGAGACTGCGCTGGAGATTTTCGGGCTGGGCGGCTTGGCGGCAGTGGAGTTGCGATCGTTCATGGAGATGAATTTCCCCGAGCGCATCGCGCGGCTTGATCCGATGGTGCGGGCGAGGGTCGAGACGGCGGATCAGGTCACTGCGATCGAGTATCTGCGCCGTGCGAGCGTTCTTGCCGGAGCGGCCTTGGACGCCGTGCGTGTCTTTGACGAGGTCGATGTTTTGATCACGCCAACCGTCGCGATCAGCGCGCCGCCTCTTGCTGATCTGGTGGAGCCGGGGGCCTACCGTCAGGCGAATATGATGACACTGCGCAACACCGCGTTTGTCAATTTGTTCGGCTGGTGCGCGCTCTCGATGCCATCGGGGCTGGATCACAACGGTATTCCTGTCGGGCTGCAAATGATCGCACCAGCCCGCCATGAGGAGGCGCTCCTTGGCATGGCGCTTGGTGTGGAGGCCGTGATTGGCCGCGCGCCGGAGTTGCTGGGCCGTGCGCCGCTTGCGCCGCATGTCGCGTGACACGCGGAGAATGATTTCGGGCGCGCGCTGCTTGGTGCGCCCGATTGCCATAGGTCTCAACTCTTAAGGCGACACATTAAGATCGTCGGTTACGAGACTGAATAAATTACAAAATCAAAATCCAACGGGAGACACCATGTCTATCAAAATGCTCAAACTTTCCGCCGCAACACTCCTCGGTCTTGCGGTTACCACGGCCGCCTACGGGGCTGATTTCACGCTGACCTTCGCGCATGTTTTGACGGAGGATACGCCCAATGCCCGCGCTGCGGTGAAGTTCAAGGAGGAGGTCGAGGCGAAATCCGACGGCCGCATCGAAGTTCAGATCCGCCCCGCCGCGCAGCTTGGCGGCGATGTCGAGATCATCGAGCAAACGCAGATGGGGCTTGTGGATATCGCGATCCCGCCAACCGGCAATCTCGCGAATTTCAACGAGAAGATGTATCTTTTCGATCTGCCGTTCTTGATGAATGACAACGCCGCAATGGCGCGTGTTCTGGACGGGGAAGTCGGCACCGAGCTTTTGGGAACGCTGGAGGCAAACAACCTGCACGGGATCGCGATGTGGGGCGCGGGGTTCCGCCATATGACCAACAACTTGCGTCCGATCAATGGCCCCGAGGATCTCAAAGGCATCAAGATGCGCACCTTGCAAGCGCCGACGATCTTGTCGACCTACCGCGCATACGGCGCCAACCCGACCGCGATGGCCTATGTTGAGGTCTATAACGGCTTGCAACAAGGCGTCGTCGAGGGTCAGGAAAATCCGCTCGCCAATATCGCCTCGATGAAGTTCTACGAGGTGCAGAAATATATGACGCTGACGGGCCACGCCTATCACACCTATGCCGCCGTGATGAACAAGGCGAAATGGGAGAGTCTGCCAGAGGATCTGCAAACCATCGTTTCGGATGCGATGATTGTGGGCCGCGATGCAGCGCGCCAATACACCGATGAGGATGAGGCCAATATCATCGATATGATCAAAGACCAGATCGAGATTCAGCCACTGTCCGAGGAAGGGCGCGCAGCCTTCATCGAGGCTTCGAAGCCTATTTATGAGGAATTTGCGCCCAAGGTGACGCAAGAGCTTCTCGATAAGGCGATTGCGGCGGCGAAGGGCTGATCCAACATGGGGGCCGGTGTGATGATTGAAGGCGTGAACCGCATCATTGACTGGGTGGAAAACATCCTTGTCACGGTGCTGATCCTGACTGCGACCTTGACTGCGATCGGGCAGGTTATTGCGCGCTATGTGTTCAATAACTCGCTCTACTGGTCGGAGGAGTTGATCCTCTACGCGTTGATTACCATGAGCTTTTTGACCATGGGGATGGGCGTTCGCTACGCCTCCCATATCAGCGTCGAGGCGATCTATGCCATCGCCGGCCCCCGCACCGCTCGCGCCCTCCAGATCGGGGCCGCGGGCCTTGGTCTGGTCTTTGCTTGTGTGCTGGTCTTCTACGGCATCAAGCTATCGTTCAACACGATGAATATGGGGCAGTTGTCGCCCGCGATGCGGATTCCGGTCGGGTATATTTATCTGGTCATCCCGATTTCGGGCGGGCTTATGGCGCTGCGATATGTGTTGGTGTTGCGCTCCATCGTGACCACGGGCGCATATGTCGCGCCGCAGGTCGATATCAAAACAAGCTGAGGGCGCATTCATGGTTTCCGCACTGGTTCCGGCCTTTTTCGGGCTGCTTCTTTTCGGCCTGCCGATCTTTGCCGCGCTGGCGATGTCGGTGGCGCTGGTGTTTTACTTTATTGGCGGGATTGATCCTGTTGTCGTGCCGATGCGGATGTTTTCGGGCATGAACAATTTCTCGCTCATGTCGATCCCGTTCTTCATTCTGGCGGCGGAGTTGATGCGCATTGGCGGGCTGTCAGACCGGCTGATCGGGTTGGCGCGGGCGCTGATCGGGTGGTTGCCGGGCGGCCTTGCGGCAGCGGCGGTGGTTGCCTGCCTGATGTTCGGCTCGATCTCTGGGTCGTCGCCCGCAACCGTGATCGCGATTGGCACAATCATGTATCCTGCGATGGTGGCTGCGGGGTATGATAAGTTCTTCTCGATCGGCCTGATCACTACGGCGGGCACTTTAGGGCCCATTGTACCCCCGTCGATCGCGTTGATCATCTACGGCTCGGTGACGGGGACATCGGTGGGCAAGCTGTTTGCGGCGGGGTTGCTGCCTGCTGTGTTGATCGGGGGCATCCTCATCGCCTACGCCTGCTGGTATTCCGCGCATAAAGGCTACCCGCGCGACACGTTCCCTTCCATTCGCTCGGTCCTGCATGCGGTGAAGCGCGCGGCTTGGGGGCTGGGGTTGCCGGTGATTTTGCTCGGCGGGATTTACTCGGGCGTCTTCACCCCCACGGAATCCGCCGCGACAGCCTGCCTTTACGGCTGGTTTGTGGGGGCGGTCGTGTATCGCAGCATCTCGATGCGCGAAATGCTGCGGGTGTTGCGCAACACCGGATTGATTTCCGGCCCTTTGCTGCTGATTACGGCGGGGGCATCGGCCTTCTCATGGTTGCTCGCGAGCACCGGCGCGCCGTCGGATCTGGCAAGCTACATTCTCTCGGGCACCGATAACCCGATTGTCGTCGTTGCGCTGTTCAACCTGATCTTGCTGGTTGCGGGATGCTTCCTCGATAGCGCTTCCGCGATCATCATTCTGGGGCCGCTCATGCAACCGATTGCCGCGCAGGTGGGGGTTGATCCGATCCACTTCGGGATCATCATGCTGGTGAACTTGTCGGTGGGGATGCTGACGCCGCCTGTGGGGCTGAACCTGTTTGTTGCGATGGGGGTGGCGAAGATGAGTTTGTTCGAGATCTTCCGCGCGTCCCTGCCGACAATTGTGTTGATGCTGATTGCTCTGATCGTCCTGTCCTATGTTCCGATCATCAGTATGCTTGTGCCGTCTTTGATGTTCTAAACGATCCTCCGCCTGTCGCGCCGTTATCCGGCGCGGCGGGCGGATTTGAGGCCGGGGCCATTGACGTGCGCCGGTCGATCGGCCTAGAAACCGGCATGATGACTTTCGCAAACCCGTTCTCGACCGCGTATTATCCGCTTCCTTAGGGGGCGGAACATATGTGTTCACCGCTGCCTTACGCCAGCGGTCGAGCCTCACTTGCGCATCGCCCTGGCCCCTTTTTCAGGATCAGGACTATGCTCTCTCCCACGTTCTCGCACGCTCTCCCGCCGTCTCCCAATCCGTCTCCCAATCCTTCTGTGACCATCGTTGGATTTGGCGCATTCGGTGCGTTTATTGCCGGTCATCTCGCGCCGTTGCTGCGGGTGTCTGTTTTTGATCCCGCCGTCCCGAGTGTGATCAAGCGGGAGGGGGGCGCGCGCCTCACTGCGGGCGGGGACATGATCTTGTGCTGTCTGACGGATTTGGCGCAGATCGACAGCGAGATCATCATTCTCGCCGTGCCACCACAGAGGATGGAGAGTGTCCTGCGCCAGATCGCGCCGCATCTGCGGGCAGGGCAAATCGTGATAGATGTCTGTTCGATCAAGGAAGACCCCGCGCGTCTCATGGAGGCCATCTTGCCTCCATGCGTCGATATTGTGGGAACGCATCCCATGTTCGGCCCGCAAAGCGCGCGTGACGGGGTTGCGGGGCATCAGATTGTGCTTTGCCCCGTGCGGGGGGATGGCTGGCGGCGCGTGGCGTGGTTTTTGCGCCGGTGTCTCAAGCTGCGCACCGTGGTCACCAGCCCTCACGACCACGACCAGCAAGCGGCGATGACGCAAGGGCTGACGCATCTGCTTGCGCGCGCCTTTTTGGAGTTGGGCGAGGCGCCCAAAATCCGGACGCGCAGCTATGATCTGTTGTCGGAGGCCTTGGCGATGGTCGCGTGTGACGCGCCGGAGGTGTTTGACGCGATCACGCGCGGCAACCGTCATGTCTTTGCTTTGCGCGAGCGCTTCACAGCGGCGCTGAACGCGCCCACGAGGATTGGCTGATCGTAACGGCTTGGGCCTTCGTGGGGTTTATTATATTCATAATCCGAAAACTGAACTCTGATATGTCCCGTTTATATAAAAAATAGTTCTTTTATATTGCATGGCACGACCCCTCCTCGTGATGGTCATCCCTCGGGATAACCGGATCGCAGGATCGTTCATCTACAAGGCGTGCCAATGCTCGATCACATCACCGAGACCTTCTCAACTATCAATCGCGGCTTTGACTCCACCTTTCAGGCGGGCCGTATGAGCCTCGGCCTTGTTGCGCCGATTGCCGCATATCCTGATTGCCCTGTGCCGGATATGGCGGGGCATATCGCGCGGGTCCAGCAAGCCGAGGCGCTGGGGTTTCGGGCGATCTGGCTTCGGGATGTGCCGTTCAATGTGGCTTCCTTCGGGGATGCGGGGCAGGGATACGACCCGTTTACCTATCTGGGGTTCCTTGCGGGGCAGACCACGCAGATAGCGCTCGGTGTTGCGAGCCTCGTCCTACCGCTGCGCCACCCTGCGCATGTCGCAAAAGCGGCGGCGAGTGTTGATGTCCTCTCGCAGGGGCGGTTGATCCTTGGGGTCGCATCGGGGGATCGGCCTGATGAGTATCCGGCAATGAATATTGATTTCGATGGCCGCGCCGCCGCGATGCGGGATGCGGTGGCATATATTCGCGCAATGGCGCACCCGTCGCCGCGCATCCATAATCGCTTTGGCCAGATCGATGGCGCGATTCAGGGCCCTATGGAGATGCTGCCCAGACCCCATGCCGCGCGCTTGCCCTTGTTGATCACCGGCTCCAGCCGTCAATCGCCCGATTGGATCGCCCGCAACGGGGACGGATGGATCACCTATCCGCGGCCTGCCTTGGCGCAAGCGCAGGCGATCAACCAGTGGCGCATGGAGCTCACGGCGGCGCAGGAGCCTCTGAAGCCTGTCTTGCAACCGCTCTATGTCGATCTCGCGGATGACCCGGATGAAGGCCCCACGCCCATTCACCTCGGTCTGCGCACGGGGCATCGCTATCTGACTTCTTACCTCAAAGACCTCGAAGCCGCCGGCGTCAACCATGTTGCGCTGAACCTTCGGTTTAACCGCACACCGATCGACCAAACGTTGGACCGTTTGGCGCGCGATGTGCTGCCGTATTTCCATTGAAAGGATTGGGCATGAAAAGGATTCTGATTACCGGCGCCACCGATGGTTTGGGCCGCGCGACGGCGCAAGCCCTTGCGAAGGCGGGCCATGCGTTGATTATCCATGGGCGCAACGCCGAAAAACTGGCCGCGACAGCGCAGGAGTTGCGCGCTTTTGGCGGGCCGGTGAGCGTGGAGCGCGCCGATCTCTCCGATTTGGCGCAAGTCGCCGCATTGGGGGACCGGCTTGCGGCACGCGGCCTGCAAATCGATGTGCTGATCAACAATGCGGGTGTGCTCAAGACGGCGCAACCGCAGACCCCCGACGGGATGGATGTCCGCTTCACGGTTAATACATTGGCCTCGGCGATGCTGGCGATGTTGCTCCTGCCCGTAATCCCGCAAGATGGCCGGATCATCCATCTATCGTCCGCCGCGCAAGCTCCGGTGAATCTGCGCGCGCTTGAGGGACATGAGACTTTGAAGGATATGGAGGCCTACGCTCAAAGCAAGCTGGCGATCACGCTATGGAACCAGTGCTTTGCTGACACCTATCCAGAGGGGCCAGTATCGATTGCGGTCAATCCGGGGTCGCTGCTGGCGACACGGATGGTGCGCGAAGGGTTTGGCACCTCGGGGAATGATCTCAATATCGGGGTCGATATTCTGACCCGCGCGGCCCTTTCGCCAGAGTTTTCAGGCGTTTCGGGGCGGTATTTTGACAATGACGCCCGCTCTTTGGCCGCCCGCTATCCCGTGGCGCAAGCGCAGATCGTTTCGCGCGGCATCAACGAACTTGTGACGCCCGTCGCGTCGCTCTGATCAAACACACTTAACGTTATTAAGGATACATCATGAAAACCATGACCCTCACCTCCTACGGCCCGGATGCACCGTTCATCGAGACCGACACCCCGCGTCCCACCCTTCAGGCCGGCCATGTGATCGTCCGCGTGAAGGCAACGAGCGTCAACACAATCGACACGATGATTAAAGATATCGGAAATGATCTGCCGCTGTCTCCGGCGCTGCCTGCGGTTTTGGGCATGGATTTCGCGGGGGTCATCGAGGAGGTCGGCGAGGGCGTCACGCAGTTCTCTGCGGGGGATGAGGTCTATGGCTGCGCGGGCGGTCTCGCGGCGCTTCAGGGCGCTTTGGCGGAATTCATGCTGGCCGATGCGCGGCTGATCGCCCTCAAGCCGAGCTCTCTGACAATGCGCGAAGCGGCGGCTTTGCCTTTGGTCGGGATCACGGCGTTTGAGGGGCTGACCCGCGCAGGCGTCAAGGCGGGGCAGTCGGTGCTCGTGCAGGGCGGCGCGGGCGGTGTGGGGCATCTTGCGGTGCAAATTGCGCGTCACTTGGGCGCGCAAGTGTCCGCAACCGGCACGGGCGCGGCGCAGCTCGCGGTGATTGAGGGCTTTGGTGCACGGGCAATCGATTTCGCATCCGAGAGCGTGGAAGCCTATGTGGCCGCGCAGACGGGCGGGGTCGGGTTTGATGCCGTGTTCGATACGGTTGGTGGCGCGAATATGACGAATTCTTTCGCCGCGGCCGCCACCAACGCGCAGATTGTCACAACCGTCGCCTTGTCCGAGATTGATCTGAGCCCTGCGCATTTCAAAGGGTTGTCCTTGCATATCGTGTTTATGCTTTTGCCAATGCTGCAAGATGTGGGCCGTGAGGTGCACGGAAAAATCCTGTCGGACCTTGCGGCGCTGGTCGATGCGGGCGCGGTGCGGCCCTTGCTCGACACCGAGCAGTTCGGTTTGTCCGAGGTCGGCGCGGCCTATGCCCGTTTGAAAAGCGGCAAAGCGCTGGGCAAGGTTGTCGTAGAGGTCTGATGGCTCTCGCCCCTGATGCGCGTTTTCGGCGCGTATCGGGGGCGTCCGCCGTTGCGTGCGAGGTCGCTTGCGACTGCGGGGCGCGGCGATATGGTTGCCCGATTGGCTTAGCGAGAGAGGGTCGGCAGAACGCGGTCGCGCACCGAAATGAGATGGTCACGCATGTGGGATGCTGCGCGCTCACCATCGCGGGCCTCGATCGCGGTGCAAATCGCCTCATGCTCGGCGAAGCTGCAATAGCTTTCGGACGGGCGCGTTGTGCTGCGCGACTGTCCCCAGACGGTCGAGCGGCGAACGATGTTGAGCGTTTCAAATAGGTAAATCAGAAGCTTATTCTGGGTGGCCCGCGCGATGATGGAATGCAGCGTGTTATCTTGCGCCTCATAGCTGCGCCAGTCGGGCGCCGCGCGGCACCGGTCATTGCAGGCGCGCATCGCGATAAAATCGGCCCGCGTCCCGGAATGCGCGGCAAGGCGGGCCAGTTCCGGCTCAATTGCGAGGCGTGCGGAGATCACTTGCACGGGGCTTGCGAGCTCGCCCAAGAAGGCAATGTCGTTGAGGTTGTGGACAGGGCGTGCCCCGACGAACGTTCCGCGGCCGACGTGACGCCAGATCAATCCGTCTCTTTCAAGAAGCGACAAGGCTTTGCGCAGGTCCCCGCGCGAGGTCGAGAATTGTTGTGCAAGCACGCGTTCGGGCGGCAGGCGGTCATTGTGTTGAAAGCCGCCGGTCATGACAAACGCGCGGATGCGGTCGGCGAGGGGAAGGGGCATGATGATCTCCTCTCTTAACCAATGCTCTAATTGGTTAAACGTCAAATCTATGCAGACCGCAAATTTATGTTAGCGTAATCCCATAGCTGGCAGAGTTTTCCGTCAAAATCTACCCATGACCGCAGCGCGAACGATTTAACCAATCACGGATTGGTTGCCTGCTTGGACATGTGGTTTCACCTGAAACGACACACGCGATGGCGTGCTTCAAAGGATCAACACGCAATGCGTTTTGCAACGATTTCGACCCCGTCCGGCCCTGCTGCGGCCGTTCAACTTGAGGATGGCGGGTTCCTTCCCATCGCACCGCTCGCGCAGGCGGCAGGCGTGAGCGATCCGGCGCTGCTTGATGGGGGGCTGCAGGCGCTGATTGAGGGCGGCGACGCGGCGTTGGCCAAGCTGGCCGAGATCCTCAAAGGCGCGCATGGCGGCGCGGTCGTCAGCGCGCAAGAGGTTCAGCTTCTCGCCCCGCTGCCAAAGCCCGCGAAAAACGTATTTTGCGTCGGTCGCAATTATGCAGATCACATCGCCGAGGGCGCACGGGCCCTGAAAGCGGACATCAAGGTCACCGAGGTGCCGGTCTTCTTCACGAAGCCGTCGACCACTGTGATCGGCCCGAATGCGGAGATCCCGATTTTCTTGTCGGTTTCTGATAAGATCGATTACGAAGTTGAACTTGCTGTTATCATTGGAAAATCCGGACGCAATATCGCCGCGGATGGCGCCATGTCGCATGTTTGGGGCTATACCGTCTTGAATGATATCACCGCGCGGGACGTTCAGCGCCGTCACGGCGGGCAGTTCTTCAAAGGCAAGGCGCTCGACGGGTCCTGCCCGATGGGGCCGGTGATTGTGACGGCCGACGAGATCGCACAGCCGCACAACCTCGCATTGCGGACCTATGTGAACGGCGAGATCCGGCAAGACGGAAATACCGGCCAGATGATTTTTGATATCCCCACGCTCATCGCCTCCCTCTCGGAGGGGCTGACGTTGAGCGCGGGGGATATTCTCGCCACGGGGACACCGTCTGGCGTGGGTTACGCCATGGAGCCGCCGTGCTTTTTGACGGAGGGCGACGAGGTGATGTGCCAAGTCGAGGGGATAGGAGAGCTGAAAAACACCCTACGCAATATCTGACATCGAACGGCGCGGTGGCTCAAGGGAGGCCCTCTTTGAAAAGATGGGGCGAAAGGATGAGGCACCGCGATCATAAAGCTGAACAATCTGGGAGGATAGATGATGCTTAAAAGACGGACATTCGCGGCCTTGATGACAAGCGCCGTAGTTTTAGCCCCGCTCGCAATCGCGGGATCAGCGGCGGCGCAAGAGCTGACCAAAGTCACATTCGTGTCGCCGAGCGCGTCTGCGATCAACTCATTTGGGATTTATACAGCGATTGGCGAGGGGTTCTTTGCGGAGGAGGGGCTCGAAGTCTCGCCGCAGGCGATCAATGGATCGGGGGCGGTCTTGCAGGCCCTGTCTTCAGGGCAGGCGCAGTTCGGTCGCCCTGGTCCCGGGCCGGTGCTCGCCGCGCGGGGGCGCGGGGTGGATGCCGTGTTCATCTATAACCACGCGGCCAAGAACAACTTTAGCCTTGTTGTTCCGCAAGATAGCGATGTTCAGGTCCCGAAGGATCTGACGGGAAAAGTTGTTGGCACAGGATCTGCCGATGGTTCGGAGGTCGGGTTTGCGCGCAACGTGCTATCGGGCGCGGGCATGACGGAGGGCACGGATTACTCGTTCCTGACGGTCGGCGACGGCGGTCCAGCCTCGGCGGGATTGGCATCGGGCGAAATCGCGGCCTATTCCTCCTCTGCGGCAGATGCGGCGATTTTGAATTTCCGCGGCGTCAAAGTCCGCGACATCACCCCGCCCGAATTCGTGCGCTTCTTTGGCAACGGCTTGGTGACGATGGGCGATACCATTCGCGACAATCCCGAACTGGTCGAGAAATTCGTCCGCGCGGTGTACCGCGGTCATATGTTTGCGCTGGATGAGGCCAACCGCGAAAAAGTCATGGATCACATGGCGGCGGGCAATCCGCAAGAAAGCGAGGATCGCGCCTTCGCGGAAGCTCTACTCGAGGCGATTTTGGACAAATCCGTGCCAACAGATCTGAGCAACGGCTATGGCTATCAACCCCCCGAGGTTTGGGAGGAATGGCAAACTGTCCAGATTGAGGGCGGCGAGTTGGCCGAACCACTCCCCGATCTGACGGCCGCTTACACCAATGAATTTACCCTCAAAGTGAACGGGAGCGCGCAATAATGTCACCCGCCGCAGCCCTATTATCCGTTCCCACCCCAGTTCGAGAGCCGGTCTATCAGCTCAGCAACGTCGGCAAGACCTACGCCCGCAATGCGATCACTGCCTTGGAGGGCGTCAATCTCACGCTCACCAAGGGCAGTTTCTCGTCGGTCATCGGATCAAGTGGCTGCGGCAAATCGACATTGCTGAAAATCATGTCGGGATTGATCTCTCCCTCTCGGGGGCGGGTGATGTTGCAAAACAAACCCGTGAAAGGCCCGCGACGCGATATCGGCATGATGTTCCAGCAAGCGACATTGTTTCCTTGGCGGACGACGTTGGAAAACATCGTCCTGCCGATTGAAATTCGTGATGGTAAGGCGGCCGCAAAAGCGGCGGAGGTTCAGGCGCGCGAGCTGCTTGAGCTTGTCGGGCTGAAAGGATTTGAGGATACCTACGCAAACGAGTTATCCGGCGGGATGGCGCAGCGGGCGTCGATCTGCCGGATGTTGATCACGGAGCCGGCCGTTTTGCTGCTGGATGAACCGTTTAGCGCACTTGACGAGTTGAGCCGCGATTTCATGAATATGGAATTGCAACGGATCTGCACATCGCGCGATGCAACGGCGTTTTTGGTCACGCATTCGATCCCCGAGGCCGTGATCTTGTCGGATATCGTCTATGTCATGAAGCCACGACCGGGCCGCGTCGCGGAGGTTGTCGAGATTGATCTCCCGCGGCCGCGCACGCTGGATATGATGACCACGCCGAAATTCGGGGCATTGGTTGAACACATCCGCAGCCGTTTGGACAAGGAGGCCTTCCTATGACGATCGAATATATCGCAGATACCGATCCGCAAACGCTGGAGGATACGGTGTGGGATGCCGAGGGTGGTTGGCTAGAAACCGTGCCGCGTTCGGTGCAAATGATCTTCGTGTTTATCGTTTTTGTCGCGATTTGGGATGGGCTGACGCGCTTTGGATTTGTGAGCCCGATCATCCTGCCATCCCCGAAGGAGACCCTGCTCGACCTGATTTTCGTTGGTAAAAACGTGCTGACGGGCGGGTATATGCTGGGGGCGCTTTGGATCACGTTGCAGGAGGTTTTCTATGGCTTCTTGCTGGCGCTTCTCATTGGGGTGGCGCTTGGGGTCTTGGTGGGTGAAACCGTCTTTGGCGAGCGCGCGATCATGCCTTATCTGGTGGCGATCGATACGATGCCGAAGGTCGCTTTTGCGCCTTTGTTCGTGGCATGGCTTGGGTTTGATATCGATAGCAAAGTGGCACTTGCCGCTTTTATCGCCACATTCCCGATCGTTGTGGGCACTGCGGCAGGGCTTCACGCCGCCGATACGAACAGCCGCAACCTGTTCAAAACGATGGGCGCATCGCGGCTGCAGACGCTCTTCAAACTGAAGTTGCCGCTGGCTTTGCCGCAGATGTTCACGGGGCTGAAGATTGCCTCTGTCGGGGTTATGGCGGGGGCGATCACGGGCGAGTTTCTCGGCGGTGGCAAGGGGCTAGGCGAGCTGATCCGCACCGCCGCGAGCCAGTTGGATACGCCGCGCGTGTTCTCGTTGATCTTGTACCTGTCGATTATCGGCCTCGGTCTCTTTGCTTTTGTCTCATGGGTGCAGCGCCGCTTTGTGTTTTGGCACAAGGAACGCGTCGCGGCGGGCGCGGAGGGCTAGGCCCGTCTGCGCGTCCCCGCGAACCAATCGCCAATGCAATGGCCCTGCGGCGCGCGCGGGGCCATTGCCCTTTTGACGGCGCGCGACGGGCGTTGGGGGAAGGCGATGGGCACATGGGCGGTCTCTTCGCGGCTTTCCACGATGACGCGAGCACCAGCATCATCGCGCGAAGGGGGGCATCCTCGCGCGAAGGGGGGCAACATCTCTCAAACACGGGCATCATCTCGCGAAGGGGGGGGCGACGCTGGCGCGCATGAGGCGCGGATAGCAACGCGGTTGATCAATGAAAAACGCCCCCGCGTGACTGCGGGGGCGTTGATGTGACTAGGTTCTTTTTAGATAGCTTGCTCGTCTAACCCACCGAGGAGATCGCTCGCCCCTCCGAGGCCGCCGAGCAGATCCGTGACGCCGTCGCCACCCAACAGGCCTCCGTCCAGCAATCCGCCACCCAGCAGATCGCCGCCCAAGAGCCCACCCACGGTGTCGAGGGTCGTATCCACAACGCCGTCCTCGCCGATGACTGTGTCGAGCAGATCATCCAGCAGGCCGCCCGTCACGCCATCAAGCGCGCCAGTCACCCCGTCGAGGCCGCCGAGCAGATCGGAGGTATCGCCAAGGCCGCCGAGCAGATCCGTGACGCCGTCGCCGCCCAGAAGGTCGCCGTCGAGCGGGGTGCCATCACCCAGCAGGCCATCCACCAGACCACCCACGGTGTCGAGGGTCGTATCCACAACGCCGTCCTCGCCGATGACTGTATCGAGCAGATCATCCAGCATGCCGCCCGTCACGCCATCAAGCGCACCAGTCACCCCGTCGAGGCCGCCGAGCAGATCGGAGGTATCGCCAAGGCCGCCGAGCAGATCCGTGACGCCGTCGCCGCCCAGAAGGTCGCCGTCGAGCACTCCGGTGACGCCGTCGAGCGGGGTGCCATCACCCAGCAGGCCATCCACCAGACCACCCACGGTGTCGAGGGTCGTATCCACCACGCCGTCCTCGCCGATGACTGTGTCGAGCAGATCATCCAGCAAGCCGCCCGTCACGCCATCAAGCGCACCAGTCACCCCGTCGAGGCCGCCGAGCAGATCGGAGGTATCGCCAAGGCCGCCGAGCAGATCCGTGACGCCGTCGCCGCCCAGAAGGTCGCCGTCGAGCACTCCGGTGACGCCGTCGAGCGGGGTGCCATCACCCAGCAGGCCATCCACCAGACCACCCACGGTGTCGAGGGTCGTATCCACAACGCCGTCCTCGCCGATGACTGTGTCGAGCAGATCATCCAGCAAGCCGCCCGTCACGCCATCAAGCGCACCAGTCACCCCGTCGAGGCCGCCGAGCAGATCGGAGGTATCGCCAAGGCCGCCGAGCAGATCCGTGACGCCGTCGCCGCCCAGAAGGTCGCCGTCGAGCACTCCGGTGACGCCGTCGAGCGGGGTGCCATCACCCAGCAGGCCATCCACCAGACCACCCACGGTGTCGAGGGTCGTATCCACCACGCCGTCCTCGCCGATGACTGTGTCGAGCAGATCATCCAGCAAGCCGCCCGTCACGCCATCAAGCGCGCCAGTCACCCCGTCGAGGCCTTCTGTGACACCATCGAGTCCGCCGAGCGGGTCTGTCGTGCCGCCCAATCCGCCAAGGAGACCGTTGACGCCTTCAAGGACGCCATCAAGCGTTGTTTCTACGTTTCCGATCAAGCCGTTCTCCTCAACGGGCCCGTCACCAAGCAACGGGCGGTCGCCCAAGAGCCCGTCAAGCAGGCCGTCGTCGCCGACAATATCGCCCAGAAGGCCATCGGAACCCGTCACGCTACCGAGCGCAGCATCATTGCCAGTAATGGCGCCGAGCACCCCACCGTCAGCGAGAAGCGGATCGAGGATACCAGCCTGCTCGGTTCCGTCGGTCGGATCTGTTCCATCGGTCGGGTCGGTCCCGTCGGTTGGATCAGTTCCGTCGGTCGGGTCGGTGCCGTCAGTCGGATCGGTCCCGTCGGTTGGATCAGTTCCATCGGTCGGGTCGGTGCCGTCGGTTGGATCAGTTCCATCGGTCGGATCAGTTCCGTCGGTCGGGTCGGTGCCGTCGGTTGGATCTGTTCCATCGGTCGGGTCGGTGCCGTCGGTCGGGTCAGTTCCGTCGGTCGGGTCGGTGCCGTCGGTCGGGTCAGTTCCGTCGGTCGGGTCAGTTCCGTCGGTAGGATCGGTCCCGTCGGTTGGATCAGTTCCGTCAGTCGGGTCGGTCCCGTCGGTCGGGTCAGTTCCGTCGGTAGGATCGGTTCCGTCGGTAGGATCGGTTCCGTCGGTTGGATCAGTTCCGTCGGTAGGATCGGTTCCATCGGTTGGATCAGTTCCATCGGTCGGATCAGTTCCGTCGGTAGGATCGGTCCCGTCGGTGGGGTCAGTTCCATCGGTCGGGTCGGTGCCGTCAGCCGATCCGCTCGACCCACTGCCGAGCAGCGCTGCGAGGCCGATACCGCCCATAGCCACAGCCGCCGCGATGTCTTCGTCCGATAGGCCGGCGCCAGCGCCGACGGCAGTCTCGTCGATGACGGTGCCATCGCTGAGCCGCAAGCTATGCAGCGAACCGCCTTCTGCAGGCGTGTAGAAATCAAGCACCGTAATCGTGTTGCCATCTTTCAACGAGACAATCAGATCATCCCCGTTTTTGGCATAGTTCGCGATGTCGGTTGCGGCGGCATCGATCGGAATACCGATCTCGGTGCCTGCCTGAATGGTGGTATTGGCCATTTTGTAAACTCCTCAGTCTGACAGTGCGCCCGTTGGTGCGTCACGTATAAAGTATGTAGATATAATCTAAAGTATGTATAACACATACAGTATAGGTTGATGTCAATACGAAAGAGTTGTTTCTAATGTTATCGAAGGGTGCATCGACTGGCGCTGCTTGCGCGAAGGCGGCGCCCAGTTGCGCGCATTGTCTCGTGCAAAGCGCCATTGAGCGCATTGTATAGAATTGATTATTCGAGATTGAGCACTGCTGACCTGACCGTAATACTCCTATTTTTTAGGGCGGATACGCGTCGGGGGCTTAGGCGGCCTGGCCTCATGCAGAGGGTGGACAATCAAGATACACATCTTGGAGTTGCGAGCCTTGAGGGGGCTGAAGTCAACCTGTGACAATTTCCTTGTGGGATAAATGCAGAAGATCCATACTAAAGTTGTAACGCGATGACCAAATCGGAGTTCTGCGCGGCTTTTTGCAAGAAATCTCCGATTGACGCTGAAATATGAGCGTATCGTTTCTCAATCAGCGGGCGCGCCAGACAATAAGGGGCTAGGTATGGATCACACCACGTCATCGGATGCAAACGGCGCCGCGCAGGTCGGGGGCGCGCAGGTCGGGGGGGCGCGCGACCTTGGGTCGAATCGCGATGCGACTATGGCGACCTACCGTCCTGTGCTTCAATCGATCGCGCGGATGATTGGCACTGATCGGCGCGCGGCGGTACTGGCGACGGAGTTTGGGGAGGTTCTTTTGGCCAACTTACCCGCGCGGCGGCTCGGCCTTGCGGGGGAGGCGCTGGGGACTGCGCTGGCCAGTGCAGACCTGAACTGGCCTGATCTTTGCACGCGGGCGCAGCGCGCCGGCAGTGTGCGGATCAAGTTGCGTTTTGGGGAGTGCGATGTCGAAGGCGAACTGGTTCATTTGCCGCTCGGGCAGGCGGAGAGCTTTTTGCTACGGCTTTCGGAGACAGATCAAGAGGCGACTTGGCTGCGAAATCGCGCCCGCGCGGCGACGTTGATGCGTGTCGCGCATGATCTTCGCACCCCGATCCAATCGCTGCTCGTCGCTGCGGAGACCGCGCTGGATGCCCTTGAGGGCGGGCAAACTGGCGATGGCAGAACGATCCAGCGCCTTCAATTGCAGCGTGCCGCGGCGCTCGCGCTTGATCACATCAGCAATGTGTTGGGCGTTATCCGCGGGGAGCAGGGCCTGAGTGGATTGCGACCCGACGAAGATTTTTGCATCTCGAGTGAAATGCGCGGTCTGTTGGCCATGGTCACGCCGATCGCGGAGGCGCGTGGGGCGACGATTTCGCTATCGATGACGCCGTCGGAGGATATTTGGGTGCATGGTCCTGTCCGCTTCGCGCGCGCCTTGTGTCAGAATATGATTGATAACTCTGTGAAATATGGCGGTAAGGAAATTAGCGTCGCGCTTCGCTGTCGGCCGCTGTCGCCCATCTTGGACGGGATGACGGCCCCCGTGACAGCGCCGGACGGGGGGGGCACGGACGGGGGGGCGCCGGACGGGGGTGCGACGACTATCAAGAGCCACCCTGCCGCATCCGCCCACGGGATGGCGGGCGCACCGAATGACTTGCAAGAACCCACGCCGCACGTCATTGGCGCGGAGCCTGCCTATGCAATTTGCATTGAGGTCTGTGATCAGGGCGGCGGTATGCCTGATGCGCAAAAAGAGCGTCTTAACAAAGCTTTGGATCAGGCCATGGAGGGCCGTGAACAAGTCTCAAGGGCCGGCGGCACAGCGGATCGCGCGTCCTCCGGACTAGATGTCCTCGCACATGCGCTACGACAGCTAGGGGGGCGCTTGGAGATCCGTGATCGGGGGATGGACGGTGAACTCTTACCCGAAGATGCCGCGAGATCACCGGGGGAAGTGCTCGGCGCCAGTCTTCGCGCGACGTTTACCCTCAAGCGCGGCCTTGCGCGGGATTACCTGAACGCGAGTGGCGGCGACATGATCGCACCGCCCAAAGGCGCCCCGTCTTTGAAAGATGTCGGTATTTTGGTCGTCGAGGATAGCCCGTCGAGCCGTGATTGGCTTGTGCAGATGCTGCGCAGTGCGGGTGCGCGTGTGCAAGGGGTAGAGAACGGCATCGAAGCGTTGGAGATTTTACACAGCGATAAGGCGGCGCAGATCGACGTGATGTTGTCAGATATGACCTTGCCGTTCATCAGCGGCGTGGAGTTGGTCCGCCGGATCACACGCGCCCAAACCGATGGGACGCTGGGGTGGCGCGGGAAAATGCTGGGGTTGACCGCGCATGTTGATCATCGGTTGACGGATGCCTGCGTGCGGGCGGGGATGCAGCGTGTCCTTGAAAAGCCCATTCTTCCGGCGACGCTTTGTCACTCCATTCTCGACGCCCTAACCGCCGATGCAGCACATGTCCCGCCGGTGACAGCCGCAGATGCGCAACCTGTCGCGGACGTCACCGTGCCCCAAGACGCGGGAACAAGCGCAGCCAAGGACGAGCCGAGAAAACCGGCAAATGCCGCAAAGCGGACGGCTGTGAGGCGCGCAAACTCCTTGACGCTTATTGGTAAGGGAGGGCAGGGAGACGAGGAATATCAAGTTCTTGCGCAGAATGTTGTCTCTGAGCTTGTCGAACATCTGGGGCTGGTCGGGTCCGAGCGATTCATGCGACGTGCGCAAATCGAGGCGCAGTCGGTCCTTGCTGATATCGCAAGGGAGGGGATTGTCGCGGATACGGGGCGTTTGCTGCATGCGGCGACGGGGGCATGCGGTCTTGCGGGGTTGAAGCGCCTTGAGAGAAGTTTACGGGCGCTTGAGCTCGCGCTCAACGAGCCTGATGTCGATTTGGCCCCGTTAATTTGGGGCGTTGAAATCGCGCTCACCGACACTGCACGCGCCACGGAGGCCCTCACGGCAACGCATAATGTGTCAGACAGGTAGAGACCGCCGCTATGCCAAGGCGCCAACCTGCATGAGGATCGTGGCTTGCCACACACACCAAGTTTCCCACATATAGTCGCGTGAGGCGGGGAACTTGGGGCGGTTATCTCATCCAATGAGGCTTTCTGGTTGCTTGATTTTTTAAAATGCGGAATTAGCTGCTGCCGATCAAAGGGATACACCGCACAATGTCTAAACTGCTGAAAGTCCTCATCGCGGATGACCATGCGATGGTGATCGAGATGTTCGAGCACTTCTTGTCGAGCCTGCCGGATTTCGAAGCGACGACCGCTTTGGATTTGGAGGGCGCTTTGGTGAAGATCGAAAACGAGGGACCCTTCGATCTTGTCCTTCTGGATTTGAACATGCCGGGAATGAACGGCGTATCAGGCATGGGCAAAGCGCTGGAAAGCAACGGCGGGCAGCCTGTTGGAATTTTGACGAGCAATCCGTCGTCTCAGATCGTCTCGGAAATCTTGTCCGTCGGCGGGGCAGGTGTGATTTTGAAGACCGCTTCTTTGAAAGAGCTCGCCAATGAGATCAGGTTCATGGCGAATGGCGGGCGGTATGTGCCTGTCGAGTTGATGGACGCGCACCGAATTAAGGCGCGCGAAGCGGGAAACACGTTCTCGCTCTCAGACCGCGAACTGGGCGTGCTCGCGCTGTTGTCGGAGGGGATGCCCAACCGCGAGATCGGCGAGGCTTTGTCACTCGCAGAAGCGACGGTAAAAATGCACGTTAAATCCGTTTGCTCCAAGCTCGGGGCAAGCAACCGCACGCAAGCGGTGATTGTGGCGCGCGATATGAACATCATCTGAGACGAGGATCGCGCAAATCCTTAGAGTTGCGCGATGTTTATGCACGTAATGCGCGCCCGCGGGGTATGATCCCGCCGCAGCAGGCTCAAAACGCCACCCTATTGCGCGAGGGCAACCGTTTGAGGGGCGGCCATATCTCGGCGCGGCTTGAGGTCATAGCGGGTCAGAGCCCTCGAAATCGCTCGATCAAATGTGAGCCAAGCGGTTTCGCCGCCGGTCAAATGGGGCTGGATGGGGTTTCCAATCGATACCTCCAACCGCATCGGCGTGCCGTCATCATACTCGCTTTCCTTCATGTCGATGAAGGAATGAATCTCATCCTCGAGTTCGCTCGCGAGGCTGATGGAGCCTTTCCCCATCACGATCATGAACTGCCCGTCGCCCTTATAGGCCATCATATGGCCTTGGGTTCTCAACGCGGAGCGGATTGCATCCGCGACTTCGCTTAGCGCGTATTGGAACTCGTCTTCGGTGGCGCGCTCAAAGATGGTTTCGATATCATCTATCTTGACGACGAAGACCTGCGAGCAACTCAAGCCCACCGCAGACATTTGCATCAGGTAGTTCCCGAGAGAATGGTATCGGATAATATCGGGGAAGCCGGGAAGCGACACTTCTTGCGCGAGGGTGCGGGGCGGCATGTCGCGCCCAGCGTCATGTGTCTGGCGGGCGCGGGTCACCTCACTGTGGCGGGCCGCGATATGCTCGGCGGCGGTCGTCAGGCGCGCCCCTAGATCTGATACTTTAAAAGGCTTGGTCGTATAATCCGTTGCACCGGCCTCAAACGCCCGTTCAACATAATCGCGCGTTCGCATCGACGTGAGCATAATGATGGGGCAAGTGGCATAGCGCGGCATGGACCGCGCGTGGCGGCACAGCTCGATACCATTCATCCCGACCATACTTATGTCAAGCAACAGGCAATCGAAGGTCAAGCTTTCATCCATCAGCAGGGTGAGGGCCGCCTCGCCTGACCAAGCGGTAACAATGTCAGGATATCCCAGTCTCGTGCACATCGCCGCCATCATATCGCGCACGATCGCATCATCATCCACTGCAAGTATTTTCATACCCTATTTCCCGTTTGTGCAGGGGGTGCGCCCCCGTTTCGGATGCACGCATCCGCGGTCATGCCGCGCTGCGGATCTGATGGCTGCGATGATCAATTGTGTTTGCGATCTGGTCGCGTTCTGCGCCGTGTGGGGCGCCCTGAACACGTGCCCATGATCGGTTTATCCGATGGGAGGGGCGAAAGAGGCAAATCGAGATCCCGCAGTTTGGTTAGACTGTCATATATCTTTCGATAACACGACATACTTTAGAATGCATCTTCTTTTTGGGCTTTGCGGCGTCTTTGTTGCGGGCAGGAGGTCGGCGGCCCAACTCCCGCCAACATGTGCGTTTCTCAGAAACTCAGGCCGATTGAGAGGCCCAAGATCTGTGCATCATCGGTTACCTCTTTTTGAAATGGGTGGGCGACATAGAGGCTTACGGGTGTTTGTTGAACGTCAAAGGTCAACGATGCGCCGACGCTGCTGCGCAGGTGGAAGGCGTCGTCGATCTCGCCACCAAGCGTATCGTCGAGCCCCCAAGCCGCGCCCGTATCAATGAAAAGGCCACCTCGCATTGGCGTTTTCCAAGTCTGGCCGAAGTCTCGTTGCACCTCAAAGCTTGCGACGACATAGCTGTTGCCGCCGAGATAGTCGCCGCTATCTACGGGGCCAAGGCCGCGCGGTGCAAACCCGCGGAACCGGTCGGCGCCGAGGTAAGTGCGATCAAGCGCTCTGGTTGCGTTGCCATCGATGCCGTGAACCGTGCCCGCCTTAAGCCCTGCGAGAAAGCGGATATCGGGGGAGAGCGGGACCTGACTTGCGGCACTCAGGCGGGTGTCCGAAAGAGCATCAGGCGTGCCAATGTTCCAGATATATTGGTTCAGCGTGACACGGTACCCAAAGCGCGCCCCACCGCCTTGGGAACGGGGCCTGTCGCCGTCCGGCGCAAGATCGCCGCCAGCGTGTTCGACCCCGAAACGAAGGTAAGCCGCGGTAATTGCATCGCTATCTTCTGCCCGCAATAGGGCACTGGCGTCCGGATCAACGTCAAATATCTCTTGGTCCCTGACGCCGAGCGCTGCCTCCAGCCGCAGGTCGGGGCGGGGCGTCCACGCGAGATAGGGTTCGATCTGGAACAGATTTTGGGAGTAGCTGCGGTCATCATACTCGGCCTGACCAAGAATGAGATCGATCCCGAGATCAAACTGCGTGTCAAAAATCTCGGTGTGGTAGAGCGCGGCAGAAAGGCTCTGGATCTCCGAGTTATAGTCAAGGCTGACCGATCCGTAGGTTTTGGGAAAAAGATTATAGCGTTCAAACGACACCCGGGCGGTCGGCCCGTCTTGCGAAACATAGCCGATGCTTGCTTCGATGCGGCCCGGGCGCGTGTTGAGTTCTTGCACGGTAATGACAAGTGTTTGGGCCTCGCGCGAAAGCGCTACCGTTTCAAACGCGTCAGTCGACAGCAAACAGTCCTCAATCGCGCGCAAATCGTAATCGCTATAGGCGATGCCCACCTCGGCGCCGCAGGTCATTTGAATCTGATCGGCAGGAATAAACTCTGCGCCTCGCACCTCGACATTGCGCACGATGCGCGTCTCCTGCGCCAGACCTTGCGTGACGGGAAGGGCGGCGATGCCAAGTCCCAAAGTCAGACGAAGCGCGCGCGCGCGGGCGGAGGCAGTATCGCGCGGCGGAGCCAACCGGGGATCGGAGCGTGTCGGGAGTTTGGTCTGAGTGGGCACGGGCAGGGGAGCTTTCACAGTCAAAAAAGGATCATCGCAGCGCAGGGCGGGGGCAGGTTGGGGGCAGGGCGCATAGTTGGAGGGGCGCATGTAGGACGGGCGCGGGCCGCTTACCGCAGCCGCGCCTTGATGAGCGGCCGCGTGAGATAGCTCAAAACCGATCTATCCCCGCTTTCAATATCGACCTGCGCCAGCATACCGGGGCGGATCATGAATTTCTCGCCGAACCGCTCGAGATAGCTGCGCTCGGTCCGGATCATCACGCGGTAGAAATCCTGCGGGCCTTGGGCGGTATCTTCCTCGACGGTGTCCTCGGATATTTGCGTCACAGTGCCGGTCAGATCGCCGTAGGTCGAGAAATCATAGGCGGTGATTTTGACGGATGCGGGCATTCCGGGCGCAATAAAAGCGACATCGCGCGGCAAGACCTTGGTCTCGATCATCAGTTGATCGTCAGCGGGCGAAATTTCCATTATTTTTTCGCCCGGCTGGATCACGCCGCCAAGAGTGGTGATGTCAATGTTATTGACCCGTCCCGCAACAGGTGAGCGGATCTCCGTGCGCGTGAATTCATCCTGCTTTTGCACCAGTTCTTGTTGCAAAGCCGTCAGTTTCGCGCGGCGTTCGGCAAGGTCTTTATAAGCATCTTGCACGTAGACGTTGCGCGTCTCTCCGAGTTTTCCTTCGAGTTCGGCGCGCTTTTGTTCGAGCTGGAGGAGGTCGATCCGGCTGACGGAGCCGTTTGCCGCGAGCGGGCCGACGATGTCGAGTTGCTCCTGAATGGTGCGGTGCTCGGCTTCGAGGGCTTTGATGGAGGCTTCCAATTTCGTGCGGCGCGCGGTGAATAGGCGTAGCTCGGTCGCTTGAGCTTCGTTCGGGGTGGGGCCAAAATCGAGCGCGGGCCTTTCGAGAACTTCGGCTTCGAGGCGCGCGACCTCGGCTTGCAGCGAAATGATTTCGGATTGGGTCGCGCGGAATGCGGATTCGGACCGCGTGGGGTCGAGTTGGGCAAGGACTTGACCTTCCTCAACGATATCCCCTTCTTGCACCTGCAAATTGGCGAGAATGCCACCTTCCAAACTCTGAATTGTTTGCATCCGCCGCAAGGGCACCACCCGGCCGTCACCCCGCGTGATTTCATTGATCTGCGCGATGGCCGCCCAAGTGACTGCGATAATCAGGGTCAGAACGATGGCTTGAATAACCAGCCGCGCCTGTTTCAGCGCCTTGCGGCGATAGCTGCCGTCGATATGACTTGTGAGCGCGTAGTCCGTGTTCATGTGACGGCCTTAACGGGATGTTTTTGCGCGGAATTCGCACGTGCCGTATTCAGGATTTTCAGCAGATCGCCGTCGCGCGCAACGCGCCCGTCCTTCAAAACCACCGCGCGTTCCGTCAAGGATAACAGCTCGCGTTTATGCGTCGAGATGATCGTTGTGCGGCCCTTTAGCCAGGTTTTGAGATGCGAGATCACCTGCGCTTCTGTGACATGATCGAAGGCGGCGGTCGGCTCGTCCAGCAACACGATACGAGGGTCCTGCAAGAGCACACGCGCAAGGCCAATGGATTGGCGCTGCCCGCCCGAGACATTCGCATTTCCGTGGATTTGCAAATCCAGCCCGCGCACATGCCGACGCACAAACGTGCCCAGACCAACCGCATCAAGCGCGCCAAGAAGTTCGTCGTCGCTGTGCAACCCGTGATCGAGCAAAAGATTATCGCGCAAGGTTCCTTGGAACAGCGCAACGCTTTGGGGCAGGTATCCGATTTGCCGCCGACGGTTGATCGGGTCAATCTGGCTGAGGGACAGATCGTCGACAAGAACGCTGCCCGATTGCGGATCGGTCAATCCCGCGAGCAGGCGCAGCAATGTGGATTTCCCCGCGCCGTTGCCGCCCAGCAACGCGATATGCTCGCCCGCAGCGATTTTGAGCGACGGAATCGAGATAACGGGAGGGGCTTGGGGGTCATGGCGGTAGACCACATCCTCCAAGTGATAGGTGCCGTCGAGATGCGATTTTCGAACGAAATGTCGGTCATTCGGGCGTTCGACGGGCAGGTCCATGATCCTGTCCAGACCTTCCATCGCGGCGCGCACATGCTGCCAGCGCGCAAGCAAACCAGCAACTTGCCCCATCGGCGTCATCGCGCGGCTCGACAATAGGGTGCACGCAATCAAGCTACCGACCGTCAGCTCCCCCGCACTGATCAGGTAAACGCCAGCGATAATTACCCCAGCGTAAGCAAGCTTTTGAACGGAGCTGACAAGCTGGGTCATCAGATTGGTCAGCCCGCGTGTGCGCAGCGATGTTGTCGCCATTGTTGCGGTCAAATGAGCATGGGCCCGCTGCAATCGCCCCTCGGCGCGGGCGGCCTTCACCGTCTCTAAATTGCTAATCGTTTCAAGGAGCAAACCATTGAGGGCGGCGGCCTCGCGCGTGTTCTCGCGTGACGCGCGCCCCAATCTTTTTTGCATCAACAGGCCCGGCAAAATGGTCAGGATCACCCCCGCCAGCACCACAAGGGCAATCGGCCCACCGATCGACCAGATCACCGCGACAAAGATCAAAACGAATGGCAAATCGCAAATCGCCGTCACAGTGCCGGACGTGAAGAATTCGCGCACGGTTGCAAAATCGCGGACTTGGTTGGCGAAGACACCCGTTGAGGCGGGCTGTGCCGATAGCCGCATATTCGTAACTTTGTCAAAGAGTTGCGATGACAACCTCAAGTCAAGATCGCCGCCTGAAACATCAATCAGCGAGGCCCTCATGAGGCGCAGCATCAATTCGAGCAAGATCGCAATGCCCACGCCGCTCGCCAAAATCCACAAGGTGTCAAACGCGTTGTTGGGCACGACGCGGTCATAGACTTGCATCGAGAATAGCGCCGTCACAACAGCCAGGAGGTTTGCGGCGAAAGAGGCGAGCATGACATTGCTATAAATTCGCCAGTTCCCCAGCACGGGGCCCAAAATCCAGTGCCGGTCATCTTTGCTGCGCGCGTCCAAGCGGTCCGCGACAATATCCAGCGGCTTTGAAATCAGCACCCGCCCGTCATGGGCGGCTAAAAGATCTTGCAGATCCCAAAGCGCCCGCCCACCGCCCGTCTCGGGCAGGATGAGTTTTGCCTTGTGTTGGGAGATTTCCTCCAGCACGACACAGCGCCCATCCGTCAAGAACACCAGCGCCGGAAGGCTGTGGATGGGAAGCTTTTGCACAGGCTCCCGACTGATCCGGCAGCTCATATTCGCGCGCCGCAAGGCTAGGGGCGCAAGCGCCGCCGTCAGAGGCTCGCCGGTCGCGCGCGGTAGGCCGTCCGTCAATTGCGTCGGATTGGTCGCCACCCCTTGAACGCGGCAAAGCTCGACGAGGCCGGCAACGAGCGGATCTGAATGTGGGTCGTCCATCATTTACACTCCTTGCAAGGTGTCGTCTGAGCGGTCTGGGGTGGGGATCAGGGGCATCAGTTCGAGCTCGTGAAAATGAGTGTCCCAAGCACGCCAAGATCGCGGGCGGCGGTGTATTCGGTGCGTTTGCGTTCCTCAGAGGTTTCGATCTGGTCAATTTCTGCGTCGTAAAGATCGCGCCCCGTGGTCAACAGGTCGAGAAGCTCGCGCTGGCCGCCGATAAATTGCTTCTCATAGGCGTCGAGTACGTTGGCGGCCTCATTGAGCTGCGCTCTGCGCGATGTCTCACTGGTGCGCAGGATTTGGAGCTGTTGCAGGGCGCTGGTGGCGGTATTCGTCAATTGGCGTTCGGTCGATACCAAGGTGGCCTCGGCCGCTTGCAGATTGAGCTGTGCCGATTGGATCTTGCGTTTGCCAAGCCCGCTAGAGCTGAGGTCAACACCCGCCGACAGGCCCAAAGCCGTCTTCGTCGCGCCACCGTTCAGGTCGGCGCGGGCCTGCGCCTGAAGATTGATCGTCGGGTAACGGGAGGCCCTCGCAATGTCGATCTGGGCGGCCGCCTCGGCTGTGCTCGCGCGGGCGGCGATGTAATCCGGAGCGATCCGGACGGCGGATCGGATCTTGGCAGGGTTTGCGTAGTGGCGATCAAAGTTCAGGGCAGGGGGCGGCGCCAACTGCGTCACTTCGGTGCCGGTCAGAAATCCGATTTGCGATAAGGCGATGCTGCGATTGGCGACAAGCTGGGCCAGTTGATCATTCGCCCGCGCAATCTCCAGCTGCGCGCGCGCCACCTCACCGATATCACTCAAACCGGCGCTTGCCCGATCCTGCGCCTGTTTGGCGATGCGTTGCGTGAAGGCGTAATAGGTTCGTGTGCTTCGGATTTTTTCATCGATCGCTTCGGTGTCGAGATAATACTCCGCGACCTGAAGCGTCATATCCTCGACCGCCATCTTTAGATCCGATACGGCCTGCACGCGCACCTGCGAGGCGGCGGAGATCGTGTTGCGGATCAGCCCCCAATCGTAGAGCACCTGCGTCACGGTGAGGGTGATGCCGGGGCCATCGGTTGACGTGGTCGAACTGTCGCCCGAGAGGCTGATATTGGGGTAATAACCGTCGCGCGCGGATTGGATGTCAATTGACCGGCTGGCGACTTGGGTGCGGAGGGCCGTGACATTTGCATCCCGTTCGACCGCGCTCAGCACGGCCTGTTTGAGGCTCATCTGTGCCGTGGCGGGGGATGTGGTCAATGCGAGCAGCGCGGCGATGAAGACGATGCGTTTGCGCGGCTGGGTGCGGATCTTAGGCGTGGGGGCCCTGAGGGCGTGAGAGAGGCGCGGGCGGCGGATCATAGGTCGGACTCCAAGATGAACTCCGACAGAAGATCGGAAGGCGCGGCGAGGGTAAGGACTGTGTGGTCTGCGATGCCATGGGCGTTCATCACATGCGCGCCCGAGAGATCGGTGGTCTGTGCGCCAAAATAATCAGGCTCACTGGTCGTCACAGGCACGAGATCATCAGGCGACCTCTGAGATGCGCCAAAATCTTCGGCATCTTCCTGCGTGCTCTTAAATGCTGCGGCATCGCCTTCATCGTCTGATGCGCGCATCTCGGCAAACGCGCCCCTGTCGGACGGGGACGCAGAACCGCCGGCTTGGGAGGCGTCATCGTAGAAATACGCCATGTCATCCGAGCTCGCATCGGGCGCGCCGACAAAGCGATCCACCTCCGCCGCGAGTTCGGCCTCCTCGGTTGCGCCCTCGATTGGGGTGACGGCTACTGGCTCGGCATCGGTGCTGAGGGCCTCGGTGTCGAGAGCTTCGTCCTGCGATGTTGTGGTTGAAGCGACGGGCGAGGCGCTTGTCGCCTCATCATTATTGGCGAACAAAACTGTGCCCGATGAGAAGCCCAGCCCTGCAAACAGGGCTGGCTTTGCCCATGCGCCACCGAAATTGCCCGTCTCTTGCGTGACGGCCTGCATCGATGATCCGCCTGGCTCTCCCGCATCAATCGGCGCGAAGCTCTCGGTGGGCGAGAGTGTGTCGTTGGGTTCGGGCGCGAGCAAACCCGTTACAAGGACTTCGCCATCCGCTGCGACAAGCCGGCTGAAATCACCAGTCTCGCCAATGACAAAGAAATTTGTGGCGATAAGCGTTTCACCATCCGCGAAGGTCACAATCAGGTCGGCGCCAACTTTGTCATAGCTTTGGACGGCTGCGTTGCTTTGAGTGAGGCGAATATCTGTTGGATGGGAAATCTTCAGGGGCGACAAAACATACTGGGGCGATGGGATCGGGGCACCAACATTTTGCGTTGTGATCTCGATAGCCATTTTGTTGATCGCCCCATGTGTTTATTTGACTGGCACCGTAAAAAACCTTCAGATTTCTCGCGAAACAACTCGGTTCGCAAAGGTATTAAGGCTCGCACCAAACATATACGTCACAGAATCTTTATCGAATTTTTGATATGAATAATCAAGGCCTTCGTGCGTCAGATGGGGGCGTTAACGCAAAGAATTAAAAATATTCGAATTGAGTGGCGCGCGATTTTTATAATTCAACTTGATATACCTAGGATAAGATCGTGTCTGTGTGGTGAATAAGCGCGATTGGCCGCGACATTTTAGATAATGCGCGCCTCAAAAATGAGGGGTCAAATATTGGACAGATTACGAATATTATGCTTCGTCATCGCCAGAGAGGCCCGAGCCGAGGCCGCCCAACAATCCGCCAGTCGTCTCCAGCGGAGCCTCGAATAGGGTGTGGAGCGCGTCTTCGATAGCAGCGTCGCCCAAAAGGTCATCGGTCGTCGAAAGGCCGTCCGAGAGGGTGCCCGACAGCCCGTCGCCAAGCGCGCTTGGATCGCCTTCTCCGAGTAGCGCTTCAAATTCGGCGGCTGTGCCGTAAATCGTCTCGCCACTTTCGCCCAATAGGTCGTTCAGGAGGCTGTCGATTTCTGCATCCGGTGCGAAGCCGCTGTCATCTCCCGTATGAGCGGAGAGAATTTCGTCCTCGCCAGTGAGTGCAGAGATGAGATCATTCACGCTCAGGTCGTCGTGCTGGGCCGCATCCCCTGCGCCAAGGCCGAACACATCAATGTCGCCCAACAAATCCGCCAAAAGCGTGTCGGGCGCGAGATCTAGGGGCGCGGCGCCACCGGTGAGGGTTTCAATTGCGGGCGCCCCAGTCACGCCTCCTGCGGCAGATCCGCCGAGAAGCCCGCCCAAAAGATCATCAAGCTCGGCATCAGACTGGACGTCGAGGGCCTGCGCCTCTGTCTCCTCCGGCAGATCCGCCGCAAGAAGCGGGCCGGGAATAAGCGATCCAAGCGCAGTGCCCCCTAAAAGCCCGCCCACAAGCCCCTCGCGGCCCAGAATTGATCCGAGCGGCCCGCCAGCAAGTGAGCCGGTGAGATCCGTCACAGGTGTCAAAACATCGGCCACGGTGTCGACGACAGGGGCAAGCGTATCAAGGACGGGGTCAAGCACATCCGTCGCTGTATCGACGACGTCCGTGACGGTATCAAGGACAGGGTCGAGCACATCCGTCGCTGTGTCGACAACATCGGTGACGGTATCAAGGACAGGGTCGAGCACATCCGTCGCTGTATCGACAACGTCGGTGACGGTATCAAGGACAGGGTCAAGCACGTCGGTCACTGTATCGACGACGTCCGTGACGGTATCAAGAACGGGGTCAAGCACGTCGGTCACTGTGTCGACGACGTCCGTGACGGTATCAAGAACGGGGTCGAGCACGTCGGTCACTGTATCGACGACGTCCGTGACGGTATCCAAAACAGGGTCAAGCACGTCGGTCACTGTATCGACGACGTCCGTGACGGTATCAAGAACGGGGTCAAGCACGTCGGTCACTGTGTCGACGACGTCCGTGACGGTATCAAGAACGGGGTCGAGCACGTCGGTCACCGTGTCGACGACGTCCGTGACGGTATCAAGAACGGGGTCGAGCACATCGGTCACCGTGTCGACGACATCCGTAACGGTATCCAGAACAGGGTCGAGCAAGTCGGTCACTGTGTCGACGACGTCCGTAACGGTATCAAGAACGGGGTCGAGCACGTCGGTCACTGTGTCGACAACGTCCGGCGCGGGCGACACTTCGGGGACGGGGGTATCGGGGAGCGTGGCGGGAGTGTCCGCAGGGCCATCCGTAAGAACGGGAGCCGTTGGAAGCGGGTCTGTGGCGTCGGGCTCCTCCGTCAAGATCGAGGCCGGCCTTGTTGGTTGCAGAGCGGTGGGGAAGGTTGTTGTTGATGTTGAATGGGTCGAGGCAATCGTCTGCGAGGCGGCCTCGACGTGGAGATGCGCATTGGGCGTCTCGACATAGCTGCTGCGCTCGGTTGCACTGCCTAAGCGGCCTATCTCTGCGTTTGCTGTCTCAGTCTCGGCTGGCTGGACCTCGCTTGTGAGCGAGGGCGCTGCCGCCCCTTCCGGCAGTGGCGCGGCGCCAGAAGCCGGCTCCATCGCCTCGACGCCCTGCGTCGCAGCGGCGCCTTGCTCGGACTGCGCGGCAGGGTCGGCCGTGGTGGGGGTCAGATTGGCGGCGTGGGAGAGAACGGCTTGGGTGTCTGGCGATGCGGCTTGCAAAGCCAGCCCCATACCGATCGCGCTTGCGCTCGCATGAAGGCCGGATTTCCCTGTCGTATCCTCACGATCAACGCGCACGGCCTGAGTGAGGCCATGCGCGTTCTCTTGAACGTCAGGGCGCGTTTGGGCGCCGTTTTGGGTATTCTTGTTCGCCAAGAACTTTGCTCCAAATCGCTGCGGTCTTATTTCGCCATCGTTTGGCTAGGGGGTGACATCAAGAAGGTCGTGCAGTGTCGAAAGGTGGTGTCGTGTGGTGGTTGCATACATTAGTATGGATATTCCTGTGGGTTTGCAAACGAAATCGATAAGCGCCGACGATCAGACACGCCCACGTGGGCGCGCACAACGGGGCAAGCCCGCCAATCGCGCGGATAACCCGCCTTCGGGAACTTTCCTGCCTCTCGCGTGTTGGGTCTGTGCAGAGCATTCCTCAATGACTTGACCAAAGAGGCACAGCATGACCACTAAAAAAGATACCCCGCCGACGACGACCGATGCGGGGATCCGCGTTCAGAGTGACGAGCATTCCCTGACAGTGGGCCCTGATGGGCCGATCGTGTTGAACGATCACTACCTTCTGGAACAGATGGCGAATTTTAACCGCGAGCGTATCCCTGAACGCCAGCCTCACGCCAAGGGCTCGGGCGCATTCGGCACGTTCAAGATGACGCAGGATGTCTCGAAATACACTAAGGCCAAGATTTTCCAGCCGGGTGCCGAATGTGATGTCGTCATGCGGTTCTCAACCGTGGCAGGCGAGCGGGGCAGCCCTGACACATGGCGCGATCCGCGGGGTTTTTCGGTGAAAATGTACACCGAGGATGGAAATTTCGACATGGTCGGGAACAATACTCCCGTGTTTTTCATTCGCGACCCAATGAAATTCCAGCATTTCATCCGCAGCCAGAAGCGTCGCGCGGATAACAATTTGCGTGACCATGACATGCAGTGGGACTTTTGGACGTTATCGCCCGAAAGCGCGCATCAGGTCGCTTATTTGATGGGGGATCGTGGCATCCCGCGCACGTGGCGCGAGATGAATGGCTATTCCAGCCACACCTATTCTTTAATCAACGCGCAGGGTGAGAAATTCTGGGTGAAGTTCCATTTCCATACCGATCAGGGAGATGGCAATGCATATTTCGGACAGGAGGAAGCCGATAAGATGGCAGGGGCAGATGGCGATTTCCATCGCCGTGATCTGTTCAACGCCATCGCTGAGGGCAACCATCCAAGCTGGACGTTGAAATGGCAGATCATGCCGTTTGAGGACGCGAAAACGTATCGGATCAACCCGTTCGATCTTACGAAAGTCTGGCCTCATAAGGATTACCCGTTGATTGAGGTCGGCAAACTGACGTTGACCCGCAATCCGACAGATTTCCATACGGAGATTGAGCAGGCTGCGTTTGAGCCCAATAATATGGTGCCAGGAGTTGGGCTCTCGCCCGATAAGATGCTGCTTGCGCGCGGATTTTCCTATGCGGATGCGCACCGTGCGCGGTTGGGCGTGAATTACAAGCACATCCCCGTCAACACGCCCAAGTCGCCAGTCCATAGCTATTCAAAGGATGGCGCCGGGCGCACCGTGAATGTTGCGGACCCGGTCTATGCGCCGAATTCCTACGGCGGTCCCGCCGCCCAACCTCAGGCGCATGACGAGGCGGGCCTGTGGCATTCGGACGGCGATATGGTCCGCAAGGCCTACACGTTGCGTGAGGACGATGACGACTGGACGCAGGCGGGCATTTTGGTGCGCGAAGTGATGGACGATGCCGCGCGAGAGCGGCTCATCGCCAACGCGGCGGGGCATTTGGCGGACGGGGTGAGTGAGAAAGTCCTGCTCCGCGCGTTTGACTACTGGCGCAACATCGATGCAACGGTCGGCGCGCGCATCGAGGCGGCTGTGCGCGACAAGCTCGGGGGGCCATCGACCGCGCCGGGGCTTGCCTCAGCCAAAAGCATCAGCGGATGATCGCCAACCGACGGTGACATCTGATATCGGGGCGGCGATCATCGCGATTGCCGCCCCATCGCGATTGCCGCCCCATCGCGATTGCCGCCCCATCGCGATTGCCGCCCCATCGCGTCAACCGCGCCGCGTTAACCGCGCCGCTCTAAGAGGCCCTGCGCCCAGCGATCGGTGGATGCACCAAAACAGTCATGCAGGGAATCCGCCGCGATGACGCTGCCCAATGAAAGACGCCCCAGCAAACACGCGGATCCGGCCCCTGCCAAATTGCGCTGGTTGAGGGATCCATCCGGACCGGTCTGCGCGCCCAACCCTTCGTCGAGCGGTAGAATAAAGCCGCCCTCAACCGCCCTGCGGATAAGTGGGTCGGTTACGTGGTCCAGATCGGGGCTTGGCAAAACCGCGTCGATCATGGCGGTTGCCAGCATCTCATCCTCGCCCTCAACCAATTGCCAGCCTTGCGCGCATAGCGCGATATCGGGATCTTCCACGATCCGCAGGCTCACCAGACCGTCTTTAATCAGCATCTCCAATTGCTCGGAGGCGACAACGTTGGGGCCGTAGCTAAACCGCTTGAGCCCTTCGTCGAACTTGATCACGGCTTTGGCGGTCGCGGGCGAAATTTCGGCGCTATTGAATGCCGCGCGGATCTCGTTTTGCAGCTTCCGCCAGATTTGCCCGATCGTGTAATCAATCGCCGGAGGGGTGCGGCCACGCGCCATCGCGATTGTGCGGCGCAACTCCTCCAGCGTATCTCCGTGCTCATGCGTCGCATCCGCGCAGCGCTCGATCTCCAGCCAGTGCGCGATGTCATCCTCACATGTCGTCGCGCCGCAGTGATTGAGGATACGCGAGACAGGCGAGATCAGCGCGGCGCTGATGGTTTCCAGCGCCGTCGCGCCAGCTTGGGACAGGGCGCGCGTCATTGCATCAGTGAACGCGCTGATCTCTGCTGTCGTCAGATCGAACTGCGCGTCGATCTCGGCCGTGGCGGGTTTGGGGGCGGGGGCGAGCCCGTTGAACGAGAAGGGAATGATCTTCGACGGCTCCGCGCCGGATCTGATGTAGCGCCCGCCTTCAAACCGCCCTTTAAGGCCGAGGGTGAGCCCCCGCAGCACATCATGCGTCGACAGCCCCAAACCACGAATGGCCACCACGCGGCCCTGCCACGCCTGCGCATGTGTTAACAGCGCCGTAACGGGGTAGGCGGGGCAAAGATCGAGGCCCCGATCCTGCGCGTGATTTTGCCAGCGCTGCAATTGCGGATCGGGAGCGGTCGCGGGCTGGCCGACACAGATCAGAACCTCGTCATAGGGACCGTGCGGCGCGTCTTCGGACAGGATCCACCAACCCGTAGATCGACGCTCCAACGCGGTTGCGCAGGCGGCATGATGCGCAATTTTCAATGTCGCGCTGGCGGCACGCAACGCGGCAAAGCGTGCCTCCAAATAAGCGCCAAGCGCGCGGCGCGGCGGAAAGGTCTCGGGGGTCGAATTTTCATCCCACCAAATGTCAAACGGCGCGATATGGGGCCGCAAAATATCGGGCGGGGTGATCTCCAACGCCCGCACGGGGATATTCAGTTCGCATAGGTCATGCTCGTCAGGATGAAAATTCGGCCCCGCGCCGAGCGCGTCTGTCGGGTCGAAAATGTCGATCGTAAACAGATAGTCGCGGTCTTGAGCCGCCGTCGCCAAAGCCTCCAGCGCGCCCAAGCCACGCGGGCCAAATCCGATGATGGCGAGTTTGCACTCGCTGTGGGGACGGGGCATCGTGCTATCCTTTGCGCAGGGTGGTGGTTTTGTGAGGCCTGTCCGCAAGTGGCCAGCACATCGACAGACTGTAAACCAAGATAGGCGCAGGGCAATGCGGTGATCCGTTTTTCATGCCGCAGCCTTGCGACAGGGGGCCGGAAGACCAAAATGGCCTAGGCACCCGAAACGTCCTTTGAAACGCAAAACGGGAAGGAGTTTCCCCCCTCCCGTTTCCCGTCAGCTGGTCAAGCGATTACCAAGAGGTAATCACAGCACCTTCATAGCTATCGTCGATAAATTTCTTCACCGCGTCCGAATGGTATGCCTCCACGAGGGTTTTCACCCAAGGCTGGTCCTCGTCGCCTTTGCGCACCACAATCACGTTTACATACGGGCTTTGCGCCTTTTCCATCGCGATGGAATCCGTTTTCGGGCTCAGCCCTGCCGCGATGGCGTAGTTTGTGTTGATGATCGCGATATCCGCATCGGCCAATGTGCGCGGAAGCTGCGCCGCGTCGAGCTCGAGGAACTCAAGGTTCTTCGGGTTCTCGGAGACGTCGAGCGGGCTCGGGATCAGGCCCGTGCCCTCAGCCAAGGTCAGCAGACCGAGGTCTTGCAACAGCAGCAGCGCGCGGCCGCCGTTGGTCGGATCATTCGGGATCGCCACTTTCGCGCCGTCGTTGAGCGCGGCCATATCGGTGACCTTGTCGGAATAGATCCCCATTGGCGTGGTGATCGTATTGCCCACAACCACCAGCTCGAACCCGCGATCCTTCATCTGGTTTTCAAGATAGGGCACGTGCTGGAACGAGTTGGCCTGAATATCGCCATCCGCAAGCGCGGTGTTCGGGATCACGTAGTCGGAAAACTCGACGACATCGATATCGAGGCCCATCGGTTCTGCCACTTTGGCGACTTCTTCCATGATCTCGGCATGCTCGCCCGGCGAGACGCCGACTTTGATCGCATCGGCCATCAGGGCCGTCGCGGCGAGAGCGAAGATCGACGTAAGGGTTGTGAGACGCAACATTGCATGTTCCTTCAAAGACATAGTGTAGGGAGGGAGGTGTTATTGACCGCGCCCTTTGGGGGCACGTTTATCGACGCGCGCGGCCAGACGTTCGCCAATCGACTGAACGAGCTGGACGAGCACAATCAAGATGATGACCACAGCCGCCATGACGGAGGGCATGAACCGCTGGTAGCCATAGCGAATACCCAAATCGCCCAGCCCTTCGCCGCCGACCGCGCCGACCATGGCCGAATACCCGATCAGGCTGACGACCGCGAGCGTAAGGCCAAGGGTGATCGCGGGGAGGGCTTCGGGGATCAAGACTTTGCGGATAATTTGCAACGGGGTCGCCCCCATCGCGCGCGCCGCCTCGATCAACCCGCTATCCACTTCGCGGATCGCGTTCTCAACGAGGCGTGCGATGAATGGCACTGCCGCGAGCGTGAGGGGGACGATGGCCGCCGTCGTGCCGATGGAGGTGCCCGCAATCGCCCGCGTGAACGGGATGATCGCGACCACGAGAATTATGAAGGGCACCGAGCGTGTCGCATTCACAATAAGCCCTAATACCTTGTTAAGAAAAGGCTTTGAGAGCATCTCGCCGCGCTGGGATGTGGCCAGAAACACCCCGAGCGGCAGGCCCATGAGCGTGCCGATGACGGTAGAAACGGCGACCATGTAGAGGGTCTGAAGGGTCGCCTCCATCAGCAGGTTGAAAATATTAGCCGACATAGCCAAGCACCTCCGTGACGAGCCCGTGACGTTCCAGATAGGCGCGCGCCTCGACACCGCGCGCGGCATCAAGTGACACGAGCAGGTTGCCGAAGGGTTGCGTTCCGATTTCTTCAACCGCACCGGCGAGGATATTTACCGCAATGCCCAGATCGCGCGTCAGCAACGCAAGCATCGGATCGGTCGCATGCTGGCCCGCGAAGGTCACCCGCAGGACTTCTTCGCTGGCGCCATCGGGGCGGTGATCGAGCATCTTGCCTTTGATAAACGCAGGCAGGGTGGTGCCAATCACCCCCGACAGGAACGACTGAGTGGTCGGGTGTTTGGGGGCTACGAACACATCATATGTGCGCCCTTCTTCGACAATTTTCCCGCCATCGATCACGGCCACATGGCTCGCGATGTCGCGCACAACCGCCATCTCATGGGTGATGAGCAAAATCGTCAGCCCAAGATCGCGGTTAATGTCGCGCAACAGCGCCAGAACAGTTTGCGTGGTCTCCGGATCGAGGGCGGATGTCGCCTCATCCGACAGCAGAACCTTGGGTTCCGTGGCCAGCGCGCGTGCAATCCCGACGCGCTGTTTTTGTCCGCCCGACAGCTCGGCCGGGAACCGATCGCGCTGCGCGCCAAGGCCGACGCGCTCAATCAGATCGTTGACCCGCGCGGTGATATGTGTCGCGCCGACCCCTGCGATTTCCAAGGGCAGAGCGATGTTGTCAAACACGGTCCGCGAGGAAAGCAGGTTGAAATGCTGGAAAATCATCCCGACATCGCGCCGGATCGCGCGCAAATCGCCGCCTGTGGCCGCGCCGACATCCCGTCCGGCCACGATCACGCGCCCGCCGGTTGGCCGCTCCAAGCCGTTCACCATCCGCAACATCGTTGATTTGCCCGCGCCAGAGCGCCCGATGATCCCGGTGATGGCGCCGGCGTCAATTGTCAGCGACACGTTATCCACCGCAGAGACGGTTTTCCCGTTCGGCGCGGTGAAGGCTTTGCTTGCGGCCTCGAATTGGATGGCAGCCCCCTTGATGGAGGCCTCGTCAGGAAGTGACATCGCTAGGTCCATATTGCTATGCCCCAAGAATGCGGGGCCAGTTCAGGGCGGATAGATAGGACGATGGCGCGAGGGTCAACCCGTCTCACGCCCTCAAACTGTCGGAACGCGTGCGGAACCGGCGGGTTCGGCGCACTGGGGCGCAAGCGCAAGGCCGCAGGGCGGGGCCGTCAGCGGTCGCGGATAAGGTCCGGATTTATCCGATGTATCCGGTGTATCTAATTGGAACGTCGGCAAAAACAGGTGGCGCGCGCGATTATCAACGCCTTTGCCGTTATGCTGCGCGTTGCTTGCGCAGGCGGTGCAGATGCCAGCGGTAAATGAGCGGAGCGAGGGCGTAATCATAAAGCGTTGAAGCAACCGAGCGCACCACCGGAAGGCCTATGATCCGCGCGAGCCACCGATAGCGCGGCATCTGCGACCAAAGAACGATGAAGGCAGGAATCCCCGACGTGCGCGCCCCCTCATGCAAGACATATAGGCGCCGCGCCGCCGCATCCGCATCAATCCCCCACCGTGCGCGGGCATCGGTGTTCAGATCATCAAACCGGATCGGCAATCCCTCCCGATCCGCGTAGCGCGCATATTGCGTGATCTCGAAATTGCACACCGGGCAATTCGCATTGTAGAGAACGGAAGTGGGGGCGTCTTTTTCCATGATCAGAACCTAGGCCGCGGGAACGGTAAATCAACGCTCGCCTTCGCTTTCCCGTTGCTTTTTGCGTTGCGCGTAAGGGCGCGACCTCAAGCGGAGGCTGGCTCTCGATATGGATGGTCGGTTCGCGGGGGCGGTGTCGATTTGAGGCGCCCAAATTAAGAGCGCGCATCAAATCGACTTGCCCGCGTCGCGGGCTGTTCGGGCCTCCTTTGTCGCGGGCAAGACGATGCGGCAGGCTCGGAAAGCGGCACAGACCTTATGCAGCCTTGGTCACTTTCAGGCGCAAGCTTGCTGCGCCGCGCTGGATATCGAGCAGCCGGTCGATATTCGGATGCGCACCGGGGCGATTTTCGGCATCGGCTGTGTGTTCGGCAAAAAGGGTCATGCCATAGGCGGCGGCTTCGGCATCCAGCGTGCCAAACTGACCGGCAAGGTATTGATATACCGCGAGGGACCCTTGCTTGCCGGGTTGGTTTTCAATGGATGCGACAACGTTGTCATTTTGATCGATCAGATCGATGCGGGCGAGGGTCTCGATCGAGGGCAGAAGGGCGAGGTTGTCTTTGAATGACGCGGTGGGCTTTATCATCATGTATTTCCTAGTGGTAAAATCGAGCGCAGTATTAACAAGCTTCGAGCTGTTTTGCTATCGCCTTCGGCATGGGCTGTCGTGGGACGCGCGATCCGCCAGAGAATATCCCTTCGAGCGCGACCGGCCCTTGCGAGACCTCAAGACGCCGCAAACCGGCAAGATAGGATCGCGGCGCGTGTGAGGGCGGGGACGCGGCCGATTTCCCGAATGACGGCGTAGGGCGGTTCGTGTATTCCGTTCGCGGTCGGGACGGTCTAGGATCAGCCCGGCGACAGACTTCCAAACTTTCAGAAGGCTTTCTCATGGCCACCAAGACGATGCTACACCCCCGTAACCAACATCGGGAAGGGTATGATTTTGCGCGTTTGATTGCGCAAATGCCGGATCTTGAGGCCTTCACGATGCGCAATCCGCTGGGCCAGACGACGATCAACTTTCAGGATGCGCGCGCGGTGCGCATGCTCAATCGCGCGCTGTTGAAGACGCATTACGCAATCGATTTTTGGGACATCCCGCCGACCTATCTCTGCCCGCCTATTCCCGGTCGTGTCGATTACGTCCATTCGCTCGCGGACCTGCTTGCGCAAAGCAACGGCGGAGAGATTCCGCGCGGGCGCGACGTCAAAGTTCTGGATATCGGCACCGGCGCCAGTTTGGTGTATCCTTTGATCGGTCAAAGTGAATACGGATGGGATTTCACCGGCGTGGATATCGATCCGCTGGCGATCAAATCTGCTAAGGCGATCTGCGAGCTCAACGATCTCAATATCCGCCTGAGGCATCAAGCAAACCGCGAGAATATCTTTAGGGGCGTGATTGACCCGCGAGACGTTTTTCACCTCACGATGTGTAACCCGCCGTTTCATGCTTCGCTTGAACAAGCGAATAGGGGCACACAGCGGAAGTGGCAAAACCTCGGCAAGGGGCAATCTGACACGCTTAACTTCGGCGGCCAAAACGCGGAGCTTTGGTGCCCTGGGGGCGAGATTAAATTCATTGCGAGCATGGTCGAACAGAGCATCGATTTCGCGCCGCAATGCTTGTGGTTCACCTGCTTGGTGTCAAAGAAAGACAATCTCAAGCCTCTCAGCAGGATTTTGGGATCTGCCCGCGTGGCCGATTACACGGTTTGCGAGATGGCGCAGGGGCAGAAAACAAGCCGCTTCGTCGCGTGGACCTATATTCGACGCAATCACAGAGCCTCGTTCCTGGCCAATGCCGCAAAACGCGGCGCGTGAGGCCCGTGCGCAAGCCGGCCTCTGTTAGGGCGCGCAAAGCGTCAGTGACATGGGGTGGTGAGGGTCGGTCAGCCCGTCCAAGATATTGAAATGGTGCCGCATCGGCTCCTCCACGCAGCTTGTCGCGCTTCCCAAACCGCGCCAGATATTTGCGAGCAAAGCATTCTGGCGCAAGAATTCCGGAGTTTCCATCGCGCCCGCCCAGCATGTCAAACGAACGCCGGGCTGGGGTGCGAGCAGGGCGGGGCTTTCGCGCACAGCTTCAGTGAGATCAAGGTGAAGCGTCTTGTTCCGCCAGTATTTGAGCATCGGGCGGAGATCATGCAGCCCCGAGACAGACAGCACCTGCTTGATGCGTCCGCTCACTTCCGGTGCCAGCGGGCCGTTCTCGACGACCATTCGCGTGACCAGATGCCCCCCTGCGGAATGCCCGCACAAATGTATCGGGCCGGCAATATCACGGGCCGCATGGGAGATTGCCTGCGCGATTTCGCGCGTCATCTCGGAGATCCGCGCCTCAGGGGCGAGGGTATATGTCGGCACCGCAACCGCAAACCCGTGCGCCAGCGGACCTTGCGCGAAATGTGACCAGTAACTTTCATCAAGCCCCATCCAAAAACCGCCGTGGACGAAGATCACAACGCCCCGCGGCACGTCGTCGGGCAGGAAAAGATCATAACGGTTGCGCGGCCGGTCGCCGTATTTCACACCGATTTTTGCCCGCCCCGCCGCAAGAAATGTCTCGCGCGCAGTTTGGGCGGGGTCGACCCATCTTTGCGGCCATTCGTGGCCTTTGGGGATTGCGGGCGCGTTGTCATACATCGCATCCCAATCCGTGATCGCAGGCCATTGAACGTTGGTAAACATGGCAGTCAGACGCTCTCTTTCAGGCGGAATCTTTGGATTTTACCGCTCTCGGTTTTGGGTAACGCTGTCTCGAAGATGACGGAGCGTGGGTATTTATAGGGCGCGATGGTTGCTTTCACAAAGTCCTGTAGGGCCTTGGCGGTCTCGGGCGTGGCGGGAACCCCTTCGCGCAGGACGATATGCGCCTGAACGATAATGCCCCGAGCGTCATCTTGCGCGCCGACGACGCCGCATTCCACGACATCCGGATGCGCGAGAAGGGCGGATTCAACCTCGGGGCCCGCGATATTGTAACCGGAGGAGACGATCATATCGTCGGAGCGCGCAGCGAAGTGAAAGTACCCGTCTTCATCTTGGATGAAGGTGTCGCCCGGCAGGTTCCAGCCGTCTTTGACAAAGACCGACTGTCTCTCGTCGGCCAGATAGCGGCAGCCGACAGGCCCTCTGACGGCGAGATGACCGGCTGTGCCGCGCGCGACCTCGTTCATCTCGTCATCGACAATTTTGGCTTCGTACCCCGTTAGGGGTTTGCCTGTGACGCCCGCTTTCGCGTCGCCAAAGCGATTGGAAATATAGATGTGAAGCAACTCGGTGCCGCCGATCCCGTCCAGGATCGGTCGCCCCGTCTGTTTCATCCACGCATCAAAGACCGGCGCGGGCAGGGTTTCGCCGGCCGATACCGCGCATCTGAGAGACGAGAGATCCGCGCCGTCCTCCATGGCCAACAGCATCGCACGGTAGGCCGTTGGCGCCGTGAAGCAGATGGTCGCCTTGTGCTGTTCAATAATCTTGATCAACTCGGCGGGTGGCGCGTATTCCAGCAACACTGCCGATGCGCCAAACCGCAATGGAAAAATCGCGAGCCCTCCCAAACCGAAGGTGAAAGCGAGCGGGGGGGAGCCGACGAAAATATCCTCGGGTTGGACGTCCAGCACCTCTTTCGCATAGGCATCGGCGATGATGAGGAGATCGCGGTGGAAATGCATCGTCGCTTTGGGAATGCCCGTTGAGCCGGAGGTGAACCCCAAAAGCGCAACATCATCACGGCCTGTCTCCACCCAAAACGGCCCCTCACGTTTGGCGGAGGCGGCACGGTCCAATTCCGCGTCCAGTGTCGCGGTGCCGTCAAAGGCCACGATACGCTGTAGGGAGGGGCATTGATCGAGGCAGGGAAGCAGTTCCTCCATCATCCGCGCATCACATAATGCGAGTTCGACCTCCGCCTTGTCGATATGTTGCTTTAGCTCCTTCAGGCGCAGCAATGGCATTGTGTTGACGACAACAGCGCCCGCCTTGGTGGCGCCGAGCCAGCAGGCGACGAGCGCGGGCGTGTTGGCGGAGCGTATCAGGATGCGTGCGCCGGGTTTGATGCCGTAGTCTTCCACCAAGGTGCGCGCGATGCGCGACGTCCAATCCGCAAGCTCGCGGTAGGTTCGGGTCCGGCCTTGACCGACAAGCGCCACGCGGTCGCCAAACCCCTTTTCAACCATGCGATCTGTCAGTTCGACAGCGGCATTCATCACCTCGGGGTAACGGAAGGCGGTGAGGTTGAACACGGGCTGTGTCTCGATCGGAGGGAGGTTGTCGCGCGCGAATGTATCCATGTGGAGGCTAGGGCCGAGCATGATAGGTCCTTCGTTTTTTGGATCTTCCTTCGACTAGACCTTTTGCGCCCATAAATTTCAAGTTTAAAACTTATTATGCTAAACTTCATTCGCCTTCATGCTTAAAAATCAATCATAAAGCGATAAATAGCCTATTTCTGCGCGTCTTGGTGTTGCGTGAGAATTTAAGCTTGAAGCTGTTTTGCCCCGATGGGGGCGCTGGTGTACCGCTTTCGTCAGACTTTCAGGTAGCGATCCTTGATGGCGGTGTCCGCCCGTAGCATCTCGCTGCTGCCTTCCCAAACGACGCGGCCTTTCTCGACAACGTAATGGCGATCGGTAAAGCGACAGAGCGCGTCGACGTTTTTATCGATGACGAGGATGGCTTCTCCTTCGGATTTGAGGTGGATGAGGCAGCTCCAAATCTGGTCACGAATGATCGGCGCCAATCCTTCGGTTGCCTCGTCAAGCACGATGAGTTCGGGATTGGTCATCAACGCGCGGCCAATCGCCAGCATCTGCTGCTCTCCGCCAGACAACTGATCGCCCATATTGCGGCGACGTTCTTCGAGCCGTGGAAAAAGCCCGTAGATTGTTTTCAATGTCCATTTGCCTTTGCGGTCTGTGCTGCGCGCGGTGGCGATCAGATTTTCCTCAACCGTCAGGTTCGGAAAGATAATCCGCCCCTCGGGCACCAGGCCGAGCCCCGCGCGCGCAATCCGGTACGGGGCAGCGCCAGACAGATCGTGGCCGTCAATATTGATGCGGCCCTGTGTCGGGCGGACAAGTCCGAACATGGAATTCACCGTGGTGGTTTTGCCCATCCCGTTGCGCCCGAGCATCGCGACCGCTTCACCGCGATCAACCCGAAGATTCATTCCGAACAAAACCCTGCTTTCGCCGTAGGCGGCATGCATATCCTCAATCAGCAGCATCGGGAGTCTCCTTCTTCTTCGCCCAGATAAGCGGCGCGAACTTTGGGGTCATTGCGAATATGGTCGGCGTTGCCTTCTGCGACGACGCGGCCGTAGACCAGTACCGAAATACGGTCGGCCAGCTTGAAGACGGCGTCCATGTCGTGCTCGATCAAAAGCATCGTCACGCGACCGCGCAGCCTGCGCATCACATCGATCAAGATCTCGGCCTCCTGCGGCCCTGTTCCGGCGAGCGGCTCGTCCAGAAGCAACAGGCGCGGCTTTGTGCCAAGCGCGATTGCGATCTCCAGCTGGCGTTTTTCACCGTGGCTGACCGCCCCCGCGAGCCGGTCGGGCGCGTCCGCCAGCCCGACCTCCTTGAGGTAGATCATAGCTTCATCGTTGAGCGCGGCGTCGCGTGCGGCGGGTCGGAAGAACTGGAAGGACGATCCCGAGCGCGCCTGCACGGCGATGGCCACGTTTTCAAGCAGGGTCAGGCTGGGCAAAATACTGGTGAGCTGGAACGACCGCGCGAGCCCGATTTTGACACGGCTTGGCATTGAGAGATGGGTGATCTCCTTGCCATCATAAATGACGTGACCGCTATCGGGCGTGAGTTGCCCTGATAGCTGGCTGATCAGGGTGGTTTTTCCGGCGCCATTGGGGCCGATCAGGGCGTGAATGCTGTTTTGGGCAACGTCAAGGTCGACGCTATCGGTCACATTCAAGGCGCCGTAAGATTTGCGCAGATCACGGACTTTCAAAAGGGGGGTGCTCATGAGTTCCGACCTCCGCGGCCCAAACGTTTGGTGAGGCCTGATAAACCGCCCGGTGAATATAAAACGACCAGAAGAAGAATGAATCCGAAGATCAGCCGCCAGTGATCCCAAAGGCGCGCGAGCCCGTCTTCCAGCCCGATGGTCGCCAATGCGCCCGTCAGTGCGCCGACCAGTTTGCCCGGTCCCCCCAGGATGAGCATGATGATCAGCTCCCCAGATCTGTGCCACGTCATGAGATCAGGCGAGACATATTTGGTGGTATTGGCCAGCAAAACGCCCGCAACCGCGCAAATCGCGCCCGAGAGAACATATGCCGTCAGCTTATAGGGAAACGGCGTGTACCCTACCGCTTGCAGGCGCGTCTCATTCTCCGATGCGCCAATCAGCACCCGCCCGAAGCGCGACAAGGTTATCATGCGCAAAAGGGCAAAGACGCCGATCAAAAGCATCAAGGAGACGTAGAAGAGGGTGACGTCGTTTTGCAGCCACGGCGCGCCGAAGATGGTCGAGCGGTCAGGGATCGCGATGCCATCATCCGCACCCCAAGCCGACAAAGAGGTGAAGAAGAAATACGCCATCTGCCCGAAGGCGAGCGTAATCATGATGAAGTATATGCCGCGCGTGCGCAGAGAAATCGCGCCTGTGACCAGGGCAAATAGGGCGGAGATCGTCATGCCGGTCAGGATCTGGATGGAGATATCGGTAATACCCATCCGCGACAGCGCCACGACTGAATACGCGCCGAACCCCAGATAGGCCGCGTGGCCAAAGCTAACCATCGCGCCGTATCCCAAGATAAGATCGAGCGAGAGCGCCGCGATGGCATAGGCCAGCATCCGCGTCGCAACCGATGTCAGGAAGGTTTCGCCCGTCAGGATGAAGATCGGTGGAAGGATCGCCAGAACGGCGAAGATGGCAACGGCCAGTCGCATGTTCGACGACATTGGAGCTCTGGCGGAGGGGGTGTGTTTCATATCGCTCATTTCGCATGGCTCCGACCGAATAATCCGGCGGGTCGGAAAAAGAGAACCGCCGCCATCAGGATGTAGATAAGCATCGGGGCAAGGGTTCTACCAAGCTGCGCGGCCGCTGCGGGTTCCATGATTTCGCGCAACACGATTGGTCCAAAAATCCGGCCGACGGTATCGATGATTCCGATCATCAAGGCGGCAATGAAAGCGCCCTTGATCGAACCGACGCCCCCCACCACGATCACGACAAAGGTCAGGATGAGAATGCTGTCCCCCATGCCGGGGCTCACGGATAGGACGGGGGAGACGATCGCGCCGGCAAAACCTGCGAGCATGGCGCCGAACGCAAAGACCAGCATGAACAGTTTCGAGATATCAACCCCAAGCGCCGAGACCATATCGCGACGCGACGCGCCTGCGCGCAGCAGCATTCCGATCCGCGTGCGCTGAATGACGAGCCATAAAAACAGCGCAACGCCGAGCCCTGTGCCGATGATTGCAAGGCGGTACACGGGAAAGCGCATTGGCCCGATCAGGGGGATTGATGCAGAGAGACTATCGGGCATCGCGACGTTCATCGGCGCGGCCCCCCAGATCATCCGGACGACTTCGGAGATCATCATCATCAGGGCCATCGTCGCGAGCACCTGATCGAGATGCGGGCGATCATAGAGTTTGCGAAAGACCGTCACCTCGAGAAAAACGCCCAAAACGAGAATGCTCGGGATTGTCAGCAAAAGGCCGAACCAGAAGTTTCCCGTCATCGCCGCGAAGCTTGCCATCAAATAGGCGCCAACCATGTAGAGAACGCCGTGCGCGAGATTGATGAAATCCATGATCCCGAACACGAGCGTCAGCCCCGCGGCGACCAGAAACAAAAGGACCCCGAACTGTGCGCCGCCGATAACTTGGAGGATGAAGAGGTCTAGCATGTCGGGCGCTCCGGTGTCGTGGATCTGAGGCAGGGTGGGTGGGAGGTCATGAATGTCATCCTATCGTCTGGGCCGGAATTGCGCTCGTCTAAATGTTTCAAGGGTAAAGTATTTAGGCAAGGGTAAATTGCGCCGGCCGCGCCGTTGTCGCATCAGGAACGCCAGAGTTTTCAATGGCGGCGCAATCGCCAGTAATTTTGTCATGACTGTGCCGCTAGTTTGGGCGTTTGTGAAAGGCATGGGGTCGGGCGGCGATTTATATGCAAACGCGCGGCTATACACATCGCCGGATCACGAGCGCGTCTTCTTCATGCGTGGTCGCGCGATGTGGCTGCCGCGCTTGGGTTGGGTGCGTAACGGATTGTCTGACGGTGCTTTTCCTTGCGAAGTTTGCATCCGCACGGGCATAGCGAATCTTCGATGAAGATTTAGCCTTAAAGGGATTTTGATCCGCAGGGGGGTTATTTTCGTGGAAGAAGATCGGATTTCAACGATGCCGTATTAGGCAAGGAACCCTGTATCGCCACTTTACTGCACTTTTTTTGTGCGCCCGCAAAAAAATTTTCGGTTTTTCCAGATGCGCGTTAGGGTTCACCGCTTTTGTTGGCGCAAGGTTCTCACAGTGAAAAGCTTTAAGTCCGAACAGCTTTACGTTGTGGGGCCTACGACAGGAAAGAGGAGGGCCGCTATGAAAGTCGTCATTAATGGTGCTGGAATTGGCGGATTGACGGCCGCGTTAATCCTGAATGCACGCGGAATCGACTGCGAGCTTCATGAAGCTTCGAGCCAGATTCGGGAGCTCGGGGTGGGGATCAACGTATTGCCCCACGCAATCCGCGAACTGGCGGAGATCGGATTGCTGCCGGAATTGGATAAAATCGGGATCCGCACGCGTGAACTGATTTATGCCAATCGCCAAGGTCAGGAGATTTGGCGCGAGCTTCGCGGCATGGATCAGGGGCATGCCTATCCCCAATTCTCGATCCACCGTGGCCGCTTGCACGCCATGCTCGCCGCTGCCGTGCGAGAGCGCTTGGGGGAAGAGGCGATCAAGCTCGGGTCACGTGGCGTCGGGTTTGAACAAACCTCCTCAAGCGCGCGGCTGTTGATTGCGGGCGGGGGCGTTGCTGAGGGTGATGTGCTGCTGGGCGCTGACGGCGTTCACTCGGCGCTGCGCGCTCAGATGTTTCCCGATGAGGCAGGTTTGCGTTGGAACGGAATTATGATGTGGCGCGGTGCGACCGAAGCCGAGCCATTCGCGGACGGGCGCACGATGCTTGTCGCGGGCGGGTTCACGTATAAACTCGTTCTGTATCCGATCGGGCCTGCTACAACGCCGGATAAAGTTCTGATGAACTGGGTTGTTACCTACCGCGCAGGCGCGCCGGGCGATCCCGCTCCACAACGTGAGGACTGGAACCGCAAGGGGACACTTGCAGAACTCGCGCCTCATATCGATGCCTTCAACGTGGACATTATTGATCTTATGGGGCTCGTCCGCGCGACACCGGAATTCCTCGAATATCCAATGTGCGATCGCGATCCTTTGCCGCGCTGGTCTGACGGCCGCGTGACGCTGCTCGGGGATGCTGCACATCCGATGTATCCTGTGGGGTCAAACGGCGCGAGCCAAGCGATCTTGGATGCGCGCGCTTTGGCGGATGCGTTGGCGGGCGGGGCCAATCCTGTTGACGCGCTTGCCGCGTATGATGCGTCGCGCCGTCCTGCCACGGCGCAAGTGGTTGCGTTGAATCGCGAGGGCGGACCGGAGGGCGTGATTGACGAGGTCGAACGCCGCGCGCCGGAGGGCTTCAAGACCCTCAATGATGTCATCAGCTTTAGCGAGCGCCAAGCGATCGTGGGCGGTTACGCCTCGACCGCGGGGTTCGCGGCAGACTCCACCCAGAAAAGAGCCGTGACGGGCTGATAAGCGAGTGAAAGGAAATCGACCTATGACTGATATGGTAGCTTCATTGACACAAAAGGACGGATCGATCGAGGATCGCGTCTGGAATATTCTGGGCCAGATCTACGTGCCCAAGAGCCGGTCCGAGACATCGACATCTTGGCATGCGACATTGCCGCCGGGCACGTTCGTCCCGCCGCATATTCACCCAAATCAGGATGAATTCGTGTATATCCTGACGGGCGAGCTGGACTACGTTCTTGATGGTCAGGAAGGGACAGCGAAGGCGGGGGATATGCTTTGCATGCCGAAGGGACTTCCGCATGGATTGTTCAACCGCTCGGCAAACGAGGTCACGACGCTCTTTTGGGTGTCGCCATCCGACAAAATTTGGGAGCTTTTCGAGACACTCCATAACATGAGTGATCCGGAGGAGGTCGTGAAGGTCTCGGCCAATTTCGCCGTGAATTTCCTGCCGTCGCCCGCATGAACGATGAGACGCCGCGCGGTCCCTGAACGCGGCCCTGCGAGCGCTTCCAACCCTTGGTTCAAATAGAAGAAGGAAACCGGAATGAAAACGATTTATACCACTGTCGCTGCTGCTGCGTTGATCGCTGGCCTCTCTAACCCTGCCAGTGCCATGTCCGAGGATGGGAAGGTTCGTATCGGTTTGATCTACACCCTTTCAGGGTCCGCAGCCATCTTGGGCGAGCATTCGCGCGACGGGTTTATGTTGGCGGCGGAAAAGTTGGGGAATAAATTTGGCGGCCTCGACGCCGAGATCATCATCATCGACGATGAGCAAAAGCCTGATCTCGCGGTATCGCGCGCCCGCGAGCTGGTTGAGAGCAATAAGGTCGATTTCGTGGTCGGTCCGGTCTTTTCAAATGTTCTATACGCGATCTTGCCGACGGTGACCGAGGCAGACACATTCCTGATCTCGACAAACGCGGGCACATCGCTTTTGGCGGGGACGGAGTGCAATGAAAACCTGTTTGTGACCTCCTATCAGAACGATCAAATCCATCAGGTATCGGGCGAATTCGCGCAAGAGCAGGGCTACCAAAACGTATTTTTGCTCGCGCCGAATTATCAGGCCGGAAAAAACTCGATGGCGGGTTTTAAGCGTTCGTACACAAATACCGTGGCGGGCGAATTGCTGGTCCCGCTTGGACAGCTTGATTACTCGGGCGAACTTGCCCAAATCGCGGCAATGCAACCAGACGCCGTGTATGCGTTCATGCCGGGGGGGATGGGCGTGAACTTTGTGCGGCAATTCAAGCAGGCCGGAATGGATTACATTCCGTTCCTATCGGCGTTCACGGTCGACGAATCCACTCTGCCCGCACAAAAAGAAGCTGCTTTGGGGATGATGTCGGGCTCGAACTGGGCGCCCGATTTGGATACCCCGCAAAACGCCGAATTCACCAAAGAGTTCACCGCGAAATACGACCGCGTTCCCGCAACTTACGCGTTCCAAGCCTATGATGCCGCCATGCTTATCGACAGCGCGATCAAAGCGGTCGGGGGCGATTTGAGCGACCGAGGCGCGGTGCGAGATGCGCTGAAACAAGCCGATTTCACCTCGTTGCGCGGAGATTTTAAATTCTCGGACAACCACTTCCCCGTGCAGGATTTCTACCTCACCCAAGTTGTGCAGCGCGAAGATGGTCGTTTCGCGACGTCGCTGGTGAAGAAGATTTTCGACGATTACGCCGATCCTTACGTCGGTGACTGCAAGATGTGATCTGATGCGAGCACAGATCTGCTCGGAATAAAATCATCATTGCCCCGCGCAACCCTGAGGGCGGCGCGGGGCTTATTTTGTGGTGATGACAAGCGGGCAACGCGCCGTTTGTGCCGTGCGGCCATTCGGCGATAATGTTGAGGATTATATTACATTTCATAGGTTTAATCGGATTTTGGCGCGAGTTTTATCCCGGTGTTAGCGCTGAAAAATCCGTACTCTGCCAAGTTCTGCGTGGTGCCTCTAGAGGACACCCATTCCACCGTGGCGCGATGGTTGCGCACTTCGTGCATGACCGCATCATAGGTTAAGATCGCGGCCTCGGACGAGGTCTGGGGGTGGGGCGCGCTCCAGTCGCTGATGACTTCAATGAAGTAGCCGAGGTGGTCGTCCTGCACGGGGTGCAGGCGCGCTTGCGTGAGGGTCAATGGCAGGTCGCTGCCTCCGGCGGCGAGGGTGATGTGCTGATCCAGATAGCGTTGCAATTGCGCGACCATATCGGATGGCAAGGGCGCGTCAGTCGGCAAATCGGCCATTGCGGCAAGTTCGGGCGCGACAATGACGAGATCTTGCAAGGGAAATGAGGCCGTGATGTGCAGCGCATCGCCGAAGTGTTCCACCCGTAGGAGGCTACCGGGCAAGGCATGTGCCAATGCCCCGCCCAGCCTTGCCGCCCAAAGCGCCAAGGCCGTCATGCCCGCACGCCACATCCGCCTCACCTTCACTCGGTCTGACCGCCATAATCATCCGTCAAATCGCGCCAGACGGAATGCGGATGGTTGCCGACTTTGTCGGTCGATTTATTCGACTGCAGCGAGAACTCGATCCACAGCGACGGGCCGTGCACGCGGACATAATCATCCTCTGCGCTGATCTGTGGCGTGCCCGAGAAACCGAGATAGGTCTCGGGGAGTTCGGCGGTATACTTGGCCATATACGCATCGGCTTCCGCCGTTGAAATATCCCCGACATAGGTCTTGATCGCGGCGAGCAAGAGTGCGGTCTGCGCGTCGTCGAGGTCTGCGACGGGCAAACCCTCAAACGTATCAGGGATTGCATCATCCGCTTGCGGTCCCGCAAGAATATCGCGGTAGGTTCCCTCCAGCGTCGCCGCCGCGCTCTGATCGTCGGACAACGCTGACAGCAGCGTCGCAAAGGCATCGCGTTCTTGGGTAAGCGGGGCGTTCACGCGGCCGTTCATCTCGAAATAATCAAACGGCTCGACGCCGCGGAAAGACGGTGTGGCCCCGGCGAGCTTGCCGTCAACATAGGTATTGGCGAAGGCCATATGATGCCCGCCGTAATACAACTCCCAAACCCCAGTTGCGGAGGGCGTGCCGAGGAAGGCGAATTTGGTGTTATAGGAGGAATACCCTGCCTTGTAATCGGTACTCACCGTGTTGATGTAATCGTCGGCATTGAGGGTTTGGACCATCTCGTCCCAGCCCTCATTGGTCTCGCCGCTCATCGCCTCCATCATGATCGCCTTCACCAAGCCGCGCTGCTTGGTATTCAACTCGCCCAGCAAAACGCCGGGGCGTTTGGGGAAGGCGCCCGCGGGTAGGTTGCTCCAATATTCCGCCTCGGTGCGCGAGTACTCAAGTTGCAATTGCGCGAGCGTATCTTCGGACACGGCAGCCTTCAGCAGATCAATCAGACAGAGCATCCGGTCGTAGCTCGCGCTCGCGTCGCAGCTCAAAGCGCTCTCGGGGATCGGCACGGTTCCCATCAAGGTGCTGGTATCGCCCATACGCTCTTGCAAGGCGGCGCTGAGCGCCTGATCGGCCTCCGACATCGGCGGCGGACCGCCATGCGCGCCATCGGCAGGGCCATCAGCAGCTTGCTGTGCCAAAGCCGGCGCGGCGAGTAGCGCCAGAAGCGCGCCCCCTTTCAAAACACTATTCCGATGCCGCATGACGGCTTGTTCCTTCGCAATTAATGACAGATCGCCGCGCCAAGCTCCGGGGGCCATCCGGATAGTGCGTGCGCAACGTTATTCTAAGTTGTTGAAGCGGTTAGTATTCCGGATGGGGCAAAAATTAGCAAGGCATCGCGCGGGCACGGGTGGGGGGCACGGGAGGCCACGGGGTGGGGCACAGGGCCTGCGTGACGCGGGCGAGGCTTGCGGGACGTGCCCGCGCGCGGCTTTCTACGCGCCAGACGAGGAGGCTGGTCTAGGGCGCAAGGCGTTCGGCATCGGTGAGCAATCGCGCGGCGGCGATCTGCCCTTGCCACACGATATCAAGCGCCTCGGTGAGAGAAATGCCCGGCGTTTCTTCCCACAGTTGGATCGCGCGCGACGTGCAAGAGACCGCGTTACTCGCAAGGGCCATCGCGATATGCGCGTCATCAACCCGCTGATTTAGGCACTCGGTCAACTCCTCTCGTTCGGCCACATGGAACTGCTCGAGGACGGAATTCGCCTTTATATTATGGCGGATCACGTCACGGACCATGCGCAAAGTCGCATCATCTTGCGCTAAAGAGGTCATGTGCTTGTCGAGAAATGTCTTGATGTCGCTCGCCAGTGCGCCGCGCCCCTCGCAAAGCGCGGCTTTGTCGGCGGGATCAAATCCCGGCGGAATGCCTATCGCTGCGGATTCCTTGTTTGGGAAGTAATTGAAAAACGTTCGCGTGCTCACCCCTGCGGCATCCGCAATGGCTTCTGTCGTGACCGCATCAAGCCCGTTTTCCACCGCAAGCTTTAACGTCGCTTGCTGGATGTCGCGGGTCGTCATGTGTCGGCGTTTATCTCGTAACGTAAGTGTCATTTTCACATTCATTGCATAATGTGCATGTTCTGCATATTACGTAGGATATCTGTCGAATAGTCAAGAGGTGGTGAGGAATGCGCGATCGCGGTCGGAGAATTACGGGGGTTGCATTGGCGCTGTCGATTGTGGCGTCGATGGCATCCGCGCAGGGCGCGCCGATGCCGCCGGCAGGGCCGATGGAGGTGGGCGTTGTTGAGCTCACGCGCCAAGACGTGCCACGTGCCGTGACATTGCCGGGGCGCGCGGTTGCCTCGCAAGAGGTGCTTTTGCGCCCGCGCGTCGGCGGTGTGATCGAGGAAATCCTCTACACGCCGGGTCAGCCCCTTGACGTTGGCGATCCGCTGTTTCGTATTGATGACGCGGCTTACGCGGCCGCGGAAGCCTCCGCCCGCGCGACGTTGGCCACGGCCGAGGCGAACCTGCCGGTTGCACAATCGGCCTATGACCGGGCTACGCAGCTGGCTGGGCGGGGCTTTACCGAGGCTGAGGTGGAGCAAGCGCGCGCCAGTTTGGCCGAGGCCGAGGCCACATTGGAGGCCGCGCAAGCCGCATTGGATTACGCGCAAACGGAGCTGTCATGGACCACGGTGACAAGCCCGATCGCAGGGCGGGCCGATGTTCCGACCGTCTCTGTCGGGGATCTCGTGACCGCAGGGCAAAGCGATGAATTGACGACAATCGTGCGCGCTGATCCGATTTATGTCGATATGATGGAGGCCAGTGCGCGCATTTTGTCGTTCCGCAAGGGCATCGACGAAGGCAGCATCACCCGCAACGATGATCTGGAGGCAACGCTGCGGCTCGAGAACGGGGATGTTTACCGCGGCACTGGCAAAATGGTGACACCGGGCAATTCGGTTTCCACCACCACCGGGACGGTCACGGTGCGTTTCCAATTCGATAACCCCCATAACATCGTCATTCCGGGCATGTTCCTGCGCGGCGAGATCGTGATCGGGACGATTCAAGCGTATCTGGTGCCGCAACGCGCCGCCGTGCGCGATAGCGCGGGCAAGCTCACGGCCTATCTCGCGGGCGAGGACGGGACAGCACACCAGGTCACTTTGACCGAGGACGGTAGCTACCAGAATTCTTGGATCGTGCGGGAGGGCGTGAACGAAGGGGATCAGCTTATCATCGACGGGCTTTCCAGTTTGAAAGCAGGGCAGGCGGTGGTGCCGATCACCGCCACAATCGACGCGGATGGCAATGTGCAAGATCTTGACAGCCGCGGCGCAGAGGACTGATCCATGGCATCGTTTTTCATTCATCGCCCCGTTTTCGCGTGGGTTCTCGCGATCGTGGTCATGCTGGTCGGTGCCTTCAGCGTCACCAGCCTCCCGATTTCCCAATATCCAGATATTGCGCCCACCACTGTCCGCATTAGCGCGACCTATAGCGGCGCGTCAGCAGAGACGGTCGAAAATTCGGTCACGACCGTGATTGAAGACGGTTTGACGGGGCTCGACGGGATGACCTACATGACCTCGTCTTCGACCGAGGGCTCGGCCAGCGTTTCATTGACCTTCGATGACACGGTCGATCCTGACATGGCCCAAGTTCAGGTTCAAAACAAACTCCAACTCGTCGACTCCAAACTGCCGGAAAAGGTGACAACGGCAGGGGTGTCCGTGACACGCTCGACAAGCTCGATCTTGATGGTCGGCGCGCTGGTGAGTGAGGACGGCCGCTACACGACGCTCGAGTTGGGTGACATCCTGAGCAGCACCATCCAAGATGCGGTGCAGCGCACCGAAGGTGTCGGCTCTATCAATATTTTTGGCAGCGAATATGCGATGCGCATTTGGCTCGATCCCGAGCGTCTCTACCAGTATCAGCTGACCGCCGCCGATGTGACAACCGCCGTCTCCGAGCAAAATACCAATATCACCGTCGGCAGTCTTGGCGATCAGCCGGTCACGCAGGGGCAAGAGTTCACGGTGTCGCTTTCGGCGCAATCTCAGTTGCAATCCGTCGAAGATTTCCAAAGCATCTTGTTGAAAACAAACACGGATGGTTCTGCTGTTTATCTAGGGGATGTCGCAACGGTCGCGTTGGGCGCCGAAGATTACGGCACATCCAGCCGCTTCAACGCTCACCCCGCGGCAGGCTTTGGCGTGAACCTCGCGACGGGCGCCAATGCCGTTGACACGGCAGAGCGCGTTCGCGCGGTGGTCTCAAATCTGGCGGCGTCCCTGCCTGAGGGCGTTAGCGTTGAATATCCCTTTGACACATCGCCCTTCGTGGAAGAGTTGATCGAGCAAGTCTACCACACGCTGATCGAAGCTGTGATCTTGGTGTTTCTGGTCATCTTGCTTTTCTTGCAAAGCTGGCGGGCGACCCTCATTCCCACGATTGCGGTTCCGGTGGTTTTGCTGGGCACATTTGGCGTTTTGTCTGCGTTTGGGATGTCGATCAACACCCTGTCCATGTTCGCACTGGTCCTCGCCATCGGGTTGCTCGTCGATGACGCAATTGTTGTGGTCGAGAATGTCGAGCGCGTGATGGAAGAGGAGGGGCTGGATGCGGTCGCGGCCACCGAGAAAAGCATGGGAGAGATCTCAACCGCGCTGATCGGGATCGTGATGGTTCTGTCGGCTGTGTTCCTGCCGATGGCGTTCATGTCGGGCTCGACGGGCGTGATCTATAAGCAATTCTCCGTCACGATTATCTCTGCAATGGTCTTGTCGTTGTTCGTGGCTTTGATCCTCACGCCGGCTATGTGTGCGCAGCTTCTCAAACCCTCGCACGGCAAAACGAGCTTTGCACCCTTGCGCTGGTTTAACGGCGGTCTGGATAAGCTGACCAACGGCTATGGCGGGGCGGTGACGCGGCTGGCGCGGCGCCCGTTGCGTGTGTTGATCGTGTTGGCGGGCGTCGTCTTTGCGTCGTGGTGGGTTTATGACCGCCTGCCCAGCTCATTCCTGCCGACGGAAGATCAGGGGGTTTTGATGACGATTATCGAGCTTCCGCAGGGCTCGACGGTTCAACAAACCGAGCGCGCGGTCGCATCGCTGGAGAACCACATGCTGACCGAGGAGACCGAGATGGTGCAAAGCGTGTTCTCGAACGTGGGCTTCAGCTTCAGCGGAAGCGGTCAGAACTACGCGATGATGTTCACCAAGCTTAAGGATTACGATGATCGCCCGGGCCTGAGCTCGACCGACTTGATGAACCGCACCAATAAGGCCTTTGCGCAATCGCGGTTTGGCAAATTCTTTGTGGTGCAACCGCCCGCCATTCCGGGCCTTGGGTCGTCGTCCGGCTTCACCATGTATCTGGTGGATCAGGGCGGCGCGGGCCAGGCGGCGCTGAGTGTTGCGGCCGATGAGCTGGTCGCGCTTGGCACCGCAGACGGACGTGTGAGCAATATGCGAGGCAATGAAGATGCCAGCCAGCCTTCGCTCAAAATCAACATCGACCAGCAAAAAGCCGAAGCACTTGGCGTATCGCTCTCGGATGTGAACGCGATGCTCTCCACGGTGTTTTCGGGCTCCTATGTCAATGATTTCCCATTGGGCAACGAGTTGCGGGAGGTGATCGTGCAGGGCGATGCCACGGCGCGTATGCAGCCCGACGATATCAACAAATGGTATGTCCGCAGCGAGAACGCTGAGATGGTCCCGCTGTTATCCTTCGTCACGCAGGAGTGGGAGACGGTCACCCCGAAATTGGCGCGCTACGGCGGGACGCGCGCGCTGGAAATCTCTGGCGCGGCGGCTGCGGGGCTCAGTTCGGGGGACGCGATGACGGCGATGGAGGAGCTGACATCGGACCTCGATGGCGGGTACGGCGCCGCTTGGACGGGGTTGAGCTACCAAGAGCGTCTGTCGGGGAACCAGGAAATGCTCCTCTACAGCCTCTCTGCGCTCGTCGTCTTCCTGTGTCTCGCGGCCCTGTATGAAAGCTGGACAGTGCCGTTCGCGGTGATGCTCTCGGTTCCGGTGGGTATCCTTGGCGCGATGGTTGCCACGTGGATCTTCGGTCAATCCAATGACGTTTATTTCAAGGTCGGGCTGCTCACGACCATCGGACTTGCGGCGCGAAACGCGATTTTGATTGTCGAATTTGCCGAGAGCTTGCGGGCGCGGGGGATGGGCCTGCTGGAGGCCACTGATGCGGCGGCGCGTCAACGTTTGCGCCCGATCCTGATGACGTCACTCGCCTTTGGATTTGGCATTACACCGTTGGTGTTGGCGTCGGGCGCGGGGGCAAATGCGCAAAAATCCATCGGCACGGGGATGCTGGGCGGGATTATTTTCTCTGCCGTGATCGGGATCGTGATGGTTCCGTTGTTCTACATCGCCGTCATTCAATCCACGGCCATGCTGCGTGCAAAAAAGGAAGTCTCCAAGTGAAATCATATTCTCTACTGCTCGCGCTGGCCGTCGCTGGATGTGCCGTTGGGCCCGAGTATCAACGCCCCGACCTATCTTTGCAGGCCCGCTTTATTGGCGGAGATGCGCAGGCCGTCGGCGCGGTGGCGATGCAGACGTGGTGGCGCGATTACAAAGACCCCACCCTCAATCAGCTCGTAGATCGCGGATTGGCGCAGAACCTTGATGTTTTGACCGCGACGGAGGCGATCCGGCAGGCGAGAGCGGAATTGCGCATGACGGGGGTGAATTCTGCGCTTGATGGCTCGCTATCGGCCTCTCGCACGCGCAGCGGCGGCGAGGACATCGCCTCAACATCAAGCTCCTCGGGGGCGCTCACGGCAAGCTTCGTCATTGATCTGTTTGGCGGCATCCAACGGGAACGCGAAGGCGCGCTTGCTGCTGTGACTGCGGCGCAAGCGGATGTCGAAACGGTCCGCCTTGCGTGGCTGGCAGAGCTGCTTGGCGCATATGCGGACGCGCGCTATTATCAAGAGGTTCTGGCCCTGACGCGCGATACGATCAAGGCGCGTGAGGAAACCGTCGACATCACGCGCAGCCAATACGAATCCGGCGCTGCGACAGAATACGAGGTGGCGGAGGCGCAGGCGCTTTTGTCGACGGCGCGGGCCGCATTGCCGCAATATGCCGCTTTGTTTGATGCGGAGGTTTATACCATTGCGACATTGTTGAACGAACCGGCCGATCCGATCATGAAGCAGCTCCAAAAAGGGGCGGCTCAGCTGCGCACGCCGAGCGGTGGCGCGACGGGCGTTCCGGCGGATGTGTTGCGCAACCGTCCCGATGTTCGCAGCGCTGAAGCCGAATTGGCCGTTGCCCTCGCGCAGGTTGGGGTTTCCGAGGCGGCGCAATACCCGTCGCTGTCGCTGAGCGGGGCAGTTGGACGGTCGGAGAGTTCGAACACATGGAGTTTTGGCCCCGATCTGTCTCTTCCGATCTTCAACCAAGGGAAGTTGAAAGCGGCGAAAGAGGTCGATGTCTCAGTCGCGAAACAAGCTGAGATCGCTTGGCGCGCCTCGGTTATGGACGCGGTCGAGGATGTGCAAATCGCCCAATCCAATCTCGCGCGCTACCGCCAGAGATCGGGGCTATTGTTTACTGCGGCGAATGATTACCGGCACGCCTTATCACTTGCGCAGGACAATTATCGCAGCGGCGCAATCACGCTTCTTGAACTGCTCGAAACGGATCGGAACACCGCAACGGCGCGGATTTCGGCGGCATCGGCGGTCAACGATGCGGCACAGGCATGGGCGGTTTTGAAAATCGCAACCGGTGCTGGCGCTGCTGCCACATCGTTGGGCGAGTGAGCGGTCACGCGTTGTTCTGATCGGGGCAGGGTCTGCTGTCAGATGGCTGACGTCGTGTGGCTGACGTCGGGGGTCTCGCATCGATCGGCAAGCCAGCGATTGCCGCGTGGAGCCTTTCAGGCGCGCGATCGCTGGCTTACGGGCGGATCGGCGCCCCCCTAACGCGCGACATTCTGCGTCTTAGCTGGCCCTGAATGAGTTGGGCGGTCAGGGGCAGGTCGGACGTGTCAGACGAATGATCTCGGGCCAATGACTTTGGGCCACTGATTTCAGGTCACAATCCGGCGCAAATCCTCGGCAAAAAGCGCCGTCGCATCGCGGCGTTTGTTGAGATCGGGCAGGCGCAACAGGTATGAGGGATGCAGCGTGATGAAAACGGGCTCGCCGTCGAGAGTGCGCTCAATCTTGCCGCGCCTTGCCAGAAGGTCTTTTCCGTTCCCCGTCAAAGCATAGGCGGCCGTCGCCCCCATGGCGAGCAGGCGCTTGGGTTTTTGCTGTGCGCGCTCCGCGTCAAGCCACCAACGGCAATGCTCGATCTCCGAGGTGCTGGGGCGTTGATGCACACGCGTCTTACCACGCGCCTCGAATTTGAAATGCTTCACGGCATTGGTGACATAGGCGGAGGTGCGATCCAATCCGGCCTGCGCGGCAATCTGATCGAATAATTGACCCGCTGGTCCGATGAAAGGCTTACCGTTGAGATCCTCAAGATCACCGGGTTGCTCCCCCACAATCATCAACTCCGCGTCGCGCGGCCCTTCGCCCAGCACGGCCTGCGTAGCGTTTTTGTGCAAGGGACAGCGCTGACAGCCGGAAATCGCGGCGGGCAGGGCCTCTTTGGGGCCATCCCACGCCGAGGTGCAGCGGGCAAGTTGGGCTTGCACCTGCGCGATGCGGGGCGGGGGGAGTGTGGGGGCGGCCTCGGCCATTGCCCGCGCGCGGGACGGCGCGCCGGCAATCATCTCCGCGATCGAGGCGGCTTCGGGCAAGTTTTTCCAGTATTTCTTCGGCATCTCGGATTGCATCGCGCTAATCTTGAGGCGCGCGGGGTTAAAGATGTTCTGGAAATAGGTGATCCACAGCTGCTCGCCCGCGTCCTCGGGCAGGTCGGGCTTTGTTTGTCCGTCCGAGAAGGTGAGGCGACGGTTTTCATAGGTTGCGGTGACATCGGGCGTCACGATCCGCCAATCCATATCGCCAAACCGCCGGACGAAGAAATCGGCGGTCGGCTCTACGGTGTGATGCGTGGGCTCGAACCACGCAGCGAAGGATCGGCGCGGCGCATCGGAGGCGCCGATCTCGCGAAAGCGCACAAAGGCTTTCATCTTGTGCTGGCATCGGTGAACGCCTTTTTCCATCTGGCGCAACCGCGCGAGGTCGCGATCCGCGCGGTCCGTCATGAGGTGGGGCGCATCCCGCAGCCGCCACAAAAAGGCGTAGAGGCGGGCGAAGCGTTCGGGATCACTGTGCCACACAACGGATTGCGCCAAGGCAATGAAGCTCCGCGGGACTGTCACCGCGGCGCCAGCGCGCGGCGCGGCTTGGGTCGCGAACAGGTCGGGGGCGGCGGCCGGACCGCCCCATAAAATATCTTGCGGTGGCACACCAGCGGCCAAGAAGTCCCGCGCCGCATCGCGCCATGCCACATCGGTCCCGATTGAGGGGATCGTCACCCGTTCCATTAGAACAACGTCAGTTGCTCTGGCGGCGGGGCAAACCGCGCCCGCAGATTGGCGCTATCGGTCAGGGCGCCCGGGCTCCACCCGCCTGCGGTGATGAAGGCGCGCGATTTGGTCATGCTCGCCCCCATGCGCAACAAATCCTCATATCGCAACACGCGGTGGCGGCGGGTGGCGAGGATACGGTTGACGGTCTTGACGCCAAACCCCGGCACCCGCAGCAGCATCTCGCGGCTTGCGCGGTTCACATCCAGCGGGAAGATGCCGCGATGCAACAACGCCCAAGCGAGCTTGGGATCAATCTCCAGATCGAGATTGCCGTCGCGGGTCACGGAGGTGATCTCGTCGAGTTGAAAATCGTAAAACCGCAACAGCCAATCCGCCTGATAAAGGCGGTGCTCGCGCTGTAGCGGCGGTTTGATCAGCGGCAGCTTGGCCGTGCTGTCGGGGATCGGCGAGAAGGCGGAATAGTAGACGCGTTTCAGCTTGTAACTGGAATAAAGCCGCGTTGACTGGCCCAAGACGGTGGCGTCATTCGATCCGTCCGCGCCGATAATCATCTGCGTGGACTGGCCTGCGGGGGCAAAGCGTGGCGGGCGCTTGCCGGTGAAGGAGGCATCCTTCCCCGCCTCTTTGCGCAGGCGCACATCGGCCATCACTTTGCGGATTTGGTCGGGTTTCTTCTCGGGGGCGTATTGTTCGACGGCGGAATCGGTCGGCAATTCCACATTGATCGACAGCCGATCCGCCAATAGCCCCGCCTCCGCTATCAATTCCGGCGCGGCATCGGGGATGGTTTTGAGGTGGATATAGCCACGGAAATTCTCCTCATGCCGCAATCTGCGCGCGATTTGCACCATGTCGGACATGGTCGCATCGGGCGAACGGATCACGCCAGAGGATAAAAATAGCCCCTCAATATAGTTTCGGCGGTAAAACTCGATGGTGAGTTTGACGACCTCATCCACTGAAAATCGCGCGCGATCCACGTTTGAGGAGGCGCGGTTGATGCAGTAAGAGCAATCGTAGATGCAGAAATTCGTCATCAGGATTTTGAGCAAGCTGATGCAGCGCCCGTCCGGCGTATAGGCGTGGCAAATGCCGCTGCCTTCATTCGAGCCTAACCCCTTGCCATCGCGAGAGGAGCGGGTCGTCGAGCCTGAGGAGGCGCAAGACGCGTCATATTTTGCCGCGTCGGAGAGGATTGCCAGTTTCTGATCGAGTGTTTGCTTTGCCATGTGTTCATTATATGTTCTCACATAGAGCATGTCATCGGGAAAAAACCGTGGCGGATGAAATTTCGCTTCACGTCGCGGTGAGCGTGCCACGCTTGCGCCTCGCTCGTTTGGCGTCCCGCAGGCTACAAGACGCCTGCTTTGAAGGCATTGGCGATGGCCTCCATCATCGTATTGGCGCCGAGTTTGCGGCGTAGATTGCCGCTGTGCAGATCCACGGTGGGGATTGTCACCCCCAGATCATGCGCAAGCTGATCGCGCCTGCGGCCTTTGATCAAGCCGTTGAGGATGTCGCGCTCTCGCGGTGTGAGCCGGATCTTTTCCTGCGGATCGTCGAAAGCGTTCCCAATCCCTCGCGTGTCTTCGGTGGTCACAATCACGAGCACGCGCCGCCCGCCAGTATTTTGGGGCAAGAAGTTGAGCCGTAAGCTCGGCAACACGCGTCCATCATCTGCGCGCGTCTGCGGTAGGTCGAGCCAGTTGGCCTGTGAATGTTCAACATCCGTCGCGCGGGCGACGGCGGCGTGGAAGGATCGCATTTTGGGCCCGCCAAGCGCGAGGATGCCGCTGTGCTGCAAGATCAAGAACGGGTGGCGCAGCAGCAATCCCTCCGCCAGCCCGTTGAGCCGCTTGAGCCGCCCCTCAAAATCGAGCTCAAAGATCGGGACCTCGCCTTGCAACGTGCGGTCGGTCGCCGCAAGGTCATGGATGTTGCTCCGGATCAGCTCGCGCCGGATCGAATGCAGTCGCGCGAGATCGCGGGCGTGACGGTTCACGAAGCTCACCTCAGGGTCCGAGAAGTCGCCCGCGTTTTTGCCTTTGTGAAAGGCGGTCACCACGCGACCATCACGGGTATCTTGGATCATGCCGAGACACCAGAACCTGTCCAGCCCGTGTTTGAGCGTAATCTCGTTGTACATCGCGCTCCTCTCGAACGCGTCGGCGCTGACGTGATTTGAAAGACGGAAGGCGCCGATATTGGCGTGTTCGTCCTTGACCTCGGCCATCCAAGGATCTTGATCGAGGATTTCGATGTAGTCGGCATTGGCCTCGGGCTGTGTCCCCGCCGAGATTTCCTGCATATTTCCGGGATGAAGCCAGAAGAATATGGCCGAGGGAACATCCATCTCCTGCGCCAAGCGTTGCGGGAGCGTATCGAAGAGCGACTTGTCCAGCGCTGCATCGTAGATGTCATGATGAGACAAGGTGTCAGTTATGAGAAACCCTAGCATGGGATGAATTTGGGGAAGGTTAACCTAATTGTGTAAAATGGTTCAACCTTTTGCGGTATGCCCGCGTGTGGCGGTGCAAGCGGGCCTCACCCGCGCGGGCAAGGAGCCAAGGAGCGGGTCGAGAAAGCGGCCCATGCCAAATCATCGCGCGCTCCACCTTGTAGCCAACCCGAGTTTTGCGGGATATATCCCCGAACAGCCCACCCTGATGGGCGCCACGTTGCACTCGGATGTTAGAATGTCTCAGCCTGATCGCCTGAAAACAGATTGCTCGCGCTGCGCCGCGCTTTGCTGCGTGATGTTGGCATTCGACAAAGGCGAGGATTTCGGGTTTGACAAAAACCCGTGCGAGCCCTGTCGGAACCTCGATACGCACAAGTGCAAAATTCACGACACGCTGGCGCAAGACGGGTTTCGTGGCTGTGTCGCCTATGATTGTTTGGGGGCGGGCAACCGTGTCATTCAGGAAGTCTTCGGCGGAACATCATGGCAAAGCGAGCCACGCTTGATGCCGGTGATGATGGAAGCCTTCTCCGCGATGCGCGAGGTTCACAAGCGCATCGACCTTCTGCGCGCCGCCGCAATTTTGTCGCTCGATCCGGATGAGGAACAACGGCGGCTGGAGTTCCTGGCCCAGCTCGAGGACCACCCCTGGACCGCTTCCGAGCTCAACGCGTTCGAGTTTGGTCTGGCGTTGGAGATCGATGTCTATTTCCACGGAATGGAAAAACACTTGAACGAGCTGGTCTCGGCCGCGCGGTGACGGGCGCTTTGGACATCGCGGGACTGGGGCGTGATGCGCGCACCTCTCACGCGGTCAGAGCATCACGCGGTGAGCGAACGCAATGGGCGTTTTCATGCGCGGCGGGGCGTAGGTCGCAATTTTCGATGTCATAACACCGCCCCCCGCCAACGCTTGCGCAAGACGGACCGCGCAGGAAACACCGTCTAGAACGGGGATGTCATGGCGCGCGGCGAGCCGTTCGCCCAGTGTCACCATGCCGGCACAGCCAAGGATGATTGCCTCGGCGCGGTCTTGCACCTTCGCGCGCGTGATCTCGGCGCTCATCGCCTCAATGGCAGCTTCGGGGTTTTCTTCGAGGCCAAGAACGGGGCAGTCGATTGCGCGCACACCCGCGCAGGTCCGGCCAGCGCCGTAGCGCGCGGCGAGGTCTTCGATACGGGGAATGGCGCGGGGAAGGGTGGTGATGATCGTGAACCGCCCCGCCAAAATCATCGCGGTCTGGATCGCGGCTTGGCACAGGCCAATCACCGGCCTCGTCGCGATCTCGCGGGCGGCATGCAGGCCGGGATCGTCGAAACAGGCAATCACATGCGCCTGCGCGCCCTCAAGTTCGGCGGCGGAAATAGCGGCCAGCATGGCGGGCACGGCCAATGCCTCGTCGGCGGCGCCCTCAAGGCTGGGCGGGTTGTCTTTTGGATTTTGCACCAACAGACGCGTACCGGGCGCGGCCGCACCACGCGCGGCATTGGCGATAGCGTCGGTCATTGAGGCGGTCGAATTCGGGTTGATGACGTGGATCAGCATGTCTGTCATCCGCATGTTTGCGCCAAGGCGGCTTTGAGCACCGCATCGCGGTCGGGTGCGACCAACTCAAACTGGCGATCCGCGACGATATAGTTATCGGCATGAAGACGCGCGATCGGCTGGAATGTCTCGGGGTTTGCATATCGCCCGCCCGGCGCGAAGCAATCGGGGCGAATATGCATCGAGACGACTTCCCCCAGAATGATCGCACGTTCGGGCCACTCGATCATACGCTCGACGCGGCACTCCATCGCAACTGGTGCCGTCTCGATAACGGGCGCGTTGGTCTTCTCGCCGCTGCGCGAGGCGAGGCCGGCCGCGGCCAGCTCGTCGATTTCGGGCGGCAAATCGAGGCCACAGATCAGCATCGCCTCCGCCATTGGCAAATCAACCATATGCGCGGTGAATTCACCCGTCGCCCGCAGGTTGGCCATCGTATCTTTCGTGCGGCCATCGGGGCGATCTTGAATGCCAACTGCGACAATCGCGGGATCATGGGAGAAGACGTTGAAAAAACTCATCGGGGCGGCATTGGCGCGGCCCTCGGCATCGCGCGTGGTGATCAGGGCAACAGGGCGCGGCCCCACGAAGTTAGAGAGCAGCCGGTATCGATCCTGCGAAGGCAGGTTACTGAAATCATAGATCATTTTATGCTCCGTTGGGCCGAGGCCCGATATATGCGGCCTTAGCCGTTACTTTGTTGCGCGGCCCATGCCCGCAGCACATCAATCGCCGCATCGGGCAGTGCTTGCTCGGACGGCATATGGCGCGCGCCTAACGTGTGACCGCATTCGTGCCGCAGAAGGCTGACATCGATCGGAAAACGGTTGGATTCGGGCAAGTTTTGCAGCGCGGCGTCGCTTTGGCTCAAGTTGGCGGCGTAATACATTTTGCTGATCCCCGCGATGGCCATTGCGGCCACACAAAGCGCACAGGGCTCGCAGCTGGTGTAGATCTCACATCCGCGCAGATCGACGGTTTTCAGGCGCTGGCAAGCATCGCGGATCGCCTCCGTCTCGCCATGCGAGGTCGGATCGAATTTCTCCAGCGATCTGTTGATCCCTTCACCCACGATCCGCCCGTCTTTGACAACGACTGCGCCGAACGGTTCGGTGCCTTTGGTTTCAAGGGCTTGTGCGGATATTTCAATCGCGCGACGCATGAAATGTTCTTGATACATCTGATATCCTTAACTGAGGCGCGGCAAAAGCCAGGCGTGATCGGGCGACCATGTCAACGCGACGCGGCTGCCGAGTTGGACGGGAAAAACCTCTGACGCATGTTCCAATCGTTGCACGCGGAATTCTGTGCCGGCATCGGAGGCGATGAAAATCGTCTGGGTCGAGCCGACAAAATCCATCCCCACCACGTCGCCCGTGACCAAAGGATCTTGGGGGAAAGATGTTTGGTCAGCGGGGGCCTCAACCGGCCTCATCGTGATGCGGTCTGCGCCGATGACGAAGCCGGCTGTCGCGCCGATTTCGGGCGGCGTTTGTCCTGCGCCAAGCGGCACGCGCATCTGTCCTTCCCTTGTGTCGATGAGGGCGTGGTCGGCTGTCACCGCACGCACCGACCCTTTGAGCAGCGTGTTCATCCCCATGAATTCGGCCACAAACGGCGTTTGCGGGGCGCGGTAGACCTCGCGCGGCGGGCCGGCTTGCTCGATAATCCCGTCCGACATCACAACGATCCGGTCGGCCAGCGCGAAGGCTTCGGATTGCGAATGGGTGACATAGATGAAGGTGATCTTTAGCTCTCGGTGCAATCGCGCCAGCTCGGTTTGCAAATGGATCCGCAAATGCGCGTCCAGCGCCGAGAGAGGTTCGTCCAGCAAAATTATCGAGGGTTGGGTCACCAAAGCGCGCGCGATTGCGACACGCTGGCGCTGGCCGCCCGAGAGTTGCGAGACGGCGCGTTTGCCCATCCCGTTCAGGTTCAGACGCTCCAACCAGTCATTCGCGCGCAGGCGGGCGGATTTCGGCGGGACGCCCTTCATGCGCAGCGGGAAGGCGACATTGTCCTCAACCGAGAGGAAGGGAAATAAAGCGAGGCTTTGCCAGACCATCGGCGTGTCGCGCTCCGCAGCGGAGACCTCCGCCATATCGCGCCCGCCAATGGTGATCTTGCCACCGGTCGGGGTCTCCAGCCCTGCGATCATCCGCAAGGTGGTTGATTTTCCGCATCCCGAGGGGCCCATGAGCGCAACGAATTCGCCTGCCTCGATGTCAAGGTTGATGCCTTTGACGGCATGGTGGCCGGGGTAGCGCATGTCGATATCGCGCAAGCTGACATAGGATTGAGAGGTCATCGGGTTTCCTTTCCGCTGCGTGCGAGCCGCTGCGCGAGTATGACAAGCGTCAGACTGATGATGAGGACGACTGTGCCAATGGCGTTGATTTTTGGATTAACTTGGCCCTGTAACATATTGAGAATACGGACAGGTAAGGTCTCATTCACGCCGCCGACAAACCACGCCACCATGAATTCATCAAACGAGACCGCCGCAGAGAGAAAGAAAGCGGCCAAGATCGACGGGCGACAAAACGGCAACACAACGCGCCCGATCGCCTGCAATCTGGTTGCGCCCAAATTCCACGCCGCCTGTTCCAGATCGGGGCCGAGTTCGGTCAGGCGCAGCCGGATCAGCGCCATTGAGAAGGAGGTCGCAATGGCCGTGTGGCTGACGATGATCGCGCTCACGCTGCCGAAAATCGGGGTGCGCGAGAGGAAGGCAAGCATTGCCATCCCCAAAATCGCCACCGGAACCGCAGGGGGAATTGCCACGGCAATCATCAGCGTCCGTTTGCCGAAAAAGCTGTAGCGGTAGTCGAGATAGGCGGCGCAAAAGCCCAGAGCCGTGGCGAGCGAGGCGGTGCCCAGCCCGACGATGGCGGAGTTTTTAAGCGCGGCAAGGATCATCGGGTCGGCGAGGGCTGCGATGTGCCACTCAAGGCTGAAACCGCCCCAAGGCAGGGTTGGGAACCGGTTTGCATCAAAGCTGAACGCGATGATGACGAGCATTGGCGTGGCGATGAAAAGGGCGAGGCAGGCGAGGTAGAGCGTGCTCATCACGGCGCCGAGCGAGGGAAGATGTTTCATGGCTGGCCCTTTTTCAAAAGGCGCCGCGCAAACGCCAAGCCGAGAAAGGCGAGGGCAGGGAGCGCGAGCATCATAACGCCGATCACCGAGGCGCGCGGCCATTGTGACCCTGATTTGATCGTATCAACGATCAGGATCGAGAGGGTCGGCGGGTTTGATCCGGTCAGAAAAACAGGGCTGCCGTAATCGCCAAACGTGAGCAAAAACGCGGTGCTGGCGGCGAAGACTATGCCGGGGCGGGTGGCGGGGATCAACACGGAGGTGATCAGTCGTGGCCCGTTACACCCCAAGTTCCGCGCGGCCTCAATCAGGCTGCGATCAAGGCCGATGAGGGCGAAGGTCAGGATGAGGATCACGATCGGGAGGGTTAGGGTCATATAGCCGATCTGCAACGAGAGCGCGCCGCCCAAGAGATCTTGCGCAGGCAAGCCAGATGCGATCAGCAGGCTGTTGAGGATCCCTTGGGGCGAGAGCACCACCTGCCATGCGTAGATTTTCAGGATGTAGCTTGAGAAGACGGGCAGGATGAGAAACGCGATCCAGCGGTCGCGCGCGCGCGGGCTCAGGCGCAGGGCGATCGTTTGCGCGGCGGGCCATGCAAAAACCAACGCGAGCACGGTCGCGGTGGAGGCCACGCTAAAGGTATGGATGAAGGCGCGCTGAAAGGCCGAAGACCCGAGGATGCGTTCCCAATTATCCAGAATGAACGCAGGTTGAAGCCGATAGTTGCGCACTTGCCAGAAGGTGACCACCCCCAAAAATCCGAGGGGGAGGACGAAAAAGCAAAGCTGCCAGAGAGCGACAGGCAGGCCCAATGCCACTGGCCCGATCGCGCGCCGCAGTGCTTTGGCGGCGGGGAGGCGGCCGCGCGATGGCGGCCGTCTGGTGGTGGTTTGGGGCGCCTGCATCATGCGCTCTTGAAATCGGACCACAGATCGTTCCAATCTTCAATCGGCTGCATCGAGGGCAGTTGGCGGTAATGGATGCGGCCCTTCTTATATTCGTCCATCACATTGGGCTGATCAAACTGCATTCGCAGAATTTCCGCCTCTTTCGGCATCGTATCATTGAGCAATTTCCAACCCGCCATCGAGGGGATCGATTTCTTGTTGTCCACCTTGGTCGCTTGCAGAACCTGCCCGCGCGGGGAGGTGGTGTATTGAATAAACTTCCGCGCCAGATCGCGCTTTTTCGTGCCTTTGAGGATCGAGAGGCTTTCCGTCCATTGCAGGCCGCCTTCTTCGGGCAAGACCGTATCGACGGGGGCGCCGTCCATCCGTAGGCCGAGGGTGATCCATTCGCCGATCCCGGGGATCAAATGCGCCTGACCGTTGCGCAGGCTGGAGAAGATATCGGCAATTGTGTAGAATCCCGAGGCCTGATCGCGCAGCGAGAACAGCTTGTCCTTCATCGCCTCAAACCCATCCTCCGATAGATCGAATGGCGGCGTGTTTCCGGCCGACAAGCTGACGCAGCCCATGGACGGCAAATACCAATCAAGGAAGCCGACCTTACCCTTCGCCTTATCCGACCACATCACATCGTAGGAGGCGACCTCCTCGGGGCGGTAGAGGTCGGTGTTGTAGGACAGGCCCAGATACCCGAAATCGGTCATCACGCCGTAGAGCTTGTCATCGAACCGATGCAGGGGGAACTTTTGGAATTCCGGCCAAAAATCGTTGAGCGCGTAATCGCTCGGGTCGAGTTCCTCCAGATAATCCGCCTCGTGCAGCAGGTGCATATATTCCGCATCCGCCATCACCATATCAAACGATCCGGCGGGCGATTGGTTCAACACGGCGAGCATCTGATCGCCGCCGACATATTCCTTGATCATGATCTTGCAATTGTTCTCTTTCTCGAATTCTGAGACGAGATAGGGGTCTGCATTGCCGGGCCATGAGAGATAGTTGAGCACTTCCGGCTCTTGCGCATGGGCGGGAGACCACGCGGAGGTTGCGGCCAGCGCGGAAGCAGCAGCGCCGGCGCGCAAGAAACCGCGGCGGCTGAGATCGGTGGGGCGGAAAGACATTGTCGAAAGCTCCTGTCGGGATGGGTGCATATAAATTGCATGCACTATGGCCTTCGATTTCTGAGAATTAACTGCCTGAAATGCGCCGATATGGCGGTGTTTTTTAATTTCGTCCAATGAATGGTCGCTTTTCGGGGCAAAATGCTGACGGTTTGGGCGTATCTTTCCTGTATCGTGCAATAAATAGCATGTGGTTTGTGGTCAAATTGCATGCAATATTTACGCTGATCTACGAATCTAGCATGCCCGCGAAGCTCGATAGTACATCCTGCAAGCTCTCGGTTTTGCGTGGCTCCAAGAGGGCGCGGCCCGCGACTTCTTCGAGATGATGTTCCATCAAACCTGTCGACCGCTCGACATCGCCCGCAATGAGGGCCTCAATGATCTGCCTGTGTTCCTCGATCCCGCAATCCACCGAATGGGGCCGACCATACATCGCCAAAACGAGCGAACACCGCGAAATTGTTTCGGTCAGATAGCGGATCAACAGATGGTTATGCGTCATCTCCGCGAGCTTCAGGTGAAACTCGCCCGCAAGACGGATTGCCATGGCCTCATTTTGTGCTGCGGCGAGCTCTTCTTGATGGAGCATCTCGCGGAGTGTCTTAATTTGCGAGGGCGTGAGATTGCCCGCGAGGTGCCTGACAACCATTCGTTCCAAGCCATGCCGAACGACAAAAACATCGCGCCCTTCTTCAAGGGACGGATTGGCGACAAATGCGCCGCGGTTGGGGCGCAGTTCGACGAGCCCCTCAACCGCGAGGCGTTGCAAGGCCTCGCGTGCGATGGTCCGGCTCGTGCCAAATGACTCGCCTATGGTGTCTTCGGGGAGGCGCATCCCGGGTGCTAGGCGTTGCTCGATGATTGCCTGCCTGAGCGCTTCTTGAACCTTCACCGTGCGGCTGAGGCTTTTGGTTTTGTCGGGGCCCTTGGCTGACTCGGCGGGTTTCATCTCGTCTCCGAACGTTTGTATGCGATGTTGTGATAATCGCGTATGCAGTCCTGCCGTCAATGGGGTGTGGTGGTTGTTTGCGCGATATCATGTTGGTTTCACGCATTTTGACAGGCGGAGAGCGGACCGAGCCTTGAGAAGGGGGGCGGAGACAAGGGTGTCAGGCTACAACCCCAATTTCTTTTTTTTCGTATTGGACCATTTCATGATGATCATATCGAAACTCAGCGCCATCAAAGAGACGCAGATTCCCAGCACGAAGTTTTTGCCCATATCCGCGCCCGCCAACGTTTTTTGCAACTCCTGGCCGAGATCTTGCGTGCCGATGAAAGCCGCGATGATGACCATAAAGAATGCGAACATGATGGCCTGATTAAACCCGACGGCCATCGTCGGCAAAGCCAGCGGCAACTCCACATTCCACAGTTTTTGACGCCGCGTGGCACCCGACATATCTGCCGCTTCGCGCAGTTCTTCGGGCACATTGCGGAGCCCTTCAATCGTGTAACGAACCAGCGGAACCATCGAGAAAATCAGGATGGATAATACCACCGAGGTCGCGGTGATCCCAAATAGCATGATGGTGGGGATGAGATAGATGAAGCTCGGGAAGGTTTGCGCAGTATCGCAAACGAGGACCATCCGACGGGCTGAGACCTCGTTTCGGGCCGCGAAAATCCCAAGAGGAATCCCGATGATTAACGCGATAAAGACCGCTGCCAGCACAGAATACAGCGTGATAATCGAGCGATCCCACCAGCCGGACAGGGCAATCAGGCCAAAGAACGCCATGACGGTGATCGCTTGCAATGTGCCCGCAACCGTCAAGGCCAAGGCCCCGATGATAAGGATAAAGGCCGAGGTCGGGATGCTCAGCAAAGCATCGCGGAACGGGATGAGGATCCAGACGTTAAGGACATAGCGCACCGCGCCGGTTGCGGATTGAATCCATTCGATCGCCAATAGACCTTTGATCATCCGATCGATTTCGGTGCCTTTCGACAAGGCGCTTTGAGGATCAATCTCTGACAGAATGGGCATCACACGTGACAGAGCCAAGGCTCCGACAAATGCGACCAAGGCCATCACGCTATACCTATGGCGACTGTAAAGCGGTGTGCCGCGGTCATGATGCTGCGGTAATTTGGCCACCCACGCCTTTGACATGCGGTCCAGCGTGATCGCTAGCAGCACGATTGTGACGCCGATTTCGAAAGACCGACCGATTTTGAAGCTGCCCATCATTGCCAGTAATTTCGCGCCAAGGCCCGGCATGCCGATGAACGCCGTCAAAACCACCATTGACAGGCAAAGCATGATCACTTGGTTCACGCCGACAAGGATTTCGGTGCGGGCCGCCGGAATGTAGACATGGCGCAGCATCTGCCAGCCCGTGCAGCCGTTCATTTTCCCGGCTTCGACAATTTCGGATGAGACTTTTTGTAAGCCAAGAGTTGTCATCAAGATCATCGGCGGAATCGCGAAAACCGTTGTCGCGACCGCGCCCGCCGTTGGTCCGACTTTGAAGAAGATGACCGCAGGGAGCAGATAGGTGAAGAATGGCAGCGTTTGCAAAACTGCGAGAAGCGGCCGGATCAGGCGGTAGAACAGGGGGGCTTTCCAAGCGAGTATCCCCAAAATAAGCCCGATTGCGGCCGCCAAAGGCACGGCGATGATCAGCACCGACATTGTCTCCATCGCGATATCCCATTGCCCGATGAGCGCCGTCCACACGAATGTCCCGCCCGCCAAGGCGGCGATCCGCCAGCCTCCCAAGTAATAGCCCGCAATCGCTGCGCAGGCCGCGATCGCGCTCCACGGAATAGGCCCAAGGAAGGGCCAGCGGCGTTTGCCGTAGAGAAGGTTTCCCGTCATATCGAGAACAAACTCCAATCCGCCCGTCAGGAAACGCGTGAGCGTAAGCAGCCCCAGATCATCTTTCACGTAGTTAAACACCGTATCCAGCCAGATCGCGAAGGGAGGGATTGCGGTTTCGGGCACACGGTGCAGCCATGCAGGCAGGGCCCCGGAGGCGTGGAGACTGGAGAGAAGGATCGCGAGGGCGAACAGGCCAAGTCCGATCTTCTGCCGCGCTGGAAGGGTGCCGAGACGGGCGATGCTGGGAGCTGTTTTCATCTTCAGCGCGCTTTCAGCAAGATATCGAGGGCGTCGTGACGGGCCATGGCGCCGATCAGGTTTCCCGCTTTCATCACCGGAATCGCATCTCGGGTGTCATGGACGAGCAACCTCGCCAGATCTCGAATGGTGGCATCAAATAACACGGGCTCGCCCGAGGCCGCCAACTCCGGACGCACCAGCCCTCCCGCATGCACGACACGGGCCTTATCAATTTCCTCAGTGAATTTGGCGACATAGTCGGTGGCCGGATTGAGCACGATCTGATCGGGTGTGTCGCATTGCTCGACAGCGCCGTTTTTCATAATCGCAATCCGATCAGCGAGGCGCAGCGCTTCATCGAAGTCATGCGTGATGAAAACGATCGTCTTGCCCATCATCTGACGCAGTCGCAAAAACTCGTCCTGCATTTCGCGGCGGATCAACGGGTCCAATGCCGAAAACGGCTCATCCAGGAACCAGATGTCAGGTTCAATCGCGAGGCTGCGGGCAATGCCCACCCGTTGTTGCTGGCCGCCTGAGAGCTCGCGCGGGAAATAGTCTTCGCGCCCTTCAAGCCCGACAAGTTTGATCACCTCCATCGCACGTTCGCGACGACTGTGGCGGTCTTGTCCGCGCATCTCCATTGGAAAGGCGATATTCTCCAAGACGGTGCGGTGAGGGAGCAGGCCGAAGGATTGGAAGACCATGCCCATTTTATTGCGGCGCAGCTCGATCAATTCTTTTTCAGACAAGGCCCCGATATCTTGCCCGTCGACTTCAATCGTGCCGCTCGTGATGTCATGAAGCCGCGAAAAGCACCGCACAAGCGTTGATTTTCCCGATCCCGATAGCCCCATGATGACGAGGAGTTCGCCGCGTTTCACATCAATCGACACGTCGCGCACACCCGGAATGTAGCCATCCGCGCAGATCTCAGCAAAGCTACGATCCTTATCCATCTTTTTGAGATAGCTGACAGCGTCGTTCCCAAAGATTTTCCAGACATTTTTTGCTGAAATTACCGTGTCGCTCATGGGTGAACCTTCATTTTGAGGGAGCTACGCCCGGCCCATTTGGCCGGACGTAAATTTTGGCTGTCAGTCACTGGCCTGATTATTGCGCGGTCCACGGGCGCCAGATGGACTCATTCTCGCTGATCCAAAGCCGTGCAGCTTCTTCAGGCTCCAATTCGTCCACATCCACCGATTTCGCCATCAATGCGATTTGCGGATTGGTAAATGAAATTTTCTGAAGCGTTGCGTAAGCATCGGGCCATTTTTCTGCCATGCCATCCCATGCCGCTTTCTTGAGGTAGCCCGTCGCGGGATTGCCGCAATCATACGGCGCATCGGGGTTCGGGCCTTTGGCAGGATCCGTGTCGCAACCTTCCTCCCATTCGGGGAACTCGACGAATTCTCCCGGCCAAACCGCCTCTGCAAAGTTAGGCGTCCAGTTGAACACTACAACAGGACGCTTTGCGGCTTCCGCGGCCCCGATCTCCGCCCAGATTGCTGCGGCGGATCCTGCGTTGATAACTTCGAAATCCATGCCCAATGCATCGACCCGCTCTTTGCCGTGTTTCAGCCAATCGACGGGCCCGTCGAGATAGCGACCCTTGCTTCCGGTTTCAGGCGTTGCAAAAATGGCCGCGCATTCGTTGAGGGCTTTCCAGTCGGGCAATCCGGGGCAGGCTTCTTTTGTCCAAAGCGGATACCACCAATCCTCGCGTGTGACCGCGTCATGGTCGCCGGCATCGACGATACCGCCCTTGTCCGTGGCCGCGCGGTAAGAGGCCCCGAAAGCGCCCTCCCACACTTCCATTTCCAACGTGACATCGCCCAAGCGAACCGCTTCATAGACCGCTTGGCTATCGGTGGTTACGTATTCGACATTGAGGCCCATTTCCTCGAAAATTTGCCCGACGACATTCGACATCACAATTTGTGACGACCAGTTATGGATCGGAATTACGATCGGATCTTCACTATCGGCAAAGCTCATAGCGGGAGCAAACCCGATTAGCCCTGTTGCGAGTGCGGTTGTCAGATATTTCATGTGGTCTATCTCCCAATGTGATTTCAGGCATCAAATGAGGTGGTCGCCGCCTTGAAACCGGCTGTACTCACCGTTTTGTGATGTTTCCTTACAGTCAATAAAATTTCTCAAAAATATTTCTTCTGAGAGGGGGAATTTGGAAGATCTGTTAATTATTCAGCAATTATCTCGCAGGCGGCCGTAAATGATGCGCTGGGAATAAGCACTCTTGCGAGGCGGCGATTGAGCACAGTTGGCCTGTGCTACCGGGCTTCGGGTATCAAGCCGTTGTCGCTCTTGTCCGTGAGGGCTAGCGACTTAGCCGTGAAAATACGTGTTTGATCAGGCAGCGCGTCAACGACGCCCTGCCTGTCATGTCGGGTCAAATATGGTTATCCCGCGTAGGCCGCGGCTTGGACGATAGGGCTATGGCTCGAGAGCGTGTTATTTGTCGCTGCGCGCGAGATAGCTCCGCCAATCGCCTAATGCGGTGATGTCTGTCGCATCGCTGGTTGCAAACGCTTCGCAGAGGAAACCTTGCACCTGCCCGCCATCGGCAAGATCGATCGTGCCAAGGCCTAAGGGCGAAGGGATGCCGCTCAAGAAACTACCGACATGTTCAAACGGCAGCGACCAAAGCTCGACCGCGATGCTCGCGCCTGATCCGGCCTCGCCGCGCACCAATCCGGGGCGGGCGGGCGGCCCTCCTGCAAGCGCATAGAAGCGATAGCTGTCGTTGGTTTGGGCCGTCCCGAGATAGACCGCGTTCCGGTCGGTGAGCTGATGGTTCAGGGGCAAACCCGTCATATGCGCGCCGCAAACCGCAAGGGTCAGGCCGGCTTGATGCGCATTAGGGAGAGGGGCTGGCGGTTTGAATTGCCAAGGCGTTGCGCCGAGAGTGCGATGTCCGGCCGCCTCCAAAGTCAGGGCGAGGGAGGCGATTTCGGCGTCTTGACCGGCCTTGGCCAGCAGGGTGACGCTTCCCGGACGTCCATCGGCGCGACGCGGCACGGGGACCGCGATGCCGCACATATTGAGCAGGTTCACGAAGTTTGTATAGGTCCCGAAATCGGAATTTGGCCCGATCGGATCGGCCTCCAATTCTTTGACGGTGTGGAAGGTCGGGATCGTGGGGACACAGAGCAGATCGACCTCCGCTAACACGGGCTCCGCCACGCGGGCGAGCTCTTTAAGCCTGTAGATCCCCCGAAAGGCATCGGCGGCTGATAGGCCCTCGGCCTTGCAAATCACCTGACGGGTCACAGGCAGGATCGCCTCGGGGTCGTTTGCGAGCAAATCCTCAATCACCGTATAGCGTTCGGCGACCCACGCGCCCTCATAGAGCATGGAGGCGACATCGTAGAGCGGGGTGAAATCGATCTCTCGGATCTCCGCCCCTTGCGCGCGCAGCAGTTGAACGGCGGCGTCAAACGAGGCTTCTTGGAGGGTGTCGCCGGAAAATCGAATGGTGTCGGGGGAAGGGATGCCGATGACCGGATTGGGTTTGGGGGCGCGCAGTTCAGGCGCGATCACGGCGCGCGCGAACGCATCGCCCGCGTCATACGCGCAGGCCACGCGAAACGCGGCATAGGCATCCGAGACGGTCAGGGCGAAGATCGAGATCGTCTCAACTGACCTGCACGCGGGGACAACACCGCTGGCAGACAGCGCGCCGAGGGTGGGCTTCAGGCCCACGATATTGTTCAGGGCGGCGGGCACACGGCCCGATCCCGCGGTGTCCGTGCCCAGCGAGAAAGCGACGATCCCATGTCCCACTGCGACGCCCGATCCGCCCGAGGATCCGCCCGGAACGATGTCTGGATCAATCGAGTTGCGCGGTGCGCCGTAGGGCGTGCGCACCCCGACGAGGCCGGTGGCGAATTGATCGAGGTTGGTTTTGCCGATGAAAATTGCGCCCGCCGCGCGCAATTGGGCGATGACAAACGCATCTTTTGACGGGGTATAGGCGTAGGCGGGGCAGCCTGCGGTCGTTTCAAACCCTGCCACATCGATATTGTCTTTGACGGCGAAAGGCACACCCCAAAGCGGCTTGGACGGATCAAACGCCCCTAAAGCGCGCGCCTCCTCCTGCGCCAGCTCTTGCGTTTGCAGGGCCAGAAAGATGCATGGATCGTTGACCGAACGAAGGCGTTCATAGGCCTGCGCAACGACGTCGACGGGCGACACGCCACGCGCGTAAGCTGCGTGCAAGTCGGGAATGGTCATTGGAATATCTGACATCTTTGGGTTCTTCCGCAAATAGCTCGGGGCAAAACTGGCGCATGACGCTGTGTCATCCGCTCGCTCCTTACTGGTCGGATGTTGTGCTGCGCATTTCAAATGCTAAGAATTCACAAAACCGCTGCAAAAAATGCAGCGCTAAGTTTAGGGGCGGGCAAACTATGAAACATCTTCAGACATTCCGGTATATTGAGGGCGTCGCGCGGGCAGGCTCCATTCGCAAGGCGGCGGATGATATGAACATCACCGCCTCTGCGCTCAACCGTCGGATTCAGCGGTTTGAGGAGGAATTCGGCGGCGAAATTTTTGAGCGCTTGCCACGCGGGGTGCGCCTCAATCCGGCCGGCGAGCTTTTGATGCAGCATTTTTTGATGCAGGAGTCAGATCTGCGCCGCGTGCGCAGCCAAGTGGCGGATCTGTCTGGCGAGCGGCGCGGCCATGTCACCGTCGCGTGTTCGCAAGCGCTCATCCCGTATTTCCTGCCCGCACATATCGCGGCCTATCGCCGTGAGCATCCGGGAGTGACGTTTTCCGTGCAGGTGCGGGACCGTGAGGCGGCGGAGCATGATCTTGCCACCTTCAAAAGCGATCTCGCCCTGGTGTTCGAGCCTGTGCATCTCGTTGATCTGGATGTTTTGATGCGCATCCCGCAGGTTATTCATGCGATTATGCGGCGCGATCATCCGCTGGCCGCGAAATCTGAAGTGCGCCTGCGCGAGTGCCTTGATGAGCCGCATGTGATCCCTTCGCGGCGGTATGGCGTGCGCGCAATGCTGGATGATGCGGCCGCGCGGGGATCGCGCCCGATGCGCCCTATTGCGAAATCCGACAGCTTCGAATTCATGCGCCACTACGTGCGCCATGAGAATGCGATTGCGTTCCAGATCCCGATTGGTCTCGACATGACAGGATGCGTCGACCTCACATCGCGGCCGATCTCTGTGCGGGATGTTGCGGCAGGGAATCTGGTGCTGTGCCAATTGCGAGGGCGGACGCTTCCGGTGGCCTCCGCGCGATTTGGCATGACGTTATCACGTGCCTTGGAGGGATTGGCGGCCGAGGCTTGACCCTGAGTTAACCGCAGCCCCGATCCGACCGCTGCATTTTTTGCACCGCTTTGTCGAAAATTAAGCAGACGTAATCACCGCTCAAACTTCGTAGCCTCTGATTCATCGAAACCGCATGCTCACCTGTCAGAGCAGCGCATCAGCCGTTGGAGCAACGAATGACCAATATGACCTCCCTCAATCGTCGGCGATTCCTTGGCACATCCGCCGCCGCCTTTGGCGCAGCCACGCTCGGTGGTTTTGCACGCCCCGCAATGGCGGCTGATCCGCTGACGGTTGGATTTATCTATGTCGGCCCGAAAGATGACTTTGGCTACAACCAAGCCCATGCGGAAGGCGCTGCGGCGGTGAAAGCGATGGCGGGTGTCACCGTTTTGGAAGAGGAAAACGTGCCCGAAAGTCAGGACGTGCAGAATTCCATGGAGTCGATGATCAATTTCGACGGCGCGAAGCTGATCTTCCCGACCTCGTTTGGCTATTATAACCCGCATGTTCTTGAGGTCGCGCCCAAGCATCCTGATGTCCGGTTCGAGCATTGCGGTGGTTTGTGGTCCGAGGGCAACCCCTCGAACGCGGGATCATATTTCGGCTATATCGGCATGGGCCAATATTTGAACGGCGTTGCAGCCGGTCATGCGACCAAGACCAAGAAGATCGGCTTTGTCGCGGCGAAACCGATCCCGCAAGTCTTAAACAACATCAACTCGTTCTTGCTGGGCGCGCGCTCTGTTGACCCGACAATCGTCTGTCAGGTGATTTTCACGGGCGAATGGTCGTTGGCGGTTAAAGAGGCGGAGGCGACGAACGCTCTTGCGGATCAGGGCTGTGATGTTGTGACCTGCCACGTTGATGGCCCCAAGGTCGTCTGCGAGACCGCCGTTGCGCGCGGGATGTATGTTTGCGGATATCACGCCGATCAAACGCCGATCGCGGGCGACAAATATCTGACCGGTGCCGAATGGAATTGGGCAAATGTTTACACCGATATGGTGGCCAAAACCATTGCAGGCGAGCCGATCCCGAACTTCGTGCGGGGTGGTTTGGCGGATGGTTTCATCAAAATGAGCCCGCTTGGCCCCGCAGTAAGCGATGCCGCACGTGCCCAGTTCGAGGCCGTCAAAGCCGAGATCATCGCAGGCGGGTTCGCCGCGATCAAAGGACCGCTTAAAGATAACAAGGGCAATGTGGTTGCAGCGGCAGGTAAGTCCTTCGTTGAAACCGATGTCGCGATCGAGAGCATGGATTACCTCGTCGAGGGCGTCCTTGGGTCGACGAGCTAACATGGCTGTCGATCTCGCCATGAAGCCGAGCGCATCCGTAGCTCAGACCCTTCGGGGTCTGATGCTGCGGGCAGAGGCCGTCGTGATCCCGATTGGCGCTTTGTTGGCCGGGTTCGCGGCTTTCAGCCTATTTCTGCTTTTGCTCGGCAAATCGCCCGTCGAATTCTACCAACTTGTTTGGAAAGCTGGGTTCTCATCGGCGTTCTCTTGGCAAAACACGCTTTCGCGTGTGGCACCTTTGGTTTTGGCCGCGCTTTGCGTCGCGCTTCCCGCGCGGCTGGGCTTGGTTGTGATCGGGGGCGAGGGGGCGATTGTGTTGGGGGGGCTTGCGGCTGCGATGACGGGGACGGCGGTTGTCGGTCTGCCGGTCTGGTTGGGCATGTCGGCGATGGCTGTGAGCGCGATGATCATCGGCGGGATCTGGATCGGTGTGGTGGGCGCGCTGCGGATCAAACGTGGCGTGAACGAGACGATTGCATCGCTCCTGATGGCCTATATCGGTATTGCTCTGCTTAATCATTTCGTCGAGGGCCCGTTCCGTGATCCGGCGTCGATGAACAAGCCCTCGACCATTCCGTTAATCGACACGTTGCGTGTTGGGACGATGCCAATCCTCCCGTCGCATTGGGGTATTTTGGCAGGGGTGCTCGCGTGCGTGTTTGCTTGGGTGCTGATTGAGCGGACAACCCTTGGCTTTGCGGCGCGCATCGCGGGGGATAACGTGCGCGCGGCGCAGGTACAGGGATTGCCGGTCAGCCGTCTGGTGATTGGTTTCACCGCGCTCGGCGGGGCGTTCGCGGGCTTGGCGGGCTATTATGAGGTTGCGGCGGTGCACGGCTCTGCGAATGCATCCCTCATTGCCGGTTATGGATATACCGGCATCCTGATTGCGTTCCTCGCGCGTCACAATCCGATCGCGATTTTGCCCGTCGCGGTGTTGTTCGGCGGTTTTGAGGCCTCCAGCGGATTGGTGCAGCGGCGCATGGAGTTACCGGATGCGACCATTCTCGTCTTTGAGGGGATCGTGTTTCTCATCATCTTGTTGAGCGAGACACTCTACGGCCGCATGCGCATTTTCACAGCCGCCTTTGGGGAGAAACGATAATGGAACCCGTTGATGTTGGACTTTGGGGTGTGCCGATCGCCATTTTGGGCGGGGCGATCCGTGTGTCGACACCGTTCATCTTCGTCTCTCTGGGCGAGGTGCTGACCGAGCGATCGGGTCGTTTCAATCTGGGTCTGGAAGGCACGTTGGTCTTTGGCGCGATGAGCGGCTATGCCGTCGCCTATGAAACAGGCAGCGCTTTTGCGGGGGTGTTGGCGGCGGCGCTCATCGGCGCTTGCTTTGGCTTGCTGCATGGTTGGATTTGTAAGTTCAAAGGCGTCAACGATATCGCGGTGGGCATCGCGATGATGATGCTGGGCATGGGGCTCGCGTTTTTCTTTGGCAAACCCTACATCCAGCCCCAAGCGCCTGACCTGCCCGCGATCAACTTCGGATTTTGGTCGGATATTCCGCAGCTCCGCGCGGCGCTACAGGTGAATATCTTGTTCATCGTGGGCGGGCTGCTCGCTGTCGCAATGGCGTGGATGCTGCGTTCAACGAAGATCGGCCTGACGCTGCGCGTTGTCGGGGATAGCACGGATGCGGCGCGGGCGATGGGGATCAATCCTGACCGCGTGCGACTTTTGGCGACAGGAGCGGGCGGCGCGCTGGCCGGCGTAGGGGGCGCGTATCTTTCGCTTTATTATCCGGGCAGCTGGACGGAAGGCATTTCGTCGGGGCAGGGCCTGATGGCGATTGCGCTGGTGATCTTTGCACGCTGGAACCCGATCAATTGTTTCTGGGCTGCCTTGCTCTTTGGCGGCGCGGGTGCGCTTGGCCCTGCGTTGCAATCCGTCGGGGTGTCCGAGGGATATTACCTGTTTTTCGCAGCGCCTTACGCGCTCACGCTCGGGCTTTTGATCGTCACGAGTTCGCTGGATCGCGCCGTGCAAGGCGCACCGCTTGCACTGACACTGACCAAATAGTCGTTGGTAAATAAGGAGACGCAAGATGAATGGTTTAGGTGGTTTGAATAAGTCCGATCAGGGCGTTGTCATCGGGATGGTGCAACTGCAACTGCCGGTCGTTGAGACCAAGGCACAGCTGACTGCCCAAACTGCGCGCGTTGTGGAACTGGTTGCTAAAGCGCGCCGCAATATGGCGACGATGGATTTGGTCGTCTTCCCCGAATATATGCTGCACGGGTTATCGATGGATACGAACCCCGAGATCATGTGCAGCATGGACGGGCCGGAGGTTGCCCAGCTCAAGCAAGCCTGTATCGATAACGCTATCTGGGGATGCTTCTCGATTATGGAGCTGAACCCGGGCGGCTATCCTTACAACACGGGGCTGATTATCGACCCGCAAGGCGAAGTTCAGCTTTACTACCGCAAGATGCACCCGTGGGTGCCGGTGGAGCCGTGGGAACCGGGCGATGGCGGCATTCCGGTCTGTGTCGGCCCGAATGGTGCTAAGATCGGGTTGATTATCTGTCACGACGGTATGTTCCCCGAGATGGCCCGCGAGGCCGCCTATAAGGGCGCGGAGATCATGATCCGGACGGCCGGATATACCGCGCCGATGCGCGAGGCATGGCGTTTCACGAACCAGACCAACAGTTTTTGCAACCTGATGATCACGGCCAATGTGTGCATGTGCGGATCGGATGGCACGTTCGACAGCATGGGCGAGGCGATGATCATCGACCATGAAGGCACGGTGATCGCGCATGGGAAAACGGGGCGTGTCGATGAAATCATCACCGCCGAAGTGCGTCCCGATATCGTTCGCGAAGCGCGGATCGGCTGGGGCGTCGAGAACAACCCGTATCAGTTCGGGCATCGCGGCTATGTTGCGGTGAAAGGCGGCGCACAGGATTGCCCCTATACATACATGACCGATCTGGCAAAGGGGGAATACCGCCTGCCATGGGAGGACGAGGTCAAGGTGACCGATGGTACAAGCTGCGGCTTCCCACGACCAAACCGCAAATTCGGCGAGCGGGAGATGGACCAGTGACGAAAATCCAGAGCCACCCTTACGCGTGGCCCTACAACGGTGACCTGCGCCCTGAAAACACGGCGTTGATTATCATTGATATGCAGACAGATTTTTGCGGGGTCGGGGGCTATGTCGATCACATGGGATACGATCTTTCCCTGACGCAAGCCCCGATCGCGCCAATCAAAGCTCTGCTCACGGATATGCGCGCGAAAGGGTATCACATCATCCACACGCGCGAGGGGCATCGCCCTGATCTGGCGGATTTGCCGCCCAACAAACGGTGGCGCAGTCAACAAATGGGCGCGGGGATCGGCGATGCGGGCCCCTGCGGCAGGATCTTGATCCGCGGGGAGGCGGGGTGGGATATTATCCCCGAGCTTTATCCTTTGCCGGGCGAGTGCATTATCGACAAGCCGGGGAAGGGGAGTTTCTACGCAACGGATCTGGAATTGATCTTGCGCACCAAGGGGATCGAAAACTTGATCCTGACGGGCATCACCACCGATGTCTGCGTGTCCACCACCCAACGTGAGGCGAATGATCGCGGGTTTGAATGTCTGGTGGTGGAGGATTGTTGCGGCGCTACCGATCCGGCGAACCACGCAGCGGCGATCAAGATGGTGACGATGCAAGGCGGCGTCTTTGGTGCGGTCACGACAAGCGACGATCTGATCGCGGGGCTGCCCAAATGAGCGCGCTCAAAGTCACGAAGGGCGGGGCGATCAGCGTCGAAGCCATCGGAATGACGATGCGCTTTGGCGATTTCACCGCGCTTGACAACGTCTCTTTGAAAATTCCGGCGGGCACATTTCACGCCCTTTTGGGGGAGAATGGCGCGGGCAAGTCGACGCTGGTGAAATGTTTGATGGGCTTCAACCGCGCGACGAGTGGCGAGATGCTCGTCGCCGGATCGCAGGTGCATATGACTGATCCCAAAGCCGCGCAGGCGCTGGGCATGGGGATGGTGTATCAGCATTTTACCTTGGTGCCGGCCCTGACGGGGGCTGAAAACCTCGTTATCAGTCGCGCTGATACGCCTCATATGATTGATTGGGCGCATGAGCACCGCGCGCTAGCGGCCTTCATGGAGACAATGCCGTTTCAAGTCCCCCTGACCGTGCCGGTCCGGCAACTGGCGGCGGGTGAGAAGCAAAAGCTGGAGATCGTAAAACAGCTCTATCTCGGGAACCGGTTCCTGATCTTGGACGAGCCGACATCGGTTCTCACACCCGCCGAGGCGGATGAGGTTCTTGGGCATGTGCGCGCGATGACGACTGCGGGCGCGCTCACGGTGTTGATGATCTCGCATAAATTCCGTGAGGTGACGGCCTTTGCCGACGACGTAACGATCTTGCGGCGCGGAAAATATGTCGCGGGCGGATCGGTGGCCACGATGTCGATTGAGGAGATGAGCAGCAAGATGATGGGGGCGGCGCCGGTAATCAGCAGCCGTAAACGTGTCGATACGCCCAGCAACCCTGTTTTGAGCCTGCAAAGGATTAAAGCGCAGGATCGCAGCGGTCTGAAAACGATTGAGATCGACGACATGACGCTTAATTCCGGCGAGATTTTGGGCATCGCCGGAATTTCGGGAAACGGGCAGATGGAGTTGATGGAAATTCTGACGGGCCAGCGCCGCTATCAAGACGGCACTATTTTGGCGCATGGCGTTCCTTACAAGGCCACACGTGCCGAGGCGCGCGCCCACAAAATCAGGTATCTTCCCGAAGAGCCGCTGCGCAATGCTTGCGCGCCTAAAATGAGTGTCGCTGAAAATCTGGCGTTCAAAATGTTCGATGCGGGCAAGGATGGGAAACCGGTGTTTTGGCGCAATCGCCGCGCGATGGCACGCAACGCCGTCGATTTGATCGCAGAGTTTCAGGTCAAAACAACTTCGCCTGAGGCGCGCATCGCGTCTTTGTCGGGCGGTAATGTCCAGCGCGCGGTTTTGGGGCGAGAACTCACGGGAGAGGTAAATGCGTTGGTCGTGTCAAACCCGTGCTTCGGTCTGGATTTCGGGGCGGTTTCGGCCATCCGCGACAGGCTCATGGAGGCGCGCAACAAAGGGACGGGCGTACTTTTGATCAGCGAGGATCTTGACGAGATCATGGAGCTTTCGGACCGCATCTTGGTGATGTCCGAAGGCAAGATCACCTATGAGACGACGGGTGCTGCGGCCGATGTGGCCGAAATCGGCAAACATATGGCGGGTCATTGAGCATGGGATCGATAAAGGCGGCACCATTCGATTTTCTGCTGATCCCGGATCACGTGGCATTGGTCGTGATCGATATGCAGCGGGATTTCATTGAGCCGGGCGGGTTCGGCGCAAGTCTCGGCAATGATGTCTCGCGGGTGCAAGCGATTGTGCCAACGGTTGCGCGGCTGCTCAACGGGTTTCGGGCGCGGGGCCTTCCGGTGTTCCATACCCGCGAATGTCATCTCCCCGATTTGTCGGATTGCCCGCCTGCGAAGCGATCTCGTGGCAATCCGTCGTTACGGATCGGGGACGAGGGGGCGATGGGGCGGGTGCTCATCAAAGGGGAACGCGGCGCGGAAATCGTCCCGCAACTTGCGCCAATTGCAGGCGAGTTGACGATCGACAAGCCGGGGAAAGGCGCGTTTTACGGGACATCGTTTGGTGAGGCGCTTGCGTCAAAAGGGATCACCCAGCTCGTTTTCGCGGGCGTGACGACCGAGGTCTGCGTGCAGACGACGATGCGAGAGGCGAATGATCGCGGGTTTGAGTGCCTCCTCGCGACGGATGCAACGGAGAGTTACTTTCCTGCGTTCAAGGCGGCCGCGATTGAGATGATTGTCGCACAAGGCGGCATCGTCGGCTGGGCGGCAACCACGGATGCGATTTTGGAGGCGTTGGATGTCTGATGCGAACATAAGTCTTCCGAGGGTTTTCACCAACCTTCTGCCTGACGGCTGGGCGAACATGACATACGAGCCTTTCCGGGAGGGGGTTGAAATCTGCCATTTGTGGCGCGGTGGGCCGGATGTCGCGCTGCTGCGCTATGCGGCAGGCGCCTCCGTTCCGCGTCATCGTCACCTCGGGCTTGAGACAATCATCGTCTTATCGGGAAGCCAGAGCGATGATCACGGCCGCTACAAGGCTGGATCGGTTGTGTTCAACCCTGCTGGCAGCGAGCATGAAGTCTGGTCAGAGGACGGCTGCACCGTATTGATCCAGTGGGAACGACCCGTGGAATTCTTGGGTTAGCTGCTAGCTCCCTCATCGCCTGATCAAAGAGCCTTTCTTCGCATGGTGATATGCCGTGTTGTCCGGGCGCACTCTACCGCCTGACTTGTGCAAATCCGGCGATACGGCGCCAGAAAGAGGTGGGGGTGCAGGCCATGATCAGCACGAGCAAATCAATTGCCAGAATGGTCGTTGCAATCGGGCGTTCAAGGATAAACCATGCGCCGTCATCGGAGAATAGCAGTGTCCTGCGGAAGTTGCCCTCCGCGATTGGCCCTAAAATTAGGCCGATGACAATTGGCGCGAGCGGGTACCCATAGCGCCGCAACGCGAACCCGAGCACGCCGAACGCCAGCATCGCCCAAAGATCATCCACGCTCGCTTGCACCGAGTAGACACCGATAATAGACAAGAGCAGAACCGTAGGCACCAGATATTGTTTACGCAATTTCAGCACCGCGACAAACAGAGGCGTCATCAGGATGCCGACGAAGAGCAAGATGACGTTTGATGCCAGAAACGCGAGGAAGATGCCGCCCACCGCATCCCCGCTGAGCGCGAACATCTGTGGCCCAGGCACCAAGCCAAGCAGTAAGAGCGCCCCCAGCAACACCGCCGTTGCCGCATCACCTGGGATGGCAAGCGCAAGGGTAGGGATCATGGCCCCCCCACAGGCGGCGTTATTGGCGGATTCGGTTGCGACGACGCCGCCCTCGGCGCCCTTGCCAAAAGGCGCGTCCCCCTCGACAGGTCGGCTCCGCGCCACTGCATAAGCGGTGAAGGATGCGATGATGCCGCTTGCGCCTGGTAAAACGCCAAAGAACACTCCGATGGCGCTCGACCGCAGCATATTGGGCCAGTGGCGCATCACGAGTTTGAGCGAGCGGAACGAGATCCTGACGGGCTGCACGTCCGGCTTTTTACGGAAGCCTCCCTCCAGTATCTGGAACGCGGCTTCCGAAATCGCAAATAAGCCGACGATGATCGCGACAAGGTTGATCCCGCCCGACAATGCATTTGATCCTAAGGTGAAACGGGCGGCGTTGGACAGCGGGTCGCTGCCGACCATCGCGATCAAAATACCCAAAGCCCCCGTCATCAATCCTTTAACGGTGCTTTCTTCCGATACCACCGAAATCGACAGAAGTCCGGTGAGCGCGAGCGCGAAGTATTCCGGCGGCCCGAAATTGGTTGCTACGCTGGCGAGCATCGGTGCGCCGAGGATCATCACAATCCCGCCGAGAACACCGCTGATCGCGGAGGCGGAAATCGCCAGCCCAATTGCATCCGCTGCGCGCCCATTTCGCGCCATCGGATAGCCGTCCAGCAGGGTCGCGGCGGCCAAGGGTGTGCCGGGGATGCGCAGCACGATCGCGGAGATCGCGCCGCCACACGATCCGGCGACGAAAATCGCCATCAGCATGCCCATGCCAGCCACCGGCTCCATATGGAATGTCACGGGCAGCATCAGAATGATCCCAATCAACGGGCCGAGGCCCGGCAGAACACCGACGATCATGCCTATGATGGTCCCGAAAATGACCCCGCCGATGACTTGCCAAGATTGAAAACTATCAAGTCCGGCCAACAGAATGTCGAACATGTGGGGCTCCTTACAAGGATAGGTCGAACAGGCCGCGCGGCAGAACGATGCGCAACAAGTCTTCGAAGACATAGCCCACAGCCAGTGTCAGAATGATCGCAACAAGGGCGGCGAACCAAACAGGGCGTGCTTTCAGGAGGACAAATAACCCCAACAGGAAGATCGAGGTGGCCGGGTAAAACCCGAGATATGGAAGCGCGAGAAGATATGCGACGAGCATTCCCGACCCTGCGAAACAGCGCCAAACGTTGTCCCGAAGTGGCTCTTGCATGAATTCTACCGTCACCAACACTCGGCGGCGCAGCAGTTGCACAAATTGCAGCGCACAGAGAAACAGGATGAGGTTCGCGATCAAACGTGGAAAGAGGGCGGCGTCATTGACCGCATCGCCGCTGGCGTAGCCCTGATCGGTGAGCGGCCCCAAGATCTGCTGATACACGAACATCGCAATGCCCGCGAATGCCGCAAGCACAAGCCATTCCCCAAGCGCAACGCGTGCGACGATAGGGGTTTGGGATATATGGCCGGTTTCGGGTTTCTTATGGGTAGTCATCCTGCGCCCCCTATCATCATGGCCGCACCAGATGCACTGGGGCGGCCTTGCGTCTCGTTATGCAGACTACTTTTTCAACTGCTCGGCTTCCCAAGTGATGGCATCCTTTGCCGCGGCGATTTGATCACCAATCGGCCCGACAATTTCTTCATATTTCTCAGGTGGATACATCGTCGGCAGGAAGCCTGCGGCTTTCAGTTTGTCTTGAACCTCAGGCCGGTCTAGTGCCGCTTTCATCGCGGTATTCAAGGTTTCCACAATCTCCGCTGGCGTGTCTTTGTGCACGAGGAACCAATTCCAACCCGAGGGCGCCAGGCCGGTGAGGCCGATGTCGAGGCCCAGATCATCGAGAGATTTGGTCTCGGCGTCATATGCCGCCGCGACATCTGCCTCATTGGTGAAGGCAACGAGTGTTTTGAACGCGTCCTTGTTACTTTGGAACGTGATCGGATCGTTGAAGCTGAAATCGAGTAGACCCCCGCGAAGATCTTTGAACGCATCGCCGTCTTGGGGGTAGGGGATATTGCGCGCGTAGACGTCTTCGGTCTGCAACAGCTTGGCGATCACCATATGCGGAATATTTCCGATCGAGCCGCTGGAATAGCGCGCTTTGCCCGGGTTATCTTTCAGATATTGGATAAAGGCTGCGTAATCGGGGAAGCGCTCATCGTCTTTGCGCACCACAATTGCGAAGGGGACGCGCGTTGCGGACCAGAGCGGCGTGAAATCTTTGTAGGTGAATTCGGTATTGCCATCGAGCGGTTGCAAAACCAACGGAGCGACCCAGCCATCAATCAGCGTGTAACCGTCAGCCGGTTTTTCCAGCGCTGTGTTGAAGGATTTGACCCCCGCCGCGCCCGGTGTGGAGACAACCGAGATGTTGGTGTCCAATTCCTCGCCCATTGCATTGGTGATGATCTGGGCCATCGCGAAGGCGGAGCCCGGCCCCCAAGGGAACATCATTTCGATGTTGCGCGATGGGTAGTCATCTGCGAAAGCCGCGCCGCCGAGTGGGCTTAGCAGGGCCGCCACAGCGGCGGTTTTGATGAAGTTGGTAAACATAGATCCTCCCTGGATTATATTTTCTGGTGAAGCTCAGGAGGCGCTGCGCAATGCGGCTCCCAAGTCTGAACCGGCGTAGACGCCGGGTTGCGCAATCTGCGCCGCGCCAGCCACATAAATTGTTGTGCCGCTGGTAAACGTATTGTCGGGGGCCAGCAGGAATAAAGCTGGCTTTACAATGTCTTCTGGAATTCCCGCGCGTCTGGCCGGGTTGGCGCTGCGGGCAAATTCTTCCCAGCTCGCGCGATCCTCACGGCGGAACGCATTGCGATCTGTCTGTATCAAGCCCGGCGCGATATTGTTAATTATGACGTTGTCACTCGCGCATTGCACTGCAAGGTTTTCGACCAGATTGCGCAGCGCGGCTTTTGTCATCGCATAGATTGGCATCTCCGAACTCGGGGCAATTTCCTGCACCGAGCCTATCGTCAATATCCTTCCATACCCATCCGCCTGCATCGCGGGCAAGATTGCTTGCAGAAGGGCGATATTGGACGAAATATTTACCTGTAGTTGCACGGCAATATCGGAGGGTGTTTGGCGCCAGAACGGTTTGTTGATTTGCGCGCTGGCGGATAATACCACTGTGTCAGGCGTCCCGATCAGGCCGCGACACGCCTCAATCAGCCGCGTCGCGGCGTTTGGCTCTGCGATGTCGCTTTCAAGTGCCACGGCGTGGCCGCCCGCCGCAACAATGTCATCCACGAGGCGATCGGCGGCACCCGCATGACCCGCGGCCGCGTCCGCTTTCGCCGAGTAGCTGATCGCGACTTTCGCACCCGCCATTGCCAATCCACGTGCAATCGCCGCAGCAATCCCGCGGCTTGCCCCTGTGACGAGGGCTGTTTTTCCAACAAAGGAGTGATCGGATGTCATGGCGGTCCTATCTGCGGTTTGCTGGGGGGCGCCGGAGTGGGCGGTTGTGGCGTTTGGAGGTGTTTTCGGCGGCGATTGGGGCGCGCGCGATGGAGGCGGGGCGTGTGTCATGCATCAGGCCCTGCGCCGGCGGTGCCGGTGAAACTGGCAAGCCGTTCCTCGATCCCCCCGATTGCGGGGGTTAAAAATCCCATGTCCGGCGCGAAACCAAAGCCCGCACTGCCCGACGTGGCCACGCGTCCGTTTTGCACCATCGGCGGATTTGGGCGGATTTGGGCGGTCACTTCGGTTTCACCGATCTGGCGTTCCAAAATAAGGAAAGCGGGCAGGCTGGCAGCGACCTCGACCGAAATCGCATCGAGAACTGGCCCCACGGGGTTGTGCAAGCTTGTGGCAAGCCCGGAGGCGGCCGCGAGACGCAGCATCGCGATCCCTTCTTGCAGCCCCGTGAGCCGCAGATCAGGTAGGACCACATCATGTCCGCCCTGCGCGATGAACTCCGCCATCTGCGCAGAGGTCACCAACGCTTCTCCGCCCGCAAGCCTCGCGCCCCCTGAGTGGCATGCCGCGCGCAAGCGGCGCTGATCCTCAGGTGCGATCAAGGCCATCGCGGCCGGATCTTCGATCCACACAACCCCGAGCCGGCAGAGTTCTGCCGCAACAGTTCGCGCGCCCTTCAGATCAAAGCGTTCATGGCAATCGACGAACACATCCGCATCAGCGTTGAGTTCAGCCCGCACGGCCGCCACGCGCGCAAACCCCAATTCCATGACCGCGCGCTGATCCAACCAATCAAGGCGGTCCCAACGATACCCGTCGAACGGCGCGATTTTAACGGCACAAGCGCCCGTCGCATCAACAATATCGCGCGCCCGTTTGGCAAATCCCTCGGGGCTGCGGTCCGAGATACCGCGATTGATATTGGCGTAAAAGGCAACCGAGGCGTGGCGTGCGCCGCCAAGCATATCTGCGAGCGGCAGATCCGCGCGCCGTGCGGCAAGATCGAGCCCCGCCTGTTCGATCGCGCTGAGCAGAGCGCGACGGCCGGGGGCAATTTCTACTTGATGGAGGGCGTCGATCAGGGGGGGCGCGCCGTGAATGGGCGTTTGCCGCACGCGATCCGCAAGAGAGGAAGCGAGGGCTACGATTTCGACTTCATTGCCAAAGCTGGTGGCTTCGCCCCAGCCTTCGCGACCCGCGCCGTCGCGCAATCGCAAGAACAGCCATGTCGTTTTTGCAGACACATGTGCCTGCCATAGGGTGACATCGGTGATCAGTTTGGCATGGGTCATTTTTTCCTCCGTACCACAATGTGAAACGATTTTTTATATGTGTCAATATGTGATGTATTGTGCAAATAGGCCCCGATATGCGATACGTTTGGGATGTGGCGCGGCGCGTTGGCTGTGGCAAAGGACGAGAAAGGTCGTGTTTGTATGGAGATAGAGCCCCCTCTCGATGGCAGCGAAGATGTGCAAGGCGCGCAGTCGCTCACGCGCGGGATAGATCTTTTGCTTTTGCTTGGGCGTTCTCCACCGTTGAATTTTCGACAAATTCAGGACCATCTCGATCTCTCCAAAGGATCGCTGCACCGGCTTTTGGCGGCGCTGCGATCCCGCCGATTGATCCGGTATGATCGCCAGACACGCCGCTATGCGATTGGCGCAACGGTCATGTCCTTAGCCCGCAGTGCCTTGGACCGCGATGCAACCGTTCGCGCGTGCCAAGCCGAAATGGCGCGGATGTCGCAGCTTTTGCGCGTACCTTGCTGCCTGTATGTGAGCGACGACGATTCGGTCTTTGTGCTGGACGCATCTGATCCCGCGGGGCGCACGGTTCGCGTCTGGCCGAGGCTTTCCCTATCGGACAGCGCGCCGGGGCAGGCGATGTTGGCGAGCCAGCCGGCGGGGCAGAAGACTGACTGGTCGCCTAGCTTGCAACGCGTGATCAGTCAGGCGCGTGCTCTTGGCTATGTCGCGAGTGCTGGGGATACGCTGGCCGTCGCGGCGGCTGTTCTGGACGATGAGGGAACAGTGGTCGGGGCGTTGTGCTGCCAGTTCGATGCGGCGGGAACCCACCGTGATGCGTTGCATGATGCGGGGCAAACCATCCGTGAGGCTGCGCGCCGCGCCTCGCATCATGTGGGGGTGGCGCAACGCCTGAACCAGCAGGTAATCGCGGCGCGTCCGGATGCACCGTTTGAGGGAAAAGTGCTGAGCACTGGCCGCGATTATGTCGGGGAGAGCCCAAGTTGGTGCGCAGCGACAGGTCGGCTTTGGTGGCTCGATGTTTTGGCGCCTGCTCTGCGCTGGTTGGATGTGGCAAGCGGCGAGAGCGGGCGTAGCTTGCTTGCGGGTTTGACGGGGGGGCTTGCGTTGACGTCTGGGGAGGAGTTGTTGCTCACGGGTGAGAACGGCCTGTCACTCTTCAATCCGGTCACGGGTGTGCAATCTCCTTTGATTGATCCGGAATCGCACCGCCCTGAGAACCGGTTCAACACGGTAGGTGTGGATGCCGCGCAGCGGATGTGGACCGGCACGATGCCACTGGATAACCTCGAAAAAAGTGGCACGCTTTACAGAATCCATCCCGATTTGCGGGCAGAGATCATCGTACCTGAAATTTATCTACCCAAAAATACGGTGTTTAGTCGGGACGGGCGTCGGGCCTATCTGACCGAACAGGATCCGGTTCAGGGGCGGGCTGTTCTTATCGCCTTTGATCTGGGGGAGGACGGCCTCCCCACCGAACGCCATGAGCTTCTTTACGGATCGGATGAGGTTGGACAACCGGCGGGCCTCGCCATTGACGCGGAGGATTGCCTTTGGGTCGCGATGCGCGGCGGTTGGTCCGTCATCAGAGTGGATGCGCAGGGCCACCAGTTGGCGCATCACCCGTTGCCGGTGCCGATGCCGACGGCGTTGACCTTTGGCGGCCCCGATTTGCGTAGCTTGTATGTCACATCAACCTACCTGCGTTTGCCGCCAGGTTATAACGATATCGCACCGCTTTCCGGACGTTTGATCGAACTTCGGCCCGGTGTGTCCGGCCTCGCGCCGGTGCGCGTGAATTTGGGTGCCTGACATGGGAGCAGATATGACCGATTATACTTTCACCCCCCGTCAAAGCGCGATGGCCTTAACCGGAGAGACGCCCCTTTGGGACGCAACGCGGGGCTGTCTGTGGTGGCTTGATATTCAAGGCCAACGCTTGTTGCGCCATAGTCCCGATGGCGATGACAGTGCAATCGCGCTGCCTGCCCAGTGCGGGTTGATTGCTCTCGCGCAAAGCGGGCGGCTGGTTTTGGGGTTGGAAAACGGGTTGGTTGCGCTTGATCCCGAGTTGATGGCGTGGGAGCATCTCAGCGATACTGAATCCGATGCGCCCACACGTCGGTTGAATGACGGCAAGCCCGATCGGCAGGGGCGGTTGTGGTTTGGCTCGATGGATATGTCGGGCCGCGGCATTCCGACTGGCGGTCTGTTCCGGCGCGATGCGGATGGGGGGGTCGAAAAGGTTTTGAGCGATATCGCCATTCCAAATGCAATCGTGGGGGATCCCGACGCGGATGCGATCTGGTTTACCGATACGCCAAGCCGGAAATTGGAGCACCTGACGCTTGATCCGGACGGTCGTGTCGCCAGTCGCACGACGGTCCTCACGCTGGCGGAGGGCGATCATCCTGATGGGATGAGCATGGATGGCGAGGGTATGCTCTGGCTTGCGGTTGTCGGCCCGGGGGAGATCATCCGGATTGACCCCAAGCGGCGCGAAATTTTGCAGCGTGTCCCCGTGCCGGTCCGTCGCCCGACCATGCCCATTTGGGGTGGCGAGACTGGCGACACTCTGTTTGTCACCAGCCAGCGTCGTTTCTTGACCAGTGAGGGGCTTAAAGACCAGCCTTTGGCGGGCAATCTGATCGGCGCTGCGGGTACCTGCGGCCTCGGCCCTGTATTCCGTGTGGCTGGTGTGTAAGGTATTACTTCGCAAAGGTGTCTTGCGGGCGTACTCAAAATCCCTGCGTGGTCTGTCTTTGCGTGCGCGACGGCAGTGCTGATCTAACGGTCCTCAATGGGCTCGTCGCGCTAAAACGGGCATCTTCGGCTTCACAAAGCGCATAACGGTAAAAAGCAGGTTGGCGTTTGGTTTTGCCTTTGCTGAGGTCCGGGGATTCCGAGTTTTGGCGGGAGGCGCAAAGAGTGATATCGGCCTCAAGGCGCGCGTCGGGAGTTGGAAATCGTACCGATCTGCGGTAATCTCATCCGCATGCGACCAGATATATCGAGCCTTTTTCCGTTGCGCGTGGGGCGTGTCCACGAAGTCTATGGCCCTGCGGCCACGGGGTTTTGTGCGATTGCGGCGGCGTCCTGTGCGGGGGTGAGTTTATGGATTCGCGAAGGGTGGTTATCGGAGGCGCTGAACCCGTTGGGGTTTGCGCCGTTTCTTGATCCGGGGCGGGTGCTTTTGGCGCGAACGGATCAACAGATCGATAGTTTGGCGGTTGCGGAGGAGGCGCTGCGCGATGGGGCGCTGTCTTGCGTTGTGTTGGAAATCACCCGCCCATTGAACCTGCGCGAGGGGCGGCGGCTGCAACTGGCGGCGAAATCTGGCGGGGCGGTGGGGCTTTGTGTGATACCCGAGGGGATGGGATCGAACGCCGCCGAGACACGCTGGCATGCGGCCCCGTTATTCGATCCGCAAAGGGAGGACTCGACTCTGATGCGTTGGGAAATTACTAAGAACAAATCAGGAACAATTGGGTCTTGGGATGTTCGTTGGTCACAAAAAGCGCATCGTGTGCATGTGGTTCCCGCGGTTGGCCTCCGACCGGGCTTTGAAGGTGCGTCCGGTTGACGGCCCTTTCGCGCTGACGCTGAGCCAACACAACACCGATCGGATTTATTGCCTGAACCATCAAGCGGAGGCGCTTGGTTTGCACCGGGGGATGAGTTTCGCGGATGCCCGCGCGTTTTGCCCCAGCTTGATCAGTCAACCCGCGCGCCCTGATCTGGATGCGCGATTTTTGACGGCCCTGCGGCGGTGGGCGACGCGCTATTGCCCTTGGGTCGGGGTGGATGGCGAGGATGGCTTGGTGCTCGACATTTCTGGATCGGCGCATCTGTTTGGCGGCGAAGCAGGGCTTTTGGAGGATATGCGCGCACGGGCGGAGCGGGCGCGGATGGGGGTGCGATTGGGGCTGGCGGAGACCCGCGGCGCGGCTTGGGCACTGGCGCATTACGGGCAGACAACTGGCGAGATCAATGGCTTGCCCGTCGCCGCATTGCGGTTGGAGCCGACAACAATCACCGCGTTGCAGCGCCTTGGCTTGCGCAGTATTGGCGATTTGGCGGTCACCGCGCGGGCCCCGTTGGCACGAAGGTTTGGGGCAGGGCTTCTGCACCGCCTCGATCAGGCGATGGGCCGAATGCCCGAGCCCATCAACCCCGATCCCGAGCCCCCGCATTATGCCGTGCGTCTGACGTTTCCAGAGCCAATCGGGATTTTGTCCGATGTTATGGCGGCGATTGCGCGGCTTTTGGCGGCACTTTGTGCAAAACTACACGATCAAGATGCGGGCGCGCGTAAACTTGTGCTGACGCTGCGCCGCGTGGATCGCGGCAGCCAGCAGGTCGAGCTGCGATTGGCCAGCGCGATGCGCGATCCCGCCCGTATCCTGCCGCTGTTTGATCGCGGCGTGGCCGAGGTAGATGCCGGTTTTGGCATTGATGTGATGCGGTTGGAGGCGGTGATCGTGGAGCCGATGCTCGCCTGCCAAATCGGTACGCAGACGCATCAACCCGACCGGTTGAACGATTTGATCACGCGGATCGGGACGCGGATCGAGTTGGAAAACGTGCAACGGTTTTTGCCCGCCGATAGCCATATCCCCGAGCGCAGCTTCACCATCGCCTGCGCCGCATTCAGCGACCCGGCGCAAGATTGGCCGGGTCACCTGATAAGCCATCGTCCGCGCCCGATCCGCCTATTCGGGCCCGAGCCGATCACCGCGCAGGGGCCGCAACCGCCCCAAAGGTTTCGCTGGCGGCGGATGCTGATGACCACAGGCCGCGCCACGGGGCCGGAACGGATCGCGCCGGAATGGTGGTTGCAAGATGACACCTGGCGCAGCGGCTTGCGCGATTATTGGAAGATCGACACCCGCGAGGGCCGCCGTCTGTGGCTGTTCTACACGCCGCAAAATCCGGGCTGGTTTGTCCATGGAGAATTCGCATGAGCTATGCCGAACTTTGCGTCACCTCGAATTTCACTTTTCTCAAAGGCGCCTCGCATCCCGAAGAACTGATGCTGCGCGCTGTTGAGGTGGGGTTGGAGGCTATTGCGATCACCGACCGCAACAGCCTCGCGGGGGTGGTACGGGCGTATTCTGCGCTCAAAACGCTGCGCAAAGAGGTGCGCGAGGTGCTACGGGTGCGATCAAGCCAGCAGGTAGATAGCTGTTCGCGCCAAGAGATCGGCACGCCGCGCGATTTGCCCGTTGCCAAGACGGGGGAGGATGCATTTGTGCTCCCCAAACTGATCGTTGGCACGCGCCTTGTGTTGCGCGATAGTCCGGTGGAGTGGATCGCTTTGCCGACCGACCGCGCCGCCTATGAACGGCTTTCGCAGCTTTTGACCCTTGGCAAGCGTCGCGCGCAAAAGGCGGAATGTCATCTGGATTTGGCGGATCTTGTGCGGGGCTGTCGGGGGATGATCCTGATTGCGGTGCCGCCTGAAGATCTGTCCCATGCACGCGTCGCGATCCAGACTTTGGCGCGGCATTATCCCGGCGCGGTGTTTACGGGGGCCGCGCCGCGCTATGACGGTTCGGATCAGGCGTGGTTTAACGCCTGCGCGGCGCTTGCGCTGCGGGCCAGCGCGCCGATGGTCGCAATTGGCGATGTGTTGATGCATAGCGGATCACGCAAACAATTGGCGGATGTGCTGACCTGCCTGCGCGAGGGGATCACGATTGATCGGATCGGCACGCGCGCCTTGGCCAATTCAGAGCGGCGTTTGAAAGGCGCGCCCGATATGGCGCGGTTGTTCCGCCATCATCCCGCAGCATTGCGCCGCACAGTGGAGATTGCGAACCGGTGCAGTTTTGATCTTTCCGAGTTGAAATATGAATACCCGCATGAGGGCAGCGAGGGCGAGCCGGCGCAGGCGCGGCTGGAACGGTTGGCGCGCGAGGGGGTGGCGCGCCGGTATCCGCAAGGGGCGGATGCGCGGGTGCAGGGCCTGCTGGAAAAGGAACTCATCCTTGTGCGCGATCTGCGTTATGCCGCCTATTTCCTCACCGTCTACGATATCGTGGCGGAGGCAAAATCGCGCGGGATATTGTGTCAGGGGCGCGGATCAGCGGCCAATTCGATTATCTGTTATCTTCTTGGAATCACGGATGTTTCACCGGATATGATCGGCATGGTGGTGGAGCGGTTCATCTCGCGGCACCGTGACGAGCCGCCCGATATCGATGTCGATTTTGAACATGAACGCCGCGAGGAGATTATCCAGTGGATTTATGAGAAATACGGCCGTGACCGCGCAGGGCTGTGCGCCACCGTGATCCATTTTCGTACCCGTGCCGCGATCCGTGAGGTCGGCAAGGTGATGGGCTTGTCGCAAGATGTCACGGCGAGCTTGTCGGGTCAGATTTGGGGGATGTCGAACCTCGGCGCGGACCCTGACCGGATCCGGGAGTTGGGATTGAACCCTGAGGATAGGCGCCTCGCGCAGACGATTAAGTTAATCTCGGAAGTAATTGGTTTTCCTAGGCATTTGTCACAGCACGTCGGCGGATTTATTATCACTCAAGGGCGGCTGGATGCGCTTTGCCCGATTGAAAATGCGGCGATGGAGGCGCGGACGGTCATTGAATGGGATAAGGATGACATTGACGCACTGGGAATTCTGAAGGTCGATATCCTTAGCCTTGGCATGTTAACTTGTCTTCGTAAGTCTTTTGATTTGCTAGATAAACATGAGCGCCGTCGATTAACGCTGGACACCGTGCCGCAAGAGGACAAACCCACCTATGATATGCTCACCCGTGCCGATGCGGTGGGGGTGTTTCAGGTGGAAAGCCGCGCGCAGATGAACTTTTTGCCGCGTATGAGGCCCAAGACGTTCTACGATTTGGTGATTGAGGTGGCGATTGTGCGCCCCGGTCCTATCCAAGGCGGCATGGTCAAACCCTATATCCGCAGGCGTCAGGGGATCGAGGCGCCGGAGCCTTTTGGCCCCGCACTGATGGAGGTCACGCGCAAGACCCTCGGCGTGCCTTTGTTCCAAGAACAAGCGATGCAAATTGCGGTGGTCGGCGCGGGCTATTCGCCCGAGGAGGCCGACCAGCTTCGCCGCTCGATCGCGTCGTTCCGTCGGATGGGCACAATCGGCGCGCACCGCGACCGGTTCGTGAACGGGATGAAGAATAACGGGTATTCCATTGAAATCGCAGAACAATGCTTCTCGCAGATTGAAGGGTTTGCGGATTACGGCTTCCCTGAAAGTCACGCGGCCGCCTTTGCGATGCTGACCTATGTGTCGTCTTGGCTCAAATGTCATTACCCCGCGATTTTCGCCTGCGCGCTCCTCAATTCCCAGCCGATGGGCTTTTACGCCCCCGCGCAAATTGTGCGTGATGCGCGCGAACATGGCGTGGAACTTCGCCCGATTTGCGTCAATCACAGCGGTTGGGACAACACGCTGGAGCGGCGCGCGGATGGCACTTTGGCGCTGCGGCTCGGGTTCCGGCAGATCAAAGGTTTCCGTGAGGAAGATGCCGGCTGGATCGTCGGCGCGCGCGGCAATGGCTACCCCGATCCCGAAAGCTTATGGCTGCGCGCCGGCGTTGCGCCCGCCACGTTGGAGCGGCTGGCCGAGGCGGATGCGTTCACCGGTATGAACCTGACGCGGCGCGATGCGCTTTGGGCGGTGCGGGCGATCCGTGCGCCCAAACCTTTGCCGCTCTTTGCGGATCCGCTGGATGGTGAGGGGCTGTGTGAGCCCGAGGTGACGTTGCCCAATATGCATTTGGGCGAGGAGGTGGTGGAGGATTATGTCGCCCTGCGCTTATCGTTGCGCGCGCATCCGATGGAGCTGTTGCGGCCGATGCTTTCGGGCCTGACGCCGCATGACCAACTTGTCACCGCGCCGTTGCGCCGGACGACCGTGTGCGGATTGGTGATCACCCGCCAACGCCCCGGCACGGCGTCGGGCGTGGTGTTCCTGACGTTGGAGGATGAAACGGGCGTGTCAAATATCGTCGTTTGGCCAAAGGTTTACGAGCAGTTTCGGCGGATCGTGATGGGGGGCCGGTTGCTGCGGGTGACGGGGCGGTTGCAACGCGAAGGGACGGTCGTGCATCTCATCGCGGAGCAGGTGGAAGACCTTTCCTATCGCATCGCAGATCTCGGCCATCCGATGGAGGAGGTGATCGGCATCACCCAACCCGCCGCCGATGATGCCCCGCGTCCCCCCCGTCCGCCGCGCTATCCGCCCCGTGCTCACCACCCGCGCGAGCAAGCTAAACGCCTTTTCCCAAGCCGTGATTTCCATTGATACGGGCGCTCGGTCCGGAATGCTCGGCACCGTGCCGGTTGTCATGCCGCGCGCGCGGGGCGCCGTCGCGCTCCAAGGGTTTATGATCTGCTGGGTTGGGCGAGTGCAGCTCATAAATCGCTGATCTGACACGCGATTTTCGATCTTGCGCGCTCGATTGGGATACCGGTGCAGGGCAACTTGTACCACGCATCGCTAGGTCAGACTGTTGCGGAGGGGCGCTCGACCTCCTACATGCTCTTCAAGAGTGTTGAAGCCCGATGAAGGATCACCCGAATGAGGTCGCCGTTACCAGAGGGGAATTTCCAGTTCATCGCACTGGATGTCGAAACAGCAAATAGGGACAGCGCCAGTATCTGCCAGATCGGGATTGCCTGCGTTGGCTATGATGCGAGCATCCAAAGCTGGTCGACCTATGTCGATCCGCAAATGCCCTTTGCCCCTTTCAATATCGAGTTGCACGGGATCGGCCCCGAGACAGTGCGAGGTGCGGGAAACTTTTCGCAGGTTTGGCGCAACATGCTGCCGTTGTTGTCGCGTCATTCGATGGTGCAGCACAGCAGGTTTGATGAATACGCAATCAACGCCGCGTGTCGCATGCATGGCCTTACCCCCCCACGCCTGAGTTGGCACGATAGTGTCGTGATTGCTCGCGCTGCTTGGCCCGAGCTGAAGGGGAACGGCGGACATGGTCTGGCCAATCTGAAACAGTTTTTAGACCTAGACTTCCACCATCACGACGCGGGCGAGGATGCTCGGGCTGCGGCGATGGTCGTTCTAAAAGCGCGCGCCTCAACGGGGGAGCAGGCAGCGAAGCCTCCCTTCCGGTTCAAACCCCTCCAATTATCGCTTCCGCTGTAGCTTGCGTGGCTGCGGGACATGAGCGTGACCTTTCGCGCAACACGGTCAAGCGATGTGACGACGACGTTCCCCGCGCGACGGTCTTTGCGACGTCATCGTCCCATTTGAACGAGGGGGACGACAGGCGCGGCTATCTGATGGGCGCTTACCTGTGGCACGCCCCACTTTCGCGCTGTTCACAGCGGATGCGTTTAAGCCAAACCGATCAATGTTATTCGCCATCCGGCGGGCTTTAGGGACAGGCGCGCGATCCTGATGTGTCAATAAAACCAACAAAATGGCCGAATTGATCGCGACCGGGAGCACGCAAATCTCGCTTGCGCCGTTCTCGATTGCTCGCTTCGTCGGATGAAACCGACGTTAAATCCTGCGCGGTTTCGCGACAGGTAAACCCAAGCCTAAAGCTTACCATAAGGACTATAAAATGACCGAGCTAAAACGTTTTGTGCAAACTCGTATCAATCACCGTGTCGTCGAGGCTGGCAGGTTGCTGCATTTCGGCGGCTTGATTGCGGGCGATTTAACCGCCGATATGGAAGGCCAGACCGCGCAAATCTGCGCAAAGCTTGACGCGCTTTTGGCAGAAGTCGGCTCATCGAAAGAGAAGTTGGTGTCGGCGATGTTATATATCACCGACTTTGATCAAAAAGAGGGGATGAACAGCGCTTGGTTAGACTGGATGCCCGCCGAGCACTTGCCCGCGCGCGCGACGATTGGCGTCGCAGAGCTCGGTAAAAACGTTCTGATCGAGGTTGTGGTGGTTGCCGCGCGCTAACGCCTAACGCGCCAGTGCTTGGGTCGCCTTGTCGGTGGTCCAAGCAGTGGCGGGAGCGCCGTAGACGATACCAATAGGTCTCTCTGGTGATACGCAGACGTCTGCGCGCGTTGCACGGGTGGGAGGCCAAACATCTGCCTGCCGAGGGGATTGACGTCGGCTGATCGCAGGCGGATGGGACTACCCCTTTTTCATAAAGGGCTAAGTATGCGGCCTTTCTATACGCTGTCTCGGAGTTTGCAGGGATTGCGTCTGGTGGCGGGATGACAATTTTCGCGTCGCATAACGCCTATCGCCGCAGCCTCCGTTGGCGCATGATGAGCGACGAGATATCGTGCCGATTTTTCCGCCGGTTTGGAGGGGCGGTGGAAATCGGGTCACAATATCAGTTCCTTTGCTGCGCGACCTCATTCATCCCGCGCCTGAGGCACAGACTTCCACTTTCGATAACGACAGACCTTACGGGGGCCAACCTCAGCGTCTTCAGCTCCGACTTCAGGCGGGTTGAAAGGGCAGAAAACCCGACGCAGTCGCCATGGGGACCCCCACTTTCCCGAGCCAAAATGCGCGGCAGATGTCCCTTCGCGTGCCCGAACATTGGCGTCTCACTGTTTTGCGACGACATCTTTGCTGCGGCCCCATGTGACATGCGACCAGACGATCTCGTGCAGAAAATACGCGACGAAGCCGGTGATCGATCCGGCGATTGCGATGCCTCCGCTTGCGGTGACGGAGCCTGTGAACACGAAGCCAATCAGCATCATTGAGAAAAATCCTGCGACTTGCCATGTGACTGCCTTGGCTAAAAGTTTGGTTTTACTGTCCATTTTGGGCCTCTCTACGCGATTTTCCATTCATCTAGCAAATGAGTGCTCGGGTGGACATTATGTCAATTTGCTGCCCTAATGCCATTTTGGTGTTTTAAATCAACAAAGTGAATATCAATGGACAAGCGTATTCGGGCTGATCTTTTTCGGAACCGCCTAGAGCAAGCGATGTCTCATGCCGGCATGACGCGAAGTGCGCTGGCCCGTGCAACCCATGTGGACCGCTCAACCATCGGGCAGCTTCTCAAAGATGACCATCCGCGGCTGCCAAACGCACAGTTGACGGCAGATGTCGCGCTCGCATTGCGGGTCAGCACGGATTGGCTTTTGGGGCTGACGAATAAACCCGAGACGCCGGGCGATATTGTGGCCGCGGCGCTGGCGCTGAGCCCTGCGGAGCGCACCTCCGCCGACGCGCAACTTCTTGCATGGCACCATGAAGCCGCTGGCTACAAGGTGCGCCATGTGCCCGCGACTCTGCCCGATATTCTCAAAACCAAGGATATGCTGGCGTGGGAATATGGATCGGCGCCGGAGAGCCGCTTGCCTGAAGCCTTCAATGCGATGCAGGATCAGCTCACTTGGTTGTCATCGGGTGTTTCTGACTATGAAATCGCCCTCCCAATTCACGAAATCGAGTCCTGCGCGGCGGGAACGTCCTATTATAAAGGCGTGAGTGAAAGCATCCGCTATGAACAATTGAACTTTATCGCAGATCAATGCGATCAGATGTTCCCGCGATTGCGCATTTTCTTGTTTGACGCGCATCATGTGTTTAGCTCCCCGATCACGATTTTCGGCCCGAATTTGGCGGTGATTTATGTGGGGCAATGCTATCTTGCCTTCCGCGAAATCGAGCGCGTCAAATCCCTGTCGGGTCACTTTGACTGGCTTGTCCGGGAGGCCGCCGTCGACGCCCGCAATGTTGCGTCCTTCATACGCTCCTTGATCCGCGTGTCGTCATGATCTTGGGCAAGGGCGGCTTGGCTGCGGGGCACCTGTTTGATGTTGCGCGCGTTTGGCGTAGAGTGCGGGGGAAGCCTGCCTGATCCGAACAGCAAGGATACTCGAATGCAAATAGCCGTATTCAGTAGCAAACCCTATGACGAGCGCTTCTTCACGGCCGCCAACGCCCCCGGCTTTGATCTTGTCTTCCACGAAGCGCGCCTGTCCGCCGAAACGGCGCAGCTGGCGCATGGCTCCGAGGTCGTCTGCCCGTTCGTCAATGACCACCTCGACAGCGTTACAATCGAACGGCTTGCCACCTTAGGGGTGCGACTGATCGCATTGCGCTGCGCGGGGTTCAACAATGTCGACCTTTCCGCGGCGCAAAAGCATGGCATCTTGGTCGCACGGGTGCCCGCCTATTCGCCCTATGCGGTGGCGGAGCATGCTGTGGCACTGGCGCTGACGCTCAATCGCAAGCTTCACCGCGCCTATAATCGCGTGCGCGAGGGCAATTTCGCGCTTGAGGGGATGGTCGGCTTCGACATGCACGGCAAGACCGTCGGCATCGTCGGGACCGGTGAGATCGGAACTGTCGCGGCGCGTATTTTGTCAGGGTTCGGGTGCCGAGTGCTGGCATTTGATCCGGTGGAAAATCCGGACTGCGTCGCGCTTGGCGTGCGCTACACCGATCTTGCCACTCTGTTTCGCGAGAGCGACATCATCTCGCTGCAATGCCCGCTGACCGAGCGGACGCGCCATCTGATCGATGACGCAGCCATTGCGATGATGAAGCCCGGCGTGATGATCATCAACACAAGCCGCGGCGCGGTCGTTGACGCGCGCGCGCTGATCGACGGGCTAAAGAGCGGTCGCATCGGGAGCGTCGGGTTGGATGTTTATGAGGAGGAGGCCGATCTGTTCTTCCAAGATCGCTCGAGTTCGTTCATCGCGGATGACGTCTTCGCGCGGCTGATCAGCTTCCCGAATGTGCTGGTAACCGGCCATCAGGGGTTCTTTACGCACGAGGCGCTCACCGCGATCGCACGCACCACGATCGCCAATGTTTCGGCCTTCGCTGCGACAGGGCAGCCTGTCCATCCGGTTGCGCCCGCGGGCTGACCTTTCTCGCGTGTTGTGCTGCATTTTAGGCTTTCGAAGGCCGGATATGCGAGACACACCAGCGGTCAGGTTGCCCGGACGTAGCTCCGCTTTTAAAGTTCCGCTCGGGCGGCTGCCCAAGCGGCCATCTCATCATCTGCAAGTGTCATTGAGACGCGCCATTGGTCGTTCGTCTTGCGCAGAATATAGACATGCTCCCATGTCGCGACAGCCGTTCCATCCGAGCCGAGCATTGCGTAGGCCATTCGTGCCTGAGCAACGCCGGGGAACAACTCCTGTGCCGATAGCAACGCACCGGTGGGCTCCGCGACGCCTTGTTTTCGATAGAAGTCCAGCAGTGTCACACAGTGATTGCGGAACGCGTCTCGATCCATCGAGAAATTTCCAGCGGGTGAGGGAAACAAGCCGACCTCGTCCCACAGCTCACTGATCGCGGAGGCATCGTGACGCTGAAAAGCGTTTAGATATGCGCAAAAGAACGCCTCAACTTCCTTGTTGAGGATCGACGTGTCGCACGTTGCTTTGGTGGTCATTTATGCGACTTCCGCGTTGGCTTCGGTGGAAACCATCTGAAGCTGCATCTTCACAATATCGATGAAGGAGAGTGTCGGATTGGCCTCAGCCAGCATGCCGATCTTCATCCAAAACTCAGCTTGAGCATTAATGGATCGACACATAACCGCGCTTGCACGCCTAATATCCTCGTGCAGATTGTCGTCTATCTTTACCAAGCCCATCGTTTCACCTCGCCTACAATATACGAATCGTATATGATTCGTATATATTGTAGGCGTGACTGATGAAAGAGGGCAAATACAACGTTTTCTGGAGCGCCCCGAACGTTGGCTCTTTGGCACGGTGTAGGGTTTCACTCTCGGGGCTCGAACATGCCGTTCAGATCAACCCGCAGCGGGGGACTGAGGAGGGGGGGCAAATCTGGTAATTCAGATGAACACCGAAAAGGCGGCTGTCCCAACATCCCACCATCCAGGGCCACGCCTAATGAACGGGTTGCCTCTCGACATCCCGCTTTCTGAACATCCGTCTTTTCGGGGGAAGCCTAAATGCAACGCGCCCAAGGCTTGGAAAGCTCAATCAAGCCTCGGGTAACCGTCAACGCGCACTGTCACCTCGTCCAGTGTATGCTGCATCGGGTGTGGTAACGCCCCCGCCGCTACGGCGCGAAGGTAGGCGCCATGCATCTCCTTAAACAGGGGCTTTGGCGTGCGCTTCATAAAGCCCAAGCCGAATGCACGTTCTGAACCGTAGGGGAAAACGCCGTAGAACGGGTCCAGTCGAACGGCGCTGCAAAGATGTGCGTGAACCTGTTGTCTCCAGTCGTCGCCCGCCAAACTCTCGAGTAACCGCTGCCCCTCTTGACGCAGGTTTGCGCTCGGATAGGCCGCATAGCGCAACACGTCGCGCAGCTCCTCATCGGAGAGACGCTTCATAGCATCAAGAAACGTGCGCCTTGAGGCGATCGTATAGAGTTTTTGTCCCGATTTCGTATAGCTGTAAGATACCTTGCCTTCTTTCAGATAGTCGCGCCCTGCGGTCAGCTTTAAGTTCGTCCAGAACCGATCCCACCATGCCAAAGTTGCCGCATCCTTGAGGTTCGCAAGATAGAAATAGGCCTCGATGAACCCGCTTGGTTCTTCGCTGCGACTGTTGTCTTGGCTGGCTTTGGTTTTGCGAACCAAGCCGTTCAACCCATGCCCGCTTTCCTCCAGTCGTGCGATCGCCGTGTTGTCGGCACAAAGAGGGAACCAGATGCTGTCATTCATTAAAATCACATGTTGGGGCCGCACATCTCGTCGGCGCAGCAACCACACCCCGTCGCGATAGGCCCCCAAATCGTAACCGTAATTGGGGCGCTCACACATCTTCCACACATGGGGTTTCAGCGCGGCCTGATCCGCCTCGGATAGCGGGGCGTTGGATACCGCAAGCACGCTATACCCGTTTTCTTTCAGATGGTTAAGCGTTTCAAAGAAACTGTCACGTAGGCCGGTGGGTTGATAAAGGACCACAATCGCAATCTTGGAGCAAAGCGCTTGTTCACCCGCAATGACACGGACGTTGTTGTCCCAATTCGCATCGTATTTCCGCTGTGCTTTGAGAAAGCCTATCCAAGCAAACAGCCCCGTGACGGATCGCTTAACACGCATCAATTCGCGTAGGACTTTCCGAGGCTTTGTGATGTTACGCTCTTTAAAAATGCTCACTGTCGTTAGGCCCAATCCTGCCGCTGTCCTTTTCATGGCCCTATCGACCACGAATGCCCCGTCTTCGATGGTTTGCAAAATCCCGTGCGCGCGGCCCCGAGTTACCCCGCCAGTGGCGCTGAACGTTTGTGCTTTGAGCGTGATAGCAGACATTGGCCGCGATGCAATAAATCCGCGACGTGGGGCGCAAACACATCTTCGCGTGCAAGTTTGCCCCTCGTTGGCGCAAAGCGGGGCGATGCTTTGGGGATCAGCACCTACGCCGCGATCGTTCCAAGATTATGTCCCGCTCTGGGTTCGAACAGGGGGCGCTGGTTTTTGAGGATGCGTGACACAAGTTGCTTTGCCATTTTTCTATCGACAATCAGGCGCGCGGACACGGCGCTCTTTCGATCGCCTAACTCTGTGCCGTTGATCTTCGTAGTGACGTGATCCGTCAGCATCAGGCTTTCGACCAGCGCACCTTCGGCTGCGATCAATTCGTGCCGCTCAAAAAGGATATGGACAAGGGTGACGCCGTCGCCCGGGGCACTCGGGTCAATCCCCGCCACATCCAGCAGTTTCACCGCGGGCACCAAGACTTCGAACTCGCCCGTCATGCGTTCGGCAACCGGTGACGAGATCAACACACGATGTTGTCTTGAAACAGTCAGATCCGCTTGCGGAAAGCCCGGAGCGAGGCTGTCTTTCATCAGCGTGATCGGCTGCTGCTTTGGGTTTTTTGCTAAATAGTCCGCGGAAAGCTCGGTCTTGCCCAGCCACTGGATCGGCTGAAAGCCATGGTCGGCCGTCCAAACCATGTCGCCTAATTTCAGGTCATGCGCGCGCAACGGGCCGCGTTCGGTTTGCACGCGCGTACCGCCCGCGAGACACAGAACGGAGTCACCCGGATTGATTGTCTCAAAGGTGAGATTTCCGAATATGTCCCATTGATAGCTTTCGCCCTGCGCAACATCCGTATGCTCTAAAATGGCCTCAGAGGTCGCCCCAGCCGCCGCACCCTCCGTCGCGGTGAAGGCCGAAATATTGTCGGCACTATAAAAGCTAATGACCGTATCCGTTGCGACATTTGTCAACGCGATGCCGCTGCCTTCATTGGCGTCACTCGTCGCGTTCCGCAGCCCGACAGAGATGGTGTAGATGGTATAGTCAGGATTGTCCGGATGTGGCGTGCCGACCAACGTGGCAAGGTTAACCTCGCCGTCGGTAATGCCTGCACTCAAATGCAAGGTCCCGTCATCATCGTAAACCGAGACGACGAAGTCGGCTGGATCATCTCCGGGGCCAAGCGTGATCTCGACAAACTCTCCTGAACTTGCAACGCCGGTTCCACGAAAGTTCACTTCTGATACGAACGCCATAACCACTTCCTCGTCAATTCTAACCCATGCTGGATTTGCTTTTAGGCGTAGCAATCTACACAATCAGGCCCAGCTTTACCAATAATTAACGATGAATTATGTTGATTTCTTGGCGAGACGCGTTCGACACTGCGGCCGGGTATCTCGAGACCTGCATCAGCAGCCGGTGCACTAACTCGCCAAGTCTGTCACTTCTCCTCACGCGCGCAGCCCAGTCCCGCGATCCGCTCTTGGGGTTGAGGAGGGCGATGATCTCCCGTCCTCTCGCGACTTCGAGCAAGGGATCTGCACTGCGCCATCCGCAGCCCTTTTAGCCGTGCGACGGAAGCGACCGCGTGCTGCGTAGAAGGCATACGGACTACCTTTACATTGGAGATCGAGAATGTTCCAAAAATCGCTGACCACCATCGCTGCCATCGCCCTGCTTTCAGCGCCGCTGTCTTCCTATGCTCAACCAGCTCCGGTGCTCGCACCTCCCCCGCAAGCACAAGGCCCTGCGGCCGCGCCTCGCGGTCCCGGGTTGGAAACCGCGATTGTCGTTGGCGCCCTCGTGGTGCTGGCAGGGCTTTTCGCACGCCGTCACTGACGTGAAAGGCTGACCGTATTGTGTTTGAGGCTGGGCGCGCGTCCTCGAAGGGCGCTGCCTCGCCATCAAACGGCTTGCGCGCGCGGCCAATTATACCCCGCCTCGCACACCTGCCGTTGACCGCATCTGGAGTTAAAAATGCGGCCAACGGCAGGCTTGAGGGGGGGCAGCGCGGCGAAGGACGGCAACCCGAGCATAGAGAGCCACGAGACGATACCTCAGACCTCTCGCCGTGACCCATTCGCCGATCACGCTTGCGGCCATGTTTGCCGGTGGTCGGGCCGCGCAGTTGGATGAGGGATAGGTCTCGACGCGTGGATCTGCCTTAGGCTTGAACGTTGGCGGGCGGGCAGGGGGTGAGGCGACCCGTCCCGGATCACGCGGCGCAACCCTTTTGTTACATCTGTGCGAGCGTAAAAAACCGCGCAGAGATAACCGTTTGTGCCTCACGCATATGTATCGGCCGAGGCTGAAATGCCAATTCTACAGGCTCGCGCGCAGCCCTGAAAATACCCCAACCGATGCGTAGAGCGGGGCCGTCTCGCCTGACACTTTGGATGGAGAGCTGGTTTTTGCGGCGCTCAGGATGAAGCTCCGCAAAACTCGGGCACGCGACACTGCAACGTCGTGATGGCCGTTCAGCAATGCGTAAGGCGCCACTCAACATCGCATTTCGAGCGCTGAAATCGAAATCTCAAAGCAGGGTTAACCTCCCCGCAGATGTTGCGCGCTTTTCGCTTCCCAGTCCGCGATAAATCGCACGAAAAGCAACGTGAGGCTCTCGCGGCGGGAAGTATCGGGCCAGACCGCATAGATGCCGAGCGGCCGCAATTTCCAATCCGGCAACAGCCGTATCAGCGTCCCCGCAGCCTCCCCCCGCGCGACAAGATGCTCCGGCAGGACCGTGACGCCGAGGTTTTGCACGGTGAAATGATAAAGCGCGTCGATGCTATCGGCCTCCAGCCGCGACTGGCCCAGCACCTTCACCGTGTCGCCCGCAGGCCCGATCAGCGTGGTCATATCGGGGCGGTGCTTGTAGCGGATCCTGTCCCAATCCTCCAAATCCGACGGATGCAGCGGGCGCGCGCGGGTGGCCGCATAGCCCGCGCCCGCCACCAACGCCCGTTCGCTTTCGCTCAATTTACGCGACATCATGGAGCTATCATCAAGCCATCCTGCACGGATATTCACATCGAACCCGTCGTTCAGCAAATCAGTGCGTGCATCGCTGAAACTGACAGAGAGTGCCACCTGCGGGTGACGCCGGCTGAATTCGGCAATCGCCGTCGCCAAGGAGGAGGACGACATATAGGCGGGCATCGATAAGCGCAGCGCGCCGACCGGTTCCAGCGACAGCGCGTTGAGCTCATTCAAGCCGGTCTCCGCGCTGCGCAGCATCTCCGTCACGCGGGCGAAAAACATACGTCCCTCGTTGGTCAGCGCGATCTTGCGCGTGGTGCGATAGAGCAGCGTCACGCCGAGATAGGTTTCAAGCTCCGATACCGTCTCGCTGACACGCGAGGGCGCGATGCCGATCGCCTTGGCCGCCGCGCGAAATGACCCTTCGTCCACCACCCGCGCAAAGATCGCCATGTGACGCAGATGCTCAATCATTGTTCCGCTCTCCCGAACTATGACTTCTATAATCAATGGATACCCCGATCAATGCCGCGGGGATAGATGTTCCTTGCAATATGAGGAGACGACATCATGCAGGCGAACACAGTCTTCACCACGCAAAACGCCCCGCGCTACCTCGGCACGCTTTGCAAACATTTCGGCCACAAGGTACCCGTCACTTTGGACGCCGGTTCCGGCCGGATCGAACTGCCCTTCGGCATTTGTATTTTGAGCGCGGACGAGGTCGGGCTGCGCCTGACAGTCACCGCGTCTGAGACGCCCGCGCTGAATAAGACGATCGAGGTGATCACCAGCCATCTGGAGCGATTTGCCTTCCGAGAAAACCCGCAATTGACGTGGGGCTTCAGCGAAGACGCCTGACCCAAACCCCGCCAATCCAACGAAAACCCTGCCCGAATGCGCCCCCGAATGTGCCCTTGAGGGAGCGCAAACGGGACAGGCATGCCCACCCAAATCAAAGGAAACCACCATGAACCTGAAGCCCCTTCTTGCCTCGGCGGCGATCATCACGGCCCTGCCGCTGACCGCGCTCGCCGACAGCGCCGGGACCAAAGCCTTCGTTCTTGAGGCGCTGGAAAACACCCTGCTCGCGGGCGATGTTGAGGCCGTTGATCAATATTTCGCCGCCGATATCATCCAGCATAATGAGATGTTCGCGAGTGGCGTTGAGGCCCAAAAGGGCGTCGTCAGCTTCCTCAAAAGCAGCGGCGCTTTTAAGGCGGAGTATCTGCGCGTCATCGCGGAAGGTGACCTCGTTGCTGTCCATGCCCGCTATGAGGGCTTTGGCGACACGCCGATGATCGGCTTTGACGTGTTCCGCGTCGAGAATGGCAAGATCGCCGAGCATTGGGACAATCTGATCGTGGAGCAGCCGGTGAACCCCTCGGGCCGCAGCCAGATCGACGGCGCGACCGAGATCACCGATCTGGACAAGACCGATGCCAATAAAGCGCTGGTGGAAGAGTTCATCACCAAGGCGCTGATCAACCACGAGCAGGTCGATTTCACCCAATACATCAACCCGACCAACTACGCGCAGCACAATCCGATGGTCGCCGACGGCTTGGAGGGCTTTGGCGCGTTCATGGCCCAAATGGCCGAAAAAGGCATCACCATGGACTACGCCGAACTCCATCAGGTGATCGGCGAGGGCCATTTTGTGCTGACCATGTCGGAGGGCGCTTTGGGCGGCGCGCCGACCTCGTTCTATGACCTCTTCCGCGTCGAGGACGGGCTGATCGTTGAGCATTGGGATGTGATCGCGCCGATGCCCAGCGCCGATGCTCCGCATAATGAAGCTGGCAAATTCTGATCAAACCCTGACCTCCGAACGATCATGAGGGCCGTTCGGGGGCCAATCCGGAGCACAACATGAACCGCAGAACCCTACTGAAAACCTCGCTGGGCGCATCGCTCGCGATCATTCTTGGACAACACGCAGGAGCACGAGAGATGGACGAAACGACACAAGCCAGCTTTAACACCGTCATGGCCTTTATGGGCGCGATGGGATCGGGCGATATGGAAACCATGGGCAAACTGATGGCCGATGATATGGTCTGGCACAATGAAGGCGACGCAACCCTGCCGTGGATCGGCGGCGCGACTGGCAAAGACAACGTCTTCGCCTTCCTCGGCGTGTTTGCAGCGAACCTGCAAACCACCATGTGGGAAAACACCGATGCCTTCGCGTCGGGCGATACGGTGGCTGTGTTTGGCAAAATGAACGGCATCACGACACATTCGGGCAAGGAAATCGGCGCATTCACCTTCGCCCTGCGCGCCAAGGTCCGCGATGGCCAAGTGGTGCTCTGGCACTGGTTCGAAGACAGCTTCGCCGTCGCCCGCGCCTATCACGGCCAGTAACGCCCCCCCAGAACTGGAGACCGGACATGAGAAAATATCTGAGCGCCATGACCTATATCGGGGCCTGCATCGGGCTCTTGCCCGGTCTTGCAAACGCGCAGGACAGTTTCGATGTCGAGACTGTCAAATCCACCTATAGCACCCGCGATTATGCCTACGCGGCCCTGCCTGAGCGCGGTTACAATTATTACCAGATCGCCGAAAACGCATGGCTCGTGCATGACGATTTCGAGAACATGGTGTTCTTTGTCACCGAAGACGGGGTCGTCGTCTATGATCCCAAACCCGATGTCTCGCCCTTCGTGCTGGAGGTGATCCCACAGGTGACGGACAAGCCGATCACCCATGTCATCTATTCCCACCACCACCGCGATCACAGCCAAGGGGCTCATCTGTTCCCCGAAGCGGCGATCCTGATCGCGGAGAAGGAAACCGCCGATCTTCTGGCAGTCGCGCAGGACCCGATGCGCCCGCAGCCCGATCTGGTGTTTGAGGGGGATTATGTGTTGGAGACCGGTGGCTTCCGGCTGGAACTCACCAATCTCGATCGCAACTGGCACAGCCAAAGCGACATGATCGCCTGGGCTCCCGAGCAGAAGATCCTCTTTGCCGTCGACATGTTCCACCCCGATGCAGCCCCTTGGATCCATTGGGGAGAAAGCACCGATCCGTGGTTCGCATTTGGCCTGCCCGATCTCCTGCTGGCCAATTACGATTTCAACTTCGTGGTCACCGGCCATGAACGCTTTGCCGGCACGCGGGAGCATATGCAAACCTATCAGGCTTTCATTGGCGATATGAAACAGACCCTGATGGAGGTGGCGCAAAGCGAATGGTACGCGACCTTGATGGCGGAGGGCGCGCGGCATTACCAACAAACCTCGACCCATTACACCTACAAGCATGGGATCAGCACCGCATCGGACGCCTGCGCCACGAAGATGATCGAAAAATGGGCCGGCAGGCTGCGCAATGTCGAGCTGAACATGGCCGAGAACTGCCAGACCATGTTCATGCACCTGATCGTCTTGGATCCGTGAGACAACCCAAAAAGGGGGCACCTCTGGGCGGCCCCCCGCCTCACGCAGATATTTTTCCATGTCATACGATTGCGCGCGACAGTAATGCTGCAATGCGGCGTAAGACGAACACCTCCTCGGCCTCACCGATCTCCAGCTGAAAGGCGACGGACATGCTGTCACGATACTCTCCCTACTGGCTCTGGGCGCTTTTGGCGTTGCCCGGACTTCCGATCACGATGGGCATGATCAACGCGACCGGTGGCGAAGCGATCCACGCCGCCCTGCATCCCACCGGCGAATTCGCCGCGCGTTTCATGATCATCGGCATGCTGGCCTCGCCGCTGGCGCTGGTGTTCAAGGGCTGGCGCGGGCCGCGCTGGCTGCAAAAGACCCGGCGCTACTTTGGCGTCGCGGCGTTTTTCTACGCGCTGGCGCATACGGTGCTGTATCTGATTGACCTTGGCACCGTGGAAAAGGTGATGGCGGACGTGCCGAAATTCTACATCTGGACGGGCTGGATCGCCTTCGGGATCTTCGTGCCGCTGGCCGTCACCTCGTCGGATTACTTCGTCCGCAAGATGGGCCGCCGTTGGAAGACGCTGCAACGCACCACCTATGCCGCCGCGGTTCTGACCCTGCTGCATTGGGCCGCGCTGCATGAGTGGGGCGGCATCGGCCCTGCGCTGGTGCATTTCGGGCCGCTTGGTGTGCTGGAGGCTTACCGCCTTTGGTATTGGTATCTGCGCCCCAGACCCCACGCCGCTTAGAAAGATACGGGCGGCGCGTGTGCGCTGCCCGTATTTCCCGAGGGGGGCCAGCACCTCAACGCGGTTTGGCGAAGACAGCCAGCCTATTTTTCTAAACAGACCGCCGATGGCCGCAGCTCGGAGCGGCCACGCAGAAGTCAAAGTGCGAATGGCCGCTTCTTTGATCGGGGTTTAGTCCAACGCGTCTTCTTGCAGCTTTGGATCCGTGTCACTCATCTGGATCGCGCATCTCCCCACATCCGGCGGAGCAAGACGGCGAATGTGCGCGCGAACCGTCCTTGATCGTCGGAAACGTGTCGGATCGCCGACAGCGGTTTTGAAAATATGTGAAGCGATTTGCCAAACGCTCCAAGCTTTCATCCTGCGCATAGAGGCCTCGTCTTGGCTGGCCGCGCGTTTAACCTGCGATCGTGTTCCCAAAACCGCTGATACAAAATCACGCGCGCGCCCATGAACGGCACCAAAGCATAGGCTAGAGCGTCGTCCATCTCGATCAACGGTCGGACAACACCGTCATGACGGCCGTGTTTTGCGGTCTGCTAACGGGTGCGAGTATCGCCTCGCTGGTTTGCGGCTCATAGGGCCCATTTGAGCTTTGTATCACGTTCTGACCGCTCCCACAGCTTGACCATGACCGCCTTGTCATAGGCGTGCGCATTCAGTGTGCCTTGGCCAACCGGTCCAACGACTTCGAGGCGGCCTGTGGGGCCATAGAGAGCACGTTGCGCCAAGCCGTCTTCGGTCGCGCACATAACCTCTGGATAGGAGCCTTTTTCCGCAGTCTGGACCAACGGAGTCTTGGTCATGATGTGGAACATGGCACGCATCAACCAATTGCCGCTTGTTGTGATCAGTGACGTCGCAGATGAGCCGGGGTGGCTGACATAGACCTCGACGTCGTTGCGTCCCGCAGCGGCCAGCCGATCTTGCAACTCATAGGCGAACATCATCTGCGCCAGCTTGCTTTGAGAATAAGCCGCGTTCGCGCCGTAACCCTCATCCCAGTTCATGTCTTCGAACTTGATGGTCTTGAGGCCCATGTTATAGCCGAGGCTTGCGACGACCACGATGCGCCCCTTGCTTCGCGCGATGCGGCCTAACAGCAGACCATTGAGCAAAAAATGCCCGTAGTGGTTGGTGCCAAGCTGGCTTTCAAACCCGTCGACGGTCATCTTGCGCGTCGGCACCTGCGCGATGGCTGCGTTGTTGATCAAAGCGTCAATCTGCGGTGCAACCTCCAGCAAATCTTCTGCCGCCCTGCGCACGCTGGCAAGGTCGGACAGGTCCATGCGGATAAAATCGACGGCGGCGGTCGCGCCAAACTCGCGTTTAAGCTCCGCAATCGCCGCGGTCGATTTCTCGGCACTGCGGTTAAGCATCACGACCCTTGCGCCTTTTGACAGAAATATGCGTGTGGCCTGAAATCCGGTGCCCGCATTCGCGCCCGTAATCACGTAGGTTTTGCCAGCAAGGGTGCCAAGGCGTTCGGGCGGCCAGCCCTGCGGGCCGAAGGGTGTCTCAGCCATTATTATCTTCCTTTCGCGTGGCAGGAGATCCGCCAACTCAACTTGATGAAATGGAAATAAGTCGCCGCGCGTCGCAAAAATAGGCAAGATCATCGCGAATACTTGCCTGATTGTATCAGGGCGCTTGTCATCGGGGTGGGTCCTACGCTTGAATAACGCTATGACCCAACACCAGATCAAACATATCATCGCCCGCAGGATCGACCAAGACGGCCTGTTTGAAACAGGTGTTGCGGGGGTAAAGCTATTCCGCGCCACACAGGGCGTGCCTTGTGCGCCTGCGGTCTATGAACCCAGCGTAATCGCCATTGTCGCGGGCTCCAAAGAGGCCGTGCTGGATGGCACGCGCTACGTTTACGACAACAGCCAGTATATGTGCTGCCCGATGTCGATGCCCGTAAAGGCGGGCACGCCAGCCGCCTCCGAGGAAGATCCGCTTTACGGTGTTTATATCTCGTTGAACCCGCGCGTGATGAGCGAGCTGGCGACCGTGATGGACAACGCGGGCAGGGCGCTTCGTTCTGCGACGGGGCATCGCGCTGGGCAAGGCATCAAGCTCGCGCGGTGGGATCAGACTTTTTCCGATGCGCTGCTGCGGCTTTTGCAAATTTGCGACAACGAAGCCGATGCAGCCGTGCTGGGCGAGAGCCGTTTGCGGGAGCTGTATTACGCGATTTTGAAAGGCGAGGCGGGCCCTTTTGCGCGGCAGGCGTTCGGGGCGGGCAATGCGATCGCGCGCGCAATTGCGCATTTGTCGTCCAACCTGGACAAGCCGGTTTCAATTGACGACATGGCGTCGCGCGCGGGCATGAGCCGCGCCGTGTTTCATCGCAAATTCAAGCACGCGACTACGATGTCGCCCCTTCAATTTGTGAAATCGATGCGCCTTGGTGATGCGGCCGCGAAAATCGCCGAAGGGATGACCGTCAGCGAAGCCGCGATGGGTGTCGGATACGTCAGCCCATCCCAGTTCGGCCGCGAGTTCCGGCGCATCTACGGTCAATCGCCACGACAATGGGCCGATACACAGCATTCCCTAGCTTGAGAGAGTTTATGCCATCGGTCTTTTGAACCGAGGTTGATTGCGAAGAAGATGTGGTCCGGCGCGCGACAGCGCCAGCCCTCCCGCCTGCCGAATGACTGCAAAACCGCTCGCATATCACGACACGGTTGGGAAACCCCCTCAATTCCGGCGGCTGAGGTCACAGCCGATGGCGGCTGAGTTGGGCTACAAAGGCGGCGCGCGAGCACGCCGTAGCCTCTTGCGGCTTCCCGGATGAAAGTATACCGATCTACCTACACGTGGGAGATCCAGCATGGCTGCGCCAAACAAGACACCAAAAAAATCGGCACATGATCGCCTCATGCAGGCAGCCATGATCCTGTTTTACAACCACGGCATCGGTGGAACTGGCATAGATGCGATCGTGGAACGCGCAGGCGTAGCGAAAAAGAGCCTCTACAACAACTTTGCATCCAAGGCCGATCTCGTTAATCAATATCTCGAAGCGCGGCATGCAGAATGGTTGGCGCTTTATGATCAACGGGTGGCGACGGCTCAGGCGCCCGTCGAACGTCTCCTTGCGGTGTTCGATGCGTATCAGGACCATGCCGAATTTGCCTACGAGCGGGGGTTTCGCGGCTGCGGGTTGTTGAATGCGGCGGCGGAGCTTGAGGCCGGCGATGTCGGGCGGACCGCTGTGAGACGCCACAAGGAACAAGTCGAAAGCATTCTCCAGCAGCATCTCTTGGAACTTCTGCCTGCGCAACCTGATCGTGCGGCGGCTTTAGCAATGCAGATTGCGTTTCTTCTGGAAGGCGCGATGGCGCGGGCGGGACTGGAAGGCAGCAGCGCGCGGGTGATCATTGCAAGATCGATGGCTTACGACATGGTGAAGGCGCTGTGACATGATGCAGGGGCAAACTTGGGGCGTGGTCGCAATCGTGTTTGCGGCTATCGTATGGGGTACGACTGGCACAGCGGCAACGTTTGCGCCCGACGTCAGTGCCGCCGCGATCGGTGCGGCGGCAATGGGCGTTGGCGGTATCGCACAAGCTTTGATGGCCGCACGCGGCATCGCGCGATCCCGCTCGACCCTTTGGAACCAGCGTGGGCTTTTGATGGTTGGCGCGCTTTCGGTGGCGATTTATCCGCTGGCTTTCTACGGAGCGATGAGGCTGGCGGGTGTGACGGTCGGAACTGTCATTGCCATCGGGTCTGCGCCGCTACTCTCGGCGCTGATCGAATACCTGCTAGACCGAAGCAATCTGACCTTGCGGTGGTCCGTCGGGGCGTTTGTGGGGCTGATCGGCATGGTGCTGATATGCGTCGCAGAACATCTCTCCCATGGCGATGGGGGCGGTGGAGCCTTTGTGCCTGTGGGGGTTCTTCTGGGGCTGCTTGGCGGGCTGACCTACGCGCTCTATTCTTGGAGCGCGCGGAAGATGATGCTGCTCGGCACGCGGCCGTCAGTCGCAATGGGTGCTACATTCGGCCTTGGTGGCCTGTTGTTGATGCCGGTCCTGATCCTGACGGGAGGGGCATTTCTGGCATCTTGGACGAATGCGGCCGTTGGGGTCTACATGGCCGTAGTGCCCATGTTCCTTGGCTATCTTGCTTACGGGTTCGGACTTGCTCGTGTGCAGGCGAGCATGGCAACTGTCATCACCCTGCTTGAGCCCGTCGTGGCGGCCGTTTTGGCCGTTTTGATTGTGGGGGAGCGGCTGCCGCCCCTTGGTTGGATGGGTGTGGCTCTGGTTGTCGGGTGCCTTGTCATCATTGCGATGCCTCGTCCGCTCGGCGCGCGGTTCCGTGCCCGCTCGGAATGCGAGCAACGCTGAACGACTGGTTAGAACGCAAGCGGTCAATTGTGAGCGGGGCCAAGACAGGCCGCTTTGTCCCGCATTTCTGACGTCTGCGCACGGCAAGGCAAGGCACGGCACGGCACGGGGCATCTGTGGTCTCCGCCCTTGCGCCGATCAACACGAACGGCCCAAACCAGCCGCGGGCCAGATATCCACGCGATGCGTTATGGTTTCCCCGAAGCACACGTTCGATCCATATCGCAGCATCTTTGGTTGCCAAAAGCCTGCACAGCCCACGCCGCGCGATTTCGCGGCACGCGCGCTAATGGCTGCTAGAGGAGAGCCGAATGATCCGCAAACGGTGGAGATGGGTGAGACCCTCCTTTGAACTCAACCTCTGCCCGCTAAAGCTTCGCCGCGATCTGGTCCCCAGTTCTTTGCGCCGCAGATGACGAGCGGTCTGATACATGAGCACGAGACGATTTTGACAACACGGGCGAGCATTGGGGATGGGCGAGTTTTCACCCCGTGTTTGCGGGATCCAGACGGGCAGGGCGGACATGCGCGGACCCGAGCAGAGGTGGCGCCGTGACCACCTCTGCGATTGGTGTCAAACGAGACGTGGATCACAGTCCGAGTTGCGTGGCGATCTGCGCGATGATCGCTTCATGGACGTCCGACCGATCTGATCCTTCAGGAGTATCGCAAACGGGATCATCGCCCTCTTCCTTGAGGATCTCAGCCCCCATAGGCTTACACGGCAGCAAGGCGGAAAAGTGGTTTGCGGGCGCGATGTGTTCGATTTTTGCATCCGGTACCAAGGCCGCGAAATGACTTCCCTCAGCGCTGAAATCCGTCGCGAGCAAACGGTCACGTCCATCGCCCAACCCAATCAAAAGCACATTGCGACCCAAGCCCACCACATTGCGCTGGGTCAGCCCGTAATGTAGCGCCGGATCGATTGCGGCGACCATCGTGATCCTTGTGTCCTTATAGGACGCGTCCCATGTGGCGGCATCCAGACTGTGCAGGTTGATCCCGCCTTCAGCAAGGTCGCCGCAATGCGACGATGCCGCGCCGACGGTATCGCAATGTGCCGCATAGCCCGCAAGGTCGCCGGTTACTCCTGCCATAGAAAGCGCGGTCCAACCGCCATACGAGAAGCCCGTGGCCATAACACGTGTCATATCGAGCTGTCCGGCGAAGCGCGGGTTGGCTTGTAACGTGTCCAATGCCGTTTGAAGATCCTGAACACGGGTCCAATGATCCAACCCTTGGCGCAAATCAAAGTCGGCGGTTGTGCTGTTGGGGTGATCAACACTGACAACAACCGCGCCCCGCGCCGCGAGCCCCGCCGAAAGCCAGCTCAACGTGCGGATGTTGCCGCCCAAACCGTGCGACAGCAGGACGACGGGGAACGGCCCCTCGTCGATTGTGCCGCCCTCTTGCACCGGCGTGCCGTGGAACACGCCGTTTTCGCCGATGCTTACCTCTGATCCGCCACCTGTCGTTGGGTACCACAGCGCGCCGGACACCGGCGCAGCCTGATAGGCGACTGGAAAGGTGACCGGTTCATAGCCTGCCAGGCCGTCTGCCAGTGCTGATGTGGCGGTCAGGGCAAGCACGATGCTCAATGCTGTCGATTTCATTTGGAAAACTCCCGTTCCAAGATTGCGATGGCCTTGACTTGGCAGCGCGGAGAAAGTCTGGCGTCCTAAAACCGGTTTGAGGTCGCGCAGAACCCGTTCTAGGATGTCGCGTGGCCGACGAAGGACACCCGAAATGCCAACACTTCCCATCCCTATGTGCGGATCTATCGTTCTGATATTCATGCTGATTGCGTTGCTAAGGCGCGAAGGGCAAAGCCGCATCTTGCCCGTTTTGCTTGGCACTTGTGCAGCGCAAGGCGTCATTATCTCACTGGCCCAACATTACGACGTCGCACTCTTTCGGAACATACAGCCAGTCAGCGCAGCCGTTATTCCGGCTTTGGCATGGGTCACCTTCCAAGGCACGGCCATTCGCGGGCCACGTTGGCGGTTGGATATCTGGCACGCAATTGGCCCCGCTTTTGTTGTGTTCTGCCTTATTAACGCCCCCGCATGGCTCGATGTATCCATTCCTGTTCTCTACGTCGGATATGGCAGCGCTATTGTTCTCACCTTGATGCAAGGGGCAGACGCATTACCCCGACTGCGCCTTGGAACAGGAGACGTGCCAACCAAAATCTGGCGTATTATGGGGCTGTGTCTGATTGGGTCAGCTTTGAGCGACGTCCTTATCGTCGTGGCCCAAATCGCCGGATTGGCCTCTTGGCAGCCTTGGATCATTAGCCTGTTTTCGACCGGCACGCTGATCTTGCTGGGAAGTTTGGCCTTGTCGGACAGCCTGACGGACCCGGATCAATCCGTGCCATTGCCCGCAGCGCCGGTTGATACGCAATTGGATGAGACTTTGATGACGCGGCTCGATCAGCTGATGGCCACACATCACCTCTATCTCAACCCTGACCTGACTTTGACACAGCTGGCGCGACGGTTGCACGTTCCTGTCAAACACCTATCCGTGGCGATCAACCGCAAGACCGGCGAAAACGTCTCTCGCTACATCAACTCACACCGCATCAACGCCGCCTGCGAAAGCCTGCGCCGTGGCGAAACAGTGACCTCTGCAATGCTGTCTGCGGGGTTCAACACAAAATCAAATTTCAATCGAGAGTTCTCGCGCACGATGAAAATGTCGCCAAGTGACTGGCTGCGGATAAATGGTAGTCCGCATGAGATTATGCCAGCCAGAGCAAAAGCCCTTATCTTCGATACAAACGTAAATCGTATCGTTCCATGTGGCCACAAACTCAGGCGCGGGACCCGTTGATTTGACGGCGCAGCACGGGGCATCGTTCGACACCTGAGCGGTGATAGTCTGATCTTGTCTGGACGGACCAACACAAGATCCCCGTCAAAACTGAAACGTGCCGCCCCTCACGCCGCAACGGCTACGAAGATCGGGACGTTTGTGCCATTCGCCCCGCGTGTTTTCGGGGGCGCCAAACGCCCTGCCGTATCGATGATGCGGCAGGGCAATCGGGGTCTATTCGGCAGCCGCCATTTGGGGCGCCGCCGCGTTCAGCCGTCCCGAGAGGCGGACCAGAGCGATCCCGACAGCAACCACTGCGGCGGCGATGTAGGGCGCGGCGGCCAGTCCAATGCCTTCCACAACAAGCCCACCGGCCCAAGCGCCACCGGCAATCCCGAGATTGAAGGCGCCAATGTGTAACCGCCCGATTGCCACCGCCTGCCTGAATTTTCGCTGATCTGATATGGCACGTTCATAGCGACGTCGTTTGCGACGTGTCTTATGCGGGGTTTGCGATGCGTGGCGATATTCTGGGACTGGAACGGCGACGGCGGTGGAGCGACGAGGCGAAGCTCGAGATCGTATTGTCGGTTGGGGCGGACGGCGCGACGGTGACGCAGGTTGCGCAGCGGCATGATGTGACGCGCCAGCAGATCTATTCTTGGCGGCACGAGATGAAGAGGAAGGGGTTGCTTTCGGCGTTTCCGGAGGCCCTGTTCCTGCCGGTGGAGCTGGAGATGCCGGCAGATCTTGCCGTGCCTGCGCCGAGTGTAGAGCCGGCGGCGGCGCCCCCTTCCAACATCGAATTGCAACTGGCCAATGGCCGCTGCCTGCGCTTCGACCCGGCTCTGGATACGGGCACGCTGACGCGTCTGATCCGCATTGTAGAAACCGCATGATCGGGCCGGGCACCGGGGTTCGAGTTTATCTGGCCTGCGGCGTGACCGACATGAGGAAGGGGATCGCAGGCCTGGCGGCCTTGGCGCAGGATCACCTGCGGCAGAAGCCCACCAGTGGTGCGGTCTTCGCGTTCCGCGGGCGTCGGGGCGACAGGCTGAAGCTGCTTCATTGGGACGGTCAGGGGTTTTGCCTCTACTATAAGGTGCTGGAGAAGGGCCGCTTTCCGTGGCCCGCGCGCGGTGACGGCGCAGCGCGGCTGACTTCGGCGCAACTCGCCATGCTCTGGGAAGGGATTGACTGGCGCAGGCCGGACTGGGGTGCGCCACCGGCTCGCGTAGGCTAAGAAATGGCGTTGAAACGCCTTGTTTTTATGGTCTTTCTTGGGGCCTTGTGGTATCAGGGCGCATGTCGAAAGCGGCCCAAACTCTTCCTGATGATCCGGCGCTTCTGAAGGCGCTGGTCGCGGCCTTGCAGGCGGAGAACGCGAAGATCTCGGCCACGTTGCGCGCCCATGACGCGCTGATCCAGACCCTGCGGTTGCGCATCGCCAAGCTGAAGAAGCAGGTCTTCGGCCAGTCCTCGGAAAAGATCGAACGCGAGATCGAGCAGCTGGAGCTGGCACTGGAGGATCTGCTGATCGCCGCGGCCGAGAGCGAGACGGCGCTCATGGAGGACGGCCAGGACAAGGGCGCGCTGGAAACGGCTGTCGCCGGCGAGGTCGCCGATCGCCCATCCCGCCGTCGACCCCGGGTCTCGGACAGCACGCCGCGCGAGCGGCAGGAGCTCGACCCTGGCAGCTGCTGCCCCGATTGCGGCGGCGACCTGCGGATGGTGGGTGAGGATGTCAGCGAGATGCTGGATCTGATCGCGGCGCAACTGAAGGTCGTCCAGATTACCCGCCCCAAGAAATCCTGCCGCCGCTGCGAGCGCATGGTGCAGGTGCCTGCGCCCAGTCGGCCCATCCCGGGCAGCATGGCCGGTGCTGGCCTGCTGGCCCACATCCTTGTCTCCAAGTTCGACGATCACCTTCCCCTCTATCGCCAGCACGAGATCTTTGCGCGCATGGGGGCCGATATCCCCGACAGCACGCTGGTCGACTGGTGCGGCCGCGCCATGAAGGTGCTCCAGCCGCTGATCGAAAGGATCGAGGCGGATGTCATGGTCAGCAACCTGCTGCATGCCGATGATACACCGATCCGGGTGCTGGACCGGTCTCAGCGCGACAAGGGGCTGGTCAAGGGCGTGAAGAAGGGCCGGATCTGGACCTATGTCCGGGATCAACGCCCTTGGGCAGGCACGTCGCCACCCGGCGCGGTCTATGCCTTCGCGCCGGACTGGAAGGAAGAACACGTCCATCGCCATCTCGCCCAGACCCGCGGCATTCTGCAGGCCGACGGATACAAGGGCTATGCCAAGCTATACGGCCCGGACCCTGACGGGACGCCCCGTCTGCGGGAGGCCGCCTGCTGGGCTCACCTTCGGCGCGACTTCCATGATGAATGGGGCAAGACGAAATCCGCAATTGCCCGCGAGGCGCTCGACCGCATCGGCGCGCTCTATGACATCGAGCGGGAGATCAACGGCTGTTCGGCCGAAATCCGTCTCGCCGCCCGCCAGAAGCTCAGCGCCCCGAAGGTTGCGGCCTTCTTCGCCTGGTCAGAGCAGCAGCTCTCGCTGATCCCCGGCAAGGGTGATCTGGCCAAGGCGTTTCGCTATGGGCTCAGCCGACGGGGCGCCTTCAGTCTCTTCCTCGAAGACGGCCGGGTGGCCGTCGACAACAATCCGGCCGAACGTGCCCTGCGCCCGATCGGCATCGGCCGGAAAAACTGGCTCTTCGCAGGGGCCGACACCGGCGCTGAAACGCTGGCCCGCGCCATGACCATCATCGAGACCGCCAAGATGAACGGCCTCAATCCGCAGGCCTACCTCGCCGACATACTGGCCCGCATCCACGATCATAAGATCAATCGGATCAATGATCTGTTGCCATGGAACTGGTCGCCGCTGACCACGCCTCAGGCGGAGGCCGCCTGATGGCAATCGTCAGCCACGTCTGCACCCTCGACCATGTCACCAAGATGCTGGGTGAAGACCCCGAGCTTCTGGAGGCCATCGTCTACAAGGACGACAATCTGAGCTATGGGGCAATCATCAGCGTCTATACCGGCCCAGACGAGACTATCACCGCCTTGACCGATGACGGTATCGATGAACTGAAAGATATGCTCAGGGACGCGCGCGTAACGACCGAAACCTGGCATACATTCCTCGACGACTTCGTCGACGACGAAGACCTCGTCGCTCGCATCAAGGCCCAGTCACCGCGGTAGCAACCGGTTGGTTACGCCAATGTTCAGGCCGGAGGCGACATCAATGGCACCCGGTGACACCTCGCGCGCGATCTGCACAACGTAGGATTGCAACGGCGGCACATTGGCGAAAGCAAAGCCGCCCCAGAACGCCGCAACCGCGATGGCTGCAATAGGGCTGGTAAGGAACACACCAAGCGCAACCAGTGATATCGCAAGGCCAGCAAAGATCACCGTCAGAGAAGCGACTGCACCGATACGGTCAGCCAGTTTGCCGCCTGCGATGTTCCCCACGGCGACAGATGCACCATAAAGCAGCAGCACGAGGCTGATCGCACCTGCCGACAGACCAGTGACTTCGTTCAGCATTGGCGCAAGGAAGGTAAAGGCGATGAAGTTGCCGCCATAACCGACAGCCGTGATCAGATAGACCAGCAGCAGGCGCGGGGACGTCAGCACCTGCAATTGCGCCTTGATCCCTGCCGAGGCAGTCTTGGTGAGATTAGCCGGCACCAAGATGGCAGATGCGATGAAACCGATCACGCCAAGCATGACAACGCCAAGGAACGTGGACTGCCAGCCGAAGTTTTGGCCGATCAAGGTTCCCAAAGGCACGCCCGTGACCAAAGCCACCGTCAAACCAAGGAACACCAAAGCAATGGCCGAGCTTTCCTTTTCAGGCTCGACCAAATCCGTCGCGATGGTCGAGGCGATTGCGAAGAACACACCGTGCGCGAGGCCGGTGATAAAGCGCGCGGCGACCAGACTGTTATAGTCCGGCGCAAAGGCGGCATAAGCATTGCCAAGCGTGAAAAGCGCCAGCAAGAGAAGCAACAGCGTTTTGCGCGGGACGCGGTCCGCCATGGCCGTCAGCACCGGCGCGCCGATGGTCACGCCGAGGGCGTAAAGGCTGACCAATAGGCCAGCTGACGGGATTGAAACGCCAAGATCGGCGGCGATGGTGGGAAGCAGGCCAACGATAACGAACTCGGTCGTCCCAACGGCGAAGGCGGCGATTGTCAGCGCTCATAAAGCAAGTGGCATCGGTTTCTCCATGAATTAGATGTCGACGCCGTATATGCCTGCGGTTATCTGTTGCGATAATAGGCATGTTTGGAATGGATCATTGCAGAAACTGCACGAATTACTTCGCATGGAAGACTTGGCCGCCTTTGTCGGGATCGTCGATGATGGGGGCTTTGCTGAGTCAGCACGGCGCCGAGGATTATCGGCCTCTACGCTGAGCCGCTCAGTCACGCGGCTGGAAGGGCAACTGAAGGTCACATTGCTGCGCCGGACCACGCGGTCCATCGAGATCACGCCCGAAGGTGCTGCCATTCTGGCCGAGGCCCGAGAGATTTTGGACCGCAGCGAAAGCCTGCAAGAGATCGCGACAAGCGGGCAGGCCCCTGCTGGGCCTTTGCGGGTGAACGCGCCCGTGCCATTCGTGCTGCATGTGCTTGCGCCGCGCTTGGCAGAGTTTCACGCGCAATACCCCAATATCCAGCTATCGATCGACATGACCGACACGCTGGTCGATCTGATCGGAAGCCACGCCGATGTTGCCATTCGGTTGGGCCGTCTGCCTGATAGCGACATGCTGCATCGCCCGCTGGGGCGAACGCCGTGGAAACTGGTTGCCACGCCGGAGTATCTGGACCGCCACGGCTGGCCCGAGACGCCAGCGGATCTCGTAAGGCTGGAACAAGTGCGCTTCGCGTCGCCAGACCACATCAACACGTTGCGTTTTGCAGGCCATGCCGAACCGATTGCAATGCCCGCCGCGATCACCGCCGGCAATGGCGAGGCGGTGCGGCAACTGGTGCTGGGCGGCTTGGGGATCGCCCGTTTCTCCGATTTCATGATCGCAAAGGATATCGCCGCTGGCCGTCTGGTCGAACTCTTTCCGGATCAGCTGCAATCCGAGCCGCTCGACATTTCCGCCCTATACCTGACCCGCATCTCCGGCCTGCGCCGTCTCGGGGTGTTTCTGGATTGGCTGGGGACGTTACGGTCAGGCTGAGGTCCGCTTAACGACGCCGAAAGCTCCGCTACGGGGCGTTTCTGAGTGCTCCGTGAAGGCGTTCAAATCGGCTGATCCAAATCAAGGCGCCCTACATCGGCTTATGCGCACATGCGCAAAAGAGAGGTGTCCTGATGATTCATGCCGCCCTGACTGCTCTTGCTGAACCGACCCGCCTTGCCGCGATGCGTGTCCTGATGGACGGTGAGGAGCATTGCGTTTGCGATGTGATGCGGCGTCTTGGGGCCACGCAAAGCCGGATGTCGCGTCATATGCAGGTGCTAAAACAAGCGGGTCTGGTGGTGGATCGGCGCGATGCGCAATGGGTACGCTACAAGATCAACCCCGACCTGCCGCCGCCTCTACGCGCGCTTTTGGATGCGGCGCTGGTTGACGAGGTGGTGGCATGACCTTCTTTGGGTGGATGAATGATCAGCTGCTGCAGATGCAATGGCTGTCTGATCTGGTCACGTCTGGCGTACAGGCCATAGGTTTCGATCCCGCCTCACGCCTTGGCGGATCGGTGCAGTTCTTTGTTTATGACGTGATCAAAATCTTCATACTGCTTTCGGTTCTGATCTTCGTAATCTCATATGTGCAAAGCTATTTCCCGCCCGAGCGCACGCGGCGGATCCTCGCTGGACGGTCGGGCATCGGGGCGAATATCCTTGGCGCTTTGCTGGGCACCATCACCCCGTTTTGCTCCTGTTCCTCCATCCCGCTGTTTATCGGGTTTACCGCGGCGGGTCTGCCGCTGGGGGTGACATTTGCCTTCCTGATCTCGTCTCCTCTGGTGGATATGGCCTCGGTCATCCTGCTGGCCTCGATCTTTTCTTGGCCCATAGCGCTGGCCTATGTGGGCGTCGGCCTGCTGGTTACAGTGATCGGCGGCACGCTGATTGCAAGGCTGGGGATGGAAGATCAGGTCGAGAGCTTTGTCCGCTCTGTGCCAGTGACCGACACCGAAGACGTTATGACGCGCGCCGAACGTCTGGCGTTTGCCCGCGATCAGGTGCTCGATATCCTGAAAAAGGTCTGGCCCTATGTCATGATCGGCGTTGGCATTGGGGCCGCGATCCACAACTGGGTGCCGGCCGGGACGATTTCCGCGCTGCTGGGGCAAGATAAATGGTGGGCTGTGCCGGTGGCGACCCTTGTCGGTATTCCGATGTACGCGGATATCTTCGGCACCCTGCCGATTGCCGAGGCGCTGGTTGGCAAAGGCGTCGGGCTTGGCACCGTTCTGGCCTTTATGATGGCGGTCACGGCGCTGTCGCTGCCCTCGCTCATCATGCTCCGGCGCGTGGTCAAGATGCCTTTGCTGGTCGTGTTTACCGGTGTGGTGACGATCGGCATCCTGACCATCGGCTTCACCTTCAACGCCATCACTCACCTGTTCATCTGAAAGGATATCCTGTGATTATCAAGATTCTCGGGTCCGGCTGCAAAAAATGCGTCACCTTGGCCGACAACGCCAAAGCAGCGGTAGAGGCGGCGGGCAAGACGGCGGAAATCGTCAAGGTCACCGACTTTGCCGAGATCGCGGGTTACGGCGTGATGTCCACGCCTGCGCTGGTGGTGGATGAAAAGTTGCTGTGTTCGGGCAAGGTTCTGAGCGCGGTCGAGATCGGCCATTTGCTATGACCGACTACCGCGTTGAGGCCCGCCGCGTTGATCATCACGGCAGCCTTGCCATCGCGAAAGAGGCCGAAGTTGTGCTGGATACCGATATGGCGGGCCAACTCGATGCGATGAACCCGGTCGAGCTTCTGCTGGCAAGCCTTGCCTCCTGCATTCTGAAAGGGACCGAGCGCGTCATCCCGATGCTGCACTTCGATCTGCGCGGCGTTGAGGTTTCGCTGCGGGGTGTCCGGCACGACCGCCCACCCAAGATCATAACTATCCGCTATGAAATCACCGTAGACACCGATGAAACCGATGCGCGGCTGGCTTTACTGCACAAAAACCTCCAGAGGTTCGGCACCATTTACAACACTCTGGCAGGGACGACAGATCTTTCCGGAACCATCCGCCGCAAACTCTGCTAAGCTTCATGCCTGCACGCCGTCAAAGTCTTGATGCCTATGAATCTCCTCGGTTTTTGCTTTTAAAAGCCCAGCAAGACGACGTCTTTCGTGCCGCCCGCCGGCCATAACCTGTCCTTACCTGAGGCATTCCGATTTCGAGATCGTAATGCGCGAGCAGTCCCGTTACTTTGGTATCAACCGATGCGCCGATAGTCTCAACGCATGCGCACAAACAGGGAATATCGAACTCATGAGAGCGATGATTAGGTTACTATTCACGGTATGCGCATTCGCTTCGCCGGCGTTTGCCCAAACGCAACAAGAACAGGATCGGTTTGACGAACTGGTTTCGCTGTATCAAGCGGCCACTGTTGTCGGAGAGCCCACTTTTGAGCCCTGCGTCCTATCCCAAGGGGCTGAGGCCAACTGCTTGAAAATAACGGTGGTAGCTGCCCCCTCTGATCACATCACGGGCCCTTATTGTCCGCTCAATATCAGCGATACTGCCGAAGCTGGTGGCACTTGGTTTGTCGACGGGGAAGTTCGCGATGTGGATGGTGATTTCATCGCCAGATTGTCAGAGATCTATCAGAACGATGCTTGGCAGATGTTTGATCCCGAAACGGGCGATATCTTTGTGCGTAACAATGAAATCGGCTGTATCGTTGCGGGTGACCCGACCAATTCCACGGGCCAGCCTGACAACATTTGTGTCGATTGCAGTCTTGGTTTTATCGGTAAAACCGTGACACGGACGTATTTCATTCCTCTCACTCCCGTCGCATCGGAGGGCGACGTCGGCGATGTGCGTGGCGGCGTTGGTCTTGCGTTGAACGGGGTTAAAGTGGAAGGGCCGGCCCCGCTTGAGTTGATCCTCGGCGGCATCACGATTGGCCCGTTTGACGATTGTGGTGGGCATATCAACCCCAGCGAGGGCTATCATTACCACGGGATTTTGGAGGGATGTGGCGCGCGCGCGGCCGCCGTCACGGAAGGCCACGCTGCGCGCCTCGGGGTCGCGATGGATGGGCATGACCTTTACGATCAGCTGGATTTGGATACTTCCGAGCCCGCTGATCTGGATGCCTGCCGCGGGCACGAGGTTGAAGGGCTGGGCTATCATTACCACGTGTCGGCCACGGCTACGAACCAGATTTTGCCATGTTTGACCGCGCAAACGGGATGTAGTTTGGAGAGTGCTGACGCAAATTGTGACGCATCGCTCCAAAGCCGCGAGCAGGGGGGGCCACCCCCGCGTGAGAATTGAGCGTTGATAGGCAAGGGGATTTAAGCGCACCTTGCCCGGGTTCAAAGCGGAAGGGCGTATGAGGGAGAAGACGCTCTCTCATGCGCAGTTGGCTTTTGCCGGATTTTCAATGGCATAAAACGGCGGGACTGCGGGCTAGGGCGGCAGTCTCGCGATTTAGGATTGGGTATTTTTGTTGGGCCGGCGGAGAAAACGGCCCGTGTTTTTAGCGTGGGATGGCTCACAGGGTGGCGCGTGCATCTTCACGCTCTGCGCCAAGGCATTTGACGCTGATCTCTATCTGAGTATGGCCAACAGCATCTGCAGCGCCGTTAGAGCGCCCAATATCATACCCTTGTCCGCCTCAACGCGTGGTCTGCCCCCACCGAGTGGTCCAGTTTGAATGTTAGTGCATGGTCGGCCTCTGGTCTATCGGGACGATGCTTTTGGGCGCTGGCGGACGGTACCCTAAGGCGCTGTGAGGTCTGACGGTGTTGTAGTGACGACGCCATCTCTCGATCAGGACCTGGGCCTCGCGCAATGTGGTGAAGACCTCGCCGTTCAAAAGTTCGTCCCGGAACCGTGCGTTGAAGCTCTCGCAATAGCCGTTTTCCCATGGTGAACCCGGCGCGATGAAGGCGGTTTTCGCGCCTACAGCTCCGATCCATGCCCTCACCTTCTTGGCGATAAATTCGGCGCCATTGTCGGACCTTATGTATTCCGGCGGTCCGCGGAGAATGAACAGGTCGGTCAATGCGTCGACCACGTCTGTAGAATTCAGCTTGCGTTTGACACGGATCACCAGAGCCTCCTTCGTGAACTCCCTCTCGGCATTTGCTGCGCAAAAGCCTGCCAGGCAGCGCATCGATGATATTTAGCGTGCGGAAGATCCGCCCGTCATGGGTTCGGTCTTGGACGAAGTCGTAGGACCAGACATGGTTCGGACGCTCCGGCCGCAGCCGCACGCAAGAACCGTCATTCAGCCAAAGCCGACACTTCTTAGGTTGTTTTTGCGGGACTTTCAGCCCCTCCCGCCGCCAGATCCGTTCGACCCTTTTATGGTTCACATGCCAGCCGCTGTTGTTCAGCATTCCAGTGATCATGCGATACCCATAGCGTCCGAACTCTCGCGCCAGCGCGATGATGTCCTCGGTCAGCCGTTCTTCGTCGGGCAGACTGATGGGCACCTTGCGCTGGGTCGAGCGATGCTGTCCCAAGGTGCGGCAAACTCGGCGCTCTGATACGCTGAGAGTTTGCCGCACATGGTCGATACATCGACGACGGCGGGAAGGGCTTAGAAGTTTCGCTGACGCGGACCTTCGGTTCCCCGGGCGGCCTCGGTCAGGATCATCTTGTCCAGCGTCAGATCCGACACGGCGCGCCTCAGCCGGGTATTCTCGGTCTCCAACTCTTTCAGCCGTTTGAGCTGATCCCGGCTCATGCCACCATACTCTTTGCGCCATCGATAGTAGGTCGGCTGCGTCACGCCAATCTGACGCACGGCATCGGCAAGCGAGCTGCCTTGCCCCTGCAACACTTCAACCTGCCGCAGCTTCAGCACGATCTCTTCGGGCTTGTCTCTCTTTCCAGCCATCTCTAGTCCTCCTGAAATGGGATTATACTATCCCAGTTGGTGGACCACTTCAGTGGGGGCACTCCACGCGGGCGTGCGATAGGCGCTCACCCCCAGACCGATAGGTGCCCCCCCTCATGTACGATCTGGCGGATCGAGGCGGGAGGCGGCGCGCGAAAGCGGTGAGGCCGGTGGAATTGTGATCCAAGCTTAGGCGGCACCCGTCATCACCGGTTGCGGGATGTAAGTGTGCCTTCGGGCAGCTTGCAACGCCGACGCTCGGGGACCTTTCTCACAAGATCCGATCCGCGCTTCATGATCTGGCCTGACGCCATGGCATCGACCAGCTTCCTCCCCACGAGATCACAGCCTAGGGGCCCAGCTAAACCTCAGCTGCGCAGACGTAGGTAGGCGTGAGCGGCCTTTTCTCGCCCGCGATCCGGCCTCTGGTCCAAGCAGGGCGCGATGCCCGAATGGCAGGTAGGGCTGGTGCCGCCATGCCGGATCGCCCGATCCACCTCATATCGTCCACCCGACATTGACAAGACATCAAGTCACATACTGCCGCGTTGCAGCCAAGCTCGGCGCGCCGCGCGCCGCGTGCCGCCGCTTTTCGTGAGCCGGCCAAGGCCGTAGCGCGGCTTACTCACGACCATTCGCACACCGCGCCGATCACTGTGCCCTTCGCGGCTCGCGAGGGAGTGCTTGCCTTTCAAGACGTCGGCGCGTGCCCGCAGAACGTGGACGAGACGATGTTTGTGGCTGGTCGACACAAATGATCGCGCGCTCTAGCCCGAAGCTTGCAGTGCTCTAGTCGCGAGAGTTGCCAACATCTTGGCTGTGAGCCCGCGCATGTAGGGGTGTCTGCCGCGTTTAGGGTCGTTGCTGACCGTTTCCAAAGACGAGATACTTGAAGCTTGTCAATTGCTCCGCCCCGACCGGGCCGCGTGCGTGCATTTTACCTGTGGCAATGCCAATTTCCGCCCCCATGCCAAACTCGCCGCCATCCGCAAATTGGGTTGACGCGTTGTGCATCACGACGGCTGAATCGATGGCCGACATAAAGCATTTTGCCGCCGCCATATCCTCGGAAATAATCGCGTCCGTATGACCTGACGAATGGTCTTGCACGAATGCGATGGCCTCGCGCAAGTCACCTACAATCTTTACGGATATGATATTGCTCAGATATTCTGTGTCCCAATCTTCGTCAGTCGCGGCATTGATGCTCGGCACGATACTTTGTGCTTCTGCGTCACCGCGCAGCTCACAATCCCCGAGGCTTGCCACCAAGAGCGGCAACACCCGTGCCGCAATCTTACGGTCGATGACAACACATTCAGTCGCCCCACAGATCCCCGTCCGGCGCATTTTCGCATTCCGGACGATACCCACGGCTTTTTCCACATCCGCGCTTTCATGGATGTAACTATGATTGTTACCATCCAGATGCAGCAATGTGGGCGCGCGGGCCTCTCTTTGGACCAAAGAGACCAATCCGCGCCCCCCCCTTGGGATGGCCAGATCAACAGTGTCTGTGCTTTGCAACAGCAGTTTAACGGCGTCACGATCGCGGGTATCGACCAATTGCACGGCATCCTCAGGCAGGCCCGCGGCCTTGAGGCCCGCGACCAAACACGCAACCATAACGCGCTAGGAGTGCAGGCTTTCAGAGCCGCCGCGCAGAATGATCGCATTTCCGGATTTCACGCAAAGCGCACCCGCATCCGAGCCGACGTTGGGTCGCGATTCATAGATCATAGCAATGACACCGATCGGTACACTCACGCGCTCGATCTTCAAGCCGTTGGGGCGATCGAAACTTGCGAGGGTGCGGCCCAGCGGATCGGATTGGTTTGCAATGGCGTCGACGGCGTCCGCCATGGCAGCCACGCGGTCCTCAGTCAGGGTGAGGCGATCAATAAACGCGGCATCCTTCCCACTGACGCCATCCAAGTCAGTGGCGTTCGCAGCCACAATCTCGCTCGTGCGTGCGCGCAATTCTTTTGCCGCTTCGCTCAAAGCCTTATTGCGCTGTTCAGCCGTCGCCAAGGCAAGCGTTTGCGCCGCGGCTTTGGCGCGTTTCCCAAGGGTCGCAATAACGGTTGCGAGGTCGCTCTGGTTTGTGTCGGCCTCTGTCGCCGTGCCCATATCGATCATCATGTGTCTCCTGTTCGCTGGCCTTGCGGCGCGGCATTTATTTCAATTCGGCGGCGCGGTGATATGCGGCCTGCACGGTGTCATTCAAAAGGGAGTCGAGTTGCCCGTTGCGGCGCAGCTCGTCCAATCCCGCCTGTGTCGTGCCGTTTTTACTGGTCACCGAGTTTCGCAACTCCTCCAGCGAGGCATCTGATTGTCGGGCGGTTTCCACCGTGCCGGAGATGGTATCAAACACCAGCGCGCGGGACGTCTCCTCGTCGAAACCCAAGCGCTTGGCCGCCTCAACATAGCTCCGCATGATTTCGAACACATAACCCGGCCCGCTTCCGCTCACCGCTGTGAGGCGGTCGATTTCATCCTCGCTGGCAAGCGGAACGCAGCGGCCTGTCTGGGCGATGAACGCGGTGACCTCGTTCACCTGCTGTTGGGTGCATGCGTGGTTTGCATAGAGCCCCGAAACCCCCATCCCGACCATGGCCGCCAGATTGGGCATGACGCGGATAATCGCGGTTTCGCCGACGATCCCTTCCAACGTGGCAATGCTGCACCCTGCCGCAATCGAGACGAAACACCCGCCAGGGTTTAACGCGGGACTATAGGCAGGGAGGAGGTCGGCGATCATCTGGGGTTTGATCGCGATGACAATTACATCGAATTCTTCAGACGCGAGCGATGATGCTTCCGTAACATGCGTTATGCCCTCTGGCAGGTCTGTGGCCGCGGGGTCCGCGACGGTAAATTGATTGCCATCGTGACGAACCCATTGGCGCAACATCGCCCCGCCCATCTTGCCGCAACCGATCAAAAGTATCTTCAATGTCGAACTCCCTATCTTCGGAAAAATCCGCACGCATCGTATTGCACACCCATCCGAAAGGACGTTGGATTAACCGGTGAATTTTATCGGCCTTATGCCGAGCGATTGCGCAGGAAATGGCGCTGCATTGCAGCAACCTGTTTGCATCCGCTTAGGGGCTACGTGTTATACGTTACCCAACCGCCTGAATGAGGTATTGCTATACGGCGGCGTCCCAAGACGCAAATCGTTAGTATTTTTCCTCTTAAAACAATTAGATACCGGAGATGCCACATGTCGACGAAGAAAAAGATCGTTATCAAAATTGGATCGAGCCTGCTCGCCAATAGTGAAAATCTCACGCTGCGCTATGCTTTCATCAACGGCCTTTTGAGCGATCTCGCGCAGCTTCAGAGAGAAGGGCATAATATTATTTTGACGTCGTCGGGTTCAGTTGCTCTGGGCTTGAATATGATTGGAAAACGCCCCGAGGACGCAGGCGTTTTGGATAAGCAGGCCGCCGCCGCCTGCGGTCAGCCGTTGTTGATGAATGCCTATCGTCAGGTCGCGTCAGAATATGATCTCGACGTCGCACAGATGCTTGTGACGGTCGAGGATATGGAAGACCGCCGCCGCTTTCTGAACATCAAAAACACGATGCTGAGATTGTTCGAAAACAACATTATGCCGATCATCAACGAGAACGATTCCATCACGACCCGTGAGCTGCGTGTGGGTGACAATGACCGCTTGTCGGCCAAAGTGGCCCAAATGGTCGAGGCGGATGAACTGATTATTCTGACCAGTGTCGAGGGCCTATATGATCGGGACCCATCAGATCCGGACGCAACTTTCATTCATGAGATCGAGGATGTGAGCGAGCATCTGGAGTCAACGACGGGTATTAGCGCATTGGGCAGCGGTGGTATGCTCACAAAAATGCATGCGGCGAATATGGCGCAAAATGCTGGCGTCGAGACGATTATCGCTGAGGGCATCATTGAACGGCCCGTATCTTCCGTCCTCAATAACGAGCGACGCTTCACGCGCTGTCTTGTGCGTGGTGAAACCGCCTCGCCATTGAAAGTTTGGCTTAGCAACCGGTTGCAGGTCTCCGGTACACTCGTCGTCTCCAATGATATTGCGGAAGGCATCGCAAAAGACAAACGCGGGATACGTCGAATGGATATTATCTCGATTCAAGGCGATTTCATGAAGGGCGATGTGCTGCACGTGTATAACGAAGACGGCGACGAAATTGCCCGCGGGCTGACGAATTTCTCATCCGAAGAAACAATGATTCTGGCCCGTAATCTGGACATGTCAGTCGAGAGTGTCATTGGCTATAAGACGAAGAGCGATATTATCGGCGCTGAAAATATTCTTGTGCTTGAGGACAACCACCTTCAGCTTGAGGCCCCCGAACATAATCAGAAAATCGTTCATCAGGCATAAGCCAGAGCACTCAAGCGTGCATGGCTATTCTTGCGCGGGGGCCAAAAAATGAGGCTGCAACGTGGCATCCAGGGAATGCGAAAATGGAGAACGCATTTTACGCGATCTTCTCAAGCAGGAATGAAAGCGGCGGCAGAACCCCGCCATTTTTCGACCGTCGCTGATCCGAATGGATATTTAGCTGAACCTTAAAATCAGCGAGCGTCTGCCGCTTTTTTGCGCCAGCGGCGTTGTCTCGGTGTAGCGCTCCGAGGTGATCGGCCCATGATGTCCTTTCGGACGGCCTCGGACAGGTTGGGTATCCGGCCAAGCTGCGTGGCCGTGTAATGCCTCAAGCTGTGGAAGACCTTGCCATCCGGATTACCGTCGAGCTGGGTCTGCACCACCTTCCGGAACCGGTAGTCGCGCTGACCTCCAAACCTCGAGCCTTCGCGGGGCCGCAGGTCGGGGAAGAGGTCCGCTTGCGGTCCGTGTCGGGCGATCTGGCGGGCGGCGTGGTCAATGAGCCCGAGATCCACCAGCTGCGGATGCAGGGGCAGATCGCGTTTGGCCGTAAGCGACTTGAGGCCGCGATTGGCGTTCGGCGCGATAATCAGGGCGGACAGGCCGTCGATCACTGTGATCTCGGCGGCTTTGAGGGCTGCGATTTCCTCGCGCCGCGCGCCCGTCAGCGCGGCGATCAGCGGGGCCGAGTATAAGCCATCTTGCATTAGCCGCAATCCCGGCTCCTGCCAACGGATCTTATCCTTCCACCCGTGCCAGACGGGATGGGCGAACAGCTTTTGCACATCCTGCGCGGTAAAGGCGGGCCGTTCGTCACGCTCGCGCAGCGTTTTGCGCTGGCGCAGCGCGCCGAGGTCCAGATTGCCGACGGATGGCACGCCTTCGGCCCGCGCTTTGGTGAACAGCTGGCCGAGGTAATCCAGATTGCAGTTGATTGTTGTGACCGACAAGCGCCTGACCTCAGGCCCTTTGGCGTCTGCAACGATCTGGCGGATCGGCTTGTTCCGGTCCTTGGGCGATTTGCGATAGCTTTGCGGCAATTGCTCCATAACATCGACGAAGGCCGCCAGATGGTGCTGGCGCAGCAAGCGCATGTCCTGAACGCCAGTGATCTCGCGGAAGAGATCAAAGACCTTGGTCATTTGTGCAATCATTGCCTCGGACATACCAGCCTTGCGCTTTTGCGCCATGAGACGGGCGGCAATGGCCTTGATCGAGGTCGAATAGACCTCAACGGTCGGCTGCGCGTCCGGTTTAGGCTGTGGCTTTGCCTGTGGCGGGCGACGGAAGGGCAGGGGCTGGCCCAGTTCAGCTTGGATCACCACCCGAAGCCGATCAACTGTGCCCGCGTGATCGCAGCGGCCCTCAATCATGTCTTGGAACGCCCGCGCGCTCTCGGCCGTCATCAGCGCTGCGGTGTTCGGGTCAGGGGTTTGGAGGCTTATGAGAATTGTCTTTCCACCGAGTGCAGCGGGGGAACGACGGCGCCAATAATACATAGCGCTGCGTCGGACGGTATGAGCGGCAAGGGCCATAGGTAACTCCTGTAAGAGCGCCCAAAAAACCGTGCAAAAATAACCGTTTGTGTATCACGCATGTGTATCAGCCGAGGCTGAAATGCCAATTCCACAGGCTCGACAGAGACTTAAGGGGAATTGGCTCCGGCGGTAGGGATCGAACCTACGACCAATTGATTAACAGTCAACTGCTCTACCGCTGAGCTACGCCGGAACACAAGGGGGTGTATAGCTATGGTGTTTGGGGGCCGCAAGAGGGTTATTTGAGATTTTTTGCAGAAATTTATGTCAGTTGAAATTCAGTCAATAAATGCAGGGGTTTTTGATGTGATATTTTGTTTTTAAGTGCCAGATCAATGAGATGCGCTAAGGTGTTTCGCGTGGCCGCGGCGAGAATTTGTGGGGGAATCTCCGCATATAGCCGCTTTGCGAGCAACTCGGCGGTCGCGGGGCCGTCTTGTAGCGCGGCTAGAATCTGCCTCGTTCGGGTTTCGCGATGGGCGCGCTGTTTGCGGATCAGCGCAACCGGCGCGTCAACGGGATCGCCGTGCCCTGGATAGAGTATGACAGGCGAGAGCGCTTCGATTTTATCGAGAGAGGAATAATAGTCGGCGAGGTCGCCATCGGGGGGCGAGATCAGCGTCGAAGACCACCCCATGACGTGATCGCCTGAAAATATCGCGCCATTCCATGCAAAGCACAGGTGGTTGCAGAAATGACCGGGCGTATGCAGCGCCGTCAGGCCCCAGCCGTCGGACGCGATATGCGCACCGTCGGCCATGACGACATCGGGTTCGAACGCGTGATCAACACCTTCACCGCCGCCGATGTCGATATGGTCGGCCTGCGTTGCAAGCATCCTCATTGTAGCCGATCGACCGGCTTTGGCATTGCCGAACGCGAAGATCTCCGCGCCGGTCGCCTCGGCCAGGGGGCGGGCGAGCGGCGAGTGATCGCGGTGAGCGTGGGTGACAAAAATATGGCTGATGCGTTCATGTGCATGTAGTGCGCCGAGAATTGCATTAAAATGCAATTTGCCAGCAGGAGAGGTGATCTCTGGCCCGGGATCAATCAGCGCAAGTTTGCTGCCCGACCCGCGACCGATCAGATAGCTGTTGGTGCCCGAGAATGTCATCGGGCCGGCATTTGGCGCGCGAAGCCGGATCAGCCCGTCCGCCAGCTCATCAATCTGTGTCGTCATTTTGCTTTTCTCCTCAGGCCCCCGTAGATAGGGTTCCGCATCTTCGAAAGGGTTTGCCATGAATTGGAGTTGGATCAAACGTTTGATGCCACGCGGCCTCTACGGGCGCGCGGCGCTGATCCTGATTTTGCCGATCGTGACGGTTCAGATCGTCGTCTCGGTCGTCTTTATCCAGCGCCATTTTGAGCGCGTCACCGAACAGATGACCGATACAATGCTGCGCGAGATCAACTTTCTGATCGAAGTGGTGGAAAGCGCCCCTGATTTGGAGGTAGCGCAACAAGCCGCGGATGTGATTGCGCGGCCGCTTGGATTGAGCGTCGATCTGCCGGCAGATGCCGCCTTCGCAGATGTGATCGTCGGTCCGAACCCTGCGATTGATGAGGGGCGCGCGTGGGACACTGCGGGCGCGCGCAACGATGAGCCTGCGCCGATAGATCAGCGCCGTTTTTACGATCTGTCTGGCAAAGTCGTGATTGAGGCTTTGCGCGCAGAGGTTGCCGATGTCACCACCATTGATCTGGAGAATATGTCGACGGTCCGAATGATGATCGGCACGGCGCATGGCCCGATGCGGGTCGAATTCGACCGGTTGCGCGTCTCGGCCTCGAACCCGCATCAGCTTTTGGTGCTGATGGTCGCGGTGAGTTTGTTGATGACACTGATTGCGTTCATTTTCTTGCGCAATCAACTGCGTCCGATCCGGCGTCTCGCCCATGCGGCGGAGGGGTTCGGCAAGGGGCAGGTCTTGCCCTACCGCCCGCAAGGGGCGACCGAAGTTCGGGCGGCGGGGGCTGCATTTTTGGAGATGCGCGCGCGGATCGAGCGGTTTTTCGAGCAGCGCAGCTTGATGCTATCGGGTATCAGTCATGATTTGCGGACACCTCTAACGCGGTTGCGGTTGGGGTTGTCGATGTTGCCTCCCGACGAAGACGTTGAGGCGATGGAGCGTGATGTCGCGGAGATGGGCACGCAGATTGATGCGTTCCTAGCCTTCATGCAGGGCGATGCGCAAGACAGCCCGGCGCAAATTGGCGATCCGGTGAAATTTGTGCGCGATATTGTCGAGGACGCATCGCGCGGCGGGCAATCTGTCGTGTTGCGATCTGTTTTGGGCGCGGAAGGGTATAGCGAGACGGGGGAGGCGTTGGAGGGAGACGAGGATGCTGCATTGCCGCAAGCCAGCTTCCGTCCGGTGAGTTTACGGCGCGCGATTGAGAACCTTATCGGGAATGCGGTTCGGTACGGGACGCATGCCGAGGTCAGCTTGGCGCTATCGGACCGTCATTTGCGAATCATTATTGAGGACAACGGGCCGGGAATTGCGCCTGATCAGCGCGAGACGGCGCTGCGTCCGTTCACACGGCTTGATCCGTCGCGCAATCAAAATAAGGGGCAGGGGGTCGGACTCGGTCTCTCGATCGCGGCCGATATTGCACGAAGCCACGGCGGCGTTTTAAAGCTTGGCGAGAGTGCGCGTCTGGGCGGTTTGAAGGCGGAGCTGTCCCTCGCACGCTGACCCGTTAGGCGCGGGAGTGAACGTTTCTGGCAGAATATGCTTTATGCGTTTGATTCTAAAGGTATTTCTGTGCGCTTTGGCAAAGGTATGTCGCGCGAAGGGTGTATCCTTCGCGCCGACCCTTAGAAGATCAATTTGAAGATCAGCGCCCAAGCACCGAGGGAGACAACGAGAGCAGGCGCGAGCCACCACCCAGAAGGCAGCTGCTGCCTTGGTGAGCGCGGTGTTGCAGGTTTACGGATGTGAACTGCTTGCATTGGTCTCTCCCTCAAAGTCTCTGTGACTGGCTCGTCTTTCGTTTGTAACTTCCGATGTCTTAATTTTCCGTTATGGATTCATTTTAGGGCATTTTTTAGGCATGGCTAACAAAATATGACGCTTTCGTAAAAAAGTTACGCCGCATCGCAGAAAGCTTTACCAATATTTCGCCAAGATTTCACAAAATCGCGATTTTCGGTGACCTTCGCGTAAACCTCGCTGCACCTGCGGACCCACGAGAGAAATGCCAGTTTTTCGATAAAAATCCGTAAATCGATCGGCAATCCATGAAGCTTTGCAGGGTTCGTGATGTCAAAAGCGCGGAGCCTTTGGGTAAATTTCGAGGGGGCTAGCCGCCCACACCCCCACGATCCTTCGGACGAATGGTTGAACACATGCCCTTGCAGCCATAGATATGACCTGAAGGGGAGAGTTGAGGTCGCCGCGATCCAGCGGGGCGAGGACTTTCCTGCTAATGAGGAAAAAGAATGAGCGATATTTTGGACACGAGCTTCCCCGTCTTGCCGCTGCGCGACATCGTCGTGTTCCCGCATATGATCGTCCCGTTGTTCGTCGGGCGCGAAAAGTCCGTGCGGGCGTTGGAAGAAGTCATGGCGAATGATCGCCAAATCCTGCTCGCCAGCCAGATCGACCCTGCGCAAGACGAGCCGGACGAAGACGGCATCTACCGCGTTGGTGTTCTGGCCAATGTTCTCCAGCTTCTGAAACTGCCGGATGGCACGGTGAAAGTCCTCGTTGAAGGTAAATCCCGTGTGACAATTACCGATTTTATCGCCAACCCGCGGTATTTCGAGGCGCTTGCGGATACGCTGGACGAACAGCCCGGTGATACGGAAACGGTAACTGCCTTGCTGGGCTCTGTGGCCGAGGAATTCGAACGCTACGCAAAGATCAAAAAGAATGTGCCTGAGGAGGCGCTTGCCGCTGTGGGCGAGACGCGCGAGCCTGCGAAACTCGCAGATTTGGTATCGGGTCATTTGGGCCTTGAGGTCGCGCAAAAGCAGGAACTGCTTGAGACGCTCGACGTCGGCCAGCGTTTGGAAAAAGTTTACGGCCTGATGCAGGGCGAAATGTCGGTTTTGCAGGTCGAGAAGAAGATCAAATCGCGCGTCAAAAACCAGATGGAGCGCACCCAGCGCGAATATTATCTGAATGAGCAGATGAAGGCCATTCAGAAGGAATTGGGCGACGGTGAGGAGGGCTCCAACGAGCTTGCCGAGCTGGAGGAGAAAATCTCCAAGACCAAATTCTCGAAAGAGGCGCGTGAGAAGGCCGAAGGCGAGCTGAAGAAGCTCAAGAACATGAGCCCGATGAGCGCGGAAGCGACCGTCGTGCGCAACTACCTTGATTGGCTGACGGCGCTGCCGTGGGGCGTGAAGTCGCGTGTGAAGAAGGATCTTCTGGCGGCGGAAAAGGTTCTGGATGCCGATCACTACGGTTTGGAGAAGGTAAAAGAGCGGATCGTGGAATATCTCGCCGTGCAGGCGCGCGCGACGAAGATGAAGGGCCCGATCATGTGCCTCGTCGGCCCTCCCGGGGTCGGGAAAACCTCGCTGGGTCGTTCGGTCGCGAAGGCAACCGGACGGGAATTCATCCGCATCTCCCTTGGGGGCGTGCGCGACGAATTTGAGATCCGCGGCCACCGCCGGACCTATATCGGCTCGATGCCAGGCAAGATCATTCAGGCGCTGAAAAAGGCGAAAACCACGAACCCGCTTATTTTGCTCGATGAGATCGACAAAATGGGGCAGGATTTCCGTGGCGATCCGGCCTCGGCGATGCTGGAGGTGTTGGACCCTGAACAAAACGCGACCTTCGTCGACCACTATCTGGAGGTCGAATATGACCTCTCGGACGTGATGTTCCTGACAACGGCGAACAGCTACAATATGCCTGGCCCGCTTTTGGACCGGATGGAGATCATTTCGCTGTCGGGGTATACCGAGGACGAGAAGCGCGAGATCGCGAAAGGTCACTTGATCGAGAAGCAGATCAAGGGACACGGTCTGAAGAAGGGCGAGTTTGAAGTCACGGACGGCGCGATTTCCGACGTCATCCGGTACTACACCCGAGAGGCGGGGGTTCGCTCGCTTGAGCGTGATATCGCGAAGCTCGCGCGCAAAGCTGTGACCGAGATCATCAAATCCAAGGGTGCTGTTAAGCATGTGAAGGTCGATGAGGCGAAGGTTGGTGAGTATCTCGGCGTCAAGCGCCACCGGTTCGGCTTGGCCGAGGCGGAAGATCAGGTCGGGGTGGTGACGGGCCTTGCGTGGACATCGGTCGGCGGTGATCTTTTGCAGATCGAGGCGCTCAAGCTTCCGGGTAAGGGGCGGATGAAGACCACCGGCAAGCTCGGCGATGTGATGAAGGAATTGATTGAGGCAGCGAGCAGCTATGTGCGCTCGATCAGCCCCGAAATCGGGGTAAAACCGCCGAAATTCGAGGCCGTGGACATCCACGTTCACGTGCCCGAAGGGGCGACGCCGAAGGATGGCCCGTCCGCGGGGATTGCGATGGTGACGTCTATCGTCTCGGTTTTGACGGGGATTCCCGTGCGCCGCGAGGTTGCGATGACGGGTGAGGTCACGCTGCGCGGGAATGTGTTGCCGATCGGTGGTTTGAAAGAAAAGTTGCTGGCGGCGCTGCGCGGGGGGATCAAGACAGTGATGATTCCGCAAGAGAACGAGAAAGATCTTGCGGAGATCCCCGAGAACGTGAAGCAGGGGTTGAAGATTATTCCTGTCAACCACGTGCGCGAAGTGCTTCCTGTGGCTCTCTCCCGTATGCCTGAGGCGGTGGAGTGGGACGAGGCGGCGGAGGAAGCGGCGGCGCTTGCCGCGCGGGCCAATGCCGGAAATAGCGCGCCCGCAACGACGCATTAATGCCGATTGAGATGAAGGAGAGGGGCGTCGGTCATCCGGCGCCCCTTTTTTATGCGTCGGGCGCTGTTTAAACTCAGGGCGCCCATAACACATGCAGGGCGGTGTATCTTTTGGTGGTTTTTGCCGCGATGAAGTGCAATTTCTGCCGCGCGCGCTATAGTGCGTGACTATCCCCGAACGAGCTGGGCGCAACGCGAGCAAGCAAGCGGGGCAAGATTCAAGCTTTGCGAGAGGCTTGGGAATGAGAGTTGTGGATTGTTTACAAAACCTTGCGTAATCTGTTCTCGACTCGGAAACAAATGGAGCCATCATGGCCACGACCAAGAAATCAACAAAATCCACGACTGCAGCGGCCACCGCAGAGCCGGTTGTCGCTGCGCCGCAGGAAATTGCCGCAGAGCTTCCTGAGACGCCTTTGGCGACGGGGGCTGTCACCGGCGAGACAGATGACGACATCAATGTGATGATGCGCAAGAAAGAGTTCATCGAGCGGATCGTTGCAGAGAGCGGCGCGAAGCGCGGCGATGTTCGCACCATTTCCGAAGCCGCTTTGAAGGTTCTGGGGGATGCTTTGTCGAATGGCGAGGCCGTCAACTTGCCGCCGTTGGGGCGGATGCGGATCACGCGGTCGATCGATAAGAATGACGGCGAAGTTCTGGTGATCAAGCTGCGTCGCAACACTCCGAACACCGATGCGGAGAAAACCTCGCCCGAGTCACTTGCACAGGATGATGAGTGAGGCTAAAAGCCGCGCCAACGGGTGATTAGCTCAGTGGTAGAGCGCTTCGTTCACATCGAAGATGTCAGGGGTTCAAATCCCTTATCACCCACCATAATCTCAAAAGCGCGCGCCCGAGGGTGCGCGTTTTTTGTTTCGGGGGTTGAGGTTAGGGAGCATGTCCGTCGATTTCGCCGCGCGAGATGAATGCGCGCGCTGGCGCATCAGGCCCTCGGGTTGAGTGACTTTGATCGGGCAGGGCGAGGGGGGCGCCGCACAGCTCTACGTCCATAAAATAATTTGCGAAGAAATCAAAAGAGGCTCTTGCACGCGCCGAAAACCCCCGTTAGAAGCGCGTCAGTTGGGTTGTTAGCTCAGTTGGTAGAGCGTCTCGTTTACACCGAGAATGTCGGCGGTTCGAACCCGTCACGACCCACCATCCCCCCCCTATTCTCGTAAATCATTGCGCTCTAAATCGAGACTTCTCTCGTTGCTCTTGATTTAGCGCGAAGCGCTGATGCTACTCCCTCCCGCATTGTTAAAATCCCGTAGAATTTTTCGCGGGGAATCGCGCCTGACGCGGGCCGCAAACCGGTGCGGTAACCGGATCTTAGGCCATCGCTGATTATCTGCCCTTGTCGTGAGAGGGGTCTCGACGACCAGTCGCCCAGAATGGCGACCTCATCAATCCAGGGGTGGATTCCATGATCGGTCGAAATATTGTGCATGCGCCGCTGGCGTATGCGAAACCGCGTTTTGCGGTGCTGAAATCTATTTTGAATCGCGGAGCAGTGGCGGCGGTTTTTATTGCGCTTCTCGCGACGCCTGCGGCGCACGCGCAAAGCCAGTTCCTCGCCGCGCAAAATACACTCATCGTTCGGAATGATCCCGGTGGCGTCGTTGGCACGCGTGCGCAGGAGATCGCGACTTTGCGCGAGCAGGGGATTCGTGTCGAATTGCGCGGCGAAGTTTGTTTGTCGTCGTGCACGATGTATCTTGGCCTATCGCGCACCTGTGTTTTTCGCGGCACGACCTTCGGCTTCCACGGCCCGTCTTATTACGGTGCAAAGCTGAGCGATGCCGAGTTCGAGTATTGGTCGCAGGTGATCGCCGTGAACTATCCCGCGCAGCTGCGTGACTGGTACATGAAAACCGCGCGTTACAAGATCAACGGCTATTACCGCGTGAAAGGGGCTGAATTGATCCGTATGGGTGTCCCCGAGTGCCAAAAAGCGTGACGTTGTCAGGGCTTGGGGCCCGGTCGGGGCAGGGGAGACGTGAGGGCGAGGCGGGTCGATTTTGAAAAAAATCGAAAGAATGTCATCTCAGTGCATTTTTTCGCATTCGGCCGCTTGACGCCACCCGCGTGTCCTCATAATAAGCCCACACGCTCTTGGAACGATCCGGAGTGGGAGAGTTGCGGTTGTAGCTCAGTTGGTTAGAGTATCGGCCTGTCACGCCGAGGGTCGCGGGTTCGAGCCCCGTCAACCGCGCCACTCTCCCCTCGGATCGTCCGAAGCGTATGTTGCTTCGTTTGAAGTGATAAGAAAATGCGCGGTTGTAGCTCAGTTGGTTAGAGTATCGGCCTGTCACGCCGAGGGTCGCGGGTTCGAGCCCCGTCAACCGCGCCACTTCTTCTCTAAGAAGAAGCCCTCAAAAACGCCGTCCCTCGGGGCGGCGTTTTGCATTTCATCGTCTTGCCGCCCTCGCGGGCCTCTCCTATACCTTGGAGAAACATGAGGATGATCCAATGACCCAAGATGCACTCGCTTTGATCGAAACTCTCGGCGCTGCAGCCCGAGCGGCGGCGTTGGAGCTTGCGTTTGCGGACCCTCAAGCCAAAACTGATGCGCTGAACGCTGCCGCCGACGCCGTCTGGGAGCGGCGGGCGGAGATTATCGCCGCAAATGCGCAAGATCAGGCCTTCGGCGTCGAGAAGGGGCTGACCAGTGCGATGATGGATCGGCTGGTGCTCGACGAAGAGCGGATTGCGGGTATTTGCAAAGCGCTGCGCGAGGTGGCGGCGCAGCCTGATCCTGTGGGGCAGGTCATCTCGGAGTGGGATCGCCCGACGGGCCTGCATATCCAGCGCGTGCGGACGCCGATTGGTGTGATCGGTGTGATTTACGAATCTCGGCCGAATGTGACTGCAGATGCGGGCGCGCTTTGCTTGAAGGCGGGGAATGCTGTGATTTTGCGCGGCGGATCAGAAAGCTTCAACTCCTCGCGCGCAATTCATGCGTGTATGGTCGACGGTCTACGGGCGGCAGGTTTGCCGGAGGCTGCGATTCAGCTTGTTCCGACACGCGACCGAGCCGCGGTATCGCAGATGCTGCGGGCGGTTGAGTATATCGACGTGATCGTTCCGCGCGGCGGCAAGGGCCTTGTGGGGCTGGTGCAATCAGAGGCGCGCGTGCCTGTGTTTGCTCACCTCGAGGGGATTTGTCATGTGTATGCCGACGGGGCGGCGGATCTGGAGAAAGCGCGACGTGTCGTTCTAAACGCCAAAACCCGCCGGACTGGAATTTGCGGCTCGATGGAGTGCCTGTTGATTGATCGGGCCTTCTACGCGGCCCACGGGGCGATTTTGATCGAAGATCTCGTGAACGCGGGCGTTGAAGTGCGGACGGAGGGCGACCTTCTCAAGGTTGTGGGCACCGTTGAGGCGCGTGCGGATGATTTTGGGCATGAGTTTCTGGATATGATCTGCGCGGCAAAAATCGTCGACGGTGTTGACGGGGCGATCGCGCATATTCAGAAATTCGGTTCGAACCACACCGAGTCCATTCTGACGGAAGATGATGCGGTTGCAGCCAAATTCTTCCAGCGGATCGATTCTGCGATTCTGATGCGCAACGCATCGACGCAGTTTGCCGATGGCGGCGAATTCGGGATGGGCGGCGAGATCGGGATCGCGACGGGCAAAATGCATGCGCGGGGGCCGGTGGGCGCCGAGCAGCTGACCTCGTTTAAATATCTCGTCACGGGCGATGGGACCATCCGCGCCTAACGGCCGCCTGATAGACGTTCGGGAGCCCTGCGATACGTCGCGGGGCTTCTTTGCTTTACGAGGCTCCTTACATCGCGCAATTCTCAGAATGTGATGCGTAAGGTGGTCTCCTCCATGTGCCACGCTATGGATTTTCCATACCGAGCCGCCTCCTTCGGCAGTAATGCGAACTGGATCTGTGCGGGGGACACATCCTGCGCCGATCCCTGCAGCACGGACCAGATGTCGGGGTTGCTTTTCGTCTTTTTGGTCTCGCCCTCAACGAACCACCGCCCGCTGTCCTCCCGCATCCGAACGGTGCCGCCCCAAGGCATCGCGGTCTCTGCGCAAAGCAATGCGAGGAAACAAAGTTTAACCATCTGGCGAGATTGATCGCCAAGGGGCTGCCAGTCGTAGGCAAGCCGGCCCGTGGCGGCCATATCGCGAAGCAGATTGCGCACCTCAGTTGCGTCAAGCCGTTGATCCGGCGCGGCTTGTCCGAAGGCAACGCGGAAAAATTTCAGGCGTGCGTTGGCCGCGTTCACACTCTGCGCGATCAACTCCAGCTCGGGGCTCATCGCGTCGCCCGACATCGCTAAAAGTTCCACCCCGTTCCCGATCGCCCCCATGGGCGAAATCAGGTCATGGCACAACCGCGATCCTAGCAGGGCGACAAGATCCAGATCGGAGGCCTGATCAACGGAGGTCGCATCGTCGCCGACCTCTCCTTGCGCAGCGGAGCTTGATTTGGCTGTGCTCTGGTCAAACGGATTGCTTTGCGGCATGAGATAGGACGACATTATAAAACTTCCCCGATAGAAGCAGGCTCAATATGAACGAAATTCTTGAACCCGGTATGATCGTGCGTAACCCAGCCGCCCCGGATTGGGGTTTGGGGCAGGTTCAGTCGCGGGTCGGGTCGAAGATCACTGTTAATTTCGAACATATGGGTAAGCAGGTGATTGATGGAGATCGCGTTACGCTTGATTTAGTCATCGGTGATGAAGGTTAATAAAGTCTAAAGCTTTCAGTCTCGCTTGTCTCCACCCGCGTGAAACGGTGCAAATTTGCATCCAAGGGGGCTTTGTCACTCGCATGTCACGTCCCCGTGCGATCTGCGTCACGAACCGGTCACGCAAGGAGAACGCGATGCAGGTCTTCCGTCACGCAGCCACAAGCTTGGCAACCGCCCAGCCACTTGGTAAACCCCTGCCAACAGCGCAGGAACGCAGAGCGATGGTCCTTGATACCAGCCATTACGAGACCCGTTTCGCTAGCACGGAACAAGACCGTCTGGCGGCGCAGCGTCTGCGGTATCGTGTTTTCGTTGAGGAGCTCGGTGCGGGCGGCGAGATGGTCGATCACGCCGCACGTTTAGAACGTGACGACTTCGACGCGGTGTATGAGCATCTCCTACTGGTCGACACGCGGCGCGATCCATCGACGCTTGATCATGTCGTTGGGGTGTATCGCTTGCTCAAGGGCGAAACCGCCGCCGAGTTCGGCCGATTTTACTGCGATTCCGAATATGATTTGTCGCCGCTGCGCGCGACAGGGCGGCGCTTGCTCGAACTGGGGCGCTCTTGCGTCCATCCCGATTATCGCGGCGGGCCGGCGATGTATCTGCTGTGGCAGGCATTGGCGGATTACGTGCTTAGTCAGGGAATCGAAGTGTTGTTCGGGGTTGCCTCTTTCCACGGCACGGATCCGGAAGCATTGGCGGTGCCGCTCTCGTGGTTGCACCACCATCACCTCGCGCCACAAGCCCTGCGCGCCCGCGCGCGGGATGCGCAATATCAATCGATGGATCTCATCCCGCCACAGGATTTGAACCGTGCCGAGGCGCTCGCACAGATGCCGGTGTTGATCAAAGCCTATCTGCGGGCGGGCGGCTATGTTGGCGCAGGCGCGTGGATCGATCATGACTTCAACACGACCGATGTGTTGGTTATGATGGATACTGCACAGATGAGCAGCAAGCATCGTGGTTTCTATGCCCGACGGATGCGAAACCAATAGCCCTAAGGAGATCATATGAGCACTTGGCGCGGGGTTGAGCCGCCCGTTTACCCCCCGCTAGGGGTGATGGGGTGGGTGCGCGCGGGGCTACGTTTGGCTCTGATCTTGTGCTTGGTCTACGCGGGGCTTTTGATGTTCTGGCTCGCGCGGTTTATCGAGCTGTGCGCGGCACGCAGGCCCAAATCGGGTGGGCCTCGGTCGGGCGGGGGGCGCGATCAATCCTATGGCTCGGCGCAGATCGTGCGCCTCGTATCGCGCGGATTTTTTCGACTGATCGGGATGGGCTACCGAGTCACCGGAACGCCCATGCGCGCAAGAGGCGCTGTCGTGGCGAACCATTCAAGCTGGCTCGACATCTTCGCACTCAACGCCTGTCAGCAAGTGATTTTTGTGTCCAAGGAGGAGGTAGCGCGCTGGCCCGTGATCGGCGGGCTCGCGAAAGCGGTCGGAACCGTGTTCATCAAACGCGATCCGAAGGAGGCGCGCGCGCAGCAAGAGGTGTTTGAAACGCATATTGATGCGGGCAATCGGTTGGTGTTCTTTCCCGAGGGGACGTCTTCGGATTCAAAAAGAGTTTTGCCATTTAAATCAACGCTTTTTGCGGCATTCTTCACGCATCACCTTAAGTCCGTGATGCATATTCAACCGGTCAGCGTGGTCTATCACGCTCCCCCAAATCGTCCTGCCAGCTTCTACGGATTCTGGGGGGATATGGGGTTTGCGCCGCATTTCGCGCAAGTCCTCGGCGCGGGAACGCAAGGCTCGGTGGACATCATCTTCCATCCACCGGTCAAGGTTGAAGATTTCGCGTCGCGCAAAGATCTTAGCGCACATTGCGAGCATCAGATCCGGATGGGCTTCGATCACGCGCAGCAGGCAGCGCCGCAGTAACATCCAACGACGGACAGATCACCGTTTGCGGTAATAGGCCAGGACATACAGCCGGATCGCAGTCGCCAGACCGGCGGTCACGCCGGCGCTTGCTGTCCCCCGTGCAGCGTCGATCTCTGCGGCAAGCGCATTGAGCCCTTTGCCCTCAGCCTCGGCAATTTCGCGAAACGCCTGCCAGAATTCATCCTCCAGCGTGACCGAGGTCCGGTGTCCGCCAAGCGTAAGGGAATGCTTCGCAGGGCGGCTCATGGCGCGTCGTCATCCTTTGGCGGCGCGATCTCGTGCCCGTCCAGACTGGATCTCGCACGCTGTGACTGCGCCTCCTCAAGCGCGCGCTGCGCTTTCGTGCGGCCAAATTTCGTGGCATTGGCATCAGCCGTCACGCGCTTGTCTGCGCGTGCTTTCGCTTTGCGAAACTGATTGAGGTTGGTCACGTTGCTCATGCCGCATTATCGCATGTTTACGAGGCTGCGAAAAGAGGGGCGCGCAAAAGTCAGCGCCTGTTGCGATGCGACCCTCCAGTTCCGGTTGCTTGAAATATCCCGGGGGTGAATGCGAAGCAGAGGGGGCAGAGCCCCCAAGCCCCGCTCCCGCAGGGGGGCGCGCAGCAAAAAGGGCGACCCGAAGGCCGCCCTAAAATGAATTTAGCTGACTCAGCCTTTTGGGCCAACCATATCTTCCGGCCGCACAATGCGATCAAACGTCTCCGCATCCACAAAGCCGAGCGCGATCGCCTCATCCTTGAGGTTCGTGCCGTTTTTATGCGCGGTTTTCGCGACTTTGGTGGCGTTATCATAGCCAATCGTCGGGGCCAGCGCCGTCACCAGCATCAGGCTTTCCTTCATCAGCTTGTCGATCCGCGCCACGTTGGCCTGCGTGCCCACCACCATGTTATCGGTGAACGATCCCGCCGCGTCGCCCAAAAGCTGCATGGATTGCAACACGTTATAAGACATCATCGGGTTGTAGACGTTCAATTCGAAATGCCCTTGCGAGCCCGCAAAGCCCACCGCCGCATCATTGCCCATCACATGCGCGCAGACCATCGTCAGCGCCTCCGCCTGCGTCGGGTTCACTTTGCCCGGCATGATCGACGATCCCGGCTCGTTCTCCGGCAAGATCAGCTCGCCCAGACCCGAGCGCGGGCCGGAGCCCAATAGCCGCATGTCGTTAGCGATTTTGAACAGCGATGCCGCCACGGTTTTGAGCGCGCCCGAGAACATCACCATCGCATCATGCGCGGCGAGCGCCTCGAACTTGTTTGGCGCGGTGACGAAGGGCAGGGAAGTGATCTCCGCGATCTGCGCCGCCACACGGCTATCCCAGCCAACGCGGGTGTTCAGGCCGGTGCCGACGGCCGTGCCGCCCTGCGCCAGCTCGTAAATATCGGGCAGGCAGGCCTCAACCCGCGCGATGCCTTTCGCGACCTGATGCGCGTAGCCGCCGAACTCCTGGCCCAGCGTCAAAGGCGTCGCGTCTTGCGTATGTGTGCGGCCGATCTTGATGATATCTTTGAACTCTTCCGATTTCGCCGCCAGCGCCGCGTGCAATTTGCGCAGGCCCGGCAGGAGTGTATCGCGCGCCATCATCCCGATGGCGACATGCATCGCGGTCGGGAAGGTGTCATTTGACGATTGCCCCATGTTGCAATGGTCATTGGGATGCACAGGCTTTTTCGAGCCCATCACGCCGCCCATCATCTCAATCGCGCGGTTCGAGATCACCTCATTCGCGTTCATGTTCGATTGCGTGCCCGAACCTGTTTGCCACACGACCAGCGGGAAGTTGTCATCGAACTTGCCGTCGATCACTTCCGTCGCGGCGGCGGCGATCATGTTGCCGATCTCGGCATCCATATCGCCTTGTGCGACGTTTACCAGCGCGCAGGCTTTCTTGATCACGCCGAGTGCGCGAATGATCGCAACGGGCTGGCGTTCCCATCCGATGGGGAAGTTCATGATCGAGCGCTGCGTCTGCGCGCCCCAATATTTGTCGGAAGGAACCTCTAGCGGGCCGAAGCTATCGGTCTCGGTACGGGTGGCGGTCATGTTCAAGCCTCCATAAAAGATTTGCAGCTTTCATAGAGGCTTGGGGGGCTAATGGCAATTAGTATGCGGCGGTATACAGCGTTTTCATTGTGTTAGCGCTCGCAATTTGGAGCGAATTTACGCCTTGGCCGCGATCCGGCCAGTTGCGGTTTTATTTCCGCCACTTATCGAGGCTGACCACTTCCGCTGCGCCGCGCGGGGGCTCGGGCGTGTCGTCGTCGTCCTCATCATCGAAATCTTCATCATCGTCGTCATCATGCTCATGCGATTCAAACCGCAATCCGAATTCGACAGAAGGATCGACAAAGGTCAGAACAGCGTCGAACGGGATTTTCAGAGCTTCCGGATTATCGCCGAAATTCAGGGTGATCTCAAAACCGTTCTCATCCACGATAAGATTGTCGAACCAGTTTTGGACGACAATCGTGAGCTCCTCGGGGTAGCGTTCCCGAAGCCAATCCGCGATCTCCACACCCTCGACACGGGTGTTCAGCGTGATGAAGAAGTGGTGGTCGCCCGGCAGGCCATTCGCCGCCACATCCTCCAAGACGGATTGGATCAACCCGCGCATCGCGCGGTGCATGAGGCTGCCGTAATCAATGCCGCGCGACATGGGATCTTCCTTCTTCCGCCCGCAATCGGGGTCGTGACTCTGTCTGCGCCCGTCTGGGCCACTTATCCTTAGCATAAGGGATTCGTTGTAGATGGAAAGGGGGGCGTTGTGGCTGCGAAGGCGGCCCGTGACATCCGATCAGCTGTGGCGCGAGGATGGGATATTCCAGTCACCGCAATATGTTATGGCCAGCGCCGCACTGTCGGGCGCTGGAAACGGCGCGCCTCATGATGGGGGGAAAGTGGAGGTTTCTGTTGCCAGGTACCTCCGAACCCCGCCTTAGGCTGCTAAGCGTAAGGACTTAGTTTCGGCGACCCGAACTGCTTACGCAGCCAGAGCCATTGCCGGAGCACGGTTGTCATTTGCAACTGTACGATTTGCACCGATAACGGTAGTAGCTCACCGAGACAAAGCATAACCCCTTTAGACGTTCGTCGATCCTATTTCGACCCCGCTCGCCCCAAATGAAGGACTATTGGTGGAGTCGCCGGGTACCGCCCCCGGGTCCGATCCGCTTATTACGAGCGCGTTTATGTCCATAGTCCGAAGCAAGCCCCGAACACCCCCTATATAGGCGGGCGCTCGGTCGGCTTCAAGCGGCAGATCCCAAGATTTCGCCCCGCATGCAGCGCGACGGGGGGAGGCCCGCGATGCGCGGCGGCCGCGCGCGCGGTGCGAGATGGCGCTTGTGCACGAAAAAAGGCGCCCGAAGGCGCCTTTTCCAATCGTGTGAGGACGGATCAGTATCCGGCTTTGATTTTCTCGAACTCGGCAAGCTGTTTCTCGCGCAGCTCAGGATCGTTCGGTGTTTGGGCGAGGATCGGTGCATCGATCGGGCCAACGCCCGCAACGTCCAACTCTTCGTCAGAGATCAACTCCATCGCTTTGGTATTGGTGTGACCATAGCCGATCGCGTCTTTCAGCGCCGGACCGGACGACGGAGCAAGCCACGCGTTGATGAAATCATAAAGCTTTTCTTCCGACCCGGGGCCATCTTTCAGGTTCACGAACCCGCAGAAGAACGTCGAGGAGCCCTCAGTCGCTTCACGCTGGAAGGCGACCGGATAGTCGTCATCGCGCAGATAGGTCACGCCGTCGTTCCACGACCACGAGATCAGAACTTCGCCCGATGCCATGGTTTGTGCTTGTTCGGAAGGATCGGCCCAGTAGCTTTGCACGTTCTTATGCGCCTCGCGCAGCCATGCCGCCGCCGCATCAAACTGCTCTTGCGAGACCTCTGTCCAATCCGTCACGCCCGTCGCGAGATAGGCCAGCGCCCAGACATCGTCCGAGCTGTCAGGCAAGGAGATCCGGCCCTCATAGTCGGCATTCAAAAAGACGTTCAGCGAAGCCACGTCTTCCGCAGGTACTTCCTCAGGGTTGTACGCAACCGCAGTGGCGCCCCAATCCGTCGGGATGAACCAAACGCCCGTGTCATCTTGGAAGATTGGGGATTTCAGGAATTTCGGATCGATATTCGCAAATTCCGGGATTTTTGTAACATCCCAAGGCTCAATCAGGCCCGCATCGCGGTATTTAGAAACCATTTGCGAGCAAGGATGCGCTGTATCGGCCTTGAAGCCCGAAGCGAGCTTTTGATAGGCCTCGTCATCGTCGCCGTAGAATGTGTAGCTCGGGCCATCACCGTGCTTTTCGGTGTAGCTCGTAAACAGGCCCGGCTCCTCAAAGCCCGCCCAATCAAACACCAAAAGATCAGGATCGGCCGCATGGGCAGGCAAGGTAAGGGCGATCAGGGCGGAGGTAGCGAGCAGAGCGTTTTTCATCGAAAACCTTTCAACTTGGCGTTAGTTAAGCAAGAGGCTAGTCGCGGGATTTTTCTGCGGCAAGAGGAAATTTCGGATGGGCGGGCCTGTGGTTGAGCTGGATGTGTGAAGGGCCGCGGCAAACGCTGGTCAGATGCAAACCCTGCCCTAAATCGCGGCACTCAACCGGACGGGACGATGTTTAAAGGAGCTGTTGATGACCACGAGTGAGCGCGCGCCCAAGACACAAGACGAGAACGGTTCAGGGAAGGCGGCAGGGGCCGCGCCGGTTCTGGTGTGGTTCCGGCGGGATTTCAGGCTGTTCGACCATCCCGCACTTCATGCCGCGATGGCGACAGGGCGGCCCGTCATCGGCGTGTTTTTGTATGATGAGACGGTCGAGGATTTGGGGGCTGCGGCGCGGTGGCGCATGGGGCTCGGGCTGGCAGAGTTCGCGCGGAGCGTCGCGTCGATCGGCGGGCGGGTGATTTTGCGGCGCGGTGCGGCGCGTGACGAAATCGCGCGATTGGTCGATGAGACGGGCGCAAGCGCGGTGTATTGGACGCGTCTTTACGATCCTGCCTCGGTCGCGCGCGATACGGCTATTAAATCGATGCTGATCGAGCGCGAGATCGAGGCCAAAAGCTTCAACGGCCACGTGATTTTCGAACCTTGGGACGTCGAAACCGGGCAGGGCGGCCCCTACCGCGTTTACTCGCCCTTCTGGAAATCTGTGCGCGGCCGCGATGTGGCGCCCTGTCTCGCGGCGCCCGCAACATGGCCCGCGCCCGATCAGTGGCCGTCGAGCGACGATCTGGACGATTGGCGCATGGGCCAGGCAATGCGGCGCGGGGCAAGCGTTGTCGCCAATTTTACGCGTGTGGGCGAGCCCGCCGCGCGCGCGCGATTGGGTGATTTTCTCGCATCGCAGGCCGAGAGTTATAAAACCGACCGAGATTTCCCCGACAAGATCGCAACATCAGGGCTTTCGGAAAACCTGACCTATGGCGAGATCTCGGCGCGTGAAATCTGGCATGCGGGATGGGCCGCGATGGAGCGCGCGGGCTTCGCGGGGGAAGGTTCGGAAGGGGTCGAGCATTTCGTAAAGGAACTCGTTTGGCGCGAATTCGCGTGGCATCTGCTGTATCATTATCCCGAACTCGCAACCAAATGCTGGAAGCCGGATTGGGAGAATTTTGCCTGGCTTCAGGAAAATAAGGCGGCGGAGGCGTGGCGTCGGGGGCGCACAGGCGAGCCATTCGTCGATGCCGCAATGCGCGAGATGTTTGTGACGGGCACGATGCACAATCGCGCGCGGATGATTTGCGCCTCTTATCTGACCAAGCATCTTCTCACGGATTGGCGGATCGGGCGGGCGTGGTTTGATGATTGCCTCACCGATTGGGACGCGGCGTCGAATGCGATGGGTTGGCAATGGGTTGCGGGGTGTGGCCCTGATGCCTCGCCCTATTTCCGCGTCTTTAACCCTTCGGGCCAAGCGGAGAAATTCGACAAATCCGGCGCCTATCGCGATCGTTTCATTGCCGAGGGCCGCAGCCGCCCGCATGAAGATGCCCTCGCGTATTTCGAGGCAATTCCGGTCTCGTGGGGGATGTCGCCAAAAGATCGTTATCCCGCGCCAATCATCGCGCTCGATCATGGGCGCCAGCGCGCTTTGGAGGCGCTGAAGGGGATGAAGAAGGCCGAGTGACGCGGCCTCTTGATTACCCGCGCGCGAGCGGTGAAACTAAGCGCGGCCCGATCAGGGCTGTCGCAGTGACAAAGCTCCGCCCGCCGCCGTGAAGGAAAACCGATGTCCCAGCCCAAAATGCCCACCGCGGGAAAGCTCGTTGCCTGTATCGGGCTTGGAGGATTGGGATATTACTGCGGCGGAGAGGCGATGTTGATCCTGAAAGATCACTCGCGCATGGGGTATCTCGTTCCGCTTTGCGCGGCGATCGGCGGCTTCGTAGGGTGGACGGTGATCGGCCCCGATACGATGTCGCTCAACCTCGGGCATGGCAAGCGAAGCACCGGCGAGGGCAGCGTCAGCCGCGGTATTTCCACCGGTCTCAAGGGGGCGGTGTTCTTCACACTTTATATTCTGCTCAGCATTGGGCTTGTGCAAATGTTGCGCGGCTCGGTGCGCGGGCAATATGACGGCCCGATGGAGGCTGTCACCGATATCGTCGGGCAGGCGCTCAGCTTTGCGCAGGATCTGGCGCAGCCTGAATTGATCGGCGCGGTGGCGGTCGGGGCCGCGCTGATCGGGATTGTGGCCTCTTGGGCCGGAGCAAAATGGCAATGAGCGCAGTTTCGCAAGACGTCCTTCTGTCAGGCTGGCTCGCGGATCCCTCCCTGCGCGCGATTGTGTTCGCGCAGGCCGAGGTGGGCCCCGCTGAGGCGATTTCGCTCAGTGGTTACGCGGTGCAGGGCGATGTCATTCCGGCTATTGTCGCGCAGACGGGGAGTTCATGCCCCGCGATTAAGGTGAGCGGTTCTGCGCAAGTGATTGAAAGGCTGGAATATTTATCCGGAGGCGGTCAGGCGGTTTCGGTGGGTGGTCTCCCCGCACGGGCCTATCTCGGGGCGGGTTTGCCGGAACAGTGTGACAGCGATGCGCCTTGGGATCTCGCCTCTGCTTTGTCGCGGCACGGGGCGTTGATTCGTGACGCGATAACGCGGCATATGGACGGTTTAGGGGATGTGGATGCCGCGCAGGCGCAAGCGCGCTGGCCAATGGTTTTGGTGCGGGCGTCCTCCAGCTTGCGCGCGCGGTCGCAAGAAGCCCCCGCAGAACTTCGTCGCCGCGCACGTCCGGATGACGTTGAGCTTCGCCGCGTAAGTCAAGGATATACAAAGTTTTTTGCGGTTGAAGATTATGTTCTGGCTCACCGCCGGTTCACGGGTGGAATGAGCGCCGAGATCTCACGCGCGGCTTTCATCTCGGGCGATGCGGTGGTGATCTTGCCATATGATCCTGCCCGCGATCAGGTGCTGTTGGTGGAGCAATTCCGCGCGGGGCTGTTCGCGCGCGGCGATCTCAATCCTTGGTCGCTTGAGGGCGTCGCTGGGCGCATTGACGCGGGCGAGACCCCGCAAGAGGCAGGCCGTCGCGAGGGCGAGGAGGAGGCCGGCGTCACGTTTTCCGATCTGCTTCAGGCGCCCTCCTATTATCCGTCTCCGGGGGCAAAGGCTGAATTTCTCTATAATTTCGTGGGCCTTTGCGACTTGTCTATCCTGCCGTCAGGGGGCGGCGGCTTGGAGGAAGAAGGCGAGGATATCCGGTCGCATATCATTTCGTTTGATCGGATGATGGCTTTGATCGCGAGTGGCGAGATCAACAACGGACCCTTGGTCGTTCTGGCCTACTGGCTTGCGCTTGAGCGGGACAAAATCAGAGCAAATGCCGCAACCCGCGAACGCTGTCCCTTTCCCGCGCAGCCGTGATGCGAGAGGGGTTGAGGCCGCCGCGCGTTGCGCCTAAGTCTTGGTCAAAGCCCTGCCAGATATGATCTGACGGCACGACATTGAGGAGAGCATGATGCGCATTTGCAGCGATTTGGCCAATACGGTCGGGAACACACCATTGATCCGGCTTAAGAAGGCCTCCGAGCTGACCGGATGCGAGATTCTCGGCAAGGCGGAATTCATGAACCCGGGTCAATCGGTGAAGGACCGCGCGGCGCTCTACATCATCAAGGACGCGGTCGCGAAGGGCTTGCTGCGCCCGGGCGGAACGATTGTGGAGGGCACTGCGGGCAACACCGGCATTGGCCTCGCCCTCGTGGGCGCCTCGATGGGCTTCCGGACGGTGATCGTGATCCCCGAGACGCAGAGCCAAGAGAAAAAAGACATGCTGCGTCTGGCAGGCGCCGAGCTCGTGCAGGTGCCTGCGGCGCCTTACTCGAACCCTAATAACTACGTGCGCTATTCGGGCCGTTTGGCGGCAGAGCTTGCTCAAACCGAACCCAATGGCGCGATCTGGGCCAACCAGTTCGACAACACCGCCAACCGTCAATCGCATATCGAGACGACGGGCCCCGAGATTTGGGAGCAAACCGCTGGCAAAGTGGACGGGTTTATCTGCGCGGTCGGTTCGGGCGGCACCCTCGCGGGCGTCGGGATGGCCTTGCAGTCGAAGGGGGTCAAAATCGGTTTGGCTGATCCCGAGGGTGCGGCGCTGCATTCGTTCTATACGGAGGGTGTCCTGAAATCCGAGGGCTCGTCGATCACCGAAGGCATTGGCCAAGGCCGGATCACCGCGAATTTGGAGGGGTTCACGCCGGATATGAGCTTCCGTATTCCGGATTCCGAGGCGTTGCCGATTGTGTTCGATCTGCTGGATGAGGAAGGCTTGTGCTTGGGCGGGTCGTCCGGGATCAACGTTGCGGGCGCTATGCGTATGGCCCGCGCGATGGGGCCGGGGCATACGATCGTGACGATCTTGTGTGATTACGGAACGCGCTACCAATCCAAACTCTTCAACCCTGAGTTCTTGCATGAAAAAGGCCTGCCTGTGCCGCATTGGCTGGATGCTGGCGGCCGTGTGCTGCCGGAGGTTTTTGAGGGATGATGTGTTTCCTGCGGGTTTGGTGTGCGGCGCTTGTCTTGGGAGTTGCGCTGATCGCGCAGCCATTGGTCGCGCAGGAAGCAACGACAGATTATGCGGCTTGGGACACCTTCGCGAGCCAGGCCACCGAGACAACTGCGCAAGACAGCACGTCCGATACGGCGCTGTCGACCTTGCGCGCGCAGGCGGTGAAATGGCGGAATGAATTCATCACCCTGCAATCGAGCAACAGCGATCAGATCGAGACGACAAAAGATCAGATCGCAGCGCTCGGCGCGGCCCCCGCAGAGGGCGAGACGGAGGATCCGTTGATCGCGCAGCGCCGCGAGGAATTGAACGCGACGCTCACCAAATTGCAGGCGCCCGGCATCCAAGCGGGCGAGGCCGCGAGCCGCGCGGACGGGCTCATCCGTAATATCGATAAAGTCACGCGTGAACGGCAAGCTGATAAGCTTTTGCGGCTGTCGCCTTCGGCGGCAAATCCGGTGAATTGGCCGGCGGCGGTCTCGCTGTTCCGGTGGATGGGCGCATGGATTTATGAGGAGACGGTCTGGCGGTTCACGCAACCGATAAACTTTGACACGTTGCGCAACAACGCGCCCTTGATCGCGGGGCTGCTCGTTGTCGCGGGGATCTTGCTGTTCCGCGGCGGGCGTTGGATGGGGCGTTTGACGCAGTGGATGCTGACGAAAACAGCGATGCGGGGCCGTGATCTGATCTCGGGTCTGGTATCGCTCGGGCAGGTTATTCTTCCGGTGACGGGGGCTTTTCTTCTGACCACCGCGATTGGTCGCACGGCGCTATTCGGCCCGATTATGATGGATTTCTTCGGGCATCTGAATTTTGTCTTGCTCACGATCCTTCTGGCTTGGTGGCTCGGCGGGCGGGTGTTCCCGACGCGCAGCGGTATCGAGAGCGCGCTGAGTTTGGCGGAGGAAGGGCGCGCCGAGGGTCGTTTCCACGCGCTGATGATGGGGCTTGCTTTGGGGCTCCAACAGCTTTTGGTCAATTGGATCATGCCTCGCGCCGAATCCTATCTCGGCGGGACGGAGACCGCTGCGGCGGAAAAAGCTGCCGAGGCTGCATCGCGGGCGGATGCGGCGATGTCGGTTTTGTTCGTGCCGTTGCAGATTTTTGCCGCGCTGGTGTTGTTCCGCATGGGGCAATTACTGCGTCGGCAGTTGAAGTTGAGCGGCGAATCCGGCGAGGATGTAGCGTTCCGCTACGGGCTGCTGAAGCTTTTGGGCAATGCCGCCATCCTGATCGCGATTGCCGCCCCGACCCTCGGCCTGATCGGCTATGTCTCGGCGGCGAACGCCTTGATCTGGCCCGCACTTCTCACCCTTGCGGTCTTTGCAGGGGTGGCGGTGTTGCAAGAATTCCTGACCGAGTTCTACGTCGCGCTCTCGCGCACGCAAGAAGGGCGCCGCGAAGGGTTGATCCCTGTTCTTGCGGGCTTTGCCTTGGCGCTTTGTGCCCTGCCTGTTCTGGCGTTGATTTGGGGCGCGCGCGTCGAAGACCTATCCGACCTATGGACGCAAACCGTGCAAGGCTTCGCGGTTGGCGGCGTGCGGATCTCGCCCGCGATCTTCCTGACCTTCGCGATTGTATTCGGGATCGGCTACGCGGCGACGCGCGGCCTGCAAGGGGCTTTGAAATCCACCATCCTTCCCAAGACGCGCTTGGATAAGGGCGGTCAAAACGCGATCATTTCGGGCGTCGGCTATATCGGTATCTTCCTCGCCGCACTCATCGCGATTTCGTCCGCGGGGATCGATCTAAGCTCCCTCGCGATCGTCGCAGGGGCGCTTTCAGTCGGCATCGGCTTTGGCTTGCAAAACATCGTTTCCAACTTCGTGTCGGGGATCATCTTGTTGATCGAGCGCCCGATTTCCGAAGGCGATTGGATCGAGGTGGGCGGCCAAATGGGGACGGTGAAATCCATCTCCGTGCGCTCCACGCGTATCGAGACGGCGGATCGTACCGAGGTGATCGTGCCCAACGCTGATTTTGTGTCGGGGCAAGTCACGAACTGGACGCGCGGCAATAAAACGGGGCGCGCGCAGGTGCCTGTGGGCGTCGCCTACGGGACGGATACGCGGCAGATTGAGGCGATCTTGCTCGAGATCGCGAAGGATCATCCGCTGGTGATGATGAGCCCTGAGCCGCAGGTTTTGTTCATCGGATTTGGAGCGGACAGCCTTGATTTCGAGATCCGCGCGATTTTGGCGGATGTTTTGTTCCGACCCAAGGTCATCTCCGATATGAACCACGCGATTGCTCAGCGGTTCGCGGCGGAAGGGATCGAAATTCCATTCGCGCAACGTGATTTGTGGCTGCGAAATCCGGAACTTTTGCCAGGAGCGAAGCCTGTGCCCAAGCACTCCTCGGCGACTGAACCAAAGACGGTCGAGACACCCGATGCTAAAAAAATGACGCCCGAGGAAGCGCGCGCGCTTTACGGCGACGACGATGGCGATTCCGGCGGCGAAATGGACGGCTACGGAGGTCACACTTCGTGATTTTCACCCAATCGCTCTACCTCGACGCGCCCAATTTGCGCGAGGCAGACGCTATTGTCTTGGGGCGCACCGCGGAGGGGGGGATCATCCTTGACCGGTCGATCTTCGCGCCCGCGCAAAGCGGCTATCCGGGGGATTCAGGGCGGCTCGCTTGGTCCATCGCGAAGCCTTACGGTCCGCCCGAGCGAATGGAGACGATCATCGCGACGACGTTGCGCAGCGAGGGCAGGGCACCGATCCTCCTGAGTGCCGAGCCCTATGCGCTACCGCCTCTCGGTGCACGGGTTGTCCAGCATCTCGATTGGGAACGTCGGCATCGCTTGATGCGGATGCACACGGCCTTGCATCTCCTGTCCATCACCCTGCCAAGACCGGTGTTGGGCGCCAAAATCGGCGCAAAGAGCAGTTGGATCGAGCTCGGTGACCTCCCCGAGACGGCGCACGCTCGCGTGGTGGCGCCCGTTGACATCAGCGAGTTAGAAGCAGGGATGAACCGCCTCGTCGCGATGCAATTGCCGGTCGCGAGCCTTTGGAAGGGGCGCGAGGTTGCGCCCAGTCTAGCGCCCATCTACGCGCATCTCACGCGCGAGAGTCTCGGCCCCTCAACGCGCGTTCCGGCGACGGTGGACGAGACGCAGGCGCGCGGCGGCGTTGGTTTGCTGCGCGCGCGGAGCGAACACGTCACGCGCGCGCAGCACGCGTTGCGATTGGTCAGAATCGGCGCGCAAGACGCCCCGCTCGATGTCCAGCCCTGCGCAGGGCCTCATGTCAGCAACACAGCCGAAATCGGCCGCATCCACGTCCAGATTAAGCGCGCCGCGCAAATATCTCGCGCGGAGGATGAACGGTCGGCGGATCATTTGCGCGGGTTTGGTCGCCTAAAAACCGGCGAGACATCGCTGCGCCTTTGGATAAGCCTCGCCTGATCGAGCCACCGCCGGAGAGCGCTTTAAAAAAGCGTCCCATCACGCATTTTTTTCGCATCCAAGCCCTTGCAACCCACGTAACTCAAATATAAACCCGCCCACGGACAGGTGGCCGAGTGGTCGAAGGCGCACGCCTGGAAAGTGTGTAGGCGGGGAACCGTCTCGAGGGTTCGAATCCCTTCCTGTCCGCCACTTACCCTTGAAATCATGAGATAAATCAATAACTTGGGTGAGGCGAGCCTCTAGCTGTCCCCCAGTTTGTCCCCCTTCGTGATTTTGTGAGGACTCCGAGAGCCTGTCTCGGTTTTCGGCTGGCAAAGCCAATGCGACCCAAAGCAAATCGGCTGGAACGCGCCGCCTGCCTCGCGCGCGCGTTACGTGCTTTGAATGATGTTGCTTTTATAAACCCGCTTTCTCGCGCGCAGCGTGGAAAGGTCACGGAATTGCGCGCACAGGGTCAAACCTTTTGGCGTGGTGGCTGGGCAATGTCTCCGCTGCCCAGCGCCGTTGATGTTGCGAAGGGTCAAAGCTGCGGGATGACGCCGCCTGCCTTCGTAAAGATCCAGAACCGAACAAAGACCCATATGCAGGCAATCAAGGTCACCTTGTCACCCAATGACGTGCCGCCCGCGTGGATCTGCCCGATGACGCCAAACCCGATCAACCCGAACAAGACAGAGGCCCCGATAGCCCAGCCTTTGAAGGTCCATGCGCAGAGAACCCCGAGGATTGCCCAAGGTGAGATCTGGCCCAAAAGGTCGGAGGCATCCGTGAAGGCGTGAGGGGCTGGGCCGCTGAGAATGGCCGCGATGATCCAGACGCCTATGGCTAAATGTATAATTGTCCTGATTTTCATGACGCGCTTTTCGTCACCCCCGTAAATGCGTCATAAAATTGATGACGGCGGGGCAGGGTGGCGAGGTGATTTCATCGCTTGCGTCACGGTTTTGCGGACGGGGTGTCACAGATTTTGTGCGGGGCTTTCTATTTTCGATCACGCGAGGCGCGGACCAGCTTCTAAACGCTTGCCGTGCTGGCGTCGCATCCACCCTCATTTCATCGAAGGCCCATTTGGTCGTCTGCCCTATGCCGCTCGGGCCAAGGTGCGGTTCGGATGTGGCATGAATAAAGCCGTGATCGACAAGTTCGTTGAAAAACTTCCCGAGCGAATTGCGATGCAGATTGAGGAGCGCCCCAGCTTCGCGATGACTGAGCATGATCTGCCCGTTGTTCTTGCCGTTGAAACGCGCTTTGAGTTCGACGTAGAGCGCGCGCGCGGTTGGTGACAGGTCTTGCCACGCCGGTGTTTTCATAATGCCGTGGAACACTTGAACAAATTTCGAGCCGCCGCCTTTGCCGAAACGATTGTTTCTATTCGCCATGGTTTGACCTCCCTTTGATGTTGGGCAAGCGGTTGAGGACGGGCGATGGTGCTTCATTTAAGCCGGACCAGAGGCGCAGAAGGGTCTTTTTGCATCGACAATGCGCGAGAGAAAGCCAGCGCCCCCCGTCCCCTCCTTTCTGGCGCTGGATGATCCATTGCATGTCGTCTTTGCAGGCGATGACGCGGTGCGTGGATCCGCGTGTGATGACGCCGCCATAGGCGCAATCTCGTTCGCTGTTGGTCGGGATGGTCATGGGCGAGCCTCCCTTGCGCAGCGTGTCACTTTGCTCATCAGGGTGAACCGCCCGTGACGCCCCTTAAACTCGCCTCCGTTCGGCTCGTATTCGGTGCTGATAAGCAGACCTTTCATCCGCAGGTCTAAGACATGCGCGGAGATGCGGACGCCGGGGAATTGCGCCGTCACGAGTCCTTGGGGCCCCGCGTCGATCAATTGGTTCAGCATCCAAGCCGCCCGACCTTTGAGCGATAGGGTGCGCCCGGCTTCGTCGCCTTGCGCAAGGATAAAGCTGGACCATGCCCCCGGAAGGGGTTGTGAAATTTTTGACATGTGACTGAATCCTTACTTCGCGGCGCGTTGATTAAGCCACGCATCCACTTCGGACGCGCGCCAAGCAACGGAACGGAGGCCAATCTTGAGGGCAGGGGGGAAGGTGTTTGCCTTCATTGCCGCGTAGATTGCGCTGCGGCTGAGCCCCGTGAGATGTTCGACTTCGCGGCGTCGGATCATTCTGTTTGTCGTCATAAAAAAACTCCTCTCGCGGGTGCGCACATTTTTTGTGATGCGAACCGGCGTAGTTCTGATAACAAAGGAGTCGGATCTCTTATCCATTTCAGCTTTTGAGGAGGGCAATCCTCTCGAGCAACTCCTAGGGTGTCCTTCTTGGGCGCCCTAGGAATCATTGAGCCCCTGTTGGTGGCCCAAAGCAATAGTAATGACCGGCCGGTGTGAATTTTCCCGCATGTTTATTGCTCGAGTGTCGCTCGCACACCACTACATCTAGTGTCTGCGCGGATCTGGACCCTACATAGTGTACACAATGTACATAATGTGCATTCTGCTCCATAAGGACTCCCTAGACGTCGATAAACTGCCTGTCATAGTAGACATAACCCTTGGATGATGTGTTCTATCGACGTGCATCAATCCGAAATGTTCACCCTTCGTGCGCGCGGCCTTACTGCCCCGCCCGTGATTCGGTCAGTTCGATATATGCCGCCCAGCGCGACATCAGTTTGCGGCGCAGCGCGAACAATTCGGAGCGCGCATAAGCCGCTTCGGTTTTGTTGGTCAACTGATGCGCCAGTGCCGCCTCTGCGACCTCGCGTGAGCCTTGGCAGTTCTCTTGAGTGCAAACGCGGAAGGATGATCGAAAGCCGTGAATATCCACTTGGAAGCCAAGGCTCTTGATCAGCTTCGACATCGTCGCGTCGGAGAGAGGACGCCCGAAACGTGCGCTTGGAAACACGAGGTCGGATCCGTCCGACACTGCTTTTGCCGCGCGAAGAACCCGCATTGCCTTCGGTGGCAACGGAACACGGTGATCGACCTTGGCCTTCATGCGTGACGCGGGAATCCGCCATTCGCGGGCTTGCATGTCGATTTCGGACCAGAGCGCCCCGCGCACCTCGCCCGACCGCCCAACGGTGATCAGTAAAAACTCAAAAGCCAGTTTCGTCGTCGCGCCCGCGTTGCTGGCCTTCACGGCTTTGAGGCATGTCCCGACATCTGCATAGGGCAATGAGAGGCGATGCGCGGGCCGCTTGTCGTGCTTGGGCAGGGCCTTCGTTGCATAGAGCGCCGGATTGTCCGTGCGCCAGCCTTTCACCACAGCCCAGCTTAAGACACGGCTGATGCGCTGATGGACGCGGCGCGCGGTCTCGGGCTTGCTGTTCCAGATTGCGACCAGCGCCGTTTGCACGTCGTCGGATGTGATTTCGGAGACCTTGCGTTGCCCGAAATGCGGGAAGGCGTAGGTTTCCAAGGTGCTGAGGAATTGCGCGGCATGTTTCGGGTTGCGCCATGTCGGACGGTGGATCCGGTAGACCTCTTGCGTCGCCTCGCAAAATGTCATCACGGCGGCATCCGCGCGTTTGATTGCCAGAGGGTCACCGCCCGACCTTGCGACCTTGCGATTGTGAGATGCGGCCTCGCGCGCCTCCGCAAGTGTCACGAGATCCGCAGAGCCTAGGCCGATTTCCGTGCGCTTGCCGCGAACCATGATCCGCTGAACCCAACGGCGCGACCCACTTGCTTCGACCCGCAGGAAAAGCCCGTTCCCGTCGAAGTGCTTCCCCGGCTCTTTCACCGTTCGCACGAATGCCGCCGTGAGGGCTTTCTTAGGGGCGCGTGTCATGTGGCCTCGCATGGTTCGAAAGATCCATTCTGTCCCCCAGATTGTCCCCCATAAAATACAGGAACATGTGAGTCCTCGCAAGACACTGTTGGACGTAAAGGCCCTTATTTTGTTGGGCTATTGTGGCGTCCTTGGTCTCTGTTGGATGCCGGAACGGTAGACTTCCTGTCCGCCATTTGAACATTGCAAACCCGAAAACAGGTCCCTCGCGGGGCCTTTTTCTTTATGTGCCAAAGGGGTTTGCATGGACCATCCGCCCTTCAGAGACTGGCCTGCCGCGCGATATCGGTCTCCGAACGCCCAGCGTCTCTTTCCACCCGCCCCTCGCTCCCGGCGAGACGGGTTCAAAAAATCCATGCATTTCAAGGGACTGGCGGGGTGGCATTGCGCCCGTGTTTCTCTGGTTCCGGCTTGTTTCGATGAAGTCAGAGGCGCGACACGGGCGGCGTGGTCGTTGGTGTGTCTTGGGAGTTTTGCGCGAAGTCTCTGATGACAAACGCAGTTTCCACCCCTAGCCTGGCGCAATGCCGAACGGGGCCTGGACCGATCAAGAGAACGACCTGATCGTTGCGGATTACTTCGCGATGCTGGCAGACGACGTCTCTGGCCGCGCCTACAACAAAGCCGAGCACCGGCGCGGGCTTCTGCCGTTGTTGAATGATCGGTCTGAGGGATCGGTCGAGTTCAAGCACCAGAACATCAGCGCCGTGCTGAGGGGCTGGGTGTGGTCTGCCCCCACCGAGTGGTCCAGTTTGAATGTTAGTGCATGGTCGGCCTCTATGGATCGACGACAGCGCTGGCGACGACCCTGACGTTGTCGGCCGTCGTCAACTGCATCGGCATCGGTTTCCAGCGCGGCACCCATACCAACTGGCAACTGGTCCAGAACGACGCCTCCGGCGCGCCGACGCTCACCGATCTCGGGGCGAGTTTCCCGGTGACGAGCACGACGAACGTCTTAACCCTGACGCTCCTCGCTGCACCTCGCGGCGATCCGTCAATTTGAGCGGTTTGTGGGGTTCAAGGACTTCCGAAACGTCACGGCGGAGGATGTGAACGGTTGGCGTTCTGAGCTGGTCGCCCGGGCGGCTAAGCGTAAAGAGGACGGCGGACTGAGCCGGTCCTCGGTGCGCCATCTCGCGTCTCATCTCAAAGCGTTCATGGCTTGGTTGATTAATCAGCCCGGGTTTAAGGATCTCGCAGGGCTCGAGGCGTATTTCGCGCTCCCCCGAGCGATGCAGGCGCAAAACGGATGCGAAAGACCGCGCGCCTAGAGCCTGAGCGAGGCAAAGGAGATGCTTTTGGGCCTTCCTCACGGCACTCTCAAAGAGCGCCGAGACCGCGCCATTTTTGCGGCCGCTTTTGCCTCAGGCTTTCGCGAGCAGGCATTGATTTCCCTGCGATTGCGTCATGTTAATCTCGCAAAAAAGCAGATGCATCACGATGGGGAAACCCTGCGGGCGAAGAACGGCAAGAGCTTTATCGTAGAATGGTTCCCGCCAACCGAGGCGTTCCAAGAGATATTTTCGGCTTGGGTGCAGGAAATGCGAGGCTTTGGTCTTGCCGAGGACGAAGCCGTTTTTCCGGATATTGGTGATTTGGCACAACTGGCCACAAATGGTGAAACGCCCCGTGCAAAATTCCTTCCCTTAAAGAGCGCATCAGCTGTCGACGCGGTGTTCCGTACCGCAAGCGAAGGGAGGCCGACACGCTACACCCCCCATTCCGCGCGCCACTGCCTCGCGCAACTCGGCGATAGGCTTTGCCGGACAGTCGAGCAACGAAAAGCATGGTCGCTCAATTTTGGCCATGAGAATGAGGGGATTACGTGGAAGCATTACGGAAACGTAAGCGCCACCCGCAAGGCAGAGATTTTTGAGGAGTTCGACGTGGTAGACCGCTGGCAAGACGACGATATGCGCCTGATGCTTGACTATCACAGCCATAGGCTTGATCGCGGCACCCCAGAATTTGAGCGCGCTCAAACGCTGTGTGAGGAGTACAATGCGAAATCAGGATGATGTACCCGCCGCGTCTGGCTGCGGACCTGGTCGCCTTTGATGCAGCTAAACTAGCATTGCTCTGTTAAGTTTTTTGTCCTCAATGAGCCGGTCAGGCCAACGAGCTTTGTGTGGGGGAGACCTGCCCCCCGAAAAATCCCTCACCTTGGTGTAGAACCTGCCCAATATTGAAGGAGCAGACGAACGCGAAAGAGCCGTGTCACCGAGGCGCAGATTATCGGGATGATCAAGAAGCAGGAAGCAAGTATGCCGACGGCCGAGGTGTGCCGCAAGTATGGCCTCAGCCCGGCGTCGTTTTACAAATTCAAGTCTAAGTATGGCGGCATGGAAGTCTCCGAGGCGGCCAGGCTTAAGGCCCTCGAGGACGAGAACGCCAAACTCAAGCGCCTGTTGGCCGATACCATGCTGGACAACGTCGTGCTGAAAGACCTGCTGGGAAAGACCTGACGACATTGACCAAGCGGCGAGAGGCAGCGCTCCGGGCGATGCTGAATTACGACATCTCGCAGCGCCGGGCCTGCAGGCTGGTCGGTGTCGATCCAAAGACGGTCCGGCGCGAACGCCCGCCCGATTGCCTCGATCCGCAAGGAAATGCAGGTGATTGCCAGCGAACGGCTTCGGTTCGGCTACCGCCGCATCGGCATCGTGCTGGACCGAAAAGGCATGAGCATGACCCACAAGAAGCTGTATCGCATCTACCGCGAGGAAGGACTTTCGGTGAAACGACGGCGCGGCCGGAAACGGGCGCGTGGCACCGCAACACCGATGCCGTCGGCCGAGGGCGTCAACGCGCGCTGGTCGCTCGACTTCGTGTCCGACAGCTTCGGCGCCCGCGCAAGTTCCGGATCCTCGCCGTGATCAACGATTGCACACGAGAATGCCTGCGCCTCGTGGCGGACACCAAGTTTTCGGGCGCACGGGTTGCCCGAGAACTTGGTGTCCTCATCCGAGTCTATAGCAAGCCTAGTTGCATTGTCAGCGACAATGGGACCGAGTTCACCAGTCGGGCGATCCTGAAATGGGCAGATGAGACCGATGTGCCGTGGCACGACATTAACCCAAGTAAACCGCAGCAGAATGCCTTTATCGAGTCGTTCAACGGCAGCCTGCGCGACGCGTTATTAACGAGGAGATCTTTGACACCTTGGACGATGCCCGGCGAAAGCGAGCGCTATGGCGATATGACGACAACGCTGGCAGGCCGCATTCGTCGCTCGGAAACCAGACGCTACTGCAAGCGCGCCGAGCGCTTGAGCAATTTGAGGGCTCCGCGCCCGTCGCGCTCGCCCAAACCGAAACTCAGGATTATCAAAATCAAACCCAAAGGCTCTCATTATGAACGCGGGATCAGGGGGGGCTGGTCAACCAATAATGCGCCCCTTATTCCAAGCGGGGCGAAGTGCGTGAATGGCCGGTAAGTTTGGTCTTTGCATGGTAGATCCTCCGATCCGGCATACCCTCCCACATCGACAACCCGACGTTGCCACTGCATCTCATCACAAAATGCTGCGCTGCATCCTAGGTCGGTTGTGAGCCCCTCGTCGCTCTGCGCCCACTCGCGTCCACGGCGCCGCCTTTTCCCTCACCCCACCCCAAACTTGCCGATCAGCCGCTCAGGGCGCATCTGCGCGGTCGGGTTTACTCCCCACGGTATAGCTCTCGCGGACCCCCATTCGCTGCGCCCAATCGAACAGCGCGGATCTACGGCGCGTCGTAGACCGACTGGGTAAACGGAGGCCCCTTGAAATCGCCGCGATCCGTTTGAAATCGTCCTGCGAGAGCTGCTCTTTGCCATCGGCGCCTGCCGCAGGCCCTCACTTTCGCGCTAAGCCCTGCCGCCGTTAACGGCGGCTTGGTGTTTTTGTCGCAGGATCGGCCTGTTGGCCAGAACGGCTGTTCAGTTTTCCCGAGAGAGGCTGCGGCGCATATCCCCCTGCCATCCGACCAGAGTGCCATTGACCCTCGGGCCGGGAAGCTCAAATTTGGCGGCAGGAGCAGGAAATGGCGACGTATAACGGCACCACGGGCAATGACACGATCAACGGCAGCAATGATTCCGGCGACAGCATCGACGCAGGCGCAGGCAACGACTCAATTCTGGCTTACGGCGGCAATGACACCATTGTTGCGGGCGACGGCGCGGATACCGTGTGGGGCGGCGGCGACAATGACCTGATCTACGGCAATGGCGGCAATGATAGGCTGAATGGCGATGCGGGCGATGATACGGTCTACGGGGGCGCGGGCGCGGATTACGCCAGCCTCGGATCGGGCAATGACCACTTTGGATCGACCAACGGTGAGGGCGGCGCGGACACGGTATATGGCGGCACCGGCAATGATAGCATCAACGGCGGCGGGGAGAATGACCTGCTCTACGGCGAGGCGGGCGATGACACGCTGCGGGGCGGCACCGGCAATGACACTTTATCGGGCGGCGACGACAAAGATACCTTCCTGATCGATGAGGGCGACGGGACCGATAGTATCGACGGCGGCACGGGCTGGGACAGGGTCAGCTTTGGCGACGGGGGCGGCACCTCCGGCGTCAACGTAGTCTTCAGCGGCACGGATCAGGGCAGCTATGCCTTCGGCAGCGGTAACGGAAGCGGCACGTTCACCGCGATAGAGACGATCACCGGCACCAGCTATAACGACACGATCAATGCAAGCGCCGATACCAATGGCATCGTGGCCAATGGAGGCGCGGGTAATGACAGCATGACCGGCGGCTCGGGCGACGATGAGCTTTACGGCGCGGACGGCGATGACACGCTGGCGGGCGGCGCGGGGGCGGATGATCTCTACGGTGGCACGGGCGATGATGTCATCATTGGCGGCGCGGGTGATGACACGCTGGTGGGCGAGGATGGCAATGATTGGTTTATCATCGACGCCAATGACGGAAATGACACGATCGACGGCGGCACGGGCGCCGACGTCCTGCAATTCGTCAACACCAGCTCCACCTCCGGCGTCAATGTCACCTTCACCGGATCGGAGGCGGGCACCTATTCCATCGGCACCCTTGGCTCGACCGGCAGCTTTAACGATATCGAGATCATCTTCGGCTCCGCCAATGCCGATACCCTCGACGGCAGCGCCGGAACGGTGGGCGTCACGCTCGACGGGTTGGACGGGAACGATATCATCACCGGCGGATCGGGGGCCGACAGCCTGAAGGGCGGCGATGGCAATGATACGCTTGCGGGCGGCGCGGGCGATGATGTGCTGACCGGCGGCGGCGGCAATGATGTGATCGACGGCGGCGATGGCAACGATATCGCGGTCTATAACGGGCCGTTTGAGAATTACAGCTTCACCCTCGCAGGCACGGATTTGATCGTTGCGGATACGGTGGGCGGCGAAGGCACGGATACGCTGTCGGGGATCGAGCGGATCCAGATCGATGGCACGGTCTATGGGCTGCGTCTGGGATCGGCCGCGGCGGAGACTTTTGACGACGACTCGGCGAGCGGCGCGCCGCTTTTGGTGGTCGCGGGGGACGGGGCGGATGTCGTCATTCTCGGGGCCACAGATGACATTGCTCTGGGCGGCGAGAGCGATGATACCCTGAATGGCGGCGCGGGCGATGACACGCTTTCGGGCGGGGACGGCGCGGATCTGTTCGTGTTTGACGCGGGCGGCGGCAGCGATGTCATCATTGATTTTGACACCACGCTGGTCACCGGACGCACGCAGGACCAGCTTGATGTAAGCGGTCTGCGCAATCTTGCTGGCGATCCGGTCACGGCAAACGATGTCTCGGTCAGCGATGATGGCAGCGGCAATGCGTTGCTGACCTTCCCCAATGGCGAGACGGTGCTGCTACGCGGGGTGGATCCCGCCTCCGTCGATAGTAAATTGGCGATGGCAAGGATGGGGATCCCGTGCTTTGCGACCGGAACAATGCTGCGCACGCCGTCCGGGTGGCGCGCGGTGGAGGGCTTGCAGGCGGGTGATTTGGTGATGACGCGGGACGGCGGCGCAGTTCCGGTTCTCTGGGCGGGAGGGCGGGAATTTAACCGACAGGATCTGCTGGCGCATCCGCATTTGCGGCCTGTTTTTTGTGAGACAGGCAGTGTGGGAAACCAAGGGCCTGTCTTGGTCTCGCCGCAGCATAGTATTTGGATGGCGCTCGGCGGCGAGGAGGTCTTCGTCCGCGCCGTGCATCTGGCCCGCGCGGGCTTTGCCGGTGTGCGGGTGGACGTCGACCGCGTGCAGATCGGATATCATCATATCTTGTTGCCCCGTCACGCGATTTTGGACGCACAGGGCGCCGCGATGGAGAGCTTCTACCCCGGACCGATGGCGATGGCGTCCCTGATCCCGCAAGCCCGCCGCGCGGTGGCACAGGTGATTGCGGGATCAGGGTTACAAGACGATCTTCAGCCCGTCTATGGCCCCCGCGCTAGACGCGATTTAACTGCTCGGGAGGTGAGCCAGGCAGTGAGGCAAGGCCGTCTGCTTGCTCTGAGCGCTGATCTGCGCGAGGAGCTGGATCAAAGACAGGCCTGTGCCGCCGCAGGGTGAGGCCGGCTGCGGCAAAAGGCGCCCAAGCGGGGATGAAGAACCAGACCAGCTGGCCGCTCCCGTCTTGTGCCCAACGCTATCTTTGCCCGCCTAGAGGCCCGGCAGCGGGCTAAATTTCAACCTCGAGAACGTCTCCTCCCAGCTCGAGCTGACCTGATCGTGGGTGGCGAGGCTGAGTTTCTCGAACGGGCCGATGTCGATATCGCCGGTACTGGTCACGCAGCTCAAAGGAAGCCGGATGCCAAGCTCGCCCTCAGAGCGGCGGAACGCATTCGTTGTTTAGTCCCGGCATTACTGAACTGGCAACTGTTCCGGAGTTTCTGCGCGCCGATGACGAGTTGGTTATCCATCGTCTTGATTGGCTTGGTCGCTCGACACGCGACTTTCTGAAACGGGTGCATAAACGTGATGCCAAAGGGGCGGCGCGGCGCGTTTCGGAACCCGAAGTCACACCGGTGGGCGATAGGGCCGCATGGGTATCACCGGTCTCGGCATGGTGGCCGGCATCGAACTGAAGTTCATCCGCGACCGCCAGCGGGCCGGCGTCGAAGCTGCGAAGGGCAGGGGGGCTACACGGGGCGACAAAAGCATGTGGATCATGATGCGATAAAGCGCCTTGCTGCCGACAATGCCTCCCAAGCGCAGATTGGGCGCGCTCTGGGTGTCAGTCTACCGTGCGTTGGAGACCTCATCGGCAAAATAGGCCTTCTGACCCGAGTAAGGTGTTCGACTGGGGGGCAGATTGAACAGCGTGTGTGAGATCACTCGCAGTTGACCCACGCCCGCTTTCCGAGGCGTAGGCGGGCGGGGCGGGTAAACCTTTTCATATTTGATGGTCCTCCACAGGCTCTCCAAGAAGACGACCTCATGCCACGCTCCTGTGCCATCCATGCTGATCTTAATCTCCCAGCTTGCCAGAGCCTTTATGAATTTGGCCGAAGTTAATTGGCTGCCCTGATCTTCTCTGCTCGCTCTCGCTGCAGTTGCCGCGCGTCAGGTGGTGCCAGATGCAACGCTTACTTTATTTTGCGCACGGTTGAGCTACCCCCTAAAATTAGGACACTGACGTAAGCTGCGATTTGTTGTCTGTTGATCTTCAACACGAAGGAGATCGACGATGTCGAAACGGAAGCAACATCATCCAGAATTCAAAGCCAAGGTAGCGTTGGAAGCGCTGAAGGGCGAAGAGACGGTCAGCGAGCTGGCCAGTCGGTTCGGCGTGCATCCCACGATGATCCATCAATGGAAACGTGCTCTGCTTGAAGGTGCGTCTGGCGTATTTGAGCGTGGCGGCCGGAAGGCACCGGAAGTCGATGAAGAGCAGGTCAAAGACCTGCACGCCAAGATTGGGGAGTTGGCCGTCGCCAACGATTTTTTGGCAAGAAAGCTCAAACCCTGGACCGACAAATGAGGTGCAAGATGGTTGAGCCCAATCTGCCTGGGCTGTCTGTTGGGAAGCAATGCGCGTTGCTGTCGATCTCTCGATCCTCGTTCTATTATGAGCCGAAAGGCGAAAGTGAAATGAACCTCGACCTGATGCGGCTGATTGATAAGCAGTTCCTGGAAACCCCGTTTTACGGCGTGCGCCAGATGACTTGGCACCTGCGAAATGAGGATCACGTCGTAAACGAGAAACGGATCAGACGCATTATGCGGCTGATGGGCCTCATGCCCATCTATCAGAAGCCGAACACCAGCAAGGCGGCAAAGGGGCACAAGATTTATCCTTACCTGCTGCGTGGGTTGCGGGTAAATCGGCCCAACCAAGTCTGGTGCGCCGACATTACCTATCTGCCAATGCGGCGCGGATTCTTGTATCTTGTGGCAATCATGGACTGGCACACACGCAAGGTGCTGGCTTGGCGCATCTCAAACACGCTGGAGGCAGAGTTTTGCGTCGATGCGTTGAACGAAGCGATCCACAAGTTCGGCCCGCCTGAGATTATGAATACCGACCAAGGCTCACAGTTCACATCGTTTGCATGGACAGACCGACTGAGCCGCTCAAATGTCCGCATTTCAATGGATGGCAAGGGCCGCTTCCTTGACAACATCTTCGTCGAACGACTGTGGCGGTCCCTGAAGTATGAATGCGTCTACCCGCATGCTTGGGAAACCGGATCGGAGGCGAAAGCAGGCATCAGAAAATGGATCGAGTTCTACAATCACAAGCGACCGCATTCCTCGCTTGGCGGCAGGCCACCTGCCGTGGTCTATTGGCAGAGAATTAAAACAACCAACCCCGATCAGCAGGTGCAAAGAGTAGCTTAATTTACGCCAGATCCTGTCCAACAAATGGGGAGTAGCTCACGGTAGACGTTTTGTACGCGCGCTTCATCTTTCTAGATTGAGTTGCGATTATTGTTATATGGCTGTTTTCATTTGGTAAAATGGATATGTGATGGTGGTGTTGAAATTCAATTTTACGCACACTTCCGCGTTTTCTGACGGATGTCTTTCGTCTCTATTACAGTGACGACTCCGTCGACGTTTCAAGGAGCCTGTCGTCTATTCCGCGAATGGAAGATACCGCCCATTTAGGCAGCGCATTGATCTTCCCTGTAATTAGATTTGGCATGAACCTTGAAAGAAGCCCAGCCTGCGCCATTGCGCCCAAGGGCAAGTGGCCGACACCAGGCAAGGTTAAAAGGTGCATGTCTTTGTATCGTGGTCCGACATACTGAAAAACGAACCGAGAATCCCGTAAATGGAGAGGATCAAAGATAATAACTGGGGGCTGGCTCGAAAGCGGTTCTGGAAGTTCACGTTCATGAAAAAAGTCGATATTGCTATATCTGTTGTGCGGAAAGGCCGGATGGTTTGACAACCGGGGTGACGCAGCCACTATCCGTGCAGATATGCTGCCACCGAAGTAGAGTGCTGCGTATCCGCCCAAGCTGGCACCGTAGCACACAACGCGGTCGTAGGCCGAGCACACTTTAGCAACCGACTCTGTAAATTGTTCGCGTGATAAGAGTTGGTATTGTGAAAGTCGCTGTTGGGCCACAAAAATTGTGTCATACCCCTGTTTGAGCGACCATTCGGTGCCAAACCCTTTCTGGGCAATGCCACTTTTTATTCCGTCAAATGTGATAACGAGCGTTCGTCTTTGTCGTCTGTGCCTATGGGCATAAATGCCATACCCATCATCTTCGGCGATTACTTCTGATTTAACGGGCATTGTTTCTCTTTTGAGCGATAATAAGGCCCTGCATATCTTATTCTTAGTCCAATGTTAAACTATGTGCGGCGCATTTTGGGGAACAGGTTGGGGTTGTTGCATAAACGCGACTGGCCCTTGCCCTTTAGGGTCAGATGATGCGGATGATCTCGGGGTGGCAGAGGCCAGCAAAGCGGTTGATGATTGCGACCAAGATATGGGTTTCGGCGCGCGGCCACTGGTTGGCGATGCGCTCCAATGGCTGGATCAACCACGCGGCGGGGTCGACACTGTTCATCTTGTAGGTCTGCCGTCGGGTGGCGATAGTGGCCCACGTGCAACCTCCGCCATCGGATCCGGCAAACAGGCTGTTTTTCCTCGTGATTGTCTGGCGCTGATGGCGCGCTCGACGATGTTGGACCCTAGCTCGATGCGGCCGTCACTCAGAAATCGTTCGAAGATGTCGCGGCGCGTTATGCCATAGCGTAGCGCCTCTGCCAGCGTCGACTTGCCCGCGATACGCGGCAGGCTTTTCTCCCAGAGGGCGAACAGTTCCGTAACGATCGGAGCCGAGACAGCTCGCCGTGCGAGAGGCGGGCTTCAGGGCTTTGACCTCGCACATCTGTCTCAAGCTTCCAGAGATCTGCTGTGCGCTCGACCGTAGTGGTGACGACCTGGCTGACCTCGGCCTTCTGGGCCTAGTCGTTCAGGGTCTGGGGTGGGCAGCCGATCTTCGTCGCAATCGACATAATCATCTGCCAACGCGACCCGTTCTACCCTTCACTATACTCCTGCCGGTGCCATGGATGCGTGGCATCGGCAGCTTCGTCCGCGAACTAGCCCTTCGCGCTGCGCGCGGCAAACGGCCGCTTCGAGCCCTATTTACCGATTTTCTGCATTGCAACGAATGTCCACTGCCACGTGAAGGCCAAAAGCCCCGGCCATGTCCGGAAATCGCGTTGGCAGGCCCAGCATCCGTCCTTATGGCACGTTTTCAAAACCAAAAGACCGAACGACTTGACGGTCTTTGAATTGTGTTTGATCCTATGGTCGTTACCTCCATTCGCACGACTTCCTCGTCGCTTGATCCCGCGGCACTTGATGGCGAGAATTCGGGACCATCTTCTATGGCCTGAACACAAGACGCGTTTGATCAATTTGTAAAAGGAACGATCAATGCCAGAGAAACGTATCATGTGCTTTGGCGACTCCCTCACTTGGGGCTGGGTGCCTGTAATCGAGGGCGCGCCAACGAGCCGCTATCCAGCGGATGTGCGTTGGACTGGATTGCTACAAAAAAATCTGGGCGAGGGCCATGTCATCATCGAAGAGGGTCTGGGCGGACGCACCACATCGTTAGATGACCCCACGGATCCGCGTCTTAACGGCAGTGCCTATCTGCCGTCTGCGTTGGCCAGTCACCTACCGCTCGATCTCGTGATCCTCATGCTCGGGACCAATGATACGAAGGCCTATTTCCATCGCTCAGCGTTCGAAACCACGGTTGGGATGTCCAAGCTGGTTGGCCAAGTGCTCTCATGTGCCGGTGGCGTCGGGACTGTCTATCCAGCGCCACAGGTTCTCATCATTGCGCCGCCCCCCTTAACGTCGATGCCACACGCCTTTCGCATCGCGTGACGTATTTACCGACTATTACGCGCGCGCGGGGATGGGGTTTTAGATGACGGGGGCCGAACTCGCCGCCCTGCGCCGCGCCGCGTCCCTCTCGCAAACCGATCTGGGTAGGCTGGCCGGATTGGGGCGGCAAACGGTGAGCTATTGGGAGCGCAAGCCAAAGGTGGATCTGCGCGCCCATGCCTTGCGCCAAATCGGCATGATTCTTGCGCTACCCCCGCCAAACCGACCGATCCGCAAACTCTGGGCGCAAGCGTTCGAGGAGCCGCCCCTGCGCCTCATTGGCCCATTGACGGGGCAACGGGTGCGCTGCGGTGCAAAAACCCGAAAAGGCACCCCCTGCGCCGCGATGAGCCTGCCAAACAAACGGCGGTGCAAATTTCATGGCGGAATGAGCACGGGACCGAAAACGCAAGAGGGCCGCGACCGTATCGCACAAGCGCAACGCGACCGATGGGCCAAACGAAAAGCAGATCAACCCAACGGGCAATAGCGGTTTAAGCGTTTTGGGTTTGGCGGGTTCTATGGCGGGTAAGCCCGCGCTAACCTGAAATAATCTAATGATTTCAAAGGGAAGTGGCGGAGAGACAGTCTTACTCACTTATATGGTAATCATATGATAAAATACAAAAATATTTAAAGCATGCGGAGTAATACCACATTTTATACCACACCGTTCCGCCGAGGACGTGAGAAACCGTATTTCTCTCGACGCAGATAAAACGCCGCCTCGCTGCCTGCCAAGACGCGCTTGATTGCGTCTCGCACGACAGGCATATCTTTCGCGCCTTCTCCAGCAACCTTGTCACCCGATTGGTCTCCGGCTTTACGATAATCGCACCAAGCCACCAACACCTAGGAAAACAGTTCGAACGATGGACCCATATGTGCGACAAGGATGCCGACTTAAAACAGGATAAGTCCAGGCTAGCCGATGCCTAAATTTTTCCGCCGACACCTTTAAACTTCTCAACGAAAGCAGAGACTTGCTGGAACACATCACGTTTCTTGGTCAAGTATTGTGGATTGAGGGGACTCATTTTCGGTAGGATCGAGTTCAACTCAGTGCCGTTTTCACTCGCATACTCTCGCTTGATAGAAGTTGCGATATAACGCTTTGCGGCATCCACATTCAGTTTTTCATCAGAAATGAGCTCTTCAGCTTCACAACTTTGCGCCGCTTGTGCGAAAGCGAAGAAGGCTTCAATCACACCGGCTTTGTCCCCGAGTTCGTCGAGGTGTGTTTCATTGATGAAATCAACAATCAGGCTCTCCTTCGCCCGGTTGCCAATACTGGCGCGGATGACGCGGCGAATTTCTTCGACAAGCTCCGATTTGTTTTTCGTATTTTTGCCATGCTCAAAGATCAGTTCAAGAATATAATCCAGATTGATTTCTTGTGACTTCAAGAGATCGACCTCGAAGATCACGTCATCCCAGTCGATCGTTGAATTGATTTGCTCCGCGCTGGCCTTCTCGCGACGAAGCCAATCCCTGATATCATTATAGGTTGATCGGTAGTCCTGTATCTTACGGTCAGCTGGCATGTGGACAGATTTGAGTTCGGCGACATCGTCGTCGCTCAAATGGCGCTGTTCTTTAAACTCAGCGAGCGCTTCCGCATCGCTTTCACCGATCTCTTGGAGTTCTCTCAGGTTAGAAAACTCATCATAGTTCTGCAGGATATTCTCGACTCGGAGATACTCACCAAACAGCTTTGCAAAGGCCTTCTTGTCAGCCTCTTTTTCAATGGCTGCAGGGTCTGAAAAACGCTCTTCAAGCTCACTGACCACGTCAATGAAGCCGCGCCGAGTTTCTCCCGTCGTCTGATCAGTAAAGCCTTCCATGTACTCCGAGTAACTTTTTTCAAGAACGACGTTTTTCGTGTTCGCATTGCCAAAAAGTGTGATCGCTTTAATGGTAGGGTCTTCCAGATCGCGGAAGGTCACGATGTTGCCGAAGGACTTGGTCGCATCGTAGATGCGGTTTGTGCGAGAATAGGCTTGGATGAGGCCGTGAAAACGTAGGTTCTTGTCAACAAAAATCGTGTTAAGCGTAGGCGCGTCGAAGCCCGTCAGGAACATACCCACCACGATAAGCAAATCGACTTCCTTGGACTTCACTCGTTTGGCCAGATCCCGGTAGTAGTTCTGAAAGCCCTTGCTATCGACGCTGAAATTTGTTCGGAAATAAGCGTTATAGTCAGCGATCGCGGCGTTCAAAAATTCCTTGGCGCTGCTGTTCAGCGCAGAGACCTCAAAGCTCTCGTCGGGAATATCGCCAATTGCATCCTGCTCTTCATTTGCTGCGAATGAAAAGATCGTCGCAATCTTTAGCGGTTTGCCATTGCTCGCCTGCAGCTTGTTCAGGCTTTCATAATAAAGCTTTGCAGCCTCAACGCTGCTGACGGCGAACAGAGCGTTAAAGCCCTTATTGTCCCCATAAAGACGATGTGTCTTTCTGCGGAAGTTGTCCAAGATGTACCGAGAAATCTCAGCGATACGTTCAGGATGCAGCAGGGCTTGCCTGTTCTCAGCGGCGGTGAGTTTTTTCTCATCCAGTTCGATCTCAATCGCCTTAAACTGTGGCCGGACGTCATTATAATCGACCTTGAACTTGAGCACCTTTTCATCGCGGATAGCGTCGGTGATCACGTAGGAATGAAGTTCGCTTCCGAACACGTTAGCCGTTGTTTCAGCCCCCGAAGCATTTTCTGGGAAGATGGGCGTGCCGGTAAAGCCAAACTGGCAGAAGTGCTTGAACTTCTTCTTGAGGTTCTTCTGTGCCTCACCAAACTGGCTGCGGTGACACTCATCGAAAATGAAGACGACACGCTGTCGATAGACCGGCAGGTCGCCCTCACTCTTCATCAGATTGTTAAGCTTCTGGATCGTGGTGACGATGATCTTGTTGTCGTCCTTTGAGAGGTTCCGCTTTAATCCGGCGGTGCTGTCTGACCCATTGACGCTGTCGGGCGAGAATCGCTGATACTCTTTCATCGTCTGGTAATCGAGGTCTTTGCGGTCCACCACGAAGAAGACCTTGTCGATAAAATCAAGCTCGGTGGCGAGGCGGGCCGCCTTGAAGCTGGTCAGTGTCTTGCCTGAGCCCGTCGTGTGCCAGATGAAACCACCGCTGTCCGTCTTACCCAGCGTTTTGTCCTCGTAGGAACTTCTGATCTTCCGAAGAATGCGTTCTGTTGCGGCGATCTGATAGGGTCGCATCACCAACAGCGTGTCGCTGACGTCGAAGACGGAATAGTCAAGCAACACCTTCAATAGAGTGCGCTTCTCGAAGAAGGTCGAGGTAAAGTCCTTGAGGTCTCTGATCGGGCTGTTATCCGCCTGCGCCCAGTTCATCGTGAAGTCGAAGCTGTTCTTGTCGCGCTTGGTCGTATTGGCGAAATAGCGCGTGTCCGTCCCATTGGAGATCACGAAAATCTGGAGATATTTGAAAAGCGAGCTGTCAGAGTTGAAGCTCTCTTTGCTGTAGCGGTGTATCTGGTTGAACGCTTCGCGGATGGCGACGCCGCGTTTTTTCAGCTCGACCTGCAACAGCGGCAGACCATTCACCAAGATCGTAACATCATAGCGGTTCGCATGTGCTCCGGCCTGCTCGAACTGCTTGATGACCTGAACCTTGTTGCGGCAGACATTTGTTTTGTCGAAAAGATAGATGTTCTGAATGCGCCCGTCATCGAAGACGAAATCAAAGATGTAATCGTCATGGAGCTTGCGGGCCTTGTCAGTGGCGCTGTCACTGGGGCGATCCAGATAGGTCTCAACAAACCGCGTCCACTCCTTATCAGTAAATTGAACATCATTGAGAGCTTGTAGCTGTGTACGCACATTCGCGAGCATGTTGCCCGATGATTTCAGAGTGTCCAGAAACTCATATCCCTGATCGCGCAGGTCTTGGACAAGCTCGCGCTCCAGGTCGGCCTCAGACTGATAGCTGTCAGCCGCTTCCCAGGCGCGCACATATTTGTCGAGAACGATGAAGCGATTGGTCTCTGCGACGGGAGTGGTTTGCTCAGTCATTGGGCGCGCCCTCCTGCCAATAGCTGTAATTGTTACTTAAATGCTCCAGCAGCAGCTTCACGGTCTGCTTCTCCTGTGGGTTGGGTTCGACAACAGCCTCATTGGAAAGCGTGCTATGGCTCGTGAATTGGATGATGCGGTTAAGATAGAGTTGCTGGTCGCCCGGCAGCAGCTCAGACCACCGTGGGTAGCCCAGAAAGTTTGACGTCTTTTCATAGAGGTTACGCAGCAGGGTGAAGTGATATCGTTCGATCTTGTCCGCCGCGATCGCCTGCTCCAGCGTTTGCTTAAGGTAAAGGTGGTAGGAGAAGCTCTGGTTTGAATCGCCGTTCTTGGCCGTAAGATCGAACATGCCGTCCTCAAGCCGGTTCAGCATGTAGCACGTTTTGTTCTTCAGCTCGTTGAACAGCACATTGAAGAAAAGCGGGCTGTGCGTCGTGATGATGAACTTCAGGCCATTCGTTGTCTCGCTTCTCTTGATCAGATCGGCGACATCGACAGCAAGCTGAATCAGATGGTTTTCATCGAGTGAGCTGACCGGGTCATCGATGAAGATATATTCAAGGTCATTGAACTGATCGGTCTCACGCTCTTCGACCTCGGCGACATTGCGAGTGCTGATGACCTGATCTAGCAGGCAGTAGAAAACGCTCCAGATGAAGTTGCTCTCCTCGCCCTTCGAGATTTTGAGACGTTCTGGGTTGGTCTCCGGATCCTGCCCGAACGTGAATATCACTTCGGAAAACGCCGGAATGGTGACCTCCTTGCCTTCCTTGTCCGTGGTTTTGTATTCTTCGTTAAATCGCGGGGTCAGATTAGGCTGGGTATAGCGCTGGAACGCGGTAATGACCCTCAAATCGAGCCCGAGGTCTTCAAAGGCAGATTTGGTGAAGGCGTTTGGATGAATGCGAAGCTTACGTTCCCTATCGCCGTCCAGATCATTGTCCCAATAGAACAGGTCTTCGGTGAACGCATTATAATAAAGGACTTTTGGGCGCTGATCATCTGGCCGCGCTTCTGTCTTCGGATCAATTAGGTCCCTGAATTCGCGGGACAGTCGGGTCTTGCCTGAAGCGTTGAACGCATAGATCAGCTGCACTTTGGGGACAGGCGCTTGTTCCTCCACCTCTTTAGGCGCAATCTGCTTGGTCTCTTTGGTAACCGTTCTGCGGGTTACCTGAGGTGTACGCAGACTGTTCGCAATTTCTTCCAACGTCTGTCCCATTTAGGCCGCCATGTCATGAGGTTTGGGAAAGCTCAGTAGCAGAGCGCGATAGTAGGCATATTGCTTTTCGCGCAGTTCGATTTCGCGTGGCAGACCTTCGCTCAGCGAGGTCGTCAGCGTGTCGAATTTGTCGAGGATGGTGGCGATGCGGATTTGTTCTTCTAGGTTGGGCAAAGGAATGGTCAGGTCAACGAGATTTCCAGCATTGAGTGCAGGAATCCCGTCGTACGTGCACAGCTGCTTAATCTGGGGCTGGAATTGCTCCAAGGTGTGATACAAAAAACGTACGTTCAATACTTTTGGCTCCTTGATGGTGACAGAGTAGTTGAGGTTTCCCCGGAAGTATTTGCCGTCTCTCCATGTGACAGAACCAACGCCAGCCCCTCGGCTCGTGATACCAATAGGATCGTTGTCTGTGTTCCATTGGTCGAAGTAACCCAGTGGCTCACGACCACTATTTATAACGGGGTATTTGCCAGGATTGGCCGCAATCATGGTTTTATTGATTGATTGGCCCGTTCGTATTCTCGTGATCTCCCCCAGCGTTTTCCACTCCACCACATCTTCGCAAAAAGTCAGGAGCTGGTCGCGGTAGTGTTTGTATTGTGTTTTGCGGGCGGTGAGCTCGGCGGTAAGCTCGGCGGTAAGCTCGGTGAAGGTGTCGAGTATACGGACAATCTCCCGCTGTATCGCCAGCGACTTCTCCGGATCATTGGGACACGGGATGGGGATTTGAATCCGGTTCAAAATGGCCTGAGTTAGGCTAGGTCTGCCCGAGCCCGTATCCAAGGACATCATGTCGATCGTGCAAATGAAATGATAGAAGTATTTTGGAAGCATCTGAGCTTCATCAATTTCGGTGTAATAAATTGTATCGACATTCCAGAGCGGCGTCTCAACATAGAAAATATTGGTGATGGAACCTTTTCTAGGGATCAGGACGGTAGGTTTGTCGTAAGAGTAATCATCAACATAGCCCATAATTCCGCCAGAGCCGTAAACGGGAATATCCCCCTCGTTAAGATGCTTCCAATCTCGACCGTGTTTAATGGTGGCAACTTCTTCGAGCGGCACACACTCAAGCTCAGCCCCATCCAGTAGCTTGTCCAAAAAGTCCGCCGTGCTCATGTTTCAATCCCCGCAATGATGGCGTCGATGTCGGCACGCAGCAGATCGATCTTCTCAACCGTGGTTCTAATCTCTTCATTCAGCTCATCAATGTTCACAAGCTCGCGTGTATCGCGCGGCTCGACATAGGAACTGACCGAAAGGTTGTAGCCCCGCTCCACAATGGTCTCATAGGGCGTCGAGGCCGCGACATGGGGCACGTCTTCCTTAGCATCGAACATCTCCATCAACTTGGCGATGTGATCGTCCGTCATCAGATTGGTGTTGGTGGCCTTCTTGAAAAACTCATCTCCCGTGGCGTCGATGAATTGGATGGCCGTGTCGGTCTTGTTCTTGGCCAATACCAGTATCGTCACGGCGATTGTCGTGCCGTAAAAGAGGTTGGACGCAAGGGCTATCACCGTTTCGACATAGTTGTTATCGACCAGATATTGCCTGATCTTCTTCTCCGCCCCGTCACGATAAAAAATCCCCGGGAAGCAGACGATCGCCGCGCGGCCCTTGGCTGACAGATAGCTGAGCGCATGGAGCACAAAGGCAAAGTCGGCCTTAGATTTCGGGGCGAGCACACCGGCCGGTGCGAACCGATCGTCATTGATCAGTGTCGGATCATCCGAGCCTATCCACTTCACCGAATAGGGCGGGTTGGAGACGATGGCATCAAAAGGCTTATCGTCCTGAAAATGCGGCTGGGTCAGCGTATCGCCGCGCTGGATATTGAACTTGTCGTAATTAATGTTGTGCAGAAACATGTTCATGCGAGCGAGGTTGTAGGTCGTGTGGTTGATCTCCTGCCCGAAAAAGCCATCTTCGATAATGTGTGCGTCGAAGTGCTTCTTGGCTTGCAGCAGCAGGGAACCGGAGCCGCAGGCCGGGTCGTAAATCTTGTTGACCTTTTCCTGCCCATGCATGGCGAGCTGGGCGATGAGCTTTGAGACATGTTGCGGGGTGAAGAACTCCCCGCCGGACTTGCCCGCATTGGCGGCGTAGTTCGAGATCAGGAATTCATAGGCATCGCCGAATAGGTCGATTTGGCTGTCATGGAAGTCCCCGAAATCGAGTTCTGCCACACGCTTCAGCACTTTCGCGAGGCGGCCGTTCTTGTCCGCGACCGTATTGCCCAGCCGCGTGCTGGTCGTGTCGAAGTCAGCAAACAGACCCTTGATATCCAGCTCAGAGGGGTAGCCATTAGCGGAGGTTTCGATCGCCGCGAAAACTTGAGCCAGATCGGTGTTCAGGCTGTCGTTCGTGTTTGCGTTCTTCGCGATGTTGGCAAAGAGCTGGCTAGGGTAGATGAAATAGCCCTTGGTCTTGATTGCGTCATCCTTGATGTCATCGGTGACGACATTGTCGGGAAGAACAGCGTAGTTGATGCTCTCGTCATCGGCCTCGATATACGCAGCGAAATTCTCGCTGATAAAGCGGTAGAAGAGCGTGCCGAGGACATATTGCTTGAAATCCCAGCCATCGACCGAGCCGCGCACATCGTTCGCGATGTCCCAGATTTTCCGTTGTAGCGCCGCGCGTTGTTCCTGGCCGGTCATATCTTTTTTCCCTTCTTCGGGCTGGCTTCACGCTCGATCCAGTCCTCAATATCCACGCGCCGAAACCGCCAGGTGCCGCCAACCTTGAAGCCGGGCAGCTTGCTGTCGGCCGCAAGGCGGTAAGCAGTTTTCTTGTTGATTCTGAGATAGTCGGCGACTTCATCAATGGTCATGATGTCAGCTGCCATGCGAAGCACTTTCCTAAAATCATCATTTCTGAGATTATTAGGGAAAGTTGCGGGTTCCTACAAGGCGGGAATTCCAAGCAATTTCGGAGTTCTGATGAGATCGAGCTGGCTTTTAGCGTGTTGGTTCTTGTTTTCGGGTGTGTCGCTGTCTTCGATGTCCGGGCACCTGAGCCGAGCCACCGCCTATGCCTTAGTTCTGCCCACGGTCCAGTCGATACCGCCACTGCGCGCATATCTGACGTTCCGGATAATCGGCTTAAAAAAGCTGCTATACGGACAGCAAAATGCCGTTCACATCCTGCGTGAACTTTTCCAAGATGCTGGCGAGCAGCATACTCTCGATGAAATATCCCAACACATCGCTGCAGCGGAAGAAATAAACAGGTAATTTTGCTGAATTGCGCACCTACGATTATGTGCCGGCAGCGCGTTCCGGTGAACAAGCATTGGGCGGATGTCGAGCACAAGGCGACGGAGTTTTGAGATGTCCCGGTCCTACCGAAAAACCCCGATCTGCGGGATGAGCACCGCCGCGAGCGACAACGTGTTCAAGAAAAGCGAGCACAAGCGCGCCCGCAGCGCCGTGAATGCGCGCGACCTGACGCTGGATGACGCCCCGATGGGCAAAGAGTTCGGCAACCCATGGGGCGCACCCAAAGACGGGAAGCAATGGATCGACGCCAGAGGCTTCCCTGAGATCATGAAGATGTAAAAGCTATGGCGAGGTTTCTGGTTTGGAGCGACCTGCACGACGAATTCTGGGAAGGCTTCGATCTGCCCGATCTGTCGGTGCCAGTGGATGGCGTGTTGATCGCGGGCGACACCCATACGATGGGCCGCTATCTGGAAATCCCTGCACGCGCCGCGCGCAAGTATGGCTGCCCGGTCGTGGTGATCTGGGGCAACCACGAACCCTATGGCTCGATCTGGTCGGAGCTTCTCGCCGAAGAAGAGCGCCAGCTTGCTGACCAGCGTGCCCAAGGCCTCGATATTCGCGTGCTCCATGGCGCGGCTACCGAGATTGCGGGAGTGCGTATCATCGGCGCGCCGCTCTGGACGGACTTGAAGCTCTTCCCGGAACTAGAAGTCGCCGCACGGGGCATTGTAGGGAATTCCCTGGTGGACTACCGGCGGATCCGCGTCACGCCGAAGCGCAAGTTCTGTGTGCACACGATGCTTGACCAACATGCGAGGGACAAAGCGGCGATCTGGGACGCTCTGCGCTAGCCTCACAACGGTCCGACCATCGTCATGACCCACCACATCCAGGTACGCCAACTGGTCCACCCCGCCCGCGAAATCGGAAATGACAGCAAACGCGCCCTCTGCGCAGGTTTCGCCAGTGCTCTTTGGGCCGAGATCAGGGGCTTCGACATCCACACTTGGATCTGCGGCCACAGTCACGACAACGAGGCCTGGATTTGTGAAGGCAAACACGGCCCCATCCGCTTCGTGATGAATGGGCGCGGATATCCGCACGAAGAGGTCGAGTTCGATCCAGCTTTCGTGCTGGAGGTATGAGCGTCGCGGAATAGGACGATAGTGCCTTTGCACGATCGCTCTACACCGGCTCGCCCAAAACCCTCAATCACGCGATGCTTGGCGTCTCGCTCATGTGGAATTTCCAGCTCCCTTTGCACATCCGGCCCCGCCTGACATCGCCCCTCATAAGGCAGGGGAAGGCGGGTCCGGTAGCGCGCCCTAATAGGATGGCCATCTCAAGATTTATCGTGCGGGTGGTCCACATCTGGATCTCTGGGCGTTTTTCTTTCCTCTTTCTCCGGTGCTTTCACCTTCTCGGGCAGTTTTGCAAGCTCATCAAAAAAGCCCGTGTCTTCCATTTCGCCCAAGATGCCCTGGATCTGATCGACGATGCTTTTTTTGTTGCTCATGATTGGGTCCTCTTCGTTTGTTTAGAATTTTGGTCCGGATGAAAAAGGCACGGGGACCGTGCGTCTCGGCTCGGGTTTGCTCTGCTCCGCTTCTTCCCGGCGCGCAGATCGCTGGGTCAGCCAGTCTCCAACAGCCGTCGCAATTCCGCCTGCTGCCGCTCCAACGCGGTCAAGCGTTTCTCCAAGTCGGTCGCGAATCGATTGAATGCGCGATGCAAAGTCTCGAACTCGTTCGGTGAAGCGCTGGCGCTCTTCAAGCCAGCCTCGAATGTCGCGTTCAGTTCTTCGACAGCGCTGAGTAATGCGGTCTCGAACGGCGTCAATTGCGGGTGTGACATGATTTACCTCGTGGCGTGGGTTTCGACGCAAACTTCGCCGCCGTTCAGATTGGGGATTGGACAACTTGCGAGAGTGACGCCGCGCGGCAAGCTCAGAACCCGGCCTAAGCCGCCAGGGCCATGTGTCACAACTGATCCGTCGAGACCGAACCTCGTCAACCTCGACTCTGGTGCTGTTCTCTGTGGTTCGGGAAATGATAGCTGCACCGCCATCAAGAGCACCCACAAGGTCAGCAAGACCCCCGCTAGATAAGCTGGCAGCATCGTTTTCCATGTCGCCGTACGCCATTCCGTCCGGCTCTCTTCCAGTTCTGCCGCTGTTTGCCGTATCTTGCGGGCCTGCTCCTGGAGATGATCGGCGGTCCGGATTTGGATCGCCTCGCTCAACTTTTCGAGGCCGCGCATATCGTGTGCGATTTTTTGCTGTGCGGCGCTCAACGCCTGCATTAAATGCTGCTCGAAGTCGTCCAACAATTTCTGGGTCTGCGCTTCGGTCGCGTGGGTTTGTGTCTCGACCTTCGCTTGCAGGCTTTGCAGCAAAGTATTCATTTGCGGTCCAGTCTTCATGGAAAATTCGATCCTCTAATCGGAACGTGTTCTGGCTGTCCGAGGTGCCCGCGACGCGCATGGTGATACGGGTGTCGCGCTTGCGAGACTTGCCGCCGCGTGCCTCTTCCTCATCTGCCTGGCGGCGTTTCCGGAGTTGTGTTTCGGACAGCGGTTTTAATTCGAGGCCATCAAGTTCGGTGAGAGCCGCGCGAACATCGGCATGGTTGCGGATCTCACCTGCCTCGATCTGTTGAACGATAAGCGTCTGGATCGTTTCCTTGACCTGCTTCCGGTCGCCGATATCGAACACCGGCTTGACCATGCGCTTGCGAACAGGTTCTTCCGGGCTGACCCAGCCCGCGCGGGCATTCCAGTAGTCTCGAAAGGAGTTGAAATAGGCCTCAGACCCCGGAGGCGCGGGGTTGAACGAGCGGTTCCCGTAGAGTTCCACGCGCGGGATCAGGAAATGCAGTTCTACGTTGCCCATATGCCGGTGGCACACCCAGAGGATACTGGCCTGATCCCTCTCCAATCCTGCGAAGGCGGCTTTTTCGAAATCGACCATCACAGCCGCCTGATCCGCTTCGGAGGGATTATCGTCGGAATGAAAGGCCAGCACGCCCGACGTGTAACGCCATTTCCGGGTGTTGCTGTCGATTAGGGCGCGGGTCAGTTCGGGGTCGCCTGACAAAACCTCTGGCAACACATCCCGACGGACGGTCTGACCCGCGATGCGCTTCCGATCTTCGGTATATGCGGCGACCTCCTCGGCCAGCAGGTATTCCACCGCCGCGCGGCCCGAGCCATCACCATGAGCAAAGAAGCGGACGATCATCTGGAATGCTCCGCGACGATCTCAGCAAGCTGCCGGTCCAATGTCATCAAGAGTGTGCACATCGCGAGCAGGTCGATAGCGCGCCCCGCCTTGCGGTCTGTGTTGATGGCGCGGGCGATCTGGTTCAAATTGCTGCCTGCACGCCCAACCGCCGCCAACAGCACGGGATCGATCTCTGGAGGTCGCGCCCGCCGCTGCATCGGTTCAGTGGACAGAACATGGCGGGCGTAGTCGGATAAAGACCGTTCCTGCGCGCGGGACTTGCGAAGCCAGGCAGCACGCTCATCCGCAGTACAGCGCACCCGTAAGACCAGTTCCCGCACCACACGCGACTTCGGCTCTCGCTTATTCATGCCAGCCACCTGACGCGCTCTGCGCGCAGGGCTTGGGGTCGAGGGGAAAGGGCCTGCCCATTCCCTCGCAAGGTGCATGTCGCGTAGCCACATGCGTAACCTTGCTCCTACACATACAAGACACGACGCACCTCGCGCCCATCCTCCTCCAAGCATTCCCCCGATACACCGGCCAGCACGTGCAGGGGCAAGGATGAACCGCACCGGTCTCTTTCACGTGCCGCTTGAAGGCACTCCAGAGATCATACCCGTCCGCGCTAATGCCTGCTCCCATCGGCGGCAACGCCAAGAGATCAAGAGATTTGAAACCTGCATCCCTCATTGTACACCAATTCCTCGAACTAGGGGGCTATCCAAGGTGACTTGGAGGGGCCTCGTAATGTTTTTCGGAGCGGTCAGGCAGGTTTCTTTTTCTTTTTCTCTTTCTCTTTCTCTTTCTTTTTGTGGCCGCACTGTGCCGTCACCCTCCCGGCAGGGTGCTGACAGGGTGGCGACACCCTGACACACCTGTTCCGGCCACCTCCCAGCGGCCTCGTTCTTTGCAAGTCGCAAAAGTTCGTCTCCGCGTCCACGCAGGTGTTGCCAGGTACTTTGTCCATTCTGATAAAGTTCACGTTCCAACGCCTGCGGCAAACCAGAAAAAAGCTGGGAAGCATTCCGGATGAATCTTTCCAAAACGTGATAGACCGCCTCAGCGTGCCTGCTGTCCTCATGGAAGTTTCCGGCCCGTCGCAGCGTTCCTACGACAAACTCCGCGACCGAATTTGTTGCCAGATCAGATTGTGGAAACTGGTGTTCAAGGTAGAAGCGACTCCACTTTTTGACTTTGCTCGCATTTTCCGGTGCATATGTCCCGTAGTACCAGTTCTCGATCCGAACCCAGCCACTGGCATGATCATACTCAATTAGCCTTTCGCTAATCAGCCGATTGATAATGTCGGGAAGGTCTTGTTCGTTGATCCTAGTTTCATATGAAAGCAATGACAGGGGGTAGCGATAGCATCCCGCATAATTCAGCCGTGTGCTGGTCCTGATGATCAGATAGGTATATCGCGCCGACAAGCTGTCAGACATAGCACGCCACTCCACCCTGTCGTGTAAAGCCTTTTCAATCATGGCAAATTTCATTTCAGACATCGGGTGAGTTCTCCCGTTCGCCCACGCGATCGGCGGCGGGCGTTTTTCAGTTTCAGATTGCTTGAGCGGGAGCTTTGACCTATGATGAAGGTGCGACGATCATCTGATCAAGGCCCCGCGAAAGCGGGGTTTTTTCAATTGAAGGTCATGCGTTTGGAGCCGTCTCTACACGGTTCGCTGCTATCCATGCATTCAAGTCAGCGCCATGATATTTCACGCGCCGCCCCATCTTTAGGTAGCTGGGTCCAACATTCCTGTGCCGCCATTGGGCACGGCGGGCGCGGTCGGCGATAAGGTCAAGCTCCTGATCGCAATCGTCATAGATTCGGTCTGGTTCAAAGATTACACACACGGCTCAACCTCCTGCCATTGCATCGATGTTGAATCCATGCAACTCGGCATCACCGAAAGCTAGCGTCAACTGCGTGGCGGAATCTCAGGTAGGTGTTTTTGAAATTCCTCGTCTGTGACGAAACGTAAGAAAATCGGCTCTGGGATGCTCATTTGCTTAGTCGTAGATACGGCATCTACCGCGCTCATTATTTGCCCCCAGACCTCTCGACCATTTTCATAAGTAACTGCCTCTATGCCAGACATTTGGCGTATTTGGTTAATCGCTCTCAGCCAGGCGTAATGCGGCACTTCTAAATATTTCTTCCAAATGCGTTCTATCGTTCGCTTGCTAAGGTTCTTGCCACCTTTTGGTAGCTCCCGAAGACCCTCATAATACCCGTTTCTGTATGAAAGCATGTCTTCTGCTTCCGAGATTGCTTTTTCCTTATTGGAGCCTGAAACTATTTGGTGGATTACGGTCGAGATTGGGATAATTTCATCACTTAAGATTGAGATGAAGTTATTTCCCTCTTGATTGAGAATGAATCTGATGTGTTCAGTTCGATTGACCAATTTGAACAAGTGCTGAAGATAATGCTTTTCAACTTGATCACCATTGTCCTCAATCCAAGCTTTCAAATGAAATGAGACAAGGCCATAGTAGGCGTCGTAGAACCTAACGCCACGCCCTTTGGATAGAAGGAGCGCCTCCACTGCAAACAGTCGGGCATCTTCTGGACTGCAGTAGACAATGTCTTCTGTCGCAACAAGCAATTCAGTCATAAGTGCCCCCATTTTCGTTTCCGCAGGCGAAATCGCACCACCTTTCCATCAACTGCCGCCGCTTTTCCAACAGATCTGACCGCGCATAGGCGCGCTCGACATCCGACCCAACCTTGTGGGCCAAGCTCATCTCGGCCACTTCGCGGGACACATCAGGCCGCTCTGCCGCCCAATCGCGGAAGGTCGAGCGGAAGCCATGGACGGTGACCCCATCGATCTTCATGCGCCGCAGAAGCATCAGCATAGCCATGTTCGATAACGGTTTATGGCGCTTCTGACCCTCGAACACCGCTTCTGATCGGAGTGCCTTCAATGGCTCCAATATTGCGATCATCTGGGGCGTCAGCGGCACGCGGTGTTCCTCTCCAGCCTTCATCCGTTCATGCGGGATCGTCCAGAGCATCGCATCGAAATCAAACTCCTCCCAACGGGCCTGTAAGACCTCGTTGGTCCGGCTTGCGGTGAGGCAGGTAAACATCAGCGCCTTAGCCGCTGTGGCGTCCCGCGTGGCGAGGACAGCATAGAAGACGGGTACATCTTGCCAGCGCATCGCCTTGTGGTGCTGTACCTTCTGTTTGACGCGCGGCAAAACCTTTGCATCGCGGATCGTGTTGACGGGGTTTTCGCCATCCCGAAAACCCTTAGATTTGGCCACGTCCAAGACGGCTTTGATGCGCTGCGCCAGCCGCTTGGCTGTTTCGTGCTTTGTCGTCCAAATGGGTGACAGCACTTGCATGATTTCTGGCTGTTCGATTTCTGAAACGGGCAGGCGGCCGATCTTGGGGAAGGCGTACTCGGCCAAAGTGTTGATCCATTGCTGGCCGTGTTTGGGGTTCTTCCACGTTGGCAGGCGTTCGATATGAACCTGCTGCGCGATTTCTTCAAATGATGGAATTTCCTGCCGTCCATTGAAGCGGGGGTTGATGCCCTGCTTTGCCATGCGTCGATATTCAAGGGCTCGGTCGCGAGCTTGGGTCAGGGTGACGATATCCGCACCGCCAAGGCCGAAGTCTGTGCGCAAGGGCTTCCCCTCGCGATTCCGTTGACCCTTTACCGTGACGCGCACGATCCAACGCCGCGCGCCTGATGGATCAACCACGAGATATAGCCCATTGCCGTCGCCGTGTCTGCCAGACCCGAGAGCTCGGACGAGGTTTTTAGTCAGTTTTCCACTATGGTAGCTCATCGAAAAATACCACGTTCCATACCACGCAATGAACAGAAACGAGTCTAATCGAAGAAAAGTCTACGTCAACAATGAATGCAAATAATCAAACAAAAACAGCCCCGTATGGGGCCTAGCGACATCCAGCGGTATTGGGTGAAAATGGATATTGGCGGAGAGACAGGGATTCGAACCCTGGGTCGGCTCTCACCGACAACGGTTTTCGAGACCGCCGCATTCGACCACTCTGCCACCTCTCCGCGTCAGGGGTCTTCTTGTGGGCGGATTTAGCTAAGGCGGCGGGGGGTTGCAACCGCTAAATTGCACGACTTGGAAAAAAGTCGAAAAAGTTTTCACGACATGCGGGGTGGCGTTACGCGGGGCGCGCGGATTTGCACGTGCCAGCGCGCGCTTGGGCGGTATTTCGCGGGAAATAAAAGGCTTTAGAGCGGTCGGCTTGGCAAAGGAAGCGGGGCGGCGTAGCGTGGATAGAACAGGGCTCGCTGGTTCGAGCGTGAAATTGATGTGAGGGATGCGATGGGCATCGCGGGAAATGAGCGCGCTTTTTGCCTTGGGGCGAGGGCGATACGGTCCACGGGTGTGGCGTTGCTCTTGTTGGGGGGCGTGATGGCGGGGGCGGTGGGTGCCCAGACAGCGGGCGCGCGCGGGGCGGGGGAGCCGCCTGCGCTTTTGAGACAGGCGCCAGAGGCATCCCAGACCGCGACGGCGTTGGCGGAGGCGATCAGGATCGATGATCTGATTGCGGTGCTCGTCGAGGAAGAATTACTGTTTGGCGACGATTTACGCAGCGATATGTTGCCCGAGCTTGATCCGCAGCGTTGGCGGCGATTGATGAGCGGGCCGATCGACGCTGTGCAGCTCACGCCGGTGTTTCTCGATGCGCTCAACGGTGCGCTGCCAACGGCTCCGGATGATCTCGCCCCGCTGGTGGCTGTGGCGCGCGCGCCGGTCATGGCGAAGGCGATTGATTTCGAACTCAAGGCGCGCCAGCTGCTGCTTGATATTGATGTCGAGGATGCCGCGTTTGAGCGCGCCGATGCTGCGCGCGGATCAAAGCGATATGAGGCGCTTGCGGATTATGTCGCCGCGTTGGACCTTGTCGAGCTGAGCGTAAGCGGCTCGTTGAACAGCAATCTGACCCTCTACCGTGCGATGCGCGATGGTGGGGCGTTTCCGTTCGATGTGACGGAAGAGGACATGGTGAGCGATGTCGCGAGCGAGGCGGATGCGCTGCGGCAAGATATCGGCGAGTGGATCATGGCCTATCTCTATATGGCCTATACGCCACTGTCGGATGCGGAGTTTTCCCAATTGGTGGAGTTGGGCACGTCGCAGGCAGGGCGAGATCTCTTCCGAGCTGTTGATCAAGGGTATGAGGCGGTCTTCACCCATAATTCCAAAGCTTTAGGTGGCTTGGTTGCGGCGAGATTGGCGGGCGAAGATCTCTGATCACTTACCGATCTTCGGCGGCGCTTTAGGTCATTGATCTTGCGCGATGAGGCCCAAGCCGCGCAGGTAGACGCCGATGCCGCTTTCCAACAACTCCTCGGGCGAAAAGGGCGAACTGGTGGGCGTGCGTGCGTATAGCTCCACGACTCCGTGGCTGAGCGCGCGGATATGTGCCGCGAACATGGCCACGGGGGGGCGGCGGTCGCTGGGGATATGGGCCATCAAAGCGCTCGCTGCGCGGTAGGTGATGTCTTGCGCGCGCGCGGCGGCCTCGGCGATATTGGGTGATCGGTTCGGCAAGATCCCCGACTCGAACATTGCCATGTAATGGCCCGGGAATTGCCGCGCGAAGGCGAGATAGGCGCGGCCAGTTGCGCTAAAGGCGGCGAGGGCGGAGGGTTTCCCGTCTGCCCACGCATGCGCCATGACGTCCGCGAATATGGCATAGCCCTGCCGCGCGCATTCCGCGATCAGATCCTCACGCCCCTCAAAATGGCGATAAACGGCGGCAGGCGTCACGCCCGCCCGTTTTGCCGCCTCCGACAAGGTGAAACCGGTTGGGCCTTGCTCCGGAATGAGTTCCAGCGCCGCTTGAATGAGGGCCTGCCGGAGATTGCCGTGGTGATAGCCTTGCTTAGACATCGAGAAGCTTAATTCCCCCGGCGATCTTTTTGTCAATCTCGCCAATGGCTTTGAGGTCTTTCTTCGCGTAGTCTACCGCGTTCAGAACGGTTTGGATCGCGGCGAGGCGCGCACGCTTTTTATCGTCCGACCGGATGACGGTCCAAGGCGCGTGTTTGGTATCGGAGCTTTCAAGTGTTTCCTTGATCGCGTCGGAATAGGCGTCCCATTTCTTGAGGCCCTCAACATCGATCCACGAAAGCTTCCACTGTTTGAGCGGATCTTTTTCGCGGTCGAGAAACCGCTTGAGCTGCTCCTCACGGCCGACATTGAGCCAGAGTTTGACGAGGATAATCCCTTCCTCCACCAGCATTTTTTCAAAGTCGGGCAATTGGCAAAAGAAATGCTCGCGCTGAGCGGGGGTGCAAAAGCCGAAGACATGCTCGACAACGCCCCGGTTATACCACGACCGGTCAAACAGCGCGATTTCGCCCGAACTGGGCAGCCAATCCACATAGCGTTGGAAATACCATTGTCCCGCCTCGCGCTCATTGGGTTTGGGAAGCGCCACGATATAGGCCGAGCGTGGATTGAGGTTTTCGCGCATCCGCTCGATCGTGCCGCCTTTGCCGGCCGCATCGCGCCCCTCAAACACGACGACAAGCCGTTTTCCCGTCTCGCGCAAATCCCAAAGCATCTTCACAAGCTCAATCTGAAGCGCCTCCATATGCGCTTCCACATCCTCGTTCTTCAGCTCTTTATCGTAAGGATATGTGTCCGAGAGAATTTCACGTTTCCCTGCGTTTTCAATTGTTTCTCGGACAGATTTCGGGGCTTCCTCTTCCAGAAATTTGGTAATATCGCCGACATACGGAATGTCTTCGGGGAATTTTGTCTTGCCCATCGCGCTCTCCAAGTCTGGGGTCGGTTGCCTGTCTTGCCTTGCCTAGCACGGGGTTTGGCAGGGCTGAAAGCTCTAGTTTGCGCTGCGCTTTGCGGCGCGGTCAATCGCCGCTTTGAGGTCGTCGGCGGCGGTGTGCTGGATCATATGGCCTTGCCCTTCCAAAACCGCAAGGCGTGCCGAGGCCACCTCATTGGCAAGCGCGCGCGAATGAATGTCCAAGTAGACGGTTTCATCGGCATCCCCGTGCACCAATTCGATCGGCAGGGTAAGATCGGCGTAGGTGGGAAGAAGGGTCGCGATTTCTGACTTGATATCAAGTCGTTGACGCGCGTTCACGCGCATGGTTTCGCGGCGCAATGTCATCTCGGGCCCGAAATGTGCGGCGTATCCTTCTGGCACGGGCTGCGGCGCGAACGCTTGCGCGATCGCGTCTTCGACCACGCTATCGGGCGCCCAAGCTGTGATCAGCGGGGTGATCAGTTTTTGCCCCAGCCATGGCCCGGTAACCTGATACAGGAGGGGCGGCGGACCTTCCCAAAGGTGGGAGGGGGCGGAGGCCAAAACCATCGCGCGCAGGCTTGCAGGCGCCTGCGCGGCCCATGCCAAGGCCACCGCGCCCCCATAGCTATGACCAAACACGATTGGTGTGCGCGCGCCGGCTTTCTCCACCGCGGCGCGAATTTGCGCGGCCTGCGCGCGAAGGCTCACATCCTCCATCGCGTCGGAATAGCCAAAGCCGGGCCGATCCACGGTAAAGACGCGGTAATGATCCGTTAGCAGAGGCGTCAAGCGGAATGTCATATCACGCAGGCTGCCCGAAGCGCCGTGGATCAGCACCAAATCAGGCCCCGATCCCGCGATCTCCATATGCACTTTTTTCCCTGCCACATCGACGAACTGTCCCGTGGGCGGATAGGCGGCCTCGGCGGCGGTTTCACGCCATGCGGCGCGTGTGCATCCCGCCCCGATCAGGACGACAAGCGCAATGCTACTTGCCAATTTCCATGATATCATAAGGAGTTGCCTGATATATTTCATTTACCCAATTGCCATAAAGCAAATGGGCATGGGACCGCCAACGATTGAGAGGCGGCTGCGACGGATCGTCGTTGGGATAATAATGGGAGGGCACGTTAATTGGCACACCCGCCGCGATATCGCGGTCGTATTCTTGCTTCAACGTATCGCTATCATATTCGAAATGATTGAAAATATAGAGCGCGCGGTGATCGGGATCTTCAACGAGACAGGCGCCCGTCTCATCCGACGACAGCATCGGCTTCATCCCCGCCGCCACAAGCTCGGCCTCACGCATCTCCGTCCAGCGCGAGACAGGGATCAACAAATCATCCGAGAACCCGCGAAGATAGGGCGAGGCAGGCGCAAGGTTGTTCTGGCGGAAACATCCGAAAGCTTTGGCCGAGAGAGGATGTTTTTGAACGCCGTGGAAGTGATAGGCCATCGCCATCCCCCCCCAGCACACACCGAAGGTGGATTGCACGTGGGTTTGCGTCCAATCGAAGACGCGCTGCAATTCGTCCCAATAGGTGACGTCCTCAAATTCGAGCTGTTCGATGGGCGCACCGGTGATGATCAGCCCGTCGAATTTCTCACCCGTCGCGGCAACTTCGTTGAAGGGGCGATAGAACTCCTCCATGTGCTCGGCGGCGGTGTTTTTTGTCTGATGTTCGCTCATGCGGATCAGATGGAAGTTGATCTGGATCGGGGTCGCGCCGATGAGACGGGCGAACTGGTTCTCTGTCTGGATTTTCTTGGGCATCAGGTTCAACAACCCGATCCGCAGAGGCCGAATTTCCTGCGTCGCCGCCCGTCCGGGCGACATGACCATAACACCCTCACGCGAGAGGATATCATAGGCGGGCAGCGACTCGGGCAGGGTAATCGGCATTATCAGTCCTTCACGATAACTAGGGTTCGAGATAGGCGGCTTGGCCAGTGTTTCAAGCGGAGCTCAAAGCCGACGCATGGGAAAGGACCAAACCGGATGGTTTTGTGACGGGGTCTAGGACGCAAGCGCGCGTTTAAGATGCGCCAGCGTGTTACGCGCGGCGGTCAATTGCGGCGGTCAATTGCGGCGCCAATCAGCGCGATGAGATCGGCCTGATCGCGGACGGTTGCGACATCCTCCGCTTTCAAGGTCACGCCCCAATTGCGCGCCATCGCCGCGTAGCGTGGCTGGCGATGCGCCAAGGCCTGCGCATAGGTCCAGCGCACGAAATTATCGGGGTCGACGTCGCTCTCGGTAACGCCTTTGATCTCTTGATAGCGTTGCCACGCGGGTTCCAAAAACGCTGGCTGATAGTACATTGGCTTGGGCGCGCGATCAAACCGCCGGACCAACTCGTCCGTATGCGCGTCAGACCCTTCGATCCACACCATCAGAAGTTTCGACGAGAGCTCTTTCAAAATCACGTCGTTTGGATCGTCCGGCTCCACGACTTCACAGATTGATCCGCCTGAATCGCACACAAAATGTGGGATGTCGTAGATCTCTTTCGCGCGGGTGATGAACGGAACCGTATCCATCAGGGCCGCTTTTTCCGCCACGCAATGCTGGGTCTGGCGGCGCATATATTCCGCGAAGGGCAGGCCGCCCAGCGATTCATTGCCGGGCTTGCCGAGATAGGTCGAGAGGGGCGCGAGGTTCTCGAACGTGATATTGGATGCGATATAGACGCTATCTGAGAGCAATAGCTCACGCAGGAACGGATTTTTCATCGCTTCGCGCTTGAAGTTATCCGCGATATATTCGCCCATGTAGCGCGTGCCGATCCGGTAATCGATCGAATAGTGGAACCAGTCCCGCGTATCGCGCAGCATGGCGCTGACGTAGGTTTTGCCCAAACCCGACATCCCGAAAAACAGAACCTTACGCGCGCTGGCGTCTAGCCAGTCTTTACCACTGTTGTAAATCATAGCACCCTCAATCGCTTGGCGCAGGTGTAGCGCGCGCGGGCGGGGGCGTCACGAGGTTTTATGGGCGCTTTGGGGTGTTCTGCGCTTTAGGGTGCGCGATACCCGTCGGGGCTTGCGGGTTCGAGGCCAGCGGTGCGGTCGGCGCGGCCCGCGGCGCGAGACCGGGGAGTTTGACCTTGCCGTTGAGCACCAAAAGACCCAGCGCGAGGAGCGCGAACCCGCCGTAAGCCGAAAGCGGTAGCTTTTCACCATAGGCCAGCGCGCCCAAGGTGATGGCGACAGGCGGGATCATCAAAGTCACCATCGAGAAATTCCCCGCGCCAACATCGGCCAGAACCTTATAGTAAATCATGAACGCGAGCGCGGAGGCGACCACAGAGAGCCAGAAAATCGCCCCCCATACCGGTAGGGAATACGTGAAATCTGGCAAGCCATCTTGCCAGATTGCGAAGGGAAGAATCCACGCGCTTGCCCCCGCGAGCATTCCCGCGGCGGAGACCTGCGGGTTCAAATCGCGCACATAAAGCCGCGTGTACACGCTGCCCATCGAGTAGGAGACGGCCGCCCCCAGAACCGCCAACTGGCCCAAGGATGACGGGTCAAAGCCATGTAGGGCATCTGGTCCGACGCAGAGCACCACGCCGATAAAGCCGATCAAGATGCCCAGCGCCTTGCGCCGCGTGAGGCGTTCGTCGCCCAAAAACAGTGCCGCCGTCAGCACGCCGAAAATTGCAGTCGAGGCGTTGAGGATCGAGGCCAGTCCGCTGTCGATATGTTGTTGGCCCCAAACGATCAGCGAGAAAGGCAAGGCGCAGGCCGTGAAGCCCATGATTAGGAATTGGCCAATCCGGTGCAGGCCCTTGGGGCGCGGCAAACCCATCGCGAAGATTGCGATCCATAGCACAATCGCCCCGCCCAAAACCCTAAACCCCACAACCGATAGAACGCCGATCTCCCCCAAAGCCACACGATTGGACAGAAACGAGCCGCCCCAGATCACCGCCAGCAAGGCCAAAAGCGCCATCGCTTTGGGGGTCATCTGTTTTTGATGCGTGTCGGGCATTGGAAAATCCTTGTTTGGCGTATGGTGTCTGGCGGTCGCGCGATGGGGCGGGCGTTTCAAGATTGCGGTTTCAGCCTTGTCGGAGGCGTTAGAGCATCGGTTTGACGCGCCTGCCGGCCTGAATGTTGATCCAGTTGGCGATTAAGATCACGGCGCCGCCCAGCACAACCGGAAGACCGATTTCCTCGCCGTAAACCGCCCACGCGAGGATCGCAACCAAAGGCAGACGCAAGAAATCGACGGGCGCGCAAACGGAGGCAGGGGCGATCATAAACGCCCGCGTCATGCAGCTATGAGCGCCCAAACCAGCAAGGCCGACGATCACGAGATAGGGTAGGCTTTGCATCGTCGGGGCCGCAATGTCACCGTCGATCCCCGCACAAACGAGCCCGAAGATTGCCTGCATCACCGAGAGCCAGAACATGATCTCCGTCAAGGGCGCGCGCGTGGTCAGGCGCTTGGTCGCGAGGGCCGATCCGGCAAAGCCGAAGGCGCAGCCAATCGCGAGCAGGGTGCCTGTCTCCAATCCGCCCACCGCCCAAGGCCGCGTTACAATCAAGATCCCGGCAAAGCCGAGGGCGACCGCCACCGCGCGCTGTCGCGACATTGCCTCGCCCAAGACAAACGGCGCGGCGAGGGCGACCCAGAGCGGATAGGAAAACTCCATTGCAAAGAGCTGCGCGAGCGGGATCATCGTGAGCGCGGCGAACCAGAGATTTTGCCCTGTGAAATGCGACAGGTTGCGGATCAGGTGCAGGCCGAGGTTGCGCGCCTTGATCTTGTTCGACGTGCCTGCAAACCGCGCCGCAATTACGACAGTGATGATCCCGACGACGGATCGCCAGAGCATGATCTCGAACGTGTCATGCATCCCGCCCAGTTGCCGCCCCGCAAAGGCCATCGAGATGAACCCCGTGACGGCGCCGAGCATCCAAAGAGCGGCGCGAACATTGGCAGGCAGGGTGAGCATGGCGGGCCTTCGGGTGGGGGCGCCTCAGGGGCGCGGGGCAGAGAAGCAAGATCGCGAGACCTTTGATGCCGCGCCAAAATTTGTCCAGTCGGGAAAAGATACCGATACAATATTGAACCGCTGTATCGAGGTTCGGTCGCGCTTGGCTGGCGGTGTTCGCGGTGCGCGCCCAACGCGGCATCGGGCCACAGGGCAAGAGCTCGCCTATCGTTTCACGGCGCTTGCGCTCGGCCCCCCTTTGGGCGCAGTCTTGCGCGAGCGCAGAACGTTGAGGCTATTTCTTTTCAGACGGCGCGTAGCTGAGGAGTTTTCATGACCCGTCCAAACCCGTCTGTGCCGCCAATTGGCCTGTTCACCAAGCCGCGCAAACTGCCTGCCTTCTCGCGGATGCCAGTGGCGATTTTTCCTGTGCTTTTTGGCGCGATGGGGGTGGTTTTAGGGTGGCGCAAAGCGGGCGATCTGTCGGATAGCGGTGCGTTGACGGCTTTAGCCGATGCGGTTTCCGGCGCGACGATCCTGCTTTTTGGTTTTGCGCTGGTCGGTTACGCGGTAAAGCTCATCCGGCGCCCTTCGGTTGTTTTGGACGAGCTCACAATCCTTCCCGGCCGCACAGGCTTGGCTGCGATGGTGCTTGGCGTTTATCTGGCGGGGATGATTTTCTCGCGGATTTCGACCACTGCGACGACGGCATGTCTCATCCTTGGTTTGATCTTGCACGCCCTTTTGATCGGGCTTTTGATCCGCCAATTCGTTTTCGGCGCCCGCGAACAGGCCCGCGTGACGCCAGCTTGGCAACTCTCGTTCACGGGGCCGATTGTGGGCGCGTTGCTCGCGATGGAGCTGGGCATGCGCGATCTGGCGTTGCCGCTGTTTTGGGCAAGCTTCGCGAGCGCGGTGATCTTGTGGCTGATCTCGGCAGATCAATTCCGGCGCGCCTCGGTGCCCGCGCCGCTGCGGCCGCTTTTGGTGATCCATCTTTCGCCGGCGGCGCTCTTGGGCATGGTCGCGCTGGCGCTCGGGTATACGGGGCTTGCGACGGGCTTCACGGCCTTGTCGATGGGGTTTGTGGCGATGTTCGGCGTCGGCGGGCGTTGGTTGACGCAGGCCGGCTTTTCCGCGTTCTGGAGTGCCTTCACCTTCCCGCTGGCGGGCACAGCGTCGCTTTGGCTTGCGATGGGGGCTGCACAGCCTGCGGCTTGGGGCGAGGTGCTGATCGCGGCGGGCGGGTTGCTCCTCGTTGCGGCGACGCTCATCACGGCTCCGATTTTGGTGCGGCTTTTGAAAATGTGGGCCAAAGGCGACCTCGCGGTCAAATCAAACGCGGCGACGGCTTAAGAGGGTAAATCGCCACCTGTGCACGCATCGATATTAAGTTTTTGTAAATTCGCGCCTCCCTGCGCCCGATCTCGGCGTTTGCCCCTTGCCAAACTCCGCGCCGCGTGAAACAGGGAACCGCCAAACGATCACTGCCAAGGAGCTCTCCCATGCAGATTCGCGAGGCACTCACTTTTGATGATGTCCTCCTCGTGCCGGCCGCCTCATCGGTGTTGCCGTCGGAGGCAGATGTCTCGACCTTTGTGACCAAATCGATCCGCCTGAATATCCCGCTTTTGTCTTCCGCGATGGATACCGTCACGGAATCCCGCATGGCGATTGCCATGGCGCAGGCCGGTGGCATGGGGGTGATCCACAAGAACCTCGATGTCGCCAAACAGGCCGATGAGGTGCGCCGTGTGAAGCGCTTCGAGAGCGGTATCGTGTTCAACCCGATCACGCTGACGCCGGACCAGACTTTGGCCGATGCAAAGGCGCTGGTCGCGCAATATAACGTCTCGGGTTTCCCTGTTGTGGATGCCACGGGCCGCGTTGTGGGGATCGTGACAAACCGCGATATGCGCTTTGCCTCGGATGAACGGACGCCGGTCTCGACGATGATGACGACCGATAATCTTGCGATTCTACGCGAGCCTGCCGACCGCACCGAAGCGATGAACCTGATGAAATCGCGCCGGATCGAAAAACTGCTCGTCGTGGACGGGGCAGGGAAGCTCACCGGCCTGTTGACGTTGAAAGACAGCGCGCAATCGGTTCTGCATCCGCTCGCGTGCAAGGATGACAAGGGCCGTCTTCGGGTCGCGGCGGCAACGGGTGTTGGCGATGCAGGGTTCGATCGCTCCTCGGCTTTGGTCGAGGCGGGCGTCGATATCATCGTGATCGATACTGCGCATGGTCACTCGTTGGGCGTCGTTGAAGCGGTTGCGCGCGCGAAGAAAGCTTTTGGCGACCGTGTTCAAGTCATTGCCGGTAATGTGGCAACTGCATCTGCCACGAAGGCCTTGATCGACGCGGGTGCGGATGCGGTTAAGGTTGGTATCGGTCCGGGCTCGATCTGCACCACGCGGATCGTGGCGGGGGTTGGCGTTCCACAATTGACAGCAATCATGGACGCGGCCTCGGGCGCGGGCGATGTGCCGGTCATTGCAGATGGCGGGATCAAATTCTCGGGCGATTTCGCGAAAGCGATTGCGGCTGGCGCGAGCTGCGCGATGGTCGGCTCCGCGATTTCGGGCACGGATGAGGCCCCTGGCGAAGTTATTCTCTACCAAGGGCGCTCCTATAAGAGCTACCGCGGGATGGGGTCGCTTGGCGCGATGGCGCGGGGATCTGCTGATCGATATTTCCAAAAAGATGCCGCCTCTGACAAGCTGGTGCCTGAAGGGATTGAGGGCCAAGTGCCGTATAAGGGCGCTGTGGGCACTGTGTTGCACCAGATGGTCGGCGGTTTGCGTGCGGCAATGGGTTACACCGGTTCCCCGACGGTTGCGCAGATGAAGGGCGGATGCGAATTCGTGCGGATCACGGGCGCGGGGCTTAAAGAAAGCCATGTGCATGATGTTCAGATCACCCGCGAAAGCCCGAACTACCGGATCGGCTAGGCAGCCCATTCAGGATTGAAGACAGGCCCCACGATGTGTGGGGCCTTTTTCATGGCTGCTGTGTCGCGCGCGGGCTCAGAGGTCGTTTTGGACCTGCTGCGAGCCCGAGGTGATGACTTCGCCGGTATACTCAACATCGCGGCCAACGCCTTTAACGGTTTCGCATGCTGTGAGAACGGTGAGGGCAAGGATAGGGAAGATATACAGTTTCTTGCGCATCGGATTTTCCTTTCCGGTTTCTTTATGGAGGGTTAACGCCGCGCGCGGGATTTGGTTCCGTCAAAACATGGTGATCGTGTAGGGGTGTGCATGCGGCAGGCCGTGCGGATGTCAGAGTTCGCCATTGCGCGATGCGGTGGATCGCGTGTATCGGTTTCGCCGTAAACGGTCCTTGATGAAAATGTGAGCCTGCCAACATATATAATCTACCGTCCTATGCCGTCTCGATCGCGCTGTTTCTATGTATGCTATTTGCGATGGCGCTCGGCGGGCTCACCGGCAAGCGGATGCAGGCTCGGGTAAACGAGGATGCAAAGGCGCAGGCGAATGCGGTGCAGGGGTCGCTTTTGGGTTTGCTGGCATTGTTGCTGGGTTTTGAGCTACTCCCCATTTGTTGGACAGGATCTGGCGTAAATTAAGCTACTCTTTGCACCTGCTGATCGGGGTTGGTTGTTTTAATTCTCTGCCAATAGACCACGGCAGGTGGCCTGCCGCCAAGCGAGGAATGCGGTCGCTTGTGATTGTAGAACTCGATCCATTTTCTGATGCCTGCTTTCGCCTCCGATCCGGTTTCCCAAGCATGCGGGTAGACGCATTCATACTTCAGGGACCGCCACAGTCGTTCGACGAAGATGTTGTCAAGGAAGCGGCCCTTGCCATCCATTGAAATGCGGACATTTGAGCGGCTCAGTCGGTCTGTCCATGCAAACGATGTGAACTGTGAGCCTTGGTCGGTATTCATAATCTCAGGCGGGCCGAACTTGTGGATCGCTTCGTTCAACGCATCGACGCAAAACTCTGCCTCCAGCGTGTTTGAGATGCGCCAAGCCAGCACCTTGCGTGTGTGCCAGTCCATGATTGCCACAAGATACAAGAATCCGCGCCGCATTGGCAGATAGGTAATGTCGGCGCACCAGACTTGGTTGGGCCGATTTACCCGCAACCCACGCAGCAGGTAAGGATAAATCTTGTGCCCCTTTGCCGCCTTGCTGGTGTTCGGCTTCTGATAGATGGGCATGAGGCCCATCAGCCGCATAATGCGTCTGATCCGTTTCTCGTTTACGACGTGATCCTCATTTCGCAGGTGCCAAGTCATCTGGCGCACGCCGTAAAACGGGGTTTCCAGGAACTGCTTATCAATCAGCCGCATCAGGTCGAGGTTCATTTCACTTTCGCCTTTCGGCTCATAATAGAACGAGGATCGAGAGATCGACAGCAACGCGCATTGCTTCCCAACAGACAGCCCAGGCAGATTGGGCTCAACCATCTTGCACCTCATTTGTCGGTCCAGGGTTTGAGCTTTCTTGCCAAAAAATCGTTGGCGACGGCCAACTCCCCAATCTTGGCGTGCAGGTCTTTGACCTGCTCTTCATCGACTTCCGGTGCCTTCCGGCCGCCACGCTCAAATACGCCAGACGCACCTTCAAGCAGAGCACGTTTCCATTGATGGATCATCGTGGGATGCACGCCGAACCGACTGGCCAGCTCGCTGACCGTCTCTTCGCCCTTCAGCGCTTCCAACGCTACCTTGGCTTTGAATTCTGGATGATGTTGCTTCCGTTTCGACATCGTCGATCTCCTTCGTGTTGAAGATCAACAGACAACAAATCGCAGCTTACGTCAGTGTCCTAATTTTAGGGGGTAGCTCAGTTTTACCTTCTCGCTGTCGCTGGGCCGCTTTGATCAACGCTCCGGCGAGGTGGTCAATGAGGCCAATGCGATCGGTACAGCATGGCTGCGCAGCGATCTGATCGGGGATGAGCGGCGTGACGCGGCGAAAGCATTGTTGCAGCGCTATGTTGCGATCAGGGCAGAGGCCTCCACCATTTCCGCCGCCGAGACGCAAGCGCGCGGGGCGCTGATCGAAGAGGCGAATGATGTGTTTGCCGAGCTGTGGCAGGTCGCGGTTGCGGAGGCACGTGCGGCGAGTAACCCTGTCACGATGTCCTTTGCCGCAAGCTTGAATGACATGACGGATGCCCTCGCGAGCCGCGATGCCGCGATCAACCGCCATGTGCCGGAGCTCGTGTTGATCCTGCTGTTTGGAACATTCATCTTGCTGGGCGGTGTTGTTGGCTATTCATCGGGCATTTCGCGCATTCGGCCCGGCGTGCCGGTTTATGCAATGATGTTGCTGATCGTGGTTCTTGTGTTCTTGATCATCGACTTGGATCGTCCGCGGCGCGGCTTGATCGAGGTGGATCAAACCAATCTTTCCTCCCTCAACGAGAGTATCGCGCAGTGGCGCCCCTGACCGAGGGCAGTCATCCCCGTTCGCAGCGGGCGACCTGAACGCAAAAGGCGGGCCATTGGCCCGCCTCGCACAGAGAAAGAAACGAGCAATTAGGCCGCTTTTTTCAATGCTTTTTTAGCTGCTTTGAGCTTGCTTTCTTGCTTGGCAACTTTTGCCTTGCGCGTTTTAACTTCTTTTTTCAGCTCTTTGATGTTTGCTTTTGCCATCTGGTTTAAGCTCCTCTTTAAACTTCATTTCGGTGGTCGCTGTTGCGATGTCACCTTCGGCGTGTTGCAAGATGAACTCGCGCATGAACCTGCGGATTTCGCGTGCGGCGCTTGTATCGAGCGCCTCGCATAAGTCCACAAAAGCATCCCTTTCAGTGCCCTTCACACGGATAATCAGCTGGCTGTCCTTGCGATCAAGCTTCGCCTTGCGGGGTTTCTTGATCTTGTCAGACGCGCCGTCTGGTGTCCGTTGGGCCTCCGTCAGGGGGGCGTTTTTATCCATCGCATGTCTCCTTGCTCGTTCTGTATATACACATTGTCATTGCTTTGTATATACATTGTATTAAATTTTCTGCCTCGAGCGCGGTTTTGAAGTGTGACGAGTTTTTACGCGCAGGCAAAACCGACAGTTCCCACCCTTGATCTGCTGCGAATGATTGCGCAAATCGTCAACACAGGCTAAGCCCGCGCCAACCCTATAGGAGCCTGCCCATGACCCCCGCCGCCCGTATCCAAGCCGCTATCGAAATCCTTGACCGTGCTTTGCGCGGGGAGGCGGCAGAGGCCGTGCTAACGGGCTGGGCGCGGTCCAACCGGTTCGCAGGGTCTGGTGACCGCGCGGGGATACGCGATCTTGTCTATGATGCGCTGCGGTGTCAGGCCAGCTACGCGCATTTAGGCGGGGCAAGTGCGACGCAGCTTGCCGATACCTCGATGACGGGCGGCGGGATCACGGGGCGGATGCTGATGCTCGGCCTGCTGCGCGCGCAAGGTGTTGATCCTACGACTTTGTTTACCGGCGAGAAATTCGCGCCCGACGCCCTGAATTCCCTTGAGGAGATCGTGCCGCAAGCCCCGACCGGGCTCACTGCGCTGGATTGTCCGGCGTGGTTGGAAACGTCGCTTCGGGCCAATCTCGGGGCGGAGTTTGAGGCGGTGATGGGGGTCTTGCGGACCCGTGCGCCTTTGTTCTTGCGGGTGAATATCGCGAAAGCCAGTGTGGCGGAGGCGATGGCGGCTTTGGATGCGGAAGGCATTGTCACGCAGCCGACAAGCCTCGCGAAGAACGCATTGGAAGTTATTGAGAACCCGCGGAAAGTTGCGGGGTCACTGGCTTACACTCAGGGGCTTGTCGAGGTTCAGGATGCCGCGTCGCAAGCGGTTATCGAGAGCTTGGAGATCACGGCCGGCATGAAGGTGCTCGATTATTGCGCGGGCGGTGGCGGCAAGGTTCTTGCGATGGCGGCAATGGCGCCGAAGGCCAAATTCGTCGCGCATGATATCGACGCAGGACGGACGGGCGATATTCCTGTGCGTGCCAAGCGCGCCGGCGCAAAGATTTCGATGGCCGCACCCTATGAGGCGGAAGCCCAAGGCCCGTATGATCTGGTCGTGATCGACGCGCCATGTTCGGGCTCGGGCACATGGCGGCGGACGCCGGAGGCTAAATGGCGTTTGACGCCTGAGCGCTTGAAAGAATTGGCGGGGATTCAGGTCGAGATCCTTGCGGCCGTTGCACCGATGGTCAAATCGGGCGGGCATGTCGCCTATATGACGTGCTCTTTGCTAGATGTTGAAAACTTTACGCAAATCGAATCCTTCCTTGCGGCGAACCCCGATTGGACGCTGTGCAGCGAACGCAGCATGACCCCGCTGGAAGGCGGCGACGGCTTCTACACTGCAGTTTTACGCAAGCCGTAAGCCGGAAGCATCGTAAAATACAGGGTATGTCACTTCGAATGAATTGACACACCCATAGGTTGCATATCTCATAGCCATTAATCGTGCTTTAACCATTTCTCCGCCTTATGGGGGGGATCGTTTCACGGAAGGGCTATGGGGTGTTCAAAACCGCGCAATCACATGAACCGCTTGGAAAAGTGGCGGTCGCGCTGTCGCCGCGCGTGGTCTATCTCATCATGGCTGCGGGCTTGGCCTTGATGGCGGGGTTTCTGGCGTCGGACACACGGGTGGCGCTCGTTGCGGTGTCGGTCGCGGTGACGCTGACCTGCCTCGCGGTTTTGCTAAAACTTGTCGCCGCGCGCGCGCAAGGGTCACGCAAAGCGGCGCATGCACAGATCGCGGCGTTTATCGCCGAAGACGCGTCGCCCTCTTTCGCGACAGATCTTGATGGCGCGGTCGGCTATCAAAACCGCGCCGCGTTGGAGCGGTTCGGGGTGCGGAGCGGACAGACATTGACGCGAGCGTTTGGCGATATCTTCGCCAATCCGGCCGCGGTTCTGACGCGTCTTCAAAACAAAGCGCAAACCCTTGGGGCGGCGCGCGAAGATCTGGTGACGCGGCGTGGGCATATGCGCCTCTCGGTGCACCGCATCGCGGAGGAGGGGTTCTTGTGGCGCCTTGAAGAAATGGCGGAGCGCGTGTCTGGGCGCGGTGCGGATGGCATTTCCCTGCCGATGATGACGGTGTCTAAAACGGGAACGATTTTGTTCATGAACGAGGCCTTGCGGCGGATCGTGGGCGAGCGTGTTCGGACGTTGGACAGGATTTTTACCGAGCTTCCTTTGCGATCGGGCGAGGAACACGATGTGACGACGCCAACGGGGCCGATGCGCACCGTCGTCGCGGAGCTCTCCGGCCCTGGGGGGCGCACGGAAATCTACCTCGTGCCGATGACGACGGGGCGCATTGCGTCGCATGATCCGACGGCCTTTGAAACGCTGCCCGTGGCGCTCATGCGGTTGGCGCGCAAGGGCGAGATATTGGCGACCAATCGTGCCGCGCGGACCTTGGTTGGTGATTACGATGAGGGCACCTGCCTCTCGGATATCGTGGAGGGGTTGGGCCGTCCGGTGAATGATTGGCTGCAAGATGCGCTCGCGGGACGGGCGGAGCGCAAGCCGGAGGTGCTGCGCGTCAAATATGGCGAGCGCGAGGTTTTCTTGCAGGTGACGCTGTCGCGCGTGGTCGAGGATGGCAGGGCGGGTTTGATTGCGGTGTTGTCGGACGCGACACAGCTCAAGACGCTGGAGGCGCAATTCGTCCAAAGCCAGAAAATGCAGGCGATCGGCCAGCTTGCGGGCGGTGTTGCGCATGATTTCAACAATCTTTTAACTGCGATTTCAGGGCATTGCGATCTGCTGATGATGCGTCATGACAAGGGCGACCCCGACTTTTCAGATCTCGATCAAATCAGCCAGAATGCCAATCGCGCGGCCGCGCTCGTCGCGCAGTTATTGGCGTTTTCGCGCAAGCAAACCCTTAAACCTCGGGTGATTGATCTGCGCGACACGCTCGCGGATCTGACGCATCTCCTGAACCGTCTGGTGGGGGAAAAAGTACAGCTGACCCTGCACCACGATCCTGATCTTCGGCTTTTGCGGGCCGATAAGCGGCAGTTGGAGCAGGTGATCATGAATCTCGTGGTAAACGCACGCGATGCGATGCCGGGTGGCGGCGAGATCAGGATTGAGACCGAGAATGTTTCGTTGACATCCCCGATGAGCCGCGACCGTGTCGAGCTTTCGCAAGGTAACTATGTCGTCGTGCGGGTGATTGACGAGGGGGTCGGCATTCCGCCAGATAAGATCGGCAAGATTTTTGAGCCGTTCTACACGACGAAGCGGACAGGCGAGGGAACGGGTCTCGGGCTTTCGACCGCTTACGGGATCGTTAAGCAAACTGGCGGCTATATCTTTTGCGATTCAGTTCAGGGGTCGGGCACCAGCTTCACATTGTTTTTCCCCGCGCATGACTTGATGGATCAAGAGCCAGAGCCCCCCGTCGCCGCGTCGGTAAAGATGGAGCCGAGTGTGAAATCCAACGCAACAGTCCTGCTGGTGGAGGACGAAGCGCCGGTGCGGGCCTTCGCGTCGCGCGCGCTGAAGCTACGGGGCTACACGGTCTATGAGGCGGAAAATGGCGAGGAGGCGCTCGGGCTGCTGCAAGACGAGGCGCTCGGCGTCGATATCTTCGTGACCGATGTCATTATGCCGGGTATGGATGGGCCAACATGGGTGCGCGAGGCGTTAAAAACGCGGCCGGAAACGAAGGTTGTATTTGTCTCGGGCTATGCTGAGGATATTTTCCAAGATGGCCGCCCGCCGGTCAAAAACTCGATCTTCCTACCAAAGCCGTTCTCACTGACAGATCTCACGGCAACGGTGCACAACCAACTGGTCTGTGAGCCGAGTTAAGATGCGAGCCCGGCGTAGAGGTCGAAATCTTCGTGCATCGCGGCCCGCAAATCCTGTTCGGTTGCACTTGATAGGGCAACATCCACCGCCGGCGGCACATTGAGCCGGGGCAGGGTGACGATGCAATCGAGGCGGTCCTCAAGGTAGCGCACGAAATCGTCGATCATCTCATATCGGAAAATCCGGTCAACCAAGGGGCTGCCGGACGGATCGCACAGAAATTTATGTTGTGCGCTGATCGGCGCAAGGCTGTCGTGTTGGTCGATGTAATCGCGCACAAAGGCCTCGAACCCGCGTGTGCGAAGCGTCAGCGCGTAATCGTCCAAGGCGTCACGCAGATAAAACCGATACCATGACCGAAGCCAGTCGATGGGATCGCGCATCATCGCAAGCGATGTGAAGTTCTCATCCGTTTGCGCGCGCAAGAGCGGTGCCAGATGTGCGCAATATTCCTGTGCTGTCAAATGCCGCATTGAGGTAGGGCGCAGCATAGACATGCTCGATAACGGTTCGAGCGCAGTCTCAATCGCCGTCGAACCCGTTTTTGGTGTCGCCAAGAACGTTAATCTTTGATCCCAAAATACCAGCATATACACCCATCCTTTGTGACTTCACTACACCGCACGACCGGCGCCGTAAACCAGTCCTTGGTCGCCGAAAAATCGACTGTAGCGGAAGATTTTGCTTGAAGTGTTCTGGTTTTGTGCTTATCAAATTAGAACAAGATAGGAACATCTGCACGGCGATGCTTTGGGTTGGATTGCCCATCTCTCTGGCCTGTGGAATAAGGGATCTGAAACCATGACAGCGGCGAGCCTTTTTGACATGACAGATAAACGCAGTGCGGACAAACAGAAGGCGCTCGATTCAGCGCTTGCTCAAATCGAACGTCAGTTTGGTAAGGGCTCTATCATGCGGTTGGGCGTCGATAGCCCGATTGTCGAGATTGAAGCAACGTCAACGGGGTCGCTTGGGCTTGATATCGCCCTTGGCATTGGTGGCTTGCCCAAGGGCCGTATCGTAGAGATCTACGGCCCGGAAAGCTCGGGTAAGACGACTTTAACCCTTCATGCTGTCGCGGAAGAGCAGAAGAAAGGTGGCGTTTGCGCCTTTGTTGATGCCGAGCATGCTTTGGATCCCAGCTATGCGCGCAAACTCGGGGTGAACTTGGACGAGCTGTTGATTTCGCAGCCAGACACAGGTGAGCAAGCCCTTGAGATTGTTGATACTTTGGTGCGCTCTGGCGCCGTGTCTATGGTTGTCGTCGACTCGGTTGCTGCGTTGACGCCAAAGGCCGAGATCGAAGGCGACATGGGAGATGCAACGGTTGGTGCGCAAGCGCGTCTGATGTCGCAAGCGATGCGTAAATTGACCGCGTCGATCGGGCGTTCAAATTGCATGGTTGTGTTCATCAACCAGATCCGGATGAAAATTGGCGTAATGTTCGGCTCGCCGGAAACGACGACGGGGGGACATGCGCTCAAGTTTTACGCCTCTGTGCGTCTCGATATCCGGCGCATCGGATCGATCAAGGATCGCGATGAGGTCGTCGGCAACAGCACGCGGGTGAAGGTCGTCAAGAATAAGGTCGCGCCGCCCTTCAAGCAGGTCGAGTTCGATATCATGTACGGCGAAGGTATCTCTAAGACGGGTGAGCTCGTTGATCTCGGTGTGAAAGCGGGCGTGGTCGATAAATCGGGCGCGTGGTATTCCTACGGGGATCAGCGGATCGGGCAAGGGCGGGAGAATGCCAAAACATTCTTGAAAGACAATCCTGACGTCGCCAAAGAAATTGAAGATAAAATCCGCGCATCGCACGGCCTCGATTTCGCAGGGGATGATAACGATCCGGACATGGTTGAAGATTGATTTCTTCGAAATTTCGAAAGTTTTCGCGGCCGAGGATTTCCTCGGCCGTTTTGCTGTGTGGACAGGGGCGAGGCGGGGCGTTAAACGGGTGCAAATGGCCTGAAACGGCCCGTAAATCAAAGGCCCCGACATGCCCAGCTTGAATGAAATTCGCTCCACCTTCCTCAATTTCTTCGAGAAGAATGGTCACCGCATCGTGGATAGCTCTCCGCTCGTCCCGCGCAATGACCCGACCTTGATGTTCACCAATTCGGGCATGGTCCAATTCAAGAACTGCTTCACCGGGTTGGAAAAACGCGATTATGTGCGCGCCACCACAGCGCAAAAATGCGTTCGTGCGGGCGGCAAACATAATGATCTTGATAACGTTGGTTACACCGCACGCCATCACACGTTCTTTGAAATGTTGGGCAATTTCTCCTTTGGCGACTACTTCAAAGAAGGCGCAATTCCCTTCGCGTGGGAGCTGTTGACGAAGGAATTCGACATTCCGAAGGACAAGCTTCTCGTCACGGTTTATCACAACGATGACGAGGCTGCCGATCTTTGGAAAAAAGTCGCGGGTCTGTCGGATGATCGGATCATTCGCATCGCGACGAATGACAATTTCTGGCAGATGGGGCCGACTGGCCCATGCGGCCCGTGCACCGAGATATTCTTCGATCACGGAGATAAAATCGCCGGTGGCCCTCCGGGTTCGCCCGATGAGGATGGAGACCGTTTCATCGAGATCTGGAACAACGTCTTCATGCAGAACGAGCAGTTCGAAGATGGCTCAATGCGCGCTCTCGATATGCAATCCATCGATACCGGCATGGGATTGGAGCGGATCGGCGCCTTGCTGCAAGGCAAACACGACAATTACGACACCGATTTGATGCGCAACCTGATGGAAGCCTCCGCGCATGCGACATCGTCGGAGATCGATGGTCCGGGGAATGTGCATCACCGCGTCATCGCCGATCACCTGCGGTCGACTTCTTTCCTGATTGCGGATGGCGTGATGCCGTCGTCGGATGGCCGCGGTTATGTTTTGCGCCGCATCATGCGCCGCGCGATGCGCCACGCGCATCTGTTGGGTGCGAAAGATCCGGTCATGCACCGCCTCGTGCCTGCGCTCGTGCGTGAGATGGGTGCGGCTTATCCGGAACTGGGTCAGGCGCAGGCGCTGATCGAAGAAACACTCCGTCTGGAGGAAACCCGCTTCAAGACGACCTTGGATCGTGGCCTGAAGCTTTTGGATGACGAGCTGTCGGGGCTGCCGGACGATGCCGCGCTGCCGGGCGAAGTCGCGTTCAAACTTTACGACACTTACGGTTTCCCGCTGGATCTCACGCAAGATGCATTGCGTGAGAAGGGCCGCGAGGTCGCAACGGACGGTTTCGACACCGCAATGGCGGAACAAAAAGCTAAGGCACGTGCGAGCTGGGCGGGATCGGGCGAGGCGGCCGATGCGACCGTTTGGTTTGATATCGCTGAGAAAAACGGCGTCACAGAATTCCTAGGCTATGATACCGAGGCGGCGGAGGGGCAAATTCTCGCGCTGGTTGTTGACGGCGCTATTGCCCCGAAAGCGGATGGAAAAGTGTCGATCGTCGTGAACCAGACGCCGTTCTACGCGGAGTCTGGTGGTCAAGTCGGGGATCAGGGCGTGATCGAGACGGAAACCGGCTCGGCGCGGATTACGGATACGAAAAAGGTCGCCGGTGTCTTCATTCACATCGCAGAACTGACCTCCGGCGAGATCACCAAGGGGCAGGCCGCGCGCCTGATCGTTGATCACACGCGCCGTTCGGCCATTCGCGCGAACCACTCGGCGACGCATTTGTTGCATGAGGCGCTTCGCCGTGCACTGGGTGATCACGTTGCGCAGAAGGGCTCTTTGAACGCGGACGACCGTTTGCGCTTCGACTTCAGCCATTCGAAGGGTCTGACCGCGAACGAGATCACGCGCGTTGAGGCAGAGGTAAATGACTTTATTCGTCAGAATACGTCGGTGGAAACACGGATCATGACGCCGGATGACGCGCGCGGTCTGGGCGCGCAGGCGCTGTTTGGTGAGAAATACGGCGACGAAGTTCGTGTGGTGTCGATGGGGCGTTTGGCCGGATCGAACAAGGGCGCCGATAAAGCAACTTATTCGCTTGAACTCTGCGGCGGCACCCATGTGAAGCGCACCGGCGATATCGGTGCATTTGTCGCGATTGGCGATAGCGCGTCTTCGGCAGGGGTGCGGCGCTTCGAGGCTCTGACGGGGCAGGCGGCGCTGGACTATTTGAACGCTCAAAATGCGCGTCTCATCGAGACGGCAGCGGTGTTGAAAACCGCGCCGTCCGATGTCGCAGATCGCGTGCGTGCCTTGGCGGAGGAGCGCAAGGCGCTTGCCAATGAGGTTGCACAGTTGCGTCGCGAACTGGCGATGGGTGGCGGTGCGGCAGGGGCGCCCGAGATCAAAGAAATCAACGGTGTGAAATTCCTCGCGCAAGTTGTTTCGGGCGTGACGGGGAAAGACTTGCCCGCCTTGGTTGATAGCCTGAAAGAAAAAATCGGCTCCGGCGCGGTTTTGGTTGTTGCGGATACGGGCGGAAAGGCCGCCGTTGCGGCGGGCGTTACCGCCGATATGACGGATAAGGTTTCTGCTGTAGATATCGTTAAAGCGGCGGCGACGGCGCTTGGCGGCAAAGGCGGCGGCGGGCGCGCGGATATGGCGCAGGCTGGCGGTGCGGATGCTTCGAAGGCTGCGGAAGCGATTGCAGCGGCAGAAGCCGCGATTGGAGCTTGAGATGAGCGCACTTTGGATCGCCCATGTGACCGTCACGGACCCTGATGCTTACGGCAAATATGCCGAGCTTGCAGGCCCTGCGATCGCAAAGCACGGCGGGGCTTTCATCGCGCGTGGCGCGCGGTATGTGCAGCTCGAGGGGAAGGAGCGTCCGCGCAATGTCGTGGCACGTTTTGCATCCGTTGAGGATGCGGTTGCCTGCTACCATTCGCCTGAATATCAGGCGGCACTTGCTCACGCGATTGGCGCTGCAAAGCGCGAGTTGGTGATTGTCGAAGAAAACCTCTGACCTTTCGCCCCGATTGGGCTATGATGGCTTTGTTCATTTATTACAATCGGGGCGGAAACAACCGCCTGTGAGGTCACTATGTGTCGCTGGGCTGCCTATATCGGGCGCGAAATCTACCTTGAGGATATTATCAGCAGGCCTGGGCATTCGCTGATCCATCAGTCGCAATGCGCGACGAAATGCCATACGGCGATCAACGCGGACGGGTTCGGGTTGGCTTGGTACGGCGATCGGGAAACGCCGGGGCAATACCGAGACGTTTTGCCGGCGTGGTCGGATCCCAATCTCAAATCGTTGATCGGGCAGGTGAAATCCTCGCTCTTTTTGTCCCATGTCCGCGCGTCGACCGGCACAGCGACATCGCGCAACAATTGTCACCCCTTCACTGTTGGCCGTTGGAGCTTCATGCATAACGGGCAGATTGGCGGGTATGATGCGTTTCGCCGCGATGCCGAGATGATGATTTGCGATGCGCTTTACCCGCAGCGCAAAGGCGCGACCGACAGCGAGGCGCTTTTCCTCGTCGCGCTTGGTCTGGGTTTGGATGCTGATCCGAAAGCTGCGATGGAACAGGCTGCCGCACAATTCGAGGCCTTGTCAAAGGCGCGCGGCGCGGCGCCGCATATGCGCCTGACATGTGCGTTTTCGGATGGGAAGCGCCTCTATGCCATTCGCTATGCCTCCGACGATCAGGCCCCGACTTTGTTCCATCGCTGGTCGAGTTCGCGGGGTGGGCGTGCGGTTGTGTCCGAGCCATTGGAGACGGGGCAAGCGGATTGGTGCTCGGTTCCTGCCAATTCGTTCTGCACGTTTGAGGGCAAGGATATGACGATCGAGCCATTCACGCCGAGCTGCGAGGAAGCGCTCGCGGCGCAATAAGCCTCGGTTTTAGAGTTTCGGAACGCGCGGGAAGGGTTTTCCCGCGCGTTTTCTTATGCGTCGATGTCGCGCGTTAGCGTCATGCGCTCCGGCGAGCCCCCGGAAGATGGCCGCACAAACGAAAACGGGGGACCGATTGGCCCCCCGTTTCCAGATAAAGAATCGAATTATGCTTCGACTTTTGCCATGCGCTTGCGCTCATGCGGATCGAGGTAGCGCTTGCGAAGACGAACGGCCTTCGGCGTTACTTCTACCAACTCGTCGTCGTCGATATAGGCAATCGCTTCTTCGAGCGACATCCGGACCGGCGTTGTCAGGCGAACGGCTTCATCCGTGCCCGAAGCGCGCACGTTGGTCAGCTGTTTGCCCTTGAGCGGGTTGATTTCCAGATCGTTGTCGCGGTTATGCTCGCCCAAGATCATGCCTTGGTACACAGCTTCCTGCGCGCCGATGAAGAACTTACCGCGATCTTCGAGCTTCCACAGTGCGTAGGAGACCGAAGTGCCGTTTTCCATCGAGATCAGAACGCCTTGGCGACGACCCGAGATCGGGCCTTTGTAAGGCGCCCAGTCATGGAAGATCCGGTTCAACACGCCGTTGCCGCGCGTATCGGTCATGAATTCGCCTTGGTAACCGATCAGGCCGCGCGACGGGACATGTGCGACGATGCGGGTTTTGCCCACGCCAGCCGGACGCATTTCCGCCAGATCGCCCTTGCGGTGACCGGTCAGTTTCTCGATCACAACGCCCGAGTATTCATCATCCACGTCGATGATGACTTCCTCGATCGGCTCCATGCGCACGCCGTTTTCTTCGCGGAAGATCACGCGCGGACGCGAGATCGACAATTCGAAGCCCTCACGGCGCATGTTTTCAATGAGAACGCCCATTTGCAATTCGCCACGGCCCGAGACCACGAAGGCTTCGCCGCCCGGTGTATCTTCGACGCGGATTGCGACGTTGGTTTCAGCCTCTTTCAAGAGACGCTCACGGATGATCCGCGATTGCACCTTGGAGCCGTCCTTACCCGCGAGCGGGCTGTCGTTGATCGAGAAGGTCACAGAGATGGTCGGCGGATCAATCGGCTGCGCGTCGATTGCCTTGTCGACGTCGAGCGCACAGATTGTGTCGGCCACGGTCGCTTTGGTCATGCCCGCGATTGACACGATGTCGCCTGCTTCTGCTTCTTCGATCGGCTGTTGCGACAGGCCACGGAACGCCAGGATCTTGGTGATCCGGAATTGTTCGATTTTGTCGCCTTTGCGCGAAAGAGCTTTCACGCTGTCGCCAACCTTAACGCGGCCAGCTTCAACGCGGCCGGTCAGGATCCGACCGATGAACGGGTCGGCGCCGAGGGTTGTTGCGAGCATCTGGAACGGCTCGTCAGCGCGCTCGACCTGCTTTGGTGTTTTGACGTGATCAACGATCAGATCGAACAGCGCGTCGAGGTTCTCGCGCGGGCCGTCGAGGACGTTGTCAGCCCAACCGCCGATACCCGATGCGTAAACATGCGGGAAGTCGAGTTGCTCGTCATCCGCGCCCAAGTTGGCGAAGAGATCGAAGACTTGGTCAAGCGCACGATCCGGCTCTGCGGCGGGCTTGTCGACCTTGTTCAAAACGACGATCGGTTTGAGACCGAGGGCGAGGGCCTTCGAGCAAACGAATTTCGTTTGCGGCATCGGGCCTTCAGCCGCGTCGACCAACAGGCAAACGCCGTCAACCATCGAGAGGATACGCTCCACCTCGCCGCCGAAGTCGGCGTGGCCTGGCGTGTCAACGATGTTGATCCGCGTGCCTTTCCATTCAACGCTCGTACACTTGGCAAGGATGGTGATCCCGCGCTCGCGCTCGATGTCGTTGTTATCCATGGCGCGTTCGGCCACGGCTTGGTTCTCCCGGAATGCGCCAGACTGGCTCAGGAGTTTGTCAACGAGGGTGGTTTTCCCGTGGTCAACGTGTGCGATAATCGCGATATTGCGAAGGTCCATTTTATCCGCCTATTCGTGCTTTGTGCCGCGCATAGCGTGAAACGACTCCAAAGACCAGCCTTATGCGCGCTTAATGCGTGCCAGACTTGGAAAACAGGTTGATGACAACGATCCCTGCAATAATAAGCGCCAATCCGAGCATCGCGGGGGCGTCCAGCTTTTGCCCGAAGATGATGCGGCCGGAGGCGGTGATCAGGATCATACCGATTCCGGACCAGAGCGCGTAGGTAATACCCAAAGGCAGATCGCGCAGCACGAGCGTGAAGAAGTAAAACGCGCCCGCGAACCCAAACAGCACCCCGAGAGACGGCATGAGTTTGGTGAACTGCTGGCTCGCTTGAAGGCAGGTCGAGCCGAAGGTCTCAAACAGCACCGCAATCAGCAAATAGACATAGGTCATGTAATTGGGCGCCATGAGGCCTCCGGATTATGTCGCGATATAGCGATCCCTGCGGTGATTCATCATGATCACCATATTGAGGACAAGCGCGCCAAGGAAGGACCAAGCGACCGTGAGCGGATCGCGCAAGAGAAGCGCTACGGCAAAGACCACGACATCGAACAAAAGCTGTGTCTTGCCCGCCTTGAACCCGGTTTTATCCTGAAGATAAATCGCAACGATCCCGACGCCCCCGAGGCTTGCGCCGTGTCGGAACAGCGCGAGAAGGCCCGCGCCAGAGGAAAAGCCGAATAAGATGGCCGCGAAGGCGGGGTTCAGCGCATCGAAGCTGATGTAGCGTGGCATGATCGCGGAAAATAACGACAATAATCCGACCGCGGCGAAGGTTTTGAGGACGAACACACTGCCCAGACGTTTGTAGCCGAGCCAATAGAACGGCAGGTTGATCGCGAAGAACACCGCGCCGAACGACCATCCCGTCGTATAGGAGAGCAGCACCGCAAGCCCGGCGGTCTGACCGGTGACAAACCCCGAATGGGTCAGGATCGTGATGCCGAAGGCCGCCATAAAGGCGCCGAAAACAATCCCTTGCGCATCGTCACTCAAAGAATGTGAGGCGGGAGGTTTTGGCGTTTTTGGGGGCTTCATATTGGTGCTTTCGGGCTAGGCCAGTCGATCCCCTCTGGCCTAACGCGTCACGATTGAGCGCGCAAGAGAAAGGGCGGAGAGGTCTCCGCCCTTTATAATCCTTTGCGCGGACGCGGGCGGGCTTAGCCCTTAAGCGCCTTGTTGAGGTATTCGTCGACCTTCTCGAGATAGCCCATCGTGGTCAGCCACTTTTGATCAGGGCCAACGAGCAGGGCGAGATCCTTGGTCATATGGCCATCTTCGACCGTCTGGACGGTGACTTTCTCGAGGGTTTCCGCAAACCGCAGCAGCTCGGCGTTGTCATCGAGCTTTGCGCGATGCTTCAAGCCGCCCGACCACGCGAAGATCGACGCGATCGAGTTTGTTGAGGTTTCCTTGCCCGCCTGATGTTGGCGGTAATGGCGCGTGACGGTGCCATGCGCGGCCTCCGCCTCGACGGTTTTTCCATCGGGCGTCATCAACACGGAGGTCATCAGACCGAGCGAGCCGAAGCCCTGCGCGACGGTATCCGACTGCACATCACCGTCATAGTTCTTACAGGCCCAAACATAGCCGCCCGACCATTTCATGGCCGACGCCACCATATCATCGATCAGGCGGTGCTCGTATGTGATGCCTGCGGCTTCAAACTGTTCCGCAAATTCTTGATCATAAACCTGCTGGAACAGGTCTTTGAAGCGACCGTCATAGGCCTTCAAGATCGTGTTCTTCGTCGAAAGATAGACGGGCCAGCCTTTGGTCAGGCCGTAATTCATCGACGCGCGGGCGAAATCAAGGATCAACTCATCGAGATTGTACATCGCCATCGTCACGCCGGCGCCGGGGGCGTCGAACACTTCACGCTCGATCGTCTCGCCGTCTTCGCCAACGAATTTGATCGTCAGCTTGCCCTTACCCGGGAAGCGGAAATCGGTCGCGCGGTATTGATCGCCATAGGCATGACGGCCGACGACAATCGGTTTCGTCCAGCCCGGCACGAGGCGCGGCACATTTTTGCAAATGATCGGCTCGCGGAAAATCACGCCGCCGAGGATATTGCGGATCGTGCCATTGGGCGAACGCCACATCTGCTTGAGGCCGAATTCTTCAACGCGCTGTTCATCCGGCGTGATCGTTGCACATTTGACGCCCACGCCATGCTCTTTAATGGCATTGGCCGCGTCGATGGTGATCTGATCGTTCGTGCGGTCACGCTCCTCGATGCTGAGGTCATAATATTTCAGGTCGATGTCGAGATAGGGCAGGATCAGTTTTTGCTTGATGAAGTCCCACATGATGCGGGTCATTTCATCGCCGTCGAGTTCGACGACGGGGTTAGCTACCTTGATCTTGGTCATAACGGCCTCATTGTTGGGGTTACTCGTCTTGCGGCTTCTTTACCCGATCTATGGGCGCTTGGCTAGTAGTGTATACCGATGTATACCGAGTGAGCGCATACGTCTTTGTGTTTGGACGCGCGCATGCCCGCCGCTTAGCAGGTCTTCACAACACAGGATGATGATCACATGGCTATAGTCCCGAAGTCTCGGCCCGTTCGCGCTCTGCTTAAAGCGATGGCGTTCGCCAATCTTGCTGCATTTGTCTTTATAACGCCCTCACACGCACAATCTTTGCCGGGCCTGGCGCAGGGCATGTCGCAAGAGATGCGCGGAATCTGGATCGAAACCGGCGTGCGCGAGGCGGAACGTAAAGCGATTTTGGGGCGCATCGGTGCCGCGCAACAGGCGATGCGGCAGATCTTCGGCGGGCTATACGCAACCCCGCAGTGGCATATTTGCGCAAGCCCTGCCTGTGATCAAAATAATAATATGACAAGCCGTGCAATGACTTACGGCGTTTTCCTCATCACGATGTCTTCAAAGGCTGTTGCTGATCCTACGACCTATGTGCATGAGCTTACCCATGCGCAGATGGCGTCCGCGATGCCTTTGTCGCTTGGCGGTGCGTCGCGCTTGCCGGCTTGGTTTGATGAAGGGATTGCGACGCTGGCTTCGAAGTCGGTGGGCTATCCCGCGCAGAGCACTGCCTGCGCCGCCGAGAAGGGAAAGCCGCTTCCTAAAAATCGTGAGGAATTTCAAGCGTTTTCGCGGCAAAGTGGTGGCGCGGGGCCGGTCTATACGCGCTCGGCTTGCGCGGTTAACGACTGGCTTGCCGGTCGCCCGTTACGCGCGGCGCGGGATCATTTGGCGAAGGTCGGGCAGCTCCCTTAACGGAGCCGCCTAACGCCTTAATTAGGCGTATTCGCCCATCCAAACACGCATCTGGAATAGTTTAGATTCCTCACGCATCATCTTGATTTTGCTTTTTAAAACCTCACGCATCCGCTTGGGCTCGAGAGGGACATCCCAGTCATCCTCACCGTCCAAGCCCAGCATCGCGACATCCAGCCGCCCTTTAGGTTTGCCATCCACGATTTCATCGACTTCCATCGTGTGAACCCATTCGCCTAACCCCTCCAAACGCTTGAAGAAATGCCCGAGATCTTGCAGCGACGAGATATAAATCGGGGCCGCATGTTCCAGCAGCTCTTTGAACGCTTCGGGATCCAGAGTTTGTTTGTAGGTCGCGTTAACGGTTTGTTTGCTCATTGTGAGATCTTCCTATTGATAAACCAAGCTTTCGCTCGTTGTGCGACCCAATCCCAGACGCGCGGCGCTCCGCGGGCGACTTTGGCGCCGACACGGCCCTCCAACTGGTCATAGGTCACGTTATACTCGATCCATGATCCGCCGCCACAGGCCAGATTTTGCAACACCGGCTGAACGCGGTCCAAGGATTTCGCGAAGATTGCGTCCGCTGTCTCGGCGCGTTCAAACTCTTCCCATGTTGATCTAAGATCGTCCGCCAAGTCACTGGGAAGAATTCCAAAAATTCGATTTGCTGCGGCGGATTCCGCCGCCTGAATATCGTGTGATCCATGGGCCAAACCGTTTTGCGAATGGAGCGGCACATCGCCCACGTCAATCTCCACCAGATCATGCAGCAACAGCATTTTGATCACGCGGTTGATATCGACGCCCGCCGGAGCCTGATCGGCAAGAACCAGCGCGTAGAGCGCGAGATGCCAGCTATGCTCGCCCGAATTTTCGCGCCGCGATCCATCCGCGAGCGTTGTCGCCCGGAGGACGGATTTCAACTTATCGGCCTCGGTTAGAAAGGCCATCTGTTGATCTAATCGCTGGGTCATGTCTTCATCCTATAGATCAATATTGCCACGCAACGCCTTGAAAATAAAGAAGGGGCGCAGGCGCCCCTTCGTGATATTCGGTGTTGCTTTCGCAATGTCTTACCCTTCGCCTCGAAATGCGGCGAGTTTGCCGTCAAGAAGTGCGTTGGCCCGCGCGTTGGCGCGGCGCACCCGGAACGCCGTCATGAAGCTCTCTTGCAAGGATTGGGATGTCGCGCCCAGAAGCTTGCTGATGTCATTGACGAGGTCCTCGTTGCCGGTCTCCGCGATCGCTGCGATACAGCGTTGCGCAAGCTCGTCCCCGAGATCGTCAATGTAGCTCATTAGCGCGACCCTTCCGTCAGGCGGCGTTTCACATAATCCTGCACGGTGTTGATCATAGGCTTCATATGCGCTTCGTCGTCTTTGAAGAAGTGATCCGCGCCCTCAATCTCCTCATGCGTCACGGTGATGCCTTTTTGCTCGCGCAGCTTGCCTACCAGCGTGTGCGTGTCTTTGGGCGGCGCAACGCGGTCGGCTGTGCCATTGATGATCAGACCCGATGACGGGCATGGCGCAAGGAACGAGAAATCATACATATTCGCCGGCGGGGCGACCGAAATGAAACCTGTGATTTCCGGACGACGCATCAAAAGCTGCATGCCGATCCAGGCGCCAAACGAGAATCCCGCAACCCAGCAATGTTTGGAGTTCGGGTTCATCGCCTGCAAGTAATCAAGTGAGGAAGCCGCATCCGACAATTCGCCGATGCCCTGATCGTATTCGCCTTGCGAGCGACCGACGCCGCGGAAGTTAAACCGCAAAACGGTAAACCCGAGCTTATGGAACGCGTAATGCAGGTTATAGACGACGCGGTTGTTCATCGTGCCGCCGAATTGCGGATCGGGATGCAAAATGATCGCAATTGGCGCATCCGGCATCTGCTGCGGATGGTAGCGGCCTTCGAGACGGCCTTCAGGACCGGGGAAAATGACTTCGGGCATCGGGTTGCCTCTTACTGTTGCGGGCCGCTAAATCTTGTCGGACTTACGCGGATACCCTAGAGCATTTACGATCACGGGCGGATGGCCCATATTAGTTGACCTGAGTTAAGCGGCAAGGCGCGCCGCGTCAATGCTCATGACTGTAAGATGACTTGGTGTTGTAGCGGATCCTCGGGCAAAAGAGCCCCGCAATCCGGTTAAGGAGTGAAGATGAAGCTTTCGACCAAAGGCCGGTATGCAATGGTGGCGCTTGTTGATCTGGCGATGGTGAAGGATGGTGAGCTGACGTCGCTTGCCGAGATCTCCAAACGTCAGGATATTTCGCTGCCGTATCTGGAACAGCTTTTCGTCCGCCTTCGCCGGTCTGGCTTGGTGACCTCGGTGCGCGGCCCGGGGGGCGGGTATCGTCTTGCGCGCGACCCCAAAGAGCTCCGGATCAGCGAGATTTTTGAGGCGGTCGACGAAACAGTGAGCGCATTGCACGTCGGCGCGGGCGCTTCGGGCGGGATCTCGGGGTCGCGGGCGCAGTCCTTATCTAACCGTTTGTGGGAAAGCCTTTCGGCGCAGGTCTTTGTATTCTTGCATCAAACCACCTTGCAAGATGTGGTAAAGAACGGGTTGAAACCCTGTCCTGCTGTGCCGTCGCTCTTTTCTGTCGTGGATGAGTGATCTGTAAATTCTTAACGATAAATCAGATGCTTGCATCGCTCTCCTGTGATGGGTGAGGGGCGGGCACGCTGGTAAAGCGGGGGTGGATATGCGCCGGACCTATCTCGATTGGAATGCCACGACGCCGCTGCGGCGCGAGTCGAAAGAGGCGATGATTGCGGCGATGGAGGTGGTGGGGAACCCGTCATCGGTCCATGCGGAGGGGCGCGCGGCCAAGAACGTGATCGAGACGGCGCGGGCGCAAATCGCGGCGGCTTTGGGGGCGGACGGGGCCGATATCATCTTCACATCGGGCGCAACCGAGTCGGCGGCTTTGGCCCTACAGGGGCGTGCGATACAGTGCGCAGACGTGGAGCATGAGGCGGTCAGTGCGTGGTGCACGGCTGATTTGGCGGTGTCGCGCGCGGGCCAAGTCGATGTGGTCGACCCAACGCGATCGGCTTTGCAACTCGCCAATTCCGAGACGGGCGTTGTGCAAACGCTGCCGGAAGGGCTGTGGTTTTCTGACCTGACGCAGGGATTCGGAAAAATTCCGTTCTCGTTCAATTGGCTCGGCACAACCTGCGGGGCGATTTCGGCGCATAAGCTCGGCGGGCCGAAGGGAATCGGCGCATTGGTCGTCAAACGCGGCACAGATATTGCAGCGCAGCTGAAAGGCGGCGGGCAGGAGATGGGGCGGCGTGCAGGCACGGAAAACCTGATTGGAATCGCAGGGTTTGGCGCGGCGGCCGAGGCGGCGGCGGCCGATCTGGCGTCCGGCGTTTGGGATGAAGTGTCGGAAATTAGAAATATTCTAAAATCAGCTCTGGAAAGCCTTAGCGAAACGCTCTATTTTGCGGGTTGGGACCCCAAGAGCCACGCAGCACCCGGCATCGATCATGTCGCAGCCCCGCAGCTATTGCCCAACACCCTCAACGTGATCAGCGAGGGGTGGAAGGGCGAGACGCAGGTGATGCGGATGGATCTGGCCGGATTCGCAGTCTCTGCCGGATCTGCCTGTTCATCGGGCAAAGTCCGCGCGAGCCGTGTGCTCAAGGCGATGGGGTATAGTGAGATGGAAGCGGCCTGTGCGCTGCGGATATCAATTGGGCCGGATGTGACGCGCGAGGATGTTTTGCGTTTTGCCGAGACTTGGGGCAAGGCGCGGCAAAAGGCACTGGCGCGGTAACGGGCGGAGACGGGACGGGGGCCGAAAGGTGTTTGTCCTTCGCCACCGGCGGGACGATGTTGCGGGGCGCGATGCGCCCTGATGAAAGGGAATTGACGTGGTAGATGATCTCGAAGTCCGTGAAGGTGTCGATCGGGAGACCGTAGAGGCCGTCCAGAATATGGGCAGCTACAAATACGGCTGGGATACCGATATCGAAATGGAATACGCGCCCAAGGGCGTCTCCGAGGAGATTGTGCGCCTTATCTCTGCTAAGAATGAGGAGCCCGAATGGATGTTGGACTGGCGTCTCGCGGCGTTCCGCCGTTGGCAGACAATGTCCGAGCCGGATTGGGCGATGCTGGATTATCCGAAGATCGATTATCAGGATATCTACTACTACGCTCGCCCCAAGAGTATGGAAGTAAAGCCGAAATCTCTGGATGAGGTTGATCCCAAGCTTTTGGCGACCTACGCAAAACTTGGTATTCCGCTGAAGGAACAGATGATCCTCGCGGGCGTCGAGGGCGCGGAAGAGGCCGGCGAGCGCAAGGTTGCGGTTGATGCTGTCTTCGATTCCGTGTCGGTCGGCACGACGTTCAAAGACGAGCTGAAAAAAGCGGGCGTCATCTTCTGCTCGATCTCGGAAGCAATCAAAGAGCATCCGGAGTTGGTGAAGAAATATATCGGGTCGGTCGTGCCGCAGTCCGATAACTATTTCGCTACGCTCAATTCCGCTGTCTTTTCGGATGGCTCGTTCGTGTATATCCCTGAGGGGACCAAGTGCCCGATGGAGCTGTCGACCTATTTCCGCATCAATGCGGAAAATACAGGCCAGTTTGAGCGTACCCTGATCGTGGCCGAAAAAGGAAGCTATGTCAGCTACTTGGAAGGTTGCACCGCTCCCAAGCGCGACACGGCGCAGCTTCACGCGGCCGTCGTCGAGATCGTTATTCTCGAAGACGCCGAGGTGAAATACTCGACCGTTCAAAACTGGTTCCCGGGCGACGAAAACGGCAAGGGCGGTATTTATAACTTCGTGACCAAGCGTGCTGATTGCCGCGGCGACCGCGCGAAGGTGATGTGGACGCAGGTGGAAACCGGCTCCGCGATCACGTGGAAATATCCGTCGTGCATCTTGCGCGGCAATGACGCGCAGGGCGAGTTCTATTCGATCGCCATCGCGAACAACATGCAGCAGGCCGATACCGGCACGAAGATGATCCACCTTGGCAAAAACACCAAAAGCCGGATCGTCTCGAAAGGGATTTCGGCCGGCAAAGCGCAAAATACCTACCGTGGCCTCGTGTCGATGCACCCTAAGGCGACGAATTCGCGCAACTACACACAATGCGACAGCTTGTTGATCGGCGATCAATGCGGGGCGCATACCGTGCCGTATATCGAGGTGAAAAACAATTCGAGCCGCGTCGAGCACGAGGCAACAACCTCGAAGGTCGATGATGAGCAGCTGTTCTATTGCCGCGCGCGTGGCATGGGCGAGGAAGAAGCCGTGGCATTGGTCGTTAACGGGTTCTGCAAAGACGTATTGCAAGCCTTGCCGATGGAATTCGCAATGGAAGCACAGGCGCTTGTTGCGATTTCGCTCGAAGGGTCTGTTGGCTGATGCGCGCGCTCGTCTATCAAACCGCGTTTGTGACGTTGCTGTGGGGCGTGGGGATGGTGTTCATCTTCGACTGGCCGCGCGCCACGATCGCGGGGCCGATGGCGGCATTTGCGCTCCTGTATTTCTGTGGCCTCGCCGTTTGGCGGTTCCTGCGCAAGCAGCGCAAAGCGGAATGAGGGCGCAATGATCTGCACGACGACAAACGGAATTGAAGGGCATAATGTGCTCGCCTACCACGGCATCGTGACGGGCGAGGCAATCATGGGCGCGAATGTCGTGCGCGACGTTTTCGCCAATTTCACCGATTTCTTCGGAGGACGTTCCTCCGTTTATGAATCCAAACTGGCGGATGCGCGCGAAACCGCGCTCAAAGAGCTGGAAGCCCGTGCCGCGCGTTTGGGCGCGAACGCGGTCATCGGCGTCGATCTCGATTATGAGGTCGTCGGGAAATCCATGCTGATGGTGTCGGTTTCCGGCACCGCCGTCACCATCGACTAAGGAAAAAATATGCTTGAGATCAAGAACCTGCACGTCAAACTTGAAGAAGAAGATAAAGTCATCCTTAAAGGTGTGAACCTGACCGTCGAAGACGGCAAGGTGCATGCGATCATGGGGCCGAACGGCTCGGGGAAGTCGACTTTGTCCTATGTATTGTCGGGCAAAGATGGCTATGAAGTGACCGATGGCTCGGCGCTTCTTGAGGGGGAAGAAATCCTCGAGATGGACCCAGAGGAGCGCGCTGCGGCAGGGTTGTTCCTCGCGTTCCAATACCCGGTCGAGATTCCGGGCGTTGGCAACATGACCTTCCTGCGCACCGCAGTGAACGCACAGCGCAAGCTGCGCGGCGAGGAGGAGATGTCGGCAGCAGAGTTCCTCAAAGTCGTGCGCGCGAAGGCGAAATCGCTCAAGATTGATGCGGATATGCTCAAGCGTCCGGTCAATGTCGGGTTCTCCGGCGGTGAGAAAAAGCGCAACGAGATCCTGCAAATGGCGATGCTCGAGCCCAAAATGTGCATCTTGGATGAGACCGATTCCGGCCTCGACGTGGATGCGATGCGGCTTGTTGCGGATGGCGTGAATGCGCTGCGCGATGCGGGGCGGTCGTTCCTCGTGATCACGCATTATCAGCGTCTTCTGGATCACATTAAACCGGATGTCGTGCATATCATGGCGGATGGTCGCATCATCAAAACGGGCGGCCCCGAGCTTGCGCTTGAAGTCGAGAAGAACGGCTATGCCGAGATCCTGAAAGAGCATGGGATCGAGGGGGTTCTTTAATGACGGAGGAAACGCTTCAACAGGCGCGCGCGCAAGCCGCCGAGCGGGCGGCGATCCTGCCCACCAAGCGCGATGAATATTGGCGCTACACCGATCCGCGCGACCTCGTATCCGCCGAGGTAGCGAAGGCTGCCGTGTTCGATGATGGCGGCGAGACACCGATTTTCGACACCGTCGATAGTTTGAAAATCGTGTTTAACGACGGCGTCTTTGACGCAGCAGCCTCCGGCGATCTGGCGATGGCGGGGATTGAACTCTCGCGTCTCGCTGATGGCTTGCCCGCATGGGCGGATGAGATCTACGGTGCGTTGGAAAAAGACGGCCAGACGCCGGTAAAGCGGCCGCTTGCGGCGCTGAACACCGCATCTGCAACCGACGGTGTCCTGATCCGCGTTACCGGCAAGGCCGAGAAACCTGTCGAGTTGATTTATCACCATAAATCAGAGGTTTCCGACCCGATCCTCCATCATTGCATTAAGCTGGAAGCGGGGGCCGAGCTCACCTTGTTGGAGAGCGGGCCAGCCGGCGCGCGGTTCAACAACGTGCTGGAAGTGGATTTGGGGGCGACATCGCGTTTCCATCACATCCGCACCCAAGGACGCGATCAGGAGCGGCGGGCAATCACGCATATCTTCGCGCGTGTGGCGAGCGAGGCTTTGTTCAAGAGCTTCACTCTCACGGCGAACGGCGCACTGACCCGCAATGAATGTGTGATTGATATCGTCGGCAGCGACGCTTTCGCGCATGTCGCGGGCGCGGCTTTGGGCGACGGGCTGAAAGATCCGTTCCACCACGATGATACGATCTTCATCACCCACCGCGGAGAGCGCTGTGAAAGCCGTCAGGTTTTCAAAAAGGTGCTCAAAAACGGGGCGACGGGGGTTTTCCAAGGAAAAATCCTTGTCACGCAGGGCGCGCAAAAGACCGATGGCTATCAGATTTCGCAATCGCTTTTGCTCGATGATAACGCGCAATTCCTCGCGAAGCCCGAGTTGGAAATCTATGCAGATGATGTGAAATGTTCGCATGGCTCGACGACTGGCGCGATTGACGAGACGGCGCTGTTCTACCTTCGCTCGCGCGGCGTTCCGATGGAAGAAGCGCGTGCGCTGCTCGTTCTGTCCTTCCTCGCGGATGCGTTGGAGGAGATCGAGGAGGAGTCGCTGCGCGATCTGATCGCCGAGCGTCTTGAGGCTTGGCTCAACCGGCACAAGAGCTAACATGGCGGCGGTCGACGACATCCGTCGCAGCTACCGCACCCCGCGTGCGGTGATGCGTGAACATCTCTCGCGGCTTAAATCCGAGCCGCGAGCGTTGACCTTCTTGCTTGCGGCGCTGATCGTGATTTTCATCGGCCAGTGGCCGCGTTTGTCGCGAGAGGCGTTTCAGGCCGATCAACCGCTCGTTGGTCTGATGATGGGGACGGCGCTCGCGCTTTTGGCGATGGTTCCCGTTTTCTATCTGATTGCCGCGGTCAGTCATCTCGTCGCCAAAATCCTCGGGGGGCGGGGAAGTTTTTACCGCGCACGGCAGGCGTTGTTCTGGTCGATGCTGGTGATTTCGCCGCTTATGTTGTTGCATGGCTTAGTGGCGGGCTTTATCGGCGCGGGCCAGCAATCAAGCCTGCTTGGGCTTGCGATTGCGGCGATCTTCGCACTGATTTGGGGGGCGTCCTTGCGCGTGGCGGAATTTGAACAAGGAGCGGAAGCATCATAATGTGGCAACAGATCGCGACCCTCATGCGCGCGGCGGTGCGTGAACCTGCGAAAACCGTGCCCGCAATCCTTGGCTTGAGCATCCCGCGTGAGGCGCGCTGGCTCGGGCTTGCGGCGGTGGTGGTGATTTCGGCGCTGGCAACCGCGCTTTTGACGATGATTTATGGCACGCCAACAGAGGGCGCATCGCCTTTCAGCGCGTTGATGTCATCCCCGCTGCGCATGGCTTTCGTGCAAGCGGCGGGTATTTTGTTCATCGCAGCGACAATGGCCTTCGTCGGCCGCAGTTTTGGCGGCAAAGGCCGGTTTGAGGATGCATTGCTCCTCGTCGTCTGGATTGAGGCAACGCTCCTCGTGATCCAACTTGCGCAGCTTGCCTTGGCGCTATTTGTCTTTCCGATCTTCCCGAGCGGCTTCGTCGTTCTGATCTCCTCGCTGCTAGGGATGATTTCGATCATTTTGCTGTGTGTGATGCTTGTCGGCTTTGTGAAGGGGCTGCATGGATTCACCAGCACGCCCGCCGTCTTGATCGGAATGATTGCCACGCTGTTTGGCGCGGGGACGGTCTTTATGCTTTTACTTTCGGTGCTTGGCATAGCGCCCGTAGCAGGGGTTTAAACTATGTTCGATATCCAGAAAATCCGCGCTGACTTCCCGATTCTTTCGCGCGAAGTGAATGGTAAGCCTTTGGTTTACCTTGATAACGGGGCATCGGCCCAAAAGCCCCGCGTCGTGATCGATGCGATGACGCGGATGTATGAGGAGGATTACTCCAACGTGCATCGCGGTCTTCACACGCTGTCGACGATTGCGACCGAGAAATATGAGGCCGTGCGTGGGATCGTCGCACGCTTCCTGAATGCCGCGTCGGAGGATGACATCATCTTCACCACGGGCTCGACGGAGGGGATTAACCTCGTCAGCTACGCTTGGGCTGCGCCGCGGTTTGAGGCGGGCGACGAGATTGTGCTTTCGGTGTTGGAGCACCACGCCAATATCGTGCCGTGGCATTTCTTGCGGGAGCGGCTTGGTGTTGTGCTGAAATGGGTCGAGCCGGAGGCAGATGGCAGCTTGCCCGCCGAGAAGGTGCTGGCCGCGATCGGGCCGAAGACGAAACTTGTCGCGGTGACGCATATGTCAAACGTGTTGGGAACGTTGGTCGATGTGAAATCGATTTGTGCAGGGGCGCGGGCGAAGGGCGTTCCGGTGTTGGTTGACGGATCGCAGGCTGCGGTTCATATGCCGGTGGATGTGCAAGATATTGGCGCCGATTTTTACGCGATTACCGGTCATAAACTCTACGGTCCGAGCGGATCGGGCGCGATCTATATCCGCCATGAGCGTCAGGCCGAGATGCGGCCTTTCTTGGGCGGCGGCGACATGATTAACACAGTCACCCGCGATAGCGTGACCTATAACACCCCGCCAATGAAGTTCGAGGCGGGCACGCCAGGGATTGTTCAGCAATACGGGATGGGTGTTGCCATCGACTATATGATGGGCGTCGGCATGGATAATATCGCGGCGCATGAAACCCGTCTGCGCGATTACGCGACCGAGCGGTTTGCAGGGCTCAACTGGTTGAACATTCAGGGGAATACGCCGGACAAAGGGGCGATTTTCTCGATGACGCTGAGCGGTTCCGCGCATGCGCATGATATTTCAACGATCCTCGACAAGCGCGGCGTTGCCGTGCGGGCAGGGTCGCATTGCGCGATGCCGCTGATGCAATTTCTGGGCCTATCGGCCACGGCACGCGCCTCGTTCGGGATGTATAACACGGTCGAGGAAGTCGATGCGCTGGTATCGGCGTTGGAGCTTTGCCATGAGCTTTTGGGCTAAAACGCGCACCGTTTCGCAAGTAAGGTACGGGCCTCGGCGGATAGTCTCCCCGAGGCCCGTATTTTTTAGCGTTAGAGCGGCCTGATTTTCAGGGTGGTTACGCGGTTGTCCTTGCGGCCTGTGACTTCAAACCGGAACCCGTGGAACGAGAAGACCTGACCTTGTGACGGGATCAGCTGTGCTTCATGAATGACCAGACCTGCAACGGTGTTGGCCTCCTCGTCAGGCAGGGACCAATCCATCATCCGGTTCAAATCGCGAATCGTCATCGCGCCTTCTACAAGATAGTCGCCAGCCTCCGATCGCTTGAGCGGCACCGGCGCTGCCGGGTCGTGTTCGTCCGTGATCTCGCCCACGATCTCCTCAAGGATATCCTCCAACGTGATGAGGCCCTTGAGATCGCCGTATTCATCCACGACCAAGGCGAAATGCGTGCGGCGTTTAAGAAACTCGCGCATTTGCTCGTCTAAAGGGGTGGTTTCCGGCACGAAATAGGGCTTCATTGCCACTTTCATGACATCGACCTCCGCCACGGAGGCGAGATTGCCGTCCTCGCGCCGCGCGACTTTCTCGACCGCGCGCAACAGGTCCTTCGCATGGATCACGCCGACGACATTCTCGCGCTCGCCTTTGTAAAGCGGCAGACGGGTATGGGGCGAGGCGAGCACCGCGCTCAAAATCTCGCCGGAGTCATCCTCCACGTCGATCATCTCGATCTGGCTGCGGTGGCGCATGATTTCTTCGACGGTACGATTGCCCAAATCAAGCGCGCCCAAGAGGCGGTCGCGATCTTCTTTCTGGACGGTGCCCTCCGACGTGCCGATCGCCAGTGCGCCGGCGATTTCCTCATGGATGCTGAACATATGGGCGTCTTTATCGGTGCGCATCCCGCAGACCCACAATATGCCCCAAACGATCATGCGAACGATGGCGACAACCGGAGAGAGAAGGAAAATCAAAACCTTGATGAGGCGCGAGACCTTTGAGGCGACTTTCTCAGGGTTGGAAATGGCATAGGTTTTGGGCAGCACTTCGGAGAAAATCAGGACAAGGATCGTCATCCCCAACGTCGCCACAGCGACACCGGACGGGCCGAAGATCTTGGTGAGAACCGCCGTCGCGAGCGAGGCGGCCGAGATATTTACAACGTTATTGCCCAACAAAAGCGCGCCGATCAGGCGCTCGTTATCCTCGGTGATATCGAGCGCAGCAATGGCGCCCGCATCGCCGCGATCCGCCTTCGCGCGCAGCTTGGCGCGGCTGGCGGCGGTGAGTGCGGTCTCCGACCCCGAGAAAAATCCCGAGAGAGCGAGCAGAAGAACGATCGCCCCGGCGGAAATCCAAAAGGCGGCGTCAAGCGTGGTGGTCATAGCGTCTTTCCAAATGAGATCTGCGCGGATGGATCGCGGCGCAGGATCGCGCGTGGTCAAATAGTGGTGGTTTTGATGCCTGACATCAAGGGATTAAGGCGATTTATGCGCAAGCGGATGGTGCGTCAGAACCAGTTCTTTGAGGCGTTGATCCAGAACATGCGTGTAGATTTCGGTTGTCGAGATATCGGCATGGCCCAAAAGCATCTGGATCACGCGCAGGTCAGCACCGCCATCCAGCAGATGCGTTGCAAAGGCGTGACGTAGCACATGTGGCGTTACGCGGTCGGGCGAGATGCCCGCGGCAATCGCGATATCTTTCAGCACCTTGTGAAATACGATCCGGCTCAAATGGCCCTCTTTTCCCTTCGCGGGAAACAGGAATTTCGACGGCGGTGCCTTCAGTTTCAGGCGCGCTTCCTCCTGCGCCGCGTCACGCACCCCGAGCCAGACCGAAAGCGCCGCGCGCGCGGGGGACGACAGCGGCACCATGCGCTCTTTTCCGCCTTTTCCACGGATTAGCAGGACCTGCGGATCGCCGCGCGTGGCGGAGACGGGCAGGGACACGAGCTCGCTCACCCGCATCCCGGTAGCGTATAGGAGTTCCATTAAACAAGCATTGCGCGCTTGAGCCGCCGCAGTGCGCCCTAGGTTGCGCCCCGCCGCGAGCAGCGCCTCCACCTCCTCCAAGCTTAGAACTTTCGGGAGTGATTTTACTTTGGACGGGCCGGAAATCTGGATCGCGGGATTTTCTGTCCGAAGGCCGTCGTCATAGGCAAACCGGTAGAGCTGCTTGATGGCCGAGAGACGCCGTGCACGGGTAGAGGCCGCCAGCCCCTGCGCCTCGCACGAGATCAGATAGGATTCGATATCGGCACGGCTGGCGGTATCAAATGCGAGATTGCGGTGCATAAGATAGGCCTCGAAGTCCTTGAGATCCTGACCATATCCCAACAGAGTATTTTGGGAGGAGCCAATCTCGGCGGCGGATGCCTCAAGGAAAGAGGAAATCCAATAGGCGCAGTCTGATCCGCTCACCCGCGCCGCTCCAATAACATGAGTTGCAACGCGGTTTGACGGGCCGTGTTTTCCAAACCCGCCGCACGCAGCATGATCAGACCGTTGGTGATATCGTCAAACCCACCACGCGCGCCCTCGGTGATATCATCCACGGCGCGTAAAATCGCCTCACCGAGGCGGTCGCCCTCAATCAACTCCGCGTAGAGTTCGGGCACTTGCGGTGGCGTGTCGAACGCGGCTTTGAGGGCGCGTCCCAAGGTATCTTGCGCGCGCAGCCCCGTGGTGCGTCCTTTCGCGATGCCGATCAGGAGCGCCTCATCGGCGCTGCGAGGCTTGCGTGCTTTGGCGACGATCTCGTAGCTGGGGCTGAGCATCCCGATGCGGAAGGCCGCGTCGGCTGCCGATCCGGATAGGGCGAGCTCGGAGAGGGGTTCGCCGTAGAGATTGGCGAGGATCACCTCGAGTTCGGCTTGCTCCATCTCCGCGATCGCGGGCTCCAACGCGAGAGTCACCGCTTGCGCATCACGCGATTGAACGGCGCGGTCGAGCGCTGTCATTGCGCGGGCACGCTCCCAAATACCGCCCGAAGCGGCGGCGGATTTTTCCGTATACAGGCCAAGCATTTGATTGGGATCGACCGTGCCCGCTCGCGCGAGGCGTTCGGCCGCCTCTAGCCGCGACTTCCATCCGGTGTTCGCGCGCAGATCAGCCTGCGCAAAGGCCAGCGGCAGGTAGGTGGTTGGCATCGGCTGGCCAATGGCTTCCATCATCCGAAACACGAGGGGCGAGGGATCGCGGGGCGGCGTGAGCTCCTCGGCGGTGTCGACCATCTCGTCATCCATAAACCGCTCGATCAGGGGGATGACCTCCTGCGGTATCTGGTCCAAAGCCTGCGCCGAGGTAAACATCACCTCTGCTGCGGGCCAATCGCCGCCGCGCGCGAGGCAGAAGATGCGCGCGGTCAAGGAGGGCGCGAGGGCGGAGCGCCTTGAGAGCAGATCGCAAGCCTCGTCCTCTTGTCCGAGCAAGAGCGCGATATCAAACAGCCTGCGGAATCGCTCTGGCGTGCTGGGGCCAGCGAGTTCGAGCATCGCATGGGCGGGCTCTAACGCGCCAAGCTCCATCAGCCGATCGATGCGCGCGAGAAACAGGCTTTGTCCGGGCGCAATTCCTGTGGCGGAGGGATTGGCGGGCGGGTCCAGTTCGGCCAGCATCAGCGTGAACAGCAACGATTGCAGCGCCGGCAAAATATCCGTGCGCTCATCGCGTAGAATTTCGGTTAGCTCGGATTCGGGTGTTTTTCCCCAAAGTGTCGCGGGCAATCCCGTGCGGGCGGGCGGCAGAAGACCCAACGATTGCGATGGCATCGGCGCGCCCAAAGGCGCCATACTGACCGCATCGACGCCAACGGCGCTGGCCACGGGCGGCTCGTCAATCGGCACGTCCATAACGGCGCGACTACCTTGCGTGCCTTGCAGCGCTGGCGGCGCGAGCGGCGTAATCACCCCCACAGAAGGCTCTTGCGCGACTGACCGTGTAAGCCAGTCGATTGTGCTCAGGGGCTGCGTGTTTTGCGCGAGAACGGCGGCGGACGTGACGGCCAGCAACACGGTGCCCGCAATCACGGAACCGATTGAGGTTCGGCCCAAAAGACATGCGCGATTATTGCGTGGCATCGAGCTCCACCGGAACTTCGGTTTGGGTGGCATCGGCCGACATATCGCCAAGATAGGCGTAACCGGCAATGCAGATCCCTGCCAAGAGTGTCAAAATCACGATTGCTTTGAGTGCAAAACCTAACATCGTCCTGTCTTCCTCATCCCGCCTGCGGAATGTTCCGGCCTTTGGCCTCGTTTAAACCTGCCCGTTTTCGGACCTTGCGGCGATATTACACCGATAGGCCCAGTTGATCCAGCCGCCGCGCGAGCGCAAGGGCGTGTGCGAGGGGGCGACGCGCGGATTATCCTGTGGCAAAATCCTCGCACTTGCCGCGCGGGCGTTATATATGGCATTGCAAGCTGGCTTGCGTCACAGATTGATGACGGCGGCGGATATTTGCCAACGATCGGCGATAACGAAAAAATGACCTGAATACGCCCGCTTACGGGCGATAATATCGGTCTGATACGACGAATGAGGGGCGGAAGCGCGGTGAGTGAACAAGGCATAAAAGGGCCCAATGGCGCGGCGTCGCGTCTCAAAAGGCCGATTGTGCTTGTGGGCATGATGGGCGCGGGTAAAACGGCTGTCGGAACCCAACTTGCCAAGCTGTTGAATGTCCCCTTCGTCGATAGCGATGAGGAGCTGGTGCGCGCGGCGCAGCGGTCTGTCGCGGAGATTTTTGCGCGTGACGGCGAGGCGTTCTTTCGGGCGCGCGAATTGGAAGTGCTCGCGCGGTTGATGGCGGGGCCGGCGGCGGTGATCTCCACGGGTGGCGGGGCGTTTTTGTCGCAAGCCAACCGCGATCTGATCGCGCGCAACGGCGTGTCTGTCTGGTTGAAGGCGGATCTGGAGCTTCTGTGGCAACGGGTGCGCAATAATTCGGCCCGTCCCTTGCTGCAAACCGACGACCCGAAATCCACGCTACGTGCTTTGCTCAATGGGCGGGAACCGATCTATGCGCAAGCCGCCCTCATTGTGGAGGCGCAATCGGGGTTGGGGATTGAGGCGATGGCGCAAAAGGTGATCGCGGCGCTTCAGGCGCAGACAGATGTCATAGTATGAGCTTCACGTAGAACGTGAGAATTCTGCCGTAACGTGCTGAATACGTGATGTAAAAGTTTTCGAGATATTGGGAGAGAATTGGGATGCGCGATACTGTGCGGGTTGAACTAGGGGCACGGGCCTATGATGTGCGCATCGGAACGGGGCTTGTCGCTGATGCGCATGCGCAAATAGCGCCTCTCCTGCGTCGGCCGCGTGTGGTTGTTGTGACGGATGAAACTGTGGGGGCTACGCATCTCGAGACGCTTCGCGCGGGGCTTGGCGCAATCGAGATGGTGTCGCTTGCCTTGCCTGCGGGGGAAAGCACCAAGGGTTGGCCTCAGTTCGAGCGCTGCGTCGAGTTTTTGCTGGAGCAAAAGGTTGAGCGCAAAGATATCGTGATCGCTTTCGGGGGCGGTGTGATTGGCGATCTCGTCGGTTTCGCGGCTGCCGTCTTGCGGCGTGGCGTGCGGTTCGTGCAAATCCCGACAACGCTGCTGGCGCAGGTCGATAGCTCGGTCGGTGGCAAGACCGGCATCAACACCGCACAGGGCAAGAACCTCGTCGGGGCGTTTCATCAACCGTCCCTTGTTTTGGCCGATATAGGACTTCTCGAGACCCTCAAACCGCGTGATTTCCTGGCAGGCTACGGCGAAGTAGTGAAATACGGTCTGTTGGGCGATGCTGTGTTCTTTGACTGGCTTGAGAAGAACGCCCCCGCAATGGCGGCGGGGGATCTGGCCGCACGCCATCACGCAGTGAAACGATCGGTCGAGATGAAGGCGGAGATCGTCGCGAGAGACGAAACCGAGGAGGGCGACCGCGCGCTGTTGAACCTTGGGCATACGTTCTGTCACGCTCTGGAAAAAGCGACCGGTTACTCGGATCGCTTGCTACACGGCGAAGGGGTTGCGATCGGTTGCGCGCTGGCGTTCGAACTCTCGGCGCGCATGGGTCTGTGTTCGCAAGAGGACCCAAGCCGTGTGCGGGCGCATCTCAAGGCGCTCGGGATGAAAGTCGATATTCGCGATATCGCCGGGGATCTACCAGATGCAGAGGGGCTTGTTGAACTTATGTCGCAAGATAAAAAGGTTCTGGATGGTAGGATGCGGTTTATTCTGGCGCGCGGGATCGGGCAGAGTTTCGTGACATCTGATGTTGATCGCGCGGTTCTGAAAACGCTTCTTGATGAGGCGCTTGCGGGGCGTAGCTAATCTGGTGCGTTAAGGTGCGATTTTGAACGTGCGATTTTGCGTCAGTGCAAAATCGAGGCCTGCAGGTTTTGAAACATCCCCCAAAACGCGGAGGATGAAATCGCGAATAGGCCGATGATTTGCACTGCCATCCGGTGCCGTGCCAAAACCTGCGCCAGCGCCTCTGTCTGTCCTTCGCAATCGCCATAGAGACGCTCGATTTTTTGCGCTGTGCGGAGGCTGAGAATACCAACGCCGCTGAGCGGGAATACCATCAGAAAGATCGCCTGCGCGATTTCGATCCGGTAAACGAACCCCAACACCGCAAGCATCGTGAGGAGAAAGCTGATCAAAGCCGTCAAGGTAATGCCAGCCTCGCGCCCCAGATACAGCAAGCGGGCGACGTTGATCCGCGTAATTTGTTCAAATTGTTGCGCCGCATTGCCGCCTTTGCGCCGCGCCCGTAACACCATGTCATAGGGCACGCCCAAGACCCAGTGCGACGCCGAAGACCACGTGACGGCAAGCGCTATCCAATACCACAGGTTCGAAAAAGACCGCATGTCGATCAGGTCAAAAATCAGGTTCACGCGGTCGCTCCGGCGATGGCGGGTTTGGGATTGCCCGCACGAATTGGTTTACGGGGAGGAACTTAGGCGAGAAAATCGGGAATAGGAACCGCAAAGCGCGCGGCCATTCATCGCCGCACACGATCCCGCGTGCGACATCCCGCGTCTTTTTGGCACGTTTGCTGTGCAAAGACTTGAGCGGCCTTCAAATCCATGGCACCCCGATGCGACTGCGGCAGGCGTGATCTGCCCCTTTGACCCTCAAGGAGCCTGCCATGACGCCGATCACCCCGTCCTTTCCTGCTGCACGTTTTCGCCGGATGCGGTCTACTGCGGCCCTGCGGGATCTGGCGCAGGAGAACCGTCTGTCGGTGAAAGATCTCATCTGGCCGATATTCATCACCGATGTCGCTGGCGCAGATGTCGAAATCCCGTCGATGCCCGGGGTTGTGCGGCGCAGTTTACATGGCGCAGTGGACGCCGCGCGCGAGGCGGCCGATCTGGGGATTCCGGCGATCTGCTTGTTTCCCTATACCGATCCGGTCTTGAAAACCGAAAGCTGCGAGGAGGCGTGGAACCCTGACAATTTCTACAATCAGGTGATCCGAGCCATCAAAGCAGCCGTGCCTGAAATCGCGATCATGACGGATGTTGCGCTCGACCCGTATAACGCGAATGGTCATGACGGGTTTGTGCGCGACGGTGTTATCGTGAATGACGAGACCGTCGAGGCGTTGGTGAAGATGACTTTGGCGCAAGCGGAGTCGGGCGCCGATATCATCGGCCCCTCCGATATGATGGATGGACGGATCGGGGCGATGCGTGCGGCGCTTGAGGGGGCCGGGCACCGTGACGTCACGATTTTGAGTTACGCTGCGAAATATGCCTCGGCGTATTACGGGCCGTTCCGCGATGCGGTCGGGGCCTCGGGGGCGCTGAAGGGCGATAAGAAGACTTATCAGATGAACCCCGCCAATTCCGACGAGGCGATGCGGCTTGTCGCGCGCGATCTGATGGAGGGCGCGGATATGGTGATGGTCAAGCCGGGGATGCCGTATCTGGATATTTGTTACCGTGTGAAGACCGAATTCGGGGTGCCGACATTCGCGTATCAGGTCTCGGGCGAATACGCGATGATTGCGGGTGCTGCGCGCAACGGTTGGATCAATGGCGAGGCGGTGATGCTGGAGAGTTTGATGGCTTTCCGCCGCGCGGGATGTGACGGGGTGCTGACCTATTTCGCACCGGAAGTTGCAAGGATCCTAAAAACTTAACAGGCGTCTGTGTCTGATCACGAAAGATCACAGGTTTTCGCACGTATCTGTGAAGGGTTCGCGAGATTGGTGCGCGAATAGAGACATTCGCAGGATGACATTCCCGGATTTAGGGCGTATAAATCGGGCCAACGGGCCATAATAAGGCCTGATCTACATGACGGAGCGGAACCATGACACAGTATTCCCGACGCGGGCTTATTCTTTCGGGCGGCGCGCTCGCGGCCCTCGCGGCCTGCGGTAACGGTATTGGCGGCAATAAAGCGGCACAGCTTGATGCTCGCGTTGACGCGACCCATGATTACCTGATCAATCAATATCCGGGCACAAACGACCTGATCGCGAAATCGGTTGGCGTGCTCTACATGCCTTTGATGACCGAAGCGGGCTTCGGCATCGGCGGTAAATTCGGGCGCGGTGCATTGCGCATCAATGGCGTCACGGTGGATTACTACTCTGCCGCCTCGGCCTCGTTCGGGTTCCAGATTGGCGCTCAGCAATATGCGCATGCGCTGTTCTTCATGACGGAAAACGCGCTTGCCGAGTTCCGCCGTGCGGATGGTTGGGCGGTCGGTGCGGATGCGCGCTATGCTTTGCCTGATCGCGGGGGCGCGATTGGCGCGGCGACGACGACATCGCTTGCGCCTGTGATTGCGCTTGTGTTCGGGCAGGCGGGTCTGATTGCCGGCGCCTCGCTGGAAGGCACGAAATATACGCGGATCATTCCGTAAATTCACGCGATTCCCATAAATTAGGCCGCAAACCTCATCAAGGTTCGCGGCCTTTTTTAGTCATTTTCTGAGGGCGTTAACCGCCGTAGATGACCTTCACATAGTTGGTCGTTTCTTGATACGGAGGAATGCCGCCGTATTTTTCAACCGCGCCGGGGCCTGCGTTATAGGCCGCAAGAGCGAGGCGCCAGTTGCCGAATTTTTGATACATCATCTTGAGGTAGCGCGCGCCGCCCTCGAGATTTTGATACGGGTCGCGCGGATTAACGCCGAGCTTCGCCGCCGTGCCGGGCATCAACTGCGCGAGGCCAAGGGCACCGGCGTGTGATTTCGCGTTGGGGTTCCAACCGCTTTCTTGCTGCACAAGGCGCAAGAACAGATCCTCTGGAATGCCGTGTTTCGCCGCCGCCGATTTCGCGACAGGAAGATACTCGCCTTTATACCGTCCCGAATACCGCAACGAGCTGCCTGAGGCATCCAAGGTCGCCTCAATGGCGGATTTGGGTTTCAAGCGCGTTGAGGAAGAATATTGCGTTGAAAGCCGTGAATCGAGAAGAGAAGTTTGATTTCTAAACAATGAGTTGCGGGAAGAACTGCTGCCCTTACCTAAAACCAGCCCTTCGGCCAGTGCGGGCGCATTCGGGGCAGCCATCCCCAAAGCGATGGCGCAAACCATAACAAACCGCATCCAAAACCCCTTTTACGTTTTCCGTTCAACGCGAGCGTCGCGCGGCACATTTCGAAGTGTCGCGAGACTATATGAGCAGATTTCGAGAAATTCTAGTGAGCGCGTGTGCACAAGGGGTCGTTGGGGGATGCGCAGTCTCGGGATGAGCGGTGGATTGCCGATGCGCGGCATCCGAGGGAAAGGGGGCCGCTGGTCCACCGCTTTCCCCGCGGAGCGCCTCGCGCCGCTTTCGCCGCGCCGCGCGATGGTCTATCACAGATCGAAATTCAAATTCGGAGGCACCATGGCGGGTTCGGTCAATAAGGTCATCATCATCGGCAACCTCGGGCGCGATCCCGAAGTGCGGTCTTTCCCTAATGGCGGCAAAGTGTGCAACCTGCGCATCGCAACCTCGGAAACTTGGCGCGACCGCACCACGGGCGAGCGCAAAGAGCGCACGGAATGGCATTCGGTGGCGATCTTCTCCGAGCCGCTTGCGAAAATCGCCGAGCAATATCTGCGCAAGGGATCGACGGTTTATATTGAGGGCCAGTTGGAAACCCGTAAGTGGCAAGATCAATCGGGTGCGGATCGCTATTCGACCGAGGTTGTTTTGCGGCCGTATTCCGGAACGCTGACGCTCTTGGGGGGGCGCAATGATGGCGGTCAATCGGGGGGTGACTCCCGTGGCGCGCAGAACGATTCCTATGGCGGTGGATACAACTCTGGCAACCAAGGCGGTAGCTTCGGTCAAGGCGCGCCGTCGAGCTCGGGCAGCACATCGGGCGGCCGCGCGGATTTCGACGACGATATCCCGTTCTGATCCCTGCCTGATATCAGTCCCATCACGCGCTGAGGCCCGCCCAATTGGAGCGGGCCTTTTTGCCCTTCGCGCGAGGTTAGGATTGCGGGCAATCCGCGTAGAATTTTTAGCGCAACAGACGCATAAACCCGCAGCGCCCTTGACTTTTGATCGCCACAGGGTAGCTCGGTTGGCATGAGCGAGCATTACATTTATTCGGGCGCCCCTGAGGGCTATGATGCGGATCTTTTGGCGCGAGAGCTTGCCAAGGGGCGGTCTGTTTTGCATGTCGCGCGCGATGATCGCCGTGTCGAGGCGATGCGCGCTGCTTTGGCGTTTTTCGCGCCGGATGCTTTGGTGGTGCATTTTCCGGCTTGGGATTGCTTGCCCTATGACCGCGTCTCGCCCAATCCGGATGTGTCTGCCACGCGGATGGCGACATTGGCGGCCTTGGCCGCAGGGTATCCGGCGCCGGTAATTGTGCTCACGACGCTGTCGGCTGCGATGCAGCGCGTGCCGGCGCGGCAGGTTCTGCGCGCCTCATTCTTCACCGCGAAGGTCGGCGGGCGGATCAATGTGGACGAGCTGCGGGCGTATCTCGTGCGGATGGGGTTCAGCCAGACGCCGACCGTGTCCGAGCCTGGTGATTACGCGGTGCGCGGCGGGATTATTGACATTTTCCCACCCGGTGAGGGTGGCCCCGTGCGCCTTGATCTGTTCGGTGATGTTTTGGACGGCGTGCGTCGCTTCGATCCTGTGAGCCAGCGCACGACCGAGAAGCTGGCCGCGGTTGAGCTCGCGCCGGTCTCCGAGGTGATCTTGGATGAGCCGTCGATCAGCCGGTTCCGTCAAAACTACCGCGTTGAATTTGGCGCGGGTGGTGCGGGCGATCCGTTGTACGAGGCGGTGTCTGCGGGCCGCAAACACGCCGGCATGGAGCATTGGCTCGGCTATTTCCACGAGCGTTTGGAAACCGTGTTCGACTATCTCCCCGATGCCTCGGTCATGCTCGATGATCAGATCGGGTCGATCTTCGAGAGCCGATGGGAAAGCCTCGCAGATCAATACGATACGCGGGTCGAGGCGCTCAAACGCAAGGACCGCGTGGATTCGGTGTACAAACCCGCCGCGCCGGACCTTCTATATCTTGATGCCGCGCAATGGGGGGCGGCGCTGGATGCACACCGTGTCTTGAAACTCACAGTGCTTCCGCATCCGCCCGGTCCGAATGTGTTGGATATGGGCGGGCGTTTGGGACGCAGCTTCGCGCCGGAGCGTCAGCTTGAGACCGTAAGTCTTTTCAGTGCCTTGAAGGATCATGTTAACGCAAAACTTCAACGCGGTGCGGTTGTCGTGGCGTCGTGGTCGGAGGGCGCCCGCGAACGGCTCAAGGGCTTGATGGAGGATGAAGGTCTCATCGGCGCCAAACTGATCAAGGATGCGCGCGATCTGCCCAAGCAAGGGTTGGGTCTGGCGATCTGGCATCTGGATCAGGGCTTCGAGATTGATGCGAAAGATCGTCAGCTCACCGTGATCTCCGAGCAGGATGTTTTGGGCGACCGGTTGATCCGCAGCCCGAAAAAGAAGCGCAAGGCGGATAATTTCCTGACCGAGGCACAATCGCTCTCGGTGGGGGATCTGGTGGTCCACGTCGATCACGGGGTTGGTCGCTACAAAGGGTTGGAGACAATCAACGCGCTGGGGGCGCCGCATGATTGCGTGCTGCTGGAATATGCGGGCGGCGACCGTCTGTATCTTCCTGTTGAAAACATTGAACTTCTTTCGCGCTACGGCCACGAGGAAGGCTTGCTCGACAAGCTCGGCGGCGGCGCATGGCAGGCCAAAAAGGCCAAGCTCAAAGAACGTATCCGCCAAATCGCGGACAAGCTCATGCGGATCGCGGCGGAGCGCTACCTGCGCAAAGCCGCAGTTTTGGAGCCTGAACATCACGAGTGGGAGGCTTTCTCGGCGCGCTTCCCCTATACCGAGACCGACGATCAGATGACCGCGATTGAGGATGTCGCGACCGATCTCGCCTCGGGCACGCCGATGGATCGTCTCGTTGTCGGGGATGTCGGCTTTGGCAAAACCGAGGTCGCGATCCGTGCGGCCTTCATTGCGGCAAGCTGTGGACAGCAGGTTGCGGTAATCGCGCCAACCACCTTGCTCGCACGGCAGCATTACAAGAACTTTGCCGAGCGCTTCCGCGGAACGCCGTTGAACGTCAAACCACTGTCCCGTTTCGTAACGCCCAAAGAGGCTAGCAAAACGCGCGAGGGCTTGGCCGATGGCACGGTTGATATTGTGATCGGCACGCATGCAGTTCTCGCCAAGGCGGTGCGGTTCAAAAACCTTGGTCTGCTGGTCATCGATGAAGAGCAGCATTTCGGGGTGCAACATAAAGAGCGCCTCAAGGAGATGCGCTCGGAGATCCACGTGCTCACGCTTACGGCGACGCCAATCCCGCGGACGCTACAGCTTTCGCTCACGGGGGTTCGCGATCTGTCGGTCATCGGCACGCCGCCCGTCGACCGTCTGGCGATCCGAACGTATGTCTCCGAGTTTGATGCCGTCACCGTTCGCGAGGCCTTGCTGCGCGAGCATTATCGCGGCGGACAATCTTTCTACGTCGTGCCCCGAATTTCCGATCTCGAGGAAATCGAGGCGTTCTTGCGCGAGCAGGTGCCCGAGGTGACGTTCATGGTCGCGCATGGGCAGATGGCGGCGGGCGAACTCGACGACCGGATGAATGCCTTCTACGACGGCAAATACGATGTGCTGCTGGCGACGACGATTGTGGAGTCCGGTCTCGATATTCCGACGGCCAACACGATGATCATTCACCGCGCGGATATGTTCGGGTTGAGCCAGCTTTACCAAATTCGGGGCAGGGTCGGGCGTGCCAAAATGCGGGCGTTTTGCTACCTCACAACGAAACCGCGCGCGCCCCTCACACCGCAGGCGGAAAAGCGTCTCCGTCTGCTCGGGTCGCTCGATAGTCTTGGCGCCGGTTTCTCTTTGGCGTCCCAAGATCTTGATTTGCGCGGGGCAGGGAACCTGCTGGGCGAGGAACAATCGGGCCATATCAAAGAGGTTGGCTACGAGCTCTATCAAGCGATGCTGGAGGAGACGATTGCGAAGCTGAAATCGGGCGAGTTGACCGAGGCAGATACTGACGGGCAATGGGCGCCGCAGATTAACCTCGGCGTGCCGGTCATGATCCCGGAATCTTACATCACCGATCTGGATGTGCGTTTGGGGCTGTACCGTCGTCTTTCGGGCCTGACAACGAAGGTCGAACTCGAAGGATTTGCGGCAGAGTTGATCGACCGGTTCGGGACTTTACCAAAGGAAGTCAACACGTTACTGCTTGTGGTGCGGATCAAGGCGATGTGCAAACGTGCCATGATTGCGAAGATGGATGCCGGTCCCAAAGGGGTCACGTTGCAGTTCCACAATGATAAGTTCCCTAATCCGGCAGGGTTGGTCGAATTCCTGACGGAGCAGCGCGGGCAGGCCAAGATCAGCAACAACAAGATCACCGTGCTACGCGATTGGCAGACCGAAGCCGATAAGATCAAGGGCACGTTTGCGATTGCGAAAGAGCTCGCGGCAAAGGTGCGCGCGGTGCAAGGAGAGGTGAAAAAGCCGGAGGCTGCCGTCTCCAAGCCCAAGCTTTCCGCGAGCGCTAAGTTGAAAGGCGCCACCCCGAAGCGATGAGAGGGCGAGAATTCGTCGGCTTCCATAGCGTCGCTGTGCGCGGAGATCTTTTGGCGCGCGAAAAACCCCGTCGCACGCAATTGCCCGTTGCAGCGCCCGCGCCCCTCGTCTATATCCGCCTCACGGCACCCGTAGCTCAGCTGGATAGAGCGCTGCCCTCCGAAGGCAGAGGTCACAGGTTCGAATCCTGTCGGGTGCGCCAATCTTCCCAACATGTTACGCGTTTTTTATTTTGGCAGAAGTCCGTTTTAAGTCCTGAAATATCAGGCGCGGCGAGCGATTGCGGCGCGTGCGGCCTGTTGGTGGTTGGGACTGTGATGCCCGTAAGTCTTCTCGATCGTCTGAGGGCTGGTGCCAAAATAGCCGGCCGCATCCCAGATTGACGCGCTTTTTCGCAACGCCCAAGTGATTGCTGTGTGTTGAGCGTGTGCGGCGTCACGTCAGCATGAAAATTTCAATCCAGAGCACCGCGCCGATGATGAAGGCGGGAATGAGCCACCAACCGGAAGGCCAACGCCTTGGATCGGGCGGTGTGTGGTCTTCTACAATGCGGGCGAAGCGGCCTTCGTTACCGTTGGCCAATAGCGCCACTCCTTGAAAATGCAATAAGCGCCCACTGTCCACGGGACTGCAATCAAGGGGATGCTCGCTCAGTGCCGGATATCTCGCGCCATCACGCGACCTCCCGCTTGGGGCCAAGCACGGCGGCGAATTTGGCGCGCAGCGCACGATTCTCGACCTCAAGCGCCTCGCGGGCGTCAATCTCGGCTCGCAGCATGCCCTCGGCGCGGACGCAGCGGGCGGCAATGCCACGGATCGGGCGGGCGGTCATTGGTCTCGGCCTTCGCTTTTAGCTTCGCGCGCGGCGGGTTCGAGTTTCGCGACCGCCATGATGGGTGGCGGGGGCAGACCGTCAACGCGCGCTGACGAAATGGGGTCTCGGCCTTTTTCCCGACGCGCCGGACTTTGAGGCGACACCCGATGCGTTTCAGCGACCGGAGTGGCGCGGGGCTCGGGATCGCAGGGACGTTAACCCGCGCTGCATTGCACCCGGCTCATAAGGCTAAGTCTGCCGCGCCTGCGACCAAGGTCGCGGAGCAAACGCCGATCATCACCTCATCCCTCACATCCCCGCGCCCATGGTGGGCCGCGCTTTTCGGCGTGTTCTGCATTTTGAGAGGATAAACCATGCTTGATATCATCACGGCGCTGATCGACGGCGCCATGTTCGAGATCGCGCGCTGCGGGTGGACGACTGGCGTCAATCAGGGGGCGATGGTCGCGGAGGCGGTCAACTACGCCAAGGCAAGTGTGCCCGATGCGATCAAGCGGCTGTGGCCTGTGGGGACGGTGCTGGCGGTGGCGAAGATTGAGGGAGGGGGCAATTTAGTGACTAGTAAATTTAATTAAAACACCTGATATCTGATGAGATTTCATCACTGATTTATACCTAATTTCTAAATGTACGAGACTTAATATGAAAGAATTCTCATCAGGAGATTTTGTTAAATCTACTCACATATATGCATCTCCTGGAACTAAACGCGGTCCGGTAGAACTTCATGTAGATTTTTATCTTCCCAAAAATGCTAAGGGTCCGTGGCCGTTAGTCACTTGGTTGCATGCTGGAGGCTTCCGTACAGGAACCCGCCGTAATCGAAAGCATGCGTTGATAGCTGACGCGTTTGTTAAGCAGGGATACGCGTGTGCCTTTCTCGACTATCGGTTGGCTCGCCCTCCCGCTGTTTTGGCACTTGCTTCGCGGAGGCTATTGCCTAAACTCATTGAAGACGCAGAACTTTCCGGCGAAGAGATGCAAGAGAGCTTTCGACGCCGGCGACCTATTGCCGTGGTCGAGGATGTATGTAATTTCTATTCGTGGCTCAGTACTCGGGAATCCGAATTTAATCTAAGTGGATCCCATATTCTGGCGGGGTCTTCTGCCGGCGGTATCTCAGTGCTAAATACTTTGATGCTGTATGAAAAATTAGAAAAAAGCCTGCCTAAAATTCGTTCGGCTTTTGTATTCTCGGGCGGGTTTGCCTATCCGTCCTTTTGGAGAGATACCGGCACTCGGGTGTTGGCGTTGCATAACCCTTCAGATGCTCACGTACCGTTCTCTTCCATTCAGCGGGTAGCAAAAATTGCTAAGCGAAACTTCACGTTATTAGTATCCGCGCAGCAAGCTCATGGCTCTCCCTGTATCAATTCCGAAGAGAGCTACGCGGCCTCAGTTGCTCGGCTTATAGCATTCGATCAAGATACGGGGACGCCTGACGAGGTATTATGCGTTAGCCAATCTTGAGATTGGGCCGAAGCCCCGACAGGGGCGGAGTTCGATGGCGGTGCCTGCGGCGTGCTGCAATCGGCGCTACCCACCGGCGCCATGCTCGCGATCGCACGTTACGGGCGGACGACTGGCGTCAATCAGGGGGCGATGGTCGCGGGGGCGGTCAACTACGCCAAGGCCAGCGTGCCCGATGTGATCAAGCGGCTGTGGCCTGTGGGGACGGTGCTGGCGGTGGCGAAGATTGAGGGGGGGAACACCTAGTGTGGACCTACCGGACACGGTCAACGTCTCTGCAATCTCCGAAGTCAAAGAAGCTTTACCCATAAATTGTAGCGCAGTTTAAATCCATTCAACGCGGTTGCCGATCCGACCGAGCTATTCGCGGCATGTCTCCAAATGTTCATTTCTCTACGACGCTTGTCTGAAATGCGCTGGGGGGAGCACCTCGCAAGTCGACAACTCCCTATGTAGTCGTCTCGCGCCCGCTCGTGCGGCGCTTGTCTCGCGTGGTATCAAAATACCTCGGGCCACCGTGCCCTAATTTTATTCTTTTTGTCACATCGAAGTGATAATACCGCATTCCGTTGGGGGAGCGGTTGACGTGGTGGCGCTATCATATACAATCATGAGTTGAGTTTTCGTCACTTTAATCGCGAGACCTTACGCTCGGCCCTTGCCGGGCGTCTTCCACATTAGGAGAGATGGTTTTTTGGGTGCCCCAATTCCGTTTAATGAGCCTGAAAGGCTGGCTTTCGTAAAAGGTCTGCGCGTTGGTCCGACTGATGTGTTTGAGGAGATCCAAGGCCTTTGCGAACTCGCTTCGGATATCTCCGGGGCGCCAATCGCGCTTGTCAGTTTGATAGATGAGCAAGATCAGGCCTTGCTCGCAAGTGTTGGGCTTGGTGACTTGAGGCGATCCGACCGCGAGAACTCGTTTTGTGCCCATGCGATCATGGGGGCCGAGCAGTTCGAGATTTAGGATGCTTTGCTGGACACTCGCTTCTCCAACAACCCGCTTGTGCTCGGGTGGCCCAGCATTCGCGCGTATTTCGGGACTGTGCTCGAGCCGGCGCCCGATATGCGGTTGGGGGCGCTTTGTGTGATTGATACCAAGCCCCAAACCTATCCGGAACCTGTCAAGGCCAGCCTGAAGAAAATCGGCAAGGCGATTGCAGCTCTGCTCGTTTCTCATCGCGAAAAACTTGAGTTGCGGGATGCGTCGCGAGAGGCGTCGCGTCTCGCGGATGACGTGATCGAGATGAACGCCCACTTGCAAAACTCTATGGCGCGCACGGCCTCGGCGGAAGCGGCAAAGAGCGAATTTCTCGCCACGATCACACATGAATTGCGCACGCCGCTCACCTCCATCAAGGGGGCATTGAGTTTGCTGAACGGCGGTGTCGATCCCGCGTCGGGCGATAGCGCCAAACGTATGATTGCGATCGCGATGGATAATGCCGAGCGCCTGCATACGATGATCGACGAAATCTTGCTGTTGCAAACGGCCACCGCGGAGGAGCGTCCATCCTCTAAAACGCAAGGTGTCGATCTGGGAGATTTGAGCCGCGCCGCCACGGAAAATTTTGAGGCCCTTGCTGCGGGGCGGGATATTTCGCTTACGGTAACGGATGAGGCTTCGCCCTGTTGCGTGAAGGGGGATCGCAAGCAGCTCGAACGTGTCATGGCAAATTTGCTTTCGAATGCTGTGAAATATTCGAAAGTGGGCGGGCATATCAATGTGCAACTGACCCGTTCGGATGACGGTGTGCAGGTGGATGTCATCGACGACGGTGAAGGCATTCCGGACGAGTCGGAGGATAAAGTTTTCGGTTTGTTTTCACAGGTCGACGGCTCTGCAACGCGCGCGCATGGCGGATCGGGGATCGGGCTTTATATCTGCCAAAAAATCTTAAAAGCCCACGGGGCGACGATCGGTTACACGAGTGCGATCGGGCGAGGGACCACGTTTACCGTTAAATTCCCCAAACTGGTTCTCGAGCCTTGCGCGTAGATACAAAAAAGCCCGCGCGATGATCTGATCGGGACAGGCATGTCACACCAGATCATCGCGCGGGCTTTTTCAAACAGTCTTGCGTTTTAGCCGTTCCAGTGACGGACCGGGCCGCAATCCATATGCACAAAGTTGGACCGGTTGTATTTTCCTACACCGCCCGCGTTGCAAGTTTGAGCCGCCTTGAACATCTGCCCGACGGAGCGCGACTTGAGGCGAAGATCGGCAGCTTGGCCGACCATGTGCAGCGAGTGCTTGGCAACGCCGCTCGAGCGCGAGCGGAGCATCGCGTTGGTTTCAGGCGAACGGTAGCCAGAAAGCATCATATAGGGTTCGTTAACATCCATCAGATTATGCGCAGCGGCGGCGATGTCGATATTGCGGACGTCATAGTTGATCACTTTGTTATTCCGCCAATCGCGCATGAAGTGATTAATCTCTTTCAGCGCATCGGGGATATATTTCCCCTCGATCCAGTAAACCGTATCGATGCTTTCGCCCGTCCGGCCGGAATACATGCGGATGCGGCGGATGTCGCCTGCGCCGCGTAAAATGCCGAAGGCGTTGGAGGCTGTGGGGGCTGCGGCGACCATGGTTGCTGCGAAAGCACCGAGAAGTCCGCGCCGTGTCATGGAGGGTGTTGTCATGTCAGATGCCTGTCCTGCTCTGTCTGTCGATTTGAACGCGCCGATTTTACGATACGGCTTGGGAATTCATTAACCGCGCAACTAGGTAACTTTATGACACGAAAGCGCTAGCAGGCCAACTGCGGATTCGCACCCATGTCGCGGCGATCAAAAATATCGGCAAGAATCTGCGCACCACGTCTATGTGTTGCAACTCTGCCGCAAAGATTAGCGTTGCGCGACATCATGGCCACAAGATCTGCCGAAAGGGCCACAGGGCCCGTCGCGGCATAGACTTCACTGAAAAACTCAAGATAACTTGTGTTAACTTTTTTATAGATTTGGGGCTTGTTATGGGCATTGGACACGGGCGCATCGCCACATTTGGACGCGGTATGATCGTTGGCGGTCTGGCGGCCTTATTGGGAACCACGGGGATCAATACCGCCGCGTTGGCGCAAACCGGTGTGGGGCCTGTGCAAACGTCGCAGACACAGGTTGCGACGATTTCAGGTTTCAAGCAAGCGATTGCCGAGGCCGCCGCGGTGGATACGGCGCTGGCCGATTTCTACGCCGCGCGGGATTACCAACCGATTTGGACGACTGCAGAGGCCGCCGATCGTCGTGCGGCTTTCTTCACGGCGCTTGACCGCGCGGGCGATCATGGCTTGCCGCTGTCGCGCTATGATGCCGAGGGCCTGCGGGCGCAATTCGCCGCCGTTAATTCGGAACGCGGTCGCGGTAAACTCGAGGCGCAGATGTCGCTGGCCTATCTTGCCTACGCGCAGGATTTGAGCTCGGGCGTTTTAACGCCCGCGAAAGTTGATCCGACGATCGTGCGTGAAATCACGCCGCGCGATCATGGCGAGTTGATGACGGGGTTGGCGGGGGCTGATCCTGCGCGGTTCCTCGCGAGCTTGGGGCCACAAACACCGCAATATGCCCAGCTTCAAAATAGCAAGATGCAGCTTGAGGATGTTATCGCGCGCGGCGGTTGGGGGCCGGAGGTTCCGCTCGGAAAACTTGCGCCCGGGGCGCAAGGGAAGGCCGTCGTTGCGCTGCGTAACCGGTTGCAGGCGCTGGGATATTTGGGCCGTTCGGCCACGGCGGAATATAGCGGCGAAGTGCAAAGCGCGGTGCAACAGTTTCAGATTGATATGGGGCTTACATCCGACGGGATCGCGGGCGAGAGCACGTTGCAGGCCCTGAATGTGGGGCCGCAAGAGCGACTGCAATCGGTTTTGGTCGCGATGGAGCGCCTGCGCTGGATGAACGGCGCGCAGATGGAGGGGCGCTACATTTGGGTGAACTTGCCTGACTTCAATGTCCGTATTTTTGACGATCACAAGATGTCGTTTGAGAGCGTGACGGTCATTGGGCAAAACCAAGGTGACCGCAAAACGCCCGAGTTCTCCGACGAGATGGAAGTCATGGTGATTAATCCGACGTGGCATATCCCGCGGTCGATCACGGTGAAAGAATACCTGCCGATGATGCAGCGCAACGCAAATGCGGCGGGGCATTTGAAAATTTACGACAGCAAGGGACGGGAAGTCTCGCGCGGCAACATCAATTTCGCGCAGTACAGCGCGCGCACATTTCCCTATGTCATGAAACAACCGCCGAGCGATGGGAATGCGCTGGGGCTGGTGAAGTTCCTGTTCCCGAACAAGTATAACATCTACCTCCATGATACGCCGTCGAAATCGCTGTTTACGAAAGAGGTTCGGGCGTTTTCACATGGCTGCGTTCGTGTGCAAAAGCCGTTTGAGTTTGCTTATGCTCTGCTTGGAAAACAAAGTGATACGCCGGAAAAGGACTTCACGACTTGGTTGAACAGCGGCCGCGAAACAACTGTAAAGCTTGAACAAAAAGTGCCCGTGCATATCGTTTACTTCACGGCTTATCCCTCGGTCTCGGGCCGTATGGAATATCGCCGCGATATCTATGGGCGTGACGCCATGTTGTGGGCGGCGCTTAACAAGGCCGGTGTAGAACTTTAATGCCAGCGCCGCGCGCGGGTCAGACGGCAACGTGATCGACCTGCGCGCGTGATCGCTCTGGCAACTGCGCCGTGCGCCCTTTAGATCTGTGCGGGAGCATTTCGCCCTTGGTATCGGAGGATCTTCTATGTCCGCAACACTTGCCCAAATCGCACAAGCCCTTGGCGCACGCGCCATTGGCGATTTGACGATTGAAGTCTCGGGCGCGTCCGAACCCGCAAGCGCCGGACGCGATCAGATTGCCCTTGCTATGACCGAAACCTATGCAAGCGGCCTCTCGAAAGGCAACGCCCGCGCGGCGCTTTTATGGGAGGGTGCGGATTGGACGGCTTACGGTTTGGAGGCGGCGATCTTTGTCGCGCGGCCGCGTCTTGCAATGGCGGGCTTATCGAAAGCTTTCGATAAGGGGCCAGAAATTGATCCGGGCGTGCATCCAACCGCAGTGATCGATGCGAGCGCCGAGATTGGCGAGGGGGCCGCGATTGGCCCGTTCGTTGTGATCGGCCGCGATGTGAAGATCGGCGCAGGCGCCCGCATCGCCTCGCATGTCACCATTGCGCATGGATCAACTATTGGCGATAACGCGTTGATTATGCACGGCGTTCGTATTTGTCATGCTGTTACGATCGGTGACGGATTTATTGCAAACCCAGGCGCAGTTATCGGCTCGGACGGATTTTCATTCGTCACGCCAGAGGAATCCGGCGTCGAGGAAATCCGCAAGACGCTCGGACAGCGCGATGAAATCCGCGAACAGCACTGGACGCGGATCCATTCGCTTGGGTCTGTGCAGATTGGGGATGACGTCGAGATCGGCGCCAACGCGACCATTGATCGCGGTACGATCCGTGCGACCAAAGTCGGGCGCGGGAGCAAGCTCGATAACATGGTCCACATCGGGCACAATGTTGAGGTCGGGGAGGATTGCTTGCTGTGCGGGCAGGTCGGCGTGGCGGGCAGTTCAAAAATCGGCAATCGCGTCGTGCTTGCCGGGCAGGTCGGTGTGTCTGACAATATTTTCGTGGGCGATGATGTGATTGCGGGCGGAGGCACCAAGATTTTCACCAATGCGCCTAAGGGCCGCGTGTTGCTGGGAAGTCCGGCGCTGAAGATGGAAACCCATGTGGAGGCGCAAAAGAATATCCGCCGGCTGGGCAGATTGTTTGCGCAGGTCGCAGAGCTTCGGGAAACTGTTACAAAACTGGGTCAAAAGAGCTGAGACGAGGCAAAAATGAGCGACACCGTGAAAGACCGTATTATTTCGATCATCGCTGAAGAAGCGGTGATGAGCCCGTCCGATCTTCGGATGGATATGACGCTCGACGAGCTCGGCGTCGATAGTCTGGGATTGGTGGAGAGTATCTTCAAGATCGAAGAAGCTTTCGATATCTCGGTTCCCTTCAATGCCAATGAGCCGGGCGAGTCAGATTTCGATATCTCCTCGATCGGGGCTATCATCGCGGGCGTTGAACGCTTGGTCGCGGCGCGCGCGTGATGCGGCGCGTTGTGGTGACGGGCGCGGGGGCGGTTTCTGCCCTCGGGCTTACGGCGCGGGAGACGATGGCGGGCATGGCCGAGGGCAAGAATGGCATAAGCCAGCTTGCCTTTGATGATGTCGAGCGGTTGTCGATTCAGATTGGCGGTCAGATCCATAATTGGGATGGGGCGGCGCTGTTCGAGAAGGGCAAACTCGCGCTTTACGATCGTTTCACGCAGTTCGCGTTGAAAGCGGCGCAGGAGGCGATCACTCAATCAGGCTTGGAGCTAAGCGATGAGGCGCGGCTGAAGGCCGGATGTATCATGGGAACGGCAGGCGGCGGAAATTCCACCATAAACGACAGTTTCAAAACGGTCTTTGAGGAGGGTAAGAACCGTGTTCACCCCTTCGTCGTCCCGAAATTGATGAATAACGCTGCGTGCTCGCATATCTGTATGGAGCAAGGCTTGATGGGGCCGAGCTTTTCGGTGGCGACGGCCTGCGCAAGTTCGAACCATGCGATCGGCCTCGCGTTTCAGATGGTCCGTTCGGGCATGGCGGATGTCATGCTGGCGGGCGGGTCTGAGTCGATGTTGAACTTTGGCGGCCTGAAAGCTTGGGAGGGCTTGCGTGTGATGTCGAAAGACGCGTGCCGCCCGTTCAGCCTTGGCCGGAATGGAATGGTGCAGGGCGAAGGCGCGGGCGTCTTCGTGCTGGAAGATTATGCGAGCGCCACCGCGCGCGGGGCGGAAATTCTTTGCGAAATCAAGGGATTCGCAATGAGCTCGGACGCAGGCGATATCGTCATGCCGTCCGTCGCGGGGGCGGGACGCGCCATTTCCGGCGCGCTGCGTGATGCGGGCCTGAACGCAGATCAAATCGGCTATATCAACGCGCATGGAACGGCCACCGCCGCCAATGACAAGACGGAAGCTGCTGCGATCCATGCTGAATTCGGGGTGGCTGCGGAGCGGGTGATGGTCTCGTCGACCAAAGCGATGCACGGGCATTGCATCGGCGGAACCGGCGCGATCGAACTGTTGGCCTGCATTCTTGCGCTACGCGACGGTGTGATTGCGCCGACGATCAACTTTGAGGCGGCGGATCCGGATTGTGCTTTGGATGTCGTGCCGAATATTGCGCGTGAGGCAAAGGTTGATTTTGTTCTCTCAAACGCGTTTGCCTTCGGTGGCCTGAACGCTGTTTTGGCAATGGGTCGCGTGTAATCAGGGGCTTACGCTGATATCTTAAAGTTCTTGATGAAGTTGAAATAGAAAACGCCGCCCGTCGTATGAGGGGCGACGTTTATCATTCATCTCGTCTGAGATTATTTCGCGTTAGCGGCTTTGACGGCATCAAAAGCGGCGGTGAAACCGTTCAATGAAATATCGACCGATACGCGCTTATCGGGTGCTGCCACGGGGATCAGCGTGACCGTCGCCTTATTTCCCTTTTTGAGGGCTGCAAGCTCCTCGCCGGTAAAGCCGATCCGTGCAAAACATCCTGGCTGTGCGCAGAAGCTGAACTGATAGGCGCGTGGTTTTGCGCTATCAACGGCAATCGCGAGGCCAGGCGTCAGCAACGTTTCAAGCGGAACCATCACGGTCGCGCCAGCGACGGCTTCGCTGCCGTCCGGTAGGGCGAGAAGGCTGATATCGGCGATGGTCTGGCCGGTTGTATCCTTCAAAACTTGGTAGATTTCGCACGGATCGTCGCCGTCCTCTGTGCGAATGCATTGCAATTGCCAATCCCCGAAGGTTTCCGCGGTATAGGCCTTGCCGATATCATCTGGTCCTTGATCGGCGGGAGTCTCGGTGGCGGTGTCCGCTGGCGTTTCCGCGGGTGTCGCGGCGGGCGTTTCGGTCTCGGCGGCATCAGGGGCCGGAGCATCTTGAGCGAGCGCGGGGCCAACCAATGCGAAAGACAGCGCAACAGCAAGCGGTTTGGTCAAGTCAATCATCTATCCGTCCAATCAGAACAATGTCTAAGCGCCTTCTAGCATGCAGCTTTTGGGATGTCAGGGGGGCATCGCGCGCAAGAGTTCGTCATAAAGATCACATTGCGGGCGCGTCGGCGCTTCTTCGCTTGTCTGCGACATGACGGGAAACTGGACGTCGGCGCAACCGATCTCGGCGCTGAGCGAGGCGCGTGCCATTCGCGGCGGGGTTATCACAAGGCATTGATCTGAAATGGAAAAAGGGCCGCGATGCGAACCCTTTTTCTCTTATTTTCCCTGTCAGACCGGCCGACTTGTTGTGTCTTCACGCTAGGCAGGGTCGCGGTGGACGTCAACGAAAATGTGAAAACCTATCCTTTTGCGCCGCATCACTCGGAGAAAAAAACCGCACCCGAAGGTGCGGCCAGTTGACAGGGAGGAAAACCGACAGGGGCAAGGAAATCTCCTCGACTCTCGCCCGAGGCTGTCGATGCATTCAGTCTGGCACATAAGGGTTAATGAAGTATTGTGGGGCAAAGTGTTAAGTGTAGGGAAGTGTAATGACCTCGGTTCTGACCCAAGATGGAATTTTCGTAGGCGGCGGTGGCGAGGGATATAGCGCGCCACAAGAGATGCTGCTGAAATATGGCAACCGGCATGGATTGATCGCCGGCGCTACAGGAACAGGTAAAACCGTTACACTTCAGATTCTTGCGGAGGCTTTCTCAACGGCCGGCGTGCCGGTATTTATGGCTGATGTGAAGGGCGATCTGTCTGGTATGGCGGTCGCGGGATCGGCGGATGGCAAGCTGCACGAGCCGTTCATGAAGCGCGCGCAGACGATCGGCTATACGCTGGATTACGCGGCCTTTCCTGTCACATTTTGGGATATGTTCGGCGAGAAGGGTCATCCTGTTCGCACCACGATTTCTGAAATGGGGCCGTTGCTGCTGGCGCGGTTGATGGATTTGACAGAGGCGCAAGAGGGCGTTCTCAATATTGCATTCCGCATCGCCGATGAGGAGGGTTTGCCGCTTCTCGATCTGGAAGATCTGCAGGCGATGTTGCTGTTCGTGGGGCAGCAAAAGGAGGAAATCTCGCTGCGTTACGGCAATGTTGCGACGGCGACGATCGGCGCAATTCAACGCCAGCTTCTGGTTCTCGAGAATGAGGGCGGTGCGAATTTCTTTGGCGAGCCGGCCTTGGATCTGAAAGATCTGATGTCGCACGCGCCCGATGGACGCGGCCGGATCAATGTGATGGCAGCGGATCGGCTGATGTCCAGCCCGCGGCTGTATTCGACCTTCTTACTTTGGCTATTGTCCGAGTTGTTCGAAGAATTGCCGGAAGTTGGCGATGCCGATAAGCCAAAATTCGTTTTCTTCTTCGACGAGGCGCATTTGCTGTTTGATGACGCCCCCAAGGCGCTGGTCGACAAGGTGGAGCAGGTTGCCCGGTTGATCCGTTCCAAAGGGGTGGGGATCTATTTCATTACCCAAAACCCCGCGGATGTCCCCGACGGCATTCTGGGGCAGCTCGGCAACCGCGTGCAGCATGCGTTGCGGGCGTTTACTGCGAAGGATCAGAAAGATCTACGGCGCGCAGCGGAGAATTATCGCCCCAATCCGCGCTTCGAGACGGAGGATGCGATCAAGGAAGTGGGGACGGGCGAGGCGGTGACATCCTTCTTGCAAAACAAAGGGGTGCCGGGCGTTGTGGAGCGCACGTTAGTGCGTCCGCCGATGTCACAATTAGGGCCACTGAGCGCGTCAGAGCGGCAAGAGATCATGGCGGGCTCCTCGTTCGGCGCAAAATACGACGTCACCATCGATCGCGAGTTGGCCAGCGAATTGCTCGCAGCACGGGCGGCGGCCGCGGCCCGCGATGCCGCCGCAGCGGAGGACGCGCTTACGGAGCGCGCCGCGCAGGATGCGGAGAAAGCCGAAGAAGCGCGTGAGTTCAACAAGGCTCGCCGTTTCGAGCCGATCGATTTTGATCGCTCCTCAAACACAACGCGGAAAACCTCCAAGCGCAGCAGCGCGTCGCGATCGGATAGTCTTGCGACGACATTTGGAAAAAGCCTCGTCAGGCAACTTGGAACCAAAGCCGGGCAACAGCTGGTGCGCGGGATTTTGGGTTCTTTATTCAAAAGTCGTTAACAGATTATTGTTTCCATCTAATAAACAAAGGGGCGCCCGTTTTGGGCGCCCCTTTTTCGAATGTCGGGGTGTTAAACCGCCCCAGTGCTTGGCCCCTTGCGGGCGGGCAAAAGGCGCGCCTCCGCCAAAATTGCGATAAGAATCTCAATATGGCGGTTCAATGAATAGGTCGTCTCCCCCGATTGACGGACCTCCTCAAGCTGCGCCTCCTCATCGATTAGCCGCGCCAATGCGGCCTCAGGGCCTGGGGCATCCGTGCCGCGCAGCAAGCGCCGCAGGTCGCGCTTGCGGTTATATTGCGCAATCCCGAGGCGGGCTGCGCGCACCAAAAGGCGCGGACGTTTGAGTTCAGCCAACAAGCTATGGATATCGGTCATGTGTTTTTCCTCTCGCTTCCACCGCACGGGAGAAAAACACACCCCAAGCGGGTGTTGCGCATTTTAACAAATCAGCGAACGCCGCGCTTTCGATTATTTATGATTTGTCAACAATTCTGAGTTTCCAAGACGTTTATTAACCAACAGGTAATCAATGCAACTCACGGTTGTTACTGCAAAACTAAGCGCAGGAGTGAAACTCCTGCACCGATCCGGGGGAAGATATGACTCTGTCGCCACGGCCAGGGGAAGAAATGCCCGGCTGGCTGCCGCATTATGCCCGTCTGTATCTGCGCCACGTGCAACAGGGGGTCTCGATCCGTGCACTCGCGCGTTCGGAGGGGTGTCATCCATCGACGATCTCGCGCCGCATGCGCCGTATCGAACAACGGCGCGATGATCCGCTGATTGACGAGCTGCTGACGCGTTTGGAGGATGGGGATCCTCTGACAGCGTTCCGGATATCCAAAGCTGATGTCCATTTTTCTGGGGAACTTGAGGGAGTTACAAATATGACTGCACCTATGCGCCGCAAAACAGCGGAAACCTTTGATGAAACATCGATCCACAATGAAGCGCGCCGGATTTTGCGCCGCCTCGCAGAACCGGGCGCGTTGCTGGTGGTGGCGGGCGATTTGGGCAAGGCGGTCGTGCTAAAACGTCAGGTGCGCACGGCGGTGATGGATCGTGACATCGCGCAGGCCTTCGCCGTCAAGGATTGGATCACCGTCGTGCATTCGGGGCGTGTTACGACCTATGCCATCTCGAATACGGGGCGCGCGGCCTTGAAGCGGATTTTGGCGATCGATGCGGGCATGCGCGAAACGATGGACGAGCCGTTTGATCCCGCCGATGAGGGGTTTGACGACACATTCGCCAACCAGCACCGCTTTATGGGCGAGCGCGAGATCCACGAGGTGGAGCGGCAGACGCCCAAACGCGTTCGGATGAACTTGGCGGAAAGCCCTCTTGGCGTTTTGGCGCGGCGGCGGGACAAGGGCGGTGATCCGTTCCTGACGCCGGATCTGGTTGCTGCGGGCGAGCGGTTGCGCGAGGATTTCGAATTGGCTCAGATGGGGCCCCGTGTTGCGCAAAACAGGGAACGGTTTATGACCGGCGGAGATCGCGGCGGGTTCAATCCGAATGGCGGTGGTTCGGGTGGCTCGGAGCGTGCGCGCGACCGCGTTGCGCTTGCCCTGCGGGATTTGGGGCCGGGTTTGGGAGATATGGTCTTGCGCTGCTGCTGCTTCTTGGAGGGGCTGGAGGCTGCGGAGCAACGCCTTGGCTGGTCGGCGCGGTCAGGTAAAATTGTCCTGCGGATCGCATTGCAGCGCCTGAAGCGCCACTACGATGAAACCTACGGTGGCGCGTCGCCTTTGATCGGGTGATCATGAGAGACTGAAAAAAATGCAAAACGCCGCCCGATGGTACGGGCGGCGCCTAGGATCGCGCACAAACGCTTTGTCGACGTCGATTAGGCGGCGACTTCTGCGTTTGCTTCGACAAGCCAGTTCAAAACAGTTTCCGGCGAGGAAACGCCGTAAGGGTCTTCGCCGTGGTTATCGGCAAGGCCCGGTTCTTCGAACCACGCCTCGATTTTCCCATCATTGACAATGGCCGCATAGCGCCACGAGCGCAAGCCGAAGCCGAGGTTGTCCTTGCGCACGAGCATCCCGACGCGGCGGGTAAATTCGCCCGAGCCATCAGGGATGATTTTCACATTTTTCAGGCCCTGCGCCTTCGCCCATTGGTTCATCACGAATGCGTCGTTGACCGAGAGGCAGTAGATTTCGTCGATCCCTTGCGCTTGGAAATCGGCAAAGCCGTTCTCGAAGCCCGGAAGCTGGAAGGTCGAGCAGGTCGGGGTGAATGCGCCCGGCAGTGCAAAGAGCACCACGCGTTTGCCTGCGAAGAAATCAGCCGTGGTTTTTACGTCCCAGCGGAACGGGTTATCGCCACCGATTGAATCGTCGCGCACGCGTGTCTGGAACGTAACTTGGGGGAGAGTTGCGCCGGTTTGCATCTAAGGCTCCGTGTTATGTGAATTCCGCGCTAGTTTAAGCGCCCCGCCGACGGGTCACAACTGCTGACCTTGCATATGCGGCATGATTTTGCTGCAACGCAGTGATGCAAAACGGGCATGAGCCTCCGCGTGATGGCTTGCTGTGCAAGGGTAATTCCCGCCTGCGCCGCGTTGCATGCCGTCCCAAAACGGCCTATGAGTCGCATAAGGCAAGGCCCCGATCGGCCGAGGCAAAGGAACATGCGATGCGCGATCTCAAACTTCCCGAACAGCGTCACCCTGAAAAGGCCCGCAAGCCGGATCAGGCGCAGCCAAAAAAGCCCGAATGGATTCGTGTAAAGGCGCCGACCTCGCAAGGCTATAAAGACACGCGTGACATCATGCGCGAGCACAAGCTGACGACTGTGTGCGAAGAAGCAGGATGCCCAAATGTGGGCGAATGCTGGTCGCAAGGCCATGCGACAATGATGATCATGGGCGAAGTTTGCACGCGCGCCTGCACCTTTTGCAATATCGCGACCGGCAAGCCGCCTGAGGCGCTCGATGTGTTCGAGCCGGGTCGCGTGGCGGATGCGGTGAAAAAGCTGGGGCTGAACCACGTCGTGATCACCTCGGTGGATCGTGATGATGTTGAAGATGGCGGCGCGGAGCATTTCGCGCAAACCATCCGCGCGATCCGTCGCCAAGCGCCGCAGACCACCATCGAGATTCTGACGCCGGACTTTATCCGCTGTGATCCCAGTGTGTTAGAGATCGTTGTTAAGGCAAAGCCTGATGTGTTTAACCACAATTTGGAAACCGTCCCCGGCCTCTATCCGGAAGTGCGCCCCGGCGCGCGATATTTCCATTCATTGCGTTTGTTGCAGCGCGTGAAGGAGTTGGACCCGACGATGTTTACCAAATCGGGCATCATGGTTGGCTTGGGCGAGGATGCGCAGGGCGTCAGGCAGGTGATGGACGATATGCGCGCCGCCGATATCGATTTCCTGACGATCGGCCAATATCTCCAGCCCACGCCGAAGCATCACCGCGTTGACCGGTTCGTGACCCCAGAGGAATTCAAGAGCTATGAGAAGGCCGCCTACGGGAAGGGCTTCTTGATGGTCTCGGCCACGCCGCTGACGCGGTCATCCTACCACGCGGGCGATGATTTCGAACGCTTGCGCGCCGCGCGGTTGGCGCGTCACGCTCACGCCTGACCGGCGCATGCCGAGCTGCGCTCGTGCCTCATTCGGGGCGCCAGCGCAGCTTGCGGGTCTCGCCCTGCGCCCAATCAGGCCAAAGACCGTAGCGATCCAGCACAACGATCAAAACGCACACAGCAACGACCCCAAACACGAGTTTGATCCGCCCCATTGAAGGAGGATTGCGCACCCATTTTGTCATTCGCAGGAACCAAATCGGGTTCATTGTGTCGCACCTCCTCCGTGAGCGGGGCTTGGCGGGCCAGTTGCCCTTGATTTCTGCCGCCCGTTTTTCCAAAAGGGGGCGCGGCCTGCATCATGGCACGGATCGCAAGCCGAGCAAAGGAACGCCATGCCGCAACATTCCGAGACCCGCGCAATGCCTTACACGGCGCAACAGATGTATGACCTTGTGGCCGATGTCGCGCGCTATCCCGAATTTTTACCGTGGAATTCCGCCGCGCGAATCCGTTCGCGCAAGGATGGATTGCCCGATGAAACGGGCGCCGTTCCCGAGGTGATGGAAGCCGATTTGGTGATCTCGTTCAAAGTGTTCCGCGAACGGTTCGGCTCGCGTGTGACGCTGTGGCCAGATCGCCCGCAAGTGGATACGGAATATCTTGATGGGCCATTCAAGTATTTGAAATCCTATTGGAAATTTGCGGACCGCGAAGACGGCGGCTGCACGGTCGAGTTTTTCGTCGATTTCGAATTTAAAAACGCGCTTTTGCAGGGCGTTATCGGCATTGTCTTTGACGAGGCTATGCGCAGGATCGTGAAGGCGTTCGAGACGCGGGCGGCAAAACTTTACGGCGCATGAGGGCGGAAAAATGCCAAAACGGCGCGATGTCTCGCGCCGTTTTCGTTTAGAATCAAAGCGTTATTAGCTGTTTATGTCGTAAGCGCGCTCTCCGTGCGTGGAAAGATCCAAGCCGTTCGTCTCGGCTTCCAGATCGACGCGCATCGGCGTGATCCACCCGATCAGCTTTGCCAGGATCCAGGTCATACCAAGCGTATAAACCCCGACGATCACCAGTGCGCCGACTTGCGCGATAAAGCTGCCTTGGCCAAAAATCGCGATCATCACTGTGCCGAAAATGCCGCCCACGCCGTGCACGGCGAAAACGTCGAGCGTGTCGTCGATCTTCAGGCGCTCGCGGATCAAGTTGACGGCCTCTTGGCACAGAACCCCTGCAACCAGCCCGATGATCACCGCCTGAACGGGCGTCACAAAGCCCGAGGCGGGGGTGATCGAGGCAAGGCCAGCGATCGTGCCGGTCACGATACCGATCAACGAGGCGCGTCCGAATTTGATCTTTTCCCAGACCATCCACGAGAGCGACGCCGCCGCCGCAGAAAGATGCGTCACAGTGATCGCCATCGCCGCGTTTCCATCCGCCGCAAGCTGCGATCCGCCGTTGAAACCGAACCAACCGACCCAGAGAAGCCCTGCGCCGATGGCCACCATGCCGGGATTGTGCGGCGCGGTATGGCGGTTTTTACGTGGGCCGATCATCACCGCGATGAGAAGGGCGGCCAGCGCTGCGGTTTCGTGGACAACGATTCCGCCCGCAAAATCTTTCGTGCCAACCGCGCCGAAGATCCCGCCGTCGGACATCATCCCGCCGCCCCAAATCCAATGCGTCACTGGCGCGTAAACCAACAGCATCCATGCCGCCGAGAAGCCCATTACCCACCAGAAGTTTACGCGCTCCACAAATGCGCCCAGAATCAGCGCAGGCGTGATGATCGCGAAGGTCATTTGAAACGCGAAGAACAGGATTTCGGGGAGGGTGCCTTTCAGCGTACTTGCGTCAATGCCGATGAGCATCGCTTTGTTCAGGCCGCCCCAGATCGCATTGGCCTCGCCAAACGCGATTGAATAACCGACCGCCATCCAAAGCAAGCTCATCAGCGCCGCAATGGCGAAACATTGCATAAAGACCGACAGCACGTTTCGTGCGCGCACCAAACCGCCGTAAAACAGGGCGAGGCCCGGAAGTGTCATCAGCAGAACCAAAGCCGTTGCGACCATGATCCATGCGGTATCAGCTGCGTTCATCATTACCCCTCCAATTGTTACGGCGGAGGGATAATCATGCCGGGAATGACGGCGAAAGAGGCGCTAGCGGTTTTCGGCGTCGTTTTTATGGGCGTTTTATGGAGAGAGCAAAATATAATCGGTTTTTAGTAGCCTGTGATATAAAATTGGGCGGCATAAATATGCCTAAGCTTTTATCAATGCTGCATTTAAAATCATCATTAAGGCGTGGTCGCATGCGGCTGCGCGGACTGCGGCGCGGCCTCGCGCACCAAATTCAACCGTCTCGCTCCACAGGTCTATCGTCGCATCAAAAGACTTGGTCGCGATGGCAAAGCAAACGCGGCCCTCAGGTTTGTGATCCGATCCGCCTGGCCCCGCGATCCCGCTGATAGAGACCGCGATCTGGGCGCGCGCCGCCTCCAGAGCGCCGCGCGCCATCTCGCACGCGACCGCCTCGGATACCGCGCCAAAGCTTTGCAGTGTGGCGGGAGAAACGTTGAGCATCTCCGCCTTGGCGGTGTTGGAATAGGTAACGAAGCCTCGCTCAAACACCGCTGAGGAGCCTGCGATATCGGTCAACGCGGCGCTGACCATGCCGCCGGTACAGCTTTCGGCCGTCGTAATGCGAAGACCCAATGATCTTGCGATTTCAATGATCTGCGCGGCGATACTCATAGGAAGATGATATGATAGATGATGCCGAGAACGAGCGTCGAGACGCCAGCAAACACGCCCGCCCACAGATCGTCAAGCATGACACCAGCAGGATCGTGGCGCGCGTCGGCGCGGCCCACCAACCAAGGCTTGGTGATGTCAAAGAGGCGGAACAGAACAAAGGCCGTGATGGGCGCAGGCCAAGCCATCGCAAGATCCTTTGAGAAGAAGGCAACGGCCGGAAACAGCATCGCCAGCCATTGGCCCGCAACCTCGTCGATCACGATCTCGGAAGGATCTTCCCCGGGCCGGTCTTTTAGCGCCACGTTGATGGACCAAAACCCGAGGGCTGTGACGGCAAGCGTTGCGATCAGTAAGGCAGGGAAGCCGACGTAGCGCTCCAAGCCCCAGCCGATGAGCAGCGCCGCGAGCGAGCCCCAAGTGCCCGGTGCGGGGCGCATCAGACCTACGAAGCCGAAGGTATTGATAAATCTAATCATTTCATGCGCCTTTGATAAGTGTGGCTGTGGCGATGGAGGCGATACCTTCTTCACGGCCGGTAAATCCTAACCGCTCGGAGGTGGTCGCCTTGACAGAAACGCGGCTGACCTCAATGGCGAGAATATCCGCAAGCCTCGCCATCATCACCGTCGCATGCGGCCCAATCTTGGGGCGTTCGCACACGATGGTGACATCTACATTCGAAATTGCAAAGCCCATTTCGCGCGCCAGATTGCCGGCGTGGCGAAGGAATATGTCGGAGGAGGCGCCTTTCCACTGCGGGTCGCTGGGCGGAAAATGACGACCAATGTCGCCTTGCGCGAGGGCACCGTAGAGGGCGTCCGTCAGCGCATGCATCGCAACATCGGCGTCAGAATGCCCCAAGAGCGCTTTATCGTGGGGGACTTCGATGCCGCATAAGATGACCTTATCGCCTTGGCTGAAGGCGTGGACATCGTAGCCATTGCCTAATCTGATATCCATTTTCGAGCTCCTTGCGATCATCTTTTCGCCGCGCACGAAATCGTCGGGCCATGTGATTTTGATATTGTCTTCAGACCCTTGTACGATCTGGGTGATGATACCTGACGCGCGCGCGATTTCAACGTCATCGGCCGCGTTTTGTTCGGGGTCATACGCGCGGTGCGCGTCCAGGATGGCGCGCAGATCGAAGCCCTGCGGCGTTTGCGCCCGGAAAAGGCCCTCGCGATCAGCACTGTCGCGCACAACGCCATTGTCGCCGCGCCACAGCGCGTCTGTCACTGGTAGGGCTGGTGCGGCGGCTGGTGCGGCTTTGAGCGCATCGATCACCCGCTGAATCACCGCCTGATCAACGAATGGGCGCGCGCCATCATGGATCAGAACTTTAGAAATATTATTAGGATCAATAAGTTCTAGTGCATTCCTCACACTCGATATGCGCGTGGCGCCGCCCGCGACCAAGATTACATCCCCTCCGAACAGGGTAACGCCCTGCGCCATATCGTCAGGGTGCAGCACGACGATGATGCGTTCGATATCGGCGCGTCGGAAACATGCGACACTGCGCTCGAGCACAGTCATCCCGCCCAATTGACGCCACTGTTTTGGCGGTCCTTCGCCTGCGCGCGTGCCGCGCCCTGCGGCCACGATAATTGCTGCGATCGTCATGTCGGGTCCGTCTCTTGGTGAAGTCTAGGCTGGTTTATCCTGACCCGTGGGCGGGCGCAATCAAAGGGGGATAAAGGTATGTGATTAAAAAATGGGCATATGCATATTTATAGCGCCGGAAAAGCGCGCTATGCATTGGAATCTTGGGGGTTGGCGGCTATCACATAGGCAAGCGCTGCTGAAATATGCGGCTTATGGCTTCTTTAGCAGGTCGGTCGCCCTGATCCATTTGATCGACCTGCGCATAAATGACGGATTAAGTTGGCAACCTGATGATCAAGATTGGTCCATATCTTCTCGACCCTCCGGTGTTCTTGGCGCCGATGGCAGGGATTACCGATCTGCCGTTTCGCAAGATGGTGGCGCGTTTCGGGGCTGGGTTGCTGGTCTCCGAGATGGTGGCCTCAGGCGAGATGCTGACCGCGAAGCCTTCGGTGCGCGCGAAGGCAAGAACGGATCTCGGGCTGGATATGGGGGGCGTCATCTCCTCGGTGCAGCTTGCGGGCCGTGAGGCAGCGCCAATGGGCGAGGCGGCGCGAGCAGTTGCCGACATGGGGGCCAAGATTATTGATATTAATATGGGGTGCCCCGCGAAAAAGGTGACGGGCGGGGCGTCCGGCTCGGCTTTGATGCGGGATCCTGATCACGCCCTGACATTGATTGAGGCCGTGGTGGAGGCGGTCGATTTGCCGGTGACGCTCAAGATGCGTCTGGGCTGGTGTGATGAGAGTTTGAACGCAGCCGATATTGCGCGGCGCGCCGAGGCGGCAGGCGTGCAGATGATCGTCGTGCATGGCCGCACCCGGATGCAGTTCTATAAAGGTGCGGCGGATTGGAAAGCGATCGCGCAGGTCGTTGAGGCGGTTGATATCCCCGTTGTGGCCAATGGCGATATCATCGACGCGGCCTCGGCCAGACAGGCGTTGACGGACTCGTCGGCGCGCGGGGTGATGGTGGGGCGCGGCGCTCAGGGCGCGCCGTGGCGGTTGGCGCAGATTGCGCATGAACTCCACGGGTCAATCGCACCTGAAATTCCCAGCGCAAATGCGTTAAGTGACTTTATATCAGAACACTACGAGGCGATCCTCATGTTTTACGGTAAGGATGTCGGGCTGCGCCTCGCGCGCAAGCACTTGGGTTGGTACGCGGATGAGCTGGAGGCGCCCCTCAAAGCGCAGATGCAGACCTCAAGTCAAACGGATGAGGTTTTCGCGCTGATCCGTGAGGCATTTTCCTCCCCCGAAATCGGCGCGCGCGGGGCACGATCGGTGGGGGCCGCAGCATGAGCCTTCCTGATGTATTCGCCCTTTGGTCCAGCCTGCCGATGCCCGCCATTTTGATTGACGGTGAAGATCGCATGGTTGAAATCAACCCCGCCGCGGAAAGCTATCTGAACCTGTCGGCCAAATCCCTGCGCGGTCATTCGATCTTGGAGCGCCTCGCAATTTCCGCGCCGCTTGAGGATGTGTTTGAGCGTGTCCGGACGAGCCGCGCGGATGTGTATGTCTCGGAGGTCGATCTGACCACGGGCGAGCGCGCGCCGGTGATGTGTTCGTTGCAAGCCGCGCCGGTGGGCGATGATCCGCATGCGCTGCTGATTACTTTCATCCCGCGCGAGCGGGGATCGGTTCTCAACCGTGCGGGATCGGTGAAATCTGCTGCGCGGTCCGCGATTGGCATGGCCGAAATGTTGGCGCATGAAATCAAAAACCCGCTCGCGGGGATCGCGGGCGCGGCGCAACTTTTGTCGATGAACTTGACGGGGGATGATCTGGAACTCACCGATCTCATCGTTGATGAAACACGCCGTGTCGTGAAGCTCCTCGAACAGGTCGAACAGTTCGGCAATGTGCGCCCACCCGAGCAGCACGAGGTGAACATTCACGATGTGCTGGATCGTGCACGTAAATCTGTCGCGATCGGTCACGGGGCGCATATGCGCATTTCGGATGATTACGATCCCTCCTTGCCCGCTACTTTGGGCGACGGGGATCAGTTAACGCAGGTATTTCTCAACCTGCTCAAGAACGCGTCCGAGGCGACACGCGGTGCACCGGGCGAGATCAAGCTGCGCACCTATTACGATCATGGGCTGCGTGTGCGGGGGGCGGACGGCAAGTCGCGCGCGCTTCCGCTTCAGATCGAAGTGATCAATTCCGGCCCCGGCATTCCGCCGGAGATTGCGGGCGAGCTCTTCGAGCCTTTCGTATCTGGCCGCGAAAACGGCACGGGGCTTGGCCTCGCGCTCGTCTCAAAAATCATTTCGGAGCATGGCGGTTGGGTCTCGGTTGACTCAAAGCCCGGCCGCACCTGCTTCCGCATTTCTTTACCCGTTGCGCCTAATTAACTGGAGACACACGAATGGATGGCACTGTCCTTGTTGCAGATGACGACCGCACGATCCGCACTGTTTTAACGCAGGCGTTGACGCGTGCAGGCTGTAAGGTCCACGCGACGGCGTCTCTCAACACGCTGATGCGCTGGGTTGAGGAAGGGAAGGGCGATCTGGTCATTTCTGACGTTATGATGCCCGACGGAAACGGCCTTGAGGCGCTGCCGCGCATCGGGCAGGAGCGGCCCGGCCTTCCGGTGATCGTGATCTCGGCGCAAAACACCATCATGACGGCGATTCAGGCAGCCGAGGCGGAGGCGTATGACTACCTGCCCAAGCCCTTCGATTTGCCTGATTTGATGAAACGCGCCGCCAAGGCATTGGAACAAAAGCGCCGCAGCCAGCCAGCCCGCACGGGCGAGCCGAGCTTGCCTGAGGCGGCGTCTGATCTGCCATTGGTTGGGCGCACGGCTGCGATGCAAGCGCTCTACCGTCTCGTTGCGCGGGTGATGAACGCGGATCTGACAGTGTTGATCACGGGCGAAAGCGGGACGGGTAAGTCCTTGATTGCGCGCGCCATTCATGACTTTTCCGATCGTCGGACGATGCCATTTGTTGTGGCGCAAGCGGCCGAGTTGCAGGGCGCTGACGGGCCATCACATTTGCTGAGCAAGGTGAAGGGCGGCTCGCTGGTCTTCGATGAGGTTGGCGATTTTGATGAGGAAACTCAGGCGCGGATCGTGCGGATGTTGGATGCGCTGCCTGAACAAGCGCCGCGGATCATGGCGACAAGCCAGATTGATTTGAAGGCCAAGATGGAGGCCGGCCATTTCCGTCAGGATCTTTACTACCGCCTCGGCGGCGTCGCGCTGACGGTTCCATCATTGCGTGAACGGGTTGAGGATATTCCGCTTCTGGCCGAGCATTTCTTGGGCCGTGCCGAACGCGATGGGCTTGGCCTGCGTCGCTTCTCCAACGATGCAATGGCACTTGTGCGCGCGTTTAGCTGGCCCGGAAACGTGCGGCAGTTGGAAAACACCATCCGCCGTCTGGTCGTGACCTCGCCCGAAGAGGAAATCACCCGCGCCGAGGTCGAGGCCGTTTTGGGCAACCAGCCGATGATGGAGCCGAGCCGCGGTGCGTTGGGCGCAGATGCAGAGAAACTCTCCGCTTCCGTGGCCCGTCATCTCAAACGCTACTTCGATCTTCATGGCGGCAATCTTCCGCCAGAGGGGCTTTATGATCGGATTTTGCGCGAGATTGAGGCACCCTTGATCGAGATTTCCCTCGATGCAACGGGCGGCAATCAAGCAAGATGTGCTGATCTGCTCGGGATCAACCGCAATACGTTGCGCAAAAAGATCACCGATCTGGATATCCAAGTGACACGCCGCCGTAGACTGATGTAAGAGAGTGATGTAAAAGCGCAACAGGGGCGTTGCGTTTCGGTGATCGGGATTCGCGCTGACATGATCGCGCTTTGATCGGTTCGGGGGACGTGAGTGAGAGTAGCGCTGAATCAGACAATCTGGGATCGGATGAATCGCTTGCGGCGGATGCGGCGTTTCCAAAACGTCGCTACGTTATCTCTGGTGGTTCTTGGGCCGGTTTTGGCGGTCGTAACCTATCTGATGCTCGGTCCGCTCGCCCAAGGGGGCGGATCGACGGCCTTGCGTCTGACGCTTCTCGCGGATTTTATCTACTTTTTACTGTTAGCGACCATGGTCTTGTCGCGGCTCTTACGGATCGTGGCGGCCCGGCGGTCTCGTTCGGCGGGCTCCCGATTGCATGCGCGTCTGACGGGGGTGTTCGCGGGCATCGCGCTCGTGCCGACGGTGCTCGTGGCGATATTTGGCGGGCTGACGGTGAATATCGGGCTGGAGGGCTGGTTCTCGGACCGCGTGCGCGAAGTTGTGGGCACCTCGCTCGCCACTGCCGAAGCCTATCAGCAAGAGCACCGCGATGACTTGACGCAGGATATTCTCGCACTCGGCGGGTATCTGGATTTGCGGCGCCAAGCGTCAACGTTTATGCCCGACGGCGATCTGCGCGAATTGCTGACCGAGGGACAGAGCAAGATCCAGCGTGGGTTGCGTGAGGCCTATGTCATTGACGGGGTCGGCGAAATTCGCGCGCGCGGTGAGCGCAGCTATCTGTTCGACTTCGAGAAACCTTCGCCAAGCGATATCGCAAGCGCGAAAGCAGGTGAGACGGTTTTGATCGAGGATTGGGATGCCAGCGAGTTTCGCGCGCTGATCCAGCTGGATGCATTTGTTGACCGCTATCTCTACGTGTCGCGGCTGGTGGATGGCGAGCTTTTGTCACTGTTGGATGACACCCGCGAAACCGTGGGCCTGTATCAACAATTAGAGGCAACCCGCGGTAAGGTGCTTTTTGAATTCGGCCTTGTGTACATCGGCTTTGCTCTGATCCTGATCCTCGCGGCGATCTGGTTGGGGCTGTGGTTTGCAGAACGGCTGTCGCGTCCGATTGGGCGCCTTGCGCTCGCGGCGGAGCGTGTCGGTGCTGGCGATTTGGATCAGCGGGTGGTCGAGGATGACGGCGATGACGAAATTGCGACTTTGGGTCGTAATTTCAATACGATGACGCGTCAACTTAAAGGGCAGAGATCCGAGCTGATCGAGCATAACCGCGAAATTGAGGAGCGTCGGCGGACGTTTGACTCCGTGCTGTCGTCGGTCACGTCTGGTGTGATCGGGCTTGATGCGGAGGGGCGGATCGACTTCGTTAATCGTTCTGCGACGCGTTTGTTGGAACTTCACGCCGTGATGTCGCATAACCTTCTTCTGGAGGAGGCAGTGCCTGAGTTTTCCGGCCTTATCAAACGGTTACAGTCCGGCGTTCATGAGATGGTTCAAGAGGAAATCCGCGTCTCACGGGGGGGGAGGTTGGAAAGCCTCTTGGTGCGAATGGCCTTGCGGGAAAGCGGAGACGGCGCTCCCGAAGGATATGTGGTGGCGTTTGATGATGTCACGGAGCTTGTGTCGGCGCAGCGCATGGCAGCATGGGGCGATGTTGCGAGGCGCATTGCGCATGAAATCAAAAACCCGCTCACGCCAATCGCGCTTTCGGCCGAGCGTATTAAACGGAAATTCGCGAAGTCGATGACCGCTGAAGATGCTGAGGCTCTGGATCAATACACTGGCGTCATCATACGTCAAACCAATGACTTACGGCGCATTGTTGACGAGTTCTCGAAATTCGCAAGGATGCCCGAGCCTGATCGACGCGATAGTGATTTGACGCAAATCTTGCGCGATGCGATCACCTTGCAAGAAACCGCGCTACACGACGGCGTGTTGGTCGGTACGGTGTTGAGTACAGATCTGCCGCAGGGGCCTGCGACGGTCGAGATAGACCCGACGATGATCGGACAAGCCTTGACCAATCTCATCAAGAATGCGGGGGAAGCCATTGAAACGCTTTTGGAAAAAGGCGCTCCTGAAGGCTATCAGCCCGAGCTTCGCATTCAGATGGCCGAACGCGCGGATCACGTTTTGATCCGTATCAGCGATAACGGCATTGGCCTTCCACTTGACCGCGCGCGCCTGTTCGAGCCCTATGTTACGACGCGCGAAAAGGGCACGGGGCTTGGCCTCTCAATTGTTAAGAAGATCATCGAGGAGCATGGCGGAACGCTCGTGCTTCATGATGCACCCGCTTTTTCACCCGACGCCCATCATGGCGCTCTGGCGGAAATTCGTCTCCCGCGGGCGCGCATTGCGCCGCGAGCGATCAAAGACCGCGAACCGGTCGTAAACACGAACTTATTGGCAGGCCATGAGTGATATTTTAATTGTTGATGACGAACGCGATATTCGTGAGCTGATTTCAGACATTCTTAAAGATGAGGGATTTTCCACCCGTCTGGCGGCGAATTCCGATGAATGCATTGAGCACATCAATCAGGAACAGCCTGCGCTGATGATCCTCGATATTTGGCTGAAAGACAGCCGGATGGACGGCATCGATATTTTAAAACAGGTCAAGCGGAACAATCCGGACGTCCCTGTGGTCATCATTTCAGGCCATGGGAACATCGAAATCGCTGTCGCGGCAATCAAGCAAGGTGCTTATGATTTCATCGAAAAGCCCTTTAATATCGATCAGTTGATGGTTGTGATTTCGCGCGCAATGGAAACGTCACGCCTTCGGCGTGAGGTGACGACGCTCAAGCGTGGGGATGGGGGCTTGGGGGAAATGCAGGGCGCATCGGTTGCGTTCCGTAAGCTCAAGGAGTTGCTCGATAAGGTTGCGCGCTCAAACGGGCGCGTGATGCTGTCGGGTGAGCCCGGTTCGGGCAAAGAAATGGCGGCGCGCTACATCCATGCGGGCTCGGCGCGGGCAGCGGCCCCGTTTGTGACAGTCACATCCGCGACGATCGCGCCGGACCGGATGGAGGAAGTTTTGTTCGGCTACGAGACGGCCGAGAAGGGCGCCGAGAAAGGCCTTTTGGAACAGGCACATGGCGGCGTTATCTACTTTGACGAAGTTGCGGATATGCCGCTTGGGACGCAAAGTAAAATCCTGCGCGTTCTGACCGAGCAACAATTCACGCGCGTTGGCGGCACGGACCGCGTGCGGGTCGATCTTCGCGTGATCTCCTCAACAACGCGCAACCTCGCCGAGGAGATTGCTGCGGGTCGCTTCCGTCAGGAACTCTATGATCGCCTCAATGTGGTGCCTGTCGTAGTTCCGGCCCTATCGGAGCGGCGCGAGGATATTCCGTTGCTCGCGTCGTATTTCATCAACCATTTCAATCAGGTGCAGGGCCTTCCTGCGCGCCAGATTTCGCCTGATGCTGCGGCGATGATGCAGACGATGGAGTGGCCCGGCAATGTGCGTCAATTGCGCAATGTGATTGAGCGGATCTTGATATTGGGCGACGACAGCAGCGTGATCGAACCTGCGGAGCTCCAAGGCGATGCCGCGCCATCGGATGACGGTCGTTTGCTCTTGGGCGGCCAATTGGCGACATTGCCGCTGCGCGAGGCGCGGGAATTGTTTGAACGCGAATATCTTCTGACGCAAATCAATCGGTTTGGCGGGAATATTTCGCGGACAGCGAATTTCGTCGGCATGGAGCGTTCGGCGCTGCACCGGAAGTTGAAATCATTGGGCGTTGTCACCTCCGCGAAGGCGGGGGGGCGCATGGTCAATGCGGATGAGGATTTTGACAGCTAAACAAGTGGTTGCGAGATGTTTCTCACGTTTCGCTTCAGGTTTGTGAAAGCGCAGGGCATTGCCCTATCTCTCGCGCGAATTGACCTTCGGGCGGCAAAATGCGATGTGAAGTCTTTGACCCTTTCGGGAGAGTGGCATGAAGGTGATCATCTGTGGCGCGGGTCAGGTCGGCTGGCAAATCGCGCGGCATCTCTCGGGGGAACGAAACGACGTAACGGTCGTTGATCACAATCCTGAATTGGTGCGCCGAGCGACAGATACCCTTGATGTTCAAGGGGTTACCGGATTTGCTTCACACCCCGACGTGTTGGAGCGGGCAGGGGCGCGCGATTGCGACCTGTTGATCGCCGCGACCCATTCTGACGAGGTCAATATGATGACCTGCCAAGTCGCGCATTCGGTGTTCAACATCACCCGCAAGATCGCGCGGGTGCGCAATCAAAGTTATATGTTGCCGCAATATGGCGATCTTTACCGCCGCGACCACCTGCCGATTGATGTTATCATCAGCCCCGAGCGCGAGGTCGCTGAGGCCGCTTTGCAACGTCTCGCCGCGCCCTCGACCTTCGATACCGAGAGCTTCATGGGCGGAAAATTGCAGTTTCTTGGCATCTCTTTGGAAGATGAATGTCCGGTTCTCAACACGCCTTTGCGTCAGTTGACGGAGCTCTTCTCGACGCTGCGCGCGATCGTTGTCGGCGTCCGGCGCGAGGGCCGTTTGTTCGCGCCAGAGCCAGGCGATCAATTGTTCGCGGGCGATCAGATCTACGTCTTCTCGCATTTTGAAGATGTCGGCCGGACACTTGAAATCTTCGGTAAGGCGTCGAAAAAGCAAGAGCGCGTGGTGATTATCGGGGGGGGCAATGTCGGCCTCGCCGTTGCGCGCGCCTTGGAAGCACGCACGGATCGGGTGCGCGCGAAGATGATCGAGAAAAACCGCGATCAGGCCGAGCGCGCCGCCGATGAGTTGGAGCGCACCATCGTTTTGCACGGCGACGGGATGTCAGCAGAGCTGCTGGAGGAAGCCAATATCGAGCGCGCGGATGCGGTGCTGGTGGTGACTGATGACGACAAAACGAACATTCTCGTCGCGGTGCGTGCCAAGCAGGCGGGCTGTCCAATGGCGATCAGCCTTGTGAACGATCCGACTTTGGTCGGGCTGATGGGGCCGCTTGATATCGATGCTTATATCAACCCGCGCGCCACAACCGTGTCGTCGATTTTGCGCCACATCCGTCACGGCAAAGTGCGTGCGATCTATTCGGTGGGCGATGCGGAGGCGGAAGTCATCGAGGCGCAAGTCTTGGGGACGTCGCCAATTTCGGGCCGGCTGGTGCGCGATATTCCGTTCCCCGAGGGGGTTTTGGTCGGGGCGATCCAGAAGGGCGACCGCGTTGAAAAGCCGCGCGGCGATCTGAAGGTGGAGGAGGGCGATGTCATCACGCTCTTCGCGTTGAGCGCCGATGTGCCGGAGGTAGAGCGCCTCTTGCAGGTCTCTATTGATTTCTTCTAATGCGGAAGCTTGCTGATTTTCCCCTCGTGGTGATCTTGATGGCGCTTGGGGCGATCTCGATGATCGTCCCCGCGATCCATGCGCTTGCGGTTGATAACATTGTTATTGCAAGGCATTTTTTCTACGGCGGCATTTTGCTTTTGTCGATTACCGTTATTTTCGGCCTCGCTGCGGCCTCAAACCCGAGCGGCCCTGCCGCACGCAGCCATCTTTTGGCGATGGTGTTCTTCTTCACGATTTTACCGCTGATGTTCGCGGTGCCGTTCAACGAAAGCCTTCCTGATACCGGCCTTTTGAACGCGTGGTGGGAGATGGTCTCGGCGTTGACGACAACAGGCGCCACGCTCTATTCGCCCGATCGCCTGCCCGATACGCTGCATCTTTGGCGCGCGCAGGTGGGCTGGATGGGCGGGTTCTTCATCTTAGTCATGGCGATTTCGGTGCTGGCGCCCCTGCGGATCGGTGGATTCGAAGTGTTCTTCTCGGCGCGCGGTACGACGGCGGGCCATAATGCGGCCTCCGATACGGCCCAGCGAGCGACCGAGGCGGCGTCGCGGGCGGCGGGTTTTTCGGGCGCCGCGGCGTTGTCGGGGTTTGAGCGCGCAGCGCATCCGGGTGAGCGGATCTTGCGGTACACGCGGATCATCGGCCCTGTTTATCTGGGGTTAACGGCGCTTTTATGGGTCGTTTTGCTGATAGCAGGGGATACGCCCCTGATAGCGCTGTGCCATGCGATGTCGACGCTTTCGACGTCAGGCATTTCCCCGATCGGCGGCCCGAGCATGGCGCCGTCGGGGTTTGGCGGGGAGGTCATGATCTTCATTTTCCTCGGCTTTGCGCTAACGCGGCGGTTTTGGCCGGGGGGCGGAGAGCTGCGCGTGTCGGAAAAGATCACACGCGATCCCGAACTCAAGCTCGCGGTGGGCATAGTGATCTTCGTCCCTGCGGTCTTGTTCTTGCGCCATTTCATCGCGGCGCTCGAAGTGGCCGTTGAGCCGTCCGTGACGATGGTGCTTTCATCGATTTGGGGTAGCATGTTTACCGTCCTGTCCTTCCTGACGACAACGGGTTTTGAATCGGCGGGTTGGAACGAAGCGCGCAGTTGGTCTGGCTTGGGCACGTCGGGCCTGATTTTGGCGGGGTTGGCGATTATCGGGGGCGGTGTGGCGACGACGGCGGGCGGGGTGCGTTTGCTGCGCGTCTACGCCCTTTTGCGCCACGGAGAGCGCGAGTTGGAACGCATCGTTCATCCCTCCTCCATTGGCGGCGGCGGTGAGATGGCGCGGCGGTTGCGGCGCGAGGGCGCATATATGGCGTGGATCTTCTTCATGCTGTTCGCGCTGTCTGTCGCGGCAGTGATGATGGCGGTGTCCGCGACAGGTTTGCCTTTCGAGCCTGCGACGATCCTGTCGATTGCGGCTTTGTCGAACACCGGGCCGCTGGCGGTTGTCGCGGGCGATGCGCCATTGTCTTGGGCCGATCTATCGGATCTCACGAAGGCGGTGCTGGCTTTGGCGATGGTCTTGGGGCGGCTGGAGACGCTGGCGCTGATTGCGCTCTTTAACCCTGATTTCTGGCGCGCCTGACGGCATTTGGGGGTCACGCGGGGCGCTTCGCAAACCGGTCGCCGTCGCAGATGAGCGATGCGAAAGCGGCACAGGTTTGCGATGATTTATGTCGGTCCGCCATATGTTTTATTTTTAGGGCTGGAAACTCCGGTTCCATTCGGCATAGTTAGCACGTGGCGGTACGGTCTCCCGCCACAAGCTGCCGTCTGGCCCTCTGCCAGACATCTCTGCTGGTAGTCGCGAAAGGGCCGTCAAGAACAAGGCTAAGACAAATGGCTGCAGATAAACAAAACCTTCAGGACGCTTTCCTTAATCACGTCCGCAAGACTAAAGTTCCGGTCACGATTTTCCTGATCAACGGCGTGAAGCTTCAGGGCGTTATCACGTGGTTTGATAATTTTTGTGTGCTTTTGCGCCGTGATGGTCAATCGCAGCTTGTCTACAAGCATGCGATCTCGACGATCATGCCGGGCGCACCGATTTCGCTCTATGAGGGCGAAGAGTAACCTTGACGCATTCTTCCGAGGCAGAGCCGACCCGCGCTTACGTGCTCCATCCTGATATGAAGGGGGGGCTGCACCGTCGTATGCCAGAACATGGCTTGGCGGAGGCGGTGTCATTGGCGGCGGCGCTGCCCGGAATCGATGTCTTGGGCGGGGAGGTTGTGCGCCTGCCCAAAGCCCATGCGGGGCATCTGTTCGGCACGGGTAAGATGGCCGAGCTGAAAGAAAAATTGAAATCAGACCATATCGAGTTGGTTTTGGTGGATGGGCCGGTGACGCCCGTTCAGCAGCGCAACTTGGAGAAGGAATGGGGCGTCAAGCTGCTTGACCGGACCGGCCTGATTTTGGAGATTTTCGCTGACCGTGCGCGCACGCGGGAGGGCGTCTTGCAAGTTGAGCTTGCGGCGTTGCTGTATCAGCGCACGCGGCTCGTGCGGGCATGGACCCACCTTGAACGCCAGCGTGGCGGGTTGGGGTTTGTCGGCGGGCCGGGCGAAACACAGATCGAGGCCGATCGCCGCGCCATTGATGATCAGGTCATTCGCATCAAGCGTCAGCTCGATAAGGTCGGCAAGACACGCGAGCTGCACCGTGCGGCGCGGCGCAAGGTGCCGTTCCCTGTGGTGGCGCTTGTGGGGTACACGAACTCCGGCAAGTCGACGTTGTTTAACTATGTCACCGGCGCGGATGTGATGGCAAAGGATATGCTGTTTGCCACGCTGGACCCGACGATGCGCGGGCTGACCTTGCCGTCTGGTCGCAAGGTGATCTTATCGGATACGGTCGGGTTTATCTCGGATTTGCCACACCAGCTCGTTGCTTCCTTCCGCGCGACGCTTGAAGAAGTGCTGGAGGCGGATCTCGTGCTGCATGTGCGCGACATTTCGCACCCCGAGACGGAAGAACAGGCAGCGGATGTGGGCGAGATCCTCGAATCTCTCGGCGTCGACGAGGATGTGCCTTTCGTTGAGGTCTGGAATAAAATTGACAGCCTGTCCGCCGAGATGCGTCAATCGCTTTTGGGCAAAAACGATCATAGCGCAGATGTGCAATCGATCTCGGCGCTCACAGGGGACGGAATTCCGACGCTGCTCGCGGCGATTGAGGCGCATCTGACCCAAGCCAAAGAGCGGGCGCGGTTGGAATTGACCTTTGCGCAGGGCGACAAGCGCGCCTGGCTGCATGAGGCCAATGTCATCGTGGCCGAGCGCCAGACGGAAACCGGCTGGACGATTGACGTTCTTTGGACGCAAGAGCAGGCCGGCCGCTACGGCATCGCGCCCCCCGAGAAGCCGGAAGAGCCGCCAAAACAGGGCGGTTGGCAGCCCTAAATCGCGGCCCCTCACACGGATTGGGCGGTAAACCGACATAAAAGCCGCTTTGCGCGTGTTTTGATCCAAAACCCCGCATTTCATCCTTGCAGCACAGGCAAAACCGCGTTATCTCGCGCGCACTTCACAGGCGGGGGCGGGCTCTCAGGGGAGAAATCCTTGAACAGTCCACCGGTTGGGTTATGCCCTCATCCCCCGCTCAGGCTTAAACCGGAAAAGGACCAATATAATGGCGCTTCCCGAATTCTCGATGCGTCAGCTCCTCGAAGCTGGCGTTCACTACGGTCACCAAACGCAACGCTGGAACCCGCGCATGGGCGAGTTCATCTACGGCGAGCGTAACGGGATCCACATCCTCGACCTCACCCAAACCGTGCCGATGCTGGACGCTGCTTTGCAAGCTGTCCGTGACACCGTCGCAAAAGGTGGCCGCGTTCTGTTCGTCGGCACCAAGCGCCAAGCGGCAAAGCAAGTTGCTGAAGCTGCTGAGAAATGCGCACAGTACTACATGAACCACCGCTGGCTCGGCGGCACGCTGACCAACTGGAAAACCGTTTCCCAGTCGATCGCGCGCCTCAAGCAAATCGACGAAGTGATGGCAAGCGGTGCAGAAGGCCTCACCAAGAAAGAGCGCCTCGGCATGGAACGCGAGCAGATCAAACTCGAAGCGTCCTTGGGCGGTATCCGCGACATGGGCGGCCTTCCTGATCTGCTGTTCATCATCGACGTGAACAAAGAAGATCTCGCAATCTTGGAAGCTCAAAAGCTGGGTATTCCGGTTGTGGCTGTGGTTGACACCAACTGCTCGCCAAAAGGCGTTGATTACGTGATCCCAGGCAACGACGATGCTGCTCGCGCAATCGCACTCTACTGCGACCTCGTTTCGCGCGCCGCGCTCGACGGTATGACCGCGCAAATGGGCGCTGCTGGCGTTGATCTCGGCGCGTTGGAAGACGCACCGGAAGAAGAAGCCGCTGAAGCCTGATTGATTTGAGAGGCGCCCGATATGGCGCCTCTCGTCACGCTAAGACGTGCATCTTGGATGTCACATCTTTGATACCGGGCAGGGGTAACCCTGCCATAGGCATTTCATTCGAGGAGAGCCAATATGGCAATCACCGCAGCTATGGTGAAAGAACTGCGCGAATCCACCGGCGCAGGCATGATGGACGCTAAAAAAGCGCTGACCGAAAACAATGGTGACATGGAAGCCGCTGTTGACTGGCTCCGCACCAAAGGTCTCGCGAAAGCCGCGAAAAAATCGGGTCGCGTTGCTGCTGAGGGCCTCACGGCTGTTGCAGTTGAAGGCGGCGTTGGCGTTGCGGTTGAAGTGAACTCCGAAACCGACTTCGTTGGTAAGAACGCTGACTTCCAGAAAATGGTTGCGGGCATCGCGACTGTTGCACTGACCGTTTCGGATATCGATGCGCTCAAAGCGGCTGATCTGAACGGCAAAACCGTTGAGACGGTTGTGACCGAGGCTGTTGCTGTCATCGGCGAGAACATGACCATCCGCCGCATGGAGCGCGTTGAAGGTCCGGCAGTTGTGTCCTACGTGCACAACGCTGCTGCGCCGAACATGGGCAAAATCGGTGTTCTGGTGGCCATGTCGGCCGAGAACGAAGCTTTCGGGAAGCAAGTCGCGATGCACATCGCTGCGACGAACCCTGCATCGCTGTCGGAAGCTGACCTGTCGCCAGCAGTCGTCGAGAAAGAGCGTCAAGTTCAGATCGACATCGCGCGCGAGTTGGGCAAGCCTGAGGCCGTGATCGAAAAGATGATCGTAGGCCGGATGCAGAAATTCCTGGAAGAAGTTACGCTTCTCAACCAGAAATTCGTCATCAACCCGGACATCACTGTCGGTCAAGCCGCTAAAGAAGCTGGCGTGGAGATCCTCTCCTTCGCACGCGTCGAAGTTGGTGAAGGCATTGTTGTCGAGAAAGAAGATTTCGCAGCTGAGGTCGCTAAGACCATGTCTGGCGCTTAATTTTCTTAAGCACTGTTATGAAGCGCCGCCCTTCGGGGCGGCGTTTTTCATTTTGGGGGCATACAATCCTTACGTTCACCGCCCAATGACGACGGCGCCGTACATCACGACGACGATCCGGATAGTACATCACATCTGGGATGACTTGATTGGGGGATGACTTGATTTAGGAGAACCGGCTGTGATCTGCAAATTACACAACACACCACACTAAAACGCGCAGACCACATCCCGGTTTCCCGATGGGGCGAACCCCTGTTCCCTGGCCGAAGCCACCACTCATGGAACTGTTGGATACTGCCCTACTTCGTGCTCGTAATCTAGTGAGGGATTCCAGAAGTTACCATTAGGTAAGCTTTTTTATCACGTCGAAGCAAAAACCGCAGATTGTTCGGTCATTATATAACTCTTAGGCGATGCCACAAGCACGATTATACTCATGGACGCACGTCTAAGTTGTCTAATATGCATGTAAAATTCGCGTTTAAGTCTCGTTTAACGTGAGATTCGTCGCTTTTATTGCTGCGCGTCCGAGGGATCATTGGATGCATCCTTCCGCACGGCGCTCGCGTTCGGCGTCATCTCTCGCGCGCCGTGCTGGGGATCCGACGCGGTCCTGACGCAGTGGGGGTGAGTGGGCAGGTGAATGTCGTCTGGCAGAGTAGGGTGCGGCAAGACATAGATCTGTTTCTGGATTGACGCCTTCAACACTGCCTGCGCGGTGGTTTCAACATCCAGGGCTTCACGCGCCAACCGAAGGTGCTTTTCAACAGTGGTGGGCGTGAGCCCCATAATCGTCGCGATGGTAGCGGTTGTCTTGCCATCGCCGACCCATTCGAGCACTTCGCGTTGACGCTTCGTCAAAACTTGCCGAACGCTCGGATGGGGCATTTGGTTCACCCGCATATGGAAAACGGATGCGAGGATGAAGACCTCTTGCGCGATGTCGTTCCACATCTCATCCAGCGCAGGCTGGCTGATTGGCAACTCGGCGCAAAGGTTCATCATACTGAAGGATCGGGCGGAATTTTCCGGAAACGCGAGCGAGACCCCCGAGCGTAAACCATACGACTGGTTCAAGGCATGAAGCGACATCTGAACCTCGGAGAGGCTATTGGTGCGGGCTTGCGCATCGAACCAACTCCACATGCAGCTTCGGCTATGGGTCTGCGCGCCGCGGATGATGGGCTCGTGCTCAAACAGGCGTTGGCCGATATAGTTGTCGATATAGGCCGTGGGCAGATTGCTTAGCACCAGCATATCATCAATCTGGCCGAGGTTTTTTTCCGTGCGAAATCGTGTGGACCAGTAGGTCACACAACTAAACCCGTATGACCGCATCCAAGCGACGTGACGGTTCCAAAGTGAGTCAACTGTTGTCGCCTGAAAGAGATCGTCCAGATGATTTAGCATATCGCGTCCGTGATCAGATCGTTTCACCGGAGCTAAGCCTTGGTCCTCTAATCACCAACACTTATCCCAGTTTGAAAGCTTGCATGATCGAATAGATTTGTCGAGAAAGTGAAAATATGTCATTTAAATGCGTGATAAAGGCGATTTTTGAAAGCAAAATGCGGCACAAATTGCGCCGCATTTTCGTCTTTCGGGAATTGGATGCCGCGTTATTTCGCGCTGCGCTGCGCGCCGTGGCTTTCCAATAGTCCGGCCATTGCGCGATTGTCGTAACCCGCCTCAGCCGCAAGCGAGAGGATCTCTTGTGTGGGCCGATGGCCCGCTTGGCTCATCGCCCACAAATGGGATGAGCGCGTGCCGGAGCGGCAATAGGCAAACACCGGGCCGTCAATGGTCGCGAGGGCAGTTTCAAACTCCGCAACCAGTTCAGGCGTCATCGCGCCCGGATAGTATGGGAGATAATGAAACGCGAGCCCTGCCTCCGCCGCATGTTGCGACATCATTTGCGAGTTGAGATCCCCGCCGACCTCGTCATCAGGACGGTTACAGATCACGGCGCGATAGCCTGCGTTTGCAAGTGCCTGTAGGTCCTCCGTCTCGATCTGAGGGGCAACCGCGAAATCGGGTGTGATCTGCCGCAGGTCCATATGATTTTCTCCATTTTCTAGCGCCGGATCTGCATGCAGATCAGCTTTGGGTCTATATTTACGTGCATCCCGCGCGTGTTCAAGCGTGGCTTGCGCGCTTTGCATCAAGGGGCCGTGATGGGAGGAGTTTTGGTATCGATAAAGGCCGTGAGTTCGGTGAAATCATCGAAAATCAACGCGCAGCCAAAGCGCGATGCGATCTCGGCGCAGCTCGATTTCCGGTACCCGTGCGCGTAAAGCGCGAATGAAACCCCCGCAGCCTGCGCAGTTTGCGCGTCGACTTCGCTATCCCCGACATAAAGCGCGTTTGCAGGATCGCATGAAAGCGTCGCCAGCACAGCGCGCAAAGGGGCCGGGTCGGGTTTTTTGGTGGTCAAACTGTCGCCACCAATCACCGGCTTAAAGAAATCAGAGATCCCGAGATGTGCGAGGATTGACTGCGTCGGCTGCACAGGTTTGTTCGTGCAAATCGCCAAAGGATGGCCGTTGTCCATCAGGTGTTGCAATGCTCCGCGCACATTGGGGTAGAGATGCGTGAGATCGACCGCCTGATCATACGCGCGCAGAAAATCGTTCAGAAACGAGGCCTTCATGTCCGCATCGAGCGCATTCGGGAGCGTCCCGATAACGCGCTCGATCAGATGCGGAGCCCCGTGCCCGATGAAGCTGCGCACCTGCGCGAAGCTCAAACCACCGTAGCCATAGGCTTGGAGCGTCCGGTTTACGGTGGCGTGAATATCGGGCGCGCTGTCGATCAAGGTGCCGTCAAGATCGAAGATTATAGGGCAGGGCGCGGAGATCGTCATCGCCTTTGCTCTTACGCGCAGGCGGCTTCGGCTGCGGCACGGATCGCGCGGATATTCTCGCCGTAAGGCGCGGGGTTGCTGACGGAACCGCCTTTGAACACCGCCGATCCGGCAACCAGAACATCCGCACCGGCTGCCGCAACAAGCGGTGCGGTCTCGACCGTGACGCCACCGTCGATCTCGATATGGACGGGACGATCACCGATCATCGCGCGCAAATCACGAACTTTCTCGACCTGCGAGTGAATGAACTTCTGGCCGCCAAAGCCTGGGTTAACTGTCATGATGCAAACAAGATCAACCATGTCGAGCAAATGCTTCACATCGTCGAGCCCCGTTCCGGGATTGATCGCAAGACCGGCCTTCGCGCCTGCGCCACGGATGGCTTGCAATGTGCGGTGAATATGCGGGCCAGCCTCAAGATGTGCCGTAATCACATCGGCACCGGCCGTCGCAAACGCGTCAATATAGGGATCGACGGGGGCAATCATCAAATGCACATCCATCACCCCTTTGATATGCGGGCGAATTGCGGCACAGGTCGCCGGTCCGAAGGTGATATTGGGAACGAAATGGCCATCCATCACGTCGACATGTACCCAGTCACAGCCCTGCGCCTCAATCGCCTGACATTCCGCGCCGAAATTCGCGAAATCGGCGGACAGGATCGACGGAGCGATTTTGATTGAACGGTTGAACGCTTGAGTGAAGGCCATGTGCGGTTCCTTTGCCAAATGTCCGCGGCGCAGCGAACTGGTGGGGTCAATCTCTATTGGCCAATCTGCCAGCCAATGGCAAGCGTCGTGATGCCGCTATGACCGCCTGACGGAATTGACGCAGGCGCAGACGAGTGCAAAGGTGTCGCGGGGAGATGCCATCGCACCGTGCATGGCCGTTCTTTTGTATTCATTTTAGACATATTTCGCAACGTGTTACGCGCGAAAGTTAACCAACTGGGAGGCTCAATGCCATATAAGATCGTTGTGAAAGAAGCAGGCGGCACAGACCAGCTCGCACGGGTAGAAATTGATTGCCCCGAACCCGCCGCAGGCGAGATTCTGATCCGGCAGACGGCTGTGGGGCTGAATTTCATCGATATCTACCAACGCACCGGTCTTTACCCTGTGCCACCAAATTTCGTGGCCGGCGGCGAAGCGGCTGGCGTGATTGAGGCGGTTGGGCCGGATGTCACGCTAAAAGTCGGTACGCGGGTTGCGTATGTGATCGCGGGCGGAGGCGCGTATAGCAGCCATCGCGTCGTGCCCGAGGCGTCCGTTGTCGTTCTGCCGGACGGGATTTCAGATGAGATTGGCGCTGCGGTCATGCTGAAAGGATTGACTGTCAACTACCTGATTACGCATAGCTATCCCGTTTCACGGGGTGACACGGTATTGGTTCACGCGGCGGCTGGCGGCGTTGGACTGATCGCGGGTCAGTGGCTAAAAGCGATGGGCGTCACGGCGATCGGTACGGCTGGCGGCGCAACGAAATGTGCGCTCGCTCGGGCTCATGGCTATGCGCATGTCATCGATTATCGGAGCGAGGATTTCGTTGCACGTGTCATGGAGATCACGGGCGGCGAAGGCGTTCCTGCGGTATACGATTCCGTTGGTGCGGATACGGTGATGCGTTCGCTCGACGTGTTGCAGCGGTTCGGAACACTTGTGTCCTTCGGGCAAAGCTCCGGGCCGAGCAAAGAGTTCACGATCAACGACCTGACGCGAGGGTCCTTGCGGCTTACGCGACCAACGTTGTTCCATCACACCGCAAAGCCAGGTTGGATGGCGCAGGCGGCTTCCTCTTTGTTTGATCTCATCGAGAGCGGCGCGATCAAGATCACGATCTCTGGGCGCTATGCATTGTCAGAGGTAGGTCAGGCGCAAGATGCATTGGAGGCACGTCAGACGACAGGTTCGACGATCCTCATTCCGTAAGTCTTTTTGCGTTCAATTCCATAGGGATACGCGTGGAAGCTCATGTTTCCTCGCGTATTTCTATCTAGTATAGTTACATAATACTGATTATAGGAGTTAAACTGATCTTATTTTCAAGACGCTCTCTCCTTAGCGCAGACCCCGCTCGTAACGTCGTTTTCAAAGGACGCTACGAGCGGTCTTCTTTTAGGTGATCACGTCAGGCGCAACGCGCCCCGTCCGTTTGGTGATCTCGGCAAGCATCTCGGCCGCGTCGATCATGGGCTTGAGTGCCAGCTGCGGATCGAGCGATAGATCGCCCTCTGGTCCAACGTAACGCTCAAGATAAAGTCGCAACGTCGCGCCCTCGGTCCCCGTACCCGACAAGCGTAGAACGATCCGCGACCCGCCTTCAAACAGGATACGCAGGCCCTGCGATTGCGATTTCGAGCCATCAACCGGATCCAGATAGGCAAAATCATCCGCATCCGCGACCACAAGATCACCGATCTGTTGTCCCTTCAACTCTGCGAGTTTGGCGCGCAGATCGCCCATCAGGCTATTGGCTTGATCAATGGGCAGTGCCTCGAAATCATGGCGCGAGTAGTAGTTCCGCCCATAGGTTTTCCAATGATCTTCAAGCAATTGCGAGACGCTCTTACCAGTTGACACGAGGATGTTGAGCCACATCAAAACCGCCCAGAGACCGTCCTTTTCACGGACGTGATCTGACCCGGTTCCGAAACTTTCTTCGCCGCAAAGCGTGACATGTCCCGCGTCGAGGAGATTTCCGAAGAATTTCCATCCCGTTGGCGTCTCGTAGCACGTCAAGCCCTTGGCTTGCGCAACGCGGTCCACCGCGGCTGACGTCGGCATCGAACGCGCAACACCCTTCAACCCTTGCGCATAGCCCTTCGCGAGATGCGCATTCGCGGCGAGCACGGCAAGGCTGTCGGAGGGCGACACGTAGCATCCCGCGCCCAACACCATGTTACGATCCCCGTCTCCGTCCGAAGCTGCGCCGAAATCAGGCGCATCTGCGCCCATCATTTCTGCCATCAACTCATGCGCCCATGTCGGGTTCGGATCAGGATGCATGCCGCCGAAATCGGGCAATGGATCACCGTGGACGACCGTACCCGACGCCGCGCCGAGACGATTTTCAAAGATTTCGCGCGCATAGGGCCCTGTGATCGCGCACATACTATCCATACGCATCTTGAAACCTGATTTAAATGCGCCCTTCAAGACGTTGAAATCGAAGAGAGTTTCCATCAGATCTGCATATGCGTGGACAGGATCGACGACTTCGACAGTCATCCCCCCCATTTGAACTTCTCCGCAGGTTTGCAGATCGGCATCTGCGCAATCGAGCACGAAATACTGGGTGATGTCTTTCGTGCGCGCGAAAATTGCATCGGTCACGCTTTCAGGCGCGGGTCCACCATTGGCCATGTTATACTTCACGCCGAAATCTTCTTCCGGTCCGCCCGGGTTATGGCTGGCCGAGAGGATCAGCCCTCCGTCAGCGCCGCGCAACCGGATCAAATGCGAGGCCGCCGGTGTCGAGAGCCAAGCGCCCTGCCCGACGATCACCCGTTCGGCCCCGTTTGCGGCCGCCATCTTCAAGATGATCTGCGCGGCCTCCACACCGAACCAACGCCCATCACCGCCCAGAACCAGCGTCTTTCCCTCAACGCCGCCAAGTGCGTCGAACGTCGCTTGGATGAAGTTTTCGAGATAGGGCGCGTTCGCGAAGACTTTGGCTTTTTTGCGCAGGCCCGATGTGCCGGGCTTCTGGCCTTCAATGGGCTGGGTTGGGGTGGCGGATATCGTGTGGCGGGTCATAGACCTCTCCCGAAAAATCAATAGGTTGGCACTAGAGTAACGCTTAAGTTGCGCAAGTCTAGCGGCTTTCCATAGCCGCATCTTAGACAGGCAGGCAACCGCCCGTGGGATGCATCGTTCGGATCAGGATTCGGGCAACAGCACCGCGAAACAAGACCCTACCCCTTGTTCGGAGGTTATTTTGAGCCGCCCGCGATGGCGTGAGATGATATGTTTTACGATGGCAAGGCCCAAGCCCGTGCCGCCTTGCTCGCGTGAGCGGTGCGTGTCGACGCGGTAGAAGCGCTCTGTCAGGCGCGCGATATGCTGCGGCGCAATACCCTCGCCGAAATCGCGCACCTCAACCGCAATAGCGGGCCCGCGCAGAACCGGCTCATGCGCGATCCGGTGCAGCTTAATCTCGACACGCCCTCCGCTTCCGCCGTATTTCATCGCGTTTTCAATGAGGTTGGTCAGAACTTGCGTGATTTGATCGGCATCGGCGGGCACTTTCAACGGGCCTGTTTCTCCGATGCGGTCGAACGTTACATTGGCCGTTTGCGCGTGCGGACGAAGCGACTGCATCACGGATTGGACAACAAGCGAAAGATCGACGGGGTGCTCGGGGCGACGACGTTCTTCGGCCTCCACGCGGCTGAGCGACAGAAGATCACCCACCAATCTGTTCATTCTGAGCGCTTCGCGCTCCATAATCGACAAGAACCGCTCGCGAGCGGCCGGATCATCCCGCGCAGCCCCGCGCAGCGTTTCGATAAAACCCATCAAGGCGGTCAGCGGCGTACGCAGCTCGTGGCTCACATTGGCGACGAAATCGCGGCGCATGGCTTCCGCGTCTTCAATGCCGGAGAGATCTTCGAACACCATCATCACGTAAGCTGAACCCGTCAACGGTGTGACGCGAACGAGCATCGGGGTGTCGATCCGCGCGGCGGATGTCGAAACGATCCGCAATTCGCGCGCGCCCTCGCCCGAAAGCGCCCCTGACAGCGCCTCAATCAATCCCGGGTTGCGCAGCACAGTCACAAAGCTGCGCCCGGCCACGGCGCCGAAATGACTATCCGCCGCGGCGTTTGTTTGCGCAATCCGCTCGTTCTTGTCGATAAGCAGTGTCGGGCTAGGAATCCCTGCCAAAACTGCGTCGGTTGAAATCATATCCATGGCGCCTCCCGCGGCACGATTGCCGCTTCTTTAATATGGAATCAAGGTGATGAACGTGACGAGAGCGTGACAATGCGGATTTCACTGAAAATTCTGGTTAAATTGACGCGTGGCGGCATAAACGGACGGGGTTCAGGCATTTTATAAATTATTTATTTACGTATTTGCGCGAACAATCACGGGTTGAAACTTGTCGCTGGGGTAGGAGGTTGTTAGAATTAACCACCGAGCGACGAAGTCGTTTGTCCCGCGTCGTCGGGTAGATTCAGGATGAATTATGGCAATTATGCCCTTTGGGAGTGCAGTTCACTCGTCAATTGCCGCGCAATTTGCGCGCGAATCTTACGCGATCCGTCGCGTACTTCTGATTGACCCTACCCACGACATTCCCGCTGCCCTGCGCAGCTTGATCGGCGCCAATGTCGTAACCTGTACCGGCGAGAGCGTGTCGCGGAAGTTTTTGGAACAGGTCGCGCCTGACGTTGTCATGGTGCCCTTGATTGGATCAGGGCATGATGTTTTTGACCTGACCAATCGTCTTATCAATTATGGGTATTCTGGGCGCATCCGAGCTTTTTCGCGTCCGGTTCCCAACGCGCAATTGATTTGTAAAGAGGTTGAAAACCGGTTTCCGCGTCTGGATTTCCGGCTGATCGAAGTGCCTTGTCCCAACCGGAAATCCGATCTCTCGCGGTAGCCTGCCGCGTCCCGTGCGATCACAAAGGGACGAGTGTCTGTGCGAAGCGTCGCGCATTGGCACGGTAGCCTGCCGCCGACGCTTTTAGTTTCTCACGTGCGGCCTCGTCCAATTGCCGAACGACTTTGGCAGGGCTTCCCATAACAAGGCTGCAATCGGGAATATCCTTGTTTTCCGTGACCAGAGCCCCTGCCCCGATCAAACAACCCCGCCCTATTTTAGCCCCGTTCAGAATGATCGCGCCCATTCCAATCAAAGACCCATCACCGATAATACACCCGTGCAACATCGCTTTATGCCCCACCGTGCAATCCGCGCCAATGATCAGGGGCGAGCCCATATCGGTGTGCAACACGCAGTTTTCTTGCACGTTTGATCCCCGTCCAATCCGGATTTCCTCATTGTCGCCGCGCAATGTGCACCCGAACCAGACCGAAGCCTCATCTTCCAAAACAACTTTGCCGATGAGATTGGCATCGGGAGCGACCCAAGCGTTTGGCGCGATCTGCGGTGAAATGCCGTCGAGCGAATAGATCATCGGGTTTCAAACTCCGTGTTCAGGGCGCGAACAAATTCGTTCAGGCCAGGTTGGCGATCCGCCCGCGCGCGCTCGGCTTGCAAGATGGTCTTCACCTCCTCCTCGGCCGCGTCGACGTCTCGGTTTACGATGACATAATCATATTCCGCCCAATGACTTATCTCGTCCCTCGATTTTGCCATCCGGCCGGCGATCACCTCCTCGCTATCTTGCGCACGGCCGCGCAGGCGCGTCTCAAGCTCGGCGATCGAGGGCGGAAGGATGAAGATCGAAACGACATCCTTCCCCAAACTGGAACGACGGATTTGTTGACCACCCTGCCAATCAATATCAAATAACGTGTCGCGCCCAGCCTGCATTGCCGCCTCCACAGGCGCCTTTGGCGTGCCGTAGAAATTTCCGAAGACTTGTGCGTGTTCAAGCATCTCTCCGGCCGCGACCATGGTTTCAAACTCGGGTTTTGGTTTGAAGAAATAATCGCGGCCATCAACTTCGCCCTCCCGCGGGCTGCGGGTTGTCGCGGACACGGAGAAGGACAGCGTTGGATCCCACGCCATCAATCGCTTGGCCAGCGTGGATTTCCCCGCGCCCGACGGCGAAGACAGGATAATCAGGAGGCCCCGGCGCTGCATCGAGTCAAATTGGCTTAGCATGATTTACTCCACGTTCTGGATTTGCTCGCGCATCTGGTCGATCACATGCTTGAGGTCAAGCCCGATCGCCGTCAATCCAGTTGACGCGGATTTGGCGCATAGAGTGTTTGCCTCCCGCAGGAACTCTTGCGTCAGAAATTCGAATTTGCGCCCGATCGGCCCGTGATCCGCGAGCAAAGCCCGCGCCGCTGCGAGATGGGCGCGTAGCCGGTCGATTTCCTCTGTCGCATCCGATTTCATCGCCAGGATCGCGAGTTCTTGTGCAATCCGTTGCGGGTCAAGACCGTCCGCGCCCCCGATCAAACGTTGGGTCGCGGTGACAAACGCCCTATGGCGCCCGGGGATATCGCGCTCAGCCTGAATGACCGCCGCCTCGATGAGGGCCTCGATCTTCAAGAGCTGATTGGTAAGCGCCTCGGCGAGCTGCGCGCCCTCAAAGCGTCGCATCTTGGTAAATTCTGTGAGCAAATCCGGCAGTGATTCGAGCACTTGCGCGCGCAGTTTCTCGGTTGAACTGCTCTCGGAGGGAGAAGAGTTCGAGCACTCCGCGAACGTTAAGCAAATCGAAACTTGTTAACGGCGCGAGGGATAAACCCGCTGTGGATGCCGTTTTTTGGACATTCAAAAGCGCGTCAATCGCCGCCTGCAACCCCTGCTGCGATACGCGCAAACCTGCCGTTTCGTCACTCTTTTTGACCCTTAAGGAAATCGCGATATTTCCACGGGCCACGGCATCCGAAATCGCTTTGCGAACAAGGGGTTCTAGCCCTTCAATCCACTCCGGAAACCGCGCCCTTATGTCGAGGGTTTTGCCGTTCACCGAACGGATATCCCACGCCCATTCATAGCCCGACGCGGCGCCTTGCGACGACGCAAAGCCCGTCATGGAATTAACGCGCATTTTCCCGATCTCCTTAACCATTTAAGAGTTTAGTACGCATAAATTCGTTCAAAACGCGTATATTAATTTCAAGGTAAGATTTTGAGTGCATTGGTTAACACACGCCACCTAACGCCACCACCTTCCAGCGCCCTGACAGGGTGCGGGAATAAGTGTTTTTGGCAGGGTCGGCCCCAAAGCGCGCTACATTCTAGATAACGGTCGCCTGAGGGAGACTGGGAAATGGACGCAGATGGAACATGATGAAACGAATTCGGGCACTGTAATTTCGGTCGCTGACTTTGGACGCGGGCTCGCTTCGCGCGTTTGCAATGACATGCGCAGCTATTGGGATGGGTTGCGCAAGGGCCGCGCGGTTCCGATGCGATCCGATGTCGATCCGCGCGGAATCGGCGGGAATTTGGAATATGCGTTCATTGTTGAGCGTGTGGCGCCCGGGATGGTTCGGATGCGGATCGCGGGCCTGCATTTGAACGATTTGATGGGGATGGAAGTGCGCGGAATGCCGATGAGTGCGCTCTTTGCGCCGTCAAGCCGTAAGCCCTTGGCCGAGGCGCTCGAGGCCTGCTTTGCGGGGCCCAATGCGATTGAGATGGATCTCGTTGCGGAGACCAGCATCGGCAAACCAACATTGACGGCGAAACTGGTGTTACTGCCGCTGACATCGGACCTTGGCGATATGAACCGCGCTCTTGGATGCCTTGTGAGTGAGGGCGAGATCGGGCGCAAGCCACGCCGTTTCGATATTGCGTCGCACATGATGACTCCGGTCGATGCCGGAAAACCGATGGAGCAAAGTCTACCGACGCCGATCATGCCACAATTTGCGGAAGGATCGCCGTCGCCTGCCGAGCGTGGCCTTGCTAAAGCGCGTTTGCAAAAGGCGCAAACGTCGTTGCCCCAAGTGACCGCTTCGCAGCCGCCCGCGTCCCCCGCGCCCGAGATCAGCGAGCGGATCGCGCGTATGACGCCGGAAGAACGGCGCGCCATGATGCGGATCGTGTGAGAGGTTTAAACTAAAAAAGGCGCCCCAATCTTGGGCGCCTTTTCAATTACTTAAACGTCAAAGCTCACCCTTTGGGTGAAGAACAATCTCACGCGATTGCGCGACGTTCCTTGCGCAGTGCGGTGAGCTCTTCGGCAACGAGGAAGGCCAGCTCCAGCGATTGCGACGCGTTCAAACGCGGATCGCAAGCGGTATGGTAACGATCGGAGAGATCCTCGTCCGTGACCGCACGCACACCACCCGTGCATTCGGTAACGTCTTTACCGGTCATTTCGAAATGCACGCCGCCCGGAATGGTGTTTTGCTCGCGGTGCACGGCAAAGAACTCGCGCACCTCTTGCAACACCGCGTCGAACGGCCGTGTTTTATAGCCAGACGCCGATTTGATCGTGTTGCCATGCATCGCATCGCAGGACCAGACCACATTCGCGCCCTCGGTTTTCACCGTCTCGACGAGGCGTGGAAGATGATCACCGACCTTGCCCGCCCCAAACCGCGCGATCAGCGTCAAACGACCCGCTTCATTCTCGGGGTTGAGCTTTGCCATCAGGACTTTGAGGTCCTCCGCTGTTGTCGTCGGGCCGCATTTCAAACCGATCGGGTTTTGCACGCCCGAACAGAATTCAACATGCGCGCCGTCCGGCTGGCGGGTGCGATCCCCGATCCAAAGCATGTGCCCCGATCCCGCAACCGGCAGACCGGACGTCGAGTCGACACGGCACAGCGCCTCCTCATACTCCAGCAGGAGAGATTCATGCGAGGTGTAGAAATCAACCTGCGCAAGCTCATGCGCGGTGGCAGATGTCACACCAGCAGCAGACATGAAATCGAGTGAATCTTCAATGCGTTGCGCGATGTCTTTATAGCGCGCCGCCGCAGGTTCTTCCGCGAAGCCCGAGATCCAGGATTGCACACGGTGAATATCGGCATAGCCACCGGTCGAAAACGCGCGCAGTAGGTTCAGAGATGCCGCGGCTTGCGTGTAGGCTTGCAACATGCGCGCGGGTTCCGGCAGGCGCGCTTCCATCGTGGCGTCGAACCCGTTGATGATATCGCCGCGGTAGCTCGGGTATTCCACGCCGCCGATGACTTCGGTCGGTGCCGACCGCGGTTTGGCGAATTGCCCTGCCATCCGGCCAACCTTGATGACAGGAACTTTCGCGCCCCACGTCAAAACGATCGCCATCTGCAACATGACTTTGAATGTATCGCGGATATTGTCGGCAGAGAATTCTGCAAAGCTTTCCGCGCAATCACCGCCTTGCAACAAGAACGCGCGCCCCGCGCCCGCCTCGGCAAGCTGGGCTTTCAGGCGACGTGCTTCACCCGCAAAAACGAGCGGCGGCATCTTGCCCAATTGCGCTTCGACCGCGTTCAGGGCCGCTTGATCCGGATAATCGGGCATCTGTACCCGCGGTTTTGCGCGCCAGTCAGCTTTTGTCCATGCCATGATCTACTCCCGAACTACCTTAGAAAAACGTGTGGGATTACCTATAGACGCGCCAATTGGCGCTTACAAACCCTCTTTTTCGAATGCTTAAAAAGGCAGCGACTCTATCCCTAGCGTCAGCACATGTGTTTACCCCAATGGATAGGCCAGCCATGCGCGCCTCAATTTCTCTTGCGCCGCCGTAAATTCCTCGTTTATCTCGCCAAATCCGACATCAACAGGTCGCAAATGCCTCTCACGCCTCCCCCCAGCGCCACACGGCGTGCCACCAACATCCAGCCGTCCGATCCCAAGCCCTATCGGTTTGTGTTCCTTTTGCTGGATCGGTTTACGATGATGTCCTTCGCGGGCGCCGTTGAACCTTTACGCCTCGCCAACCGTGTATCGGGGCGGCAGCTGTATTCATGGGTTTTGGCGGGTGAAGGCGGCGTTGAGGCACGGTGCTCGAACGGGGCGCGGATCCGGCTTGATCTCGGTTTGGAGGAAATTTCGCGCGATGATACCGTCATGGTGTGTGGCGGGGTCGACGTGGCGGAGGCAACCAGCAAGCCGATTTTGAACTGGTTGCGGCGCGAAGCGCGACGCGGCGCGGGTGTCGCGGGGTTGTGCACGGGGTCTTGGGCGGTCGCGAAGGCGGGCCTTCTGGACGGCAAACGCGCGACGATCCATTGGGAAAATCAGGATAGTTTTTCCGAACAATTCGAGGATGTTAACCTCACAAAATCAGTGTTCGTTATCGACGGAAACCGGATGAGCACGGCGGGCGGCACAGCCTCAATTGATCTGATGCTCAAGTTGATCGCGCACCAACAGGGCGATCAGCTCGCCTCGAGCGTTGCAGATCAGCTGATTTATAACTCGATCCGGTCCGACAAAGACAGCCAACGCCTGTCCATTCCCACTAGGATCGGCGTGCGTCACCCGAAGCTTGCGCAGGTCATCGGACGGATGGAGGCCAATCTCGAGGAGCCGATCAGCCCGTCGGTGCTTGCGGAAGAGGTCGGCATGTCAACCCGTCAGCTCGAACGCTTGTTCCGGCGCTACCTGAACCGCAGCCCGAAGCGGTATTATATGGAAGTCAGGTTGCAAAAGGCGCGTAACCTTTTGATGCAAACGGAAATGTCGGTGATAAATGTTGCCTTGGCCTGCGGTTTTGCATCGCCCTCGCATTTCTCCAAATGCTACCGCGCGCATTACCAGACCACCCCCTACCGCGAGCGTGGAACGCATGGCGCGGGGGATGGCAATTACGAGGCCGGCTCCGATCTGATTGAGGATGCGGTAAACGAAAGTCCCGTCTCGGATGGTGCCTTCACCAATCTTACGGTGGAGGGCCCGCCGTTGGAGGAACCGCTTCCGCTCTTTGATCCCGAGCTGGACGACTTCGATGATGACTCGGATGCGGATGACTTTGACGATGGGGCGGGCAATTAACCATCAAGCGCCGCAGCCCCCTCGCGCGCCGCAATTTCGCAATATCCCCTGTTTCAGACGGCTTCCCTTTTTTCGAGGCAAGCTCTAGCGTGTGAGGCAGGACAAAGATCCAGACACTGGACTAAACCTTGGGAGACTACGTATGAAAAAGCTGCTTCTTGCCACGACCGCAATTATGCTTGCCGGGATGGCGAATGCCGAAGAAATCAAAATGGGGATTTCGCTCGGGTTTACCGGTCCGCTCGAATCGATGTCGCCTGCGATGGCATCGGGCGCGGAGCTTGCAATGAAGGAAGTCTCCGACTCGGGGATGTTGCTCGACGGTAGCACGGTTGTTCCGGTGCGCTCGGACTCCACCTGTGTTGACGCGGCTGCCGCGACCGCAGGCGTTGAGAAATTGATCACGTCCGACAAGGTCAAAGGCATCATGGGCGGCATGTGCTCGGGCGAGACGACCGCGTCCTTGCAAAACGTTGCGATGCCAAACGGCATGGTCATGATTTCGCCTTCCGCGACATCGCCAGCGCTGTCGGATCTGCCGGATGATGGACTGTTCTTCCGCACCTCGCCATCTGATGCGCGCCAAGGCGTCGTGATGACCGAAATCCTGATGGAGCACGACATTAAATCCGTCGCTCTGACCTATACAAACAACGACTACGGCAAAGGTCTGGCCGATAGCTTCGCCGCCGCCTTCGAAGCTGCGGGCGGATCGGTCACGATCAACGCGGCGCATGACGACGGCAAAGCGGACTACTCCGCCGAAGTTGGCGCTCTCGCGTCGGCTGGCGGTGATGCGCTGGTGATCGCGGGCTACGTTGACCAAGGCGGCGCAGGCGTTCTGCGCGGCGCGCTTGATTCGGGCGCATTTGAAACCTTCGTCTTCCCGGACGGGATGGTCGGCCAAGCGCTCGAAGACAACTTCGCCGCAGAGCTCGAAGGGTCGTTCGGCCAAATGCCGTCTTCCGAGGGCGAAGGCAAAGACAAATTCGTGGCATTGGCAACCGAAGCCGGTTTCGATGGCACGTCCGTTTACGCCTCCGAGGCTTATGACGCGGCCGCTTTGATGTTGCTCGCGATGCAAGCCGCAGGCTCGTCGGATCCTCAGGTATACAAAGGCAAAATCATGGATATCGCCAACGCACCGGGCGAGCCGATCTTGCCAGGCGAGTTGGGCAAAGCCCTCGAATTGATCAAAGCAGGCACCGATATCGATTATCAGGGCGCGTCCTCGGTTGAGTTCATCGGGAACGGCGAAAGCTCGGGTACGTTCCGTGAAATCGAGATCAAGGACGGCAAGATCGAGACTGTTCAATACCGCTAATTTGCGGCACATCGTGTTTTGCAGCCCGGAGCAATCCGGGCTGTCTTTATTCCGGAGACTAAAGCCGTTAAACGGCGCGCTTCACACAATGTGAAGACTTCGGAGCCTTACAGGGGACAAAGGCGAATGATCAGGGTTGAGAACCTGCATAAAAAGTTCGGCGGTTTCAGCGCCGTCGACGGCGCCAGTATTGAAATTGGCACCGGCACCATAACCGGACTCGTCGGCCCGAATGGGGCCGGAAAATCCACGCTTTTCAACGTGATCGCCGGGGTTCATGAACCGACGTCAGGTCGCGTTTTGATGGATGGCGAGGATATCACCGGCCTTCCGCCACATGAGCTATTCCATAAGGGATTGCTGCGGACCTTCCAGATCGCACATGAGTTTTCCTCCATGACCGTGCGCGAGAATCTGATGATGGTTCCTGCGGGGCAAACTGGCGAAAGCTTGTGGAAGACTTGGGTGATGCGCGCGCGCATCGCGCAGGAGGAGGCAGCCCTTCTCAAAAAAGCGGATGAGGTCCTCGATTTCTTAACGATTTCGCATCTGCGCGACGAAAAGGCAGGCAATCTCTCGGGCGGGCAGAAGAAGCTTCTGGAGCTTGGCCGCACGATGATGGTGGATGCAAAGATCGTTTTCCTTGATGAGGTCGGCGCAGGCGTAAACCGCACGCTTTTGAACACGATCGGCGATGCGATTATCCGCCTTAACAAAGAGCGTGGCTATACGTTCTGCGTCATTGAGCACGATATGGATTTCATCGGCCGGCTCTGTGATCCGGTGATCGTGATGGCTGAGGGGAAAGTCCTCGCCAAGGGGCATCCCGATACGATCATGCAAAACGAGGCCGTGATCGAGGCCTATCTGGGCCGCGGGTTGAAAAATAAAGACAAGGTCGGTATGTGATGCGATTTTCGCTTTTGTATCATTGCCTTATGGGCAAAACCGGAGGTAACGCATGAGCTATCTTGATGCCTCCAATATGACAGGCGGCTATGGTGCTGCCGATATCCTGCATGGCTGCAATCTTGCCGTTGAGAAGGGCAAGATCGCGGTGATCGTGGGCCCGAATGGTGCGGGGAAATCGACGGCAATGAAGGCCGTTTTCGGAATGCTCAAATTGCGCGGCGGGTATGTAAAGCTTGATGGTGAGGATATCACCGCGCTTTCGCCCGAGGACCGCGTGAAAAAAGGGATGGGCTTCGTTCCGCAGACCGACAATGTTTTCCCGACGATGACCGTGCAGGAAAACCTTGAAATGGGTGCGTTCATCCGCAAGGACGATTTCCGCGCGACGATGGAACAGGTTTATGACTTGTTTCCGATCCTCAAAGACAAGCGCGACCAGAACGCGGGCGAGCTTTCGGGCGGTCAGCGCCAGCAGGTCGCGGTGGGGCGTGCGTTGATGACGCAGCCGAAACTTCTGATGCTTGACGAGCCGACCGCAGGCGTCTCGCCAATCGTAATGGATGAGCTTTTTGACCGGATTATCGAAGTGGCCCGCACGGGCATCTCGATCTTGATGGTCGAGCAAAACGCCCGTCAAGCGCTTGAAATTGCAGACACCGGCTATGTTTTAGTGCAGGGCGCGAATAAATACACCGACACTGGCGCGGCCTTGATGGCCGATCCCGATGTCCGCCGCACGTTCTTGGGGGGCTGATGATGGACCTGCTCAACGCGCTCGTCGCGCTTTTGAATTATGTCGTGATCCCCGCCTCCGCCTACGGCGCGCAGCTGGCGCTCGGCGCGCTCGGGGTTACTTTGGTGTATGGCATCCTGCGCTTCTCCAACTTTGCGCATGGCGATACGATGGCCTTTGGCACGGCGATGACAATCCTGGTGACATGGGGTTTCCAAGCCATGGGGATCAGCTTTGGCATCCTGCCAACCGCTCTGCTCGCCCTGCCCGTCTCGATCGCGCTGACGGCGGTTTTGGTCTTGGCCACTGACCGCGCCGTGTACCGCTTCTACCGCAAACAAAAGGCCGCGCCTGTCGTTTTGGTCATGGTTTCGGTCGGCGTTATGTTTGTTATGAACGCCCTCACACGGTTCGTCATCGGCGTGGATGATATCAACTTTGCCGATGGCCAGAGGTTCTTGATTTCTGTGCGTGATTTCAAGGCGATGACCGGTCTCGAAGAAGGGCTCGCCCTGCGCACGACCCAAGTCATCACATTGGTGACGTCGGCGCTGGTGGTCTGGGCCTTGTTCCACTTCCTCAACAAAACCCGCACCGGAAAATCGATGCGCGCCTTCTCCGACAACGAGGATCTCGCGCTATTGTCTGGCATTGACCCCGAGCGCGTCGTGCGGATCACCTGGATCATCGCGGCCGCCTTGGCAACCATCGCCGGCACGCTGTACGGGTTGGATAAGTCGTTCAAGGCGTTCAACTATTTCGAACTTCTTCTGCCGATGTTTGCGGCCGCGATCGTTGGTGGTCTGGGCAATCCACTCGGCGCTATCGCGGGCGGGTTTATCGTATCTTTCTCGGAGGTTGCGGTGACCTATGCGTGGAAAAAGGTCGTGACCTATGTCCTTCCCGCCAGCCTCGCGCCTGATGGTCTTCTCCAACTCATCTCGACCGAATATAAATTCGGTGTGAGCTTCGCGATCCTCGTGATCGTTCTTTTGTTCAAGCCAACAGGCCTCTTCAAAGGGAAATCGGTATGAGTGCGACACGTCAACCGACAGCGGGTAAGAACCGCGCGCCGCTGTATTTTGCGCTGATGCTCGGATTGTTCGCTTTGGAGGCGGCGACGGGCGGCTGGAATACGGCGCTCGGCCTCCTCAACATGGGGCTGATCTCGGCGATTATGGCGCTGGGGGTGAATATCCAATGGGGCTATGCGGGCCTCTTTAACACGGGCATCTTGGGCTTCGTGGCGCTCGGCGGGCTTGCACCTGTGCTCGTCTCGATGCCCCCTGTTCCGGGCGCTTTCGCGGCGGGCGGCTGGCGCTTGCTGGGCGCGTTTGCGCTTGCGGGTCTGGTCATCGCGCTTGCGGTGCAAATCAAACGCCGGATGCGCGGCCGTCCGATGGCGCTGGCGCTGGTCGCTTGGTTGATCGCAGGCTTCTTCGCCTACCGGGCCGTTCTTGATCCCGCGGTCGCGATGATCGAGGCGATCAACCCGTCGGGCGCGGGCTATCTGGGCGGGCTTGGCCTTCCTGTGCTTTTGTCTTGGCCGGTTGGCATGGTTTTTGCGGCCGTCGCGGCATGGGCGGTTGGCAAGATTTCTCTCGGCCTGCGGTCGGATTATCTCGCGATTGCCACATTGGGGATCGCACAGATCATCGTCTTCGTTTTGCGAAACGAGGAATGGCTCGCGCGCGGCGTGAAAAACGTGAACGGCATTCCGCGACCTGTGCCCTACGAGGTCGATCTGCAAGCCGATCCCTCCTTTATCGAGCGCGCGGCCAGCTTCGGGCTCGACCCGATCACCGGATCGACCATCTTTGTGAAGCTTTGCTATGCGGCGCTGTTTATTGTGGCGACCTTGCTCGTGATCTGGCTGTCGGAGATGGCGCTGAAATCGCCTTGGGGCCGAATGATGCGCGCGATCCGCGACAACGAGACAGCGGCCCGCGCGATGGGGAAAGACGTCACCCGCCGCCATTTGCAGGTGTTCGTGCTTGGCTCTGCGGTGTGCGGCCTTGCGGGGGCGATGCTGATCACGCTCGATGGGCAGGTCACGCCGACCTCTTATTTCCCGCTGCGTTTCACCTTCCTGATCTGGGTCATGGTCATCGTCGGCGGCTCGGGCAACAATTGGGGCTCGGTGCTGGGCGGTATGCTGATCTGGTATCTCTGGATCAAGGTTGAGCCGTGGGGCAATGGCGCGATGCAATTGCTGACATCCGGCTTGTCGGATGGCGCGGTGAAGGCGCATCTCATCGACTCGGCGGCGCATATGCGGATGCTGGTGATGGGATTGGTGCTCCTCTTGGTGCTGCGGTTTGCCCCGCGCGGGCTTTTGCCTGAGAAATAAACAGATAAAAGGCCCCTTCGGGGGCCTTTTTCATACCCCTTCATTGCGAGTGCCCATGCCCCTTTTTGCCCAAGTTCTCATCGTGCTGATCGCCGTTTTGCACGCCTATATCTGCTGGTTGGAGATGTTCGCATGGGAGCGCCGTGGAAAGGCGATTTTCCCCGCTTTGCAGCCCGATCTGTTCGCTAAAACGAAGGTGATGGCCGCAAACCAAGGGCTCTATAACGCGTTTCTCGCTGCGGGTTTGATCTGGTCGCTCTTGATCCAAGATCCGGATTGGGCGCGACATGTGGCGTGGTTCTTCTTGGGCTGCGTTGCTATCGCGGGGCTTTACGGGGGCGTCAGCGTCAGCCGAAAGATCATCGCCGTGCAAACCGTACCGGCCTGCCTTGCCTTCGGTGCGACCCTGCTTTGAAAGCGCTCACGCTTGGCGGCAACCTCGGGCGACAAATCCATCTCCGCGCGCGACTTTCCCTTGCGCAACACGGCAACCTCAAATAATTCGAACCCATGACCCAGCATCAACGCCTACTCATCATCGATTTCGGTTCCCAAGTGACGCAGCTGATTGCGCGGCGCCTGCGCGAGCTGAATGTTTTTTGCGAAATTCGCCCCTATCAGACGGTCACCGAGGCCACCATCCGCGAGATGGCGCCCAAAGCCGTGATTTTGTCAGGTGGCCCTGATAGCGTGACGCGCGAGGGCTCCCCCCGCGCGCCGCAAGCCCTGTTCGGCATGGGCCTCCCGATCTTCGGGATCTGCTATGGCCAACAGGTCATGATGGAACAGCTCGGCGGGAAAGTCGAAGCGGGCCACCATGCCGAATATGGCCGCGCCTATGTTGCGCCCGCTGCGGCCCATAAATCCGATGGGATCTTCGCTGGCCTGTTCGGCACCGCCGACGGACGCGAGCAAGTGTGGATGAGCCACGGCGACCGCGTGACAGAACTGGCCCCCGGCTTTGAAGTCATCGGCACATCCCCGAACGCGCCCTTCGCGATCACGGCGGATGAGGCGCGCGGCTTCTACGCTGTGCAATTCCATCCCGAAGTGCATCACACGCCCAACGGCGCCCAGATGCTGGCGAACTTCATAAAGATGGCTGGCTTCACCGGCGATTGGACGATGGGCGCCTACCGCGCGGAAGCGATTGCAAAAATCCGCGAGCAAGTTGGCACGGATCACGTGATCTGCGGCCTGTCCGGCGGCGTCGACAGCTCGGTCACTGCGATCTTGCTGCATGAGGCGATCGGGGACCAACTCACCTGTGTCTTCGTCGACCATGGCCTCTTGCGTCTCAATGAGGCGGAAGAAGTCAAAAAGATGTTCAGCGAGAATTACAATATCAAGCTGATCGCGGCGGACGAATCCGATCTGTTCATCGGCGCGCTCGAAGGCGTTTCCGATCCGGAAGTGAAGCGTAAAACCATCGGTAAGCTCTTTATCGATGTGTTCCAGAAATACGCCAACGAGATCAAGGATGCGAAATTCCTCGCGCAAGGCACGCTCTATCCTGATGTGATTGAATCGGTTTCCTTCTCGGGCGGCCCTTCTGTCACGATCAAATCGCACCATAACGTGGGCGGTTTGCCGGAAAAAATGGGCTTGAAGCTCGTTGAACCGCTGCGAGCATTGTTCAAGGACGAAGTGCGCGCCTTGGGCCGTGAGCTAGGCCTGCCACAAAGCTTCATCGGGCGGCATCCGTTCCCGGGCCCAGGCCTCGCGATCCGCTGCCCGGGTGAGATTACCCGCGAGAAGCTGGAAATCCTGCGCAAGGCAGATGCGGTCTATATCGATCAGATCCGCAAACACGGCCTCTATGACGAAATCTGGCAAGCATTCGTCGCGATCCTTCCTGTCAAAACGGTTGGCGTGATGGGGGATGGTCGCACCTATGACTACGCCTGTGCGCTGCGCGCAGTCACCAGCGTCGATGGCATGACCGCCGATTATTACCCGTTCACCCATGAATTTTTGGGCGAAACGGCGACGCGGATCATCAACGAGGTCAAGGGCATCAACCGGTGCACCTATGATATCACGTCAAAGCCCCCCGGCACGATCGAGTGGGAATAAGCAGCCTCTCACGGGCGCGGCGCATCAGTGCCGCGCCCGATTTCTAACTGACCGATGGGATTGCGTGATGCCTCTTGTGACTGTCGAAGGCCGTTTGATCTGCAAGAACGAGGCGGAGCGCGCATCGATCCTCGCGCATCTTCCCGCGCATATGCGCGCAACGGTGGGCGAAGAAGGCTGCCTGTATTTCGACGTCCTGCAAGATCCCGTCGACACGATGCTGTGGCATGTGTCGGAAGCTTTCATCGATCGGGCTGCTTATCGGCACCATCAAACGCGAACCGCTGCCTCGCCTTGGGCGCAAGCGACGTCCGGCGTGCGGCGTGACTATAAGATCGCCGATCAACGCCCTGATATCATGGATGAAACGGCGAAAGACATCGCAGAGATCTCACATCTGATCACCACGGCTTTCGCGCGCGAGGATGAAGCAAGGCTGGTCAATTCGCTACGCGTGGCGTTTGATCTGCCGATCTCGCTGGTTGCGAAAATCGGTCGTGCCTATCTGGGGCATATTGCATTCTCGCCCATGACGGCCCCGTTCAAGGCGCTGGCCCTCGCGCCCTTGGCGGTCCGTGAAACGATGCGTCGTCAAGGGCTTGGCGGCGATTTGATCCGCGCAGGCCTCTTACAAGCGCGTGCCAAAGGGTTCGAAGGGGTGTTCGTATTGGGGGACCCCGACTTTTATAGCAGGTTCGGCTTTCAGCCTGCGACCGGGTTCACGGGCGCGTTTGCAGGCGAGCATCTGATGGTATTGGATCTGACGCGGCAAGGGCTTGTTGATCGCGGTGAACTTACTTGGGCGCCAGCCTTCAACGCTTTAACATAAATATATCAATGGAATAGAGATCGAAGCTCACCTTATGGATGAGATTCGATCCCAAACTTACTTGCGCAGCCGCGCGATGAGCGACGACGTATCCCAGCGACCGCCCCCAAGTCCTTGGACGTCCTTGTAAAACTGATCGACCAGCGCGGTAACAGGCAGGCTGGCGCCCGTTTCATCCGCCGTTTTCAAACAAATCGCGAGATCTTTGCGCATCCAGTCGACCGCAAACCCGTGGTTGAACTCATCCGCTTCCATTGTCTTGTGACGGTTGGCCATTTGCCACGATCCGGCAGCGCCTTGTGAAATCACCTCCACCACATCCGAAATCGACAGCCCGGCTTTCTCCGCGAAGTGCAAGCTTTCGGCCAAGCCTTGCACCAAGCCGGCAATCGCGATCTGGTTGCACATCTTGGTCATCTGCCCCGCGCCGCTCTCGCCGAGGCGACGACAAATCTTGGCGTAGGCGGCGATAATCGGCTCCGCCGCCTCATATTGAGCGGCATCGCCCCCGCACATCACCGAAAGCACGCCGTTTTCAGCGCCCGCCTGACCGCCAGAGACCGGTGCATCGATGAAACCAATGCCCTGATCGGCCGCAAGCGCATGAAGTTCGCGCGTCACCGCCGCCGAGACAGTGGTGTGATCAACAAAGGTCGCGCCCGAAGACATCCCGCCAAACGCGCCGTTCTCGCCCAAACACACGGCGCGCAGATCGTCATCGTTTCCAACGCAAGCCATGACAAATTGCGCATTTGCGGCCGCCTCGCGGGGTGTGGCGGCGAAAGACCCGCGGTGCTTTTGCGCCCATGCTTCGGCTTTTTCCTGCGTGCGGTTGTAAACCGTCACGTCATGGCCTTTCGCCTTCAGATGCCCCGCCATTGGTGCGCCCATGACGCCCAAGCCCAAAAATGCAACTTTTGCCATATGTTAGCCTCTTTCCCAAATGCGGTCTGATAGGCGGCAGTCCTTTGCCGCGGGCCGCGCGCGCGTGTAAAGGCGCGTTGAATATTCCTCTGGCCTGACTTAGTAACCTCTCGCGTCTTCCCGTCAACCGTGCGGGGATGCGGATGGCTTGGGGGTTTTATGCTGACCTTGTTCAAATGGCTCGTTCGGATCGTCTCCGGCCTGTTGCTAACCGCTGTCGCGATTGGCGCGCTGATGTATTATTTCGCGGCGCGATCCCTGCCTGATTATGACGCGACATTCGAGGTCGAGGGGCTCTCGGCCCCTGTCGAGATCGTGCGCTCCACCGAAAACGTGCCCCATATTTTTGGCGCCAATGATGCGGATGTTTATTTCGGGCTCGGGCTAGCACATGCGCAAGATCGCTTATGGCAAATGGTCATGGCGCGCCGGACGGTTCAAGGACGGTTGTCGGAGGTGTTTGGCGCGCAGACATTGCAAACAGACGAGCTGATGCGCCGCCTTGATCTATACGGCGCGGCGCTCGCCTCCGTCAGCGCCCAAGATCCCCAGACGACGATCGCACTGGAGGCCTATGCCAAGGGTGTTAACCAGTGGATTACACAGGTGAATTCGGGAGCTTTGGGACGCGGCGCACCGGAATTTTTCTGGTTTACGAATGAAATCGCCTATTGGACTCCCGCAGACTCCATCGCGATTTTGAAGCTGATGGCCCTTAAAAACACCAGCCAGATCGAGGATGAGGTCTTGCGCGCGCGGCTTAGCAAGCTTTCGCCCGATCTGGTGCGCGATGTGATGCCGGATGTCGCCACCTCGGGGCAGATCGCATTGCCGGACTACGCGAGCCTCTTTAACGCGCCCGTGCCCAACGCCCATTCCGATCTCGCCTTGCCTGCGCTTTGGCCCGCGCCCTCGCGCAATTCGCAAGGGGCCTCGAACGCCTTCGCCGCCGCGCCCGAACGCTCGGCGGCGGGAGGATCGTTGCTCGCCAATGACCCGCACAGCCAGTTCGCCGCCCCGACGCAATGGTATCTGGCACGGTTACAGTTGCAATCGGGGGGGGTCATTGGCGCGACCATTCCCGGATTCCCCGCCATCTTGGCAGGGCGGAATGCGCATCTGGGATGGGGCCTCACGACGACGTTTGCAGACGACCAAGACGTGGTCATGGAGGCGCTGAACCCTGATGTGACAGGCGAATACCTGACGGATGAAGGCTCCAAGCCTTTCGCCACGCGCCGCGCGATCCTCACGGTGAAAGACGCCGCGCCGATTACCCTGATGCTTCGGTGGTCCGAAAATGGCCCGATCTTGCCCGGCTCGCATTTCGATCTCGCGGATGTCACGCCGCGCGGCCATGTCGCCGCGTTGCAATGGACGGCGCTCGAGCCCGCCGATACCTCCAGCTCGGCCGCCATTGCCTTGATGCAGGCCCATAGCATGGAGCAGGCCGTGCAAGCCGGTGAGGCCTTTGTCGCGCCCGTGATGAACCTCACTTTGGCGGATCAGACCGGTATCGGCATGGTCACGGTCGGTGCCTTGCCCGCGCGTGATGCCTTGCATGAGACCAAAGGGCGGATGCCGGCGCCAGGGACCAACCCGAGCAACCTCTGGCCGCAAGAGCGCGCCGCCCGCTACCTTCCCTACGCCCAGAACCCGCAAAGCCTGCGGCCAGTGGGCGGGATTGTCGGCAACACGAATAACAAGATCACCGATCGCGCGTTCCCCGATCACGTGTCCTACGCGTGGGGCGACACGCAACGCATCCAACGCCTTCAACTGTTGTTGGGTGAGCGCGAAGTCCACACCCGCGAAAGCCTGATCGCGGCGCAGCTTGATACTGTCTCCCCTGCGGCGCGCGGCCTTTTGCCGCTCGTGGGGGCGGATTTGTGGTTCACTGGCGCCGATGCTGCCGAGGGCACGGCTGAGCGCAAACGCCAGCGCGCGCTCAAGCTTTTGGCGGAATGGGACGGAGAAATGAACGAGCATCTGCCCGAGCCGTTGATCTATGCGGCATGGATGCGCGCGCTTCAGCACCGTTTGATGCAAGACGAGCTCGGTCCGCTGGCGGACTCCTTCAGCCAGCTTGAGCCCGTGTTCATTGAGCGGGTGTACCGCAACATTGAGGGTGCGTCGAAGTGGTGTGATGTGATTCAATCAGCCCCAATCGAGACCTGCACCGATATCGCGCGAACCGCGCTTGACGACGCGCTCTTGGAGCTTAGCCAGAAATACGGCGACACTGTCGAGAGCTGGCGTTGGGGTGACGCACATGAGGCGCGTCACGATCATGCGGTTCTCGGGCGTGTTCCGGTTTTGCAATGGTTTACCAACATCCGCCAATCCACCTCGGGCGGCGACTTCACCCTGAATCGTGGTGGGTTGATGGGCACAGGCGATACCCCCTACGCCAATGTCCACGGCGCGAGTTATCGTGGCGTTTATGATTTTGCCGACCCCGACAGCTCTGTCTTCATTGTGGATACAGGGCAATCGGGCCATCCGCTTTCGCGCCACTATGATGATATGGCCGAGCTGTGGCGACGGGGCGAATATGTGCCGATGTCGCTCGATCCCGCTTTGGCACGGGGCGCGGCGGCGGGCATTACCAAGCTACGTCCCCTGAACTAAAGCCTTTCCCTTGCCGTCACGACCCCCTTGCGCATCACGCGTGAACGCGGCACCTGCCCAATGACCCAACCACGGAGCCAGCCCAATATGAGCGATACGCTGCCCTCGCCGGATCACGTCCAGACGTCCACGCCGGAAATCCTCTGCATCGGGTCGGTGTTGTGGGATATTATCGGGCGGGCGCCCGCCCATATGCGGGTGGGCGCGGATGTGCCGGGCCGGATCACCCGCCTGCCGGGCGGTGTTGCGATGAATATCGCGATGACGCTGGCGCGCTTCGGGATGCGACCGGCAGTGTTGACGGCGATCGGGCGCGACACGCAGGGCAAGGAATTGATCACCGCGGCTGAGGGCTTGGGCGTTGATTGCCGCCATGCCTATATCTCCGAGGATCTTCCGACCGACCGCTATATGGCGATTGAAGGGGCGAACGGCTTGATCGCGGCCGTTGCGGATGCGCATTCATTGGAGGCGGCGGGCGACAAAATCCTGCGCCCTGTCACGGAAGGCGCACTGGGCGATGCCTCCGCGCCGTGGCGCGGACCGATCGCCTTGGATGGCAATCTTACGACTGCGCTCTTGGGGGAAATCGCCCGTGCCGCCGCCTTCGCGCAGGCCGATCTTCGCGTCGCCCCCGCAAGCCCCGGCAAGGCGGAGCGTCTGGGCGTGTTGATGACCCACCCAAGAGCGTCGCTCTATGTCAATCTGGAAGAAGCTGGCATCTTGTGTCAGTCAGAGTTTAACGATGCCCGGAGTGCCGCCGAAGGGCTTTTGTCGCGCGGTGCGCGGCGCGTATTGGTGACAGACGGCGGCAAAATGGCGGCGGACGGCTCGTCCGAGGGCGTTATCTGCGCCGCACCGCCCCCTGTTCTCGTGACGCGTGTCACGGGCGCTGGGGATACATTCATGGCCGCGCATCTCGTGGCCGAAACCCGAGGCGCGCCGCGCAGGGAGGCGCTGGAGCGCGCCCTCACTGCGGCCGCCCGATATGTGTCCGGAGATATTCACACATGATCTTTTCCCCCGAGGTTGAGGCCGCACGTGCCTCTGGCGCGGCGCTCGTTGCGCTGGAATCTACCATCATCACCCACGGCATGCCCTTCCCGCAAAACGTGGAGACTGCGCGCAAGGTCGAGGCCGAAATCCGCGCGCACGGGGCGGTGCCGGCTACCATCGCCGTTCTCGACGGCGTGTTGCACATCGGCTTGACGGACGCGCAACTCGATCAGCTTGGCCAAGCGAAGAACGTCATGAAACTCTCGCGCGCCGATTTGGCCGTGTGCATGGCGCAGGGGCGCACGGGGGCTACGACCGTTGCGGCAACGATGATCGCGGCAGAGCGCGCAGGGATCCGCGTGTTCGCAACAGGCGGCATCGGCGGCGTTCATCGCGGAGCGGAGGAGACCTTTGATATTTCCGCCGATCTGAATGAACTCTCGCTCACGGCGGTGACGGTGGTCGCGGCGGGGGCGAAAGCAATTTTGGATATTCCGAAAACTATGGAAGTGCTTGAAACCAATGGCGTTCCCGTGATCGCCTACGGTCAGGACGAGATCCCTGCCTTCTGGTCGCGCAGTTCCGGTTTGAAGGCGCCACTGCGGATGGACAGCGCGCAAGAGATCGCGGCGGCGATGAAGCAACGCCTCGCGCTTAATCTCGCAGGGGGACATTTGATCGCGAACCCGATCCCGGTCGAGCATGAAATTCCGCGCGCCGAGATTATGCCCGTGGTTGAGGAGGCCCTCGCCGCCGCCGCCGCGCAAAGCATCGCGGCAAAAGACGTGACGCCGTTCTTGTTGCAACGGATCTTTGAGGCGACCGAGGGCAAATCGCTCACGGCCAATATCGAGTTGGTGTTGAACAACGCCCGTCTGGCCGCGGCCATCGCCCGCGCCCTCTAAGGCCATCCGATGAGGCGGTTCGAGCCGCCTCATCGCCTCAACATCCCATACCCGTGCCGCAAATCTGACCAAACCGATGCCATCGGTCACTTTGTTCCTCCACAACGCCGGTTCGACATTGCAGCGCCCCTGCCGCGCGCCTAAGTTCATGTGAGCAGGGAGCTTTAAGCAATTATGACTGAACACGACACGATCCAGCCGCCCAAGAAACGCGGAATGTTTGCCAAGTTGCGAGGGTCGTTCCTCACGGGGCTGGTTGTGATCGCCCCTATCGGCTTGACGATTTGGTTGATGTGGACGGTGGCGGGATGGGTTGATAGCTGGGTCCTGCCGATGGTGCCTGCGCGGTGGCGGCCCGAGCAATATATCGGGGTGAACCTGCGCGGGGTTGGTGTTCTCTTCTTCCTGATCTTCACGGTGATCATCGGTTGGGGCGCAAAAGGCCTGATCGGGCGTTCGCTGTTGCGCTGGGGGGAGCGTGTCGTTGACCAGATGCCCGTTGTGCGTTCGATCTATAACGGATTGAAACAAATTGCGGAAACGGTGCTGTCTTCGTCCGACGAGGCGAAGTTTGATCGCGCGTGCTTGATCGAGTATCCGCGCAAGGGCATCCGCGCAATCGGGTTCGTATCCACCCCTGCGAAAGGCGAAATCGCGAGCTATTCCGAGGAAGGCGATCCGCTGATCTCGGTTTTCTTACCCACCACGCCAAATCCGACATCTGGTTTTTTGCTTCTCGTGCCCAATTCCGAGCTGATCTACCTTGATATGACGGTTGAGGACGCGGCGAAGCTGATCATTTCGGCAGGTCTCGTCTACCCGGGACAAAAGACGCCAGGGGACATCGCGAAGCTGGCCGCAAAGGCCAAGAAACTCCCACCTGTCGCGTAGTCTTCAGGAAAACATCGCCCGCAGATCAATGGTGGAGCGCTGCCCCAGATCATCGGCATGGGCGGTGAGGAACCTGTCCGCCGCCGCTTGGCCCGCCGTCATCAGGCGGGTCATGACCTCCTCATCGGGCAGGATTTTTGTATCTGTTCCCAAGGCGGTCATCACCTCGTCATCTCCGACAAGATGTATGCGGACATCCTTCATCGCGCCTTCGGGTATCCGCCCTTCCGCGATAAGTCGGTGCACAAAGTCGATCGCGCGCAACTCGCGCAGCAGCGACGAGTTGAACGAGATTTCATTCACCCGATCCTCAATCTCCACCGGCGACGTCGGTACCGTCTCGCGGATCATCGGGTTGATGTGGACGATCATGATATCGCTGGGAAGGCGCGGCTCGAACAGGGGGAAAAGCGGGGGATTTCCGGTAAACCCGCCGTCCCAATAGGCCTCCAAAATCCCCGTCTTCGGATCCTCGATCTCGACCGCTTGAAACACTGTCGGCAGACAGGCGGAGGCCAAAACCGCGTCAAGCGTCACCTCCGCACCGCCAAAGACACGGATCTTTCCGCTTCGGACATTCGTGGCTGCGACGAAAAGCTCGGGCCCCTCTTGGCTGCTGATTGCTTCAAAATCAAGCGCTTGCGCGATCGGGGCAAGCGGATTTGAATAGAAAACGCCGCTATCGTAGGGCGAGTAGACGCGGGTCATCTGGTCGAGCCATGCCGAGGGTGAGAAGGCTTCAATGATCCGGTTCATGCCTTGGGGCACGGGGAACAAAGACCCCATCCAGCTCGTCAGCCGCTTGTCCGTGTGCGACGGAATAGATCCCCACAGCTCACGCAGGATGACTTGCGCGTTATGGCGACGGTTCGGCCTGCGCCGTGTCTGCGCGGGCTTGCCCCCCGCCAGACCGGCCTTCAGCGCCGCCCCGTTCAGCGCGCCCGCAGACGTGCCCGAAATCGCGTCAATCTCGATCCAATCCTCATCCAACAGCCGATCCAACACCCCCCACGTGAAGGCCCCGTGCGCGCCGCCACCCTGCAGCGCAAGGTTGATATGTTTCGTCTGCATCTACGGCGATCCTTATGTAGCGACCTATTTTTGGCGGGGGCCCTCGAGGCCGGGTGATCCCGTCTCGAGGGCGCGTCTTGAAGGCGGCGGAGGGGTTAAATTGCGGTCCAACCACCATCGATGGAAATCGATGTTCCGGTAATTTGCTTGGCTGAGGTTGAGCATAAGAACACCGCTGTGCCGCCGACCTCCTCTACGGTCGCAAATTCCTTTGACGGCTGGCGCTCCAGTAGGATTTCGCGAATGACTGTGTCACGATCCATATTGTATTTCTTCATCGTGTCGGGGATTTGCGATTCCACGAGCGGTGTCAAAACATATCCGGGGCAGATCGCGTTGCAGGTGATCGGCTCCTCGGCGGTCTCGAGTGCGACGGTTTTGGTCAAACCCAAGACGCCGTGTTTGGCCGCGACATAGGCCGATTTATAGGGCGATGCGGTCAAGCCATGCGCCGAGGCCACATTCACGATCCGGCCCCAACCGCGTTTGCGCATATGCGGCAATGCGGCGGCGATCGTGTGAAACGCGGAGGATAGGTTGATTGCGATAATCGCATCCCATTTTTCGGTCGGAAATTCGTCGATACCGGCGACATATTGAATGCCCGCATTGTTGACGAGGATATCGCATCCGCCTGCGGCCTCGATAAGGTTGCGACAATCCTCACCCTTCGACATATCCGCCTTGATATAGCGCACCTCAACCCCGTGCTGCGCCGCCATATCTGCTGCGAGCTTGTGGTCTTCCTCACGATCGGTGAAAGAATTCAAGACGATAGACGCGCCAGCCTTCGCCAGCTCATGGGCCACGCCCAATCCGATGCCCGAATTTGATCCGGTGATAATCGCCGTTTTGCCGTGCAGCGGTGCGTTTGAAGATGGGGTGCTCATGCGTGCCTCCGATGGGATATTTCATATAGCCTAGCCGATGCGGGCCAAAACGCTAGCGATCAGTTGCGCCGCGCGCACTGACCCCAGCAAGGTTACCCGTCATAGAAGGACAAGTCGCCGCAGCGTGCAGAGTTCCCAAAAATTCGCCGCATTGCAGCATGCGCGCAGAAATGTGATCAAGAGAGAGCTGGCGGGAGGCGGATAAGGACGTCATGAGAGCCCCTCGCGGCCCATTTGCCCGACTCTGCGCCCGGAAATCTTGCCGTCACGGGGGCTCACCTCTCGGCGGAGAATCGCCCATTCTGCGATCGGCCTCTTGCGAAACGCCGCACGCGCAGAGGGGTGCGATACAGTCTGACGACGCCATGCCTGAATGTTCAATTTGGGCAAATAAACAGCGGTTTTCGGCTAAAAACCGCATTTTTGGGGCGAAAATGAATAACACTCGTCGCGCCGTGATGATTTTCGAGCAAAAAAAAACGCCCGCACGAGGCGGGCGCTAAGTCATGAGGCAGGTTTCATACAGGCAAGAAACCTATCGAGCAGTGAGTTATGTATAAGCCTTTCCACGCCTAGTTCCAAGCTAAAAGTTTGCTCTTTGACGTTAGCTTCGGTAGCTTGCCCCCTGAAATCACAGATAAACTAGGGATTGTAGCGCGCATGGCATCGGAGTTTTTCCATCGAATATCGGCAGTCACTGCGCTTGTTTTGCCCGTTTTGATCGCGTCAGGCACGGGCTTTCCGGCAATTGCACAACAGAATCGGGGAATCACCCCAGAGGCGAGTGCAGCGATAGCGGGCACGCCGCGCCCGAGCCCGCAAAACGGTATCGCGATGTATGGCACCCCAATGCTGCAGGAAGGCGATTCCCTGCCCTATGCCCGCCCTGATGCGCCAAAGGGCGGCGAGATCCGGATAAACGCGCAAGAAGGCTTTGATTCCCTCAATCCGTGGATTTTGGCAGGACGCGCGCCCGAAGGCATCGCGCCATTCGTATTTCAAACACTGATGATCCGCTCCATCGATGAGCCCTTCTCGCTTTACGGGTTGCTGGCGTCCGGGGTCGAGACGGATGAGGCGCGCAGTTACGCCGAGTTTACGCTGCGCCCCGAAGCACGCTTCTCCGATGGCACGCCGGTCACGGTAGAGGATGTCTTGTGGTCCTTCGAGACTTTGGGAAATCAAGGGCATCCGCGCTACACCGACGCATGGGCAAAAATCGCCAAGGCCGAGATCACCGCGCCTGATAAAATCCGCTTCACCTTCAAAGAGCCCTCGCGCGAACTGGTGCTCCTCCTCGGGCTGCGTCCCGTTTTGAAAAAAGCGCAATATGAGGGCAAGGATTTCTCCGCCTCCACAATGGACATCCCGATCGGGTCGGGCCCCTATACGGTCGAGGAGGCGATCCCGAACCGGAAGGTCGTCTACCGGCGAAATCCCGATTTTTGGGGAAAAGACCTACCGATCCTGCAAGGTCTTTATAACTTCGATAAAATCACCCACGCGTATTACAGCGACCAAAACATCGCGTTCGAGGCGTTCAAGGCGGGTGATCTCGACACTTGGCGCGAGGGCAATGCCGCGCGTTGGAACACCGGATATACCTTCCCTGCCGTGCAAGATGGCCGGATCCTTCGCACAGAAATACCGCATCAACGACCGTCAGGGATGCAAGGCCTCGTCTTCAACACCCGCCTGCCCGTTTTCCAAGACTGGCGCGTGCGTGAGGCGCTGACCTCTGTCTATAATTTTGAATTCATCAGCAAAACCATCAATTCGGATGCGGAACCCCGCATCCAATCCTACTTCGACAACTCGACCCTCAAAGCTGGCAAGGGCCCTGCCGAAGGCCCCGTGGCGGCCCTCTTGGAGCCGTTCAAGGACACGCTGATCGACGGCACCTTGGAGGGGTATACCTTACCGCAGGGGGACGGATCGGCCCAGAACCGCAAAAACACCCGCAGCGCGATGCGCTTGTTGAACGCGGCGGGTTGGTCGGCCGATGATGCGGGCGTCTTGCGAAATGAGGCCGGTGATCCCTTCACCTTCGAAATCGTTTTGCAGCAGGGCGATACCGAGATTGCCCCCGCCGTGGATATCTTCGTCGAGAGCCTCAAGCGGCTTGGCATCGTCCCGCAGGTGACGGTGATCGACGCCGCTCAATACCGCGAACGCACCAACCGCTTCGAGTTTGGAATGGCATGGATCCGCCGCGCGCTCTCGCTATCGCCCGGGAACGAGCAGTATCTTTATTGGGGGGCAAGCGGCATCGACACGCCCGGCTCGCGCAATTGGATGGGCATGAATTCCCCCGCGGCGGAGGCCATGATCGCCACCATGCTAGAAGCGCGCGAAACCGAAGAGTTCACCTACGCCGTGCGCGCGCTCGACCGTATCTTGACGGCAGGTCGCTACGTGATCCCGAGCTGGTATGCGCAGTCTTCACGACTTGCTTACAAGGCGGAACTTCACTTCCCGCAAGACGTTCCGCTATACGGTGACTGGCCCGGCTTCCAGCCAGATGTTTGGTGGTACGAAGCCGCGCATTGACCTGCGCAAATTGCGGCGCATATTGGAGGGAGAGTGCTCCCGCAACCAAGCTGCATAAAGCAGCAAGAAAGCGGTCGAATGACCGGATGAAAATGAGGCAGTGAAATGAAAAAGATTGTTGTTCTACTGGCGCTTGCCTTGGCGGGCTGCAACACGGTTGCGGGCGTTGGCGAGGATGTCACGGGAAGCGCGCGGACGGTTCAAGGCTGGTTCTGATCCCACTTTACAGGCCGCAGGCGCGGGCCCGGATTGATACCAGCTTCGCGCGAGCGTCCCTACACGTCCGTTTGGAACGGGGCGCAGGCATACGACTTTTGTGATGAAGCCGCGCGGGGCGCGTGCTGGGCCGTGAGAGCGGCGTTTTTGTGAAACGAGGAGACTTCAGATGAAATGGCACCATGTTGAAGAAAACTGGCCAGCATTTTTTGAAGCCATCGCGGAGCGGTGGCCCGAGGCGGACGAGAGCGAGTTGGAAGATATCGACGGCGATCAGCGCCAGTTTATCGCGTATATAGCCAAAATCTCCGATCAAGAGCCTGCCGAAGCGCGTGATGATATTCGGGAATGGCTGATGGGTGAGCTGCCCTCCGACGTGGTCATGGACCCGCGCCACGACAATCACTCGATCAAGTTGTCCAAGAAATACGTCTCAGAGGACGGCGATGAGTATGACGACGACGCAGCCTTTGGTGACGATAGCAAATAAGTCGAGCGGGGGCCATTGTGCCCCCGTTTTGCTACGCCCCCGTTTCGCTAGGCACCCGGTTCGCTTTGCCCCGGTTTTGCAGAGCTAGGATCGCTGCCGCCCTGTCGCTCAGTCGAGCGATGTCACCCAAAGCACGGTCGCATCCTCTTGCGAGGTCGAAATGACATTGTGCCCTTGGCTCGCATCGTAATAGGCGCTGTCACCGCGTTTCAGGTCAACCGGTGCATAATATTCCGTGAAAAGACGGATCGTGCCGGTCAACACGTATAGAAACTCTTCCCCGTCATGGCGCACCCAACCGCCGAACTCCTCGAACGATCGCGCGCGAATGCGTGCGCGGTAGGGCAACATTTTCTTGCGGGTCAGCGGGCCGGCGAGCAATTCATGCTCGTAGGTTGTTGTGATTTGCGCGGCCCCTTCGCCCGATTTGGTGACCGCCATTCGCCCTGTAATCTGACCGCTCGACGGCGGCGTAAACAGCTGCGGCACCGAAATCGCCAAGCCCTCCGCGAGTTTCTTCAACGCGTCAAACGTCGGAGACATCTGGCCATTCTCGATTTTCGAGAGCGTCGATCGCGCAAGCCCCGCCTGCTTTGCGGCCTGTTCCAGTGTCCATCCGCGGGCCTTACGCAGATCGCGGACCCGCGACGCCAGATCAAGCGGCTCAGGTCGGTGCTCGGGCATAGACTCACGTTCGATCCGTAAGATTTTTGGCTGTTGGCTGTCGGTCATCTGGCAAGCTAACTCTGCAAGGGCGCACAGCCTCTCGCGCGCGCAAGAGGCTTGATTGCGTATCCGTGCAGGGGTAGCAGGGGCAATGCAAACTGTCCACCTCGCCTCTCATCCCGCGCCCTGCCCCGAACCGTTCAATCTGGCGGCCTATGTGCTCGCCCATGCGGATCGTCTGGCGGATAAAACTGCGCTGCAAATTCTCCGGCCGACGGGGGCGGAACGTTGGTCTTATGCGAAACTTCAATCGACCGTGCGCGGCACGGCAACCGGTTTGTTGGCGTTGGGATTGCCGCAAGGCGCGAAGATCTTGCTACGGCTGGGCAACGGGCCGGAATTTCCGGTTGCGTTCCTTGGGGCAATTGCGGCGGGCTTCGTCCCCGTTCCGACCTCCGCCGAGCTGACCCATGCGGAAATCACGCGAATGGCGGCATCGCTGGCGCCTGATCTGGTGATTGCGGAGGATGGGATCGCCGCGCCCGATGGCATCCACCTTCTGAGCGCGCAAGATCTGCGGAGCTTTGCCGATTTACCGCCTGCGCCTTATGACTTGGGATCGCCAGAGCGGCTTGCCTATATGGTCTACACCTCCGGAACCTCCGGCCAGCCCCGCGCCGTGATGCACGCCCATCGTGCGGTGTGGGCGCGCCAGATGATGCACCGCGATTGGTACGACCTGCGCGAAAGCGACCGTGTGTTACATGCAGGCGCCTTCAACTGGACCTATACGCTGGGCACTGGTCTGCTTGATCCATGGAGCGTCGGCGCAACCGCGTTGATCCCGCAATCAGGTGTCGAGACGCGCACGATTCCGCTTTTGCTCAAACGCTTTGATGCGACGATCTTTGCTGCTGCACCAGGGGTTTACGGGCAAATCCTGAAGCATCACACGAAGATCAGCGCGCCGAAATTGCGCCACGGGCTCTCGGCAGGTGAAACGATGTCGGCGGGGTTGAAATCCGCGTGGGAAACCGCGACCACGACGCCGGTCTATGAGGCTTTGGGACTGTCGGAATGCTCCACTTTCCTCTCGGCCGCGCCCACGCGCCCCGCGCCAACCGGCATGACAGGCTGGCCACAAAGGGGGCGCAGAATTGCTGTCTTGCTTGAGGATGGCGAAATTTCCGAACTCTCCTCGGATGTTAGTGCGGCGTGTGACGTAACTGGGGCGCGTGACTTATGTGGCGAATTGCTTGTCCATGAAAGCGATCAAGGCCTGTTCCTCGGCTATCATAATGCCGCCGACGAGACCGCGGCGCGGCGACAGGGCGATTGGTTTCGAACCGGTGATACCGTACGCATCTGCGCGCAGACGGGCGCTGCGCAAGTGCTCGGTCGCCAATCAGATTTGATGAATGCGGGCGGGTTTCGGGTCTCTCCTTTAGAGGTCGAAAGGGCCTTTGAGACGCTCGCGCAGGCGGGAGACTTTGCCGCGGCAGAGCTGCGACTGAATGAGGACGTCAGCATCATCGCGCTCGGTTATACGGGTGACGCCCCGCGTGAGGCGTTTGAGGCCCGAGCAGCGCGCGATCTCGCGCGGTATAAACAGCCCCGCGCCTATCTGCGCCTCGACGGTCTTCCCAGTAACGCGAACGGCAAGCTGAACCGCGCCCGCCTTGCGGCGAAACTTGCCCAGCTTTTGCGGGCTCCCACTGAGAGTCCCGATCCTGACGCCCGCGCCGCGCCAAAGTCCAGCTTTGAAAATCCCGACGCAAGCGGGTAAACCCCGCAACGAAGGCCGGGCCAATACGCGCCCCCGAAGACGAAACGAGCCGCTGCGAACCCTTGCAGGCATGAAAGGAACACCATGATTTCCCTCGATATTTTTGCTGATCCGGTGTGCCCGTTTTGCTATCTCGGGTATGGAAATTTGCGTCATGCACTTAAATCCGTGCCGGTAAGCCCGTTCGAGATCCACTGGCACCCGTTCCAGCTCAACCCGCAAATTGCCAAAGGCGGGATCGACCGGCGCGCCTATGTCGAGGGGCAATATGGATCGAAAGCAAAAGCCGTCGAGGCACATGTCCCCGTTTTGAAAATGGCCGCAGAGATCGATCTGCCGCTGGATCTGGGGGCGGTAAAGCGCACGCCCAATACGATGGATGCGCATCGCCTTGTTTATTGGGCCGGGCTTGATGATCGGGCGACGCCGATGATGGAGGTGTTGCTCGCCGCATATTGGGCCGAAGGGCGCGATATCGGTGACACGGCAACGTTGATCGAGCTCTTTGAGCGCGCAGGCGGCGATCCCAAACTCGCCGAGCGTCTTCTCGCGGGGGATGCCGACTGTGATGCGATGCGCGCGCGCGAAAGCCATGCGCGAGAGCGCGGAATTTCGGCCGTTCCGACTTTCATTCTTGATAACGCCCATGCTATTTCCGGAGCGCAGCCGGTAACCCTTTGGCGGCAGGTACTTGACGATTTAGCTGGTTTGACTTTCGAAGAAGGTGACGCGGAAGATCGCGAGCCCCCGAACGCCTAAGGCAGGGCGGCGGGATATCGCGCCGCAGCACCCTCGCCCGACTTAACATTTGAAACCTTAGCTACGCGTCATCCGATAGTTACACGCGCAAGCCAGACATCCTTTTGAGGCTTTGTCCTCACATATCTCGGCGCTGTTTTATCATGCGCCGACCTGCCCGCGCACGCGCCGGCTTATGAATGAAAGCGACCTGATGCGATCCTTTTTCTCTTTGCTCCCAAGCCCGCGAAAGCCGCTCGGGCTGGCCGAATTCACGGCATTGATGGCGTTGATTTCCGCGACGGCGGCCTTGTCTATCGATGCGATGCTTCCGTCTTTGCCCGATATCGCGGCCGAGTTTTCCCCCAATGATGTCAACCGCGTTCAGCTCGTCCTGACGATCTTCGTCCTTGGCATGGGCGCGGGCGTTCTGTTTGTCGGGCCGATTTCCGATGCGATTGGCCGAAAGGCGACGCTTGCGTGGACATTGGGTCTCTATTGCATTGGGTCGATTTGGGCGGTTTACGCCCACAGCCTCGAAGCCCTCTTGCTCGCGCGCTTCGTGCAGGGCTTGGGCGTGGCGGGCCCGCGGGTGGTATCGGTGGCCTTGGTGCGCGACCGGTTCTCCGGCCGTGAGATGGCACGGGTGACGTCCTTCATCATGATGGTTTTCATGCTTGCCCCCGCTGTGGCCCCTTCAATTGGCAAGCTGATCGCGAGCTTTGCCGGATGGCAGGGTGTGTTTTGGTTCTTTGTGCTGATCGCTTTGGTCACGATGACATGGCTAGGGGTGAGACAGCCCGAAACGCTTGCGCCCGAGAACCGTCGCAAGCTCGAGTTCGCGCCCCTTCTTGCGGCGGCGCGGGAGGTCGCGCGCAATGGGGATGTGCGGCTGTTTACCTTGGTGATGACACTCGGGTTCGGGCAGATGTTCGCCCTTCTCTCCTCATCGCAGCAAATATACGGCGAGGTCTTCGGTATGGCCGATAGCTTCCCAGTGTGGTTCGCGCTGATGGCTTTGCTCGCGGCGACGGCCACCGTGATTAACTCGATGACGGTTTTGCGCTTCGGAATGCGGCGTTTGGTGACATGGGCCTATACCGGGCAAATCGCGATCGTGACGCTCTATCTCGTACTTATGCTCGGGGACCTGCTGCCCGAGGCCCTCAAATTCCCCGCCTTTTTCATTTGGTCGGTCTCGGTGTTCTTCATGGCGGGAATCACATTTGGCAATTTGAACGCTCTGGCGATGCAATATATGGGCCATGTCGCAGGGATGGCGGCATCGATTATCGCGGGCCTCTCGACGGTCGGCGCGGTGATGATCGCAGCCCCTGTCGGCTTGATGTTCAACGGGACATCGATCCCTGTCGCCTGTGGCGTCCTCGGATGCTCGGTCATAGCATTGCTTTTGATGCGGCGAACAACGCCCTCCTGACGGCGTGTAAATCAAGGTTCTCGAGGCGCATCGCACCTCGGGAGCGCGCCCCTAATCCGCGAGCGCTTTAAGCGCCTCGAACAGATATTGCTTATCAAGCATCACCAGCATCTCCCCCTCAACATCGAGCGTCACAGGGCCAGTCGCGGCGTTTGAGGTGCCGATCCGCGCGGCGGGCGCCATTTGTAACCCGTCGATCGGCCATGTCAGGCCAGATGATCGCCCAACACACGGCCCCATCGGAAACAACGAGACCCGCGCGCCCGAAGGCACATCCAGATTGCACCGCGCGGGCGCTCGGAAAATCACATCCTCCTCCGCCACGATAACAACGCGCCGATGCGCGTGCGACACCACCGCATTCATCGCCGCCAAGGTATGATCAAGCCGCCTGCCGGTGAAACCCACCGCAAGATAAAACGGGGCATCGATATGGATCAGGCATTTCTCGAAATCAGTGGTGTCCTGTTCGGCGATGACATGAATGCGCTCGCCCCAAATCGCGCGGACGGCATCGCTACAGGAATCCATATCTCCCAGAATCACCTTTGGCGTGTATCCAAAGGCCAAAGCGTGATCCGCGCCCCCGTCCGCACAGATCAAATCCTGCGCATACCGCTGCGCGAGCGCGAGATCGGACCCGTCAACAGCCCCACCCCCCAATAAAATCACGCCATAGTTTGATTGGACAATCGTTTCCATATCAGCAGAATTACCTTTGATTGCGGCAACTGACCACAGTGAAATACCTGAAATTGCCTCGGTATCGCCGCAATTCGTTCACGCTAAAGCACCAGTTAAGGACGAATGTAGCGACACTGGGTTTAACAGAAAGAGAGCGTTCCATGGTTGGTGGAAGTAATATTCTCACCGTGTCTTACGGGACATTTTCCTGCACGTTGGAAGGGTTCGACGAGCCGTTCTCGACGATGAAGGCCATTGCGGAGTATTTCCGCGATCTGGCGGCGGATGATCGGTATTTTGGTGCCGAGCCCCCGACCCCGGACGCCGAAATGCTGCACCGCATTGCGGAACGCGAAATTCATCGCCGTGTTGAGGCGAAGATCAACGCGAATGGCAACGGCGTCGTGCTGCGGCCCGAAGGAGCGCAAGATACGCTCACCGGAGCGCTCATCGATGCCGGATTGATGGATCAGACAAAACCGGATGCGCGCGACATTACCGTGAGCGGCGCCACCGACGAGGAGCTCAGCGCACGCGGGATCCCAGCCCGTTCCGTGCCCACAGCCCGCAGCACCGCGCCTATGCCCGCAGACCCGAGCGCCGATGAGCCCTTGATCGCGGCACCAGCCGCCGCCGCAGGTATCGCAGCAGGCGACCTGCCCGACGTGAGCGAGACCGTCGCCGCCAAATTGCAACGCATCCGCGCGGCCGTCGTGGCAGCCCGCGAGCGCGAAGCCGCTGATTTCGATGAAGACCAGCATGCCGAAACAGCACCAACGATCACCTCTCAGGGGGACGCTGTGACAGCGGAAAGCGACTTCGGGTTCGATCTCGATATGTCGGGCCCGATTGGCGAGGATGAAGATCCGGCGCTGGAGCCGTCAGACGCGGCAGCGGTCGAGATCACACAGTCTGTTCAGACGCCGCAACCCGTTGAGGATGACGCAATACCCGAGGTTCAGGATTTGGCCGAGGATCAGGATTTGGCCGAGGATGACGCCTTGGTTCACCTGGCGCAGGTCGATGCCATTGCGGATGAGCAAGCCGACGCGACCCGCAGCGACGAGCATGCGGAGGCTGCAGCGGCTTTGCTTGAAGAAACTGCGCAGGAAGCGGAGCGCGCTGCATCGGGGAAAGCCGCCGCAGAGGAAGCCGCAGAGGCAGCCGCAGAGGTAGAGGCAGCCGCAGAAGCGGAGGCAGAAGCAGAGCGCGCCGCCGAGCAAGCCGTGCAGGAGCGGATCGCCCGCCGCACCGCCCGCCGCGCAGCACGTGCAAAAGCCGCTGCGCAAGCCGAGGCTGAGCTTGAGGCGCAAGCGAAGGCACGCGAAGCGGCTGAGGCTTCTGTCGAAAGCATGGAGGCGGTTGAGCAAGATCCTGCTGCAGAAGCGGTCGAAGAGCCGACTGAAGAGCTGACCATGGATGCGCCCGCCAAAGACGCGCCAGACATGGGAGAAGATACGGCCGAGAGCGCCGTCGACGCGAGTGTCGAGGAGGCCCAGACCCCGGTTGAGCCGGTAGTAGAGTCGCAGGCTGACACGATTGGCGAAGACCCCGCCGAGGATATCTTGGCCAAAATCTCGGACGAGCTTTCCGAGGGCAATGAAACCGATGCGGCCACAGATACCGCGATCGAGATGCCTGCACCCGCAGCGCCCCGCTTGCGCGCCCGCGTGATCAAGGTGCGCCGCGCGGAGACGACAAACCTCTCCCGCGACGCCATTGACGACAACGATCCGACCGAAGCCAGCATCAAGGCCGTCCTCGATGCGTCGGGCACACATCAAGTTACGCGCCCCGTGGTAGAGGCCGCCACCGATGGCGCGATCGAGATGCCCGCCCCGCAAGAGCAGGACGAAGACGTCTTGCTCGCGTCGATCAGCGCCCAAATGGGCACGGATCTTGAGGATGACCTCGCCCTCACAACCGATGAGGCGTTCGAGACGCCCACTGAAGCCGTCGAATTGACCCAAGATGATGAGCAAGAGCTCAGCGACGAACTCGCCGCACTTGAGACCGATTGGGACGGCAAAGCCGAGGATGAGACCGCAGCGTCTGATGTGATCCCGCAACCTGATGGGGCGCCGATCGCACAGATGGACGATACGCCACGGGTTGAAGCGCCTCTCGAGCCGAAGCGTCTGGTTATCGATGAAAATGACGCGGATGTTTCTCGCTTGATGCAAGAGGCGAACACGAAGATTGAGGGGCCGGAGAACCGTCGCCGCTTCTCCGCGATCGCGCATCTCAAAGCAGCCGTCGCTGCCACCGTTGCGGATCGTAAATTGCGCGCGGCCGAAGGAAAAGACGACGCGCCTGTGGACACGACCGAGGCTTACCGCGCGGACCTCACGCGCGCGGTGCGCCCGCGCCGCCCCGAAGCGAATAGCCTCGCGACACCCCGCCCCGATACGGCTTCGCTCAAGCCTGCCCCGCTCGTCTTGGTCTCGGAACAGCGCGTGGATGATGTCCCCGCCCGCACCGTTGCCCCCGTGCGTCCGCGCCGGATCTCATCCGCCGATCTGGCCGCCCGCGTTGAAGCCGCGCAAGACGAGACCGATGATCAGTCGGGTGCGACAGGCCGCGCCGCCCCCAAGGCGCAGGCCGATGCGCATACCGATGCCCCGTCCGCCTTCGCAGACTTCGCGGAGAAACTCGGCGCATCTGGCTTGGCCGATCTTCTGGAAGCCGCCGCCGCCTATTCGGAAGCGGTTGAAGGGCGCCCGCATTTCTCGCGGCCACAGATCATCAATAAGGTCGCCGCTTTGACGGGCAAATCGCGCTATGACCGTGAGGCTGGCCTTCGCTCGTTCGGCGCTTTGCTGCGCGAGGGCAAAATCGAGAAGGTGAAACGTGGTCAATTCGCGATCACCGAAACCTCGCGCTTTTACAATGAGGCGCGTCGGTCAGTCGGATGACCCCTCGCGTAAGGTAAAACATCAAAAAGGCGGCGTAACCTACGCCGCCTTTTGTCATTTTTAAAGATCTACAAAGTTGGAGAGCCGCACTTACGCGTCAGGATCTTCTTTGCCGACACCCTTGAAAACGGGTTTGAGCGGATAGGCCCAAAGCACCCCAAGACCGCCGTAAACAAGCAGCTCCAACAAGATCGGCATCCGACCCCATTCTTGCTCCATCCAGTTCACAACCGTCACTGAAACGACGATGTAAAGCGGCAGGCCAACGACCAGCGCCAAAATGGAAAGCCTGCGACGGGTTTTGTAAGCCAGCATCTCGTTCTCCTGAAACAGTTGGCGCAGATCGGTAAACCTCTCTGCGCCTTCTTTATTATCAGACACTTATCGCGCGATGTTCACGTGGCGCGCGAGGTTCGATCAATCCGCGAACGGGTCCGTCACAAGAATGGTATCGTCACGCTCTGGCGAGGTCGAGAGCAAGGCGACGGGGCATTGAATCAACTCTTCGATGTGGCGCACATATTTGATCGCCGCAGCCGGCAAATCATTCCACGAGCGCGCACCCTCGGTCGATTCCGACCAGCCTTCCATCTCCTCGAAGATCGGCTTGCAGCGCGCCTGTTGATCGGCGGCTGTTGGCAGGTAATCGAGGCGCTGGCCGTCAAGCTCGTAGCCGACGCAGATCTTGAGCGTCTCGAACCCGTCGAGCACATCCAGCTTGGTCAGCGCGATGCCGTTGACGCCCGAGGTTGCGCAGGTCTGACGAACCAAGGCAGCATCGAACCAGCCGCAGCGGCGCTTGCGCCCTGTGACCGTCCCGAATTCATGACCGCGCTCGCCCAAGCGCTGGCCGTCAGCATCATGCAACTCCGCAGGGAATGGGCCTTCGCCCACGCGGGTTGTGTACGCCTTCACGATGCCCAACACAAAATCAATCGAGCCCGGCCCGATCCCGACGCCGGTTGCGGCTTGGCCGGCGATCACGTTCGAGGAGGTGACAAACGGATAGGTGCCAAAATCGATATCCAGAAGCGCGCCTTGCGCCCCTTCAAACAAGATACGCTTGCCAGCTTTGCGCTGCTCATTCAGCACTTTCCAAACTGGTGCAGCATATTCAAGAACCGACGGCGCGATGGCTTTGAGATCCGCAATCAGCTTGTCGCGGTCGACAGGCTCCATGCCGAGGCCCGAGCGCAGCGCATTGTGATGCACCAAGGCCCGATCAACGCGCAGCTCAAGCGTCGCCGCATCGGCGAGATCCGCCACACGGATCGCCCGACGACCGACTTTATCTTCATACGCAGGCCCGATACCGCGACCGGTCGTGCCGATTTTGGCAACATCCGTCTGGCCTTCGCGCGCACGATCCAGTTCGCCGTGGAGCGGCAGGATCAGCGGCGTATTTTCCGCAACCATCAGCGTTTCTGGCGTGATGGTGACGCCTTGACCGCGCAATTGCTCGATTTCTTTGACAAGGTGCCACGGATCCAGGACGACGCCGTTCCCGATGACGGACAGTTTCCCCCCGCGCACAATTCCCGAAGGCAGCAGCGAGAGCTTGTAGACCTTGCCATCAATGACCAACGTATGGCCCGCGTTGTGGCCCCCTTGGAAGCGAGCGATGATATCGGCACGCTCGGACAACCAGTCTACGATCTTGCCTTTTCCTTCATCGCCCCATTGGGCACCGACGACGACAACGTTGGCCATGTTCTTCTCCTAGAAGCAGTGAAACCGTGCACCCTATAGCTGTCCCTGCCGCAACAGGGAACCGCTTTTTCGGAAAAAACGGGGAAACAAGCTGAAAAAACGGGGGAAATTTGCGATGACCGCTCTGCGGGCGCGGGTGCGTTGCAAAAAGCCCGCCGGATCGGCGGGCTTTGGAAATTACATGAACGCGTCCGGTTCGGAGGCCTTCTTCTTGGCGACATATTCGGCCAATGCTTCCGAAATCGCGGGATCCATCGGCGGGGCCTGATATTCCGAAAGCATCTTTTCGACGCGCACTTTCGCCAAGGCGACCGTATCGCGCGCGCCTTCTTCGTCCCATGTCTCGAAGGGTTTGTAATCAAACAGTTGCGTGCGCCAGAATGCGGATTGGTAATTGGCTTGCGTATGCGCACAGCCCAAGAAATGCCCGCCAGGCCCGACCTCGCGCAGCGCATCCAAGGCCTGACCGTTTTCGGACATATCCACGCCCTTCGCCAATCCGTGCAAAACGCCAAGCTGATCCGCATCCATCACATATTTCTCGAACGAGGACACGAGGCCCCCCTCCAACCACCCGCATGAATGGAGCATGAAGTTCACGCCCGAAAGCAGCCCCATATTGAGCGAGTTTGCAGATTCGTATGCCGCCTGCGCATCGGGCAACTTGGAGCCACAAAAAGCCCCTGCCGAACGATACGGAAGGCCCAAACGCCGTGCCAATTGCCCCGCGCCGTACGTGATCAGCGAGGCCTCGGGCGTGCCAAAGGTCGGCGCGCCGGAATTCATATCAATCGAGGTCACAAAGGCGCCGAAAATCACCGGCGCGCCGGGGCGGATCATTTGGCTATAGGCCACGGCCACCAGCACTTCCGCCAAAACTTGCGTCAACGTGCCGGCCACCGACACCGGCGCCATCGCACCGCCCACGATAAACGGCGAGACGATGCAGGCCTGATTGGCCGCGGCATAGACCTCCAGCGCGTCCATCATGATCGGATCAAAGGTCAGCGGCGAGTTGATATTGACCAGTGAGGTCATCACCGTGTTGTCGTCTACGAACTTGTCGCCAAACAGAATTTTCGACATCTCGACCGAATCCACGCAGCGCGACCGCTCCGTCACCGAACCCATGTAGGGCTTGTCCGAGAGGGTCATATGCGCGTGCAACATGTCGAGGTGACGCTTGTTCACGGCGACATCAGTCGGCTCGCACACGGTGCCGCCGGAATGGTGGATCCATTTCGACATCTGCCCAAGGCGCACGAAATTGCGGAAATCCGCGATGGTCGCATAACGGCGGCCACCATCGGCATCGCGCACGAAGGGCGGGCCGTAAACCGGTGCCAGAACAAGGTTTTTTCCGCCGATCTCGACATTGCGCTCGGGGTTGCGGGCGTGCTGGGTGAACATGGCGGGCGCCGTCGCGCAAAGCTGCCGCGCGAGCCCTTTGGGCAGGCGCACGCGCTCGCCCTGAACATCCGCGCCGACATCGCGCCAGCGCTGCAACGCCGCCGGATTATCGACAAAATTGACGCCGATTTCCTCCAACACGGTCTCCGCATTGGCTTCGATGATCTGCAAAGCCTCCTCATCGAGGACTTCGAGATTTGGGATATTACGCGTGATGAAGCGGTTGAATTCCTGCTTCACGCTCGTGCGCTCCGCGCGGCGTGCAGCACCGCCGCCGCCCCGTGCGCGCCGACCACCTGCCGCCGCCGTTTGCTCCACTACGTCATCCATCGCCCGACCTCCAAGATGTTCCTCAGATGGATTTACCCCGTTGAACACGGCGAGGGCGGGCGGATTACGTCATTTGCCGCGCGTTTGCGACATTAGTGATAAAGAAGCGAACGTCCGTGCGAGAAGATGTGAATTTTATCGGGATCGGCTGTCAGGGTGATTTTCCGGTGCCGCAATCCGGTGTGGATGCCCGGTAACTTGGCGATCACGCCCTGCGCAGCCCCGTCTTTTTGGAAATAGAGCAAAGTGACCTCGCCCAAGGCCTCAACGATATCGACCTCCCCAGAATAGAGGCCCTGCCCGTCTTCGGTCGGAACCATGTCCTCGGGCCGCACGCCGACGTTGACCTTGAGCCCCAAATCATCTGCGCGCGTGGGCACCGATGCGGTAATCTCGCCGCCCGCCACGCGCAGCGTCGTGGTTTCGCCGGTCTTGATCACCTCGCCCGCAATCAGATTCATGGCGGGAGAGCCGATGAATTGCGCAACGAACTCCGTCTCCGGGCGCTCATAAAGCTCCAGCGGCGTGCCCACTTGCGCGATGCCCTTATCCGCCAGAACCACGATCCGGCTCGCCAAGGTCATGGCCTCCACCTGATCATGCGTCACATAGATCATTGTGCGATCCGGCATCGCCTCTTTCAATTGCGCGATCTCGATTCGGGTCGCCACACGCAGCGCCGCATCCAGATTTGAGAGCGGCTCGTCGAACAAAAACACCTTCGGATCGCGCACAATCGCACGGCCAATGGCAACGCGCTGGCGCTGTCCGCCCGAGAGCGCCTTGGGGAGGCGATCAAGATAGGGTGTGAGCTGCAAGATATCGGCGGCTCTGGTCACGGCCTTGTCGATCTCGTCTTTCGGCATTTTGGCGATCTTCAACGCGAAAGCCATATTGTCGCGCACCGTCATATGCGGATAAAGCGCGTAGCTTTGAAAAACCATCGCGATGCCACGTTGCGCAGGCGGCACGTCATTCACCCGCGCGCCGTCAATTTCCAACGTGCCTCCGGTGATACGCTCCAGCCCTGCAATCATCCGCAAGAGCGTCGATTTCCCGCATCCGGATGGCCCGACGAAAACAATCAACTCGCCGGTTTTGATATCAAGATTGATATCTTTCAGGACGGAAACCTTGCCGTAGGATTTTGCGACATTGGTCAGCTTCAAACCCGCCATTTATGCGCCCTCCCTCATGATCGCCGGTTGCCACGGGCCCAAATGTATAAACCCGTCCGCCCCGCGCGCAATTGATCCGACCTCCGCACCAATTTGATGCCACACGCCAGATGGCGCGTCGATCGTCGCAGGCGTGTCGCTCAGATTGATCGCAATAAAGATGCGCTCATCGTTCAGCACGCGTTCAAATTGCAAGACATCGTCATGCGCTTTCATGCCGCGCTGGTGGCCCGCGCGTAGGGCCTTGATCTCATGGCGCAACGCGATCGCCCGCCGGTAGTGATGGATCAGCCCTGCCGGATCATGCTCTTGCATGTCCGCAGCGAGTGCTACATGCGACGCGGGGACGGGAAGCCAAGGCTTCTCGGGCGAGAAGCCCCCGTGCAACGCATTGCCCTCCCAGACCATCGGCGTGCGGCATCCGTCGCGGCCTTTAAACTCCGGCCAGAATTCGATGCCGTAGGGATCTTGCAGCTCTTCAAACGCAATCTCCGCCTCCGGCAAGCCGAGCTCCTCGCCTTGATATATACACACAGAACCGCGCAGACACATCAGAAGTGTCGCGTAAGCTTTTGCCGCAGCGGGAGAAAGCGACCAACGCGAGATATGGCGCACGACGTCATGATTGGAAAACGCCCAACAGACCCAACCTTCGCTCGCCACACGGTCAACCTCGTCGAACACCTCTTTAATCTCTTGCGCGGGCATCGCATCGCCTGACAGAAATTCGAACGCGTACGACATCTGCATCTTGTCGCCACCCGAGGTATACTCGCCCAGAATCTCCAACCCTTTCTGGCTATCCCCCACCTCGCCCACGGCGGCGGCATTGTAGGGCTCCATCACGGCGCGGAGTTTCCGAAGGAAATCAAGGTTTTCCGGTTGGTTCTTATCATAGATGTGCAATTGGTGGTTATAGGGGTTCACCGCTGGCGCAGTTTTTGCGTTGCGTTCTTCAGGTGCAAGCGCAGGATTGTCGCGCAACGCCTTGTCATGGAAATAGAAATTGATCGTATCGAGGCGGAATCCATCCACGCCGCGATCCAACCAGAAACGCGTCACATCCAGCAACGCGTTTTGCACCTCCTCATTGTGGAAGTTCAAATCAGGCTGCGATGTCAGGAAGTTGTGCAGGTAGTATTGTTGGCGGCGCGAGTCCCAATGCCATGCCGAGCCACCAAAGATCGACAGCCAGTTATTGGGCGGGTTCCCATCGGGCTTGGGGTCAGACCACACGTACCAATCTGCCCGCGGGTTCTCGCGGTTCTGACGGCTCTCGATAAACCACGGATGCTGCGCCGAGGTGTGCGACATCACCAGATCAATCATGACTTTCAAGTTCAACTGATGCGCGGTCTCGATCAACGCGTCAAAATCCGACAGCGTGCCAAACATCGGATCTACGTCGCAGTAATCGGAAACATCATACCCGAAATCCTGCATCGGGGAGGTGAAAAACGGCGAAATCCAGATCGCGTCGACACCAAGAGAGGCGATATGGGGCAAACGCTGTTGGATGCCCTTCAGATCCCCGACCCCATCGCCATTGCTGTCTTGATAGCTGCGCGGGTAGATCTGATAGATCACTGCGCCGCGCCACCAATCCTGAGACTTATCAAACGTATTCATGTGGTTATCCACCCTTAACGGAACCCGCCAGCAAGCCGCGGACGAGGTATTTCTGCATTGCGAAAAAGACGATGAGCGGCACCGCAATCGAGATGAACGCGGAGGCGGCAAGGATTTCCCAGTTCCCGCCCCGCGAGCCCAAAAGCTCGCGTAGAACGCCCGTCATCACGAGTTCTGATTTGCGGTTGCCAAGGAAGACCGTCGCGACGAGCAAGTCGTTCCACACCCAAAGAAACTGGAAAATCGCGAAGCTCGCGAGCGCGGGGAACGACAGCGGCAAGATAATGCGGCGGAAAATCGCGAAATCGGACGCGCCGTCGACGCGCGCACTCTCGATAATCTCGCGCGGCAGGCCGACCATATAATTGCGCAAGAGATAGATCGCCAGCGGCAGCCCGAACCCCGTATGCGCAAGCCATATCCCCAAATATCCCTTCCCCAAACCGATATCATTATGCAGCTTGAGAAGCGGGATCAAAGCCAGTTGCAGCGGCACAACCAAAAGGCCGACGACCGCCGCGATCAAGAGCGCGCGGCCCGGGAACTCCATCCATGCCAAGGCGTAGGCCGCGAATGCCGCGATCAGGATCGGGATAACGGTGGCGGGGATTGTGACCGTCATTGTGTTGAGGAACGCCTGCCCCAAGCCCTGCGCCTTGATGACGGAGACGTAGTTTTGCGTCGTGAATTCGGGTTGGGTTTGAGCGGTCACAAAAAGCCTCACGCCGCGCGTGAACTCGAACGCGGTGTCAGAGGTCAGGCGGTATGTTCCATCCTGCGCCACGCTCAAATCGCCCTCATCGATCTGTGTGCTCTCGCCCGCGGCAAAGGCATCGGGCGCGCGTGAGGATGTCCCCCAAGCGCGCAAGGTCTGCCCCTCGGTCAAGACATTGCCGGTGATGGCATAGCCGTCGCCGTCAGGGACCTGATCCGCCGCGGTTCCGCTGCGTACAAAACCGGTCTGCTCGGAGGCAAACGGCGCCTTCCACCACCCCGATGTCGCGATCTGGTCGCCCGTCCGGAAGGACGTCACCAACAGGCCCAGCGTCGGGATCGTCCACAACACGACAAGCACCGCCGCGGCCAAATTGACCACCCAGACCAGTGTCGATTTCTGACCGGCATACCCCGTCATTCCGAATGTTCCTTCCCCGCGTTGCGGATGTTCCAAACCATAATCGGCGTCACCAGCAACATAATGACAATCGCCACCGCCGAGCCGCGGCCATAATCGGGCGTGCCCTTAAACATCCACGAATACATGAGGTTCGCGAGCACTTGCGTCCCCGTCTCGCCATTGGTCATGACAAAAACGATATCGAAAACTTTGAGAACGGTGATCGTGATTGTCGTCCAGACGACGGCGATGGTGCCCCAAATCTGCGGAACTTGGATTTTGAAAAACACCTGCCAAGGGCTCGCCCCGTCAAGAACTGCGGCCTCGATCGTCTCCTCCGGTATACCGCGCAGCGCGGCCGACAAGATCACCATCGCAAAGCCCGTTTGAATCCAGATCAGCACAACCATCAGCAAGAGCGAATTCCACATCGGAATTTGCAGCCAGGTCTGCGGCGTGCCGCCCAAACTTACGACAAGGGCGTTGAGCAGGCCGATTTGATCTTGGGCCGCGTCGCGGTAATCATAGACAAATTTCCAAATCACGCCCGCCCCGACAAAACTGATCGCCATTGGCATGAAGATAAAGGCTTTTGCAATCGCGCCCCACCGGATGCGATCTGTGATTTGCGCCGCAACAAGACCAATCAACGTCGAGAGCGCGGGAACGATCAAAAGCCACATCGCATTGTTGCGCAGGCTTTCGTGGAATTTCGGATCGTTGATAAGCCAGAGGTAATTCGACATCCCGACGAAGTCGCGCCCGTCACTGTCATAGACAGACAGCCAGAGCGATTTGAAGACCGGGTAGACGAGATAGATCCCCAACGCCAAAATCGCGGGGAGTAGAAACAGCCATGGACGCACCGAATTCGTGATGGCGATGTTCCGGCCTGCACGCGGACCCCGCGCGGGAAAGGCCGTATCCAATACCCAGTTTGCGCCCCAGAACCACGTCACGCAGCCGAAAACGCCCGCAATGATGGTGCCAAGCGCGAAGCTCACCTGTTCCATAAAATCCCCGTCAAACTCTTTGTGCGACGCCTCATGCGGCACGGGGCTAAAACACGAGGCCCCGTGCCGCATGGATGCGGATGGATTACTTCAACGTGTCCCACGTCGATTGGATCGCCGCGCCAACTTCGGTGGCATCCTTGCCATTTGCGAAATCGACCATCCCCGTCCAGAATGCGCCAGCGCCGATGGCACCTGGCATCAAATCGGATCCGTCAAAACGGAAGGTGGACGCGTTGAGCAAGATATCCCCCATTTTCCGAACCGTCTCATCGCCATAAACCTCTGGATTGACGCCTTTATGCGGCGTCACAAAGCCGGTTTGAGCCATCCAGACTTCATGGGCGATCGGCGCCTGAAGGAAGCTGATAAACGCATCCGCCACCGCGTTATCTGTCATTTTCGCGAACATCGTGCCGGCCCCCAAGACGGGCTGTCCAAGATCTTTGCCCTCATAGGCGGGGAAATAGAAGAAATCGGCATCTTGTCCGACAATTGTTCCCTCAGGGAAGAACGACGGAATGAACGAGGCCTGTCGGTGAAGGTAACATTGGGGTGGTGCGCTAAACAAACCCTTGGGGCTGTCGCGGAAATCGGTGGCCACGACCGCGCCCGACCCGCCCGCCACATAGGCGTCATTGCGCGCGAAATACCCAAATTCCTCAATCGCTTCAACGACTTTCGGGTCATCAAAACGCAGATCGTTCTTCACCCAAGCATCGTAATCCTCCGGCGTCTGGGTGCGCAGCATCATATCCTCGACCCAATCCGTCGCGGGCCAGCCCGTTGCGCCGCCCGATCCCAGACCGATACACCATGGCGTTTCGCCATCCGCGACGATCTGGTCGGTGAGCGCTTTGAGCTCCTCCATCGTTTGGGGAACCTCCAAGCCCGCATCCTCGAAGTTTTCCGGCACATACCAAACCAAGGATTTCACATCCGCCTTGAAGGGGAAGGCGTATTGACGCGTCTCGCCATCAGCGCCGGCGTAGCTACCCAAGGCCGCCCAGCTTTCGCCAGCGGCGTAATTTTCAACCAACCAAGCATTCGTCCCCTCCGCCAAAGGCTGGAGATGACCCTTGCGCGCCATATCGGCTGCGAGGCCGGGCTGCGGGAAAATCGCGACGTCAGGCGGAGAGCCGGCCTCCGCATCAATGACCACCTGCTGCTCGAAACTATCGGAGCCGGTGTACTCGACCTCTGCGCCAGTGGCGGCTTCAAAGTAAGCGATCACGCTCTCGATCAGAACCTGATCATTGGTAATCCAAGGCCCGAAGACGCGCAGTTTTTGCCCCGAGAGATCCATCGATTTGAGCGCCTCATAAGACGCCCAATTAAACCGCGCATCCTCACCGGGCGCGAATTTCAGGTCCTGCGCCTGTGCCCCTCCGGCCAAAAGCGCGAGCGTCGCGACGCCCAGATAAAGTGATTTCACCATTCCAGTCTCCCTTAAAGGCAACGCCTCCCGCGTTGCGATTGAAAGCGATGCTCGCATCTCGTTTTGCCCGAAACCGCGTTGAACATGGCGGGCATCCGACTCGCGTCAAAGCGCTTTGAATAGGCAGACAGTCCATTATGGTTGCGGGCTTGTCAATCAATGCAACATAAAGTTGCCGCCAAATAACGGGAACTTAGCCAAGAAGGCCAACCATAGCTCGTAGATAGAAGCGCCACGCGGCCCTCCGATATCGAATTGACAGAGGCTTTTCACCTTCGGTAACATCCCTAAAATTCAAAGCGCTTTGAGCGTCACCATCCGCCTTGAGCGCACGCGCTGTGTCAGGGCGGCCGATCCATCTGTGATTGCGCTGTGATGCGCGCTATTTTTGAAAAGTAGGCCTATGAACCTGAAAGACCTATCCGCCTTGCTGAAGTTGTCACCGACAACGGTCAGCCGCGCCTTGAATGGCTATCCGGAGGTCTCGGAGGCGACACGTATGCGCGTGCAAGCGGCGGCGCAGTTGCACAATTACCGCCCGAACGCGCAGGCAAAGCGTTTGGCGACGGGGCGCTCGATGGCGATTGGTCACGTCATTCCGATCACCACCCAGCACGAAATCGTAAACCCCGTGTTCGCAGATTTTATCGCGGGCGCGGGCGAGGTGTATTCGGCGCATGGCTACGATATGATCTTGTCGATCGTGCCGGACAATCACGAGGAACGCGCCTACCGCGAGGTGCATGCGAAGGGAAATGTCGACGGGATCATTGTCCACGGGCCGCGCCACTCCGATCCTCGGATTGCGCTTTTGACGGAGCTGGACCTCCCCTTTGTCGTGCATGGGCGCTCCAGCGGGGTCAAACAGGGGTATAACTGGGTCGACGTCAACAACGCTCGGTCTTTCGAGCGGGCGACCGGTTTGCTGATGGACTTGGGGCATGAACGAATTGCGCTGATCAACGGGTTGGAGACGATGGATTTCGCGGCGCGGCGGCGGGCGGGGTTTGAGAACGCGCATGTTGCGCGCAATCTTGCGATCAATCCGCAGTATATGACCCAAGGCGAGATGACCGAGGGGCAAGGTGCGAAATATGCGCGGCTCATGTTGGGCCTGACGCAACCGCCGACCGCATTCGTGACGTCTTCCCTGCTCTCCGCGATGGGGGTGCGTCGCGCGGTTGAGGAGGCAGGCTTGAAGATCGGTCGCGATATTTCGATTGTGACGCATGACGACGAGCTGGGATATCTGCGCAACGGGGAGGCCGAACCGGTCTTCACGGCGACACGCTCCTCCGTGCGCGAAGGCGGGCGCAAGGCGGCGGCGATGCTTTTGGCCCAGATCGACGCGCGCCATGCGGGCCAACCCTTGGATCAACATCAAAGCATCCTCATGGAGGCCAGCCTTGTGCTGGGCCGCTCTACGGGACCCGCCCCCCATAGCCTCGGGGCAGACAGAACGCTCCTCCCGTTAGATGGTGCGCCCCGCGTGGCCCTTATCACCCAATCAGTCGCGCGAGACTGATCCTTTAAGTTCATCCCTCACTGTGCCGCGCGCCGACAGCCACACCGCGCGAACTCATGAAACATCTTTTCTGAAAGTGTTCCTTATGGATATCTCCACCCTGCCCCGCCGCAGCGATTTCCCGCAGGGATTTCTATTCGGCGCGGCCACCTCTGCTTATCAGATCGAAGGCCATAAATACGGCGGCGCTGGCCCCACGCATTGGGATGCGTTTGCGGCGCAAGAAGGCCGTGTGGTGCGAGGCGAGAACGGCGCCGTCGCCTGTGATCATTATCACCGCTGGCCCGAGGATCTCGATCTTCTGGCGGATGCGGGTTTCGATATCTACCGCTTCTCAACGAGTTGGGCACGGATCATGCCCGAAGGGCGGATCGGCGTTGCGGGATCGTGCATCAATAGCGAAGGTGTCGCATTTTATGACCGCCTGATCGACGGGATGCTGGAACGCGGCCTTAAACCTGCGCTGACGCTGTATCATTGGGAATTGCCGCAAGCGCTTGCCGAGCAAGGCGGATGGCGTAACCGCGATATTGCGGGGCGGTTCGGAGATTACGCCGAGTTCATTGCCACGAAATACGGCGACCGGCTGTGGTCGACGGCTCCGATCAACGAGCCGTGGTGTGTGGGCTGGCTCTCGCATTTTGACGGGCACCATGCGCCGGGTCTGCGCGACATCCGCGCCACCGCTCCCGCGATGCACCATATCATGCTCGCGCATGGCACGGCCATCCAAGCGCTGCGCGCAAGCGGGATGGATAACCTTGGTGCTGTGTGCAACTTCGAATATGCCATTCCCGCGGATGACAGCGAGCCTGCGCAAAAAGCAGCGGAGGTTTATGATGCAATCTACAACCGGTTCTTCCTCAGCGGCCTGTTTAAGGGGGAATATCCTGATCTGGTGATGCAGGGCTTCCAAGATCACATGCCGGCGAACTGGGAGGATGATTTCGAGATCATCCAAAGCCCGATCGACTGGCTAGGGCTGAATTACTATACCTGTAAGCGGGTGAAGGCCGCGACCATGCCAAATGACGCCACCGGAAAAGGCGCCCTCATTGCCGGAGATCCTCTGTGGCCGCATTATGAGGAAGCCCCCGCACAAGGGCCGCTCACCGCGATGGGCTGGGAGATTTATCCGCAGGGTCTCCACGAGTTCCTCACCCGAACCGCCCGCGAGTATACTGGCGATCTCCCGCTCTACGTTACCGAAAATGGCATGGCGGCCCCGGACCAGATTGGCAGTAAGGCCGCAGCACCAGCCCCCCGCGGCGCCCCAAATCAGAATTTTGTAGCGGATAGCGTGCGGATCGACTATTTCGCTCAGCATCTAGATGCGTGTCTGACGGCAATTCATGCGGGCGTTCCGCTCAAAGGCTATATTGCGTGGTCGCTTTTGGACAATTACGAATGGGCGCTCGGTTACGACAAGCGCTTCGGACTTGTCCACGTCGATTTTGAAACCCAAGTGCGCACGCCCAAGGCGTCGTGGCACGCCCTCGCCGAGGCGCTCGGCTGTTGAGACCTGATATGACCCTGACAAAAACCTCGTTTTCGCTTCTTGCCGATGTAGGTGGCACCAATAGCCGGCTCGCGATTGCACGTGATGGTGTGATGGATCAAAAGACGATCCGGCGCTATGCGAACCGCGGGCATAGCGGTTTTGAGGCGATTGTGACGCAGTATCTTGCCGAGGAAGGCATCGCGGCATGCGACGATATTTGCGTCGCGGTTGCAGGGCCGATTTCCAACGGTGTGGCGCGGATGACCAATCTCGATTGGGAAATCAAGCCAGAGGCTTTGGCCAAGGCCAGCGGCGCGTCGCGGGCCGCTGTTCTCAATGATCTGCAAGCGCAGGGTCAGGCGTTGGGGCATATCTCGAAAAACGCCTTGCGGTTGCTGGTTGATGGCCAAACAGCGGCCACCGATGCGACCCGGCTCGTGATCGGGATCGGGACGGGGTTCAATTGCGCGCCCGTGCACGAAACGCCCAAGCTGCGCTATGTCGCACCCTCCGAAAGCGGCCACATTACGCTTCCCGTGCGCGACGAGGCTATGCTGCGCCTCGCAAGGGCGCTCGCAGGTTCAGACGGATTTGCCTCAGTTGAGGATGTCTTGTCGGGCCGCGGATTGGTGCATGTGCACACCCATTTGCACGGCCCCACGCGGATGAAGGGCGAGGACATCATGGAGGCGCTCGATCAGGGCGATTCTCACGCGAAGGAAACGGCGCGTCTCGTGGCGAAAATCCTCGGTGTGGTGATCGGGGATCAGGCGCTGGTTCACCTGCCGTTTGGCGGTATTTATCTGTGCGGATCGGTTGCGCGCGCCCTCGCGCCCCATCTCGTCGCCCTTGGTTTCATTGATGCATTCCGCGACAAAGGGCGTTTTTCGGAATTTCTGGGCTCTTTCCCGATCTCGGTGATTGAGGATGATTTTGCTGCGCTGACGGGGTGCGCGGCGTATCTTCGCGCGCTACGAAACGCTTAACTGACGAAAACATAAAGACAAAATAGGCCGTCCGCATGCGCGGGCGGTCTTTTTTTATGCTTCATCCCGTGCGTTTCGGGCGGCCGGACTTTGAAATGACAGACGGCGATACGAAAAGTGATCCGCGTCAAGCCATTCTTAACAGCTAGGGCTTATCCCTCAGTCATGTTCGAAAGAAAGGGAATGAAAGTGCGCCTTTTCGTAAAATCAATTCAAGCGGGTGTCGCATGATGGTGATCGCCCTTCCGCAACGGATCGATCTGTCCAACGTGGCGACGGTCGCGGCCGATATTCGATCGGCCTTGGGCGCGAATCTTCAGGTGGATGCCTCGCACGTCACCCATCTGGGGGCGCTCGGCGTTCAGGCCCTGATTGCAGCTAACCATGCGGCGGGCCTCTCCGGACATACATTCGAGATTTATCCTCGTTCTGAGGCATTTGACGAAACCATCGCGCAGTTCGGCCTTGAGATCGATGCGTTGCAAACGGAGGTCGAGGCATGAGCCTGACAGTGCTCGCGGTAGATGATAGCCGCACCATTCGAGACATGCTGAGGCTGACACTGATGGAGGCGGGGATCACGCTCCATCTCGCAGAGGACGGGATGCACGGGCTCGAAGTGCTCGAAGGCATCGCGCCCGATGCAATTATCTCAGACATCAACATGCCTCGGCTCGACGGGTTCGGCTTTATGGAGGCGGTCCGTAGCCAAGAAAAACACCGCGCCACACCGATCCTTGTTCTCACCACCGAATCCGCCCCCGAGTTAAAGGCGCGCGCACGGGCGGCGGGGGCGACGGGATGGATTGTGAAACCGTTCGACCCTGTCAAACTCGTTAAAGCCTTGCATATGGTCGCAGGATAAGGGGGCGGCCATGGCATTGGACCCGATGGAAGAAATCCGCGCATCGTTTTTCGTTGAATGCGACGAGCTTCTGGAAAGCCTCCAAGACGCACTTTGCCTGATGGATGAAGATGCGCATGACAATGAAACGATCAATGTCGTGTTTCGGGCGGTCCATTCGATCAAGGGGGGCGCCGGCGCTTTTGGCCTCAACGCACTCGTTGCCTTCGCGCATCGCTTTGAGACCGTACTCGACGAGCTGCGCGCGGGGCGATTGGATCTCACGCCGGAGCGCGTAAAACAGTTTTTCCACGCGGCAGATTTCTTGCAAGACCACGTTCGCGCCGCGCGCGATTCAGGCCCGGGCCCGGAGGGAGCGGAAGAGCTGCTGCAAGAGATGGAAAAGGCGCTGAACAATGGCGAAGGCGCGGCCGCAGAACCAGAAGACGAGGTGAGCGACTTCGTGCCAATGACGCTGTCGTTCGACTTTGAGGAGACGGCCGACGACGCGATAAGTTTGCCCGCGCTTCCAGAGCATTCAGATGAACAAGCAGGCACAATTTCGGCCGACGCGGCGTCTTCACTGCCCGAAGATGAAGCAGGCGTTCCGTCGCGGCCTTGGCGCGTGCAGTTCGTCCCGCAAGAAGGGCTCTACCGGTCCGGAAACGAACCGCTCTACATCCTCAAGGGGCTCGCGGGCCTCGGCGCCACGCAAGTTACCTGCAACGCGCGAGAGATCCCCCCCCTCGACGAGTTGGACGTTGAGACATCCCTTTTGTCGTGGACTGTTAGCGTGCCAGCGACTGTCACCGAGGAAGAAATCCGCGAGATTTTCATCTTCGTTGAGGACGTCTGCACGCTCTCGATATCGCATGAGGTGGATGCGCCCGAGCCGCCTACCTTTCCCGCGCCGAAAGAGTCCATCCAGTTGGTCCAGCTGGCAAAGATTGAGCCCATTCCCGATATCGACGAGATCACAAACAGCGATATGATGCAGCAGGCCGTGATCGCTCCCCTTGAAACGGACACTCAACCCGTCGCCGCAGCCTCCAGCCCTGCCCCCTTGAGCGAGCAGGCAGCGAGCCCGCGTGGCGCGCAAAAACCTGTAACCTCGGAAACAGTGCGCGTTGACATCGAGCGGATCGACAGATTGGTCAATCTTGTCGGGGAACTGGTCATCAATCAGGCCATGCTATCGCAGAGCGTTGCAGAAGCGGGCTTGCCACCGAATTCGACGGTAATGACCGGCCTCGAAGCCTTTATGATGCTGACGCGCGACATCCAAGACAGCGTGATGATGATCCGCGCACAGCCCGTCAAACCTTTGTTCCAACGCATGGCGCGGATCGTGCGTGAAGCTTCGGCGGCAGTGAGCAAAGACCTACGCCTGAAGACCGAAGGCGAGGCGACAGAGGTGGATAAAACGGTCATTGAACGGCTCGCCGATCCCCTGACGCATATGATCCGCAACGCGGTTGATCACGGTCTTGAAACGCGAGAGGAGCGTATCGCATCGGGCAAACCCCCCGAAGGCGTTATCACGCTTTCCGCGCAACATCGCTCGGGCCGTGTCGTTATCGAGATTTCCGATGACGGTGCTGGGATCAACCGGCCTCGTGTCAAAGAGATAGCAGAGTCCAAGGGATTGATTCCTAAAAATTCGATGCTCAGCGATACCGAGATTGATAATCTGCTGTTCTTGCCCGGATTTTCGACCGCTTCGACGATATCGGCCCTGTCCGGCCGCGGCGTCGGTATGGATGTGGTCAAGCAAGCGATCCAAGGATTGGGTGGCCGCATTACTATCACCTCGGAGCGCAACAAAGGCACAAAATTCTCGATTTCTCTGCCTCTGACGCTCGCCGTGCTCGACGGGATGGTGGTGAGCGTTGCGGATCAAACACTGATTGTGCCGCTCAATTCCATTTTGGAAACCGCGACTTTAGGGCCCGACGACATCCGATCACTCGGGCCCCAGACCAACGTTGTTCATGTTCGTGGTGAATTTGTCCCGCTGTATGATCTTGGCGCTGAGCTCGGCTACCGCACAATTAAGGAAAACTACGAGGGCGGCGTCGTGCTTCTTACCTCCAAAGAGGACGGCAGCCGCAGCGCCTTGATTGTCGACGCGATTATGGAGCAGCGGCAGGTCGTTATTAAGGGCCTGCAACAAAGCTACGGCGTCATACCAGGCGTCGCGGCCGCCACAATTCTCGGGGATGGGCAAATCGCCTTGATCCTCGATCCCGCGGACCTCGTATTGAATGCATCGGGGTGCACGAAAACCGCCACACTTCCCCTAGCAGGATGACACTCATGGAAAACCACACTCCCAACGCTGAAATCGAGTTGCTGTCGTTCCGTTTGGCTGAACAAGAATATAGCGTCGACATTATGTCGGTCCGTGAGATCAGAGGATGGACACGGGCGACTCCCTTACCGCATGCGCCCGCATATGTGCGCGGGGTCATCAATCTTCGCGGGACGGTCTTACCCGTCGTTGATCTATCGACACGCCTCGGTATGGCGCCCGTGGCCGGAGATGCGAGGAACGTCATCATCGTTGTCCAAGTCGGCAACCAATCAGCAGGCCTCCTTGTAGATGCTGTCTCTGACATCCTCGCCTTACCGATGAGTGACCTGCAAGCCCCCCCGGAACTTGCGGCGGACACGGCGCACAGTTTCATCAGTGCGTTGACGATTGTTGATGGCGGTATGATCCGTGTTCTCGACCTCACGGCAGTCCTTCCAGAAAGCCGAGTTGAAGCAGCATGACGCAACACGCACTTTCCGGACTCACTGCGGGCCCACCGACGGATTCCGAGTTGGCCTCGATCGCACGGATTCTTCATCAAGATTCGGGCATTGTCCTTGCAGAGGGCAAGGCTTCAATGGTGCAGTCTCGGTTGGCCAAGCGTCTGCGCGCGTTGAAAATTCAAGATTATCAGGGCTATATCGATTTCGTGCAGACGGGTGACGGCGCATCCGAACGAAAGCAGATGATTTCGGCCCTGACGACGAACGTGACGAATTTCTTTCGCGAAAACCACCACTTCGACTTTTTGCGGGAGCAAAGCTTGCCGCCGCTGATTGAACACGCACGCGCAGGCGGCCGTGTCAGGATTTGGTCGGCCGGCGCATCGAACGGGCAGGAAGCTTATTCGATCGCGATGACATTAGCGGAACTTGCACCGGATGTAGAGAAACTCGACATCCGCATCCTCGCGAGTGATATCGATCCGGTCATGGTCGCTTACGGTGCCGAGGCGCGGTACAATCAGTCAACGGTTGAGGCAATTCCTCAGGCCTTGCGCCACAAATATTTTTTGTCCGATGACGACCAATATCGAGCGGTGCCAAAGCTTCGCAACATGATCACGTTCCGTGAGCTAAACTTGCACTCGCCATGGCCGATGCAGGGCAAATTTGACATTATATTCTGTCGAAACGTCGTGATCTACTTTGATACGGAGGCCGAAATCACACTCTGGCGGCGCTTTGAGGCCGCTCTCATTCCTGGCGGGTATCTGCATGTAGGTCACTCAGAGCGGGTTCCGTTGGAGCAAGGGTTCAAGCTCATCACCGCAGGCATCACGACCTATCGCCGCCCCCTACAAATCGCCTCTGAAAGCGGAGAATTCTAATGGCTCTAAGAGACCAGCTACGGGTAATGGTTGTCGATGATATGTCCACAAGCCGCGGCCTGATCATTCAGGCACTTGATGCAATGGGTGTTCGTCAAGTGAGCTATGCGGCCGATGGGCAAGCGGCACTTGCCGGCATCGCGAAATCGCCCGTTCATCTCGTGATATCGGATTACAATATGCCGGGTATGGATGGCCTTCATCTCCTTCACGCACTCAGAAGCGACGCGAAAACGAAAGGAGTTGGGTTCATTTTGATCACGGGGAGAGCCGATAAAGAGATTATCGATACCGGAAGGAAATTCGGCATGAACAATTTCATTAAAAAGCCGTTTGCCACTCAAGATTTGAGAACCTGTATCGAGGCAGTGGTTGGCCGGTTATGAGCATAGGATCGAAGATCATCCGGTCACCCGCCAGTTGCAAAAATGAAGCGGGCCCTGAAACCCGGTGGGCGGCAGAAATTCAAACGGCGCCGCTCACACATCATGGAACTTGCGGCGCGCAGGTACGCGTTGACGCGTCGTCAGAACACCTTGACCTTGCCGTTCTGACCCATCAAGTCTCAGACGAGCTTGGCCTTCTCGCGCATCTGGCTGGCGATGTTCAGATAGCTTTATCGATGTGCCAGTTTGATCCGGCCGGCAGTCAGGCAGCCATTAAGGGTCTACAGCAAATTGATCGCCTGACCCAAACACTAGAAGACCTTTCGCGTTTGACTGGTGTGCTTGCAACACTTGTGCCAAACGATTTAGCGGTATCGAAAGACGCTGTTCTCGCACCGGTTGTTTTACGAGACCTTGTTTCAAGGTTTGACAAGTCGACTGGCGCGACATCATCCCCTCTCCCAAGTGATGAGGTCTTGTGGCTCTGATCTGCCCAATCGACGCAACGCTGCCCTTTCAGGCACCAGTGAGATTGAAAAGTATGAGGGATTAGACCCAATCGGTTAGATGATGACAAATTGGTTATCTCCAATTTGATTATTTTATATTCTCAGCTTTGCATGACCGAAAGCTTTGTGGCTCTGATTTGGCCCTATTATAGTTGATCACGAGTTCCCGTGCCGCGAACGAGGGCGCAACTGCTCAGAGTTACCTCGGCCGCTTCCCTTGGTAACGACGGAGAAGATATTTTCGCCCCCCCCTTAAGAACCAAGGTTCACGATCGCGCTGCTTAGCTCTGAAGGCCGGATTCACATAATGAATTGCATGAAACTCGTTTTCACACGACAAAAAATTAGTATTTTCAAACCTACACAACCGCCCCACAATGCGTTCATCGAGGCGTAAAATGGCAGACCAATCCCGGAATGACCGCATACGCACTGGTTAGTGTGACGGGAGGATTGCGCCCAAACGTGGAAGATTTGGCCCATCCAGATCATCGTCAGAGCGCCGACAGTTTGTGTCGGAGTGGGTCAATGCAGCAGAGTGCCACGACGCAGCTCGCCCGCCCCCATTTTCAAAGAAAAAAGCTGCGAACCGGCTATTTTCTAAATCGAAACCGAACAAACTCGCCCTCCACGGCAATCTTGGGGCACAAAATAAGTCAGCGGACGTCGTTCGAAACGTCGACAAAAACTGTTTGCCCTTGTAGCCCCGTCAAGGTCGGGGACGAACAGGAACATTGTAAGACGACGCTAGGATGGCCGCAGTCTTTCGTCACACCAAACGTCTCTCCCCTACACCGTTGAGGAAGACCGTTGTGAGGAAGGTACCCTCGTAACCTTAAAACAATTCAACGTCATTCGCGCGCAGGACGTGCTGCACGACAGGTTGGATGGCTGCTTCACCAAGGAATTTTTGCCGCGCGCGACCAGTTTCCGGCCAAAACTCAACCCGTCTCGCTTGCGTGCCGCCCAAGCTATGCCCTGTGCATTCGATCGACTCTCGCTTCAGAAAGTTCATCACAAACTCACCATTCTTAGCGCCGATGTCGGTTAATCCGGCGATCATTCGGGCCCCCCCAAACACCTTCGCTTTAAGCCTGCTCCGTGTCGCGCCGAGTTTGATTAAGTCATTGATCAAAAGCTCCATCGCATGCACGCCAAAGCTGGCGGGTGGCGCGTTGCTATCGCTAGAATCTGGGACTAGGAAGTGATTGATCCCGCCAAAATTCGAAACTGAATCGTAGAGACAGGCCGCAATGCACGATCCCAATATCGTGGTGATCGAACCGCCATCGCCTTGACCAACCCTATATTCGCCTTGGGTAATGTGATGACGCACCGGAGCTGCTGGGATGACAGAATTCATGATATTCTCCGGGGTTCGCGCACAGGTTTCGGGACGCGGCAAAGCGATAGAATGTGCTTTGCAACCGCTTCAAGTGGCAGCGCGCATTCCGCACCACCGCTTTCGAGTGCCGCGCGCGGCATCCCGTATATCACCGAGCTTGCCTGATCTTGCGCGAAGCATCGTGCACCTGCTTGGCGTAGCGAATAGAGTTGCTGCGCCCCATCGCGGCCCATGCCCGTCAAAACGATACCGATTGCACGGTCTTTTAAAACGCAGGCGCTTTCAAATAATATGTCGACCGAGGGGCGATGACCGTTACGTGGGCCAGCCTCAAGAAGGCGACAAACTGGGCGATCGGCCCCGCCCTCGATTTTAAGGTGATAGGCGCCACCCGGGGCCAACTGAACAACACCTTGTCGTAAAGGGCTACCGTCACGTGCCAATTCGACTGTGGGTTTGGAGCGCTGATTTAAGCGATTGGCAAAGCTCGCAAGAAATGTCTCAGGCATATGCTGGACAATTACTGTCGGAGGACAGTCTTCGGGATACCCCTTCAAGACGGTCTCAATGGCTTCAACGCCACCCGTCGATGCGCCCAGAAAAACAAACATACCATTCCAAGGATAGGTTTCCGTGTGAGGTGAGGGGGAGACCAAGCCTTTCCTATTTGCGCCAGCAATTATGCTTCCTGCCCGCCCGCTCGAGCTCAGAACATCCGCGTGGTTCAGGCGGTCGTCCGCCGTCGCTCGCGAATATACAGCACTCAGCCGTTCCGTTGTTTTCTCAGGTGCGAGGCTCCTTTGACGTGTAATATGAGGATTTGCCCGCGCTGCCATTACAATGATTTCCGGTAAGTTGTCGAAGTTGCCTTCAACTGAAGACGCGCCAGGTTTTGCAACACATTCGACCGCACCTAAAGACAGTGCCTCGATGGCAATTGCAGACCCTGCTTTCGTCATCGACGATAACATCACAACAGGCATCGGACGCAAGCTCATGATCTTACGGAGAAATGACAGACCGTCGAGTCCGGGGAGTTCGATGTCCAATGTTAATACATCGGGGCGCAATTCGTTTATTAGTTTTCGCGCCTCAAAAGCGTCCGCGGCCTGACCAACGGTCTCAATACGGGGATCGGTATCCAGTTTGGACCTGATCAGAAGGCGCGAGGTAATTGAATCGTCTACGATCAAAACACGTATAGGCTTCATGATAATCTGCCTCGCTGGCTAGGAATACAAGACACGCTCGGCGCAAACCCCTTGCCGCGCCCCGACCAGAACAACGGTGTCAAAAATCTTCCCAGCCATCGTCGTTGACGACACTGACCTCGACTTGTGCTTGCGATGCCGCAACGGCTTGCGCGATGGGGGTATTGACGGTTTTGGGTCGCGTCCGCACCTTCGCAAGCGCTCTTGGCGCCGCCGTTGCTGGCGCAGCCGGCTTGGTCCCCGCGACCACCCGCGAACTCGGACGTAATCCGGGCTTCAAACTTAATGCCCCGGCTTGGTCCTTCTCGACTGAGGAGTTAACCTGTTGTGGGGTGTGCAAGCTGAACCGAGACATCGTCTTCGAGAGCGATTGCGCGCCGCGCGTGAGGGAATGACTCGCTGCGGTTGTCTGCTCAAACATGGCCGCGTTCTGCTGTGTCACCTGATCCAAATTGATCACCGCAGAGTTAATCTCCGCAAGGCCGGCCGATTGTTCTTGGGAAGATGACGCGATCTCGGTGACACGGGCGGAGATATCGATCACGGATGTCAGAATGTCGTTCAACGCAACCCCGGCCTCCCCGACCAATCCGACACCACGCTTTACATGCCCAGACGATGCGGAGATCAAAGCGTCGATTTCGCGCGCCGCTTCAGAAGAGCGCTGGGCAAGCGCCCGCACCTCCGATGCGACGACTGCAAACCCCCGACCGGCCTCCCCTGCCCGCGCGGCCTCTACGCCGGCATTGAGAGCGAGCAGATTTGTCTGAAACGCAATATCATCAATTACCGCAATGATTTTCGAAATTTGTTGAGATGAATTTTCGATCTGCCCCATTGCGTCAACAGCCTGACGCACCACGGACCCCGATGATTGGGCCTGCTCTCGTGCTTCCACAACGACACGGTTCGCCTCATTCGCACCAGCTGACGCTGTCTTGACCGATTGCGTCAGAACATCGAGTGCCGCCGCGGTCTCCTCTAAGGTCGCCGCCTGCTTTTCGGTCCGACGGCTCAAATCCTCTGCCGCACCGGAGATTTCCTTCGCCTCATTTTCAATCTCGAGCGAATTGCCCAAAACGAGTTCCATCGCCTCGGCGAGATTCTGTGTCGCCAAATTGAAATCGTTTCTGAGCTGCTCATATTCGGGGCCGAATGTCTCGTTGATGCGCACTGACAAATCCCCGCGAGAGAGTTTGGTCAGGTTGGTGCGCAGTGTTTCAACAACAGCCTGCTGCGCCGCTTGCGCAGTTACACGCAGCTGTTCTGCCTTTTCAATCTCTTGCTGCGCCTCGGTTATGTCGCTCGCAATCAAAACGATTTTAAGAGTGGATTGATTGCGATCCAGCACAGGCGTTATTGCGCCTTGCAAGATCCGCGCTGCACCCTGCGCAGGCTTGAGTGTAAACCGTCCCGATACGGGCGTTCGACCTTGAAGCGTCGCCCAAATATTGTCGGAACTCTGTTCGTTTCCGCCCAAAAGCGACCGCAAATCCTTGCCCAGCAGGGTATCGGCACTGACGCCGAGCGCATGACAAACATTTTCATTGGCCGTAATGAGATGCCCTTCAGGCGCGAACTCGATCATCATCTGATTCAGGTCTATCGACTTCAAAATGGCCATATTCATCTGGGTATCGGTGACATCGCGCCACTCCAAGACAAACCCGATCCGACCTTGCTCGGGCATGACGACCTCTGCCACATCGAGTGTGAAACGCGCGCGTCCCAGCGCGATATTCGTAGAGAATGGCATCGCGGCTTCGCCCTCTAAGATCGCACGAATCTTTTCGGGATTTGGATGGAAAATCTCGATCGGCTGACCGATGATTTGCTCAGGATCGAGGTTTGGGAATTGCGTGTGAAATGCATCAATCCGGTTCTGAATGAGGCTCACCAATGCACTATTCGCATATAGTATGTTGAAATCAGGGTCCGTCATGAGGACCGCCGACGAGCCCGCTTCGAATGCGGCCCCTTTTAAGCGCGCATCACGCGCCACTGCCTCACCCTGCGAGAGTTGGTCACTGAATTCGCCAAGCGAACGCGCGATCTGCCCGATTTCATCCTTGCGAGATTTGTCTTTAATGACAAAGCCATAGATGCCTGATCCGATACGGCGCATAGCATAATCGATACGCTTCAACGGCATCGTTACGGACCGCGCAATCAAGATCATAACACCAGAAAACAGAAGGATTACGATGCTTCCGAGCATCATCATCAAAGAGTTGTAGCTATCGTTTTTTGCCAATAGCTCTTCAACAGCCTGCTCTACGACAAGTGCATGCGGCAGGCCGAGGATTTGCGCGGGACGATAAGCCATAATGCTATCAATCCCGAGGATCCCTTGGCCGTCATAAACTCCCGTCTCCCCCCGTAACGCGGCCGTGATCGCCGGCGAGTCGAGGAAAATTTCGGGTTTATTTGACCCTTGCGCCAAACGAAGCGCCGAGGCGAGATGTCCTTCGTCATTCAAGATATAGCTTTGCCCCGACGCCCCCAAACCATGCGGTTGCAGCAAAATCGAATTGATTGACGAGAGAGACACTTGATAGGCTAAAACGCCGAGTAGAACACCGGATTTGCTCTGAATACCCACACCCAGATAGGCCTGTGCATCGGGATCTGCGCGCAGATCATCGCGCGGCTCCGATGGCGCGAAATCGGATACAAAAACGCTTCCGCTTTTGCTTTTAGACGCCATCGCAAAGATTTCCGTGAGCCCCGGCCGCACGTTTGCACTCGTATTGACGTTTTCCCCGAACTCGGCAAGCTTCTTGACCGAGTAGATGATGTCCCCGTTGGGATTGATGAGCAATATGTCAGTATAGGCTTTGGCCTGCATCTGCCCCACGAGGCCCGTATGGTAACGGCCGTGGACGGTGCTATAATTCGAGCCATCGGTTGCGGTGGTCATCTTCTCGCGCGCATCGGCAGAATTGGGATTATTGCCAACGTATTGCGTGACGATCTCTTCACGAGCGGTCGCACCGAGGGAGGTCCAACCGACTTGGAAATCGCGCAGCATCCGTGCCGCACTCTCTGACTGTGCCGTCGCAGAGACGTCAGAGAAAATCGTCTCATTCCAGAGTCTTAAGTCACGTTCACGTGCTTCCAAAACGAGAGAAAGCCGTTCAATACCTTCTTTCTTGAAGGCTTTCTCGCTTTCCACATTGCCAAGTTTCCCCATGATCCCGAAACTCAGAATGAGCGTCGCGACGAGGATAAGCGGGAGCTTCACGCGAAGCTGGGACATCCACTGAATGATCATGTACAAGGTTCCGAATTGTCTGGGCGACGCTTCGGGCCTGTCTAGGCCGTTGCGACACGATCACCATCGCGCGCAATGTTGAAGATAGAATTAAGGGCGTTCAAAAACCAAATATCGCCGCGCGCAAAAGGCGCGCACGGCGTTGGAATTCGGACGGTTTGAGGGCATCTTGTGCGATGAGCTGCGGCGATTTACGCGCGCGCTCCAATATCCCCTGGGCTTGCCATCCTTGCAAACAAGCGATTTTGAGCGCCTTTTGGTCCGCCGTGCCACAGGAACGCGCGGCTGCGCGGCTCGCAGCGAGACGCGTGAGCGCAGTATCCGCCAGCGCCGAGAGCGCAGTCGGCCGACCATCCGTGACGGGGTAACGCTTTCGGCTCTCCAACTCGGGGATCGCCAAGAAAAGATTAGCTATTCCAAACGCATAACCGGCATCACGCGCTGGACTTTCGCCATGATCCGATGCGCCGAGTGCCTTTGCCGTGGCCCAAATCATCCCGCCCGAAGTTGCGCCAATATAGGCATCGAACGCGGCATCATCGGCGAAAGGCTCTGACCAACAATCCCACCGCCGCGCCTCGGCCGCTGTGACAAGATCTGCGACGGGGGCCCCGGCCAGCAAGGCCATTTGTACCGCCGGGCCGATCTCGTGCGGGATCGGCGCGCCGCGCCCTTGCAATTCGCCTGCCTTCTCCAAGGCGTCGATCCACCATTGCAAGCGCATTTCCGCAACCATCGGCTCACTTGACGCCCACGGCGCGCGCGCCAATTCGAGATTGAGTGCGCCAAGTGCGATCAACACCGGCCGCGCCGAGAGCGGTGCGGCTAAAACGGCCGACCATCGTGTTGGATCACCCGCCGCCAAACGCTCGGCCGCGAGTGCGATATCGGGATCAGGACCTTGCCGCGCGCTCATACCGGCTTGGCGCCATCCCGCGCCAGTTTCCAGATCAACGCATCCAACAGCGCCTCAAACGAAGCATCCACGATATTCGCAGAAACCCCGACCGTCGACCAACGACGCCCCTGCCCGTCTTCGCTATCAATCATCACCCGCGTCACGGCTTCCGTACCGCCTTGGGTGATCCTTACCCGGAAATCGACGAGCTTCAAATCGTCGATAAAGGATTGATAAGGCCCAAGATCTTTCGCCAACGCTTTGGAGAGGGCATTCACCGGACCCCCGTCTGCGCCGCCGTTCGCCGCCCCATTCACCCCGTCCTCAACGATCCCTTCCGAAACCGAAAGCGTCCGCTCTCCGCCAATATTGACTACGACGACGGCTTCGGAAAGATGTGTCATTTTGCCGGAGGCCGCGCGCCTACGCTCCACCGTGACACGGTAGCGCTCGACCGAAAAATAATCGGGCAAAAGACCCAACTCACGCCGCGCGATGAGCTCGAAACTCGCTTGTGCACCATCATAGGCGTAACCTTGATCCTCACGTTCCTTGATGACATCGAGGATGTGCGCAAGCCTTGGATCTTTTGGATCAACATTGATCCCCGCCGCCGCAAGCCGCGCGCGCAGGTTCGATTGACCCGCCTGATTGGACATCGGGATGATACGCTCGTTGCCCACAACGGAGGGATCAATATGCTCGTAAGTGGTTGGATCTTTTAGGATCGCAGAAGCATGCAGCCCGGCCTTATGCGCAAACGCCGAGGCCCCGACATAGGGCGCCGAGCGCAGCGGCACGCGGTTGAGCATATCGTCAAGTTTGCGCGACAAGGCCGTCAACCCGCCAAGACGCTCGCGCGCGACGCCAATCTCCAGCTCGCTGGCGAAGGGCTCTTTCAACAGCAATGTCGGGATCAACGTCGTCAGATTTGCGTTTCCGCAGCGCTCGCCAAGGCCGTTGAGCGTCCCTTGAACCTGCCGTGCGCCCGCAAGTACCGCCGCGAGGGAACAGGCCACCGCGTTACCCGTGTCATCATGCGTATGAATGCCAAGATGCGCGCCAGAAATCCCCGATGCGATAACCTCACACACGACCCGCCCAACCTCGTCAGGCAAGGTTCCACCGTTTGTATCACACAGCACGATCCACCGCGCCCCCGCATCAAACGCCGCGTGGATACATTGGAGCGCGTAATCGCGATTGGCGCGGTAGCCATCAAAGAAGTGCTCGGCGTCGAACAAAGCCTCGCGCCCTTGCGCCTTGAGATGCGCGATCGACGCACGAATGTTCTCAATATTCTCGTCAAGCGTGATGTTGAGGGCGGTCAAGACATGGAACTCGTGGCTTTTGCCAACAAGACAAACAGCCGGCGTGCCTGCCTGCATGACTTGCGCAAGCACATCGTCATTTGCCGCCGAACGCCCCGCACGTTTCGTCATCCCGAATGCGGTGAACGTGGCCCGGGTTTGCGGACGCGCGTTGAAGAAATCGCTATCGGTCGGATTTGCACCCGGCCAGCCGCCCTCAATATAATCCACACCCAAGGCATCCAGCGCAGCCGCAATCGTTTGCTTTTCCAACAAAGAGAATTGCACGCCTTGCGTCTGTTGCCCGTCGCGCAAGGTCGTGTCGTAGAGATAAAGGCGCTCGCGGGATGCCGTCATTTCAGCGCCTCCAGCTTCGACGGGTCAAACCCCGCTGCTGGCAAAAGCTCGACACCCGCTTTCGACATCCGAACCTCGACGCCCGCGTCCTGTAAAGCCGATTTGTAGGCATCAACCGGCGCGAAGTCTTTCGATGCCATAGCCGCCGCGCGCAACTCTGATAGCGTCGCAGCAAAGCTCGCCAGATCAACCGTCGCCGGAGCATCGACCCAATCACCCAACTCGGGCGAGAGCAAACCAAGCAACTGCGCCGACGCCAGTAAGGTTGCGGGATCAGTCATCTGGTGGAGTTCTGCAATCGCCCCTGCGGTGTTCAAATCATCCGCAAGCGCAGCAACCACGGATTCTGAGGGCTGCCCAGCCACAACGCCTTTGGTTGCCTCACGCCACTTGCGCAAGGTTTTCTCTGCCTGTTCGGCGCGCGCGGCCGTCCAATCCATCGGCTTGCCGTAATGCGTGCTCAGGAACACAAAGCGAATGACCTCGCCCGCGATGCCCTGATCCAGCAAATCGCGCACGGTGAAGAAATTGCCCAACGATTTGGACATCTTCTTCCCCTCAACCTGCAACATCTCATTATGCATCCAAACGCTGGCAAACCCGCCCTCGGGATGCGCGCAGCAGCTTTGCGCGACCTCATTCTCGTGATGCGGGAATTGCAAATCAATCCCGCCGGCGTGGATGTCAAAACTCGCGCCCAAAAGCTCGAATGACATCGCGGAGCATTCGATATGCCACCCCGGGCGGCCACGTCCCCACGGGCTCTCCCAGCCCGGCAAATCGCCGGAAGATGGCTTCCACAGGACGAAATCCATCGGGTCGCGCTTATACGGCGCGACTTCGACGCGCGCGCCCGCGATCATATCATCGACGGAACGACCCGAAAGCGCGCCATAGTCTTTATAGGAGCGCACATCAAACAGAACATGGCCTTCGGCAGCATAGGCATGGCCCTTTTCAATCAGACCTTCGATCATTGTGACCATCGCCCCGATATAATCGGTGGCGCGCGGCTCATGATCGGGGCGCAATGCCCCCAGCGCGTCCATATCGGCATGGTACCAACCGATTGTTTCCTCGGTGCGCTCTTTGATCAGGTCTTCCAACGTCCCCGCCGCGCCCGCCTCTTTGCGCGACAGCGCGGTGGCGTTGATCTTATCGTCCACATCCGTGAAATTGCGCACATAGGTCACATGCTCGGCCCCGTAGACGTAGCGCAGCAGCCGATAGAGCACATCGAACACAACGACCGGACGCGCATTGCCCAGATGGGCGCGATCGTACACGGTGGGTCCACACAGATACATCCGCACGTTATTCGCATGCAAGGGCGCGAACGGCCCTTTCTTACGCGTTTTGGTGTTGGTCAACTGAAGGGTGGGATGCGTCATGGCTGCCTCGCGGAATTGTCCATGCGGGGTCTATCAGGTTCCAAAGGGCTGTCAAACTGCGCGCTTTGGAAAAAGGACGCCTGCGCGCCATTGGCAAGGCCAACGCGGCCCGAAATAGGCACCGTAAACGGAGTTAAGATCGGCTTGCGGCGGCGAACACGCCGCCACCGCAAGGCCTGATTTTAGCGAAACAGCACCAACGCGCCCGCCGACCACGCCACCCGCGTGCGCGCGCCGATATCAAGGACGGGACGCCCAAAGACGTTGCGCATCGAGATCCGCACGGGCGATGCGACACCGTCGAGCCGCACATCATAATAGGTCATATCGCCGTAATAGACGACTTCCTCGATCAAGGCTTCGGTTTCACGGTCGGTGGCGGTCTGCCCGTCGAACAAGATGGTCAGCGTCTCCGGGCGGAACCCGACAACGGCGCCGGCGCCTGAGGGGGCGGCGGGCGCTTGATCTTGATCGATCTCCACCGCGCCGAGGCCCGCGACGTCGAGCTGGATTTTGTCGGACGTCTCCCCTTTGATATCGGCGGGCAGGAAATTCATGACCCCGATAAATTCGGCCACCTTGCGCGAGTTGGGACGGCGGTAGAGCGTTTCAGGGTCTGCGAGTTGCGAGATATTGCCCTCAAACATGACCGCGATCCGATCTGACATGACCAAAGCTTCTTCTTGATCATGGGTCACGAGGACGAAGGTGATCCCAACCTGACGTTGAAGCCGGATCAATTCGACCTGCATTTGTTCGCGCATTTTCTTATCCAGCGCCGAGAGCGGCTCGTCGAGCAGCAGGACCTTCGGCTTCAAGATCAGCGCGCGGGCGAGCGCGACACGTTGACGTTGCCCCCCTGAAAGCGCATGCGCGGCACGGTTGCCGTACCCCGCAAGCCCCACCATGCCGAGCGCTTCCTCGACCAGCACGGCCTTTTCGGCGGGCGTGCGCGGATCGCGGCGCAGACCAAAGCCGACATTCTGCGCAACCGTCAGGTGCGGGAAAATCGCATAGCTCTGGAAGACCATATTTGTAGGGCGCTTATTTGCGGGAACGCGGGCCATATCCTTGTCATCGACCAGAACCACGCCAGACGAGATTCCCTCAAACCCCGCGATCGTGCGCAAAAGCGTTGTCTTGCCGCAACCCGATGGCCCAAGCAGCGAGAAAAACTCGCCCTCTTTGATCTGCGCCGTCACCCCGCGCAGCGCGTGATACTCGCCGTAGTATTTATGAACATCGCGGAATTCGATCATCGGCTTGCGCGATGCCGGTTTGGCGGCTGCGTGCTCTGGGGTGGTGTGGGTGGGTTGAACAGTCACAGGAAACCTCCGGTATCCTTCCCGCCGGTTTTCGCGATGCCGCGACGGCGGAAATATTCAGCAATGGTTAGCAAAATCACCGATAGCGCGACAAGGCATGTGCCAAGCGCCATGATCATCGGGATCGCTTTAGGGAAGCGCAGTTGCGAGAAAATATAGGTCGGCAAGGTTGGTTCATTGCCGGCTAGGAAGAACGCAATGATGAATTCATCAAGCGAAATCGTGAAGGAAATCAACACCGACGAGATGATCCCCGGCACCACGAGCGGCAGTGTCACGAGACGGAACGTGCTCCATTTCCCCTCGCCCAAATCATAAGCCGCTTCCTCAAGGCTTTCATCAAGCGAGGAGAAGGCTGTGTTCAAGATCACAATCGCATAGGGCGTCGCGATCAAGACATGCCCCATAATCACTGTGAAAATCGAAAGCGACACACCCATCCCCAGCAGAACAACCAAAAGCGATACCGCAACGATAATCTCGGGCAAGACCAGCGGCAGCATGATCAGCCCCATGATCCCGCCCTTCCCCGGAAACTCGAAACGCGTCGCGGCGCGCGCAGCAAAAATTCCCAAAGTCGTCGACAAAACAGCCGTCGACAGGGCGATGATCATCGAGTTTTTGACGGCGCGGCCCAATGTATCATTCGCGAACATCTGCGCGAACCAATCGGTCGTGAAACCCTTGAGGGGAAACGCAATGATCGTCCCCTCGTTGAACGCAAACATCGGCAAAAGCAAAATCGGCGCGTAGAGGAACAGCAGGTAAACCAGCGTATAAACCTTGAGCGCGGGAAGCGTGCGAATGAACTTCATTTGCGCCCCCGCAAGTAGCGCGCGTTGAGCGCAAGGAACACCACTGACACCAACGCAACCACCACCATCGCGGAGACGGCAATCGCCGAGCCCATCGGTTTGTTATCCAGCGGCAGCATCTGCGCCTGGATCATATTGGCAACCATAGGCAATTTCCCTCCACCGATCAGTTCCGGCGTCACGTAATCCCCGATTGTCGGGATGAAGACGATCAAAACCGCGCCAACCACCCCCGGCATCGCGAGCGGCAGGGTCACTCGCATAAAGGTGCGCAGCTTGCTTTCCCCCAAATCCTGACCTGCCTCGAGCAGCGAGCGGTCAATTTTCTCAAGGCTGACAAAAATCGGCAAGATCGCGAAGGGCGCATAAGCATGGGCCAAGGTCACCGCAATCGCGCCGACCGTGTTGAGCATACGCAAAGGATCATCAATGATCCCAAGACCTTCCAAGCCGAAGTTCAGAACCCCGTTATACCCCAAAATGACTTTCCAAAGGAAAACCCGGATGAGATAGGACGTCCAAAACGGGATGGTAATAAGGAACAACCAACGCGATTTATGCTCTGATTTCACGACGAAGGAGAGGAAGTAGGCGACCGGAAACGCAAGCGCGACGGTGATAAACGTCACCAATGCCGAAACCAAGAGCGAGCGTAATAAAATCGCGCGGAAGATCGGATCGGACCACGTTGCGATGTAATTCTCGAACGTAACCTCGCGCACGATCGTCAGATATCCGTCTTTGAAAAACGAATAGGCGAGAATTGTTAACAATGGCGCGGCGAGCATCAGCATCGCGTAGGACGCCGTCGGAGACACCAAAGCATAGCCGCCAAATGCCTCGGACCGCCTGATCCGTTCCCAAATCTGTCGCAATTCGATCCCCGTGCGTAGCCAATTTCCCCACCCTACGCATAGAGTTTGGGCGGTGAAAAGGGGGGAAGCGCGCGCCGCTTGGGCAATGGCGCGCGCAGGACAGACGCGCCGCTATAAAATAAGGCGGCGGCGCGTTGAATTTAGGCGGTTAGACAGGCAGGTCATCAGGCGGGTTGCGCAACAGATGCGCCAAGCGCGCCAATGCCGCCTCGAACCGCTCTTGCGAAATCCCTCCCGCGATCGCGATGCGCACAGCATTTGGCGCCGCCGCATCGTGCAGCGCATATTCATCCGCCGAGCGCACCAAAATACCTTCGCTCTCTGCCATCCGCGCAAAGGTCGACGCCCGCCAGCCAAGCGGAAGCTTGAGCCACAAGAACGACAGCCCGTGCTGCCAGAACACTTCAAAGCCGTTGAATGCCTCGACCACCAGCATCAGGCGCCGCCCCATCTCGGCGTGAACCATCGCAGACAGGCGCTCCACCTCACCCGACCGGATCATCCGCTCCGCGACGTCAACCACCAAACGCGAGACACCAAAGAAGCTATGCTGCGCCGCAAGGCGGCCCGTCTCGCCCATGCCCGTGGGGCAAACTACGGCGCCGAACCGAAGTCCGGCCGAAATGGTCTTGGAAAGCGATACAATTTGCCATGTTCGCTCGGGCGCCAGATGGCGTATCGGTACAATCGAGTTGTCCGGCGTTTCGTAGCAATCATCTTCCAAGATTTGAAGATTGTGCCCCCGCGCGACCCGTACAATTTCCTCTCTGCGCCGCGCTGACATCCGCGCTGTTGTGGGGTTTTGCGCCTCGGTTGTCAGGCACAGAACCTGCGCGTTCAAGCGACGACACGCCAATTCCAGCGCATCCGCCCGCAGGCCTTCCGCGTCGATTGGCACGCCGACGACCTCGGCGCGCATCAAACGCGCCGCGTGGCGAAATCCTGGATAGCTAAGCTCCTCCGTCAACACGACGGGACGCTCCCCGCGCAGACAGCAGGAGAAAACGAGATGAATCCCGTTTTGCCCGCCATTTGTCAGGACGATATCATCTGCATCCGCGCGCGACGTCGTCCGCCCACCAAGCCATTGAACCACCGCCTCTCGCGCGGGACGATCTCGTCTCATGTCGGGATAATGCAGATATTCTGGACCGAGTTGTTTTGAAACATCGTTTAGAATGGCGGAGATAGACTCGAGCTGGCCAAGATTGGGTAATTGCGGGGATCGCAAATCGACCGGACCGGAGGCCGCATCCCGATCGCGCACGCGGTCGAAATCGGGCAAGCGGTCTTCGTATAAGGGCTGCGTGGGGCCCAATCGCGGCTGACTGCGGGCAACAAAGGTTCCGCGGCCGACAACAGCCTCAAGCAAACCCTCTTGCGTGACGATTTGATAAGCGCGCGCAACCGTGCCCGGCGTAATTTTAAGTTGCCACGCCAATTCACGCACGGGCAGCAAGCGAACACCGGGTTCAAGCTTCCCCATCGAGATCGCCTCGCGCAGGACGCGCGCCATCGTCAAATATTTCGGCCCCGCGCCTTCCTCAAACGCCGAGGCGAAAAGATCCGGCCAATTTGTACCTGCCACAATGTTTTCCTAGACCTGATTGTGCACCGATTGTATTGCTTCACATATCAGATAACAGATGATTGTATCAACGCAAAAGGTGACACCATGACGACCTTATCGCTTCCTCGCCCCGCCCGCCGCGCCACTGCGCAGTTTGGTCTGCGGACGGTTGCGAAGCTGGTCGTAACTTGGTCCGCGCGTCGAAAAATGCGCAGTGATCTTTTGAAGCTTGATGAAAGCCAACTTGCCGATATCGGACTGGCCAATCACGAGATGCGCAATGAGGCGGACAAGCCGTTCTGGCGCGCGTAACGCGCCGCTGCGCAGAATTTTGAGGCCGCAGCCTCACATGTCAAAGGTTCCGCAGTCCCCTGTCGGCACCTCTTCCTGGCCGGGCGTTATGCTCGGCCCTTTTTTTATCGATTGGCTCACCCCTCAGGCACCAAGCGCATGAAGGGCAAGCCGAAGAACGGGGCGCCGAAACTATCAGCCGTGAACGGCTTCGATCAAGATCGAGCGTTTTTTGAGTTCGGTGTAAAGCGCCGGCAGAACGCGGATTTGTGACATTGCGCGCGAGAGAGCGGCATCGATATGCGCCATATTCGCCTCGCCAATCACGCGCCAAACGATCCGCCGTTTAACGCCGTCATCATACACGATTTCCATCGCGCCGCTCCGGCCTTTTCGAAGGCCAAGAAAATCAAATCCGCCGAGGCGGTTATGGTAGGTAATGGGTGCCATTTTGACTGCTCAATTTATTGTTTTTTCCAGCTTTTAGCGATTCTCTTGATCCGGTCAATTCACGGATTCGACATCTCGAAATCAGTCCGCAAAGAATGCAGGCGCGCCACGGGTTAAAGAAGAAAATCGCTGATGCCGAGGCTTGGCCCACCCTCAAAGAAGATCTCGAAATCCGCGATCCGGTCCCCGTTGAGATCGGCTTGCAACAGGCCAATACCATCGACGACCTGATAGCGCAGGGCGTTCGTGTCACCCTGTGCAAATGCCGCCCCCGCAACCCAGTGAAGCGTCAGCGCGCGCAGATCGATCAGATCGATGCCTGTGGTGAAGTCGGCAACATAATCTCCCGCCCCCTGTGCGGGCGAGTCGCTGGCCCCGAGGAACACAAACACATCCGCCCCCGCTCCGCCGTATAAAATATCTCTTCCAGCGCCGCCTATAAGCGTATCACTCTCCAAGCCGCCGTAGAGTGTATCGTTGCCATCGTCGCCCCACAGGATGTCGTCTCCACTGTCCCCTACCAGCAGATCGCCCTCCGTGCCCCCCGCCAGACTGTCGTTTTGCTCGCCGCCGTAGAGTGAATCACTCCCCGCTCCGCCCCGCAAAGTATCGGCGCCGAGCCCGCCGATCAGCCGATCCGCGCCAGCTCCACCATCCAAAACATCCTCGCCCGCGTCTCCGGTTAAGGCGTCGTCCCCGTCCTGCCCGAAGAGGGTATCGTTGCCCTCTTGTCCGTATGGTCTGACCACACTGAGTGGTCCGATGTAAATGTTAGTGCACGGTCGGCCTCTGGTCTATCGGGACGATGCTGTCGGGCGCCGGTGGACGATATCCCAGAGCACTGTGTGGCTTGACCGTGTTGTAGTGGCGACGCCATCTCTCGATCAGGATCTGTGCCTCGCGTAGCGTGTAGAAGACCTTACCGTTCAGAAGTTCGTCCCGGAGGCGGGCGTTGAAGCTTTCGCAGTAGCCATTTTCCCACGGTGAGCCGGGCGCAATGAAGGCTGTTTTAGCGCCTACTGCGTCGATCCAGGCGCACACCTTCTTGGCAATAAATTCCGCGCCATGGTCAGATCTTATGTATTCTGGTGGGCCGCGCAGGATGAACAAGTCGGTCAAGGCGTCGACCACTTCGACGGAATTGAGTCCGCGTTTCACACGCATCACCAGCGCTTCCGTGGTAAACTCCCTATTGGCATTTGCTGCGCAAAAGCCTGCCGGGCAGCGCATCGATGATGTTAAGCGTGCGGAAGATTCGCCCGTCATGGGTTCGGTCCTGAACAAAGTCATAGGATCCCGTTGCCCGACAGACGATGTTCACATCGTCGAGAGGGAGACATGGCTCGGACGCTCCGGTCGCAGTCGGAAGCACGACCCGTCGTTCAGCCAAAGCCGTCCCTTCTTGGGTTGTTTTTGTGGGACGTTCAGCTCTTCCCGTCGCCAGATCCGTTCAACACGCTTGTAATTCCCATGTCAGCCGCTGTTGTTCAGCATCCCGGTAATCATGCGATATCCATAACGCCCGAACTCTTGCGTCAGCTCGATGATGCCCTCAGTCAGCCGCTATTGGTCCGGCAGACCAGCGGGCACCTTGCGCTGCGTCGAGCGATGCTGCCCCAATGTGCGGCAAATCCGGCGCTCGGATACGCTGAGGGTTTGCCGCACATGATCGATACATCGCCCCCTCTCGGCAGATTGCTTCGCAATCGCCTGTCGGGCAATGGGCGGCGGGAAGGGCTTAGAAGTTTCCCCGGGCCGCCTCAGTCAGGATCATCTTGTCCAGCGTCAGATCCGATACCGGACGTCGCAGCCGGGTATTCTCAGTCTCCAACTCCTTCAGCCGCTTCAACTGATCTCGGCTCATGCCACGCTCGCCATTGTCCTCGGACCAATGGAGGACAAGGCTCGCTCTTTGCGCCATCGGTAATAGGTCTGCTGCGTTACGCCGATCTGTCTGACCGCGTCTGCGATCGAGCTGCCTTGTCCTTGCAGCACTTCAACCTGCCGCAGCTTCAACACAATCTCTTCGGGTTTGTCTCGCTTTCCAGCCATCTCTTGGTCCTCCTGAAAATGGGATAATACTATCCCAGTTGGTGGACCACTTCAGTGGGGGCACTCCAACAGTCTCGGTCCCCCGCGGACGAGAGCACACCTTGGAACGTATCGCCAGCGGACATTGTCGCGGTGGTCGCGGTATCGCCCCGTGCATCGCCCGTCTCAAAACGGGCGGCGTAGATCTCGCCCGTGCTGACGTCTATGCCCGTTGAAACCTCGGCCACAACCTCCTCGGGGGAATAGGTCGCATCAATCGGCGACCCGCAGGCCGCGATTTTGCGTTGCGCCATTTCACACATAAAACACATAAAAATTCCCCCTTAACACCGAACCGAATTCCCACCGGCCACGCTCGTATTTTTACGCAGCGTTATCCTCTGAGGCAAGCGTTACATCTGCGCCGACCGCCCTCACGCGCTTGTCACATGCGCTTCACTGCGCCGTTACCCTTGCCCCCTCCCACCGCGAGTAACATTGACAGTTGCTCCGCGCTGGGCGAGACCGAGAGCGCAACGAGGCAAAATCGCGCCTCAAATGTCAAGGAACCCGTCATGAAACTCGGCACTCGCACAATCGGTTACGACCAACCACCGCTCGTTATTGCAGAGATCGGCATCAACCACGGCGGATCGCTCGACGTCGCCAAAGAGATGGTGCGGCTGGCGGCGGGGGCGGGTTGTGAATGCGTCAAGCATCAAACCCACATCTTGGAAGACGAGATGACGGATGAGGCAAAGCAGATTTTCCCGCCCAACGCGGATGTGTCGATCTGGGAGGTGATGGCCCGCTGCGCGCTCTCGCAAGATGATGAAGTCGAGTTGAAAAAATACACCGAGAGCCTCGGGATGATTTACCTGTCCACGCCGTTTTCGCGCGCGGCGGCGGATTTCTTGGAAAGCATCGGCGTCGTGGGCTATAAAATCGGCTCGGGCGAATGCGATAACCTGCCGCTGATCCGCCATATCTCGCGGTTCGGTAAGCCGGTGATCATGTCAACCGGTATGCAAAGCATCGAGACCTTGCGCGCGAGCGTTGAGATCTTGTCGACATCGGGGATCGATTTTGCCCTGTTGGAATGCACAAATCTCTACCCAAGCCCCCCCGAAATCGTCTCGCTCAAAGGCGTGACAGAATTGCGCAACGCCTTCCCCGGCGTGCCCGTCGGATTTTCCGATCACTCGATCGGGCCGGATATGGCGCTTGCCTCCGTCGCGCTGGGCGCCTGCATATTGGAGCGTCACTACACCGATACGCGCTACCGCATCGGGCCGGACATCATCAATTCGATGGACCCTGCGGAACTGCGCCATATCGTTGATCGCTCAAAAGAAATCTGGATCGCAGCGAACAATCCCAAACAGCGCACCGAAGCCGAGGAGCCGGTTTACAAATTCGCGCGTGCGTCCGTCGTTGCAGATGCGGATCTCCCTGCCGGTCATGTGATCACAGAAGCCGATATCTGGGCGCGCCGCCCCGGTTCGGGCGAAATTGCCGGATATGATTTCGATAAGGTCGTGGGCAAAACGACGACACGCGCGCTCACGCGGAATACTCAGTTGAAGTGGTCTGATTTAAAGTGATCGCTGCCCAAGAAACCTTTGTTTGCCTCGAAGAACGCCGGTCAAAACGCCCACTGATCGGTCGTATCCTGTCGCAACTTGGTGAGCCTCTCTGGCTTAACATGCCGCCCCTCGGGTGGCGTGCTTACGCGGAGACATCGCAGCGCGCGTCCGAAGCCTATCTGCGTGGAACAGATCCGGCGAGCGACGGGGTAAAACGCTCCCTCAAGCTCAAGTTGCTGGCTTGGCAATACAATGGCGCGCGGCGATATTTCGAGACCCATCCACGCCACATCGCAGTGGCGTGGAACGCGACCGCGGGGCCTCGATATGTCTTTATGCAGGCCGCTAAGGACGCGGGGGCGAAATGCCTGTTTTTGGAACTCGGGCCGTTCCGCGGCACGTTGACCGCGGATCCGAAGGGGGTCAACTTTCTCAACGGCTTGCCGCGCGCAATCGACCCCTACGTGAAATGGTCGCAAGACACGCCCGCCGATGAGGGCGTCAAATCTTGGCGCCAGATCGGGCAAGAGATCACCCAACGTGCCGCACATAAACCCCGCGCCAAGGCCGACATAAATCCGCCCCCCAATCCGCTTGCTGAAGGCCCGTTTCTGTTTGCGCCCCTCCAGTACCCCGGCGACAGCCAGCTGCGTATTTTCGGCGGTGCTTACCGAACTGTAACGCAGTTTGTCGAAGGGTTAATCGCGGCCAGCTCCGCGTTGCCCGAAGGTTGGCACATCCGGATTAAAGAACATCCCAGCGCGCCTCAAACCGCGACGGACGGCCTCACGCGGCTTTGTGCGGGAACCCGCGTGATCTTAGATAATACGACCGATACTTTCGCGCAGGTCCGCGCCGCGCAAGCGGTCGTGACGGTGAACTCTTCGGTCGGGCTGGAAGCGATGCTGCTTGAAAAACCGGTGATCGCTTGCGGCGAATGCTTCTGGGCTATCGAGACGATCGCGCATCATGCTGCCGATACCGAAGCCCTTGCAACCCACTTCAAACATCCCCAAACACTCACGTTTTCCGCTGAAAATCGCGATGTTTACCTGCGTTTTCTGACGCAAACATACTATCCGCGCGTCAACGACCCGACAGTGTCGGATCAAGCCTTCGCCGCGGAATGCGCCAAGATCGCAGATCGCCTGTCATCGGCGTCAATCAGCCCGATCTGGGCACCTGTGTCGGGAGTTACCGTTTAAATATGCTGCGTTTATTCCGACGAAAACTTCGCCGCGCGGATCGAATTGATATAACTCCGCCGCACCCCGCACCGGATCGCAAAGGCCTAGCCATTGTCGTCATCGCGAAGAATGAGGCCGAGCATATTCTCGATTGGCTGAGTTTTCATGCCCTCGCCGGCGTGTCTGAAATCATTTTATACGACAATATGTCCACAGATGCGATGGCGCAGATCGCGCGATCCTTCACCGGATGTCCGGTGACTGTCATACCCTGGCAAATCACCGCCCAGACGGCGCGCACGCCAATGATGCTCCCGCGTCAGTCACTGGCCTATGTTCATGCGATCTGCACGTTTGGCGGAAAATTCTCACGCATGGCGTTCATAGATGTCGACGAGTTTCTCGTCCCGCAAGAGTGCGATACCATTGAGGCCGCGCTTGCAACACTCAACGACGCTCCGAATATTTCGCTACCTTGGGTCATGTTCGGGCATAATGGCCATGAAACACCGCCGCGCGAGGCAATGCCCTTCGCTTACACACAGCGGGCGCCAAAAACGATCGGTCCGCTCTTGCGATGGAAATGCATCGTCGATCCTTGCGAGGTGACGCAAGTGTCCCCGCATAAATTCCATACGAGGGATCATGGGTCTCGCACCATGAACACCGAAGGAAAGACGACGAGCAACAAGTTCCGAAACGAAGCCTTCGTGACATTCAAGCACCTCACCGTAAATCATTACTATCTGCGCTCCAAAGCGGAGACAGAAGCCAAGATTTAAGGCGGGGCCGTATCCGGCGTGACGGAAGCACAGCGCCGCGGGGCGGTTGAACGCAAGGCCACCCTGATCGAAAGCAACGTGATGCAAGATGTGTCAGCAATCGAATTTCTCGCACGTCACGGGATTGCGGACACTGACGCTTTGCGCCAAAGATTTGTCGGGCCGCGCCAAAAAATAGATTTAAGCGCAAGTGCTTAGGCGTAGTATCCGGACAAAATCGTAGATCTCGAAGGGCGCATTGTGATGCGGCGCGCGACGCAGTAAACTAAGCACGGAAAATGAGTAGCGATATGACCCAAAAGATCCTTTTCGTCACCGGCACGCGTGCTGATTTTGGCAAGCTCGAACCCCTTGCCATTGCCGCACGAGATGCGGGCTTTGCGGTGTCGTTTTTTGTGACCGGCATGCATATGCTGGATCGCTACGGGCTTACGAAACTTGAGGTTCACCGGATGCCCGGCGTTCAGGTGCACGAGTTTCTCAACCAGCGTCCCGGCGATCCGCAAGATATGATCTTGGCGAAAACGGTGATCGGGTTCTCCGATTTCGTCACCGAACATGCGCCCGATTTGATCGTTGTGCATGGCGACCGTGTCGAAGCCCTGGCCTGTGCGCTGGTGGCGGCGACGAATTACATCCGCTCCGCCCATGTCGAGGGCGGCGAGGTGTCGGGCACGATTGACGAAATTTTCCGGCACTGTAACTCGAAACTCGCAGCGCATCACTTTGTGAGCTCGATCGAGGCCGGAAAAAGGGTCGCGAGTCTTGGTGAACCACTTGAAAACATTCACCCTATCGGCTCTCCGGAACTCGATTTCCATGCCTCCTATTCGGGTGTAACGCTGGATGAAGTCCGCCAGCGCTATGATATTCCGTGGGCGGATTACGGTATTTCGGTGTTCCATCCCGTGACTTCCGAAGCCGCGAGCATGGGCCAACAGGCCTCCGATCTCTACCGGACACTGCAAGCGTCGAAGAAAAACTTCGTGCTCATCGCCCCAAATAATGATCCCGGATCGGATGCAATTTTCGACGTGATCCGCGCGCTTCCCGCCGATCAGTTCCGCCTCATCCCGTCGATGCGCTTCGCGCATTTCTCGGAGCTTATGAAAAATGCCGCGATGATGGTGGGAAATTCTTCGGCTGGCGTTCGCGAAGCGCCATTCCTCGGGATTCCGTCCCTCGATATCGGGACACGGCAGACCAACCGATCCTCGGCGCCGTCGATTTGCGCGGTAAAAGCATCCGACAGTTCCGGAATTTCAGAATTCATTGAAAGCAACTGGGGAAAGCGCTTCGCCCCTCATACCGCTTTTGGAGAAGGTCGCGCGGCAGATCGCTTCGTCGAAGTGATTTCGACACCGACATTCTGGGATCGAGGCCTCCAAAAAGAGTTCCAAGATCTTGATTGATCGTCACGGTCAAACCGTCGCCGCACAGGTCCCCGCCGCCGCCGTGCGCAGCGGATTTTTGCTACGGCTCTATCTTGCGGCGACGTCCGTGCTCGCGCCATTTGCGCCACGACTGTTACTTAAACGTGTTGAAAAAGGCCGCGAGGACCCGATCCGGTTTCAAGAAAAGCTTGGAGTTACGAGCGGTTGGCGACCGGCGAACACCGCACTTGTGTGGATGCACGCCGTCGGACTGGGGGAAGTGATGGCCTTGCGGGGTTTAATCACCGCGATGCAATCGATCCGGCCCGATCTCCACATCCTTGTGACGTCCTCCGCACGTGCCTCGGCAAAAGTATTTGCCGAAAACTGCCCGCCGCAGACGCAGCATCAATTTTTGCCACTGGATGCGAACCGCTTTATTCAGCCATTTCTGAATTATTGGAAACCTGATCTCTCGATCTGGGCCGAACAGGATATTTGGCCAAACCTGATCACCAAAAGCTATGATCGCGGCATACCGATCGCGCTCGTGAATGCGCGCATCGGCGAGAGCTCCTATCACCAGCGCCGGAAGATCCGCTCGCTCTACCGCGATGTCCTCTCGCGCTTGAGCCTGATCTCCGCGCAAGACCAGATGACGGCGGACCACCTGCGGGCGCTCGGCGCGCAAGCCCCTGTGCAAACGCACCCCTCGCTGAAGCTTATCGCGCCGGCGCTTGCCGCCGATCCCGCGAAGCTGCGCGACCTGCGCGCAGCCCTGAAAGATCGCAGCGTCTGGATGGTGGGGCCATCGCATTTCGACGACGAACAGATAGCGCTGAGCGCTCATAAGAGCGTCCTGACGCAAAGGCCTGACGCGCTGTTGGTGATGGTTCCGCGCTATCCCGAACGCGGGGCGATGGTTGCGCAAACGGCGCAGGCCGCAGGTCTTCGCGTCAGCCTACGCAGCGCAAACACCCTGCCCGATCTTCAAGACCAAGTCTTTGTCGCTGATAGCTTTGGCGAAATGGGCCTGTGGTATCGCCTCGCCTCCACCGCTTTGATCGGCGGCAGCTTTGGCGACGTGAACGGCCACAATCCTTGGGAGGCCGCGAGATTGGGCGCTGCAATCTTACATGGCCCCCGTTGGACCAATTTTCGCGACGATTATGCGATGCTTGGCGCCTACCGAGCCGCGAGCGAGTGCACGACCCCAGATGAAATCGCACGCGCAGTTCTCTCCGATCTGAGCGCGCAAGCCGCGAGGGCGGCCGCCTGCTGCGCCGAAAATAGCGCCGCAATCGACGATCTGGCGCAAGCCTTGGTCGAGATGATTCCGGAGGCCGCAAGGTGAGCCAGTTTCCATCGCCCCGACTTCGCCTCGCGCTCGCGGGCTACACTGCGCTTTGGTATCTGGGGCTGCCGGCGGTTCTGCTGTACCTGCGCAAACGTGCAAAAAAAGATCCGGCCTACGGCGCTAATTTGCGCGAACGCTTTGGCCACCATGCCCCGTGGCCCGCAGGCCCGCGAACGATTTGGATTCATGCGGTGTCCTTGGGCGAAATGCGCTCCGCCGTGCCGCTGATCCGTGCAATTTTGGCCCGCGGTGACCGCATCGTCACCACCCATTTCACCCCCGCCGGCCGTAAAGAGGCCGAGACTGTTTTCGCAAAGGAAATCGCGGAAGGTCGCCTGCGATCTGTGTGGGTTCCCTTCGAATTCGGCTTTGCTTTCAGACGTTTTTTCAAGACATTCACCCCGGCCTTAGGCCTCGTGATGGAAGTGGAAATCTGGCCAAAAATGATCATGTCGGCGCGCCGCGCAGGCATCGGGCTTTATATGTGCAACGCACAATACCCATCCAAAAGCTACGCGCGCGACCAAGCCGGAAGCGGACTGCGCGGCGAAATCATGCAGGGATTTGCCGGCGCTTTGGTGAAATCCGATCTGCAAAGGCAACGCTTCGCGTCGGTTGGCGTTCATCCCATTGAGATCACTGGTGAGCTCCGCTTTGATCAACCCATTCCACCACATCTTGTCGCGCGCGGTGAAGCGGTACGCGAACAGATCGCGCCCAAAAGGCCCGTGCTTGTTCTGACGAGTGTGGTTTCGGGCGAGGATGCCCTCTACATTTCGGCGATAAAGAAATGTATTGCAAAGGGTTACAACCCTCTCTTCATCTATGTACCACGCGCACCCGAACGGTTTGATGAGGTGTCCTCGATGCTGAAGGACGCCGGCCTGCGCGTCGTTAGGCGCTCAAAGGTATTGGCCCCTGATCTGACCCTGACCGCCCCCTTTGAGGCGGATGTTTTACTGGGTGATTCAATGGGCGAGATGTATTTTTATCTTGCGATCGGCGATGCGGCACTTGTCGGCGGCGGATTTATTCCCAAGGGCGCGCATAACATTAGCGAGCCACTCGCGCTGCGGAAGCCCGTCATCGTTGGGCCCGAAATCTTCACAATCGAATACCCCGCGATGGAGGCCATCGCAGCGGGTGTTGTGACCTATGTCACCACACCCGATGCGCTCGATGAGGCCATTGAAACCTTCATGCAAAACATCAATCTCGCCCTGCAATGCGTTGAATTAAAGAACAATTCTAAGATCGATGCGTTTCTTGACGCCCATGCAGGCTCCGTCGACAAAACACTTGCTGCGCTCGACCGGCTTGCGCCGCTCGGCTAGGTTTTACCGGCCTGCCAACCGTTCAGACATTAGAAATTCCGCAATTTTGAAATCGATCGGGCTATCGATATCAACACTGCGCTCGCTTGGCACAATATGCGGCAAGACGCGCCCCTCAAACAAGCCGGACGCGCGCTTGAGATATGCAGGGTCAAGCACATAGGTCGCGGCCGCATGTTCAAAGACTTTCGGCGCCTGCTGGCGTGCGACAACCCCGCCGGGAAGCGATTTGGAGACGTGCAAAGCGCCTGAGGCATCGGCCTCTAACAAATTGAAATACGGGTTTTTTTCCGCTTCTGCGACATTCATAACCATATCGGGGCGTTCCTTGAGAAACAAATCAAGCGCCCCGTCAATATCGGCCATGATCCGCATGGGAGAAGTCGCATCGATGTCTATAAACACCTCCGCCGCGCCGCATTTATCCTCAACGACCCCCAAAGCATGTTTCCATACGCCGAATTTACCAGCAGCGTCTGTCGCAAGCTCATCAGGGCGCAGCCCCATATCAAACGCCCCGCGCTTGACCGCATGCGCAAGAATATCGGCATCATCTGTTGAGACGACGACGCAATCAATCCGTTTATTTTCAAGAAGTTGATCGAGCGACCAATCAATCAGCGGTCGTCCGCAGAATGACTTGAAGTTCTTTCCAGGAACACCTTTTGATCCTTTGCGCACTCCGATGTGACCGATAATCATGCCTGCCTCCTGAGGTTTGATGCCTATGTCGCGCGCCGTGCGGATGCGGTCAAGTCGTGGCGTTTTTCAATTACCTCAGAAGAACGCCTGAAGGCCCGTCTGCGCGCGCCCCAAAATCAACGCATGAACATCATGCGTGCCCTCATAAGTGTTCACTGTTTCCAAATTCATCGCGTGGCGCATCACGTGGTAAGCGGCTTGGATACCATTGCCGCCATGCATGTCACGCGCCGCGCGCGCGATGTCCAACGCCTTGCCGCAATTGTTTCGCTTTATCAATGAGATCATCTCAGGTGCGGCAGCGCCTTGGTCCATCAAACGGCCGACTTGCAATGCCGCTTGCAGCCCCAAAGCAATCTCGGTTTGCGCATCGGCAAGCTTTTTCTGGAACAGCTGCGTCCCTGCCAAAGGCTTGCCGAACTGCTTGCGATCCATACCGTAATCGCGTGCCGCGAGCCAACAGTCCTCGGCGGCCCCCATCACACCCCACGCAATGCCATATCGCGCGCGGTTCAAACACCCGAACGGCCCCTTGAGACCTGAGACCTCCGGCAAGATCGCCTCCTCGCCGACCTCAACATCCACCATTGAGATCTCGCCGGTGATCGACGCGCGGAGCGATAGCTTCCCTTCGATTTTTGGCGCGCTCAGCCCCTTCATTCCTTTCTCCAGAATGAAACCCTTGATCGCACCGCCATGCGCATCCGATTTTGCCCAGACAACAAAAACATCGGCAATCGGCGCGTTCGAAATCCACATTTTGGAGCCCGTGATGCGATACCCGCCATCGATCTTCGTCGCGCGGGTTCTCATCCCCGCCGGATCGGACCCTGCCTCGGGTTCGGTCAGGCCGAAACACCCGATCCATTCGCCCGAGATGAGCTTGGGCAGGTATTTTTGGCGCTGCGCCTCGCTTCCGTAAGCGTAAATCGGGTATATGACGAGCGAGCTTTGCACCGACATCATTGATCGATAGCCGCTATCCACCCGCTCGATTTCACGCGCGACAAGCCCGTAAGTGACATACCCAGCCCCGAGCCCACCGTAAGATTCTGGAACGGTGATCCCCAGGAGCCCTTGCGCCCCCATTTTGCCAAACAGATCGGGATCGGTGGTCTCGTACAAGAACGCATCCCCCACCCCCGGCGCGAGATGCGTCGCAGCGAAAGCCCGCGCGGATGCCGACATCATCCGCTCCTCGTCCGTCAACTGTCCAGCCAAGCGGAGCGGGTCTTGCCAGTCAAACGGGCTCAATTCGGGGCGATCTGTCGCAGCCATCGGACGTTCCTTTCGCTTTGGGCTAGGGTAGCGTCAATCATCGCGCTTGCCCAACAACAAATTGCGCGAATATTATGAGAAAAACGCATAGGACGGTGATGAGAAAAGCGCATATCCCCAAACTCGGAGAGCTTCAGGCCTTTGTTGTCTGCGCCAAGCTTGGCACGACGACCCTCGCCGCCCAAGATCTAAATCTAACGCAAAGCGCGATCAGCCGCGCCGTGGCTTCCCTCGAAAGCAGGCTCGGCGTTGCATTGTTTCGCCGCGCGCGGCAACGCCTCTCACTCGCCCCCGCAGGCGCGGCATTTCTGCCCAAAGCGATTGAAATTCTGCAATCACTTGAAGAAACCTCCATGGGTATCATGGCCTTTGGTGGCGAAACCTCGGTGATCCGGATCGCAACACTCCCGTCTTTCGGGCGCAGGTGGCTGATGCCACGGTTGACTGATTTCGCCCTTCACCACCCGATGATGACGGTGGATCTGCAAGTCAGATTGGGGCGGATTGATTTTATACGAGATGCGCTGGATATTGCGGTCATGCGCAAAACGCATGAGCCTGCGGGCGCTCAAAGTGATCTTCTGGTAACGGAGACGCTCATCACTGTCGCCGCGCCGTCCCTCATCGGGCACGACATGGAGCCGCTCGAGATCGATCTCCTAACCCTGCCGCTGTTGCAACAATCGACGCGGCCAACGCTGTGGCTCGATTGGTTTGCTGCATCGAAGATCGATCCGCGCCAAGTTCTGCGCGGGGCGCGCGCGGATCACTTCGATATGGTGATTGATATGGCCGTCGCGGGGATGGGCGTGGCGATTGTTCCGGAAATTCTCGTGCAGGCAGAGCTTCGCGACGGTCGCTTGCGCCCCGCAAACCCACACGGGATGCGCAGTGGCGAAGATTACGTTGTGATCACGCCCGCCGGCATACTCCGCCCCGAGGTTGCCACGCTGCGCGACCGGCTGTTGGCAGGCCGCGCGCCTAAATAGGTCTTTTGAATGTCAATTTTAGATCTCGAAATTTCGTCCATATTCTGACCAATAATCAGGCGAGACGAGTAAATTTCAGACATCATAGCATCCTATTGAGCGGAAATAACCACCGTGCTCCGCCCAATTCTTGATGGATTTGTACGACGATCGCAGGCTGTTTCTATGACAAACCCAGTTGTTCAAGCGCCCGACCCAGTATCTTTTCCCAAAAAGCTCCGCGATGGCGTCGGCCTTTACATGGCATCGCTTTATCCTGAGGCCGACCAAGAGGCGCTCGTTGAACGTGTGCTGCGCGCGTTTTGGCCGCAGCCTCATACGCCGAGAGGCCGCGCGCGCGCCTTGGATCGCCCCCCTTGGGATCAACGCAGCGCCTATGTCATCACGTATGGCAACACGATTGAGGACGGCACGCATAAGCCTCTGGATCTGCTGCGTGATTTTGCTCAAACCCATCTGAAGGGCACATTTACCGGCCTTCATATCCTTCCCTATTTCCCCTTCACATCGGACGATGGCTTCGCCGTTACCGATTACTTGTCGGTCAATTCGGCCCTAGGCGACTGGCCCGATGTTGAGCGGATCGCCGAGCAATTTACGCTGATGTCCGATCTGGTGCTCAACCATGGGTCCTCGGGGTCGCAATGGTTCGCGGATTATTTGCAAGGCCACGAACCCTACGACAAATTCTACTTCGAAGCAGATCCCTCCGACGATCTCTCGATGGTGGTCCGTCCGCGCGCGCACGACCTGTTGCGCCGTGTGGAAACCGCAAAGGGCGTGAAACATCTTTGGTGTACGTTCTCGCATGATCAGGTGGATTTCGATTTCTCCAACCCGGAGGTTTTGCTCGCCTTCATCGAAATTTTGCGAGCGCATATTGATCACGGCGTGCGGACATTGCGTCTCGATGCGGTTGCCTTTCTTTGGAAAGAGCCCGGGACGACCAGTATTCACCTGCGACAAACGCATGAAATTGTGAGGCTATTCAGGCTCCTATCTGACTTCTCCAAAGAACCTCTGACGCTGATCACAGAGACAAACGTTCCGAATGCCGAAAATCTCAGCTATTTCGGTAACCGGAACGAGGCGCATGTCGTCTATAATTTCCCGCTCCCGCCGCTCATTCTTCATGCACTGCTCTTTGGCACGGCGCGCTATTTGAAGGCGTGGCAAATGTCGATGCCGCCTGCGCAATCAGGGTGCTGCTATTTCAACTTCACCGCATCGCATGATGGGATAGGCCTGCGTCCCGCGGAGGGATTGATCCCCGATGAACAGCTGGCGACAATGATTGAAACCGTGCAAGGCTTTGGTGGGCGGGTGAGCTTGCGGAGCCTGCCTGACGGCTCTCGCAAGCCCTACGAATTGAACGTCGCTCTCTTTGACGCGCTGAAAGGCACGGTCGAGGGCGAAGACGCGCATCAGCTCGCCCGTTTCATCTGTTCGCAAGCAATCGCCTTGGGTATGGAAGGCATCCCGGGCATTTATATTCATTCTCTTTTGGCCACACCGAACGACGTCGAGGGCGTTGAGCGCATGGGGTATAATCGCGCGATCAACCGTGCGAGGCTCGATTACCCCACCTTGCAAAAGGAATTGGCCGACCCGTCAAACGCCCGTGCGATTGTACTCAACACGTTGAAACATTTTATGAATGTTCGCGCCAAACAGCCAGCCTTCCACCCCGATGCAACGCAATTCACCCTACAGCTCGACGATGGCTTGTTCGGGATCTGGCGCCAGTCAACCGATCGCAGCCAATCAATCTTCGCGATTTCGAACCTGACGGCGGCGCCGGTTACCCTCCCGACGTTAAGTCTTAACTTGATTGAGGGGCGCAATTGGGTTGATCTCTTAACGGGAGAGCCTGTTCCCGCCGGAATCGGAGACATCGCCCTCGCACCTTATCAAACGCGTTGGATCAGCAATCTAGGTGTCACATGAACGACCCCACATCCGGCCCTTTGCCGGTACGGACTGGCGAAAATGAGCGTTCATTGAGCACTCATCCCGCATTAATCGTGTTTTCAGATCTCGACGGAACCTTACTCGATCATGATACCTATTCATGGGAGGCGGCGCGCCCTGCGCTAGAGGCACTCCGCAGGCGCAATATTCCGTTGATCCTCGCCTCGTCCAAAACAGCGCAAGAAATTGCCCCATTGCGCGAGGAAATGGGCTTTTCGCACTGCCCCGCGATCGTCGAGAATGGCGCAGGATTACTACCTGAAAACAACACCTTAGACACTGAAACTACCACCTCGGGTGATTATGCCGATATCATTGCGGCGCTAAACCGTATTACGCCGTCAATGCGCACCCTTTATGAGGGGTTTAATGATCTCGACGATGCCGGCGTGGCACACTTGACGGGCCTGTCGGTGTCGGGTGCGCGCGCCGCGAAAGCGCGGCAATTCTCCGAGCCCGGGATTTTTTCGGGAACTCCTTTTGAGCGTGCGCGTTTCATTGCAGAACTGGCAGAGCAAGGAGTGTCGGTAACACAAGGCGGGCGGTTCTTAACTCTCTCAAAAGGCGCGACGAAGGCTGACCAAATCGCGACGATCAAGGCGCGTCTTGCGCCACAAGCGCGCAGCATCGCGTTGGGCGATGCCCCGAACGATCTCGCGATGCTGGGCGCTTGCGATATCGGGGTAATTATCCCCAACCCCGCCCAAGCGGATAACTTGGACATGAAGACTCAAGCTTTTCAGCGCGCCCCGTGTGAGGGCCCCGAGGGGTGGGCGAAATTCATGCTCGACCACCTCGAACATTTGACAGATTAGGAGGCTTTCATGGCCGATTTCCATCAAAACGGCAGCGTAGCAACGCTGCATTCCCTCAACCAGACCGACCCGCGCGAGTTGGAACGCAAACTTGAAGTCATGTCTGAAACCCGCCGGACGACCTTGATCCTTCCTTCGCTCTACTCCGAACTGGAGACCGATGCCTTGGCCGGAATTGTCGAGCAGCTCAAAGGCGCGAAGTTCCTCAATCACATCGTCATTGGTCTAGACCGTGCAGATGCCGACCAATACCGCCATGCGAAGCAGTATTTCTCCGTTTTACCTCAGCGACACGACGTCTTGTGGAACGACGGTGCGCGATTGCGGGCAATCGACGCCGATCTTCAGGCGGCGGGGCTTTCCCCAACCGAGCCGGGTAAGGGCCGAAATGTTTGGTATTGCATGGGGTACGCGCTCGCGTCACGGAACTCCGAAGTCATTGCCTTGCACGACTGTGATATCAAAACCTACACGCGGGATATGCTTGTCCGATTGATCTACCCAGTCGTTCATCCCGGATTCCCCTATCAGTTTTCCAAGGGCTACTACCCTAGAATTGCCGACGGAAAACTTAACGGGCGCGTCACACGCCTTTTGGTCACGCCCCTCTTGATCTCGCTTTCCAAAGTGTTGGGACAGCATGATTATATCGATTACCTCCACGCGTTCCGCTACCCGCTCGCGGGCGAGTTCGCGATGCGAACTTCGATCGTTCCCGATATGCGCATCCCGTCAGATTGGGGGCTCGAAATTGGAGTTCTCTCGGAAGTCTGGCGGAATTTGTCGCGCAATGCCGTTGCACAGGTCGACATTTCTGATCGATACGACCACAAACACCAGCCTGTCTCGGAAGAGGATGCCACAACCGGCCTGTCGCGCATGTCGACGGATATCTCAAAAGCGATCTTCCGCAAACTCGCGACGGATGGTGTGGTTTTCTCGAATGAAACCTTCCGCACATTGAAGGCGACGTATTTCCGTTGTGCGCTGGATTTGATGGAGATGTATTATAACGACGCACGAATGAATGGTTTGAGCGTGGATCGTCACGTCGAGGAACGCACTGTCGAACTTTTTGCGCGCAACATCGTAGAGGCGGGCAATCTTTTCTTGGAAAACCCTATGGAAACGCCGTTCATCCCGAACTGGAGTCGCGTGCAAGCCGCAGATGCCGATCTAATGCCGCGTCTTGCTCAGGCGGTCGCAAACGACATGGCAGATTGATCGCCAAATGCCCTCGTCCTTCGCGTAGCCCCTCAGGCTGGCGGCTCAAGTGATCAGGCGCGGACGAGGGCGCTTGCATTTGTTTGGTGGCTCCATCTTGGCCAAATGAGGCGCTACGCTTGCAGCGATCCATTCCAAGTCAAGCATTGCCTCGTCATCGAGGCTTATGCCGTTGACGCGGCCATATTGAACAACAACTCCCAGCTTCGCCTCGCGCCACAGCAGGAGGCTCGCATTGGAGTAACGTGAGATTTCGGGCGCTTGCGCGAGATGTGATTGGGTCATGAGGCGAAGATGACCGTCTAGGGTTAAGGCCGCGTTACCAATTCACAAAGGGCGATTGGAAATTTGCAGCCATTCTTAATATGCCCCTAAAAAAACCCGCATCGTATTGATTTTATTAACGAAAATACCCACCCCAAATTCCTAAAATTGTAGGAATCTGGGGTGGCTTGGTCGGTCAGAAGTTAATCTGAACTTTCACTGCCTGCGTGCGATCAGACGCAATCGCAATGGCCTCATCCGCTTGATCGACACGCATCACATGGGTGATCATCGGCGCCAACCCTTCCGCGCCCCCCAGCGCGGACGCGTTGATCAGCGCGACCGCCTGCCCGAACTCTTTATCAAAGCGATGCGTTCCAATCAGATTGATTTCCTTTGCCACAACCATATTGAACGGCAAAGGCGTATCGCCCATCACGCCAACCTGTACGATCGTCCCCATGGGCCGCGTCGCACTGATCGCCATCCGCAAGGCCGGCTCGGCCGCGGAACACTCGAACACGAGATCGAACTGCCCTTTCTCCGCGCTATACTCCGCCATGCGATCCGCATCGCGCGCGACATTCACGACTTTTGTCGCCCCTAGGGCGCCCGCGACAGCGAGCGGCGCATCTTGCAAATCGGTGACGACGACCTCAAGTGCCCCGAAATGCCGTGCGAGGGCTGCGCAAAGAACACCGATAGGCCCGGCTCCGGTCACCAAAACACGTTTTCCCGTGATCGGTCCTGCGATCTCCATCGCGCGGGTCACAGCGCGCCGACAAACGGCCAGAGGTTCGGCCAAGGCCGCTACCGTTGCTGGCACGCCCTCCGCGATTTTGTAACATTGGGCCGCCTCAATCGACAGGCGGCTTCGCATAAACCCTTGTTCGTGCGGCAAAAACATCGCGGACCCTTTGAACCGCATCGCCGTGCAATGATGCGGCGTGCCGGCTTTGCAAAACCGACACTCATGGCAAGGATGCGACGGGTTAAGCGCGACAAGATCGCCCACTTGCAACGGCGTACCATCCGCGCCCGTCGTCACCCCGTCGCCCAATGCCAGCACCCTGCCCGAGGCTTCATGCCCCAAGATAATCGGCTCGCGCACGCGGATCGTCCCGATGCCGCCTTGCGAGTGATAATGCAAATCGGACCCGCAAAACCCAACGGCCTCAACCCCAATGAGCACTTCGCCAGCAGACACCGTTTGCGGCGCCTCCATCTGCTCAATCCGCAAATCATTTTGCTGATGCAGACGCACGATCTTCATCTGGTCTTCAGATTTCATCGATACGCTCCAATTAATTCGACAAGAGATTAGGGAGCCAAGTGCTGAAGAACGGCACGTAAGACACCAGCATCAAGACGGCGATATTGGTCAGAATGAACGGCCAGATCGCCCGCGTGATTTGGACAAGCGAGATCCGCCCGATCCCAGCACAGATGAACAGGCAAACCCCAACAGGAGGTGTGGTCAGACCGATCATCAAGTTGAGCACGGCGAAGGTCGCGAAATGCAGCGGATCAATGCCAACGCCCTGCGCCAATGCAAGCAGAGGAACAAACAAGATGATCAACGCGGCGATCGTTTCCATAAACATGCCGACGAACAAAAGAACCAAGTTAATCAGCAAGATGACGAGGAACTTGTTGGTGGTGATCGACAAAACACCTTCGGCAATCATCTGCGGAATTTTTTCGGAAACCAAAATCCAACCAAACACATTGGCAAGGCCAACCAAAAGCAAGATCGCGGCGGCGGAAACTGCGCTGTCCATCAGAATCTTCGGGACATCCTTCAGCCCCAAACCGCGATAAACAAACACGCCAACTACGAAGGCATAGACCGATGCGACGATTGCCGTCTCCGTCGGTGTCGCAAAGCCCGAAAGCATCCCACCGATGATCAAAACGGTCATCATCACCGCCCAGAACGACCCCATGAAGGCGCGCACCAACTCGCCCCAGCCCATCCAAGGCTGACGTGGGAAGTTACGACGCTTTGCAATCACCCATGCCGTCACCATCATCGCGCCGCCCATCAAAAGGCCAGGAATGGCGCCTGCGATGAACATCTTGCCGACAGAAATTCCCGACAGTGTGCCCACGATAATCATCGGCACAGAGGGTGGAATAATAGGCCCGACAGTGGACGAGGCTGCCGTGATTGCAGCAGAGAAATCAACGGGATATCCCGCTTTCTTCATCCCAGGGATCATCATCCCCCCGATCGAGGCCGCATCCGCCGCCGCCGTGCCCGAGATGCCACCAAACAACATCGAGGCCGCGACATTCGTCAGGCCCAAACCGCCGCGCATCCAGCCCACCATCGCTTGCGCCAGACGCACGATCCGTGTGGTGATGCCGCCAGCATTCATCAGGTTCCCGGCCAGAATGAACCCCGGAATGCACAGCAGAACGAAGCTATCCATCCCCGCATACATCTTTTGCGGGATCGTCACCAACGGGATCCCCGCGAACCAAAGATAGGCGGCCGAAGACACGCCAAGCGTCACCGCAACAGGCAGACCAATGATCAGCCCAAGGACGAACAGGCCCAAAAGTATCGTCAATCCCATTAGAAATCCTCCGGCCCGCGATGGGGCAATCCGTCTTCATCGCCTGTCAGCATCGCAACAACTCTCAGCGCGGCGAAAACGCCGAGCAGCAAGAGGGCAACCATCGACGAGGCATGAATCCAATCCATTTTGATCCCTAAAGCAGGCGCGGTCTGTCGCGCCCCAATCGAGGTATAAAGCCATGCAGGCGACACCAGCATCAGCCCGAACACCGCCGTCACCGCCGCCGCGATAAGACGCAAAATCCACGGGCCGCGCTTGGGCAATGCCTCGCAGACCAAATCGACATTCACCAAATCGCCGGATCGCAGCCCAAGCCCCGCGCCGAACGCGACCAGCCAAAGCAACGCAAACCGCGTTAATTCTTCGGTCCAAATCACACTCGGGATCACCCCAGACCGGCCAAGAAGTTGCAAAATCACGGCGATGATGATCACGCCAAAACAAAGCCCCGTCGCGATCCGCGCGGCGCTGGTTAGTATCGAGATGAGCCGCGTCATGGCGCCCGCCTTATGTTGTACGATCGAAATCAAAGCGTGCATGGTCACATCGCACGCTCGCAAAACGCATCGGGGCAGCACCCTCGCCGCCCCGATGACCCTTACGCCTTAGCGGTTAAACAGGGCTTCAACATCGGGCTTGATATCATCAGCCACCGAGGACAGAACTGCCTCTTTCGCAGCAGCAGCAAAGGCTTCGCTGTCGACTTCGACGAACTCAACACCCTTGCCCTCAAGCTCGGTTACGAGCTCTGCTTCTTCCGTCATAAACGCTTCACGCTCAAAGGCTTGCGCGCGCGATGCCGCCTTCATCACCGCCACCTGATCTTCCTCAGACAGCTTTTCCCACGACATTTCAGAGATCGCGAGGTAGATCCAGCTCCGCACATGCTCCGTCTTGTTGATATATTTCTGCACTTCATTGAAGTTGGCCGATTTAATCAGGGCGAGAGGATTTTCCTGCGCCTCAATCGTGCCGTTTTGCAACGAAGTGAAGACCTCCGAGAAGGCCATCGGCGTCGGGTTTGCCCCGAGTGCCTTCCAGACGTTCAAGAACAGCGGCACATTCGGAACGCGCATTTTCAAGCCGTTCAGATCGTCCGGCGTCGTGATCGGACGGTTCGAGGTCAAATTGCGTGGACCGCGGGCGAAATAGGTGATGGGACGAATTCCGACCGTCTCCACGATCTGCGCCTCGATCCGCGCGCCCAAGTCGCCGGAGGCTTGGGAATCCATATCTTCCAAGGACTTATATCCGTAAGGCACAGCCAACAAAGCCGCCATAGGCGCCCAGTTTTGCAAAGACTCACCCGTGATCGTCAGATCAGCGGTGCCAAGTTGCATCCCGTTGATCACGTCCATTTCCTTACCCAAAGTCTCGTTCGGGTAGACCTGCACTTCTACACGCCCGTCGGTCAGAGACGCGACTTCCTCGGCAAATTTTACCGAAGCGAGATGCCATGTGTTATCCTCATTCGCCGGATGGCCCAGTTTGAGCGTCACATCCGCCGCGAAGCTTCCCGTCGTCATCGCGGCCAAAGCGATCCCCGACAAAAGCAGCGTTTTCATCTTAGTGGTCATAGTCATGGTTTCCTCCCTATTGACTTAAATTCAGCGCGGCTCGTTTGCCCCGCCCATCGTACTTCCCTCAAAATATTGAGGAAAAGCGGCGCGGATTGCCGGGAGATCGGTCAAGATCATCTGCAAATGCCCGCGCATTGCTTTCTCTGCCTTCTCGGGATCGCGCGCCTCAATCGCATCAACAACGGCTTGGTGTTGTGCAATCAGCGGCCCCAGATCAGTCGCGGCGACGGCCAATTGCCGCACACGGTCCATCTGGCTTTTCATCCCGTCAACCACCGCCCAAGCGTTGGCACGCCCCGCGCCCTCGGCCAAACTGCGGTGAAAGAGATCATCAAGGGGCACAAACCCATCGCTGCGCGCCTGCGGATCATCGCTCCGCGCAACTTTCCGCTGCGCCTCGATCTGCTCGCGCAACGTCGCGATGAGCGAAACAGGCGCCTCGACGGCGCAAAGTTTGACGATATCGGCTTCGACCGCCTCTCGCACAAACCGGGCATCCAAGACGGCCTCCATCGACACTTTGCGTACAAATGTGCCGCGCTGGGGGCGTACTTCAAGTAAGCCCTCCTCCGCGAGCTTGATAAACGCTTCGCGAACGGGCTGACGGCTCAATCCGAACCGCGCGCCGATTTCAGCCTCGGAAATCCGGGCCCCGGGGGAGAGTTGATTGCGAATAATCGCCGCCCGCAACGCCGCAAGAAGTTGCGGCCCCACAGGGCCTGTCAGATCTACCGTTTCTGTTGTAATCCAATCGGCCTGCATCGCGTCCTCCCCTTGGTGAAAATCGGTAGCATTCAACTTCCATACTAGTCAACCACGAAGTCGCATGATAGTTTTCATCAGCCCGAGAGGGAAATACGAGGCAACCCGCACTGGGCAGGCTATCAAAGGAGACAATTTATGCGGCAGACATGGCGTTGGTTCGGCCCGAAAGATCTCGTCGGAATCGACGATATGATGCAGGCGGGCGTAGAGGGCGTTGTTTCGGCGCTACATCATTTGCCCACGGGCGCGATCTGGTCGCCGCAAGACATTGCGCAGCGCAAGACAGAAATCGCGACCCGCGCTGATGGACGTCCCTCGCCATTGACTTGGGATGTCGTCGAATCCCTGCCCGTCTCGGAGGACATCAAAAAGCAGAAAGGCGATTGGAAAACCCATATCGCTCACTGGAAGACTTCGATGAAAAACCTCTCGGATGCGGGAATCGAGGTGATTTGCTACAATTTCATGCCTGTGCTCGATTGGACTCGCACCGATCTGTCGTGGGAACGCCCGACTGGTGCGCGCTGTATGCGGTTTGACCTGATCGATTTTGCGGCGTTCGACATCCACATTCTGCAACGCAAAGGTGCGGCGCATGATTTCCCTGAAAGCGTTGTCGCCGAGGCGGCTGCGCGATTTGCTCGGATGGATGATGCGGCGAAACAAAAGTTGGCGGGCAATGTCGTCTTCGGCTTGCCTGGTGCGGCCGAGCGCTTCACCTTGGACGATGTGCGCGCCCATCTGGCCGAGTATGATACGATCAATGAGGCGCAACTTCAGTCTCACCTCATTGATTTCCTGTCAGAAGTTGCTCCGATGGCGCAAGATCTCGGGATGCGTCTTTGCTGTCATCCGGATGATCCGCCCTTCCCGCTTTTGGGCCTTCCACGGATCATGTCGACGCAGGCGCATTACGAGACGATCCTCAATGCCGTCGATTTGCCCGCCAATGGCGTAACCTTGTGCACAGGCAGCCTCGGCGCGCGGCCCGATAACAACCCTGTCGACATCATGAAGGCCTTGGGTGACCGCGTGCATTTCTTGCACCTGCGCAATGTTGCGATCGAGGGCACCGAAATCATGAACTCGCTTTACGAGGACGAGCATCTTTCGGGTCATACCGATATGGTCGCGATGGTGGCGCAGATCGTTGCGGAGGAAGCGCGTCGCAAAGCGGCAGGCCGCGCCGATTGGTCGATCCCGATGCGCCCTGATCACGGTCAGGATATTCTCGACGATATCGGCCGTGCAGCGCAACCTGGCTATCCGGCCATTGGTCGGCTGAAGGGCTTGGCGGAATTGCGCGGACTTTACCGCGCCTTCGAGCATCCGATCTCGGCGCGCTAAATCCCGAAACATAGGCGACGGGCCGCTCCACGCTCGGCCCGTCGCAGACTAAATGTCTGACTATGGCAGCAAATAAAGCGCCACCAACAAACCGCCAATCGCGAGCTGCGCCCCTCCGGCCGCAAAGCGCAACGGGAAGGCCAGCGCATCTGCCCCCGAGAACAGACTTCCCCCCATCTTCGCACTGAGCAACGCAATAATCAGGGTGATCAGCGCGGTCCCAAGCCCCATCGCCATGACCGACAGCGCCCCCGCAACCGGAGCGCCGATCAGCAAGGTTAACAGCATCACGAAAACCGCCCCCGTGCAGGGCCGAAGCGCCACCCCCGCGATCAGCAAGATCGCTTCGGGTAAGTTCGCCCGCGCGGCCTTTTCCGGCGATGGGATATGCGCGTGACCGCATCCGCATTGTTCAGAATGGGAATGAGGGTGCCCGTGCTCACCGTGTCCGTTCTCACCGTGCCCGTGCTCCGCGTGCCCGTGCTCCGCGTGCCCGTGCTCCGCGTGCCCATCCTCATCCTCTTGATCATCCGCAAGATGATCGGCCTGCGCAGCCTTCCGCTCGCGCAGCGCGCGCAGCATCGCGAACCCGCCGCGCATCATCAGCCAAACGCCCAACGCCGCCAGCATGAAATAGCCCGCGCGCGTCACCGGCCCCTCCGCCAGATCTGTCAGCTCTTGCCGCCCCAGATTGAACAAAGCCGCCCCGCCGAGAACCAGACCAATCGCGACTAGCGATTGCGCGAGGCTCGCGGCCAAGGTGATGCCCGCCACGCGGAGCAGTTTCGCCTTGGCAGAAAAGGCCCAAGCGCCCAAAACAACCTTGCCGTGCCCGGGCCCGATCGCGTGCAGCACGCCGTATAAAAATCCGAGCCACGCAAGATTGGCAACCGCCCATGGCTCGCCCGCTTTCAGCGCGCGCACCCCGCCCGCGAGTAACGATTGGAAAGACCGTTGCGCCGAAAACACCGCATCATGCAACGCTGCGAGCGCATCATTGCCCCAACCAGAGACCCATAGCACGGCCAGAACACAGGTGCCGCCCAGTGCAAGCGCCCTCCACCGCGCGGCCGATGCGCCGCGTATCACGGCCCGCATGTTGCACGAACCTCCTCGGCATACATCTCGCCCACAGCGGGAAGGCCATTGCCCAGAGAATCGGCGATACCGCTCTCCGAGATCAAGACATCTGCGCTCAATTCCGCGATTGCGTCGCGTAGCTCGCTCGGTATGGCCTCGATGTCGGGCCCGAAAATCTGACCCGAGCAATCATCGCGGCCCGTAAACTTTGGCGCTTCCGTGATGGTATAGGCGGTGTAGTAATCAGGATCGAACGCACGGATGATGACCTCGCCCGTCACGGGCTGCGGCTTGGACAGGACACGCGTGTGCATCGATATCGCGCGCCCGTCCTCCCATGCCGCTTCCCAATCAGTGGGCCGCTCCAACGACACCGCAGTGCCGCCGATTTCAACGACCATATCACCCGCGAAATCATCAGGCCAATCGGCATCCCACAACCGGAACTGCGGCAACTCCGCCGCATCGATGGCGCCGTTGCCATTGGTATCAAACCCGCCATCCTCGACCATGAGCAAAGTGAACATCTCGTCATATGCCCACCGCGCCCGAACGGCGCTTAAGCGGCCTTGGTCGTCGAAGATCAATTCCTGACCTGCGTTGATGAAAATATGCGGGTGGGCCTGTGCGGCGCGCGTGCCGCCTAGGAGGCCCGCAATGCATAGGAACGCAAGCCCCGAGAGGGCCGCGCGCGATTTGGACGAAGTTTGATCATATGCCATCGCGTGATTTAGGGCGCGCGCGCGCCTGAACGCAAGCCCTTGGGAACGCGCTCGCAAAACTGTTATAGAATTACATTTTATCGCCGACAGCGATTGCAATTCCCGCAAGTCAGGGCTAATCCATGCTTTGTTATATTATAACACTTAATTTCTGTGCGTCCTAACACAAGCGCACCGCGTCACATATCAGGAGACGATTATGACTTCCCGCCTCAATCACCGCTTCGCGCCCCGCCGCCTGTTGCTTGTCGCTCTCACGGCGACCCTCATCGCGCCGCTCACCCCGTCAGGAGCAGCCTTCGCGGATCACACACCCTCCCAAACCCATAATCACGATAGCCACGACCATAGCGCACATGATCACAGCCAAGATGAAGCGGCGACGCAGATCTATAAGGGCTATTTCGACGACGCCGCCATTCAGGATCGGACGCTGCAAGATTGGGCGGGCACGTGGCAATCGGTCTATCCCTATCTCCTCGACGGGACGCTCGCGCCCGTGATGGAGAAGAAAGCCGCGACGGGCGAGAAAACCGTGGCCGAGTACACAAGCTATTATGACACGGGCTATAAAACGCCTGTGGAGACGATCACGATCAACGGTGACGAGGTCTCCTTCGTCGAGGGCGGCAATCGCGTGACCGCGACTTATACCTCCGACGGGTACGAAGTGCTGACCTATGCGAAAGGCAATCGTGGCGTACGGTATATTTTCGCAAAAACCGATGGCTCCGAGGCCGCGCCCCAGTTCATCCAGTTCAGCGATCACCGCATTACGCCTTCAAAATCAGATCACTACCATCTGTATTGGGGAAATGATCGGGCCGCATTGCTGAAGGAAGTGACCAACTGGCCGACGTATTATCCGGCCTCGCTCACCGGCGACGAGATCGTTGACGAGATGCTCGCGCATTAACCGCCTGACATCGGGGGCCCTACGCGGCCCCCGAAATGCGCGGCACGGCCGCTAGCTGATAATCTCGAATTTCGTGACATCGACCATCCCGCGATCCGTAATTTTCAACGCCGGAATGACCGGCAAAGCAAGAAACGCCAGCTGCAAGAACGGCTCCTCCAAGGTGACGCCCAGAGATTTTGCAGCGCGGCGGAGCGCTGTGAGGCTATCGCGCACATCCTCGAAACAGTTCAGGCTCATTAGGCCCGCAACCGGCAGGGGCAATTCCGCCAGCACTTCGCCATCTTTCACCACAACAAACCCGCCCTCAATCTGCGACAGGCGGTTCGCCGCCAACGCCATATCGTCGTAATTCACCCCGACACACGCGATATTATGATGATCGTGGCACACCGTTGACGCAATCGCCCCCGCTTTGAGACCGAATCCGCGGACGAAACCGCTCGCAATATTTCCATTCTTGCCATGGCGCTCGATGATGGTGATGCGAATGAGGTCGCGCGTCACATCCGGCGCCTTATCACCTGCAACGATCGGTATATCCTCAAGCAAATGATCCGTGAGAATTTGCCCCTCACGGATACCAATCACATCGGTCTGCTCGCGGTTTGCGCGGGTGCGGAAGCTCGCGGCCTCAAGATGCGGCGCGTGGACTGACCTGCGCCCGACCGGCTCCATGATGTCGCGCGCGGCGAAAGCCTCCTCCGTCACACGGCGCCCCGCCGCCCAAACGATCTGCGCGTGACAGCCCGCCAGACTATTAATCGCGACGATATCCGCGCGTTTGCCCGGCGCAATCATCCCGCGATCCTTCAACCCAAACGCCTCCGCCGCCGAGAGCGACGCCGCGCGGTAGGCCGCAACCGGTTCCACCCCAAGTTCGATCAACCGCCGGATCATGTAATCGAGATGCCCGTGCTCGGCGATATCGAGCGGATTTCGATCATCGGTGCACAGGCACAAGTAGGGGCTTGTAAGTGGCGTCAGGAGCGGGGCGAGCGCCTCAAGATCCTTGCTCACCGAACCCTCGCGGATCAATACCCGCATCCCCTTGCGCAGCTTCTCGCGCGCCTCCTCCACGCTGGTCGCCTCATGCTCGGTGCGAATGCCCGCCGCAATATAAGCGTTCAGATCCTTGCCCGACAAAAGCGGGCAATGGCCGTCAATATGCCCGCCCTCAAACAGCGCGATCTTCGCCATCGCAGCAGGGTCGCGATGAATGACACCGGGATAATTCATAAATTCGGCAAGCCCGATTTGCGACCGATGCCCCATCAACCCCTTGATATCTTGCGCAGTAAGCTCCGCGCCGGCAGTTTCCATATGCGTTGACGGCACACAGGACGAAAGTTGCACCCGAATATCCATCAAGCAACGCTCAGACGCCGCCTGGAAATATTGAACCCCGGCCGCTCCGATGACATTTGCGATCTCATGAGGGTCACAAATCGCAGTTGTGACGCCGCGCGGGGTTACGCAGCGGTCGAATTCAAACGGCGTGACCAGCGAGCTTTCGATATGCAAATGCGTATCGATAAACCCGGGCACAAGGGTTAGCCCGGTGACATCCACCACCTCGACGCCCTCATAAGACCCCATGATTCCGACGATCGTATCGCCGCAAATTGCGACATCGCCTTGCAGCATCTCGCCCGTCATCAGGTCAAACACCTGCCCTCCGCGCAACACCAGATCGGCTGGCGCATCGCCACGGCCCTGCGCAATTCGGGTTTCAAGATCGGCCATGACATCGTCCTTCACATCAATTTGTAGGATGCGCCGCTGCTGCATCCGTGGGATCTATGGTATGATGCGACGGTGAGCAAAGAAAGACATATTGTTCAAAGGTTTGTGCGCGCTCTCCATGAGACATCGCGATCGGATCGGCAATTCTTTGCGCGCCGTCCGCACCGCACGCGCGTTCCCGCGCATACGCAGAGTTCGGAAGGTGTGACGGGTTGAAGTGGCGGGTGTGAGTGATAGCTTGGCGCAAGGTTTTTGCATCGGCGTCCGGCCTGACGGGCTTGCGCCAACCGTTTGCTACACGCGCATGTTACGCGCCACCATGATAACTTATACTACAAAAACAAGAGAGTAGGACGCGGCGATGACAGCAGATATTCCAAGCTGGATGACACAGGGCAACCGCCGCGTGGGACTTGGCGAGATTGATCCGAAAAAACCTAAAGATGCGCGCGAGGTGCTTTTGGTTGAAGAAACCGAATTGGATGCCCCCTATCTGGAGATCGCATCGGAGGTGAGTGATCCCGAGGCAGAAGCCGCCCAAGACGTATCTGCGCCGACCGAGCGCGATGCGCCGTCGGCTACCGCGCCGGACGAGACGGATGCCTTCAGTCAGGAGGCCCTCGCCGTTGTATTGCCCAAGCTCAAAGGCGTGCGCTCGGTGACAATCCGTATTTACGGGCCCAACGCCGAGGCAGGGCCCGCCCTTCAAAACTTGCTGCAACGTCGGGGAATCGGCGTGAAGATCAGCTCGATAACGCAGATTGTTCCCGCGCCCCTTTCAAAATTTTCTGTTCGTTATCAAGGTGCTGACGCTACGCTAACGGTCGCGCCGGATCTGGATCTGTAGCTTGCACGTCGTCGTCGCGCTCATGGCTGCTGGCGCAAGCCGGCGGATGGGCGGCACGGATAAGCTCTGCAAGGTGTGGCGCGGATCACCTTTGTTGGCGCATGTGGCGAAAACCGCAAAACGCGGCGTCACGGCATCGCGATCGGGACGCGTTGAGATGATCGCTTGCCTCAGCACCGCACGCTTTTACCCCCGCGCGGCGTGCTTGCGCGGGCTGGGTGTCAAGAAACTACACGTGCGCGACGCGACAAAAGGCATGAGCGCAAGCTTGCGTGCGGCGGTGACCTACGCAAATCGGCGCAAAGCAGACACGCTGATCATCATCCCAGGCGATTTAGCTGGGCTCGCACCCGCATCCGTCCACGCAATCCGGAGCGCAATGTCACGCGCCCCGTCACAGGCGCTGCGTGCATTTGACGGAACAGGTGTCGGGCATCCAACCGCCCTACCCCGTGTCCTGTTTCCAAAACTCATGCATCTTCAAGGAGATGAAGGCGCGCGATCCCTGTTGGGAACCGCGCGCAAGATCCGATTGAAAGGTGCCCGATTGGATTTCGATCGCCCCGAGGATTTCACGCGACCCACCTAGGCCAGGATCTCAGGCAGACATCAAAACGCGCACTTCATGGGCTTTCAAGCTCAGCCGTGCGCAAGGGTACTTGGACCTGCCCGTGCCATTGGTGAGTTCGGGGAAAATCTGGAACAACTCGTCGCGCGCCGCTTGCGTCATCGCGCCAACATTACGATCCCCCGGTTGGAAGCTTTCGGTCCATGCGCCGTCTGAGCGGATGATCTCGTGCTGCTCAAACATAATGTGGATATATTCGACCCCCATCGGAGGCAGTCGCGTAACACCTTGAATTCCAACAAGATGCACCGCCGCGGCCAGAACTTCACTCTCTCCGAACAGCATCTCTGCCGAAGGACCGGTCAGCATAATGCGATGCTGCGGGCTAACGATCAGATCGGCCTCCGGCAGCCCCATGCCGAGCGCCCCCGCCGAGATGCGCACAGGACAAAGCTGCGGCGCAAAATCGAGATCGGCGGCCGTGAACGTGCGTCGCCCGATCCAGCGGACCTCCTGATACCCGTTATCGCGCGTCAAAACGCGGTGACCGACTTCGATATCTTCCACGCGCATCTGCCCGAACCGGGTCTCGATTATCGTGCCCCGTGTGAAGCACGGAACATGCGTAATCAATTCAATATTGGTGAAACGCGTCGTGTCACCATTCGCCCAAAGGATCGTGCCGCTCTCATTATCGTTCGCATCATAGATGATTTTGGCACGACCATTGACGACCAAACGATCTATCGCTGTGTCCAGCGACTCGTTGGAATTATCTTCACCGCCGTCGATGTAATCATTGTTCGACTCGCCCGCATTGAGGACGAACACATCCGCGCCGGTGCCACCAAAGACGCTGTCAGCGCCTTTCCCGCCAAGGATCGTGTCATTCCCAGTGCCGCCGTAGATCGTATCGTTGTCGTCACCGCCATCGATATAATCATCGCCCGCATCCCCGAATATGGAATCCGCGCCCGCGCCACCTTCGATCGTGTCGTTTCCGTCGCCGCCATACAGCGTATCATTGCCTGTGCCGCCGGAGATCACATCATTGCCGGTATCGCCAAAGATGGAATCGTTGCCTGAGCCGCCAAGCACCGTATCGTTTCCGGTGCCGCCGTAGACCGTGTCATTGTCATCGCCCGCGTCGACGTAATCGTCGCCAGCGCCCGCATCGATCGAATCCGCACCGGTACCGCCGTTGATCGTGTCATTCCCGTCGCCGCCGTAAACCGTATCGTTTCCAGCGCCTCCTGAAATCACGTCATTGCCCGCGCCACCCGTGATCGAATCCGTGCCATTGCCGCCGTCGATCGTATCGTTGCCATCGCCACCGATAATCGTGTCGGTATCGTCGCCGCCGTTGATGGAATCGTCGCCCGCGCCACCATCAATCGAGTCAGCCCCCGTGCCGCCGTCGATGGTGTCATTTCCATCGCCGCCGCTGATTGTGTCATTGCCCGCGCCGCCGGAAATCAGATCGTCGCCCGTCCCTCCAGAGATCCAATCCGTGCCGTTCCCGCCGTAAATCGTGTCATTCCCGGTGCCGCCAAGGATGGAGTCATTATCGTCGCCGCCGTCGATGTAATCGTCGCCCGCGCCGCCATCGATCGTATCATTGCCCGTGCCGCCAAGGATGGAGTCGTTGCCATCCCCGCCCGAGATGGAATCGTTCCCCGCACCGCCGTCGATGGTATCGCGCCCCACGCCACCGTCGATGGTATCGTTCCCCGCCTCACCAAACAGCAGATCCTCATCCGTACCGCCATAGATCAGATCGTTGCCATCGCCGCCGTAGATCGTGTCCATATCCTGACTGGTCGCAACGAATTGCACATCAGAGATCGTGATAAACTGCTGGTTAGACTGGCCATTGGCATAGGTAATTTCGATGCGCGCGACGGGGCCAGAAATGGAAACGAGAACTGACCCCGATGAATCGTAGGTGTTATCCGTGCTCAGCGAGGCCGTAATCGTGTTGCCAGAAACCGTATCCGCGCCGGAGGGCGTCATCGTCACCGGAACGATATTTCCGGCAGCATCATAGGCCGTCACGGTGACAATATCTGTCCAGCCGTTCGCATAGCCGTCGACATCGTTGATACGGAACGACACATCCGTGACTTCGTCTTGGTAGGAATATCCAGACGCATTGGCGAAATCCAGTGTGACGGCGGAATTCACGCCTGTGCCGGTCGATTGGATATAGGCGTTCGAATAGGCGTCAAACGTCTCGCCGCTGGCGACATAGCCACGCGCATTCGAGGAGGTTTCAACTTGGAACGCCTGCGCTGGTCCGTAATCGGTATAGCCGACGGTGACATTGATGCCGCCGGTGTTCTGCGTGAAACCATTGGCGAGATTCGTCCCGTCGCTGCCTTGGTTTTTCCAGTTCAGGTCGAGCTTGGTCGTTGTGACGGTGCCCGATCCGTTAATCGTGTCGTTGCCGCCCATCCCGTAGAGCAAATCATTGCCGGCATTGCCCGTAATCGAATCGCCACTGCTGCCGCCGGTGTAAGTATCGTTGCCGCTCGTACCTTTATAGGTCGCCATGATCGCACTCCAGAGAATCAACCGACGACTCCACGCTCAGCGGAAGGCTCGGCAGAGATCCAATGCTGTGCAATTTAGGCAAAATCACGACAACTCGACGTGAGTCAGAAGAATTTTTGCCGCGGCGCGGCATATATACGCCACATCCCCCATTCTGGGGATCCGCCGAGACGGCACGTCGCCAACAACCTACGCAAAAAGATATAAAAATTGGGTTTCTGAGGGCGGCACATCGCAGCATCAGACCGCAACCGATCAGGGTGCGTCTGAGGTCACATCTCGCCTCAAAACGCTCTCAGACGAGCGCCAGATCCAAACGCACCGGCGTATAGGAGTCCCGGTCCGCAAGAAGCGACGGCAGAAGTTCTTTCAGCTCGCTGCGCGCAATCTCATCGAGCGCGCTCAAACCGGAAAGGCAAGGTCGATAGCTTTCCGACCAGCAGTTATCTACGAGAAGCAATTCATGTGCCTCGCACATGACCTGATAATAGCAAACCTCAGGCCTCGCGAGCCGCGTGACCCCCGCATTGCCCAAGAGCGACGAAGCCGCGATCAAGCGCTCGTCCCCGTTCGTCGCGATAAGCAGCTTATGATTGGGCGAGACGATCAAATCGCGATCAGGCGTATTTGACGCGCCGATGGCGCCAGCCGCGATGCAGATCGGGCGCAGCATAGGGTTAAGCCCCAAGGCACGCCAACCGAACCGACGCCGGCCGACCCAGCGAACTTTCTGCAATCCGTTATCGCGCGTCAGTACTTCATCTCCCGCAGCGAGTTCAGAGACCAACTTTTGCCCTGTTCTCGTAGCGATCGCGCTACGCTCGGTGAAACAAGGGATAGCGGCGCTGTAATCAGCCATATTCCCCGCAAAAACCAGGCCTTCTTCACGCGTGTAGGCTGATAACTTGCCAGCGGCCTCGTTGAAATCATCGAACCGAACCCGCAAAATCCAAGGCGCATCTTGAGATGTCTCCAGATAGCTCGCATCCGGCAAAATACGACCCGCAGTTTGCAAGGACGCCGCCATCAGTTTCATATCGGATTGTGTCATATCCCTTACTCCTCCGCAGCCTACGGATGCTACGCGCCCTGAAGGCCTCCCCCAGTAGACACGATACGAGTAAATGACACATTAATGCCACAAAAAATATGGCATCGGGCGCAACTTAGTGTTTCCAACTTTAGAACAGCCAGAATTCGCTCACTAAGCTACGCCCGTATAACAGTTTTTCCGCGCCCTAAGATCAGGCGATCAGCTGCGCCTCATGCTTGCGCAGGGATTTGCGCGCCGCAACATAGGCGTCACGGCCCTCTTTATGCGCCAATTCCGGGAACAGACCGTAGATCTCGTCACGCTGCGCGCTCTTCATCGATGCAAGGGTCAATTCGCCCGGTTGGAAGCTTTCTGACCATGCGCCATCCGCCAAAATCACCTCATGGCGCTCGAACATCAGGTGGACATACGTCACCTCGCCCGCCGCAAGCTGATCGACGCCTTCAAGATGCGTCAAATGTTTCGCCGCGACGAGCACTTCACGTTCCGCGAACATCAGTTCTGCAAGATTGCTCGTAATCAACATCCGGTGCTGCGGGCTAACCAGAAGATCACGCGACGGCATGCCATTGCCCAGCGACCCCTTGCGGAACCGGACCGGACGGAACTTATCAACCATCTCATGCGCTTCCAAATGGCGCGACCCTGCCCAGCAGATCGTTTGGATTCCGTTATCACGCGTAAAAACTTTATCCCCCACGCGCAGATCCTCGACGGGCGTCTCCCCTGACGGGGTCGCAATCAGGCTGCCTTTGGTGAAGCATGGGACGTGTTCGATATCGGTGAAATTGATATTTACTGTTTGGCCCGTCGACGCATTATAAAGCGTGATCTGACCGTTGAATCCCGCATTCCCGTTGTTTTCGGGATTTTTAACGAGGTTCGTGATTTCAAATCCCTGCGCCTGCAAGGCCGAGATGTCGAGCGTGTCGTCGTCGTTGCCGCCCGAGCCACCGTCGACGGTCGTATTGTTCACACCGCTATCGCTCAACTCGTCGACATAGATCGTATCGGCATCGTCGCCACCGCTCAAGACATCGTTATCGCCGCCGCCGTGCAACTCATCATTGCCCGCGCCGCCCTCAAGCCGATCCGTGCCCGCGCCCGCGACCAAGGTATCATTTCCGGCGCCACCGATCAGGTAGTCATTGCCGCCTTGACCCTCAATATAATCGTTGCCATCGCCGCCATCGATCGTGTCATTCCCCGGAATGATCGGCGTCACGACCTCGTCAGTGATCGTCGAACCCGACAGCGTATAGCCTGAGCCGCCGCTGCGCGCGGTGACAGTGAATTCAATGCTTTCGCGGTTTTCAAACTGTGCGGAGAACCAATCGTTTTCGTCTGTCGGGTTTGTGTTTGTGCCGCCCGATGCCGTCACAACCCCGTTGGATTGCGTGACGCTCAGATTGCTTGTCGAGGTGGTCGAGAAGCTGGTGAAGTTGCTGCCGTTAACGCTGACCTGCTCCGTGCCATTGCCGATGCGATTGCCGGTGACTTTGTCGATGTCGTTGAACGTGGCGACAGAATTCAGCGCAACTGCCTCGCCGGTCGCGGGATCAAAGAACTCCAGACGGAAGGTCGCCGTCGCACCCGTCGCGGCCGAGCTGTTAACCCCGTTGAGCAGAATTTCCGCACCCGTGGCGCCGGTCATATCCACCGAGAGGTTGGAGCTGGATTTCGAGACGAGAACAAGACGGCCCGACACAGAGGTACCGTCGTCGAGAGTGGCGACATTCGAGTATACGACACTGTCGCCCGCAACAGCCGAATTGTTGCCCGACGCGGTTTCCGAACCGCTAACGACATTGTTCAACGACAACGTCAGTGGCGTCGCATCTGATCCAGGGGTCAATCCGCCCGGAGCGGCATCGCCCAAAAGAACGTCGTCGCCCGCAAGGCCGTTGATGCGGTCATCACCACCCAAACCGTAAATCGTATCCGCATCAGCGGACCCATTCAGAGTGTCATTATTCGCCGAACCAAACTGCGTCGCCATCTCGTAACTCCCCTACTCAGTCATCAAATCCACAGCGCGAGAAGAGGCAGACCCCCTCGCAGGGCTATATTTTTATACCACATTAAGCGTTTCATCATAACAAGCGACGCTACGTTATCGCGCAAACCTACCCGTTATTCCCGCCACTATCCCCCTTGGCACATGGGACAATCCCATTGGCCGTCGGTTTATCCAAAAATGGTGCAAATTCTTCGCGAATTTTGGCAATTTCACGTCTGTAAATCGGTGCTTTCTCCCGACTTATTCAAGGTACGGGTTTTACCCGTGTAAAGTTTCAAGCCGAGAGAAATAAACTTCTCCGGTATGTCGTCCATTTATCCCGTTTTCACCCGTGCAACACTTCGGGGAGCGCCGCGATTCGAAACGCCCCCCGCAGACCTGATGCTGCGGGGGGCGTTGCTTAACTTGATCACACGACTTACGCGATCACTTGCGCAAGAGGGCCGCTTCGTGGCGCTTGAGCGTTTTACGCGCCGATTGGAAGTCTTCCAAACCTTCACGCGTTTTCAACTCGGGGAACAGTTCGAAAATCTCGGCGCGCTGTGCGCTCCCCATCCCGCCCAGTGTCATATCACCCGGCTGGAAGCTTTCCGTCCACGTGCCATCCGCCAAAACAACCTCGTGACGATCGAACATGAAGTGCAGATAGCTGGTCCCGAGCGTCTCAACCACTTGCACGCCCGCGTTGCCGACCAGATGCTTCGCCGCGATCAGCACTTCGTGCTCCTCGAAGTAAAGCGATGTCTTGTCATTTGCCACCAACATCCGGTGGTTCGGCGAGACGATCATATCGCGTTCGGGAAGACCATTGCCCAGCGCCCCGGCCTTGATCAAGACCGGCTTGAGATGCTCGGATTTCAGCAGGTCACCGCGTGTCAAATCGCAGCGTCCCGCCCAGCGGATCTCCTGGATACCGTTGTCACGCGTGATGACCCGATCTCCGACGCGCAATTGCTCCACCGGCTTCTCACCCTTGGGTGTCGCCACCAAAGTGCCCGGCGTGAAGCAAGGGATGACACGCTCGATATTCGAAAATTCCAGCGTGCCCGTGACATTGCCATCATCATCGAGGAACTCAACCGTGCCATTCTCATGGTTGGCGGCATCGAAATAGATGTTGGTATTTGCACGGCCCACCGCCGAGAGATCCAGCGTGTCGTAATCGTTGCCGCCTTCGCCGCCGTCGATCACCGCACCATCGATCCCGTCAGCCGAGCCGATCGTGATCGTATCGCGATCATCGCCGCCATCGACCGTATCGGCGCCCGTGACAAAAATCTGATCCGCGCCGGTGCCGCCAGTGACAACGTCATTGCCGAGGCCACCGTCTAGAACATCCGCGCCCGCATCCCCCGCAAGCACATCATCGCCCGCGCCACCCAAAAGCGTATCCGCCCCAGAGCCACCGATCAGCGTATCATTGCCCGCGCCACCGTCCATGACATCGGCTTGCGGTCCGCCTTGCAAACGATCATCGCCGTCTTCACCGTAGAGCACGTCGTTGCCCTGACCCGCGTCGAGCGTATCGTTTCCGGCGCCGCCGTAGATCGTATCGTCGCCCTCGCCGCCCGACAGGCTATCGTCACCGTCTTCGCCAAAGAGAACGTCATCGCCATCCTCGCCGTAGACGAGATCGTTGCCGAGCCCCGCATAGACCGTGTCATTACCGGCACCCGCCGTAACGATATCATCTTGCGGGCCCTCGCCCGGCAAAAGCTCATCGTTATTGTCGATCATATCGCCTTCGGGATCGCCGGTGTAGCTGACGTCGATCAGGTTATCGCCCGCGTCGCCCTCAACAATCCCGTCGCCCATACCTTCGTCGATGATCACCTTCTCGATGTTGGTGAAACCGAGCGTGCCCGTGACATTGCCATTGGTATCGAGGAACTCGACCGTGCCGTTCTCGGCGTTTGCCGGATCGTAGGTGATATTGACTGGGCCGACACCGGTCAGATCAAGGACGTCGTAATCATCCCCGCCTTCTCCGCCGTCAATCGTGTCGCCTGCGCCTGCTGTCGCGGTTGAGACGATGAAGGTATCACGGTCATCGCCGCCCTCCATGACGTCCGCGCCGTCGCCGCCAAGCAGCGTGTCATTGCCCGTTCCGCCAATCAGCGTGTCATCATCAATGCCGCCGTCGAGGTAATCATTCCCCGCATCGCCGTAAATCAGATCGTTGTCGTCTTCGCCGTAGATGACGTCATCGCCGTTGCCGCCGTGGATCGTGTCATCACCGTTGTTTTGAACCGGATCGACCGAGTCAGGCAGGTTGATCGCATCGGGATAATCCGGCCCGGCGCCACCGTATATGGTGTCATTGCCGTCGCCGCCATCAACCACGTCATCGCCTTCGCCAGCGATGATGTAATCATCCCCGGCGCCACCATAAACCGTGTCTTGATCGAAGCCCGCGCTGATCGAGTCGTTGCCGTCGCCGCCCTCAATGTAATCATTGTCATCGCCGGTGATGATCGTGTCATTGCCCGCGCCGCCGTAAACGGTATCGCGGTCATTATACGGATCGCTATCGGCCGACCAGAGACCCGGGAAGGCAAGGTCAGGACGCGCGGCAGTGCCGTTCGAGGTGTCGATATAATCGTTCCCCGCTTCGCCATCCACATAATCATTGCCCGCGCCACCGATCATGGTGTCGTTGCCCGAGCCACCCGTCATCGTGTCGTCGCCGGTGCCGCCGTCCATGAAATCGGCCACAGGTCCGCCTTTGAGAACATCATTCCCTGCGCCGCCATACAGCTCGTCCTGGCCTTGCCCCGCGTCCAGCGTGTCATTGCCATCGCCGCCGTAAAGCGTGTCATTGCCCGTGCCGCCCGAGAGGCTGTCATCGCCCGCCTCGCCGTAGAGAACATCGTCCCCCGCCTCGCCGTAGACCAAATCATCGCCTTCGCCTGCGAAGACCGTATCATTGCCCGCGCCCGCGTAAACGATATCGTCCTGCGGCGCCTCGCCAGCCAAGATCGCGTCGTTATTGTCGATCATATCGCCTTCAGGGTCGCCCGTGTAGGTGACATCGATCAGGTCATTGCCCGTTGTGCCTTCGACAATCCCGTCGAGTGGCGCTTCGCCCACCGCGATGGTGACTGTCGCCGTATCGGTTCCGCCATTTCCATCGGAAACGGTGTACTCCACGGTCGCCTCGCCCTCAAAACCGGTGGTCGGGGTAAACGTGATCGTGCCATCCGAATTGATCGTCACATCGCCATTTGCCGAAGTCGCCGCCGTCACGGAGAGCGCATCGCCATCGATATCGGTGTCATTGGCGAGCACATTGATCACGACCGCAGTGTTGTACTGCGTTGACGCCGTATCATCCACCGCATCGGGATCGAAGTTGAAATCATCCCCGATGATGTTCTCGATATTGGTATAGGCCAACGACCCTGTCACAATGCCGTCCGCGTCGAGGAATTCGACCGTGCCATTGGTGCCGTTGCCGTTTTCATCCGCAGTCTGATCGACCACACGGTATGCGCCAAGGCCGGTCAGGTCGAGCGTGTCGTAATCATCGCCGCCCTCCCCGCCATCGATTGTCGCGCCGTGCGTATCGGTTGCGCCCGTGTAGACGATCGTATCGCGATCATCACCGCCCGACACGACGTCATATCCGTCCACGGTCAAGCTGTCGTTGCCTGCGCCCCCCGACAGCGTATCCGCGCCGTCGCCACCCGTTAGCGTGTCATCGCCATCGCCACCGTCCAGAACATCATTGCCCGATCCGCCGAGAAGCACATCATTGCCGTCCTCGCCGTAGATCGTGTCGTCGCCGTCTCCGCCCGACAACACATCATCGCCCGCCTCAACTTCCACGGTCTCGGTCGTGTCGAAGTAGATATCGGTGACATTGATGCCCGAGTTATTCGCGCCGTCCTGATCATGCTCCAGAACGATCCGCGCAACCGGACCCGCGATCGACACGTTGACGGTATAGGTCGACGTATTCGCATCCGCGTAACCGCCCTTGCTGTCGGCCGTATCTGCGCCCGCCACACTATCGGTATCGCGCAGCGTCAAGCCACTGCCCCCCGTCAAAGTGACTGGAATTTTATTTCCGTCGGCGTCATAGGCGGTGATCCGCACCAGCCCGTCACCATCGATGTCATTGACGTTGAACGACACATTCGAAACTTCTTCCGAGAAGCTCCAGCTAAAATCGCCATCATTGCCTTTGCCGTTCGTCTCGGAATAAAGCGAGCTGTTGTTATCAACCGTCTCGCCCCCCGAATTGATACCGCTGGTGTTCAGGGTCGTCGTGCCGACCGACGAGACATGCTTGCCAGTGTCGGTGATACGGTCATAGGTGACGGTGACACTGCCGGTGTTTACGCTAAACCCGTTGTCGATCTCGCTTTCCGAATGACCTTCCCAATTGAAGGATTCGCGCGTTGTCGTCGTGGTGGACGTGGCCCCAGTGCCCGCATCCCCGTAGATCACGTCATTGCCCGTGCCGCCGTCGATCGTGTCATCGCCCGCGCCGCCGGTCAGCTCGTCATTGCCCGCCTCACCGTAGATGAGATCATCACCAGTTCCGCCGTCGACTTCGTCGCTGCCCTCGCCCGCGTAGACCGTATCATTGCCTGCGCCCGCAACGATGCGATCATCATTTCCCGATTCACCGGACAAGATTGCATCATTGTTATCAACACGGTCTCCTTCCGGATCGCCCGTGTAAGACGTATCGATCAAATCCGCGCTATCGGTGCCCTCAACAATCCCGTCGAGCTTGGGGTAGCTCGCGAGATCGGAGTAAGCGATCGACGGGCAGTTATCGATGCATTTCACAACCGTGTATTCAACGCCTGGCACCAGCGGTTGATCCGACACGATGCCCACCGCATCATTGTCCGACATCTCGAACACATAGACTTTGATGATCTCGTTCGATCCCGTCGCCTTCACCGAATACGAATACTCCGGCGTCACTCGCCCGTCAGAGCTATCGTAGGTCTCGCCCTCCAACTTAACCGTGGAATTGAGCGTCTGCGAGCTATCGCCATCGTTAAAGTATTTGTCATTGTCGCGGACCGTCAAATCCTTGACCGATGATCCCGAAGAAATCGTAAATGTCTGCCCCGCAGCGTTCGACATCCCTGTTGCGCTATCGGCAAACAATTTCGAGGAGGACGCCGAGACATCCGAGAGGTCCCAAGCCTGAACATTATAGTTTGTATAAGAAGACGTCATTTCACACCTCTTTCACCGCGATCCCGAGAGACCACGTGCACAGATAAAAACCGACGCGAACGGCAGCGTCTGATAAAATTTAAGGGCTCCCCGCAGAAGGGAGCGCAGATGATTTTCTCTGGCTACGAAAGACTGCAAGATATCAAAGCACATGCGATACGAGCGCCCTCTGGCAGAGAGCGATCGAGGGCTAACCCTCGCAAGCACAATCAAATCGGCAGTATCTTGCGACACCAACACTTCCGACCACCCACATGGCCGGTAAGCCCCCCAGACGGGCATACAAATCGATACCTTGCCGCCTTGGTTACTCAAAGGACTATTTTGACCACTCCCGCTCAGGTTGATCCGTGATAACGCACGGATAAGGCGCAAAACTGGCTATTTCATGCCCTTTTTGGAAAAATTGTTTCCCTCAGGTGACCCTCTGAAAACATGACAATTTAAGCTGAATAGATAATGAATTATAAGGATTTCACCTGCCCCTTACGTCAACCGACCGTTCCACAGACCGCTGAAAAAGGCATCTGATTGTCGCCATATTGGAACTAATCAGCGCAGATTAAGGATGTTTTAAGATTCACATTTTTACCAAAGCAGGCGCCCAGAATTGTTGCCGAATATCGCTCAAATGCAGATAAACGCGGCAACTGTCGCATCGTTCAGGCAAGACGTCACGAATCAATGGGCCAGCAATTGCCTTGAACATGCGTGTAGTTTCACCCGAAATTAGGCATATTCGGGTCATAAACGCGAATATATGAGGGAAACAGACAACAGGGGCTTCCCCGGCTTCAAAGACAATCCGCGCGGAGCGCACCGCGACCAAGGGAGAGCGCGTCTAGCGTTCTGATCGCAGCCCCCGCGGGGCGCAGCCCAAAACGCAAACGGGCCCGAAGGCCGTTTCCGACCTTGGGATATAAATCGTAAGGTGGTTTGCGATGCGGACCATTTCTGCCCCGACATGTAGAAATTCTCGGGTGGAGAGAATTTCAAAGTTTAAACTGGTGCCCGAGGCGAGACTCGAACTCGCACGCCTCGCGGCGGCGGATTTTGAATCCGCTGCGTCTACCATTCCACCACTCGGGCCAGTTGAGGGTGAATTAGACAATCTTTTTGACCGAGGCAAGCCCATTTTCGCGGATCTTTTTACTTTTCTTTCATGTGCCTCGTCGCCTCAAGCGGGACGCGCCCTTCCCGCCTTATGTCACAGGGTTTTGCATTGCTCGAAGACCACCGCTTCCTTCCGCAACACACACCCACCCGAAGGAAATGAGGTGGGCTGGCGCGCAGGGCACTCTACCGCCAAGCCCCGGCCTTGCATAAAAGTTCCCGGAAACGCGCAAGAGAACGGGCCGCGTACCGCAGCCGATCTCTCCGCCTTGTCTCGCCACTGACTTAGAGGTTGCGCACTGAGAACGTGTCGCAGGCCGCGACTTCGCCCGTCTCGAGCCCGACACCGAACCAACGCTGCCGTTGCTCTGAGGTGCCATGCGTAAAGCTATCAGGCATCGGGTGACGCCCCGCGTTGCGTTGCAAGGTGTCGTCCCCGATTTTCGCCGCCGCGTTCATTGCCTCCTCGACATCCCCCTGCTCGATGGAGCCGAAATTGGCCGCTGCGTGATAGGCCCAGACCCCCGCAAAACAATCCGCCTGCAACTCGGTGCGCACAGAGAGCGCATTGCTATCGGCTTCAGAGGAGCGCGCGCGCACTTCGTTGACCTTCCCCAAGATCCCCAATTCATTTTGAACGTGATGCGAGATCTCATGCGCGATGACATACGCGGCCGCGAAATCGCCGCTCGCGCCAAGCTGCTCGGACAATGTGGTGAAGAATGCCGTGTCGAGATAGGCTTTCTTATCGCTCGGGCAATAAAACGGCCCCGTCGCCCCGGACGCATTCCCGCAAGCAGATCCGGTCACATCCTTGAACAGAACGAGCGTCGCGGGCGTGTACTCGCGCGAGAGCTGCTGGCCGAAGATCTGATACCAAACCTCCTCCGTATCGGCCAAGGTGACGGATACGAAATCCCCCATGGCGCGATCATTGGCGGTAAGCTCGGTGCTGCTGGTGCCGCTGACCGGACCACCCGATTGCAACAAGGGGGTCACATCGACGCCGAGGAAATAGCCGATCACCAAAACGGCGATCGCCGCGCCGCCCCCAAGCCCGCCAACACGCGCCGCGCCCCCGCCCGAACGGCGCCGGTCTTCCACATTCGCGCTCTTACGCCGCCCTTGCCATTTCATCGACTATCCCTTCAAAAATTCGCACTACTCAAAACGCCATCGTTCACAAACGCGAGAGTAACCATGCCAGTTCCGCTGTGAAAGCGGTTTTACGCGTCCCGCCCCCGTGCAGGTCTAACGAGCTAAAAATCGGGCAGTTCCCGTTGTCATTGAATTTTTACCTGAAATTCCGCAGGCAAGTGTTGCGCCATGGGCCTTGACGCCCCCCGCCCACCGCGCGATGACTTGCCCATCACAACCGAGGGCACGACATGCTGCGCAAGCTTTACTACTGGACAATGAGCCTCGCCGCGCACCGCCGCGCCAGCACCGCCCTTGGCGCCGTCAGCTTTGTTGAAAGCTCGTTCTTTCCAATCCCCGCTGACGTTCTTTTCGTGCCAATGTGCCTCGCAAAGCCCGAGAAAACATGGCGCTACGCCTTGATCGCGTCAGTGACATCCGTTCTGGGCGGGATTTTCGGCTGGCTTTTGGGGCATTACGCCTTTGATCTAATTGCGCGCCCGTTGCTCGAAAGCATGGGAAAGATGAGCACCTTCGATGCGCTGTCGGATGGCGCGGGGGAAATGGCGATCCTGATCATGCTCGTCACATCTGGCCTTGCGCATGTGCCGCCGATGAAAGTCGTCACAATTCTTGCCGGAGCTTTGAGCTTTGATCCCGTGCTGTTCATCCTGTCCGCTATTGTTGCGCGCGGCGGTCGGTTTTACGGGCTGGGGTGGCTCCTGAGCCGGTATGGCCCGCAGATGGTCGCCTTCATTGAGCGGCGGATGATGTGGGTCGCGGGCGGTCTCGTCGTGCTGATGGGGCTCGCAGTCCTCTACTTACAGTCGCATTGAGGTGAGAATGCTAGTCTCTCTTTCCACCCGCGCCCTCTCCGCGCTCGCCGGTTTCGGCTCGGCTGCGGTCCTGATCGCCGCTTTGGGATTTCAATTCGCGGGCGTGGCCCCGTGTGATCTTTGCATTTCGCAACGCTGGCCGCATCTTTTCGCGGCCCTCCTTGGCGCGCTGATCGTCGCCGTTCCGAAAGCTGTTGTGCGCCGCACTGCGCCGCTCATCGGCGCGGCCTTGATGATTTGGAACACGGGGCTGGCGCTCTATCACTCAGGTGTCGAGCGCGGAATTTTTGAGGGGCCCGATAGCTGCACCTCAAACGGCGTCGCCGGAATGGAGGCCAGCGCCCTGCTCGCGCAGATCCGCAACGCGCCGCTCATCCGGTGTGACGAGATCGCGTGGGATCTGTTCGGCGTCACCATGCCCAATCTCAACGTCGTCGCCTCGGCCGTGTTTGCCGCGATTTGGATCTACACCGCCCTGCGCGCCCGCCGCGCCGGTTGATTTCTCGCCCCGATCGGCGCGGATCGGCGTTTTGCCTGTCGATTGCCCCGCGATCAGCGGCCAAGCGCATTGCACCCAAGCCCTTGCATCGTTTATACTGCGCGATAACAAAATCTAGAATTGCGAGCCAAGCGTGACCGATACCCCTGAGCAGCCTGAATCCACCGACACCAAGCCGGAACGCGCCATCCATTTGGGGCCGACCGTCTCTATCGCAGATGAGATGAAGACGGCTTACCTTGACTATGCCATGTCCGTGATCGTTTCGCGCGCGATCCCCGATCTGCGGGACGGATTGAAGCCGGTGCACCGCCGTATTCTCTACGCAATGCACGAAACCGGTAACAGCTACGACAAGCCCTATCGTAAATCCGCGCGCCCAGTCGGCGACGTCATGGGTAAGTATCACCCCCACGGCGATGCGGCGATTTATGATGCGTTGGTGCGGATGGCGCAGCCCTTCTCGATGTCGCTTCCGCTGCTCGACGGGCAAGGCAACTTCGGCTCGATGGATGGCGACTCTGCTGCGGCGATGCGCTACACCGAAGTGCGGATGGACAAGCCCGCCGCCTTCCTCTTGGCCGATATCGACAAAGATACCGTTGATTTCCAAGACAATTACGACGGCAAAGACCGCGAGCCAACCGTTTTGCCGGCGCGGTTCCCCAATATGTTGGTGAATGGCGCGGGCGGCATTGCTGTTGGTATGGCCACGAACATCCCGCCCCATAACCTTGGCGAAGTGGTGAACGCGACCCTCGCGATGATCCAAGACCCTGACATTTCGGACGAACGTTTGATGGAGTTCGTCCCTGCCCCCGATTTCCCGACAGGCGGCCAGATCATGGGCCGTGGCGGCGCGCGCAAAGCCTATCTCGAAGGGCGCGGCTCGGTCATCATCCGCGCGAAAACCCGCGTCGAGGAAATCCGCAAGGACCGCTTTGCGATCATCCTCGACGAGATCCCCTATCAGGTCAACAAAGCGACGATGATCGAGAAGATCGCGGAGCTTGTGCGCGACAAAAAGCTCGAAGGCATCGCCCATATCCAAGACGAATCCGACCGCGTCGGCGTTCGCGTGGTGATCGAACTCAAGCGCGATGCGACGCCGGACGTTGTTCTGAACCAATTGTTCCGCTTCACGCCGATGCAAACCTCCTTCGGGTGCAACATGCTCGCGCTCAACGGCGGCCGTCCCGAGCAGCTTTTGCTCCGCGATTTCTTGCGCCATTTCATCACCTTCCGCGAGGAAGTTGTCGCGCGCCGCACTGCATACGAGCTGCGACGCGCGCGGGAACGTTCGCACATCCTGTGCGGCCTTGCGGTGGCCGTGTCGAATGTCGATGAGGTCGTGCGCACGATCCGCGCGTCGAAAGATGCCGCCGAGGCGCGCGAAAAGCTGATGACGCGTCGCTGGCCTGCGCATGATATCGTCGAGTATCTCAAGCTGATCGACGACCCGCGCCACCCTGTGAACGACGACGGCACTTACAATCTTTCGGAAGTTCAAGCCCGCGCCATTCTGGAGCTGCGCCTCCAGCGTTTGACCGCGATGGGTGTTCTCGAAGTCACCGACGAGCTGCAAGAGCTGGCCGCCAAAATCCGCGAATATCTCGAAATTCTCGCCTCGCGTGAACGGATCATGGCAATCATCTCCGACGAGCTGATCGAGGTGCGCGATCAATTCGCCGTGCCACGCCGGACCGAGATCATCGACTGGGCTGGCGATATGGATGATGAAGACCTCATCGAGCGCGAGGATATGGTCGTGACCATCACCTCGGGCGGCTATATCAAGCGCACCAATCTGGCAGAATTCCGCGCGCAACGCCGCGGCGGCAAGGGCCTGTCCTCCATGGCGACAAAAGAGGATGATGTGGTCACCACATTGTTCGTCGCCAACACCCACACGCAACTGCTGTTCTTCACCACGGACGGCATGGTCTATTCGCTCAAATGCTGGCGCTTGCCGCTCGCAGGGCGGACAGCCAAAGGCAAGGCGATCGTAAACATCCTTCCGATTCCGGTCGGCGTCTCGATCGCGGCTTTGATGCCCGTCGACGCACCGGAGCTGGAATGGGATAACTATCAGGTCTTCTTCTCGACGACCGATGGCAATGTGCGCCGCAACGCGCTGTCTGATTTCGCCAATGTCAAACGCAACGGCAAAATCGCGATGAAGCTCCCGGAGGGGGTCGAACTCGTCAATGCGCGGATGTGTACCGAAGACGACGATATCATGCTTGTGACAGCATCAGGCCGCGCGATCCGCTTCCCTGTGCCAGAGGTGCGGGTGTTCAAGGGGCGCGATTCAACCGGTGTGCGCGGTGTGCGCCTGAAAGACGACGATTCCGTCGTCTCGATGTCGGTGCTCGGGCATTTCGACGCTGAACCGTGGGAGCGCACGGCCTTCCTCAAACGCTACCGTGCAGAACGTGGCGCGGATGAGGTCGCCATTGAAGATGCGGTTGAGGGTGCGGACGACGATGCCGAAGAGGGCGTCATCATTGATGGCCAGCTCTCGGATGATCGCTACGCAGAGATGCTTGCGGCCCAACGGATGATCCTCACGATCACCGCGAAAGGCGTTGGCAAGCTCTCCTCCTCGCATGACTACATCGTGCGCGGTCGTGGCGGCCAAGGCATCACCGCCTTCGAGAAATCGATGCGCGGGGGCGCCCTTGTCGCGAACTTCCCCGTCGAGACCAGCGACCAGATTATGCTGGCCACATCGACCGGCCAATCGATCCGTGTGCCTGTGGATCAGATCTCGTTCCGCTCCCGCTCGGCGGGTGGCGTCAAAGTCTTCGACACCGCCAAGACGGAATTCGTTGTCTCTGTCGCGCGCATTGCCGATCAAGGGGATGACGAGGCGGCGGTTGTTGAGGGACCGGAGGCGCAAGAAGGCGCACCCGACATTACGCCGACCCATGAAAGTTAAGATCAAGGGGCCTTCGGGCCCCTTTTTCGTCTTTATATCAATTCATTAGACCGCGAAATTGAAGCAACCCAGTGCGCGCCGCATATTGCATTTTTACGCCACTGCGCGCCCAAAAAACGGGCAATCCCCGAAACAGATTGACCAGACGATCTTGAGGCGGCAGTGCTGAAAGACGGTTCTATCCAAAAACAAAAAACCTTGAGGCTGATCATGAGCACTACCTTGACCCGCGCAGCAATCGCTGGCGCCGTTTTCGTCGCAACAACATCCTTCGCAACAACCACCGCAAGCGCGTTTGAATTCACCGGCGCGCGCGTCGGCGTTGAATACTCCCGTTTCTCGGCGAAAGCAGATGACGGCCTCGGCGGAGACGTCGTCGTTGAGCGCACCTCGCTCGACACCGGCGCAGAGTTTGCGATCACCCCGCGCTTTTCTGCACAGATCGACGTGATGCATCACGAATCCACCTATGACGACTCGCAAGCGCTCGGCCTGCACGGCATTTATATGATGCAAGACGGCGCCGCCTTCGGCGCTTTCGTCCAGCGTGAGGCCGCGCACGGCGAGCATATCGATGGATACGGCGTTGAATACGCGCGCACCATGGGCGCAGTTGACTTTGAGCTGTTCGTCTCGACCTTTGACGGCGGCGTTGATGCGGACGCGACCGCGTTCGGCGGCAGCGGCCGGTATGACTTGGGCAACAAATTCGGTATCGTCTTTGACGCTGCCCGTGTCGACCTCGGCGACGGCGTGAAATTCACCCGCTTGGCTTTGGGCACCGATTACCAAGTTTCCGATACCGCATCGGTCTACTTCTCGGGCGGCACGGCCCGCGTCTCTGCCGAGTCCGCGTCATCGTCGGAAGGCTTCATGGAAATCGGGGCGAAGTTCAATCTGGGCAACGGCACAACCTTCGCCAACCGTAGCCTGATCGACCTGTTCCCGGGCCTGTAATCCCGCGCCATTTGGCACAAACAGCGCACCACCGCCGGACCCTCGGCGGTGGTGTTGTCATTTGCGGCGTTTTCGCCACGCGACACTGCGACCGCTTGCGCGAGCGTCACGCGGGCGCTATCACGCGCTCATGACACAAACATCCCCCCACACACTCCATATCATCGGCGGCGGAATGGCCGGATCGGAAGCCGCTTGGCAGGCCGCGAACCTTGGCATTCCCGTCGTCCTGCACGAAATGCGCCCGCATGTCGGGACCTTCGCGCATCAAACCGGCAATTACGCGGAAATGGTTTGTTCCAATTCCTTCCGGTCGGATGATGACGAACGCAATGCGGTAGGGCTTCTCCATTGGGAGATGGCGGCGGCTGATGGTGTGATCATGGCGACCGCGCGCGAGCATCGCCTGCCCGCAGGCGGCGCATTGGCCGTCGACCGCGAGGCCTTTGCGGAAGCGGTCAGTGCCAAGTTGAAAGCGCATCCGCTCATCTCCTTTGAGCATGGCGAGATCACCGAATTGCCGACCGACGGGCATTGGATCATCGCGACAGGCCCGCTGACCTCAGGCGCTTTGGCGGACTCGATTGCGCAAGAGACCGGCGCGGATAGCCTCGCCTTTTTTGATGCCATCGCGCCAATCGTCTATGCGGAAAGCGTGAATATGGACGTGGCGTGGATGCAATCGCGCTATGACAAGGGCGAGACGCTTGAGGAGCAGACCGCCTATATGAACTGCCCGATGACGAAGGACCAATACGAGGCCTTCATCGACGCTTTGCTCGCGGCGGAAAAGACCGAGTTTCACGAGGGTGAGACCGCAAAATACTTTGACGGTTGCTTGCCGATCGAAGTGATGGCCGAGCGCGGGCGCGAAACGCTGCGCTTTGGCCCGATGAAACCCGTTGGCCTGACCAATGCGCATCAGCCGGACGTAAAACCCTATGCGGTTGTCCAGCTGCGCCGCGATAATGCCTTGGGAACGCTCTATAATATCGTCGGTTTCCAGACCAAAATGAAATACGGTGCGCAAACGGATGTGTTCCGCATGATCCCGGGGCTGCAAGACGCAAGCTTCGCGCGCTTGGGCGGCATACACCGCAACACCTTCCTGAACTCTCCGACGATGCTCGACGATCAGATGCGCCTCAAATCGCGCCCGAATATTCGTTTTGCAGGGCAGATCACCGGCGTTGAGGGCTATGTCGAGAGCGCAGCGATGGGCTTGCTGGCAGGGCGCATGGCGGCGGCGGAAATTTTGGGGCGTGACCTTCCGCCCCCGTCGAACGAAACCGCGATGGGCGCGCTGATCCACCACATCACGGGCGGTGCCGAGGCAAAAACATTCCAACCGATGAACGTCAATTTCGGCCTGTTCCCGCCAATTGACGCCAAGGGAGGTCGGCGCGGACGTAAGGATCGGTATAAAGCCTATACTGATCGCGCAAAAGAGGTGTTCGGCCAATGGCTTGCGGGGCAAAGCTAAAGCGAACACGCTTCGCACCAAGCCCGACAGGGCCGCTGCATCTAGGCCATGCCTATGCGGCCCTGATCGCGCAAAACCGTGCGGACAAAGGCGAGTTTATCGTTCGGATTGAGGACCTTGACCAATCACGTGCGCGCCCTGAATGGGAAGCGCAGATTTTCGACGATCTCGCTTGGCTTGGCCTGACGTGGCAAGAACCGGTGATGCGCCAGTCTCAGCGTACCGAGGCCTATCAGGCCGCGCTCAAGACGCTCGCAGATCAGGGGCTGACCTACCAATGCGCCTGCACGCGCGCCGATATCCGCGCGGCTTTGAGCGCCCCGCAAGAAGGCGCGCCGATCCTCGGACCGGACGGGTTGGTCTATCCCGGAACCTGCCGTGACAAACATCTGCGGGACGCGCCAACCATCCGTCTCAATCTGCGCGCGGCGCTGGCGACCTGTGCCGCCTCGCCACAGTTTACCGAGACGGGGCTGCGCGCAGGCCCCCATCAAGCAGATCAAGATTGGCTGCTAACCCATTGTGGTGACGTCATTCTATCGCGCAAAGACATGGGGGCCGCCTATCATCTCGCGGTGGTGGTCGATGATGCTGCGCAAGGCATCACGGAGGTCACACGCGGTGATGATCTGTTTGAGGCGACCTTCATCCATGTGCTGCTGCAATCGCTGCTGGGCTTGCATACCCCGACCTATCACCACCATGCGCTGATCCGCGATCCGCAAGGCAAACGCCTTGCAAAACGCGATGATGCGCGGGCAATCCGGTCTTACCGCGAGGCGGGCTTGACCCCCGCCGAGGTCAAGGCCCTTATCCCGACGCCTTAATGGGCCTCGGCCCAGCTTGCGCCTTGCCCCGCGTCGACATCAATCGGCACGGTCAGGTGCACCGCAGGCTCCGCCGCGCCTTCCATCACGCCGCGTGCAACCTCGATGAGCTTGTCGACAGAGCTTTCTTCAACCTCGAAAATCAATTCATCATGCACCTGAAGCAACATCGTTGCGGGCAGATCCTTGATTGCCTCGGGCATCCGGATCATTGCGCGGCGGATGATATCGGCAGCAGCACCCTGAATCGGCGCGTTGATCGCGGCGCGCTTGGCAAATCCCGCACCTGGCCCCTTCGCGTTGATCTCCGGCGTATTGATTTTGCGACCAAACAGGGTTTGCACGTAACCATGATCTTTCGCGAATTGGGTCGTCGCGTCCATATAGGCTTTGATTCCGGGGAAGCGCTCGAAGTAGCGATCAATAAAGCCCTGCGCCTCGGCCCGCGGGATGCGCAAGTTTCGGGCAAGACCAAAACCGGAAATTCCGTAGATGACGCCGAAGTTAATGGCTTTTGCCTGACGGCGGATCATCGGATCCATCCCCTCAAGCGGGACATTGAACATTTCGGACGCTGTCATCGCGTGAATATCCACGCCATCTTTAAATGCTTGTTTTAGCGCCGGAATATCGGCCACATGCGCGAGGATGCGCAGCTCGATTTGCGAATAGTCAAGCGAGACGATCTTCATACCTGGCCCTGCGACGAACGCTTCGCGGATCCGTCTGCCTTCCTCCGATCGCACGGGAATATTTTGCAGGTTGGGATCAGTCGACGCCAAACGCCCCGTATTCGCGCCCGCAATGGAATAGGAGGTGTGAACACGTCCCGTCTCGGGGTTCACATGAGTTTGCAGCGCGTCCGTATAGGTCGATTTCAGCTTCGCGATCTGCCGCCAATCGAGGACACGGCCCGCCAATTCGGCCGCTTTAGGGTGATCTTCCGCCATCAACGTGATGTCTTCCAAAACATCCGCCCCCGTGGAATACGCGCCCGTTTTTCCCTTTGTCCCCCCCGGCACGCCGAGCACATCATAGAAGATCTCGCCCAGTTGTTTGGGCGAGCCGACATTGAACGGCTGCCCCGCCAACTCTTGAATCTCGGCCTCTAGCCCCGCCATTTTTTGCGCAAAAGCATTGGACATCCGCGACAGCACCTGCGCATCCACGCGCACACCTGCCATCTCCATATCCGCCAAAACAGGCACGAGCGGCCGCTCCAACGTCTCATAAACCGTGGTGACGCGCGCGGCGCAGAGCTGTGGCTTGAACAATTGCCACAGGCGCAACGTCACATCAGCATCCTCGGCGGCGTATTTCGTGGCGGTGTCGATGGCGACTTTGTCGAAGGTGACCTGCGACTTGCCAGAGCCAATCAATTCCTTAATCGGAATTGGGGTGTGGTTGAGATAGCGCTCCGACAGCGCGTCCATCCCGTGGTTATGAAGGCCCGCATGCATCGCGTAGCTGAGCAGCATCGTGTCATCAATCGGCGCGGTGCGGATACCGCGGCGCGCAAAAATCTTGTAGTCATACTTCATATTCTGGCCGATCTTCACAATCGAAGGGTCTTCCAGAACCGGTTTGAGAAGCGCCAGCGCCTCCTCCATATCCATCTGACCCTCGGCCCGCGCCGTGCCGCCAAAGAGATCATCGCCCCCCGTGGAATGGCCGAGCGGGATATACGCCGCCTCGCCCGCCTCAATGCACAGCGACACACCAACCAGATCCGCCTGCATCTCGTCGAGCGATGTGGTCTCGGTATCGACCGTAACCCACCCTCGCGCACGCGCCTTACCCAGCCAAGTCTCCAGCGTCGTCGCATCGCGAATGCAGACATATTTTTCCGCGTCGAACGGCACATTCACCGCCGCGACCGCCTGATGCGCGGGCGTGGGGGCTGCGCCAGCGCCCCAAGCCTGTGCGGCCTTGCCATCGGTATCAACGCCGATCTGCGGAACCGGCATGCCGAAGCGCTCCGCCGCGCGTTTGGCGAGTGTACGGAACTCCATCTCGCCCAAAAACTTGAGCAATGGCTCCGCTTCCGGCTCCCGCACTTCTAGCGCCTCGATCGGCATGTCGAGCGGCGTGTTTTCATCAAGCTGCACAAGGCGCTTTGACATACGGATCTGATCCGCAAAATTGATGAGGGTCTCGCGGCGTTTGGGCTGTTTGATTTCGGCAGCGCGTTCCAAAAGCGTTTCCAGATCGCCGTATTCGTTGATCAGCAGAGCCGCCGTTTTGATCCCGATGCCTGGCGCACCCGGTACGTTATCGACGGAGTCCCCCGCGAGGGCCTGCACATCGACGACGCGGTTCGGCCCGACGCCGAATTTCTCCTCAACCTCCTCAACACCGATCCGCTTGTTCTTCATCGCATCGAGCATCTCAACGCCGCCGCCGACAAGCTGCATCAAATCCTTATCCGACGAGATGATCGTGCACCGCCCGCCCGCTTCCCGCGCGACGCGCGCGTAGGCGGCGATGATATCATCGGCCTCGAACCCTTCAGTCTCGATGCAGGCGATATTGAAGGCACGCGTGGCTTCGCGCGTCAGGGGGAATTGAGGGCGCAAATCCTCGGGCAATTCCGGACGGTTGGCCTTGTATTCGGAAAAGATTTCGTTGCGGAACGTCTTGGAGCTATGGTCGAAAATCACGGCCGCATGGGTCGGCGCATCATCGCCTTTGGCTTCCTCGACATAGCGATAAATCATATTGGCAAAGCCCGCGACCGCGCCAATCGGCAGCCCGTCGGATTTGCGCGTCAGCGGCGGCAGGGCATGGTAAGCGCGGAAGATAAACGCCGAACCATCGATCAGATGCAGGTGGCATCCCTTCCCAAAAGCTTCCGTCATCTCGCGCACTCCCGTTCAAATTCGTTGGACGGGTTGTGCCATGTTCCACGCCGCGCTTCCAGTCTTTCAGCGTAAAGAAAAGGGCGGCTAGAAAGCCGCCCGTTCACCGATTGTGCCTTGAAAGCGCGTGACTGCGCCGATCAGTGATCGTCATGCGCATGGGCGCGATCAATCACGAATTTCTTGTCGCAATAGCCGCACTCGACCTCGCCCGTTTCTTTCGATAGCGACAGCCAGACGCGCGGGTGGCCCAACGCCCCCTCGCCGCCATCACAGGCAACTTTCCAGCTGGTGACAACTTGGGTCTCGGGTGCGGTGGCGGTCATGGCTGGCTCCGTATATGGTGCGCGCGAATGCGGGCGCTCGTTTGGGCGTATGATAGCGAAAGCGTGAGGCGGGGCAAGATGGAACGGCAAGCAATCGAGATCAAAGGTTTGACAAAAACCTATGCGGCGACGGCGAAGACGCAGGCAAAACGCGCGCTAAAGGGCGTCGATTTGACGATTCCGGCAGGATCTATCTTTGGCTTGCTCGGTCCCAATGGCGCGGGAAAATCAACGATGATCAATATTCTCGCGGGTCTGGTGAAGAAGACAACCGGCGAGGTGACGATTTGGGGCTTCAATCAGGACGCAAATCCCCGTCAAGCGCGCGCCGCCATTGGCGTGATGCCGCAAGAACTGAATATGGATCCGTTCTTCACGCCGCGCGCCGCCTTGGAAACCCAAGCGGGGCTTTACGGGGTGCCCGCGGATGAGCGTTGGACCGACGAGATTCTCGCCCTTGTCGGCCTTACCGAGCAGGCGGATTCCTACGCGCGCAACCTTTCGGGCGGCATGAAACGGCGCCTTTTGCTGGCGAAAGCGCTTGTTCACCGCCCCGCGGTTCTGGTGCTGGATGAGCCGACGGCGGGCGTCGATATCGAGCTGCGCAACATGCTTTGGGCGAATGTGCGCAAGCTCAACGAGCAAGGCATGACGATCATTTTGACAACGCATTATCTGGAGGAGGCCGAGGAGATGTGCGACGAGATCGCGATCATCAACCACGGCGAATTGATCGTCCGCGATACGACCGCGAAACTGCTCGGCAGGATGGACGGGAAATCGCTTGTCGTCGAACCCGCCACACCGATGACGCCGAACCGATCCGCCGAACTTGCCCAGACATTGGCCCTGCCCGAGGGGGTGAGCATGGATCACCGCCCCGATGGCCGGCTCGCGTTCACCTATCACCGCACGAAAACCTCCGCCGATACGGTATTGGACGCGATTCGCGCAGCAGGGATCGAAATCAAGGATATCGCATCCGAACAACCCGGGCTCGAGGATGTGTTTGTCGCTTTGACCCGCAAAGCCTGAATCGGCATCAAGCTGCGCCGATACGCCGCGCAGCTTGACGGGATGTCTCATAACAGGGCTTGGAACCCTGCCTTACTCAATCGACCATCGGCGTCATGATTTCCACTTCTACCCCGTCCCGAACGGCGGTGTAGAAACAGCTTTTGCGGTTCGTATGGCATGCGGGGCCGGTTTGCTCCACCACAAGCAACAAACAATCGCGGTCGCAGTCGACACGCAACTCGATCAGCTTTTGCATATGGCCCGAGCTTTCCCCCTTCGCCCAGAAACTCTGCCGTGAACGCGACCAATAGGTGACATGTCCGCTGGCGAGACTGCGCTCAATGGATTGCGCGTTCATCCATGCCATCATCAGCACCTCCCCCGTTTCATGATCCTGCGCGATTGCGGGGATCAACCCGTTGGAATCGAATTTCAGCGCCTTTGGATCAAACTCAGTCATGCTCGCGGACCTTTTCATAAGCGGGAATGAAGGCTACATAACGCCAAACAAGATGCGAGGAAACCATGAGCGATCCCGATCTGATCAAACTCTATACCGAACGTCTTTTGGCGCTGGCCGCCGATATTCCCCTGACAGATCCGATCGATGCGCCGCAAGCTATTGCCAGCAAGCGCGCGCCGATGTGCGGATCGGAAGTTACGGTCGCGCTTGACCTTCAAGACGGGCGCGTCTCGCGCTTTTCGCAAGATGTGCGGGCCTGCGCCTTAGGACAGGCGGCGGCGTCGGTTTTGGGCGGTCTGGTGATCGGCAAGACACCCGACCAATTGCAACGCGCGCGATCGGAGCTGGCCGCGATGCTCAAAGGCGGTGAGGCGCCCAACGCGCCCTTTGAGGGCTTTGCCGTCTTGCTCGCGGCGCGCGATTACGCCAACCGTCACGCGTCGATTTTGCTCGCGCTCGACGCGACATTGGCCGCCAGTGACGCCGCCCAAACACAGTAGCAGCAGCGCCGCGCCCTCCGCCTCATCCGACCGACAAACAAGAAAAAGCCGCCATCCGAAGATGGCGGCGAGTAACGCTTTTGGCGAGCCGGAGGCTCAGGACAGGCAGTCGCTGCAGGGGTAAGCAGCATCAAAAGCGCGAAGCAGTCTCGGGTGGCCCGAAGGCCGAATGTCAAAAGAACAATGGAAGATTAAGGCCGATCACCAGCATCACAATCAAAGAGCTCGCGCCCAGCACATCTTGCACGATCGTGGCTGCATTCTCATTCAGGGTCGTTTTGATTTGGTCGATCATTCTACGGCTCCTTATTGGATCTGAAGTCATTCCTGTTGCCCCTTTGTTCTCACAAAGTTAACAATCAGTAAAGAACTAAATGAGAACAAATGCGAACAAACGGGGCAAAACGACCCTGAGCAGCCCTTAACCTACTGAGATTAAACGAATGGCGCGGTCTTGTTCCATTAGCCATAATAGAACACGCGCCGCCTTACCGCGCGGCGATATCAAGGTCGGGTCCTGCGCGAGCAACGTCCTCGCATCGGATTGCGCGATCGCCATCAGCCCTGCCTGACGTTCCACATCGGCGATTCTGAACCGGGGAAGCCCTGATTGCGCCGTCCCGATCACATCCCCGGCGCCGCGAATGGCCAGATCCTCTTCCGCGATCTTAAACCCGTCTTCGGTCTGTCGCAGGATCTGCAAGCGCCGCTCGCCGCTCTCGGTCAAGGGCGCGCCGTACATCAGCAAGCACGTAGACTCCGCCGCCCCCCGCCCGACCCGACCGCGCAGCTGATGCAATTGCGCAAGCCCGAATGTCTCGGCGCGCTCGATCACCATGATCGAGGCGTTGGGAACATTCACACCGACCTCAATGACCGTCGTCGCCACAAGAACCTTCGTGCGACCCGCGGCAAAATCCGCCATCGCGGCGTCTTTTTCCGCTGGCGGAAGCTGCCCGTGAACCAGCCCCACAACCCCTTCGCCCAATGCGGCCCGCAAGGTCCGAAAACGCGCCTCCGCCGAGGTCAGGTCAGACACCTCGCTCTCCTCGACCAAGGGACAAACCCAATAGGCCTGGCGCCCCTCGGCAATCGCCCGTTTGAGATGCGCGACAACCTCATCGCGGCGCTCAATGGCAATCAGGGCGGTCTTCACCGGCGTGCGACCCGGCGGCTTCTCGTCAATAATCGAGATATCCATATCGCCGTATTGCGCAAGGCTGAGCGACCGCGGGATCGGAGTTGCCGTCATCACCAGGACATCAACCGCCGTTCCCTTCGCCCCAAGCTCCATGCGCTGCGCAACACCAAACCGGTGCTGCTCATCAATGATCGACAGTCGAAGATCATGGAAATGAACGTCTTTTTGGAAAACAGCATGTGTGCCGACCAAAATATGGATCGCACCAGAGGCCAGATCGTTCAACTTTTGCGCGCGCTCACTGCTGCGATCGCGCCCCGTCAGAACCTCAACGCGCACCCCCGCCGAAGCCGCAAGAGGCGCAAGGCTTTCCATATGTTGGCGCGCCAGAATTTCGGTGGGGGCCATCATCACGCCCTGCCCGCCCGCCTCCACCGCAATCAATAAAGCCATAAAGGCGACAAGCGTTTTGCCTGCCCCCACATCGCCTTGCAGCAAGCGGTTCATCCGACGCTCGGCCGCCATATCGCCCGCGATTTCCGATATCGCGCGGGTCTGCGCATTGGTGGGTCGATACGGCAGAGACGCGAGCACCGTCTTGCTTAGGCGCCCATCCCCCACCGTGGCGAGGCCGCGCGCGCGCCGGACCTGCGCCCGAGCAAGCGCAAGTGTCAACTGATGCGCAAAGAATTCGTCATAGGCGAGCCGCGCGCGCGCTGGCGCCGTCGGCGCGAGATCTTGCGGCCCCTCGGGATGATGCGCTTGCTCCAGCGCGCTGCGCCAGTCCGGCCAGCCCTCGCGAACCAAAAGTGCCCCGTCCGCCCATTCTTCCAAGGGCTCGGCCCGCGAAATTGCGGCCTTCGCCGCCTTCGCAATCACGCGCTGCGAGAGCCCCGCGGTAAGGGGATAGACCGGCTCGAACCGCGGCAGATCGCCCGCGTCTTCCGGCTTCAAAATATAATCGGGGTGGACCATTTGCGCCGTGTTATCAAAGCGTTCCAACTTACCCGAAATCACCCTGCGCTCTCCGACAGGGAGTTGCTTTTCTAACCAATCGCCGCGTGCGTGGAAAAATACGAGGGAGAATTCCCCCTCCGTATCCGCGACCAAAACCCGCGCGGGCGCGCCGCGTTTACGCGCGGGGTAATGGGCGACAATCTCGACCTCCACCGTCACGATCACGGGCGCAACAACCTCCGAAATTGATGCCACCGGACGCCGATCCACCACGCTATGGGGCAATGTGAGGATCAAATCGCGCGGGCGTTCGACCCCCAACTGCGCGAGAAGCTGCGCAGTTTTCGCGCCGACCCCCGCCAGAGAGTTGACCTGCGCAAAAAGCGGAAACAGAACCTGCGGACGCCCAGAGGAAGTCATGCGCCCTCAACCAAGGCAAGCCAAGCGTCCTCGTCGATCACCTTCACGCCCAAATCGGCCGCTTTCGTCGCCTTTGATCCAGCCCCCGGCCCCGCGATCAAAATGTCTGTTTTAGCCGACACCGATCCCGCAACCTTTGCGCCCAATGCCTCTGCGCGCGACTTCGCCTCCGCGCGTGTCATCTTCTCCAGCGTGCCGGTAAAGACCACCGTCAGCCCCTCAACCGGACTTCCCGTTGGCATGCGGCGTTTCGCATCCTGAACGTTAAGCTCTGCGATCAAACGATCAATCGACGCACGCTCATTTTCCTGATGGAACGCCGTGATGACCGAGGTCGCCAGAACCGCGCCAATCCCGTCAACCGCGAGAAGATCCTCCCACCCCGCGCCCTCACCCAGCCGCGCATGGGTCATGGCACTCTCGAACGCCGACCAGCTCCCGTAGTGATTGGCCAAAAGCGCGGCGCTTGCCTCCCCAACATGGCGCAGCCCGAGCGCAAATATCACCCGCGCGAGCGAGATATTGCGACGCTCATCAATCGCCTTGAACAGGTTCTCAGCCGATTTCGGCCCCCAACCCTCCCGATTTTTCAGTTGTTGCAGGCCCGCGCCGTAGCGCGCGCGCAATGTGAAAATATCAGCAGGCTCTCGGATCCAGCCATCTTTATAGAATGTCTCAACTTGCTTTGCGCCCAAGCCCTCAATATCGAACGCCCCGCGCGAGACAAAATGCTTCAGCTTTTCAACTGCTTGAGCGGGGCAAATCAAACCGCCCGAACACCTGCGCACCGCATCCCCCTCCTCACGGATCGCATCCGATCCGCATTCGGGGCAGGTTTGCGGGAACCGGAAGGCAGCGCTGTCATCGCCGCGTTTTGTCGGATCCACATCCTTGATTTTCGGGATTACATCCCCGGCGCGGTAGACCTGAACCCAATCACCCTCACGGATGTCTCGACCCTCGCGGATCTGCTCGCCCTTCGAATCGCGCCCCGCGATATAATCCTCATTGTGGAGCGTGGCGTTCGACACCACGACCCCGCCGACCGTCACCGGCGTGAGCCGTGCGACAGGGCTCAACGCGCCGGTGCGGCCAACCTGAATTTCGATTTTCTCCAAACGTGTCCACGCCAATTCGGCCGGAAACTTATGCGCAATCGCCCATCTGGGCGTTGTGGAACGGAACCCGAGACGTTTTTGCAGCGCAAGATCATTGACCTTATAAACCACGCCATCGATGTCATATCCAAGCTTTGCACGCTGCTGCTCGATATCATGGTAATGCGATATAAGCTGTTGTGGGGTCTCGCAAAGCTTCGTGAGAGGATTGGTCGAGAAACCAAATTCACGCAAACGTTCGATGGCCAAAAACTGCGTCTGCGCCAAAGGTGTCGAAAGCGCGCCCCAAGCATAAGCAAAGAACTTGAGCGGACGCGCAGCGGTGACGCCCGCGTCCAATTGGCGCAAAGATCCCGCCGCAGCATTTCTTGGATTTGCGAAGGGCTTTTCGTTTTTCTCGACTTGCCGAAGATTGAGCGCCGCGAAATCGGCGTGGCTCATATATACCTCGCCGCGCACTTCCAGCACCTCTGGCGCGCCCGAAATTTCCCACGGGATATCTGCGATCGTGCGCGCATTCTCCGTGACATTCTCGCCCGTCTCACCGTCGCCGCGCGTCGCGGCATGGATCAACCGGCCATTTTCATACCGCAAGCTCAGCGACAAGCCGTCAATCTTGGGCTCTGCCGTAAAGGCGATCACATCAGAAGGCACGCCCAGATATGAGCGCACTCGTTCATCAAAATCTGTAACGTCCTCGTCCGAAAACGCATTGCCGAGGCTCAGCATTCTGATCTCGTGGGTGATCTTGCCAAAGCCCTCGCCAAGCGGCGCGCCGACCTGTTGGCTCGGGCTGTCGGGCGTTTTCAGCTCCGGAAATTCCGCTTCCAATGCAAGCAAACGCTGTTTGAGACGATCGTACTGCGCATCCGTGATTTCGGGCGCATCATCCGTGTGATAGGCACGATTGGCGGTCGCGATCTGTGCTGACAGCGCACTGATCTCGCTCCGCGCGGTTTCAACGGCGCTTTGACGGTCATGCGTCGGAATGGATTCGTCTTTCTGGCTCGTCATAATGCCTCCCGGTCTCGCGCCTCGCCAAACAGATAGGCGCGAGAAGCCGTGAGGTCCAGAGACTAGGCCCCGATCGCGATGCGGCGGCCCATCTGGCCCGCATCCGGATCGCGCAGGACGTAACCACGCCCCCAAACCGTCTCGATATAATTATCGCCGTCGGTAACTTCCGAAAGTTTCTTGCGCAGCTTGCAAATAAACACGTCGATAATTTTCAACTCGGGCTCGTCCATACCGCCGTAAAGATGATTTAAAAACATCTCCTTGGTCAAGGTGGTGCCTTTACGTAACGAGAGAAGCTCCAGCATCTGATATTCTTTGCCCGTCAGATGGACCGTTTTACCCCCCGCCTCAACGGTCTTGGCATCGAGATTTACCGAGATTTTGCCCGTGTTGATAATCGACTGCGCATGGCCTTTCGACCGGCGAATAATCGCATGAATCCGCGCCACCAATTCTTCGCGGTGGAAGGGCTTCGTCATGTAATCATCGGCTCCGAATCCGAAGCCCTTCACTTTGTTCTCAGTGTCATCCGCGCCCGTCAAAATCAGGATTGGTGTTTCAATCCGCGCAAGGCGCAATTGCCGAAGAACCTCGTGCCCGTTCATATCTGGAAGGTTGAGATCCAGCAAAATGAGATCGTAATCATAGAGCTTGGCGAGGTCGATTCCTTCCTCGCCAAGATCTGTGCAATAGACATTCAAATTCGCATGGCTCAGCATCAATTCGATGCTACGCGACGTTGTGGGGTCGTCTTCGACCAATAAAATCCGCATCGGCAGTTCTCCGCATTAATCCCTCGATCACAAATAACTTTGATCGTAATTGGTTAACTACAGATTACCTTCGCGAGATTTATTAAGATTACAACCTAAAGTTGTCGATATTTCTGAATTGCCGTCACTTTCAACCCACTCTCACCGTGTTTGGTGATCGCCTCCATCCAGATCTCGAATTCTTCCTCAGAGAGGCCATACCGCTCCAACACCTCCGACAAAGGCATCAACCCGTAGGCAACCGCACGCACAATCAAGGCCTTACGGCTCGCCACCCATCGCCGCGTGGTTACCGGCGGCAGGTTCGCCCGTGTGAGAACCGTCCCATCAGGAAGCGTCACGGATCGCGGCCCGTCAACTTTTTTCAGATACATTTCAACTCACCCCTTCTCAAGTCACCGCTCCAAAATGACGAAGATGCCTTAACGTGCGGTGAAACTTGCTGCGCGATGCGGGGTTGAGATACAGAGCATTTTCCCTATATTCCGAAGGCTGCGCACCCGTGCGCCCCTCCTCAGTTCGAAGACAGGCCCCCAATGACCCTCCCTACCAACCTTAATTCCTTGGGGTTCGCCAAGCCTCCCTCGGAAACCCGCGTTGTCGTTGCGATGTCAGGCGGGGTCGATAGCTCTGTCGTCGCCGCAATGCTGAAGGACGAGGGCTATGATGTCGTGGGCGTCACATTGCAACTCTACGATCACGGCGCGGCTCTGGCGAAAAAGGGCGCGTGCTGCGCGGGGCAGGATATTCATGATGCGCGGCGCGTGGCAGAATTGATGGGCTTTCCCCATTACGTGCTCGATTATGAAAACACATTCCGCGAGGCCGTGATTGACGAATTCGCGGATGCCTACCTTGCGGGGGCGACGCCCGTTCCCTGCATTCGGTGTAACGAGCGGGTGAAGTTCAAGGATCTGCTCGAAACCGCCAAGGATTTGGATGCCGATTGTATGGCAACGGGCCATTATATCCAGCGCATGCAAGGCCCTGCCAAGGCCGAGCTTCATGCCGCAGCCGATGGCAATCGCGATCAAAGCTATTTCCTGTTCTCGACCAAGCAAGACCAGCTTGATTTCTTGCGGTTCCCGCTGGGGCATCTTCCCTCCAAGGCCGAGACGCGCGCATTGGCTGCGAAATATGGGCTGGCGGTGGCGGATAAGCCCGACAGTCAGGACATTTGCTTTGTCCCCAATGGGAATTATGCCGCCGTCATTGAGAAGCTCCGTCCCGGTGCGGCCGATCCGGGCGAAATCGTGGATATGGAGGGCACTGTTTTGGGCGCGCATCGCGGGGTGATTCACTACACGATCGGCCAGCGGCGCGGCTTGGGGATCGGCGGACTGGGCGATCCTCTCTATGTGGTCAAACTCGACCCCGATGCAAAACGGGTGATTGTGGGCCCGAAGGAGGCGCTTTCGACCCGCACCATTCCCTTGCGCGAAATCAACTGGCTTGGCGATGCGCCGCTCACCAGCCAGCCGGAATGGCATGTGACGGTCCGCGTCCGCTCGACCCGCCCGCCGCGCCCCGCGATCATCCGTCCGATCTCGGAAACAGAGGCCGAGGTCGAACTATTGACGCCGGAAGAAGGCGTCTCGCCCGGTCAGGCATGCGTGTTCTACGACCCTGACAGCACACGCATTTTCGGCGGCGGATGGATCTGGAAAGGCAAATAAGGGCGCACTGCGCGCGCGGCACCGAAGACGGGTGATTTACAGATGCGCGAGCACTGACCGCGCGGCCCGCAAACCGGGCGCTTCGCCGCCCTCGCCCAACCGCTCCATCGTCGTCTCCATCGCGGCAAATTGCGCGGCACGGATTGCGGGATCTTCCAAAAGGGCCAAGAGCGCTTTTGATATCGCGGACGGTTGGCAACCCGTCCCGATATATTCTGGGATGGCCCTTGTTTCCGATACCAAGTTGACCAATGTCACCGTATCGATTTTGAGCATTTGCGCGATGATCATCCGCGATATCGGCGCCATATCATAGGCAATCACCATCGGCGTCCGATTCGCGGCGAGTTCCAGAGAGACTGTCCCCGATGCGGCCAAGGCGATATCGGCGGCCTTGAAAGCAGCAGCCTTATCGGCGGCCTCTTCAACGACAATTGGCGCGACCGGCCAGCGCGCCGTCATCGCGCGCACCATTGGCGCGACGCCGCGCACCGTGGGCACCACCACGCGCAAACCCGGCTCGCGGTCGCGCAGTTGCATCAACGCTTCGTCAAACCGCCCCGCCAAACGCTTAACCTCGCCCTTGCGTGACCCCGGAAGGCAGAGTGCTAGCGGTTGATCGGGCGCGATCATATGCGTTTCGCGGAAAGCCGCGGCCTCGGCCTCCGTCGCGCGGTGCTCGGCCACCACGGGGTGGCCAACGAAATCGCATGTCATCCCTGCCGCCTCCATATAGGGCGGCTCAAATGGCAAAAGTGCGAGAACATGATCGATGTGACGCGCCATTTTCTCGGCACGCTTGGGGCGCCACGCCCATACGGAGGGCGCAACATAATGGATCGTCCGCAGCGCCGGCCGGGTCGCCCGCGCCAGTCCCGAAACACGCAAACAAAAATCAGGGCTATCGATGGTAATCAAAGCCGCCGGCTGCACCCGCGCGATCGTCTCCGCCGTCTCGCGGATGCGCGCCTTGAGCGCACGGTATCTGGGGAGAACCTCCCACAAACCCATGATCGAAAGTTCTTCCATCGGGAACAGGCTCTCAAGCCCCTGCGCCTCCATCAGGGGGCCGCCAATTCCGATAAATTCAACCTCAGGAGAAAGCGTCTTGAGCCCAGCCATCAGCGCCGCACCGAGCTTGTCGCCCGAAGGTTCGCCCGCGATGACAAAAAGCTTCATCGCGCATCCCCCGTCGCGGCCGCGGATGTGGCGAGACTATCATCGGCGTTCTCATCGCGTGCCCATAGGAACAAGCCGGCGTCTTGCGCCGCTTTCACAACGCCCTCACGATCCAGCAGCATCACACCGCCAGCTTGCCACGCAATCCCCGCCAGCCCAGCCTCGGCCGCATTGACAACCGTCTGCGGACCAATGGCAGGCAAATCGATCCGGTGATCCTGATCAGGTTTAGGCGCTTTGAAAAAAACGCCCTTGGCGCCCTGTTTCATTCCCGAATGCACCGCCGAAAACGCAAGCATCGCATCCGTTCCGGGTAAGGATTCCGTCGCCAGACATAACCCTCCCGCAACAACCGCCCCTTGCCCGACATCCGCCGCGCCGAGCGCCTGCACAATCTGCGCCGCGCGTTTTACATCGGCCGCATCAACGGGCGAGACCGTGCCACAAAGAACGCCAGCCTCGGGCACGAGATCGGGCGCGATCTCATGCGCGCCCATAACCTCCAGATCCCATTCCTCGAAAATGGCAATCACCGCGCGCAAGGTTGCATCATCCCCCGCCTGCATCGCGCCCAAAAGACGCGGCACCAAGCCCGCCGTCGCCCGATCAAACAGCGCCGGATCAAGCGTTGGGCGCTGCATCGCGCCCGCAAAAACAACACGTGTGACGCCCCTGTCCACAAGGCTATCGAGAAACGGCACGAGCCGCTCAACGCGGAAGGTTTCAACCGCCCCCCCCGCACAAGGCACACCCTCCAGCGCCACGTCAAAGCCCTCAACGCCGCAAACGAAAGCATCGCCCGCAAGCGCCTCAAGCACCAGACGCGGCAAAGCGCCCGTGCCAGCAATAATCGCGATATCGGGCATATCTGACCCTCCTTATCCGTTCAGGTCTAGTGCCCTTTATGGGGTGTCAGGAAGGAACGATCCGACGGGCCGAGGATGAAATCGAGCACCTCTTTCGCCAATGCCCCGTCCTCACCCGCGCCGACGCCCTCCTCCGAGAGTTTGCGCGCGCTGTCGCGGAAATTGCCCTCCGACAGTGCCGTGAAAAGATGGCGCAACGCGTGAATTTGTTCGCGCGGCGTGCCGCGGCGCTTGAGCCCGACGAGGTTCAACCCCTCCAAGCCCGCGCGCGGCCCCGCAACCAACGCATGCGGAATCACATCGGATGTTACCATCGACAGCGCGCCGATAATCGCGCCGCGCCCGATCCGAACCCATTGGTGGATGCCCGACAAGCCACCGATGATCACATCATCCTCAACCACGCAATGCCCCGCCACCGCGACCGAATTCACGATCACAACACGGTTTCCAATGATCGCATCATGCGCGATATGGCACGACGACATGAACAGCCCGTCATCCCCAATTCGGGTGACCCCGCCGCCGCCTTCGGTGCCCGAATTCATCGTCACATATTCCCGAATCCGGTTGCGCGCACCGATCACCAGCTGCGTCTTCTCGCCCTTGAATTTCAAATCCTGCGGGATCTGCCCTAGGGAGGCGAACGGAAACACCGTCGTCTCCTCACCGATTTCGGTCTGCCCCGCGATCACAACGTGGGATTTCAACTCCACCCCGCGCTTGAGCGTCACATCCGGCCCGACATGGCAAAACGGCCCGATCTGGCAATCGGCGCCGATGCGCGCGCCCTCCTCAATGACACAGGAGGGATGAATCTTGGCAGTCGGATCAATCAGCGTGCTCATATCAGCCCTTCAAATCCATCATCGCGGTGAATTCCGCCGAGGCCGCAACCTCGTCGCCAACCTTCGCCACGCCTTCAAACTTCCAGATCTTACCGCCCGAGCGTTTCGCCGTGACGTGCAATTCCAACGCATCCCCGGGCACCACCATGCGGCGGAATTTGGTTTTGTCGATGCCCATGAAATAGGTCAGCAAATCCTTGCCGATGATATCCATCGAGATGCCCACCAGAACCGCCGACGTCTGCGCCATCGCCTCGATGATCAAAACCCCCGGCATGACCGGCTTTGACGGGAAATGCCCTTCAAAATGCGGCTCGTTGCTGGTCACCATCTTGATGCCCACGGCCGTCTCGTAGGGGACGATATCGCGGACCTTGTCGATCATCAAAAACGGGTAGCGATGGGGGATGATCTCTTTGATCAGCGCCAGGTCGGCTTGCGTATGGGGCGCGGATTGCGGTCTCTCGGACATCTGTTTTCCCTTGTTCAAACGCCGTCACGGGCGGGTCAATCGTCATAGGCTTGGCGCGGATCGAACCATTCCAAGCGGAGTGTGTAGGCGGTCTCAGCACGAAGATGGGCTGGCCACCACAAAACATGCGGGCATTGCGCCACTTGAAACCGGATCGTTGACGCCTTGCTACCAATGCCCGCCGTCCTTGGCAAGCGCGCCGCCATGGAACACCGATCGGCGCCGCAGGCCGAGAAAATGAATAAAACATTTTAATTCAAATGGATACAGACATGTCTTAACGCGAAGATTTCAGGCGTGAAGATCGCACGATCGGTGTAGCCGATCTTTGTGCACGCGAAGGCCTCGCGCGCGGGTCACGCGTCAGGGCGTGCCCGCAGGCTCCTGCGCGGCGTCGGGGATCGTATCGACCGCCTCCGGTTCCGCCGTCGCGCCCTCTGTCTGAACGCCCTCTATCCGAGACCCATCGCCCAAAGCCGCGTCAACGCGCTCGACCATCTCCGCCGTGACATCCACCGCACCCGCCCCGCGAATAATCGCACGGCGGTCGATCACCACGACGGCGCCGCGCGCCTCGATCATCCCATCGAGCAAACCAATTGCGGCGGAGACAAAGCGGCTCCGCTCCGCTTCGGCCCGCGCGGCAAGGCTGCGCGCTTTGGTTTCCTGCGCTCGGCGGATGCCCACAACACGGTTGTCGAAGGCGTCCGCCTCGGCACGAAACGCCTCCGGCTGCATCGAGGCCCGACGATCCGTCAGCGAGCGCTCATCCGCCACCAGATCCTCCGCAATCCTCGCGTTTTCCTGCGCCAGCGTGCTCGACTCGGCCTCGATCTCTGACGTGACCCGAAGACCCCAAGCCGATTTCGCGTAAAGATCTTCCCAATCCAGCGTCAAAATCGGGCTTGGCACCTCGATAATCTGTTTTGAAGAGGCGCCATTTGCTCCGCCCAAGGTCTGCGCAACTGCCCCGTCAGCGCCATTGATCACCAGCGCCGCGATAAGCAAGCGCGCGCCCCAAGGAGCGCGCGCAATTCTTGTGCCGTCTAGAAACCGCATCACATCAGAACTTCGTGGAGACAGTCAGATCGAAGGGCTGTTCCAGATCGTAGTCCTCTTTGAGCAAAGCCTTCGAGAAGTTGAGCCGCAGCGGCCCGATCGGCGTCGTCCAGTAGATCGAGAAACCAACCGCGGACCGCCAGATCAAACTGTCATCAACGGTCTCGTCGCCCGCCGTGTCATCCAGCCCCCAAACCGAGCCGATATCCCAGAACAGACCCCCCGTAACGCCGTATTCTTCGGGCAGGCCGATGGGAAATTGCGCATCAAACTTGGCGGAGGCGAAATATTTGCCCCCCAGCGCATCCTCATTATCGGCCGCGTTATCGCGCGGGCCATAGCCGTTCGATTCAAAGCCGCGCACATAGCTGCTGCTGGCGGCGAACCGGTCAATCACGCGCGACGTGCTATCGCTCAGCATATGCAACGCGCCCAGTTGGAACTGGCCTGTGAAGGTCACGTTTTCTTGGAAGGCAGAGGTCTGCGCCGTCAGATCCGCTTTGCTGACGATCGATTTGATATCGCCGCCCAAGCCATTGAAGTCTTGCCCGAAGGACAGCTTGTAATTGGTGTTGGGATCAAGCGCGTTGATGCGCGTGTCGTAGGAGTAGGTGTAGCCGACACCCGAGGTATACAGCGACCCGAGATCTGCCTCGCGTTCGAGAATGGGCGACGAGCCATCGTAGACGCCATCGTCATCTTCATCCTCGTCCTCATCATCATCGCCATCATCATCCGTGCCGACGTTGAACAACTTATTGTTTTTCAACGAATAGCGCAGCGCAAGACGACCCTGCTCGGAGACCGGGAACTCGATCCACGGCGCGATTGAAACCGACCGCGTGTCATAGGACGCGCTGGAATCATCCGTTTTGGATTGCCCCAGAGCAACCCCGAATTTCAGATCGCGACCAAACAAATAAGGCTCAACAAAGGTGATCGAGTTATCTTGCGTATCGCCCGTTGTCGCAATCGAGATCGCCATACGCTGACCGCGCCCGAGGAAGTTATTCTCCTCAAGCGTGATGCTTGCACCGATACCCGAGCTCACGCCGTAGCTTGCGCCGATCCCGAACGAACCCGTCGCCTGCTCCTCAACGTTGACGTCCACGACCACCTGATCGGGATTGCTGCCCTGCTTGGTGTCCACTTCCGCATTCGCGAAATACCCCAAGGCGCGCACCCGCTCGGCCGCGTTGCGGATTTCACGCGGATTGAACGGATCGCCCTCAACCGTATTGAACTGGCGGCGCACAACGCGGTCGAGCGTGGTCGTGTTGCCCTCGATATCGATCCGCTCGACGAAGACCTTGTTGCCACGCTTGATGACAAACTCGACATCCAATGTGAGATCGCGATCGTTTCGCACGACACGCGGCTCGATGGTGACGAAATTCAGCCCCTGCCGCAACGCAACGCCTTCCATCCGCGTGATCGTCGTATCAACGGCATTGGGCGAATAGGTTGTGCCGGAGCGGATTTTCAGCTGTTCTTGATAGTCAGCAGGATCGACGCCCTCGATTTCGGAAACGACGGAGGTCTTCCCGAAGTTGAAGCTCTGACCTTCGGAGATGTTGAACGTCACGAAGAATGCATCGCGCTCACGCGTGTAATCCGACGCGATCCCCTTCACCTCAACATCCACGAAACCGCGCGAACGATAGAAATCTGTCAGCAATTGCGTGTCGTAATCCAGACGTTCCGGCACCAGCGTATCGCGCTGGATCAAGGCGCGCAGAAAGCCCGCCTGTTTGGTGTTCAAAACGTTGCGCAGGCGGCGATCCGAATAAGCGCGGTTGCCCGTGAAGGACAAACGCTCGATTTCCGTCACCTTGCCCTCGGTGATCTCGAACGCGATATCGACCCGATTTCCATCGCGGCGAATAACCTTTGGCGTCACGGTCGCGGCCATGCGGCCCATTTCCGAGTAGCCCTTCGTGATCAAAGCCGCGTCGGCCTCAACCATGGCCGGCGAATAGATCTTGCGCGCCTGGGATTGGATAAGCCCTTGCAGCACATCGTCTTTCATCCGGTTGTTGCCTTCAAAGGCAACCACATTCACTGTGGGGAATTCTTGCACGGCGATGACAAGCGTCCCGCCTTGCGGTTTGAGTTCGACGCGCTCGAACAAACCCGAGCCTTGGAGACGTTGATACGCATCGTTCAACTCCCCCGCCGACACCGCCTCGCCACGACCGATTCCGGCGAAGGTCAGGATCGTCCGCGGTTCAATGCGTTGATTGCCCTCGATCGTAACCTGATCAAAGCGGTAGGATTGCGCCTGAGCAATCTGCGGAGCAACAAGGTAAGTTGTTGCGGCTAAGGCGAAAATCGCGCTGCTATGAACCATGCGCGATGCACGTGCCCCTTTGCCATTACCGCGTTTTGCAAAGACCGTCATGTTCCGCTCCCGAGCCGATGTCAGTCCCCGCGCGAGGTTAGGCGCGAGGTGTTGAATCTGACTATAGGCAAAGCGCTAAGATGTCAAAAGCGCGCGGGCGAAAACCTGTCGCTTCTCGCTATTTGTCATCAATATGTAGTGTAGAGACGTCGCGCGGTTCGCGAAGGTCGCGCGGCTTAAAGCTGATATGCGCCGGTATTACTCGGCACCCAAATATCGACCAGCTCGGAGGCAATCACGGCCGCGCCCATCAAGGCAACGATCACCGCAACCGGAAACAAGAGACGCTCGCCCGCGACCTGCAAAACCACGGAAATACCGCGATATCGTTCTAAAATGAGGTCCATGGTGACGCCCTTCTTCAAGATCACTGCGGCGTTACCTAGCGGGTGAATCGGGCACAAATAAGGCGGCGCGAGACCCCTCGCACCGCCAATCACAGTCCCTCTGCCGCCGAACGCCCGAAAGGATCAGGGGCAGAAGATATCGTTCGACAAGCCAAACAGCATCAACGACAGGATCAAAACAAGTCCAATCCCCATCATCAGCCCGTAGATTTTCTCCGACGGGGGCTTGCCCGCAATCGCCTCATAGGCGTGGAAAATCAGGTGGCCGCCATCCAGTACCGGAATAGGCAGGAGGTTCAGGAACCCGACCGCCGTCGACAAGGCCGCGATGAACCAGATGAAATTTTCGATCCCCGAGGAGGCCGCGACCGCAGAACTTTCCGCGATTCCGATCGCTCCGCGCAAATTGCAGCTGTCGATTTCGCCAAAGATCATCGCCCGAAGTTGCGTCAGTGACCCCGTGATAATCGCGCCCACCTGCCCGACCGCGCTGCTCACAGCTTCCCAAACGGTGGTTGGACGGGTTTCGGGCTCAAACACGAAACCGCCCGTCGCACCAATCAGCCAACGTGTCTCGAAACCACCATCCGCCGCCGGCAAATCTGTGCGCTTGGGTTGCAATTCAACATCAAACTCGCGCGCCGCATCCGACCCAGAGGCAGGGCGCCAGACCTTCAGCGCAATCGGCGCGCCGTCAGAGGCTTTCACCGCCTCTTGCAACTGCGTGAAGCTGTAAATTGTCTCCTCATTGGCGCGGATGACGACGTCGCCAATCATCAGCCCCGCCTCAACCACCGCCGAGGATGGCGCAACCCCTGCGAAACGTGCGGGGAACAGATGCGGGCCCTTGATGGCGATTTCTTCGCCATTGCGACGCACGACCATGTCAACGACACCACGATCCGGCAGCGCCTCAATCGCAAGCCGCAAACCATCCCAATCGGGCGTCTCAACGCCGCCCGCCGATAGAATTTCGTCGCCTACCCGCAGATCCGCGACGCCCGACGGCACCGGCTCGATCTTGCCAATGACCGGCATATTCGTCGCCGTTCCCGCCCAAAGCATGACCCCCGCGAACAACACCGTCGAGAGGATAAAGTTGAACACCGGCCCCGCCGCCACCGTCGCCGCCCGCGCCCAAAGCGGCGCGCCGTGCATCGTTTCGCGCTTTTGCTCGGGCGTCATCTCCGCCAGCGCCGCCTCATCCCCGCCCGCGGAGGCCGCGTTCGCATCCCCCCGGAACTTCACATATCCGCCCAGCGGGATCAGCGCGAATTGCCACCGCGTGCCGTGCTTGTCGACACGCGAAAACAGCTTTGGGCCGAAGCCCAACGAGAACACATCCGCCTTGATCCCCGACCAGCGGCCGACGATGTAGTGACCGTATTCATGCACAGCGACAATCACCGACAGTGCCAGAACGAAGGCGCCAACCGTATAGAGAAGGTTGCCAAAATCAGGGAATAGACTGCTCAAAACCGGATCCTCATGATCAATTACGGGGGTATTCACCCCTCTTTTCCGCGATCAATTGCTTGCGCGCGCCCATCCGACACTCAGCGCACGCGCCTCCGCATCGGTTTGCATCACGTTATCAAGGCTAATCGCGACATTTCCAAGACCTTGGCGCGATGACATCTCCGAGATCACATCCTCAACAAGGGCCGACATGTCCAAAAATCCGATCTCGCCCGCGATAAACCGGTCAAGTGCGGCCTCTTTTGCCGCGTTAAACGCCGCGCCCGCCGTGCCGCCCATCGCCATAACCTCGCGCGCGATCCGCAGCGCAGGAAAGCGCGTCTCATCAGGCGCGTTAAACGTAAGCCGCCCCAAAGCCGCAAGATCCAGACGCGCGACCGGCAGATCACGCCGCACAGGCCAGTTGAGCGCATAGCCAATCGCATGGCGCATATCCGGCGCGCCCAAATGCGCCATCAGCGCCCCGTCCTTGAACCCGACAAGCGCATGCACAATGCTTTCCGGATGCACCAGCACTTCGATCATTGAGGCCGAAACGCCAAAGAACTCTTTTGTCTCAATGACTTCCATCGCCTTATTGAACATGGAAGCGCTATCAATCGTGATCCGCTGCCCCATCGCCCAATTGGGATGTGAGGAGGCATCGCGGACCGTCGCCTGCGCCATCCGCTCCAACGGCCAATCGCGCAGCGCGCCGCCCGATGCCGTGATGATGACCCGCTCAACCGCCGAAAGCTCCTCCCCCGTCAGCGCTTGGAACACCGCCGAATGCTCGGAATCGACAGGCAGGATCGTCGCCCCATGCGCCCGCGCCTCCGCCAGCAACAAAGGCCCCGCCGTCACAAGGCTTTCCTTATTGGCAAGCGCAAGCGTGGTGCCTTTGGAGAGCGCATGGAACCCCGGTGCGAGACCCGCCGCGCCGATGATCGCGCTCATGACCCAATCCGCGTCGCGGTCGGCCGCTTCGTTCAGCGCTTCGGGCCCCGCCGCCGCCTCAACACCCGTTCCCGCCAAGGCCTCCCGAAGGTCGGGAAGACAATCGTCGAACGCCGTCACCGCGAGCTCCGCCTTCAGCGCAATCGCCTGCTCTGCCAGCCGCGCGATGTTGCGGCCCCCCGAAAGGGCAACGACATGATAAGCATCGGGCGCGCGTGCGATCAGATCATAGGTACTTTCCCCGATCGATCCGGTTGCGCCGAAAATCGAAACCTTGCGCATCGTCAGCCCGCCGCGACAGGGAGAGGCAAGGGGAAGATCATCGATAAAACCATCAGGGCTACGATCGCCGCGACCAATGCATCAAACCGGTCGAGAACGCCGCCATGGCCGGGGATCAGGTTGGAGCTATCTTTGATGCCCGCGCGGCGCTTCAAGTAGCTCTCCAAGATATCGCCCAATTGACCCGCAAACGCGATCACGATCGAGACGATGGCCAGCCCGATGCCCCCGAAGGCAAAGCCCCAGATCGCCGCGCAGATCCATCCCGCAGCCGTGCCGGACCAAGTTTTCTTCGGGCTGATGGCGGGCCAGAACTTCGGTCCCCCCAACATCCGCCCCGCGAAATAGCCGCCGATGTCGCACAAGATCACGACGCCAACCAGCCAGACCACAGCCTCGATGCCCACACCGATGCGCAGGCTCACAAGGCCAAATCCGGTAAGCATCACCAGCACGGAGTAAAATCCGAAAATCCCGCGCGAGCCCTTTGCCGTCAGCGCCATCCCGAACATCGCGGGCAAAAACATCGCCAGCAAGCTCGGCGGGATCATGACAAACACCATCGCCGTCGAGGCGAGCGCCGCAACGCCGCCCAAGGCGCGCGCGCGCAGGTCTGTCGCCCCGCACAAGCGCGCGAGCTCCCAAACCATCAAACCGCTGACAGCAATCGCCAATGCTTTGATCGCGAATCCGCCCAAGAAGATCGCTCCGAAGCCGATCACAATCATCGCCACCGCAGACAAGCTGCGCGCGCGCAGATCGGACCAGTCACGTGCCATTAAACGCCTCCAAACCGACGCTCGCGCCCGCCGAACCCATCGAGGATCTCAGCCAGCTTTTCCGGCGTGAAATCCGGCCAGAGCGTGGGGGTAAATTCATATTCCGCATAGGCTGCTTGCCACGGCAGGAAGTTCGATGTGCGGCTCTCGCCCGAGGTGCGGATCACCAGATCCGGATCGGGCAGACCCGCCGTATCCAGATGCGCTTCAAACGCCTCCGCATTGATCGCCTCAGGCGACACCTCGCCCGACGCCACCCGCAGTGCAAGCGCCTTGGCGGCCCGAACGATCTCGTCACGGCCGCCGTAGTTGATCGCCACTGTGAAGTTGATCCGCGTATTTGCGGCGGTCCGCTCCTCAATACCATCCATCAGCTTGCGAAGCTTTGCATCCAGCTTCGAGCGATCTCCGATGAACCGCATCCGTACCCCGTCTTTAGACAGGGTCCCGGCCTCTTTCTCGATGTAGCGCGCAAAAATGCGCATCAACCCGAGGACTTCCTCGGTCGAACGTTTCCAGTTCTCGGTCGAGAACGCATAGACCGTGACCCATTTCACGCCCATCGCCGGACAGGCTTGAACGAGCGTTTTTACCCGTTCAGCCCCTTTCCGGTGTCCGACAAGCCTTGGCCATCCCCGTTCCACAGCCCAACGCCCGTTGCCATCCATGATGAAAGCGACGTGATTGACGCCGTAATCAGTCTGTAACGGCGCCGCAGTATCGTCGCGGGCCTCCCCTTTGGGGGATGCGGCATGATCTGCCGGAACGGATGAACCAAAGCGCGCCATAATGCTTGCGGGTCGTTAGACCTGCATGATCTCCGCTTGCTTGCCCTCAAGGGACTTGTCGATCATCGCGATATATTTCTTGGTCAGATCCTCGACCTCGGATTCCCAAAGTTTCGCATCGTCTTCCGACATGCCCGCCGCTTTGGCCTTCTTGATCTGGTCCATCCCGTCGCGACGCACGTTGCGCACCGAGACCTTACCGTGTTCGGCGTATTGCGCAGCCACCTTCGTCAGCTCACGGCGACGTTCCTCGTTGAGCTCAGGGATCGGCAGCATGATGATTGTGCCATTCGTCTGCGGGTTGATCCCAAGCCCCAATTCGCGCAGAGCCTTCTCAACCTTGGAGACCAGACCCTTGTCCCAAACGTTCACCGTCACCATCCGCGGTTCGGGGACGTTCACAGTCCCAACCTGATTGATCGGCGTCATCGAGCCATAGGCATCGACCATCACCGGCTCCACCATTGACGCGGATGCACGGCCTGTGCGCAGCGACGCGAATTCGTTTTTAATTGCTGCGATCGCCCCGTCCATGCGGCGCGTCAGGTCATCGAGATCAATATCAAGGTCGTCTGACATAGTATTTTTCCGTTCATTTTACCGCCGGCTCCCCGTCATAACGGGTTCGCCTCACGAAAGATAGTTGTGCGCGCGAGGGAAATTTACGCCTAAGCGCCCCTTTGCCCATTGAGAGAGGATTAACCGCCCGCCGCGCGATTTGGTAGTATTTTATGCGACAAATTTGGCGCGAACGCCCACATCAAGATGCGGCCGACCTCAGCCTTCGACGCGTGTGTAGGTGCCCTCACCCGCCAGAATGCCGCGGAACCCACCCGGCTCATCCAACGAGAAGACGATGATCGGCAGGTTGTTATCACGCGCCAATGCGATCGCGGATGCATCCATGACACCCAAATGCTTGGCGAGCACCTCATCATAGCTCACCGTCTCGTAACGCTTTGCGTCGGCGTGTTTTTTCGGATCTTTGTCGTAAACACCGTCGACTTTCGTGCCCTTGAAGATCGCCTGACACGACATCTCGTTGGCACGCAAGGTCGCGGCGGTGTCGGTCGTGAAATAGGGGTTCCCTGTGCCCGCGGCGAAGATGCACACGCGCTTTTTTTCCAAATGGCGCACGGCGCGGCGACGGATATAGGGCTCGCACACCTGATCCATCGGAATGGCGGAGATGACGCGCGTATGGATGCCCTCGGCCTCCAAAGCCGCCTGCATTCCCAGCGCGTTCATCACGGTCGCAAGCATCCCCATGTAATCCGCGGTCGTGCGCTCCATGCCTTGGGCCGATCCGGCCAACCCGCGGAAGATGTTGCCACCGCCGATCACCATGCAGATTTCGACACCCATATCATGCACGGTTTTCACCTCCCGCGCGATGCGGGCGACGGTCGGCGGATGCAGGCCGAAGCCTTGATCGCCCATCAGCGCCTCCCCCGAAATTTTCAGCAAGACCCGTTTATAGGTCACTTTCGGAGTGTCGATTTGAGCGCTCATGGTCCACCGTTCGGTTTATTGGCTTCGGGATGTTGGTTTCCGCCGCAAAATGTCGGAAAAGAGAGGCAGGTTCAACCTCGCCGTGAGGCCCTTTTTGCGCTGACGTGCATCAATTGCGGCGCTGACGGGGAAAACCGATCACGTTCCTAGATTAAGGTCGCGCCGCAAGCCATGGAAATACCTTCCGAAATTGATCGCAACACGCCCATCTTGATTGCCGGCCCGACCGCCAGCGGAAAATCGGCACTTGCCTTGGCAATTGCGGAGTCCTCGGGGGGCGTTGTGGTAAACGCGGATGCGCTGCAAATCTGGTCGTGCTGGCGAGTTCTCTCGGCGCGGCCGAGTCTGGCCGAGGAGGCCCGCGCGCCGCATCATCTTTACGGTCACAAGCACATCGGGGAGAGCTACTCCGTCGGGCATTGGCTGCGCGATGTGGCGCCCCTCCTGGCCGCCCATCGCGCGGGCGGGCCGCGCCCGATCATCGTCGGCGGCACGGGCCTGTATCTTACCGCGCTGACGCAAGGCCTTGCGGAGATTCCCGCAACCCCGCCCGCCCTTCGCGCCTTGGCCGATGCGCGGATGAAATCTGACGGCCATTCCGCGTTGCTCGCGGAGCTGGATGCCGCGACGCAGGCCCGCGTCGATCCTCTCAACCCGATGCGTGTTCAGCGCGCGTGGGAAGTCATGCGCGCCACAGGTCACGGGCTGGCGCATTGGCAAGATCAAACGCCGCCGCCGCTGCTCGGGCTGGACGCGTGCATCCCGTTCGTTCTTGAGGCCGAGCGTGATTGGTTGGCCGAGCGGATCGATCGGCGATTTGATCTGATGCTCGCGCAAGGGGCGATTGACGAAGCCCGCGCGGTGATGTCGGTTTGGGATCAAAATGCGCTCTGGGCCAAGGCCATCGGCGCGCCGGAATTGATCGCATATCTGCGCGGAGACTGTGATCTGGATACTGCAAGAACCCTCGCACAGGCGGCATCGCGCCAATATGCAAAACGCCAACGCACATGGTTTCGCAACAGAATGGGCGCATGGCACAAGATCTCGTGTCCCTAGGCGCATCGTCGTTGTTTTTACGACTTTCTGTCTAATTCCCCTCCCCGAAAGGGTTTTTTCGGCGTAATCTGCGCGCGGATGACGTCCCGCGTGGCTTACGCGTCGGGGGTGTAAGGCCGCGTTTGGCGCAAAGGGACTTTGACATGAAGCTTTTCAACGGACCATCCCTGAGCGACCTGAACGCCACCCTGAAATCCGCCGCCGTACAAAACCACCGCGCCGCCGCCCAAGTGCAAGCCGCCCAATTGCAAGCCACCCGCGCACAAGCCACCCGATCGCAGATCTCTCACCCCGCGCCGCAGTCGCGCGAGGCGAGCCTTCCATCCGCGCCGGAGTGTTTGCGGATCATCCCAATCCCCCGCCTTCTAGCCAGCAATCGCTGGCAGTTTGAGGGGATGCGGGCGCAAGCCGAAGCAGTGCTCTTGTGGATCACCCGTGGGCAGGGGCGCGTGACGATGGCGGGCCTGACGCGCGGCTACGGCGCCCATAACGCGCTGTTTATCCCGGCCGGCGTGATGCACTCCCTCGATATCGGCGCGCAAACGCAAGGCATCGCGATTTTCTTCGGCCAGAATTCCGATGTAACGTTGCCGCAATCGGTTCAGCACCTGCGCATCCGCGAGGCGACGCCGCAATCAGAAGTGTTGGGCATTATCGAGCAGATTCAGCGTGAAATGACCTCGGACAAGATCGGCGCCGATCGTGCTGCGCGTCACCACATCGGCCTTCTTGGCGTCTGGTTGGAACGTCAGGTCGAGGCCGCGCGCGCGGATGCCCCGAAGCCCTCCGCCGCAAAACGCCTCGTCGCGCGCTTCTCCGCCTTGCTTGAGCGTGACTTCCGCACCGGCCACGGAATCGCGGATTACGCGCAGGCCCTCAACGTGACCCCCACGCATCTCACCCGCGCGTGCCGCGAATGCTGCGGGCGTTCGGCCTCGGACGTGTTGCAAGACCGCCGCCATTTCGAAGCCTGCCGCCTGCTCACCGAAACTCAAGCGCCGATGAAAGACATCGCGACCAGCTTGGGATTCTCAACGGCCGCCTATTTCACCCGCACCTTCCAGCAGCGCTCCGGAAAAACCCCCAGCGCATTTCGCAAGGGCATGTGACCTCGCGCTGGGATATCAAATGTCACATATATCCGAGCGCGTCAGAAACCGCCTCTCGCGCCCGTTATCGAGGCTGAACATCCCGCCGCGCCCCTTGATCACGTCGATCAGCAACTCCGTATGCTTCCACACCTCGTATTGGCTTTGCGAGATATAAAACGGCATGCCGCCGATCTCGCCCAGCTGCACATCCTGATCGGTAATAAGCAAATCCCCCTTTGCATAGCACATGGGGGACGAGCCGTCGCAGCACCCGCCCGATTGGTGAAAGATGACGGGTCCATGATCCGCCACGATCTGCGCCAAAAGTTCGAGCGCTTGGGGCGTTGCACGCACCGCGTCTTTATGACCTTGTTCCATCCTCACCCTCCTAAAATGACGCGTTGCCCACGCGTTATGAAAACGGCCGCCGCGCCGATAGGCACAGCGGCCGCGCGTGTGGCTTAGAAGAACCCGAGCTTTTGCGGGGCGTAGCTCACCAGCATATTTTTGGTCTGCTGATAGTGATCAAGCATCATCCGGTGGTTCTCGCGGCCAATCCCCGATTGCTTATACCCGCCGAACGCCGCATGGGCGGGATAGGCGTGGTAACAATTCGTCCAAACCCGTCCCGCCTGAATTGCCCGCCCAAACCGATAGCAGGTGTTCGCATCGCGCGACCAGACGCCCGCGCCCAAGCCGTAGAGCGTATCATTGGCGATCTCCAACGCCTCCGCTTGGTCCTTGAAGGTCGTTACCGACACAACCGGCCCGAAAATCTCCTCTTGGAACACCCGCATCTTATTGTGCCCCTTCAAAACGGTCGGGTTCACGAAATATCCGCCCGACAACTCGCCGCCCAGATCCGCCGCCGATCCCCCGATCAACACCTCTGCGCCCTCTTTGCGGCCAATGTCGAAATAGGACAGGATCTTTTCTTGCTGCTCGGAGGACGCCTGCGCGCCGATCATCGTCGCCCCGTCCCGCGGATCGCCCTGTGTGATGGCGGCCACGCGTTTGAGGGCGCGCTCCATGAACTCGTCGTAGATATCCTCTTGGATCAACGCGCGCGACGGGCAGGTGCAGACCTCCCCCTGATTGAGGGCAAACATCACGAAACCTTCGATTGCCTTGTCGAAGAAGTCGTCATCCTCGCGGCAGACATCCGAGAAGAAGATATTCGGGGATTTTCCGCCCAGCTCCAAGGTCACAGGAATCAGATTGGCCGATGCGTATTGCATGATCAACCGCCCCGTGGTCGTCTCGCCGGTGAACGCAATCTTGGCGATCCTGTTTGACGAAGCCAGCGGCTTACCCGCCTCAAGGCCAAAGCCGTTCACGATATTCAAAACCCCCGCAGGCAAGAGATCCGCGATGAGTTCGGCAAGCACCAAGATAGAGGCAGGTGTCTGCTCGGCGGGTTTCAACACCACGCAATTGCCCGCCGCCAAAGCCGGCGCCAATTTCCAAACCGCCATCAACAGCGGGAAATTCCACGGGATAATCTGGCCCACGACGCCCAAGGGCTCTTGGAAGTGATAGGCGACGGTATCCTCGTCGATCTGCGACATCGAGCCTTCTTGCGCGCGAAGACAGCCCGCAAAATAGCGGAAATGATCGACCGCGAGCGGAAGATCTGCCGCGCGCGTCTCGCGGATCGGCTTGCCATTGTCCCAGCATTCCGCCACGGCGAGCAGTTCCAGATTGGCCTCCATCCGGTCAGCGATGCGGTGCAAAATCAACGCGCGTTCGGCCTGCGATGTCTTCCCCCACGCCGCCTTCGCCGCATGCGCCGCATCAAGGGCCGCCTCGACATCCGATGCGTCAGACCGCGCAATCTCGCCAATCGCAGCGCCGGTGATGGGGGTGGTATTGGTGAAATACCGCCCCGCTTTTGGCGCAACAAACTCGCCATTGATAAAATTGCCATAGCGCGCGCGGAATGGCGAGACCATCACGCCTTGGAAACCCGATGCCAGATCATTGGCCATAGTCATATCCTCCCAGATGAAACGATGTGATCCGCGCCCTCCTCCGGCCGCGGTTAAGACAGCCTGCACTGCGGGCGGAGGTCGCGCCTATCCCCCGCCAACTGTTGAGTGGCGGCAGTGTCTCACCCTTGCGACAGGTGCAAATGCAGAAAAACCGATGCTGCGCGCGCGAAATTCATCTACGTTCATGCGTCTTTCATGCGTCGGTGAGTTTGAGCGCCTTCGCTTTGCGATAGAACGTAGCGCGCGAGATCCCCAACTCGCGGGCAGCGGCGGACACATTGCCGCCCGCGCGCGCCAAGGCGCGGCTCATCACGGCGCGCTGGGCCGCATCTAGCCCGTTGACCGCCCCCGTTTCCAACACATCGGCCGCAGGCAAGCACCCCATATTCGCCGCCGTAATCCCCAGATGGCGCCGTGCTGCGCGGGTTGCACCGATGATCAGATCGTCACGATCAATCGCAAGCAACATGACCCCTTGCGGTGCAGATTCGCCCGCGCCTGTCGATAAAATGCGCGCCGCGCCAAACTCGGCGCGAAATATCTCCGCCTCGATGCGATGCGCTGCATCCTGAACCGTCAACGCGATGAGCCGCGCATATCCCTCCGACATGTCATGCCGCACGGAGGACACATCAATCCCGCCCGCGAGGTCTCCCTCGGGGCCGAACACGGGCGCCCCCATACAGGTCAGGCCAGTGTTCGTGCTCCGAAAATGCTGATCGCGCCAGACCACAACGGGGCGCTGTTCGACGAGGCAGGTGCCGATCCCGTTTGTGCCTTGCGCGCCCTCCGACCAATTTGCCCCCGGTGCAAGATTGGCGGTGTGAAAATAGGCCGTGTCGCCGTCGCGCATCCGCTCGTCTAAAATGACCCCCTCCGCGTCGGACAGCAGCACCGCACAGCCCGCATCACAGGCCGCGCGGGCAAGCCGGTCAAGCACGGGTGACGCCACACTCAACAGCCGCCCCGCCGCCTCGCGCCGAACGAAAGTCGCCGCAGATTCGAGCCGCGGCGCGCCGGTTTGCACCGCCGCGGGATCAATCTTGTGATGAATGAGCGAGCGCCGCCACGAGGCCGCGAACCCCGCCTTGCCCAAAGCATTGGGCGATCCCGCCACGCTGCGCACCGTTTCCGCGTGATTGCGCGTCATATCGCACGCACCCAAAAGCGACGCCCGTTAGCCCAAGCGCCCCTCTCGCCGCCGCCAATGCGCGTGGCGGCTCCCGAACACAATCTGTCCGTAAACATGACGAAAAGCCTCCCCTCTTTTCATCCGTATTTCAGCCGTTCTAAACCGATGCGACGCGCCTCCGCGCGCGCCCTGCGGCCCAATCCATCACGCCTACTCGCGCGAGCTTGCAAACACAGTGCAAGGCCGATTGGCACATCTCCAAGACCCCGTCCGAGAAGCCTACCGCAAATTCAACGTTTGTCTACGATTGTTGCAAAGGCAGCGAAAAGACCAAAGGCCGACGGCGGACAGACGGCGGACAGACGGCGGACCGATTGCCCAAACGGCGCGAATTCAGCGCCGCCCAAAACGCAAAATGCGCGCCAGTTCGGCGCGCATATCAGTTAGGAAACAATGCCTTGCAGGTTATTCTTCATCTTCGTCGCTGCGATTGCTCTGCTTGCCGCGGAACCCCATCGCAACGACGAATTTCTCCGAACTATCCGCCCTCGATGCCGGCGGCTTCACGTTCGCCACCTTATCGAAGTTCTTTTTCAACACGCTCAGCAACTCTTGCTCGGCGCCGCCAGCCAGAACTTTGGCGACAAATGTGCCGCCCACTTCCAACACGTCGAACGCGAAATACGCGGCCGCTTCGCACAAGGTAATGATCCGCAAGTGGTCAGTCGCCTGATGGCCGGAAGACGAGGCCGCCATATCCGACATCACAACATCTGCCGTGCCGCCGAGCCAGCCCTTCACCTTGTCATCCGCCCCTTCTTCCAAGAAGTCGAGCTGATGCAATTCGCACCCTGCAATAGCCTCGATCTCTTGCAAATCCACGCCGAGAATTGTCCCGACTTTCTTGCCGCGTTTCTCGCCAAGCGCATTGACCCGCGCGACCGCAACCTGACACCACCCGCCCGGCGCACAGCCCAAATCGACGACCCGCGCCCCCGGCACGAGGAACCGGTATTTATCATCGAGTTCCATAATCTTGTAGGCCGCGCGCCCGCGATAGCCCTCTTTGTGGGCCCGAACCACGTAAGGATCATTGAGCTGGCGTTCCAACCAAAGGGTCGAGGACAGCTTGCGCCCTTTCGCGGATTTCACCCGCACCCGCAGATCGCGTTGCCCGCGACCGGAGGTATTCTTACCCGTTGGTGCCGCGCCGCCCCCCGATTTGCCCTCGGATTTGAAGCGCGGCGAGGATGGCACCTTTTCCGCAGGCGCCGTGCGCGGGCCGGATTGGCCGTTGCCCAACCCTTTGCCGCGCGCCGGTTCGCGCTTGCGCTCGGTTTTGATCGCCGCCTTGACGGGTTTCTTACCTGTTGGGCCTTTTGGGCCGCTGGGGGTTTTAGGAGGCTTGGTCATTGAATAATTCCGTCTTCGGTGAACACGCCATCGGCGGCCATCTGTGCATAAAGGAGCCCTTCGCGCAGGCCGCGATCCGCCACGGACATCTTATCCGTTGGCCAGACGCGCATCAACGCCTGAAGGATCGCCGCGCCCGACATGATGAGCGTGTGGCGGTCACGGCCGATGCGCGGATCATTCCTGCGCCCCTCCGGCCCGAGAGTGAGGTAGGTGCGGATCACCGCATCAATCTGTGTTGAGGACATGGTCAGCCCGTCAACTTTCGTGCGGTCATACCGCTTGAGGCCCAAGTGGCAGGCCGCAACGGTTGTGACGGTGCCGGACGTCCCGACGATCTGGAAGCCTTCACGGGGCGAGCCTGCCGAATAGGGCGAGAAATCGGCCAGTTTTTCCTCAAAGAACCACGACATCAGCGCAAAGCGCGCCGCATCATCATCAACATCGGAGAACTGGTCTTTGAGCGTCGCGACACCCAAAGGCACCGAGATCCAATCGACGACTCGCGCCGCGCGGGCCGATCCATCCGCGCGGGTGAACCCGTCCGAGAGCCGCATGATGGCGCGGACGCGTTCTTCCGGCGCAACTTGCGAGACGTCGATCCACACAAGCTCCGTCGATCCGCCGCCGATATCGACAACCAAAAGCTGTTCTGTTTTCGGCTCGACCAGCGGCGCGCAAGCGATGACCGCCAGGCGGGCCTCCTCCTCCGCCGCGATAATCTCCAACGGCAGCCCAGTCTCACGCCGGACAAGCCGCATGAAATCGCGGGAGTTTTTGGCGCGGCGACACGCTTCGGTTGCGACGAGCCGCATCCGCTTCACACCGTGTTCCTCAATCTTGCGACGACAGATTTGCAGGGCTTGCACCGTCCGTGAGATGGACGCGCGCGAAAGCCGGCCAGAGGCTTCCAAGCCTTGGCCGAGCTGGACAGCCTTCGAGAAGCTGTCGACCACATGAAACTGATTGCCCACCGGACGGGCAATCAACATGCGGCAACTATTGGTGCCAAGATCGAGCGCAGCATAAAGCTCGCCCGCCTCAGCGGTTTGGGTCGCGGTCGGCTCTACCGATTTTGGGAACGCGCCCGCAGACCTGGGACGCTTGGGCGCCATGATCGCGCCCTCCTTTTCAAGTTATCCCCAAAGTAGCTGTTGTGTCCGACAGGTTCAAGGGAGGAAGCGCGCAACCGTCTTCGCGTCACCGCACAATCCCCGCGCGAGGGCGCCAAACGCCTGCGCGCTCCAGATATCGCAGGCCCGACGCCGCCTTTCATAATCTTCATGCAAAGTTTTCACGCGCAGCAGCGTCATCGCCCGTGGCCCCGCCACCCGTCGCCGCGCTATACACCCAGCCAAGACGCGGCCCGACAGGACGCCATTGAAAACCAGACCAGCCAAGGTCGCTACCTCGCACTGATATGTCGAAAACCGTCATCGGGCATGTCGCATCTGCGCGTAGCATCACATGAGAGAAGGATTCGAGCATGGCAAACATCACAATCGTTTTTTGGCGTGATATCCCCGCGCAAGTCATTGCTGGCGCAGGGCGTCGCGGTGTCAAAAGGCCTTTGCCTGAACGGTTTGAACAGGCCATCGACCGCTGCGCGATGAAAATCGGCGCGAAAGATGCTGACGCCTATCTTGCCGAATGGCGCAAAGTCCCGATGGGCGAGCGCGAAGGCGACGATACGGCGGCGGCGGATGCGGAAGTCGAGCGGATCCTCTCTCACTACGGGCAGGAGAAAATCCTCGCCCTCATCGCGAATGACGGCTGGGAGACACCGCAGCCGTGATCGACCCTTTTGGCGTGACGGAGAAACTGAAAATGGCGCTTTTGAACTTCCGCCGTGAGGCGAGCCCTGCCCCTGCTTCCCATGTGGTTGGCTATAACACGGCGCATATGGCCGCGTTTTTAGAAGGGCTCTCGATCGAAGTCATGCCGCGCACAGCCGAAAAGGTTGAGGATTTCCGCCCGCTTTTGCCCAAAGGCACCCGTGTCTATATCGCCCATATCGAAGGCACGCCGATTGAGGAGATGATTGCGACCGCCAAGCGCCTGCGCTTGGAAGGGTTTGAGCCAATGCCGCATTTTCCCGCGCGTATCATTAAAGATGCCGCAACGCTGAACGATTGGGTTATGCGCTATCAAGGTGAGGCCGATGTGCGCGAGGCACTTTTGCTCGGCGGCGGCGTTAAAACCCCGCATGGCGATTTTGACAACTCGATGCAGCTTTTGGAAAGCGGCGCCTTCACGGGCTTTGCGCGCCTGCATGTCGCGGGCCATCCAGAAGGAAACCGCGATATTGATATCAATGGCGGCGATGCGGCCGTCATGGAGGCGCTGCACTGGAAACAGGCTTTCTCGACGCGCACCGATGCCGATATGGCGATTGTGACGCAATTCGCCTTTGAAGCAAAGCCGATCATCGCATGGGTTGACCGGTTGCAGGCCGAGGGGATTAAGCTGCCGGTGCATATCGGCATCGCAGGCCCCGCAAAACTGCAAACGCTGGTCAAATTCGCAATCGCTTGCGGGGTTGGCCCATCGCTGAAAGTGCTGCAAAAGCGCGCCAAAGATGTCACGAAACTTCTCCTGCCGTTCGAGCCGACAGATCTCGTCGCGGACCTTGCCACGCATAAGGCCGCGAACCCGAATTTCGGTATCGAATCGGTGCATTTCTTCCCCCTCGGGGGCATCAAGACCAACGCGACATGGATCGCGGAGCATTTGAAAGGCTGACCATGACACGGACTATCATCGAGTCAAAAACCAAAACCGTTGTGATCGGCTTTGACGAACCCTTCTGCGTGATCGGCGAGCGCATCAACCCGACGGGCCGCAAGAAGCTGGCGGCAGAGCTGGAACTGGGCGATTTCTCCACCGTGGAGCGCGACGCGATCGAACAAGTCATGTGTGGCGCGACCGTGCTCGACGTGAATTCGGGCGCCGTTTTCTCCAACAAAATGGCCGAAGATCCGCGCTACGCCGATAACAACTTCGTCGAGCCGCCCTTGATGCGCGAATTGATCGCAAAGATCCAAGCGATCGTTGATGTGCCTTTGTGCATCGATAGCTCGGTGCCTGATGCCCTGAAAGCGGGGCTTGAGGCGTGCGAGGGGCGTCCGCTTTTGAACTCGGTGACAGGCGAGGAAGAGCGGCTCGAGCTCGTCCTGCCTCTGGTGAAGAAGTATAACGTGCCGGTTGTGGCGATCTCGAATGATGATACCGGCATCTCCGAAGACCCCGACGTGCGCTTTGAAGTCGCGAAGAAGATCGTGCAGCGCGCCGCCGATTTCGGCATTCCTGCGCATGATATCGTCGTCGACCCACTGGTGATGCCGGTTGGCGCAATGGCGACGGCGGGCCGGCAGGTCTATACGCTTGTCGCGCGCTTGCGTGACGAGCTGGGGGTGAACACGACCTGCGGCGCATCGAACATCTCGTTCGGTCTCCCCAACCGTCACGGCGTCAACGCGGCCTTCTTGCCGATGGCGATTGGCGCGGGCATGACCTCCGCGATCATGAATCCGGTGCGCTCCCAAGAGATGGAAGCGATCCGCGCGGCAAACTTGCTGATGAACCATGATGCCAACGGCGCGGACTGGATCAAGTTCTCCCGCGTTCTCGATGCGATCAAGGAAGGCGCAAGCTTCGCAGAAGCCGCCGCCGCCTCGGCCGCCTCGGGCAGCTCGCGCGGTCGCCGTGGCCGTGGCGGTCGCGCTTAACCGCGCCTGATGCACCTGCGCGCCCCAATCGCGCGCAAAGCCAACCTGCGCCCCGCCGTCATCGCGGGGCGTTTTGCTTTTGAGCGCCTCTTGATCATGCAAAGCGCGCGCGCGTCCGGCGCCCGAAACAACCCGCCCCGGAGACCGCGCTGTCTTAACAGGTCGCGCCACATTTCCCCCAAAACACCGCCCGTCCTATCCGAAAGAACCGCCCCGTCCCGCGTTTGCGCCGCAAATTCGGGGTGGTTTACCTGAAGATCACGCGCTAAATCGCGGAAATATGGCAAAATTTGACACCAGCCCCCGGCCAATCTTGCGATCCCCGCTGCAGCGCGACTGTTTCCGCACCCGCGATAATCCGTCAGCAGCCCCAAAATTAGCGCCTGATTCGGGCTTTACGTCCTCAAATCTCCGCGAAATCGGCCGATTCGCGTTGCGTTGGCGTTTTGCGCTTTCGAAATGTGGCAACAACAAGGCGCGTGAAAGGCCTTGATTTGCTACTATATTTAGCGTGCCACAAAAAAAATCTTATTGAGTCATAAGAATTTACTCGGTGAAGTTCATGTTGGGCGGTATGAATAGGAACCAACCTTGGGAACGCACTGCCATGCGTATATATCGTCTGCTCGCCGCAGCCTCACGCAGATCACATCTGCGGGAGGCTGGGCACCCGCGCCTGCCAGCGCGGTCGCTGCATCATACCCCGCTCGAAGAGCAGGATGGGTCCGCCTTGCATATGGGTGTGGATCTGCGCCACGTCAGCGGCGTCTTGGGACATGCGCATTCCAGCGCAGATACCCATGACGTCGCCGGTGACGGGCGTTGGTTCGCAAATGCACCGCTATCGCTGCCCTGCCAACATGCGCCGCCCACGCGGGGGATCAAATTCCTTCCCGTGTTCCTCGGCGCGTTATCCCTAGCGGCCTGCACGACGATGCCGTTAGAGGAGCCCACCGCGCGGGCCTCAACCTCCACCATTGATCTGCCCGCCACGCAAACGCTGGCCATGCCCTTCGCCGCGGTTCCGAGTTCGCGATTGGGCACAAACTCCGAGCTTGCGCGTGATTTCACCGAGCTGTCCTTCAACCTTGAATCGGGCCGCACTTTGCCGTGGTTTTCGCGCTTCGAGGGGCCGATCAAGATTTCCATGAAGGGGGCGGCCCCTGCGGGCGCGGCCCAAGAAATGCAGAGCCTTGTGTCACGGCTTCGCAATGAGGCGGGCATCGATATCACCGCCGTCAACGGCGCGAATGCCGATCCCAATAACGCAATTTTCATCGAGTTCGTGCCGAAGCGCGCGATGAATGCGGCCGTGCCGAATGCTGCGTGTTTCGTCGTTCCAAACGTCGTCTCGTGGGAGGATTACAAAGACAATCGTCGGGGCGACAAGGTTGATTGGGCCGGCATCCGCCAGCGCACCCATGCGACCGTGTTCATCCCCGCAGAGGCGGCGCCGCAAGAGTTGCGCGATTGCCTCCATGAGGAAACGGCGCAGGGTCTTGGCCCGCTCAACGATCTGTTCCGCCTGCCCGACACAGTCTTCAACGACGATAACTTCCACACCGTCCTGACCCGCTTCGACATGATGATCCTCAAGGCGACCTACGCGCCCGAATTGCGCTCGGGGATGAGCCAGCCGGAGGTGTTCCACGCCCTCGCCAGCGCCTTGCCACGCCTCAATCCGGCAGGCGGCGCAGTGGGCCGCGCGGCGGATGTCGGCGCCACACCAAAAGGGTTCGTGGCCGCCTTGCAACGCGCGATCGGCGCGGGCTCTTTGGGCAGCCGCAAAGCCGGCGCGCGCGAAGCGATCGCAATTGCCGCATCGCAAGGCTGGAATGACACACGCATGGCCTTCGCGTGGTTCGCATTGGGGCGCTTGTCGGTAAATGACGAACCCGCCATCGCCGTTCAGGCCTTCACACGCGCCAGCGCAATCTACCGCCAAATCCCCGGCGCAGGCATTCAGGCCGCGCATGTGGATATGCAACTTGCCGCCTTCGCGCTCTCCACAGGACAGGCGCAAGATTCCATCGCGCTCGTCAACCACGCGCTCGACGCGGCACTCAAAGGCCAGAATGCCGCGCTGATGGCCACGCTCTACCTGATCCGCGCCGAAGCCTACGCACAATTGGGTCAAGAGCTGCAAGCACAGCAAGCACGTCTCGACAGCGAAAACTGGGCGCGCTATGGGTTTGGTTCTGATGCCGCGATGCGTCAGCGCGCAGCCGAGGTCGCCTCACTCGCGCGTCAAGGTCGCGGCTAAGCGCGCCAAACGGCCCGCCGAACCGAAATCCGGTGCCCGCCCGCCCATGGTTCGCCATGCGGCGGGCGGTTCCACCCGCAGACCAGATTGGACGAGAGCGTCATGCTTCCTTTGCTCGCTGCCCTCACGGGCGCCCTATTCGGCTATCGCCGCGCAAAACTTCGCGATGGAAACCGCTTTGACCGCGCGCAATACGCCGCCGTCTTCGCCATTGCCTTCGGCCTTATCGGATTGTTCGCAAATATCGTGATCCTGCGGGCGCTGTAATGTTCCTGCCCTTTTTCGAACGTCTGCGCCAAGCAGGCATTCCGGTCAGCCTACGCGAGTATCTCGCGTTTCTCGAAGGGCTGTCGAAAGGGCTAACGACTTACGATATCGACGGTTTTTACTATTTTGCACGTGTCGTGATGGTCAAGGATGAACGTCATCTTGACCGTTTCGACCAAGCATTCTCCGCAAGTTTTTCGGGCATAGAGTCCCTCTCGCCCGAGGATGTGATCAGGGCTCTGGACCTCCCCGAAGACTGGCTGCGTAAACTCGCGGAGAAAACCCTCACCGAGGCCGAAAAGGCACAGATCGCCGCTGCGGGCGGGTTTGAGCAGTTGATGGAGATGCTCAAACAACGCCTTGAGGACCAAAAATCGCGTCATCAGGGTGGATCAAAATGGATCGGCACAGCCGGCACTTCGCCCTTCGGCGCTTACGGGTATAATCCTGAGGGCGTGCGGATCGGGCAGGATAAATCACGTCATCAACGCGCTGTAAAAGTCTGGGATAAAAGAGAATTTCGAGATTTTGATGATAGCGTTGCGCTCGGGACGCGAAACATCAAAATCGCGCTGAAACGGCTTCGGGCGTGGGCGCGCGCGGGGGCGCAAGACGAGCTGGACCTCCCCGCGACGATCCGCGCCTCTGCCGATGCCGGCTTTATCGATGTGCGCACTCGCCCCGAACGCCATAACGCGGTGAAAGTCTTACTCTTTATGGATGTTGGCGGATCGATGGATGCGCATGTCAAGCTGGTGGAGGAGTTGTTCTCCGCCGCCCGAGCCGAATTCAAACATCTCGAACACGTGTATTTCCACAACTGCCTTTATGAGGGTATCTGGCGGGAAAACCGTCGTCGTTGGGATGCGCGAACCCCGACTTGGGAAATACTTAACCGCTACGGATCTGATTATAAATGCATTTTTATCGGAGACGCCGCGATGAGCCCCTATGAGATCTCGCATCGTGGCGGGGCGAATGAACATTGGAATGAGGAGGCCGGATCTGTGTGGTTGCAACGCGCGCGCGTCACATGGCCGCATCATGTCTGGTTGAATCCAGCACCGCAGGAGCATTGGCACCACACCCAGTCAACGCAGATGATTTCCGATATTTTTGAGGGTAAAATGCATCCACTCACGCTCGCCGGTATCACTGCCGCGATGAAAGAACTCGGGTAACAGCATGTCGATGACCAGACTTTGGGAAACGCAAAAACCTCTCGTGATCGTCTTTTCCGTCGCCTGCGCGTTGGCGTTGTTTTTTGCGGGGCAAATGATTGCCCGCGCGCTGTATTGGGCCGATCCGGCGCATGTCGAGATCCTGCCCGAACCGTGGATGACGCCTGGCTATATCGGGCGGAGCTGGGGCGTCTCGCGCGCGCAGATGGTCGAAATTCTCGACTTGCCTGAATTGAGCAAGCCGCCCAAAACATTGGAAGAAATCGCCGATGAGCGTGGCATTCCCGTTGAGGATCTGCTGGATGATCTGATGCGCGCGCTGCCGCAAAAGGCTGCGGCGCAATGAGCGCGCACCGCTCGAATCGTGTCAACCGCGACTGCGCCCGCCGATGAGCGGCCTCACCGATACCATCCTCGGGCTTTTGCCCGTCTGGGGGCCATGGCTTTTGGCGCTGACGACATTTCTCTCGTGTCTCGCGCTGCCCATTCCGGCGTCGCTTTTGATGATTGCGGGCGGCGCATTTGTGGCCTCCGGCGATCTTTCTCCGGTTTGGGCGATCCTTGGCGCGCTCACAGGGGCGATTGTCGGGGACCAGCTTGGCTACCTTCTTGGCCGCGGCGCGGGCGCCTTTTTGGAGCGCCGCCTGCCCAAACGCAGCCTGCTCCATGCGCGCACCAAGCTTGAGTCCTCGGGAACGCAGGCGATATTCCTGTCGCGCTGGCTGTTTTCGGCCCTTGGCCCCTCAATGAACCTCGTCGCGGGCGTGATCAGCTTCCCGCGTAAACGCTTCACCATAGCGGCAATCGCCGGCGAGGTGGTTTGGGTGGTAAGCTATCTGGGAATCGGGATCGTTTTTGGCAGCAATATCGAAGCGGCCGCCGAACTCGCGTCAAACGCGCTGGGGCTTTTGGCCACTGGCACCATCGCCATCCTTCTGGGCCGCTGGCTTTGGAAGCGCGCGCGCGATGGCGCCCCCAAATCGCGCCCCGTCTATGAGGCATCCACCTCGTCATTCCCCAAAACACTCCCCGCGACGCGTTCATCGCGCGATTGAAACGCGGACCGAAAGCCCCATATTCATCCCATGTTGTTGCGCTTATTGCCCTTCCTTCTGATCCTCGGCTACGGGCTCGTCCTGTGGCTGTTTTCGGCACGCCGGATGGGCGCGCAGCTTGAACAAAAATCGCGCCCCTTGGCCGATCCCGACCTCCGAGAGGCGCTCATCCCGCTGGCGAAAGCACTTGATTTAAAACGAATTCCTGTCGGGATTTTACAAGATCCCGCGATCAACGGCCTCGCCGCGCCCGACGGGAAAGTCTACCTCACCCAAGGTTTCATTCAAAAGTTTCGCGCCCGCGAAGTCACCGCCGAGGAACTCGCCTCCGTGGTCGCGCATGAGTTGGGGCATGTGGCGCTCGGCCATTCGCGGCGCCGGATGATCGATTACACCGGCCAGAATGTGCTTCGCCTCGTTTTAATGGGGGTCTTGGGGCGCATTTTGCCGTTCATCGGCATCTGGATTGCAAATGCGATTGCCTCAGCCTTCGCCGCGCGCCTCTCACGGCGCGACGAGTTCGAGGCGGATGAATGGGCCTCCGCCTTGATGATTAAAGCTGGCTACACGACCGCGCCCCAAAAATCCCTGTTCAAGAAGCTGGACGCCCTGACAGGAGCGAAAGGCGCGCAAATCCCCTCGTGGCTGCGCACCCATCCCCATACCCCGCAACGGATCGCCGCGATTGAGGCGAATGAGGCGCGTTGGGGCGTATAAACCCTTACTTTTGCCCAGATTTTCCGGCAGTCTGGCCCGAAGTAAGAGGGTTAGATGCGCGCCAGTTCTCAAATTCGTCGTCGTCGGGTGTTCTACATTCCCGGCTATGATCCGATCCATCCCCGACGCTACCGTGAGCTTTACCGCAAGGAGGGCGCGGAGCAGGCTGGGATATCGGGCTATAAGATTGATCTGAAACCCAAAACCACTCAAGGGGCCTACGGCTGGCATGTGACTGGCACCTTTGACACGACGCAGGTCGAGACGGATGTCGAGGTTTTGGTCTGGTCCGATATCGTCAAGGCGTCGATGGGACAGTCCATCCCCGCGACCTACCTGCAACTGATCCAGACGGCCTATGCCTATATCGGATCAGGGGCGCTCTTCCGATTGATGCGTCTGCGAAAAGGTCCAATGATTGCAGCGCTTTATCCGGTGTTCTTCTTGCTGGCGCAGCTCGCGGTCGCCCTGACGGCAGGGTGGTTCGGGTACCGCGCTCTTCATGCGCTCACTCCCCAGCCGGTCGGCGCGGCGCTGGGGGGCGTGGCTGCGATCGCGATTGCGGCCCTGATCCTGCGGTGGTTTCGACGGCATGATAACAAGGTCTTCGCCTATTATCTCATGCATGACTACGCCTATTCCGCGAAATCTTTGGGGGAAAATTCGCCGCAGCTTGAGGCGCGCATGGCCGATTTCGGCGCGGCGATTATTGAGGCCCTGCAACAAGATTGGGATGAGGTGCTGGTGATCGGCCATTCTTCGGGCGCGCATCTGGCGGTCTCGATCCTTGCCGATGTGATCCGCAAGGAAGGCGTCCCCACGGATAAAGCCCTTGGTTTCCTGTCACTTGGCCAAGTGGTTCCGATGGTGTCATTCTTGCCGCGCGCGCACCGCCTGCGCCGCGACCTCGCCTATCTCAGTGCCCGAGACGAGCTCGCTTGGGTCGACGTCACCGCCCCCGGCGATGGCTGTGCCTTTGCGCTGTGCGATCCGGTTTCGGTCTCCGGCGTGGCGCCGGACAACAAACAATGGCCCCTCGTGATTTCGGCCGCCTTCACGCAAACCCTGTCGCCACAGCGCTGGAAGGCCCTGCGTTGGCGCTTTTTCCGGCTGCATTTTCAATATCTTTGCGCCTTTGATACGCCCAACGGCTATGACTATTTTGAAATCACCGCAGGACCTCAAAGCCTGCGCGCGCGGTTTGCAGATAAAAGCCCCTCAAAAAGCCGCATCGAGCGCCCCGAAAACCGATACACGGACACGTTATGACCTTGCCGCCCAAACCCCCCTCACGGGCAGATAAAGTGTCCCTCTGGCAGTATTTCAAACTGTTTCGCGCCGATATTCTCTCGGCACAACCCGCGCGCCTCTACCGCGCGTGGATGGCAGAATTCCGCACGCCGTTTTTTCGATCCTTCCTTTGCAACGACCCGCAACTTGTTGATCTAGTTCTCAAAAAGCGCCCTCAAGATTTTCCGAAATCCGATCGGATCCGCGAAGGGCTGGTGCCGCTCCTCGGCAATAGCGTGTTTTTGACAAACGGGGAGACTTGGAAACGACAGCGCCGGATCATTGATCCCGCCTTTGAGGGCGGACGCCTGCGCGACACGTTCCCCGCCATGTGGGACGCGGGCGAGGCCTGCGTCAGGCGTCTACGCCTCCATGCCAATGCCGACCCAATCGAGATCGAGGGCGAAACCTCCCATGCCGCCGCAGATGTGATCTTTCGCACGCTGTTCTCGATCCCGATCGAGCATAAAGTGGCGGGCGCGGTGTTTTCGGAATTTCGAGAACATCAACGCGCGCAACCCCTCCTCAATCTCGCCGCGCTGCTGCCCATACCCGCATGGATGCCGCGTTTTCATTCCGCGAAAACCAAACGCACCGCCGCCGTTATTCGCGCGCTCATCACAGACCTGACCACCAGCCGCGCCGCGCAAATCGCGCAAGGCAACGCCCCCAATGACCTCGCAACCAAGATTATGACCACGCCCGATCCCGAAACCGGCGACACGTTCGGGACGGAAGAAATGGTAGATCAGGTCGCCATCTTCTTCCTCGCGGGGCATGAAACCTCCGCTTCCGCCTTGGCATGGGCGCTCTATCTGATGGCCACCCATACCGACTGGCAAGAGAAGGCGGCGGCCGAGGCCACGACGATCTTGAGCGCACAAAACCCAGACTTTTCAATGCTGAGCGGGCTGAAGCTCAACCGCGCAATTTTCCGCGAAACCCTGCGCCTATACCCACCCGTCCCGATGTTCGTGCGCGAAAGCCGCTGCCCCGAACAGTTCCGCGACCGCAAGGTGAAAGCGGGCTCGCAGATCGTGATCTCGCCTTGGCATTTGCACCGCCACGAACGCCTGTGGGATGATCCGGATGCCTTCGATCCGGCGCGGTTCGAGACAGAAAACGGGAAAGCTTGCCTGCGCTCCGCCTATATTCCCTTCTCCACCGGCAGCCGCGTCTGCCCGGGCGCGGGGTTCGCTATGGCTGAGGGCCCGTTGATCCTCGCGATGATCCTGCGTGCCTTCAAGATCGACCCTGTCGCGGAGCGCCCCGCGATGCCGGTCGCGCATCTCACGGTGCGCGCGAAGGATGGCATCTGGTTGCGGCTCACCCCGCGCGAAAACTAAGCCCCGCGCGAGGGTTCCGGTTGCGTGAAATATCCCGGGGTGAATGCGATAGCAGAGGGGCAGAGCCCCTGCCCGATCATGCAGGATAGAGCGCGGTGAACTTCGCCTCGAGATAGTCCAAAAGCGGCTCCTCGCTCGGTGCGAAACCACATGCTCTCTCAATCAAATCAACCGGTTGATACAGCCCGCCGTGGCGTTGCACCTTCTCGCGCAGCCATGCTGTCGCAAGATGCGTCTCGCCCCGTGCAAGCCCCTCGTCGATCCCTGAGACCTCGGCGCGCATCGCCTTGTTGAGGCAGCCCGCGTAGACATTTCCCAACGCATAGGTCGGAAAATATCCGAACAAACCCACCGACCAATGCACATCTTGTAAAAAGCCCTGAGAGGGCTTGGGCACCCGCGCGCCGAAATCTTGCAAGAAGCGCTCGTTCCACGCCTCCTCAAGATCAGCGGCCTCCAGGCGTCCGGCGATCAAATCGCGCTCCAGATCAAAGCGCAACATGATGTGGAGGTTATAGTGAAGCTCATCGGATTCCGTGCGAATAAAGCCTTTGCCGACACGGTTCACCTGCGCGTAGAAGGCCTGCGCATCCGCCACACCGAATGCGCCGAAAAGCTCTGTCATCTTGTCAAACAGCCATCCCGTGAACGCGCTCGAGCGGCCAAGCTGGTTCTCGTAGATCCGGCTCTGGCTTTCATGCACCCCCATCGACACACCGCCCCCCAAAGGCGAGAGCGCATAGGCCGGATCAATGGATTGCTCGTAGCAGGCGTGACCGGTTTCATGGATGGTTGAATAGAGGCAATTGAACGGATCATCCGCCGCGACGCGGGTGGTGATGCGCACATCCGATCCGGAACCTGACGAGAACGGATGAACCGCGAGATCCAATCGCCCGCGCGACCAGTCATATCCAAAAGCCGTCGCCGCCTGACGCGCCAGAGTCATCTGTGCCTCAGTGCCAAACTTATGGGCCAATGCCGCGGGTTGCGGCGCGACACTCGCCCGATCGGCAAGAGCTTTCAGGCGCGGTCGCATCCGGTCAAACATCGCGCCGATTTGTGCGGCCGAGGTGCCCGGCTCGTAATCCTCAAGCAGCGCATCATACAGATCGCCGCCCTGCGCGAGCGCCGCGGCCTCCTCACGCTTGAGGGCCAACACCTCGTTGAGCACGGGAAGAAACGCTGCCGCATCTTCATTGGCCCGCGCCTCGGCCCACTTGCCTTGCGAAAGGGAGGTGACGCGCGCAAGATCAGCCGCCAACTTGGCGGGAATGCGCGCGTTGCGGTGATAACTTTTGGCGATCAAGGCAAGGCTACGCGCTTCTTGCGGGGTCTGCGCCTCGGCCTGCGCCAACCACGCGCCGATGCGCGGATCGGTACGCCGCGCATGGAGTACGCCCTCTAGCGCCTCGCTTTCAACCGCACGCTGTTCGGCGGCGCCGCGTGGCATCATCGTTTCCTGATCCCATCCCAGACGGCCGGAAATCTGCGCCAGCGCCTCTGTTTCCCGCTGAAACGCGGCGAGCTGTTGGTAAGCGGTCATTGTGACAAATCCTTTTCCGTCAAACGGTTATTTTGTTGCTCGCAGGCTTTGTTTCAACGGGTAGAGCGCACGGTGCCGCGCGCGGAGCACCAATGTCATCACCAAGACCGCGCCAAGCTGGTGCGCCACGCCCAGATGCAAAGGCGCGCCGTGCATCAAGGTCGCAATCCCGAGTAGAACCTGCCCGCCGATGGCAACACTCGCCGCCGTAAACGCGCCGCGCGTCTCAAACATCGCAGAGCGCCGCCCCTTGAGATAGGCAACCACCGCCATCGCCGCCAGCACATATCCCACCACGCGGTGCATGAATTGGACCAAGGCCGCGTTCTCGAAGAAATTGCGCCACAGCGGCAGTTCCGAGAACGGATCGGGCGGCAGGATCTGCCCGCCCATCAACGGCCAATCGGTATAGCCCCGCCCCGCGTCGATCCCCGCAACCAAAGCGCCGAGCAGGATTTGCAAAAACGCCAGATGCAGCAAGCCCGCCGCGAGCCCGCCCAGCTTCCGGTCGCCCGCGCGTTTGGCTTGGATGATGTCGGCGCTGCTGCGCGAAAGCATCAAAACATACCAAACGATGAGCCACAGGATCGCGAAAGCGAGGCCCAGATGCGTCGCGAGACGATAGGACGCAACACTCGTCATCTCTCCGGTGAGGCCCGAGGCCACCATCCACCAGCCAATCGCGCCCTGCACTCCGCCAAGCGCACCGATCCCCAGAAGGCGCCCGTGCCAGCCCTTCGGAATTTGTCGCGCCGCCCACAGCCCAAAGAACCCGATCGCCCAAACGAGACCAATCGTCCGGCCCAGTTGCCGGTGCCCCCATTCCCACCAATAGATGCCCTTGAATTCTGCCAAGGTCATGGTGGAATTCATAATCTCGAATTGCGGCGTCGCCTGATATTTCGCGAACTCCTCAAGCCAGACGGCGTCGCTCATGGGGGGCAAGGCGCCCGTGACGGGCTTCCATTCCGTGATCGACAGGCCGGAATTGGTAAGCCGTGTCATCCCGCCCACTGCGATCATTGTGACGACCATCACAAACAAGATAATCAGCCAGCCGCGCACGAGTTTGCGCCCGCGCGAGACGGCCGCAAGCCGCCCTTCCGCCGCGCCGCGCGCCTTGGGTGCGACCACATCCCCGCCGCGGCTTGTCTCGCCAACCTCCTCAAAGATAGAGCGTTTCTGCCCGGTGGGTTGGTTTACGGGTGGCTTGCTCATCGAGTTCTCCCTCAAGAGTGACGGTCTTCGCATTGCTCTGTCTTGCGCGTCAGGATCTGGCGCGCTTTTATCTCAGGCGCCGAGATTAGGCCGCGCCTCACAGCAGTTCAAGGGCGGCAATTGCGCACAGGGGGCCCCACGCCGGAGGCCGAATAAGCGGCGAAGCGCAGGCCGCAGCGCGCCTCACTCGGCGCTGTCCTCTTTGCTCGGATCCTTGCCGCGCAACACTTGCCGCAAAATCCCGTGCAAGGTCTGAACCTCCGCGCGTGTCATCGCAAAGCGCGTCCACATATTGCGCAGGTTCATCTTCATATGCGCGATTTTGGTTTCGGGGAAAAAGAACCCCGCCTCCTCAAGCCGCATCTCCCAATGATCGCCAAGCTTCTCCACCTCGACAGCGCTCGCTGGCTCCTGCCCCGCCAGCCCCTGCGCAATCGGCGCAACCTCAACCGTCTGACGCGAAAATTCATAGGCGGTCAGCAACACCGCCTGCCCGAGATTGAGGCTGAAAAACTGCGGATTAACGGGCACAGTGATGATCGCATTGGCGCGGATAATGTCGTCATTCTCCAGCCCCGTGCGCTCAGGCCCGAACAGAACGGCAACTTTTTGCCCCTTTGCAATCCGCGCGCGCGCCTCCGCCATGGCGGCCTCGGGCGTGTAGATCGGCTTGGCCAACTCGCGCCCCCTCGCCGTTGTGGCAAAAACGAAATCGCAATCGGCAATCGCATCAGCCGTGGTCGCAAACACACCCGCATGATCCAGCACCTGCGCCGCCGCCCCCGACGCCAACGCCACCGCGCGCGGATTAGGCCAGCCGTCACGCGGATCCACCAGACGCATCCGCGAGAGCGAGAAATTCAACATCGCCCGTGCCGCAGCCCCGATGTTCTCGCCCAATTGCGGCTGCACCAGAACGAAAACCGGTTTTTGATCGGGCGCGCTGAAATCGATCCCCTCAGCGGGTGCCTCATTTTGCGGGAGGGTTTGGGGCGCGGCGTGATCGGTCATGGTCGTCTCCGTTTTCATCCCTCCCCAGTATCGGCGCGCGCCCATGCTTTCAAGGCCGTGCAAGACCTCTGGCAAGCGCGCCTCGCTTAGGGTAGATGGACATAAATCTGAGAAGGAGCCGATCATGGCCGAAGACCGTCCGCAAATCTACCTCGTCACCCCGCCCGCATTTGAGCTGGACATCTTCCCCCAACGCCTCGCCGCGGCCTTGGACGCGACCGAAGTCGCCTGCGTCCGTCTGGCCTTGGCCAGCAAGGACGAGGATTTGATCGGTCGCGCGGCCGATGCGTGCCGCACCGTGACGATGGAGCGTGATGTGGCATTGGTGATCGAGAACCATCTCCTGCTCGTGGATCGCCACGGGCTGGACGGGGTTCACCTGTCGGATGGCGCAAAGCAGATCCGCTATGCCCGCAAGGAATTGGGATCTGATGCGATCGTGGGCGCCTCATGCGGCGCATCGCGCCATGAGGGGATGTCGGCGGGTGAAGCGGGCGCGGATTACGTCTGCATCGGTCCGATCGGAGAAAGCCCCTTGTTCACGGGCGAGCGCGCGGAGTTCGACCTGTTTGAATGGTGGTCGGATGTGATCGAGGTTCCGATTGTGGCGGAAGGCGCTTTGGATGCCGCGTTGATCGCGCAATTTGCAAATGTCACCGATTTCTTTGCGCTTGGCGACGAGATCTGGCGCGAGGACAATCCGGCGGCAGCGTTGCAACGCTATGTCGCGGCGATGGGCTAACACGAGTAAGACACCAAATTGGAGCCAACCGATGCGCGAGGGTGATAAGACAGGCTGGGTCGATCCGGATGGCCCGATGGGAGATGCGGGCGCGACCATGCCTGGCGAATTGCGGGTACCGCGTGCCGATCTCGCCTCGCATATCGAAAGCCTTCCCGGTCCGCGGTCGATCACCGCGATTGTCGGTGCGCCGGGATCGGGGAAATCGCGGTTGGCGAACGAGATCGCGCAGGCATTAAACGCGCGGCGCGCGGGATCGGCGATGGTTGTGCCGATGGATGGATTTCATTTCGACGATGATATCCTGACGGCACGCGGCCTGCGTCAGACCAAAGGCGCCCCCGATACCTTCGATGTGGCGGGGCTATTGGCGCTGATCAAGCGCCTGAAATCAATCGAACCCGAGACCGCCATCCCCGTCTTTGACCGGCAGCTTGAACTGAGCCGCGCGGGGGCCGCGATTGTGCCCGCCACCGTCCGTCATATTTTGTTGGAGGGCAATTACCTACTGCTCGCCCGCGATCCGTGGCGGCAATTGGCGCAAGAGTTCGATCTGAGCATTCGGTTGAATGTGGCGGAAAGCGACCTGCGCGACAGGCTGACGCGACGTTGGCAGCAGTTGCAAATTGCGCCCGAGGAAATCACCCGCCGCGTCGAGCAAAATGACCTGCCCAACGGGCGGTTGCTTTTGACGCACGCGCGGGCGGCGGATCTCGTAGTGGATGAGTTTGCCTGACACCGTCTGCGGTCCTGCAGGGATCACGGAATATAGGGGGCTTTGCCCCCTCATTTTTCTGCGAAAAATTCACCCCCAGGATATTTAGGGCAACCGGAATAGGCGGCGCCGCGAGACACCGAGCGCGGCTATGAAAACGGGCGGCCCGATTGGGACCGCCCGTTTCAAGTTTCAGATCGCCGTAGATTACTTGGTGATCAATTCCGGCCCCATGACCATCGTCGGCAGCCATGTCGAGATGAAGGGCACATAGGTGACCAAAATCAGGAAGGCGAACAGAACGGCGAGGAACGGCAGCGCGGCGCGCACGACCCGCAGGATAGGCATCCCCGCCACGCCCGAGGTAACAAACAGATTGAGCCCCACCGGCGGCGTGATCATCCCGATTTCCATATTCACCACCATGATGATGCCCAGATGGATCGGATCGATTCCAAGGTTGATCGCAATCGGGAAGACGATAGGTGCTACGATCAGGATCAGGCCCGAAGGTTCCATAAACTGGCCGCCGATCAGAAGGATGACGTTCACGATCACCAAGAACATGATCTTGCCCAAACCGGCCGACAGCATCGCCTCCGCGACTTTTTGCGGGATTTGCTCGTCTGTCAGGACATGTTTTAAGATCAAGGCGTTTGCGATGATGAACATCAGCGTAATCGTCAGCTTACCTGCCTCGAACAGCGTCGTTTTGGTATCTTTGTGCAAGAAGACCGTCAGGATCGCTTTCGGCTTTTGCCACAACGAGAGTTGCTTGCCCTCATTTTCCAGCGGCCCCATGTCGCGGTAGATGAAGTTTGCGACAAAGAACGCGTAGACAGCAGCAACCGCGGCAGCCTCGGTCGGGGTGAAGATGCCCGCCGTGATGCCCGGAATCCCGTAGAGACCCACCATGATGATCACGATCAGCATCAGGCCCCAGAACGCATCGCGGAAGGACTCCCAGATCTCGCCCCAGCCGGCCCATTCACCCTTTGGCAGTTTTTTGTAGATCGCGATCACGAGGATCGTCGCCATCAACGCAAAGCCCGCCAAAAGGCCCGGGATGACGCCCGCGAGGAACATCCGGCCGACCGACACATCCGTCGCGGAGGCATAGACCACCATCACGATCGAGGGCGGGATCAAGATGCCCAAGGTGCCGGCGTTGCAGATCACCCCTGCGGCGAAATCTTTTGAGTAGCCCACTTGCCGCATCGCCGCGATGACGATGGAGCCGATGGCCACCACAGTCGCGGGCGACGAGCCCGAGAGCGCCGCAAACAGCATGCAAGCAAAGACACCGGCAATCGCGAGACCACCCGGCAAATGGCCGACGCAGGCAATGGCAAACCGGATGATGCGCTTTGCCACACCGCCCGTCGACATGAAGGTCGACGCGAGGATGAAGAACGGGATGGCCAATAGGGTGGCATGGCCCTCCATCGCTTGATAAAAGGTCTGGGCGACCGAGGCGAGCGAGGCATCCGAGTAGACAATCAAGAACAGGATCGACGAAAGGCCAAGCGAGACCGCAATCGGCACACCGATCAGCATCAGGCCGATGACCATCAAGAAAAGAATAACGATATCCATTGCTTAGTCCTCTTTGTTCAAGTGGCGGACATCGTCGATCGCGTCCTCGGCTTCGTGGCTGACGATCAAGGCCGAACGCTCACCGCGCCAGATCTCGATGCTGGCCTGAACCAGTCGCAGCAAGAAAAGCGCCATGCCGAAGGGCAGCATCACATAGGGAATAAACCGTGGCAGCTTGTCATAGGTATCGCCTTGGTTCACCGCATCCTCAAGGAACGAGAGGAACGCAGGGAACGGGATCTGTTCGGTCATGTAGAAGGCGCGATCGCGCGTATTCGCATCGATGCCGGTCGGGAAAACACGGCCCGTGGTTTGGTTCAGCCCTGCGAAGGGCGCCCAGTAGTCATAGGCGCCTTTGAGCATCAGGACCGCGTATATCAAGCAGGCAAGCGCCGACAGAACCGCCAGCACGCGCTGACCACGCGACGGGAGAGCGCCAATCACGGCATCCACGCCCAGATGGGCCGTCACTTTAACAGCATAAGAAATGCCGAAGATGACCAGCCACGCAAAGAGAACCAGAGTTGCCTCCAGACCCCAAATGATCGAATGGTTGAACACATACCGCAGCACAACATTGGTGAAGGTCAGCACCGTCATCAGGCCAAGAATGACGGCAATCACCGTCTCCTCAGCCGTATGGATGGCCTGCCCGAAAGCGCCCTTCGGCGCATATTTCGCGCTCATTTTTATCCCCCGACATGGTTTGAGAAGACGCGCGCGAACCGGTGTCGCGCGCGTCGAAGTTAGGTTTGAACCGGTTTAGTGCTTGGCGTTAATGGCCTGCGCATCGTCGATGTTCTCTTGGCCGACGCCGTCGACGAACTTATCCCAAACAGGCATCATCGCATCGACCCATGCCTGACGTTGCTCCGGTGTCAGCTCGACGATCTTGCCGCCCGCATCGAGGATGGATTGACGTGCGGCCATCTCGACATCGACCACGGCCGCGTTCCGCTCAACCGTGACTTCGTTCATGATCTTTGCGATATCCGTCGCGAGGGCCGGATCGAGGCTGTCCCACCAATCGACGGAGGTCACGACGAGGTAATCCAGAACGCCGTGGTTCGTTTCCGTCACGCCGTCTTGCACCTCAAAGAACTTCTGGCCGTAGGTGTTCGACCAGGTGTTTTCCTGCCCGTCCACAACACCGGTTTGCAACGCGCCGTACACTTCCGAGAACGCCATCGGCTGCGGGGATGCGCCGAGTGCTTCCATTTGTGCAACGAGCACATCAGACGGCTGCACGCGGAACTTCAGACCCTTCGCGTCAGATGGCAGAACCAAAGGCTTCTTCGCGGAGAATTGCTTCATCCCCGAATGCCAGAATTCCATCCCCTTCAGGCCGCGACGCTCCATTGCGCTTTTCATTTCCTGACCGGTTTCCGAATTTTGGAACTCATCCACGGCAGGCATGTTTTTAAACATGAAGGGAAGATCGAAGATGTTGAAAACCTTGGTGAAGGTTTCGAATTTCGAGAGGGACGGCGCGGCCATTTGCACATCGCCCTGCAGCATTGCCTCAAGCACCTGATCATCATCATAGAGCGTCGAGTTCGGGTAGACTTCGACGCAGGCGCGGCCTTGCAATTCTGTGTTCACACGCTCCGCGAACAGCGACGCCGCGATCCCCTTGGGGTGCTTATCGGCATTGGTCACATGCGCGAATTTGATCGCGACCTCGCCCGCGTCACAGGCGGCTTGTGCGCCGGTTGCTGCGACCATCGCGGTGGATGCAAGTGCGAACGCCTTTACGGCATTTGAAAGTTTCATTCGTCTTCCTCCCTTGAGGGATGCTCCTCTCGCATCCCGATGACGGAAACGTCATCCAGCCATGCGCAATGCGCAAGCGTGCCATGCAAATGAATTTTTCATGCTATTTATCAGATAGTTGTGACGATATTTGCGAATGACACCCATACGCGTGTGCGGAAATCCGCACAGATGTTAGCGCCCGATATGCGATATTCCGCACAGTCGATCCCTCATACGCACCATCAGCGCTAAAGTTCGCGAAACACGTCGGGGCGGATATTGTGCCGCGCGAGCTTGTCGTAAAATGTTTTACGCGGCAGCCCGAGCGCCTGCGCCGCCTCGGTCGCGTTGCCCTGCGCCCGCGCCAAAGCCTCGCATAAAAAACCGCGCTCGACAGCCGCCATGCGTTCGGTGAGGCCCTGTTCAGGCGGCTCCACCTCCGCAACCAGCCCCATCGCAAAGCGCATCGCCTCGGACATGAGCGCGCGCGCGTTTCCCGGCCAGTCCTGCGCCATGAGGCGTTGCGTCAATTCGCTGGGGATTTCAGGCAGCGGCAAGGCCGATTGCTCGCATGCGATCTGCACGAAATGGCGAAACAGGGCGGGAATATCCTCGCGCCGTTCGGCCAGCGCGGGCAGCCGCACGCGCATCACATCCAGCTTCCAATACAGATCGGCATGGAAGCGCCCCGCGTCACGCTCTGCCGAGAGATCTCCGTAAGTGCCCGCAATCAAACGCGTTGCCGGCTGGGCTTCCAACAATTCGAGCAGCGCAAATTGCGCAGGCGCCGGTAGGCTCGCCACCTCATCGAGATAAAGCGTGCCCTCGTCGGCCCGCGCAAACCCCGCCTCCAAGGCCTCCGGCGTAAGCCCTGCCGCCGCGAGTTTGACAAACGGGCGCTGTGCCGCCGCCGACATCAAGTGGATGACTTCCGCGACTTTGGATGTCCCCGCGCCGGGCGCGCCCGCAATCAAGACCTCCGCGCCTGATTTCGCCGCCAAACGCACGGCCCCGCGCAAGCTCTCGGCAATCGCCGATTGACCGATCAGCAAACGCGAGGCGGCATCGCCCTTGGTAATCTCGCGCCGCAGCGCGCGGTTTTCCAAAACCAACGCGCGGGTTTTGACCGCCTTCTCGATGACCGCGAGCAGGTCTTTAGAGGCACAAGGTTTCTCCAGAAAATCAAATGCACCACCCGTCATCCCGCGCACCGCCGATGGCACATCCCCCTCACCCGTCAGCAAGATGACCGGCAAATCACTATCAATCTCGCGCACATGATCCAAAAGATGGAACCCGTCACGCCCCGGCATACGAATATCAGAGACGATAATGCCCTGAAAATTTGGCGCAATGTGATCCTTCGCCTCGATAAATGATCCGACAGGAACCGGCGAATGCCCCGCGAGTTCAACCGTCTGTGACAAGGCCTCGCGGACCGCCCGATCATCGTCCACCAAAAGAACTTTCAAGACGTTATCCTTTCTTGTCAGAGACGTGCGATGCAAAGCTCACATCCGGCGCCGCCTGTAGCTCAACCGTGAACATCGCGCCGCCCGCGACATTCTCCCCGCGCAGTTTTCCCCCGAACCCCTGCACCAACCCGTAAGAAATCGAGAGGCCAAGACCCATGCCTTCCGCCGACCCAACTTCCTTGGTCGAATAGAACGGATCAAAAATCTTGGACGCGTCCGCAATACCCGGCCCCGTATCGCGCAGTGTCAGAGCAATCCGCGCAGGCCCATCTTGCGCGTCGGGCCGCACGCGCGCGATGCGGATCGTGATGCACCGCTCCGCCCGGCCCTCCATCGCATCACAAGCATTGGTAAGAAGGTTCACGACGACCTGACTGAGCCGAACCTCGCCCCCCATCACGACAGCCGCGAAATCGGGGCGTTGCCAGACGATACGAACCCCGTCCCGCTCGAGCCGCAGCGCGACGATTTCGAGGGCCGCCTCGACCACAGCCGCCAAGCCCACCCGCGTCGCGGGCTCGGCCTCCTGCCGCGCAAAGGCCCGCAAATTCTTGATGATGCGCCCCATCCGGCGCGCGAGATCGGAAATGCGCGCGAGGTTCTGGCCAACCTCAGCCGTGCGCCCGCGCTCCAAAAGAACCTCCGCATTCTCGGCATAAGACCCGATCGCCATGAGCGGTTGGTTCAACTCGTGGCTGATCCCCGCCGACATTTGGCCCAAGGCGGATAATTTACCCGCCTGCACCAAATCCGCCTGCGCGCGGTGGAGACGCGCATTCGCCTCTGAAAGCGCGGCCGTGCGTTCCGCGACGCGGCTTTCCAAGGCGACATTCGCCTCCGCCAAAGCCCGCCTGCGTTCGCCCAACCCGAATAGAATTGCGCCAAATGCAAGGATCACCGCCCCCGCGCCCAAGCCCTGCGCACGGGCCGCGCGCAAAACGGGAACTGCGTCGATCAAAGTATGCGCCGTCAAGCCGACCACTGGCAGATCCCGATCAAGCTGGAGCGCCAATGGCGGCAGATAGGCCGTTGATGATCGCGCGAAACCCAGTCCCGCCACCCAATCAACCTCCATGGGTTTTTCCGTCGACAAAACCATCTCCGAACGGTTCGCGACAAAGATAACGCCCTGCGGATCGGTAAACCAGACGGGCGTAGGGTCGGCGCGCGATGCGCTTTCGACGCGGTCGGCCTTCAACCGCAAGACCAACGCCGCAACGACAGGCCCGCCCGCCGCAAACACGGGCGCGGCGAAGGAAAAATAGCGTTGGCCGCCCGATAGGAAGTGATGCTGGCCCGTCGCCCCTTGGCGCGCGCGCGTCAGATCGGGCGTGGTCGCCATACGCGTGGGGATCGCGGGGCCGCCACTGGCCTCATCGTCCCGCGCGCCCCCGCCGAAAATCGGTCCCGCCAGCACATAGCCCTGTGCATCCACCAAAAACATCTGCGCCGCGCCCGCTTGATCGGCCATGCGCTGCAAAACCGCCGATACCGCGCCCGCAGTTTCAGGCTCGGGGAAGGCGCCAACGGCCGAGGCCCGCGCGAGGGCGACAACCGAGGGGTGATCGGCCGCGAAGACCGCAACTTCGCGATATTGCACCAGCGCGGTTGCGAGTTGGTCTGACGAGAGCCGCAAATCCGCCTCGCCGCGCGCCGCCAGCTGCGCCACGCCCTCGGCCAATGTGCGGTGCCACAGGCCATACCCGCTGGCGAGAGCCACCGCGACGAAGGCAAAAATGAAGGCTAGGCGGCGAAACATACGCGTATATGCGCAAATACGGCGCGGTCAGGCAAGGGGCTCTGCCCCTCGTCAACTGCGTTGACGTCACCCCGGGATATTTCGCGCAACCGGAAACGGGCGCCCGAGGCCCCGCCCTCAAATCGGCAGTAAGGTTGTCGCTTTGATTTCCTCCATCGAAAGGAGTGCTGTCACGTTGTGAATTTTCACTTCTTTAATGAGGGCTTGGTAGAACTGATCATAGGCGCGCGCATTGGGAACGCGGACCTTCAAGATGTAATCGATATCACCCGCCAGACGATGCGCCTCCAGCACTTCAGGGCGCGCACGGAGCGCGCCGAGGAATTTTTGTTGCCAGTCGCTTTCATGTTCCGCCGTGCGGATCAACACAAAGAAACACGCATCAAGCCCGAGCTTCTCGGCATCCAGAATTACCGTCTGCCGACCGATCAGCCCCGCCTCGCGCATTTTGCGGATACGGTTCCAAACCGGCGTCTTCGACGAGCCCACTTTTCGCGCGATATCGTCCAGAGACTGGCTCGCATCCTCTTGGAGCTGGATAAGAATTTTCCGATCCATATCATCGAGCCGGACATCCATTCGCTTATCCTTCCAAAAACGAAACGCTTGTTCTACCGCACTGACGGATACGAACAGTAGTCCTTATCTGCAAGGGGCTATGGCGCTGGAGAGGGATAATTTCCTATATAGAGACAGAATAACTCACGAGCCAGTCAGGAGCCCGCCATGAGCAAAGCCTATCAGCCAAAAGTCGTGACGGCGAATGCCCTTCGCGAAGGGGATGCCGTTTATTTTCGCGCGGATGGGACGTGGTCGCGAGCGCATGAGGAGGCGCTTTTGCTTGAGGATGCGGACGCGGCAGAGGCCCATCTCGCACGTGCGGCAAAAGACCAGCACCTGATCGTGGGCGCCTATCTTGCCGATGCGAAAGCGGGCGAGAACGGGCCGGAGCCGGTGCATTTCCGTGAAGTGTTCCGCACCAAAGGCCCGTCGAATTACTTCCACGGCAAGCAGGAGGCCAACTAATGTATAGCTATTCCGATTTTGATGAGGCTTTCGTTCGCAACCGTGTTGCCCAATTCAGCGGTCAAGTTGCGCGCCGCCTCGATGGGTCGCTGACAGAGGAAGAATTCCGTCCGCTGCGCCTCATGAATGGCCTCTACTTGCAACTGCACGCCTATATGTTGCGCGTGGCAATCCCTTACGGGACGATTTCGGCCAAGCAAATGCGCCAACTCGCCTATATCGCGGAGACGTTCGACAAGGGCTACGGCCATTTCACGACCCGCCAGAATATTCAGTTCAACTGGCCCAAGCTGGAAGATGTGCCTGTGATTCTCTCTGCGCTGGCGGATGTGCAGATGCACGCAATCCAGACTTCGGGGAACTGCATCCGCAACGTAACGGCCGATCACTTCTCGGGCGCTGCGGCGGACGAGATTGCCGATCCGCGCCCGGTCGCCGAATTGCTGCGCCAATGGTCCACAGATCACCCGGAATTCCAGTTCCTGCCGCGTAAATTCAAGATCGCCGTGACAGGATCAGAGGCGGATCGCGCCGTCATCCGCGCGCATGATGTCGGCATCCAGATCGTGAAAAATGACGCTGGCGAAATCGGATACCGCGTGTTTGTGGGCGGCGGTTTGGGCCGCACGCCGATGATTGGCCAGGAAATCGCGCCCTTCGTGCCGCAGGCCGATCTGTTGCCCTATCTCGAGGCGATCGTCGCCGCGTGGAACATCTTTGGCCGCCGCGACAACAAATATAAGGCGCGCATCAAGATCACCGTCTTTGAAAACGGGCTGGAAACCTTCCGCGATATGGTCGAGCAGGAGTTTGCCCGCACAAAGCGCGATTTCACCGGAATTGACGCGAGCTTCCTGTCGGAGATTGAAAGCTGCTTCACGGCGCCTGCGTTCAAAAACGCGGACCCTGCCCCGTTTGACGCCGCCCTCAAGGTTGATCCTTTGCTACGCGCTTGGGCCAAGCAATCGCTGGCCGAGCATAGCAAGGACAACCACGCGATTGTCACCGTATCGATCAAAGAGCACGGCGCGACGCCGGGCGATGCTTCGGCCGATCAGATGCGCGTTCTGGCCGATCTGGCCGAGCGCTACGGCTATAACGAGCTGCGCATCAGCCACGAGCAAAACGTGATCTTGCCGCATGTGGCCAAGGCAGACCTGCCGCAGGTTCATGCAGAGTTGCTGCGCGCCGGTCTCGCGACGGCGAATGTCGGCTTGTTGTCCGATATCATCGCCTGCCCCGGCATGGATTATTGCGCCCTTGCGACGGCGCGCTCGATCCCTGTTGCGCAAGAACTGGCAGAGCATTTCAAGGCGCTCGACCTCGAGCATGAGATCGGGAAAATCCAGATCAAGATTTCCGGCTGCATCAATGCCTGCGGGCATCACCATGTCGGCCATATCGGGATTTTGGGATTGGACCGCGCAGGCGTGGAAAACTACCAGATCACCTTGGGGGGCGACGCCACCGAGACCGCCGCGATTGGCGAGCGGATGGGGCCGGGTTTCGCCTATAACGAGGTGACCCCTGCAATCGAGCGGATCGTGCGGACCTATCTCGCGCAGCGCGAGACGGATCAGGAGCGGTTCATCGAAACCTACCGCCGCATTGGCGCGCAACCGTTCAAGGAAGCGCTTTATGGCGAGGCCAAAGATGCCGCTTGATCGCGACATAGCTGGCCGCGTCGAGGGGCTCAATCAGCGCTATAAGCACCACGCGGCGACCGCCGTGATGGAGCGCGCGCTGAAAGACCCCGACGTGGGTGATGTTGCGCTGGTGTCGTCTTTTGGTGCGGAATCGGTTGTGCTGTTGCATATGGTCTCGATCATTGCGCCCAGCACCCCGATCCTGTTCATCGACACGCTGATGCTGTTTGAAGAAACACTGCAATATCAAAGTGATGTCGCGGAAAAGCTCGGGCTTTCCGACATCCGCGTGATCACCGCGGACGCGCAAACACTCGCGTTTGAAGACCCTGACAACACATTGCACCAGTTCAGCACCGATAGCTGCTGCGCGCTTCGCAAAACTGTGCCGCTGGAAAACGCGCTCTCGAAATTCGATGCATGGATCACGGGCCGCAAGCGGTATCAGGGCCAAACGCGCGCCGATATCGATTTCTTCGAGGTGGAAACCCCGACACGGATGAAAATCAACCCGCTGGCGCATTGGGGGCGCGAGGATCTGCAAGAATATATGATCCAGAACCGCCTGCCCAAGCACCCTTTGGTTGCGAAGGGCTATCCGTCAATCGGATGTGCCCCTTGCACGAGCCCTGTCGCCGAAGGGGAAGACCCGCGCGCAGGTCGTTGGCGCGGCGCGTCGAAGACAGAATGCGGGATTCATTTCATCGGCGGTAAAGCCGTGCGTGGGCCTGTCGGGGATGCCGCTGCGGCGCCCGACGGCCCTTCAGATCAGACAGGCGAGCGCGGCGACGCGCCCGCGTCCCAATTGAATAAGGATAAAGTCGCATGAGCGTGATTGTTACCGATACAGGCTTTAACGCCGATAGCTTCACCGGTGCTGTCGTCGATCTGCCATCCGATACAAAGCCCGATGCGCTGGCCGCCTTGGTGGCAGGCGCGGAGTTGGTGCGGATCGAATTTCCGGCATTCTCCGACGGGCGCGGGTTTACCTTGGCGCGCATTTTGCGGGCCGAAGGCTTTACTGGCCGCTTGCGGGCAAAAGGCCACGTCATCGCGGACCAATATGCGATGGCGCGCCGTTCGGGGTTTGACGAGGTAGAAATCTCCGACGATCTCGCCGCCCGTCAGCCGCAAGACCAATGGCTCGCACGGGCCGATTGGAAGGCGTTTGATTACCACGCCCGCCTGCAAGGCTAACAGGACGCCCAAGCGGGGCGGCTCCTTGCGCCCCGCCTTCGAGGCCAATGCTCAAAGACGGGCGAAATCGGCTTTTCGCGAACCGCGTTCCGCCTTAAAACGGGCCCAGCCGCTAAATGCCACATCTTGCGCCCGATCTGCGGCGCGATGAAAGCGCCGCCAAGTCCGAAAGGCGGCACGACCCCAATTCGCCCGCGCGCGCCCTATCGCAACGGCCCCATGTACAGAGACGCCAGATGGAACAGACAGAAGCCAAAGCTCCCGCCCCCAAACACCTGCCGGACGCGCAAACCGTCACCGCTGTGACCCATTGGACGGACAGTTTGTTCTCGTTCCGTGTTTCGCGCCCGCAGACCCTGCGCTTCCGCTCGGGGGAGTTCGTGATGATCGGCCTGATGGGCGACAATGGCAAACCTTTGCTGCGTGCCTACTCCATCGCCTCGCCGTCGTGGGACGAAGAACTGGAGTTCTACTCGATCAAAGTGCCGGACGGCCCGCTGACCTCGAAATTGCAGCATATCAAAGTCGGGGACGAGATCATCTTGCGCCCCAAACCCGTCGGAACGCTCGTGCATGACGCCCTTTTGCCGGGCAAGCGCGTGTGGTTCCTTGCCACGGGCACAGGTTTCGCGCCTTTCGCCTCGCTGATGCGCGAGCCGGAGACCTATGAGAAATACGACGAAGTCATCATGATGCACACCTGCCGCACTGTGGCAGAGTTGGAATATGGCCGCAAATTGGTGGAAGATCTGGAAAACGATCCGCTCATCGGTGAGATGGTCGCGGGCAAGTTGAAATACTACCCCTCGACCACCCGCGAAGAATTCCCGACGATGGGCCGGATCACCGATAACCTCGCCTCAGGCAAAGTGTTTGCCGATCTTGGCTTGGAACCGATGAACGCGGAAACGGATCGTGCGATGGTATGTGGGTCGCTGGCGTTCAACAAGGATGTGATGGCGGTTTTGGAGAGCTTCGGCCTTAATGAGGGGGCGAATTCCGAGCCGCGCGAATACGTGGTTGAGAAGGCCTTCGTCGGCGAAGGCGTCTGACAAAAGCGAAGGCGTTGACGAAAGCGAAGGCGTTGACGAAAGCGAAGGCGTCTGGCGAAGGGCGCCGCCCACTTCCGATGAAAGCCGCGCAGGGGTGACCTTGCGCGGCTTTGGCGTGACCTTTTGAGGGATCTGCAACCTAAGGCCACTTCAGGGAGGCGTGCTTAGCAAGGGGGGCTCTGCCCCCTGCGCGTTTGCAGGCAAACGCTCCCCCCCGGGATATTTTGGGCAACCGGAAGATGGGGCCGTGATGACGCGCGAGGGCGCAGAGATGAAAAAAGCCGCCCCGAAGGGCGGCTTTCCAACGCGCGGAGGGGCGATTACATCCCTAGCGCGGATTTCACTTGCGCGATCACCGATGGGATCAAGGCAGGGTTCTGCCCAGCCAAATCGACGGCGGATTTCAGCGTGGACTTCACATCGTCGCCCAAGGGCGCTGTGTCGATCATTGTCGAGAGGGTCGTAGCATCGAAGCCCTCAACCGTCAGCGCGCTCATATCCGTGGCAGCGGCCGCATCCGAGGCCGCTTGCGCCGCGGACTCTGCCGCATTGGCAGCCGAATCCGTTGCTTTGGCGGCGGCGCTCGCAGCGTCCGAGGCCGCCTCCGTCGCCGCTTGCGTGCCTGCTGCGGCCGCATCGGTGGTGGCTTCCGCCGCGGCCTCAGTGGCCTCAGTCGCCGCGGTTGCGGCATCAGAGGCCGAGGTTGCAGCCTCTGACGCAGCGGCAGTCGCGGCCTCAACCGCACCAGTCGCAGCCGCGCCAGCCGCCGCAGCGGCATCCGTTGCCGCATCGCCGGCAGCGGTCGCGGCATCGTTAGCAGCTTGCGTTGCATCAGCCGCAGCCTCCGCAACGGCTTCCGCCGCATCTGTCGAAGTTTGCGTCACAGCGTCCGTGGCCTCGGTTGCGGTTTCCACAGTGGCATCAACCGCTGCGTCAACCGTTTCCTCAACGGTTGCAACCGCGTCAGCCGCCGCCTCACCCGCCGCGTCAGCCGTTGCGGAGACCGCCTCGTCAGCCGCATCTACCGCGTCTGTCGCGGCTTGCGACGCTTCGCTTGCAGCCTGCGTTGCCGCATCCATCGCCGCTTGTCCGGCCTCATTCACGTTTTTTCCGCCTGCCATGAAATAGCCAATCGCAGCAACGATCGCGACAACAACGATACCTAATACTTTCTTCATCTCCCACTCCCTTTGTTCGGAGATTAATCTTAACGTAAACCTTTTGTCAGAAATTGACCTAAAAGAAAAGCTAGCCACCGGAAAAGCGCCAGAAGAGCCCCCCATAAGCCACCCAAACGGGGCCCGTTAACGGGGTTTTAGCCCCCATCGCCTGCATTTATGGGGTAAATGCCGATTGTGGTTGAAAGCCGCAGCTTTGCGCTCTATTTTGCGCGCCATCTTGCCTCTTTGGCCATATAAGGAATTCCACCATAGCCCGCAGACCCCATAATGCCCCGCCGCAACGCGACACTGGCCCTCGTATCAACGATCGTATCCGCTCCCCCGAGATCCGTCTCATTGGCGCTGACGGAGAAAACGTTGGTGTGGTCACCCCTGCACGCGCAATGGCCATGGCCGAAGAGGCCGGTCTCGATCTAGTGGAAATCTCGCCAACGGCGGTTCCGCCCGTTTGTAAGATCATGGATTTCGGCAAATTCAAGTATGAGCAGCAAAAACGCGAGGCTGAAGCCCGCAAGAAGCAGCACATCATCGAGATCAAGGAAGTCAAATTCCGTCCGGGTACGGATGTGCATGACTACGAAGTCAAAATGCGCTCCGTGATGAAATTCCTGGAGGGCGGCGACAAGGTGAAGATCACCCTGCGCTTCCGTGGTCGCGAAATGGCACACCAGCAGCTCGGTCTTGAACTGCTCAACCGCGTGAAAGACGACGTGGGTGAGGCCGGTAAGGTCGAATCGATGCCGAAGCTCGAAGGCCGCCAGATGGTGATGATGATCGGGCCCAAGTAAGCTTGGCGCCGACAGATCGCGGGCCGTATCATTCGGCCCGCATTTCAAAGCCCTCCCCCAACGGAGGGCTTTTTGAGTCTTTGCGCGCGGCCCCTTACCATCGCCGCCCCTCAGGATGACGCCCATGCTTCTCGCCTATGCGACCCTTGCGGCCACGGCCTTCATTGCCGCGACGATTTTTCCCGCCGGATCGGAGGCGGTTGTCGTCGCGATGCTGATCAAAGGCGCGTCGCCGGTCATGGTGATCGTGGTCGCCAGCGTGGGAAATGTTTTAGGGGCGATGACAACTTGGGGCGTGGGGTATTGGGCACGTAGCCGCCCGCAAATCCGTATCCCCCAGACCGCGCAGGCTTGGTATGACCGTTGGGGGCGTTGGAGCTTGTTGCTGAGCTGGATGCCCGTCGTCGGTGATGCGCTGGTCTTGATCGCGGGGGTGATGCGGGAGCGGGCGTCGACGGTTTTCATTCTGGTGAGTATCGCGAAAGTGGCCCGCTATGCGCTTTTGGCGGCGGCCACTCTCGCCCTTGCGGGGTAGGAAGGCGGGGAAGAGAAAACGCCGCAGGTCGGGAGCCTGCGGCGTCTGGCGCTTGATGCGGGAGACATCGCTGCGCGGGCGCGGACCCGTCGCTAAGCGGTGCTCGGGACGACCGCCGGGAAGGTTCGGGAGAACCGGATCCGCGCGTCTATCTCTACTTGCCCGTGCGCGCCCTGACTTTGATGCAAATCAACTGTTGATTGCGGCGCGCCGTTAAAGTTTCGCCAACTCCAGCCGGATCGCGCGATTATCCCCTTGTGTCAGCACTTGCTTGCCATAGGCTTTCGCCAGCTTGAAATGGCCACGATCCACGGCGCGTTTGAAGAGCTCGCGCTGATAGCGCGGGAAGGTGCGGCGCGCGCGCAGGCGTTGGTAGAAGCTGCTCTGTGTCAACGTGCCGTCCAGTGCGCCCAAGATAATCGGCGTCAAAATCCCCATTTGATGCAGCGACGAGCCGAGGCGGTGCCCCAAAAGCGGCGTGCGCAGTTTGACGACATTCGCGCCGTTGAACCGCGCTACGTGACCAGAATCGAGGGGCTCGTAGGGGTCGTAGAGAATCGAAACGCGCCGCGCCGTGCGGCTCGCCTCGGCCGCATCGCCGTAGGGGCCAGAGAAATCACGATCCCATGCGACTTTGTAGCGCGTCTCCCATGGCACGATGGTTTTATCCAAGGTTGATTGCGGTGAGATAATCACCACATCCGCCCCCGGACATGCGGCAGAAAAGGCCGCCGCCGCATAGCCCCCCATTGACGCGCCGTAGAACACAACCCTCTCGAATTGATCGAAAAATCCATCATCCCTGAGACGATCGAACTCTTGCGCAACCCATGGCTCGCGGTACCACGTCCAGCCGCCCGCCAACACGCCCAGCATCGACCAGCCCTGTTTCTCGATGAACGAAAACCCCCACGGGCGGCGGTCTTCGCGTTTGTTCATGGCGATATCGAGGTTGTCGAACGTCACCACGAGGGTCTTTTTACTGCGCGGCATATACAAGAAGGAATGGCCCGCCGTGCCTGCGCGGTAGAACCCCTCCGCGCCAGCAAGACCGCGCGCGATCTCCCCCCAGCTGCCCTCCTCAGCCGCGTCTTCCTCGGGGGGCGGCGCCGGTGTGAACACGCCACGCGTGATCTTGCCGCCGCCGCCATCCTCGCGTTCGGACAAGATCTCCGTCGAGCCAAACCCGCGCAGGAAGGGAAACGCGCCCGAGCCTTTGCGAATATCCAAAACCATCCGCGAATCTGCATGAAGGGCGGCCGTCAGAACCGGCTCTAGGTATTTGACTTTGTTCACATCGCCGAAACCGGAGACATTCAGCAATAGATCGACCGGCCGCAAATCCTGCGCCCGTGCGACATATTTCACCCGCGACGCATCTATCCCCGCAGCCGCAAGATGTGCGCGGTAACCCGCCACCCAATCGGATTCGGTGTCAGGCCACGCCCCTTCCGGCGTCAGATCAATCAGCACGATATCGCAGTCGAACCGGTTATGCGCCGCAATCGCAAGCTGCGGCGCAGTGCCGCCCAAATCGGCCAAGACGCCGATATCGGTCACTCCTGTTTGTTCCAGCACCGCCGCATCTTGCGCGGGGTCGGCCTCAAAGACCAAACGCCCACGGCTTTTGATCGGCGCGTCGAGGGGCGCGATGCCATGCTTGGCGAGGATTTTGTCGAGATAGCTCCCCGCGCGCGGCACCCCGTTAAACCGCAAACCCAGTTCCCGCTTGTTCGACGCCCATAGATGCACAGCCGTTGTCGCCTCGGTGAACAACGCCTCGACCTTTTCCGCCTTGCGGATCATCCGCGTGCGGTCCGGAAATGGCACGGGATAGAACGCCTCCATCGGCTGCACCTTATCCAGCAGCCCCAGTTTATGCACAAAATAAGTGACCATCATCGGCCCCCAAACGCCCCAAGGCTGGGCACTGACATGCACGGGCTCACCGCGTGACTTGGCGGCACGGTACTCCTCTTGCAGCTTTGGCTTGATGAATTCGGGGACGGCGTAGTGATCATCGGTGAAGGCGATCATCGCTTTGAGGAGCGCGCAATCCGCAGGCATCCCGAGGATCGCATTGTTGACGCGCTTGCTGTCGGGCAGCTCGAAGCCGAAAACATAATCGCTCTCATAGGTCATCGGCTTGTGACAATACACATCCGTATCGATCCAGATCATCCCCGGACAGGCTTTGATCATATGCAGGCGGAACAGATCAGCAAACAGCGCGAAGCTGTCTTTCTTCTCATATTTCATGAAGTTATCGGTGTCGATAATCTCGCGGCCATCGCGGCGGATCACCCCTTCGGGCACGTTGGGGATGTCTTCATAGGAAAACAGCGTGATCTTTTGCCCCGCATCGACAAAGCTTTTGAGGCAAAGGATTTCCATCCAGGAGAGCGCGCCCCCGATCCAGAGCGTGCCCACTTCGCGTGTCCGTGCCATACTGCCTCAACCTTTCACTGTTGGCGCATTGTGCCAAAGCGTGGTCACGTTTCCAATGAAAATCGTGCGGTTAGCGGGGTGGGCATGAAATATCACCAGAACGCTTGGCGCGAAGTTTGGTTAAGAATGCGCATCCCTGCCCCGTGCTCGCTTTGACGTTGGGGCGCGCTATGCTAGGGATTGGGCAAGGCACCTTTTTTGAGGGGTGCAGGCAGGGCCACCGATCAAAACAGGCCAGACCGGATCGGCAAAACAGGCCGACGCGATGCGATTTAGAAGGATTTGGGATGTCGGGCACGAATGGCGGGACTTCGGGAGTCCAAAATAATGGGGGAGGCCAAAATAAGGGCGCGGGCCAAAGTAAAGGGGGAGGCCAGAACAAAGCAAAACGTCGCAAGGCGGCGCGCTTTGAGGGGCAGGACGCTGGCAAGGTCACGCTATGTCGTTTGAGCGGCCCCGCGCAATCGCGGAGCCTCGCGCAAAATGCGCCGGATCATCCCCATCACCCGCTGCTCGAATGCCTCGTCTGGCCAAGTGGTGCGCCGTTCGGCGGCCCACTGGCGTCGGACGCCGAGACTTCCTCGCCGCGCCGCGAAATTCGTCTATTTTTCGCCAATCCGACCCGCGCGGAGGCGATCGCGATGGATCAGCCCGAGGATGCGGCGGCGCTGGGGATGATGCGGATCACTGAACTGCGCGAGATTTCCTCCGGCCTGATGGTGTCGGGATACGATATGTTGCCGCTGGAGGCTCCGGTTAAACTGCTGATGGCATCGGATCACGCGGCCCCCCCCCAAACCGAGGCGGTTTGCGCGTTTCAACCGACCCGCCCGCAAGTCGATCTGTTCCAAGGGCGCAACACGCTTTTCGCGCAACGGCTGGAAGAGCCGGCCGAGACCGTGCTCGAATGGCTGGCCTTCCACGCCGAACATCACGCCGCCCAAGCCGCATTAATTTTGAACCGCGCCCCCGATCCGCAAGAGCGCGCCGCGTTCCACGCCAAGCTTGAATCGGGCGTCGCGGACTGGGGCCTGCCGATGCAGATCACCGTGGTTGAACCGGATGCGCCGCTTGGCAAAGCGGATATGGGGCCGGAGAACCATCCCTTCCTCGCCCCCGACGCCCCCGGAAAAGATCGCATGACGCCCCCCGCGCCCGATGCATGGCGTAGCCCCTTGGGCACGGGCATCATTTTCGAGCTCGCAAAATGGATGTTTCTCGCCCGCGCCCGTGCCGTCCTGACGCTGGATGTGTCGGATTTGCTCACGCCGCCATCCGTTCTCACGACAATGCGCGCGGCGCAGCATCTTGAGGCAACGGGGGAGATCTTTCCCGAGGAAGCGACCCCGGCCAATGCGTTCGACCTGTGCACACAGGCGAAATCCGGCGTGGTGATGTTGGTGGGCCGGCGCATCTATCCGTGGCGCGTGCGCAAAGATCAGCGCGAGAGCTTTGGCGATCATATCTGCCGCCAGTTCGATGCGCGGCGCGGCTTTGCGCGGTGGGGCTGTGCGCCCGAGGCGGCAGGGCTGATGAACACCTGGCGCCCTGTGCGTGTGGCTTACGCCAAGCCCGATCTGGGCGTTGTCGTGCCCTTCATTCGCGCGATGGCCGTGCGGGTTGCGGGGCGCGCGGCCTCAGAGCTTGCGCCCAAAACCTCGCTCATCGAAGATCCAGCGCTTTTGATGATCGCATCCGATATTTTCGGCTTCAAACCGATCCGCCCGCCGGTCTCCAAACTCAAGGCCGCGCCCAAAAAGGCGATCAACGCGGGGCGGACTTGTATCGTGACCACGATGAAAAACGAGGGGCCGTTCATCCTTGAATGGCTCGCCTATCATCGCGCGATCGGGGTGGAGGATTTCCTCGTCTACACCAATGATTGCACCGATGGCACAGATACGATGCTCGACATGCTGCAAGACAAGGGGTTCTTGCAGCACCGTGTGAACCCTTGGGTGCCGGGCGGCGAGTTAAAGCCGCAGCACGCCGCCTTGCAAGCCTCGGAGGCCGAGCCGATCATGCAAAATGCAGGTTGGGCAATTTGCATGGATGTGGACGAGTTTATCGATATCAAAATCGGTGATGGCACCCTCAACGCCCTCTACTCTGCGATGGGCGAGGCCAATATGATCTCGCTGACGTGGCGGCTTTTTGGCAATTGCAACGTGCATGAATATCAAGACGCGTTTCTTCTCGATCAATTCACCACCTGCGCCCCCGAAATCGTCCGCAAGCCGCATCAGGCTTGGGGGTTCAAAACACTGTTCCGCAACATCGATATTTACAAAAAGATCGGGGTTCATCGCCCCAAGGGCCTCGTGCCAGATCTTTGGGACCGCGTGAAATGGGTCAACGGATCGGGGCAGCCGATGCCCCGCGAATTGTTCCGCAACGGCTGGCGGTCGACCTTGGAAACCTACGGCTATGACTGGGTTCAGTTGAACCATTACGCCGTGCGCTCGGCCGAGAGCTTCCTTGTGAAGCGCGACCGCGGGCGGGTGAACCATGTGGACCGCGATCAGGGGCTGAATTACTGGTTCCGGATGAACCATAATGCGGTGACGGAAACCTCGATCCAGCGGATGATCCCCGCGCTGCGCGCCGAGTACGAGCGCCTCATGGCCGATCCCGAGATCCGCGCGGCGCATGAGCATTCGGTGAAATGTCACGTCGATAAGATCAAGGAACTGCGCGCGACGGAGAATTACGAAAAATTCTACGGCGAGCTCTGTTCGCACCGCTTCGAAAAGCTCTCGACGATGCTGCATATGTTCGGATCGAACGTGTTTGGCGCGGGGCCGAATGTGCTCCCCGATGATATTCACCTGCGCGATCTTCCGCCCGATTTCTTCTTCACCGTCGAACATCAAGGCGAGGCAGAGCACTAGCGCTGCGCCGCGGTTGGCGCGCTCATCTGCGTCGGGCAAGGACCTCGCGCGGATATGATCTCTCGCCCGCGCGGGCGAGAGGCAGGGCGGTGCGGGTTCAGGATTTCACCGCAACTATATGATATTAAAACGCTAAAATTCCGCCCGCGGCTATGGCGGGGGCGGCGTTTTAACACGCATGACCTGCGCAAGACTGCCGCCACTAAAAACCTACTATTTTACTATGACATTTTTCTGGACGTTTCGGACCCCACCCGCTAAGCAGCAAAAAGCCCCGCGCGATGCTCTCGAGCCGCGCCGGATTGCGAAACCGCGGCGCGTTGCCGCCTTTGGGACGATTGACATGATCCAGCTGACCCGCACCAAAACCGCAGCCCCTCGCAAAGCGCGCCTGCGCGCCCTGCCCGCCTTGATCGCCGCATTGATCGCGCTGCAAACCGCGCCTGCCGCCGCGCAAGAAATCACCGTATCGACCGCCCGCGGCGAGGCGACAGTGTCGATGGCCCCCGAAAATGTCGCCGTCTTTGATATCGCCGCGATCGATACCCTCACCGCGATGGGCGTCGATCTCGCGGGCGTGCCCGACAAGCTTTATGTGCCCTATCTTTCTGGCGTGAACGCGCCGCAGGTCGGCACATTGTTCGAGCCGAATTTGGAGGCTCTCGCCCAGATCAACCCCGATCTGATCGTCATCGGCGGGCGTACAGCCGTTCAATATGACGCTGTGTCCAAGCTCGCGCCGACACTCGACATGACAATTTCGCAAGACACAATCAACGATGCCCGCAGCCGGATCGAATCTTACGGCGCGCTTTTCGACAAGCAAGACCAAGCCACCGAGATGACGATGCGCTTCGACGCCTCGCTCAAAGCCGCACAAGATGCCGTCGCAGGCAAGGGCAACGGTTTGATTTTGATGACAAACGGGCCGAAAGTATCGGCTTACGGCGTGGGGTCGCGGTTCGGGTGGATTCACAGCGCGTTGGGCCTCCCGCAGGCGTTTGACAAGCTCGTGCCCGAGACCCACGGCGATTCTGTGTCGTTCGAATTTATCGCAGAGGTGAATCCCGATTGGTTGATCGTGATTGATCGCTCTGTCGCGGTCGGTGAGGCCGCATCCGCCGACACAACCTTGGATAACCCGCTCATCAACGGCACAACCGCGGCGCAAAAGGGCCAGATCGTCATGCTCTCGCCTGCCCCGCTCTATATCGCGGGCGGCGGCTATACCGCGATGACGCAATCCTTTGACGAGATCGCTACGGCCTTCACCAAATAAGCGTCGAGATGCAGGGCGCGCGTTGCCTCAACAGCGCCCTGCATAGCCCTTGCGCCTCGGGCAAAGGCCTTCCCCGCCCGACCATAACGACGCCCAAAAGGCTCGCGACGATGACACCGACGCCACCGCCCCGCACCATTTTCTCGCGGCCAAGCCCCTTCGCCCGCCATAATAAAAGCCAGTCGCGACTGATATGACCCTCCCTAACCTCACCTCCGCACCGCAAAACGCGCCCGCCCGCCCCGCCGCGCAAGACGGGCGCCGCGTTGCGCTGGCGCTTGCGGCGCTGCTCCTCCCGCTGGCCTGCGCAAGCGTGTTGATCGGCGCGGCCGGCATCGGCTTTGCGGCACTGCGGGATGATCCTCAGGCGGTGATGATCCTGACCGTATCGCGCCTTCCGCGCACGCTTGCGGTCATCTTGACGGGCGCTGCGCTCGCCGTAGCGGGCGTCGTCATGCAACAGCTCGTGCGCAACCGATTTGTCGAGCCCGGCACCACCGGCACATCCGAAAGCGCGGCGCTCGGCTTGCTCGCGGTGACGATCCTCGCGCCGAACGCATCGATTTTCCTCAAGATGGTGGTCGCCAGCGTGAGCGCGATGCTTGGCACTGCGCTGTTTATCAAACTGATCCGTCGCCTGCCCCCGCGAGAGGTTTTGCTCGTGCCGGTGGTAGGGATCATCTTGTCGGGCGTGCTGGGCGCGGTTGTGACCTTCATCGGCTGGCAAACCGATCTGCTGCAACTCATCTCGGTCTGGCTGATGACGGGTGAGTTTTCCGGCGTGATCGCGGGGCGGTTCGAGCTTCTCTATATCGCGGGCGCCGCGGCGGGGTTGGCGTGGTTCGCGGCCGACCGGTTTTCCATTCTCGGGCTGGGGCGCGAAACGGCAACGGGCTTGGGGCTCAATACGGATGCGGTGATGCGCCTCGGCCTTGTCGTGGTGTCAATCGTGACGGCTTTGGTGATCGTGACGGTCGGCATGATCCCGTTCATCGGATTGGTCGTGCCCAATATCATTGCGCGATTGATGGGGGACAATCTGCGCACCACCCTGCCCGCGACGGCGGCTGGCGGCGCGGTTGCGGTGCTGGCGTGCGATATCATTGGCCGTTTGGTGCGCTACCCCTACGAGGTGCCGGTTGGCACGGTGCTGGGGATCTTGGGATCGGGGCTGTTCCTGTGGCTTCTCTACCGTGAGCGCCCCAATGGATGAGGCACGCCAATACCTCGCACAAGACATCGATCTGATCGCGGCCCAAACCGCGGCAAGGCGAAAGCGCCTGCTCGCGGGGCTCGGCCTTGGTCTTTTGATCTCCTGTGCGGCCTATCTCTTTTGGGGGCTCGGCTTTGGGGCATTCGGCCCGCGCCTCGGCTTTGTGCTGGAACTGCGCGCAGGCAAGCTGGTCGGGATGCTGCTGGTTGGCGCCTCTGTCGCGGCGGCGACAATCTTGTTTCAGACCGTCTGCCGCAATCGCATTCTCACGCCGCAGATCATGGGGTTTGATGCGCTTTACATCTTGATGCAGACGGGACTTGTCGCGGGGCTTGGCCTCACAGGCTTTGCATCCCTGCCCGCGCAAGCGAAATTTGGCCTTGAGGTCGCGGTTATGATGCTGGCGGCCCTTGCGCTATTTGGAACATTGTTAGGCCCGCGCTCGCGCGCCGCCAGCGGGCAGGATGTTGCCCGGCTTGTCCTGACGGGGGTGATCCTTGGCGTTTTGTTCCGCTCCATCTCCGGCTTTTTGACGCGGATCATGGACCCGAACGCCTATGCCACGGTGCAAAGTGCGAGCTTCGCGAGTTTTGCCAAGATCGACACGAGCCTTCTGCCATTTGCGACGGTGCTGTTTGGCGGGGCGATCGTCTTCGCGTTGATCCTTGCGCCGAAACTTGATGTTCTGGCGCTGGGGCGACCGATTGCGATCTCGCTCGGGCTGCCGCATGATCGCATCGTTTTGCTCGCGCTCGCGCTTGTCGCGGTGCTGGTCTCGGTGGCGACTGCGCTTGTCGGGCCAGTTGCCTTTTTCGGCCTGCTGGTCTCGGGCCTCGCGCATCACCTCTCCCCCTCGCCACGCCACGCGACCCTGCTGCCCGTCGCGATGCTGATTTCGATGCTCATGCTTGTCGCAGGGCAAACCCTGTTCGAGCGCGCCTTGGGCCTGCAATCCACCCTCTCCGTCGTGATCGAATTTGCGGGCGGATTGTTCTTCTTATGGCTTTTGTTAAAGGGACGGATGCGATGATCACGCTTCAAAATGTGAGCCATGCGATCGGCACAACGCCGATTTTACGCGATCTGACGCTGACGATCCCGAAAGGGAAGATCACCGCATTGATCGGCCCCAATGGCGCGGGAAAATCGACGCTTCTTTCCGTCATCGGGCGGCTAGCGGATTTGCAATCCGGTCAAATTCTCATAGAGGGCGACGATGTTGCACGCACCGATAGTCGCACTTTGGCGCGCCGCATGGCGATCTTATCGCAATCCAATCCCCTGCATAGTCGCCTGCGCGTGCATGAACTCGTCGCGTTCGGGCGTTGGCCCCATCATCAGGGCCGCGCCACAGCGCAAGATCACGCTATCGTTTCGCAAGCCTTGGAGGCGCTCGATCTGGCGCCCCTGTCAAATCGTTTTATCGAGGAGCTATCGGGCGGCCAGCGCCAACGCGCCTTTATCGCGATGAGCTTTGCACAACAGGCCGATTGGCTTTTGCTGGACGAACCGCTCGCCGCGCTTGATATGGCACATGCGCGCGGCGTGATGGCCCATCTGGCGCTGTTGCGGGATTTGGGGCGAAGCATCGTTGTGGTGTTGCACGATATCAATCACGCGGCCGCTTGGTCAGATCATATCGTTGCGATGAAGGCAGGTGAGATCGCGGCACAAGGAACGCCCGCCGAGGTCTGCACCGCGCACGCGTTGGGTCAGATTTACGATATGGATTTGCGCGTGACGGAAATCGACGGCAAGCCTTTGGTGCTTCACCACCTCTGAGTTGGGGCCGACGTGTCGTAAACTCGAATCGATTTGCGAACAAATCGCGCAACTCTGGGCACGATCACTAGGTGAAGCTTGGATCTCAAACTGTTGATTAAAAATGACAAAAAATCCCAACCGCATTTGAGGTTGGGCCGAGGCTTTTTGGTCACAGGATGCTAAATCCATAGTAATTTTGTCAGGTTTATATTCCGTAGTATTTTAGTCAAGATTATAAGCGCCCCAGCGTCACGCGCTTTTGATGAAATGTTACGGAGATACCCATGCGCTTCCCCCCTCAATTCCTACCACGCCTCTTGCCCCTCGCGGGCACATCGCTCCTCGCGATGACCGCCGCGCTGCACGCGCAAGAGGCAGAAACCTTCGCCCTTGATCCGATCACGATCATCCGCGAAGGCGAAGACAACATCACCGCAACAGGCGGCACCGTTCTCACGCTGGGTGATATCGAAACGCTTGCGCCGGCGGATGTCTCGCAACTCTTCTCGCGCAATTCGTCGATCTCCGTGTCGGGCGGCGGCGGCCCTGCCAAGAAGATCCACGTGCTCGGCATGGAGCAATCCAACCTCGCCGTCAGTGTCGACGGCGTCCCACAACCCGCGACAAGCTGGCACCACACCGGCTCGAATGTCGTCGATCCGAAATTCCTCAAGCGCGTTGAGGTCGAAGCTGGCGCCGCCGCAGCCGATTCCGGCTTTGCCGCAGCCGCAGGCGCGATCCGTTACGAGACCGTGGGCGCGCAAGATCTTCTTGAGGATGGCCAAACCACTGGCGGACGCGCATCCGTTTCTTACGGGTCAAACGGCGCAGGCCTGACCACTAGCCTAGCAGGCTATGGCAAATACGCGGGGTTTGATTGGTTCGTCATGGCCAATGAGTCGAACGGGGATAACTACGAGACAGGCGACGGCGTCGAAGTTCTGGGCACAGAACCGGCTGCGACGAATGTCATCGCGAAGCTCGGTTATGAGGTTGAGGATCACCGCTTTGAAGTGAACTTCGAACATGGCCGCGATGCGGCGGACCGCACGATCAAGATGAACCTCGGCCTGTCCACCGACACGACAGCCTATCCAATGGTCGTCACGCGCGATTCCATCAGCCTGAAATACACCACCACCAACGCAACCAACTCGTGGGACCCCGAAGCCACTCTCTACTTCAGCGAGAATGACTATTACCGCGACAATTACACGACCAGCACCAACGGCAACATGCAGTTGGAGGAGGACACGTTCGGCGGCAAAGTGCAAAACACCTTCACCACGGGCATGGGTAAAATCACCGCCGGTGTCGACTTCAAACAGCACGACTATTTCACCAACAACTACGGCAACAACGATCGCCAATACCGCAACTTCTCAACCTCGCAGATCGGCGTGTTCACGCAAGGCCGGTTCGACCTTGGTCAAGATCTATCGCTGTCGACGGGCGCACGCTATGACGCGAGCCGCTTCACCGATTGGGACGGCGAACGGTTCTCCAGCACGGGCGGCAGCGTCAACGGCACGCTGGCCTACAAGGTTACGGAAGGGTTGGAGCTTTTCGCGGGCGCGTCCTCGACCTACCTTGGCTATGTGATCGGCGACTATGGCTATCTCCACGCGCGTGACAGCTCGTTCTACACCGATCCCGGCTTTGATACCGGCCGGTCGCAAAACGTCAAGCTCGGCGCGAACTTCACGCAAAATGACTTCCGCGGCGGGATTACCTTCTTTGACACCAAAATCAACGGCCAGCCCTCCTACGGATGGTCGCCTGCTGTTTTGACCAATGATCCCGACGAATATCGCACGCGCGGCTTTACTCTGAACGGTAACTACGATTTCGGCGGCACCCGCGTTGGCGGCACGCTCACGAAAGCGGATGTGACGATCGGTGGCGAATCCGCCGTGCCAAGCAGTGGCTACTTCATGCCGATCGGCACGATGGCGACGCTTTACGTCGATCATGACCTCGTCGCCTATAATATGACTGTGGGGGCGAGTGTCGAATGGGCGAGCGAGATCTCCGACACGGCGGCGACGGATGCGGGCTTTGTCGATCAGCCCTCCTACACCGTCTTGAGCGCCTATGCCGAATGGCAGCCAGCGCGGTTTGACACGGTCTCGGTGCGCCTCGACGTCGATAACCTGCTCGATGAGACCTATTATGAGCGCACAGGATACGCCTACAGCACCAACCGTGGCGGGATTGATCCCATCTATGCCGCGGGTCGGACTGTCACCTTGGGCGTCACGATGAAGTTCTGAGATCATCGGACGAAAGGCTAAAAAGAAACACCCCGCGATGTGCGTCGCGGGGTGTTTCATATGTCAAGATCAAGGCGATCAGTTGATCGCGCGCTCGCTTTGCAGCCCGCGGAAGATCGCCCAACACATGACGAGCAGTACCACCGTGAACGGCAACCCTGTCGAGATCACCATGGATTGAAGTGATTTCAATCCGCCGACCGACAGCAGGAGCACAATCGCAACGGCCCCCTCGAAGATGCACCAGAATACGCGCTGCGGCACAGGCGCATCGACTTTCCCGCCTGCGGTGATCGTATCGATCACCAACGAACCCGAATCCGACGATGTGACGAAGAACACGATCACCAGAACGATGCCGATGAACGAGGTAATCGACGCCAGCGGCAAGGCATCCAACATCTGGAACAGCTGACGCGGAAGCTCGGCGTCTTGTGCAAGCGTGTAGCCGTCTTGCACGACCTGTTGGATCGCAACGCCGCCAAAGACGCTCATCCACAACACACACACAAGGCTCGGGATCAGCAGAACACAGGTGATGAATTCACGCACTGTGCGTCCGCGGCTGACGCGCGCGATAAACATCCCCACGAATGGCGACCAGCTGATCCACCATGCCCAGTAAAACGCCGTCCAGCCCTGCATGAAGTTGGTATCAGGACGGTTCACCGGATTGGCGAGCGCTGGCAGATATTCGAAATAGGCAATGAGTGACGTGCCGAAATTCGACAAGATCGCCAATGTCGGCCCCACAAGAAGCACAAAGCCTAGCAACAAGAACGCGAGGCCCATATTGATCTCTGAGAGGAGTTTCACCCCCCCGTCCAAACCGCGCAGCACAGACACAAGCGCCACCGCCGTGATGCCCGTGATCAACAAAACCTGCATCGTCGCATTGATCGGCACACCGAAGAGCTCATTGAGACCCGCATTCGCCTGCGTAGCGCCCAAGCCTAGCGACGTCGCCAGACCAAAGAGCGTGGCAAACACCGCCAGAATATCAATGATATGCCCCGGCCAGCCCCAGATCCGCTCGCCCAAAATCGGGTAGAACGCGGAGCGGATCGTCAGTGGCAAGCCCTTGTTATAGCTAAACAATGCCATTGCCAGGCCGACAACTGCGTAAATCGCCCAAGGGTGAAGTCCCCAGTGGTAGATCGTCGCCGCCATACCCAACCGGATCGCCGCTTCCTGATCGCCCTCAGCGCCGCCCAATGGCGACCAATCCGTGCGCACACCGTTCTCAATGCTCACACCACCGAACGCGGTCGAGAAATGGGTCAAAGGCTCCGACACGCCGTAAAACATCAGGCCAATGCCCATGCCCGCCGCGAACAGCATCGCAAACCAGCCCGTATAGCCATAGTCAGGCTTTGCCTCCGCCCCACCAAGGCGCACCTTGCCCAAAGGCGTGACGATCAGCATCAAACAAAACAAAACAAAAATATTCGCCGCGCCGATGAAGAACCAGTCAAACCCCTTCGTCACAGTCCCGAAAAGCCAGCCAAACACCATGCCCGCTTGTTCGGGCAAAGCCAGAGTATAGAATACGAAAGCCACAACGCTGAGGCCCGAAATCTGGAACACAGGATTGTGGATATCAAATCCGAACGGCCCGACACTGCCCTCCAGATTATCTTGGCCGATGGTGTAATCGGTATCGATCACATCCGCCGCACCATCCGGCGAGGGGATCCCCGCCGTGGTTTCATCTGTCATGATCATCCCTCTTTTGGTTAGTCTACGGTCTACATTAGCGTAAATCCGCCGAAACCGCCACCAAGGCAGGGAAGTTTCTCGCCGTGTCTTTCGCTTACCCTATGTAAATCAACGAAAATACAACCTGTAGGCCTGTAATGCGCAGTCGTCAGAGCTTTTCCGCTGCGCCCGGCGCCCCCGCCCAGATGCCCGTGCCCTCAGCCGCGCAGCCTCCCGTTCCATGAAAAAAGCGGCCCCGAAGGACCGCTTTTTGGCTCATGTCGATTGGCTTAGTCGGACAGATCGCCGCCCTTGCCCTTTTTCGTTTTGCCCGCATCGACGTGCTTTTTCAGGCGCGACGGGATCGACTTTTTGCGATCCTTATACGGGTTGTCCTGACCTTGGTCGCGGAACATCAGACGGATCGGCGTGCCAGGCATATCGAAGCTCTCGCGCAGACCGTTTACGAGATAACGGCCATAGCTTTCCGGAATCTTGTCGGTATGCGTCGATTTCACGATAAAGGCAGGCGGACGCGTCTTGATTTGCGTCATATAGCGCAAACGGATGCGACGACCGCCCGGTGCGGGGGGCGGGTGCGCCTCGGTCATCACCTGCATCCACTGGTTCAGCTTTGCGGTGGTGATCCGGCGGTTCCAGACCGCATGCGCTTTCAAGATCGCATCGTGCAAACGATCCAATCCCTTGCCCGTCTTGGCCGAAACCGTGATCAGCGGCGCGCCGCGCAGCTGCGGCAGCAGACGTTCAAACGCCTCGCGCAGCTCGTTGAGCTTGGCCGGTTTGTCGTCCTCAAGATCCCATTTGTTCGCCGCCACGATGACCGCACGGCCCTCGGTTTCGGCGAAATCTGCAATCCGCAAATCTTGCTGTTCAAACGGAATGTCGACGTCGAGCAAAACAACCACGACTTCCGCAAAGCGCACCGCGCGGATGCCGTCAGAGACCGAAAGCTTCTCGAGTTTATCAGAAATCTTCGCCTTTTTGCGCATCCCGGCGGTGTCGAAGATCCGCATCGGCGTGCCGAGGAAGGTCGTCTTGACAGAGATCGCATCGCGCGTGATCCCGGCCTCGGGCCCTGTGAGCAACCGCTCCTCACCCAAGATCTTGTTGATCAGCGTCGATTTGCCCGCATTCGGACGCCCGATCACCGCAAGCTGTAACGGCTTGGCTTCGCTCGGGGCTTGATAGACATCCTCATCCTCAGAGTCCGGATCGATCTCGACATCGGTCTCGGGGATGTTGTGGCGGTTCTTTTCTTCATATTCGTCCGCGAAGGGCACGAGGATGCGGTAAAGATCGTCCATCCCCTCGCCGTGCTCTGCCGAAATCCGCAGCGGCTCACCGAGACCCAAAGTCCAGCCTTCCATCGCGCCCAATTCGCCGGCATTGCCCTCGGCCTTATTGGCCGCGACGATGACGTTGGCGTTTTTACGGCGCAAGATATCCGCGAAAATTTCATCCGCAGGGGTCACACCCAACCGCGCATCAATCACGAACAGACAGATGTCTGCCTCCTCGACGGCGCGTTCGGTCAATCGCCGCATCCGGCCTTGAAGGCTGTCGTCTTCGACAAGCTCCAAACCGGCCGAATCGATGACAATAAAGCGCAAATCGCCAAGACGTGCGTCGCCCTCGCGCAAATCGCGCGTCACACCCGGCTGGTTATCGACCAGCGCGAGGCGTTTGCCGACCAAACGGTTGAACAAAGTGGATTTGCCGACATTCGGACGACCGACGATGGCGAGGGTAAAGCTCATGTTTCTCTCCGTGGAAGCGGACCCCATACACGCTTTGCAAGCAAAGGCAAAGGGGCATTGCTGCCCCTGCCCTCATCTCTCACGTTCGCGGCCCGTTTTTTGCGGGCGCGCGCGTTTACCGGTAAGCGTGCAACACCCCATCCGCAGACACGACATAAAGCGTGCCATTGGCAACGACCGGCGCAGAGGACGCACCGCCCGCGATTGGCGCTGTCGCCGTCATCTGCCCCGAGACAGGATCGAACACGCGCAAGGTGTCATCCGATGACGCCACGAACAATTTGCCGCCCGCCAGAACTGGCCCGTAATGCGCCCGAATATCACGGCGTTTTTTGTCTTTCGACACGGGCACGTAATACGGCAGGTCAATCGCCCAGACTTGCGCGCCCGTAGCGGCATCCAACCGCACGAGCTGGCTGTTGTCGGAGACGAGGAACACCGATCCACCCGCGACTTGCACAGGCCCCAGCGGCCCTTGCGTGGCCGACCAGATCTCCGCGCCCGATCTGGCGTCAAACGCCGTCATCCGGCCTGCCGACGTGCCCGCATACACGCGCCCGCCCGCGATCACGGGATCGCCCGTCACATCGCGGATCGCGGTGTAAGCGCGGCCCAATCGGTTGCCTGCGACGCGGCCCGTCCAAAGATCCCGCCCGCCTTTTTTCAAAACGGCCTTCAGATCGCCAGTGCCAAACGGGAAGACCACGATCTGCCCGTCCACGCCCGGCCCTGCGACGCCCGTGACCCCTGTGCGCGAGGGAAGGCCGGCGAGTTGCCATTGGATTTTACCGTCCGAGGTGCGGATCGCGTAGGCGGTGCTATCGCGCGAGACGACATAGACCAGATCGCCCGAGACCGCAGGCGCGCCGCCCACTGCTGCGGGCAACTCCTGACGCCAGATGACCGCGCCCGTCGCCGCGTCCAACGCAACGAGTTCGCCAAAGCCCGTGCTGACAAACACCTTGCCGCCCGAGGTCGCCAAACCGCCACCCGATGCATCATCCGCCCGCTCGCCGGCGGGGGTGAGGTCGCTTGACCACAGCGTTGCCCCCGCTTCCGACGTCGCCACGACGCCCGCGCGCGAATCGAGTGTGAAAATGCGGCCCTGTGCCACAACCGGATCGGCTGTGATGCGATGCTTACGGCCTGCGCCTGCGCCAATTGGTGCGGTCCAAACCGGCGTTGTGCCCGCGCCAATCGCCGCGTTCACAAAATCATGGGATGCCGAACCGCCGCGATGTGTCCACTCCGCGTTACGGGTTTGCGCCGGCAAGGAAATCGCCACCGCGCGCGGGCCTTCAGACGCCAGCGCCGCACCGGTTTGAGACACATCCAGCGCCGCGCCCGATCCGGTGACATCGCGCGGATCAAGCCGCTCGCCCGCAAGGGGAATTTGCTTGGGGGCACAGGCCGCTAGGGCCGCCAGAAGCGCCAAAACCGAGATGCTGCCGATACGCGTCACTGCGCTTCTCCCTGTTCGTTCCGAGGCGTGTCGTTTCGGTTGAGGACGATAGATCGACGATCCCCGAAACGGGCCTAACTATTACATTCGAATAACCGCGCCTGACCGGCGCGGCCCATCAGTGCCGCATTATGCGGGGGCTTGCTCACCCAAAGTCAGCAAAAGCTCGGAGGCGCGTTGACGCAAGGATGAAGTCACGCCCGGCTCCGAGAGAATTTGATCAAACAAGCTGCGCGCGCCCGCTTCATCGCCCTGATCCAGCAAGATCAGCGCCTGACCTTCCATCGCCAAGGCACGGTATCCATTGCCCGGCACGGCGAGACGGTCGAACACCGCTTTGCGGTCCTCAACGCTCATCTCCGCATCGCTTGCAATCGTCGCCGCCTTGTAAGCCGCCAGATCGCGCAAGGAGGCTGGTATGCCCTCAACCGCCGCGACGGATTGCAGCGTGGCAACCGCGCCGGCGATATCGCCAGCGGTGACCATCTCCGTCGCGGTTAGCAAATCGCGCACCGCGATCCGGCCAACGCCTTCCGCCTCAATCGCGCCAAGCGCTGCGACTTGATCCTCGGTGCTAACGGCCTGCAAGACGGCGTCGCCGAACGCCTGCGCCTGCGATGCATCGCTCGCCTTTTTCCACTCAAACGCCGCCGAGGTGCCAACAATCCCCACAACGGCGGCAATGCCGATCCAACCGTAGCGTTTCATCAGCCCGAAAAGGCGATCGCGGCGAACTTCCTCGGTCACCTCGTCAATAAAGCTGTCAGTATCGCTCATCGCGTGCCCTCATCCCTGCTATGTCCCATGCCCGTTCATTGGACCCGCTCTCGGGCCGGAGCGATCTGCGCGCCGCGCAAACTGCCTCCGCATGGGGCAACCGCGCAAACGGCTGCCTGTTCGGCCCTGTTCTATGGCATCTCATACCGCTTGCCAAGCACAGCCAAACGCAGTTCGCCGAGCAACGCGGGCGCAGGCGGTCTTTCGCGCCAGATTCACAGCGCCAAGCGGCGCGTGACTCGTCGGCGCGACGGGGGTGTTCGGCATGGCTCTGATGGACGGGGCGATCGAAAACCGGCGCGACGACGCGGCAGAAACGCGTGAGAGTCCCCCCACAAGCCATTGCCTAAAAAGGATTTACCGGCATCTCACCGCGACCTCGCCCCGCGCTCGCCCCGCGCGGGGACCAGACTTAAGCGCCCCAGCAACAAGGCCGCGCTACCCCCACCTAAGTGTGATCAAGCCGCTCGGGCGCCGCCTCTGCCGCCGCGTCTTCGTCTTCTGACGATTGACGCGCCCACATCGCGCTATACCGGCCCTGCTGCGCCAGCAATTGCTCATGCGTCCCGCGCTCGACGACCGCACCCGCCTCCAGCACGATAATCTGGTCGGCATCCGCAATCGTCGACAACCGGTGCGCAATCGTAATGACCGTGCGGCCTTCGCCCATCTCTTTCAGGCTCTCTTGAATGTCGCGCTCGGTTTGCGTGTCGAGCGCAGATGTCGCCTCATCCAACAGCAAGATCGGCGGATTCTTGAGGAGCGTTCGCGCGATCCCCACGCGCTGTTTCTCGCCGCCCGAAAGCTTCAATCCGCGCTCGCCGACGGACGTCTCATACCCCTCCGGCAAGCTGATCACAAAGTCATGAATTTTGGCCGCTTTTGCCGCCGCCTCAACCTCGGCACGCGTCGCCTCGGGGCGCCCATATGCAATGTTGTAATAGATCGTATCGTTGAACAGCACCGTGTCTTGCGGCACGACACCGATTTGCGCGTGCAAACTCGCCTGTGTCACGTCGCGGATGTCCTGCCCGTCGATTTTGATCGCGCCCCCCGTCACATCGTAAAAACGGAACAGCAATCGCCCGATCGTGGATTTGCCGGAGCCCGAAGGACCAACCAGCGCCACGGTTTTGCCCGCGGGCAAGTCAATCGACACGTCTTTCAAGATGGGCCGCGCCGGATCATAGGCGAAATTCACATTCGTGAAGCTCAACGCCCCGCCCTCCACCTTGAGCGCCGTCGCATCCGCCTTGTCGTTGATCTCGGCGGGTTGGTGCAGCAAATCGAACATCTCGGCCATGTCGACCAAAGCCTGCCGGATCTCGCGGTAGACAGTGCCCAAGAAGCCGAGCGGCATCGTAATCTGGATCATATAGGCTTGCACCATCACGAAATCCCCGACCGTCAGCTTACCCTGTTGCACGCCCATCGCCGCCATGACCATCACCGTCATCAACCCCAGCGAAATGATCAGCGCCTGCCCGAAGTTCAGCGCCGCGAGCGATTGCCCCGTCTTCACCGCAAGCTTCTCATACCCTTCCATCGACTCGTCATAGCGCCTGGTTTCGCGCGCGGCCGCGCCGAAATAGCGCACAGTCTCGAAATTCAGCAGGCTGTCGATGGCCTTTTGATTGGCCTCGGTATCCGCGGCGTTCATCGCGCGCCGGATCGAGACGCGCCATTCCGTGACCTTGAATGTCCAAGTCACATAGGCCCAAATCGTCACCACGACGACCGCCGCATAACGCAGATCGAAGACGAAGGCGAAAATCCCCGTCACGAACAGCAACTCCAACCCCAGCGGGCCGACCGAGAACAGCATGAACCGCAACAGGAAATCGACACCCTTGACCCCGCGCTCGATAATGCGGCTCAACCCGCCGGTTTTGCGGGTCAGGTGATAGCGCAGGCTAAGACGGTGGATATGGCCGAAGGTTTCCAACGCCAACTGGCGCAAGGCGCGCTGGCTCACGGGGACGAAGATGAAATCGCGCAGCTCTCCGAACCCGACGGTAAAGATCCGCGCGACCCCGTAGGCAATCGTCAACGCCACCGCGCCGAGCATCAACAACAGACTATCATCCCGCATCTCGCCCGATAGCGCGTCCACCGCCGCCTTGTACAAGAAGGGCGTCAAAACAGAAATCACCTTCGCCCCGATCAGCACAATCATCGCCCACACCACGCGCCGCTTCACCCACGGGTGATCGGCAGGCCAGAGATAGGGGAGGACGGATTTGATTGTGCGCAGGGCGCTCGCGCGCTCTTGCGCAGTTGGCTTGCCGCTGACGGTGCTGACGGATCGCATAGGATTTCTTTCGCTGGCGCCCCGCGCGCGTACGCCGCGAGCGGGGAGTTCATGCGCTTGATGGTGCGCTGGCTCACATAGACTTAGGCCGCGCGCCGCAAGGATACCAGTGCGCGCGCCGCGTTTCAGGGCGGATAAATGGTTCGGCGGCTGCGACCCTATTGTGGAATTGTGAACACTTGCCCCGGATAAATCAGATCAGGATCGCGAATTTGCGCGCGATTGGCCTCAAACAGCCGCACATAAAGCACCCCGTCGCCGTAGGAGTTTGATGCGATTTGCCAAAGGGAATTGCCCGGCTGAACGGTCAGGACCGAGAGCTGCGGCGCGGCGCTTGCCGTCGAGGTTTGCGCAGCGCTCGCGTTATCCTCAAGATCTTGCGTCTCTCCCGCCCCCACTGGCGTCTTGGAGACGGCTTGAGCGGCGGCCAAAATCTCCGGCGTCTCGCGCAAGAATGGCGTCTGCGCGCGGCTCACGACTTTGCCGTCGGCGTCCAACGCATCAATGCGCAGTGCGTATTCTCCGGGCGCAACATCTTGCAAAGCCATCCGCCAATCGTCGGCCTGTGCGATCGCCTCGGAGAGGAGTTGATCGTCCAGATAGGCGCGCAACACCTGCCCCGCCTGCGCGCCGCGCCCCCCGACCAAAACTTCCCCCGACGTGCCATAGGCAACCGTATCAATAATCAGCGCCCCATTCGGGGCCGCCTCCACGCGCTTGATCCCGCTCGCATCCGCGAGCAAAAGGCTCGGCGCGCGATCGGCCTCTTGTTCCGCAGCGTTTGGCGCGGCTTCAACCAGCGCCGCCTCCAGTGCCGCCTCCGCGCTTGGCGCCTCAGTGGCAACTTCCGCGACCAAAGGTGCCTCGCCCGATTGGCCAGACTGCTGCGCCGATTGGAGAACCGATTGCGCATCGGTTTGCGCGCCCAAAGCAGTCACTTGATGCGCCGCGACATCGGCGGCGCTGCGCGGCGCGATGATCAAGCTTTGCGCAGATGCCGCAGACGCCCCAGCCGCGCCCGTCGCCCGTAACGTCAGGGCGCGCGGCTCAGTCGATACGGGCACATCAAGAAGTGCTGCGAAATGTCCGGAATTGCTGGCTTTTGTGCTCGCCACAACGACGCCATCGATGACAACATCAATCTGCGCGTCAGGCGCGCTGCGCCCCGCAACGGTTAACGCGCCCGACGCGGTGATGCGCATCGCATCGAACTCGGGTGTCAAATCCGCCAAGGCGCGCGCCTGTCCCGCTCCCTGCGGCTCGGCGGATACGCCAACGGCCTCCATGCCGCCTTCAATGGGCGCGACGGCGGACAGATCACCGGCGCTGACAAGCGGCTTCGGCGTGGCACCCGCCTCGGGTTCCATTTGCAGCGCCGTTTGAGATGCCGATTGAGACGCCGTTTGAGATGCGGGCGTGCTCACGGTTTTGCCCGCGTCATCAAGCGCACGATCGGCGGTTTGCGTGTTATAAAAGCTGACGAGCCCGCCAATGACGACGAGAACACCCACCCCAGCGACGCCACCCAAAAGCGCATTGCTCCGACCCATACCACCAACTCCCTTATCGCGCCGCCCGTCATTCAAAGCGGGCGACTGTCACACATATGTTGCAAGCGCTTGAGACTGCTTGGCAAGCCCGTTATCACAAAAGCACGCGCCATTGCGCGAAAGATTTGCGGGCATTCGCCCTGCGCCGAAATATCCCGAAAGGAACCCCATGTCACAATCGCCCAATCGCCCGCAGGCCCCCGCCGCACAGCATTCTATTTGCGTCTATTGCGGATCGCGGTCGGGCGCGAATCCCAATTACGCCTTGGCCGCACAGGCGACCGGTCAGATGCTGGCGGCGCGCAATTGGCGGCTGGTGTACGGGGCGGGTGATGTCGGTTTGATGGGCGAAGTTGCGCGGTCCGCACAGGCGGCTGGCGCGCAAACTTTTGGCGTGATCCCCGTACATCTTCTGGATTTTGAAGTCGGCAAACGCGATCTTTCGACCTTCATCATCACAGAGAACATGCATGAGCGCAAAAAGGTCATGTATATGAATTCAGACGCGATTGTGGTTTTGCCGGGCGGTGCAGGCTCGCTTGACGAGCTTTTCGAGGTTCTGACATGGCGGCAGATCGGCCTCCATTCAAAACCGATCTATCTCCTAAATACCGATGGATATTGGGAGCCACTCCTCGCTTTGATGCATCATATCGTGGCCGAGGGCTTCGCCGATTCCAGTATTCTTGATTTCCTCACAACCGTGGCGACAGTGACGGATCTCGAGGCGGCGCTGGCCGATTACCTCGGCACTTGAAGATCCTGCGGTAAGTCATTCTGAAATCACAAAATAAAATAAAAAATGCCGCGAGATGATCGCGGCATTTTTTTAATCGGTTCAGCGCATCAAGTCCCGCTCTCGCAGCTTACGCTAGCGCGACAACCTTCACAGATCCGCCCTTCGCCGTCAGGGCGATCTCCCCTTCGGCAAGACGCAACGCATCCGCGCCGAACACTTCCAACCGCCATCCGGTCAAGGCCACAACGTCGCGCATCCCCGCCGCGATCCGGTCAAGATCGGCAGAGGAGGCAATCAGCTTGGGCGCAACGCCGGCCGATTCCGACTTCGCCTTGAGCAACACGCGCAACAGATCCGCCAGCGCCGTGTTGACCTGCAACTGGGTCTTTTCCTCGACGATTTTTGGCAAGGACTCGGGCTTAGCCGCCATCGCCTCTTTCACCGCGCGAATGATCCCATCCGCGATATCGCCCCGACGCGCCTCACGCAGCAGCAATCGCGATTTCCCCAACTCCTCGATGGTCGTGGGTTTCGTCGACGCCAGCTCGAGCAGCGCATCATCCTTGTAAATGCGCGAACGCGGGATGTTGCGCGCCTGCGCATAGCCCTCGCGGAAGGCGGCAAGCTCGCGCACCACGCCAAGGAACCGCGCGGAGGTGGTGCGGGTTTTCACACGCATCCACGCCTCCTCAGGGCGATTGGTGTAGGTTTCGGGATTGAGCAAGATGCCCACTTCCTCCTCCACCCACGCCGAACGGCCCGATTTCGCAAGATCTTTGGCAAGGAATTCATAAATCACGCGCAAATGCGTAACATCCGCAATTGCATAGGTTTTTTGTGCATCCGTCAGCGGCCGGCGCGACCAATCCGTGAACCGTGATGTCTTGTCGAGGTTCTCTTTCGCGATCTTGCGCACGAGCGTTTCATACCCGACCTGCTCGCCAAATCCACAAACCATCGCCGCGACTTGCGTATCAAACAGCGGCTTGGGGAAGACCCCCGCCTCGACGAAGAAGATCTCCAGATCCTGACGCGCGGCATGGAAGACTTTGACCGTCGCCTCGTGGCGGAACAGGTCATACATCGGCTCGAGCGATAGGCCCTCGGACAGTGGATCTACCAGAACCGCCTCTCCGTCTTTGCCCGGCAACGCCATCTGCACGAGGCACAGTTTCGACCAATAGGTGCGTTCGCGCAGGAACTCGGTATCGACCGTTACGAAAGGGTGGGTTTTCGCCTTGGCACAAAATTCGGCAAGGGCTTCGGTGGTAGAAATCGTGATAATGGGGGACTTCATGGAGGCCTTTCTCGCGCGGGGTCATCCCGCTGTCACCCAACGTTTAGGCGAGCGCTTGAAGAAAAGGAAGCGCGGCTCAAGACGGGCCGCGCATTTGCGTGAGTTTTTCGGGAAATCTGCGGTCAATTTGCCGCAAAAAACGCGCGGCATAGCTGCTTTACGCCAACAGATCCAGCCGGCCGCGCTCGCCGCTCAAAAAACGCCGCAAAACCGCCGGGTAGAGGCGATGCTCTTGGATGAGCACCCTCAATGCGAGATCGTCGGCGCTATCGCCCGCCAGAACCGGCACCCGCGCCTGCCCTAAAATAGGCCCATCATCGAGAATGGCCGTGACTTCATGAACCGAACATCCCGCCTCGCTATCGCCCGCCTCCAGCGCGCGCGCATGGGTGTGCAGCCCCGGATATTTGGGCAACAGCGACGGGTGGATATTGAGCATCCGCCCCTTAAAATGGTCGACAAACGCAGGTGTCAGCACCCGCATGTAGCCAGCCAGACACACGACATCAGGCTCGGCTGCAAGAAGCGGCCGCAGCATCTCCGCCTCGAACGCCGCGCGGTCTTTGCCAAAGGGTTTGTGATCGACGCTATACGTGGGCACGCCCAAATCGCGCGCCTTGATCAGGCCGCCCGCTTGCGGATCGTTCGATCCCACCAGCACCGGAAGGCCGTAGCCACCCGCCTGCATATCCTCAACGAGGCGGACCATATTCGATCCGCCCCCCGAGATCAGCAGGGCAACGCGCTTCACAGCAGCGCGCCGGTGTAGGAAACGCCGTCGCCCGCCGTGATCACGCCGATGCGCGACACGGTTTCGCCCTCACCGACGAGCAATTCGGTCAGCGCATCCGCACGGTCCGCCGCGACGACGCAAATCATCCCGATGCCCGAATTGAACGTCTTGAGAAGCTCGGCCTCCTCCATCTTCGCGGTCTCCGCCAGCCAGCGGAACACCGGCGGCAACTCCCACGAGGACAGATCAATCGTCGCGCCCAAGCCCTCGGGCAGAACGCGCGGAAGGTTTTCCGTCAAGCCGCCACCGGTGATATGGGCCAGCGCATGGACGCCCCCCGCACGGTAGGCCGCGAGCGTTTGCTTAACGTAGAGGCGCGTGGGCGCAAGCAGCGCCTCGCCCAGAGACCCCTCCCCAAACGGGCATTCCGCGTCCCATCCAAGGCCCGACAATTCAACCACTTTGCGCACAAAGGAATAGCCGTTCGAATGCACCCCGTTCGAGCCAAGCCCGAGCAGCACATCGCCTTCAACAACGCCCGATGGCAAGGTCGCGCCGCGCTCCATCGCGCCCACCGCAAAGCCCGCGAGATCGAAATCACCCTTGTGATACATCCCCGGCATCTCCGCCGTCTCGCCGCCGATCAACGCGCAGTTGGACTGTGCACAGCCCTCCGCAATGCCATTGATGATGCGGGTCGCCTGATCAAGCTCAAGCTTGCCCGTCGCGAAATAATCGAGGAAGAACAAAGGCTCGGCGCCTTGGCAGACAAGATCATTGACACACATTGCCACAAGATCGATGCCGATTGTGTCAACATTGCCAGTATCGATCGCGATGCGCAATTTCGTGCCCACGCCATCGGTCGCGGCAACAAGAACCGGATCAGTATAGCCCGCATCTTTGAGGTCGAACAGAGCGCCAAACCCGCCCAGACCGGACATCACGCCCGAGCGTGACGTGCGCTTGGCGGCCGGCTTGATCCGCTCAACGAGCGCATTGCCCGCGTCAATATCAACGCCTGCGTCGGCGTAGGTCAGGCCTTTTTGCTCGCTCATGTCGCGCACTCCTCAAGGATAATCTGCGGGGTCTTAGCTGGGATTCTCGCCCAAGCGATTAGCGCATAGGGGCCTTGGGAGCAACGCTGCGCTGACGGTTTCTCGCGGATAAAGCGCGAAAACGCGGGTTTTGCGCCCCCCTGCCTGCGACATGCGCGAAACACGCGCGCCATTCTTGACGCCGCCCGCCGATCTGCTACTCAGTCTGGCGCGTGGGCCTGTAGCTCAACTGGTTAGAGCAGGGCGCTCATAACGCCTTGGTTGCGGGTTCAAGTCCTGCCGGGCCTACGCGAAACCCCTTCCCGTTCACCTTGACGCCAGCATCTCCCCCGCGCAGGCTGCGCGAAATCTTGTGAGCTGGCTGCGCGCGATCCTGTAGCGCGCCCGTCGCGGATGGCGGATGATCCCTCGCGATCCTCCACGCAGAAAGCTGAAAGGAAGTTCAGATGACCGACCTCAAAGACCAGTCTTGCGGTGAATGCAACAGCAGCGTCGTGGCACTCGACGACGAACAAATCGCCCCGCTCAAAGCACAGCTCCATCCCGATTGGACGCTGGACGACGCCGGAAAAACGCTGACACGGCGATTTACCTTTAAAGGATTCTCGAAGGCGGTCCTGACGGCGAATCTGGCGGCCTTTGTCAGCGACAAAGAGGGACATCACGCCGATATCGCCTTTGGATGGGGATATTGTGCGGTCAGCTTTACCACGCATGATGTCGGCGGGCTGTCCCAAAACGATTTTATCTGCGCGGCGAAGCTGGATCTCGCCACCGGCTAACGGCACGCAAAAGGGGGGCAATGCCCCCCTTCCCGATCCGTATTGCGCCGAAACTAGCCGAAAACAGCCGTCAGCGCGCCGTCAACCGCTGCGGTGATCTCGTCGATTTCATCCGCCGTCACAATCAACGCAGGGCTGAAGCACAGCGTGTTGTTGAAGCCCGGCAAAGACCGGTTCGTGGCGCCGATCATCACACCGCGCGCCGCGGTTTCCGCCACGACCCGCTGCACCAAAGCCTCCGCCGCCGGTTCTTTGGTCACGCGATCCGCCACGAGCTCCGCCCCGACGAACAGACCCGCGCCGCGCACCTCGCCGATCACAGCATGTTTTCCCATCAAAGCTTCGAGATTCGCGACCAGCCGCGCGCCCATGGCTTTGGTGTTCTCCAACAAGCCCTCATCCTCGATGATCCGCAGATTCTCGAGCGCCGCCGCAGGGCCCGCCGCGCACCCGCCAAAGGTCGAGATATCACGGAAATAGCTCAGAGGGTCGGTCGGGTCTTTGAACTTCTCAAAGATCTCCTCGGTCGTCACCAAGGCCGAAATCGCCGCATAGCCCGAGGCCAGTCCCTTCGCCATCGTCACGAAATCGGGTTTGATCCCGTAGTTTTGATAGCCGAACCACTCGCCCGTCCGGCCCATCCCGCACACGACCTCATCGATATGCAAAAGCACATCATATTTCGCACAAATCTCCTGCACGCGGTCCCAATACCCCGCCGGCGGGACGATCACGCCGCCCCCTGCCGTCACCGGCTCAAGGCACAGCAAGCCCACCGTCTCCGGCCCCTCGCGCAAGATCACTTCCTCGATCGCGTCGGCGGCATGGCGGCCGTAATCCTCAACATCCCACTGCTTGCGATATTCAAGGCAATGGGGCACCTCGACGAAGCCCTCTGGGAACGGCCCGTATTGCACCGCGCGCTGCGGCTGACCACAGGAGGCAAGAACGCCAAGCGTCGTGCCGTGATAATCGCGCTCGCGGTAGAGGATTTTAGACTTGCCGCCATTATGGAAACGCGCGGAAATCTGGCGCACCATTTTGAACACTTTCTCATTCGCCTCAGAGCCGGAGTTGGCATAGTAGACGCGGCTCATTCCGGGCATTTTCTCGATCAGCTTTTGCGCAAAAAGCGAGCCCGGGATCGAGCCTGCCGATTGCGCGAAATAGTTCATCTCGATCAGCTGGTCGCGCACGGCGTTGGCGATGCTTTCGCGCCCGTATCCGACATTTACCGTCCAGACGCCGCCCGAGACCGCATCAAGGAACTCACGTCCCGCTTGATCCCAGACGCGCATCCCCTTGCCCTTCACGATGATCCGCGGATCGGTCGTCTCCAACGCTTTGTGCTGCAACAAGTGATGCCAGACATGGGCGCGGTCGGCTTCGGTGATGTGAGTGAGGTCATTCGCGCGGCTGGACATGGGGAGGGCTCCGATTGGGGGGTGAGCAACGAGCTGCTTATGACGATTTGGCCACGCGGCGTGCGCCAAAACAATCCTTTATCGTGCCTGTATAAGCTATTGATTTATCTTGATCCGCGCGCAAATGATGTGAATACGCAAACACATGCAACATCGCAAGGAAAGCCATAAGATGTCGGACGAGGTGGATATCGGCGGCAGGTTGCGCAGCCTACGCGAAACACGCGGCCTGTCGCAACGCGCGCTCGCCAAACGCGTGGGCCTGCCAAACTCGACACTCTCGCTGATCGAATCGGGCCGAAGCAATCCGTCGGTCGGCGCGCTCAAACGGATTCTCGATGGCCTGCCGATCGGGCTGGCGGAGTTTTTCGCCTATCAGCCGGAAATGGAGCGCAGCTACTTCTTCAAGGCCGAGGATCTCGTCGAAATCGGGCGTGGGAAAATCTCCTATCGCCAGATCGGCGAGCGAAGTGCGGGGCGCACCTTGCAGATGATCCGCGAAGTCTATCAGCCCGGCGCAGATACCGGCAAAACCGCCCTCAGCCATCAAGGCGAGGAGGTCGGATTGGTGCTCTCGGGCCATCTTGAAGTCACCGTAGATGGCATCCGCAAGCTCTTGGGCGCGGGCGATGCCTACGCGTTTGAAAGCCACCTTCCCCACCGGTTTCGCAATACTGGCGGGGTGGAATGCCACGTCGTCAGCGCCTGCACACCGCCGAGTTTCTGACCCTCCACGCTAATGCGCGCCAAAGCCCTTGCGAATGGAGCGCACCATCAAAAACACTGCCAAAATCACGACGGGGGTCAATCCGGCGGTCATCATCTCTTTGGAAATGCTCAGAGATTTGGCGACGGGATAGGCGAGATAGCCCGCCAAAGAGACCGCGTAATAGCTGATCGCGACAACCGACAGCCCCTCAACCGTGTGTTGCAGGCGTAGCTGTAAATCGGCGCGGCGATCCATGCTCTCGAGCAGCTTCTGATTTTGTTTTGACCGCGCCACATCGACCTGCGTGCGCAGCAACTCGCCCGCGCGCAAGGCCCGCGTGAGCATCTCGCCCAATCGCTTTTCCGTCGATTTCACCGTGCGCATCGCCGGATCGTAGCGCCGCAGCATGAATTCCGAGAACATCTGCCGCCCTTGGAAGCGCGCCTCGCGCAGCACCTGAATGCGCTGCGTCACGATCGCCTCATAGGCAGCGGTTGCGCCAAAGCGGAACGAGTGTTGCACCGCGAGCGCCTCCAACTCCGCCGAGATGCGCAGCAAGTCATGAAGCGTTTCCTCGGGTGCGGAGGCTTCCGTCAGCCCCGCCACCAGATCGGACAGGCGCGGCTCGAGCGCATTGAGACGCTGGCCCAATGTCCGCGCGCGGCCAAGGCCAAGCATCGACATCGCGCGGTAGGTTTCCACCTCGCACAGGCGTTGCACGATGCGCCCCGTCCGCCCCGGCCCCGTTTCGGGATGCACAAAAATAACGAACCGCATCTGGCCTGCGGGATCGATGCGAAAATCGCCCGCGATCACCGCCGCCCCGTCGAGAACCTCCGCGCAGGCAAGGCTTTCCGCGACGAACCAATCGGCCAACATCGCATCGATCTGCGCGGGATCATCGGGGATCACCTCGATGCGCACTTGCAACGCCGCGAGACGCTGCCCCTGCGCCGCGCCGATCCAATCGGCGGGAAACACATCCCCCTCAGCCGGATCAAACGCCCGCGCGGACAAGCTGGGCCGATGGGCGAGGAAACTTGTGAATTCGGTATGGCTTTCCCATTTCAGCTGGTGCTGCCCGATCTGGGCGGCGTGATGGATCACGCCGGAGGACGGCGGCTGCGCCCCTGCCCGCATCAACAGCGCGCCCAGATGCGCCAGATCCGCCGCCCGGTCGCGGTTGGCCGCATTCACCGCCGGTTTGAGCGCCAAAAACGTCACCTGCGCGGGCGCTGCGATCTGCGGGAAGGGCCGCGCATGCAACTCATTCACGCACTCATAGCGCAACGGATGCTCAATAATCTGGCTCATGCTTCCCTCATCCATCCACACCATCCCGCAGGATTTGCAGACATTATCGGGAGGATGCGCGAAGGAAATGCGCAAATTCAGCCGCTTATCCGTATGCCAACGCATACTTGCATGCGCGCAACACATCGTACCCGCGCCGCAGGTAAGCGCCTCTCAATAAAGCGACCCCCGCCCTGCGGACAGGAACGGGGGTCTAGTTTCGTCAATCAGGCTCGTTCTGGTTCACTGCCCTCAAAGATAGTTTCTAGCCGGCCTTCTCAACGTCTAGGGCGAGCGCACCCGCCCCCGAACTTAATGTCTCAGATCAATGCACAGTGCGCGATGCGACGGGCGTCAGTCGCACCACCGATTGCCCGCCTTGCAAGGTAATCTCATCGATCAACATCCGGCCCTGCGCGACGCAGCCCTCATAGGCCTGCACCTCACCCGATCCACAATATTGCTCGTCCAACACCGATTTGAACGCCTCTGCGCCAAACACCGCCTCCAGCGCCTCCGGCGCGCCCTCGGGCGCAAACCGGATTTCCTCGGCCTCGATCAAACGGTTCCCTGCCAGAAATTGCATTTTCATCTCCTTAAGAACAGCCCGACGTGCCGCCGCATGTGTTGCATTTCATACAAGTGCCATTGCGCACGAGCGTGTAGTTACCGCATTCGCCGCAAGCTTCGCCCTCATAGCCCTGCATCTTCGCCTTCAAACGAGCATCCAAAGACACCCGCCCCGATGCCAACGCCGTAGCGCCCGCCATCATCGCGCCCGAGGTGCCCGTCGCCATGCCCTTCGCCGTCTCCGGGATCAGCGCGTTAAGCGCCGCGACCGGATCTTGCGCCACGCTGGAACCGATGCCACCTTGGAATACTGTCAACTCCTGCGGCAAACGCTTGCGCAAATACCCCGAGGACGAGATCTGCCGCAAAACTTCGAGCGATTTGGAAGCAGCCGTCTCCGATGGCGCGGCCACGTTGCGTTTGCCCTCTTCCGCACCGCCGCCCAGATCATCGAAGCTCGCGCCCTTGGGGGCGACATGCGCCAGATCCGTACGATCAAGATAGGACACCGCCAATTCGCGGAAGACATAGTCGAGGATCGAGGTCGCGTTCTTGATGCTGTCATTGCCTTGCACCATGCCCGCAGGCTCAAACTTGGTGAAGGTGAACGCATCGACGAATTCTTCGAGCGGCACCCCGTATTGCAGGCCCACCGACACGGCGATGGCGAAGTTGTTCATCATCGCACGGAAGCCCGCGCCCTCTTTATGCATATCGATGAAGATCTCACCGAGCTGCCCATCCTTGTATTCGCCCGTGCGCAGATAAACTTTATGCCCGCCCACAACCGCTTTTTGGGTATACCCTTTACGGCGCTCGGGCAGCTTTTCACGGTGCGAGCGCACGATCTCTTTGACGACAACCTTCTCGATGATCTTCTCTGCCAGAACCATCGCCTTCTCTTGCTGGCTGCCCGAGGCGAGGATTTCCGAAGCGTCTTCGTCATCTTCCACAAGCGCGGAAGCGAGCGGCTGGCTCAATTTTGACCCGTCACGGTAGAGCGCGTTCGCCTTGATCCCGAGGCTCCATGACAGCTCATAAGCCGCCAGCGTTTCCTCGATCGAGGCCGAGTTGGGCATGTTGATCGTCTTGGAAATGGCGCCCGAGATGAAGCTTTGCGCCGCCGCCATCATGTGGATATGGCTCGCGACGGACAAATACCGCTTGCCCTTCTTGCCGCACGCATTCGCGCAATCGAACACGGCGTAATGCTCAGGCTTGAGGAAGGGCGCGCCCTCCAAGGTCATCGTGCCGCAAACATGATCGTTTGCCGCCTCAACCTGCCCTTTGGTGAAGCCCAAATGCCGCAGGAGGTCGAACGTCGGATCGTTGAGCTTCGCCGTCGGGATTCCCAAGGTTTGCGTGCAGAAATCCTCGCCCAATGTCCATTGGTTGAACACGAACCGGATATCAAACGCCGACGGCAGCGCCGCCTCGATCTTCTCAATCTCGCGCGGGCCAAACCCGTGGCCGATCAACGCGGTATGGTTGATACCCGCGCAATTGCCCAAGCTGCCGTGACCAACGGCATAGGCGATGATCTCCTCGATCTCGGAGGATTTATAACCCAGCTTTACCAAGGCCGCAGGCACGGAGCGGTTGATGATTTTGAAATACCCGCCGCCCGCAAGTTTCTTGAACTTCACCAACGCGAAGTCCGGCTCGATTCCGGTGGTATCGCAATCCATCACCAGACCAATCGTCCCCGTCGGGGCGATCACAGAAACCTGCGCGTTCCGGAAGCCGTGCTTTTCACCCAGATCCAGCGCGGAATCCCAAGCGTTCTTCGCGATTTCGACCAGCGTTTGATCGGGGCATCCCGCAATATCAAGCGGCACCGGCTTGATATCGAGGCCCTCATAGCCAGCCGTCTTGCCATATGCGGCGGTGCGGTGGTTGCGGATCACGCGCAACATATGGGCGGCGTTTTTCTGATAGCCCGGGAAGGCGCCCAGCTCTGCGGCCATTTCCGCCGATGTTGCGTAAGACACGCCCGTCATCACAGCCGTGAGCGCGCCGCACAACGCGCGGCCCTCCTCGCTGTCGTAGCCGTAGCCCATATTCATCAGCAAACCACCGATATTGGCGTAGCCAAGGCCCAAAGTGCGGAAATCATACGAGCGCTGCGCGATCTCTTGGCTTGGGAATTGCGCCATCAAAACCGAAATCTCGAGCGTGACCGTCCAAAGACGCGTCGCGTGAACATAGGCCTCGGCGTTGAACTCGTTTTTCTTGAAGAAAGTCAGCAGGTTCATCGACGCGAGATTGCACGCCGTATCGTCGAGGAACATATATTCCGAACACGGGTTCGACCCGCGAATCTCGCCATCCTCGGGGCAGGTGTGCCACGCGTTGACCGTATCATGGAACTGGATGCCCGGATCAGCGCAGGCCCAAGCCGCGTGCCCTACCTGATCCCACAGGTCGCGCGCCTTGATCGTCTTGGCAACCTTGCCGTCAGTCCGGCGCAACAGCTCCCAATCGGCGTTGTCCTTGACCGCCTTCAAGAAGGCGTCCGTGACCCGCACAGAGTTGTTGGAGTTTTGGCCCGACACCGACACATAGGCCTCGGAATCCCAATCCGTGTCATAGGTCGGGAATTCGATCGACGTGTATCCCTGACGCGCGTATTGCAAAACGCGATTGATGTAAGTCTCCGGGATCATACATTTTTTCGCCGATTTGATCGCCGCTTTCAACGCCTCGTTCTTCGCCGGATCGCTCGCACCCTCAGCGGTGCCATCCCAAGCGCGGATCGCTTCAAAGATCGCATTCAATTCGCGCTCGTGCAATTTCGAGCCCGCGACCAGAGAGGCCACTTTTTGTTCTTCGATCACCTTCCAGTTGATGAAATTCTCGACATCGGGGTGATCCATATCGCAGATCACCATCTTGGCCGCGCGCCGCGTGGTGCCGCCCGATTTGATCGCGCCTGCGGCACGGTCACCGATTTTGAGGAAACCCATCAACCCCGACGATTTGCCGCCGCCCGAAAGCTTTTCGCCCTCGCCGCGCAAGCTGGAAAAGTTCGTCCCCGTGCCCGAGCCATATTTGAACAAGCGCGCCTCACGGACCCAAAGATCCATGATCCCGCCCTCGCCCACCAGATCATCCTTCACCGATTGGATGAAGCACGCGTGCGGTTGGGGATGCTCGTAAGCCGAGGCCGATTTCGTCAGCTTGCCCGTCAGGTGATCGACGTAGTAATGCCCTTGCGACGGGCCATCGATGCCGTAGGCCCAATGCAGGCCGGTGTTGAACCATTGCGGCGAGTTCGGCGCGGCCATTTGCTCGGCCAGCATGAAGCGCATCTCGTCGTAATAGGCGCGCGCATCTTCCTCGGTGCTGAAATATCCGCCCTTCCAGCCCCAATAGGTCCACGCGCCTGCGAGGCGGTCGAACACTTGCTTTGCGGAGGTCTCGCCCGTGAAGCGCTGTTCCTCGGCCAATTGCGCAAGTGCGGCCTCATCCGGCACCGATCGCCACAAAAACTCGGGCACGTTCTTTTCTTTGACTTTTTTGACAACGGCCGGGATGCCCGCCTTACGGAAGTATTTCTGCGCCAGAACGTCCGACGCCACCTGGCTCCACTTTGAGGGGACCTCGACGGCTTCGTTTCTGAAGACGATCGTGCCGTCGGGATTGCGGATTTCGGAGGTCGTCGTATTGAACGCGATCGACCCGTATGCGCCGCTGTCTGCCGTGGTGAACTTCCGCTCGATTTTCATCTTCTGCCCCGTGCAAATTATCAAACCTGTGGCGACCAAGACAATGGCTCCCGTCGCGCTGGCGGCGATGTGCCGCTTTGCGCTGGGCCAAAATGAGGGGCCGCCCGTGACGGGTGAAGACCACCCGTCAAGGCCCGCCGCCCTCACCGGGCCCGGTCACATCTATCGGTCGAGCCGCGCGTGCAACACTATATCTAGTATTAACCTTCGCAGCTGCCCACAAACTGGCGTAGGTTCACGGAACCGTCAATAAAGTTTTCATAATGGTGAGGGGATAAAAAAGCTTGACCAGCCCCCTGTAAATACGGGCGAAAACTGTCCCGTGATTCATCCACAATCCCCCCCGCCCCTGAGCGACCCTCGCGCAATTCAGGATTCTCTTTGTTTCTAGGGGGATTGCGTGGCAAAGCCGATGTGGCCCCAAGATCCATCCACAGGGGCCTGTTTCTTGTGGATAGTTCCGCTATGACAGGAACAACACAGTTGGAGATTTTCCGATTTGGGCACCCAAATGCCGCATAATGGGCCCGTTGATGCGGCAAGCTGGGCCAATCGTCGGCCCTGCCCGATAAATGGGCATTTATGCCCCGTGACCGCATGAATATAGGGCTGACGGGTCTGTAATCAGATCCGCAACGCCTCTCAACGCGCCTAAGATGGAGCCATAACCCTATGACACGCCTTCCAGATCTCGAGGATCGCTCCCTTAACGCGGCCTATAATTGTTCGCGCGCCAACAAAAGCCGCCGTGCCTATCCGGATGAAAATGACCCCAGATATCAAGAGGGCCTGATTCTCCCTGAACTGCGCCCGCGCTTCAAACTGGATCTTGCGACGGGCCAATCGATCTTCACGATCGGCTCGTGTTTCGCCCGCAACATCGAGATCGAGCTTGAAAAACTTGGCGTGGATCTTCCGACGATGGCGTTTTCAGTGCCCGAAAGCGAATGGCAATGGCCGCGGCGCAACGGGATTTTAAACGAATTCAACCCGGGCACGATCGCGCAACGCATCCTCAACGCGTTGCAGGGGCGGCGATCCGATGAGGGAACACTGGTCGCGACCGGACAGGGGTGGGGCGATTTGCTTCTCGCATCGCGCAAGGATGTGACGTGGGAGCGCGGGATCGCGCGGCGCGAGGAGGTGTTTAATATCTACGCCCACCTGCCCCGATCGCAGGCCGTCATCATTACACTGGGCTATATCGAGGCATGGTATGACGCCCAACTTGAGACCTATCTCAACCGGATGCCCTCGCCCCAAGATGCTCGCACCAGCGAGACCCGCTATCGGTATCATCGCCTTGGCGTCCAATCCTCGCTGGATCTTTTGCACCCTGCCATCGAGGCGCTCACCCAGCGCGGGATCAAGGTGTTGATTTCGGTCTCGCCCGTGCCGTTACAAACGACGTTCGAGGATACCGATTGCGTGATGGCGAATGACTATTCCAAATCCGTCTTGCGCGTCGTGGCAGAGGAACTGTGGCGCAGCTACCCGCTGGTTGATTATCTACCCACCTACGAATCCATCCGCACCACGGGCCTGCCGGCCTATGCTGACGACCATGTGCATGTGCGCGCGGATGTCGTCCGCGCGCAGATCGAACATATCATCTCGGCCTATCGCGCCTAAGGGCGCGACTATGCGCTTCTCGGCAGCACCCATCCCGGACGCACGAAGTGGCAGGTGTATCCGTTGGGAAGACGCTCCAGATAGTCTTGATGCTCGGGCTCTGCCTCCCAAAACGGGCCAAGGGGGGCGAGTTCCGTCACAACCTTGCCCGGCCAGAGGCCAGAGGCATCGACGTCTTTAATGGTTTCTTCCGCGATCCGCTTTTGCTCTGCGTCGGCGTAGAAAATGGCCGAACGGTAGCTCAGACCACGATCATTGCCTTGGCGGTTTTCGGTGCTTGGATCGTGAATCTGGAAGAAGAACTCCAAAATCCGGCGATAGCTGAGCCGTTCGGGATCAAACAGGATCTCGATCGCTTCGGCATGGGTGCCGTGATCGCGGTAGGTCGCATTGACGACGTCCCCGCCCGTATAGCCCACACGGGTTTCAACAACGCCGTCTTGCTTGCGGATCAGATCCTGCATCCCCCAAAAACATCCGCCCGCCAGAACGGCGCGGTCAATCTTTTGCTCATCCATTGTCTTGCTCCACCCCGTCCATGTAATCGCCGTAGCCCTGTTCTTCCATCTCGTCGAGCGGCACGAAGCGAAGGCTTGCCGAATTGATACAATACCGCAGCCCCCCCATCTCGCGCGGGCCATCGTTGAACACATGGCCCAAATGACTATCACCGTGGCTCGAACGCACCTCGATGCGGGTCATTCCGTGCGATGTATCGTGCAACTCGGCGACATGTCCCGCAACGATGGGTTTGGAAAATGCCGGCCATCCACAGCCGGAATCGTATTTTGCGGAGGATGCGAACAAAGGCTCGCCCGAGACGATATCGACATAGATACCCGCCTCGAAATGCTTGTCATATTCGCCGGTATAAGGACGCTCCGTCCCGTTCTCTTGCGTGACGCGGTATTGCTCGGGCGTGAGCCGCGCGATTTTATCCTCATCGCGGTGATAGCGTGTGTCGTCAGTCATCAATTGTCTCCTGCGGGCGAAAACGTATCGGCCGATATTTGCGCGCCAAACCATGGGGTCCAATGACGCAATAGGTCTTATCTAATGGTGATCGTGCGGAATTCCAGCGCGCTGACGCAGGGGTGAAGCGCCTGCGCCTCCGCCTTGCGCATCCCCCGCCCTCACACCGGCTCGCCCGCCCGCAGTTTTCGCAAGAAGTCTCCCGCCTCTTTAATCACCACATCGCGGTGCGTGGCCGCCATCTTATCCCATGTGCGGTACATCTGCGCCATGCGAGGATTGCCCCCCAGTGTCTCGCGGTGGCGGATCAGGAAATCCCAATAAAGCAGATTGAACGGGCACGCGTCCTTCCCCGTCCGGTCTTTCACGCGGTACGCACAGCCGCCGCAATAATCAGACATTTTGTTAATGTAGCTGCCCGACGAGACGTAAGGCTTTGATCCGAGCAACCCGCCATCCGCGAACTGGCTCATGCCCAGAGTATTGGGCGCCTCCACCCATTCAATCGCATCAATGTAAACCGCATGATACCACGCCTCCACCTCTTGCGGCGACACACCCGCCAAAAGCGCGAAATTCCCCGTCACCATGAGGCGCTGAATGTGGTGCGCGTAAGCCAGATCTCGCGTTTGCGCCACCGCGGCGCCAAGACAGGCCATTTTCGTGGGCGCCCCCCAATAGGCGGGCGGAAGGTCCTCGGTCTGGTTGAGGTAATTCGACGTGAGGTAATCCGGTCCGGAGATCGCCCAAATTCCGCGCATATATTCACGCCACCCGAGGATCTGCCGGATAAACCCTTCGACGGCGTTGAGCGGAGCCGTGCCGTCAAAATAGGCCGCCTCCGCCCGCTTGCAGACCTCAAGCGGCGATAGCAAACCAAGGTTGATGCAGGGCGACAAAAGCGAATGGCTCAACACCGGATCATCGCGGAGCATCGCATCTTGCTCGTCGCCAAACCGCGGCAGAATATGCGCGATGAAATGATCGAGCGCCTCGAGCGCCTGCGCGCGGTCGGTCGGCCAGTGAAAAGCGTCGAGCGTGCCGAAATGATCCGGGAAGGCGTCGCCAACAACGGTCATCACCTTTGTGACCACGGCGTCAGGCTTGAACTGTTTGGCAGCAACCCGCATCAGGTCAGGCTTGGCGGGCTTGCGATTGTCGTGATCGAAATTCCACTGTCCCCCGACAGGCTGGTCGCGCGCCTCGCCCTCCATCAACAGCCCCGTGCGCCGGCGCATCTCGCGGTAGAACCACTCCATCCGGAATTGCTTGCGCCCCTTGGCCCAGTCTTCAAAAACCGCAGGCGGGCAGATAAACCGGTCATCCGCCAGCATCCGCACCGGAACGGGCAAGGATTCCAGCTCGGCCGTGAGCCGCCAATCCCCCGGCCGCACGACGACAACCTCTCTCGCGCCCGTCTCCTCATACCGGCGCAGCACCTCGGCACGCAGGCTAGGCCCCGTTTCGGCATCCTCCAGTTTGGAGTAGAGAACGGGCATCCCCTCGGCCTCCAACTGCGCCGCGAATTTGCGCATCGCACTGAGGAACAACACAATTTTCTGCGGGTGATGCGGCACGTAGCGCGCCTCGCCCCGGACCTCCGCCATCATCACATGATCGGTTGGCGCGCGATCGCGCAGGCTCGCGAGATCAAAGGAGAGTTGATCCCCCAGAACGAGGATGAGGCGGCTCACCAGATAATCTCCTTGCCATTCGCGTCAAAAAATCCGCCCGTCTGCGCGGGCGAAAGCGCGTCGAGCACTCGGATCAACCCCGCCGCCGCATGCGCGGGGGTCACGGTGGGATGGGTCGCTTGAAACGCCGCGGTGAAGGGCGTCGCCACGGTCAGAGGATGCAGCGCGGCGATGACGGCGTGCGGATGCGTGCGCGCGATTTCGACGGAGGCGGAGCGCAGCAACTGGTTGAGTGCCGCCTTCGCCGCACGGTAACTATACCAGCCCCCCAAACGATTATCCCCGATGGAGCCAACCCGCGCCGAGAGCGCCGCGAACCGTGCCGGCCGGTCGCGGGGCATCAGGCGAAGCGCATGTTTCAGCACCAATATCGGGCCCGTTGCGTTCACGGCGAACTGATCGGCGAGCGCATGCGGGGTAACCGCGCGGAGGGATTTCTCCGGTCCGCGGCCTGCGATTTCCAACGCGCCCGTCGCGCAGATGATCCGCTCGAAGGGACCGCTGAGTTTTGCCAAAGCCCGTTCGATACTGGCCTCATCGGTGACATCAAGCCCGTCATCACGGCGCGAGAGACCGATGATCTGGTCAGGCGCGGTGCCCGCATCCATCGCCGCCTGCATCAAAGCCGCGCCAATGCCCCCAGATGCGCCGAAAATTAATGTCCGCATGTGCCCTCTCCTGTTTGGGGGCGAGCTAGGCCGCCACGGGCATCCGTCAAGCATGGAGCCGCGCGTAAAGCGCAGCAATACTGGCGCCTGACGCATTGGAGCGATGCCGCAACATCGCCCCGTAAAGCCTTACATCTATTTTACTTTTGGTCCCACGACCCGATCAAATCTCGGGGTTGCGTTTGCGGTAGATCAGCGAGGAGATGAAGGCCAGCCCGATAAAGCTCGCACCGAGAAGTCCGGTGATCATTTCGTTGATATGGAACAATGTCTGCCCGAACATGATGATCGAAAGGATCAGGATCGACCAGAACGCGCCATGCTCCAGATAGCGGAACTCCGCGAGGGTCTGACGTTCGACCAGCATGATCGTCATCGAGCGCACATACATCGCCCCGATCCCCAAGCCGATCGCAATCAAGAACAGGTTATGCGTCAGGGCGAACGCGCCGATGACGCCGTCAAAGCTGAATGACGCATCGAGCACTTCGAGATACAAGAACGCCCCCAGCCCGCCTTTCGCGGCAACCTCCAGCGCTTGCCCGCGTTTGTCGAGCACCTGCCCCAAGACCTCAACCGCGAGGAAAGTCACCAGCCCCGCCACCGAAGCAAAGAGGAACCGGCCAACTTCGTGAGCCGGCACAAGCGTGGCGACGACCATGATCAAGCTCAGCACAAACCCGATTTCGAGGCCGCGGATCGAGGCGCAGGCCCGTAGGCGGCGCTCAAATGTTGCGATCCAGTCGACCTCTTTGCCCTCGTCCACAAAATACGTCAGCGCCACCATCATCAAGAAAGCCCCGCCAAAAGCCGCGATCGGCAAATGCGCCGCACCGATGATCCGCGCATAGTCGTCAGGCTTGCTGGCGGCCATAACGATGGCCTCCCATGGGCCGATCCCCGCCGCGATCACAACGATCAAAAGCGGGAAAACAATCCGCATCCCGAACACCGCGATGATGATGCCCCAAGTCAAGAAGCGCTTTTGCCAAAGCGGGTCCATGTCCTTGAGTTTGTTCGCATTGACGATGGCGTTATCAAAGGACAGCGAGATTTCGAGAACGGCGAGAACGGAGGCGATAATCAGGAATGACACCCCGCCGCCTAAATGCCCGGAAAAGCTGGTGCCCAAGATGAAGGAAAGGATAAGCCCCGCCCCCGTCACGATAAAGGGCCAACGGAAATAGCGGAGAGTTGCGGTCATATCGGGCTCCAAAGCTCGAATTGAATGAAATGGCAGTTGCGCGGCTCACATAGTCAGCCCGCCGCCCTGCCACAAGGGGCGCGCCCAAACTCTGCGGCGCGGCGGTGCACGGCGGCAACAACAAGCACAAGTCGAGGGGCTAAGAGACCAGTGCAGCAGGTCTATCAGCGCGGCTTGTCACATATTTTTCAATTATTTAAAGGCACTACTTCATGCGCTTCCAAGGGCCTTCCGCCTCCGACCAATATTGCCCCTCAACCCCCGCCGCCGTCAGCGCCTTCCACTGTCCGCGCGCCACCGTGAGGGCCGCCTCGTCGGTGCCGTCAAACAAGATCCAGAGCCGCTGGCGACCGGCGCAATCGGCGGCGCTCACCTCCGCCCCGCCCACCGTCATCACCGCGTCAAATGCGCCCGCAGTTGACGCGGATTGGGTGATGAGCACGGGCTGATACGCATCATGCGGTCCGCCCTCGATGCCATGGGGCAAAAAGTCACCCGCCGCGCCCTGCCAAAGCCGCGCGTCCAGTTGCGCAAGCGGGCCCGTTTGCGGATTTGCCCGCAGCTCCACCCGCCACCCATGCGACAGCGCACGCGTTAAAAGCATCATCGCCACCTGCTCGCGCGGGCTTCGTGTCAAATGATAAAACAAGGCAGGCGCGGTGTGATCCGCGCCCGCCCCTCGGCCTGCGTCCTGCCCTGAAACATCAGCGCCGTGCATCGTCAGCCCTCAAATCGGTCGCGGATCAAACGGTCCAACGCCACCACGCCCCAGCCGCTCGGCCCTTTGGGCGCAAGGGTGGTTTCCGACGGGGTCAACGCCACCCCCGCGATATCGATATGCGCCCAAGGCGTGCCTTCCTTGACGAAATGGCCCAAGAATTGCGCCGCCGTCACGGCCCCTGCCGCACGCCCGCCGGTATTCTTGATATCCGCCAGCCGCGTTTTGATGAGCTTCTCATATCCCGCCCCCATCGGCATCGGCCACGCGCCCTCGCCCTCAGCCTCCGCCGATTTCACGATCGCATTGACGAGACCGTCGTCATTGCCGAAGATCCCCGCCTTTTCATGGCCAAGCGCGATGATGATCGCCCCTGTCAGCGTCGCGAGATCAATGACAGCACGCGGCGAGAACCGCTCTTGCGCATACCAAAGCACATCCGCCAGAACCATCCGCCCCTCGGCATCGGTGTTCACGCATTCAATCGTCTCGCCCTTCATCGAGCGCACAATATCGCCGGGCCGTTGCGCCTTGCCGTCGGGCATGTTTTCCACAAGGCCGACCAGCCCCACAACATTCGCCTTCGCCTTGCGCAGTGCAAGCGTGCGCATCACCCCCGCAACCACGCCCGCGCCGCCCATATCCATCGTCATTTCTTCCATGCCCGCCGCAGGCTTGATCGAAATCCCGCCCGTATCGAACACGACGCCCTTGCCGACAAGCGCCAGCGGCGCCTCATCCGCCGCGCCGTTCCACCGCATCACAACCACTTTCGACGGGCTTTCAGACCCCTGCCCAACTGCAAGAAGCGACCGCATACCAAGCTGTTCCAACTCGGGCTCGTCGAGGATTTCGACCTCAAGGCCAAGTTCCTGCATCGCGGCCAAGCGGCCCGCGAAATCGTCTGTTGTGAGGATATTCGCCGGCTCATTGACCAGATCGCGCGTGAAGAACACCCCCTCCGCGAGCGCGGCAAGCGGGGCGGCTTCGGCGGCGATGTCCTCGGGTTTGGAGACGGCAAACGTCACGGCGCCAACGGCAGGCTTTGCCTCCGACAGGTAAGGCTCGAACCGATAAGCGCGCAGCGCGAGACCGAAGGAGATTTCCGCCGCACGGCTGTGGTTTTCCGCCAGAACCAACGCGCCCGTTTCGGTCAGCATTTTCCCGATTGCCGCCCCCGCCTTGCGCGCCTCCAGAACGCTTGCCTTCTTAGGCAAGACCACAAGGCTCACCGCATCGCATTCCATCCCTGCGGGATAGGCGAGATCCAGCACATCGCCCGCCTTCACCTTCGCAAATGCCGGCGATCGCAGCGCGCGATCCAAGGCCCCTTTCGTCAACCGGTTGATGCGGCGCGCGCAGGGGCTGCGGCCTGCTTCGGGATCGACAATCAATGCCACGCGCCCCGTTGCCGTCGCAATCGCGTCGAGATCGGTTTCTTGGAATTGGATTTCGGTCGGTTGGCTCATGTCAGTCTCCAATATGGCACGCGGCATCGGGCGGCGGCGGCGCGGCGGCACGACACGGGCGCGGGAATTTGGCCGGAGCCTAGCGGCGGATGCGGCGAATGAAAAGATGCGCCATCGCGTGCGACCCGTTAAGCGGGGCGCGCGGATCGGAGCCATCCGCAAGAGCTGCGATGCCGCCTGCTGCGCGGCGAATCGCCGATGCGCACCCCAACACGCAACAGCGCGGACGCAAATCAGGCGCGGCGCGGCCCCACCCCCCTTTCGCAATCGCGCCCCATTGGGTATGACGAACCTCACCCCCTGCCGCCGCGCGGCGATTACCAGTTTGATGAGGTTCCCTTGGCGCGACTGGATCGATACCTTTTGGCCCAACTTATGGGCCTTTTCGGCTTTTTCGCGCTGGTTCTGGTGTCGGTTTACTGGCTCAACAGGGCGGTGCAATTGTTTGAGCAACTGATCTCGGACGGGCAGTCGGCGCTCGTCGTTCTGGAATTCACCGCGCTCACCTTGCCTTATGTCATCCGCGTTGTGCTGCCGATCGCGGCCTTCGCGGCGACGCTCTATGCGATCAACAAGTTGAGCTCGGAGAGTGAACTCGTCGTGATGCAAGCCACGGGCGCCTCGCCTTGGCGGCTGGCACGGGCGGTGCTCGTGTTTGGGGCGATCGTGGGCGCGATGATGATGATTTTGGTCAATGTGCTCGAGCCCGTGGCCCGCGCCACTTTGGCGGAACGGCAGGCGGAAATCGCCGAAAACATCACCGCGCAATTCCTGAATGACGGTGCGTTTATGCATCCGGCCAAAGGCGTGACCCTATACATCCGCGAAATCTCGTCGCGCGGGGAATTGCTGGATTTCTTCCTGTCCGATGCGCGCAACACCTCCGAGACGATTTATACGGCCGAGCGCGCCTTGGTCGTCAAATCCGATCAAGGCCCAAAATTGCTGATGTTTTCGGGACAGGCCCAGATCCGCAGTGCTGACGGGCGCCTGACGATCACACGGTTTGATGATTTCACCTATGATATCGGCGCGCTGGTGCCCAGCGTCGCGGCGAGCGCGCTTGGTTTGCGCGAAATGACGACATGGCAACTACTGACGGGTGCGGCGGACGGGCTTGATGCGGGCGCGCGCACCGCCGAACTTCACACCCGCCTCGCGGCCCCGCTGCTGGCTCTCTCGGCCGTTTTCATCGGCTTCGCGACCTTAATGACGGCGAGTTTTTCGCGGTTTGGCATCTGGCGCCAGATCGTCCTGGCGATCGGTTTGTTGATTTTGGTGCAGTTCATCGCAAACTGGGCGGAGGCGCAGGTGATCGCGAAACCTGCCCTTTGGGCGCTAAGCTACCTTCCCTCCTTGGCGGGGATGGCGATTGCGGCGGGCTTGCTTGCCCATAGCGTCCGCGCCCGCAACCCCAAACGCAACCGCGAAGATCTTGGCGGAGCGCGCGCATGAAACTCTCTCTCTACATTGCGCGGCGTTTTTTGCGAGCGACTTTCATGGTCGTCGGCGCCTTCTTCGTCATTCTCTACGTCATCGAGATTCTCGAGCAATTACGTAGATTTGGCGGGAATGGCGTGGGGTTTGGCGAGGCGGCCTTCCTTGCGGCGCTGGTCGTTCCCGAACGGATTTACACCGTTTTGCCGATTTTGATGATGCTGTCGGGGGTGGTCTTGTTTATCGGCCTCGCGCGGTCGTCCGAACTGGTCGTGATCCGCGCGGCCGGGCGATCGGCGTTGACGATGTTGATCGCGCCGGTGGTGACGACAATTCTTTTGGGGGCGGCTGCGGTTGCGGTGGGCAACCCGATCCTTGCCGCCTCGGCGCAACGCTATGAAGATCTGGCCGCGCAATACCGCGCAGGCGCCCTTACCGGCGGAAGCGACACGCGGATTTCAATTGGGTCGGAGGGGCTTTGGTTACGCCAAGGCGCGACCTTGACCGGCGCCGAGGCCGATGCCGCACTTGAGGCGGCCGCCCTGATTTCGTCAGAGGCGGAAGCGCAAGACAATCCTGACGCGGATACCGGCACGCAGGCCGTGCAAGACGACCTCGCCAGCACTGTTTTGGGCGCGCTTTCCGAAGCCCTCGCCGAGACGGGCGCCGCTTTGGGGGCGCCATCGCGCTTTTTCCGCGAGGATGGGTCTGTCGATCTCAACATTGATCCGGCCCAGAATGCGCTCACCGTCACGCCGCCAACGTTATCGGCCGAGGCTGCGGCGCGGGCGGCCGCCCTCGCTACATCGCAAGTGGTGATTCACGCGGCACGGGCCAATCTGGATGCGACAACCCTTTACGAGACGACTTTCCTTGTGTTTTCGGCCGATGCGGGGCCTGCGCGGCGCATCGAGGCGCGCGAGGCGATCTTGTCGGACGGCTATTGGACATTGCGGGACGTCAAGGACTGGCCCCTCAAAGGCTCAACCAACCCTGAACGCGATGCGACGACCCGCGCCGTGATGCGCCTGCCCTCCGACCTGACGCCAGAGCGTATCCGCGACGGTTTCGGCACGCCGCAAGCCATCGCGATTTGGGACCTGCCCGACTACATTCAAGAGTTGGAGCGCGCCGGATTTTCCGCGCAGCGCCACCGCGTCTGGTTCCAGATGGAGCTTGCCTTGCCCTTCGTTTTGGCGACGATGGTGCTGATTGCGGCAGGCTTCACGATGCGGCACGTGCGCTTTGGCGGCACAGGGCGGATGGTGATGCTCGCGCTGTTTGCGGGGCTTGGGATGTTTTTCTTGCGCAACGTCGCGCAGGTGCTTGGTGAAAACGGACAGATTTCGGTGTTCTTGGCCGCTTGGGCGCCACCAATGATTGCAGGGATGTTGGCTTTGACGCTATTGCTGCATCTGGAGGACGGATGATGGCGCGGCGCAAGACCCAAATGCTCACTCACATAATCACACCAGCGGATGCGCGCGCGCGCAAGGCAACGCCTCTCAAGGCGTCGATGCTTGCGATGCTGCTTTGCGCCCCGGTTGCGACATTCGCACAGGTAGCGGTTCAGGACGGCAATCTCACCCCACAACTTACCGCAACCCAGTCGCAAGCGGCGACATTGGTCGCGGACCGGGTGACGATTGGCGGTGGCAATACCCTCATCGCGGAAGGCTCCGTCGAGGTCTATTACCAAGGCAACCGCTTAACGGCGGCGCGGATCCAATACGATCCCACCAACGAGACAATGCTCATCACCGGCCCCATCCGGATGATCGATGCGACGGGGCGCGCCGATATTTTGGCCGATAGCGCCTCGATCGATCAAGATATGCAAAACGGCATCCTCAACGGCGCGCGGCTTGTGCTGGCGCGCGAATTGCAGCTGGCCGCAAACCAGATGGAACGGCGCGACGGGCGCTACTCCGTGCTTGATACGGTTGTGGCCTCATCCTGCCAAATCTGCGCCACCGATCCGACGCCGCTTTGGGAAATACGCGCGCGGCGGGTCACGCACGATCAGGTCACGCGTCAACTCTATTTCGAGAAAGCCCAGTTCCGCGCCTTTGGCGTGCCGCTGGCGTATCTGCCTGCCGTCAAGATGCCCGATCCAACGGTCGAACGGATGTCGGGCTTTCTTGCGCCGGTGTTCCGCTCGTCTTCCTTGCTCGGCACCGGGATCAGCCTGCCCTATTTTATCACGATGGGCGACAGCCGCGATCTGACGGTAACGCCGAGCATCACGACGCAAGACGGCTACACACTCGGGCTGCGGTACCGCGAGGCTTACCGGACGGGGCGCCTTGATTGGGAAGGCGCCGTGACGCGCGATGAGGAATATGACGACGACACCCGCGGGTATTTGTTCGCGGATGGCAGCTTTGAGCTACCGCGCGGCTATACGCTGGGGGTGCAGCTGCGCACCGTGTCAGATGATGCCTATCTCGTCGATTACGATATCTCGGATGAAGAGCGCCTATGGTCCGGGATCACGTTGGAGCGCGTGAAGGCCGATCGATTGGTTTGGGGGCGGGTAGGCTATACGCACTCGATCCGCGACGGCGAGGATAATGGCACACAGCCCGCCCTCGCAGGCGATTTGCAACTCAGCCGCAGCTACGGCCTCGCGGGCGGTATTGCCCATCTCGATTGGGATGTTCATGCGCATCGGCGCGCCTCCGATATCGACGGGGATCTAGGGCGCGATGTGGTGCGTTACGGGTTTGAGGCGGGGCTCTCGCGCAACTGGCTTTTGCCAAGCGGTGTGTTGGTGAATGCGACCGGCCTCGTGAACGCCGATTTCTACGACATCCACTCCGACAGCCGGTACGATTCGACGATCGCGCGGGTCGCGCCAACAGCGGCCATCACCCTGCGATACCCGCTCGTGCGGCAAACCGGATCGGCGGCGGAGGTTCTGGAACCCATCGCCCAGATCGTTTGGTCGCGGCGCACATTGCCCGAAGTCCCGAACGAGGACAGCACCTTGGTCGAATTTGACGAGGGCAACCTGTTTTCCCTCACCCGCTATCCGGGCGAGGATGCGCGCGAACGCGGCATCAGGGCAAACCTCGGCTTGAGTTGGACCCGACAGGATGCATCGGGCTATTCCCTCGGGTTGACCGCAGGGCGCGTCATCAAAGCGGATGATCTAGGTCAGTTCGGCACATCGACCGGTCTCACCGGACGCAGCTCAGATTGGCTGGTCGCCTCGCACCTGACGATGAGCTCGGGCCTGATTTTGAGCAACCGCGCCTTGATCGACGATAACTTCTCTCTCGCGCGCGATGAGATGCGCATCTCATACACCAAAGACGATACCTCGCTCTCGCTTGGGTATCTTTGGATGGAAGCCGATCAGATCGAAGACCGCGACGAGCCGATTTCCGAAATTCTGCTCGATACCAGCTTCCCGCTGACCGCAAATTGGAACGGCAGCGTCGACACGCGCTACGATCTTTATACCGAGGGCGCGGCGACGGCGGCGCTTGGTGTCGAATATGTGAACGAGTGTATCTCGCTCGATCTTTCCCTCTCGCGCCGCTTTACCTCATCTAGTAGTGTCGATCCCGAGACCAGCTTGGGAATTTCGATTGAGTTGGCAGGGTTCGGCGCCGGCGCGCAAGGCACCGCGCAAACCTGCACGCGCTAGACGCGCAGCAGGACGCGCGTTACAACGGCGTCAAATCCGAGAGGCGCTTTCGGGTGCTGAGAACGGGCGATGCCGCCCAACCTGCGGCGCAAACGCCGAAAACGGCAACGCCTTCGGGCCGCGCCAAAGAATAGGCCTTCGGGCCGGGAGCTGTTGAAAAGATGCGAGCATCGCTTTTCGTCCTTGGCGTGACCACCGCTTTGACCACCATTTTGACGCCTGCCCTGATGGCGACCACTGGCGCGATCATGCTGCACGCGCGTCCTGCGGCGGCGCAATCGAACCCATTCGCGCCGGTGATTTCCGTCAACGGCCTCGGGATCACGCGCTTCGAAATCGACCAGCGCGCGAAGATGGTGTCGCTGCTCGGGCGCTCGCCCGATCCGGTTGCCGAAGCCGAGAGCGATCTTATCGACGACCGTTTGCGGATGAGTGCTGCGAAATCGGCCGGTATCGAGGTCTCGCGCGAGGCGGTGACGCAGGGCATGGCGGAGTTCGCAGGCCGCGCGAATATGACAGCGGAGCAATTCCTCGCGGCGATTGGCGCAGAGGGCGTAGAGCCCCAGACCTTCCGTGATTTCGTCGAGGCCGGCATCGCATGGCGCGAGGTTATCCGCGCGAAATATGCGGGCAAGGTGAATATCTCGGAGACCGAGGCCGCCTTCGCCTCCGCGCCGGAAGCCGAACGTGGCAAGGGTACGCGCCTGTTGATGCAAGAATTCATCATCCCGACGCCGCCAGGCCGTGAGGCCGAAGCCGCCGCCATCGCCGAACGGGTGAGCGCGGCGGACTCGGAGGCCAGCTTTGGTGCTTTGGCCCGCGAATATTCCGCCACCGCATCACGCGACGCGGGCGGGCGCCTGCCTTGGAAAGCGATCAACGACGTGCCACCGTCGCTGCGCGCTGTGATGCTCGGCCTGACGCCCGGATCGAACACCGAGCCGCTCAACATTCCCAATGCGATCGCGGTTTTCCGTCTGCGCGGAATTGACGAGGAAGGCCCGCAAGAGGCAGACGAGCAAATCCTTGATTACGCAGAGTATCTTATCCCGTCGATCGACACCGAGGCGGGGCAGATCGCCTTGGCGCGAGTTCAGGCGAATGCGCAAACCTGCGACGATCTCTACGCATTCAACAAAGGGCAGGACGCGGCTTTGTTGACCCGAGAGACGCGCAGCCTGCCGGAGATTCCGACCGATGTCGCGCTGCAACTGGCCCAGATGGACAGCAACGAGATCTCGACCGCGATCCGTCGCGGCGGGAATAGTGTTGTGGTCATGCTCTGCGCGCGCACCCGCCCCGAGGCAGAGGGCGCGCCCTCCTCGGAAGCGCTGCGCGACCGTATCGCCAACGCCCGCGTTGGCCAGTTCGCGGAGGGCGATCTGGCGGATCTGCGCGCGAATGCTGTGATCATCCGCTAATGACCAGGTTAGACACAGCGCCACCGGCCAATATGCGCCCCGTTATTTTGACCTGCGGCGACCCTGCGGGGATCGGCCCTGAGCTGGCAGCGAAGGCGGCCGCGAAACTCCGCGCTTCGGTTCCGTTTTGTTGGGTGGGTGATCCTGCCCATTTGCCGAAAGGCACGAAATATCAAGAGATCGAGCGCCCCTCCGATGCGATGTCGATCGCGGGCACCGCGCTGCCGGTCTTGCGTCACGATTTCCCTGCCGCCGCCCCTGCCGGCGCGCCGGACCCTGAAAACGCGCGCGCCGTCATTGACGTCATCGCGCGCGGCGTTGATCTGGTCATGCGCGGCGAAGGCTCTGCGCTTTGTACCTCACCGATCAACAAAAAAGCCCTTAAAGACGGCGCTAATTTCGCCTTCCCCGGTCATACGGAATATCTTGCGCATCTCGCAGGGGGCGCGCGCGTTGTGATGATGCTCGCCTCTCCGATGCTCAAGGTTGTGCCTGCCACGATCCACATCGCGCTCAGCAAGGTGCCGCAAGCCTTCACGCGCGACGTTCTCCGCGACACGGTCCGGATCACGTTCGAGGGGATGCAGCGCGATTTCGGCTATCACAGCCCGCGCATCGCAGTTGCGGGCCTGAACCCGCACGCGGGCGAAGGCGGCGCGATGGGGCGCGAGGAACTCGAATGGATGACGCGCGAAATCAAAGACTTGCGCGCCGATGGCTATGCGATTACCGGCCCGCTTTCCGCTGATACCATGTTCCACGCCCGCGCGCGCGAGGCGTATGATGTGGCAATTTGCGCCTATCACGACCAAGCCCTGATCCCGATCAAGACGCTCGATTTTGACGGCGGCGTCAATGTGACGTTGGGCCTGCCGTTCATACGCACCTCGCCCGATCATGGCACCGGATATGATATCGCGGGCAAAGGCGTTGCGACGCCTGCAAGTCTGATCGCCGCCCTGAAAATGGCGGCGGATATGGGCCGGAATCGCGGCTGACCGTGGCCCGATGCAGCCCTCGTCGCGTGACAACGCTACATTTTGAAAGAGGCCCCTATGAGTGCGATTGACGGACTTCCACCGCTGCGTGAAGTGATCCGCGACCATGACCTTGTGGCGAAAAAGCAGTTGGGGCAAAACTTCCTGCTCGATCTCAATTTGACGTCGAAAATCGCCCGTGCAGCGGGTGATTTGAAGGGATGCGATGTGTTGGAAGTCGGGCCGGGTCCGGGCGGGCTGACGCGCGGCCTTCTTGCCGAGGGTGCGCGCCGTGTGCTGGCCGTGGAGAAAGACCCGCGTTGCTTGCCCGCATTGGCCGAAATTTCCGCGCATTATCCGGATCGGCTGGAAGTTATCAACGGCGATGCGATGGAAATTAACGCGTTAGAATATCTCACGCCGCCGATCAAGATTGCCGCCAACCTGCCCTATAACGTCGGGACGGAGTTGCTCGTCCGCTGGCTCACACCCGCGATTTGGCCTCCGGTCTGGACGTCTTTGACGCTGATGTTTCAACGCGAAGTCGCGGAAAGGATTGTCGCGAAAGTGGGCGACAATCATTACGGGCGGCTCGCGCTTTTGGCGCAGTGGCGGTGTGATGCGAAAATCGTGATGAGCCTGCCGCCAGAGGCCTTTACCCCCGCGCCCAAAGTGCATTCGGCGGTGGTACATTTGACCGCACTCCCCGCGCCGCGCTTTGAGGCCGATCCGAAACTGCTTAATCAGGTCATCGCTGCGGGCTTCAACCAACGCCGCAAGATGCTGCGCGCGTCGCTTAAATCGCTCGCGCCGAATATGGAAGCGCTGATCGAGGAGGCTGGCATCCGCCCAACTGAGCGCGCCGAACAAGTCACTTTGGAGCAATTCTGCGCGCTATCGCAAATTCTAAAACGCGAGCGGGCTGCCGGACGCGGTTGAGGGAACGATCTGATCGAACACCAAAAAACGCCGCGTCTGGGACGCGGCGTTTTGTTTGACTAGATGCGGATTACTCGTTGGCCGATGGCTCGCCCTTATCGGCGGGCTCTGGCTTGGCTGTCGCCTCAGCCGCGTCCGGTTTGGGCTTTGTCACGCGCGGTTTACGCGGTGCACGTGGCTTGCGCGGTGCGCCCTCCACTGCCTCACCTGCACCAGCCTCAACGGGTGCTGCCTCAACCTTGGGTGCGCGGGCGGCGGGTTTCGACGGCGCGCTTTCGGGTGTGCTCACGATATCGGCATGGCCGTCATCCGAGGTAAAGCTCGTGTCAGGCTCTGTGCGGCGCGGCGGCTGGCTGATGAAAGCCGGCAGCTCATCTTGCACAGGTGTGCGATCGGCATTGCCTTGATCGGCCGCGGTCGCCTGCGTCGCTGCGGGCTGGTTTTGATCGCCGCGGGTCTCGCCATCCGAGCTGCGCGAGTCGTTGTTATCCCGACGGTTGCGATCACGGCGGTTGTTGTTGTCACGGTTGTTATCGCGACGGTTGTTATTCTCGCGGCGATTGTTGTCGCGGCCACCGTTGTTACCCAACTCGTCACGGTTTTGATCGTTCCGACCTTGGTCATTCCGGTTCTGATCATTGCGGTTCTGGTCGTTCCGGTTCTGGTCATTCCGGTTTTGATCGTGGCGGGGTTGATCGTTCTGATCGCGGCCCTCGTCCCCCGACCCATTCTGGCCGTTGTGATGGCCGTTTTGCTGGCGCTGCTCTTGTTCGCGCGCCATTTCCTTATTCGCCTCACCCAACATGCGGGTGTAATGCTCTGCGTGTTGCAGGAAGTTTTGTTCCGCAACGCGATCGTTGGAAAGCTGGGCATCGCGGGCAAGCTGCAGATATTTATCAATAATCTGCTGCGGCGTGCCGCGCACTTTCCCTTCCGGCCCCGAACTATCGAAGACGCGGTTGATGATATTGCCGATCGAGCGTTGGCGGTTCGATTTCGAACGCGAACGGGATTTGGAAGATCTCATGAGACTCGTCTTCTGAGGTGTTAATCAAACGGACCTTAACGGCCCTTGCCGGACCCTCGGCCTGCGCGAGATCGGCGTTACCCGAATGCGGACCAGATCTGATGGCTGAGACGTGAGGGGAATATTCTTCGCCGCTCACGGGGATGAATAACCATGAGAGCGGCACGCTGGCAAGCACAAACTACGAAAAATGCGCGTAATTGCGCGGTTGTGGCGGCGATTTGCCTGCCTGCGGAGGATTTCTAGCGCGAAAGACGATTTTTCATCCCATCGACGCGCGGACCACGCGGTCGCGCCCGTCGAAATCGTGCAAAACCGCCACATCGGCAAATCCTGCGGTGCGGAAAAATTCTGACACGGCTTGCCCTTGGGTCGGGCCGATTTCCACCAGCACCCTGCCCTGAGGCCGCAGATACAGCGCCGCTTGCGCCGCGATAATCCGGTAGGGCCCGAGCCCATCGCCACCCGGCGTGAGGGCAAGATGCGGCTCGTGCAGGCGCACCTCAGGCGAGAGCGCGGCCATCTCGTCCTGCGCGATATAGGGCGGGTTCGACGTGATGAGATCGAACTGGCCTGTGATGTCTTCAAACCAATCCGAGAGACGCAGATCGGCGCGCTCACCAAGACCAAATCGCGCAGCATTTTCGGACGCGACGCGCAACGCGGCGGCGGAGATATCGCCACCTACCCCGCGGGCCGACGGACGCTCCGCCAACAGCGTGAGCAAGATGCAGCCCGTTCCCAAGCCAAGATCAAGCACCGTCTCGAACGGGTCTTGTAGCGCCGCATCGATCAAGATCTCCGTCTCTGGACGCGGGTCGAGCGTGTCTTTCGTAACCCGAAACTCGCGCCCCCAAAACGCCCGCACTCCGGTGATATGGGACACCGGATGACGCGCCGCCCGAGCCGCGATTGCGGCATCGAACCGCGCGGACGCATCGGCGGGGATGGCGTCATGGAGGTGCAACGTCAGGCGGTCAGGCACGATATCAAGCGCGAATGCCATGAGCCTGCGCGCATCGCGCGGCGCGCCCTCCACACCAGCCTCTTTGAGCGTTTTTATTCCCGCGATCAGGGCCGATTGGGCCGTCGCGCCCGCGCTCACCCGTTCATCTCCGCCAGTTTCTCGGCCTGATCATGGGCGATCAGGGCCTCGATGATCTCGCGAATTTCGCCCTGCATCACCTTATCGAGCGAATAGAGTGTCAGGTTGATGCGGTGATCCGTCATACGCCCTTGCGGGAAATTATAGGTGCGGATGCGCTCGGATCGATCGCCGGACCCGACTTGCGTTTTGCGACTGTCGGCGCGCTCGCCCGCGATCCGCTCACGTTCCATCTCAAAGAGCCGCGCGCGCAAAACGGCCATCGCATTGGCGCGGTTCTGGTGCTGGGATTTTTCCGAGGATGTCACGATGAGGCCGGTCGGCAAATGGGTGATGCGCACGGCGGAATCGGTGGTATTGACGTGCTGCCCGCCGGCGCCGGACGCACGCATGGTATCGATGCGAATATCGGTAGCAGGGATGTCGATATCGACTTCCTCGGCCTCGGGCAAAACGGCCACAGTCGCCGCGGAGGTATGGATGCGACCGGAGGCCTCGGTCGCGGGGACGCGTTGCACGCGGTGCACGCCGCTCTCGAATTTCAGGCGCGCAAAGACACCCTCGCCCTCAACCCGCGCCATAGCCTCGCGCACGCCGCCCAATTCAAACTCGGAGAGTTCGAGAAGCTGGAACGACCAGCCCTGCAACTCGGCGTATTTTTGATACATCCGCAGCAGATCCCCCGCAAAGAGCGCCGCCTCATCGCCCCCTGTGCCGGGCCGGATTTCCAAAATGGCTGGGCGCGCATCGGCGGCATCCTTGGGCAAGAGCGCGATTTGCAGCGCCTGCTCCATCAACGGGATCTGCGCCTTGATCCGCGGCATTTCTTCCTCGGCCAAGGCGCGCATTTCGGGATCACCGAGCATCTCCACCGCCTCGGCAAGATCCGCAACGGCTTGGCGATACGCGTGGATTTGCGACACGACGGGTTTGAGGTCGGAATATTCGCGCGACAAACTGGCGATCTCTGCGGGGGCCGCGCCGCCGCTGAGTTTGGCCTCAATAAATTCGAAGCGCTGCAAAATCTGGTCGAGGGCGTCTTTGGGGATCATATCTGGGGAATGGCGCGGATTTGCGGGGCGGTCAAGAGGCTGATGCGCGAGACTATGACGACGCGTCAACCCTTCACGCACAAGTCACGCGCGCTCACGGCTATGTGCGCAAAGCATAGCGTGATGCAAACTCGGCATTTGAAGCCACCGCGAAATCGGCCCTACCTTCCCCTCACAAAAAAAATCATAACGGGGAGCCTATAATGCTCAATTTTACAAATAGCATCGCGAAGCTGGCGGGGCCGGCATTGATCGCGGCGCTGACAACGGCCGGTTTTTCAACCGCTGCGATGGCCGAAAATACTTTGCGCGTCGCCTATGATGCCGATCCGGTGTCGCTTGATCCCTACGAGCAACTCTCGGGCGGGACGCTGCAACTGTCGCATATGGTTTTCGATCCGCTCGTGCGCTGGACGCAGGATTTCGAATTCGAACCCCGTCTGGCCGAAAGCTGGGAGCAGATTGACGAGACCACGATGCGGTTCAAACTGCGCGAGGGCGTCAAGTTCCATTCGGGCAACAGCTTCACCGCAAAAGACGTGGCATGGACCTTTGACCGGATCAAATCCTCGGAAGATTTCAAAGGAATCTTCACGCCGTTCACCGCCGTCGAGATCGTCGACGATTACACGGTCGATCTGAAAACCGCCGAACCCTATCCGCTGGTACTGCACACCGCGACCTATCTGTTTGCGATGGATAGCGCCTTCTATTCGGGCGAAACCGAGGATGGGAAATCCAAATCCGAAATCGTGAAGCACGGCGACAGCTTCGCCTCGCGCATGATGTCGGGCACCGGCCCGTTCATCGTCACCGCCCGTGAACAGGGTGTGCGGATGCAGTTTGATCGGTTTGACGGCTATTGGGACCCGGAGACGGGCAATGTCGACACCATCACATTGACCCCGATCAAGGAAGATCCGACCCGTGTCGCGGCGCTGTTGTCGGGCGATGTCGATTTCATCTCGCCCGTACCACCGACCGACCTCGCGCGGATCGAGGAGACGGAGGGCGTGAACCTGATCACGATGCCGGGCACCCGCGTGATCACCTTCCAGATGAACCAAGATCGCGTCGAAGCATTCAAGGATAAGCGCGTCCGCCAAGCCATTGACTATGCTATCAATAACCAAGGCATCGTCGACCGGATCATGCGCGGCTTCGCCACCACCGCCGGTCAGGCCTCGCCCGAGGGATATTTGGGGTATGACGCCGCCTTGGCACCGCGCTTTGATCTGGAAAAGGCGAAAGCGCTGATGACGGAGGCTGGCTATGAGGATGGGTTCTCGATCACCATGCTCGCGCCCAACAACCGCTATGTGAACGACGATAAAATCGCGCAAGCGGCCGCGTCAATGCTGTCGAAAATCAACATCACCGTCGATCTGCAAACCGTTCCAAAGGCGCAATACTGGCCGATGTTTGACGAGCGCGCAGCCGATATGATGCTGATCGGCTGGCATGCCGATACCGAGGATTCCGCGAATTTCCACCAGTTCCTCACCGCGTGCTATGATGAGGAAACCGGGAATGGCCAGTATAATTCGGGCATTTACTGCAATCCGGAAGCGGATGCTTTGATGACGTCGACCAACACCGAGATCGACACCGAGAAGCGCGGCGAGTCGCTGCGGGCGCTGGAGGCGATGCTCTATGAGGACGCGGCCTTCATCCCCCTTCATTGGCAAAACCTTGCGTGGGGCGCGAAGGATGGCATGAACGCTGACGAGATCGTCAACGCGCTCGACTTCCCTTATTTCGGTGATCTGGTGATCTCGGAATAACGCTGTCCTTGCGCGGCACGCCCGCGCAAGATCACGTGACGGGCCCGACCGGATTTCTCGGCGGGCCCGTCTTTTCCCACATAAATAACGGCGCTGGCGCCTTGCGCTTGCCGCGCGACAGCCCCCCAGATAGGGGCTTGCGATCCCCAACAACCAGGTGGTTTTGATGTTTGCCTATCTCGTTAAACGAGTGTTCCAAGCGATCGCGGTCATGTTCGCGATCTCGCTGATCGCTTTCGCAATCCAAGGCAATTTAGGCGATCCGCTGCGCGAGCTTGTCGGGCAATCGGTGTCGGAGGAGGTCCGCGCGCAGCTGCGCGAGCGCATGGGTCTTAACGATCCGTTCCTGACACAGTATTTCAGATTTGTTTCCAATGCCTTGCAAGGCGATCTTGGCACATCGTATTTCTTCAAAGAACCTGCGCTTGACGTGATCTTGAAAAAGCTGCCCGCGACGTTGGAGCTGGTGTTCGGGGCCACGGTGATCATCATCGGGCTGTCGGTGCCGCTGGGTGTTTATACCGCGATCCGGCCCGGCTCCATCTTGAGCCGGATGATCATGGGGCTGTCGATTATCGGCATTTCGATCCCTGTTTTTCTCACCGCAATCATGATGATCTTCATTTTTTCCGTCGAGCTTGGGGTGATGCCTTCCTTCGGCCGCGGGGAGGTTGTCCATATCATCGGATCATGGGAGACGAACTTCCTCACCGCTGACGGCTGGGCGCATATCATCTTGCCCTCGGTCGCGCTGGCGTCGATCATGTTGCCGATGTTTGTGCGTCTCATCCGGTCCGAGATGATGGAGGTTCTGCAAAGCGAGTATGTGCGCTTTGCCCATGCCAAGGGCATACAACCATGGCGGATCTACTTCGTTCACGCGCTCAAAAACACGCTTTTGCCCGTTATCACTGTGGGCGGCGTGCAGATCGGGACGATGGTGGCCTATACGATCTTGACGGAGACGGTCTTCCAATGGCCGGGGATGGGCTTCATGTTTTTGGAGGCGGTGAACCGTGTCGATACCCCGCTGATCGTGGCCTATCTGATCGTCGTCGGCTTTATTTTCGTGGTCACAAATACACTGGTCGATCTGATCTACGGCCTCGTTAATCCGACAATTAAACTTGCAAGGATGGGCGCATGAGCAATCTTCCCACACCCGCCGCCCCCTCAAACAGGCCTGCGCGCCCCAAGCTGCTTGCCGCGATGTGGGATAGCCAGATGGGCTACAGCTTTCGCCGCAATCCGGTGGCGATCGTCAGCTTTCTGATTTTCGCGATCATTGCGCTGCTCGCGGTGCTCGCGCCCTTCATTGCGCCCTACAACCCCTACGATCCGGCGCAGATCGACATTATGAATTCGGAATACCCGCCCTTCTGGGTGGAAGGCGCGTTGCCCGAATTCCCTTTGGGCACGGATGATCAGGGCCGCGACCTGCTTTCGACGATCCTCTACGGCACACGTTTGTCGATCCTGATCGGGATTTGCGCCGTGTTGTTGCAAGCCTTCCTCGGGATTTCGGTGGGCTTGCTGGCGGGCTATATTGGCGGGCGCACCGACAGCTTGCTCATGCGGCTCGCGGATATCCAACTGTCGTTCTCGACATTGATGGTTGCCATCATCTTCCTCGCCGTCACTCAAGCGCTGTTTGGCACGGAGACCTTCAACCAATATGCGGTTTTCTTCCTGATTGTCGTGATCGGGGTTGCCGAATGGCCGCAATATGCGCGCACTGTGCGGGCGACGGTGCTGGCGGAAAAGAAGAAGGAATATGTCGATAGCGCGCGGGTGCTGGGGTTTGGGCCGCTGCGGATCATGTTGCGCCATATCTTGCCAAATTCCTTGTCCCCGATCTTCGTTATCTCGACGGTGCAGGTCGCCAATGCGATCATCTCCGAGGCCTCGCTTAGCTTTCTCGGGCTCGGGATGCCGCCCAGCCAACCCTCGCTCGGCGCGCTGATCTCGTCGGGCTTTAACTATATCTTCTCGGGGAGCTGGTGGATCACGGCGATCCCGGGCGTTGTGCTGGTCGTGCTGGTGCTGGTGATCAACCTGTTGGGCGATTGGATGCGCGACGTGCTCAACCCCAAACTCTACAAAGGATGAGGGCGATGGCATTGCTTTCGGTAAAAGACCTCACGGTGAAATTTGCGGTGCGTGGCGGGCCTGTGACGGCGCTCGACGGGATTTCGTTTGATGTCGATAAAGGCGAGCGGCTCGGGATCGTGGGGGAATCCGGCGCGGGGAAATCGATCACCGGATTCGCGCTGATGAACCTGCTCTCGCGTCCGGGCTATATCGACCAAGGCGAAATCCTGTTTGACGGGGACGACGTGGTGAAGATGTCGCCCCGCGCGCTGCGCACGATGCGCGGTGACAGGATGGCGATGATCTTCCAAGATCCGATGGTCACCCTCAACCCTGTGCTGACGATCGGTCAACAAATGGTCGAGACGCTGCTCGCACATCGCAAGATGAGCAAACGCGAGGCGCGCCAGATTGCCCTGCTCAAGCTGCGCGAGGTTTACATCCCCTCGCCCGAAGCGCGGCTGGATCAATACCCGCACGAGCTTTCCGGCGGGATGCGCCAGCGGATCGTGATCGCGATTGCGCTGTTGCTGGAGCCCAAGCTGATCATCGCGGATGAGCCGACCACGGCGCTGGACGTTACGATTCAGGCCGATATCATGGAGTTGCTGCTCGAGCTGTGCCAATCCAACCAAGTCAGCCTGATCTTGATCACGCATGATCTGGGTGTTGTGTCACAAATGACGGAGCGCACATTGGTGATGTATGCGGGACGGATCATTGAATCGGGCCGCACGCGCTCGATCATCAACGATCCCCAACACCCGTATACCCAAGGCCTCATCAACGCCCTGCCGCAACAGACCGAACCGGGCGAACGCCTGAAGCAAATTCCGGGCACGATGCCAGGGCTCGCGCAGGTGCCGCAAGGCTGCGCCTTCCATCCGCGCTGCGCCTTTGCGGATGATCACTGCCGCGCGCAAAAACCTGTCACGCGTCATTACGGGCCGGTATCTGTTGCGTGTTTTGAGGTCGAGCGCCTGAGCGCGGATCAAAGCCTCAAGGAGGAAGACGCATGAGCGAACATCACTTGAAGACCGCCTCGCAACCACCCGTAATGAAACCGGAAAATGGCGCTTCACCCTTGCTCCAGATCAAAGGCCTGCGCAAACAATTCGATCTCGATGAAGGGTTTTTGGAAAGTCTGAAGCTGCGCCGCGGGAAGATCGTCCGTGATCGGCGCGCGGTGCATGCCGTGAACGACGTCTCGCTCGACGTCTACCGCGCCGAGGCTGTTTGCGTCGTAGGCGAAAGCGGCTGCGGGAAATCGACGATCGCCCGTCTTGTCGCCGGGCTCCTGACGCCCTCAAACGGCGAGATCCTGTATGACGGGGCGCGCATCGACACGCTATCGCGCCGCCAGATGCAGCCCCTGCGCAAGAAGATCCAGATGATCTTCCAAAACCCCTATGCCTCACTCAACCCGCGCATGACCTTGGCGCAATCCTTGCAAGAGCCCGTGCGCCATCACAATCCGCGCATGAGCCGCGCCGAGGTCGAGGACCGTGTCGCCGAGGTCATGCTCTCGGTCGGGGTCGATCCGAACTGGCTCAAGCGCTACCCGCACGAATTTTCCGGCGGCCAGCGCCAGCGCATCGCCATCGCCCGCGCCCTGACCGTCGATCCCGAGTTCATCGTCGCGGATGAGCCGATCAGCGCGCTTGACGTCTCCATCCAAGCGCAGGTTTTGAACCTGATGTTGGAGGCGAAAGAGGCGCGCGGGCTGACGTATCTTTTCATCACCCATGATCTGAGCGTGGTCGAGCATTTTGGCACGAAAGTCGTCGTGCTCTATCTTGGCTCGGTGTGCGAGATTGCCGATACGCGCACCCTTTTTGCCGCGCCCAAGCATCCCTACACGCGCGCGCTGCTCTCGGCGGTGCCGCAACTGAAGGATGACAAGCCCAATCACATCCGTCTGAAAGGCGAAATTCCGACGCCAATCGATCTGCCCGCGGGATGCCCCTTTGCGAGCCGATGCGGGTTTGCGGATCAACGCTGCCTCATGCAAAAGCCGCAGGTCATCGCCCAGCCGGACGGCAGCCGCGTTGCCTGTCACGCGGTTGAGGAGGGGCGGATAAGTGACACCGCCTCAGGGGCCGCGCTGTGAAACGGGGCCGCTCGACAGGGGCCGCGCCGCATGCAGACGCGTGCGGCCCTGATCTGCCGCGCAACGCAACGGCACTTTCCCCTGCGCGGCGCCAAATGTTGACCACCGCGTCCTGCGGGCTAAGGTTGGAGCCCTCAACGCGCGCACCGCGCCCTTTCATCTGGTCCGCCTGCTGTGGAATTTAACTGGCTCAAAGACTTTATCGCCTTGGCCGAATGCCGGAATTTTTCCCGCGCGGCGGAGGAACGTTATGTCAGCCAGCCCGCGTTTTCGCGGCGGATCAGGGTGTTGGAAACGACCGTTGGCGCGCGGCTGATCAATCGCGAGACCCTGCCCTTATCGCTGACCCCTGCGGGCGACCTGTTTTTGGAACAGGCCCGCGCCGCCTTGCAAGCCATGGACGAGACGATTGAGCGATGCCGCGCGATTGATTCCGAGGATGAGCGGATGGTGCGCTTGGCCGCGTCGCAATCGCTCTACTTATCTTATGTGAATGACGAGTTTCTTCCTCTCTCGTCGGATATCACCCTTGATCTCAACTCCGTCTCTTGGCCGGCCGATCGCTTTGTGGCGAGTTTGCAACAGGGCTATTCGGATCTGATCCTCGTCTACTGGCACCCGATGATGAGTTTCCTCGCGCCCCTTGGCGGGGCGGAATTCACCTATCAGACCTTGGTTGAGGATGTCTTGATCCCTGTGTCGAAACCGGATTCCAACGGCGCGGCGATGTTCAACTTATCGCCTCAAGACCCGCCTGCTGCGGGCAGCGCGCGCGCCAATGCCGCCTCGCGCCACCCCAAAGACCGGCTGCCGGTTCTGTCATACGGGCGGGATTCGGTGTTTCGGGCGGTGGTCGATGATCTTTTGTCGGGGCATAAAAATCGGCCCCTTGCGGACGCAGCACACGACACGGGGATGCCTTCTGTTCTGCAAGTCAGTCAAAATGCGCTCTCGAATTCCGTGAAAGCGATGATTTTGGAGGGCTTCGGTTTGGGCTGGTTGCCTCGAAGGATGTGCCTTGAGGAACTCGCATCAGGGGCATTGGTGATTGCAGGGAACGAGCGATTCCAAGCGCCGCTGGAAATTCGCGCCTACCGGATGACCCAATCCAGCAAACCCTTGCTCGAGACATTCTGGGCCGAGCTGCGTGCGATGACGCCGCGCACCGCGCCAAAGTAGCGCCGCGCTAAAGTAGCGCCGCGCGGCCCCCACATCTCCCCGTCATACTCCCCGCAGAGCGCGGCGGGGTGACGGTATTTTGATACCCCGACCCCGTATTTTGCGCGAGCGTTGGGCGGCTTGCTGGTGCATACTGGGCACAACACCCCGCCATCCCCCCGCAAGACCACCTGCCACAGATCGGATACCGCAAAAACAATGGAGATTGTTGCCCTTACGACGATTGTTGCCCTGTTATTCTTCCTCGTCGGGTTATGTGAACCACTTGCCGAGCGCCTGCGCCTGCCCTTCAGCGTGACCTTGGCCGCGGCGGGGATGATGATCGGCGTCGGATCGGCGCTGTTCCTGACGCTAGATTTCGCGAACTCGTTGAATTTCATCGCGCTGAGCTTCACAGAAATGCCGATCCGCGCGAATTCCTTCCTGTATATTTTCCTGCCAACACTGTTGTTTCAGGTGACATTGGGGATGGAGATCCGCCGAATTCTGGACGATTGGGTGCCGATTGTTTTGCTCGCCGTGGTCGCGGTGGTGCTCTCGACGGTGATCATCGGCGGGTCGCTCAGCCAGCTTGGCATCGTGCCGCTGACGACGGGGCTTTTGATCGGGTCTGTTGTCTCCACAACGGACCCATCGGCGGTGGCGGGAATTTTCCGTTCCCTCTCCGCGCCCAAACGGCTCGGTCGGATCATCGAGGGCGAAAGCCTCCTCAATGACGCCGCCGCGATTGCGATTTTCGGGCTGATCATCACCTTCGTCATGTCCGGCCCCGATCCCGACGCGAGCAAGGCGCTTGGCGAATTTCCCTACCTTGTGATGGGCGGCGCCGTGATCGGCATAGCGATGGCGTGGGCGGGGCTGCAAGTTCTCATCGCGCTCAACCGCTTCCCCCTCGCACAGCTCAGCGTGTCGATCTCGATTCCCTATATGGCGTATATCCTCGCGGAACGTGGGATCGGCGCCTCTGGCGTGATCTCGGTTGTGGTGTGCGGGCTGGTGTTGACCTTTGCGGCGCCCGGACGAATTGATCCCAAGCGGTGGGAAAAGCTGCGCGAGCTTTGGGATATTCTGGCGCATTGGGCGGGGGCACTCATCTTCGTTCTCGCCGCGATTTTGATTCCCAAATTGATGGCGGATGCGACGTGGATTGATATCGTTTACGTTGGTGTCGTCGCGATTGCCGCTTTCGCGGCGCGGGCGCTGGTATTGTTTGTGCTGTTGCCATTGCTCACGGTGCTGCGCCTCTCGCCGCGGGTCGAGACGCCCTATAAGGCCGCGATTTTATGGGGGGGGTTGCGCGGCGCAGTCACCTTGGCGCTGGCCTTGGCGGTGACGGAAAACCCCGCGATCGCCACGGAGACGAAGCGCGCGGTCGGGATTTTGGCGACGGGGTTTACCTTGTTCACCTTGCTGGTGCAGGGGACGACCCTGCGGATAGTCATCACCAAGCTGCATCTCGACAAGCTCACGCCGCTTGATCTTGCCCTGTCCAAACAGGTGGTTGCGGTTGCGTTGCAATCGGTGCGCGAGCGGGTCGCGGGGGCGGCAGAGAATTATGACCTGACCAAAGAGATCGTGCGCGCGGAGGCCAAGGATTTCGGCGAGCGTCTGGGCGGCGCGGTGAGTGAAGCCGAGCGCGAGGAAGGCTTGTCGGATCGCGATCGTATCACATTGGGCCTGATCGCCCTTTCGGGTCATGAAAAGGACTTGATCGATCAAGGGTTTGAGGGCGGGCTGATGTCCTCCAAAAGCTATGAGCGCGCCCGCGTTCTGGCCGAACGGCTATTGGAGGCGACGCGTAGCGGGGGGCCATCGGGCGGGCGTTCGGGCTACCGCGCGGTTTACCGCCGTGCGCTCTCATTTAGCCGTGGGTTCCGCTTGGCGGTCTGGTTGGACAACCGCGCACGGATTTCACGTCCCCTCGCCTCCCTCACCGCAGACAGATTCGAATTTCTGCTCAGCCAGCGCCTTGTTCTCAAGGGGTTGGACGGGTTTATCGATACGCGCATCCGCCGCATCCATCGCCGCCGTGTGGCGGATTTGTTGCACGAGCTGGTCGCGCGCCGGGTTGAGGGGGTTGAACAGGCGCTGGAGGCGCTCAAGCTTCAATATCCGGGCTATGCCGAGGAATTGGAACGGAAATTCTTGCGCCGCACCGGATTACGTCTGGAGCGGCAGGAGATTGACGACCTGCGCCGCGAGGGGCTGATCGGGCCAGAGCTGCATCAATCCCTCACACAAGGCATTGAGGACAGGATCGCGCGCGAACGCAAGCGCCCGAAACTTGATCTGGCGCTTCGGCGGGCCGAGTTGGCGCGGCAGGTCCCGCTTTTGTCTCATCTGGATGAGGCGATGCTCAAGCGGCTCGCAAAAGGGTTTGTCACGCGCCACGCCAATGCGGGCGAAGTGATCCGCCGCCGCGCCGAGGCCCCGCGTTCGGTATATTTCATCGCCAGCGGCGCGGTGGAGGTGACCACCGCCAAGCAGACCAATCGATTGGGGCGCGGCGAGATGTTTGGACAAATCGCCCTTTTGGCGGGGCGCGCCTATCAGGGCGAGGTGAGGGCAATCGCGCCGACAACTCTGCTGGTTCTGGATGAAGCTCGGTTTATGAAGATCTTACGCGCCAAGAAACACGTGCGCGAGGCCGTCTTGACGATGGCGAAAGAGCGCGGCCTTTCTGAGGCGGGTCTGGCGAAGCTCACCGCCGCATTGGAGGCCCCCGCCGCGTAGCCTCACCCAGCGTTTACCCTCCCGCGCAAAACAACCCAACATTGGCGTGAGACTGCACGGGAGTTCTTTCCTTTGTCATAGCGCCGTGATAGACGCGCGACAGAATTGAACTGGGTGGATTAGCCGCCCCAAGATAACCTGAAAGGCTCACCAAATGGCCCTCGAACGCACGTTCTCGATCATCAAACCGGATGCCACGAAGCGCAACCTCACCGGCAAAATCGTTGCTAAATTTGAAGAAGCGGGTCTGCGCGTTGTCGCATCCAAGCGCATTCAGATGACGCTGGCACAAGCACAACAGTTCTACGGCGTTCACTCCGAGCGTCCGTTCTTCGGCGAACTGTGCGAATTCATGATCTCCGAGCCGATCGTGGTTCAAGTTCTCGAAGGCGAGAACGCAATCACGAAAAACCGCGAAGTTATGGGCGCAACCAATCCGGCTGACGCTGCTGACGGCACGATCCGCAAGGAATTCGCCCTCTCGATCGGTGAGAACTCGGTTCACGGGTCGGACGCTCCAGAAACCGCAGCGGAAGAAATCGCTTTCTTCTTCTCCGGTCTCGAACTGGTCGGCTAATCGCCACCCGAGCGGGCCGATCGGTTAGATCAGGCCAATCTCGTTGAAAAATGCTTCAAGGGCCGCGCTATCCGTGCGGCCCTTTCCATATGCGCCGCCCTTTTGCGCGGCGACGGCGCGGGCCTTGATCGCATCGAACCGCACGCGCAGGCCGTCTTTCTCCGCGCCTTTGCAATCGTTCCAAGCGCGCCCCTGTAGCCCCATCACCATCGCATAGTAAAAGATGAAATGCGGCCGGTGCCCCGCGCAGAGATAGGCCAGATAGGCCTCATCGGGCCCCAAAGCGCGCAAGGCCTGCGCGGAATGGATACCGGCGGCGGCGAAGCCCTCTTGCGAGGCGGGGCCGAGATTGGGAATCGAGGAAACGGGATCGAGATGCACTGCCATGGCGCACTCAAACGCGGCGCGGTCGGCGGCGCAAGGGCGCAGGTGACGGCAGGCCGAGATTGTCAGACGGATCTGTTCGCGGCGTCATACCCGTCTGTGACAGGGTCGAGCAGGCTGCGCGAGGCAGGGTTGCGCTCGCTGCGCAAGGGTTCGGAACGAAGGCCATCAAAACAGCCTTCGGGAATGTCTTTGCCGCCGGACTCTGCGGGTGCTCCTGCGCTGCGTTAGATCGCGGCCCAGTCTTTGAACTGCACCGGTGCCTTTGGCATCGATTGTGCCTGTTGGCGCGGCGCGGTGAGGCTTTGCCCCATCTGATGCGCGCCGTGGTCGGCGGTTGTATCACAAGGCGCGCCACCGGATTGCTGGCTTTCGAAGTAGCCGCCCATTTGCGATTGTTGGCTCATTGTCTCTCTCCAAAACATCTTCACCATCTGGCCTTTATAGGCGGGGAAAACGGCGAATGTGCGGCGCTCTAATCCCCGGCTGTGTGGCGGTCAAGCGCAAAGCAACGCGCGATGACCGGCTCGCAGTTTCGTGACTTTTACGAAGCATTTGGACGTGCATTTTTGCGCAAGCCCCCTGCTTTACGCGTGCATCATACAGCTCGCGCTCTGGCGTTCGCCGCTGTGACGCAAGATCGCCTCCAGCGTCGTGTTGTCGCGCAGCAGATCCGCGAGAGAAATCGAATCAAGCGCCGCGTAAAAAGCTTCCTGCGCATCAGCCAGCGCGCCGCGCAGACGACACCCCGCATAGAGCGGACAGGTATTGAGCTTTTCATCGAAACATTCGACGAACGGCACGCCAGATTCGAACTTGCGCAAGACTTCACCGACCTTGATGGACTCCATCGGACGCCCCAGACGCATCCCGCCCGTGCGACCACGTTGCGTATCCAAAAATCCCATCTGCGCGAGATTGTTGACCACCTGCGCGAGGTGGTTTTCTGAAACATTGCACGCCACCGCAATATCGGACTTCCGGACGAGAGAGGTGTTGTTCACACCGCAAAACATCAGGGTTCTCATCGCGAGATTACTACGGGTGGTTAAACGCATTGTGGCTCCTTAAACTCATACAGACTTGAAAACTTACGGCGTAAATCACAACACGCTGGCGCGAAGACGTCGCGAGCGGGCGTGACACTCGATGCCGCGTCCCCCTCGCGCCTTCACACGCTTGAAAACTCTTTACCGAACACGGGTAAACTCCCCCTTCACACACACCAGAACAGGGACGCGTCACAGACGTTTCGACCGCTCCTCACTCGTGCCTCAACCGAGGCAGGCCGTATCGACCTTACGCGGGTCAAACACGACCCAAACCATAAACTCCGCGATGAATGCGGCATAAAGCACCGTTTTCATTCGCAACTTGTGTTTTATATAACTGTCACATGCCTTAAACGTAGTCCGCAAAAGGATAAGGTTACGCATCGGTAAGGCGCAAAAGGATAGTGGCCGCTGCCGCCCTAGCCTTTCGGATATGGCGTCGATCAAAAGGTGCCAAATTCTTACAATTCACTTTCCATTTTTTGCATGTGTAAACGGCGCAGCTCACAGCGTCGCCGCCGCAGAGGCCCTGCGGCGGTGCGTCGCACACCGCGTATCTTTGGCGGTTTCGGGGGGCTGTTGCGACCCTCACCTCTTGACCTGATAAAAAAACTCAGGTTTATCGGGCGCCACAAGCCTTCAAGTTTAAATCTCAGTCAGGACGAAACAACATGCCCTCGACCCCCTCCAACACCTTCTTGGCAAAAGCTTCCACCTCGCGTGCTGCGCTGATCGGCGCCGCGATGATCGCGGGAACCGTCGCCCTGCCCGAAGCCGTCCTCGCGCAGGAAGTGAATGTCTATTCGCATCGCCAGCCCGAATTGGTGCAACCGCTGTTTGATGCGTTCACCGCGAAAACCGGCATCGATGTGAATGTGGCTTTCGTGGATAAGGGCATGGTCGAACGGCTGGTCGCAGAGGGCGCGCGCTCGCCTGCTGATCTCGTGATGACGGTGGATATCGCGCGTCTGGCGCAGATCGTGGACGCGGGGGTGACGCAGCCGATCACCGATCCAGTGGTCTTGGAAGCCGTGCCTGCCGAACTGCGCGCGCCCGATGGCCAGTGGATCGGCTTAACCTCGCGCGCCCGCATCGTTTACGCCTCGAAAGAGCGCGTCGCACAGGGCGACGTTACCACTTATGAAGATCTGGCCGATCCCAAGTGGAAGGGCCGCATCTGCACGCGCCCCTTCACCGACGATTACAACGTCGCGCTGACGGCCGCTTATCTCGCGCATCATGACGAGGACGCGACGAAAGCCTGGCTCGAAGGGATCAAGGCCAATCTCGCGCGCAAGCCTGACGGCAACGACCGCTCGCAGGTTAAGTCGATCTGGGCGGGCGAATGCGATATTTCGCTGGGCAACACCTATTACATGGGCCAGATGCTCGCCGATCCGGAGCAAATTGAGTGGGCGAATTCCGTCAACCTGACCTTCCCCGTGTTTGAGGGCGACGGCACGCATGTGAACGTCTCGGGCGTTGCGATGACGCAAGCCGCCCCCAACAAAGAAGAAGCGATTCAGTTGATCGAGTTCCTCGTCTCCGCCGAGGCGCAGGAAATCTACGCCGAGACCAATAACGAATTCCCCGCAACGCCAGGCGTGAAGCGCTCGGAACTCGTCGCAAGCTGGGGTGAGTTCACGGCCAACTCGTTGGAGTTAACGGACATCGCAGCGCTGCGCCCGGCAGCGTTGAAGCTGATCGAAGAAGTTGATCTCGACGGCTGATTGCCCGTCATTGTGAGTCTAAAAAGCCCCCCGCGCGAGCAGCGTCGGGGGGCTTTTGCTACGCCCGAGCGGCAGCTAGCGGGCACAGCAGGCGCGCCTTGGCAGAGGCGGCCAACCATTGATCGCAAACGCTTATTGCGCAGCGATGTGCGACGTGTTTGCGTGACCAGCCTGCGCGAAGTCGCCCACGATCCGCACGCGGCCAAGGCAGGACACGCGGTCCATGTCATCGGCGAAACGGGCATCGAGATAGGCCGCCTCGGCTTGGGTGAACGCTGCGAGCGGGGCGCATTGCGGCAAACGCGCGTGCCATGATTGAAGGCGTAGCACCTGACGCGGCGGCAGAACCTGTCCTTGCGTATAGAGGCGCTGGATCATCGCGAGTGCGGTATCTGGCATCGCGGGATCTTCAAAATTATCGATATCAATCCGCGCGCCCGGCACAAGTTCGGCGCAGGCCGCGAGCTGCGAGGGTTTGCCCGTCAGCACAACAACCTCTGCAGGTTCGATCACGTTGACGAGATCCTCAATCAGCTCCGCCCATCCGCGCGTTGCGCCGAAGATTTTATCTTTATGGCTTTCAAAACTATCGACCTGCGCGCGTGCCGCGATACCGCGCCACAGGGCGGGGAACAATTCGGACTGTGGTGTTGCCTGAATCACGAGGCGCTTGATCGGCCCGTCAAGGCGTCCTGCGGTGACGGCGGCGCGGGCAACCGCATTGGAGAAGAAGTTTTCAAACCCTGACGCCGAATACCCGAAGAGCTTTTCCGAGACGACCACTTTCGCACGTGTGGGCGCCCCATTGAGGGCAAATCCCGCCCGCGCCATCTGCGCGCGAGAGCGGCCCAAACTGCGCGACAGCGCGGCGTTCAACGGGCTCGCGAAGGGGGCGCTGGCAAGTAGGTGATGCACAATCATATTTCGTTCCTCAAACCTGTTCATACGCCCGCGTGCCTGCGCCGGATTGGACCGGCTTCTCGACCTCGGGTCTGGACGCAATGCCCTGATCACATCTTATGCGGCTGTGAGCATTTATGTCTTGTTAACCATTGTGTTCTCCGATTGATTTAAGGCACGAATGTGGCAGCCATCCGGCAAATGAAAGATAGCTAACCATCTGTATTCCCCTAGGTAAGCTTGCCAAATCCCGCAAAACAAGCCGCGTTCGCCTGTGTATTTGTGGCATCAGGGCGGCAGTTAAAAATTCCCTTACGTCAAGAAAACAAGGCCAAAGATGACCCAAACCCAGAAAATCATAATCGATACCGACCCCGGTCAAGATGATGCGGTGGCAATTTTGCTCGCCTTGGCATCCCCCGAACTTGACGTGCTGGCGGTGACGGCTGTCGCGGGGAACGTGCCTTTAGTGTTAACGCACACCAACGCCCGAAAGATCTGCGAATTGGCGGGGCGGCGTGATGTGCCTGTTTATGCGGGATGCGATCGTCCGCTGGCGCGCGATTTGGTGACGGCGGAATATATCCACGGCGTCAGCGGGCTTGACGGGATCAGCTTACCCGAGCCTCAGATGCCGCTCTCGGAAGGCGACGGCGTGGACGTGATCATCAACCATGTGATGAACGAGCCTGCCGGAACGGTATCGCTGTGTGTTTTGGGGCCACTGACAAATATCGCAACCGCCCTGCGCCGCGCGCCGCAGATCGCGGACAGGGTCAAACAAATCGTGTTGATGGGTGGGGCCTATTTCGAGGTGGGCAATGTCACGCCCGCCGCCGAATTTAACATCTACGTCGATCCGGAAGCCGCGCAGGCGGTGTTTCAATCGGGCATCCGCATCGTCGTTCTGCCGCTCGATGTGACGCATAAGGCGCTGACGACCCCCGCCCGTGTAGCGCGATTCCGCGAGATGGCGGGCGGCGCGGAAAATCGCGCGCGGTTGGGGCGCGGGCAGCCCTCGATAGGCGAGGTTGTCGCCTCGTGGATCGACTTTTTTGAACGGTTCGACGTTGAGAAATACGGCGCTGAGGGTGCACCGCTGCACGATCCTTGCGTGATCGCCTATCTTCTCGCACCGGAGCTTTTCAAAGGCCGCGAGGTCAATGTCGAGATTGAGGTCGACAGCCCCCTCACCCGCGGAATGACGGTCGCGGATTGGTGGCGTGTAACGGGCCGCGAGGCGAACGCCCTGTTCTTGCGCGACGTGGATGCGGATGCGTTCTTTGATCTTTTGGTCACGCGGATCGGTCGTCTTTAGACGGCACCTCCCTGCCCCAAGCCGCCCTCTGGCTCTCTCGGCTTGGGGCGGTTAGGGTGACGCACGGCCCCCTTGGGCCAAGCTTTGGCGCAAGGAAATTCGATGTTTGCCTTTGACACCACCTACACCTCCCTTCCCGCGACGTTTTTCACGCCGCAAGCCCCAACGCCGATAACGGCGTCCGCGACGGCGCCGCAATTCCTCGCGGTGAATCGCCCCCTCGCAGAGGCTCTGGGCCTTGATTTGGATTGGCTATCGGGGCCGGAGGGATTGGCAATCCTCGCTGGAAATCGCGTGACTGACGGATCAACGCCGATTGCCCAAGCCTACGCGGGGCATCAGTTCGGCGGCTGGGTTCCGCGTTTGGGCGATGGGCGCGCGGTTCTCTTGGGCGAGCTGGCGGGTGATTTCGGGCAAGCCTTGCCGCACCGCGTGGATGTGGCCCTCAAAGGCTCGGGGCCAACGCCATATTCGCGGCGCGGCGACGGGCGGGCTTGGATGGGCCCTGTGCTGCGCGAATATCTCGTGTCCGAGGCCATTGCCGCTCTCGGCGTCCCGACGACGCGCGCGCTCGCGGCTGTGGCGACGGGCGCAAGAGTTCAACGCGAGCGCGGATATCCGGGCGCGGTCCTAACACGGGTCGCGGCCTCGCATCTGCGGGTTGGCACGTTCCAATACGCGACCGCGGCCGCGATGGCTTCCGACGCACCGCCTGAAGAGCGGCTGCGTGATCTACAAGCGCTGTGCGATTATGCCATCGCACGACATTATCCAGACGCCGATGGCGCGCTGGGGTTGTTGGATGCGGTTGTTGCCGCGCAAGCCACCTTGATTGCGGATTGGATGGCGGTCGGATTCATCCACGGCGTGATGAATACCGACAACATGGCGATCTCCGGCGAGACGATCGATTACGGGCCATGTGCGTTCATGGATGGCTACCATCCGCAAAAGGTCTTCTCGTCGATTGATCGCATGGGGCGCTACGCTTTCGCCAACCAACCCTCAATCGCCGCCTGGAATCTGGCACAGCTCGCGACAAGCCTGCTCCCCCTGATGGAGGGCACCGAGGACGCCGCCATTGAGGCAGCGACACGCTCGGTCAACGGTTTCGTCGAGATTTTCCAGGCGCGTTGGTTGCGAAACTTCGGCCGCAAGATCGGGATCGCGCAAGCCACAACCGATGATTTACCGCTGATTGAGGGGCTTTTGTCGCGCATGGGGACGGGACAGGTTGATTTCACGCGCGTGTTTGCGGGGTTGTCCGAGGGCACAGCGGCGACCGAGTTCACCGAGGCGCACGCTTGGACAAGCTGGGCCCCCGAATGGGAGGCGCGGTTGACGCGAGAGGAGGATCCCGTCGGCATCATGCGCGCCACCAACCCCCGCCGGATCCCGCGCAATCACCGCGTCGAGGAGATGATCCAAGCCGCGGTTGAAGGCGATATGGCCCCGTTCGAACATCTGCTGGCGGCGTGCCGCGCCCCTTACGAGACACGGCCCGAATGGGAAGATCTCGCGCGCGGCCCGCTCAAAGATGAGGAGGTCCGCCAGACCTTCTGCGGAACCTGATCCTCTCCCCACACGGTGCCGCAACCGCGCGCGGGGGGAGTTGCGCTTTCCGGTTGCTCTAAATATCCCCGCCGGAGGCCCTGCCTTTTGCAGATTTCGTCTGTCTCGATCAAGAAGCGGGCTTGATCAAGACGCGGGCTTGATCAAGGCGCGGGCTGCGGATTGCCACGCATACATTGCAACGCTTGCTGCGCGGAACTGCACAAGATATGGGCGGAGTATATATTATACCGCCAAGCCGCCACGCCGCTTGCCCGTGCACTGAGATTGGATGCCTTATGGAAAACCTGCGCGGCAGCGTGTTGATGGTCTTTGCGATGGTCTGCTTCGCGACCGAGGATATGTTCGTGAAAATGCTGACGCAAGGGCTCGCCGTGGCGCAGGTACTTGTCATGCTGGGGCTGGGCGGCGGGCTTGTGTTTGCGGCGGCGGCTGTGTGGCGCGGCGACCGATTGATTTCGCGCGATCTGGCGAACCGCCCTGTGATGCTGCGCAATCTGATGGAGGTCGTCGGCACGATCGGCTTTGTCTGCGCGATTGCCTTTACCCCTCTTGCGATGGCCTCGGCGATTTTGCAGGCGACGCCGCTCGCGGTAACGCTGGGCGCGGCGGTGTTTTTGAAAGAACCTGTCGGCTGGCGGCGATGGACGGCGATTTCGGTCGGGTTCGTCGGCGTGCTGATTGTGATCCGCCCGGGCGCGGCGACGTTTGATCCGTTGTCGATCCTCGCCGTGATCGGGGTGATTGGGCTTGCCGCGCGCGATGTGGCGACGCGGGTGGTGCCAAAGGCAATTTCCTCAATGCAACTCTCGGCTTACGGCTTTTTGGCGCTGGTCCCGGCGGGCCTTATCTTGATGCCGCTGATGGGGGATCATTGGGGCCGGTTAACGCCGACCCAATGGGGATGGATACTCGGCGCAATGATATTCGGGGTGCTTGGCTATTACGCGCTGATCGCGGCGATGCGCATCGGTGAAGCCTCCGTCATCACGCCGTTCCGCTACACGCGATTGGTCATCGCCGTGGTGATATCGGCGGTGGTGTTTGACGAGCCGGCCGGCGTTTGGACATTGGTCGGTGGCGCGGTGATCGTGGCATCGGGGCTCTACACATTGCTGCGCGAGATGCGGGTAAAACGGCGCGCGCGGCGCGGTTTGCCAACGGTTTAGGGGCCGCCGCCGCCTCGCCCTCTTGCGCGGATGCGGTGAAACGCATGCCCCAACGATACCTGTCGTAAAAGATTTAGGCAGTTGCGGCGCTAACACGGGCGTTTGCGCTAACAACACCCTTTTCCGAACCGCGCCAAGCCGCTATAGCTTGCCTCGGCCCATGACTGAAATCTGCGCGTCTTCACCCCGCGCACACCCCAAGGGAAATCATATGAGCACGATCATCGACATTCACGCCCGCGAGATTCTGGATAGCCGCGGCAATCCGACCGTTGAGGTTGACGTTATCCTCGAAGACGGCACCATGGGCCGCGCGGCTGTGCCATCGGGCGCATCGACCGGCGCGCATGAGGCCGTTGAGCGCCGCGACGGCGACACGTCGCGCTACATGGGCAAAGGCGTTTTGGAAGCCGTGATGGCGGTCAATGGCGAGATTGCGGAGAACCTGCTGGGCGAGGACGCGACCGAGCAGGTCGAGATCGACCGCATGATGATGGAGCTGGACGGCACGCCGAACAAGGCCCGTCTTGGCGCGAACGCGATTTTGGGCGTGTCGCTGGCCGTGGCCAAAGCGGCCGCCGATTTCACCTCGCAGCCGCTATATCGCTACGTCGGCGGCACCAATGCGCGGATATTGCCGGTGCCGATGATGAACATCATCAACGGCGGCGAACACGCCGATAACCCGATCGATATCCAGGAATTCATGATCATGCCGGTCTCGGCGGGTAATATCCGCGAAGCCGTCCGCATGGGGTCGGAAGTGTTCCACACCCTGAAAAAAGAGCTGTCGGCCAAGGGCTTGTCCACCGGCCTTGGCGATGAGGGCGGGTTCGCGCCGAACCTCGGCTCCTCGCGCGAAGCACTCGATTTCATCCTGAAATCGATTGAAAAAGCGGGCTTCAAGCCGGGCGAAGACATCTATCTCGCGCTGGATTGCGCCGCGACGGAATATTTCAAGGGCGGCAAATACGAGATGGTGGGCGAAGGCAAATCGCTGTCCATTGAAGAAAACGTCGATTACCTCGCGGCCCTGTGCGCCGATTACCCGATCATCTCGATCGAGGACGGCTGCTCGGAAGATGACTGGGCGGGCTGGAAGCTGTTGACCGACAAGCTCGGCGATAAAATCCAACTCGTGGGCGATGATCTGTTCGTGACCAACCCGACCCGCCTTGCGCGCGGGATCAAAGAGGGCTGCGCGAACTCGCTGCTCGTGAAGGTCAACCAGATCGGCACGCTGACCGAGACGCTCGACGCGGTGCGCATGGCTGACCGCGCGCGCTACACCTCCGTGATGTCGCACCGTTCGGGCGAGACCGAGGATGCAACGATTGCCGACCTCGCAGTCGCGACCAACTGCGGCCAGATCAAAACCGGCTCGCTGGCGCGCTCTGACCGGTTGGCGAAGTATAACCAACTGATCCGCATTGAGGAAATGCTGGGCGAAACCGCAGAATACGCGGGCCGCTCGATCCTGAAATAAGATCGCTCACTATAAACCCCGCCGGAGCACATGCTCTGGCGGGGTTTTTCTATGGCTGACGCCCTGCAAGACCTACCCGTGTTGACGATAAAAAAGGGGGGCCTGTTTTGGCCCCCCTTTCCATTCTCTGACCTGTAAATTAGCCAAACATCGCGCCGTCTTCGCGCCAAACAGCGATGACCGAGGAGCGCGGCTTTCCTGCGCCGTCCGGCCACGAGCCGCCCGGATGCTGGATGCCGACGAACGCGGTTTTGCCATCCGGGGTCCATGTGAGGCCCGTGACTTCCGCGCCGTTTGGCGCCGTGAGGAAGCGCGCGATCTCGCCGGTCTCGGGGTTGCCAACCAGCATCTGGTTGTTCCCTTGGCCTGCGAATTCGCCCTCATTGCTGTCGTCACCGTCGGTCTGGATCCAAAGCATCCCATCCGACGAGAACGCCATGCCGTCGGGCGAGTTGAACATATTGCCCGCCGTGATATTTTCCGAGCCGCCATAGGCGTTGTTATACACCTCCGGGTTGCCCGCCATCACGTAGAGATCCCACGCGAACCCATCCGCGCCATGATCCTCATTCATCGGGCGCCAGCGCACGATCTGACCGTAATTGTTGGTTTCACGCGGGTTCGGGCCACCGACAGGCTGCTCATCGCCGCCCTCATTGGCTGAAACGCCCCGGTTTTTATTGTTGGTCAAGGCGCAATAGGCCTCAACCTTCAGCGGGTTGACCGCAACCCATTCAGGGCGGTCCATCGTGGTCGCGCCGACTTTCGAGCCAGCCATCCGCGCGAAGACAAGCATCTCCTCAATCGACATGCCGGTCGTCTCTGGCGTCAAAGCCAGCCATTCGCCCGTCATGTCATCATTGAATTTCGCGACATAGAGCGTGCCATCCGAGAGCAGGCCGTCGTGCGGCTGGCCTTCCGACCATGTGCCGTTGGAGACGTAGCGATAAAGGAACTCGCCGCGCTCATCATCGCCCATGTACACGACGACGCGGCCATCAGCCGTCTGCGTCATCGCAGCATTCTCATGCTTGAAACGCCCAAGCGCGGTGTGTTTCACCGGCACCGAATTCGGGTCGGCGGGGTTGATTTCGGTCACCCAGCCGTGGCGGTTTGGCTCGTTCGGCTCTTTGCTCAGATCGAAACGCGCATCATATTTTTCATACGCATAGCGTGCCTCGCCACCCAAGCCATAGCGGGTGTGGCCCTCGGTCACATCATACTCGCCGGTGGTGCCGAAGTAGCCGTTGAAGTTTTCTTCGCAGGTCAGGTATGTGCCCCAAAGCGTCTTACCCGAGCCGCAATTGTTCATCGTGCCCTTGGGCGACATGCCTTCGGGATCGAGGCTGGTTTTAACCAGATCCGAACCTGCGGCGGGGCCGTCCATGGTCATTTGCGTGTCGTGAGTGATGCGGCGGTTGAAGGGGCTGTCGACCACAACGGCCCAGCCTTCGCCCTGCTCCGCGATTTCCAGAACGGTCACGCCTTGCAGGTTTTTGAGAAGCTGAACCTCCTCCGCGGTTTGCGGAATGCCCTCAGACGCGGCAGGCAGGTTGATCTCGGGGTTTACGTATTCGGAGTTGATGGCGAGGAGAACATGATCGTCGACAACAAAGGTTTCCATGCCGTCGGTGTTCTCACCGAACACTTTATCCGACATCTCGATGGCGATGCCTGTCTCGTCCGAATAGGCGTCTTTCGCCTCGGAGAACAGCGGATCGCCCAAGCGAACGAGCGGCTTCCACTGGTAGCCCTTTGGCACATGAATGTCGAAATCGGTGGAGATGCCGATCGGCTCAAACGCGAAGGTCGCGGCTTGGGCGCGGGCCGAAGTGGCCGAGCCCATCACGCCCGCGCCAAAGACGGCCGATGCGGAGCCGAATGCGAGCGCACCGCCCAAGAAACCACGGCGCGAGATGGCGCGTTCAACAACCGCGTCGAACCCGTTTGCATCCGGGCGCGGGTCGCGCAGTTCATCGAAATCGTCCCACGACAGGTTGATCGTTTTCTTGAGATCCATCGCTATGTCCTTTGTAAGCTAACTGACCGTTTTGGCCATCTGGCAAAGAGGCGCATGACGTGCGGGGAGGTGCCCGTCGTGCGGTTGGCAAGGATTTCGCATGGCTTCGTTACAGTTCGGATTCGAAGCTGTGAAGCTTTTGTGTCGGTGTGATTTTTGTGCCGGCACTTGCGGGCGGCACATATCGCTGGGATTTTTAAATTTGATAAGGATCTGATTTTGAAACAAAAAAGGGAAGCAAAAGCCCCCCTTCTTCCGATCTCATTGAAACGGTGCAGATTTTACTTGCTCGCCTTCTCCAGTTTTTCCAGCGCCTCGACCCAAAGTGTCTCCGCGCGCGTCAGGGCATGCGTCGCCTCGGAGTGTTTGAGCTGCCATTTTTGGGCCTCTTGGGCGCGGCCAGGAAGGTAGAGCGACTGATCCGCAAGGATCTTATCAAGCTTGGCGATCATATCGGTGAGCTTGGTGACGCGCTCCTCCGATTTACGCGCCTCATTGCGCAGCGCCTGCATCTCGTCGCGCGGTGGCTTGACGGCTTTGGGCTTTTCCACCTTGGGCGCCTTGGTCTTCTCCGCCGGATCACCCGCGAGAAGCTCTTTGCGGTAGGCGTCGAGATCTTGCGTATAGGGCGAGACTGCGCCGCCTTTCACGAGCCACAACCGATCCGCGACAAGGCTTAACAGGTGCATATCGTGCGAGACCAGAATCACCGCGCCCGAATACGAGTTGAGTGCCTCGACGAGCGCCTCACGGCTCTCGATATCGAGGTGGTTCGTCGGTTCATCGAGAATCAGAATATGCGGGGCATGGGTTGTTGCCAGCATGAGCGACAAGCGCGCCTTTTGGCCGCCCGACAAGCGACCGACCTTGGTATCGGCCTGATCAACGCCCAAGCCGAAGCCTGCCAGACGCGCACGAATCCGCGGCGGCGCCTCATTGGGGTAGATCGCCTGAATATGCTGGATCGGTGTTTCGTCCAGTTGCAGCTCGTCCACCTGATGCTGCGCGAAGTATCCGACGCGCAGTTTGCTGGAGCGGGTGATCTTGCCGCCCATGGCGTCGAGCTTGCCCGCGAGGAATTTCGAGAGCGTTGACTTGCCCTCACCGTTGCGGCCCAAAAGCGCGATCCGGTCGTCTTGGTCGATCCGCAGATCGAGATTTCGCAGGATCGGCTTGCCGTCATACCCCACCGACGCGCCCTCGATGTTGATGATCGGCGGCGACAGTTCTTCCGGGTTGGGGAAGGAGAACACGTAGCCCCGCGCTTCTTCGGGCGGGGTGATCGTTTCCATCTTCTCAAGCATTTTCACGCGGGCTTGGGCCTGCGCGGCTTTGGAGGCCTTGGCTTTGAAGCGATCTACGAAGCTTTGCAAATGGGCGCGGCGGGCGTCTTGCTTCTTGGCTTCGGCCACCTGCACGGCGCGTTGTTCGGCGCGGGTGCGGGCGAATTGGTCATAGGTGCCGGTGTAGAGGGTCAACTTGCGTTGATCGAGATGCAAGATCGCGCCCACGGCGCGGTTCAGCAGGCCACGATCGTGCGAGATGATGATGACCGTGTGCGGATATTTGGCGAGATATTGCTCGAGCCAAAGCGCGCCTTCCAGATCGAGATAGTTGGTCGGTTCGTCGAGCAGCAAGACATCGGGTTGCGCAAACAGCACCCCTGCGAGCGCCACGCGCATCCGCCAACCGCCCGAATAATCCGAACAGGGCCGCAGTTGCGCCTCGGCATCAAAGCCTAGACCTTTCAAGATCGACGCCGCCCGCCCCTCCGCCGACCAAGCATCAATATCGGTCAGACGGGCGTGGATTTCACCGATGCGGATCGGATCGGTCGCGGCTTCAGCCTCTTTCATCAGGGCATCGCGTTCGACGTCGGCGGCGAGCACCGTATCGATCAGCGACGTGTTCGAGGACGGAACCTCTTGCGCAACGCCGCCGATGCGGGCGCGTGCGGCCATCTCGATGGCGCCGCCCTCATTGGCGATCTCCCCCCGGATGATCTTGAACAGCGTGGTTTTCCCCGCACCGTTCGGACCCACAAGCCCGACCTTATGGCCGGTGGGAATGGTGGCGGAGGCACTCTCAAAGAGGGGCCTACCTTCAATCGAATACGTGAGATCATGGATTTTGAGCATGGGCACTCCCTGCCCTGCCTTTGCGCGCCCGTCAACGGCTGTTGCAAAGATCGCGCGTAAAATTCAGCACAATTCCGCGCGCTCAGCCCTGCGGACGCGAGATTTGCCCGCCGCCCACAGTCGCCGCGACGCCCGTGGTGAGTGGCCCCGACGTTGGCAAGCCGCGCGCGACACGGATCGCGAGATAGGCGAAGGCCTGTGCCTCAAGCATATCCCCGTTGAGCCCCAGCTCTTCGACCGGCAAGACAGTGCAACCGGTGCGCGCTGCGAGCATCGTCATCAACGTCGCATTATGCCGCCCGCCCCCGGTGACGTAGAGCGCACTGACGGGATCGGGGAAATGCTCCATCCCGCGCGCGACCGAGGCGGCAACGCACGCGGTGAGCGTGGCGCAGGCATCCGCGTCACTCAGGCTTGCAACATCGACGAGCAAATCGTTGAAATCGTTACGATCGAGGGATTTCGGCGGGATTTTCATGAAGTAGCTTTGATCAAGGAACCGATCAACGATTGGCTCCTCCACGCTCCCATGGGCGGCGAGCGCCCCCCCCGCATCGACGTCTTTGCCCAAACGTGCTCGCATCAAATCATTGATCGGCGCATTCGCGGGCCCTGTATCAAAGGCGAGAACGGCCCCAGCCGCCTCGGGCTTTGGCAGGCGCGGATCGACCCATGTCACATTGCCGACACCGCCAAGATTGAGAAACGCGACCGGAGCGGCGAGCCCCGCCCACCGCGCGCAGGCGAAATGGAAGTAGGGCGCAAGCGGCGCGCCCTGCCCGCCCAACCGCACATCGGCCGTGCGAAAATCCCAAACGACGGTCCGCTGGAGGTATTCGGCCAGAACGCGGCCATCGCCGGATTGATGCGTGCCATGGGTGCGCGGCGCATGGGCGAGAGTTTGACCGTGGAAGCCAATCAAAACATCATCGCCAGCAAGCTCTCGGTGCGCTTTGATCATAGCGCCCAGAATTTCCGCATGCGCGGCCTCGACAACCTCGGAGGCGGCGGCGACATTGGGACCCTCCTGCCATTGCCCAAGGGCGGCGCGGATCGTGTCGCGCTCGACATCGGTATACCTGCGATAGCTGTGGGGGCCGAAGGTCTCGATGGTAATGCCATCGGATTTCAGGAAGGCCGCATCCACCCCGTCCAATGACGTGCCCGACATCGTTCCCAAGGCCCAAATCGCGCCATTCGCAGTTGCGTGCGCCCTGCGGCGGCGTGCTAGGTCTTCGGTGTGCATCTTGGCTTTCCCTTCGCAATCACGACCGATATAGACATGCCCACAAGAGAGGGACAAGCACCATGACCTACCATCCGAAATCTGACTTCATGCGCGTGATGATGGAGCGCGGCTTTTTAGCCGATTGCACCGATTATCAAGGGCTCGACGAGGCTTTGGTCAACGGGATTGTCCCAACCTATATCGGCTATGATGCCACGGCGGCATCGCTTCACGTCGGGCATCTTCTCAATATCATGATGCTCCGCTGGTTGCAAAAGACCGGCCACAAACCGATCACACTGATGGGGGGCGGTACGACGAAAGTCGGCGATCCGTCCTTCCGCGCGGATGAGCGCCCGCTTCTGACGACAGATCAGATCGCGGCGAATATCGACGGCATGGGACAAGTGTTCGCGCGTTACCTCGCCTATGGCGACGGCGCGACGGATGCTGTGATGCTCAACAATGCGGAATGGCTCGACAACCTGAACTATCTTGAGTTCCTGCGAGATATCGGGCGGCATTTCTCGGTCAACCGGATGCTCTCGTTCGAAAGCGTAAAATCGCGGCTGGACCGTGAGCAATCGCTGTCGTTCCTTGAATTCAACTATATGATTTTGCAGGCGTATGACTTCTTGGAATTGAACCGCCGCTATGGCTGCACGTTGCAGATGGGCGGATCGGATCAATGGGGCAATATCATCAACGGGATCGATCTGACGCGCCGCGTTCTCGATCACGAGATCTATGGCCTGACCTCGCCTTTACTGACGACGTCGGACGGCAAGAAAATGGGCAAATCGCAAGGCGGCGCGATCTGGCTGAACGGCGATATGCTGTCGTCCTACGAGTTCTGGCAATTCTGGCGCAATACGACCGATGCGGATGTGGGGCGGTTCCTGAAGCTTTACACCGAGCTTCCCCTTGAGGAATGCGAGCGTCTGGGCGCATTGGAAGGGTCGGAGATCAACGGCGCTAAAGTTATTCTTGCGAATGAGGTCACGGCACTTTTGCATGGCCGCGAGGCAGCGCAGGCCGCAGAGGCTACGGCGCGCGAAGTCTTTGAGAAAGGCGGCGTAGGCGATGATCTGCCGACGCTCGCGCTTTCGGCAGAGGAAATTGGCGAGGGCATCTCACTCGCGCAATTGATCGTGCGCTCGGCGCTCGCCAAGACTGGCAAGGATGCGAAGCGCCTGATTTCAGAGGGCGGAGCGCGGGTGAATGACGCGATCTCGACCGATGCCGGCCAGATGTTCACAGCCGATGATCTCGCGCAACCAGTCAAGCTGACTGCGGGCAAGAAGCGTCACGCGCTGGTCGTTATCGGCTGAGAAGGCCGCGGTCGATCTTTAAGGGCGCGGGGGAAACTCCGCGCCTTTTTTCATGCGCGCGGGTTTGGCTTAGCATTTGGTCTCGATCCGTTTGAGCACCCAGCGCGCATTATGTTCGTAGCTTTCGACCGCTTTGGGGGTCTGATAGAAATCACAGCGCCCGATGCTGCCGATGTAATACGGCTCTCCGAGACGGTCGGGCGTCACGAGATCGCCAGCGCGGTCGAGCGTCTCCTCGGCGACCTGTAGGCATTGCACCGGCCCGCAGCCGAGCCAGTTTCCGCTTCTGGCCTTATACATTACCAATAGCCCTCTGTGATGGTCCACGGTAAAGGCTCTGGCGGCGGGGGCTATGAGCGGCATCAGCAGAGCAGCGGCGAGAGACAGACGGGGTAAGCTTGGCATCGTGAGATCCTTTCCTAGTCAGGGAACAGACTGGAGGATCAAGGATATCTGAGGCCGTTCAAGCTATAGGAACTTATAGCTTGAGCCCCTTCACAAAACGCGCATCGCTGCTTGGATCAGGATTACCGCGCCTGCGCCGCCGATAAAGAGGCCGGCCGCGCGCGCGAGACGGTGCTGCGCGCGCGGGTCGCGCAGGGCGTTGCGGGCGCGATTGGCGAGGAGCACATAGGGTGACAGGGTTACGAGCAACACGATAACCGTCAGCGCGGCCATCCCCGCCCATTGCGCGGCATCCACGCGCCCCAGATCCATGACCGCGGGCAAAAGAGCGAGATAGAACACGATGGTTTTCGGATTTCCCATCGTCAAGGCAAACCCCGAACTGAGCGTTTTGAGATCACTCGCACGTGTGGCGCGCTGAACCGCGATGAGGCCCGATTGACTGGTCCAAAAACGGTAGCCGAGAAAGACGAGATAGGCGCCGCCCGCAGCTTTGATCACGACCAAAGCGCCGGCAAAGACTGACGTAAGTGCCGCCAGCCCCAAAACGGCGATGGTGAGGTAGGCAACATCGCCCAAGGTGATGCCGATTAAGAACCACAGCGCGGCGCGAAGCCCCTGCCCCAACGCCTGCCCGACCAGAGCCGCAACGCCCGGGCCCGGAATGACCGCGGCGATGGCAAGGGCACTCGCATATGTCAGATAGGGGGTCATATCATTTTTCCCGCAAGGATCGTCCAAAGCACCAATCGAGCGATCCTCTTGCGACGTGAGAAAAATCAGGGGATGACCGCCCCTTGGGGATATCATGCGACATGGTCTGGAGGGGGCTGCCCCCCTCCAATTGCGGGCGAGGCTGCGCGCCCCGCCCCCAAAGTTTACTCTACCGTGGCCGAGACGATGTAATCGGGCTCGTCAACAGCGCCATTCGCGCGTTGATCGCCTTTTTTCAGCGCATCCACGATCTCCATCCCCTCAACGACGTGCCCAACAATGGTGTATTGGCCGTCGAGGTGCGGGGCGTCCGCAAACATGATGAAGAATTGCGAATTGGCGGAATCAGGCGAAGCGGAACGGGCCATGCCCACCATACCGCGCGTGAAAGAACGATTGGAGAATTCGGCCTTCAGATCAGGGCGCTCGGAGCCGCCCATGCCCGCCATGGACGTATCACCGCCCTTTTTGCCGAATTGCACGTCGCCGGTTTGCGCCATGAAGCCCTCAATAACGCGGTGGAACACCACGTTATCATAGGCCCCTGCGGCGGCGAGCTCGGTGATCTGCGCGACGTGGCTGGGGGCCACATCGGGAAGAAGGTCGATGACGATCTTACCCGTCACGCTGCCCGCGACTTCCAATCCGAGGTTTGGTCCGTCACCGTCTGGCACGCCGGACCCTTCTGCGAAGGCCCCCGTCGCCGCCAAGGCGCTGAGCAAAGTCGCTGCGATCAGCTTACGCATCGGCGGCCACTTTCACGGAGATCATACGATCGGGATAGCGCGGCGGCTCGCCACGGACGATTTTGTCAACATGCTCCATGCCTTCGATGACTTGCCCGTAAACGGTGTATTGGCCGTTCAGGAAAGCGTTGTCGCCGAAGTTGATGAAAAACTGCGAGTTGGCGGAGTTCGGGCTGGACGAGCGTGCCGCACCGATCGAGCCGCGCGCGTGCGGAACATTGGAGAATTCAGCCGGAAGATCGTCAAGATCCGACCCACCCATACCAGCACGGGCGGGAGTGTAGTCTTTTTCCATATTCGCGAACTTCACGTCGCCTGTTTGCGCCATGAAGCCCTCAATGACGCGGTGGAAAGCGACATTGTCATATGCGCCAGCGCGCGCGAGCGTCTTCATCCGCTCAACGTGCTTCGGGGCCACATCTGGCAGCAATTCGATGACGACATTGCCGTCTTTCAATTCGATGATGACGGTATTTTCGGGATCTTTGATATCGGCCATTTGGCGCCTCCTGCGATTATTCTGTGCGAACCTATGCTTGGCGACAGGTTGAGACAAGGGGAAAGCCGGAGAGGATGCGTTCAACATACCGCGGGTTCGACGATCACGCGGTTGTTGACCGACTTATTGACGGCGGCGTGCAGACAAGGGAAAAGCGTTTAAACGCATTTACCTTTGGGGGCTCGCGATATGGCTTGGAAAACACTCGACGATATGGATCTGAACGGCAAAGTCGCTTTGGTGCGGGTCGATATCAATGTGCCGATCGAGGAGGGTCAGGTCACGGATGACACGCGCATCCAAAAGATCGTGCCCACGGTGAAAGATATCATCGCGGCGGGCGGCAAGCCGGTGTTGCTGGCGCATTTCGGGCGCCCGAAGGGCCAAGTCGTGCCCGCGCTTTCATTGGAGATGCTGGTGCCTGCGCTGTCGAACGCACTTGGCCTGCCAGTCAAATTCGCGAGCAACTGCATCGGCGGCCCAGCGAAAACGGCTGTCTCGGAACTGAAAACCGGCGAGGTTTTGTTGCTCGAGAATACCCGTTTCCATGCGGGCGAGGAAAAGAACGACCGCGAGCTGTCCGCATCAATGGCGGCGTTGGGCGAAGTTTACGTGAATGATGCCTTCTCCGCCGCACACCGCGCCCATGCGTCCACAGTCGGTATCGCGGAGATTCTCCCCTCTTGCGCAGGCCGCTTGATGGCTGCCGAGCTCAAGGCGCTGGAAGCAGCCCTTGGCGCACCCGAACGCCCTGTGACAGCCGTGGTGGGGGGCGCGAAAGTCTCGACAAAACTCGAGTTGTTGGGAAACCTTGTGACAAAGGTCGACAACCTGATCATCGGCGGCGGGATGGCAAATACCTTCCTCGTGGCACAAGGTATTGATGTCGGCAAATCTCTGGCAGAGCATGATATGGCGGAGACGGCGCGCGAGATCCTCGCGAAGGCAAAGGATTCGGGCTGTGTGATCGTCTTACCGAGCGACGTCGTCGTGGCGCGCGAATTCAAGGCCGGTGCTGCGTCAGACGTGGTCGCGGCAGATGCCTGCCCATCCGACGCGATGATTCTGGACGCCGGGCCAAAATCGGTCGAGCAAGTCTCCGCGATTTTCGAAGCGTCCAAGACGCTGATCTGGAATGGCCCGCTCGGCGCGTTTGAGATCGAGCCCTTCGACGTCGCAACCAATGCGGCGGCTGCGCGGGCGGCGGCATTGACGGTGGAGGGCAAGTTGATCTCCGTTGCGGGCGGCGGCGACACGGTCGCGGCGCTCAACAAGGCAGGCGCCGCGAAAGACTTCACCTATATCTCAACCGCGGGGGGCGCCTTCTTGGAATGGATGGAGGGCAAAGAGCTTCCCGGGGTTGCAGCACTCTCCGCATAAGGCGCGCGGGCGCTGTTTGTACCTGACTGACAGAAGAATATGAAGGGAGGCTTCGGCCTCCCTTTTTCTATATCGCCGCTTTGGCGTCCCCCCGAAGAGATTCGCGTCGGCCACGCAGAACGCGACCGCACCGCCAGCAAACTGCCGCAGGGTTAATTCGTCACTAAAATGGAGGAATTTCAATCGCCTCTTTTGACGGTTTCATGACGATAAAACCCGCAGCCAGAGCGGAATTTTGCCGCAATTCGAATGTGTTAGCGCAACCACACGTTGCGCACCTCTTTAAGCCTGCTATGGCAATAGCAACTGACATTCGCTTGAGGAGAGACCCATGCGCGCGACCAGAACTGTTCAGAAAATTCTTGCCAATTATGAGGGCGAAACGCCCGGCGTTAAGGCGAACCTGTGCCGGATGTTGATGCAGGGGAAGCTCGGCGGAACGGGCAAGATGATCATTCTGCCAGTTGATCAAGGTTTCGAGCACGGGCCTGCACGCTCTTTCGCGAAGAACCCTGCGGGATACGATCCGCATTATCATTACCAACTTGCGATCGACGCGGGCCTTAACGCTTACGCGGCCCCTTTGGGCTCTTTGGAAGCGGGTGCCGACACGTTCGCCGGTCAGATCCCGACCATCTTGAAGGTGAACTCGGCGAATTCCCTGATGTCGGACACGGCGGGAAAGAATCAGGCGATTACCGGCTCCGTCGATGATGCGTTGCGGATCGGGGCGTCAGCGATCGGTTTCACGATCTATCCTGGCTCCGACATGGCGCTCGATATGTTCGAGGAAATTGTCGAGATGCGTAAGGAAGCGGCTGCCAAGGGCGTCGCGACGGTTATCTGGTCCTACCCGCGCGGCGAGGCGATCACCAAGTCCGGCGAGACCGGGATCGACGTTGCGGCCTACGCGGCACATGTTGCGGCCTTGCTGGGCGCACATATCATCAAGATCAAGCTCTCGACAGATCACCTGATGCTGCCGGAGGCGAAGAAGGTCTATGAGGATGAGAAAATCGACATCGCCGACATGGCCGCGCGCGTGAAGCATTGCGTGGATGCCTCGTTCGCTGGCCGTCGCCTGATCGTCTTCTCGGGCGGCGCGACGAAGGGCGAGAACGCGGTCTATGACGACGCGCGCGCGATCCGCGACGGGGGTGGAAACGGCTCGATCATCGGCCGCAACTCGTTCCAACGCGAGCGCGGCGATGCGCTTGCGATGCTCTCCAAGCTCGTCGATATCTACAAAGGCAAAGCCTAACCGTGATCGCCTGAGGCGATCGCTCGCTTGCCTCTCGCCCAAAGCATGATACGTAACCCCTGCCCCAACGTGGCGGGGGTTTCTTATTTAACTCAACGAAATGTGCAAAAAATTGATTTTCGGGATTCACATCGCGAATCACTTGTGGCATGATTCGGTCAACGCCCATAAGAGGCGGAACGAGGCAGCAGAATGACCCACGGCAAGACCCCTATCGGGCCCCTCATCTTTTTCGCAGGCGCGCTGGTTTTAGCAGCGATCTTTACGCTTGCGGCGGTGCAGGGTTCGTACGGGATCTTCCGTCGGGCTCAGATTGAGGCGGAAATCACATCGCTTGAAGCGGAGCGCGCGGAGTTGCGTGCAGAGCTTGAGCGCATGGCGAACCTCACGCATCGCCTTTCGGACGACTTTTTGGATATCGACCTGCTTGACGAGCGCGCACGTGAAGTACTTGGCACGGTTCGCGCCGACGAGATCGTCATCCGTTAAGCGCCGCTTCGCCGGACGCCAGCCCCGCCGCAAATGGATGGGGAAGTTTTTCGTTCCCACTAGCCAGCCCGCATAACTCTCGATACGCTCACCCCAGCCGCATCGTCGCGTCCGTATTCGCCGGTCGCATTGCACGCATTTCGCCCCCGATGTCACACAACATCAGAGGCTTGCGCGCCATGCATCACTAGGTTGCGTCGCGGGCGTTGCAGTTTGATTCCAGATCGGCTAAAAACTGGTTTAATGTTGAACTATTCCACCGGAATGGGAGGAGCCACCATGGCGGCACGCAAAGGGGCAGAAGCGCAAGCTGGCGCAAAGCCCAATGTTTCCAAAGATGAATTGCTGACTTACTACCGAGAAATGTTGTTAATCCGACGTTTTGAGGAGAAAGCCGGCCAACTATATGGCATGGGCCTAATCGGCGGCTTTTGTCACCTCTACATCGGCCAAGAGGCCGTCGTCGTGGGCCTAGAGGCCGCGACGAAAGAGGGCGACAAGCGCATCACCTCGTACCGCGACCACGGGCATATGCTCGCATGCGGGATGGACCCCAAGGGCGTCATGGCTGAATTGACCGGACGCGAAGGCGGCTTGTCGAAAGGCAAAGGCGGCTCGATGCACATGTTCTCGAAAGAGAAGCACTTCTACGGCGGCCACGGGATCGTGGGCGCGCAGGTTCCGCTCGGCGCGGGGCTCGCTTTCGCAGACAAGTACAGCGGCAATGACAATGTCACCTTCGCGTATTTTGGGGACGGCGCCGCCAACCAAGGTCAGATCTACGAGACCTTCAACATGGCAGCACTTTGGAAGCTTCCGGTGATCTTCGTCATTGAGAACAACCAATACGCAATGGGCACCTCGCAAAAACGCTCAACGTCGACGCCAGAACTATACACCCGCGGCACGGCCTTTGGCATCCCGGGCGAAGCGGTCGATGGCATGGACGTGCTCGCGGTGAAAGCCGCATCCGAGAAAGCCGTCGCGCATTGCCGCGCAGGCGAAGGCCCATATATCCTCGAGATCAAGACTTATCGCTACCGTGGCCACTCAATGTCGGACCCTGCGAAGTACCGCACCCGTGAGGAAGTCCAGAAGATGCGCGACGAGCGCGATCCGATCGAGCAAGTTCGCGATCTTCTTTTGACCGGCAAACATGCTTCGGACGAAGATCTCAAAGCCATCGACAAAGAAATTAAAGCCATCGTTAACGAGGCCGCCGATTTCTCGAAGGAGAGCCCCGAGCCTGCGCTTGAGGAACTCTGGACCGATATCTACGCGTAAGGGAGAATAAAGAATGGCAACCGAAATTTTGATGCCCGCCCTGTCGCCGACGATGGAGGAAGGCACGCTTGCGAAATGGCTCGTAAAGGAAGGGGACACTGTCACCTCCGGCATGATCCTCGCAGAAATCGAAACCGATAAGGCGACGATGGAATTTGAGGCCGTGGACGAAGGCGTGATGGGGAAAATCCTCGTCGCGGAAGGCACGTCCGGCGTGAAGGTGAATGAGGCGATCGCTATCCTCGTTGAGGAAGGCGAAGACGCTGATGCAGTTCCTGCGCCGCAAGCTGAGGTCAAATCCGAACCTAAAGCCGAAGCTTCAGCACCTGCTGCGGCGAAGGCGCCTGTTGAAATCGTGTCGAAAGCCTCGGAAGATTGGCCCGAAGGCACACCTATGAAAACCATGACCGTTCGCGAGGCGCTTCGCGAAGCCATGGCCGAGGAAATGCGCGGCAACAACTCCGTTTATCTGATGGGGGAAGAAGTCGGGGAATATCAAGGCGCTTACAAGATCTCGCAAGGCCTGCTCGACGAGTTCGGAGAGAAGCGCGTGATCGACACGCCAATCACCGAACATGGTTTCGCAGGGATTGCTGTCGGCTCCGCGATGGCCGGACTGAACCCAATTGTCGAGTTCATGACCTTCAACTTCGCGATGCAAGCGATTGACCAGATCATCAACTCGGCGGCGAAAACGCTTTACATGTCTGGCGGTCAAATGGGCTGCCCGATTGTCTTCCGAGGGCCAAATGGTGCCGCGGCGCGCGTCGGCGCTCAACACTCGCAATGTTACGCGGCTTGGTATAGCCAAATTCCAGGGCTGAAAGTTGTTATGCCCTACTCGGCTGCTGACGCAAAAGGCCTGCTAAAACAAGCCATTCGCGACAAAAACCCCGTCATCTTCCTCGAAAACGAGATCATGTACGGTAAATCGTTTGAAGTCCCGGATCTGCCTGACTTTACGATCCCCTTCGGCAAGGCCAAAATCTGGCGTGAAGGTACCGACGTGACCATCGTTTCCTTCGGGATCGGGATGGTCCACGCTCTCGAGGCTGCCGATAAACTCGCAGCTGACGGGATTTCGGCGGAGGTCATCGATCTGCGGACGTTGCGTCCGATCGACTACGACACGGTCCTTGCCTCGGTGATGAAGACCAATCGTTGCGTCACAGTCGAAGAAGGCTGGCCTGTCGGCTCTATCGGCAACCATCTCTCGGCGACGATCATGGAGCGCGCATTTGACTATCTGGATGCGCCTGTGATCAACTGCACGGGTAAAGACGTTCCGATGCCTTACGCAGCGAACCTCGAAAAGCACGCTCTGATCACCTCCGACGAAGTTGTCGAAGCGGTCAAAAAAGTAACCTATCGGTAAGGAGAAAGATCATGGCTATTGAAATTTTGATGCCTGCTCTCTCCCCGACGATGGAAGAGGGCACATTGGCAAAGTGGCTCGTAAAGGAAGGGGATACCGTTCAGTCGGGCGACATCCTCGCCGAGATCGAGACCGACAAGGCGACGATGGAGTTCGAAGCGGTCGATGAGGGTGTGATCGGGAAAATCCTGATCGCTGCCGGCACGTCCGGAGTGAAAGTGAACGAGGCAATCGCCGTCTTGTTGGAAGATGGCGAAGATGCGTCGGCCGTGGCCACCGCCCCGAAGCCAGAAGCCAAAGCAGCAGCCCCGAAAGCTGAATCTGCTCCGGCGACAACGCCAAACGCCGCTCCAGCGGCCCCGAAGGCCGAGACTGATCGCGTCTTCGCGTCACCACTGGCACGTCGCATCGCGTCCGATAAGGGCTTGGATCTGAAAGCGATTTCGGGATCTGGCCCCCGTGGCCGGATCGTGAAAGCCGATGTCGAGTCGGCTGTAGCGAGCCCCGTTGCCAAAGCTCATGCACCTGAAGCGGCACCGACACCTGTTGCTGCTCCCGCAGTTTCCGCGTCGAACGTTGCGAAGATGTATGAAGGCCGGAGCTACGAAGAAGTTCCTCTCGACGGCATGCGCAAAACCATTGCGGCGCGCCTGACAGAAGCCAAACAAACGATTCCGCACTTCTATCTGCGGCGCGAAGTTCGCCTGGACGCGCTGATGGCCTTCCGTGGTGATCTGAACAAAAAGTTGGAATCGCGCGGCGTTAAACTGTCGGTAAACGATTTTATCATCAAAGCCTGCGCTTTGGCGTTGCAAGCCGTGCCAGACGCCAACGCCGTCTGGGCCGGAGACCGTGTGCTCAAGATGAAAGCCTCGGACGTTGCGGTCGCTGTCGCAATTGAGGGCGGGCTTTTTACCCCCGTTTTACAGGACGCGGAGGCTAAATCCTTATCGTCGCTCTCTGCACAGATGAAAGACTTGGCGGCTCGTGCCCGCAATCGGAAGCTTGCGCCGCATGAATACCAAGGCGGTAGCTTCGCGATTTCAAACCTCGGGATGATGGGTGTCGAAAACTTTGACGCCGTTATCAACCCGCCGCATGGCGCGATCCTCGCGGTGGGCGCAGGAGTGAAAAAACCAGTCGTCAACGCGGCAGGTGAAATCGAAGTGGCGACGATGATGTCAATGACACTCTCGGTCGACCACCGTGTTATCGACGGGGCATTGGGCGCTGAACTGCTTAAAGCCATTGTTGAGAACTTGGAGAACCCGATGGCAATGCTTGCCTGATCTCTTTCAAAAATTAAGAAAGGCCGGAGCTCATCGCTCCGGCCTTTTGCATTCTCTGGCTGACCAACGTGACATGCGCAGGCGTTACAGCCCGCCTTTGCACCCCGTCAGATGCTGATCCATTGAAACGGAAGGCTGATCACAGCCCGCATCTCCGACGACCTTTGCCGGAACCCCCGCAACAGTCTTGCAATGCGGCACATCCGCAAGAACGACAGATCCTGCGGCAATCCGGCTATTCGCGCCAACATGAATATTGCCCAAGACTTTGGCCCCGGCGCCAATTAGAACCCCGTCGCCAATCTTAGGATGACGATCTTCTTCTTCTTTGCCCGTCCCCCCCAAGGTGACAGAATGCAGCATCGAGACGTTATCGCCGACGACGGCCGTTTCCCCGATCACGATCGAATGAGCGTGATCAATCATGACGCCTTTTCCGATCCGAGCTGCCGGATGGATGTCTACGCCAAAGATTTCAGAGGTCCGCATCTGCACGAAATAGGCCATGTCACGACGCCCTTGCCCCCAAAGCCAGTGCGCAATCCGGTATGATTGCAACGCCTGATATCCTTTGAAAAACAGCAAGGGTTGTAAGTACCGATGGCATGCGGGGTCGCGATCAAAGACAGCAACGAGATCCGCCCGCGCAGACTGCGCCAGATCAGGCGATGAGGCATATGCCTCATCTGCCGTTTCGCGCAATATCTGCTCGCTCATTTCGCCGGACGCTAACTTCAGCGAGAAACGATAGGCTAATGAACGCTCCATAGAGCCGTGATGCAAAATGCCAGAGTGGATCAGACCGCCTAATAGCGGTTCATCGCGCACAGCATCCACAGCCTCTTCGCAAACGCGCGACCAAACCGGATCAACCGCTGCCATTTTTGCTCGCATCTCTGCCATCGGCCATCTCCTTGCTATGCGCTTACCTTATCAGATGCAGTGTGATTCAAGTAAGTCCTCCAAATGCATAGCCTAGATGACGCCAAACGAAAACCCGCGCTTAAACACGACTGCGCCATTGGATCACACCCTCAATCACTTTGCCAAGCGCTCGCAAGTATTGCGTGCCAGGGCTCTGTTACACAAATCGCGCGAGGGATTCATCTTGTGAATTTAGCGTGGTAGCTTGGATGCATGAGCAGACCCATACCCCTGACCTACAAGACCAGACACTGGCCAGCCTACGATGAAGCGCTCAAGCGCGGCGGCTCACTGACGATCCGTTGGCCGATAGGTGATTGCCTGCAGTCGCCGTAAGGCTGGCTCGACCCTGAGATGAGCTGGGATGCCATACCGATAGGCAGGCGTGGCCGCCGGCAGAGCTATAGCGACGCCGCAATACAGACTGCCTCTCGATGAAGGTGCTGTTCGGCATAGCGCTCCGGCAGACGACCGGGTTCGTCGAGAGAGGCCAGAAGACCTTGGCCGTCAACATCCCAGACCGCGGCTCCAAGGGGCCGTTGTACCTGTTGATGCCCTCTCATCGCTGCAAGCAGCGATTGCCGAGAAAAGGACAGCACTGGGATCAAGGTCGAAGGTGAAGGCGAATGACGCGCCCGCAAGCATCCCTCTCATCGCAACTTCGTTTAGATTGCGGGGCAATGGGCGGCCCTAAACGGCGCGTCTGGCACAAGATCTACTGGGGGATTGATGAGGAAACGCTGGAGGTTCAGGCTGTTGAGATTCCTGGGAGCCACATTGGTGATACGCCGATCCTACCCGACCTTCGCGACCAAATCCCGCAGCATCAGGAATTCAGTAGCGTCACGGCTGATGGCGCCTACGACACGCGCAAATGCCACGATGCGATTGCAGATCGCGGCGCCCATGCCGTCATCCCGCCCCGCAGAACGCGAAGCCGTGGAAGACGATCACAGCCGGAGCCGTGGCGCGAAACGAGGCCTTGCGCGCGGCGAAATACCTGGGGCGCTCGCTCTGGCGAGCCCTTTCGGACCATCGCTTCGCGATGTCCTGCCGGGCAGCGGATGGAGCGTATGAAGCTGCTGGACCAGCGACTCATGGCGCGGCACTTCGACCGCAGGATCGCGGAACTACAGGTCCGCATCGCCGTCCTGAACGGCTACACCGCGCTCGGCATACCCGTCACGGAAGCCCTAGGATAAGTCCGTCCAAGAGAGGGGAAACTCGGCGTTCAGCCGATTTGTGCAACAGAGACCAATAAAATACCATAATTATAGTTAGATAGCAGAAACGCCTCAAGCGAACGCCCCGCCCCAATCCTGGCACTGCTTGCAATTTCATCGCGCAATTCAACTTCCGCAGCACCGATTCTCGAGAAATGCATCCCTAAAACACTGCCCGATTCTTATCAAAAGCCCCCGCGGAGTGTTCCGCAGGGGCTCAAACTTACTTGCTACCGCTCAAACCCTCATTCACTGGGCCGCGTTTTGCTCCGCTTCGATCTTACGCCACTTTGCGACATTCGCGTTATGCTCGGCCAACGTCGTTGCAAACGCATGACCGCCCGTCCCGTCCGCGACAAAGAACAAATACTCTGTCTCGTCAGGATGCAAAGCCGCCTCGATCGCCGCGGCGCCCGGATTGGCAATCGGTCCCGGCGGCAGCCCCTCAATCACGTAGGTGTTGTACGGCGTCGCCCGCTTGAGTTCAGATGCCCGCAAACCGCGCTCCAAAATCCCTTCGCCATTGGTCACGCCGTAAATCACCGCTGGATCTGTCTGCAACCTCATCCCCTTTTTCAGGCGGTTCACAAACACCCCTGCGACCTGATGGCGCTCCTCTGCGAGTCCGGTCTCTTTCTCAACGATCGAGGCCATCACAAGGGCTTCTTCCTTGGTCGCATAGGGCAAGCCCTCGGCACGCGCTTCCCAAAGCCGGTCAAGCGTCTCTGCCTGCACGCTCTCCATCCGCGCGATCACACCCGCGCGCGACAGATCACTGCCGATCTCATAGCTTCCCGGCGCCAGACTGCCCTCCGCAGGCCGCTCGCCCGCATCGCCTTGCAAGTGCTCAAACGCGTTGAGCCCCTCAACCACCTGCCAGCTCGTAACGCCTTCCGCCACCGTGACGCGCAACCGCAAATCCGCCGCCGCAAGCGCCTCGGTCAATTCCGCTGGCATCGGATCGCTGTCCACAGAGACTTTCACGATCTCGGTCATTGCCTTCGTTGCCGGGTCAAGCTCGCGCAGAACGATGTCACTATCACGCACACCGATCCGGTAAATCACTTCCGCGCCACAGCTCGACGCCCCCGCGGTGGTCAACTGGTCAATCACCGTCTCCATCGACGTCGCAGGCTCGATCAAATACGAACCGTGCTTCAATTGCGGTGCCTTACCCGAATAATCCAAACCCGCACGGAAGATATATTCTGACGAAATCACGCCCTGCTCCGCCAATTGCGGCGCCAGTCGCGAGAAACTCGTTCCTTGCGGCACCACAAAGCACACTGCTTCAGCCAGCGGCCCCGCGCCCGTGAACTGCTTTTGCCCCCACGCGACCCCCGCTCCGATCGCCAAAAGAATGACGATCAGAACCGAAAGGAAGTTCGATACGATGTGACGCCACATCAGCCCGTCACCTTGCCCATCACAAGGCTCGCATTGGTGCCCCCGAATCCAAACGAATTGGACAGCGCGATATTGATCTCCCGCTTCACCGCAACCTTCGGCGCGAGATCAAGCTTGGTGTCAACAGCCGGATTATCGAGGTTCAAAGTTGGCGGCGCAATTTGGTCACGGATCGCGAGAATGCAGAAGATCGCTTCCACCGCGCCCGCAGCCCCCAACAAATGCCCGATGGATGACTTGGTCGACGACATCGTCGCCTTGCCCGCCGCCGCGCCCATCAAACGCTCCACCGCCGCAAGCTCAATCGTGTCTGCCATCGTCGATGTGCCGTGCGCGTTGATATAATCAATTGCCTCCGGTGCGACATTGGCGCGCGTCAGCGCCATATCCATCGACCGATACGCGCCCGATCCATCCTCCGCAGGCGCGGTGATGTGATACGCATCGCCAGACAATCCGTAACCCAAAATCTCGGCGTAAATTTTCGCGCCGCGCGCCTTCGCATGCTCATATTCTTCCAGCACCACAACACCGGCGCCTTCCCCCATCACGAACCCGTCGCGATCGGCATCATAAGGGCGGCTTGCGCTCGCAGGATCGTCACCGCGTTTCGTTGACAAAGCCTTGCACGCGTTGAAGCCCGCGATCCCAATCTCTGAAATCGGGCTCTCCGCCCCGCCGGCAAGCATCACATCCGCATCGCCCCACTGGATCAACCGCGCCGCATCGCCAATCGCATGCGCGCCGGTCGAACAGGCAGTCACAACCGCATGGTTAGGTCCCTTAAAGCCAAAGCGGATCGAAACCTGACCGGAAATCAAGTTGATCAACGCCGATGGAATAAAGAAGGGGGAGACGCGCTTGGCGCCCTTTTCCTTGATCAAAACAGCCGTATCCGCAATCGCCGACAAGCCACCGATACCGGAGCCGATCATCACACCCGTGCGGTAGCGATCTTCCTCCGTCTGCGGCTCCCAGCCGGAATCCTTGACTGCCTGAACCGCCGCAGCCATCCCGTAGAGAATGAAATCATCTACCTTGCGTTGCTCTTTTGGCTCCATCCAATCATCTGCGTTGAACGTGCCATCCGTGCCATCCCCGATCGGGATCTCGCACGCATATTTGGTCACGACATTTGACGCATCAAACCGTTTGATATCGCCCGCCCCCGATTGCCCCGCAATCAACCGCGACCAAGTTTCCTCGACCCCGCACGCCAAAGGCGTAACCATTCCCAGTCCCGTGACTACGACGCGCCGCATCGGACACCTCTTCCTTTATTTGCTCGATCCAGTTGATACACGCGCAAGCCCCGCTCTGCAACGCTGCGAAACCCCATGTAAACTGAACCGGTTTCCCGACAAGGACACAGGCCGAAACCGCCCCCGCCCCCTCTATCAATTCGGACGTCATCCGCCCGTTAATCACTCTTTAAAATAGAGGGGCGCCGCACCGCGTCACCCCGTCCGTTTATTTGGATAAACCCGCGCCGAAAACAAGAGGGCAAACCACCTGCCAGCTCGAAAGCCCCATCCCGAAACGCAAAAGGCGCCCGCTAAGGGCGCCTTTTGGTTCCTCGAAAGGAAAAAACGATTAGGCCGCTTCGGTGATGAACTTCACCGCGTCGCCGAACGTTTGGATCGTTTCAGCAGCGTCATCCGGAATCTCGATCCCGAACTCTTCCTCGAAAGCCATCACCAATTCTACGGTGTCCAGGCTGTCTGCGCCGAGGTCGTCGATGAACGACGCGGTCTCGGTGACCTTATCTTCTTCAACGCCAAGATGCTCGACGACGATCTTCTTCACGCGATCTGCGATGTCGCTCATGGTAATTCCTCAATCTCGTGGGCAATTGCCCCATAAAACCCTGCTCCGAAGAGCGGCTCTTGAGCACTTCACCCGAAAGCAAAGCACGCGGCCAAGCGGGTTGCCCCCCAAGCCGTCACGCCGCTAATAGCACAGTCCCGTCTCAAGACAAGCCGTTTTCCGCACCGCGCGCGCCGCCCCGCCTAACACATCAACGCGCACCCGCCTAGCCCCCCGCCACAAAGCCGCCCCGCCCCTTACGCGAAACAAAATACGCGCCGCCCCCACAGAGCCGCGCCCAACCCCCTCCGCGCTACACGCGCGATCCCCGCAGATCAGAGCAACCACCCCATGAAAAAGCCGCAGGCCCATCGGGCGCCGCGGCTCAAAAGTCCTGCAAAGATTAGGCGGCGTTACACCATCGCCATGCCGCCATTCACATGCAACGTCGCGCCTGTGACATAGCCTGCCTCCGGCGACGCCAGATAGAGGACCGCCGCCGCGATCTCCTCCGGCGTGCCCATCCGCCCCGCCGGAATTTGCGTAAGGATTTTACCCTTTTGCTCGTCATTGAGCTTGTCCGTCATCGCCGTCGCAATGAAACCGGGCGCCACACAATTCACCGTGATCCCGCGCGACGCGACCTCATAGGCCAGCGATTTCGACATGCCCACAAGCCCCGCCTTCGCCGCCGCATAATTGCCCTGCCCCGGATTGCCCGTCGTCCCGACGATCGAGGTGATATTGATAATCCGCCCCCAACGCGCCTTCATCATTCCGCGCAAAACGCCCCGCATCAATCGCATCGACGACGTCAGGTTCACATCAATCACCGAGGCCCATTCCTCATCCGACATCCGCATAAACAGATTGTCGCGCGTGATCCCCGCGTTATTCACCAAAATATCAAGCGACCCCATCGCCGCAATCGCCGCCTTCGGCAATGCCTCAACCGACTCCGGCTCCGACAGATTCGCCGTCACCACATGCGCCCGCTCGCCCAATTCCGACGCAAAAGCCTGCAGCGGCGCCTCGCGCGTGCCCGACAAAACAACCGTCGCCCCCGCCGCATGCAGCGCCTTGGCAATCTCGCCGCCAATCCCACCCGAAGCGCCCGTCACAAGCGCATTTTTACCCGTCAAATCAAACATAACGTCCCCCATCAGGCCCCAAAATCCGTTTCTCCCTCTTTATCAACCAGCGCACCGATGCACCAGCCCACCGCGCATCCCGCGTCGGGAGAGAAAAAGGCGCCTCCGGCGGGGTTATTTTTAGCCTCTTGGGACTCAAGGGGGCGGCGGCGGCATCATGCTCAACCCCGCACAATTAACACTCGCTTCGCCGTGTAGATTAACGGCTGACGTAGCTTGCAGCGCTTTTCCGAACCCAAGCGTGAACACCGTTTGCCTTGAGCAGCGCCTCGACGACATCCTCGGGAGTGTCATTGCAAGGCCCCAACGTCACGCCGATGATGGCCTCTCTCTCAAAGGGTAGCCGTACATACGGTGAAATCACCGTCTTATGCTCTCGAAACTCAACGTTTCGAAGCGCGTTAAGCGAAGAATAGTGAAGTATGCGCCATTCTTTTTCTTCGCAAAAAGCTGGACTTTTTATCGAAAAAAGGAGCGCAGCGGCAAGCCTGCGCCGTTGTGACAGATCGCTCGAAAATTCCGCCTCAAGAAACTGTGTTACATTATTGTCTATCTGACAGTCTGCGGCATCATCAAAGAAAGCTAGCCGTAACCATTGGTCTGCACGCGCTACCTGAGGGGAATGGGCCGCCCCGTATGCAATTTGAATAAGCGCCGGTGAGGCTAGAAAATCTGCACGTGCATACCGACGCTGCAGCATTTCGCGATTAAAGGTCACGGAGAAGCCAGTCGCGTCGTCGGAATAAGCACGCCACTGGCTCAGCAGATCGCTTTCCTCCGAAAAACAAATTCCCAATGCATAATTTTCGTTGAGTGCCGCCTGCGCATTTCCTCTAATCGCACCAACTCTCTCCGCCGTCATGTCGTGCTCATCTGTTAGCCCGTCCAGCCAATTATCCAACATCCAGCGCCCTTCTGCACGATCATTAGAAGACGTAAGCGAGGTGAGCCAAAATTCTTTCCGCTGAATCAACGACAGAAAAACATTCGCTGAACAATAATGCGATATCTGATCAAGCAATCCCAACACCCCTAAAAACTGCTTCAACTTGCCTAAATTAAACGCAAGACACGCTGGACAGACAACACAATAAAAAAGGCGGGCCAAAGCCCGCCTTCCCGTTCCGCAAAGCCGCGCAATCAGCCCTTGAGCTTGGCGATATCTTCCGGCGATCCGATGTTGACTTGCAATGTCTCTTTGGCGATGCGCTTGATCATCCCCGACAGCGCCTTGCCCGCGCCGATTTCCCAGAACTCGGTCGCGCCCTGCGCCACCATCCATTCCACGGATTCGCGCCAACGCACCGATCCGGTCACCTGCTCAACGAGCAACTGACGGATCACCTCGGGGTCGGCGACAGCTTCGGCGCGCACGTTTGCCACGACAGGCACCTTGGGCGCGGAAATCACCGTCTCCGCCAAAGCCGAAGCCATCGCATCCGCCGCAGGCTGCATCAACGCGCAATGGAATGGCGCGGACACTGGCAACAACAACGCCCGCTTCGCCCCGCGCGCTTTGGCGATCTCCGCCGCGCGCTCCACCGCCGCCTTATGGCCCGAAATCACGACCTGCGCCGGATCATTGTCATTCGCCGCCTGACAGATCTCGCCCTGCGACGCTTCTTCAGCCACCTCGCGCACCGCCGCCAGATCAAGACCCAGCACCGCCGCCATCGCCCCCACGCCAACCGGCACCGCCGATTGCATCGCCTCACCGCGCAAGCGCAACAAACGTGCCGTATCCGCCACGCTCAGCGCCCCCGCCGCACAAAGCGCCGAATATTCCCCCAGCGAATGCCCCGCCACGAACGCCGCATCGGACAGGCCAAACCCCTCCGCCTCAAGCGCCCGCATCGCGGCCAAAGACGTCGCCATCAACGCCGGCTGCGCATTGGCCGTCAGGGTCAGCGTCTCGATATCGCCTTCCCAAATCAGCGCCGACAGCTTTTCGCCCAAAGCCGTATCGACCTCCTCAAACACGGCCCGCGCTGCGGGATAGGCCTCCGCCAAGGATTTACCCATTCCAATGGCCTGCGCACCCTGTCCGGGGAATACGAATACTCGCGTCATCTGGCTCTTCACTCCCTAACTCATGTGTGACATCCCCTTTATCGCCCTCAATCCCGCGCGACAAGTCACACCTCCCCAAAGCCTGCTTCCCGCCAAACAGGAACGGTAAGGCCGCCTAACTGCGCGCAAGCCTGTAGCATTCGCCCCGAAACTGGCTAAACTCGCCTTAACTCTCGCAATTTGACGTTTCCAGATCACAAGGTTTCCCCATGATCACCGCCCCCCAACCGACATTCACCAATACGCGCACACGTTTCGGCCTTGTGGCGCGCGTTCTGCACTGGCTCACAGCCCTGTTGATTTTGACTGCAATCGGCCTCGCGCTCTACACGGAACTCTTGCCGCGCGGGACGGAAGAAGGTCGCGCGCAGTTGATGCAAATCTTCTCTTGGCACAAAACTCTGGGCGTCACGGCCTTCTTCACCGCGCTTATCCGGATCGTGTGGGCGATCTCCCAACCCCATCCCGTTGAAATCCACCCCGAACGCCACTTAGAAAACTTCACCGCGAAACTCATGCATTGGATGCTCTACGGCGCGATGCTGATCATGCCGCTGTCGGGATGGATCTACCATTCAACCACCTCGGGCTTTGCGCCGATCCTGTGGCCCTTCCCGCAAGCGCTGCCATTTGTGCCGCAATCCGAATCCGTAGGACATATCGCAGAGGGCATTCACAAACTTTCGGCCAAGGTTCTCTATGTGGCGATTGGCCTGCATGTTTTGGGCGCGCTGAAACACGTATTCATGGATAAAGACGGCACCTTGGGCCGGATGACTTCCGGTGCGCCTGCCGGCCCCGCGATCCTGCCCCCTGAGAACACCGAACGCCACATCCTCGCGCCGGTCCTCGCGCTTGTGATCTGGCTCGGCGTGTTTGGTTTCGTCACCTTCGGCCCCGACCCGCGTGACGGCCGCATGCCGCCAGAGCAATCGACTGAGCAATCGACTGAGCAATCGACCGAGCCATCAACCGAGCAATCGCAAGCACCATCCGAGGACGCATCCGAAGCGCCGCAAGCCCCTGCAACGCCGGAAATCATGGATAAGGAAAACTCACTGGCCACGGGCGAACCCGCTCAGGACACAGCCGTAGAGGCCCCCGCCACCTCGTCCGCTGCGACGCCGACCGAAGCAGCGCCAACCGATGCCACCACCGATGCGCCGACCGACACACCGGCCGAAGACGCGGCACCGGCGGACACTAACGCATCCGCCCAAACCGAGGCCGCACAAGACCCCGCGCCGACTGGCAACTGGATGATGGAAACCGGCACCCTCTCCCTCGAGATCACGCAGATGGGCTCCTCCGTCACCGGCAGCTTCGCGAGCTTCGCCCCCGTCATCACCTACGACGAGGCAACCCGCACCGGCGATGTCATCGTGACAGTCGATATCGGCTCGCTCACGCTGGGCTCCGTCACCAAAGAAGCGCTGGAGTCGGATTTCTTCAATGAAAGCGCCTTCCCGCAAGCCATCTTCCAAGCGGCGATTACACCCGTTGAAGGCACGGACACGGCTCAGCATGTGGCGGTGGGCACGCTCACCGTGAAGGGCACTGAACAGCCCCTCACCTTGCCATTCACCCTCACGATTGAGGGCGATAAGGCCGTGATGTCAGGCAGCACCAGCCTGAACCGGCGCGACTACAATGTCGGCGAAAGCTACGAGCATGAGGCGACCGTGGCGCATAACGTCGATCTCTCGATCGATCTGCAAGCAACGCGGAAATAACATCCCGCATCCCCGCCCCGCTGCCCCTTTCCCCCGTCGGCTTTTGCCGGCGGGGGTTTCCATTTCCCGCGATCACCCCTGTCCCCGCCCCAACAAAACATCGCGCCGTCCAGACGTAGCGCTTGCATCCCGCCGCACATCCCTTATAAGGCCCCATCTTTCCGCATTTACGCAACCGGCGAAGCCTCTCGTGGTGGGCCGCGGGAAGATTGGCCCCACCTATGAAGCCGCCCGAGACAGTACAGGAGCCTACATGCCCCTTTATGAGCATGTCCTTATTGCGCGTCAGGATCTTTCCAACGCACAAGCCGAAGGCCTTATCGAACATTTCTCCACAGTTCTCGCAGACAACGGCGGCAAAGTCGTTGAGCACGAGTACTGGGGCGTGAAAACCATGGCCTACAAGATCAACAAAAACCGCAAAGGCCACTACGCCTTCCTCAAAACGAACGCCCCTTCGGCAGCCGTTTTGGAAATGGAACGCCTGTGCCGCCTGCATGACGACGTGATGCGCGTTCTGACCATCAAAGTTGATGGCCATGAAGAAGGCCCGTCCGTTCAAATGCAGAAGCGCGAAGAGCGCTCCGAGCGTGGTGATCGTGGCGAACGCCGCGAACGTCGTTGATCTTCGAGAGGAACTAAACCATGGCGAACAAACCATTCTTCCGTCGTCGTAAGGTCTGCCCGTTCTCCGGTGAGAACGCGCCTGCCATCGACTACAAAGATACCCGTCTTCTGCAGCGCTACATCTCCGAGCGCGGCAAAATCGTTCCGGCCCGCATCACTGCGGTTTCGGCAAAGAAACAGCGTGAGCTGGCCCGTGCAATCAAGCGCGCCCGCTTCCTCGCCCTGCTGCCCTACGCAGTGAAGTAAGGAGCCAAGCACATGCAAGTTATCCTTCTCGAACGTGTGGCCAAGCTCGGTCAAATGGGCGACGTCGTTTCCGTGAAAGACGGTTACGGCCGTAACTTCTTGCTGCCGCAAGGCAAGGCGCTTCGCGCGTCTGCTGCGAACATCAAGTCGTTCGAAGAGCGCAAAGCGCAACTCGAAGCTCGCAACCTCGAAACCAAATCCGAAGCCGAAGCACTGGCCGCCAAACTTGACGGCCAGCAATTCGTCGTGATTCGCTCGGCATCCGATGCCGGCGCGCTTTACGGTTCGGTCACTCCGCGCGACTGCGCTGAGGCGGCTGAAGCAGCTGGTTTCACAGTTGACCGTAAGCAGATCATCATCCTCAAGCCGATCAAAGATCTCGGCCTGCATGATCTGTCCGTCGTTCTGCACCCGGAAGTCACGGCAACGATCACCATGAACGTTGCACGCTCGGCTGAAGAAGCAGAGCTTCAAGCTTCGGGCAAGTCGATCCAAGACCTCGCAGCAGAAGCGGAAGCGGAAGCAGAATTCGAAATCGCAGAACTCTTCGACGAGATGGGCGCTGCGAACGAAGACGGCGAAGATATGTAATCCTCTCAGGATTGCGAAAATTGAAACCGCGCCTCACGAGGCGCGGTTTTTTTATGCGCATAATCCCGCCCACCCGCAAAACTGTGACGGGCACGCGGGTAGCAACGCGCGGCTGCCTCGCTTAGCTAATGCGAAACAGGAGGCCCTCTATGCTCGGAAAACCCATCCAAACCGCCCGCTCCAAACCGCTTGCGGCGGCCCTTGCCGCGATAATTGCCCTCACCGCCCTGCCCGTCGCCGCACAGATCCTGCGCGAGACGCAAGAGAACGCCGCCGAGCTGATCCAGACGCGCTACCTTTGCGAACGCGGCGCGATTGTGGAGGCCAGCTATATCACCGCCGCCTCCGGCGAGAGCTTCGCCGTTTTGCACGTTGAGGGCCGCCAGATTCCGATGACATCCGCGCCCGCGGCCTCTGGCGCGCGCTACCTCGCCACCGAGATGACCGGTGAGACGACAGGCGAGGGCTTCGCAGCGGGGCATGAGTGGTGGATCAAAGGAGATCACGCGCGGTTCAGCTGGATCGATCCTGATCCCTCGGAACAGGTTACGCTTCTGACCGATTGCACCGCGCAATAGCCATTCGTCTGTGCTGATCATAACAATTGCGCCATCACGCACCATTCTTCGCGCGCTACCGCACAGATTGTGTTTAAATCCTTCGAGTTGCGCTAAAATCTTAAGCTAGGCACATTGTGTCATCACCTTATTTAGGGAGTTACCCGTGATGAAATCCATTCTGCTTGCCGCTGGCCTCGCGACAGCGACCTTCACCGGCACCGCCGCCTTCGCCGCCCCCGAAGCTTATGTCCTCGACCCGAGCCACAGCCAGATCGTCTTCAGCTATAACCACCTCGGTTTCTCGACGACGACCGGCATGTTCTCTGGCTTCGAAGGCACGATCTCCTTCGATCAGGAAGATCCCGCCGCCTCCTCCGTCGAGGTCACCTTCCCTGTGAGCTCCATGATGACAGGCTGGGAAAAGCGCGATGCGCATTTCCAATCGGAAGACTTCTTCAACACGGCCCAGAATGCGGACGTCAGCTTCAAATCCACCAGCATCGAAGTGACCGGCGAGAAAACAGCCGATATCACGGGCGATCTGACAATGAACGGCACCACTAAGCCCGTAACCCTCAAAGCGGAAATGACGCAAATGGGTGACCATCCCATGCAGAAGAAGCCTTGGGTTGGGTTCAACGCGACGACCACGGTGATCCGGTCGGATTACGGGCTCGGCCAGTTCGCGCCTTTCGTATCCGATGAGGTCGAGATCATGATCTCCATCGAGGCGTCGAAAGCCGAATAAGGCCTAGAAAACGACGTCTTCACGCGCCGCAGCCCAGCGCTGCGGCGCGTTTTTTAATGCCGCCAACGCAACCAAGCCAACGCGCCATGAAAAAGGCCGCCCCAAGCAAGGGCGGCCTTTCCAATTTTCGCTCTCAAACGCGCTTACGCTTCGTCGAGGGCTTCAACTGCTTTTTGCAGATCTTCTTTCGAGACTTCTTTCTCGGTCACTTTCGCGCCTTCAGCGATGAAGTCGATGACCTTGTCTTCGAAGATCGGCGCACGCAGCTGCTGCTGCATTTGCGCGTTCTTCTGAACGAACTCGAAGAAGGCACGCTCTTGGCCCGGATACTGACGCGCTTGCATCATAACGGCTTGCGTCATCTCTTGATCGGTCACTTCGATCGACTGCTTGCGGCCGATTTCAGCGAGCAAGAGGCCCAGACGCACGCGACGCTCTGCGAGCTTCTTATGCTCGTCGGTTGCCTCGACAGTGCCGTGGTTGTGATCATGCACTTCCGGGTTTTCTTCGTGCCAAAGTTGGTGCGCGATTTGGCTTGCCTCTGCGTCCACCAAGGATGGCGGCAGATCGAAGGACACCAGACCGTCCAGCGCGTCCAACAGGCCACGCTTCATGACAGCGCGCGATGCGCCTTTGTATTCTTCTTCCAGACGATCCGCGATTTGCTTTTTCAGCGCTGCGAGATCTTCCGAACCAAATTTCTTTGCCAGCTCGTCGTCCAGCTCAGCCGCTTTCGGGGCTTTCACTGCTTTAACCGTGCATTTGAACAGGGCTTCTTTGCCTGCCAGATGCTCGGCGCCGTATTCGGCAGGGAAGGTCACGGTCACGTCAACCGCTTCATCCGCTTTCTTGCCGATCAGTTGATCTTCAAAGCCCGGGATGAACGAGTTGGAACCGAGCACGAGCGGGTAATCTTCGCCCTTGCCGCCTTCAAATGCTTCGCCATCAACGAAACCTTCGAAATCGATGATCACTTGATCGCCGCTTTCCGAAGCGCCGTCTTTATCGTCGAAGCTTTGTGCGTTTTTCGCGAGGTTTTCCAACGCTTCAACAACAGCAGCATCTTCCGCTTTCACAACGAGACGCTCAAGCGCGACGTTCGAGAAATCAACTTCCGGAATTTCTGGCAGCGCTTCGTACTCGACGGTCACGATAACATCGTCACCCTCTTTCCACGTTTCGCCGTCTTTCATCTCGATCTTCGGCTGCATCGCAGGGCGATCGCCGGAGGTTTCGAAATGCTTCGCCATAGCGCCGTCGATGGCTTCTTGCATCGCATCGCCCATCACGCGCTGACCGAACTGCTTGCGCAGCATCGGCAACGGAACCTTGCCCTTGCGGAAGCCCTTAACTTCGATCTCCGGCTGGGCTTCGAGAAGCTTCGCGACGACTTGCTCGTCAAGCTGGGCGGCAGTAAGCGTGACGGTATAGCCGCGCTTGAGGCCTTCGTTGAGGGTCTCGGTGACCTGCATGGGGGTTCCTCTATGCTATTGGGGCCGCAAAAAGCGGCACGTCCTAAATCAGCCGTTCTTCTAGTGATCACGGCACTTGCTGGCAAGGCGAAAACAAGGGGCGCACGCGCCATTTCGCGCCTCACGTCGGGAAAACAGCGCATTCGCGCGCAAACATGACGCCGCGACAGCGCCCACCTCTTGCCGGATGGGGTGGCGGCTGCTTTTCTTGGCGCAGACAGCATCGACCTCACAGATCCCCCTCCCTTCACGTTAAGGACGCCCCCATGACGGATAAGAACACGGCCGCCGATGCCACCTCCCCCCACCCCTATATTCTGCGCGGGCAAGATATCGCCGCCACCCAAGGCACCGATAAGACCCATTTCCTCAATCCGGCCGCCAAGCGCCGCAATATCTCGCTCGGCGATGCGACGGGGCTCACGGGTCTGGGCCTCCATCTCATGGAAATCCAACCGGGCTTCGTCTCGACCGAGCACCATAAACATCATCATGAGGATGAGGCGGTCTATATTCTTGAGGGCCAGGCCACGGCACGGATTGGAGACGAGAGTTTCTCCGTGCGGGCGGGTGATTTTATTGGCTACCCGAAGGGCGGTTTGGCACATTCGTTAAAAAACACTGGCGACGGCCCACTCAAATGCCTCGTTATAGGCGAGCGCTTGGCGCATGACGTTGGTGACTACCCCGACAAGTCCAAACGGATTTATCGCAATGCGGGCCTGCCTTGGTCGATTGTGCCGCTGGAGCACATCGAACATCTGGGCGACGAGATTGGCAAGAAATAGCCGCCACCACCGCCGCAACACCTGCGCGATCCCGACTTGAATTTTTTTCATTTTTAGGCGGAACCAATTCGCCCGTGGGACGTTGACTTGGTGAAACGCCGATGAGGACGCTTAAATCCTCACCTCGGCATGAAACAAGGATAACCGCGATGAAAAAATTGCTTCTCGTTCTTCCCGCAATGGCCTTGATGGCGGCATGCGACACACCGACCCAATCCGCCTTTGCGGGGGCTGGCGCGGGTGCGGCTGCGGGCGCGCTCGTGTCGTCGAAGGATGACCGTCTCGCAGGCGCCGCGATCGGTTCTACAATCGGGGCCATCGCAGGCGATTACGCAGGTCGCCAAAAAGAGGCGAATACCTGCACCTACCGCAACTCCGCAGGCCAAACCTATCAAGCGGCCTGCCCGTAACGACCCGCCTGTCGCGGTGGGTGCGCAGGTGAGGAGTCCCCTGCACATCCACCCAAGGCAAACTGCCTCTCTCCCTACGTTCCCTCACACCACACTAAACCGCGCACCCTTCACTCGGGGAGCGCGGCTTTTTTTTGGGGCCTGACAGGGGATTAGGCCGCTAGACGCCGCGTTTATTTCCCCACAAAAACACATGAAGTTGCGGCAAAACCCGCGCGCTGAACCACCGGTCTTTTGTCACCTTCTCGACCAGCCACAGCAAACGATCCGACAGCGCCCCCAAGTCAACCGGGACCTCTGGATCAACCTGCGGGTTGCCCGGCTGCAGGTAGAGCGGAAGGTCGGGGTATTGCGCCGCAACCAGTTGCGCCCAAACGTAATCCAGATCATCGAAGATCACGATCTTCAGCACAATCTTCGCCTGCATCATGCCCGCTTGCGCCGTCGCGGCCATGATGCAGGTTTCGAACTTCGCCCAATCCACCGTCTCGCCGCTGCTTGGCGGCTTCGGGCTCAGGACCAGCGTCGCAAGCTCTGCAAACCATGGCTGCGCGATGGAGCCTTGGGTCTCGCAGGCAAATCGGTATCCCTTCGCTTTGCCCGCCCCGATCAGTGGGCCGAAGTTCTGGATTGCGGGATTGCCGCCCGACAATGACACCGTCAGCGGCACGCCCCCTGACAGGTGCTCCACCTCCTGCCAGATCTGCTGCGAAGAGAGAGGCAGCCATTGCGCGCGGTGGGCCGAGTCGACGGCGTGCAAGCTATCGCACCACGAACACCGGTAATCACACCCCCCCGCCCGCACAAAGACGGTTGGCTCGCCAATCAAAGCGCCCTCGCCTTGTATCGTCGGCCCGAAAATCTCCGCGATGCGCAAAACCGGCTCCGACGCGTCGCGCAGGCTTACCGCACCCGCTGTCTGCGCCGTCATGGCCGATACTCCGCCCAAGTCTTCGGCGTTTCGCTGATTTTCACGGCAACCGTCTCGGGCCAACGCTCGGCGCACCACTCAAACAGATGCTTCGCGATCTGCTCGGCCGTCACACAGTGATCGCCCAAAACACTGTTGAGATGGCGGTGATCAAGCTGCTCATCAATATAGGCTTTGAGCACGCCGAGATCATGGTAATCGCGCACGAACCCATCCGCGTTGAGTGACGGCGCCGCCAATTCCACGACCACGACATAGTTATGCCCGTGCATCCGGTGGCATTGATGATCGCAGGGCAAGTGCAACAGCTGATGCGAGGCGGAGAAGTGGAATTCCTTGCTAATTTTGAACATCAGCGCCCCCCGATATCCGTTGCCGCCTTGCGTGCAACCGCCTCGCGCCAGAACCCATCATCCGCATATTGGGTCGGGTCGTCGATCCCCGCGATGTCAAATGCCTCGCGCCGCTCGACGCAGGTGCCGCAGCGCCCGCAATGCGCCGCCCCGCCTTTGTAACACGACCAAGTTTGATCAAAGCGCGTGCCATAGCGCGCGCCCACGGTGACGATATCGGCCTTTGAGCCATGGACGAAGGGCACGAACAAACGCACATCCGCATACCCGTCCAAGGCCGCGCGCTGCATCGCGTTGAACCGGTCGGTAAAATCGGGACGGCAATCGGGATAGATGAAGTGATCCCCCCCGTGCACCGCCGCCGCGACCGCATCATCCCCCGCCGCCGCCGCCACGCCAAAGGCGATCGTCAGCATAATGGCATTGCGATTTGGCACCACGGTCACGCGCATGGTTTCCTCCTCGTAATGGCCGTCGGGCACATCAATATCGGAGGTAAGCGCCGAGCCCGTCAACGCCGCGCCAATCGCCCGCATATCGATGACCTGATGAGGAACCGCCAGCCGCGCGGCACAGAGCGCGGCAAAGTCCAGCTCTTTACGGTGACGCTGGCCATAGTCGAACGAGATGAGACGGGTCAGTGTATGTTCGCGCGCGATCATATGTGCGAGCGAAACGGAATCTAATCCGCCGGAGCAGATAACTGTCGTTTTCATGATAATCCCTTGTTTTGATAACCGGGTAAGGCTGCGACCGGTGCGCGCCGTCTAACGGATCATCGCGCGTTTGCCAAGGGCGCGCGCGGATATCTAAATGCAAGGGATAAACAAAAAAGGCAGCGGTCACGCCAGGGGACGCGCCGCTGCCAAGGTAAGCACCGTGACCGAGGGAGAGATGGCCAAAAGGCTTGGCCGGTCTGGGGGGGCCGCCAATACAATAACCGATGTGGGGTCGGCTGGCAGGTATCGGGCGGCGTCGGTCGTCTGGTCACGATGCTTGTCGTCAGGGAGAGATATGAGATGTCACATCCTCAGCGTCGCAATCCTCCTGCCAATGCTTCTGCGGTTCAGGCGGCGCATTCAACGCGCGGAAAGTGTGGTGTGAGCCTTCCCGTGCAGTCAAAATGCACCGCGTTGAACCTGCGAAGCCCTTCAATTGGCTCGAAAATTGCTCCGTGATGGCTGGCGTGTGACGGTATGATCCTCCCTGTTCAGGCGCGCCAAACTGTCGCCCGCTTGAAGCGGCGCAGAATACGTGCGCGGTTCGATAAGTGTTTTGGAATTGAGTTCGGACAGCACCGCGATAGAGCGCATCGCATCCCCCCGAACGCGGGGCCGCGCACTCATACGCACCAAGTTCAAACCCGCCTGCGGCGCGGATCGACCCGCATGATCGCCAGCTTGCATTTGAGGTTTGGCGGGCTGATTGCCGATCTCGGTCAGAGTGCCATTGGCGAAGATCAACTCCTCCTCGGCCATCGCAAGTTGGTAAAACACCACCCCCCTGCCATCCTCGATCAGATCAATGCCTTCCACGCCAACCAACTGCCCCGCCGCCGCAAGACCTTCGCGGCGGCCGGTGACGAGCTCGGTTATGTTCGAGCGGATCAGGCAACGGTGCCCCTGCGCCACATATAAATCGGTCGCGGGCAAATCACCGCCCAGCGCACCCGCGAGGATGCGCACCGGACGCAGCCCCCGCGATTGCGCGATGTCGCGCGGCGTGTAGCAACGGCTTGTGATCTGGTCGACCTGTTGAAACCCGTGATCGACTGTCAGGATATGATCGGCTGGCGAGAGATCCTCAACCGCGACCTGCCCGCGCCGCGTCAATATCATCGTGCCCGCAACAAAGCCCGTCGCAGGGCCGCGCGCCAGATCTTCGATATCGTGCGGCGTGACCGTGAACGAGAGCACCGTATGCGCAAGAGCATAACTTTGCAGATCATCGGTGATGGCGTTGATCTTCCCGCACAACCGCGGATCTGCGCCGTTCAAACCGCCGGAAAGCGCGTTTGCTACCTCGTCAACCATCATCGCGAGATCACACTCAACGCCCTCAGAATCGTGCAGGCGAAGATAGGCCCCGTCGTCGCCCTCAAACGCCGTGACATAGAGCGGCACACGCAACGCGATCGCGATGCTCTCCCTTTCGGTCACATCGACGCGAAGATCCGCCCGCGCGCCCGTCACAGCGTGGCGCGAGAGGGCGGGCATACCCGTCATAGGCCCCGTCGCGGCCACCGCGAGAGGTACCGGTGCGCCGAGATCGGCAAGTTTCACAACTTGCGGATCGCCAAACCCGACGAGTCCGGCGCGTAACTTGAAGATTTCATTGATATGCGGACGGTCAGGCATCGCACCCTCGCTCAATAACTTTCGGATATACAAAAGTACTAGTGAACGAACATCGTTATCCAGAGTTAACCCGATACAGCCTTCGTGTCTACACCTCTGGGTTGTAAATCTTGCGATATGAGCCATTCGGAGATACGACGACACAGGCCCCGACTGAGGTCTTTTCTCGATTGGCCAAAAAAATAGTTATTTAAAACGCATATTTATAATGCCCAATACAATAAGGACATCAAGCATAATCGCCGCGTATTTGGTGAGAAAAATTATTCAAGAAACACAACGTTTCTAAATAGGAAACAGATCAAAATTTAAGCGAAGCCTCTGAGCCAACCTTCGCCAAGCGCGGCAGCACAGCGTGATCTCGCCTCCGCGATCTCATCCCCACGCCTCGGGAATGATACATACTTTCGGTCAGATCACGCCCCTAAACGCACCCCGTGACCGCGGAAAAAATCCCCGCAGATCGCCGTCAGAGGCTGAGTTTTTTGAACACCGCTTCGGGAATATTTCGGATGATTGCCATGATCACGCGCCAGATTTTGCGGGTATAGATGATGTTGTGCCCGCGCTGAACAGCCCTGAGAATAGCGTGAGCGACCTCGGACGGCTCGGCCGTCAATTTCTCCGGCAGATCCAGCCCCGCCGTCATCTGGGTGGCCACAAATCCCGGTTTGACCGTCACCACGTGAACCCCCGTCTTCGCCAGCCGGTTCCGCAGACCCGACAAAAACGCCGTGAACCCCGCCTTCGCGGAACCGTAGACATAATTGCTCGCGCGGCCCCGATCCCCTGCGACGGAGGACACGCCAACCAAAGTGCCGTGACCGGCCTTCTCCATCCTGTTGGCGCAGGCGCCCAGAATATGCGCCGGACCCTCAAAATTGGACCGCATGACCGCGCCAGCGGCGATGAAGTCCGTCTCGCTTTGCTCTTGCTCGCCCATAAAGCCGATCACGCTGATCACCACCTCCGGCGCCGCGGGCAGAGCGTCGAGAAACGCTTCATGGTCGGAGGTCGCGAGGACATCGAACTCATGCGCCGTGCAGGCGACATTGTATCGCAAGATGATGTCATCCACCGCCCCTTGCAAACTCGCCGCGTTCCGCGCGGCCAATTGGATCGGATGGCCCAGCGCCGCGAAAGCATGCGCACAGGCAAGCCCGATATCGGAGCGCCCGCCCAAGATAAGAACGGGGTCTGTGTTGAATGTCTTGGTCACAGTGAAAGTCTTTCTGAAAGGTTGGACGTAAAGCCGCGCCCGGGATCAAGCGCCTCCCTGCGATCCCGAAAGGCGGCGGCGCGCGGGTCGAGTGCGTGAAGCTCATCGGCCAAGAGGCGAGCGTCCTTCGCGAGATAAATGCGACCGCCAGAGGCTTTGACAATCGCGTGCAACCGGTCAAGCAAGGCGAAGGCTGTCTGTGTCGCCGGAAAATCAAGCGCCAGTGTGTAGCCTTCCATCGGGAAGGAAAACGCGCTCTGCGCAGGCCCCATCCGCTTGAGCACGGCTAGGAACGAGCCCTGCCCCGCAGCAGACACTGTCTCCAGCAAGGCGCGCATCGCGTCGGCCGAATTGGCCAAGGGGATCACGCATTGGAATTGCACAAACCCTTTGCGCCCGTAAATCCGGTTCCATCCTAGAATTGCGTCGAGCGGATAGAAATAACTATCCCAGTCAACGAAACTCACCCCCGCAGACCGCTTTGCCTTCCACCAATACAGCCGGTTGAACGCTGAAACCGTCAGCTTGTTGAGGGTAAAGATCGGCAGATCAAACGGGATCGCTTTTCGCGCCCGTGCCGGCGTATGCAGCGGACGGGCGCGCCGCCGGTTGCCGACCTCGGAAAGTTGGGCATGCTCCCCCAACATCACCAGAGATCGCCCGAGGTGCTCGCCCCGCGCGAGACAATCGATCCATGCCACCGAATAGGTCGCGCCCTGATTGGCCTCAAACAGCGCCATCGCCTCGTCGAGCGAGTCCGCAGGGAGTAGCGTCTGCTTGATCCAAGCGGTCTCGATCGGGCGCAAGCGGATCGCGGCGCGCAAAATCACGCCCGTGAGCCCCATCCCCCCCACCGTCAGATCAAAAAGATCGGCATTCTCATCGCGCGACAGACGCAGGACCGCGCCCGACGTCAGCATCAGGTCGAGCCAGTCGATCGTGCAGCGCATCGATCCATCAATATGGTGGTTTTTTCCATGCACATCGGCCGCAATCATGCCGCCGAGCGTCACGTATTTCGTCCCCGGCGTCACGAGCGGGAAAAACCCGCGCGGAACGAATGCGCTCAAAATATCCTCCAGCAGGGTGCCCGCCTCCGCCACGAGGACGCCCGTTGCCATGTCGAACGAGATCATCCGGTTCATCCGGCGCATATCCAGCGTGCCCGTCGCGCCCAAAGCCGCATCGCCGTAGCTGCGCCCGTTTCCGCGCGCGATTTGCGGCCCCTCTTTGACCGCGTCGCGCACCGCCTGTTCCGAGGGCCCTCGCGTGACCTTGCACTCGATGCGGGGATAGCGTCCCCAGCCTGACAGCTTCATACCGAGGCCTCCGTGCGGTTGAAGACGAAGCGCCGGTCGAGGTGGTATTTAACGACATAGCCGATCCCGAGGCCGAGAATGGCGCCCCCTTCGCGCGCGGCCTCCGTCCCCCAAACCAACCAAGCGCCGGTCTCGAACCCCCAGAAGATGAGGGTGGTGACGATCCCCATCGCGGTGTAGAGGCCGAATTTCTGGCTATGCGCCTTCACGCCCTTCTCCAGATCCGCGAAGATCCACCGTTTATCCAAGATATATTTGACAACAAGCCCGACCGCAGTGCCAAAGAACACGGCCAGCGCAAAACCGGCCGCCCCTGACCAGATCGCCAATATCAATCGCTGCGTCCCCAGATTAACCAGCGTCGCGAGAACGGCAAATGCCGCGAAGCGCAGAACCAATGTCGCCGGATGCAAGGCAGGACCGCTCAAAAGAACTTACCGATCAGCGCGATGCAAAATATAAGGGCAAAGCACGATAAACTCACTTTATCCTTCGCCGCAAAAACCACCGGATCATCATGCATTCGACCACGATGCGTCATCATTGCCATCCGGCTAAGCCAATAGATCATCACGATGCAGATCCCCCACAAAACCGAGGGCGATTTGTACAGCTGTGTCACGGCGGGCGAGTTCAGATACAGCGCCATCACCAAAACGGAGGTGTAACCGGCGGAAATCGACATCATCGCCACCATCATCAAATCACCCGCCTCATATCCCCGGCCATGGGCTTTGGCCTTCCCCGCCTTAATGCCATCGACCAACTCCGCCTGACGTTTTACCGCCGCAAGGGAGAGGAAGAAGAACACCGAAAACGCCAAAAGCCAGACCGTCAGATGCAGACCAGACGCCGCCGCACCCGCCAGAATCCGCACCGTATAAAGGCACGCCAGCGCGATGATATCGACCAAAAGGCGGCGTTTGAGGTAGAGGGAATAGGCCGTCGTCAGCACGTAATAGCCAATCATCACCAAGAAGAACTGCCAGCCGAGCAAGGCCGCCGTCAAGCAGCCCGCCGCCAGCAGACCGCCCGCCATCGTCCCGCCGAACCGGATCGGAATCGTCCCCGCGGCGAACGGACGCTTGCATTTGCGCGGATGCGCGCGATCCCCCGCGAGATCGAGAAGGTCGTTTGTCACATAGACTGAGGAGGCGATGAGGCTGAAGGAGATGAATGCGAGAAGGGATGTGAAGAAAGACCCGAACGTGACCTGATGGGCCGCAAGAATGGGCAAGAAAACAAGAATGTTTTTTAGCCACTGATGCGGCCGGATTGCCTTCATATAGGGGCGCAGGCTTGGCTTGAGCGTATCGAGATGTTCGATCTCGCCCGAGCATCGCACCGCCGCGCGCGTCGCGCCCGATGCATTCACCGTGATCGCTTTCGCCGCATGCTTCCAGATCGCGACATCCGCCGCATGGTCCCCCATGTAGATAAAGCCGCCCTCCCCGTAGAGAGATACGAGCCGGTCAGCCTTCGCCGCGCCTTTAAGATTTGTTTCGGCCTGCGTCCCGATGACGTCATCGAAGAGGCCGAGTTCAGCCCCCACACCGTCAGCGAGCGATTGATGGGTTGCCGTCACGAGCGCCGTCTTGCCGCCCGCCGCGCGCCAATCCTTCACGCGTTGCACAACTTCCGCGTCATAGGGCAGAGTCGCAAAATCGATATCCGATTTCGCCGCGAGATAAGACTTAAGCGCGGCCTTCCCCGCCCCGAGCGCCTTGATCGCACCAAAGGGTGTCATCCAATCCCGCGCGAAAGCCGACCAAAAGCTCTCATGCAGCATATCCGACCGCAATAGCGTCCCGTCGAGATCAACAACCAGCACCGTGCCTTTGGCGATCCGGGAATTCTCTAAGCAGATGACTGCGCACGACCGTGCAATTTTAAGAAGGTGACGCAACTGAAAGAGGTGCCAAGCTAAAAGACGTTTACCGCTATCCCTCAACCGATCACCGCAGAAAGCGTCATACACCTTCTATCGCCCAAGGTTTATGGGTGGATAATAAATCAATTCTCGAAAGAGAGTTTGGATAGAAGCAGACATTTTCCAGACGAAAAATTAGTTTGTCGTGGGATATGCCACATCAGATCGCCCGCTATATCTTTGAAACATCAAAACTTAAGGTCATGCCAGCTTAGGCGAACAGCTATTCAGACATGAACCCATTTAGGTAAATCCGATGACAAACCAAACCGCAGATTTCAGCAGCGTCGCGCGCGCTCGATTTGAGAAGCGCTCCCCCTTGCAGGTCTATCTCATTGCCCTTGGCCTTGTGACATGTGTTTGGTTCGTAAGCGTGAGCGTCATAAACCTGCTGCGGGCCTATTCGTTTTGGTTCGATGAGCTGTTTAGCGTCTCGCGCGCACAGTTGCCGCTTGGCGACTTGCTGCCGCTGATCGCGAAGGATGTTCACCCTCCCCTTTACCAAGGTTTACTGTGGATCTGGGCCCAGATCTTCGGTAGCGGCGAGCTCGCGATGCGGGGCCTGTCCTTTGTCGCCGTCGTAGCGGGAAGCCTTGCGGTGCTGCGCCTCCGCGAAAACCTCGGCCTCGCGTTTGTCGCGATTTTTATGACGCTTCTCTATTCTAACTGGCTGACCGTGTTTTACGCCGAAGAAGCCCGCAGCTACGGGCTCCTTCTCGGATTATCGTTGGTGTCACTGGTGGCGCTGATACGCTGGAACGTACCGCTTTTGCTCGGCGTCGCGGCGCTCATCGGCCTCACACATTTCTTTGGCACGATGCTCGGCACGCTCCTATGCGCAGCGGTGCTTTTGCGCGGCGCACATGACAAGGCCACAAGAGGCGCTCAAATTGCGGCGCGTTTGGGCGCGCTTATTGTCATGACCTTGATTGCGCTGTGGCCAGCAATCCAGATGCTGGTAGGAATGGCGGGCGACGTCTCGGGCGGCAATTTCTGGATTAAATCAGGCCCGTTCCAGCCCATCGCACATGCCGTTTACGCGAGTTTCCCCGCCAGTGAATATTTCGGTGACCATATCGGGGCCGCGCTAAATGTCTCGCCCATGATCGGAACTGGGCTCATGGCGCTCATCGTCATTACGCTCGTCATCATCGGCGCGGTCACCGTTTGGCGCAGCCGCCCTGTTTGGGCCCGCGCCTACGGCTACGTATTTGCCATCGCGGTTCTCTTTACGCTTGGCATCTTCGCACTCAACCTTCACACGCCGATGTCGACCTCGCGCAATTTCATCACCCTCGTGCCTTACGTTTGCTTTTTGCTGGCCGCTCCGTTTGCTTTGGCGGTCCAATCACGTGGGTCGATGATGCGCCGCGCGGCCCCGATTGGCCTTACATGCGCGGTCGTTCTCTCCATCCTCGCCGCCCAAGCCGAACTTGCGGGCAAAACCGCGCCGCTAGAGGCTTGGAAGGAAACGGCGCGCGACGTCACAACACGCGCCGCCCTCACCCCCTTCACGGGAGGTCTTTTCTTCCTCTCGAAGGGCGCGCAGACCGACGAGGACCAACTGGTAAAAATCTATGGCGTCTATCTTCCCGAGACGATGGCCCCGCGCCCGATGCAAGCGAGCGAATTGATCGGAAGCCTGAGTAAGACGCAAACGCCAAAGCCAGCCGCTCTTATGTTTGGGCACACGCCCTGCGAAACCATCGATCAACTCGCGGCTGAGTTTACCGCAGCAGGGATGACCTTCACCCTAACGCGCCCGCAGCAATCCGTTGCCTGTAACGGCGCGTTTTTCTTCGAGGCGGGCGCAGAGTGACAACATAGCTCTCGCAGTTTGACGGGCTCGCGCGCGGCAGATTACGCGCGCGCGCTCAATCGATCGCGACGGGGACGTCCCCCGTCCCACCCCACCCCTGACAAAACTCGGAGGGGCCATAGAACCGGCTTTCGACATCAAGCACGACCGTGCTCCCCTGCGGCGACATGGACCCGGTCGCCGGATCGCTGGCCGTCACATAGACATAGGTCCGGCCCCAATCGCAGTCACCGTATGAAAACTCTTTGAAATACTGCGGCGGAGACACGCTCTGAACGGGAGCGAACCCATGCCCACGCAAAACACTTTCACCGCGCCGCGCGGTCATCCCAACCACATTGGGAATAATCGCATGACCGGGCGCCACCCCCTTTGACCGCCGCAACGAAATGATCATTTCCTGTGGCGATCTGAACACATGCCCCGGGGGCGGGCTTTGGGTGGCAATCCGCCCTCGCGCATAGACACTGTAAGCATCGGCCCCCAAATGCACCAGTTGCTGGCTTGCGCTGAGGATATCCTCGGCCTCAGCAACCGTTACGCCGCGCAGATCCGGCATGAAGAACGAGAACACCTTCGGCTCTTTCTCCCCCACCTCATCCCCAACCGCGCGCGCTGCGCAAAGCGCCAAAACGGCGAAAGCGGTTAAGATCATCTGAGGGCGTGTGCGCTTGAACATGCTGTCTCTCCGACCACGGGCTCGTTCAGCCTACCCTTCTCCCCCTTTAAAACAAGGGGAGATAGGTGTGTACGGGCAGACGGGCGTGATTGGCCGAGCGACTACGGCGAAGCGAGAATAATAAGGAAAGACTATTGGAGAGACCGTTGAAACGGGGAGAGCAGTCATCAAACCGGCGAGATTGCATCTCTACAAGCCGTTTGATTTCAAAGTGGTGCGGGTGAAGGGACTCGAACCCCCACGCCATAGGCGCCAGAACCTAAATTCAAAGTATATCGTTAAATTTTAAAGCGTTATCGGAAATAATTCCCAAGACATATAAAGAACAAAAGGTGAAAGCGGGAACGCACCTTAATCAGGCAATTCGATGACAATTGCCCTATCAGTCTCCCCACTCATGCGCTGCCCGCGCGGTGCAGGAGCGCTGCCTTCGGAGCGCAGGGAACAGGCCGATGTTCGCGTTAAATTCTAATTTTAGCCGGTCTTTCGTTCTCGTTCGCAAGCAGCCAGTTGCGGCGAAACTGTTACGCGTAACAGATACTAAGCGCGATGCCATGAGCTTAGAGACTAATCTGCTGCCTCGATTAATTCTGGTCCATCATCGAGCAACCCAAACCGTCGCACCGGCCATACCTTCAACGCGCTCCCTGCCCCAAGATTGAAATCCTCTGAACCTCCGCGCCATGCCTCGCGTTCTTCCGGTGCCAAGATCACCGGCATCCGATCGTGGATGCCCGCCATCGCATCCGCCGCCGCTCGCGTCATGATCGTGCAGGTGCGGATATCCTTCCACTCGGTCCACAGACCGGCAAAATACAGGTTGGCCTCATTTCCGGCCGAGCTAAAGAAATTCGGCCGGCGCGCGTTTTTGGGGCCAGACCACTCATAGAACCCACCAGCGGGAATGATGCAGCGACCGTAGCGCCAAGCCCCGCGAAACGAGGGCTTGTCTTTCGCCTCTTCAATCCGGGCATTAAACGTCGCCGCCTTCCATTCTTTGGGATCATCCCCCTTGAACCAGGTCGGGATCAGCCCCCACCGCGCCCATTGAAACTCATCGGGCGCGGTGAAGATCATCACATCGTTTGTCGGCTTTACGTTGAAGCGCCGCGGGATCGGATTGATCTTGATCTGCGACATATCCACTTCGGAATTGCGCAGGTTCGGGTCGATGAAACGTCCGCACATAAGGCTGCCCCCAAAAGAACTTCATTGGACATAATATCGCCGCGTTCTCGCTTCTCGATAATCGGTTCTAGACGATTGCCTGAATCGTCACAGATGACGTGACGCGCGAAATACTGGATCAATGCCATGCACTCCACCTGCCTCCTCCAGCTTAGGTGGCTAGGCTTGAAAAGCTCTAAGGCTCTCGTGCAAATCCACTAATTAACCTTAACGGCAATCTTGCAGTTTAGTGTTATGGCTTCAACCCGATCAGATCACATAAACCATCGCTATTTAAATAATTCAACACCAGTGACGTAGCTTGGGTCTCCTCACTCACTGGGCGCCTTGCACGTGATAGAGATCGCAGATTGAACCGCGCCGGGTTTGCCGGAGGCCCCTACTCCGGAGTAGGACGGAGCATTATGAGCAAGACAACGAACAAGTTTCCCTCGGAAGTGCGTGCTCGCATCGCGGGCGCGGGCGTCCAGCTCGGATCCAGTGCGCGCCACTCGGCATTACGACAGCGCATTAAGGAAGCGCTGGACCGGATACCATGGCCCATGCCAGATCGAGGCGAAGATGCGCTGCCTAAAAGCCTTCGGCGAGCGCATCACCGCAACACACGCCGACAGCCAGACCGCTGAAACCCAGATCCGCATCGCCCTCATTTACCGCCTCACCGCCCTCGGCACAGCAGAGATTATTCGCGTGGTATGACAAAGAGGCGTCGAGCCTCTAACGTATGTTGCGGGACAACGCCGGCCGAACACATCTTGAGAAAATCTTGGCGATTATCCTCGACTTCTATCGAATGCGCTCTTATCCTCCGGCTATCATTTGAAAGATTTGCTTTATGAAATACCGTGCCGAGATAGATGGCCTTCGTGCTATCGCTGTACTACCAGTAATTTTGTTCCATGCCGGCGTCACAAGTATCAGTGGCGGCTTCATCGGAGTAGATGTTTTTTTTGTCATTTCTGGCTTTCTAATTACGACAATTCTAGCTCAGGAGTTGGAGGCAGGTACTTACTCCATCCTCACCTTCTATGAACGGCGAGCGCGTCGGATCCTGCCAGCTTTATTTACAGTGATGATTGCGTGTATGCCATTTGCGTGGCTCTGGATGTTTCCCCAGCAGCTTCGTGACTTCGGTCAGAGCATAGTTGCAACCGTAATGTTTGGGTCCAACATCCTATTCTGGAAAGAGGCAGGGTATTTTAGTGTAGGTGTCGAGCTCAAGCCTCTACTACACACTTGGTCACTGGCGATTGAAGAGCAATACTATATTCTATTCCCAATTATACTTGCACTCTGTTGGAAGTTTGGAAGGCGAGCTCTGTTCGCCGTTATATTGTCTATTGCAGTAGTCAGCCTACTTTTGGCGCAGATCCTCGCCGCAACCAATCCCGACTTCGCCTTTTACATGTTACCCACCCGCGCATGGGAGTTGATGTGCGGCGGGTTGGGAGCCTTTTGGCTACTATGGCGAAAACCGGCACCTTCCCAGGTCCTCGCACTGATTGGAGCACTTTGCATCATTGTACCCATTGCAGTTTTTAAAGAAACGACACTGCATCCCTCACTATGGACCATGATCCCAGTAACGGGTACTACCCTCTTACTCGTTTTCGCAAGGGACGGCACATACGTCGCTCGCGCACTCAGCGTTCGCCCCTTAGTTGGAATTGGCTTAATTAGCTACAGTGCATATCTCTGGCACCAGCCTTTGTTCGCTTTCGCCCGACTTTCCCGGATGACCGAGCCGAGCCTCACTATGATGCTATGCTTAGCTGCCCTTAGCTTGTTTTTAGCCGCGTTAACGTGGAAGTATGTTGAAGAACCTTTCCGACGCATAAATGGCGCTGCTGCGCGAATGCTACCCGGTCGCAAGGAACTTCTTGGCTGCTCAGCGGCCGCTATAGTGGCTAGTGCAGCGGTCGGAGCAACACTGCACTTGGCCGATGGTGCCCCCTGGCGCATGTCTCAAACCGTACTTCATTATCTCAACACAGATTCGATGAAGAACCCTTTACAAAGACTGTGTCACCAAACAGTCGATAGCTCGGATAAGCTAGTTATCCCCCCCACATCTGAGTGCACATCGGTTCTGGGAATCGCTGGTCCGCGCGCCATTTTAATCGGGGATAGTCACGCGGACGCGTTCGCTCATCCAGTGCGAGTTGGACTGGAAGAAAAAGGATGGCAGATGACTCAATTGACAGTTAGCGGCTGCGAACCTCTTCCGGGCGTGCGAAAGGGGCCCAAAAACTGTGCAGAAATTAATTCCGCCATTTTGGACTATTTAGAACTTGAGAAGTTCGACCTTATAATTGTTGGCATGCGCTCACAGGTTCTTTGGGGAACACCATTTGATAATGGCGAGGGCGGCCATGAGCCGAGCAACCCAAGTATTGAACAAACAGTCTTCGACGCAGAAACATTAGGCCTTCCGGAAACGTCGAACCAGCCTGAACTCGCAACCGCAGCGATTCAGAGGGGCATGGTTGACCTGCTAAAATTGGGAGCGCATGTTATTGTTGTTCACGCGATACCGGAAGCAGGATGGAATGTACCGGTGATAGCTGCTCAGCGCGTATTCTTCCTTGGAGAACAGACGCCGGAGATTACGACAGCTCGTAGTGCTTACGAAGAACGCGCTGCTCAGAGCAATGCTGCACTTGACGCAGTAATTCACCCCAAGATACACCATGTCAGACCTGCCGATTTATTGTGCGACGATCTGCGCTGCGTGAACGTTCGGAACGAAATAATTTATTACTATGACGACGATCACCTTTCATTAGATGGAGGCGAATTGATTGGAGAAGCAGTCCTCGAACACTTAGCCGCAGTGGAGAGGGAAATTGGCGTAATGGTAAGAAACCAATAAAATTGGTTTCTTACCCGAAAATGACCACGAAGTTGGTTATTTTGTAAGAAAATCAGACGTATATGATATTTACCTAAGGCAACCCAAGTCCAAGTCAGGAATGCTAATTAACGCAGCACAAGAGAGATCGACGTAGATCTCATCGAACACCAGTCCCACCCACTCGTTCATCCCTCCGGCCCACAAGAACTTGGAGGCCGAGCAGGAAATTTTCTAGGCGATCCAAGCGAGGACTCGACAATCGTGACTTTTGGAAAGAAGATCAAAAACGTCCACTAGGTACACTACCACCGAACAAATTTTTATACTCTCAAGGCGAACAACTTGGCCCTAATCATAAGCAATTCAAAAGTCATTTTTTATGCACATGTTCCCAAAACGGCCGGGACCAGCTTAGAGCATTATCTTAGCGCACGTTTCTCAAACGTCGGTTTTGACGGGCGCCGGGATGGGAAAAAAAAAACGCCCAACTCAACGCGGGATCATTCCTGCGGCAAACCACCTGACAGCAGCTGACTTGGATGAAGTTTTGCCGAAGCAGCTAGATCTGGTCTTTGCGACAGTCCGGGATCCGATGTCACGTTTGAAGAGCGAATACCGTTATCAGTTCGGAGCTTCGCGAATCGGACGGCTAGGGTTTTCCAGCTGGCTCCATCTTGTCACCTCGTGCATGAAAATTGATCGTCGGATGTATGATAACCATATCCGGCCACAAACTGAGCTCGTGCCAGAATGTGCAGAGTTCTTTCGCCTCGAAGAAGGACTGGACCCAATCGTTGATCTCCTTGATAAGGTCTTGGGAGAAAGCGCTCCCGACATTACGATCGAACACCTTCTTAAGCGAGAGCCACGCCCGATCCACGTCACACGTTCCGATGCGGCTTTAATCGCCTCAATATTTGCGGCGGACTATCAACGGTTCGGTTACAAGACACCGGATGAGGATGGATTGCCAAACGATCCTTATGCGGGATTGCGCGCGCTCTTAGCGAAACTTGTCGCGCCGCTGATTGTATTCAAACATCGACTTGATTGGCTGCGTTAAACTGGGGCCAGCCCATCTCCGGATGGATCGAAGATAGCCTGTTCGCTGGGGCGTTGATGGCAGAAGATGGTTCAACCTCCCCGCCCCACTCCCTCAATCTTCGCCACCGCCAAATCAGCCAGCACCGTCTCCACGGGCCCGAGCCGCTTGATCGCGTCCGGCACGCTGGCCTTCGCGTAGTTGACCGCCTCCGCCACCATCGCTTCCTGATTGACGCCAGCCGTCCGCCCATAGCGCGCGATCGCGAGCATGGCGCCCGTGGTCAGCGCCGAGTGCAACGCGTCCCGGGCATTGGCATCGAGCTCCGCGCCGGTGCGCGCTTTGATCTGCGCGGCGATGAACGCGAGCAGCGCGGTGACGATCCCGCTGATGATTTCGGCGAGGTGCGGGGCGATCAGCCCCATGATGATATCGAGCATGGTTTATCCTTTCATAATGCCAAAGGCGGAGAAGATCGCGGCCCACCACGGGCGCGCGGATGTGACGGATGAGGTGACGATCGGCGCGGGCTCCGCGCTCACGGGCGGCATCTCGACCATGACCTTGGTCGCGGGCGCAGCAGCGTTAGCCTTGAGCGCCGAGTGCAATGCTGCGCGGGTCAGCGTCCCTGCGATCCCGTCGACCGTGAGGCCCGCTGATGCCTGGAACGCCTTGACCTCGATCGGCCCATACCCGAGCAGTACAAGCGCCGAACGGACATAGAGCTCGAGCCGATCGGCCAGCCCGTTGTGACCGCCGTTCACGATCTCCGACACGCGAACGCAATCGCCCGTCTCGCAGGCCGCCATAAGCTTGGGACGCGTCACGAAATACCAGATCACCGAGATCCCGAGCCATTCGGAGCGCTCGAGCGCATCGGGTATCGCCTCAAAGTCCGGCGCGTCGGGGAACAGGCCACGCACCCATTGCGTCAGCGCGCGGTAATTGTAGCGGCCCGTGCATTGGATGAGATCGCGGCCGAGGAACCGGAAGCCATCGCCGGGCTGCGTGTTGCCCAAATCCGCCCGCCCCTCGTACCGCTTTTGTGCGGCCGTCGGCCCCCAGCCCTCGCGCACATATTTGAATCGCCCGCTTTCGTGCAGCACCTGCGCCAGCACTTGCGCGAAGATGTGCAGCGGCATCAGCGCCGCGCCAAATTGCAGCATGATCGCGAGGAAGCCCTCAATGCGCGCGGCATAGGAATTTGAACCGGTGATCCGGTGAATGGTTGAAGCGTCCATGATGTCCCCATGAAAAAACCCGCGCGAGGCGGGTGACTGTCATCTGAATTTTGGTGTTGTTCAGTCTCGACGCGCGTCGAGCTTGATGAGCAGATGCTCGATAGATCGCCCGATCCCGACCGCATCGCGCGAGTTGCGCGCCACATCCGAGATCAGCCCGTGCAGCGCGTTGATCTGCGCGACCGAGGCCTCCACTGCGGCGGCGTTGCGATTAATCGCGGCCGTGTTCTCATCGGTGGCCATTTTGAGAACGGCGAGCTGGGAAGGCCCCTCGCCTTCCTTTGTTTCCTTGCGGCCCCGCACGATCGCCACGCCGCCGACCGCTGCGATCAGCGTAGAAATAGCGCCGATCATAAGCCCGAATTGTTCAGCGAAGGTAGGATCAAGCTGCACGGCGAACCTCTAAAGCATGGACGCAATCCTTGACCGCGTAATAAATACAGATGATAGCGGCGCTACTCATCGCGCCGCCGTAGGTGAATGTCGCGGATGTAGGCCAATATTCAGCCATGAAGCCGACCGCTAAGGCAGCATAGCAGAGCGAATTCGCGGATAGCATGATCGCGCGCGCGAACGGCGTCCACCAGCGCCGCCCGTTTACATAGAGCGAGATCATGTGAGCCGTGCCTGTCAGAGAAAATATCGTCGCCCATTCTTCCTCCGTCAGCCATTGCAGCAGATCCGAATAGGCCGCCGTTGACATGCTCACCCACGGCAAAAACAGCCACAGCCCGAGGCCGAGCGTCACGCCCGCAAACCACCACTCCATCCGCCTGCGTTCAAAGGGTGTGTGCATTTATGGCTCCTTGCCGTTGGGGCGTTAGTAAACGATTGCGATCTGCCTCGGGTCACTGCCCGTAACCATATACATGCTGCCAGCGGGAAGGCCTGCCGCAATCGCCGCAGTGTTGTTCGCGTATGTTGCGAGGCTACCCGTAACCATCGGCGCATGGCTCGGGGAGAACGGCTTCACATCATCAACAAACACGGTCGGCAGAGTGATGTAGAAGTCAGCGGACGCGAAGAACTGGATACTTGTTACAGGAGACTGTGGAACTCGACCAGTTGCCACTACCTTAGTCCATTCTGTAGTGGCGATGTATGTGGTGTCATATAATGTGCCACTCGACAGTGCGAGGCGAGCGCGTAGTGGCCCCCCGTAATACCAAAAGCTAAAACCGGCCACTCGTCCGTACGCTGGAATAGATACAGGTAGCGCAGACACCATTCCGCGATCTGATCCTGTGCCGCTCACACCGTAGCCGTACCATCCGCTGTCACCGTCATATTCATCACGAAGAAGCTGCGGACGTGCCGCCAAGTCCGACATGGGATAACGAGTGATAATGCCACCATTAATCGAGGTCCAGCTACTCGCCACAAATGGCGCTTTGATTAGGTTGGGGTAGCGAACGCCAGACCTGTTGATGACTAAGTTATCCCGCTTTACAACCTGCCCGCCGCGATTGTTTAAGAACGGACCGACCGTGCCATCTGAATAGCTATAAACAAAAATATCGTTTCCAACGGCGGTGAAGTCGCTATCATTAGAGATCAAACCGCCATCCCACATGACCACCCTAATCAATGCTTGGGCAGAAGTAGAAGCTAAACAGTAAGGGGATCGGCGCAACGCAGATGTGTAAGAGAAGCCATTCTTGAACACAATGCGCCGCGTCAACGTACCAACACGCATTGCGTAACGCTGTTGGTCGTCGTAGGCCTTGATGGACGGGTGTAGGTTAGTGGCCCATCCAGAAGCAGGCGTGGCCCAATCGTGTATGATCGACCACGACATTTTGAAGCCAGCGACTTCCAACCCTTGTAGCGCACCACTATCAGTCTGACAAATGATCGCCTCCCCAATATACTCGAACTGCACATCTAAGTAGCCGCTCAGGGATACGTTGACCCCGGCGGGAAGTGTCGCGTCATTGACTTCGTAGAAGCCGTAAGCAGAAAACCCCATATGCGTAGCGATCATGCGGACCGCCACACCGCCGTAGTGGTTGGCGTGGAAGCCATGTCCATACATGTATCCAGCAAACAGACCGCTCACACTGCCACCGAGCGTGAAATAGTCCTCCGAGTTCTTCTTGCAGTAGATACCTGCCATCCAACCATTCCAATTCGAGTTGATTGAATAGATGTGGCCGTTTGTACTGTTATCCAGCCGCCCTGCTTTTACGCCCTTAGTGGAGCAGTTAGTGAATGTTGGTTGATTAGTTCCGATAATTTCAAAACCTACAGGACCAGCAGCAAATGCTGTATACGCTGGCAGGTTTGCAGGGTTCGGGCACCAAGTCTCCGCATCCTGCATCGTATAAGATTGATTGCCAAACGCAGACACCCCGTTCACCTGCCCCCCGCCATACATGCCGGCAGCAATCTGGATGACTGGTTTCAAATCTACCATTACTGTAGGGTTCATATAAATTCGAGTTCCGGGGTTTCCGCTATCGACGTATTGCGTCCCGCCCTCAATGCCGCGACAACGGGACACAATAGTATCAGTCGTCCAGTAGTCTTTTTGCACTAGAATAGCGCGCTGCTTGTTTACCTCACACCAGTCAAAATGAAGCTGCAACCCCGTGGTATCGTCTACATTCGTCGCGGTAAAGAAGGCTGCGTCTGGCACATCGTTCCCGACGACTTTGAGCAGAACCCCGCCAGCCGTAGCGTGGGTGTAACCAGTTGTCGCCGTTAGTCGGTCAAATGCAGCAGTTCCCGCGCTCACAACTTCGTATGAGTATTCGCCTTGGCGAACTGTAATCGTATCGCCTACGGAGACGACTACTTTACCCACACCTGCGGTGTAAGAGATTGTCGTATCTGCCAGAAGTTCGGCAAGCGTGTCACGTCCCACAAGCGGGAACGCCGAGGCTTGCGCAGCAGACAGCCCTGTTGCAAGTTTATCAAGCGCTGTCTGCGAAGCCGCCGCCGTCGCAACCGCGGCCGCCGCCAGCGCCGCTGCAAGCGCATCGATCTGCGTGCTTGGCGGGTAATCCGCCGCGCCGAGGATATCGCCGAGCTCATAGCTGCCCGCCACGGGCAAGGCGAACTGGCCGAGGTTCATAGTGATCGGGCGGCCCGATTGGTGGTCGGGGTAGATGTAGCTGGCGTTGATCAGCTGGCCGCGATCGCCGTCCGTGCAGGCGAGACTGATCGTGAAGTCGCCGTTTAAAACGTCGACGCCCTCTTGCCCGTGGACCACCAGCGCGCCGCCGGATTTGTCCCACGATCCGCGCGTGAAAATCAGCCGGCCATCCGCGAGGAGATCCCCGCGCCCGTCGTAGACTGGGCCGGTGACGGTTGCTTTTGTGACTGCCATGTCAGCTCCTTAAGACACGTTTGCGACGGCGCCGGCCGAGACGGCCGAGGCGCTTGAGAATTGGTCGATCGCGCGGGCGAAGACGTAGTAAGTGCCCGCCGATTTTGCGTAGGTCCGGTTGCCGGAAACGTTGGGCCCTGCCGCGATGGTATCGATCAGCGTGGCATCGTCCGGATCGGCGCTTGGCCCGATCAGGATCTGCAAGCCCGATGCATCGCGGCTCGGCGATTGATCGAAATGCACCGCGATCGATCCCGTGCCGCCGGTCGCGCTGAGCTCCGGTGTGACGAGGACGCTTTCCGGCGCGGTCGGGGTGATCTCTTGCTCCGCCGTCCAATCGGACGAGCCGTAATTGCCCTTTGTGCGGGCGCGCACCGTGTAGATGACGTTCAGGCTTGCCGGGCTGATGTAGCCTGTCCGTGCGCCGGTCGCGTCCGCCGCATCCGGCCCGATATCGTCGCCATCGTGCCACAGGAGGAGCAGCTGGGTCCCCTCAATCGGCCGCGTCTCATACTGCCATTCGACCGTCGCATTCGGATCGGCCGTCACATCCACCCGCACCCGCGGCGTGATCGTGTTACCGATGATCTCCGCCGCTGCCGTGCCCGAACTCAGGGCAAGCGCGCTTGGCGTTTGCAGCCGCGCGATGAACGGATCGAAGGTCGCGCCTTCAACGTCTTGCTCCTCGGTTGCCGCATCCCATGCGTAGATCTCGGGCGAGGTTTGGCGCAGCACGATCGGGCAGCGCATCGCGACCTGATCCGCGTTTGACGGGATCAGTGCGGGCGCGATCTCCTCCACCTCATAAACCCCGTTCCACCTCTTCAGCGTCGGCATGTTGAGCGTGCAGGTTGACCCCGCCAGCAGTTCAAACGCGGAGGGCGGCGCCACACCCGACACGGCGCGCTGCATCCGCGTCCGCATCACCGCGATCTTGGCAAGGCGCTGCGCCTGGCGATGATCAATCACAAACGCGGTCGAGAGCGATCCGCTGCGCGCGGCCCCGCCATCCTCCGCCTGCGCGCCGGCCAAAACATAAGCGGGCGATTCCGCCGTCTCATAGGCGCGATCGGGCGCGGTGTAAGTCGCCACCGCCTCCGTCAGCAGATCCTCCTTCGACGACAGCCGCTGCAATTCCAGACTGTCGCCAACGAACTCGTCCAGCGTCACGGCGGGCGGCACGTAAACCGCAGGGACAATCGCGCGCCGCCCGCCCACACGGATCAGCCGGGACGCGCCCGCCGCCAAAAGCGGGTCGAGCTGATCCTCGATCTCCGATCCGTCCGACCAGACAAGCACACCGTCGCATTGGAATTGCGGCGTCTGGCTTGCGTCCTTGTTGGTGATCAGCGTATCCGCCACATCGGCCGCGCGCGCGAAGCTCTCGAGATCGAGCTGCGAGGCGAGATAGGGCCGCACCGGATTGCGCATCATCGCATCGAGGACGGCAAGCGCCTGATTACGGCTATGCGTCGTGAGACCGGTGCGCGGGTCATAAAGCTGCGACCAGTTCCCCTCCAACACCACCTCGGGTGGCGTCGAGGGCCAGCGCTCATAGCGCGCGCTTCCCGATCCCGCGTCCAAGCGCATCCACAACACGGTCTTGCCCTGCCACGCATCCGTCGCCGCGAAATAGTCGCTCTCCGCCACGATCACATCGGGGCATGACGTCTGATCGCCCTTCCCTATCCAATAGGTCAGATGGTCCACGAACGGCTCATTCACCGCCTGCGCGCCCGCGCCCGCAAAATCATAGGGATCGCCGCTGGCCTCAACGGTGCGTTTGTCGAGCAGCAGCGTAAACGGCCCCTCACTCTCGCGCGAATTGAGGATCCAGACGCCGTAGAAAATATCCCCAACGACTTGGAACCCCGCAGGCGTTCCGGGCACCCAGCCCGCGCCGTAGGCAAAGCGGTAAGCGGGCAAGGCGGTTGGGCGCGACAGTTCTGTGAAGACCGCTTCCGTGTTGTAACCCGTGCGCGACAAGGCGGCCGAGGCGGCACTGAGCAGCAGCGATCCGGCGATGCTCACGAAGGTCGAGGAGACGCCGAACGCGGCCCCGATCGCCGCCGACCAGCCAACCCCCGATTGGATGAGCGCCCAAGCCGTGAACACGGGCGCGGCCGCCGCGCTAGTCGCAAAGCAGATCAGCGCCGTGGTTGTAAAAAGCAGTTTATGCAATGCGGTAATCCATCACTGAGGCCCGCAAAATCGCGAGGCCGTTTTGAGTTTTGCCAGCCCATCGATTGGGCCCGACACACAGCAGCAATGAGGGGCGATCCTTGTGCAGCGTCAGGCCGATGCCGCCGATCGCGGTGCCCTCAACGAGCCCTGCCCGTTCCAGCGTCTCGCGGATTGTTCCGGCAGGATCGCGGCCAAGGTTGCGATGCGCCTCGCGCGCCGTGCGATACCCGCGCCAATGCGCCATCGGATCAAGCCCGTGCAGCTCCGCAAACGCCCCGCAAGCCGCCGTGCAGCAATCCGCCACGCCCCACGCAAAGGGCCGCAACATCGCGCGCTCCGCCGCCGCCATCGCGGCGTCAGCGCTTATGATCTGCGCCATTACTGTTCAGGCCATTGCAGCGTCTGCGCCCGCGCCGTTGCGGCCAGTAACCGCAACCCTGCCGTGTCATTAGGGAAGCGGCGCGATTGATCCTCATGGCTGTGATAAAACGCCGCCATGTCGCGGTCTTTTGGCCCACCGCCGAGCGTGATCGAGAGCTGGTGCGACGTCTTTCTGAGCTGCAAGGAGGTCACGTCCACCGTCCCGAAATACAGGCTCACCGGATCGCCAATGAGTTCGGTTCCGTTGCGATCGGTCGCGCAAGCAAACAGGATCTCGCACTCGCGCCCTCGCGCGTTCTGATCCGCTTCCGCCTCCAATTCATCAATCTCACCGATGATCGACAACGTGGCCCCGTCCACCACCGCGCCGTAGCTCTCGGACGGCAGGGTGATCGATCCAAACGGCCCCACGGGCGTCCACGTCTCGCCCCCGTAGGTCAGCAACCCCGTCCCGCTATGCGCGCGGATCTCGCCCGTCGGCCAATCGAGCCGCACCATCAGCACAGGATGGAAATACCCCTCCAGCGCATCCAGCGTCGCCGCACCAATCTCGCGCGTCACCCCCATGGATTGATCTCCTCAAACCCGCCCTGAACCTCATCCGCGAACACCTCCGTCATCGCCCAGTCGTAGGACCATGCGCTTGAGACCGCCTGAGACGGGCTTGGGAAGCTATCGACTGCAAACACGCGGCTCTCTGCGCCCCCGATCGTGAGCGCGCCGCCTGCCCCGACATCACCCGCCACAAACACCGTTGCCGTGCGATCCTCCGCCCCGATCACTCGGTTCACCGCGCGGTAAACCACCCCGCCCACGGTGAACGGCTCGTCAGGCCGCAAGAGCTCATACCGCGGCGGGATACCCGTGAGGGTGAAAGATTGCAGATCGCCCGAGGCGACCGCCACAGCCAAAACCCCGCCGGGCAACCACCGTTGTTTGCGCGGCACCGCGTTAGACCACAGCGACAGCCGGATCAGATGAAGCCCCCCATCGAGCAAGCGCTCCAAAGCTTCCATATAGCCCGCCGCTGTTTTGCCATGGCTGTGCGAGTTCACGGACAGGGCCGCAACATAGCGCGCGCGGCCTCGCGACGACGCATACCGCCGCCCCGTGAGCAAGGATCGCTCCGACGATATCGGCGCGGAGATCCGCAAGCTGCGCTCACGCGGACAAACCGGAGGCCATTGGAAAACTTTCGTCATTTTGCCCTCGTGAACGTCTTGCTAGATTGCTGCAGCGCGAACCCGCTGCGCACCGCGCTCTTCGCTGCCGCCTGCGCTTCCCGCGAAGCAATTGAATTAACATAGGCCTGTAACTGTCCGTCATCGCTCACAGAAACGCCGACATCCACCGTGGTGTGCGTGCCGCCACCGCCCATCATTTGTCGCGTCTTCTCGGCCGGAATGACCTGCGATCCGCGAGGAAGGTTCACCAGCTCCGCGCCGCGCTCCCCGACCAGCGCGAGGCCACCAGGCGCGGAAGGTGTTCCGTTGGCGAACCCCAAAAGCTTGCCAATCCCGCTAATCACGCCGCTCCCACCCGAGGTGCCAGCGCTACCCGCCCAGAAGTTTTCAAATGCGCTTTCCGCGAGGAAGGTCGCGAAGCTTTGCAGCAAGTCAGCCAGCGCCTCTTTCACCGATTTGGTGCCCGTGACGATGCCAGAAAATGCGCCCTTCATCGCGTCCTTGGTCGCGCTCATTTTCTCCGACAGTTTTTCAACGGCCGAGGTCGTTTTCCCAACACCCTTCGCAGCCCCGCCACCAGACGCGTCGACGTCATCGAGCGCGGCATTGAGCGCATCAATCTCCGTGCTGGTCCCGCTCGCACTGTCTTGTGTGCCATTCATCGCGCTGCGCAGCGCCTCCATCGAGGCGAGCGGTGCAGTGACCGCGCCCCATGATTTTGAGAGACTATCCCCGAATTCCGCGACACCCGAAGCCAGCTCATCCGCGGTTGCCCGCGCCGCCGCAGCCCCCGTGCCACCGCCCTCAATGCCCATTGCGCCCATCATCGAGGCCCAACCCTCAAGCACCGATGCAAACGCGCCCGCGAACGAGGCTTTGATCTTGAGCGTGACGAGGTCGATCTCCTCGCCTAGAAGCGACGCCCCCATCTTGATCCGTTCCCAGACCTCGACCGCCACATCTTTCACAGCTGACATCGCTGTGCCAAAGCTGCCCGCGCCCTTTACGAGGCGCGTGAACTGATAGACGAGCTCGCCCGCCGCCACGATCAAAAGGCCGATCCCCGTGCGCATCAGCGCCACGCGCAAGGCCGCAAGCGCGCCGGTCAAACGGAAGGTTTGAACCACCGCGATCGCTACGCCCGCTACAAATTGCGCAGATAGCGCCGTAGCCGCCACAAGTGCATAGCTCGCCAAACGCCCCATCTGCTCGCCCAATACGCGGATCGTCTCGCGCACCGGCCCGCCTACAGCCATCACGGCCGCCAGCCCACGCGCCATCGCATCGAGCGCAGGCGCGAGTGCCACCGTGATCTGCGAGACCAGCCCATCCCCGATCAGGCCGAGCGCCGAGATCGCATCATTGGCCTGCTCGATCTTGTTCGCGTCAAGTTCGCTGATCGCGTAGCCAAGGCTGCTGATCTCGGTGGCCGCCTGCGAAATCGTCGCCGGATCAAGCCGCGTCATCAAGAGAGAGCCTTCCTCTCCGAACAACTGCCCCGCGATCGCGGCGCGTTGCGCGGCCGGAATAAACTCGTTGATCGCGCCGTTGATCGCCGCCACCCGCTGATCGAGCGGCAGCGCCATCAAATCTTGCGCGTTGAGGTGTATCTTCGCGAGCGCATCCGCCACCGGCCCCCCGCCCGATGCCGCTTGGCTCAAACGGCGTTGAAGGTCTTTTGCGGATTGCTCGACCGAGTCGAGGCTAACCCCCGCCAGCTCGCCCGCGCGCTCCATCACCTGCAATGAGGCGGAGGTGGTGCCAAGCGATTGCGCCATCTTCGCCTGCGCGTCGATATAGGCCATCTGGTTGCGAATAGCCGCGCCCGAGAACGCGACCCCGATCGCCGCCGCGACTGGCGCAATCAGCTTTTGCAGCGTGGACGAGAACGCGCTGGCCTCACCCTTTGCGGCATTCAACCCTTGCCGGAAGGCCGATCCATCAAGCCCAAGCGTGGCGCGCAGTGCTGCAACTGTCGACATGGTTCACCTTTTCGAATTGAGATAATCGGCCATCCGGATCACGCCGACCTGCGCCGAGGCCCGCGCGAGTTGCCCCGCGAGCGCTTCCACGGGCAACGGCTCGCGCGGGGCGGTTTGCTGAAGCTCTGCGATATACTGATCAAGGCCTTTGTGATTGACGTTCGCTCCGATCCAAGCGGCCTCGGCGATCATCGCCCGATCCCGCGCGGAGCGTTGCCGCGCGCCCTCGAGCTGCGCGAGGTAGAGCCGCGGCGTCAGGCGCCAGAACGCGGCAGGGTCAAACCCCGCCACGATATGGGCCGTCAGCGCCGCTTCAAAATCTAGCGACCCTGACTGGTCTTGCCCGCCCGTGTTTTCGTCCGGATCGCTTTGGGCTTTTTTCCGCCATCAGGAAACGCTGCCTCGAAAGCCTTGCCAAACGCCGCCCCTGCATCATCGAGATTTGCACCGATGATCTGACCGGCGGTTTTCAGATCGATCTCGGGATGGTGGGTTTGCAACATCGCCCAAAGGAGCGCCCGCATATCCGAGAACGTCCCCTTGCCCTGCTCGATCAGCATCATCCGCGCCTGCGCGCCCTCACCGATCTGCGCTTCAAACTCGCAAAGCGCGTTGAAATCGAGGACAAGCGTGAGCTGCTTGCCCTCAAAACTCAGATGCACTTCACCTTTCAACGGGCCCGCCATCAGTCAATCACCTCCGCCTTCACGCGGATTTTGGCCGTGGCCATCATCTTGCTTTTCGCGTTGATACCGGTCGGGCGGTAGCTTTTGACATAGGCCGCCCAAGTGCGCTCCGTTGCCCCCACTGCTTTGATCTCGAGCAAGAAATCCTCGCCAGAAACCATCAGCCCCGTCAGTAGTACATCCGTCGCGCTGCCGGGCGCATATTGAATTGCCAAATCCCAATCGACGGCCTTTTTCATGCCGTTGATACTCTCCTCGGTATCACCGGGGCTCTCCAGATGGGTCGTGTCGATATCGTCGGGCGTCTGATCGGGGAAGTCGAATTCCTCAACCCCCACCAGCTTTGTCCAGGTCGGGGTTTCGCCCACGCCAATGCGGACCGTTGAGCCATACCCACGGGTCACGCCGCTGCTTGCAGACATGTCACTCTCCTATGTTTTGAATGGTTTAGGCGTCAGTCGCCCGCGCCGTAATCCGGTTCCAAGGGCCAGCCCTCGATCCGGAACGTCATTTGCAACGTACCCACGCGCTGCGCGCCGGAACCGTCAATTGTCACCTCGGTATCGCTCAGGCTCGCCATCCGCTGCGGGTCAGCGAGCAAGGCTGTGAGCACGATCCGTTCCACCGCCTCACTGTCGAAATCGAGAACATCCTCGAGATCATCGCCGCCGAGGCGCTTGAGCACCACGATCAGCTGCGTGCTGCGCGTCGAGACATCCTGCGCATCGAGCACCTTGGTCTCGCGCGGCGTGGCAACGCCGAACACCGGCAACTCGGACGCGTCGATCGTTTGCGCCCAAGCCGATCGCTGATTGAAGGCGCTGAACTCTGCGCTCATCATCATCGCCACCCGCACCGTTTCGCGGAAGGTTGCGCGGTAATGCATTATGCAACCTCCTCGAGCTCGCAGATGATAAAGCGGTCATCTGCGGGCGAAACGCTCGGGCGTTGGTTGACGATCTCGTAGGTTTTCCCGTCACCAGGCTGGATCAGATCGCCCTTGGCAGGTGTGATCCCGAGGTCTTTCGGCACACGCCAGATCGGCAAGAGCATGAGCACATCATGCCCGTCCGGCCCCGATGACAGCGCATCCTCAAACCGGAACACCGATTGCACCACCCGCGCCGCACCGCCCGCAGGCTGGTAGCTGACCGGATCGCCAAACACATCGTTCAGCAATCCGGAGATGCCGCTAAACAGCTCGCGCATGTTACGCGGTGACCGCTTCCGGCGCGGACCCGTTCAGACGCACCGTGCCCGTCGCGGACGGATTGATCGCAACAGCAATTGCGGCACCGATGAACAGGTTCCCCGCCGTGCTCGCGGTCGTGGCAAGCCCCGTGGCCGGATCGGCATAGATCGCATCACCCTCATCCCACGCCTGCGCCGAGACCTTCGCAAGGTCGTAAACCCCCGTCAGCATCACCTCGACCGGATTGCCCGCCAGCGCGTCGTGCTGTGCCACACCGCACAAGACGCCCGCCACAACAAGCCCGCCCCCGAGCACATCAGCGCCCGCCGTCAGGGTGACGCAATCGCCCTTTTGAACAAAGTTTTTCATGTCATTTTCCCATGGTTGTGTTTGAAAGCGACGAAGGGCGCCCCGCGGCGCCCTTTCGTCAAAACTGTGATCGACCGGCTTATGCGCCGGCGTTTTTGTAGCCGCCGCGATGATCCACAGCACCCATCCCGAAATCATGCTCCAGCGTCATCGAGAAGCCTTGCGTCCCGAACGGTTCCTCTGTGCGCAGGCGCGGAGCCTCGGCCCCTTCCAAGAATCCATGCACGAAGCACGGATTGGCCGCGCTCAACAAATACCACGGATTGCCCGTGATCTCGCTGGTCACGACAGGCGTCAGCTTGCCCGAGAACGGGTTCACGTCCGAAGTGGCCGTCGGCGTGATCGAGGCGAGGAACATCTCGGCCTCGGTTTCCTTGTCGGGGCCGCACAGAAGGATGCTCGGCGCGTTGGACATGATTGTATTGCCATCGATCGATTTTTGCTTGCGCATCGCCGCGCGGCCTTTCGAGACGCTGGCTGTGTTGATCGCCGCAGCCGTCGTGGCAAGGTTGCCGTGATCGGCATGGAACAGCGTTTTTCCATCCGCCATTTGTGCAGACAAAGCATAGGCGTAGAACGTCTTTTCTTCAAAGAACGCAACGGTTTCGCCGTAGCTCGACAGCACCTCATCGATCGCACCGAGGTCATCATTGATGATCATCTGGCGGCTGATCGTCACGCCAACTGCGTAGGAGCTGATCAGCGCTTGTTCACCGCTTTCGCCGAAGGTGCCGAACTTGATTTCCCCCGTCTCGCTGATCGGTTTGAGCATCGGGAAATCACCGGCACGGACCAAAGGCATCGGGCGGAAATCGCGGAAGTTCTTCTTTTTCGAGATCGCGCGATAGGTCGGCACGGCGAGCGCGTAGCGGTCTTGGAGCTGCTTGTTCAACGCGTTCTGGAAGATTGCGGGGAAGTCGCTCGTCGCGTGGCTCGCCGCCATCATAACGTCGAGGCGCTGCCCCGAATTGCGGATTGGCCCGCGATGGCCGATGCACTGCGCCGCCATCTCAACGAGTGATAGATCCATAAACGGACGCGAGGCGGCATCCACCGCGCCCGCGCCGCTGATCTGCGCCACGATTGCCGCCGACATTGCCGTGCGGCGGGTGTCACGCTCATCGCGCAGGATCCGCGCGCGCGGCGCATGGTTGGTCATTTTCACTTTGGAACCCTTCCCGTTCAATTCCGCGACAGCCTCGCGGCAGGTCAAACCACGCGCGAGGAAATCCGCCGCGCGATCGCTGCTCAGGCCCTGACGCGCGCACATCCGCACGATGGCCAGCGCCTCCGCCGGGCTTGCGCCGTCCTCTTCCTTGTCCTCGCCCGCGTCATCGGTTTCCTCGGCGGTCACTTCGTCAGTCTCTTCCGCGACCTCATCGGTCTGGTCGTCTTGCGATGCCGTCACATCGTCTTCCTCGGCCAGCTCATCCGTGTCAGCCGCATCAGAGGCGGTGATCTTGGTCATGTTGGGTTTACCCATGGTGCGTTCCTTCTTTCCGTTGGGATTTGGGGCCCCCGCCATCATGGCGAAGACCGATGCGCGTGCGCGTGTTGCGCGCAGCTCGCCCGCCCGCGCCCGCAAATCCGCAGGCGCTTTGGCATAGAGCCGGTAGTCGAAGGCCGCAGGGGCCGTCTCATCGCCATCACCCTCGGCGATGGTCGCAAACCCTGCTTCAACGGCGCTCAAACCGTCGAAATAGGTTTCGGATTTCATGATTTCGCGCGCCTCATCGACGCTGATCGCGGCGCGCTTGGCATAGATGCCGGCATAGGCGTTCGCGATCACGCGCAGGCTATTGGCCGCTTGCAGGTGATCCTCTTCCGTGCCGCGCCCCTCAACATACCAGGTCGCCGGATCGTGGATCATCATCACCGCGCCCATCGACATGGTGATCGTGTCGCCCGCCATCGCAACCAAGCTGGCCGCAGAGGCCGCGATGCCTTCAACGATCACCGTCACCGGCCCATCGTATCCACGCAGCGCGGTGTAAATCGCTTGGCCCTCGGTCGCGATGCCGCCGCCGGAATTGAGGCGCACCGTCAGCGGGCCAGACAGCCCCGCAAGCTGATCGCGCACCTGTTTGGCGGTGAAATAGTCCTCATCCCAGAACGAGGACCCCACCGTGCCGTAAAGAAGCAGCTCAGTCATTTGTCTTGGTCTCCTTCAAATTGGTCTCAACCGACCGCCCGAGATCGGACCGCGGATCACTGTCAAAGATCAGGTCGAGCGTATTTGCATCCGCGCGATCCTGCGCGATCTCTTCCATGAGGCGTTCCGGATCGATGCCAAGCTGGCGCACCACTTGCTGGCGGGAGGCAAAGCCCGCGCGCACCGCCTCTTTCAACGCGGTAAACTCGCGCGCCGGATCAACGATCACGCGGCGCGGCGGCACCCAGCTGATCGACAAATCATCCCAGATGTCTTCCGGAATGCCCGCCGCCGCCATCTCCGCCGCATCCACCGCCGCCCATGCTTCAATGAAGCGTTTGCCGATCGGGTGCATGAGTTGCGGGATCAGCATCAGCCATTGCCAAACGCTGACATTGGCATCCATCTCGATCCGGCCCATCCGCGCCGAGCTGAAATTGACCTGCGCAAGATCGCCGCTGAGCGCCTCATAGCTCAGCCCCATCCCCGCCGCGACCGAGCGCAGCACCGACCGCGTGAATTCGTCGTATCCCTCAACGCCCGGAGGCGCTGCGAATTTGACATCCTCGCCATCGGTGAGGTCGTAAATCATCCCTGGCATGATCGTATCCGGTGCCGGACGCGCCTGCGCCGAGGCGTTGCCGCCATCGCCCAAAACGCGGAACGCCGCAAAGCAGGCCGCGATCTTTTGGCGCATCAGCTGCGCATCCTCGTGATCGTCGAGGTCTTGCAGCCGAAGCATCACCGGCGCGAACCAAGTCACACCGCGTTGCTGGCCCGGGCGATCGGTGCGGTAGATGTGCAAAACCTCTTCCGCCGGAACCCGCTCCGAAATCCCGCGCCGCGTGCCGGGCGACCAATCCCCGCCCGGATGCTCGGGGAACAGCCAATAGGCCACGCGGCGTTTCTCCGCGTCATACTCAATCCCCTCGCGGATCTCGGAACCATCCGGTGCGAAGGACAGCTTGGACGTGTCGAGGTAATCGGGCTCCAACACATCGAGCTCCAAGGGCAGTGAGCCGCGCGCATCCGAGCCGGGATAGAACCGCACGAGGCATTCGCCCGCATCCACGACCGTATTCATCACCAGCCGTTGCAGCCCGTAGAGATTATTGCGCTTTTGGCGGTCAATCTCGACCGTATCGAACAGCGACTCGATCCGCTCCAATCCGCGCGCTCGGATGCGCTTTTTCACATCATCGTTGAGCTTGCTGCCCCCCTTGATCTGGACCTTGGGCAAGATGCCATCGCCCACGACATTGCCCGCGATCACCGCCTGCGCCCGCGTGGCGAAGGGCGTGTTGCGCACCATGTCGCGCGAATAAGCCGCCATCAGCGCGCGTTTACGCCCTGCCGCATCGGCATCGCTGCGATCCGCGCGGATGCTGCTGGATCGCCGCCCGACCGTTGCCGCATCGTAATGCGCAACCACCGCCCGCGACCGCGCACGCCCCTCCGCCCACCGGGGCGCAACCGCCACGATAGCCCGCTCAAACATGTTCATTGGCTTAGCCCTTTCGGAAGGTCGGGTAACGCTGACCGCTCGGCACGGCAGGCGCGAAGCTCCGCTCCATCAGTGCCTTGATCCGCAGCATCTCATCGAGACTGCGGAACGAGACTTCCTCGCCGTTGCCCAGCTTCGCGCTGGTCACCCCCTTCGCGAGCATCCCGCAGAGGGTTTGGTATTGTTGTTGTGTGAATGAGCTCACAGCCACTTATCCCTCTTTTTGATCCAACCGCTGCCCGCAGGGGCGTTTGCGGCGGTGTGTTCGGACACGCGCGGCGTCACAGGTGCCGGTGCCAAACGCCCCGATAGTTCGGGCGCGGGTGCCGATTCTGGTTTAGGATCTGCAACGACCGCCACGGCCGCCGTGAACAGATCGCCCTGCGGCTCCTCCGCAGGCCCGCCGCGTTCAAGATCGAGCTGGTCCCACATCGCATCGCTCATATAGGTCCATTGCTTGAACCGCGCGCCCGCCTCGGCCATTAGCATCGTATCGAGCGCCTCATTGCGGCGACCGGCTTCCGAGACGACCCAGCGGCTGACCATCACGCCCGAGGTCGCGCGTTTCAAAATCCGCACCTCGGCGGTGACTTGGCGGTAATATTCATCCCCAAGCCCCGCCGCGAAGGCGCAAAACCCGCGCTCCGCCGGATCGTCTTTCTCGAGCCAAGTGTAGAAATCGGCCTTCAATTGGCTGACCCCGACGATGAAGCCCTGCTTGCGTTTGCGCCGCGCCATCCGGTCGCTGCGCTTGTCGAACTCCATTCGCTTCAACGGGGCCGCCATCGCGCTGGTCGCACCCTTGGTGACGATGACGCGGGTGTAGGGATGCTTGAGCGCCCAATCCCAAACGTCCTCGGTGTAAGCGCCACCATCGATCGCCAGCACATCAAGCGCGATCCGACGCCCTACTTCCGTCCGCCATGTCGATTTCAACACCTGATTGAGCGCGGAGCGCGCCTCATCGGTGCTGATGTGGTGCGGGATCACCTGATTATCGATCACCCAACGGCGGTAGTTGCGCCCGAATGCAACGATCTGGATCTCCGTGCGATCTCCCTGGCAATCGACGCCCGCCGCCAAGATCACGCCAGTGGCTGGCACGATCCCGCATTGCAGCGCCTTGCCGCTTTCCTCATCGGCATGTTCCACGCGGTCGCGCAGCTTTTCCCAATCAGGCCCCTTGCTCGCTTGCTCGTATGGGAGGCCCAACACATCGTTGAAAAACGTCTGCTCGGTCTGCGCGTCGACCTGTTCGGCAAATTTTTCCTCGGTCTCTGCCGTCATCGCGAGACCCGTCCATCCCATCACCTGCGCGTATTCCACCGCGATCGAGGCCCAATCACGTTGCGGAACATAAGCCCGCCACAGGTGAAAGCCCGGATGATCTCCGGTCGGGTTCACCGGGATCCAGACACCCTTCGCGACCATCGCCTCCTTATGGCTATGATCGATCACGCAGCCACAGGCCTCGCAGGTGAAATGCGCCGCCGCCAACCGTTCGGGATCAATGTTCTTGCGGAAGTTCTCCCAAGTCAGCGGCGCCATGTTGCCGCAATGCGGGCATGGCAGGTTGTAATATTCCTGCGTCGATCGTTTAAACGCCCGCGTGATCCGGCACGTCCCCACGATCTGCGGCGTCGAAATCCGCGCAATCTTGGCCTCGTCAAACCCGCTCGCACGGCTCACCGCCAGCTGCTCGGGATCGCCCTTGGGCGTCATCTCGAACTTCGAGACGTCATCCATCAACACCAGCCGTCGCGTCGTTCCTGCGAGATCATCCGGCGAACCGGCGCTCGCGACCTTCAACGTGCCATCACGGCGCACCGTTTCTTGGTTGTGCAGCGTATCGGTTTGCTCGCCGCGCCCATCCCCGAAGATCAACCGCAGGCTTGGCGCTTGCCGGCGCATCGGCATCCATTTCGCCCGCACCCATTCGGTGGCCGAGGACGATGTCGGGTGAACCACCAAACTATCGAGCGGCCCGTATTCATGCCACGCGCCCAAGGTCGGGTTCAAAACCGAAACCGTCTTGCCCCATTGCGCCGATCCGCGCAGCGTCACCTCACGGCTCGGATGTTCCGGCGAGAGCACCTCGTGGATCCGGCGCAAAAACGGAAAGCGCGCGATGTCGAACTTGCCCGCGAAGGGCGAACGCTCGTCAAACTCGATATTCTCCTCGCACCAGCGCGTGATATCGGGCGGCGGTGGCGGCAGCATTGCCTGTTCCATCCCCCGCAGGATTGCGGCCTCTGCCGATCCAATGAACCCCATCAGCGTTCCGCCTCTCGTTCAGCCTCCGTCAAAACGGTGCTTTGCGCATCGATCATCAACTCGTTCGCCCGCCGCGATCGATACTCGCGCCAGACCTGCATCAGGATCTGCCGCGTCTCGCGATAATCGACGCCCATCTTATCAGCGACAGACCGCGCCCCATCGCGCAGCACCGTCTCGAATTTGCCGATCTCTTGCGAGACGAGCCGCGCGGTCGCCTGCTCGACCTCAGCCGCGATCACCCAACGCCCCTCGTCGCGCTCATTGTCGCGCCGTTTGCGCCGGGCATCTTCTTCCGCACTTTGCGTCCGCGCCAGCTCGTAGCGATCCGGATCGGCGGGCGACAAAGCCCCGTCTCCGCGCGGCGCGGCCGCAACGGCTTTGGGCACAGGCCTTGGCGATGCCTTGGGCCCCGCATCATCAATCTCGCGCAGTGCTTTCTTCGTCGCCGCGCCATTCCCCATCATCTGCCCGCGATCGAGCCCGCCCTTGAGCGCCGCCGTCGCGCGATCGATATCGAACAGGCGCTGGCGTCCTTCGCCGGTGAAGCAACCCGACAAAACACCGGACGCGACATATTGAGAAATGCGCGCGCGGGAGACGCCTAAAGCATCTGCCAAACGTGCTGCATTTACTTGCACGTCGACCTCCCTTTCTCGCACGAACTATGTTAAGTCAGATAGTTAAGCGCTGTTGTTAAGGCTTTGCGTTAAGTTAAGCGGCACGGAACAGTCGGGGCGCGAATTACCCGTGACGCAAACCCGCTCGGGAAGGACCCGCGCTTACCTGCCCGCCTTCAGAGCCGCTTTCGCCAGCTCCTTTTCCAACGACGCTCGCAAATTAATTGGCAAGCGTTCCTCGAACACCTCGCCCGCACCGTCATAGAACCCAAGGCGCTTCTCATAGACCGGCGCGTGATCAACGAAGGCCAGCACGATATTGAGCGCGCCGTTCGTCTCGCGACGATACACGCCGGGCGTCAGCCCATGCTTGGGCACGAAGTAACTCGCGCGGTTCTTCTCACGTTTGCGCGAGGCATCCGTGGCATTGCTCCGCGTATCGCGCTGCGCACCCAACGCCGAGAGGACCTGGTTGCGCTCGCCCTTTGACCAGTTGCCAAACGCGTCCAACTTCGCCCCGTCCGCCGGGATCGCCGCGGCGAGAACGCCGGAATAGGCCAAGCGCGATGAGAGCAGACCTTCCAAACCCGTCTGGCCGCGAGACCCGCCCCGCTCTTGAACCTTGAGGAAGTGCCGAGGTCCAACCGAGTTACGTTCCTGCACGGCCGCCGTCATGTTTCGCGGATTGGCCTTCCAGACCATGAAAGCGTTCTTGGTAAACCGCGTCGGACGATCGAACACGACCTCCATCCGATCTTGCATATAGGTCAGCACATCCTTGGCGGTATCGTTCAACGCATTCGCCGCCGCCCATGGCATCCGCTTTTCGGAAACGCCCTCAAGCGCACGGTCAAACTGTGAACGGTTGATTTGCAAGTGAAACATTCCGCACCTCAAGCGCCGGATATGAAAAAGCCCGCAAGGTCTATCTGACCTGCGGGCGGAATTCGTCTGCTGGCAATCTGACAAGGGGGGCACTTTTTGTCAAATGGATTTTCGCGCCGCAAAGCTATGAACGGGCCGCGAGACGCGGACGTATCGCTGAAACTGAGCGTGGAATATCGCCGGCACAAAAAGCGTAAGTGCTGTTAGCACCGCCACAACTTCACGGATAAACCAAGGAGCAGCGTTTAAGCCTGTCGCCGCGAAGATCGCAAGAAGATAACAAAGCAGTACATGCCAAGCATAGACGGGCAGTGAGTGCTGTCCCAGAAGTACTAACGGTCTCCAGGTCAGGAGGGCGTTCAGCTTATGCGAAAGGCTACGCATCCACCGCGCACGAGCAGTAGGTGCCACAATCAAAATCCAAAGAGCGAGATAGAAATGCGCGGCAAAAACAGCAATGCGTAGCGGCGTCATACTTTGGCGATCAAAGAGGGAAAAAAGGAAGTTGTTTGTTTCAACTTCGAGGCCACCATACGCAACCAATCGAGGTAATGCGAAGAACACAATTGCGAGCAGAATACTAGCTAGTGCGAGGTTTCGACCAATCACGCCATGCATGAACCCCAATGATAGACGGTTCTGTGCCATCAAGAAGCCCCCCGCCAGACCGGCAAAATATAGCACTTGCCAACCCAGACGATTGAAATAGAGAGCAACGTAAGCACCTTGATCGACAAGTCCAGTTTGATCAAAGAATGCTCTTAAAGCTATTTCTGGTATGTTTGTTTGCCCTAGAGCCCAAGCCATCAACGAAACTGCCGCAACACGTGCCCATTGCCCACGATTCATCGCGACCAGCGCTGCGGGCGTGAACACCATAAAGATCAGATACATAGGAAGAATGTCTACGAAAACTGGGCCCGAGATAAGCGTGGCTCCCAGCAGGGCCGTCAACCAAGGCATGTCTCCCGCCTGTGCAGCGATGGCCGTAGGAACGTTTGGCAGGCAAGCTGAAATTACGATGACGGACGCAAGCAGGAACACTTGCCAGCGCCATAGCACGCCAATGCGCGATAGGAGCTTTCGGCGCACCACCCCTACCTCATCGTGCAAGAGCCGCCTGCCAAAAACCAAGCCAATTACAATGCCAGAAATAGTCACGAAACCTTGCGCGGAATCAACGAACCCGTTGCTGTGATGCGTGAGACGTCCAACGTGGCTCGGAATGAAGCTTGCCAAGTGGCCGAGCATCATACTCAGAAGAAAGAAACCTCGAGCCCCATCAATTTGATTTAGCCGCACAACCGCCACCTCTGAAATGCTATTTTATAAAAATGATCTTTGAATACCCGCAGGATGACCCGCCCAAAGTGGCAGAAACATGACGGGCCATAGGTTTAAGTGTGATTCAGGTACGTCCTAAGATCAGAAAAGATCGCGACTTCGAAAGTGAGAGCACCGTCGTCTAGTTCGAATAAAACATGACAGTGCCCTTATGGCGATTTTTTACGATGCCTGATCAACGCGCGAAATGACCCCCAAGGCATCATCCGACCCATTGCATCGCTCAGCACATGGGCGACGAACCCATAGCCCCGCAGCAACGATTCGATCTCAAGTAACATCAACACTTAAGTGGAACATCATCATCACCGCATGGTGGGTATGACAACGCCCGCAAGATAAGCTCTGACTTGCGGGCGGAATTCGTCTGCGGGGATGCAGAAAAGGTGCCTAGAATTCATCAAACAGGTTTTTGAATGGACTGAGCGACCTTTAGCAATTTTCGTTTCATCAAGCGCGCCACTAGTGAACCCATTGAAGCGTCAAACCCTTTACGAGGGACAGGTATAATTGAAGCCGTATAGCCTCTCCCCGCTCAATTCTTCACTTCGCATGTATGCAACTGTAACACGACCAAAATCGTCGTCGATCTGAATACTATCCCCAATTCTCATGTTCACGTCGCGGCTGAACTCTCCCGAAGGCGACGTTAGACCAACGTAAGGATTAGTTGTGTCTGGGTTACCCGAATTCGAAATCGCCACGGTATAGCGCTCGTCGCATATGGTAACACCATCGTTCATTCTAATCACGGCGTCTGCATTTGGTGACATCCCCGCGACAGAAATATCATGCGTTTTTTGTCTAGCAGCGACTAAGAATAAGTCACGGCGCATGCTCACAACTTCTGAGAGGTCAGGCTTAATTCCATTGATGCCTTCGAGCAGCTTCTCCATTTCGCCTTTAAGAAGGGCGGTATCCATCGTGTCGCCGGAATCAATCGCTTTGATCAAATCCGTAATCTCTTTGACACTTTTGTCGATACTTTCACTCTTTGCTAGCAGACTGTCGTTGAGGGCTTCGGCCTCACTTCTTAGTATGTCTGGCTTGTAAGCGTCATAGAACGACGACCCGACTTGCTCAATCAAAAACACAACCGCCGACATTACGCCGGCAATGAGAAGAGATAGGATTGGTGCTTTCTTTAAGCTGTTGGCCGCATCCTTTATGTGCTGAATGCGTTCTTTGACCCGCGACAAACGCTTGGTTTTTCTATGTTCTTTCTTCTCAATTGAGTTTGCTTCAATCATTTTATTATTCCTAATGTACCTGGTCTGCTTGACAAATGTATTCCGGCCACAAATCTCTTTTCTCAGTAGCTGAGATCACACACTAAAATCAATGGTTTCATGAACTTAGATCCAAAATTTTACATTAGCGCTTCATGAAAAGTTGTCATCGCCAAGGCGTCATCGGCGGCATCACGTCATTCAGCGTATACGCAACAAGCCCCGCCCCACGCAGCAAAGACGCGATTTCCAACAACGCGCCATACCACGCTAGATAGTCGCGCCGCTTCGCAGAGATATGCGCCGCCGAAGGCGAGTAGGTCACAGGACAGTATTTGACCTCGAACTTGACCTCTTTGCCACGCGAAACCTGTGTGATCGTTTCTGCCACGGCAGTCGCAGCATGATCGCCATACTGATTTTGCGTCCAACTGCGGGGGATACAACGGGGCCGCTCATCCTTGCACCAGTCGGGCACCTGCCCGCTGCGTGCTAGATCTGCGATGCGAAGCGCCATCGTCCAATCGCCGCTCCATTTCGCGATGCTCGCCACTACATTCGCGACGGTCTCGGCATCTTCATGGGCATGCGAGCGCCCGCCGCCGTCCACGCGGCACCCTAGTTTCGCCTGCTCGATGAGTCGCCACTCCATCCCCATTCCAACAGGTACCGGCGCCAGCTCATCGGGATGCGAAAGCTCAACATGCTCGACGCCAAACGCCCATTCCAAAAGATGCTGCACCGAGATCTCGCGCAGTCCGGCGCGACTATGCCGCGCGATCAGCGGCTTCACGCTACGCGCTTGTCCCGCAAAGCCGCCCTGCCCGTCAAATACCGTATGTTTCATGCCCAGCCCCATTTCCAATGTTGTGTCCGTCATGCAGACAGCGCAGCGATCTGTCGGCATTTCTCGATCATCGCCAAACGCCCTGCCCGCCAGCGCGCCTTGTCGATCGACAACTCATCGCCGCGTGACAAAGCGCGATCGAGATCCTCCAGCTGGCGCACAGCATCGCGCGCCCGGTCTTTGACTTGTGTCACCACGAATGATCCCGGCCAACGCCGCGCCTTGCGCACTTCGATCAGCAGCTCAGGGGCCCACCCACCCGCGAGCGCATCTTGCCCGAGCGCATTGGCAAACACGGCACGGATCAAGGGCGAGGCGTCATCCACAGGCGGCTGGATCTGGCCCGCCCACTCCAAGATGACATTCGCGATCGGGAGCCGGTCCCGATCCTTGCCGGCAGGCGCGGCCGCAACCTGCTCCTCCAACGCGGCCAAGCTCGTTTCGGTCATGTAGGCCAGACGCTCGCAAAGATCTTCAATGCTGGCGTCAAACTGCGCCTTGGTCAGGCTGCTTGGCTTTGCCAGACCGCGCCGCAACAACGGATCGATCAATACACGTCTCACACGCTTCTCGCCCTCGGCCTGCTCTGCACTGTCCATCGCCAAACCCCTTTCTTAATTCCCAAGCAAATCCGACTTATCCACAAGCACAGCCGCCGTTTCTGTTCCCGCTGCGCAAAGTTTTCTTTTTTATTCTTTTCTTTTCTTTCCTTTAGTGCAGAACAGTTCCAATCCGTGCGGAGTTGTTCCAACTTGTGTTTCCACGTTCCGGAACAGTTCCAATCTGTGTTTCCACAAGTTCGGAACAGTTCCGCACTAGTCTCTGCGCCGCCCTTCGCCGTACCAACCCGAATGGCTCGCATGCATCACCACAGCCTCATAGGACGCCGCCCGCCGCTGACCTGGGCGGTGCTCCAATAGCCACATATCCATGCGCTCAATCAGGCGCTGGTCTTGCAAGACACCGCGATCCAAACCCAGTTGGGCAAGCGCTTCGCGCAGACGCTTGATCCGTTGCGCGACGGCCTTCTCCGTATTTGCTGCCTCACGCGCCTCGCGCCGAGCCATCGCATCCTCCAACACCGAGACGACGATCGGATGCATCAGCCGCACTTCTGCGCCACAGATACAGGGCACCCATCCGCGCAACGGGCCATATTCCATCGACCGCAATTCCTTGAACCGTGCCGCATCGAACCGCAGCAACCGCGCGAGTTGCAGATCATCCGTGGGCAAGGTGCCGGTCGGGCATTGCACCTGCGCGATATCGAATAGAGCGCGCGCAAGCCCCTGCACCTCATAGGTCGCCATGAGATGCATCGTTGAATTCAGCCAGCGGCTGTGATGCCACGCGACGAAGAAATGCCCCTCTAGCCGAATATCGCCCAACGGGTATTCAGGGATATCATCGGTGGCGACCAAAGCCGCCGCACGTTGCACAAAACTCATGCTGCATCCCTCTCTTGTCGATCAATCGCGGCAAGGCGTTCCTTGCGCGCCTGCGCATCCCGCGCGGCGGTGAACTGCATCAGCGCTGCCACCAGACGTGCCCGCATCCGCTCACTATTCCGCTTGCGCATCCGGCAGATAAATTCGCGGCGCAGACCGAGATCACGGCATGCCGCCGCCTCGGATGGCCAGCTGTATCCGCCTGCGGAAAATGGCCGCGTGTTGTTCAGCCCGTATTGCACAGGCAAACCGAGGCGATCGATCCGGCCTTGGCAAATCGCGGCATAGATCGCCGATCGTCCAACGCCAAAGGCATCCGCCGCCGCTTGCGCATCCTTGAACACGCGGCCGCGCACGCTGACCTGCATCTCGCTCGGGCGCTTGCGCGTGCCGAGCGCGCCGGTCTTGCCCGCGCGCACAGCTTGCTCGATCCGACCCTCGCAAACCCCGTAAAACTTGGCCGCAGCGCGCAAGCTGGCGAAGGTCTTTCCGTTGATCTCAAAATCCTTGTAGCGCCGCTTTAGACCAACGGTCTCAAGCCGCCCTAGCCGCTTCGCCTTGATGATCGTGTCCCGCACGACGCCAAGCGCCGCCGCCGCATCAACCGCATTGGCGTAAGTGACGCCGCGAATGGTGATCATCTTTGAGGTCCCTTGTTTCGACATCAAACGTCCTCCGGCATGCCGCGCACGGCGTGATGATAGGCTGCGATCACATCGACCCCGTGCCGCGCCATGATCTCATCGACGAAACGCATCGTCGGAATGGTGAAATACTCGCCGCGGCGATGTGCCAAGCGGGTGATTGCCGCGGTTTCCTCGACGATCTCGCACGGCCAGCTCCGCGCCAGCGCCACGCCGCTACACGTCAAAACCCGCCGCGCGCCGTGGATGAACCCGTCGATCCGCTCAGAACTGACCATGGTAAAAACGTCGCTCATTCCGCTTCCTCCATCCGGTTTTGCAGCGTGACAATCGCCCGCTGCGCTACCAAAACCACATCCTGCATTTCCTTGACGGCCTGCGCATAATCCTGCCCGCGTGCGCTTTGCGATGCCGACAACAGCGCGGCCACGGCCTCGCCCGCCTCGCGGCAAATCTCGCCCGCATGCTCAACAATCGGAACCGCCCGCCCCGCATCATGCGCCGCCATCCGCTGCGCCAATGCGCGCGTTACAGGGAACCAGCCGAGCGCATCCTCGATCGCAATCACATCGACCAGCCGCCAATCCAAAGCGCCGGCCATCAGCTTGGAAATCGTGCCCTTAGCAACACCGCGCCCGAACCGCGCCGAGATCGTCTCCGCCGCCGCGTCATAGCAACCGATCCGCATCACCAGCGCCCGCATATGCAGGTGCATCGTGTCTAAAATGTTGCTCATAGAAGGCCCCTTGCGCAGGCTAGACGCATCGCGCTTTGCGCGTAAAGTGATCGGGGGATGGAGAACAGATTCCACCACCCCCCGCTGGATGAGAGCGTGACACCGCCCTCACCCCAGCAGTCACGCAACTGAAAGGCATAAACATGACTGCTATTCCGCACCCCCTCACAGGGGTTTTGATCAATGACATCACCGAGATCCGAACCCGAAAACTCACAGACGACGAACAACTCACCGCGCGACACCTGCTGAACAGCGGCATGTCCCGCCAGTTGGTTGCGGCAACGCTTGGCTGCCACCCGCTCGCGATCAACGTGGCCGACCTGCCCAAACCGGCCCGCAACCCGCAAATCAAAAACGGCCTGCGCACTGCAGATGCCCGCATTGACCCGCGCCAACTGACGCTCCTGGATGAAATCCTTGGCACCATTCAGAAGGGAACAAAGGACTAACCACCAATCGGCTCCCGTAATGGCCCCTATGCGCGGAAACCTTGTTTCCTCGCGGCACTGCGCCCGATCGCGCAGGGTGACGGAATCGTAACCTTGGACGGGGCAGCACGCATCTGAACCCGCCCGAGGGAGCCACTGCACATCGCGGGAGAAGCCAATGCACAGCGACATCGCCCGAGCGGCCAAATGGCCCACCACCGCTCGGGATAGGAATTCTACGGAGGCACTGGCCGAGGTGGACGCGCTGCGCACCGCCTTGCTTGCCATGCTGTCCGCCGCCCCCCGCGCCTTGCGGCTCATCGTCGCGCAGGATCTGGCCGAGGCCGAGGCCCGAGATCGCGAAACACCGCAACTGCGCGCCCGTGCAGATGCCGCTGGAGCGTTGCGCGAAGGGATCGAGGCGTTGCGATGATCGCTCATGGGCGCGGCCCTGCGCGATCACCGATAAAAAATGCCTCAAACTCGGTGGCCGCGCGCCCCTTCTCGCGGGCGTCCAAGTCACGCACCTGCCACGAGAGCAAATCGACACGCCGGATCAAGCGCTCCAGATCCGCAGCGAGATCATCATTCAACGCCCGCGTTGCCGCGATCTGGCGACGCAGAACATCAGCCTCTTGCGCGGTGCGCACGGCCACAGGCTTGCGCGTGAGGAAAGAGAGCAAGCGCATATTAGGAGGCCTCCTTAACTTCAACATCCGCGAGCCAATCGGATGCTTTGACCGCGCCGGCAGTGACACGCTCGATACTGATTGCCAAAACAAGGCTCGGCAGAGCACTTCCCGACATCAATTTGGAAATCGTCGGCTGAGATGCCTGCACCATGCGGGCAAAATCCGCCTGCCGGATATTTTCTGCCAAAAGATATGCTGCGAGTTTTGTCATGAGGCGATTCTATGCACCACATGAATATTCACGTCAAGAATATATATCCACAGAGCGATTTTGAGCTGCGCACAGGTTTATGGCACAATCAGCCCATGAACATTGCAAGCCTCAGACGCCAGCGTGGCTGGTCACAGATCGATCTTGCCGAGATCACCGGGCTATCTCAGCCGAAGATCTCACGCGCTGAAAACGGCGATGACAGCTCTACCATGGCTACATTCAAGGTTATCGCCGAAGCACTTGGTGCGGAACTACACGAGCTATTCATTGAGCCCCGCGCGGCTGCCGAGGAAGAGATCCTAAAGGCGTTTCGAGCCCTTCCTGAAGCACGTCAGAAAGGGTGGCTGGACATGGCTCACCTTGCTGCATCATCTCGTCACGAATAGCCTTAATGAACCAATTGAACTGATAATTGTTCAACGAAGACAGCACATTTACAAACTGAACTTCCATATACACCCCGCAGCAACGCAGCGGAACATTACGGCAACAAAAAAGATTTACGCAAGCCCTACATTTAATCAGGGCCGCACATCTTGCACACCGGCCCTCGAAAAGCTCCGTATAATTCGCGCCAAAAAGTCCTTCACGCGTTCCTGAAAGTTTATCCTTCGGGCCCTTGGACGCTTGGCCTATCCCCCAAGAGCACCCCGCGGCTTTCCCGCCAACAAGCTGGATGATGGCAGCCGAATTCCAAGCGTCCCGCATGAATATCTAGTGCCAGCGTCTCAAATTTTGGGCGGTAGCCTGCGTTCGATCAATTCATGACGTGCATATTATTCTTGACATGAATATTCACTACGCGCATAAAATCTCCCATCGGAGCGACATACGAGCCTCCGCCCAGTTCCCGAGTGCCGCGATACCTGCCCGCTCGGATACTGCCCCGATGGTGTCCAATCTTCCCGCCATCGGGGCTTTTTCAACGGAGGCCAAGATGCAATCAAACCAGCACCCGACGAATAACCTCTGCCAGATCATCGCCGCTCGCGCGCTGCGCGATGAGAACCTGCTCACCGCCCGCGCGATCATGTTGGCGCAGGAAGCAACTCCCGAGGAACTCGATGCTGCCTGCCAGATCCTCACGCGCCACGGCGACCACATCGATGTCGTCCGCGCTGAACTGATCCGCGCCCGCATCCGCCGCGACCTGCGCAAAGCGGTAGATCATCATGATCGCCAAGGCGGTGCCGCATGATCGGCGGCGCCTACACCCCCGCCGCGAGCGCGGCCATGAACCAAGCCGTCGGCGCAGCGATCCTTGCCCGCATCATGGTTGAGGTCCAAGCGCAGGCCGACCAAGGCCGCGTGAAATGACTGCCGCGCATATCCTGATCCGTCCCGCCGTTGAGGCGCTCAACAAGCGGCTGGCCGAGGCCCGCAAACATACGCCGGGCGGCAGGCTCACAAAGGACGAGCCGCGGGCGATTGTCGCGAATGAGGCCAAGGCCCGCGGCATGACGCCCGAGGATCTCCTTAAATGGGCAAGCACCCACACCGAATAGAGGCCGCATGGTGCAGCCTCGGGCGGCGGTGTTTTCAACGGGCCCGCCGCCCAAACAATCCCGCAGGAGGACCAATGCCAGACCCAACGCTGCACGGAAACGGTCACACCTGCCCAGCATGTGAGCTGCGGCGTGAAGCCGACCGGGCGCGCACCGTTTTCGGGTCTTCCGACACCCCGTGCAACCAATGCAACAGCATCGGCCGCATAGCCAAATCCGCCGCGCAGATCGTCTCGGAAGAGGTTGCATGGGCGCGAGAACACTACTGGGGCCAAAAACAATATGCCTGACCTTCCGGTGCGGGGCTGCAAGCGCGGCCCCCATCCCGAGTGCCAGGGCACAAGCCGAGCCGCGCGGATCGCAGCAAATTTCAACGTCACGAAAGAAAATAACGATGAGCAAAGACGAACAGGCCCTTGAGGCCGAAATCAAAGCAAAGGGCCTAACCGCCAAGCGCATCACGCCAGATAACTTGGACGCGGAGATCGTGGCGGAGGATTACCACGTGTTCCCAGGGTCATGCCTGACGATCTGCTGCCTGACGCTGAAAAACGGGTTCACGGTCACCGGAGAAAGCGCCTGCGCCAGCCCCGAGAACTTCAATGCCGAGATCGGTCAGAAGATCGCCCGCAGCAACGCCCGCGAGAAGCTCTGGCCGCTGCTCGGCTTTCGTCTGCGCGACCAGCTTACCGCCTGACCCTCTGGTGACCGCCCTCTCGCGGGGCGGCATCCCGAGTGCCAACCTCCGGAACCCACATGACCGACCCTCTCATCATCACCGGCCTTGCCATCATCGCGGGCCTTTTCATCGCCCTAATCATGATTGGATCTGACCAATGACTAAACTGAGCACCCTTGATGATCACCTGTTCGCCGCGCTCGATCGGCTTGCAGCGGGCGGTTTGTCTGGCGACGCCTTGACCGCCGAGGTTCAGCGCGCCGGCGCGATTGTGGACGTGGCCGATCAGCTGATCGCGAGCAACCGCACCAAGATCGAGGCGGCGAAGTTGTTCGCGGCTCATGGTCATCAGGTGCTGCCAATGCTGCCTCAGATCGGCGAGTCGAAACAATGAAGGGCCAGCGCATCACCTATTCCGATGAGGAGTTGGCGTGGATCAACGAACACGCGCAGGACATCCGCGCGGTGGCGCTCAACGCATTCATCGCCAAGTTTCAACGCCCGGACGTGTCGCTCCAAAACTTCAATGCGCTGTGCAAGCGCAATGGCTGGCTCACCGGCCGCACGGGGCGGTTTAGCAAAGGCAAGGAGGCGCACAACAAAGGGAAGCCAATGGCATGGCACCCCAACAGCGCAAAAACCCGTTTCAAAGCTGGATCGATACCCAAAAACCTCAGGCCGATGTGGTCAGAGCGGATCGGGAGAGACGGCTATATCGAGATGAAGGTGCCGCGCGAAAACCCGCACACGGGCCATCCGACCCGCTTCATGCTGAAGCATCGCTACGTTTGGGAGGAGGCCAACGGGCCTCTGCCCGAAGGGATGGTGCTCAAGTTCAAAGACGGGGTTCGCACGAACTGCACGCTTGAAAACATCATAGCGATCCCGCGCGGGGTGCTGCCGCGTCTCAATAGCCGGTTCGGACGCGACTACGATCGAGCCCCCGCCGAGCTTAAACCAACCATCATGGCGGTCGCCAAACTGGAACACGCCGCACGCGAAGCAAAAAGCAAAGGACAAGACCAATGACCGCCTGCCCGATCCGCGCACTGACCAAGAGCCATGACCTCCGCGCCATTGCCGCCCGCTGCGTCCGCGCCGAGGGAATGCTGCGAGCTGAGATCGACGCCCGTGAGGCGCTCGAGGTCGAGAACCGCGCGCTGCGCACCAAACTCGCCGCCGTGCTTGGCCCGAAGCGGGAGGTGGCCTGATGGCGAACTTCAACGATATGCGGCCCTGCGACCGCTGCGGACAGGTCCGCAACGTGGAAGCCATGGATCGCAAAAGCGGGCTTTGGCTCTGCGCACAGTGCGCGCGGGATCCAGCAGCCCTCGCCCGCATGATCGAAGATCACACGCCGCCCGAGCCTAAGCGTTGGCCGTCAGGCTGGTGGCTGCTGCCCGCGCTGTTTGTGAGCACAGCATTTTGGTGGTGGCTTTTCGGTCTGCTCGGGTGGCTGTGATGACGTTGAGCGAAGCGCGTAAATCCGACGAGCTCACGCTGTTGATGCTCCGGGCGCGGGCGAGCGGCAAAAGCGCCACCGACATTGGCCGGATCATCGGCAAGTCGTCGCAGTTCGTAAGCACCGCCACCGTCCGCGTGATGCGGGCAGACATGGCAGAGAGCGGCGAGACGCGCCGATCTGTGGCCCTCGGTTATTGGAAGGAAGCACGGGGATGACCAAGCACAGCCCTTACATCAGGCGCGGCGCGGATTTCGCGGTATCACTGCCGACACTGCCTTTCGCCATTGAAATGGAACGGCACTCGCCATCCTCGAAGCCTGCGAGAGTTGATGAGCAAAGCAAAAGCAATCCACCTGTTGCCGATTGGATCAAACTGCGCAACGAGGCAGTTGCGTGGATCTCCGCTCAGCCCACTTTGCCGAGCGTGGCGGACATTCGTCTTCACGTTAAATGCAGCGAGCGCAGAGCGTACAAATACCGCACGATCGTGAGAGAGGCCCGAAAATGAGCCAACAAAACCGTAGCAGCGCAGTGATGCAGCAACGCTCCGAGCCGCATGACAGCCTGGACGATTTCCCGACGCCGCCTTGGGCGACGCGGGCGCTGTGCGAATATCTCGAAAATCGGCACCTGGTTAACTCCGCAATGACGTGCCGCGAACCGGCGGCGAACCGCGGGCATATGGTCCGCCCTCTTACGGATTATTTCGGCGAGGTGATCGGGTCGGATATTCATGACTACGGCGCCGGTTTTCCCGTGGCGGATTATCTGTTCGGCCCCGACCCGATCGAGGTTGATTGGACGATCACCAACCCGCCCTTCCGCCTCGCACAGCAGTTTGTTGAGCGCGCGTTACGAACCAGCCGTTGCGGTGTGGCCGTGATTGTGCGCTCCGCGTTTTTGGAAGGCGTGGCGCGGCACCGCGATCTGTTCGCCCAGCACCCGCCCCGCCTGATCCTGCAATTCGCAGAGCGGGTCGTGATGCATAAAGGCAAGCTCTCCGAAAAAGGCAGCACCGCGACGGCCTATTGCTGGATCATCTGGCAACCGCAGCAGACCACGCCCACGCAATTTGATTGGATCGCGCCGTGCCGCAAGGCGCTGGAACGCGCAGGCGATTATGAGGAGATGACCGATGGCCAAGCATGAGCCCCTGTTTGCGGCAGAAAAGACAGCAGCCAGCCTGCTCGACATGCGCCCCCACGAGTTCCGAAGCCTCGTAAATGCCGGGGCCCTACCGCGTCCGATCAGGATTGGCGAGGTTGAGCGCTGGCGCGTGGACCAGCTCAAAGCAATCGCCACGGGCGAAGCTATGGATACCCAGATCACATGGTAAAGGAAGTTAACCTCCCATACCTCTCGAAGAAAACGCGCGGCGGGCGGGTTTATTGGTATTTTCGGCGCGGCGAGAAATACGCGCCGCTCCCTGGCACGCCTGACAGCCGAGAGTTCCAAGCCCGTTATTGGGAGATCCGATCTGGCACATTGCGACCCCAAATCAAGACCACGTTCGAGGCCTTGATCGTCAGCTATTATCGGTCGCCCGCCTTCACCTCGAAAGCAGACGGGACAAGGCGCGAATATCGACGGACGCTCGAGCTCATCCGCGAGAAAAACGGGGCCGCTGATTTCACCAAATTGCGCCGCCGCGACGTGATTGCAGCGCGCGATCGCTATGCAGAAACATGGCGAAAGGGAAATGCCATGGTCGAAATGCTCTCGATCCTATCGCGTCACGCAATTGATCTCGAATGGATCACCGCGAACCCTGCCCACGGCGTTGAGAAGCTGAAAGGCGGCGAATACCGGCCCTGGCCAGAGGACAAGCTGCGCGCTTTTGAAAATTACTGCCGGAACAATGGTTTGGAATGGGAGCTTACGGCGTTCATGCTGGCCACCCAGACCGGGCAAAGGATCGGGGACGTTTTGAAAATGGAATGGTCGCAATTTGATGGCAACTTCATTGAGGTCGAGCAAGAAAAGACTGGCGCCCGACTTTGGGTCGCCTGCCCGGTCGCGCTGATGGAATACTTGAAAAGTTTGCCTCGGTCGGGGCGCTTCATCATTGCCCAAAACTTGACGCGCGGTCTCTCGAAGCGCGCTTTGCAAAATCGTGTCCAAGCGGTGCGAGACGCGATCGATGCGCGGGCCTACGTGATCCACGGGTGGCGATATAACGCCGCCGTCGCCCTCGCCGATGCGGGTTGCAGTGATAGCGAGATCCAAGCTGTGACAGGACATAAGACGCTTGCGATGGTTCAAAAGTATCGCTCACAAGCCAACCAAAAGCAGCTCAGCGCAAAAGCGCAGGCGCGTCGAAACTGAGCCGTGATCTGGCGGAGCATTCTTAAGCCACGTTAGCACTTGCAGCTAAGCGCAAGTTGGGCGGGCAAGGTCCATTCGCCGCGCGACCAGCTAAGTTCTGGTATGCGGGGACGGTCAGACTAACCTCCCTCATCGCCGTCTGCGTTTAACTCATCCCGTGCATGGACCTCTAACGTATCAATGGCGAAGCTTTCCAGATCTTCAAAAAAATCGGAAGGTAACATATTAGCCCTGATGGCTCGGCAGAATGCAGCAGTAGACAAGAACACGGCGTAGTGCGCGGTCTGATAGTGGCGCTGAAGTCTTTCAAGCTGCCCTTCCGTAGATTCATTGAAAGCTTCCCATGCATAGTATGAGCCGTGAACGATTTCTGATCCAATGTCGTAGATCATGGCCTCCACCCCGGAGAACAGGATGCCTGCTGGCCCATCTTTGCCTGCAATAGCACTGATCATCTCGGCACGCGTTTCTGTAAAGCACGGCCTGATATTGCTTGAGCTGCCGAACAGTTTCATCGCTTCGATTACCTTGGGGTGATTTCGGTCAATTCGCTGTGTTCGGGAAACTTTCACCTGCACAGGTCCCAAGTCGGCATGCTGAGTCTGGCTTCGAAATGTCTTGTAAATTGAGTGCAGCATAGCTTTATCGGCGCGCGCTCCGCCGTCGATGGAGCAAAATGCTCCAACGAGTAGGGTTTCATAAACACCCCTAGATAGAAGCACAGCTTCTCTGACTTGCACGCTAAGTTTCTCAGTCAAAGACAATATTGACGATATTGAATTGATAGCGGAAAGAACATGCGATCCGACTACGCAATGCTGCTTCTTTCCTTCGTCGCAGGCGTGCTTATATCCATGCAAAGATATCAGAACGGATGCTCGGTTGAGCTTAAAAGCAAGTTCGTTGAGAGCAGCATGATCCCGTTGGTGATCTGAGTTTGTGAACGATTCAAAGCTAATTTTGTCAACCATCTGTGCCCAATCTGCATATTTTCCATTCAGAACACAATCCATAGGAAATATCCTAATGCGAAAGACATCGGGGTTGCCAGAGTTCATGCTCCTCATCTTGCTAAAGGAATGCATGAGCAAAGATCGCGCAAACAGCCGGCAGCATACATCGTGCTGGCAATCGCGCTGGACCAGATCGGATTTCGGCTAAGGGGGCGAACCTGCCGTTCGCCGCGTTCAGCACGAATGGTTGGTTAGGGCCGTTCTCGTTCAACCCTCCAATACTCGGTTACACCGAGCGGAGCGCATCCACCGCTGCGATAGACCGATGCCGGACGATGCACTATCGCTCATACCGGACCCCATTATTGGACTGACGCAATAAGAATCTCCGATCTCCCAGTCAAATGTGTTCGAATGGGCGATCTCACGCTCGAGAATGGCTCTGTGCTGCTGACGCTGAACGAATTCGCGGACCAGCCCGGCATCTGGATGCTGGTTGTCGATGGCCAGATTGCGCGCTTTACCGGCGCCGACACGCGCACCATGCATCAATCTGCGCTATGGTGGCAGCGATCGGGAAATAGCGACCGCCACAACCGTTTTTTCGATATGCTCCATCGCGCCTTGGATGCTGGACAAGCGGTAGACCTGTTTGGCTGCCAACCAGACAGGGGCAGTTATGCTGCAATGGCGCGGGATTGGAGAAAAAGGTTCGGCTTTGCCTGGGCGTGACGAGTGAACGAACCGACAGCTCATTGCGGACGCGTCGTGATGAGCGATCTTCTCGGCGTTCTGGCTTTCAATTTGTGAATCACTGTGCGGTCAAAGCCACAGGTCAGTCTGCGATCCACGCGAAAGAACATACCAAAAACAGACAGTGAAACTGGGAACATAACTGGGAACACATGTTCAGAGGGCGAACCAACGGCGAGATCGCATCTCTAAAAGCCGTTTGATTTCAAAGTGGTGCGGGTGAAGGGACTCGAACCCCCACGCCATAGGCGCCAGAACCTAAATCTGGTGCGTCTACCAATTCCGCCACACCCGCAACAGCCGCGCTTCTAGCAAGGTCATCCCGGTTGTGCGAGAGGTAAAATGATCAGGTTCGGGAAATTTATCGCGATGACGTGGAAAAATGCTCGCGCGCCGCGACGGGTTTCGTTAACCTTTTCGTTAATAAGAGCAGATTATAAAAAAATAAGGTGATCCCGATGGCGAAAACGTCCACGGGCCCGACTGACAGGCAAGACCTTCACGAGCCCACACTCGCGAGCATGCTCCTGCATGCAAGCCCCACGTTTTGCACCGATGCCGCGCCCATCAGCGCTGCGCCGTTGATGCCTGCAACTGTGGGAATCGCGCTTGGGGCGCATATTATGACGCTTGACGGCGAGATACCGGTCGAGTTCTTGGCGCAGGGCGACCGTGTGATCACGCGCTCCGGCGCGCGACTTTTGCGAAATCTTATCGCCACCGAATTGAGTGGCGAAATGATCTGCGTCCATCGAGGGGCGTTGGGGCATAACCGCCCCGAGCACGCATTGCTGCTGCTTCCCGCCAGCTTGGTTCACCTGCGAGACTGGCGCGCTCAAGCGTTCGCCAAGCAAGATCAAGCTCTGAGCCCTGCCGACCGCCTGACGGACGGCGAGTTTATCACCCGTGAGAGCGTCTCACATCAGCGCGTGTTCACCCTCGAATTTGACTGCGCGGAAATCATTTTCGCAAACGGCGTCGAGATTGGCTGCGATGCGGTGCAGCTGCGCGCTGATGATACGCGGGGCCGGTAAGGCATCACTCGCGGTCGGCGCGCTAGGGCGCCGCAAGCACGCCGCGTAAAACGGCAGGGATCTGATCGGGGAGATCCTCCGCGATCAAGCCAGGCCCGAAGCTCAACGCAGCCTCAACATGCAGCCACGCCCCAGCTGCCGCAGCGTCATGGGGCTCAAATCCGCGTGCCATCAAGCCGACAATCAGCCCCGCAAGCACATCGCCCGCCCCCGCCGTGGCGAGCCACGGCGCCGAGCGAGCGCCCGTCGCACTGTGCAACGACACCGCATCCCTGCGCGGCGAGGCAATCACCGTTTTTTGCCCCTTTAACAAAACCGTACATCCCGCACGAGATGCCGCGGCCTGCACGGCATCGCCGTGGACGCGGGCGATTTCACCATCGGCCTCGCCCTCACCGCTCGCACCATCAAGCTGCGCCGCGAGATCGGGAAACAGACGGCGAAACTCTCCGCGATGCGGGGTCAGGACGCAGCCCTCGTGCAACTGGCCGAACAAAAGCGTAGGATCGCCCTCAAAGGCCGACAGAGCATCCGCATCCAAAACCGTTGCACGCGGATTGAAAAGGGCCGCCGGCACCATTTCGCGCGCCCGCGCCAACCCTAGGCCCGGCCCCAGTAGAATTGCATTGAGGCGCTTGTCTTGCAGCATCCCGCGCAGCGAAAAACTATCGGGCAACACCCGCACCATCACACCCGTCAACTGCGCCGTATTCTCTGACAAGGCCGCCTGCGGACACAGCAAGCTGACGAGCCCCGCACCGATCCGCAACGCCGCCCGCGCGCCCAATCGCGCCGCGCCGCCCGCCCCCAATCCACCCGCCAACACCAGCGCATGGCCATGGTCGTATTTATGGGCTGACGCCTGCGACGCCCCCTTGTCGAGCCTTGCGCGCAACTCCGGCGTCATGGTCACCAAAGGCGGGGCGATCCAGTCTTCTGGTATCGACGCCAACGACCCTGCGCCGCTCAAAGCGTATCCATCGTCGCGAGACTCCATAAATCAAACCGCCTTCCATCTGACGCGCATCGCACCGCCGCCCTGCCCGCCTCAGCCCTTATTGAATAGCGCCCAGAGTCTACGAAGTCGTTAACATATTTACCCTACCCCGCCGCCCCCCCCGCCGCGTCGCACACGCTTCGCCAAGGAAACAGACGGGATGCTAAATCGTGCACATGCGAGCGCCCAATCCCTCAGCATAAGCGGTAAGTTTAACCGAGTTTCGCGACTCTAGTTTATAAATCGTCCAATTTATCGCCTTAACGCCTAAATATTAATCGACGACTACAATTTACCCCCGATGCGCCCCAGATCAGGCCGCTCCCCCGTTGAAGCGCGCGGGCGAAGATGGTCTGAACTATTCCGAACTGACAAACCGCGGGGGAGTCGCAGCCCATGAAAAAAATTGAAGCCATCATCAAGCCGTTCAAGCTCGACGAGGTCAAAGAAGCCCTGCAAGAGGCAGGCATTCAAGGGCTTTCGGTGATTGAGGTCAAAGGCTTCGGCCGCCAAAAGGGCCACACGGAGCTGTATCGCGGCGCCGAATATGTGGTTGATTTCCTGCCGAAAGTGAAAATCGAAATGGTGCTGCCCGACGATCTCGTCGACACCGCAATCGAGGCCATCACCTCGGCGGCGCGCACCGAAAAAATCGGCGATGGCAAAATCTTTGTATCGCCCGTCGAACAAGCGATCCGCATCCGCACCGGCGAAACCGGCGACGACGCGGTCTGATATCGCCTTGGGATCGGCACGCGCCGCACCAAGTCGGAACGAGATTGGATGCGGCCTGCCCGTTTCCAAAGAATATGCTCCAAGGAAAGGTTATTGACTATGAGCGCAGTTAAAGCAGCTCTCGAGCTGATCAAGAACGAAGAAGTCGAATATGTCGACGTTCGTTTCACCGACCCGAAAGGCAAGCTCCAGCACGTGACGCTGGTGGTTGATCTGATCGACGAAGATTGGTTCGAAGAAGGCTTCATGTTCGACGGCTCGTCGATCGCAGGTTGGAAATCGATCGATCAGTCCGATATGAAACTGATCCCTGATGCGACTTCGGTCTACATCGATCCGTTCTATGCCGAAAAAACGCTCTGCGTACATTGCGACGTGGTCGAGCCAGACACCAACGAAGCCTATGATCGTTGCCCGCGCCAGATCGCGAAAAAGGCAGAGGCTTACCTCAAAGCGTCCGGCATCGGTGATGCGGCCTACTTCGGCCCAGAGGCAGAATTCTTCCTCTTCGACGACGTGCGCTATTCGGTTTCGCCATCGAAAGTCTCGTACCAGATCGACGCGGCTGCCGCAGCTTGGAACACTGATTCCGAGTTCGAAATGGGCAACACCGCGCACCGCGCTGGTCACAAGGGCGGCTACTTCCCTGTGAACCCAATCGACGAAGCTCAAGACATTCGCGGCGAGATGCTCTCGACGATGAAGCGTATGGGCATCAAAGTTGACAAGCATCACCACGAAGTGGCGACCTGCCAACACGAGCTGGGCATGATCTTCGGCGGTCTCGTCGAGCAAGCCGACAACATCCAGAAGTACAAATACGTGATCCACAACGTGGCCCACGCCTACGGCAAAACCGTCACCTTCATGCCAAAGCCAATGGCAGGCGACAACGGTTCGGGCATGCATGTGAACATGTCGATCTGGAAAGACGGCAAGCCGTTGTTCGCAGGCGACAAATACGCTGACCTCAGCCAAGAAGCACTCTACTTCATCGGCGGGATCATCAAGCACGCGAAAGCTTTGAACGCGCTGACCAACCCGTCGACAAACTCCTACAAGCGTTTGATCCCGGGCTTCGAAGCGCCAGTTCTGTGCGCATATTCGGCACGCAACCGTTCGGGCGCTGTTCGTATTCCGTGGACGGAATCGCCGAAGGCAAAGCGCGTCGAAGCTCGTTTCCCAGATCCGGCAGCAAACCCTTATCTCGCATTCGCTGCGTTGATGATGGCTGGCCTCGACGGCATCAAAAACAAGATCGATCCAGGCCCGGCTTCCGACAAGGATCTCTACGATCTGCCGCCGGAAGAATTGGCAGCAATCCCAACAGTTTGCGGCTCGCTCCGCGAAGCTCTGGAATCGCTCACTGCGGATATGGACTTCCTGTTGGCTGGTGACGTGTTCACCAAAGGACAACTCGAAGCTTATATCGATCTGAAATGGCAGGAAGTGTATCGCTACGAGCACACCCCGCATCCGGTCGAATACGAGATGTACTACTCGGTCTAATCGAGCGGAACATACTGAGAGAGGGCGCCAGCAATGGCGCCCTTTTTCATATGCGGTGCAGATCTCGGGCGCGCACTTTCTGATCAGTGTCAGCGCGGCAAACGCTCCATCCGCTGCGCAAGCATATCGCGCGACGTCTGCTGCATGTGCTGCTTCACGGCCTCAAAATCACGCGGCTCGCGATTCTGGCTGATTTTGGATTTCGCGATGACGCGCGTCACCTCAATCTCAAACGCCACAATCGCGTCGAGCATCTGCCCTATGTAGTCGTCAGGTGCATCGGACATTTTCCACCGCGCCGCGCCGTTGACCCGCGCCTCATGGACCTTCGTGAGCTGCCCCACCACCGCCCGCTTACGGTGGGTGTCATGCTGAAACGAGATACGGCCATATAAATGCGCGACCTGATAGTTCCAGGTCGGCACGTGGCGGTGATGATCTTGTTTGGAAGGATAGAGATTGGGCGAGATGTAGCTCTCCTCGCCCTTAAAAATCACCATGACCTCGGCCTTTGGCGCAAGAAGCGCATGCAGGTCGTTCGCGCGGGCGATATGACCAATCAACGCACCTGACGGCGCGCGTAACATCGGAATGTGATTGGCACAAAGCCCCTGCTCGGTCTGCGCGACAAGACATCCGAGAGGATTTCTCTCCAGAAGGGTCGTAATCTCGGAGGGATCGATCTCGTTGAAATGTGTCGGCAAATACATCGTTCACTCCGCGGCTAAATAACGCCCCGCGCAGTCTTATCCGCGCGCGCCGCCCGCGCAAGGCCGCACGCACCACCCCCGATCACGGCCGCGTCGCGGTCGTCGTCATCTCGTAGTCTTTTCGCGGCCCCTTTACGCGCCACGTCGTCCGCCACGTCGGCCAGCCGGTAAAATCATAGCGCACACGGTAATCATCGGGGTCGCACCAATGCATCGCCTGCGGCGCCCCATCTGGGGCAAAGCTATGAAACGGGCGGCCATCACCGAAGGAGACGTGGATGCGCGCGCCGTCCTGCGCCCATAGATAGCGACGCTCCGCCTGCATAACCGGCCCCGCCCCGATACGCATCTCGCCGCGCTCCAACCATACGGCGCTCTCATTTTGCGACAGATGCAGCCTGCCCTCGCCCACAAACTGCGCAATTTGTCCCGTCAGATGATCCGCGATCTCGCAATTCAGACGCCACGCGCCCGCAAAATCATCCAAACTCAACCCCATCGCGCGCCCCGTCCTTGCCCCGCCAGCCTGCGCAGTCTAGAACCTGCCGCAACCACCCACAACCGAAAGGCCGCGCCGATGATCCCGCGTTATTCTCGCCCCGATATGGTCGCCATCTGGTCGCCCGAGACCAAGTTCAAGATCTGGTATGAAATCGAGGCCCATGCCTGCGATGCAATGGCCGATCTTGGCGTGATCCCGCGCGAGAATGCGGATGCCGTCTGGAAGGCCAAGGACGTCGAATTCGACGTCGCGCGGATCGACGAGATTGAGGCCGTCACCAAGCATGACGTGATCGCGTTCCTCACGCATCTGGCCGAGCATGTCGGATCGGAAGAAGCACGGTTCGTGCATCAGGGCATGACCTCGTCGGATGTTCTCGACACCTGCCTCAATGTTCAGCTGGTGCGCGCCTCCGACATCCTGATCAAGGATATGGAAGCCCTCCTCGCCGCCCTTAAAAAGCGCGCGCTGGAGCATAAAGACACCGTCCGCGTGGGCCGCTCGCACGGGATCCACGCCGAACCAACGACGATGGGCCTGACCTTCGCGCGGTTCTATGCCGAGATGGATCGTAACCTTGCGCGCCTCAAAGCGGTGCGCGAAGATATCGCCACGGGGGCGATTTCGGGCGCTGTCGGCACCTTTGCCAACATCGATCCGCGCGTGGAAGAGCATGTCTGCGCCAAGCTTGGCCTCACACCAGAGCCGATTTCGACCCAAGTCATCCCGCGCGACCGTCACGCCATGTTCTTTGCTGTACTCGGCGTGATTGCCTCCTCCATTGAGAACGTCGCGATCGAGATCCGCCACATGCAGCGCACCGAAGTGCTTGAGGGCGCGGAGTTCTTCTCGATGGGCCAGAAAGGCTCGTCCGCGATGCCCCATAAAAAGAACCCCGTTTTGACCGAGAACCTCACCGGCCTCGCGCGTCTCGTGCGTATGGCGGTGATTCCGGCGATGGAAAACGTGGCCCTTTGGCACGAGCGCGACATTTCGCATTCCTCGGTAGAGCGCGCCATTGGTCCAGATGCGACGATCACCCTCGATTTTGCGCTCAACCGGTTGACGGGCGTCATCGACAAAATGCTGATCTTCCCGCAGAACATGCTGGATAACATGAATAAATTCCCGGGTCTGGTGATGTCGCAGCGCGTTTTGCTGGCGCTCACGCAGGCCGGTGTTTCGCGCGAGGACGCCTATTCGATGGTCCAACGCAATGCGCTGAAAGTCTGGGAAGATCGCGTCGATTTCCGTGAACAATTGCTTGCGGATAAGGATGTGGTCGCGGCGCTCGGCGTTGACGGCGTGAACGCGAAATTCGATATGGACTACCACACCAAGCACGTTGATACGATTTTCAAACGCGTTTTCGGCGCCTGATCAACCAAGACCGGCCCATTGCGACAGATCCTCGCCCCGCCAGCCAAACGCTGCGCGGGGCGTTTTCATGGAAAGATCGACGACGCGTAACCGGTCCTTAACATCACGGTGCGAAAGTGAGGCAAGACGCCTGACCTGCGGGCCTTCGCCCCTCATCGTGAGTGACCACAATGAACGCCATCGCGCCCTTGCCCGATCTGGGCCAATCTTTCCCCGCGGCACCACGTGCCGGCAAACCGATCACCAACCGCCAGAAGGCGGCAATTGTGGTGCGCTTGCTGTCATCCGAGGGGCTGAAGCTTCCGCTCTCCGATCTTAGCGAGGATATGCAGACCTCCCTCACCTCGGAAATCGCGGAGATGCGCTTGATTGATCGCGCAACGATGGCGGAGGTGGTGCGCGAGTTCTGCGACCAGCTTGACGCGGTGGGGCTCGCGTTTCCGGGCGGGCTGGACGGTGCGCTAAAGCTGCTTGATGGCCAACTCTCCCCCTCCGCCGCCAATCGCCTGCGCCGAATGGCCTCGGGCAGTTCGCGTGCCGATCCTTGGGAGCGCCTCACCGGGCTGGGAACGGACGTTCTTGCCCCCGTTTTGGAAGAGGAAAGTACAGAAGTCGGGGCGGTTGTGCTCTCGAAGCTCTCCGTTTCAAAAGCGGCCGACCTGTTAAGCAAACTTCCCGGCGACAAAGCGCGCCGCATTGCCTACGCGGTATCGCAGACCGGCGCCGTCGCGCCCGAAACCGTGCACCGGATCGGGGTCGCTTTGGCAAGCCAGCTTGATAATCAACCGGCCCGCGCCTTCACCACCGGCCCTGTCGAGCGCGTCGGCGCGATTTTGAACTATTCCGCCGCCGCCACACGCGACTCTGTCTTGCAAGGGTTGGAAGAAGACGACGCGGATTTCGCCGAACAGGTCCGCAAGGCGATCTTCACCTTCGCCAATATCCCCAATCGGATTGACGCGCGCGACATCCCCAAAATCCTGCGCAATGTCGAACAACCAGTGCTCGTTGTCGCCTTGGCGGGCGCGACCGGCGCGCTGGCCCCCGCGGCAGAGTTTATCCTCGCCAATATGTCCCAACGCATGGCGGCCTCCCTCCGCGATGAGGGGGCGGCCTTGGGCAAGATCAAGGCCAAAGATGCGGAGGAAGCGATGGGCGCGGTGGTGTCTGCGATCCGTGAGATGGAATCTGCGGGCGAGATTTTCTTACTGGCCGATGCTGAGGATTGATGGAACGCCCCCTCACAGAGAAACCCGATACCGCTAACGCACAGTGTTACCGCAAACGGTTAGCGAAAACATGAGGTGTTGCCGCTAACACTTTGACCGCAAAGCTTTTCTAGAACCCTACCTCATGCTATCGCCCTTGTTCATAAGCCCGTCAGGGATCATGCGGCACGGCCCTGCCGCGAGTGAGGAGATCGATATGACCGTCACCGTTGGGATTAATGGATTTGGCCGTATCGGCCGTTGCACCTTAGCTCATATCGCTGAGGCTGCGCGCAACGATGTGCAGGTCGTCAAGATCAACGCAACCGGTCCGATCGCCACCAACGCGCATCTGCTCAAATATGACAGCGTCCACGGGCGCTTCGGTGGGCCAGTGACAGTCTCCGGCAATACGCTCGATCTGGGGCGTGGCCCGATTGACGTTATGTCGACGCGGAACTTCGACGAGCTGGATTGGGAAGGCTGCGATGTCGTGCTTGAATGCACCGGTGCCTATAATGACGGGCACAAAGCGGGTGTTCATCTCACGCGCGGCGCGAAGCGGGTGCTGATTTCGGCTCCCGCCACCAATGTCGCCAAAACGATCGTCTACGGCGTCAACCACCGCGATCTTCGCCCCGAGCATCATGTCGTCTCGAATGGCTCGTGCACAACCAACTGCTTGGCACCGCTCGCAAAGGTGCTCAACGATACGATCGGGATCGAGAGTGGCATCATGACGACGATCCATTCCTACACAGGCGACCAACCGACCCTCGATCGACGCCACTCCGATCTGTATCGCGCCCGTGCCGCGGCCATGGCGATGATCCCGACCTCGACAGGGGCGGCGAAAGCCTTGGGCGAAGTGCTGCCCGAACTCGCCGGAAAGCTGGACGGAACCGCGTTGCGCGTACCGACGCCGAACGTCTCGGCGGTGGATTTGACCTTTGTCGCGGGCAAGACCGTCACGGCCGCCGAAGTCAACGAGATCGTCCGCGAGGCCGCCGCGGGCTATATGGGCATGGTCATGTCTTACGATCCCGAGCCAAAAGTCTCTATCGACTTCAACCACACGCCCTATTCGTCTATCTTCGCCCCAGATCAGACAAAAGTCGTCGGCGGGCGCACGGTTCGTGTCCTTGCGTGGTATGACAATGAATGGGGATTCTCCTGCCGGATGGCCGATGTGGCCGGCGCGATGGGACGGCTCCTCCAGTAAGGAGCACTATGACAGACAAGATCGCGATTGGCCTTGCCGCTGTGATCATCGGATGTGTTGCGTTGGACGCCCTGATCAATGATTGGGGCGCAACTGCGTTCACGGCGAAGGAAATTCTTGGCCTTGTGCAATATATTGCGTTTTGGCGCTGAACGTCGCTGCGCGGTCTCTCGCGCATGTGCCCCCTACATCGTCACGCAATGCGCGGGATCATTTAACTTCCCACAGAATTTGATGTAAGTTGCCCCTCAAAGGCTCAGCTTTCAGTTGACCTTTTCGTAGCAATGCGCATGTTAGCGCAAACGCGAGGCCCCGCGTAAACACATCTTCAGTCTGAGGAGACGAACATGGCGATCAAGGTGGCAATCAACGGTTTCGGGCGGATCGGGCGCAATGTGTTGCGCGCAATCATCGAATCCGGTCGGACAGATATCGAAGTGGTCGCGATCAATGATCTCGGCCCCGTCGAAACCAATGCGCATCTGTTGCGCTTTGACTCGGTGCACGGGCGCTTCCCTGCCGAGGTGACCACAACCGAAACGACGATCGACGTGGGCCGCGGGCCAATTCAGGTCACCGCTTTGCGCAACCCTGCCGAATTGCCGTGGAAACATGTCGATATCGTGCTGGAATGCACAGGTATCTTCACCGACAAAGAGAAAGCCAAAATCCACCTCGAAAACGGCGCGAGCCGCGTTCTGGTGTCGGCGCCGTCGGCTGGCGCGGATAAGACCATCGTCTTCGGCGTCAACGACGATACGCTGACGGCGGAAGATCTGATCGTATCGAACGCATCGTGCACGACGAACTGCCTCTCGCCCGTCGCCGCAACACTTCATGCGTCGATCGGGATCGTCAAAGGGTTCATGACGACGATCCATTCCTACACCGGCGACCAGCCGACATTGGATACGATGCACAAGGATCTCTACCGTGGCCGTGCGGCGGCTTTGTCGATGATCCCGACATCGACCGGTGCGGCGAAAGCTGTTGGCTTGGTGCTCCCGGAACTGAAAGGCAAGCTGGACGGCGTTGCGATCCGCGTTCCCACGCCCAACGTTTCCGTGGTTGATCTCGTCTTTGAGGCCGCACGTGACACCACCGTTGAGGAAATCAACGATGCGATCCGCGCGGCGGCGAACGGTAAACTCAAAGGCATTTTGGGCTATACCGATGTGCCGAACGTGTCATCCGATTTCAATCACGATCCGCATTCCTCGATCTTCCACTGCGACCAAACGAAGGTCATGGAAGGCCGCATGGTCCGCATCCTTTCGTGGTATGACAATGAATGGGGCTTCTCGAACCGGATGGCCGACACGGCCGTTGCGATGGGCAAACTGCTTTAAGATCGGCGCACAAGCCATTGAAACAAAAAAGGGCGCTCATGTGAGCGCCCTTTTCGTATTCTCTCGCAGCAAGGTTCAATCCTTGCCGGCATATTTCGCGATCAATTTGGTGTTCACATCCTCAGTCACGAATTTCGAGACATCCCCGTCAAGCCGAGCGATCTCCTTCACCAGCTTTGAAGCAATCGCCTGCCGCCGCGCGTCCGCCATCATGAACACCGTCTCGATGCTCGCATCGAGCGCGCGATTCATCCCGACCATCTGGAACTCGTATTCGAAATCCGCCACGGCCCGCAGGCCGCGCACGATGACCGACGCCCCGACATCCCGCGCGCAATCGATCAAAAGATTTTCGAACGGGTGCACGATAATTTCGCCCCCCGCCCGCGCCGTGATCCGCGCACATTCGATTTTCACCATCTCGACGCGCTCCTCCAAAGAGAACAGCGGCGACTTATCGCGATTGATCGCAACCCCGATCACCAAGCGATCCACCAGCGCCATCGCGCGCTCAATGATATCGACATGGCCCAAGGTAATAGGGTCAAACGTGCCAGGATAAAGGCCAATGCGCATAGGGTCCTCCTCAACCGGCACAGGGATACTGCACGCAACAATATTGCGCTGTAAAAGGCAAGGGCCACGCTGCGTTTTACGAATTTTTAGCCGCGCGGGCTATGCGCGGCTAACCCCTTGGTTTGGATCAATTCCCCATAATCATCCCTGTCAGGGCGTCTTTCTCCATGGCGAGCTCTTTCAACCGTGCCTGAACGGCATCGCCAATCGAAATCAGCCCGATCATCTCTCCGTCCTCAATCACAGGCATGTGGCGGAAACGCCCCGTACTCATCTTGCCGAGCACCTCAAGCGCCGTGTCGCCGCGCGTACAGCTCACGAGCTTGCGCGTCATGATGTCGTCGACGGCATCGTTTAAGCTGGCAGGGCCACGCTTGCCCAATTCGCGCACGATATCGCGCTCGGACACGATACCCTCGGCATGTTTTCCATCTTTCGAGACAATCACCGCGCCAATTTTGCGCTCGGAGAGGAGCTGCGCAACCGCTGACACAAGCGTGCCCGGCACAACGGTAACGACACCGTCTTCGGATTTTTCTTTAAGAATATGTTGAACTTGCATTGCGTCCTCCCTGCAATTGTCTCCCTAGCGTCTCACCGAGGTTGACGTCCTGTCAAGATAGCTTTCACAAACATGCGCAGAACCGCACCGTGTTAACTATTTATTGCGCAGCGATGCCGCCCTCACTCGGCAAGCGCCTCCAATCGCGCCACCTCGCGTCGGATGCCCTGCCCCAATGCCTCCGCCAACCGCGCGAGCCGCGCCGATCGGCGGTCATCGTCGTGCCGGATCAGCCAGAATGCGCGCCGGAGTGAGATTTGATCCATCAAGATCCGTTTTACACCCGGCGTAAAGGCCAACGCAAAATCATGCACGATGCCCAATCCCGCGCCCGCGCGCAGCATCTGCATCTGAACCGCAACGGAATTGGACGTCAGCGCGGCATGATCCGCACCCGTCTCAGCGAGGTAATCCAATTCCTTGTCGAAAATCATATCGGGAATATACCCGACCATCTGATGCGATTTCAGATCCGCCTTCGAATGGATCGCAGGATGACACGCAAGATAATCACGGTGCGCGGCGAGATGGAGGTTATAGTCCGCAAGCTTTTGCACGGTCAGACGCCCTGCCGACGGGCGCGAGACCGCGATGGCCATATCCGCCTCGCGTTTGGACAGGTTAAACACCCGCGGCAGGGCCACGATCTGGATTTCTAGCCCCGGATGATCGGCAATGAGCCCCGCGCAGACCTGCGGCAAGATATAGTTGGCGCATCCGTCGGGCGCACCGATCCGCACTTGCCCCGTCAACGCCCCCGCATCCCCCGATAGCGCCTCAACCGCCCCCGCCATGGCCTGTTCGGCCTGCTCGGCATGGCTGACAAGACGCGCGCCCGCGTCCGATAGCGCATAGCCTTGGGGAGATTTCACGAACAGCTTGGCGCCCATTCGTTCTTCAAAGCGGGCAATTTTGCGCCCGACCGTGGCCGCATCGCATTTCAACACACGCCCAGCCCGCGACAGGCTTTCACTCCGCGCAACCGCGAGAAACACGCGCAGGTCATCCCAATCCGCCATCCGACTCTCCCTGCCACGGCTTTAGCTTTGCAATATTGCAAAACAAACTTTGCCAAACTTCCTCTTTTACACCCATTTCCGCAAGTCTAAGGTAATGCAAACGCATTCAATCGGGAGATGGCGATGAAAGAGATCGGTCACTGGATCAACGGCAAACACGTCGCAGGAACTTCCGGCAAATTTGCCGATGTTTATAACCCCGCAACCGGCGAGATCACCGCGAAAGTCGCGCTGGCCACACAGGCCGAACTCGATAGCGCCGTCGCAGATGCCGCCGCCGCGCAGATCGCATGGGGGGCAACCAACCCCCAGCGTCGCGCGCGCGTCATGATGAAATTCGTGGATCTGTTGAACCGCGATATGGACAAGCTCGCCGAGGCGCTCTCGCATGAGCACGGCAAAACCATTCCTGACGCAAAGGGGGATGTGCAGCGCGGGCTTGAGGTGATCGAATACTGCATCGGCGCCCCGCAAATGTTGAAAGGCGATTTCACCGACGCCGCAGGTCCGGGCATTGATATGTATTCAATGCGCCAACCTTTGGGCGTCGTGGCGGGGATCACCCCGTTCAACTTCCCCGCGATGATCCCGATGTGGAAAATGGGGCCCGCCCTGTCGTCGGGCAACGCCTTCATCCTCAAACCCTCCGAGCGTGATCCCTCGGTGCCCCTGATGTTGGCCGAGTTGATGCAAGAAGCGGGCCTGCCGGACGGCGTATTGCAAGTGATCAACGGCGACAAGCTTTCGGTGGATTCGATCCTCGACAACGAGACGATTCAAGCCGTCGGTTTTGTTGGCTCGACCCCCATCGCACAGTATATTTACGGGCGTGCGGCGGCCAACGGCAAGCGCGTGCAATGCTTCGGCGGCGCGAAAAACCACATGATCATCATGCCAGATGCCGATATGAACCTCGCGGCGGATGCGCTGATTGGCGCGGGCTACGGCGCGGCGGGCGAACGCTGCATGGCGATTTCGGTTGCGGTTCCGGTGGGCGAGGAAACAGCGGATCGTCTGATCGAGGCGCTCAAGCCACGGATCGATAAGCTGAAAGTCGGCCCGTACACCGCAGGCGACGATGTGGATTACGGTCCCGTTGTCACCGCCGCCGCGAAAGAGCGTATCCTTGGCTTGATCACATCGGGCGAGGAACAGGGCGCAACGTTGATTGCAGATGGGCGCGACTTCTCGCTGCAAGGCTATGAAGACGGTTTCTTCGTGGGCCCGACCTTATTCGACAACGTCACCAAAGAAATGGATATCTACACCCAAGAAATCTTTGGTCCCGTTCTATGCACCGTGCGCGCACAAAATTACGAGGAAGCGCTCGGCCTTGCGATGGATCATGAATACGGTAACGGCACGGCGATCTTCACCCGCGATGGCGACACCGCGCGCGATTTCGCCGCACGGATCAATATCGGTATGGTCGGCATCAACGTGCCAATCCCCGTTCCGCTGGCCTATCACACATTCGGCGGCTGGAAAAAATCGGGCTTTGGCGATTTGAACCAGCACGGCCCCGACGGTTTCCGTTTCTACACCCGCACCAAAACCGTCACGTCCCGTTGGCCATCGGGCATTAAAGAGGGCGCAAGCCTCAACTTCAAGCAGATGGATTGAGGCGGACGCCGCTGGAGCCCGCCTCCGGCGGCGGCACCCACCTGCCGCGATCGAAGTCTCGCGTCGCAAGTCAGAACGGAGCACAGATGACGACGGATGTTCTCACCCGAGTAGAAGGCCGTGCGGGCCGGATCACCCTGAACCGTCCCGCCGCGCTTAACGCGCTCAACCATGAGATGACGCTAGCGATCGACGCCGCGCTCACGGAGTGGCGTGACGATCCGCGCGTAGAGATCGTCGTGATAGAGGCCTCGGGCGAGCGTGCCTTTTGTGCAGGCGGTGATATCGCCGCGCTCTATCACGCGGGTCGTGCCGGCAATGCGGCGGCGTCTATCCGGTTTTGGGTGGACGAATACCGCATGAATGCAAAAATCGCCGAATTCCCCAAACCGGTCGTCGCTTTCATGCAAGGGTTTGTAATGGGCGGCGGTGTCGGGCTTGGCGGGCATGCGCGCCTGCGGATCGTGGGGGAGACGAGCCAGATTGCGATGCCAGAATGCGGCATAGGATTGATCCCTGATGTTGGCGGCACGCTGCTGCTTGCACGCGCCCCTGGCAAAACCGGTGCGTATCTGGGCGTTACCGGCGCGCGGATGACGGCGGGCGACGCAGTCCATGCGGGCTTTGCGGATGCGTTTTTGCCCGAGGCTGATTGGCCGCGCGTGAAAGCCGAAATGATCCGAACCGGCTGCGCTGATATTCCCGAGCAACCCGCCCCCCCAAGCGAACTTCGCGCCGCGCAGGCAGAGATAGACGCCTGTTTCCAAGGGGATATGCACGAGATCCAAAAGCGGGTGGCGCGATCGGATCATCCGATCCTTGTCGCCGCGGCCAAGGCCATCGCGCGCAATTCTCCCCTCTCGATGGTCGCCACGCTGCGGTTGATTGACATGACGCATGCGCAAAACACCATTCGCGGGGCGCTTGAAAACGAGCTGCGCTTCACCGCACGAGCGGTCGAGCAGAGCGATTTTCTGGAAGGCGTCCGCGCACAGATCATCGAGAAGGATCGCGCGCCGCGTTGGGGAACGACACTCACAGATCTTGACCCGAGGCTGGTCGATGCGCTTCTCGCCCCCCTCCCCGCAGAGCTGGCTATCCGCTTTTGAGAAGGATCTTTCAGGACATATCACAATGGGCGCAGCGCGCGACCCTGAGCGGCATCCCGCTGATCCTTCCCGCAAGTTGAAAATTCTGCCACGCAGGGGAACGGATTGCCTGCGCTAAAACGTTATATCCTGTGAGACGCCCCAAAGTCTGGGGCAAACAGGAGACAACACATGCCCAAGCTATCCCCAGTTCTACTCGCAATCGGTTTGGCGGCAGGTCTGACCACAATGACATCCGCCGGCGCCGCGCTTGCGGACGGCTGCCCTGCCGGTTTGGCGAAGAAAGATAACGGCTGCATGGCCCCCGGACAGGCCAAGAAAGCGGACGAGCGTCGGGACGATGATCGCAGGACGGAGGATCGCCGCGATGATCGCAAGGAAGACCGTAAGGACGATCGTCGCGAAGCGGATCAGCGTGACGGCGACCGGCGCTACCGCGTCGGAGAGCGCATTGAGCGTGATTATATCGTCGTCAAGGAGCCGCGCCGCTACGGGCTTGACCCTCGCTATACCTATTACCGTGTCGCGGATGACGTTTTCCGCGTGGATCGTGACACCCGCGAAGTGCTGAACTTCATCGGTGCCGCAAGCGCCTTGCTTCGTTAAGTCACATAGACAGCCCCGCCGGTAATTCATTCGGCGGGGCTGTCAGAAGAGATTACTCGGCGGCGGTCTTGATCTTCAGCATCGGCGCGAGATAGCGGCCTGTGTGGCTCTGCGCGACCTGTGCAACCGCCTCCGGCGTGCCGGTCGCGACGACCATCCCGCCGCCGTCCCCGCCCTCGGGCCCGATATCGATCAACCAATCCGCGGTTTTGATAACATCAAGGTTATGTTCGATAACGACAACTGTATTGCCCTGATCGACCAAGGAATGCAGAACTTCGAGCAGTTTTTTGACATCTTCAAAATGCAGACCGGTCGTCGGCTCGTCCAGGATATAAAGCGTGCGCCCCGTCGCGCGGCGCGCCAGCTCTTTGGAGAGCTTCACGCGCTGCGCCTCGCCGCCTGACAAGGTCGTCGCCTGTTGACCAACCTTGATATAACCAAGCCCGACCTCCATCAGCGCATCCATTTTATCGCGGATCGAAGGCACCGCCGCAAAGAACCCTTGCGCCTCCTCGACCGTCATATCCAACACATCCGCGATGCTCTTGCCTTTGAACTGAACCTCCAAAGTCTCGCGGTTATAGCGTTGCCCCTTGCAGGTCTCGCAGGTCACATAGACGTCAGGCAGGAAATGCATCTCAATCTTGATGACCCCGTCGCCTTGGCACGCCTCGCATCGCCCACCCTTTACGTTGAAGGAGAACCGCCCCGGCTTGTACCCGCGCGCTTTCGATTCCGGCAGGCCCGCGAACCAGTCGCGGATCGGTGTGAACGCACCGGTATAGGTCGCAGGGTTCGATCGCGGCGTCCGGCCGATGGCGCGTTGGTCAATGTCGATCACCTTGTCGAGATGCTCCAGCCCTTTCAGGCTCTCGCAAGGTGCGGGCGTCTGGCGGGCGCCGTTCAACCGCATGGACGCCGTCTTGAACAGTGTCTCGATGGTGAGTGTCGATTTACCGCCCCCCGAAACCCCCGTCACGCAGACGAATTGCCCCAGCGGGAAATCGACCGTAACATCCTTCAAGTTGTTACCAGAAGCCTTTGAAACTTTGACCTTCTTCCCGTTCCCCTTACGACGTTTCGTCGGCACCGCGATCTCGCGTTTGCCGCTGAGATACTGGCCGGTGAGCGAAGCAGGATCACGCGCGACTTCCGCTGGGGTGCCATGGCTGACAACCTGACCGCCATGCACGCCGGCGCCCGGGCCGATATCGAAAACATAATCCGCATGCCGGATAGCATCCTCGTCATGCTCAACGACAAGCACCGTATTGCCCGCATCGCGCAGGTTCTTCAACGTCGTCAAAAGCCGGTCGTTATCGCGTTGATGCAGGCCGATTGACGGTTCATCGAGCACATAAAGCACCCCCGTCAACCCGGACCCGATCTGCGACGCGAGCCGGATGCGCTGGCTTTCCCCGCCCGAAAGCGTGCCCGCCGCGCGCGACAACGTCAGGTAATTCAAGCCAACATTGTTGAGGAAGCCAAGCCGCTCGCGGATCTCTTTCAAGATCGCCCGCGCAATTTCTTCTTTCTGTTTCGAGAGCTTATCAGGGGCAGCCGCGATCCAGTCATAGGCTTCCTTGATCGACATCTCGACCACTTCGCCCACGTGCTTATCGCCGATTTTCACCGCCAAAGCCTCGGGCTTCAACCTGTAGCCCGCGCAAGCGCCGCAGGGGCGGTTGTTCTGGAACCGCTCGAAATCCTCGCGCACCCACGCGCTATCCGTCTCGCGGTAGCGGCGCTCCATATTGGGGATCACGCCCTCGAAGCTGCGCGTGACCTCATAGACGCGCCCCGCCTCGTCAAACCGGAACGGGATTTCAACGCCCTCGGACCCGTAAAGGAACAGGTTCTGAACCGTCTCAGGCAGATCCTTCCATTGGGATTTGGCATCAAACTGATAGTGTTTGGCAAGCGCGGCAATGGTCTGCGTGAAATACGGGCTTTTTGACTTCGCCCAAGGCGCAATTGCGCCCTGCTGCAACGTCAAGGATTGGTCTGGCACGACCAAACGCGCATCAAAGAACAGCTCAACCCCCAAACCGTCGCACACCGGACAGGCCCCGAATGGCGCATTGAACGAGAAGAGCCTCGGCTCGATCTCGGGGATCGTGAAGCCGGACACCGGACATGCGAATTTCTCGGAAAACATCAGGCGCTCTGGCTCAACGCCCGCCTCTACATCTTCCGCGCTCAATGCCTGCTCGTAATTGGCAATTCCGTCCGCGAGATCCAACGCCGTGCGGAAACTGTCGGCGAGCCGCGTCTCCAGCCCCTCGCGGACCACGATCCGGTCAACAACAACGTCAATATTGTGGCGGAACTTCTTGTCCAACACAGGCGGCTCGTCCAGCTCGTAAAACGCGCCATTGACCTTCACCCGTTGGAACCCCTGCTTGCGCAAGTCGATGAATTCTTTCTTATATTCGCCTTTCCGATCGCGGATGATCGGCGCGAGAAGATAGCCCCGTGATCCTTCCGGCAAGGCCATCACGCGGTCAACCATATCCTGAACTTGCTGCGCCTCGATCGGCTTGCCAGTTGCGGGAGAATACGGCGTGCCCGCACGCGCATAGAGCAGGCGCATATAGTCGTAAATTTCTGTCACCGTGCCCACCGTGGAGCGCGGATTCTTCGACGTCGTCTTTTGTTCGATGGAAATCGCGGGGCTCAAGCCCGAGATATGATCAACATCAGGCTTGCCCATTTGATCCAGAAACTGCCGCGCATAGGCTGAGAGACTTCTCAACATAGCGCCGCTGCCCCTCCGCGTAGATCGTATCAAACGCGAGCGACGATTTGCCCGAGCCTGACAGGCCCGTGATCACGACAAACTGGTCGCGTGGGATATCCACATCGACGTTCTTCAGATTGTGCTCACGCGCGCCGCGAACTTCGATGAACTTTTGCTCTGCCATGGGGCCCCCGACCTTCAACACTCCCTAGATAGGGTAGGATTGCAAACTCTCCAATGGAAATATGTGAACATTTCGCGAACGCATAGCGGATTGTCGCTAATCAAGGGGATGTGGGGCGCGAGCGCGACCTTGCGTGGAGGCTGCGCCTTTAAAGCTTGGCTGATTTTTGAGGCCTGAGATATGACTAAGCCCAGAACGTTTCACACGCTCCGGGCTTAGTCATATTCTTGAAGGGCTGGACTGGAGGAGATCGCCCCTCCGGTCGTGGCCGCGAAAGCCCCCCCCCCTTTGCGTATCACATATGCAAAGCGCGACCGTAGGCGTCGAGCACCAACTCGTGCATCATTTCCGACAACGTCGGGTGCGGGAAGACGGTGTTCATCAGATCTTCCTCGGTGGTCTCCAGCGTGCGGCCGATGACGTAGCCTTGGATCATCTCGGTCACTTCCGCGCCAACCATATGCGCGCCAAGAAGCTCGCCCGTTTTCGCGTCGAACACGGTTTTCACAAGGCCCTCGGCCTCGCCCAGCGCAATCGCCTTTCCGTTGCCGATGAACGGGAAACGACCGACCTTGATATCATGACCCGCTTCTTTTGCCTTCGCTTCGGTCATGCCGACCGATGCGATTTGCGGGTGACAATAGGTGCACCCTGCGATCGAGCCCGGCTTGATCGGGTGCGGATGCCCGCCCGCGATCAGTTCGGCCACCATCACGCCCTCATGCGATGCCTTGTGCGCCAGCCACGGTGCGCCCGCGATATCGCCAATCGCATAAAGCCCTTCGACGCCCGTGCGGCAGAACTCGTCGGTCACAACATGGGTGCGATCGATTTTGACGCCCAGCGCTTCCAGCCCGAGATTTTCGACGTTGCCGACGATCCCGACGGCGGAAATCACGGTGTCGAACTCTTGCGTCGTGGTGCCTTTTGCGTCCTCCAGATGCGCGACAACCTTCCCGCCGCCCTTGCCATCCGGCGAACGATCCAGCTTCTTAACGGTTGTTTTTTCGAGGATTTTCATCCCCTGCTTCACAAATTGCTTTTTCGCGAAGGCCGCAATCTCTGCATCTTCAACCGGCAGAACGCGGTCCATCACCTCAACCACGGTCGTATCGGCACCAAGCGTGTTGAAGAAGCTCGCGAATTCGATCCCGATGGCGCCCGACCCGATCACCAGCAGCTTTTTCGGCATCCGTTTCGCGACCAGCGCGTGTTTATACGCCCAGACCAGATCGCCATCCGCCTCGAGCCCCGGCAATTCGCGCGCGCGCGCCCCCGTGGCGAGGATGATGTGTTTCGATGTCAGCTCTTCAACGCCTTTCTCGGTTTTCACCGAGACCTTCCCTTTGGCAGGGATCGTTGCCGCGCCCATGAAAACGGTGACTTTGTTTTTCTTCATCAGATGGCCGATGCCGCCCGAAAGTTGCTTGGCCACCCCGCGCGAGCGTTGGACCACAGCATCCAGATCGAAGCCGATCTTCTCAGCCGAAAGCCCGAACTCTTTCGCGCGATGCATCAGGTGGAAAACTTCTGCCGACCGCAGCATCGCCTTCGTCGGGATACAGCCCCAGTTCAGACAGATACCGCCCAGATGTTCGCGCTCTACGATTGCGACTTTAAGGCCGAGTTGCGCGCCGCGGATGGCCGCAACATAGCCCCCCGGACCTGCGCCGATGACGATCATATCGAAGCTTGCAGCTGCCATCAGATTTTCCTCCGGATAAAACTAGTTTGCCATTAAACTATCTTTGCGACATTTTCAATGCCCGCCAGATCATAGCTGCTAGCAGTTTAGCGATTGTCGCGCGCAACGCAAAGCCGTTGTGCGCGACATATCAGATGGGGGCGGGCTGCGCTCAACTGATCCGGCGCAGCATCTCCGCGTAACCACCCGCGGCCAGTAAGGCCTCCTCCTCGCGTGTCGAGACCCGGCCCAATGCGGCGTTGCGCCAAGGGAAGCGTCCGAATTCCGCAATCGTGGCGGCATGTGCGCGGGCATGGGTCAGCCCCTCGCCGGGCAAGCGTTCGGTGAATAATTCGACCGCGCGGAGTTGATCTTCCATATCCTCGGAATGCTCGAATGGCAGATAGAAGAACTGGCGCGCATCGGGCGCAACCTCCAGATCAAAGCCCGACGCGATGGCCTCTCGGGCAAGCTCGCGGGCGCGCGGATCGGAGGCGAAAGCGATGGCTTGCCCGCGAAACATGTTGCGCGGGAACTGATCGCAAAGCAGCAAAAGCGCAAGCGCGCCTTCTGCGCTTGCCATCCAATTCCCGAATTTGCCTTGCCACGCACTGCGCCAGAGTGGCTGATACGTATCGCGAATACGCTGATCGAACGCGTCATCCACCTGATACCACCGAGACGGACCAGCCTCGATCATCCAGAACTCAACGATATCACGACACGTCTCGTCGACAGGTCCCGTCATCTTCCACTCCTCCCGAGTGTTGATCGGGGGCGATTTTACATGCCACCCCAAAGGCGGGCGTGATTACCCTGCCTTTGGTGGCTCGTCCCCTGATGCCTCTTGCGTCTCATTACCGGTGCTCGCGTCCGCAGCTGCCTCGGCGGCATTTTGGGCCTCCGCGTCCGCCGCCGCCTGAACCTCGGCCCGTACCCCAGCTTGAACCTCAGCCTGCGCTTCAGCCTCGGCTACGGCTGCCGCTTCTTCAGCTTGCACAGCTTCCTCTTGCGCCGCTTCCAAAACAACCTCCACCGCGATGGGCGATGCGGTTGGCGACAGGATCGCGAAGGCGCTGGTCTCGGACGAGACCATCGCCGGACGACGTGTCATCCGCCAACCTGCATAGCCAGCGATCAGCGCGTTGAGCACCGCGAGATACAGGAAGAAGCCCAAGGGCCCGATCATCTCCATCAACCAACCGGTCGTGAGAGGCCCGGTGATCGCGCCAACGCCGTTGATGAACAATAGCCCCGCCGAGGCAGAGGCCATATCGGAACTGTCGAGAAAATCGTTCGTATAAGCAACGAGCAGCGAATAAACAGGGTTCGCAATCCCGCCCGCCAGCGCGGCAAGGACCACAAGCACGCCGAAGGGCGGATTGATCAGCACCACCAGCAGCATCAGCACCGCGCCGATCGCCGCAAGGACGAGGATCAGCAAACGACGATCCATCCGATCCGACATCCAGCCGATCGGGTATTGGAACACCAACCCCCCAACGTAGATCGCCGCGACAAAAATGGAGATCTCGCTCACCGTGAGACCCTGCAAGCCCCCCCAAACAGAAGCCATCCCGAACAGGGCCGAGAACACGCCCCCCATCAAGAACATCCCCACACAGCCCAAAGGCGATGCCTCAAAAAGCTCTTTAAACGACATACGTTTCGTCGTGGCAAAGGAGGGGGCGGGCGATGCCGAGAGGAGAATTGGCGTAAAGGCGAGCGACACGAGAACCGACGGAATGACGAACAACAGATAACCGCCCGGGTCCCCCACGTTGAGCAAGATCTGCGCGGCGATGATCCCGACCATTTGCATGATCATATAGGCCGATAGCGTCTGGCCACGCGTTTCGTTGGTGGCGGAGGCGTTCAGCCAGCTTTCCGCCGTGATATAGACCCCCGAGAAACAGAAGCCGATCACAACGCGCATCACCGTCCACGCCACCCAATCGGGCGCCGCCGCATACAAGATCAGCACCGCCGAAATAAGCGACCCCAGCGCCGCAAAGACGCGAACATGCCCGACCTTTCGGATCATCTCCGGCGTCAAACGCGAGCCGAACAGGAAGCCCACGAAATAGGCCGACATAACGATCGACATCTGATACGTGCCGAACCCCTCGATCGTGCCCCTGATCCCCAGCAAGGTGCCCTGAATGCCGTTCCCGACCATCAAAAGCATAATGCCCAACAACAGCGGCCATGAGTGGCGAATTACAGCATACATCAAAGACCTCGGTTATCAGCGGTAAGAGGATCGACGGCATCGAACATGCCGCCGAGTCGGATCGTCAAAGGCGCCCGCGGCGCGATCACAGCGCGGCCTAAGCCGGGGCGAGGGACCTAACGCAAAGCACCCCCCCGCGCCCGTCTCATTTGCGACGCGTGACAGTCAAAAGCGACGCATCCCCATATGAGAAGAAACGATAGCCGTTTGCAACCGCATGTGCGTAAATCTGGCGAATACGATCCGCTCCCATCAGCGCAGATACCAGCATGAGCAGGGTCGATTTTGGCAAATGAAAATTCGTCATCAACCCATCCGTCACGCGGAACTGGTAACCGGGATAGATGAAGATATCGGTCGTGCCCGAAAACGGCGCGATCTCGCCCGAGGCGGCGGCGGATTCGATCAGACGAAGCGCCGTCGTACCGACGGGAATGATCCGCCCTCCCGCAGCCTTGGTCGCCGCGATCTCGGCCGCGGCCTGCGGCGTCACCTCGCCCCATTCCGCATGCATCTTATGGGTCGCGACATCGTCGACCTTCACCGGCAGGAACGTCCCAGCCCCCACGTGCAAGGTGACTTCCGTAAAAGTGACCCCCTTCGCGGCAAGCGCCTCCAGCATCGGCTTGGTGAAATGCAAACTGGCGGTGGGCGCGGCGACGGCGCCCGAGTGGCGGGCGAACACCGTTTGGTAATCCGTCTTGTCCGCCTCGTCAGGCGCCCGCAGCGCGGCGATATAGGGCGGCAGCGGCATCGCCCCCGCCGCGTTGAGCGCCGCGTCAAAATCATCCCCGGAGCAGTTAAACCGAAGGCTCAACTGCCCTTGGGAGATCGTCTCAACCCGCGCCGAGAGCGCATCAGAGAAGACGATCTCCTCGCCCTCTTTCAGCTTGCGCAACGGCTTTGCCAGCGCCAACCACGCGCCGTCCGCCGCAGGTTCCAGCAAGGTGATCTCGATCTTCGCAATCCCTGCCCCCACCGACGCATCCTCAGTCACCCGATGACGCATGCCCGTCAGGCGCGCCGGTATCACCTTGGTATTGTTCAAGATAAGCCGATCACCCGCGTCAAACTGATCGATCAAATCCGCGACATGCAGATCCTCGATCTCTCCGGCTTCCCCGCCATCGGGCACCGCGCCCCGTGCAACGAGTAATTTCGCGGATTCGCGTGGATTGGCCGGACGCACGGCGATCAGCCCCTCGGGCAAGTCGAAATCAAAATCACTCAGTTGCATAGCGCCCCCTTTTGGTCACCCCTGCCAAGTCTCGAAGTCATACGCAACCCGATTCCCCCGCCCCCGCTGCCGCCTCAATGCCCAAGTGTCAGGATGCGTCGATGGCCCATGGCCTCGCAGGGTCAGCCCGCCTCGCTCGGCGCTTGCGGGGCCTTCCCCCTGAACAACTCCCGCAGCATCCCCGGCGCGAGGATCGATAACGGGTTGACCCGTGTTTCGGGCGCGCTCGCAGGGCCCTTCACCGTGTAGTTAAAGCCGAACAGGCCCTCCCCGCGTTGGGTCAGCACCTGTCCAATTCCGTTGATCAGATAGAAAGGTGACACAACCCCCTGAAGATCAATGGTTTTTGACTTCGGCAGATAAAGCCCCGCAAGTGTAACGCCCAAAGATGCCCCTTCCGCCGACCCGTTGGAGATCGTGACCGCCTTATCGGAAATCCGGAAATCCGCAACAATGTCGGAGAAGGCCAGCCCCTCGCCGTTCAGCTGTTCCACCAGCCCCACACCCGAAATCGCAGAGAGCATGGACGCAAGCGCCGGCGCGCCCGTCACCCGCGCATCCCGAATTTCGACATGGCCTTGATACATCGCGCCGATCGGCTCCAAGATCAAATCCATCGCGCCGCCGCTCAATTTCGTGAAGATGCCCGCGGCCGCGATCACTGCGCCCGCATCCTGCGCGCCAATTCGCACCGCAGGTTTTGCCCCCCCCGCTCGCGCAGGCGCAAGCGTGCCCGTGACGCGCGATTGGCCGTTCACCCCCGACGTAAACGTGCCCGATAGCCCACCGCGCGTGGTCAGATCCGCCGCGACCCCCGTGAGGGTGAGGTCTTGCGCGACGGTCACGCGGTCGAGCTTGGCGATGATCCGGCTGCCCGAGGCGGCGGCGCCCGCGCTGCCCCCCGCGGCTCCGGAGGCGAAACTGTCGGGGAGATTGCGCAGATCAACACGCCCGTTATTGATACGAACCTCGCGACCCGCCAAGGCCACCGCACCGGAAAACCACCCGCCCAGTTTCACGGATGAAAAATTAGCGCTTTCAAGGCCTTTCGAGCCGATCTTCAACGCCCCCTGCGCCGCAAGACCACCCGCATCCAGCGCAATTGCCTCAACTGTCGGCACAGCGCCCAAGCGGCCCGATAGGGCCAGTTTTCCGGTCGTGTTACGCCCGAGTTGCCACCCAATTTGCGGCAAATTCAACCCGATCCCCGCCAAGGATGTGTCCACCGCATAGCGCGGGACCTCACCCGTTTTGAGATCAACACGGATGTCGGCCGGACCGGACCCCGTCATCAATCCCGCCGGCAAAGTCACCCCCAGTTTCGCGAGATTGGCGGTGCTGACCTCGACCTCGCCCTCCACGACAGAGCTTCCCTTCGCAGCGCGCGCAAGATTTTGCGCCCAACGCGCCTCAAATCCTACCCCGTTGAGCGCCCCTTTGCCCGCGATAGCGATGCCCGCATCATCCGCCGTCAGAACCAGATGATCGGACGTCAGCGCCTTGCCCTTCACGATTTTGTCGGACTGCACATCATAGAGGTCGGCACGGACACGGAACCTGACCTCCTCGCGCAAAACCTTTGGCTTCAAGACCAAGTCAAGATCGGTCACCGCCTCCGCCTGCCCCGACGCGAGATCTGTCCCCAGATTGGCCTTGGTCAAAATCCGGAACGGCTCCTCATCCAACAGCGCGAGAATGGCCGGAATTTCGCCCTTCGATCGCAGCCGAACCTCCGCCGGCGCGGGCTTGATCCGGATATCGGGCACGATCAGCGTCGATCCCGCCACATCCACGCGCCCGGCGCCGTTCGGGGCGGGAATATCCCCCGTCTCGACCATCAAGCGGTGCGAGTTATCCATAATCGTGGCGAATCCGCGGGTGTTTTCCGTCAACGGCAGGGTTTTGACCACCCGCGCCTTCGCATCCGAAAATTCGTACGATAACGCCAGTTTCGGATCCTGCTCGGGCGCGATACGCAGCGCCGCATAGGCGTTTTGCAAGCGCCCCTCCGCAATATTCTCGGTCACCCAGAGGCGGTCTTTCTCCTTGAAATTCTGCGGCCAGAAGGTCAGGAAATCTGCCTTATCAATCGCGCCAAGCTGTGTATCGAGCGCAACCTCCCACCCTTTCTCGCCCGCGACGGCCTTTCCCTTCATGTTGATCTGCTGGCTGTCGCCGGTCAGGGAAAGCTGCCCCAGTTCGACTTTGAAGGGCGAGAAACTTACGCGGAGATCGGCTGCGCCTTGGGTGAAACGCGCAGGTGTCTCGAACATCCCTTCCGGATCGAGCGCAAGGTCATTGATCGAGATCTGACTGACCGTCTCGCGCGGCAGACCGTTGACGATTGGCCCCAGATGGCTTGTCGCTTTCGCGGATAATCGTAGCGTCCGGCTATCAATAGAGAAGTCTTCAATATCAACCCGTTGCAACGCGGGATTATAGGCCAAACGTACCTTCCCGTTGTTGAACGGCAAGGGCTGAGCAATGCCTTCGGGCGTCAAGGCCCCCTCACCGATCTCCAAGGTGGCGCGCATCGGCCCCATCTTGCCCGTCTCATCCGTTTGCATGGCGATGGCGCCCGAAATCGGGGCGTCAAGCACTGACAAAAACGCCAACGCTGGCGATTGCAACGCCAGCTCACGCGCCGCAACCGCCCGCACCTGTGCGCCCAAACGGGCCTCAGGGCCATCCTTGCGCGTCGACATGCTCAGGCTCGCGGCGGCGGGCAATGCGTTTTGCGCACCGACATCGAAGCCCAAATCGACACTGATATCCCGCGCCGTTTGCGCCAAATTAAACCTGCCCTCGCGCACCCACCAAGTGCGTCCAAGGCGCGCATCATCCAAGCGGAGCTCCAGATCATTCGCCTCGATCCGTTCAAGCTGCGCAAGCGCGGGCGTCTCGAACACGGATTCGAACTGTTCCAGCGCCTCGCTCACGCTCGCCGGGCCAACGCCCGACATCGCCCAATCGCCACCAAACCCGACATCCAGCCGACCGTCTTCCAAACGGCGCATCGCGATCCGCGCGCCGCTGATCCGGAAAGAGCGCGGCTCGACCCGCCCTAACAGCAAAGGCGCGGCCCAGACCGTCATTCGCAATTCGGGGAAAGCGGCGATCGGCATGCCAGAAGGGCGCGTCAATTCAACTGCATGCAGGCGCAGGCGCGGCGTAATGCCTTCATCGACGAGCAAATCCGCGCCCCCAATGATGCGCACGCGCGCCAACCCCTCCATCGCGTTGTTAATCCGCGCCTCGGCGCGATCAATCACCCAATCGGGGGCCGACACCGGCAGATGCGTGATTGCCATCACCGCAAACGTTGCCGCAACCCCGAGTAGCGGCAGTGAAATCAAAAGCCAAACACCCATCAAGCCGCGCCGTTTCCGTTTCACACGCGTCACGGTGAAAAACGGATCCTTCTCAAGGAGCGCTTCTTGTAGATCGGCGCGCGCGGCCTCCTGCGCCGACCGGACCTTGCGCGAAAACAGGCCGCGGAGCCGAGCGCCAAGCGGATCACGCGCTAAAGCGTCGGCCTGAGGCAGGTCTGTCGCGGGCGTCTTGCGCATGTGTTCCGGCCTTTGCGGCACGTAAGTCTCCTTCGGGGCGCGGATCACCGCAGCGCAAGCAACCAAATCAGGCGATATTAAGCTTATGGTAACAGCTTTTTTCGCCCTCACCCTTTATCTCTCGCAACTTCGGCATAAAACGTAAACAAACAAGTTGTTGAAAGGATTTCCCCATGCTTTCCATCGGCGAAACCGCGCCCGAATTCAAACTCCCCGCGATTGCGGAGGATGGAACTGAAATCGAGATCAGCCTGTCGGAGCTGCGCGGCAAGGCCGTTATTCTCTATTTCTACCCCAAGGATGACACGCCCGGTTGCACCACCGAGGCCCTTGATTTTACGAGGCTCGCACCCGAGTTCGCCGCCGCTGGCGCGCAAGTGTTGGGCATCTCGAAGGATACGATCGCGAAACATGGGAAGTTCTGCGCCAAACATGCGCTCGGGATTGCGCTGCTGTCGGATGAGACGGGCGATACCTGTGAGCGCTACGGAGTTTGGACGGAAAAAAACATGTATGGCAAAACCTACATGGGGATCACCCGCGCGACATTCTTGATCGATGGTCAAGGTAAGATCGCGCAGATCTGGCCCAAGGTGAAGGTCGCAGGCCACGCCGAGGACGTTCTGACGCAGGCCAAAGCGCTCTTGGCACATTAACGCACAAACGCGGCGCGCGCCCCATGGCAAGCGCGCCGCCCTTTCGGCAAAGTCCCGCCGAAAATCCCCTGTCGCGCGGTCGCGCCTCCTGAAAATTCATAAAACCTGTTGCACGACCACCACAGGGGTTGTTAATTCGCCCCCGAACGAGGTGCTTTTCAGATCTGGAGAGCGCGCAAACGCCCGAAAGAACGCAGAATCTTCGCGTAAATCGGGGTAACACGGGACGAAACGTTGCCAAAACGGATCTATAACCGGCTAAACACGGCCCTCGAACGGTGGCTGCCTGAGCAGCGATTGTTCCTCAAATCCGACACCACGACGCGATTCTTGCGCCTTCGCCCTGTTCCGCAGGCAATGGCGCTGGCCTCGATGATGGCCCTGTTCGGATGGTCCGTCACCGCGACATCGATGCTGTTTATCGACGGGATCTCGTCCGGCTCTGCCGCAGATCAGGCGAGTTTGTCACGTACGGCCTTTGAGCGCCGCCTTGACCAACTCTCCGCCGAACGCGACAGCCGCGCCTCCGAGGCGATCAACGCACAAAACCGGTTCCAACTTGCGCTGAACGAAGTTTCGAGCATGCAATCCGCGCTGCTCGCCTCTGAAGAGCGCCGCCGCGAACTCGAAACCGGCATCGAAGTGATTCAGGCAACACTGCGTCGCACAATGGGCGAGCGCGACGAAGCCCGCGTCACCTTGGCCGAGGCGCAAGACAAGCTTGGCGGCAATGGCAAACCATCCACCGCCGCACGCGCCGCCGAGATGGGCACGACCGTCGAGATGCTGACCTCTGCCCTCAACGACACCGCAGGGCAGCGCGATACCGCAAACCGCGAGGCGCAAGACGCGCGCGCCTCCGCAGACCAAATTGCCGCAGAAAAACGGATGCTGGAAGCACGCAACGACGAGATCTTCTCAACTCTGGAAGGTGCCGTGAACGTCTCGATGACACCGCTCGACAAGATGTTCAAAGCGGCGGGCGTCAATCCGGATACCGTCCTCTCGACAGTGCGTCGCGGCTATTCAGGATCGGGCGGGCCCCTCATGCCCATCGCCTTCTCGACCTCCGGTGCGGCGGCATCAGCAGATGAAGAACGCGCAGGCAAGATCCTGAGCCAGCTCGACAAAATGAACCTCTACCGAATCGCGGTCGATCAATTGCCATTCGATACGCCGGTCAAAGCAGGTTTCCGCTTCACCTCGCCCTACGGCTATCGTTGGGGCCGGCTTCATGCGGGCGTCGACCTCGCAGGGCCCGTTGGCACTCCGATCTACGCCCCCGCCGACGGCACCGTAATCGTCGCAGAAGTCGAACGCGGCTACGGCAATGTGATCAAGATCCAACACGCCTTCGGGATCTCGACCGTCTACGGCCATCTGAACAAAATCCGCGTGAACAAAGGCCAAAAAGTCTCGCGCGGTGACCTGATCGGTGATATGGGCAACACTGGTCGGTCAACCGGTCCGCATCTTCACTACGAGATCCGCGTGTCCGGCAAGCCCACGAACCCCATGACATTCATCAAGGCGGCGAACGATGTTTTCTAAGAGCAAAATCAACGAACCCGGCCCGAAAGCCACTGGCGAAACCGATAAGCCCTACGCGGCTGACGCTCCTGCGACCTCCGCACGGACCGATTTCGTCTCGTCGGCTCCGCGCGCCAAGCCTTCGGCGTCTGTTCTGTCCTCCGACATTACGATCACCGGCAATATCCGCACCACGGGCGATATCGTCGTTGAAGGAACCATTGAAGGCGACATCCGTGCGCATCTTTTGACCGTGGGCGAAAACGCTACGATCAAAGGCGAAATCGTCGCGGACGATGTCGTGGTGCACGGCCATATCATGGGCCGCGTACGCGGCTTGAAAGTGCGCCTGACCTCCACAGCGCGGGTTGAGGGCGATATCGTCCACAAGACCATCGCGATTGAATCGGGAGCGCATTTCGAAGGCTCCGTCCAGCGTCAGGATGACCCTCTCGCGAATGGCCAAAGCCAGAAAAAGCTTGCACCACCGACCGCTGAATAAGCGCGGCGCATCGGTAGAGTTTCAAACGGGCGGTGGATGGTTCCACCGCCCGTCTCATATTTAAACCCCAGCTATCTAGCCCCGCAGTGTGTTCTCGTTCGTCAAAAAGCGGTACATATGCCAACTCGCATGGCCCAAAACCGGCAAGGCGATAAAAAGCCCGAGGAACATCGGCACCATCCCGATAAACAAACCCAGAGCAATGATCGCGCCCCAGCTCAACAGCGTTTTCGGATTGAGGCGAACCGCCGCCACCGATGTGATGATGGCGGTGATGAAATCAACCTCATATTCGAGCAGTAGCGGCAGCCCGACGACCGTAAAACTGAACAATGCCAAAGCAAAGCCGCCGCCGATCAACGTGCCGACGAGCAGCATCAGCGGCCCGTTGCCCTGCAAAATAACCTCTGGCGATGTGGTGATATTGGTCAGCGCCGACACCCCCATGAATAGGGCAAAGGTCGTGTGGGCGACGAAAACCCAGAACATGAACATCAACAAAATCACCATCGCCATTGATGGGATCTGGCGGTCCTTCTGGGCGAAGACAACGCCGAGCACCTCCCGCCAAATCAGCGGCTGTCCTGTCTCGATCCGGCGCGAGACCTCAAAAATGCCGATCGCGGCAAAAGGGGCAAGAAGCGGGAATCCCAAAATGAATGGCAAGAGCCACCATTCCTCACCCGCCGCGGCGAATACTTGATACAAAACAACCCCGCCCAAGACATAGACGAGCGAGAATGCAATCCCGAAGGCCGGTGCGCGCCGAAAGTCCCGCCACCCCGCCCCGAGCGCATCCCTGATAACGGATCCGTCGATATCGCGGAGCTCTGGCAAAATTGATGCCTCTTTAACTGGTTCACCCATACATCCTCCTCCCCGCGTGTCGCACCATCCTCTTGGCGCTATCCGCGGCGCATTCAGGCCCCTGCAAGCCGATCCCCCTCGCGCAGGGGTTACGCTCAGATTGCGCGCAGAGGCGCGACCGGACAAGCCCAAATGCCATATCAGGCGCCGGCAATTGTTCCCGGGTGGGCGACTAAGCCCGTAGATCCATTCGGCGCTGCCACCGAGATCGCAAAGACCGTGCCCAAAGACTGCGAGATGCGCAAAGCGCGCCCACTCATCCGAGGGGCGCGCTTTGAACGTCATGTTAATGATTGACCAAGCAGATCACTCTGCCTGTTAGGTTGCGGCGCTCAATCGCCCTGCGCATCGGCGCGCGATTTGCCGTCAACGCCCATCGCGAGTGTCGCCGCCATAAACCCGTCCAGATCACCATCAAGCACGCCGCCCGTATCGGAGGTTTCATGCCCCGTCCGCAGATCTTTGACCATCTGATAGGGCTGCAAAACGTACGACCGGATCTGGTTGCCCCACCCCGCATCCCCCTTGGCTTCGTGGGCCGCGTTGATCGACGCGTTCCGCTTGTCCAATTCCATCTGATAGAGGCGCGACTTCAAGGCCTTCATCGCGATATCGCGGTTTTGGTGCTGTGATTTCTCGGACGACGTTACCACGATACCGGTCGGCATGTGGGTAATCCGAACCGCCGAATCCGTCGTGTTGACGTGCTGTCCACCCGCGCCAGACGAGCGATAGGTATCGATGCGAATATCATTCGCCTGCACTTCAATCTCGATATTATCATCAACCACAGGGTAGACCCAAACCGAGCTAAACGACGTATGGCGCCGCGCGGCGGAATCGTAGGGGGAAATTCGCACCAGACGATGAACGCCCGATTCCGATTTCAACCAACCGTAGGCATTCGGGCCGGAAATCTTGTAAGCGGCGGATTTGATGCCCGCTTCTTCGCCCGCACTCTCGGATTGGAGCTCGACTTTATAGCCCTTCTTCTCGGCCCAACGCACATACATCCGCGCAAGGATGGACGCCCAGTCACAGCTCTCCGTGCCGCCAGCGCCCGCGTTGATTTCCAAGAAGGTATCGTTGCCGTCGGCCTCCCCGTCGAGAAGCGCCTCCAACTCTTTCTCGCGCGCGAACGCCTTCAGGCTCCGCATCGCCTTCTCGGCCTCCCCGACGATTTCGGGATCTTCCTCCATCTCACCCAACTCGATCAGCTCGACGTTATCCGTCAATTCGCGATCGATCCGGCGATAGGTTTCCAGTTGATCCATGAGCATCTGACGCTCGCGCATCAGCTTTTGCGCCCGCGCGGGGTCAGCCCACAGATCACCATCCTCAATCATCGCGTTGAATTCTTCCAACCGATGCGGCGCAGTCTCCAGATCCATCCGCTGGCCAAGCAGGTTCAGCGTTTTTTTCACCGCTTCCACAATATTCGTCATCTCAGCGCGCATGGTTGGACCTTCTCAATTCACCGCTTTCCCCGAGACAGGGAGAGGCAGTTCGATATACGAGCAACACCCACGCGCCGCAAGGGCGGGCTGCATCCAGAACGCAAAAGCGCGGCAGGTTCCCCCACCGCGCTTTGTTTTCGCCCCGCAGACGCGCGCTAGTAGAGCCCGCCCGAGGAGATTGTGCCGAAAGTGGCTTTCTTGGGAATGACTTTTTGCTCGCCCGTCGAAGTGGTGACGGCTTGACCGCCCTCATCATCCTCACCCGCCGCGAACAAGGGCAGGTTCGCCCCCATCTGGAAGCCGCCATCAACCAAAGCCGCCAGACCAAAGATCGCTTCCACGCCGTCGCGGAAATACTCCGAAATGACATTCGGGCCGGTCGCGTCATCCGCAAGCTTCTCGCCGGTGAAGCGGTCGATTTTCAAGAAATGCCCGCCCGGAGGGACGCGGAACTTACCGCCGCCATATTCCTTGACGGCTTCTTTCATGAACTCTTGGAACACCGGAACGCATAGCGTGCCGCCATAGGCCCCCGCCCCCAAGCTGCGTGGATTGTCGTAGCCCATGTAGCAACCCGCGACGATTTTCGACGAATACCCGATGAACCACACATCTTTCGCATCATTGGTTGTGCCGGTTTTTCCCGCGATCGGAACAGGCAAATTGACGCCTTTGCCCGATCCGCGCTGCACAACGCCCTCCATCATCGAGGTCAATTGATAGGCGGTGATCGCATCCATCACGCGCTCGCGGTTGGTGACGATCTGCGGCGCGGCGCCATTTGGCAAGGCACCGGTCGTGCATTCGACACAGCTGCGCTGGTCATGACGATACACCGTGCGCCCCCACCGATCCTGCACGCGGTCCACCAGCGTCGGCTCCACGCGCTCGCCGCCGTTCGCGAACATGGCATAGGCCGCAATCATCTGGAACATCGTGGTTTCTTGCGCGCCCAACGCATTCGCCAGATAAGGTCGCATCGGGTCATACACGCCGAAACGCTCTGCGTAGCCGGCAACCGTATCCATGCCGATCTCTTGCGCAATCCGGATCGTCATCAGGTTCCGTGATTGCTCGATCCCCGTGCGCAGCGGCGTCGGGCCGTAGAACTTGTTGGACGAGTTTTTCGGGCGCCACAGACCTTGCGGCGTATTCACCTCGATCGGCGCATCGACAACGATGGTCGCAGGTGTGAATCCCGAATCCAGCGCCGCTGCATAAACGAAGGGTTTGAACGACGAGCCAGGCTGGCGCTGCGCCTGCGTGGTGCGGTTGAACACCGACGCTTGATAGCTGAACCCGCCCTGCATCGCGATCACGCGACCGGTATCGACGTCCATCGCCATGAACGAGCCCTGCACTTGCGGCACCTGGCGCAGCGTCCAGCGAATGAAATCGCCCGACGCATCCTCGACCATCTCACGCACCAAGACGACATCACCGACCTCGAGAAGATCGCTCGCAACACGCGCTTTATTGCCAAGCTTTCCGTTCTCAAGACGTTTGCGCGCCCATTGAACATCCTTGGCCGTCAACGGCTCGCCCGCCCCCTCGACGCCCTCGATCCCCAACACGGCGTCATTCGCGCCAAGGCTCAAGACCACGGCAGGCATCCACCCCGGCACGTCGCGCGGTGCCTTAGAGGTCGGCACAGCCGCCAATGCCGCGCGCCACGTTGCCTCATCCGCGAGTTGATCTTCCTCGATCTTCACGCCGGTGCCGCGCCATACCCCTTGCGAGCGGTCGTAATTCTCCAACGCACGCTGCATCGCCGTCATCGCGACGGCTTGCATTTTCGGGTTTACCGTCGCGCGGATCGTGAGGCCACCGCCGAAGAATTCTTCCTCGCCAAAGCTGCGCGACAACTGGCGACGGATTTCGTCGGTGAAATAGTCGCGCGGTGGCAAGGCGTTACGGAACGGTTCATAATCGCCGTTTTGAACGGATTTCACCGGCAAAAGCCGCTCCGCTTGATACGCTTCTTGCGTGATATAGCCGTTCTCCGCCATCTCTTTCAGGACGTAATTGCGCCGCCCCTCCAGCCGTTCCATGTTGCGAACGGGGTGGAAATTCGACGGGCTCGCAGGCATCGCGGCCAATGTTGCGGCCTCATGCGGGGCGAGTTCGGAGAGCGTTTTATTGAAATAGGTCTGGGCTGCCGCCGCCACGCCGTAGGAGTTCTGGCCCAAGAAGATCTCGTTGAGATAGAGCTCCAAAATCCGGTCCTTCGACAAGGATTTTTCCAATCGCGACGCCAGGATAAGCTCTTTAACCTTCCGCTCCACTGACCGCGAGGAATCCAGAAGGAAGTTTTTCATAACCTGCTGCGTGATCGTCGACGCGCCGCGCAGCGTGCCGCCCGACAGCGCCGCCTGTCCGCCGGCTTTGATCATGCCGATCACGTCATAGCCTTTGTGATGATAGAAATTCTTATCCTCGGCCGACACAAACGCGTATTTGACCAAATCGGGGATTTCGGTAATCGGTTGGAACAGGCGGCGTTCCTCCGCGAATTCGTCGATCAGCTTCCCCTCGCCGGAATAGACGCGGCTGATGGTTTTGGGCGTATATTGGGCAAGCTGCTCATGGCTGGGCAGGTTGCGCGAATACATCCAGAAAATCGCACCAATAACCAAGGCGCCGAAGAACAACGCCGTGACGAGCCACGAAAAGATGCTTCCGAAAAAGGATAGAATAAAACGGCTCACGAGACCCCCGGTCGTAGTTCAAAGCAGTGGCAGGGCGCGCAAAGGCACCGCAAACTCCTTGGTTCGCGCTGCTATACCGCGCCTGTTCGCGTGGGTCAAAACAACTTGCGGTCATTTCCGCCCTATCCCGCCTCGCGCGGGGGCGAAGCGCGGGCTCTACCGTGCCTGATATGGCGGATTTCAGCCGAACCGGAGGGTTCGCGCGCGCAAAAAGCTACTGCCGCAGCAAATCCGCCTCAACCGCATCGCCCCGTGCCCAAGCTTCGACGCCCAAAGTGATTGCATCTGCCATGGTCCCGCGCCAATCGGCATCGATCAACCGTTCGCGGTCGCCTTCCGAGGATAAAAACCCAAGCTCGATCAACGCCGCAGGGAAATCAGGCGACTTGAGAACCGAAAACGCGCCCGTCTGCGCGGGGTGGCGGTGCATCTTGATATCCGCCGCCTGAATCGCCGCCACGAGCGACACAGACAAACGCGACGCCCGCGGCGCGGTTTCCGCCCGCGCAAGATCCATCAAAACGCCCGCAACCTCGTCGTCGTGATCGTGCAGATCGACCCCTGCGAGCAAATCCCCCCGATCATGACGTTGCGACAACAGCTCGGCCGCGTCATCGGCATCCTCGCTATCAAAGGTATAAACCGTTGCGCCCTGCGCATTCCCCTCGGCCAAGGCATCCGCATGCAGTGACAAAAAGAGATCCGCCCCAGCCGCGCGCGCCAAGGTGATCCGCGTCTCAAGCGGCACGAACACATCTTCCTCGCGAGTCATCAAGACCTTCATCCCCGCCCGCGTCATGCGATCCTTCAGCTCGCGCGCGAAGGTCATCATCAAGACAGACTCGCGTTGCCCCCCCGCCTCCGCGCCCGGATCAATACCGCCGTGGCCCGGATCAAGGACGACCATCAACGGGCCGTCTCCGCGTTGGCGCGGCGCGGAGGGCGCGACATTGGCTGGCTGCGGCAAATCCCACAGCGCGGATTGCGGTGCCCCCTCGCGCGCGTCGAACGCCGCCTGATCAACGGGTACAAGACGCAATTGCACCGCAGGGTCCCCCACCGTGCGCGCGCGCGCCGAGGTCACCGCCATCGGCCCCTCAAGCTCCGCCACCAATCGCGACCACCCTTCGCGGAACGGCCCCCAGCGCAGATCTTTCAATCCCGGCGCGCCCATCAAGGCCTTGGGGTCCATTGCGGAAAAATCAACTTCGCGGAAATCGACGATCAGCCGAGGCGGGTTATCGAGCAAAAAGCTGCGAAACGGGATCGGTTGCGTCAGGCCGATCTCAAAGCTGAGGGTCGAGCCGCGCGAAATGATCGACGAGCGTTCGGGAATGATCCGCGCCAAAGCCGATAGCTCTTTGCCCTGCGCCATCACGGGCGTCATGCCGCCCGCCGCCACTATCGCACCGATCAAAGCAGGCGCGATCACGCCGCGCATGACTTGCGCCCAACATACACCGAACATTCGCGCCCATTTCCAAATTTGAGACAGTCTCGACTTTGACCTAACTATACCCTGTGCGGCGGCGCCCGCAAAGCAATGCGACGCGGGTCAGATCGACGCGGCTAAACTTTGGGGTCATACTGCGCCATAAAGGCCGTCAGACGGCGCAAGCCCTCCTCTACATCGGCGGTGGATGCGGCGTATGAAAATCGCAAGGTGTGGCCGCCGCGGTGCGGATCAAAATCAAGGCCCGGTGTCACCGCGACCCCTGCCTCCTCCAAAATGCGCGACGCAAATCCTAACGAGTCCTCCGTCAGATCCGACACATCGGCGTAGACGTAGAACGCCCCGTCCGGCGGCGCGATCTTGGTGAAACCCGCACGCGGCAAACCCTCTAGCATCAATTCGCGGTTGCGGGCGTAAACAGCGCGGTTCGCCTCCATCTCGGGGATTGCCTCCAGCGCGGCAAGTGCGGCGATCTGGCTCGCATGCGGCGGGCAGATAAACATATTCTGCGCAAGCCGCTCCACAAGGCGCACGTGATCGGGCGGCACGATCATCCATCCGACCCGCCAGCCCGTCATCGCGAAATATTTGGAAAAGGAATTGATGACGTAAACATCATCGGAAATCTCCAACGCCGAGACGGCGCGCGCCTCGTAATGCAGTCCGTGGTAAATCTCGTCGGAGACGAAGGCGATCCCCTTCCTCTGCGCCGCCTCGATCAACGCCCGCATTTCCTGCGCCCCAAGCATCGTCCCCGATGGGTTCCCCGGAGAGGCGACGATCAGGCCCGCCACATCATCGGGGATTTGATCTGGCAAAGGCTGATACCGCGCAGTGACCGAGGACGGAATACCGACAGGTTCCAACGACAAGGCCTTCAGGATCTGCCGATACGAGGGATAGCCCGGCTCCCCGAGGGCGACTTTTTCGCCCGCGTCAAAAAGGGCAGAAAACGCGAGCAAGAATGCCCCCGATGAGCCAGATGTGACCACCACCCGCGCCGGATCCAGATCAACATCATACCAGCTTTTATAGAGGTTCGCGATGCCACGGCGTAATTCAGGCAGGCCAAGCGCGACGGTATAACCCATCGCGTCTTCACCCGCCTGCGATTGCCCCGCCTGCGCTGTGTCCGACATCTGTGCCCCCACAGACGGCGGCACCAGCCGCGCCGCGAGCGCTTGCCGCGCATGCGCCGGCGCCCCCGTCGCAGGCTGGCCGACCTCCATATGAATAATCGATCGCCCCTCCGCTTGCAGCGCGCGCGCACGCTCCATCACATCCATCACAATGAAGGCATCAACTTGACCGCGGCTTGAGGAACGCATGCAATTCTCCTTATGCTTGAACGGGATATTCCAGCGCAGCGCGATGAGGTCAAGCACCGCGCCGCGCTTGTCTTTGACACGATAGGATGATTTTGTGCCGCGTAAGCCAGAAAGCGCATAGCTCCGCGCGCGGATCACAGCTCTGGACGACGAAACCATGATCGGCCCGATCGAGCGCCGCACCCAAGATAAGGATCACTTGATGTCTTCTTTCACACCCGTTGCCCCGAAACGCCTTTTGACAAGCTTCATCGCGATCGCGGTCGTTGCTTTGGGGGCTGGCGCGTGGATCGGGTCGTCGTTTGACGCACCCGCCCCGTCGCAGGGCGTGGCGACAGATGGCACACCAAGCGGCAAAGTTGATCCCGTATTCGGCGAACAGGTCCGTGCCTACCTCATGGAAAACCCGCAAGTGCTCGTTGAGGCGATCAATGTTTTGGAGACGCGCCAGCAAGTCGCGGATGCACAAAACGGTCGCGTGTTGGTCGAGACCAATTCGGAAGCGATTTTCGATGATGGCGTCTCGTGGGTCGGTGGAAATCCCGAGGGCGACATCACTGTGGTCGAATTCCTCGATTATCGCTGCAGCTATTGCCGCAAAGCGATCGAGGAAGTCGATCAGTTGATTGCAAAGGACGGAAATATTCGCTTTGTGATCAAAGAATTCCCGATCCTCGGCCAAGATAGCGAACTCTCCGCCCGTTTCGCAATCGCGGTTCATCAGATTGCTGGCGATCAGGCCTATAAAGAGGTGCATGACGCGCTCATGAACTTGCGCGGAACAGTGACCTTGGAGTCGCTGAGCAAAATGAGCGACGCGGCGGGGGTTGATACCGATGCGGTGATCGCGCGGATGAACGAGGAGCAAGTGTCCAGCGTGCTGCGAAACAACCGGCAACTTGCCGAGCGGCTCCAGATTTCGGGGACGCCCGCCTTTGTGATCGGTGGCGATATGATCAAAGGCTATGTGCCGTTGGAGGCCTTGGAGGAGGTCGTGGCGGCAGAGCGTGGCTAACGCCAGAACGATATGATGACGTAAAAAGGCCCCGCAGTTCGCGGGGCCTTTTGGTCTGGAACGACAGATCGGGTCGCCTTAGCCCTCGAAGATGTAAACGATCTGACGGTTCTCGGGGGTCACAAGAACAGGCGTCTCGTTGAGGTAGATATAGGCGTATTCGCTTTGCGGAACCATCACCATCGGCGCCGCCTCCGGCAGCATTGCGCCCACAACGATTTCGCCCTCAACCATCACTGGCGGCAGCGGGTTATCGTTCACATAGGTGATGATCTCGGTGGTGGGCTCGGCCGCAGAGCCGACGATCGTGCTGCCGATGAGGGCACCGATCATGCCGCCCACAGGCCCACCAACAGCCGCCCCTGCCGCCGCGCCAGCACCCAGACCGCCGAGCGCCGCCGCACCTTGGGTTTCGTCATTCCCGTCTTGGTAAATCAGGGTTTGGACCTTCGGACCGACGCCGGAAATCTCAACTGCGGCGCCATCCTCCATCACCTTGAAAACATCCGTTTTTGCCCAGCCCGTGACGCCATTATGGCTGACTTTGCACCAATCCTGATCCGCAAGGCAGCCCTCAATCGTCATCTGCGCGTTGGCAGGCACATAGCCCAGCGTCGCAGAGTCCTTCATCGGCGCGGAGTAAACTGTGAATTCACCCGTCGTCGTCGTCTCGAACGCGGATGCTGCGCTCGCAAGACCAAAAGATGTCAGACCAAAAAGGGCGGTCGCGGTAAATGCGGTTTTACGGTTCAGTTTCATCTCTATCTCCTCTTGATCGTGTGTCGATCGAGTTATGAGGATATAACGTCCGCCAGTCGGAATGGTTCCCGATGGCAGGTGCAGGCGCCGCTGACACCGGCGCGGCGGCGCGGCGCGTATCGCCGCCTTGCCCTGTCTCGTCCGCAGCCAAGCGCCCGTTTGTTCCGCACGTGGCGTGCGCGCCCTACCGCGCGGGGTTAGGCGTGAGTGCTCGACGCCGCTAAAGCCGCCTCGGCGCGCTCGGCGGCCTCTTTTTCGGCCTCGATCTGCGCGGCGCGTGTCTCCACCTGCTCGACGATATGCTCGATCATCTGCTCGTTGGAGAGCTTGTGGCTTTGCTTGCCCGCAAGATACACCATCCCCGACCCTGCCCCACCGCCGGTGAACCCGACATCGGTCATCAGCGCCTCGCCCGGCCCGTTGACAACGCAACCAATGATCGACAACGAAATCGGCGTGCGAATATGCTCTAACCGCGTCTCGAGCGCCTCGACCGTTTTGATCACGTCAAACCCCTGACGCGCGCAAGACGGGCAAGAGATAATCTGCACGCCGCGCGTGCGCAGGCCCAGAGACTTCAAAATCTCATAGCCAACTTTAACCTCCTCCACCGGATCAGCGGAAAGCGACACACGGATCGTGTCCCCGATGCCGGCCCAGAGCAAACTGCCCAAACCGACGGCGGATTTGACGGTTCCGGTCATCAGCCCGCCCGCTTCGGTGATCCCGAGGTGAATCGGCGCGTCGGTTACCTCTCCCAGCGCTTGATAAGCAGCGGCGGCGAGGAAAACGTCGGACGCTTTCACCGAAATCTTGAACTCATGGAAATCATTGTCTTGCAGGATCTTGATATGATCCATCCCGCTTTCGACCATCGCATCGGGGCAAGGCTCCCCGTATTTCTCAAGCAGGTGGCGTTCCAGACTGCCCGCATTCACGCCAATCCGGATCGAACAGCCGTGATCTTTCGCGGCCTTGATAACCTCGCGCACGCGGCTCTCATCCCCGATGTTGCCAGGGTTGATCCGCAGGCAGGCCGCACCCGCCTCCGCCGCCTCGATCGCGCGTTTATAATGAAAGTGGATATCCGCAACGATTGGCACAGGGCTTTCGCGCACGATTTCGCGCAACGCTCGCGTGCTGCTCTCGTCTGGGGTCGAGATACGAACGATATCGGCGCCCACATCCGCCGCACGGATCACCTGATCAAGCGTTGCGCGCACGTCCGAGCTATCGGTGTTCGTCATCGTCTGCACCGAGATCGGCGCATCGCCCCCTACGGGAACATTCCCCACCATGATCTGACGCGATTTGCGCCGGTAGACGTTACGCCAAGGACGGATCGGATTGAGCGACATGAATGGTCTCCTTCGGGTCGGCCTAGATGTAGGCTAGCCGCGCGGCGCGCGCAACCATGGCCCCCTTCACATCTGTATCGTTCTCCACAAAGCAGGAGAAGGAGGAGACGGATCTTCAGCCTGTCAGGGGCATCAAATTTCACCTAGCCCTCAACGTAAAACGCGCCCCGAGATGGAGCGCGCCTTACGTATAACCTTTACCCTGCCCCTGCATAGCTGGGGCGGGATCACCTCATTCTGCCGGTTTTGCGATCACCTGCTCTGCGTTCGCAACGCTGAACATATTGGCCAGATCGTTATCCGCATCGATATCGGCTTGCGCGTAGCTCGTCGCCAAAGCTTCCGGCGAGAGCTGGATATTCTTGGTAACTGCGCCGCGCTCGCCCGCTGGCCCGAAAGCCTGCCCGTTGACCGCGAAATAGATCGCACCGGACTCGCCCGTCCGCAAAACTGGCGCGTCTTCAAGTTTCGGAAGGGCAAAACGCTCGCCCGCATCCATAACTTTTTCAAACAGCACTGTGCCATCGGCGGCCGATACCCGCACCCAAGACGGGCGTACGGCGAGGACTTCGACCTCTGCAACATCTTCCCCGAGCGTGCGCGCGACAGGCAAGTCAATTGCCTCGGCCTCTGCGGTTTGCACACCGCCATCGGTAAAGCTTGGCGCTTGCGCCAGAAGGCCGGCAACACGCGGATCAATCGCGGAGATCGGGCCGTCGCGTTCTTTCAGAACAGGGGCATCAAGCGCTTGAGGACGGAAAATCCGATCCGCGCTTTCTGACGCGCCCGGCGTCACAGGCAAAGCATCCGCAATTTCAATCTGCTCATTCGCCATCGGCTCAACGCCTTCGAGCGGATCGAGCTCCGCCACCACGCCCGGCGCTTGATCAACCGGCGCGAGCTGGACGCGCTGCACTTCTTGCAACACCGCATAACCGCCGTAGCCCAAACCACCCAGCAACAGCGCCAGCACCAACACTGACCCCAGCGCCCGCGGCTCGATGGTTTTCAACGGTGCGCGACCGCGCGGCACAAAGCTTGCGTTCGGGTTGGCGAGCGGATCAGCAAAGGATTTCGACGCTTTGGGCGTCTTCACCGCAGCTTGTTGTGACAAGCCGTGAACCGGCTTGTAGCCCGTCTCGATGCAAAAGCGTTCAAACGCCCAATCGGGCTCAATATCGAGATAGCGCGCATAGGAACGGACATATCCGGCGACAAACGACGGCGCCTCAAACGCCGTAAGATCCGCGTTCTCAATGCCTGCGATATAGCTCGCCTTGATCCGCAAATCCCGCTGCACATCGAGAAGGGATTTCGCCAAAGTCGCGCGTTCGCCGCGCATGACGTCACCCAAGCGCAGCTCGAACGTATCAAAGCCCTGCGCATCAGTCTCGACTTCCGCCGAAGGAGATTTCCCTCGCCCGATCATTCTTTGCCCGCCCCTCTCATGTCTCGATTCGGGTTTTGTTAACCCGACTTCTTACGCTTCAATTATCACAAGAGCGGGAGCCGTGCGACCCTGATTAGTCGTTAAGCCGATGCTTCGGCGCGATTCAGCGCACAACGCGACCACAGCGCGTCCATCGCTTTAACAAGGTGGTCGATCTCGCCGGAATCGTGCACGGGCGACGGCGTAAACCGCAGGCGTTCGGTGCCGCGCGGCACGGTGGGGAAGTTGATCGGCTGCGCGTAGACGCCGAATTCGTCGAGCAACATATCCGACAGAGCCTTGCAATGCACAGGATGCCCCACATGCACAGGCACGATATGGCTGCCGTAATCGATGATCGGCATCCCGAGGGATTTCAGGCGCATTTTAAGGATTTTCGCGTGCAGCTGCTGCGCGTCGCGAAGCTTCTGCCCCTCTGCAGTCTTCAGATACGCAATCGATGCCGCCGCACCCGCCGCAATCGCAGGCGGCAATGAGGTGGTGAAAATGAAGCCCGGTGCGTAAGAACGGATCGCATCGACCATACGCGCCGATGCCGCAATGTAGCCCCCGAAGACGCCGAATGCCTTACCGAGCGTGCCGTTGATGATATCGAGACGGTGCGAAAGATTGTCCCGCTCCGCGACACCGCCGCCGCGCGGGCCATACATGCCCACCGCATGCACCTCGTCGAGATAGGTCAGCGCGTTGAATTCATCCGCGAGATCGCACAGCTCTTTAATCGGGCCGAAGTCCCCATCCATGGAGTAAATCAACTCGAAGGCGATCAGCTTCGGCGCGGCCGGATCGGCAGCCTCAAGCAACTCGCGCAGATGCGCCAGATCGTTATGACGGAAGATGCGTTTCTCCCCGCCACCGCGCCGGATTCCCTCGATCATGGACGCATGGTTGAGCGAATCCGAGAAAATGATCAGCCCGGGGAACAGGGTTCTCAACGTGCTGAGCGTCGCGTCATTGGCGATATAGGCCGAGGAGAACACCAAAGCGGCCTCTTTCTGGTGCAAATCGGCAATCTCGACCTCAAGACGTTTATGATACGCCGTGGTTCCCGAGATATTGCGCGTGCCGCCCGAGCCCGCGCCGACCGCATCCAGCGCCTCATGCATCGCGTTCAGGACAACCGGATGTTGCCCCATGCCAAGATAATCATTCCCGCACCACACAAGGATATCGCGCTTCGATCCATCCGCCTTCGTCCAGACAGCCTTCGGGAAGGCGCCCTTCTCGCGTTCGATATCGATAAACGTGCGGTAGCGACCTTCTTCATGAAGGCGGCCAATCGCAGCATCAAGTGCAGTGTCGTAGTTCATCTTGAAGTCCCTTGCTCTGTTCGCTGGGGAGTCCCCTATGGGGGAAATTTGTCTCGCGCCTTGATAGAGGTCAAACGCGCGATTGTTGAGGGCCAAATCGTCGCATCCCGACAAAATATCAGTAATTTACGTGACGCTCGGGGGCTATATAGGGGGAAAATCGTAAGAAGGAAGCTCTGGCCCCTGTGATTTTGCCGCGTTAGCATAGCTTAAATTCACAGGAGTTTTTCATGACCGCCCCCCATTCCAGCCTCACCGCCGCCCTTCAGCAGGTCGACACCGATCTTGATGCGGCGCTGGACCGCCTTCTCGTACTTCTGGCGATTCCGTCGATTTCCACCGATCCCGCCTATCAGGCCGATTGCCGCAAAGCCGCCGATTGGCTCGTTGACGATCTGACCTCCCTCGGGTTCACCGCCAGCACCCGCGACACGCCAGGTCATCCGATGGTCGTCGCCCGCCATGATCCGCAAGACGGCGTGGAGCGCCCGCATATTCTTTTCTACGGGCATTATGATGTGCAGCCCGTCGACCCTCTGGCGCTTTGGACCAATGATCCGTTCGATCCAAAAATCGAGGAAACGCCCAAGGGCAAGGTCATCCGCGGGCGTGGCGCATCGGATGACAAGGGTCAGCTGATGACCTTCCTTGAGGCATGCCGCGCATGGAAAAAGGCGAATGGCGCTTTGCCGTTCAACCTCACGATCTTCTTGGAGGGTGAGGAGGAATCCGGATCCCCCTCCCTCATTCCCTTCATGCAAGAGAACGCCAAGGAGTTGACCGCCGATCTCGCGCTGATTTGCGATACCGGTCTTTACGGCGCCGACACCCCCGCCATCGTCACCATGCTGCGCGGCATGTATAAGACGGAAATCACCGTCACCGGCCCTGATAAAGACCTGCATTCGGGCATGTACGGCGGGCCGGCGATGAACCCGATCCGTGTGCTGACGAAAATTCTGGGCAGGCTGCATGATGACGAAGGCCGCGTTGCGATCCCGGGCTTCTACGACGATGTGAAGCCGATCCCGCAGGATATGCACGCGCAGTGGGAGGCGCTCGGGTTCGACGGCGAGGCGTTCTTGCGCGAGGTCGGACTTTCCGTGCCCGCAGGCGAAAAGGAACGCAGCGCGCTGGAACAGATCTGGTCGCGCCCGACCGCCGAAATCAACGGGATATGGGGCGGCTACACCGGCGCCGGTTTCAAGACCGTGCTGCCATCGAAAGCAGATGCAAAACTGTCGTTCCGCCTCGTGCCCGGGCAAGACCCTGCCAAAATCGGCGCGGCGTTCAACGCATGGTTCCGCGCGCAGATGCCGGCAGATTGCTCCGTCACCTTCGCGCGCGAAAACGGGTCCCCCGCGGGCGAAATGAATATCGCGCAGCCGGCGTTTGAGGCCGCCCGCGAAGCCTTAACGGATGAGTGGGGCACGCCCGCCGCCTTTGTCGGTTGCGGAGGGTCTATCCCGATTGCGGGGCATTTCGGCACAGTTCTCGGGATGGATGCGATGTTGATCGGCTTCGCGCGCGAGGACGACGCCATCCATTCGCCCAATGAGAAATATGACGTGGAATGCTTCCATAAGGGTGTACGGTCTTGGGTGCGAGTCCTCGACCGTATCGGCGGGTAGTGCAGTTCTGGCACGCTGGGGGTTTCACACCCCCAGACCCCCGTGGGATATTTCTAGCAACCGGAAGGGGGCGTGTGGGCGCATGCTGCCTCCGGTCAGCGTTGAGGGTCAGACCTCAGATCACCATATCATCGCGGTGAATCAGCGCCGCGCGCCCCGCATACCCCAATATGTCCTCGATCTCGCCGGATTTATGGCCCGCGATCTGGCGCGTTTCTTGCGATGTGTAGCGCACCAAGCCCTTGCCGAGCGCGTCACCCTGTGGCGACACGATCAACACGGGTTCGCCGCGCCCAAACTCGCCCGTGACATCGCGTATGCCCGCGGGCAAAAGCGACTTCCCCGCCTGCAACGCGAGAACCGCGCCCTCATCAAGCTGCAACGCGCCGCGCGGCTTCATCGCCGCGATCCAGCGTTTGCGCGCAGCTTGCGGATCAACATCCGCGAGGAACCACGAACACGCCGCACCCTCTTGCAGCGCGGTGAGCGGACGCAGCACGGAGCCCTCCATGATCGCCATGGCACAGCCGCCCGCGACAGCGGTTTTGGCCGCGAGAACCTTGGTTTTCATGCCCCCTTTCGAGAGACCTGAAACAGGATCCCCCGCCATGGCCTCAATCTCCGGCGTGATCTTGGCGATCACATCCAACCGCGTCGCGGTCGGATCCGATTTCGGATTGGCGGTATAAAGCCCGTCGACATCCGAGAGCAAAATGAGTTGATCCGCGCCCACCGTCACCGCGATTTGCGCGGCAAGGCGGTCGTTGTCGCCAAACCGGATCTCGTCCGTGGCAACGGTGTCGTTTTCATTCACGATCGGCACAACGCCCATCGCGAGCAGCGTCTCCAACGTCGCGCGCGAATTGAGGTAGCGCCGGCGGTTGTCGGTATCTTCCAAAGTTACAAGGACTTGCGCGGTTTTCACGTCGTGGGGCGCGAGAACCTCCTCATAAGCCCGCGCCAGCCGGATTTGGCCGACAGCGGCGGCCGCCTGAGATTGCTCAAGCGGCAAAGCCCCCAAAGGCAAGCCAAGCACGCGGCGGCCCAAGGCAATAGACCCCGATGAAACGAGGATCACATCCGCCCCCCGCAACCGCATCGCAGCCACGTCAAGCGCGAGCGCGCTCAGCCAATCCTGCCGGAGGCCTTCGGCGTCGACAAGCAAAGCAGAACCAATTTTAATAACAATTCTGGACGCTTGCGCGACATTCGGCGTTAGGGATGCCACGGGGCTTCCTCTTCGACGACCGTGCGATCCGCGTCGATCCCGTTCCAGATCAAGCGCAGCACATCCTGAACGCCCTCTTTCGAGACGCCCGACATCTTGAGGACCTTCTCCCCTACCGCTGCCTCCAAAGCCGCGTGGCGCTCGGCCAGTTCTTCAGGGTCGATCGCGTCGATTTTGTTCATCACCGTGATACGCGGCTTGGCAAAAAGCTTGTCGGAATAGGCTTCCAACTCGGTGACGATCGTCTGCCAATCCTCAACCGGCGTTTCGGAGGTGCCATCCACGAGATGCAAAAGCACCGAGCAGCGCTCCACATGGCCCAAGAACTGGTCGCCCAAGCCGCGCCCTTCGGATGCGCCCTCGATCAGACCGGGAATATCCGCCATCACGAATTCTTTGCCGTCAACGCCGACCACCCCGAGGTTTGGCACCAAGGTCGTGAAGGGATAATCCGCGATCTTGGGGCGCGCGTTGGACACGGCCGCCAGGAAAGTCGATTTGCCCGCATTCGGCAGGCCGACAAGCCCCGAATCCGCGATCAGTTTGAGGCGTAACCAGAGCGTCCGCTCGACACCGTCCTGCCCCGGATTGGCCTTGGACGGCGAGCGGTTCGTGGACGATTTAAAGCGCAGGTTGCCCCAACCGCCATTGCCGCCCTTCCCCAAGAGCACGCGCTGGCCGACGGTGGTCAGATCGGCGATGACGGTTTCTTCATCCTCGTCGATGATCTCCGTCCCGACAGGAACTTTCAAGATCATATCCTGACCGGTCTTGCCGGTGCATTGGCTCCCCATCCCATGCTGACCGTTTTGCGCAAAGAAGTGCTGCTGGTAGCGGAAATCGATCAATGTGTTCAGGCCGTCAACCGCTTCGGCATAAACCGAGCCGCCATTGCCGCCATCACCACCATCAGGACCGCCAAATTCGATGAATTTCTCGCGCCGGAACGACACGCAACCGCCGCCCCCGTGGCCGGAGCGGATGTAGACTTTTGCGAGATCGAGGAATTTCATGAGGCCGGTCCTTGGTTGCAAGCGCCGTGGATAAGGCGTGCGGGCGTTTTATTCAAGGGGGTTCGTCGGGCGCGCGGCAATCTGGGGCGCCGGATCGGCGTCGCGTGTCCGTTCGGTCTGCGCGTCGAACGCTGCTTTCGTCAAAACCATATCGACATGGGGCAATATTTTGCCGCGCGGACGACAAAACACCGCCCGCTCCCCGCCGAGCGCAACAAACCCCAATGAGGTGAGCACCTGACGGGATCGCATGTTGCCGACGAAATAGCCGCTGGACACGGGATCGGCACTGCCGCGTGCGAAATGCATGGATAATACGCCGAGCGCTGCCTCGCGCGCAAAGCCAAAGCCTTGGGCCTGCGGCGCAAGCCAATATCCCAAGTCAGGATCAAGCGCGATCACCCCAAGAAAAGGATCACCGACCGGACCGATAGGAGCGCCGGGCGCCAGTGTAATCGCCCAGACGCGGCCAGCCTTTGCCCGTGCCCGAAAATCGCGGAAATCTTGCGGATGATGCGGATGCGGCAAGCCGCTGAGCCATTGCGCAACGGCGGGGTCGCTCAGCGCGGCGCAGGCAGTAGGCTCATCGCGCGCGGCCAAAGGGCGCAGATGGAGCCGCGCCGTCAAAATCTCGGCGCGGCCGCCCATTCTCAGGCCATCTTCTTGAGATATGTCCACGTCGGGACACGGGTTTCACGCGCGACGGAATAGCTTTCGGCGTCGCCCAGATATTCAAAGCCCGAGTTGGTCAAAACCCGCGCCGAACCTGGGTTGTCTTGGAAAACCTCCGCGAACAAGGTGCGCGCCGAATGTGGATTGGCGGCAACCAGCGCTGCGACGGCTTCGGAGGCAAAGCCCGCATTCCAGAAGCCAGACCCAATCCAATACCCGAGCTCCGACTGGTTCTCTTCCATGCGGGTCAGCGAGACGACGCCCAATAGCTCGTCGAGCCCCTGCGCCGAACCGTCGATTGCCCAGACATCTTCGCTGCGCCCGTCGGCCATCGCACGGGCGATGAAGGCTTCGGTCGCGCCGGGCGGAAGGGGATGCGGGATCGCGCGCGTGCCCGCAGCCACGCGTTTGTCGCCCGTATAAAGCGCCATCAAACCCGCGTCGGATTTGCGCAGCGGGCGCAAAATAAAGCGCTCCGCCTCGATCACCGGCTGTGCCGTCATGACCTCTTGATACATGCTGGTCTCCTCCCGAGATGCATGGTGCTTGATACCGGACCAAGCGTTAGCGTTGAAATTGGGCAGGCGAATGACAAAATTCAATGCCGCCCCTAAAAACCATTAAAAAACGTGCCATTTCGGCGGGATACTTCCAAACCGATGCCCCCGATCCGCCGGAGATCCCCCCCTCGCCCGAGACATCATTCGGAACGAGAAAGGGGACCGGCTTGCGCCGATCCCCTCAAAGATCTTGTCGATCTCGGTCGGCTTATTCGGCCGCCTCCGCAACTGGGAGAACCGAAATGAACGTGCGGCCCTTGAGGCCTTTTTTGAAGGTTACGCGGCCTTCAGTCATCGCAAAGATCGTGTGATCACGGCCCATGCCGACGCCTTCACCCGGCCACCAAGTGGTGCCGCGCTGACGCACGATGATGTTGCCCGGGATAGCCGCTTGGCCACCAAACAGTTTCACGCCGAGGCGGCGACCAGCTGAGTCGCGGCCGTTACGGGATGAACCACCAGCTTTTTTGTGTGCCATGAGGGATTACTCCTTCGCTGCCGCTGCTTTTTTAGCAGCAGGTTTCTTTTTCGCCGGAGCATCAGCCTTAGCATCAGCTTTAGCGGCTTTTTTCGGCGCGGCTTCAGCAGCAACCGGCGCACCATGTGCAACGCGACGTGCGACTGCGGTGCCGATAGCTTCTTTAACGCCCGATGCGTCTGCGCCCGAGGCGAGAACTTCGGTCACGCGCAGAAGGGTGAGCTTCTGGCGGTGGCCACGGGTACGCTGCGACGAGTGCTTACGACGGCGCTTGTGGAAGGTGATGACTTTGTCCGCTTTGATGTTGTCGATAACATCAGCCTGAACAGCAGCACCCGCAACGAGCGGCGCGCCAACGGTGAGGGTTTCACCGCCGAGCATCAGAATTTCGTTGAACTGGACTTTATCGCCAGCTTCTGCGTCAAGCAGTTCCACGCGGAGCACATCGCCCGCTTGAACTTTATATTGCTTGCCGCCTGTCTTGAGGACCGCGAACATGGGTCTATCCTTCGTGTCAACCGCGCCCTATGGCCACCGCAAGCTTGCCCAGATCTGGATAAGCCCTTGATTGTTCGTGGGTTTCCCCGCCGTCGAGCTGCGCGTCCCTTCAGGGACGAGGTCAAAATTAAACCCGGCGGAAAGCTTAAGCCACCGCCGGATTGGGGGCTTATGAAAGAGGAAGGCCGCAGAGTCAAGCGGGAATACGGCCAAGGTGCGCGCGGAAGGCTTATAAAAAAGGGGTTTGCCCAGTCCTGCGTGATGACATCGCGCGTCGATCACGTCGCCGATTTATCGGATCGAGGGACGAAAGCCGATCCGCGTCATCAGGCCTTGCGACAATCTGATAACGTCCAGCGCGCCACCGAGCTGTGACGCGGTGGCCTGCATGATTTGCATCCCCAGCCCCATCGCCGCCGCATCCGATCGTGGCTCGCCATCCTCGGGAAGGCCAATGCCATTATCCTCCGCCGTGACGACGGCATGTCCCTCGTCATCCAGCACCAGACTGAGCGCGATCTTCCCTGCCCGCCCCTCGGGGAAAGCATGTTTGAGGGAATTTGCGACGAATTCATTGATGAATGTACCCACCGCGGCGGCCTGATCGGAGGGCACGGAGACTTTTTCCGCTTTACACTGCAGCGAGACATTCGTCGGCGCCTGCGCCCCAAGATAATTGGTGATATTCTCGATATACTTCCCAAGATCCACCATCGCGCCCGCATCGGTTTTATAGAGCTGCTCATGCAACATCGCGACCGTGTGGATCCGCTTTTGGATCTGGCCGAGAGCGTGACGCGCCTCCTCCGAACGTGCGACCCGTGCTTTGATCCCCGCCAAAGCAGAGAGGGATTGCAACGAATTCTTAACGCGGTGATCCACCTCATGGCGCAAGGTTTCTGCCGCGGCGAGCGCCCGCCGCATCTCCAACTGCGCCATGACTTGGCGCGAAAGCACTTGCAACGCCTCACGCTGCAAGTCCGTCAGCTTACGCGGCTTGGTATCCAATACGCACAGGGTCCCGAGCGGCAGGCCATCTGGGGTCAACAATGTCGAACCCGCGTAAAAGCGTGCGTTCTCGGGCCCTGTGACCAGCGGATTATCGGCCGTGCGCGGATCTTTTGTGGTGTCATTCACCTCGATATAGCCGTCAGACAGGATCGCATGGGCGCAGATCGCACGGTCCATCGTGGTTTCTGTCCATTCGACGCCGACCGTCGCCTTCATCCATTGCCGATCCTCGTCGACAAGGCTGATGAGCGACACAGGCGTCTCGCAAATCTTCGATGCAAGCGCGACAACGTCGTCGAAGTCCCGCTCGCGATCCGTGTCGAGAATACCGTAAGAACGAAGCGCCTCAACGCGGCGGCTATTCTCTGGATGGTTTTCAGCCTTCAATCCAGTGCTCCATTCTCACAATTCAACCACGCAACGCTCACAAGCTAGGGGCATGGCGACGATATCGCAACCCTAGAACCTGCTTATGGCCCCGGGGAGCGAAGGCGCACCTCGAAGATGCACCCTCTGATCCGCGTCGCCCGCGTTCGCATGCGCGCAAAAGGTCGCGCGAGCGCCCTATTGCGCGGCCCGCTCCTCAAGCTCCATCCATTCCGCCTCGGCCTTGGCCAAAGCTTCCTGCCGTTCGGCCATCGCCTCGGTGCCCCTTTTGAATTTGGCAGGCTCTTTGGTAAACAGATCAGGCGCAGAGAGGAAATCGGTCAGCTTGGCGATCTCCGCCTCTAGCTTCGCAATGACATCGGGCAGCGCCTTAAGACGGTGCTTTTCCGTGAAGGACAAAGCCTTGCCAGCGGGCTTGCTGGGCGCGTCGGATTTCTCCGATTTTCCGGCAGGTTTGGGCGCGCTTGACGCGGCTTGGGCGGCTTTCGCCTCCTGCGCTGCGATTTCGGCCAGAACCAGCCCGCGCTGGGTTTGATAATCGGTCCAGCCGCCGGCATAAACCGTAGCGCGACCATCCCCCTCCATCGCGATCGTTGTCGTCGCGACGCGGTCGATAAAATCGCGGTCGTGGCTGACGAGCAAAACGGTGCCGTCATATTCGCCCAAAATATCTTGCAGCAGATCAAGCGTCTCGACGTCGAGATCGTTGGTGGGTTCGTCGAGAATGAGGAGGTTCGACGGTTTGGCCATGATCCGGGCCAAAAGCAACCGCGCCCGCTCGCCCCCCGACAGCGACCCAATCGGCGCGCGGGCTTGCTGTTCGTCGAACAAGAAATCCTTGAGATACGCGACGACATGCTTGGGATTACCGCGCACCATCACCTGATCATTGCTGCCCGAAACCTTCATATCGGGATCGTTCACCATCCCGTCCCAAAGCGTCATCGAGAAATCGAGCGTCGCCCGTGCCTGATCGAACACCGCAACATCCAGATTTGTGCCCAGTTGAACCGTGCCCTCATCCGGCGCAAGTTCCCCTGTCAGCATTTTCAAAAGCGTCGTTTTGCCGACCCCGTTCGGGCCAACAAACGCCACGCGATCGCCGCGCAAGACGCGCAGATCGAAATTCCGTACGATCGACTTTTCGCCAAAGACCTTGGAAATCCCTTTGACCTCAACCACGCGCTTGCCCGAGGTCGACCCCGACTCAAGTTCCATCGCGGCGGTGCCTTGGCGGCGGATTTGCGACGAGCGCTCCGCCCGCAGATCGGCCAATGCACGAACGCGCCCTTGGTTGCGTTTGCGCCGCGCCGAGATCCCTTCAACCGCCCATTTCGCCTCATGCTTGATCTTGCGGTCCAGCTTGTGGCGCGCATCGTCCTCTTCGGCCCATACCGTTTCGCGCCATTCCTCGAAGCCTTCAAAGCCCTTTTCTTGGCGCCGCACCGAACCGCGGTCGATCCAAAGCGTCGCCTTGGTCAGAGCGCGCAAGAAAGCGCGGTCGTGCGAAATGATAACAAACGCGGTGCGCGTCGATTTCAACTCCGCTTCAAGCCAGGCAATCGCCTCGATGTCCAAATGGTTGGTCGGCTCGTCGAGCAACATCAATTCCGGTGCTTCGGCCAGAAGTTTCGCCAACGCCGCACGACGACGCTCGCCCCCTGAGGCCGATGCGACGCGCGTCTCGGGGTTGAATTTCAACCCTTCCGCCACCATCGCGACTTTGTATTCCTCGCCGATATCCAAACCAGACGCGGCAAAATCGCCCAAGGTCTCAAAAGCGGAAAGATCCGGCTCCTGCTCCATATAGCCCACTTGGATCCCCGGGGGGACAACGCAAGTGCCGCTGTCGGCCTCCACCAATCCGGCCATAACCTTCATGAGCGTGGACTTACCCGAGCCGTTGCGGCCCACCAAAGCGACACGGTCGCCTTGCTGAACGGACAAGCCGAGCTTATCAAAAACAGGATTTCCGCCATATGTGAGGGAAATATCGGAGAGCTGGAGGAGGGGTGCGCGTGCCATGACCGCGAGCTAAGCGGGCGCGGGCGTCCCGTCAAGGGGGTATGCGCATCATGGGCGAGGTTTGCGCATCGCAACCCGCGCAAGCGGCATGCCAAGCGGAAAACCGCCCCTAAACTTGCCAGCCACATCCGCAACGGCCTGCGCAAATAAAAAAGGCGGCGACCTCCCGGCCCCGCCCCAATCGTTTTTGCATGCGCCGTGATCTTACCAGCGCAGAACGACAGACCCCCAAGCCAATCCGCCGCCGATCGCTTCCGTCACCAGAAGGTCGCCCTCTTTGATCTGGCCGCGTGCTTTTCCAACCGAAAGCGCCAAGGGGATCGACGCCGCCGAGGTGTTTCCGTGATCTTGCACCGTCACGACGACCTTATCCATCGTGAGGCCCATTTTCTCGGCTGTGGCAGAGATGATCCGGAGATTCGCCTGATGCGGGACGATCCAATCGACATCATCCGCGCCCAAACCTGCCTTTTCCAAAGCGGTATGCGCCGTCTCCGCAAGCTTCGACACCGCGTGGCGGAAAACCGCATTGCCCTGCATCCGCAGCTTGCCGGTCTCGCCATTGGACGACACCCCACCATCGACGTACAGCAGATCCCGGTGACGTCCATCAGAATTCAAATCGGTCGAAAGAATACCGCGATCTGCGGATGTCCCCTCCCCCTCTTGCGCTTCCAAAATGAGCGCGCCCGCGCCGTCACCAAACAACACGCAAGTGCCGCGATCTTCCCAATCCATCAGCCGCGAGAAAGTCTCCGCGCCGATGACCATCACGCGCTTGGCCTGACCCGACAGGATCAATCCGTTCGCATTGGTCAGCGCATAGACGAAGCCCGCACAGACCGCCTGGATGTCATACGCAAACCCGTGATGCATCCCGAGACCGGCCTGCACCATCGTGCCCACGGAGGGGAAGGTTAAATCGGGCGTCGAGGTCGCAACCACGATCGTGTCCAGATCGTCCGCCGTCAAACCCGCGTCAACAAGTGCCGCTTTCGCAGCCTCAACCGCAAGCATGGACGTCGTCTGGCCTTCGGCGGCCACATGGCGCCGCTCAATGCCGGTGCGCGCCCGGATCCATTCGTCAGTTGTCTCTAGCGTCGCCTCGAATTCAGCATTCTCGACAACACGTTCAGGCAGGTAATGCCCGACACCACGGACAACGGCGCGAATGGTCATAATTGGCCCCCAGCCGCCTTAGGCGCGTCAATCGCGCCCTCAGCTGCATTTTGATCCTGATCCGCAGCCACATCGGCTACGTCTCCCTCGGCATCGCCGCCGCTACTGGCAACCCGCGCCGCGAGACGATCTTGGAACCCTGACCGCGCAAGGGCGGAGGCAAGGCCGATCGCCGCTGCAACGCCGGTTTCATCCGCGCCACCATGCGATTTCACCACCGTGCCGTTCAAGCCGAGGAACACGCCGCCATTCACGCGCCGTGGATCGATTCGAGCAGCCAGCTTCTTGAGCGCCCCGCGCGCCATCAGGGCGCCGATCTTGGAGATCAGCGAACTCATCAGGTTTTGCTTGAGCAACTCAAAGGCTAACTTGGCGGTGCCTTCGCCTGTTTTCAACGCGATATTGCCGGTAAAACCGTCAGTGACGATCACATCCACGCGTGCAGAGGGCAGATCGCCCCCCTCGACGTAGCCGACGTAATCGAAGTTCGCCTCGTCAGCCGCCGCCGCGATCAGATCATTGGCGATCTTAAGCTCGGCGCGACCCTTGTGTTCTTCGGTGCCGACATTGAGCAATCCCACGCGTGGACGCTCCAACCCCAGACCGTTGCGCGCGTAGGACATCCCCATGAGCGCGTATTGCAACAGATCACGCGGCTCGGCTTTGATATCCGCGCCCACATCGAGCATGACATTGAAGCCCTGCGGATTGTGCGACGGCCAGAGACACGCGATCGCAGGGCGGTTCACGCCCGGCAATTTCCGCAAGCGGATCATCGACACAGCCATCAAAGCGCCCGTGTTCCCGCAAGAAACGGCCACCGCCGCTTCCTTGCTGCGCACAGCTTCAATCGTCGACCACATCGACGTGCCCTTGCCCGTGCGCAGCACGGCCGAGGGCTTATCTTCCATCGTCACGACATCAGCGGCGTGACGCACTTCGCAAACGCCAGAAATCCCGCGCGCCTCGATGAGCGGCAGGATTTGGGCTTCGTCACCATGGACGATAAAGCGCAGAGCAGAGTCCCGTTCAGCAGAACGGGCAATGCCCGCCACAACCGCAGCGGGTCCCTGATCGCCACCCATGGCGTCGATCGATAAAACGATATCGCCCGCCAAGGGGGCCTGAGCCTGAAGAGCTTTTTCTTGCACAGACGGCATGGCGGGCGCGCGGGCTTACGCCGCGTCGTCGTCCAGATCGGTCTCGGCAGCTTTCGCTACCACTTCACGGTCATCGTAATGACCGCATGCGCCGCAGACGTGATGCGGGCGCTTGAGCTCGCCGCAGCTCGGGCATTCAGCCGGATTTGCTGCTACGAGGGAGTCGTGCGAACGACGCATATTACGGCGCGAGCGCGTTACTTTATTCTGTGGGACAGCCATGTCACAACCTCGGGTTCGGGGGCGCGTCTCGTGCCCTAAGTGGGGGGCGCGTTTGCCCTGATTTTCCTAGAGTTTTAACACTGGTGCCATTGGCAAACCGGGTGCAAACCCAATCTTCGATGAGGCCGGGAACATACTGTTATTTGCTGCGGGCGCAAGCCCTTTGTTGCAACGAATTTCAGTGCTCCGGCAAGAACCCTGAACGGTCAAACCGAACAGGATGTGAGGGGCGGGATAGCCCCCGCTTCCGTTAAAATCAACCCCTTGATTTTATTCCTTCTTCTCTTGCGCCTTCAAAAGGTCCGCAAGCCCCGCAAAAGGCTTGATAACTTCGTCATCAACGGGTGTTGCGCCGGCGGGCGCGGAGGAAACCTCGCCCAGCTCCGCGTCTTTCGCACGCGGGTAGAGAGGAATTGCCAGCTCAAGCGCTTCGAGCGCAACATGCCCAAGATCGATCGTCGAGCCCAAAGCCTCCAACGTGTCATCCGCGGGCATTTCTTCCTCATCACCGCTAGGCTCGGGCAAATCGGCGAGATAGCGGCGACGCACCTCCTCGCGGATCTCCGTTACCACCGGCTCCGCGGTAATCACGCAGGCTTGAACAACGCGCGCCGTCAGCTTTCCGGTCAGCTCCCAATCAGAGCGCCCCCGCGCCGAAACCTCGCCCTCGAAGTTCAGCATGCGCAGCTCCTCAACCCCCGCCCATGCGGCGATAGCGGCCCGAACCTGCTGATCCAACGACAGCTTAAACCTGTTTGGCTTGCGCGTAGCGAGTTCGGAGATGCGCTTGATCTCGGAATAGGGCGGCGGGAGATCGACAAAGTCAGTCATGGGTCAGTTCCTTTCGGCGCGCGCGCATCGCCCCCTGCCCGATCCCAAATTGGTCCGACAACAAGCAAAGATCGCACATCAAATACGGGGCGCAGGGCCCTTGTGGCTCCAGTAGGGGCGATTGCGACCTTGAGAGCCGCGCCCGTCTGTTGTAATCGGGATAAAAGGCTCGGGGGCGCAACACAAGTGCTCCGATCCATGAGCGCGTGACGAGAAGGGGCATCAGGTGGGAATTGGATCGCTTATGCGACGGATGGCGCTTGGCCTAGGTTTAACCGCCGTTTTATTTGCGGCTGGATGTAGCCCTGTCTACACAAACCACGGGTATGTGCCCGACGATACCGAGCTCGCCTCGATCGAAGTTGGCACCTCGACCCGCGACGATGTTGCGGCAACGATCGGTCGCCCGTCTTCGCAGGGCGTTCTGGAAGGGTCTGATTGGTATTTCGTGGGCTCGCGCTGGGTCCGCAACGGCATCCGTGCCCCGCAAGAGCTTGATCGCCAAGTCCTTGCAATCAGCTTCGATTCCGCAGACCGCGTTAGCAATATCGAACGCTTCGGCCTGCAAGATGGCGAAGTGATCGTGATCTCGCGCCGCGTCACGGACAGTGGCATCAAGGGCGTTAGCTTCATCAGCCAAGTGCTTGGCTCGCTGGGCCGTGTGACGACAAGCCAGTTCGAGTAACACAGACTTAACGTATCGCTCCGGCCCGAGAGGGTCAGACTTGAGAGGGAGGCTTTCGGGCCTCCCTTTTTCTGTATCTCCAGCCCGCTCCTCGCCGCATTTCCCCCTGCCCCACCCCCCGCGCATCCGCTATCGCACTCTTGTTCGCCGCGCCGTCATAAAGCAGACTTATCACCGTCGCGCCTGTGTCATACCCTAGCGTGAGAGTTGAGGGAGAGCCTTGCGCAGGGTGATTCTGCGCCATGAGCCAAGATTGAGCCCGTCGCGACGAAGGAGCCACTGATGGACCAAAGCCCGATCACCAACGCGACCAAATCGGCCGAGCCCGTCACGGTGCCGACCGCCCTTGCCCGCGGTCGCTATGTTGCACGCCTCGCCACCACGCCTGATGACATCGCCCGCGCGCAGCAGCTGCGCTGGCTGGCATTTGTCGGGAAACGTCAGACCACAGGCGATATTGGCGGGGTGGATGCCGACCAGTTTGACGACCTTTGCCGCCACATCCTCGTCGAGGATGCACAGAGCGGACAGCTGGTGTGTTGCTTTCGTGCGATGATCTTTGAAAGTGGCGCGGATATCGGCACCAGCTATTCCGCCCAGTTCTACGAACTCTCCAAACTGCGCGAATTTGACGGGCGAATGCTGGAGATGGGCCGCTTTTGCATCCACCCCGCTTGGCGCGATGCCGATATCTTGCGCGTGGCGTGGGGGGCGATGACGCGGATGGTCGATGAGGAGCGCATCGCGATGCTGTTTGGCTGCTCCTCCTTCACCGGCACCGATTGGGAAGGCTACCGTGATGCCCTAGCGATGCTTTCCGCGCGCCATATCGCGCCGCGCCGGTGGCTGCCCAAGATCAAGGCGCCCAAAGTTTTACGGTACGCTCGGATGCTCGCAGGCTACAGCCCTGACCGCAAAGCCGCCCAGCTCTCGATGCCACCGCTTTTGAAAACCTATCTTTTGATGGGGGGCTGGGTGTCGGATCATGCCGTGCTGGATCATGATCTCGACACGCTGCATGTCTTCACCGGCGTCGAGATCGGGGCGATCCCTGCGGGACGCGCGCGGGCTTTGCGGATGGTGGCCGGCTAAACTCTAACTTCGGCTTCCAAGCCATTGATATTGACTTGGAAGCCCGTTGCAGCCATCCTAAAGGGACACATTATCCTGGGGGATAGCATGAGTGATAAAACTTTGACGCGTATGGACCTTTCGGAAGCTGTTTTCCGTGAGGTTGGCCTGTCGCGTAACGAATCTGCACAGCTTGTTGAAAGCGTCTTGCAACATATGTCCGATGCGTTGGTCAAAGGCGAGACGGTCAAAATCTCGTCCTTCGGTACGTTCTCGGTGCGCGAGAAAGCCTCTCGCATGGGTCGCAATCCGAAAACCGGCGAAGAAGTGCCGATTTCGCCGCGCCGCGTCCTGTCGTTCCGGCCTTCCCATTTGATGAAAGAGCGCGTCGCCTCCGGCAACGCATAATCCTTATGACCAAATCTGCAGATGCCTTCCGCACCATCTCCGAGGTGGCGGACCTTCTCAACACGCCCGCGCATGTCTTGCGGTTTTGGGAGAGCCGTTTTCCTCAAGTCAAACCCGTGAAGCGCGCGGGCGGGCGGCGGTATTATCGCCCCTCCGACGTTGCTTTGCTGGGCGGAATCAAGGCCTTGCTGCATGATGACGGGCTGACCATCCGCGGCGTACAGAAGCTTCTCAAAGATCTGGGGCCGCGTCATGTGGCCGCAATGGCGGAAGACAGCGGACGGCGCGAAGCCTCTGAGGTCTTCGCGCAAGGGTCCACGGATATCGACACAGGCCTCGCAGTGCAGGACGTGCCCGACGATCTGGCGGAAGCGCAAGGCTGGGACGACTCGGCCTTGCCGCCCGCGCGCGTCCTGCCCTCGTCCACCTCGGCGCTCAACTCAGCTGACGCAAACTCGGATGATCAAACCGCAGGCCCCGCCGCGCAGATCACGCATGCACAGGTTGACGCAGGCGTTGATCGCGCGCCGGATGCGCCGTCAGATCACATGGCCACGGTGCAAACGATCCGCCCGGTCGTCCTGCCGCCCGAGACAGGCCCCGAAGTCGAGTCCTCCGATCAGCCCGCCCGCGACGGCTCTGTCTATGCCGATGCGCAGCCTGATGGAGACGAGGCGCCGATGATGGTGGACGCGCATGAGGATGTGCAGGAGGCGGAAGTCATCCGCTTCATGGCCCCGCCGACCCGCGAGCAAGCCAAAGAAATCGCTAAAGAAAACGCCCGCCGCGCGCAGTTGGATCTGTTCGGAGCGCCGATCATCCCCTCACAGACATCGGAGGATGCCGAGTTAGACGCCGATATGTCCTTCATCGACGATGAGGACGCCGCAGAGATCGTGCAAAGCCCCGAAGCTAGTCCCCAGATGCCGTCCGATGCGCCAATCATCGACGTGCGGGGGGATGAAGACGCCTTCCCCGAAGATCAGCCGGAGGATCAAACTCCGATCAGCGCATTGCCGCCGCAAACGCATCCCTCGGCCGAGGAGATTGTCGAGGCCACTGGCGATACAGAGCCGACCGAGATGGATGTGGCCGTCGCGGGGATCGATTCGGATGAGCGGCCCGCGCCCGACCAACGCGACCCCGTCCAACGTCGCCCAAACCCGCCCGCAATCGGCGTGTATTCGGCAGCGCTGCGCGCCTATCACGCGCATGTCATTGCCGGCGAGGAACAAGGCGCGCCTGCGCGCTTCAACGCGATGCTTCAACGTGCCATCGCGCTGCAACAAAAGCTGCAAGCGCGGCCGAGTGGCTTATCCTCAAACGAGTCCTGAAAGGGCGCTCAAACGCGCCCAACCGCCCCGCAAACACCCGCGCGATCCCCGCGCACGCCCCCGTTCAAAGCCTGCGAGCCACCGCAAATGACAAACCATTCAAAAGATGCGTTTTGCCGCTTGCACCTCGCCCCCGCTTGCAGCTATATCCCCCTCGTCGGGCCGTGGCGCAGCCTGGTTAGCGCGTCCGTCTGGGGGACGGAAGGTCGTGAGTTCGAATCTCGCCGGCCCGACCAACCGACAAACGCCCACCCTGTTATCAGGGTGGGCGTTGGCATTTATGGCGCAGCATCCCCGCATCGCTGCCCCCATTTTTCTGGAGCAGCCCCGCGATGACCCAAGGCGTCCTTCCTGATACCGAGATTTCCGATCTGCTGGACCGCGGCGCGATCCGTGTGGATCAACCGCTCATTGCGGGGCAAATCCAACCCGCGAGTCTCGATCTTCGCCTCGGCACTGTCGCCTACCGCGTGCGCGCGTCATTCCTCGCGGGGAAAAACAGACCCGTTGAGAGCCGTCTGGAAGAGTTCGAAATGCACCGGATGGACCTCACGAATGGGGCGGTGCTTGAGAAAGGCGCGGTGTATCTTGTGCCCTTGATGGAAAGCCTCGCGCTGCCCGACGGGATTACGGCCGTGGCGAATGCGAAAAGCTCGACCGGGCGGCTTGATCTTTTGACGCGTGTCATCACCGATGGCGGCACCGAGTTCGACCGGATCATCGATGGCTATCACGGCCCGCTTTACGCGGAGATCTGTCCGCGCAGCTTTTCGGTACTGGTCCGGCCCGGAATGCGCCTGAACCAGATCCGGTTCCGCTCGGGCCAAGCTGTGCTTGAAGATGGCGACTTGATGGCGCTGCATGACCGCGAGGCACTGGTCTCGGGCGAGGCTGTGATTGATCACGGGTTGGGTTTTTCTGTCGATCTTTTGCCTGACACGGGCGATCTGGTCGGGTACCGCGCCAAGCCGCATACGGGCGTGATCGACCTTGATCGGATCGGACACTACCCCGCGTCGGAATTCTGGGAAGAAATCCGAACCCGCGACGGGCGCATCATTCTCGATCCGGGTGCCTTTTATATCCTCGTCTCACGAGAAGCAGTCACCATTCCGCCTGATTACGCCGCGGAGATGGCGCCGTTTCTTGCCATGGTAGGTGAATTCCGCGTGCATTACGCCGGTTTCTTCGATCCGGGGTTCGGGCATGGGGCCGCCGGTGGCGTTGGATCGCGCGGGGTGTTGGAAGTCCGCTGCCACGAGGCCCCGTTCGTGCTGGAACACGGTCAGGTTGTCGGGCGACTGGTCTATGAGCGTATGGCGGCGCGCCCGCAGACCCTCTACGGCGCAGGAATCGCGTCGAATTATCAAGGGCAAGGCCTGAAACTCTCGAAGCACTTCAAGGTCGGCTAGCGCGAGGCCGCTTTGCATCCCGCAAGGAAGGCGGGGGCTCTGCCCCCCTGCTCGCGCATTCCCCCCGGGATATTTTTGGCAACCGGAAACGACCTGATCGGAACAACCTAGACGTTAGAACCGCCCCGCGACTCGCGCCGCTTTGCGCGCGCGTTTGGCGGCCTCTTTGGCGTCATTCGCAATTTTGGCCTCTTGCGCGGTCATCGGGCGGTCTTGGGCCGCGTCCGGCGTGTCGGCTCGGCGGTTGCGTTTGCTGACCGCGCTCATCCCTTTATTGACGCCGAAATTGATCATTTTACGCATCACGATATTGATAACCATGTTGCTAATGCGGTTCAAATTCATCTCATTCCTCCTCGAACATATCGGTTTGGCCTGTGTCTTCTAGCGCCTCATCTTCATTGCCAGGCATCGGGCGGCTATCAAGAAGCCCTGCCTGCCGCAACTCTTTCAACCCGGGGAGATCGCGCGCGCTCTCAAGGCCGAAGTGATCCAGGAAATGCGGCGTTACGATGAAGGTCGTGGGCCGACCCGGTGTCATGCGCCGGCGGCCGAAGCGAATCCACTCCATCTCCAGCAATTGATCAATCGTGCCGCGAGAGACGGCAACCCCCCGAATTTCCTCGATTTCTGCTCGCGTGACCGGTTGATGATAGGCGATAATCGCCAGTGTTTCGATCGCCGCGCGCGACAGCTTACGTTCTTCTTTCACTTCCTTATGCATCAAAAAACCGAGATCGGGCGCAGTGCGCATCGCCCATGCATCCCCGACCCGCACCAGATTGACGCCCCGTCCCTCATATCTTCGCTTGAGATAGGCAATCGCCTCGGCCGGGTCTGAACCATGCGGCATCCGTTCGGCGAGTTCCGTCAGCTTCACAGGCTCTGCGGAGGCAAACAGAATGGCCTCGACCATGCGCTCTTGCTCCGCGATAGGGGGCGCGTCGAACAGCGTTTTCTCACGCGGGCGCGCGGCGCGGTCGCTCACGTCTTTCGGGGTTTCGTCGGTGAGATCAGTCATCATTAGTCCTTAACGGCAGGTCTTGCAGCGGCGATCCGTAGGGGCTGTCGCGGCCGCCGGCGCGATGCCGGATCGAAATCGGCGCAAAGGTCTCGCGCTGGCGAATTTCGAGTTGGCCCTGTTTGACCAACTCCAATGACGCCGCAAAATTGGCCGCTGTTGCCGAGCGGCGACGCACCGGATCAGCCCCCCATCCATCGGGCAAGAAGCTCACCAGATCCGACCATTCGCCGATAAAACCCATCATATTGCGCAACCGCTCCAGAGCTTCCTCAAGCGTGAAAACATCTTTTCGGTCAAAGGCATATGGACGGAACTCGTCACGTGTACGAATCCGTGCATAGGCCTGCATGACATCGAGCAGTGAGGCGGCATAGGTCACTTTTTTGACCTTCTCGACCTCTTGGCCCTCGCCGCGCGCGAAGAAATCGCGGCCCAGCCGATCGCGCCCCATCAGGCGCGCCGCCGCATCGCGCATCGCTTGCAGCCGCTCGAGCTGGAACGCCAGATGCGCGGCCATATCTTCGGCGGAGACATCCTCGCCCGGCTCGGGCGGGAGCAGAAGGCGGGATTTGAGAAAGGCGAGCCATGCCGCCATCACCAGATAATCCGCCGCAAGTTCCAGCCGCAATTCTTTCGCACGTTCCACAAAGGCGAGATATTGTTCGGCCAGATTGAGCACCGAAATCCGGCGCAGATCGACCTTTTGCGTGCGAGACAACGTCAGAAGAAGGTCGAGCGGGCCTTCAAACCCGTCAACATCTACGATCAACGCTTCGGATTTCAGCCGATCCTCGACCGTCCCCGCCGTTTCAAAGAGGCTAACTTCAGCCATCCGACCCCTGCCCCAATACCGAACCAAGTTCGGCATCCAAGGCAACTATGTCAATGGGCGCGGGGGTTTTGCGCGCGCCCAAGGCCGCGAGCGCGCGCGTCAGAGCCGCACCAGACAAAGCGCCCGACGCCGCCACCGCCTCCTCCGCCTCGGCCATTTTGCCGTTGCAATGCAACACGATATCGCATCCCGCCGCGATAGCGGCCGCGGAGCGCTCAAAGATGCGACCTGACAGGGCCTGCATCGCGATATCATCCGTCATCAGCAGGCCCCCAAAGCCGATATCCTCACGGATCAGCTGGATCATCCGCGCGCTTTGCGTTGCGGGCGCGTCATCAAACGCGGTGAAACGAATATGCGCGGTCATTCCCATCGGCGCATCGCGCAAGGCGTGGAAAACCGCGAAATCGGTTTCGCGCAGATCTTGCGCCGTGGCTGTGACCGTAGGCAGATCATGGTGGCTATCGTTCACCGCGCGGCCATGCCCGGGCATATGCTTGACGATGGGCAGGACGCCCCCCGCAAGAAGGCCGTCCATCGTCGCACGCGCTTGGCTCACCACCTCCGCGACCGTCTCCCCCCAGCACCGGTTGCGCAAGAAAGGATGGGTCAGCGGGCCTGCGATATCGCAGGTGGGCGCGCAATTGGCATCCACGCCGCAGGAGCGAAGTTCTTGTGCCATAATCCGCGCCCGCAGATAAGCCGCCCGCGCCGGATCGGCCGCGCAGGCGCCTTGATCCAAAGGGGCCAGCCACTCCCGCCAATGTGGCGCACGCATCCGTTGCACACGCCCGCCCTCTTGATCAATCAGGATTGGAACATCGCCGCCCACACAGCCGCGCAGATCAGCGCAAAGCGCCGTAAGCTGTTGCGGCGTCTCGATATTACGCGCGAATAGGATAAACCCGTAGGGGTTCGCCGCGCGAAAGAAATCAGCCTCGACTTTGCTCAGGACAGGGCCTTCCAGCCCCAGAATAACCGCAGATTGTGCCGCCATCACCGCACCTGAGCGGGGATGCAGTTTGTGCGTTCTGCCACGAGCGCCGCGCAGAACCGGCGCGAGTCCGCCACATCGACGAAGCCCTCAACCCGCAAACGGTAGAACGTGCGCCCCCCCGATACGGCCTCTTGGATGACGCGCCGCTTGCCCGCCATCAACGCCCCGAACCGTTCCGTCACGCGCGCCCATTCTGCGCGGGCTTGATCGGCGCTGTCATGCGCGCCGATTTGCACAAGGCGCGTGCCCGAGGGCAAGTCTTCGGCTGCGATATCAATCGCTTCTGGTGTCTCGGGCGCAAAGGCTTCGGCCACGGCCGCCGCCGCCGCTTCGGCCTGCAGATCGCTCTGCGGGCGTGCGATCGGGCGCGGGGAGACTTTCAAGCCCGGTACCGAAGTTGGCAAAGTCGGTTGGATATCCGCGCTGGCCGTCTCGGCTGTGGTGTCGGGCGCATCGGCAGACGCGGCCAATTCGGGATCCTCAACATCAGGCGGGCTCAGGTCATCGCCCTCCGCCAGTTTCGGCACGACCTGCGTGAGAGCTGTGGGATCGAAACCGGAATCCGCATCTTTGGTGCCCAAATTGGCAACCGGAAGCGCCGCTTCAAACAAGCGTTCGGTTTCCTGCGGTGCGGCCTCAGTCTCGGCAGCCGCCGCGCGCAAAGGCAGGGGCTTTAGCGCGGACATCGGCGCGTCTTCTTCAAGCAATTCCATCGGGCGCGGCGCGAGCACGACGCGGTCTGGTCCCGGAGCGGCTGTGCCAATGGCGGCAATCGCGTTGACGGACAATCCAGTGTGGCGCGCCAACTCCCCCCCCGGATCAAGCGGCGCCTCGCGGGATGGTCCTTCGGGCGCGGCGATGACCAGAACACCCGCGATATCACGCTGAGCCAGTTGATACCCCCAAATGCCAAGACCAATCACCATCGCAACAGACCCAAGCGCCGCCGTGCGACGCATCATCCATCGCACGCCGCCTGCGGGCATATAGGCGCCGAGCGCCTCGCGGAAACTTTCAGGCTCTTGCGGCAGGCGTGACACCCGACGCGGCGCAACACGGCGCGGCTCCACAGCCTGCGCAGAGGGATCAGCGCCATGCGGGCCGCCCGCATCGCGCCCCAAACCGCGGGCCTGCGCAGAGTGCTGCGCGGCGCTTGCGGCGGCGAGAATGCGCGGATCATTGAAGCCCATGTCATACGGATTGTCGCCGTAGTTCGCGCCGAAGCTTGTACCGTAATCGGCACCGTATTCGTCAGCGCCGCCAAAACCGGCGGCGGACTCGTCTTGCGCCCTGCCCTGATACGCGTAGCCCGCCCAGTCATCATTCCCCGCCGGACTGTCGTGCAAGCCCAACGCCCCGTAGCCGCGCGCGTCCTCGGCTTGCATCGCAAGCAATTCCGCCTCACGGCGGGCTTGTTCCTGTGCCTGCTCGAAAGCGAGACGACGGGCGGCTTCAGCGGCGGCAATTTCCGCAGCGCGGGCCTCGGCGGCGCGCTGCAAATCGATGAAATGACGAACTGCCGGATTTTCATCCCGCACCGCTTCCATAAGCGATTGATGCACGGCGGGATGCTGGCTCGGCGCGTAATGCAGACGCCCCTCAGCGCCGCGGCGCGCGGCTTGTTGCGCGAAGCCATCGTGATCTTCGCCGTAAGCCTCCGGATGCCCACCGGCCACGCCCGTCGCAGATCTCGATCCGCCTACGGGCGGCCGAGCGCCAACATACCCCATATCAAACGCCCGCGACGGCGCCCCATGCTGCGCCTGCTCATCGGAACGAGGTTCAGCACCCTCAAAGGGGTGCTGCATCTCATCAAGTGAGCCGCCGCTTCGGCCTGCGCCGTTGCGGTAAAGAATATGGGCCATGCTCGCCTCTTGCCGGTTTTCCGGACGTTATTTGCCGATCGCTCGGCTGCCTGTCGTCGTACCGGCCAGAATGCTTCAGCGCATTTCTTCGGCCGGCTTCACGCCAAGAATAGCAAGGCCTGCGGAAATAACAACGGTTGCTGCACGTGCGAGGCCAATTTTCGCCTGCGAGACGGCGATATCATCTTGCAAGAAGCGTAGCGATACATCGTCGTTCCCGCGGTTCCACAACGAATGCAGATCCGATGCGATCTCATAGAGGAAGAACGCGATCCGGTGCGGCTCGTTCGCGCGCGCCGCAATTTCGACCAGACGCGGCCATTCCGCGATTTGCCGCGCCAGCTTGAGCTCGGCCTCGTGCTGATTGCCTTCCAGATTGGCAGCCATCAGCGCCGCATCCGAGACATCCACCCCTGCTTCTACCGCCTTGCGCAGAACAGAGCACACACGCGCATGCGCGTATTGAACGTAGAATACGGGGTTATCTTTCGACTGCTCCAAAACCTTGGCGAAATCAAAATCAAGCGGCGCGTCGTTCTTGCGGGTCAGCATGTGGAAGCGCGTCACGTCCGCGCCTGCCTGCTCCACCACATCGCGCAAGGTCACAAAGGTGCCCGCACGTTTGGACATCTTGAACGGCTCGCCATTTTTGAACAGCTTCACCAGCTGGATCAGTTTGACATCAAGCGGCACCCGCGCATTCGAGAGGGCCGAGACAGCCGCTTTCATACGCTTCACATAGCCCCCGTGATCGGCGCCGAACACGTCGATCAACTGATCAAAGCCCCGCTCGACCTTGTCGAAGTGATACGCGATATCGGGGGCAAAATAGGTCCATGCGCCGTCCGATTTTTGAACGGGACGATCCACATCATCACCAAATTGGGTCGAACGGAACAAAGTCTGCTCGCGCTCCTCCCAATCCTCGGGCAGCTTGCCTTTGGGGGCTTCCAACACGCCCTCATAAATCAGCCCCTGCGCCTTTAGCGTGGCGAGAGCGGCCTCGATTTTACCCGTGCCGTAAAGCGCTTTTTCAGACGAGAACACATCCATCACGACATTGAGCGAGGCGAGATCGGCGCGGATCATATCCATCATCGCCTCGGTCGCGAACAGGCGGATATCTTCGAGCCAAACCTCCTCCGGCTGACCCAGCAAACTATCGCCGTATTTCTCTTTCAGTGCCTCACCCACAGGGATCAGATAATCGCCCGGATACAGGCCCTCGCGCAGCTCGGGCTCTTGCCCCAATGCCTCGCGGTAGCGCTCAAACGCGGAGCGTGCCAGCACATCGACCTGCGCACCGCCGTCATTGATGTAATATTCGCGCGTCACGTCATAGCCTGCGAAATCAAGCAATGATGCGAGCGCATCCCCAAACACCGCGCCGCGCGTATGGCCGACATGCATCGGGCCGGTCGGGTTCGCGGAGACGAATTCGACGTTTACCTTGAGGCCCTTGCCCAAATCAGCACGCCCGAAGTCATCCCCCTGCGACAAGGCCGCGCGCGCCACATCCGCCCAGATTGTCGGCGCGAGACGCAAGTTCAAAAAGCCGGGGCCCGCGACTTCGGCGGAGGTGATGCGCGGATCGAGCGCCAGTTTTGCGGCAAGCGCATCGGCAATATCGCGTGGCTTGAGACCCGCAGGCTTTGCCAGCACCATCGCCGCATTCGTCGCCATGTCGCCATGCGACGGATCGCGCGGAGGCTCAACGGTGACATTGGAATGATCCAACCCAGCCGGCAGGACACCCTCTTGCGAGAGCGTTGTCAAAGCGGAGAGGGTGAGCGCGCGGATATCGGCAAACAGGTTCATAATCAGCCTTTCGTGTTGCCCTTCCAGTGCCAGAGCAGGCGCGCGGCGTCAAGAAGGGGCGGGTCTTTGGGCTGATTTGGCGCAGGGGTCGCGCGCGGGTCGCGGTGGTGGAAATGGTTGCGGCAACGGTCATGGCGGTGTGATGGGTCACAAGCGGCGTGACGGTAAGGGGGGCGCTGCCCCCGTCTGCTGCGCAGCCTCCCCCGGGATATTTGAGGCAACCGGATTGGGAGGCCGCGCGAGGCCGTTAGGTTGGGGGCCGTTAGGTTGGGCGGCGCCTTTGCGTTAGGGCAATGGCGCATCCGGCTTTGGCATGCCCTTTTCAGTTTCGGTTTGGGCCTCCTCGATCGTTGCGGGACCACCCTTCGCGGAGTCCGCCGAAGGGGGAGTCTCCGCAGTCTTCGATTTCGCGGCCTCGGCTTTCGCAGCGCCTGCTTTTGCCGCCTCCATCTTCATGGCTTGAGCCTTCGCGATCTCCTCGGCCTGCCCTTTGGGCAACAACGACAAGATGCGATCGCCCGGCGCCGCCTTCATCTCGTCGGCGGCCCGCACGACGCGCAGCGCGCCCGCCTGCGTGATGCGCATCAAGGGAACCGCGTCAGGCCGCGCGATTTTCCAAGCGGCGAGGTCGTAATCCTCCGTCAGTTTGCTAATACGCAACGTCCAGCCATCGATGATCATTTGGTCAAGGGCTTCAATCGTGCGCCCGCCCGCAAAGATCCGCCCGCCCAACTGCGCCGGAAGCGCGTGGCGCGGGCGATCCTCTTTCAAGCGCCCGACCTGCCACACAGCCTCGCGACCGATTTCCGGCGCGAGATCCGTTGCAACGAGTGTATTATAGGCGTCGTTATCCGTCGCCGCGAGCACTGTACCAAAGCTGATGCGCTCGATTTTATCCTCGGCCGCTTCCGACAAGATATCACCATACCATGTGGCGATGCCATTCGTTCGGGCACGGATGAGGTGCGCGTGGTTGGGGTCGGTGATCAGGGTCGCAACCTCTGCCTTGTCGAGCGCGGTTGCAAGCGCCGTGGTGAAGTGCGAGCCGCCAACGATGAGCAATCCCGGCGAACGCCCCGCCAGACCCAGCGCGCGCGCGACCGGCGCCAATGTGAAGCCGTGCAGCACAACCGTGCACAGCACCAGCACGAACGCGAGCGGCCCCAGCAGCGCACCATCCTCGATGCCAAGACCCACGAGCTGTTCACCAAAAAGACCCGCGACGGCGATCAAAACCACCCCGCGCGGGCCGGTAAACGCCACCAAGAGACGCTCATTGCGCGGCAAATTCGTACCGATCAACGAGACCAGAACCGTGATCGGCCGCGCGATCAAAACGACCCCGGCGACGAAGAACACCGCGCTCCAATCGAGATTGGCGATCTGGCCGAAATCCATAGAAGCGGCCATCAGAATGAACACGCCAGAAACCAACAGAATCGTCGCATGTTCCTTGAAACGGCGCAGCTCGGTCATCGAGGGCAAGTCCGCGTTCGCGATCACAACCCCCATCACCGTCACCGCCAGCAACCCGCTTTCATGCAGCAAACTGTCTGTCGCGGCGAAAACGCCCAGAATACTCACAAACAGCACCGGAACTTTCATATATTCCGGCACCGTCCCGCGGCGGAAAGCCCGAACGAGAAGCTCTGCGACCGCCCATCCCGCAAGCCCCGCGACCGAGATTCCCAAGATCAAGAGCCCTGCCGCCTCCGTCGCGGAGACGCCAGAGAGGCTGACCAGAACAACCTCATAGGCAAGCACCGCCGCCAAGGCGCCAATCGGGTCGTTCACAATCGCTTCCCATTGCAAGAGCTGCGCAGGGCGTTTGGCCAGTCGCGCAGACCGCAGCAAAGGCGCGATCACGGTCGGGCCCGTGACGATCAAGATCCCGCCGAAAACCGACGCCGCCGCCCAAGACAGGCCGGCCCCGTAGGCGAGCGTCAGCGTGGAGAGAAGCCAGCCAAGCGGCGCGCCAATCAGCACAAGTCGCATGACACCGCGCCGGGCATCGCCCAAACGATGCAGATCAAGGCTCATGCCGCCCTCAAAGAGAATGACCGCAACAGCAAGAGAAATCAGGGGCTTATAGATCGGGCCTAAATCACGGGAGGGATCGAAAATACCGGTAAAAGGACCAACAAGCAGCCCCGCCGCCAACATCAAAACAATCGCAGGCATCCGCAGACGCCACGCAAGCCATTGCGCGCCGACGCCCAAAGCGCCGACAAGCGCCATCGCGGCCATGGGCCCCATACCGCCTGCAATCTCCGCCGCTGAACTCATCTTAACTCCTACTCTTTGACCTCGCCCGCGTCTTTCCAACGCGTTGGCGTACAGACTTGTCCTTGTGTCGCGCCGCGCGAAAGCCTTCCGCTAAGGGAAGCGAAAGCCCGACGATGCAACCGCTTGCCCGCCTGTTTTACGGCACGCACCAGCGGCACATCGCGATGATCATCGCACGGATGCGCGCCCGCCCCCCAATTCGCGCCAGATTGACAGGATGCCGCCCAGGAGATCAAGGCCTTGCCACCCCAACGCCAAGTTCCACGCCCCGCATGCCCCCCCAACCGACCCGCAACCCAGCCTCGCGCGCAAAGCCCGCGCGCCCCAATTCGCGTCGCCCCCGCAAGAGCGCACAAAGATTGACCTTTGCGCGATTTTGCATTAGGGGAAAGGCAACCGCAAACCGGCGGTTTTGCCCGGGACGCCCGAAGCCTTGCGTCCCCTTCCATTTCGCGCAGTCCAACGATGGACCGTTTCGCGCAACCAAGGACGCATATGATCAAGTTTTCCGACCTAAACCTTAACCCGAAGGTTCTCTCCGCCATCGCGGAAGCGGGCTACGAAACCCCGACCCCTATCCAAGCCGGAGCGATCCCGCCCGCATTGGAAGGCAAAGATGTTCTCGGCATCGCGCAAACCGGCACCGGCAAGACGGCCTCGTTCACGCTGCCGATGATTACCCTGCTCGCGCGCGGTCGTGCCCGTGCTCGGATGCCGCGCTCGTTGGTGCTTTGCCCCACGCGCGAACTCGCCGCACAGGTCGCGGAGAATTTCGATATCTACGCCAAAAACACCAAACTGACGAAAGCTTTGCTGATCGGTGGCGTGTCCTTTGGCGAACAAGACAAGCTCATTGACCGCGGCGTAGACGTCTTGATCGCAACGCCAGGCCGTCTGCTCGATCATTTCGAACGCGGCAAGCTGTTGCTCACCGGTGTTCAGATCATGGTCGTCGACGAGGCTGACCGGATGCTCGATATGGGGTTCATCCCCGATATTGAGCGGATCTTCCAAATGACGCCGTTCACGCGCCAGACGCTGTTCTTCTCTGCGACGATGGCACCGGAGATCGAACGTATCACCAATACGTTCCTGCACGCGCCGGCCCGTATCGAAGTCGCCCGTCAGGCCACAACTTCGGAAAACATCACCCAAAAGTTGATCGAGCTGACCGCCTCGCGCCGCGACACTGCCGCAAAGCAAAAGCGGGATCTCTTGCGCAAGCTGATCGAGCAAGAAGGCGATACCTGCACCAATGCGATCATCTTCTGCAATCGCAAGATGGATGTCGATGTCGTTGCGAAATCGTTGAAAACGCACGGCTATGATGCAGCACCGATCCACGGCGACCTCGATCAAAGCCAGCGCACGCGCACTTTGGACGGCTTCCGTGAGGGAAGCCTGCGGTTTCTCGTTGCGTCCGATGTCGCGGCGCGCGGCCTTGACGTGCCGTCCGTGAGCCACGTGTTCAACTTCGACGTGCCAAGCCATGCGGAGGATTATGTCCACCGGATCGGCCGCACGGGGCGCGCTGGGCGTAAGGGTTTTGCCTTCACGCTGTCCACGCCTGCGGACGCGAAATATCTCGCGGCGATTGAGGAGCTCGTGAAGCAGCCAATCCCGCGCGGTGAGTTGCCAGAGGGCTTCTCGACGCTCGAGCGCCCTGCCCCCGCGCGCACGCCGCGCGACGATGCCGAAGAACGTCCAAAGGCCGGCGACCGCGGTGAAGGCCGTTCGCGCACGCGCGGCGGGCGTTCGCGCAATCGCCGCGATGAGAGCGAGGCTGTTGCCGCAACCGACGAGACCGCGGTGACCACCGCGCAAGACGCGGCGCCAGCGACCGAAACGACCACTACCGCCGAGGCGGCGGAGGCTGCGCCCAAGCGCGCACGTTCGCGCCGGTCACGCGGCGGACGGTCTTCTTCGGAGGCGAAAGCCGCCGAGGTCGCAGAGGTGAGCGCCGCCGCAACGCAAGAGGCACCCGCCGCAGAGCGCGAGACAAACGCGCGGGATACGCGTCGTGATCACGGGACCCGTGAGCACAACAACCGCGACGCTGGGCCCCGCGAGACTTCCAATCGGGAGACTAGCAATCGCGATACTGGCAATCGTGAGAGTGGCAATCGCGATAACAATCGCGGGCACCGCGACAACGGTCGCGCGGTTGTCGGGATGGGCGAGCATGTGCCTGACTTCATCCTGCGTCCCTTCGTGCCAAAATTCACGAAAGAAGACGAGACGTCCGGCAGCTAAGCGCCACGACCAATTAGATGCAAAGCGCCGCTCGCCCCAAAAGGGCGGGCGGCGTTCGTATATCGGTAAGCAGCACGAGCAAAATCTCGTTTCAGTACGCACCTGACGGATGCCCACAGCCTTGTGCCACCGGCGGTTTTCAGACGATCGCGCGCCACCACGCCACGCGGCGAGGCATGATGCCCCGCCCCCACCTGATGCGCCGAAGATAGCCAGACCAAACCCTGCGCCCATAAAACAAAAAGGGAGGCCGAAGCCCCCCTTTTCCGATTTCGTTTCGGCCTGTCGCCAGCGTGTTACTCTGCGGCCAGCCGCGAAATAATCACCGAGACTTCCGGCTTTTTGCCGATTTCTTCCATCGACAATTGACGCACGACGCGGCGCACGCCCTCCTCCAGCTTCGCATCATTCGCAACGAGCTTGGCCGGTGCGCGTTCCAAGAACTCCGCCAGCTCATCCTCGACCAACTCTGCCAAAGGCTTGCGCGAACGGCCCTTGACCGCGAGGCCGGACATATCGACCCAAGCATCGCCCAACGGGACATCCTCTTCATCGATGATGATCGAAACCACCACATGTCCGTTCAAGGCCATACGGATACGATCCCGCACCACCCCGTCGAGCGCCCCGATCAGGCAATTGCCATCAAGATAGGTGCGGCCGACTTCGATGTATTCGACGACTTTGGGACGGTCATGCGTGATATCGAGCATCGTGCCATTGGTCGCGACCTCGGATTGAATCCCCTTGCCCATCGCGATTTTCGCATGTTCACGCAGATGGCGATGCTCGCCGTGCATCGGGATCAGGATCTTCGGCTTGAGCAGGTCGTGCACCGCCTCCAAATCGGGGCGGTTCGCGTGGCCCGACACATGGTAAAGGCCGTTGCGATCATCAACCACATCCACGCCCATCTCGGAAAACGCGTTCATGATGCGGATCACGCCGCGCTCATTGCCCGGGATGGTCTTGGACGAGAACAAGAACGTATCGCCCTCTTTCATCTCAAGCCCGAGATACTTCCCGCGCGAGAGCTGAGCGGAGGCGGCGCGTCGCTCGCCTTGCGAACCTGTGACGATCAGCATCAAATTGCCGCGCGGTACGTTGACGGCCTCCTCGGCCGGTACCGTTCCCGGCATCCCCAAGAGAACGCCCGTTTCTTCGGCGACACTCACCATCTTCTTCATCGCGCGGCCAAGAAGGCAAACCGTCCGCCCCGCTGCTTTACCGGCCTCGGCAAGGGTTTTCAGGCGCGCCACGTTCGACGCAAAAGTCGTCGCGACGATCATGCCCTTTTGCTCGGCGATGAACTCTGTCAACGGCGCTTGCAAGGTCGCTTCCGAGCGTCCCGCCTGTGGCGAGAAGATGTTCGTGCTGTCACAGGCAAGCACCTTGATCCCATCGCCCTCATTGGCGATGTCATGCCACATTTGCGGATCGAAAGCCTCGCCCACGATCGGTGTGCCATCGAGTTTGAAGTCGCCCGAATGCACAATCCGGCCCGCAGGGGTGTCGATCACCATTGCAGAGCTTTCAGGGATAGAGTGCGAAATCGGCACGAACTGAACCTTGAAAGGCCCCGCCTCGATCGTCGTCGGACGCGGCTCGACGATGTTGATCGTCTCTGGCGGAATCCCAGCTTCTTCGAGCTTCAATTGCCCCAAGCGGCCCGTGAACTTGCGCGCGTAAACTGGCTTACGCAAGCGGGGCCACAAATGCGCCAAGGCACCGATGTGATCTTCATGCGCGTGGGTGATGAAAATCGCTTCGATCCGGTCGGCATTCGCCTCCAGCCAAGCGGTATCCGCCATGATCAGGTCAACGCCCGGCGCGCCATCCATATCAGGGAAGGTGACGCCCAGATCGATGACGATCAGACGCTCTTTCCCCTCGACGCCGTAGCCATAGACATAAGCGTTCATCCCGATCTCACCGGCACCGCCGAGAGGGAGGTAGATTAGTCTGTCTTTCATGCGCTCAAAAGCCCTTTGTTATAGTCGTTTATCAGCCGAAGGCCGTGTATCGTGAGATCGTAGTCAACGCTGTCAAACAGGTCGAACCCTTGATCGAATAGCTCTGCCAGCCCGCCCGTCGCGATCACCTTCATCGGTCTGTCGCGCTCCATCCGGATTTGCCGGACGATGCCTTCCACGAGGCCGATATAGCCCCAAAATACGCCTGATTGAATACAGGCAACGGTATTGGTCCCGATCGCTTTCTCGGGTTTCGTAACATCAACATGCGGCAATGCTGCTGCGGAAGCATGTAGCGCTTCGAGCGACAAATTCACCCCGGGGGAGATCACACCACCGATATACGCGCCATCGGGCGCCACCACATCGAAGGTCGTCGCCGTCCCGAAATCGACGATAATCAGATCGCCGCCGAACCGATCAAAGCCGGCGACTGTGTTGACGAGCCGGTCTGGTCCCACCGTCGTGCCAACGTCAACGCGCGGCCCGACCGGCAAAGCGCATTCCGGCTTGCCAACAACCAGCGGACGACAGTCGAAATACCGGTTGCACAAAACCCGAAGGTTGAACACGACGCGCGGCACCGTCGACGAGATGATCGCCTCGTTAATTGTCCCGTTGATCCCTTTAAGCGTCATCAGCCCCGAAAGCCACACGAAATACTCATCCGCCGTGCGGCGATGATCGGTGGCAATCCGCCACGTCGCGGTGAATTCATGGCCGTCCCAAACGGCGAAAACGGTATTTGTATTGCCGCAATCTATGCACAAAAGCATGGCCGCGCTCCTAAAAGTAAATATCGGCTGCGGCGATAGATTTCCGCCCGCCTGATGTCGCAAGGATCAGCGCGCCGCCATCGTCGATGGTATCAAACGTCCCCACCGTCTCCTCGGTTCCGGTGCGCGCAGTGATTTTTTGCCCCAACCGCGCCGCCCGCGCGAGCCATGCCGTGCGGATCGGGGCGAACCCGTAGGTTCGGAACTGGGCATCATATCGCGCGAACGCCGCGCCGAGGATTTGAAGAAACGCCTCTGCCGTGATCGAAATGCCGGTTTCGCCAACGATACTCACGGGCGTGACAGCCCTCGCTTCCACATCGCTCGGTGGTGGCGCGGCTATCAGGTTTACACCAATCCCGATGGAAACATGGCCATTGCCCGTGTTCTCGAGCAAAATCCCCGCGATTTTACCACCGTTCAGCAAAACATCATTGGGCCATTTGATCGACAGGCTGCCATTCGGGCCGATCACATCCGCCAACGCATCATATAGCGCGAGCGCCGTGACAAAGGAGTAAAGCGCCACCACGGCAGGATCATTTTTGAGCCCCCGCGCGGATGGGTTCATCACATAGGTCGCACAGAAATTACCCGTCGGGCTGCGCCATGCGCGCCCCCTACGACCGCGCGCGGCGGTTTGCTCGCGCGCTAAAATCCAAGCTGGCCCCGTGAGATGCGGGGCCAGTCTGGCAGCTTCCAACATTGTGCTGTCAACAGACCCGAGGATATGGCGTGCCACATCCTCAGGCCAGATCGGGGCATTATCCGACAAGTGCAACCGCCGCAGTCATCGCAGCATCACCGATGCCAAACAGCGAGACCACGCCAAGCAACATGAACAGCGCGGCGCCGATCAACATACCCCATTGCATCATCGGCATCTTGCCGTTGAGAGCCTCGCCCTCTTCGCCAAAATACATGTAGTAAACGATACGCAGGTAGTAATACGCGCCAATGGCCGAAGCGATCACGCCGAGCACCGCAACGAGCACGTAGCCCGATGCAACCGCCGCCGAGAACACCGCATATTTCGCAAGGAAGCCTGCAAACGGCGGAATACCCGCGAGAGAGAACATCAAAACGAGCAGTGCAAGACCCTTCACCGGTTCCCGCTTGGCGAACTGCCCCAAGCTGCGAATATCGGTGACCGGCGCGCCGTCACGCTCCATCGAGAGGATGAAGGCGAAGGTGCCGATGTTCATCACGACGTAAACCGCCATGTAGATCAACGTCGCTTGTGCGCCTTGCGCCGTGCCTGCCAAGAGACCAAGCATCGCAAAGCCCATATGGGCGATCGAGGAATAGGCCATCAGGCGCTTGATGTTGGTCTGGCCGATCGCCGCGATCGAGCCCACGAACATCGATGCCACGGCGAGGAAGGCGATAATTTGCCCCCACTGCGCGGTCACATCGCCAAACGCATCGAACATCACACGCGCAAGAAGGCCCATTGCCGCCATTTTTGGCGCCGTCGCGAAGAACGCGGTCACGGGAGTGGGCGAGCCCTCATAAACGTCCGGCGCCCACATGTGGAACGGAACCGCCGAGAGCTTGAACGCCATACCGGTGATCACGAACACAAGGCCAAACAGAACACCCATGGACAGATGGTCTGCATCAACCACGCTCATGATCCCCGCGAAGGACGTTGTGCCCGCGAAGCCATAGACGAGGGAAGCACCGTAGAGCAAAATCCCCGAGGACAGTGCGCCCAAGACGAAATATTTGAGGCCCGCTTCGGATGATTTCACGCTATCGCGGCGCAGGGCAGCAATAACGTAGAGCGCGAGGGACTGTAGTTCCAAGCCCATGTAAAGCGACATGAGATCGCCCGCCGACACCATCATCATCATACCAATGACGGAGAGCGCGACGAGGATCGGGTATTCGAACCGCATCAAGCCGCGGCGCGTCATGTAATCGGCGCTCATCGCGAGAACGGCGGCGGCGGAGACCAAGATCACCACCTTGCCGAAACGCGAGAACGCATCATCGACGAACAATCCGCCAAATGCGGTGCCCGCCGGATTTTGGTTAAACCCGATCATCAGGGCGAGGACGAGGAAGACCGTGCAGGTCGCCCAAAGGACCGGACGCGCAACCGCATCCTTGCCCGTGTAGACCGCCGCAAGCAACGCGCCGAGCGCGAAGACAGCGAGCAGGAACTCGGGCAATACGAGGGAGAAATCAGCTTGAGTCATCGTTTTCTCCAATCAATGCGCAGCGGTTTCGGCCACTGCTGCGCCGATAGGCGCGGCCGCAATGGCTTCGTTATAGTCAGTCACGATCTTGGCGACCGAAGGCCCGATGATATCCGTCACAAGGCGCGGATAGACGCCAAGCAGCAAGGTCATCACCACGAGCGGTGCAAAAATCCATTTCTCGCGCGAGGTCATATCGGTGATCGCCTTCAGGCTCTCTTTGATCAAATCCCCGAACACAACGCGGCGATAGAGCCACAGCGCATAGGCCGCCGACAAGATCACGCCGGTCGCCGCCACCAGTGCAACCCATGTGTTTGCCTGGAACGCGCCCATGATCGTGAGGAATTCCCCGACGAAGCCCGACGTGCCAGGAAGGCCGACGTTGGACATCGTAAAGAACAGGAACAACAGCGCGTAAACCGGCATCCGGTTCACGAGGCCGCCATAAGCATCAATCTCGCGGGTGTGCATACGGTCGTAGATTACGCCAACCGCAAGGAACAACGCCCCCGAGATGAAGCCGTGCGACAGCATCTGGAAGATCGCGCCATCGAGACCTTGCTGGTTCACCGCAAAGATCCCCATCGTCACATAGCCCATATGCGCCACCGACGAATAAGCAATCAGCTTTTTCATATCCGATTGCACGAGCGCGACGAGCGACGTGTAAACGATCGCAATTGCGGACATCCACAGGATAAAGTTGCCCATGACTTCCGCGCCAACAGGGAACATCGGGAGCGAGAACCGTAGGAAGCCGTAACCGCCCATTTTCAGCAAGATTGCCGCCAGAACAACCGACCCAGCAGTCGGTGCCTGAACGTGCGCATCAGGCAACCAAGTGTGGACAGGCCACATCGGCATTTTCACCGCGAAGGACGCGAAGAACGCGAGGAACAGCATCGTCTGCAAACCGCCGACGACGGAAATTCCCATGACGGTGAACGTATCCGATGCGAAGCGGACCTCGTTGATCAGCGTCGGAATATCCGTGGTGCCCGCAATCGCAAACATCGTCACCATCGCAACCAGCATCAGCAACGAGCCGAGCAAGGTGTAGAGGAAGAACTTGAATGATGCATAGATACGGTCTTTTCCGCCCCAGATCCCGATGATCAGGAACATCGGGATCAGGCCGGCCTCGAAGAAGATATAGAACAAGACCATGTCCAGCGCGACGAACACGCCGATCATCAACCCCTCAAGCACGAGGAAAGCGATCATGTATTCCTTAACGCGGGTGTTCACATCCCACGCCGAGGCAATCACCAGCGGCATGAGGAAGGTTGTGAGCATCACGAACAGGATCGAAATCCCATCCACGCCAAGCTTGTAATGCAGGCCGAGCATCCAGGTGTGATCTTCAACGAATTGGAAACCGGTGTTCGATTTGTCAAATCCGCCGAGAACGAAGAGCGACACGAGGAAGGTTGCGGTGGTCGCCGTCAATGCAAGCCATTTGGCGTTGCGATCAGCGGCCTCCCCCGCCCCGCGCTGGACAACTGCGAGGATCGCAGCCGCCACCAGCGGGATGAAGGTGATGATGGAGAGGAGGTTATCCATTAGTGCGTCCCTCCGGTCAAACCGACCCAGAACATAAGCGCCACGAGGCCAAGAACCATCGCGAAGGCGTAGTGGAAGAGGTAGCCGGATTGCAACCGGCCAGCGATACGGGTGAGCGCAGGGATGATCCCCATCGCGATCCCGTTGATGGAGGCATCGATCACGCCGCCATCGCCTTTTTTCCAAAGGAATTTACCAAGCCATTTGGCAGGGCGGATGAAGATCGCGTCATAGAGCTCGTCGAAGTACCATTTGTTCAGTAAGAACTGGTAGAGCGCGGGCTGGGTTGCTGCGAGGCGTCCCGGCAAGCTCGGGTTCTTGATGTAGAACATCCAAGCCGTGAACAGACCGATCAGCATCGCGATGAACGGCGAGAGTTTTACCCAAGCCGGCGCGTGGTGCGCGTCGTCCATCACAGTGTTGTCCGCTGCCATGTAGATCGCACCAAACTCACCCGTGCCATGGGCCGAAACGTCACCGTGCGCCGCGCCGTGGTCGTCGCCGTGATCTTGGGCTGTCGCAACTTCGGTCCCGGCCACCGCGGCATCCTGCGACACTGCGTCCGCCGCGTGATCCGCCGCCTCTCCATGCTCTGCCGCCACTTCATGATGCGGCATTGAGAAGAACTTCGTCACCTTATCATGATCACCGAAGAACACGCCGTATCCCAGCATCCCGGAGAAAATCGCGCCAAGCGCAAGAATTCCGAGCGGGATCGTCATCACGGCGGGGCTTTCATGGGCATGTTCATGCGCATGATGGTCGCCGCGCTCTTTGCCCCAGAATGTCATGAACATCAGGCGCCACGAGTAGAACGACGTGAACAGCGCGGCAATAACCAGCATCCAGAACGCATAACCACCCTGAGTGCCCGCATATGCGCTTTCGATAATCGCGTCTTTCGAGAAGAAGCCCGCGAAACCAACCATCGTGAAGGGAATACCGACACCGGTGATCGCAAGCGTCCCGATCAACATCGCATAGAAGGTCAGCGGGATTTTCTTACGCAGATTGCCGTAGTTGCGCATATCTTGCTCGTGGTGCATCGCGTGGATGACCGAGCCCGCCCCGAGGAACAGCATCGCTTTGAAGAAAGCGTGAGTCAGCAAGTGGAACATCGCGACCGGATAAACGCCGACACCCGCAGCGACGAACATATACCCAAGCTGCGAACAGGTCGAATAAGCAATAACGCGTTTGATATCGTTCTGGACCAAACCAACGGTCGCCGCGAAGAAGGCAGTCGTCGCACCGAGATAGACGATGAAGGTTTTGGTTTCAGGGGCGACTTCATATAGCGGCGACATGCGGCAGACGAGGAAGACGCCCGCGGTCACCATGGTCGCCGCGTGGATCAGTGCCGACACAGGTGTCGGGCCTTCCATCGCGTCCGGAAGCCACGTGTGCAAGATCAGCTGCGCCGATTTGCCCATGGCCCCGACGAACAGCAGGAAGGCGAGAAGGTTGGCCGCGTTCCACTCAGTCCACAAGAAGTGCATCTGAGTTTCCGCCAGCATCCCCGTTTGCGCGAAGATATCGTCGAGGTTGATCGAGCGTGTCAGATAGAACAGGCCCGCGATCCCGAGAATGAAGCCAAAATCGCCGACGCGGTTGACAACAAACGCCTTGATCGCCGCGGCATTCGCGGAAGGCTTCTTATAGTAGAAGCCGATCAGGAGGTAGGACGCAACGCCCACGCCTTCCCAGCCGAAGAACATCTGCAACAGGTTGTCCGCCGTCACGAGCATCAGCATCGCGAAGGTGAAGAACGACAGATAGGCGAAGAAGCGCGCCTTATAATGCTCATGATGCGACCAGTTTTCGTCGTGCGCCATGTAACCCCATGAATAAAGGTGCACGAGCGCGGAAACGGTCGTCACAACGATCAGCATGATCGTGGTCAAGCGGTCGAGGCGGATCGCCCATTGGGTATCCATCTCGCCCGAACGAACCCAATCAAGGATCGGGATTTGCTGCGAGACGCCATCATAGCCAAGGAACACCACCCATGAGAGCAGCGCCGCGAGGAACAGCAGGCCCGTGGTGACATACTGCGCGCCCTTTTCGCCGATGAACCGCCAACCAAAGCCGCCGATCAGCGCCCCCAATAGCGGCGCAAAGAGGATAATCTTTTCCATGAGCCGTTAGCCTTTCATCACGTTGACGTCTTCGACGGCAATCGTTCCACGGTTGCGGAAGAACACGACAAGGATCGCGAGACCAATCGCAGCCTCGGCAGCGGCGACGGTCAGCACGAAGAGCGTGAAAATCTGCCCCACGTAATCTTGGAGATAGGCCGAGAAGGCCACGAAATTGATATTCACCGCGAGCAACATCAATTCGATCGACATCAGGATGACGATGACGTTCTTGCGGTTCACGAAAATCCCGAAGATGCCCGTGACAAAAAGCGCAGCCGCCACGCCAAGGTAATGTTCAAGTCCGATCATTTGGTCCCTCCGGGGGTTTTCCCGTATTTCAAATCGCGCGAAATCATCAAAGGCCCTGCCCCGGTTTCACATCGACAAGTTTCATCTGGTCTTCGGGCCGACGATACATCTGGCTCAACACGTTCTGGCGCTTCACGTCCTTACGGTGGCGCAGCGTGAGCAAGATCGCCCCGATCATCGCGACCAGCAAAATCAGGCCGGACGCTTGGAAGAGGTAGAGATACTGGTCGTACACGAGCAAGCCGATTGCGGTGGTGTTATCGACACCCTCGATCACCGGCGCCACGCGCAGCGCCGCAGCGCCATCCGCCTGTGCCCAATTGCCGAACGCCATGCCCAGTTGCAACAGCATGACAACACCGATCGCAAGTCCAAGCGGCATCAACCGCGCCAGCTCGCCTTTCAGCTCAGCGAAATCGACATCAAGCATCATCACAACGAACAGGAACAGAACCGCGACCGCGCCCACATAAACGATGATCAACAGCATCGCGACAAATTCCGCGCCCAAAGTCACAAACAGACCCGAAGCCGCGAGGAACGTCAGGATCAGCCACAGAACCGAGTGTACGGGGTTTTTCGAGATCACGACCATGAAGCCCGCGACCACCGCCGTTACGGCGAAGAGGTAGAAGATAAATGCAGACACCATCATGTGTTCTCTCCCGGTGTTTCAGTGCCCGATTTGCTGGCCTTCGTCTCGTCGAAGATCGACTGGGCGATTTCCAGTGCACGGGTCATGGCGGGGACACCGCCAAACATGCTCATTTGAAAAATTGTCTCGGCAATCTCGGAAGGGGTCGCCCCCGCCTCAATCGCGTTGCGGATCGCAACCCGCAGTTGCGGCTCGCCCTGCGCGCCAACGGCGACCATCCCCGCCACCGTCACAAGAAAGCGCGTGCGCGCATCCAGACCGTCGCGGTTGAACGTCTTGCCGAAGAACATCTCCAGCATATCTTTGGGCATCGTAGGGAAGAGCTTATCAACGCCCGACGCATTGAAACTCTCCAATGCAGGCTGGAACGCGCGAGCCATTTCCTGACTCTGCGCGATCATCGCTGCGAAAAGTTTCGAATAGTCCTGGCTCATCGGTAAGGTGCATCCAATTCGAGGTTACGGGCGATTTCGGCTTCCCAACGGGCGCCGTTCGAGAGCAGGCGTTCTTTATCGTAGAACAGCTCCTCACGAGTCTCGGTCGAGAATTCAAAATTCGGGCCTTCGACGATCGCATCCACCGGGCAGGCTTCCTGACAGAAACCGCAATAGATGCATTTCGTCATGTCGATGTCATAGCGCGTGGTGCGGCGCGAGCCGTCTTCGCGAGGTTCGGCATCGATGGTGATCGCCTGCGCGGGGCAGATTGCCTCGCACAGTTTGCATGCGATGCAGCGCTCTTCGCCGTTGGGGTAACGACGCAAGGCATGCTCCCCGCGGAAGCGCGGCGACAAAGGCCCCTTCTCATGCGGATAGTTAATCGTGGCCTTCGGGCCGAAGAAGTATTTAACGCCGAGCCCAAACCCCTTGATGAAATCGAACATCAAGAAATATTTGGCCGCGCGGGTATAGTCGAGTGCCATGGATTATGCCCCCATTGCCCAGCGTGCCCAGAAGCCGCCGAACACTTCGAATTTTGCAAGGAACGAGATCAGAACAACCCAGCCGAGCGAAAGCGGCAGGAACACTTTCCAGCCAATCCGCATCAATTGGTCGTAGCGATACCGCGGGGTGATCGCCTTCACCATCGCGAACATCCAGAAGAAGAACGCCATTTTGAGAACCATCCAGAACACACCGTCCGGCAGGCCCGGGATTGGCGAGAGCCAGCCACCAAAGAACAACAAGGAAATGAGGGCGCACATCAAGAAGATCGCGATATACTCACCCGCCATGAACAGCAGGAACGGCGTGGACGAATACTCAACCTGATAGCCCGCAACGAGTTCGGATTCCGCCTCGGGAAGATCGAAGGGCGGGCGGTTGGTTTCTGCCAATGCCGAGATGAAGAACAGCACGACCATCGGCAAATGCGGCAGCCAGTACCAGTTCAGCAAACCAAAATCACCATCTTGCGCGCGGACGATATCGCCGAAGTTCATCGAGCCGGTTGAAATGATGATACCGACGATGATCAGGCCCAACGAGACCTCATAAGAAATCATCTGTGCTGCGGAGCGCAGCGAGCCGAGGAACGGATATTTGGAGTTCGACGCCCAGCCCCCCATGATCACGCCGTAAACCTCCAGCGAGGACACCGCGAAGACGAACAAGATCGCCACGTTGATATCCGACAGCACCCATCCGTCATTGAACGGGATAACGGCCCAAGCAAGGATCGCCAGCACCATCGACGTGACAGGCGCCAAGAAGAAGACGAATTTATCCGCACCCGCCGGAACAACAATCTCTTTGAGAACATATTTCAGCGCATCCGCAACCGATTGCAGGATGCCCCACGGGCCAACCACGTTCGGGCCGCGCCGCATTTGAACGGCTGCCCAGATTTTACGGTCCCCGTAAACCAAGAACAGGAGCGAAATCATCACGAAAGCAATGACGCCCAGACCCTGAATAAGGATCAGGAGGATCGCCCCCAGTGGTGTTGCAAAAAACTCTGCCATTTTTGTCCCTCAGACCGCCCTATCGTTTCAAACCGTGGGAATTCCCCGCTCCGCGCAATCGGCCACTGTCACTTCCGCGTCAATGGTCCGTAGTCCGCTCGGCAGTGCGGGCGAGATGGTGTAAACTGCATCTGCCCGCCAGACGCCACCGTTCAGTTCCGTGGTTGTGCGCACATGGCGCGCAAAACCGTATCCGCGGATCACCGCATATTGCGCTGCGGCGCAGGTGGAATATTCCACCGCTGCCGCTTCATCCGTTGCCGCCTCGCCCGAACCGGTCAGAGCAGCGTGAAAATTCACCAGATCGCCATCCAAAAGCCGCGTCTCGACGCCGCGATAAACTGGCCGTCCGGCGTCCGGCCCCGCCTGCGCGCATGCGGCAAGCCCGACGCACAAGGCGCCGGCCGTCGCATGAACAAAGAGCGGGGTCAAAGACATAGGTTACTCCGCCGCCAAAGGCGCAGCATCGCGCGATTTCGCCAAGGCCGAACATTCCGCCATCAAGGCCGACGCGCGCGCGATCGGATTGGTAAGATAGAAGTCTTTCACCGCAGTGCGGAACGTCGCTGCGCCCATATCGCGCGGAGCGACCGGCGTCCAACCATTGTCGGCAACCACATCGATCTGTGCGAGATGTGGCACCGCCGCCACCAAAGCCTGACGCAACACCGCCAAGCTATCCCACGGCAAAGTCGCACCCAATTCGGCCGACAAAGCGCGCAAAATCGCCCAGTTTTCCTTCGCCTCGCCCGGCGCAAAACCGGCGCGCATCGCAAGTTGCGGACGACCTTCCGTGTTCACGAACAGACCGTTTTCTTCGGTGTAGGCCGCCGCGGGCAAGATGATGTCGGCGCGATTTGCGCCGCGATCGCCGTGCGATCCTTGGTAGATCACAAACGGACCACCCTCGGACGCAGGTTGGATTTCAACCTCATCCGCGCCGAGATTGTAAATCACCTCAACCCCTTGCACAGCAGCCAGAAGCCCGCCCTCGGTCACGGCACCAATATCCATCGCGCCCACACGGCTGGCCGCCGTATGTAGGACAAGCATCTTGCCGCCCGATTTCTCGGCCAGTGCCATCGCATGTGCCAAGACTGCCTCGCCATCGGCCTCCGATAGCGCCGCTTGACCAACGATGATCATCGCACCCTCGCCCGCCGTGGCTTTCGCCAACGCCGCGCGGTCGGTTCCGAGATGCTCAACATCATACGTCAGATCGCACGCTTCCCCGATCAGTGACACTTTCGCGCCATTGATCCAAGCACGGCGCACGCGTGCATTGAGAACGGGCAACTCGTTGCGCAGGTTGGTGCCGATCAGAACAAATTCGGATGCGGTATCAATATCTTCGATCGTCGCATTGCCGACATAGGCCGACCGGTTCCCAATCGGCAGACGCGCGCCGTCGGTGCGGCATTCAACCGTGCCGCCGAGCCCTTCAACAAGGGTCTTGAGCGAGAAAGCAGCTTCCACAGGCGCGAGATCACCCACGAGCCCGAGAACCTTCTTACCCTTCATCGCCGCCGAAGCGGCAGCGAGTGCCTCGCCCCAACCGGCTTTGCGCAGCTTACCATTCTCGCGGATGTAAGGCGTGTCGAGACGCTGGCGGCGCAGACCGTCCCAGACGAAACGGGTCTTGTCGGAAATCCATTCCTCATTCACGCCGTCATGATTGCGCGGCAAAATGCGCATCACTTCGCGGCCCTTCACGTCGACGCGGATGTTCGATCCCAACGCGTCCATCACGTCGATGGTTTCGGTCTTGGTCAATTCCCAAGGGCGCGCAGTGAATGCGTAGGGTTTCGACGTCAGCGCCCCAACGGGGCAGAGATCGATGATATTGCCCTGCAAGTTGGAATTGAGCGTCTCATTCAGATAGCTGGTGATCTCGCTATCTTCGCCGCGCCCTGTCTGACCCATTTGCGTGATGCCCGCGACCTCAGAGGTAAAGCGGACGCAGCGTGTGCACGAAATGCAGCGCGTCATTGCGGTCGATACAAGCGGCCCGAGATCGAGATTTTCGGAGGCGCGCTTGGGCTCGCGATACCGCGAGAAGTCCACACCGTAAGCCATTGCTTGGTCTTGCAAATCGCACTCACCGCCCTGATCGCAAATTGGGCAATCGAGCGGGTGGTTGATCAACAAGAATTCCATCACGCCTTCGCGTGCTTTCTTCACCATCGGTGAGTTCGTCTTGATAACGCTCGGGGCGCCGTCCGGACCGGGGCGCAGATCCTTGACCTGCATCGCGCAAGACGCCGTTGGTTTGGGCGGGCCGCCTACGACTTCGACGAGGCACATGCGGCAGTTGCCCGCGATGGACAACCGCTCGTGATAGCAAAACCGCGGCACTTCGATGCCAGCCTGCTCGCACGCCTGAATCAGCGTGAGATTCGGATCTACTTCGACCTCATGGCCGTCGATGATGATGTTGCGCGTATTTGACATGTCTCGATCCGTCACTTCGCTCGGGCGCGGGGAGCCGCGCGTTGAATTTGGGTCAGGGTGCTCATGCGCAACCCTGCGGGAAGCGCCATGCGCCATCCCTGAAATTATCGCGGGTGGAGGAGTTCACCTGACCGCGGCAGAAATTATCCGCAACGCGGCGGGCCTCTAACCCTTCAGAATAATCAAAACCGCGACCCTCTCGCGTGACCACGACACCGCGGCCCTCGAAATCGACACCGTAGCCCTCAGCCACCGGATAGATCGTGTTCCCAGGGGAAAACCCGACACAGGCCGAAAGAGCCAGTGTCGCGAAACCGAGGGGAAGGATCGGGTTCATCATAGTCACTCCGCCGCCATCGCGCCCATTCGGCCCGACTTGCGCGCCTTGATCCGGTCCTCAATCTCCTCGCGGAAGTGACGAACGAGACCCTGGATCGGCCAAGCCGCCGCATCGCCAAGCGCGCAAATGGTGTGGCCTTCGACTTGTTTGGTCACGGACAGAAGCATATCGATCTCCTCGATCTCTGCCTCCCCGCGCACCAGACGATCCATCACGCGCATCATCCAGCCCGTGCCTTCACGGCAAGGGGTGCATTGGCCGCAGCTCTCGTGCTTGTAGAATTTCGAGAGACGCCAGATCGCCTTGATGACATCGGTGTTCTGATCCATCACGATCACCGCCGCCGTGCCAAGGCCGGAGCGTTGTTCGCGCAGCCAGTCGAAATCCATGATCGCGTCGTTGCACTGTTCTGCCGTCAGCATCGGAACCGACGAGCCGCCCGGAATAACCGCCTTCAGGTTGCCCCAACCGCCGCGCACACCGCCGCAGTGACGATCGAGCAGCTCACGCAGCGGGATCGACATGGCTTCCTCAACAACGCAAGGGTTGTTCACGTGGCCAGAGATGCCAAAAAGCTTGGTGCCCGCATTGTTCGGGCGGCCAAAGCCCGCAAACCAATCCGCCCCGCGCCGCAGGATCGTCGGCACAACGGCCAGCGATTCCACATTGTTCACCGTGGACGGGCAGCCATAAAGCCCCGAGCCCGCAGGGAACGGCGGCTTCATCCGCGGCATCCCCTTCTTGCCCTCAAGGCTCTCAATCAATGCGGTTTCTTCGCCGCAGATGTAGGCCCCTGCCCCGTGGTGCAGGTAAATATCGAAGTCATAGCCCGACCCGCAGGCGTTTTTACCGATCAAGCCAGCATCATAAGCCTCGTCGATCGCCGCCTGAAGCACTTCCTTCTCGCGGATATACTCACCCCGAATGTAGATATACGCGGCGACCGCGCCCATCGCGAAGCCCGCAATCAAGCAGCCCTCGACCAGCGTATGAGGATCATGACGCATGATCTCACGGTCTTTGCAGGTGCCCGGCTCGGATTCATCGGCGTTGACGACGAGATAGGACGGACGACCGTCCGATTCCTTGGGCATGAACGACCATTTCAGGCCGGTCGGGAAACCAGCACCGCCGCGCCCGCGCAGGCCCGAGGCCTTCACTTGCTCAACGATCCAGTCACGGCCGTTCTTGAGGATATTGGCCGTGCCGTCCCAATGGCCGCGCGCGCGGGCGCCAGCCAAGGAGCGGTCATGCATCCCGTAAAGGTTGGTAAAGATCCGATCTTGATCTTTCAGCATGTGAATTCCCTCAATTATCCCGGCCGTTAGGGGCCGAACCGGCATTACGCCGCCGTTTGCTTTGACGCGATATGCGCCATGTCACGACAAGCGCCCAAATGAACGCGGCTCCCGCCGCAAGATCGGCCAAGATCAAAAAGCGCTGTTCAAGCCCCAGCGCCGCGATCAAAGCCTGCGCCCCGACCCAAATCAAAGCCGCAGCCGCAAGAACGATGGCCACTTTGCGGCCCTCGGCTTGCAGTTTGCTCTGATCGGGTAGAGATGCCATTTTCACTCAATCACTCAGTAGTCATTCGTTTTTGCGCGTTCCAAGAAAACATCAATGCCCTCGGAAACGATCAGATTTGCTTGCGCCACCCATTTATCGCGGGTCGCGCGGCCTTTAAAGCGCGGAACATTGTTATCCGCGTAGGCGACCTCCGCAGGCCCCCAAGCGGCGATCTGGTCGTAATGGAAGATGCCCCATTCATTCAGGCGCTCCTCCAGTTTCGGGCCGATCCCCTCAATCAGCTTCAGATCATCGGCATTTCCGCGGCGCGGTGCCTTCAGACCTTTCGGCTTCACTGCCTCGTCGCCCTCATCAGACGCCGCAGCCGGAACCGCGGCAACCTCCGCCACAGGCGCCGTAACGGATGCGGGCGCCGTAACGGGTGCGGGCGTCGCGACTTCGGGCGATGCCGCGATAGGCGTCGAGGCCGCAACCGGTGTTGGCGCGACTTCGGGCTTTTCTGCCACGGCCACGCTTGCATTCATCGCAGCCGCCGGAGGTGAAACCGGCGCCGCCGCAGGAGCGACCCCGGCAGCGGCGCTTGCCGCGACCGGCATTACACCCTCAGCAGGCGCCGCTTCCACCGCCATAGCCAATTCACAAAACGCCCAGTTCAAGAACGCGCCGAACATACCGAAGGTTAGGAAGCCCAAAAAGATCGCTGCAAAAAAGCCGATATGGCTGACGATTAGCAACCAAGCCGCAACGACAACACCCGCCGCCGCGCCGATTTTCCAACACGTTTTCTTGCATTCGTTCAGTTCAGGCATTCCAAAACTCCTTACGCTACTGTTCCACTCACTTATTCGCCGTAAATCCCGTCTTTCTTAGCACGCGCGGAAAACTCCGTCTCCGCACCTGTCGCAAGCTCGCGCGCTTGATCAACCCACTCGTCGCGTGTCGCGCGACCTTTGAACCCTTCGAGGTTCTGATCGACCCACGCCAATTCATTCGCCTTCCATGCGGCGATTTGGTCGAAGTGATAGAAGCCGAGCGTGTTCAAAAGGTCTTCCAGCTTGGGGCCGACGCCTTTGATGAGCTTCAAATCATCCGCTTTGCCGTCACGTGCCGCGGCCAAGGTGGCGGGCTTGTCCGCGTCCGTCGCAACGACGTCCGCAGCGCCTGCGTCCACCGGATCAGCCTTGCTGACCGGCTTGGCTTTTGAGGTCGCTTGCGCCTCTTGAACGCTTACCCCAGTCGCATCGACAGGGGCGTTTTCGGAGGGTTTGGACGCAGCAGTCTCAACCGCAGGAGCGTCCGCAGGTGGAGCAGCCGAAGCGAACCCACCGAGCTTGGCAGTGTTCGGATTCATCGCGCCTTGCGCGGCGGCGTGATTAGCGCCCTGCGTCCAAGGGGTGCGGAAGGCGACTTCGGTGCCCTCAATCCGCTTGATCCCGTCTTGCAGATCCACCGAAAGCTGCGCTGTGCCGTTATATTGGGTATGCGGCGCGTCGACTTGCAACGAGGTCAGGCCCGATTTCGGCTCGGAGGAGAAGCGACCATTGCGCGGCCCCGGAACTGGCGTTTTGCCGGCGGTCAGCTCGTCGAGCAGATCAGCGAAGCTCTCGGTTGTGAGATCTTCGAAGTAATCTTTCCCAATCGCCGCCATCGGAGCGTTCGTGCACGCGCCCAAGCACTCAACCTCTTCCCACGATAGCTTGCCATCGGCGGAGATCTGGTGGGGCTGTGCTGCGATCTTTTCCTTGCAGACCTTCATCAGGTCTTCTGCGCCACAGATCATGCACGAGGTCGTGCCGCAAATCTGGATATGCGCAACCGCGCCAACCGGCGCAAGCTGGAACATGAAATAGAAGGTCGCGACTTCGAGCGCGCGGATGTAGGGCATGCCCAACAGATCCGCGACATGCTCGATGGCAGGGCGGCTCAGCCACCCTTCTTGCTCTTGCGCGCGGAACAGCAACGGAATGATCGCGGATTGCTGACGCCCCGCGGGATATTTTGTGATCTGGCCCTGCGCCCATTCATAGTTTGCAGGCGTGAAAGCGAAGCTTTCAGGTTGTTCGGAATGCAGACGGCGAAGCATTAGCGGTCAATCTCCCCAAACACGACGTCCATCGTGCCGATAATAGCGGCAACATCCGCAAGTTGGTGGCCTTTCGAGACCGCATCCATCGACTGCAAATGCAAATAGCCGGGGGCGCGGATCTTCGAACGGTAGGGCTTATTGGTGCCGTCCGAGACGAGGTAGACGCCGAATTCGCCCTTGGGCGCTTCCACGGCGGCATAGACTTCGCCTGCGGGCACTTTGAAGCCCTCTGTGTAAAGCTTGAAGTGATGGATGAGCGCTTCCATCGAGGTTTTCATCTCGCCACGCTTGGGCGGTGTGATCTTGCCACGTGCCAGAACGTCGCCGCCTTCAACGCGCAGCTTTGCGATCGCCTGACGGATGATCGATGTCGACTCGCGCATCTCTTGCATCCGGCAGAGGTAACGATCGTAGCAATCGCCATTCTTGCCGACAGGGATCTGGAAGTCGAACTCGTCATAGCACTCATAGGGCTGCGAGCGGCGCAAATCCCATGCGAGGCCCGAGCCACGCACCATGACGCCGGAATAGCCCCATTTGAGGATATCTTCCTCGGTGATGATGCAGATATCGGCGTTACGCTGCTTGAAAACACGGTTTTCCGTCAACAAGCCATCGATATCGTCGAGAACTTTCGGGAAATGGGCGGCCCATTCTTCCATATCGTCGAGCAACGCATCGGGCAGATCCTGATGCACACCGCCGGGACGGAAATACGCCGCGTGCAACCGCGCACCGCACGCCCGCTCGTAGAAGATCATCAGCTTTTCACGTTCTTCAAAGCCCCACAGCGGCGGGGTGAGCGCGCCCACGTCCATCGCCTGCGTGGTGACGTTCAAGAGGTGGTTCAACACGCGACCAATCTCGGAGAAAAGCACGCGGATCAGCTGACCGCGGCGCGGCACGATGGTGCCGGTGAGCTTTTCAATCGCCAGACACCAAGCATGCTCTTGGTTCATCGGCGCCACGTAATCGAGGCGGTCGAAATAAGGCAGGTTTTGCAGATAGGTGCGGCTTTCCATCAACTTCTCGGTGCCGCGGTGCAGCAGGCCGATATGCGGATCGGCGCGCTCGACGATTTCGCCGTCGAGTTCCAAAACCATGCGCAAAACGCCGTGGGCCGCGGGGTGTTGCGGCCCGAAGTTGATGTTGAAGTTACGGATCTTTTGCTCGCCCGTCAGAGCATCATCAAAGCTGCCGTCCATCTCAGACCTCTTTCCTTCAAAACGTCCGGCCAAGCCCGACGCGAAGACCAATTCTCAAGCCACTCACCCGCACCATCCAGCTTGGGTCGACCTTCAACCATATAGCCGCGAGCGGCCTGACTTTCCTGCGCCGCAGGATGCGGCAAAGGGGCCCAAACGGCCCCCGCCTTCAATCACACCTACTTCGCAGCAGGCTTCTCGTCGCCCGGAAGCACGTATTGCGCGCCTTCCCATGGCGAGAGGAAATCGAACTGACGGTAATCTTGCGTCAGCTTTACCGGCTCGTAGACGCAACGCTTGAGCACTTCGTCATAGCGCATCTCAACGTAACCAGTCGTCGGGAAATCCTTCCGCAGCGGATAGCCACGGAACCCGTAGTCGGTCAGAATACGGCGCAGATCCGGATGTCCGGTAAACAAGATCCCGAACATATCGAAGATCTCGCGTTCGAACCAATTCGCGGAGGGGTGCACATCAACGAGCGATGGCACCATCTCGTCTTCCCGCACCGCAGCTTTCACACGAATGCGCTGGTTGCGATACATCGAGAGGAACATCCAAACCATATCGAACCGCGCTGGCCGCTGTGGCCAATCGATCGCGGTGATGTCAACGACGGTCGAAAACTTGCAGCTCTCATCGTCGCGCAGGAATTCGATGAACTCGGGCGCGGAGCTGAGCGAAATCGTCACCGTCAATTCACCAAACGCGATATCGGTCGAAATCACATCCGACGGGCGCTTTGCTTCGATATGGGCGGCGAGATCTTGAAGGGCGTCAGTCATAATCACTCCTCAACGAACCAGCGTGCCGGTACGGCGGATTTTGCGTTGCAACTGCATGATGCCGTAAAGCAGCGCCTCGGCGCTCGGCGGGCAGCCCGGAACGTAGATATCGACAGGAACGATCCGGTCGCAGCCACGCACCACGGAATAGCTGTAATGGTAGTACCCACCGCCATTCGCGCAGGACCCCATCGAGATCACATAGCGCGGCTCTGGCATCTGGTCATAAACCTTACGCAGCGCAGGCGCCATCTTATTGGTCAACGTGCCTGCGACGATCATGAGATCAGACTGACGCGGGGACGCACGCGGCGCCGTCCCGAAACGTTCGAGATCATAGCGCGGCATCGAAGTATGCATCATCTCAACCGCGCAGCAGGCCAGACCGAAGGTCATCCAGTGCAGCGATCCGTTGCGCGCCCAGTTGATTACGTCCTCGGTCGAGGTCAGCAAGAAGCCCTTATCCTGCAATTCCGCATTCAGCGCCTGAGTCGCGACTTCGCGATCCGCGCCAGCGGTATTTCCCCCAGTCATCACGCCCATTCCAGCGCCCCTTTCTTCCATTCGTAGGCAAAGCCCACGGTCAATACGCCGAGGAAGACCATCATCGACCAGAACGCCACCATCGACAAACCACCGAAGGCCACTGCCCATGGGAACAGGAAGGCGACTTCGAGATCGAAGATGATGAACAAGATCGAGACGAGATAGAAGCGCACGTCGAATTTCATGCGCGCATCGTCAAAGGCGTTGAACCCGCATTCATAGGCCGAAAGCTTTTCCGGATCAGGGCTCCGGTGCGCAAGCACCAATGCCGCTACGATCAGGATCAGCGCGAGCGCTGTGGCCATGGCGAGAAAAATGAGGATGGGAAGGTATTCTTGCAGCAGCTGTTGCACTGTTGGCTCCCTCATGTCGCGGCAATTGCTCCGCGCGTGTTCCGGCTAGCCTCCGTTTAGACCTGTGCGCCTACGCGGTCAACCAAGCGTGAGCGGGATTCTCACCGTTTTCGAGAGAGATTGCAGGCAATTGCATATGAAAATCAGTCAAAGAGGGCGCTTCCGGCGCGGACAATTTGCCGCAAGTCCCTTAGTGGGCGGGCGCGGCAGGCGGCGCGGACACGGAAAGAGGCCACACTAAATCAACGGGCGGACGAGAAAAATTGGGCGTTCGGCAACAAGGCGCTCGTTTTTGGGCGCGGGCACGTTGACGCAAACGGCGCCGCGAATTGATGCCCGCGGATCGAACACTGCCGCGTTCACTTCGGTGGGGGTGCCTTCCGCCCAACGTTGGTTTGTTGCGAATTTGCCTATCGGCCTGAGAAATCGGCCCGCAACACCTCACCGCGCCCGCTTGGCGGTCGCGCAGGCGGGCCTCCACGCGGAGCGGTGATTCCCTCCTGCGCGGCAATAGTTGTTCGCTAAAGGCACGCTAAGGAGACGGGTCCTTCGCCCCCTTCCCCGCCGCATCAGGACCGGGGAGCCCGTGAGCGGCGGCGTCCGCCTCCCCATGCGCCCCTTCTGCGACGATCGAAAGGTAGTAATGTTGCAACGCCATCGCCACAAAGAACACGACGAGCAATGTGAGAGCGAAATCCAGAGCGCGGCGCAAAATTGCTTTTGGCCGCACCATCGGGATTGGCGCTTCCACCGGACCTAACACCTGCCCGCAAATTGCGCAGATCTCCGCATCTTCGGGCAATGCGGTCGAGCAATGCGGGCAAATCCGCCGTCGGTGTGTCTCACTTGACATTATTCGCTCCTCCTTGCGCGCTCGCATCGCCCCGTGACGCAGGTCCTCGCGTGATCCCGCGCCCTCGCCGCCCCCGATGTTAGGCCAAAAGCCGCGCCGCGAGTGCGGGCAAATCATCGTAGTGATCCAGCAACGCTTCCGGCTCGAGCCGCTCGATAGCGCGTCCCGACGGGCCAAACGTCACCAGAACACTTGCAACACCGCAGGCCCGTGCCGTTTCGCGGTCTGTCTTCGTGTCACCAATCAAAATCGAGCGCGCGACCGTGCCCCCGACCGCCTCAACCGCGGCGATATACGGCGCGGCGTCGGGTTTGCGGGTTGGTAAGGTATCCGCCCCGATGAGCGCACCGAAATGATGCCGTAGCCCCAAGCGCCCCGTGAGAGCCTGCGCCAGACCCTCCGGTTTATTGGTGCAAATCGACAGCGCATATCCGGCGGCTTTCAACGCTTCGAGCGCGGTAAAAACACCCGGATAAACCCTTGTAAACACGTCAATATTCTCGGCATAATGGCGCAACAATACGGCATAATCGGCCTCCACCAGCGCATCGAGATCAGGCGCCTCAATACGGCTGTAGCCCGCGCGCAACATCGCCCGCCCCCCGTGAAACGCAATCAGCGCATCTTGCTCGGCGTGCAAGATCGGCCCCAAGCCACGGTCGATAAAACACGCATTCGCCGCCGCAATCAGATCGGCGGATGTATCGGCCAGAGTGCCATCGAGATCGAAAACGACGGTCCGTAGCCCGCCCTCCAGTTCAGTCGTCATATGGTCCCTTTCGGCCCTGCGCTGTCACAACTGTTCACAAACCGTGAACGGCTTGCCCTTGCGGCCAAGCCCCCAATGGGTAAAACGCACGATAACAGAAGAAAAGGGCTCTCCCTATGGCTATTGCACTTGTTATACTCGCCGCGGGCAAAGGCACGCGTATGAATTCGGACCTGCCGAAGGTTTTGCATCGCCTCGGTGCGGCACCGCTTATCGCGCATGCGATGTCATCGGGACAGGGGCTGGAGCCCGAGGAAGTGATCATTGTCGCCGGCCACGGCGCGGATCAGGTGCGCGCCGCAGTGGGCAAGATCAATCCGGATGCGCGGGTTGTCTTGCAAGAGGAGCAACTTGGCACAGCACATGCCGTCTTGCAGGCCCTGCCCGAGCTCGAAGGGTTCGAGGGCCGCGTGATCGTGCTATACGGCGACACTCCCTTTATCCGTACGGAAACCTTGGAGAACATGATCGACTCGCCTGCGGATGTGGTTGTGCTCGGGTTCGAGGCCGCCGATCCGGGCCGTTACGGGCGTCTGGTTGCGCATGGAACGGCGCTGGAAAAGATCGTCGAGTTTAAAGATGCCACCGATGAGGAAGCGGAAATCACGCTTTGCAACTCCGGCGTGATCTGTGCCGAGGCGGCAACGCTGCGCGAACTCCTGCCGGTGATTGATAACGACAATGCCGCCGAGGAATTCTACCTCACGGATCTCGTCGAGATTGCGCGCGCCAATGGCATGGCGGCTGAGGTGGTAACCTGTCACGAGAGCGAGACGCTTGGCATCAATTCGCGCAAGGAATTGGCACAGGCGGAGGCTGCGTTCCAAGCGCGCATGCGCGCCGAGGCGATCGAGAATGGCGTCACCCTCACCGCGCCCGAGACCGTTTTCTTTGCGCTTGATACCTATTTGGGCGCAGATTGCGTTGTTGGGCCGAATGTTGTGTTCGGGCCGGCGGTCACGGTGGAAACCGGCGCGGAGATCATGGCGTTTTGCCATCTCGAGGGCTGTCATATCTCGCGCGGCGCCACGGTCGGGCCCTTTGCACGCCTGCGCCCGGGCGCGGAGTTGGCGGAGGATGTCCACGTGGGCAATTTCGTCGAAATCAAAAATGCGATCTTGGACGAGGGCGTCAAAGTCGGTCATCTGACCTATATTGGCGATGCGGATATCGGGGAGCACACGAATATCGGTGCGGGCACGATCACTTGCAACTATGATGGCGTCATGAAACACCGCACGACCATCGGGAAACGCGCCTTCATCGGATCGGATACGATGCTGGTGGCGCCGGTTTCGGTGGGCAACGATGCGATGACGGGCTCCGGTTCGGTGATCACGCAAGACGTGCCCGACGAGGCTTTGGCGCTGGGTCGGGCAAAACAGGTGGTCAAGCAAGGGTTGGCAACCAAACTTTTCGAGATGCTGCGTGCCCAGAAGGCCCGCAAGGCCAACTCCTGAGGGGATTGAAATATGTGCGGCATTATTGGCGTTTTGGGAAATAACGAAGTTGCGCCGCTTTTGGTCGAGAGCCTCAAGCGGCTGGAATATCGCGGATACGATTCCGCGGGGATCGCCACGGTCAACGGGTCGGCGGGCGGAAAGCTGGATCGTCGCCGCGCGGTCGGCAAGCTGGTGAACCTCTCGGATCGTCTGGTGCATGAGCCGCTCGCGGGCAAGTCGGGCATTGGCCATACCCGTTGGGCCACGCACGGCGCCGCGACGGAAGTCAACGCCCACCCCCATCGTTCCGGCCCTGTCGCTGTGGTGCATAACGGGATCATCGAGAATTTCCGCGAACTGCGCGAAGAATTGGCCGCCTCTGGGCTTTTGCCGGAATCCGCCACGGATACCGAGACGGTGGCGATGCTGACGCGCGTGCTTCTTGACAGCGGCCTGCCTCCGCGCGCGGCGGCGGCGGCGACCTTGCAACGCTTGGAGGGCGCATTCGCGCTTTTGTGGCTGTTTGAGGGCGAGGAAGATTTGATGATCGCTGCGCGCAAGGGCTCGCCCTTGGCCATCGGCCACGGCAATGGCGAGATGTTTGTCGGCTCGGATGCGATTGCGCTGGCGCCGATGACCAACCGCGTGACCTATCTTGAAGAAGGCGACTACGCTTTCGTCACCCGCGCGGGCGCCGAGATTTTCGATCTGGCGGGTCGCCGCGTAAACCGCGATGCCGCGCAAATCGACATCAGCACCGTGCAGGTCGAGAAGGCCGGCTATAAGCATTTCATGGCGAAGGAAGTGGCCGAACAGCCCGCCGTCTTGGGCGATGCGCTGCGCCACTATCTGGGCGAGTCTGGTCTCAACCTTCCCGCAGAGGTCGATTTTACAGGGCTTGACCGTCTGACCTTGGTGGCCTGCGGCACAGCCTATTACGCCTGCGCGGTCGCGAAATACTGGTTTGAGAGCCTCGCGGGCCTGCCCTGCGAGATAGATGTGGCGTCCGAATTCCGCTACCGTGAGCCGCCGATGCCCGCGAAATCATGGGCGATTTTCGTCAGCCAATCCGGCGAGACGGCAGATACGCTCGCCGCGCTGCGCTATTGTCAGGAGCGGGTTGAGAAAACCGTTGCGGTGGTCAATGTGCCAACCTCGTCGATGGCGCGCGAAGCCTCCCTCACCTTGCCAATTCTCGCGGGGATCGAGGTCGGCGTGGCCTCGACGAAGGCCTTCACCTGTCAGCTTCTCACCTTGGCGGTGATGGCGCTCAAGGCCGGTGTTGATCGCGGGCACCTCTCGGACGCGCAGTTGCAAGGCCATATTGCCACGCTGCGCTCCTTGCCGGGATTGATGAATGCCGGTCTCGCGACAGATGGCGTGATCGAAAAACTGGCCGAAAAACTGGCCGAGGCGCAAGATGTGTTGTTCTTGGGGCGCGGCCCCTTGTTCCCTATCGCGATGGAAGGGGCATTAAAGCTGAAAGAAATCAGCTACATCCACGCCGAAGGTTATGCATCGGGTGAACTCAAGCACGGGCCCATTGCCTTGATTGACCGCACCGTCCCCGTCATCGTCTTTGCGCCGCGTGACCGCTTGTTTGAAAAGACCGTCTCGAATATGCAAGAAGTCATGGCGCGGCACGGGCAGGTTTTGCTTGTCTCCGACGCGCAGGGCCTTGCAGAGGCGGGAGACGGCACTTGGGCGCAAATCCGAATGCCGGAAATCGCTGAGCCTTTCGCCCCTATTTTATACGCGCTTCCCGCGCAACTGATCGCCTACCACACCGCCGTTGCCAAAGGCACCGATGTGGACCAACCCCGCAACCTTGCAAAATCGGTAACCGTTGAATGACACGTCCCCCTAAAGCCCCGAAGCTTCCTCCGGAAGAAGAAGCCCGCCTCGCAGCCGAGGCCGAGGCCTTTGCGGCGTCGGAAGCAGATTACGAATTTTATGATGCGGATGCGGAAGCGTCCGATCCCTCCGCACTGGGCGCCCTGCCGACGGGTGCCGAGGCCATCGAGATGCTCGAAGCCTCAGCAGATCCTGAAAAGGCCGTTGAGGCGGCCGCCTATCACAAGGCAGAGCGCCGCTATCTGGGCGTTTCTGTGCCTCTGATCGACGATCTGGTTACGCTGTGGCGCGCGCAAGCGGGCGATGATGCCGCAGCGCGCGTGGCCTTGGCGCGCGATCTGTGGGCGTCGGATATCCATGAGGCCATGGTGGCTTCGGCCAAGCTCCTCACCCAAGCGCGCCTGCGCCCGGATGGCGAAGCATGGGATCTGATCGCGTCTTGGGTGCCGCTGTTTGATGCGTGGGCCATTGCCGATGCCGTCTGCAAGGCAGGCGACCGCCGCTTGGTCGCGGATCCGTCGCGCCTTGATGAGGTTGAGGCTTGGATTTACGATGAGAATATGTGGGCGCGCCGTGCGACCTTGGTCATGACCTTGCCATGGACCAAACAGCGCAACCCCTCCGAGGCGGACACCCAAATCCGTGAGCGCGTGATGAACTGGATGGTGATCCTTGCGGATGACCGGAGCTGGTTCATCCAAAAGGCAATCGCGACTTGGCTGCGCGAATTGTCGAAGCGCGATCCGGAGCGCGTTCAGCTTTGGCTCAACGAGCATGGCCGCTCCATCAAGAAATTCGCGCGGATCGAGGCGGGCAAGCTTTTGCCACAACCGCTTGAAGACGAGCTTGATGACGAGATGGACGGCACTGAGGATCAGGTGGAGGGCGATCAGATCGCGCCCACCCAAGACGCCAGCGACACGCCGAAAGGCTGATCAACAAAAAGCCCCGATCTTTTGATCGGGGCTTTTTTAAACCGTAGCGGCGACATGCGTCACGCGAGTCAAGATTTGTAGACGACGACCTCGGGCAAATCCGTCAACGAGACGCCCAAAAGACGCATCGCTGGCAAGGACAGCCTGCTGCCGCCTTCGTTGGCGGGAATGAGATCGACCTGCACAGATTTCCCCGTCGCCGGATGTTCAACGCGGCCCTTTGCGGGGGTCGAGACGAGCGAGGTTGAAATCCAGAACCCGGGATCGGTCGGATCGCCCAGTGAGGCCACGGTCGTGCCGAGCTTGCTTTCGCCGCCTGCGGGCTTGGCGGTGGCGGCTGCGCGCTGCTCTTGGGTGGTTGTGTCAAACGCATCCGGCGTCTGTGCGGCTGGTTTCGGGCGCGGCGCGACCGACGCCTGCGCGCTCACGGAGGCAGCATCCTGCATCTGCACAGAGCCGCTTTCCTTTGCGCCAAAGGGCATGTGCCCGCAAGCGGAGAGCGCCCCGACCATCACCGCCGAGATCAAAACTTTACGCATCCTCAACTCCTTCAAGCCATTGCCGTGCACCGCTAGCCTAACGCGCCCTGCCCCCGCCATCAACGCGGTTCCTCCCCCCGATGCGCGGGCTCTTGCCACTTGCGCCCCCGCGCCCTACCTTCCCCCAATGACCGTCGCACCCAAACATGCCCCCCTCATCGATCCTTTCGCCCGCGCGATCACCTACCTGCGCGTGTCGGTCACGGATCGTTGCGATTTCCGCTGCACGTATTGCATGTCCGAACATATGCAGTTCCTCCCCAAAAAGGATCTTTTGAGCCTTGAGGAGTTGGATAGGATGTGTTCGGCGTTCATCGGGTTGGGCGTTCAAAAGCTGCGGATCACCGGCGGCGAGCCACTGGTGCGGCGCGGGATCGACACGTTCTTTCGCGCGATGACGCGGCATCTCGACAGCGGTGCGCTCAAAGAATTAACCCTGACCACCAACGGCTCGCAACTTGCGCGGTTCGCGCCTGATCTCGCGGCCTTCGGGATGAAGCGGATTAATGTGTCGATGGATACGCTCAACCCCGAGAAATTTGCCGAGATCACCCGTTGGGGGCGCCTGCCGCAGGTGCTTGAAGGGATTAGAGCGGCAACCGCCGCCGGATTGAAGGTTAAAATCAATACCGTTGCCATCAAGGGGTTCAACGAGGACGAGCTGTTCGACTTGGTGAAATGGTGCGGCGACGAGGGGCACGACCTGACATTCATCGAGGTCATGCCGATGGGCGAGATGGATGAACAGGCCCGACTTGGCCAGTATTGGCCGCTTCAAGATCTGCGCGCGCGCCTGGCCGACCGCTTCACCCTGCAAGATCTCCCCGATAACACGGGCGGGCCGGCGCGCTACGTCCGGATCTCTCAAACGGGGCAACGGATCGGGTTCATCACCCCGCTGACGCATAATTTCTGTGAAAGCTGTAACCGCGTCCGCGTCACCTGCACCGGCGAGATTTACACCTGCCTTGGCCAGAACGATCGCGCGGATCTACGCGCCCCGCTGCGCGCCAGCGACGAGGACACAGCCCTTATCGAGGCCATCCGCGGCGCGATTGATCGCAAACCCAAGGGCCATGATTTTGATTATACGCGCGGCGTTGGCGGACAAGTTGCCCGCCACATGAGCCACACGGGAGGGTGAGCGCCCTCGCGGCCCAACCGGCCGCGGCCTCGCTCTTTAGAACAGCCCCGCCTCCCGCGCGATCAACGCCGCTTGCGTCCGGTTCGCAGCGCCCAATTTGCGGTAGAGCGTTTTCATATGCAGTTTCACCGTCGGCTCGCTGATATCGAGATCGCGCGCGATCTCTTTATTGGCCTTTCCTTCGGTCAACCCCTCCAACATCTGCAACTCCCGCGTCGAGAGAGTCTCGGCAAGCGGATGCACCGGCGTCGTATCGGGTGCCGTCATAAAATCGAGCGGGGCGTAAATCTCGCCCATCGCCATGAATTTCACGGCATTGACCATCGATTTTGCCGAAAGCGTCTTGGGCACGAAGCCGGCCGCCCCCAGTTCAAGCGCCTGTTCCACCACATCACGGGTGGCCTCCCCCGACAAAAGCGCGACGCGCTGGCCGCCGTTCAACGCCAAGGCGCGCTTGAGCCCGTCAAGCCCGTGCATGCCGGGCATATTCAAGTCGAGCAGGACAAGGTCGAATTTCGGCTGAGTGTCGATGGCGGCGCAGGCTTCTTCCAGATCCGCGGTGGTGACGGCCTCGATTCCCTCTTGGGCTTGCAAAAACATTGTTAATGTATCGCGCAAAAGTTCATGGTCATCAGCAATCAATACGCGCATCGCACTCTCCCTGTTCTTCCCCAATTGCTAGCTGGAACCGAGAGACGATGCACGTGAAAAGCTACATTTACCGCTCGGAATTCACGTTAATGGCACGAAACTGCTACGGTTCTCCACTTTCGCCCCTATGTCGACCGATACGCGCCGTTTATTCCCCCGACCGGACGCCGCAAGGGCTACGGCGATATTACCTACCCGTCAGGATAGAGGCGTCCTACCTCTGCCCGTTCGCGATTTTTACAAGGTTATGCGATACCTATCAGCACCTAGAGAAGGACGTCAGGTTAGTGTTTAGTAAATCGTTCCTATCTGTTTTGTGTGTTGCCAGTGTTGGCGTCGTTCTCTGGGTAGGCTTCCCCTCAGCATCTGCGGTCACCGCGCAAGAGCTTTCCGCGCCGGAAGGTCCCATTTTGCTGACCGTTACGGGGAATATCAAAAGCACCAATGCCGAGAACGCCGCTGTTTTTGACCTCGCCATGCTCGAAGCGCTGCCGATGGTCGAGTTCGAGACCACGACTGTCTGGACAGAAGGCACACACACATTCCAAGGCGTTGCCCTCAAAGACCTGATCGATATCCTTGGTGTTGAAGGCGAAACCCTCCATGCGACCGCCGTCAACGATTACGGCATCGATATCCCGGTCTCCGAGATCGAGAAGGGTGGCGCGACATTGGCCTACCGGATGGATGGCAAGACAATGTCTCTGCGTGATAAAGGTCCGCTTTGGATCGTCTATCCTTATGATTCAGAGCCGGCCTTCCGGTCCGAAGTCATCTATTCCCGCAGCATCTGGCAACTTGACCGGATCGACGCGCGAGACTGACAGTGCCGCGCGGCCGCCGATCTACCGTTTGCACGGTATGTGTCTGCGTGCCTGATCAAGCCGTTTTTGGGATGCTTTCACCGCTGATACCCCGCTCGTCGCCTCTTTCATCCCCATGCTGACGCGACGAAATCACGCGCTGAGACACAAAAGCCGAAGACCTTTATCTTCGTTTAAGCTCTTATCCGCTAACAACTTGCGAGTGATCTCATTAGGGTTTGGAGAGATCCAAATCGAAGGTTTCGCTGCGCCCGAAAGCAAGTCATAAAAGTGACGCGGATAGCAGCCAAGGAAGTTTAGATGCCGGCGCGATTGAAAAACACCTTGGGCATGAAGATCATTCTGTCCGCTCTTGTTGGCGTGATCGGTTTTATCGCGATTGCCGTCTTGGCCTATAACGTTGCGGGCCAGATGCGACAGCTCAATACCGCAAATACCGACAATGTTCAGTGGTCGCTGGCGCAGGCAGAGGTCGACTTTCTCGAATTCTCGGCCTTTGTCGCCCAAGCGCCCGATTTGATCGCCGCGTCGCCAGAGCTGCGCCCCGAGATTTTGGCGGAGGTCCGTCGCGGTTTCGACGTTTTCTATAGCCGCATCGACACGCTCGACAAGTCCACCGTCTACCGCCCCCTACGCGCCACGCGTGGGTTCAGTGCCGATCTCCTCACGATCCAAAACTTCCTCGAACGCAGCGTGACTGTCATCGATGCCAGCGATGACATCATGAACGTCGCCCTGCCCGACCTTGCGGCCAGTGCCGAAAAACTTCGTCCGAGCATTCGAAACCTGGCACACACCGGCCTGACATTCTTCGCGCAAGTGGCCGACGAGCGGCGCAATGCGATCTCCGTGACGCTCTTTCAGCTTGCGGCGGGCGTCGCGTTTCTGCTGATCACGATGTTCACCTTGGCAATTTACCTCGCGACGCTGAACCGCCAGAATATCCAGCGGCGCGCCGAGGTCATCGAGGCGAGCGAACGGATGAAAACGATCACTGACACGGCCTTGGACGCGGTGATCGTGAGCGACCGGATGGGGCAAATCCTGACGTTCAATGCCGCCGCCGAACAAATTTTTGGCTACACCGCAAAAGAGGCCATCGGTCAGGATCTTGGCGCTTTGCTCATTCCCGATCACCTACGTGCCGCCCACCGTGCGGGCATGGAACGGATGCGGCGCGGCGGCGCGCGGCAGATCGTCGGCAAAGGCCGCGTGAGACTCGAATCGATGCGCGCGAATGGCGAGCTGTTCCCGAGCGAATTTGCGATCCAGTCGGCAGAGACAGCCGATGGTGAGATTTTCATCGCATTTCTGCGCGACATTTCGGTGCGGGTGCGCGCAGAGGAAGAACTCGTCCATGCCCGTGACCGTGCCTTGGCGGGGGAGAAAGCAAAGACCGACTTCCTTGCGACCATGAGCCATGAGATCCGCACGCCGCTCAACGGCCTGATGGGCAGCTTGGCCTTGTTGGAGGATACGGACCTCACGCCACGTCAGGCTCGCTATATCAAGCACATGAATACCTCTGGCCGCCTGTTGCTACGCCATATTACGGATGTTCTGGACCTCACCAAATATGATGCGGGCAAGCTTCTGATCCGACCCGAGCCGATGGATATCGGGCTTTTAATCCAAGATATCGTAGATAATCAGGGCGGCATGGCGGCGACGAACCAGACGGTTCTGTCGTGGGGCTGGGTTGGCGAGCCAACACCGTGGATCAATGCCGATCACGATCGCATGCAGCATATCTTGATGAATATCGTCGGGAACGCAGTCAAATTCACCCGCGACGGCGCGGTGCGTGTCGAGGTGGGTGTAACACCTGCGGATGAGGCACAGCCTAATCCGATTCCGCAGATGTGGATTACCGTGACGGATACAGGGATCGGGATGGATGCGGATCTGCAATCACGCATCTTCGACGATTTCACCACCGGAAACAGCGCCTATGATCGCAGCGTTGGCGGAACCGGCCTTGGTCTTGGGATTGCGAAACGATTCATCATGGCCTTGGGTGGCACGGTGGACGTTGAAAGCAAGGTGGGAGAAGGCAGCCGCTTTACCCTGCGCTTTCCGATCGAGCCGGTGCCTGATCATGAAATCCCGCAAGCCGTTGCGCCGCGCGATTCCAGCATGGTCTTGCGCGAAGATCCATCACTGGCCAAAACTGAAGACGCGAATGACGATATTCGCGTGGTCCGCCAACAGCCACAGACCCCCGCAGGCCCGTCGCGTGACATACTTGTTGTCGAGGACAACAGTATCAACCGTGTTGTGGCGCGCGAGATGCTGCGCGCTTGCGGCCATACCGTGACCGAAGTCCACAACGGGCAAGAGGCTGTGGACATTACCCAGACGCGGCGGTTTGACCTTATTTTGATGGATATCTCGATGCCGGTGATGGACGGGCGTACCGCAACTCGCGCGATCCGCGCGAGCGCAGGGCTCAACGCGACGACGCCGATCATTGCGCTGACCGCGAATGCGATGGCGGAGGAGCGCAAAGCGTATCTTCAGGATGGGATGAACGACATCTTAACCAAGCCCCTGATGCGCGCTGGGCTGACGCAGGTGATCGACACCTTCGTAGTGCGTGAAGAGGCCGCGCCAGCCGCCGCGCCCGCAGATCAACCCGCAGCACCGAAGCGGCCCGACATCATCAACAGCACCCATATTGACGAGCTTCGCGATGTTCTGGGCGCAGAGATGCTCAAGTCCCTGCTCAATCGTCATTGTGCCGAGATCGAGACCGTCCTGACCCAGTTGCACGACGACGAGACGCTTGAAACGGAGGAAATCGCAGCCCGCGCGCACAAAATCGCGGGGAGTGCTGCGGCCCTCGGGGCGGTGAAGCTTCGTGCCGGGTTGATCGCAGTGGAACGCGCCGCCCGTGCGGATCAAGATAGCACAATGTTCGAAGCGATTGATGCGTTGCCCGGGATCTGGGAAGAAACCAAACCCGCACTCTTCGCAGAGGTCTGATCCGCCCGCCAAACCGGCCCAATCTCCGATTTTATCCGCCATCGCCGTAAAAACCTAACCTTTAGTATAGGTTTTATTAGCGATTGCGCCTTACAGCCTCCCAGCAGGGCAGCGGACAGAATCATCCTTAACGTCTACGCTTTAGGTCTTGAGAACAGGACTTTTAGACATGACGATCCCAGTTCGCCTTTCCAACGTGCCGCCCGGCACAGAGATCAACGCAGCGATGCGCGTGCGCCGGATGCCGCAAATAGCGCAGATCTGCGCGAATGTCGCTTGGGCTGTTTTACTGTTGATGATGGCGCGGCGGCTAGAGCTGTCGCAAATCGGGGTCGCATGTTTCGCCTTGGCCGCGGCCAATCTGATCAAAACGACCCTGCGCAAAGCGCTCAGCAGCAACGCCTCCACCTTCGCGATCCAGACATCCCCGGCCGACCAACTCGCGGGGATCTGCGCGCTCGCCACCCGCACGTGCCAAAGCTGGACGCAGGTGATCATCGCGCTGATCGCGGCGGTCAGCGTTGCGCTCTACTTCATCGGAGGAGAGCTTGCCGTTCTCGTAATCGGTGTGTTCCTCGCGGCGGAGGCTTTGCTCATCCCGACGATGCTGCTCCGCACGGCGCTGGCAATGCGCGCGCACAACGCCTCGCAAGCGACGACAATCTTGCGTTTGCAAACCGCTCTGACCCACCTCGTCGGGTTTGGCCTCTTGCTGGTCTGGCCCAGCCCCCTCGTTATTATTCTGCCGCGGCTTGTGATTGCGCCGATTGCCCTACTCGCACTTGCAAAGATCAGCGAGCCGCTTGAGGACGCGCAAGAGGCCGACACGACCACCGCGAGCCCTCGGCCACCGCTTGAGGTCGCTGCGAGCATCACCGCCGAGCTTCTGATCGGCTTGCGCCTTCATGCCGATAAATTCATCGTGGCCGCGATACTGGGTCTGGAGGCGCTTGGCTTGTATTTCATCGCCCTGAATGCCGGGCTCGCGATTTCGCGCGTGGTCAGCTATACCGTGATTACATTGCTCGGGCCTGCCGCGGGCGCGCCCAAGACGACATCGTTGCTGGAAACGGGCGAGCCCGTCACCCAAGCTGTTCCGCTTGGCCCCTCCCCCCTCTCCGCGTTCTCCGTATCGTCCGTCTCGGCACGCACCCAAGCAAGTCAACGTGCGCTGCGTGGGCGGATTTCGGCGAGTTTGCTCATCAACCTGCCTGTCACGACGATCGTCGCGGCCGTGCTGCACGTGTCCTTGCCCGCCCTGCTTGATGCGCGGTTCTCATCGATATTCGGGATTGCTGTTTTGCTCAGCTTCCTCACCGTTCCAAATGATATTTGGACCGCTTGCGACCGTTGGATGCGCCGGAATGGTCAGGCGCAGCATGCGCTTTGGCTCAATCTCATTGTCACCTTCGGGCTCTTGCTCACGGTCGTCTTCCTTGCCCCCTTCGGCATTGTCGCCTTAGGCTACGGCTATGCATTGATCGCAGCGATGCTAATGATTGGTGCAACCTTGTCGGCCGTGCTCGGCAACCTCGACACCTCCGGCCGTTGACCTTCCCCCGGGAAGGTCGGCGCGTTCGCCGCTGCACCTGCTCGTAGGGCCAGCAAAAGCGACCCGCTGCATCACGGCACAAAAATGAACGATGTCAGGAAGATGGTGCCCCCACACGGACTCGAACCGCGGACCTACTGATTACAAATCAGTTGCTCTACCAGCTGAGCTATAGGGGCATTGAGGGTGAGATAACGCCGGATTGCGGCAGTGGCAAGAGGGCGAAAGCACTGATTTGCAGAAATTTGTGTTTTTATGTTCAACGCGTTTTGATCTGGCGATGCGCGCCGCCATTCGGGGGCTGCCGCGTTAAAGCTGGCTGCCCTTTGCGCCCAAATTGGTCTTGGCCAAAAGCCCCACCGCCGCAAGCCCCACCAGCATCACCAAAAGCGCCGCGGGAGAGGCATCGCCTAGGTTTTCCAAGCTTGCCTTCTCATGTACGCGGGTGGCCAAGGTCTCGTAGTTGAACGGACGCAAGAGCATGGTTGCGGGCAATTCCTTCACACTATCAACAAACACGAGCAAAAGCGCGGAGCCAATCGAGCCGCGCATGAGGCGCAGATACACAGAGGTAAGCGCCCCGCCAGCGGTCCGCCCCAAAGACCGTGCCGCCATGGGCAAGGATGGCGGCACACGCCCGAAGGCCGCATCAACAGCGCCCTGCGCAATCGCGAAGAACCGCACCAGATAGGCCAAAACAATCGCCGTGGCCGAGCCCGTCAGCACCAGCCCCGGGTCCGTGCCGGTAATCGCGAGCCATTGATCCGCGCCCCAATGATCCAACGCTGCGAGGGGAATCAAGATGCCGACCGCCAAGACCGCGCCTGGCGCCGCATAGCCGATTGTCGTGATCGGCAAGAGCAGGCGCGGCAAGCGCCGCCCTGTCAGCCGCACCCCATAAACCATGAACAGCGCAAGACACACCGTGATCACTGACGCAAGCCCCGCAACCGTCATCGTATTGCTGAGCGCGCGGATCAACCCCTTGCCAAACCACGCATCCGGATTGGCCAGCGCATGCCCGGCCATCACGGCCACAGGCAAAATGAACCCGATCACGAATGGCACGGCGCACAGGGCCGTCATCGCCCACGCGCCCGCCCCTTTTGCATGAAGCTTCACAATCGGGCGGCTGTGCCGTGCGGATTGATAAAACCGTTGGTTCTTACGGCCAAATTTTTCGACCGCGAGCAGCCCCATCACAACCGCGAGGATGAGCAAAGCGATCTGCGCCGCCCCGCCGGCGTTGCCCGCCTCAAGCCATGTCGTGAAAATACCTGTCGTCAGGGTTTGCACGCCGAAATAATCAACGACGCCGAAATCCGCGACGGTTTCCATCATTGCGATGGCAGCCCCCGCGACAATCGCCGGACGCGCGAGCGGCAGTCCGACCCGCCAAAATAGCCCCCAAGGCCCCGCGCCCAGCGCCCGCGCCACCTCGTAACTCCCGCCCGACTGCTCACGAAACGCCGCGCGCGCGAGGAGATAGGCGTAAGGATACAGCGAGGCCGCAAGGACGATGATCGCCGCCCCGCGCGAGCGAACCTGCGGGAACCAGTAATCGCGCGCGCTGCCCCAGCCGAATGTTTCTCGCAAGGCGATCTGCAACGGGCCGGAATAATCCAGAAAATCAACCAGAGCATAGGCGCCGACATAGGCGGGAATTGCGAGCGGCAGAAGCAAAAGCCATTCCAGCGCCCGCGACCCCGGGAAGCGATACATCGAAATGAGCCACGCAGCCCCGCCCCCCACCGCCGCCGAGAGCGCGCCAACGCCAAGCGCCAACACGGCAGTATTGGACAGGTAACGCGGCAATGTCGTGGATATGAGATGGGGCCAGATATTCTCCGTCGGGTTCAGCGCAATCCAGATCACCGACACAATCGGCGCGAGGATAAGCACCGCGATCACCGCCGCCCCGAGAGACCACACACCGCCCCCTGCCGCGCCCTTCGTGTGGCGCGCCAATGCTGCGCGCTTCACACGGTGCAGCACGGCTTTGATATCGCGCTGCTCGGTTGCGGTCATAGGGAGAGATTGAGGCTTTTTCTCGGTCATAAACCCGCCCTACAGGAAAGCCGTTTGCCTGTCCATAAATCCCCCGTTACTCTGGGCGGAACAAGAAGCATAAAGGGTTCAGGCATGCAGGTCGTTTTCCACATGGGCGCGCATTCCTCCGATGAGGATCGCCTCATTAAATGCCTAAAACGCAACACCGAGGCGCTTGAACAGGTCGGCACGATCGTGCCTTGGCCGGGGCGATACCGGATGGTGCTGCGTGATTCCCTGATGGCCCTGCGCGGACGTGCCGCAGACGCGGAATACCAAGAAGCCATCCTCGATTCGATTACAGACGAGGATACGTTTAACCGGATCGTGTTCTCGCATGACTTTTTCATGTGCATCCCCCAGCGCGTTGTGACGTCGGACGGCCTCTACGCGATGGTGCCTGCCAAGTTGACGCCTCTCGCCAATATCCTTGCGGATGCCGAGGTGGAATTCCACATGGCAATGGTCAACCCCGCCACACTGATCCCCGCGCTGATTGCGCGGATTAAGGACGCTACCTATGATAGCGTGATGCAGGGGATCGATCCGCGCGCGCTGCGGTGGGCGCCGATGGTGCGCAAAATGGCGGAAGCCGCGCAGGGAAAGCGGCTTGTCGTCTGGTGCAACGAGGATACGCCCCTGATCTGGCCGGAGCTTTTACGCTCGCTCAGCGGCATCGGGCAGGATGTCGAGTTGGACGGCGATTTCGCGATCCTCGGCGCGATTATGGCCCCCGAGGGGTTAGAGCGCCTGCGCGCCTATCTCACCTCGCATCCGCCCCAGACCATTGCCCAGCGGCGCAAAATCGTCACAGCGTTTCTCGACAAATTCGCGATCGAGGACAGGCTTGAGGTCGAGGTGCCCCTGCCCGGATGGACCTCGGAGCTGATCGAGGAAATCACCCAGATTTACGAGGCCGACACCGCCGAAATTGCGCAGATCGATGGCGTTGAATTCATCGCGCCATGAGCGCCCACCGCATATGAAAAGGTCCGGCGTTTCCACCGGACCTTTTCAATAACATGGCAAAAAAGCGTTAAACCATCCCGAGAGCGTTTTTATAAAGCTCCAAGATCGCTTCTTCTTCAGCGAGATCGTCCTTGTCGCGCTTGCGCAAAGCAATCAACGTTTTGATGACTTTCGTATCATAGCCGCGCGCCTTCGCTTCGGACATGATCTCTTTTTGTTGCTCAGCAATGTCTTTCTTCTCCGCCTCAAGATGCTCGAATTGCTCGATAAACTGGCGCAGCTCGTCAGCGGTCACATTATAGGCGTCGGACATATCTTCCTCACGGGTGAATTGAATTGCCCTTCCCTACAAGCTCACAGCCCCCGCATCAAGGGCGCGGGTGGTCTAGGCCGCTTGCACTGGGCAGAGGTTTCACGCTATCGCCTGCCTGCAGTTTGGAGAAGGGAACGGACTATGGATATTCTGATCTGGATTGGCGCGGTTATCTCCGTCATCGGCGTCATCGGCATTGCGGCTTGTGTGATGATCGTTTTGCGCGCCAAACGCGCGGGCTTGGACGAGACCGCTTTCAAGGCCCGCATGCAGCGCGCCGTCGCCGTGAACATTGGCGCTTTGATGATCTCGATGCTCGGATTGATGATGGTTGTCGTCGGCATCGTTCTGGGCTGACACTCAGGCTGATCTTTGAGGCGCGGACGACTACAGGCATCCGGCCTGCGCCTATCCCCCGCACGCGGACCCATTCAGATCACTGAATTTCCGCCCGTTTTTGATGAGCACATCCCAAAGCGGGTCGGGCGCACGCGCGCCCTCTCCCGTTAGCGCGCGCAGCTGGTTGCGCATGGTCAAGAGCCCGATCGCATCCGCCATATGCATCGGCCCCCCCATATCCGCCCGCATCCCACAGTCCAGCGCCATGATCAGATCAACGTCACTCGGGCGGTTCACCGCGCCAATACGAAGCATCAAGACCGCCTCATCCGCCAATTCGGCCACCACGCGGGCGATAATCTGACCATCGGTCAATCGCAGCGCGGGCCGTTGCTCGCGCAGCAGGTCCAGCGCCTCGCCAACCCCCGGCGCGAGACGGGTCGACGCTCCCGCCTGCGCGGGCCGTGTCATCGCATCGGTTGACGCATTGGGCGCCCGATCAGGCGTCTGCGGCGCGTAAAACGCCCCGGACCATTCGCGGATCAGAATTCCCTCAGTCCGGCCTGCCGCCCTGAAGAGCGCCCGCCGCGCCGCGGGGCCGGCCTTATCCAGCCGGCGAAACGGACCATCCCCGAAACCGGCTTTCCGCAGAACGGTATCGATGCGCGCAATATCCGCCCCCGCAATCGCCAACCTCTCGCCCGCAAGGATATAGGCGGCCTGCAGGCGTTGCGCGATCGTCCCCCCGCCCATATGCGGCGCGGCGACATACACCGGAGTAAAACGCGCGGCGCGCAGGGCGCTGATCGCGACCGGATCAATCGCCGTGATCTCGACGATATGCGCACCAAGGCGCAGCCCCTGCCAGCCTTGGGCGAGCCTTCCATCCTCCGTCTCGCGCGGCTGGGTGTTTTCGCCCCCCAGCAGAACGAACCGCGGCGTGTCTCCGCCCACCCGCGCAAGGCGGGACAAGCATTTGTCCCCCGCCGCGCCCTTCGGTGGCTCGGCGCTCACGATCCAATCCGCGCCCGCCAGATCAACCTCGCGCACCACCGGCGTAATGCGCGACCACGCCGCCTCTCCTTCTTGCTCCGTCACTGACTTGCGCGACACCTCCTGCGCCTGCGCCCGCGCAACAACGGACAAAAGATCCTCCAAATCCGTTTGCGATCCCGCCCCGAGGCGGATCGATGCCCCGCCCAAGGCCAAGCGCCACGCCAAGCGCCCTAACGACGTCAACCGCCGCTCGGCGCCGATCCCGCTGCCCTCCGCGCCCTCACCGCGATCATCGCCTCCCGTTGCGATATCGACATCCGCAGGCAGCCAAAGACCAACGTCGATAACGGGCGCGGCGCCCCTCTCAACATCGCGTGATCCTGTATTATCGGGGGGCGATGCGGCCCCATCTGGCGCACCCGAGTTTGACGCACCCAAGTCTGGCGCACACGAGTTTGGCGCACCCAGTTCAGACGCACTCCGTCGAGCGCGGGCCTGATAGCGCAGAGCGCGGGCACTTGGCGTCTCGATTAAATCCTCAAAGGCGACCGCTTCAAACTCCATCGATCCGCGCTCGGGAAGCAGCAAGGCGGCCTCAACAACATCGACGATCCGGTGCGCGACGCGAGGGTCAATCGCCGCACCGCCACCAGTGCCGATCGTCGCACGCGCCTCCTCCAGCGCCGCAAGATATGTGATCCGGTCCGACAGCGCTCGCGTCGGCTCAGCGCGCAATGGGCGACCTCTCAGCGCAGCCCGCAAGCCCGCAGCATCATCACCGTCAATCCGCTCGACTTCCTCAATAAGCCCAAGCGCGAGGCCGTCGCGCGCGCCGATTGGCCGCGTGCCAAGCGCATAGGCGAGCGCGGGACCGGCGCCTGATCGACGGGCCAATAACGTCAACCCACCGCCCGCAGGTAGGGAGTTCAGGGAGGTCTCCAAGCAGTGAAACCGTGTCGACGGATCTGCAATACGCCAGCTCGCTGCCTGCGCGAGCGCAAAACTGCCGCCGATGATTTCCCCCGCCAAAAGCGCCACGACAGGTTTTTGCGCGCCCCTTATGCGATGCGCCAAGTCAGATAGCTGCGGCGCGGCGTGATGCGGTATGAAATCTCCCGCAGGGTCGGGCGACGCATTTGGCCAGCCAGCGATCCCCCCGCGCAAGACGACTAACGTGATCGTGTCATCCGCAAAAACAGTGTTAAGCGCCCGCGAGAGCTCAGCGCGCATCACCGGCGACCATCCGCACCCGTCGCTCTTTTCGGTACAGGTCAAAACCGCGAGTTCGCCGGACTTCACTACATCGATTTGTCGTGACATCGCGCATCTTTCTCTACCGCTCCCCGATATCCTAACGGGTCAAGATCAGGAGGCAATGCGTTTTCAGCGCGACGAAGCCACCTGCCGATGCAGCATAGCCTTGCGAAGGCGCGGGGACTTGAGGCGGGGCTTTTTTTGGGCGGCCACGGGGCGCGCACAAACACCTACATCCCCCCCGCTTCCAAGATAGGCAAATCTCCCAGCGGCGGAAGCTCCCCGATATCCGCGAGACTTCCTTGAAGCGGAAGATCACCCATCGCAGGCAGATCCGGCAAACTCGCAAGCGGCGGCAGATCGGAACCATTCATGGTCGGCGTCCCAAACCCACCCGCGGGAAGCCCGCCAAAACTTGGCATTGCATTTGCGGACGGGGCCGGCGCCCCGCGCGCGCCGGTGGATGTGGCGGGATGGCGCGCCTCAAAGGCTTGCTGTGCCATTTGCGGCGCATCGCCATCGGTCTCGTCCCGACACTGCACCCGCACCGCGCGCATCCCGTTCGCCTGCCCCAAACGTGCAGATGTCACGAGGCGCCGCCCGATCGCCTCAATCTGAAGGGTCTCCAAAGCGTGATAGGGGATGGTGAGCTCACTCCCAATTTTGAGTTGCATCGCTTGGTGTAAAGGCATTGTGACACGGTGCAACACGGCCTCAAGATCGACGCGCGCGCCCATGACAGTGGACGTGAGCGCGGTCTCCCAACTCTCTTGCGCGGCGTCTCCCCCCGCCGCGGCCTCACTCTCCCCAGCGCGCGCGACAGCCGGCGCCTCGCCCGCCCTAATCGGCGCATGGCCCCGCCCTTGCGCGGGAAGCGCGATCAAAAGCCCCCCCTCGCGCACATTGCCAACGCCCATCTGCAGGGTCACTTTCAAGATGCGGAAACTCACATCCTCCAACAAAAGCCCCAAGGGCCGCGGATCGTCAAGAAACGACGCATATCGAAATCCGCCCCCCCACGTGATGGCGGGCAAGGCCTCGATTTGGGCTTCAAACGCCTGCATCAGCTGATCCAGAAAATCTGCGGCCATCGCCGCATCGATCTTGGTCGGTTTGCGCGGCGGCGGTGCGGTGGGCGCGATCCGGCCCGTTGTCTGCATCTCGATCAGGGCCGAAAGGGTCGCGGGGGGCACCGCGATCAGGCCGAGCGACTCGGACGGCCCCTCCATCACCGCTAAAAGCGAGAGCGGTTCGAGCAGTTCGGGCAGCTCGGCCGTGCTCATCCGCGTCTCGGAAATCTCCGCGATATGCAACGGCATCTCAAACTGTTCTTGCGCGGTTTTGGTCAAGGCAACGGTCAGTCCGCGCTCGGCCGTCATCGCCTTCGCATCCTCAATCGGACGGCCTTTTCCGGCTTTGCGCTGCAAGATAGATCGCGGTTTTGCCTCAGTCATCGGTGGTCCCCGTTCTCCTTATACGTCGCATGCCGCCCGCAACGCGCAACGCCGATCCATCGCAGCATCCGTTGCGCACGATCTTTGGTCGCAGCTTAAGGTTTACAATTCATTGACACCGATGATTATTTTGCACGCCGCGAGAGGCGCATCGCGCGCCTGTGACATCGCGCGGGCGATTCAAACGGACCGCGGCAAGGGAGGTTGCGATCGCATCTCACCCTGCCTGCCGAAGCCCCCGTTTTTGAGGGAATTCCACGCGAAATGCCGCTCCGCCTTGCCCCGGAAGATAGTCAATCGTACCGCCCAAGTTCACCATAATCTCGCGGCAGATTGCCAAGCCCAACCCCGCGCCGCCAGCACGGCTCAAATCCGTAAGACGCGCGAATTTTTCGAAAATAATCGCCTGCGACGCCTTCGGAATGCCCGATCCGTTGTCAATAAAATCGATCCGAACCCGATCCCCCCGATGCCGCACGTCGATGCGCAAGACCCCGCGCTCAGCATCGCAATATTTGCGCGCGTTCGAGATCAGATTGATGAACACCTGCACCAACCGATCGGTATCGGTGAAGACGGGCAGGTGCTCGGCGGGGAAGTTTCGCTCCAACCTCAAATCCCGTTCGGGGCGCGTATTGGAGGCCGATTGCACCGCACGATTCAGCAAATCATGCAGGTTCGCAACACCGATGGATAGCTGTGCCGACCGGTTTTCCAACACCGACAAATCCAGAAGATCGTCCAGCAAACGTGTCAGACGGCGGGCCTCCTCATGGATAATCTCGGCATATTGCGCGCGCATCGCATCATCGAGGTCCGGCTCCATCAGGATTTCGGAAAACGCGCGGATCGAGGTCATGGGCGTACGCAGCTCGTGGCTGATCTGGCCCAAGAACCCGTCTTTTTGAACGGAAAGCGCCGTGAGTTTCTCATTCGCCTCCGACAAGGCGCGGGCGGTGCGGGCGAGCTCCTCGGATTTCGCCTCGAGCTGCGCGGAATATTCCTTAATTTCTGCGGCTTCGCCCGCGACAGCGATCAAATCTTGCACCGACACAGACGCCTCGCCTGTGAATTGGGTGATCATCGCATGGGCCGTCGCAGCGCCAACCGACCCGGCCAAATGGCGCTCCAGCCGCGCGAGGAATTCCGGCGTAGTTTCAGGCAGGTAGCCCGCCTTGCCCTGACCTGCGGCTTGGGCTTGGAAGAACCGTTGCGCCTCATCAGGGCCAAGGATGCGCTGCGCCATCGACAAAAGGTCCTCCGCCGCGACCAACGATCGCCGCCACGACCCCGCCCCTTCGGACCGATCAAATACGTTTACGAAAGCCACCCCTTGCAGGCGCTCCATTGGATCGGGGAAGGACACGAGCGAGAAGACCAGAAAGGCGGTTGTGTTGAGCATCAAAGACCAAAAGAGCGTGGCCAGAAGCGGATCAAGGGCATGCACGCCGAACAACGCATGCGGGCGCAGCCAATCAATTCCAAAAGGACCATGCAGCAAAAACGCGGGAGAAAAGACGCCGCTTTCCCCGAAGGACGGCAGGAACAAGCAGTAGAGCCAGATCGAGAAGCCCGCCAACAACCCCGCCAGCGCGCCGACATGTGTCGCACCGCGCCAATAGATCCCGCCAATCATCGCCGGCAAAACCTGCGCCGCACCGACAAAGGCAATCAACCCGATCGCGGCGAGCGCCTCCGATCCGCCCGAGAGCCGGAAATAGAAATATCCCAACGCGAGCACTGCCGCGATGGAAATCCGCCGTGACATCAACACCAATCCGCGCACGTCACCCGCCAGCGCCCCCGAGCCGCCAGCCTGCCCAAGGCGCGGCGTGTCGAGGAGTTCTGCGCTCACACTTGACCCCGCGACCCGATCGGCTGTGACGCTCTCACTTTTGGCGCGCTGCGCCTTCCGCGCCGCTCTGCCTGCCTTGCTCCACCGACTGGCGGCATGGCGGCGATTCACGCTTAACCAAAGAGGCGTCACGATGTGGTTGGACACCATCGTTGCCAGCGCAATAGACGCCACGATGACCATCGAGGTGGCCGAAGAAAACCCCCCTAAAAACGCCAGCAGCGCAAGCCCGCCCTGCCCCTCGCGCAGCGGCAACGTTAGCACGAAAAGGTCAGGGTTCGCCCCCGCAGGCATCACCTCCAACCCGACAACCGCAATCGGCACGACAAACAGCGACATCGCCATCAAATAGAGCGGAAACGCCCAGCTTGCCGTCGCCAGATGGCGCTCATCCACATTCTCGACAACAAGAACCTGAAACATCCTCGGCAAAGTGAGCACCGCCGCCGCCGACACGAAAATCAGCCCGCCCCAACGCCCCGGGTTGAGTGGCCATTCGGCAATGTCGGACGCCGAAATGCGATCCAACACATCCCCGACCCCGTCCGCCATCCCCCAGACGACGAACGCCCCCACCGCCAAAAGCGCAACGACCTTCATCACAGCTTCCAACGCGATGGCCATAACCACACCGTGGTGACGCTCATTCGCATCAAGGTTTCGCGTGCCAAAAAGGATCGTGAAAAGCGCCAGCCCGCCCGCTAACCATACCGCAATCGCGCCTTGATCGGGCAAGGCGCGCCCCATCGGCATCTCGGCGGCAAAAACACCGAATGAGAGCGTAACCGATTGCAATTGAAGGGCGATGTAGGGTGTCGAGGCAGCAACCGCCATCAAGGTTACGACCACGCCCAGCAGGTTTGATTTGCCATAGCGCGACGAAATCAAATCCGCGATGGACGTCACCCGCTGCGCGCGGCCGATCCGCACCAGCTTGCGCAACCCCCACCACCAGCCCACGAAAACCAGCGTAGGCCCGAGGTAGATCGTGACAAACTCCAACCCCGATCGCGCCGCATAGCCAACCGCGCCGTAAAACGTCCATGCGGTGCAATAGATCGACAGGCTGAGGGTGTAGACCATCGGCGTGCCGAGCCATCCCAGCTGCCCGCCGCGCGCGCGCCGTTCGGCAAAGAAGGCCACGCCAAACAAAAGCATGACGTAGACCAAACACACCGCGACGAGGATATTGAACGGCATGTTAGCGCGGCTCACTCTCAAAACGTGGCGCAGGAGTGGGAGGCGCCGCCAGCGGCATCATCGGCCCTTGCGAGGCGGCCTTCGCACCGCCCCCGTTTTCGCTGGCATCGCCCGCGTGAGGCGGGTGATCGTCCTCATCCTCGCTTCGCATCGCGGCGAGCAACCCGTTTGACAGCAAATACGCCGCGACGATCAGCAACATCCAAATCGCAAAGAGATAGACCGTGCCCCACGCCGTGTCCGGCTCGGGCGTAGACGCAGGGTGCCACAGCGCAGGCAAGAGGAATAAAACGCCCGCCGCAAAAGGCATTAAACGGGCCGCATCCATCATCCGGCGACGGCGGTAAGCTCTGCGAGCCAAGAACAGAGGCGGGCGTTGCTGGGGCATCAATGCGTCTCGCTGCGCCGCAAGACGGCGTCGCTCATCGCCGATGCCTCGGGCGCCGCCGTACCAGCCAGCGCACCCGCCCCCTCTCGCGCCATCTCCTGAATGCAACGCTTGAGGTCACTATTGGCAAAGGGTTTCGCCAGAAAGCGTGTCGCACCGGCGCGTGTCGCGGCCTCACGGTCGCGCTCCTGTCCGCGCGCGGTCAGCATCAAAACCGGAACCCCACTCATGGCCGGATCCGCTCGCATCTCGGCGAGGATTTCAAGCCCTGACCGCCCCGGCAACATCAGATCCAGTATGACAATATCGGGCAAGACGGCACGAATACGCGCCACCGCGTCCGCCCCCTCGGCATGCAGCGTCACGCGCCATCCGTCCCGCGACAGGATAAACCGGATCGCCTCAGCGATATTGGGCTCATCCTCGATTAAAAGCACATGGCGCGCGGCCAGATGCGAAAGCTCTACTCCCTCGGTCATGCTGCCTCCTCTCCCCCGTTACAGGTATCGCGCCCACTGCCGCGCCTGTCAAACTTTCACGCAAGATTGAACGGGAAAACCTGCACCCCGCATCGGCGTGAAGGTCAGCGCGGCTGAACGATCGACGGTTCGCGCCGCGCCGGGCATTGCAACCGCGGGCAGACCCGACACGAGCTCCCCACATCAAAAATCGTGCCCGTCTGCGGGGGGCTTCCCTCGGGTTCGGGGACGATAAGCATAACCGCATGCCGCAAGGCGGGCCCCTCGAACCTTGACGGCTGGCAGATCTCACCGATGGAATAGGTCGTGAAGCGCTGGACGATGCGACCCGCCATATCAACCCTCCGACGCAGAGGCTCTTGCGGGCGGGCGAGCGCCTCATAGAGTGGCCAGAGCGGACAGGCCGCGCCAAACCGCGGCAGGGCAAACCCCGCAACTGGCTTGCGAAACGTCAACGTGCCTGACGCATCGCAAGTCACCAGCCCCAGCATCGGATCGATCGCCGCCATGCGCCGCAGAACGAGGCCGAGATCAATCCCGAGCTGGTGCGCGATTTGCAGCGGATCGACGGGCGCGCCGCCCTCGCTCACATCCGCAATCGCGGCTTGCAGCCGATCTTTGGGCAAAGCGCGCGCCTGTGCGGTGGCCGCGCGAAGATATGATTGCGCGAGGTCGCGCGCGGCATCCGTGGCCAAGTCCGGCACCTGCCCTGCCACGCCGAGATCCGGGGCCGGGTGCGCCAACCGAGCGCCCGGATCGGCGTTCATCGCCACATTCCCCGCGCCAATGGGGGCGACGCTCTCTCCCGACGCCTCAACCTCGGGCAGCAGGTAGCGGCGCGCCGCGAGCCAAGCTTCGACCTCCTCTTGCGGCGAGGAAATCCCCGTTTCGGCCTCGTCCAGCGTGTCGAGATAGCCCACCAAAGACTCCGCCGTGCGCGAAATCCTCAAGGATTCCTCCGAAATGGTGCGCATGAAACGCGCCCTCCATTCAGGTTCGATATCCTCGGTTTCCTCCAGAATTGCGGCGGTTGATCGCAAGCTCGTGACCGACGAGAGAACCTCGTGCAGCGTATCGGCGAGATATGGATCGTGCGCCATGCGCTCCGACAACCCCTCAAGCGAGCGCTCCAATGCCGAGACACGCGCGTGTCGCGCCGCCAAAAGCCCCGCCCATCCCGGATAGCGGCCCACGAATTCCTCGATCCGGTCCAACTCGGGCGGATCGGACACGGGCGGCTCATGACCAGGGGTGGCAACCGCCGCCGCTTCGCGCAGATCATCAAACACCGCGCCCGCAGCTCCGGCGGCCAAAGCTTGCGTTTCAAGACCCAACGCCTCCGCGAGCGCCTCCAAGACCGCTTCGCTAACACGGCGCCGGTTATGTTCGATCAGATTGAGATAGGCGGGAGAAATCCCCGCCATTTTCGCGAGATCGGCCTGCTTGATCTTGCGGGCGGTTCGGCGCTCGCGAATGCGCGTCCCTGTCAATGCGGCCCGTGCCATGGGGTATCCCTTCGCTGGCGCGGGGGCGGATTTACTGACAAGCCCCCGCAATCACAGCCAGTTTACGAGATCGGACAGGTTTGGCCAAGACTTTACAAAAGGTTCTGAGCAAGGCCGATGTTCGGCGCGCCTATTCCATCGAACGCAGGCGCGCGCCCTGCGCAAGGCTACGCTCGCCGCAGCGCTGCAAAGCCAGATGCAGATGCGCCTGTTCATTCACGCCCCGCGCAGAGCTATCCGCGACCAGACGCGCGCGCCCCTGCGCCAAAGCGGCGGCGAGATCGGCCGGAGGGGCTGCACCTTGCGCGGGGGGCGTATCTCCTCCGTCAGGCGCTCCACCGCGCAGAGCACGCGCCTGCCAATAACTGGTCTGCTCGCGCAGATACCACTCAAGCTTGACGGCCCCGACCCCATGCGTGATTTCGCCCACGCGCTGTGCGACCGCAAGACAATAGGCCGCCTCAAGCAGGGGGCTCGGCGTGTCGTAAATATAGCGCCGCGTCGGCTGCGGGGGGCCGCTCAGCGCGGCATAAACGATCAACGCAACCGCGAGCCCCCCCGCGATCACGGCGCTATGGCGCCCCAAACCGCCGTTCGCTTCAATCTGCGGCCGCGTGCTGCGGGACGCGCGCGCCCCTGCCCGTTGCGTGCCGCCCGCGGCACCGCGACTAGCCTGTGTCATCTCTCGCCCCTTCCCGCCACCCCGGCGGTTCGTCGCAACGAAGTCAGACTTGACCTCGCGGGTGGTCCCCACCACTTCACTCAGGTCTAGGCGCAAAGCCTTTACAAACACCTTCACAAATCAAATGCGCGCCCCTCGGAGCGCGCATTCTCGTTAAAACTCTCGGATGATTTTCAGAGGTCTCTCACCAACCGCCTTATTCAAGCGCGGCGTCGGAAATCTCGTGCGTCCATGCGCCCTCAGGCTTGGCCGAAATCACCGGATCAGACCCGCCTGCCATCAAAATGGCGACGGTGCGATCGAAATCAGCCTCATCCAACGCGCCGTTCGAGCCTGCCGTCAGCTTGGCAATCTCGCCCATCATCCGCTTTTGATGCGACTCGGTCTGTGCGCCGGTCTCATCGTTGTCCAACACGATCATCGCCGCCTCATCAGGGTTTTCTTCCGCGTATTTCCACCCTTTCATGGAGGCGCGCACGAATTTCACCATTTTCGCCTTGAAGGCCTCGTCCTTGAGGTTTTCCTCGAGAACGTAGAGGCCATCTTCCAGCGTCGCGACCCCCTGATCCTCGTATTTGAACGTTACCAGATCATCTTCCGCGACCCCGGCATCCAACACCTGACCGTATTCGTTATAGGTCATCGTCGAGATGCACGCCGCCTGCTTTTGCAACAGGGGATCAACGTTGAACCCTTGTTTGAGAACGGTGACATCCGTGCCATCGGTTTTCAGGCCGAGGGTGCTCATCCAGCTCAGGAACGGATACTCATTCCCGCCGAACCAAACGCCCAACGTTTTGCCCTTGAAATCCTCTGGCGAGGAAATTCCGCTTTCTTTCAAGCAGGTCAGCATCATGCCGGAGGCTTTAAAGGGCTGCGCGATATTCACGATTGGCAAGCCCTTTTCACGCGCAGCCAAGGCGGAGGGGAGCCAGTCGACCATCACATCCGCGCCGCCGCCCGCCATCACCTGTGGCGGCGCGATATCAGGGCCGCCCGCGAGGATCGTGACGTCCAGATCCTCTTCATCGTAGAAGCCTTTTTCTTCAGCGACGTAGTAGCCCGCGAATTGGGCCTGCGTGACCCATTTGAGTTGGAGTGTCACTTCTTCCGCCGAAGCGGCGCCAATGAAGCCGCCTCCGAAAAGTGCCGCCATCGCTGTCGCTGTCATAAACCGTTTCATTCATCAGTCTCCCATGTTGCCCGCCACATGTTCCTGCGGTCGGATTGAAAACTCTGCGCGGCGCGTTACCGCCGACGCTGCGACGGGTGCCAGAAAGTCACCCCCCGCTCGATCATCGAAACCAGCCCGTAGAAGGCCGATCCCGCCAAAGCCGCGACGACGATCTCCGCCCAGACCAGCGGCAGATCAAGCTGCCCCACCGCCGTCGAGATGCGGAACCCCATGCCCCGCGTCGGTGAGCCGAAGAACTCGGCCACGATCGCGCCAATCAGCGCCAAAGTCGTGGCCAGTTTCAGCCCGTTAAACAAAAACGGCATCGCCGCCGGCAGGCGCAGTTTGACCAAAGCTTGCACGTAGCTGGCGTGATAGGTCGCCATCAAATCGCGCGAGAGATGATCCGTCGCCTTAAGCCCCGCCACCATGTTTACCAGCACGGGGAAGAACACCATCACCACAACAACGGCGGCTTTCGAGTGCCAGTCAAACCCGAACCACATCACAAGGATCGGTGCGATCCCGACGATGGGGAGGGCTGCTACAAAATTGCCCACCGGCAGCAGGCCTGCCTGTAAAAAAGGCGACCGGTCGATCAAAATTGCCGTCAAGATCGCCGCGCCGCAGCCGATGAGATAGCCCGACAGCGCGCCTTTCAGGATGGTCTGCACGAAATCCGTCCACAAGATCGGCAAGGCTTCAACAAATCGCGCGCCAATCATACTGGGTGCGGGCAAGATCACGGGCGAAACCTCGAGCCCGCGCACCAGCCCTTCCCACAGGATCAACAAGGTGATGCCAAACAGCGCCGGCACAAAGCTGCGCACCCAAGCCCGCCCGCCATAATCGCGCGCAAGCCAATGGTTGAAGCCCCATGCCGCAAACCAGAACAATACCGCGCCCAGCGCGAGGAGACCGCCGCTCATTGTGCCATCCCCATCCGTTTGAGAACCCTTGTCTCGACCCGCCCGACAATCATCACCAGCACAGCCGCAAGCGCCGCCGCCGTGAAGAGGGCCGACCAGATCTGCACCGTCTGCCCGTAATAGCTGCCCGACAAGAGCCGCGCGCCCAATCCCGCGGTTGCACCAGCGGGAAGCTCCGCCACGATCGTGCCCACCAACGAGGCCGCGACGCCAACTTTCAAAGAGGCGAACAGATAGGGCATCGACGAGGGAAGGCGCAGCTTCCAAAAGCCCTGCGATGCATTGGCGTGATAGGTCTTCAACAGATCAAGCTGCCCGTTATCGGGCGCACGCAGCCCTTTTACCATGCCCACAAGCACGGGGAAGAACGAGAGATAGGCCGCGATAATCGCTTTTGGCAGCAAGCCTTTGATCCCCATTGATGCAAGGACCACGATGACCATCGGCGCAATCGCGAGGATCGGAATTGTTTGCGACGCAATCGCCCATGGCATGATCGAGAGATCCATCGCCCGCGAATTGACGATCCCAACCGCCAGAAAAATTCCCGCCGCCGTGCCAATCGCAAAGCCCAAAAGCGTAGCCGAAAGCGTGACCCATCCGTGATAGACCAAGGATCGCTTAGAGGTCACCTTCTGGCCCGCAAACCCCTCCCACAGCCCGACTGCGACCTGATGCGGCGCCGGCAAAACGGGGCGATCTTGCACCATAGTTTGGGCGACGATATGCGAAAACGTGACTTCCTCCCCCGCCCGCGCGGCCTGATCTTTCACCCATTTTGCATTCAGCCCGACAGCCGCCACATACCAAATGACAATAATCGCTGCGAGCACGGTGACCACCGCTATTGCTTGTTTCATAGCGCGCCCCCCGCCCGCTGTTCGACTTCCAACCGCGTGTCATTCATCATAGGCATGCCCCGCACGAAGCCCCTCGCGCACACGGTGTGCAATCGCGAGGAATTCGGGCGTTTCCCGAATATCCAACGGACGCTCACGCGGTAGGGTGCTCTCGATCACATCTGTGATCCGGCCTGGACGCGGCGACATCACCACGATCTTGGTGCTCAGATACACCGCCTCAGGGATCGAATGGGTCACAAAGCCAATCGTCTTATTGGTCGCCGCCCAAAGCCGCAAAAGCTCCTCGTTGAGGTGGTCACGCACGATCTCGTCGAGCGCGCCAAACGGCTCATCCATCAACAGGATCTCCGCGTCGAACGACAAGGCGCGGGCGATGGAGGCACGCTGCTGCATCCCGCCCGAAAGCTGCCACGGGAACTTCTTGGCAAAGCCCGACAGCTCGACAAGCTCGAGAACCCGCGCGACGCGCTTGTCCTGTTCGTCCTTGGGCATTCCCATGATCTCGAGAGGGAGTTTGATATTCCCCGCAATCGTGCGCCAAGGATAAAGCCCCGCCTGCTGGAACACATAGCCGTAGGACCGCGCTTTGCGAGCCTCCTCAGGGCTAATCCCGCGCACCGTCAATGAGCCGCCCGTGGGCGTCTCCAGCGCGGCGATGCACCGCAAGAACGTTGTTTTGCCACATCCCGAAGGCCCGATGAACGAAACAAACTCGCCCTTTTTAATATCCAGATCGACGCCCTTGAGCGCATGTACCGGCCCGTCATTGGTCTGGAACGTCAGATCCAGACCCTTCGCTTGAATAATTGCCATCAAAATGTCCCCATCAAACGCCGGTGACTGGAATGCCAGCTCGTTCAACGGGTTGCGGGTTGGACAGCGCCTTCCACGTCGACAGCGCACGCCCGACCGGCGCCCCTGCTGCGCGAGGGACGAATGCGCCGTGGCCCTCGACCGTCTCGATAATCCCTTCCCGCACCGCGACCTGCCCGCGTGTGAGGGTATAGCGCGGCAGGCCGGTGACCTCTTTGCCCTCAAAGACGTTGTAATCAATCGCGGATTGCTGGGTGCTGGCCTTGATCGTTTTTGATGCTTGCGGATCCCACACGACCAAATCCGCATCCGATCCCACGAGCACCGCGCCTTTTTGCGGATACATATTCATAATCTTCGCGATATTGGTCGAGGTCACCGCGACAAACTCGTTCATCGTGATGCGGCCCGTGTTCACGCCGTAGCTCCACAGCATCGGCATCCGGTCTTCCAACCCGCCTGTTCCATTCGGGATCTTGGTGAAATCCCCAACCCCGTATCGTTTCTGGTCGGTGGTAAACGCACAGTGATCCGTAGCCACGCAAGACAATGTGCCCGACGCGAGCCCCGCCCAGAGGCTATCTTGATGCGCTTTGTTGCGGAACGGCGGGCTCATCACGCGGCGCGCCGCATGATCCCAATCGGCGTTGAAATACTCGGATTCGTCCAACGTCAAATGCTGGATCAACGGCTCGCCCCAAACGCGTTTTCCCGCCTGTTTTGCGCGGCGGATCGCCTCGTGGCTCTCCTCGCAGGATGTGTGCACAACATAGAGCGGCACCCCCGCCATATCGGCAATCATGATCGCGCGGTTGGTCGCCTCGCCTTCCACCTGCGAGGGCCGCGAATAGGCGTGGGCCTCGGGGCCGGTATTGCCCTCGCGCAGCAATTTCGCCGACATCTCCGCAACCAGATCGCCGTTTTCGGCATGAACCATCGGCACAGCGCCCAGATCGGCACAGCGCGAGAAGGACGCGAACAGCTCGTCATCATTCACCATCAACGCGCCCTTATAGGCCATGAAGTGCTTGAACGAATTGATGCCGCGATCGACGACTTGCGCCATCTCGTCAAACACCTGCTCGCCCCACCACGTCACCGCCATGTGGAACGAATAATCGCAATTCGCGCGGGTCGATTTATTGTCCCACATTTTCAGCGCATCCATCAGCCCTTGGCCGGGGCTGGGCAGCGCGAAATCGATGACCATCGTCGTGCCGCCGGCCAGTGCCGCGCGGGTGCCGGATTCGAAATCATCGGCCGAATAGGTGCCCATGAACGGCATTTCCAAATGTGTATGCGGATCGATCCCGCCGGGCATGATGTAACACCCCGTCGCATCCAGCGTCTTGTTCCCCACAAGGCCCTGACCGATCGCGGCGATTTTGCCGTCTTCGATCAGCACATCCGCCTTATAGGTGAGATCGGCGGTCACGATCGTTCCGTTCTTGATGACGGTGCTCATTCTTCTTCTCCCTCCGCTGGCAGCAGGAAAATCTCCCACGGCTGGCTAATATCCTCGCGACTGGCCCATTCGCCGGCCTTCAACTGAAGCCCCGCTTTATGCGCCTTGAGTGCCGCGCCATCGCATGCGGCGCACAGGCCGATAAAATCATCCTCGTCATGTTCTTCCGCATCACAAGCGAATTCCCAAAACCCGTCGTGATGCCGGATGATCTGCGCGATCAACGCGCCATCACGGGCGCAATGGCTGCAAATACAGCCAACAAAATCATGGGTATGCGCGCTCATTCCACGACCTGCGCAGTCTCGAGCACAGCATGGAACAAAACATCCGTGCCCGCAGCCGCCCAATCGGGGCTGATCTCCTCGGCCTCGTTATGGCTCAAGCCCCCGACGCAAGGGCACATAACCATCGTCGTGGGCGCAACCTTCGCCGCCCAGCACGCATCGTGCCCCGCCCCGGAAACCAGATCGCGGTATTTGTAACCAAGCTTCTGCGCCGCCCCCCGCACCGCGGTGACCAACTCGGGCGTGAAGGTGACGGGATCGAAATGCCCCACCGGCTCAATCGTGCATCCCACACCAAGTTCGGCGCAAATTTCGGCCCCGCGCGCCTCGATTTGGCTGCGCATCTTGGTCAGTTTCTCCAGATCAGGGGAGCGGATATCAACCGTGAACACCACCTTGCCGGGCAAGACATTGCGCGAGTTGGGCGAAAATTGCATCTGCCCGACGCCGCCGACGGCATCTGGTTGCGCATCCATCGCCACCTCTTGCACCATCTCCAAAATCCGTGCCATCGCGAGACCTGCATTGGTGCGCATCTTCATCGGAGTGGAGCCGGTATGCGCCTCCTTCCCCGTCAGCGTAAATTCCAGCCACCAGAGGCCTTGGCAATGCGTCACCACCCCGATGTCGCATTCCTCCGCCTCCAGAATTGGCCCTTGCTCGATATGCAATTCGTAATAGGCATGCATCTTGCGCGCGCCGACCTTCTCGGTGCCCCTCCATCCGATACGGGCAAGCTCGTCGCCAAAGCTCTTGCCTTCCATATCCTTGCGCGCATAGGCGTAATCAAGGCTCAGCTCACCGGCGAAGACGCCCGATGCAAGCATGGCAGGCGCAAATCGCGCCCCCTCCTCATTCGTCCAGTTGGTGATGACGACGGGATGCTTCGTCTTGATCCCCAGATCATTCATCCGGCGCGCCACCTCCAAGCCCGCCAAGACACCAAGTACCCCATCATACTTGCCGCCCGTGGGCTGTGTATCGAGGTGGCTCCCCACATAAACCGGCAGCGCATCGGGGTCCTCACCCGCGCGCGTCATGAACATATTGCCGACCTCATCAACGCCCATCGACAAACCCGCCGCCTCGCACCATGACTGGAACAACGCACGGCCCTGCGCATCCTCGTCAGTCAAGGTCTGACGATTATTGCCCCCCGCGATCCCCGGCCCGATCTGGGCCATCGCCATCAAACTGTCCCACAGACGTGCGGAATCGATGCGAGTGTTATCCCCGAGGGTCAATGCGCCGGATCTTGATGGGCCGGTTGTCATAGGAGCGTCCTTCATTTTCTGACTAATTGGTCAAGAACAGGAGGCATGTGCCAAGCCCTTCAATCAACCAAAATTTGGGCATCTGCCTTTGAAAGCTTCATTTTACGCTAAAACCTGTCGGGAATTCCGGCTTTGCGCGTAAATATTGTGCGACAAGAGAGTGGGCACCAAGCTTGATTGCACAGAAGCACGGCTTGCCCTAAGGAAAAGTTGCAACTGGCCAATGGTCATCCTTTCATAGACTGCCCGAACAGCCGGATAAAGAACCCCCTCATGCCCGACTCTCTGCCCGATCAGCCCCGCAAAGCGACCCGCAAATCGCCAGCCCCCAAGCGCAGCAAAATCCAGCAGCGCAACCGCAGCGCAATTCTTGACGCCGCGCTGGAAGTCTTCTCCGCGCAGGGATTTCGGGGCGCAACGCTTGATCAGATCGCCGAGGGCGCGGGTCTCTCGAAACCGAACTTGCTGTATTATTTCCCCTCGAAGGAGGCGATCCATACCGAACTGCTGAGCGGTCTGATGGATATCTGGCTTGATCCGCTGCGCGAGATGGACCCGCAAGGCGATCCCTATGCCGAGATCATGACTTACGTTCGCCGCAAGCTTGATATGAGCCGCGAGATGCCGCGCGAGAGCCGCCTGTTTGCGAACGAAATCTTGCAAGGCGCACCGCGCATGATGGACGGGCTAGATGCGACGCTCAAACCGCTTGTCGATGAGAAGGCGCGCGTTATCGCGGATTGGATGTCGGCGGGCAAACTGAAGGAAAGCGATCCGCACCATTTGCTATTCTCGATCTGGGCGATGACCCAGCATTACGCGGATTTCGATGTTCAAGTGCGCGCCGTTCTGGGCCCTGAGCATGATCCGTTTCAAGAGGCGGAGAATTTCATCGAGACTTTCTACGCCCGAATGCTGCGCCCTTGAGGCACTTTCGTTAAACACACACTAACACAAACGCCGCCCCTTTCGGAGCGGCGCCAGTTCAATATTCCGGTTGCTCTAAATATCCCCGCCGGAGGCATCCGCCGTCCGTTCGGGGCGCGAACGAGGCATCAGCTTCCCGGATTGTTGGGATGCGTCGTCCAATTCGCATAGGCGCCGACCGGCTCGCCCTTGCGCGGATCAATCTCGCCCAACGCCATTTCTTCCATCGAGATGCAATCGACCGGGCAGACATTGACGCACAGGTTGCACGCGACGCATTCCTCATCCTTGACGGTGAACACGCGGTCCGCACTCATATCAATCGCCTGATGCGACGTGTCCTCACACGCGGCATAGCAACGCCCGCATTTGATGCAATCATCTTGGTTGATCACAGCCTTTGTCGTGTAGTTGAGGTTCAGATACTGCCAATCGGTTACATTGGGCACCGCACGGCCAACGAGCTCTTGTGTGGATGTGAAGCCTTTTTGATCCATGTAATCGGACAGGCCCGAGATCATTTCCTCAACCACTTTAAACCCGTAGGTCATCGCGGCGGTACAAACCTGGACATTGCCCGCGCCAAGCGCCATGAACTCGGCCGCATCGCGCCACGTGGTGACGCCACCGATACCGGAGATCGGCAGGCCGCGCGTGTTTTGCGAGCGCGCGATCTCAGCCACCATGTTGAGCGCAATCGGCTTCACCGCCGGACCGCAATAGCCGCCATGCGTCCCCTTGCCGTCGATCGTCGGCTCGGGCGCAAACAAATCAAGATCCACCGAGGTGATCGAATTGATCGTATTGATCAACGACACCGCATCCGCCCCGCCGCGTTTGGCCGCCTCGGCAGGGGCACGAATATCCGTGATGTTGGGCGTGAGTTTAACGATACAGGGCATGCGCGAGTGTTGTTTGACCCAACGCGTGACCATTTCGATATATTCCGGCACCTGCCCTACGGCGGCCCCCATGCCGCGCTCGGCCATCCCATGCGGACAGCCGAAGTTCAGCTCGACCCCGTCCGCGTCGGTTTCCTCAACGCGTTTGAGGATCGCCTTCCAGCTTTCTTCCTCGCAAGGCACCATCAGCGACACGATCATCGCCCGATCCGGGTAATCGCGCTTGACCGATTTAATCTCCTGAAGGTTGACCTCCAACGGGCGATCCGTGATCAGTTCGAGGTTATTCAAGCCAAGCAGGCGACGGTCCGCGCCAAAGATCGCGCCGTAGCGCGGGCCGGATACGTTGACCACGGGCGGGCCTTCCGAACCCAATGTCTTCCACACAACACCGCCCCAGCCCGCCTCGAACGCGCGGCGGACGTTGACTTCCTTGTCGGTCGGTGGCGCGGAGGCGAGCCAGAACGGATTTGGGGATTTGATCCCGATAAAATTCGAACGCAGGTCAGCCATGACTTAGCCCCCCATCAAAGTGTTGTGAATGTCATCTGCGGCGTCGCGGCCCTCGGCAACAGCGGTCACGGTGAGATCGTCGCCCCCCGCCGCACAATCGCCGCCCGCCCAAACACCGGCACGGTTCGTGCGCCCCGCGCCAGAAATAGCAATCTTGCGCCCGTTGAGCGTGATCCCGTCAGGCGCAATCAGCGTCTGCCCGATGGCGGTAAAGCACTGATCCGCCTTCAAGGTGAAGGTCTCGCCCGCCACATCGGTGCGCGAGAATTCCACCGCGTGCAAAGCCCCGTTGCCCTTCAGCGCTTTAGGCGTTGCATGGGTAATAATCCGCACACCATTCGCCAGCGCGTGCTCCTGCTCGACATGGCTCGCCGGCATATCCTCGCGGCCACGGCGGTAAACGATTGTTGATGTCTCCGCGCCGAGCAACTTGGCCTGCACAGCCGCATCGACCGCCGTCATCCCGCCGCCAATCACCACGACCTTGCGGCCAATCGGGAACATCGCGAGATCGGCCTGCCGCAGCGCCTCGATAAACTCGGTTGCGGGCGTCGCAAACTCTGCCCCCTCTAAGGAGAGGGCGTTGACGCCGCCCAAGCCGAGCCCGAGGAAGACCGCGTCATGCGCGTCCTCCAGGTCCGCAAGCGTGCCCGAGGCGCCCAGCGTCCACCCCGATTGCACCGTGATGCCGCCAATCGTCAGCAACCAATCGACCTCTTTTTGCGCGAAATCATCCGGCGCTTTATAGGCCGCGATGCCATATTCATTCAGCCCGCCCGATTTGGGGCGCGCATCAAACAGCGTCACATCATGGCCCTTCATCGCCAAGCGATGGGCACAAGATAGGCCCGCGGGCCCCGCCCCCACGACCGCGACCGTCTTACCGGTTGGCGTGGCGCGGGTGAAGGGTTGGGGTTTATCCATCATCCGGTCGGTCGCATAGCGTTGCAGCGCCCCGATCTCGACGGGCTTGCCCTCGGACATCTCGCGCACGCAAGCTCCCTCGCACAGGTTCTCCGTCGGACAAACCCGCGCGCACATCCCGCCAAGGATGTTTTGCGACAAGATCGTCTTGGCCGCGGCCTCGGGAGTGCCCGTGGCGATTTGACGGATGAAGAGCGGGACATCAATCGACGTCGGACAGGCGGTCATGCAAGGCGCATCATGACAGAAGTAGCACCGATCCGAGGCGACAAGCGCCTCGTGATCCGACAGGCATGGCGCGATATCGGAAAAATTCTCCGCAATCTCCTGCGCGGATAACCGCGACGGGACGATTCCGCCCGTCAACGGGGTATTGGAGGCCAATTGATCTGGCATCTGGCTGGGTCTCCCTGGCTGATTTATATTTTTGTTGGGATCAGCGTTGCACCGCCTGAAATTTTATCAAGTGGTAAAATTTTGAAAGCGGCAAAAAATAACGCGGCGACGCGAAATGCGCGGCAAAAAGCGGGTGGATGCCTAAAAAGCAGGCGGATCGTGACAAAGCGCGCGCGCATGCCGTCGTTGCCATGCGCTCTTACGAGGCGCTTCGCGCCGCTCATCGCGGCCAATGAATGCAATAATATCAGCACTGTATACAGTAATGTCCCTAAAACTCGCGGCTTTCCTCTCAAGCCCGCTTGCCGTATAAAGCGCCCCACAAATGAGACGCGCCCGATGTCACCACAGCTGGGTAAGCGATAGGATCCTTGAGGACGGCATGACCAAACATTCCCATGAAAACGACGTGGCCTTCATTCAGGCGCTGGCCGAACTTCTGAATAAAAACGAACTGACCGAGATCTCGGTGGTGCGTGAATACGGCGAAGACGACAGCCTTGAAGTGCGGGTCGCAAAGCAATCGACCGTGGTGCAAGCCGCCCCCGTCGCCGCGGCACCCGCCGCAGTCGCCGCCCCGGTGGCAGGCGCACCTGTCGCGGTCGTCTCTGACGATCCCTCCAACCTTCCGGGCGCCGTGCCCTCACCGATGGTCGGCACCGCATATCTTGCGGCCGAGCCGGGCGCGACACCGTTCGCAACCGTTGGCGCACAGGTCAAAGAAGGCCAGACCGTCTTGATCATCGAGGCGATGAAAACCATGAACCACATCCCCGCGCCGAAATCGGGCACGGTGAAGCGGATCCTCGTTGAGGATGGCACGCCTGTCGAATTCGGCACGCCCTTGATGATCATCGAGTGAGGCGCGCATGTTTAAAAAGATCCTGATCGCCAATCGCGGCGAGATCGCTTTGCGCGTCATTCGCGCCTGCCGCGAGATGGGGATCGCCTCTGTGGCGGTTCACTCCACGGCGGATTCCGATGCGATGCACGTGCGCATGGCCGACGAATCGGTCTGCATCGGGCCGAACGCGTCGGCGGAGAGCTATCTGTCGATCCAACGCATTATCGCCGCCTGCGAGATCACGGGCGCGGAGGCTGTGCACCCGGGCTACGGCTTCTTGTCGGAGAATGCCGCCTTCAGCCAGACTTTGGCCGATCACGATATCGCTTTCATCGGCCCCACAGCCGAGACGATCCGGATTATGGGCGACAAGATCACCGCGAAAGACACGATGAAGGCCCTTGGCGTGCCATGCGTGCCCGGATCGGATGGCGGCGTGCCGGACTATGAGACGGCCAAAAAGGTTGCCCAAGAGATCGGCTATCCGATTATCATCAAAGCAACCGCTGGCGGCGGTGGGCGTGGTATGAAGGTCGCGACATCGGACGAGGATCTCGAAGTGGCGTTCCGCACGGCGCGCTCGGAAGGCAAATCGAACTTCGGCAATGACGAAGTCTACATCGAGAAATACCTCCAGCGCCCGCGCCACATCGAAATTCAGGTGTTTGGCGACGGCAAAGGCCGCGCGGTGCATTTGGGCGAGCGCGATTGCTCATTGCAGCGCCGCCACCAGAAAGTGTTCGAGGAAGCGCCCGGCCCTTGCATCACGCAAGAAGAGCGTGACCGGATCGGCAAGACATGCGCCGACGCCGTGGCCGCGATCAACTATATCGGGGCGGGCACAATCGAATTCCTCTATGAGGATGGCGAATTCTTCTTCATCGAGATGAACACCCGCCTACAGGTTGAGCATCCGGTGACGGAAGCGATCTACGGCGTCGATCTTGTGCGCGAACAGATCCGCGTTGCAGCCGGCGAGGAGATGGAATTCCGTCAGGAAGACCTGAAGATCAACGGTGCGGCGATTGAAGTGCGGATCAATGCGGAGCGTCTGCCGAACTTCGCGCCCTGCCCCGGTAAAATCACGCAATATCATGCGCCTGGCGGTTTGGGTGTACGGATGGATAGCGCGCTTTATGACGGGTATTCGATCCCGCCTTATTACGACAGCTTGATCGGCAAGCTCATTGTCCACGGGCGCAACCGGCCTGAGGCGCTCGCGCGGCTGAAGCGTGCGCTGGGCGAATTGATCGTGGACGGTGTGGATACCACTGTGCCGCTGTTCGATCAGCTGCTGAACGATCCGGACGTGCAATCGGGGGATTACTCGATCCACTGGTTGGAAAAATGGTTGAAAAAGACCTACGGCTGATCAAACCCAACCGAAATTTGGAACCGCGCGGAGCAATTCGCGCGGTTTTGCTATGCGGCGGGGGCGTGGTTTAACGATCATCTTCTGGTGCGCCGCCTCCCCCGCAGAACAGAGCAACGCGGGACGAATTGCACCCGTCGGCGCTTTGCGGCATGGTCACGGCAAATCCAAGCGTGAGGCACCACCTTGCCCCCAACCCAAAGCACATCGGATCACAACCCGCCGGAAATCACGCCACAGCTCTTGCTGTCAGGCTATGCGCAAGGCGTCTTTCCCATGGCGGAATCGCGTGACGACACCGAGCTGCATTGGTTTGAGCCGCGGCTGCGCGGGGTCATTCCGCTCAGAGGTCTGCATCTGTCGTCCTCGCTGCGCAAGGCGATCCGCCGCAATGATTATACTGTGCGGATCAACGGCAATTTTAGCGCCTGCGTGCAGGCCTGCGCTGCGCGCGACGAGACTTGGATCAACGCGGGTCTCGATACACTCTACAACGCCTTGCACATGGCTGGCTTTGCGCATTCGGTGGAAGTTTGGCGCAAGGAGGGCGCATCCGCCGAGCCAAGGATGGTGGGCGGTTTGTTCGGTGTCACTTTGGGCGGCGCGTTTTTTGGCGAGAGCATGTTTTCGACCGCCCGCAACACTTCGAAAATCGCCCTCGCCTATCTGATCCACCGCCTGAACGCGGCCGGTTTCAGCCTTTGCGACACGCAGTTTCTGACGCCGCATCTGGCGAGCCTTGGCGGCGTGGAGATCCCGCGCGGCGCTTACCGCGCGCAACTGGCTGTCGCGATCAAACGCAACGCCGCCTTCACCGCCCCCCTCACCCCGACGCCCGATGCATTGATCCTTGATCTGACGCGTTGGGCCACCGAGCCCGCGCAGCCATAAGAAAAGCCGCGCGGCATCCCTGCGGCGCGGCTCATATTCGGGACGAAGTTTACCCCGTCAGGGCGTATCGCAGCGCACAACCCAGACATCGTAGCGGTGATGATCCAAAGCCGACAGCGCCGGACTATCCGCAATCATCCACCCGTCAAACAGGCGAAGCCGCTGCACGTCGTCTTGGATTGTTAGGCTGGCATAGGCGTTGGAGGTGGGATCTTCCGACGGATAGCGGCAATCGTGCAAACTGATCGTGAGCTGTTTGAACGCAACTGTCTCGCCGCGTTTCAGATCAATATCATACGCCACGCCCGAAATTTTATCGAGCGCCCGCAGATGCGCGCCGTTCGCGCTCACTGCTGCGGCAAAACCCCCTGTGGCAAAACCGACAACCAAAGGCAGAACAAGGCCGAGCGTCCCGATCCGCATCACTGCGCCGCGCTATCGGTCTCGGACGATCCGCCGCCATCGACGAATTTCATCATCATCGAAATCACAGACACCGATCCTTGTGTGTCCTCAATCTCGTCGCCCGCCGCGTAGTTTTCCAGCGAGCCACCCGGTTGCAATTCGATGAAATTCCCGCCCAACAAGCCCTCGGATGACACCAAAGCAGCGCTGTCGGCAGGCAAGACCACACCTTCACGCACCGAGATCGTAGCATCCGCGAAATAGGTTTGCGGGTTGAGGCCAAGCGATGTCACCGTGCCGACTTTAACGCCCGCCAAGCGGACATCCGTACCAACGGTGACGCCCTCGACGGAACGGAACGAGGCTTTCAGCTCATAGCTGCCGCCCGATCCTGCGCCGCGCCCTTGCATCGACCAGCCCAAGAAGCCGACCGCAATCGCAAGAACCAAGGCACCGGTCAGGATTTCTGCACGATTTTCGCTCATTCCGGCTTCCACGCATCATAGTCGCTGCGCGCGACAGGGGTTGCGCGGTTCAAAGACCCCGCAGGCACGTAAGCGGCGGCGGTGCCGGTCAGGTTTTCCTGATGCGGCTGTTCCCATGCCTTGTGCACCAGCGGCTTTGCGACGGGCGTCTCATTCCAAGTGCGATGCAACCAGCCATGCCAATCCGGCGCAATCCGCGACGCTTCTGCCTCACCGTTGTAGATCACCCAGCGGCGCTTATCGTCGCGCGTGTGGTAATAGACGTTTCCTTGATCGTCTTCACCGACCTTGATGCCTTTACGCGCGGTCCAAAACTGGGTTGCGAGCGTCTGGCCGTTCCACCATGTCACGAGGCGAAGCAGGGATTTCATCGTCTATCCTTCCGCAGGGGCGTTTGCCCCCTTATAGCGTTTGGCTCTGCAAGGTCTAGGGGGACGTTGCCGCGCAATAGTTCAAATTGCGGTGGGCGCAGAGGTTTTTCTCGTCCCCGAGACCCCGCCTGATCCGGCGACGTGCCCTTCGCCGCAAACGCAGTTTGCGCAAGAAGCATTTTGACACGCCCCGCCATTGCTGCGTAAGCCTGAGGCGCGCAATGCCGCCCGATACCGCCCGACCGGAGCCTTTCATGCCCCTGCCTCTTGCCACTCCCGCGCCGAACCACCCCATGAGCCGCGAGGCCGCCTTTCGGTGGCACATAAAGTCGCAGGTCCATATCGGCGCACAGAAGGTGGATCTCGCATCTTCGCCCGTCGCGGCGTCAGGCGACCCCGGCCGGACAGTGGCGCAAACACTCCGCGCGCTGCATGCCGGTCTGCAGGACACCGCCCAAATCAGGGTATCCCCGCAGGGGGTGGAGTGTTTTCCCGCCCCCGCGCCCACCTTGCACTGCATGACCAGCGGATCGAGCGGCGCGGCAAAAACCATCCGCCGTAGCCACGCCTCATGGATCGCGAGCTTTAACATCAACCGAGAGATTTTCGTCCTCACCCCGACCGATCGCTACGCCGTTCTTGGCAGGCTGGAGAATTCCCTCGGCCTTTACGCCTTGTTGGAAGCCCTTCATATCGGCGCAGATGTCCATCTGCTTGCCGATCATCGCCCCGCCCGACAGATGCGGATAATCTCGGAGGCGGGCGTGACCCTCATTTACGCGACACCGACACAGCTTAGACTGTTGCTTCGTGCCGAGGCGCCACCGCCGCGAGGGGTGCGGCATATCCTGTGTGGCGGAGGGGTTCTGGATGAGCCACTGCGCGCGGAAATCCATCGCGCCCTCCCCGATGCGCAGCTTCATGAATTCTACGGCGCCTCCGAGACAAGCTTCATCACACTGTCGCGCCCGCAAACGCCTCGCGGGTCAGTCGGCCGCGCCTACGGGGCTGTGGACATAAAGATCGACGCCGTGGAGGGCGAGACCGGCGAGATTTGGGTGAAAAGCCCCTATCTGTTTGAGGGCTACGCCTCTGGGGAGAGCCCGCTGACGCGCTGGCGTGACGGGTATTTGAGTGTCGGAGAAATGGGTTGGCGCGATCCACAGGGCAATCTGTATCTGTCAGGGCGGAAAAATCGGATGGTCCTGATCGCAGATCAAAATGTCTTTCCCGAAGACATCGAGCGGTTCTTCCTTGCCCTCCCGCATATCACCCATTGCGCGGTCCTTCCCGTGTCAGATGGCCTGCGGGGGTCCCACCTGGTCGCCGTCGTCGACGGCGCGCCAGACCCCGCCTTGGCGGATGCATGGTTGGCCCAAGCGCGGGTGGCGTTCGGGCCCCTGATCGCGCCCAAACGCCTTATCGCCCTGCCGGATTTCCCCTGCCTTGGCGCCGGCAAGCCTGATCTCGTCCGCCTCGCGCAGATCGTCGCGCAAGAGACCCCTGCTTCAGTCTCGCGCGAGTGCCAACCGTGAGAGAGGTTCGCATCATCGCCGCCAAGCGCAGCGCAATCGTGCCACGTCACGGCGCGTTCGATGGGTTAGAGGCGCATGAAATCGCGGCGCCGGTGATCCGTGATCTGATCGCGCAAGGTCGGGCCACAGGCGGGGCCCATATTGACGCGGCTGAGATCGACGAGCTGATCCTGAGCAACGCACTCGGCGCGGGCGGAAACCCGGCGCGCGTCGCGGCGCTCGCGGCGGGCTTGCCCGAGCGGATCGCCGGGCTGACCCTTGATCGCCAATGTGCGGGCGGGCTCGACGCGATCCGGCTCGGGGCTGCGCTGATCGCGTCGAATATGGCGCAGGTGGTGATCGCGGGCGGCGCGGAAAGCTATTCGCGACGCCCGAACCGCGCGCGCCGCACTGACATGCCCGATGGGCGCACAAGCTATCAGCCCTATGAGCGCCCCCCTTTCGCCCCTTGGCCCCACGCCGACCCAGAGATGCATCACGCCGCGCAAACTCTTGCGCATGACATCTCGAAACACGATCAGGACGATTGGGCGATCGCCAGCCACGCAAAGGCACGCGCGGCGGCGGAGCTCATGCGCGCAGAAATAACGCCGATAAACGGCCTCGCGCATGATCCTTTCGCACGCGCGCTGACCCCGCGCATCGCCCTACGCGCACCGCTTTTGTGCCCCGAATTCGGACCATCCGCCTCCGTCAGCGCGGCCAATACCGCCGTTGCCGCAGACGGGGCGGCGTTTGTGTTGATGGTCGCAGGCACACATCCCGCCGCGCGCGAAGGCGTCACCTATCTCGGCGGGGCGACACTGGGCGGCGACCCCGGCATGCCCGGCCTTACGCCGATCGCCGCCATCAACGCGACACTCGCCGCCTCCGGTTTGCGCGCGATGGATCTGGACGTGGCCGAAATTATGGAAGCCTACGCGGTTCAGGCCATTGCTTGCGTGCGCGGTGCGGGACTTGACCCGTTGATCACAAATCTGGGCGGAGGAGCTTTGGCACGCGGCCACCCTATTGGGGCCTCTGGTGCGATCAATGCTGTGCGGTTGTTTTCGGCGTTACACCACCGACCGCGCGCAACAGGCGTCGCAGCGATCGCGGCGGCGGGCGGCATCGGCACCGCGATCTTGTTGGGCCGCTAGCCTTCAAACCCTTTAAAACTGGCGAAATCGGCCAAGGTGTCGCGCTCCGTTCGGACTGTGTTCACCGCAGAGTTCGGATCGGGCCGTCCTAACGCCAGCCCGCAAACCACCATCTCGCCCGCGCACAAAGCGAGGTGCTCCGCGATCAAATCACCGTAATTTGCCAAGGCCCCAATCCCACAGGTGCCATAGCCCAGATCGTCGGCCGCCAGTTGCAACGCCATCAACGACATGCCCAAATCCATAAAACAGCCATGCCCCATGTCGCGCGCAATCGTGACGATAATGCCCACTGGCGCATCGAAAAATGCGTAATTGCGATCGAACTGCGCACGCCGGCCGGCCAGATCGCGCTTCGACACGCCCAGTGCGTCGTAAAGCGCGAACCCCGCCGCCCGTTGCTTTGCCTTCAACGCGGGCGACATCGGTTGCGGAAAGTAACTATACTCACTGACCTGCGCGCGCTCCTCCGCGCTCGCCGCGATCAGTCGCCGCGACAGATCCCGCAGCGGGGCACCCGCGAGCACATGAAACTTTCCCGGTTGCAAGTTTGCACCGCTTGGCGCGCGGCGTGCGGCGATCAGGATCCGTGCCACATCCGATTGCGGCACGGCATCAGGCAGATATCCGCGTGTGGAGCGGCGCTGCTGCAACCGCTCCTCCACCAAAGATGTTTGCACGGGGGCCAAACGCCGACGCCCTTACCCGCGCGAGAGCACGCTGGCAGGACGCGCTTTATACAGCGCAGCCGTAATCGCGCCCGCAACAGCCGCCTTCAACAGATCGCCCGGAATGAAGGCCGCGCCCAGCATGGTCGCTTCCCAGATCGTTTTCTCCAGCATGATCGACATGCCGATCACACCCAGAACCGTCACGACCGCCGCCCCGGCACAGGCCGCAATGAAGGCGACCACGCCGAGAGACCCCCCGCGCCACGTTTCAACCACGAGGCCCGACACATATGCCGAAATCGGCCAGGCAATCAGATATCCGATCGAAGGCGATGCAAAGACACCCAAACCGCCACGCCCGCCCGACAAAAGCGGCAAACCGATCGCAACCAGCGTCAAGAACAACAGCACGGCCAACGCGCCACGCTTCGCGCCCAGCACCGTACCGCAGAGCATGATCCCAAGATTTTGAGCCGTGATCGGCACGCCGAACGACAAATCGAGCTTCGGAATCAGACCGAAAGCCGCGATAAGCGCCGCGAACAGCGCGACGAGGGAAAGATTACGTTCCAAAAGGAAGCCCCTTTAATTGTTAAGTCAGTTACAGGTTAACATGGCTGCGCCGGCCTGTGGCGAACGCTCTCCTCCACGCTTGTCGTCTATACCCCGCCGCGCGCCCGAAGCGCCTCCGCGACATATTCGGCGTCATCTATGGCCAGAATCACCATAGGCATCAAGATCCTCGGCGAAGGACGTCGCGGCGATCGCGCCCGCCAAGCCGACACCAGTTGCGCCCCCTTCATCGCCAGAACCGGCGTGAACCGGATCACCAGCGCGATTGAAATCTCCACTGCACGGGTCGAAAGACCCAGCCGCCGCAAGGGTGTTAGGGCCCAAGTCACAACCGCGACCAGATCGGTTAACCGTGTTGTCATCGTGACCAGTGTCGCAAGGCCAACCGCCGTCATCAGGCGCAACACAATGACCGCCCCCGCCGCCCATGTCCCCGCCAGCCCGTGCCAGACGAAAATAATGACGACAAACATCGTGAGCACCCGAAGCCCGCGCAGCCCCGCCATGAAGAACACGCGCCCCGGAATGGCGAATAAGATCATGCAAAGCGCGAGGCTAACCGCATGGCCGATCACGCTTTGCATCGCGAACAAACCCATTGTCGCCACGCACAGAGCCGCCAATTTTACGCCCGCAGGCCAGCGATGCGCCCGTGTTTCAATCGGGGAGGTCAGCGAGATCATCGGTCTCTCCTATCGCCACCATCGCCCCAGTGAACTCCTCAAGAACAGGGATCGCCGCGCCGTCGCGGCAGATCCGGCCGCCCTCAACCCAAAGCACCCGATCATACCCATCAAGCGCCGCCGGATCGTGGGTGATATGAATCACCTGCGCTTCAATCTCCGCGAGATAGCGCGACAGCCGCATTTTAAGCGGAATATCCAAGCCCGAAAACGGCTCATCAAGAATAATCACTGATGGCTTCATCGCCAGAATCGACATCAAACACACGAGTTGCTTTTGACCTTGCGAGAGTCGGTGAATGCCCGTTTTTTGCCACGCGCTGCGATCAAACCGCGCTAAGATCGCGTCAACGGTCTGTGCAACCTCCGCCTTGCTCTGCCCAAGCTGCGTGAGGCCAAAGGCGATTTCTTCTTCGACCGTCGGGAAGATAATTTGATGATCGGGGTTCTGAAACAAAATCCCAACCGACGTCAAAGCCGCCTTCCGGTCCGATGCCATATTCGCGCCACCGATATATACGCCACCCGACGTCGGAGCGATAAGCCCTGCAATCACACGCGCAAGGGTCGTTTTGCCAGACCCGTTTCGCCCGACAATGCCAACGCGACGCTCATCCGCGTCAAACGCGATGTTCGTGAGAATAGGCTTGCCGTCAATCGTGAGGCTCACATCCTTAACGCGCAGTTGCGGTATCATCTGATCGTCTTCGTCCTCAGGTTAGTTCGTGATTGGTGTCCCGTTTGTCGCCAGCCCGCAATCGATGCACCCCAACGCGATCACAAATGACGCAGGCTACAAAGCGCCAGCCGTGGTTGCACGGTTAAGCCATGGTGCGCAATCTCGCAAACTGAAATGGCCATCGCCTCGCCCCACTGCTTCGACTGCGCATAAAAAAGGCGGGCCAAACGACCCGCCTTTTAAAAACGTCTTGGACGCGATCAACCCGCCGTTTTCGGCTCTTTTTTCGCATCCGCATGGATCAACAAAGGCTTCGCTCCCGATGCCTTATCGACCGCCTCGTCGTTCACAACAACCTCCTCGACCAACTCAAGCCCTGGAAGTTCGAACATCGTATCGAGCAAGATGTCTTCCATGATCGACCGAAGGCCACGTGCGCCGGTTTTGCGCGCGATCGCCCGCTTCGCAATCGCCGTGAGCGCGTCTTCGGTAAAGGTCAACTTGACCCCCTCAATATCAAAGAGACGCTGATACTGCTTCACGAGCGCGTTCTTGGGCCCTGTCAAGATGGTGACAAGGGCGTCCTCGTCCAGATCCGTCAACGTCGCGAGGACTGGCAAACGGCCGACGAACTCGGGGATGAGGCCGAACTTCAACAGATCTTCCGGCTCCAGTTCCATGAACAATTCACCCACGCCGCGCGCATCAGGGTCTTTGACCTCTGCGCCAAAGCCCATGGCCGACCCTTTACCACGCTGCGCGATGATCCGGTCGAGACCGGCAAACGCGCCGCCGCAGATAAAGAGAATGTTCGTGGTATCCACTTGCAGGAATTCCTGCTGCGGATGCTTGCGACCACCTTGCGGAGGAACGCTCGCCACGGTGCCTTCCATGATCTTCAAGAGCGCCTGCTGCACGCCCTCGCCCGACACATCGCGGGTGATCGATGGGTTGTCCGATTTGCGCGTAATCTTATCAACTTCGTCGATATAGACGATGCCACGCTGCGCGCGTTCAACGTTATATTCGGAGGCCTGCAACAGTTTCAGGATGATGTTCTCGACATCCTCCCCCACGTAGCCCGCCTCGGTCAGCGTCGTCGCATCGGCCATCGTGAACGGAACATCCAAGATCCGCGCCAGCGTTTGCGCCAATAGCGTCTTGCCGCAACCCGTCGGGCCGATCAGCAAGATGTTGGATTTCGCCAATTCGATATCTGTTTTTGTGCCGTGATTCAGGCGCTTGTAGTGGTTATGCACCGCCACGGAGAGCACGCGCTTGGCATGTTCCTGACCGATGACATAATCATCCAGAACCTTGCAAATATCGCGCGGTGTCGGCACGCCGTCGGTGGATTTCAGCCCCGAGGATTTGGTCTCTTCGCGGATAATATCCATGCACAGCTCAACGCATTCATCACAGATGAATACGGTTGGCCCCGCGATGAGCTTGCGCACCTCGTGCTGACTCTTGCCGCAGAACGAGCAGTAAAGTGTGTTCTTGCTGTCCGAGCCGGAATTGTTCGCCATCGGTATCCTCTGCACTGCCCGACTTCGCCGAGCCCTAATAAATGCTGTCGTCGGGGTGAGCCTAGGCCAGCCCTTCCGTCACCACAATGTCAAAAATGCCCCGAGACCGTCCGCCGTTGCGGCGCATGTGACCTCGGGGCATCCCGATTACGTTCCCGGATTACTTGGCTCCGGGCTCTGCCGCCGCACGATTCTCAAGGATCTCATCGATGAGGCCCCAGTCTTTCGCCTGTTCGGCAGACATGAAGTTATCGCGCTCCAACGCTGCTTCCACCGTCTCGTAGTCATTGCCGGTGTGCTTGACGTAGATTTCGTTCAGACGGCGCTTGAGCTTTTGGGTCTCTTGCGCGTGGATCATGATATCCGTCGCCTGACCTTGGTAACCGCCCGAGGGCTGGTGAACCATGACGCGGGAATTTGGCAGCGAGAACCGCATGCCCTTCTCGCCCGCCTGCAACAGCAACGACCCCATCGAAGCCGCCTGCCCGATCACCAGTGTCGAGACTTTAGGCTTGATATATTGCATCGTGTCATAAATCGACAGGCCCGACGTCACAACACCGCCCGGCGAGTTGATATACATTGCGATCTCTTTCGACGGGTTCTCCGCCTCCAAGAACAGCAATTGCGCACAGATCAGCGTCGACATCCCGTCATGCACAGGGCCCGACAGGAAGATGATGCGCTCTTTGAGCAAGCGCGAGTAGATATCATAGGCACGTTCGCCACGGCTCGTCTGTTCGACGACCATCGGCACGAGCGTGTTCATATATGTCTCAAACGGATCTTTCATCGGCACTGCCCTCTCTTGGTCTTGCCACTCTTAGCCTCGGAGTCTTACCCGAGTTTTATTATCGCGCCCCCCCTACTGCAAGGGCACCCAAGAGAAGAACGTAACCGGAATTTATTTGAGCGCAATTAATTCGCGGTCACGATCTCTCAAGGTGTTGGCGCGGGGCGTCGGGCAAGGACGGCATTCGCCCCGCCGCAATCACGGTGCAGTCGCCCCCCTTTGCCTGACTGCGCGCGAATCAACTACCGACTCCGCATTGCCTAAAAAGCAGGCATTGTGCCCGCAGCCGTTCCCTCCCCCGCCGCACGAGCATATTTTGCCTGACGCGCCAACCACCCCGCCCCCGCCTCAGATCGCCCATGCGACGGCGCGCGTTTGCCATTCCCACGCGGGCGCCGTTAAAGCCGCTTGGCGAGGGCGCCCATAAATTCCCTTGCGTTTGCGCGGCTCCCCGCTGCGCGTTTGCCCGCAACACCCCCTTGCGTCCGCGCCGCATTCACGATCACATCACCCAAAAAAGGAAGGTTCCCATGTCACGTTACCCCCGCGATTTGCGCGGATACGGCGCAACCCCGCCCGATCCGCAATGGCCCAACGGCGCGCGCGTCGCGATTTCGCTGGTGTTGAATTTCGAGGAGGGCGGCGAGAATTGCATCTTGCACGGCGACGCGGCCTCCGAAGCCTTCTTGTCCGATATCGCGGGCGCCGCCCCCTGGCAGGGCAAACGTCATTGGAACATGGAATCGATCTACGATTACGGCGCCCGCGCGGGCTTTTGGCGTCTCCACCGCCTCTTTACCGGGCTTGATTTGCCGGTCACGATTTACGGTGTCGCGACCGCTCTCGCCCGCGCGCCCGAGCATGTACACGCGATGAAAGAGGCGGGATGGGAAATCGCCTCACATGGCCTCAAATGGGTTGAGCATCGCGACATGCCAGAGGCCGAGGAACGCGCCCAAATTGCGGAGGCCGTGCGCCTACACACGGAGGTCGTGGGAACGCGGCCGACGGGTTGGTATACGGGTCGCTGCTCCGAAAATACCGTTCGCCTCACCGCCGAAGAAGGCGGTTTTGATTGGATAGCAGATAGTTACGATGACGATCTTCCCTACTGGATTGAGGCAGGGGAGCGCGATCAGCTGGTCATCCCCTACACGCTAGAGGCCAATGACATGCGCTTTGCGACCGCGCCTGGCTACATTGAGGGCGAGCAATTCTTCACCTATCTCAAAGACACATTCGACACGCTTTACGCCGAGGGCGTTGAGGGCGCGCCGAAGATGTTTTCCGTCGGCCTGCACTGCCGGTTGATCGGGCGCGCAGGAAAAATCGCGGGCCTGAAGCGGTTCCTGACCTACGCGCGCCAACATGAGGGGGTTTGGTTCGCCACGCGCTCGCAAATCGCCGCGCATTGGGCCAAAACTCATCCTGCGAAACGGTTCGAACGCCCGAGCCGCCTCAGCCGCGACGCGTTCGTTGCACGCTTCGGCGCGATCTTTGAACACTCCGCCTGGATTGCTGAACGCGCCTATGATCTTGAACTGGGCCCCGCGCATGACAGCGCCATCGGCTTGCATAACGCGTTGGCGCGTATGTTCCGCAGCGCCTCCCCGTCCGAGCGCCTCGGCGTTCTCACCGCGCATCCCGATCTCGCGGGAAAACTTGCGGCCGCAAAACGCCTGACGGCAGAGAGCACGCACGAACAAGCCTCCGCTGGGCTCGATGCGCTCACGGATGCCGAGCGCGAGCGGTTCACCACGTTGAACACCGCCTATACCAAACGTTTCGGGCACCCCTTCATCATTGCCGTGCGCGACCACGACAAAGCAGGCATCTTGCGCGCGTTTGAGCACCGCCTCAACAACACCAAAGAGGCCGAATTCGATGCAGCCTGCCGGCAGGTGGAGCGTATCGCCCTTTTGCGACTGAAAGACATTCTCCCATGACCGATCGTTATTTCGCCCCGCAAGGCGGCCTGCCCCCGCAAACCGCGCTTCATACGGGCCGCGCCACCTTTAACGAGAGCTACGCGCTGATCCCGAAGGGGTGCTTTTCCGATATCGTGACCTCGCTATTGCCGCATTGGCACGCCACGAAAGCATGGATCATCGCCCGCCCGATGAGCGGCTTTTCCGAGACTTTTTCGCAATATGTTATGGAGGTCGCTGCGGGCGGCGGCTCGAAAACCCCCGACCTTGACCCCCATGCGCAAAGCGTTCTTTTCGTGACCCAAGGCGCGCTCCACCTCACGATTGACGGCAAGCCCCATGATCTGGTGTCGGGGGGATACGCCTACATCCCCGCCGGAACCGATTGGACCGTCGCGACATCACAAACCGCCACAGAGCCCGCGCGGTTCCACTGGATTCGCAAGCGGTATGTCAAAGTCGAAGGCATTGCGACGCCAGAGGCCTTCGTGACATCCGATCAGGACATCGCGCCCACCGCGATGCCCGACACCGAAGGCCGCTGGGCCACGACGCGCTTTGTCGACCCCCAAGACATGCGCCACGACATGCACGTGAATATCGTCACCTTCCAGCCCGGCGGTTTGATCCCGTTCGAGGAAACCCATGTCATGGAACACGGGCTTTATGTCTTGGAGGGGAAGGCCGTCTACCGCCTCAACCGCGATTGGGTCGAGGTGGAGGCCGGTGATTTCATGTGGCTGCGAGCCTATTGCCCGCAGGCGTGTTACGCGGGCGGGGCCCAACCGTTCCGCTATCTGCTCTATAAGGACGTCAACCGTCATGCGGACCTCGGCGGCGTCTTGCGCTAATGGCATCCCTCACCCGCGCCCTTTGAATGACAGGTGTCCCATGACCGACGAGTTGATCCTTGAGCCCCTCACGGCGAGCGCTTTCGCCCCTTACGGCGATGTGCTCGACGCCAGCGGCGAGCCTGACAAACTCATCAACGCCGGTTTTTGCGCACGCTTCCATAACCGCGCGCGGGTGGAATTTATCGACGGCGCGGCGGGCATCTCGATCTTTGAGGCGCAATGCCGCGCCCTGCCCTATGCTTTGACCTTACTCGAACGCCACCCTGAGGGCAGTCAGGCGTTCATCCCGATGTCACAAGACCCTTTCGCGGTCATCGTGGCGCAGGATGATCACGGCAAACCAGCGCATCCGCGCGCCTTCATCACCGCGCCAGGTCAGGGGGTGAACTACTTGCGGGGCGTGTGGCACGGGGTGCTGCTGCCGCTGTCGGGCACTGGACTGTTCGCCGTGGTGGACCGTATCGGCGATGGCGCCAATCTGGAGGAATACATCCTGCCCGCGCCGCTCATGGTGCGTGCGCCGTGACGCGACTGCCCCAAGTGAGGCCACTGCCCTAAAGCCGCGCCCTGATCAGTGATCGGACGGGTCTTTGCGCGGAGCTACATCTGCGCAATGAACTCCGGCGCGAAACTGTCTTGCAAATAGGCATATTGCGCGGCGTAGCGCTTTTGCAAAATCGCCTTGACCTCATCGGGCACCGGCAAGCCTTGCCCGCCGTGGACACGGTCGCTCGCGCGCGGATAAATCGCGGGCGGCAGGCCAAGGAAGGTTTCAACCTTGCGTAGGAACCCGTCAGGATCGGTCGCGATTTGCTTGAAAGGCATGAACAAGAGCTGGTCTTCTTTATAAACTCCCTGCCAGCGCGGGATGTAGGTTTTGTAATCGCCGCGATTATCAATCTCGGGGCGCTCAATCTCGGCAATCCAGTCGTCGATCGTCTTTGGCACGGTATTGCGCCGCCCGACCCCCATGCGGATCTGCGACACCGCGCGGCTCACGGGATCGCGCAAGATATAAATGATCTTGGCCTTGCCCAGCATCCGCTTGAAATGCTCAACCCCCTCGGGCGAAATGCACGAGTATTCCGGTGTCACATCCAACGCGAGCTTATCCTCGCCCGCGCGCTCCCAGATGCGGCCATACCAGCGCCGTGTGAACATATCGTCCCGCGTGAGCGAGCAGAGATAATCGAGATAATCCATCGAAAGATTGGATTCGTTCTCGACGTGATACCGAACGGCCGATTTGATTGACCGCATGATATGCCCGCGCGACCAGCGGTGACTATCCTCGCCGTAAATATGATCGAAGAAGTGCATTTCCTTGAAGGGCGGGACCCATACATCGGGACGCGCGCCAAAAACCGAATGAAACCAAGTCGTTCCTGCTTTTTGTGCGCCGATGCACAAAATATCCGGTTTCCGCATTCCATACCCCAAACGCATATCCAACACTCTATTTGATGAGTGATAACGGGGTTTTAAGCGCCGATCAACAAAGCGCTTGCCGCCTGCTCCTGATTGACGCCTCCCCCCAAACGCGGCACACCGTGCCGTGAGGACAATCAGACCTCCCACATCAGAGCCAACGGGGGCGTCATGCCGCGGATCACAATCTTGATGGCGAGCTTCAACGGCGCGGCGCATCTGCCCGCGCAACTCGCCTCAATCGCCGCGCAAACGCATGACGACTGGCGATTGATCGTCTCTGATGATGGATCAACCGACAGCACCCTCGCCCTGATTGATGCCTTCGCGGCGCGCTATCGTGCGGGGCAGGTCCTGCGGCGCGCGGGGCCACAGCGCGGCGCAGTCGCAAATTTCCTCACGCTGGTCACCGACCCTGAAATCACGACCCTGACGCAGGGCGATATGCTGGCATTTTGCGATCAAGACGATATCTGGCACCCCGAAAAACTCGCCGCCGCCATCACCTATTTGGCCGCAGCGCCTGCGGGCAGGCCCGCCCTCTATGGGTGCCGCGTCAACATCATCGCGCAGGACGGCACATTTCTGCGCGAAGGGCCGACACGCCCGCGCGGGGCGAGCCTCCAAAACGCATTGGTGCAAAATATCATCGGCGGGCACGGTGCGGTGATGAACGCGCAAGGCGCAGCATTGCTGCGCGCCAACACGACGCCCCCCTTTGCCGCGTATCATGACTGGTGGCTCTATTTGCTGTTCACGGCAGCGGGCGCGGAGATCTACCTCGATCCGACACCGCGCCTCGATTACCGCCAGCACGGGGCGAATGTTCTGGGCACCAACCACGACCTGCGCGCCAAACTCAGGCGCCTGCGCTGGCTGGGCTCGCGCGATATTACGCGCTGGATAGATGAAAACATGATCGCATTGGACGCCGCACGGCCCGCTCTCACACAAGAGGCCGTCGCGGTAATCGAGCAGTTTAAATCACTACGTGGATTGAAAGGCGTCGCGGCCGTACGCGCCCTGCGATCACTCAAGCTGCACCGTCAAAGCGCGGTGCAAAGCCTTGCCCTGTATTGGGGGGCGTGGCGCGGCCAGTTATAAAACCGCCCGCCATAAAGTTTGCCACGTTTTACAGGCGCGCCAGATACGCGCCGTAATCGTTTTTCTTGTAGCGCTTCGCAAGCTCTTGCACCTCGTCGCGGGTAATCCAACCTTGCTCGAAGGCGATTTCCTCGGGACAGCCCGTTTGAAGGCCTTGGCGCTTTTCCATCGTGCGGACGAAGTTACCGGCATCCAGCAACGATCCGTGCGTACCGGTATCAAGCCACGCATATCCGCGCCCCATCCGCTCGACCGACAAAAGCCCGTCGTTGAGATACATCTCCAAAAGCGAGGTGATCTCCAACTCGCCACGCGGCGACGGCGCGACACGTGCAGCGCGCTCGGGGGCCGATCCGTCGAGGAAGTAAAGGCCGGTGACCGCGTAATTCGACGGCGGCACTTCCGGCTTTTCGATGATCGAGCGCGCGCGCCCTTCGCTATCGAAATCAACCACGCCGTAGCGTTCAGGGTCGGCAACACGATAGCCAAAGACCGTCCCGCCTTCCGGCTTGGCATCGGCATTCGCCAGCAAATCCGTCAGGCGGTGCCCGAAGAAAATGTTATCGCCCAACACCATCGCAGAGGGCGCGCCCGCAAGGAAATCCTTGGCCAGAAGATAGGCCTGCGCCAACCCGTCAGGGCTTTCTTGGATGATCCATGTAAAGCTCACCCCCCATTGCGAGCCATCGCCCAACAAGCGTTGGAACTGGCTCTGATCTTCGGGCGTGGTGATGATCGCGATCTCGCGGATCCCCGAGAGCATCAGCACCGAAATCGGATAGTAGATCATGGGCTTGTCATAGATCGGCAAGAGCTGTTTCGAGATGCCCATCGTGATCGGATAGAGACGCGTGCCCGAGCCGCCTGCCAGAATAATTCCTTTGCGCTGCATCACTTCACTCCCAATTCGATCAATACATTTGCAAGATCCGCGCGCCAATCAGGGCGCTGAACGCCGAAGTCAGCGGCCAGATCGTCGCAGTCCATCCGCGAATTCGCGGGGCGTTTTGCAGGCGTCGGATAGGCCGATGTCGGAATATCCGTTACCGCGACCGTGCGATTTGTCTGCGCGAAAATCTCGCGCGCGAATTCGGCCCATGACACATCCGGCGCGCCAGAGAAATGATACACGCCACGGGTGCTGCCTCCCGCTTGCAGGTCTTGCGCGATTTTCAAGCAGGCCGCCGCGATGGACGCCGCCGATGTCGGCCCGCCGATCTGATCGCCCACGACGGTCAAGGTGTCGCGCGTCTCCGACAGGCGCAGCATGGTTTTCACGAAATTTCCGCCATGCGCGGAGAACACCCAAGACGTGCGCAAGATCGCCGCATGCGCTCCGGATGCGAGGATCGCCTCCTCGCCCGCCCGTTTCGTCGCGCCGTAAACGCCAAGCGGGCCGGTCGCATCGTCGGGCTTGAACGGCGCGGTGCCGGACCCGTCAAAGACGTAATCGGTCGAGATATGAACGAAAGGAATGCCAAGCGCGGCACACGCCTTCGCCATCGCCGCCGGCGCATCACCGTTGACGACTTGCGCTGTGTGCGCATCGGTCTCGGCCTTATCGACGGCTGTGTAGGCGGCGGCGTTAATGACCATTGCGGGCTTTCGCGCCGTGATCTGCGCGGCACAAGCGGCAGGATCGGTTAGATCCGCCAAATCACGCCCCAAGAACTGCGCCTCCATGCCCGCGCAGGCCCGCGCGAGCTCTTGCGCAACTTGCCCCGTTTTCCCGAAAATCAGGATCATTGCTTATCCCTTCGTGCCAAGTCGCGTGCCAACGCCCGCGCGCTCCAGCAAAGGCTTCCACCATGTTTCGTTATCGAGATACCATTGCACCGTTTTGGCAAGCCCCTCCTCGACCGTCACCGAGGGACGCCAGCCGAGCTCTGTGCGGATGCGTGTCGGATCAATCGCGTAGCGCGCATCATGGCCCGGACGGTCTGTGACAAATGTGATTTGCTCGGCATATGGCTTTGCGGCGGGGCGTTTCTCATCCAAAATCGCACAAAGCGTCTGAACGAGCTCTAGATTGGTGCGCTCGTTCTCGCCACCAATATTGTAGCTGCGCCCGATCTCCCCTTTGAGAACAACCGTCAACAACGCGTCGGCGTGATCTTCAACATAAAGCCAGTCGCGGATATTGTCGCCCTTGCCATAAATCGGCAACGGCTTGCCCGCCAATGCGTTCAGGATCACAACCGGAATAAGCTTTTCGGGGAAATGATAGGGGCCGTAGTTGTTCGAGCAATTGGTCAACACAACCGGCAGGCCGTAGGTTTCATGCCACGCGCGCACCAGATGATCCGATGCCGCTTTCGACGACGAATAGGGCGAACGCGGATCATAGGGCGTGTCCTCTGTGAACATCACAGCAGGATCATTGGGCAACGAGCCAAACACCTCGTCCGTCGAGATGTGATGGAAGCGGAAGCCCTCGGGCTTGCCTTGCGCGACCCAATAGGCGCGCGCGGCCTCCAACATGTTGAACGTGCCGTTGATATTCGTCTCGATAAAATCCGCAGGCCCGTCGATCGAGCGGTCGACGTGGCTTTCCGCCGCCAGATGCATCACCGCATCGGGCTTGTGCTGCGCGAAGATACGATCCAACGCGGCGCGATCGCGAATATCGGCATGTTCGAACGCATAATCAGGCGACTGCGCCGCCTCAGCCACGTTTTCGAGGCAGGCAGCGTAGGTCAACGCATCAAGGTTCACCACTGCATGGCCGTCGCGGATTGCTTGACGCACCACCGCGGAGCCGATGAAACCCGCCCCGCCAGTAATCAGAAGTTTCATACCTTAGCCCTTGAAAGTAAACGGCGACTTGAAATCGCTAAATGGTTGCGCGATCGCATCCTTGTTGGAGAGCGCCGGTTCACCCGGATAGCCCCACTCAATCCCGCAGCTATCCCACCGCACCGCGCCATCGCATTCGGGCGCGTAATGATCGGTGCATTTGTAGATGATTTCCGTATCAGGTTCGCGCGTGACGAACCCGTGCAAGAACCCTGCCGGAATCCAGAGCTGCTTGGCGTTCTCGAAGGTCAATTCTGCGCCAAACCACTGACCATAGGTGGGCGACCCCACCCGCGCATCCACCGCGACATCAAACAACGCCCCGCGCCCGCAGCGCACCAGCTTGCCTTGGGCATGCGGAGGCGATTGGAAGTGAAGCCCGCGAATGGTCCCAACCTCGCGCGACATCGAATGGTTGTCTTGCACGAACTCTGGCAAGGTCACGCCTGCTTCCGCCAGCGCGCGTTTATTCCAGCTTTCGGAGAAAAACCCGCGATCATCGCCTAACCGACGCGGCGTGATCAGCAACACATCTTGGAGCGGTGTTTTTTCAATTTCCATGGCTTCAGGCCTATTTTGTTTCCCTGCCTGCTTAACCAGCCCGCCATATTTTGTCCAGCCACGCGCCAGAGCGCGCCCGTGGTCTACGGCGGACTGCTGCGCATCATCGGGCGGCCTAACGGCCCAGAACGCGCGCGAGTGTGGTATAGACGATTGCGCCATCCCAACAAACCGACGCGCGCGATTGATAGATCAAATCGAGCTTCGCTTTCATCGGGATACATCGGTTGCAATAAGCATCATCGGTTTGCTCTGCGGTCTCGCAGGCGCTCAAGATCCGCTCCTCATGGCGATGGTAGAGCAAAGACGCCAACCCCGTCACACCCGGCGGCGAGCGCAGGACCTTTGCGTAGAGATCGGGGAACCGCTCAACATATTCCCGCAACGGCGGGCGCGGACCCACAAAGCTCATATCGCCTCGTAAGATATTCCAAAGCTGCGGCAGCTCATCAAACCGCATCCTCCGCATGATCCGCCCCGCAGGCGTGATCCGCGCGGCCTTATCGCCCCCAGACACGCCGCTATCCCCCGCCACGACCTGCATCGTGCGGAATTTCCAAAGCGTGAAAGGCTCGTCGATACCGCGCATCCGCTCCGCCGGATAGAACAAGGGCCGTCCCTGCGTGACCAGCAAGACCCCGATCACAAGGATCATAACCAAGACCAAAGGCAGGCCAAAAATCGCGATTAATACGAGGTCGAACACCCGCTTTTGCCACCGCATATCAGATCTCCTCTTGCGCGCGACCATCTGCGCGCATCTGCGCCACCAGATCGTGTGCACATGCCGGTTGCGCAGGCACAAGCCCCAAAGCAACGCAAAGCGTACAGTCCAACTCGACGCAGGCAATCGCATTGCTGCCCGCCGCGCGCCGCGCAAAGCCAATCCCTGCGGCGTCGAGCAAATCATCCATCGCCACCGGGCCTTGTCGGCACAGGTTGAGCACAGGCGGCACAGACGCGAGTTGCACCAGCCGCGCAATCGCGCCCGCAAAGCACTTCGGCCCGATATAACTGCGTCGGGGGCCGTGACCATCCGCAAAGACATCCAGCGTGACAGGCCCCCCCGATGCCGCGCCGCCCAAAAGCGCATCCGCCCCCGCGACATTGCCGATCCTCAGAATACAAAGCTCGACCTGCGGCGCATGCGCGTCCCGCCATGCCTGCGCCTCATACTCCATCCGCGCTTTCGCATGACCGTAGGGAGCCATCGGCGCAAGTGGCGCGCTCTCTGCCATCGGCCCCGATTGCGCGCCGTAAACCGCCGCCGAGGAGCACAAGACGACACGCCGCGCGCCCAATGTGCGGGCGATTTTTAAAGTGGCGATCGCCAGATCGGTATTCACGGCCAACGCCGCCGCATCCGCGCCAATCACCCCCGCAAAGCATATGACCGTGCCAATCTTGCGGGCCCCATCCTCGACCGCAACACGAAGCACGCCCGCCGTGGCCTGCGGATCATCTGCAACCGCGAGCGGGTCAAAGAGGACCGCCTCCGGCATGGCGGCATCTGGCGCGCGCCGTTGCCAGATGAAGTTTTCGGCCATCGGTGACGGCGTGCGATCATCTGCGCGCACCCCGCGATACACCATCCCCGCCAGCCGCGATGACCCCCCTAAAACGAGGCAAAGATCCGCCGCCGATTGGGCGTCAACGCCAAACTGTGTCTTGTGCCCCAAGTCGTTTCTCAGCATACCCGTAGTCATAACCCGTTGGTGACTCGCGGTTCCTAACCGCACGGCTCCTGCCAGAGCCCTAACAAAACCGACGGGAAGACGAAACGGGGGATATTGAATGACGCGCGTTGTTTTGCGTCTGGCCACATCTGTAGCCATGAGCCTATCGCTTGCCGCTTGCGCCTTGCCGCGCGGCGCTGCGCTGCAATCGGAAGTCCTTGCAAAATCTTCAGTGACATCGCCGGAACTCGCAACCTACCCTGTCTCGCGTGACTTCCTTCCGAGGATCGCGAACTGGCCCATGACGGGTGGAACGCTGGAAGATCATTGGCTTAAAGCCTCGGGCGGGGCCTCCGGCCAGATTATCGCCCCCGGCGATAAGGTTGATCTCGTGATCTGGGAAAGCAGCGATAACGGCCTTCTTGCGGGGCCTGGTCAACGGGTGACGCCGCTTGCGAACTCGGTTGTTTCGCCAAAAGGCACGTTGTTCGTCCCCTATCTCGGCGCGATCAAGGTCTCAGGCCTCTCGCCCGAGGCCGCGCGGGAAGCGATCCAATCCAAGCTGGAGCCATTGATCTCCTCGCCGCAGGTTCAGGTGAACGTCTCGCCCGGTCGCCAGAATTCGGTCGATCTTGTCGGCGGCGTCTCGGCGCCCGGGAATTTCCCGATGGAAGACAGGTCTCTCACCGTGCTGGGATTGATCTCCATGGCGGGTGGTGTGCAAGGCAGCGTAACGAACCCGCAACTGCGCCTGCATCGTGGCGGTTCGGTGTATCGCACATCGATGCAACGGCTCATCGATAACCCCTCCTTGGATACGACGCTGCGCCCGGGCGACAAGCTGATCGTGGAAAAGGATGCCCGTCAATTCATCGCGTTGGGCGCGACCGGCACACAGACCCTCATACCGTTCCCCAAAGAGAGTGTCTCCGCGCTTGAGGCTGTCTCGCTTGCGGGGGGGCTGACGTCCTCGCGCGCCGATCCGGGCGGTGTACTTGTCTTGCGTGAATACGCGGCCAATCAGGTTGTCACGGGCGACGGCGCGGGCAATATCGGGCCTGGCCATCAACGCGTCGTCTTTACAATCGATCTGACAACGGCGGACGGGCTGTTTTCAGCGGGCAAATTCGCGATCAACCCACAAGACGTTGTTCTGGCAACCGAAAGCCCTGTCAACGATGCGCGTTCGATCCTGTCTCTCTTGGGATTGTCGATCGGTATCTCGAACCAGATCGAATAAGATCAGGCCTCACACCGGTCGCCTCGGCGCTCACCTTTCTCGAACAGATGTAAAGCGGCTCGCAGGTGCGAGCCGCTTTGTTTTTTAAGAGGACGGTGCCTCGCGGTCCCAAATCGCCGTGATCTTGCGATTACCCCACGCCAGCGCCGTCAACGCGAGACCAAGCCCGACGAACGAAACGACCCGCGTCAGGCCCGAGAGCCCCGACATATCCAGCAAGAACACCTTCGCAATCGTCAAAGCGACCCCCAGCATTGCAAGCTTGCGCAGCAAGATCGAGCGCCGCCAAACCGCGACGCCCAAAACACCAAGCGATGCGGCAAAGAGCGCAACCGTGTAAGTGTAGAGTTCACCATCGCCGACCGGCGCAACATGCAACGCAGGGCCGCGCCACAATCGGCGGATCTCCAACCACCCCCAGAGCATAACAAGTGCCACGCAAGCGCCCATCAACCCGCGCTCAATCCCGCGTGCCAATCGGCCATCGCGCCCCGCATAAAGCACCCTCGACGTTGCCCCCAGAACCAACGCAAGCGGAAGAAGCGCAAGCGCGAGACTATCAAACAGCGGCGGCCCCAACACCCAATCGCCGCCGAAAAAGCCTGACGGCTCCAGCAAGAACACCACCATCGCCACCATGAAGAGCGCCGAAACCGCCGCGGTCAGGCCCGAGACCCCTGCGAAAATCAACCGCAAAACCCGTGTTTTCCCCGTGGTCTGCCGCGCGCGATACAGATGTGATGCGGTTGAAAGGGCCCAGATCGCCGCGATCAGCCCAAAGCCCCAATGGCTCGCAAGCTCGTCAGACAGCAGCCGCGCAAGACCAATCATCACCCCGACAGCCGCCGTCGTGATCAGCGCTGATTCCGCAGTCGCGCGCATCAAGGGCCACTTGGCTCCGAGCGTATCCCGCCCCTGCCGATCCCGCCCCTGCCGATCTGGGCTTTGCACCATGACAACGATCGCGCCAAACGCCAAAACCGGCGCGATATATGTGAGCGCAGCGTCCAATGCGCTGGCCTCTGCAATCGCCCAAATCACGCCCGGGTCAATCAACAACCGGTACCCGATCAACGCGGCCCCAAGCTGGAACACCCATGCCACTGGCGCCATCGGCAGCCGCGCATAAAGCACCACCGCCGCAACGACCAACACACAAATCGCCAGCGTCAAAGCCGCCTGCGTGAGAAGGGTGAAGAGCGCGAGCGTTATCAGCGTCGCCGCCGACGCCGCAAAATACCCCGCCCCCATCGCATCGGGTCGCGCGGCCAGAGCCCCCGCATCGCGCGGATGCGCCCGCAAGCTACGCTCGCACATCGCGACCATCATACCGGCGCCCAAAAGAACAATGACCGCCCAAGGGAAGCCCCAAAACGCGGTCGGCGGCGGCGTCTCGGCACCTGCATAGATCGGGATGAAGCGATCCGACCACAGAAAAGCAAGCACGAGCAACGCGGCGGGCAAAACCAGCGCGGCCTCAAAGGCGAACAAGCGAACGTGCATCACGCCGCCGCTGCGCGCCTCCGCCCCAACTTGGCTCTCGACGTGGTTAGCGACGTGGCTCGCAACGCGCCCCTCCGCGCGCCGCATCCGCCAAAACGCGATCGCTGACAACAGCGCCCCCAGCACCGATAGCGCGACGACCATCTCGCCTATCGCCACACCCGTCGCGGCGCCCAAATCCAGATGACCCTGCAACGGGATCAGCGCCAGCGCGGATAAAAAGCCGACCACTGGCGGAACCGCGAGATCCATCAGGGCCCGCGCTGTCGCGAGCCAAAGCCCCGCGAACGCGGCCAGCACGACAAGCATCCCAAGACCGAGCCACATCTGCGCGGTTGTCGGGGCCTGCACGGCCAAGACCGCCCCCGCAAGGCTCGCAAGCGCCATGCCTGCCCCTGCAATGCGGGTCGGGAAATAGGCAGTGCCATGCCGCAAGGCTTGTTCGCACAGGCTGACCCCATGCGGTGCCGGTCGCAAACTGCGCATCGGGATCGTCGCCGCCCCAATCGCAACCGCCAGCGCGGCAAAGGCCAGACCCTGCGGATGGGGCGCTGCGTACCAGATTATCGCGATTGCAAGGCTCGGCGCGCCGATCCCGAGGGCCGAGATCCAAGCCCGCCGCTTGAAACTATCCACGCTCAACGCCGAGAGCGCGATGAGTGCAAAATAGGGGTAAAGCGGGCCCACGCGCGTGCTATCGCCACCGAGGAGGAATGGCGCAATGGAGGCGCCAATGATCCCGATCCCCGAGAGAGCCGCGCCGTATAGGAGCCCCATCACCAATCCCGCGCAGGAAATAAGTGCCAAACCCGCCAAGGCCGTCATCGGGCCAATCAACCCGTATAGGGCGTGCGCCGACAAAATGCCGATGAAGGCGATGACCAGCCCCGCCCCCGAAAGCGTTGAAGGCAGGCCCGCCGTCGTTGCTTGCGGGACACGTTTTGTATCCCGCGCATCGCGACCCTCGCTTGCCCCCTCGTCGCGCGCGTCGTCGCCCCCTTCGTCACCGTGACGCCGCCGTAGCGCCTCGCCCCCCGCAACCAAGGCCGCCCCCAGTGCCAAAGTCGCCAAGACGCGTAACTTCGGAGACAAAAGCCCGTTCTCGATGCCGTATTGCACCATAAACAGGCCGCCGAGCATCAAAGACACTGCCGCAATCGCAAGCGTTCAATTTTGCGCCAACCAAGCGGTGAGCGAGCGCAGCATCGCAGGGTTAAACACAAAGGCCACACCCGCGCGCGGCGATTCCGGCGCGGCGTGAACCGGCGGCGCGAGTGGCTCAACACTCGCCGCCTCAGTAGCGGGCGTCTCAACGCTGGGCGGCTCGCCCAACGGCGGCGCAACTGAAGAGAGATCTTCCGCAGACCGCTCGCGTGTCGACGGGGCATCCGCAGGCATCGCGGGAAGGACAGCCGCCTCGGGAGGCTGATCCGGCCCTGTCGCGCGGGCGGCGACTTCCGTCTGAATAAGTGCCAATTTGAGCTGCGCCTCAAGCGCGTCTACGCGGGCGCTCAAGCGTCGGAATTTACGCGAGATGAAGAAGGCGCCGATGAGCCCACAAAGCAAAAAAACTTCAGGATTATAAAAGAGATAGGGAAACATAGATCACCTGCGCAAGAAATAGCGCGCAGACTAGGCCAAACACTTGCGCGGACGCAACCGCTCTTAGCAAACCCGTGGGCGCGTTATGCCTTGGCTTTATGCGTCAGTTGCCAAATCGCGTTGCTGCGCGCGACAAGCCCGTTCTCGCACAAAACAACATTTGTCGCTTGAAGCTGCGAAAGTTCATGCGCGCGCACGCGGTCTACGCCGAACCCGCGCAACAACGCCGCAACGGTGCCGCGATAATCGGGTTTCTCCCCGCTCAGGCTCCGCAGCAGGCTCGAACTTACCGTTGACGCCAAGAGATCAAATGCAATCGGCATCGACACATCACAAAAATCGCCCGTCTCAATGCCCGCGTTCAGATGCTCGGGTAGCAACTGATAAATTGCATTGCCCCGCGCCAAACCAATGCCCCCGAGAGAATAGACGAAATGCCCGACCAGCGGATAGGCCGTCGCTGTCTGGATGTAGCAAAAAATCCCGAGCGCCAACCGCATATCCGGGCGCGGATATTGCCGCACATGCCCCTCGACCGCATAGAGGATTTCATTGCTCAATTCGTCTTGTGCGGCGAGCATGAGATCAGGCACGGCGGAGAAATGATTGTAGAATGTTCCGCGCGAAACCCCCGCCTGCGCGACGATGTCGTCGATGACCGTATTCGGCATCCCCTTCGACGCAACAACCAGAACCGCAGATTCGATCAATCGAGAGCGCATCTTCTCGCGGCGCTTCACGGCGACAGCGGGTCGATGATCGACGCTCATAGATGATCTCCTCTCAGCGATAGCGATGCGGGACGATCAGTGCGGATGCAAGAGTCGCCCCATGTGTTACGAAGGCCTTCAGATGCAATATTTCGCATACAACCTCGACACGAAAAAGGGACGATCCGGCCAAAAATAGATTTTCAAAATGTATTTTGCAAAATCCGTTGCCATAAGGACGCAAAAACATGCCGCAGCGATGATAATCCCGCCCGATCAGACGGGTTCTACGATCTGAAACCGCGATTGGCGCCCCCTTTCAGGAAGAAAAACCGGCCCCGCATGACGCTGCAGGGCCGGTTTAAGGTCGCGGAGACGGCAAGCGACGCGCTGATTAGGCGTTTGGCGCTTTTGTCTCGTCAGACGGGCTGAGGCGGAACACGGCGCAGTAAAGCGCCGGCGCGAACAGCAGTGTGATCAAAGTGCCCGCGATAATGCCCCCCATCATCGCATAGGCCATTGGGCCCCAAAACACCTGCCGCGCGATCGGGATCAGGGCGAGGCTCGCCGCCGCCGCCGTGAGCAAGATCGGGCGGGCGCGACTGTCAGAGGCCTCGAAAACTGCCGCCCAGCGCGTTGCGCCGCGTGCCACCAGCGCCTCAATCTCAGCAACCAGAATGATCGCGTTGCGGATCAAGATCCCCAACAACGCCAAGACGCCCAGAATTGCGACAAACCCCAATGGCGCACCTGCCGGCAAGAGCGCCGCGACAACCCCGATCAACCCGAGAGGCGCCACGGCAAGCACGATAAACATCAACCGGAAGCTCTGCATCTGCACCATAACGATTGTCAGCAAAATCAGTAGCATAACAGGCACAACCGCAAGGATCGGCGCTTGGCTTTCACCGCTCGACTCCGCAACGCCACCGACCTCGATCCGGTAGCCTGCCGGAAGATCGGCCCGCGCCGCGTCAATCACGCTCGCAAGATCGGCCACGATGGTCGCAGGCTGGTCATCGCTGATGACTGCCGCCTTCAATGTGATGGTCGGCACACGGTTGCGCTGACGGATGACGGGCGCTTCCAAATCCCATTCCAGACGCGCGAAGGAGCTTAGCGGGATCGGGATATTGGCGACATTCGTCAGCTGCAACGTTTCAAGGGCAGTGACGGAGGCCCGGTCCTGCTCATCGCCGCGCGCGATCACATTCACCAGCGTGTCGCCGTCGCGCATCTGCGTCACGGTCGAACCATCATAGAGCGAGTAGAGCGCCTGTGAGACATCCGTCTGCGTCAACCCCATTTGGCGCAGACGCTCCTGATCCAGAACGACCCGCACCACGCGCGCAGGCTCGGCACTGTCGACCGTGATCGAGGCAAGACGTGTATCTTCCGACAAACGCGCCGCAAGATCGCGCGACACATCCCGCAACACAGCTTGATCGGGGCCGGAGATCCGGTATTGCACCGGCTTGCCCACCGGCGGCCCGAGTTCCAGATATTTCGCGTAGATCTCATGGCCCGAAACTTCATTGGCATGGGCGTCAATCGCCGCCCGCAACGCATCGCGCGCCTCGAGATCCTTCGTCATAACCACGATCTGCCCGATGTAGGATGCAGGCGTCAGCATATCGAGTGTCAGGACAAAGCGCGGCGCAGTCCGGCCCACGTAAGTTGTCCAATAGAGCGCCTCATCCCGCGTGGCGAGCCAGCTATCCATTTCCGCCAGCGCAAGATCTGTCGCGCCGAAGCTGGACGTCTGGCGCGTCGTGATATCGATCAGGATTTCGGGACGGTCCGACGTCGGGAAGAACTGTTGTTCGACAAAACGCATCCCGAACAAAGAGACCCCGAAGACGATCAGCGTCACCGCAATCGTCAACCATTTGAACCGCATCGAACGGCGCAAGATAGCGTGAAAACCGCGCCGTAAACGGCCGATTTTCTGCGTATGGTGCGCCATTTTTGCTGGTAGGAACGTGGCCCCCAATAACGGCGCGAACAACACCGCCACAACCCAAGACAACAGCAGCGAAATCGCGATGACGTAAAAGAGCGAGATTGTATATTCACCCGCTTGCGAGCTGTTCAATCCGATGGGAATAAACCCCGCAACCGTCACGAGCGTCCCCGTCAGCATCGGGAATGCAATCGACGTCCACGCATAAGAGGCCGCTTTGGTCCGGCTCTCGCCAAGCTCCATGCGTGAAATCATGGTTTCGATCGCGATCATCGCGTCATCCACCAAAAGTCCCAAAGCGATGATCAACGCCCCAAGCGAAATTCGCTGCAGCGTCACACCGATCAGTTCGAGGATGACGAATGTCATCGCCAGAACCAACGGAATCGTCATCGTCACGACAAGTCCTGCCCGCAAGCCCAGCGAGATAAAGCTGACCGCCAACACGATCAACACCGCCTCAACCAACGCTTTCAAGAAATGCCCGACAGAGTCCTCGACAACATGCGGTTGATCCGACACGAGATGCACCGTCACGCCCAGCGGCAATTCGCCTTGAACCTGCGCCATGACCTCCGTCAGACCCTCGCCGAACTCGAGGATATTGCCGCCCGCCTTCATCCCGACCGCCAGCCCGATGGCCGGCTCCCCGCGGTAGCGCATCAACGCAGAGGGCGGGTCGGCATAGCCATCCGTCACCGATGCAACATCCGCTAGGGTAAAAAAGGTCTCGCCCACACGCAGCGGCGCCGCAGCAAGGTCGGCGGCGGAGCCGAATTGCCCCGTCATCCGCACCGCGATTTGTTCATTGCCGGGGCGCACAATACCAGACGGCACGATGGCGTTTTGTGCGGCCAGCGTCTGCATCACGACCGATTGGCTCAACCCAAGGCTTGCAAGCCTGCGCGCGGAAAATTCCAGATGCACGACGGGATCTTGCGTACCGATGAGTTCGACCTTGCCAATATCAGGCAGCGCAAGGATCTTGGAGCGTACCTGCTCAACATGATCTTTCATCTCGCGCGGGCTGAAACCATCCCCCGTGAAGGCGTAGATATTGCCGTAAACATCCCCGAAGTTGTCATTGAAGGAGAAACCGGCAAATTCATCGGGGAAATCGGGGGTGATATCGGCCATCATATTGCGGACGGTTTGCCACGTCTCGGTGACCTCGCGCGCCCGTGTCTGGTCCGTCAACTCGACATAAACGACCGCGCTGCCTGGATAGCTTTCAGAGCGGGTCATCTTGAGATTTGGTAGCTCTTGTAGCTTTTTCTCAATGCGGTCAGTGACTTGCGTAACAGTTTGCTCCGCCGTGGCTCCGGGCAGAGCCGCGCTAATCACCATAACCTTGATGGTGAAGGAAGGGTCTTCCTCGCGCCCCATCGATGTATAGCTGAACGCCCCTGCCACCAGGGACACGAGAATCATATACCAAACCAGCGAGCGATGCTTGAGCGCCCAGTCCGAAAGATTGAACCCACGCATCATTCTACCCTCGCGCCCAATGCCATGCCCGCCCGCACGGAATGAACCCCGCGCGTTAGAATTTCATCGCCTTCCATCAAACCGTCATACACGATCACGCGGTCGTCCATCCCGTTTTGCCGCGATGCCCCTTGCGCGCCGGTCACAGCCGCAGGATCAAGCACCGTCAACGGCATATCAAACGTATCGCCAAGATCCACCGCGACCGCTTCCGCCTCGCGTTTGTCCTTGCGCACACGCCAAACCATCGGCCCCGCAACGCCCTCGACCTCGACGCGCCCCTCCAAGATCGCGCTGCGCGGAACGGTGAGGCCCGCAAACGCCGCGCTATCGACCTGCGCCATAACAAGGCTGCCCAGCCTCATCCCATCCGCAACCTCATCGAGCGACACACGAATTCTGCGCGTCCGCGTTCCCGCGTCGGCAAGAGGCTCAATCAGCCGCAGATGGCCAGAGACCGCCTCGGGGGACGGATTATGCGTCTCCGCGCGGCGTTGCAGGGTAAATTCGGTGCCCGCTGACAAGAGCGGCAGCATTTCGCTCGGCAGATCGATGACCGCTTCGCGGCCTGCTTCCGCGGCGAGCGTCATCACGGTGCTGCCCGCAGAGATCATCACCCCCGGCTCAACCGGCGTCGCGGTAACGATGCCCGCGATGGGCGCGCGCAATACGGCGAATTTGGCGGCATCACGTGCCTTAACAAGGTCCGCCTGCGCCGCGAGAACTTGTGCGGCGCTGGACTCGTTTTGCGCCTGCGCGGCCTCGAGCTGGTTGGCGGCCGCAACCCCGCGCTCTGACAAGGCCTGCACACGCGCCAGACTTTGCTCTGCGAGCTCCGCCGTCGCTTGCGCGGCGCGCACAGCCGCCTCGGCAGCGGCAACATCTTGCGTTAAGGTGACTTGATCAAGCGTGGCCAGTGTCGCCCCGCGCGACACGCGGTCGCCCACGGACACAGGGCGCGACGCAAGCCGTCCCGCCGTTTGAAACGCCAAGGATGTCTCGGTCTGCGCAGCGATCAAGCCCGGGAAAGCGCGGATATCACGCGTCGCTTCCCGCACGAATTCGGTCACCACCGGACGCGGCGCCTCTGTGCCTTCGCTCGCGATCTGCGGGGCCTCCCCCGCATCGCCCGCCGCGACTGCGCCGCCGGCCCCCGCGAACAGGGCCATCAACAGCCCCCCCGCCAGAGCCAAAAACGGGTGCGCGCCGGCATCTGCCCTTTGAGGGGCAAGATCACGCGCTCCGAACTGGGAAGGATATGTCATTCCTCGGCCTCCAAAATTCGTACCAGCCGATCGGGATAGAGCAATTGCGATCCGTTCGTCACGATGAGTTCGCCTATCTCAACCCCGGACGCGATTGCGATCGTGTCCGCCTCGTGGCGCGCTAAAACGACGGGCACCATATGCACCCGCGATGTTTGCGGGTCCAAGACCCAGACGGCTGGCCCCTCCGCGCTCGATGCGATGGCATTTGCGGGCAACGAAATCACAGGCGCACTCTCCCATCGCACCTGCCCTGCGACGGCGGTGCCAAGCGGCGGCACACGCTCGTTCTCGGACAGACGCGCCTTTACGCGCACCGTCCCCGTCTGCGCATCGGCCAGCGGTGCAATTTCCGAAATCTCTGCGCGTAACCGGATATCGGTGCCATCCAGCATCCGCAGCGATACGGATCGCGCGGCAATCTCCTCCAGATCGGATGTGTCGGGCGCGTAAAACACGGCCTCGCGCAATCCGTCACGGGCGAGTTCGACCACCGGCTGCGCCGCGCCAACGATCTGTCCTGCCTCAATGAAACGCTCCGTGACGATCCCCATCGTATCCGCACGGATCACTGTGTCGGCCTGCGCTTGGCGCGCTTTCTCCAACTGCGTCTCCGCCTGATCCCGGGCCGAGCGCGCCGCAAACAAAGACTGGCGAGCCGCATCCAAGCCCGCTTGCGTCCCCGCCCCCGATTTCGCCAAACCCTCCGCACGGTCAAACGTCAGTTGCGCCTGCCGCAGCGAAGCCTCCGCCGCGACCAGACCTGCCGATGCCGCGCGCGCGCTGGCGTCGGCTTGCACGCTATCCACCTTCGCGATGAGTTCGCCTGCCTCGACATGATCGCCCGCTTCGACTTCCAGCGCGATCACCTTGCCACCGTCGCGAAACCCGACCGTATAGGTTTCCGCCGCCGCAATCGTGCCGCTGATCTCGTGCAGATGGATCACCGGCGCGCGTTCAGCCGTCACGACACCCACTGGCAGAGCCTGCGGTGCGTCTTGCGCAAGGACCGAACCCGGCCAACCGAAGGCGATTGCGGCGGATAGCGAGACACATAGCGCCACCGTTGAAGGGCCGCGACCGTCTGATCCGGTCTTACCCATTGAGAGTGATGCGTTCATCGCCTTTGCCCTCCGTATCGCGCGTTCAAAAGCCCTGTGCCACCTGACGCGGGCAGAATTAAGGCGCGCGTTCGTTCAGCCCTCGCATTCATCACAAGGCCCCGCATTTAAATCAAGACGCTTTAGAAACTATGCCGCGCGCAACGCCGCGTCATATCCCCGCGCCCTAATATGAGGCGGGGCCAATCTTCCGCAGGTTGTATGCCGAGCAGACCGGCATCCGTCAACTGGCGGCCGCAGACAGGCCTTGGTCACCTCGCGCCCACCAACCGCCCCGCAAACACCTGCGCCGCTTTGGTCGAGTTGGTTGGCTTGGCCGGCAAAAGCAGCTATTGCGCGGCTAGATATCCTGCCTGCCCTCCCCAGGGCGCGCCCTCATGCCGCGATGGAAGCCCCCTTATGACAACGCCCTCCCCTACGTATCTCGTCACCCATAACGGCGGATTTCACGCCGATGAATTGATGTCATCGGTGATCCTCACCCGCCTGTTCCCGCAGGCCGAAATCAAACGCTCGCGTGCGCCGGACTGGATCACCCCTGCCGAGGACCGTATCATCTACGACGTCGGCGGCATCTATGACGAACAGGCACAGATTTTCGATCACCACCAGCGCGGCGCCCCCCTGCGCGAGGACGGCCAGCCCTATAGCTCCTTCGGCCTGATCTGGAAGCATTACGGCCACGCCTATCTTGCCGCTTTCGGTGTACCGCCAGAGCATATCGAGACCGTCTGGGCGAATTTCGACAAAGGCTTCGTCCTGCCGATCGATCTGGTGGACAATGGTGCGCTCAGCCCCTCCTCCGCCGGACAGCTCTCGGGGATGACACTGCCGGGCCTTCTCGAGACACTTAAGCCCGTTTTCGACGAAACTGATCCGCAAGCCGAGACGCAGGCCTTCGAGCTGGCGCTGACCATCGCGCGCGCGTTTGTTGAGGCACGCATCGCGCGGTCCGCGGCGAAACTGCGCGCGGAAGTCATGGTGCAAGACGCGATCACGGCCGCGGGCGACGGCCATATTTTGGAACTGCCCATGGGGATGCCATTCCGCCCTGCGGTGATTAAAGCGGGGGCGGATCATCTGCTGTTCGTTATCAATCCGCGCGGCAAGGATTGGGCCCTTGGGGGCATTCGCAAAGAGGACGAGGGCTTTGCACTGCGCGCCGATCTTCCGGCAAGCTGGGCGGGTCTGACCGGGGCCGATCTCGAAGCGGCGAGCGGCGTTCAGGGCGCAAGCTTCTGTCACAACGGCCGCTTTATCGCCGCCGCGACCAGCCGCGAGGCGGCGCTCGCGATGGCGCAGATCGCGGTGCGCGAGGCTTTGGCGCAAGAAACACCTGCTCAAAGCTGAGCGCCCGGAGCGAACACAGCCAAGACCCAGATTATAATCGAGTCGCGCCCCCACCTGTGGCGCGACTCGCATCCGGCGCATAGCAACGCGTTTTACCCTCCGCCTCGAGATGACACTTCCGTGACGCAAACGCGGGCAACAAGCGCTTTGCGCGTGCAGAAACCGCGCAGACGCAACCGATATTTCATATATTTATCAAATGCATATAGCGAGCCTAAGTCTCGCCAAGCGTTCTGCACTGCGGCATGACTGATAGCGCTAGCCATGCGGCATCCGCATGGCGGCACTACCGGCTCAGCATTGGAGTTTTCAAACTGCTCACTATATAAGCTTCACAAGCAACGACATGACCGCGCAAGAAGCGCAATTAAAACGAAAGAGCCCTCCCATGGCAATGATGACCCAATCGATCGCACTCGAACATGTTTCCATCGCTGCGCGTATCGCTGCGGTGTTTTCCAAGGCTAACGACGCATGGCAGCAGCGCCGCACGATCGCGCTTCTGGAAAGCCTCAGCGACCACGAGCTGAATGATATCGGCCTGTCGCGCGGCAACATCGCGCAAGCTGTTCGCGGCGATCTCTAAGATCCGCGCGGGCCGCCCTCTCGGGCAGCTCGACACAAGATAGCGCAGACCTCCCCTCTGCGTATGAAGATCAAAGGAGCCTCGCGGCTCCTTTTTTATTGCGCTGCGCACATAGCTCCGCCAGATGCCCGTCAAGCTTGAGGCGGAAAAATCACCACATCGGCCTCCGGCTCCCACGGCGCGTATTTTTGCATGATCCGCTCAAACGCCGGCGCCGCGCAAAACCGCGCCAGCCAAGCCTGCAACGATGGCCAAGGCTGCGCTGCGAACCACGCGGCATCAATCGCGGCGAATTGTCGGACAAAGGGCGCGATCGCGAGGTCCGTCAGGCTTTGGCGATCAAAGATCCACTCCCCCGCGCCGATCTGACGATCAAGGTCGGTCAAAAACGTGGCCGCAAGCGCGCGCTGCGCATCCGCGTCACACTCGGGATAGCGCGATTCATATTTCGTGCGGTCCAGCGCGGATTTGAACGGCCCGTCGCACCGCGTGATCCAGTCCGCCGATGTCGCGCCCTGCGCGCCGATCATCCCTTGCGGATCGCGACGCGCCAGCGCCCAGCGCATGATATCGAGGCTCTCATCAATGACCCCTTGATCTGTCACCAGACACGGAACCGTACCACTGGGAGACGCCGCAAGAAAAGCCGCCGGTTTCGCGCGCAAAACGACCTCACGCAGGGCAACCTTCTCGCCCGCGCTCAAAAGAGCCAACCGTGCCCGCATCGCATACGGGCAACGCCGGAAGGAATAGAGAACAGGCAGCGTATGGGGCATCGGATCGGAGGCAAGCAAAGTGGAAATCCTCGAAGTTTGGTCTGGTCCTTCGCTTCATCGCACAAATCACGCACCGACCCAACTGCCGCCTCTCGCCACCGCAGACGACCTGCGCTAGAACGTCTGCATGTCACATATTGAATTGCTTTTCGCCACCCGCCTCTATCGCGCCGATCTTTCCGAACATGGGAAGGCCGTCGATACGGATGAACTCGCCGCCTCTTGCTACGCCATCGCGGAAGATGACGAAGCGGGTCAGGAATGGTGCGAGAAAAACGCCTATCCGGGCTATACAAGCTATGCATCGCTGGGCGATTTGCCATGGCGGTTCCCGATTTTCAAAGATCTCGTCACACTGCTCGACAAACACGTCGCAGCCTTCGCACAAGATTTGCAATTCGATCTTGGCGAGAAATCCCTCAAGCTCGACAGCCTATGGATCAACATCCTGCCCGAAGGCGGAAGCCACGGCTCGCATATCCATCCCCATAGCGTGATTTCAGGCACGACCTATGTCGCGATGCCCGAAGGCACGAGCGCGCTGAAGCTCGAAGATCCTCGGCTCGCGATGATGATGGCGGCCCCAACCCGCACCCAAGATGCCCGCCGCGAATTGCGTAGCCATATCCCGATCGCGCCCAAAGTGGGCGAAGTCTTGCTCTGGGAAAGCTGGTTGCGCCACGAAGTGCCGCTCAACATGGCCGAAGATGATCGCATCAGCGTCAGCTTCAATTACAGCTGGGAGTAACCTCACAGCGTCTCTTTTTGCTTGAGGCCGGTGCGGCGACGCGCCGGCCTTTTTCATTGAGCATTAGAGACCCGCTTCCTACCCGATCTGCGTGACCGTCACCGTTTGGCGCAGCATTTGCGCATGGGATTCCGTTTCCATGAACGCCACTTCACAGGCATCGCGCCCGACTGCAATCAACGCAAGATTACTGGCGCGGCACATCCCGGTCGCATCAACGAAATGCCACGCACCTTCAAGCCAAACCTGTGCGACCGCGTGGAAATCCGGCGGGGTGACTTCGCTGCCGTAGACGGCCGCGTAACGCGCCGGGATGAAGGCCGCCCGCGACAGCGCGCAGACCAGATGCGCATAATCGCGGCAGACCCCTTCGCGGCTGTCGAATGTATCGAGCGCCGTCGTTGCCGAGTTGGAGGCCCCGCGCCGATAGGTCAGCGCCGCCCGCACCCAATCACGGATGGCAGCAATTTTTGCGCCGCCCTCATAGCCTCCGAATTCGCGCGCCACGAACCCCTCCAGCATATCCGACTGACAATACCGCGACGGCCGCATGTAGGTGAGCGCGCCAAACGGCAAATCTTCCGGCGCATCCGCTCGCAACCCTTCAAGCGCCGGCTCGGATCGCGATATCTCGACCTGCGCGCGGTAGCGAAGCGTCATATCCCCCGCAGGCAGATGCGCCCAAACCCATGTCGCGATCCCATCCTCGGCCTTGAGGCGCGTGATCTCCGCGCCGTCAATCTCGAGGGAGGAGTGCAAAACAGTCTGCACTGCCGTCTGTGCGGCCTCAACCGCTAACAGAACCTTCGTATCAATGATCCGGTAGGCAAGGGAAACATCAATATCAAAGCGCATCAGGGGTCCGATCTGCTCGCAAGCATAAGTCTGTGGGGGGAGTTTGAGGCCACGTCCGATTTGGATCGCTTGCCGTTTTCCGTTCCCCGTTGATACCCCAGTTCGCGGCCCCTCGAAAGGGGGGAGACCCGCCCAACAACGGGTTCCCCTACGGCGGGCGCTTGTGTCAAACCAGCCTGCATGATTGGGTGGCACAACCTTTCAAAACGGATGAGCCACAGATGAACGAACCTCACCCGACGTCCCAAGACGGCGCTCAGCCGGACGCGACGTCGACGACCTTGCAATTGATGCGTGTGGTGCCATTGGCAGACACGATGGAAACCAGTCGCCCCGACGCGAGCAAACTCGTATCGGGGGATCCCGTGCACCGCACATGGAACCTCACCGAGGATCGCGGCCTGTATTGCGGGATCTGGGAATCGACCCCCGGCGCATGGCGAATCAAATATGACGAATGGGAGTATTGCCGTATCTTGTCGGGCACCTCACGCATCACCGATAATTCGGGACATACGTGGGAGGTCACGGCCGGCGACAGCTTCACCTTGCCCGCAGGGTTCGAAGGGGTCTGGGAAGTGATCGAGACCACCCGCAAGGATTACGTCATTCTGCTACGCGATTGATCTAAATGCGAGACGCCGCCGAACTGCGTGGTTCGGCGGCGTCTATTCAAGCCCTTTCGCGGGCCTATCTTCGCCGAGACAATCCGTACAACGTCAGAGTTTTGGCGCGATTTTGTCTTGCGTCCGCAGATCGAAATCGCTCGCATCGTGCCGCTCGTGAAGCTGCTCGCTAAGCGGCCCGTTCATCCGGTTGACCATCCGGCCCCGCTCCACCGCAGGACGCGCGCGGATTTCGTTCGCCCAACGCAGCACGTTTTTATACTCCTGCACTTGCAAGAATTCGCCCGCGTTATACGCCTCGCCGCGCACAAGATTGCCATACCATGGCCATGTCGCCATATCGGCAATCGAATAGGTGTCGCCGCCCAAATACCGTGTCTCGCCCAGACGCGTGTCGAGCAGGTGCAACTGACGCTTTACCTCCATCGCAAACCGGTTGATCGGATATTCGAACTTCTCGGGCGCATAGGCATAGAAATGCCCGAACCCGCCGCCCAGATAAGGCGCCGAACCTTGCAGCCAGAACAACCAGTTGAGAACCTCCGTCCGCTCGGGGCCGGACGCAGGCAAGAACTGGCCAAATTTCTCGGCCAGATAGAGCAAAATCGCGCCAGATTCGAACACGCGGCTTCCGGTATCGGTATCAAACAGCGCCGGAATTTTCGAATTCGGGTTCACCTCGACGAAGCCGCTCGTGAATTGATCGCCCTCGCCAATCCGGATCAGATGCGCGTCATATTCCGCCTCCGAAATTCCCAACGCGAGGAGTTCCTCGAGCATGATCGTGACCTTTTGGCCGTTGGGCGTCGCCAGCGAATAAAGCTGGAGCGGATGCTTCCCGCGCGGCAATTCCTCTTGGCGCGTCGCCCCCGAGATCGGGCGGTTCACCGACGCCCAAGCGCCACCGTTTTCCGCATCCCATACCCACACCGCTGGCGGCACATAGTTCTGACTATCGCTCATCGTATATCCTTTTCTCGAATGAGATTATTTTGAAAACCGAACCGGCCTAACCCATGTTACGCTTGCGGCTGTTCGGCCCGTAGCTGCGCTAGCTGCGACAGGATTTGCGTGTAGTTTTCGACACCTTGCGCGCCGGTGACCAAATGCTTGCGATCAAAGATCATTGCGGGAACGCCATTGATCCCCTGCGATTGCCAGAATCCTTCCTCCTCGCGAACCGCATTCGCAAACCGCTGGTCATCCAACACGGCAAGCGCCTCAGCGCGGTCCAGCCCGACCGAGGCCGCGATATCGGCAAGCGTCTCGCGATCGGCGATCTGTGCATGGCGGGTGAAATGGGCTGAGAACAGCGCCTCTTTCAAGGCAAGCTGCTTGGCCGCGCCATCGTCCATCGTGCTCGCCCAAGTCAAAAGCTGGTGCAGATCAAAGGTGTTGTGCATCCGGATCGCATCATCAAAGGCGAATTCGAACCCAACCTGCGCACCTGCCGCCTTGATCCGCGCACGGTTCTCGCGCGATTGCTCGATCGTCGTGCCGTATTTGCGGGCGATATGCTCGACCATATTCTCGCCCTCAGGCGGCATGTTCGGGTTCAACTCGAAAGGATGCCAATGGATTTCGTGCTCCTGCCCTGATGCCTCCAACGCTGCGGCAAGCTGGCGGTAGCCCACCACGCACCACGGGCAGGCAACATCGGAGACAATATCGATACGAAGCGGGGACGTCGTCGTCTCAGTGGAATTGGTCATCTGGTATCCTGATTTTAGAGGTCGCACCAAAGGCCGATCCGTCAACTCATGCGAAAGATCGCCCAAAACGGCGCATCGTTGAGGCAAATATGGGGGCAGGTTGTCGCGGCTTCAAGAAAAGATGCCGCTCGCTCGGGTGAGGCAGCGCACATGCGCTGTGCAGCCCTGCCCCCGCCCCTTTGCAATACCGGCATGGTTACGGCGCCAGTCGGGCCGCTTTTTCCACGCCAATCTCCCGCACACGCTCCGCGATCCGCCCAAATTCTGCCGCGAGCGGGTTACTCTTGCGCCAGACCATCCCAATCTTGCGCGTCGGTCGGGGCGCCGCGAGCCGCGCAATCGAGACCTCTGCGTTGCGCGTCTCCAAACCCAGCGCCATCTCGGGCACCAATGTCACGCCGATCCCCGCGCCAACCATCTGCACCAAGGTTGCAAGCGAGCTGCCCTCCATCAGATCGCGCGGCGCGGCGGAAGACATTTTACAAAACGCCAGCGCCTGATCGCGGAAGCAATGCCCTTCCTCCAGCAACAATAACCGCATCTCGCGCAGGCTTTTGGCATCGGGCACCGGCGCGCCCGCCTCGGATTGGGGCCGCACGAGAACGAACTCCTCCTCGAACAAAACCACTTCCTCCAAGCTCGCCTCCGATACCGGCAACGCCACGATGGCCGCATCGAGACGAGACTCGGAGATATCGGCAATCAGCTTTTGGGTCACAGCCTCGCGCGGACGCAGATCAAGCTGCGGATAGCGTTTGGTCAAATCCGCAACAATCGCGGGCAACAGATAGGGGGCGACGGTCGGAATGACCCCGATGCGCAACCGCCCGAGCAGCGGGCTTTGCGATGCACGGGCCAGATCTTCTAACTCGTTCACCTGTCGTAAAATCTCAATAATTCGCGTGGCAAAATCCTCGCCAAGGGCGGTCAACCGGATCTGGCGGGTCCCGCGCTCCACGAGGGGGGCGCCGATAAGTGCCTCCATCTCCTTGATCTGCATCGACAATGCAGGTTGCGAAATGGCGCTATCCTCCGCCGCCCGGCCAAAATGGCGCAGCCGTGCGAGGGACTCAAAGTAGCGAAGATGTTTCATGGACAATGCTAACATCAGATAAACTTATCAACTACGTAAGATAATGCAATTTATTATTATCAAAAAACCCTGCTAAGGTTACGAGGAATCATAGATGACTGAGGAGATCCCAATGGACGGAAACGACATCAAGCCGACAGGCAAATGCCCTGTTATGCACGGCGGCAATACGCTTGCAGTCGCATCGAACGCGACATGGTGGCCAAATGCGCTGAACCTCGACATCTTGCACCAGCACGATACAAAATCGAACCCGACAGGCGCAGACTTCTCCTATCGGGATGCGGTCAAGACGATCGACGTCGAGGCGCTGAAAGCTGATTTGCGCGCGCTGATGAATGACAGCCAGTCGTGGTGGCCGGCAGATTGGGGCCATTACGGTGGTCTGATGATCCGGATGGCGTGGCACTCGGCGGGCACATACCGTCTGGCCGATGGTCGCGGTGGCGGCGGGTCGGGCACGCAGCGCTTTGCGCCGCTCAACTCGTGGCCGGATAACGCCAGCCTTGATAAGGCGCGTCGCCTGCTCTGGCCGATCAAGAAGAAATACGGCAACAAGCTGAGCTGGGCGGATCTCATGATCCTCGCAGGCAACATTGCCTACGAAACCATGGGGTTGGAAACCTTCGGCTTCGCATTTGGCCGCGAAGATCTTTGGCACCCAGAGCAAGACATCTACTGGGGCGCCGAAAAAGAATGGCTCGCGCCATCCGATGAACGCTACGCCGATGTGGGCAAGCCAGACACCATGCAAAACCCGCTCGCGGCGGTGCAGATGGGTCTGATTTACGTCAACCCTGAAGGCGTCAACGGCCAGCCTGACCCGCTCAAGACAGCGCTTCACATGCGTGAGACCTTCGCACGGATGGCGATGAACGACGAGGAAACCGTCGCGCTGACCGCAGGCGGTCACACCGTTGGGAAAACGCACGGGAATGGCGATGCGGGCGCGTTGCAGGTTGATCCGGAATCCGGCGATGTCGAGGCGCAAGGCTTTGGCTGGGGCAATGACAAAATGGGCGGCAAGGCCTCCAATGCTGTCACCTCGGGGCTTGAAGGTGCGTGGACGACCCATCCGACCCAGTTCGACATGGGCTTCTTCGAGATGCTGTTCGGACATGAGTGGGAATTGCGCAAGTCGCCCGCAGGCGCTTGGCAGTGGGAACCGATCGACATCAAGGAAGAAGACAAACCGGTCGACGCAAGCGATCCGTCGGTCCGTCACAACCCGATGATGACAGACGCCGATATGGCTCTCAAAATGGATCCCGCCTACCGCGCGATCAGCGAGAAGTTCATGGCGGACCCTGCCTATTTCAAAGACACATTCGCCCGCGCTTGGTTCAAGCTGACCCACCGCGACATGGGGCCGAAGGTGCGTTACATCGGGCCAGACGTTCCGGCGGAAGATCTCATCTGGCAAGATCCTATCCCGGTTGGCAAATCGGATTACGATGTGGCGGCGGTCAAGGCGGCGATTGCGGCCTCCGGCCTGTCGAACACCGATATGATCAACACCGCTTGGGATAGTGCGCGCACGTATCGCGGCTCTGATATGCGCGGCGGCGCGAATGGTGCCCGCATCCGTCTGGCTCCGCAAAAGGATTGGGAAGGCAACGAGCCTGCCCGTCTGGCGCGCGTGCTGGATGTGTTGGAACCGATCGCAGCGCAGTTCGGCGTATCGGTCGCGGATGTGATCGTGCTCGCGGGGAACTACGGCGTCGAACAGGCGGCGAAAGCGGCGGGCGTCTCGTTGGAGCTTCCCTTCGCACCGGGTCGCGGCGATGCAACGGCGGAGCAAACCGATGCGGCCTCGTTCGACGTGCTGGAGCCACTGCATGACGGTTATCGCAACTGGTTCAAGGGCAGCTACACGCCCAGCGCGGAAGAGCTCATGCTCGATCGCACACAGCTCATGGGCCTGACCGCACCGCAAATGGTTGTTCTGACGGGCGGGATGCGCGCCATGGCGACCAACTACGGCGGCACGGCGCACGGTGTCTTCACCGACCGCGCAGGCGCGTTGACCAATGATTTCTTCGTCAATCTGACCGATATGGCGAACTCATGGGTTCCGGTGGGCAATGGTCTCTACGAGATCCGCGATCGCCAGACGCAGGCCGTTAAATGGACCGCAACGCGGATTGATCTGGTGTTCGGATCGAACTCGATCCTGCGCTCGTACGCGGAATACTATGCGCAAGACGATGCGATGCCATATTTCATCCGCGATTTCGCGGCCGCATGGACCAAGGTTATGAATGCAGATCGCTTTGATCTGACGGCGTAACACACATCGGGCGAGGAAACCCGCCCGTTCAAAAGACCCAATGCGCCCCTGTCACACAGGGGCGCATTTTGCGTCCGGCCCGCCCGATCAATACATCGCGAGATACCGAATGATAATCGGCGTGAGAATGATCAAGAACAGCGCCGGCAGCATCAGCATCGCCATCACACCAGACATCTGCACCGGCAGCTTATTCGCCTTTTCTTGCGCGTTCAGCTCACGGTTCACGCGCATCTCCGCCGCGTAATTGCGCAGAGCACTCGTCAGGCTTGTGCCAAACTGGAGCGATTGCGCCACGACCAGCGCGAAGGATTTCGCCTCATCCACCCCCATCCGGTCCGCCATCGCGAACATGGATTTCTCGCGGTCAGCACCGGCTTGCACCTCTTGCTTCAACAGATGGAACTCATAGGCAATCTCGGGCGAGACACGGCCAATCTCAGCGCCAACTTTCGCCAAAGCCGCATCAAACCCGAGGCCGGATTCAACCGCGATTTGCAGCAAGTCCAACGCATTGGGAAAGCCGTTCCTGATCCGCAACTGGCGCTCCGTGATCCGGTTTTTGAGCCAGTAGGCGGGACCATAAAACCCGATCGCCCCCCCCACGGCCGCAATCTGCAAAAGCCGTAGCTGCGTCGTGCCGAGGACGCGCGCCGCCAGCCCTTCCGGCAATAGCGCCGCATGCGCGAGCACGACCAGAACACTCACCGTCATAGGCACGAAAAGCGCCAGAACAAGCCGCAGCACAAAGAACATCTCAACGGCGCGATCATGCGTGATCCCGACACTGGAGAGTTGAAACTGGACCTGCGCACGTTCGGAAGGATCGTCGGGAATTAACGCCTTCATCCACCCTTGCGGGACGTAATCGCGCGCGCGCATCAACGAAGGTTGGTTCGCCTGTCCCGCCCCGTTTTGCAAAGCCGCTTGCTCGGCGAAGGCCGCCGCCTCCATCGCCGTCTCCTGCGCGGTGGAGGAGAGCGCGCGCATCCGCACAACCGCCCTGTCGCGCGTCACATAAAGGCCAACCCCACCGAACAAGATCAAGAGCCCCGCAAAGGCTGCCAGATAAACCATGAGTAAGCCGGGGCTATTCAAGCCGATCGGCAAGCCACCGGCAGACACCTGCGCCAAGAAAGTCTTCATCGCACCCTCACATCCGGAAATTCGTTAATTTGTAGAGCGCCAGAGCATTGGACACGACAAGCGCGACGATCGTCCCCGCGATCGGCATGAAATACGGGCTATCCATCACATCGCCGTAATAGGTGGGCGCGCTCAATGTCGTCGCGACATAGATCAACACAGGCAGGCAAGACAAAAGCATCGCGGAGATCCGACCTTCTGCCGAAATGGCCTTCACACGGCGGCGCATCATGATCCGGTCCCGGATCACTTTGGACAATGTGCCGAGCATTTCGGCCAGATTGCCGCCGGTGCCGTGCTGAATGCTCAGGCTGACTGAAAGGTAATCCATATCCTCCTGCCCCATCCGGTCGGCCAGATCGCGGAAAGCTTCGGTCAGATAGTCGCCGTGGTTGATCTGATCGGCCAGTTTCCGGAACTCTGCGCCGATCGGATCGGGCATCGTGCGGGCCACATTGCGGATTGTGACGCTCACCGGATGCCCGACCCGCAGGCCCCGCATCATCAATTCCAACGCATCGGGTAGCTGGGCGGTAAAGGCCGCAACACGCGCGGCATGTTTGCGGCGCAGATAGGTAATCGGCCCGAAAATCCCCGCGAGGATTCCGACGACACCCGCAAGTGCTGGCGGAAGGATGAGCATGAAACAAGCCGCCAGCGCTAAACCCGTAACACCGCATCCCAGCAAAAATTGGCATTGCGAGACGCGGACCTCGGCGCGGATCAAGACTTGGCCCAGATCCCCGATGAACGGCACTGTTCGACCGCGCTGAGCGCTGCGAACAGGGCGCAAGAGGCTCTCGGTCGGCGCCTCCTGCGCGCCCGAAATCGCCCGCATCCGGCGCAGGGCCCGCGCACCGCGCGCCCGCTCGCCCCCCCACAAAACCCAAGCAATCGCCCCCATCAAGCAAAGCCACCCCAACGCAAGCAGCACAACGATCATCGCCGTGACGGACCCCAACGCGCTCATCGAACATTCTCCTGCGCGAGGGCGGCGCGGCCTACGACACGTTGGCGGGAAGGCGTTGCCACGGCTTCCGACGGTGCGAAAATCGACGGATCCATCGAAATCCCCGATGCGACCAACCCATCAAGACAGCGCGGCCGGATACCGGTGGCCAACATCCTGCCCACCACATTGCCCTGCGCATCCAGACCCATTTTCCTGAACACAAAGATATCTTGCATCATGATGATATCGCCTTCGAGCCCGACAACTTCGGAGATGCTCATCACGCGCCTGCGGCCATCTGACAGGCGGTTAAGCTGCACGACCAGATGCAATCCCGCCGCGATCTGCGCGCGCACAGCCGCCATCGGAAAGTCCCCGCCGACCATCGAGACCATCTGCTCCAACCGGCTCACCGCATCGCGTGCGGTGTTCGCGTGGATCGTCGTCATCGATCCGTCATGGCCGGTGTTCATCGCTTGCAGCATATCGAAAGCCTCCGCGCCGCGCACTTCGCCAATCATAATCCGGTCGGGCCGCATGCGCAGCGCGTTGATGATCAAATCGCGCTGGGTGATGCGGCCATGCCCTTCGGCATTCGCAGGCCGCGTTTCCAACCGCACGACGTGATCTTGTTGCAACTGCAATTCTGCCGCATCTTCGATCGTCACCATCCGGTGGCGTGGATCGATGAAAGCCGACATCGCGTTGAGCATCGTCGTCTTCCCTGACCCCGTCCCCCCCGAGATCAGCGCATTGAGCCGCCCCTTGACCGCCGCATGCAAAAACTGCGCCGCGGGGGCCGACAGCGCGCCCGCCTCCAGCAGACGATCCATACTGAGCGGCGTCTTCGAGAATTTGCGGATCGACAGGCTCGGCCCGTCGATCGCGCAAGGCCGGATAATCGCGTTCACGCGGCTGCCATCTTCCAGCCGTGCGTCAACCCAAGGTTGGCTCTCGTCAATCCGACGCCCAACGGATGAGACGATTTTGTCAATGATCCGCAGCAGATGCCGCTCGTCACGAAACCGCGTTGCGGAGCGTTCCAAAAGCCCGTTGCGCTCCACATACACGTTGTCGACGCCGTTGATCAAAATGTCGGAGATTGTCGCATCGGCCAGCAAAGGCTCCAACGGACCAAGCCCGAGGACCTCGTTGAGCAGTTCTTCGATCAAGGCTTGGAACTCGGGGGCGCTCATCTGGATCTCGGAGTCTTGCAGGTGACGCGCGGCCAGACCGCCAATCTCACGCTTGAGATCCTGACGGCTGGCCTTATCGAGCACGGCGAGGTTCAGCTCCTCCAGAAGCTTTTCGTGCAGCACGGATTTGAGTTGCAAATGGGGATCAACCGTCGCGGTGGTTTGCAGCTTCGCGAACGGAGACGGGGTGACTGGCGGTGCGGAGGGCGGGGTGACAGTCGGGGCGGATGTCAACATCGACGTTGGCGGCAAGGACGCGGGCTGCGCCTCTGGCACCGCCGCTTTGAAACCGGCCGCAGCTGACGCTTTCTCGGCATCGCGCGCTATGTTCTGGCGCACCCTTTGCACCGCGTTGAGCGGCAATGGCGCAAGTCGCGTCGAAGGCGCCGATTGCGGATCAGCGACAAGCACAGGGTCCGGCGCTTGCGCGAGGCGCGGGGGCACTGCCTCTCCGGCTGGGCGCGGCGTTGGCGCGGCCCCTTGATGAAAGGATTTAAACATTACGCCGCCGCCTTTGTGTGCCGCTTGCTGCGGATCGCATCACTGAGCGCGAAAAACGCGCGGCTCAAACCGCTGCGTTTTGCCCCGACAATCACCGGCACCCCCATATCCCGCGCGCGGCGCATCGCAACCGCATCGAGAGGAATCCAATGCGTCAGCGCGCGGTCCAGCACGCGTGCCGCCTCTTTTATCGCCGCGCTTTGCACAAACGGCCGCTTCTCGGCATTGACCACGACGGTCACCGGCAAGGTCATATGATCTTCCGTCAAGACCTCAATCAAACGCTTCGTCCGTTTGATCGAGGGGACAGATGTATCGGTCACGATAATCGCACGCGCAGCACTTTCCAAAAGTGGGGCGAACCAATCCATCACGGCCTGCGGCAGATCCACGATCACGTGGTCATAGCGCGCGCGCAGCGCCTCGAACAAATCGGCGATCAAATCGGGCGTCAGTGACGTCATCGGCGCAAAGACATCAGGGGCCGCGAGAACGTCGATGCCGCTGGAGTGCTGTTGCATCGCACGCGCGCAAAACGCGGCATCCGCGCGGTCTTGCGATTGGATAACCCGTGTGAAAGCGGCGCTATCGGGCAGATCAAGCAGCGTACCTATGCTGCCGTTTTGAATATCGAGATCGACCAGCGCCACCGTACCAAAACGCGCCTGCGCAATCGCCAGATTGGTGGCCACAGTCGAGGCCCCGGCCCCACCGCGCGCGCGCAAGATCAGGGTGACGGCACCCAAACCCGTATCCATCTGCCGTGGCTGAGCCATGTGGGGCGACGCGGTAACGGCGGGTTCGGCAAGACTGCCATCCGCGGAGGACAGGGTTTCCGGCGCGGCGGGTGTGGGGGGCACGGTGATCGGCGCGGTGATCGGCGTGACGTCCGCCGCGGGAGCAACACCCTGCGTCTCGGGCGCACCCTCGTCCGGCGTTGCATGGGTATCCGCCACAACATCGCGCGCGCCGGCCTCAAGATATGTCGCGCGCAGATGCGGCGTTATCTCCCCCGCGACCATCGCAATAACCTGCAAATGATCCGCCCGCCCCATCAACGCCGCGATCACCGCGCAATCATACGCTGCCGCCTCGGCGCGCGCCTCGAACACGACGAAATCCCATGCCGACCAATCGATTGCCTGTGGGCCGCGATGCGCCACGATTTGGGCAAATGTGCCACGGCACACCACCCCGTTGACCGCGTCATCTTGGGCCATCTGCGCGCTGATCCGCGCCCCGAACGCCCGCGTCCGCGCGCAAATCAACAGCCGCACCGGACGGCTTCCCAAGGGCGCTTGCGGCAACGTTTCGCGAGCGGATGCCACCTGCGCATATTCGCGTTCAATGGCCGCCAGTTGGGTTTCGAGATCGGCATAGGCAATCGTCATCAGAGGTCTCCTTAGCGTAGATCTTCGGCGGGCAACGAGGCGCTCATCGAAGAAAAGGTGAAGTTCGTGCCCAATGTCCCCGCATCCGAGGCCCCCGCGAGCACCGCCAACCGCCCCAAGGGCGAAATGAATTCAAAGGTCAAATCATCAATCTCGACCGTGACAACCGGCGCATAAGGCGCGCCGACGCGGTTGAGGTTTTCGTCGTAGCTATAGCTAAAGCGCAGGTTCGAGATCTGCGCGTTCGCCGGCATCAAGGGCGCGACACGTACCCAGATCCGCGCCGCATCCGCCTGCGACGCAGCGCCCAGACAGCTGACCGTCTCGGCGGCATCGCACAGGCCGTTGCGGGCGGAGCATCTCGTGCCATTTGGCAAATCGACCCAAAGCGTTCCCGTAATCAAACTGCGCGAGACCACCGTCTCGACACCGTCACACATCGCGGGCGAGACAACCGCCATGCGCACCGCCATCTCTGTTGCTTTTTGGGCTAGGACGCTCGTGAACCCGAGACGGGCGAAATCGATAATTCCGAAGAACAAGAACAGGAAGATCCCGATCACAAGGGCGAATTCGACAAGCGTCGCCCCCTCCTCATTGCGCGCGAATTGGCCCAGGCGCGCGCTCATGCTCCGATGATCCGCGTTTGGTCGCTAACGGAGGTCGAGGCGCTATCAAGCGTGAGGCCGACAAGCGCGAAGAAACCGCCGAAAGGATAATCGATGCGGAGCTGGGCGGTTACGGTGGCCACCGCAGTTGTTCCGCCCTGATAGCCGCTAGCGCACGATAGATCCGCCGAGACGGCCGTGACCTCAACGCCCGCAGGGAAGACCGTGCCGCCGTCGCGCGCCTGCGCTATGATCGCGCTCAGCTCGGCCTCCCATTGCGAGAGCGAGCCGCCCTGCGTACAAATATCCGTATCAACCGCGCGCGAGATGTAGCGCGCCGCATCGCGAACCCCCGACACCGTTGCCTGATACGCCCAAAACAGGCGCGCGCCCTCAATGGAGAGCCCGATGAACAAAAGCATCATCGGCAAGACCAACGCAAATTCGACAAGCGCCGCGCCGCTGTCCTCGCGCGCAAAGCGCCGCGAAATCTGGACAAGCCGGGAGATCGGCGAAGGAAGGGCACGGATCATTCGACGAGCCTCACGATTTCGTTGACTTCAGTGCCCAGATTTCCTTCGCCGCACTCCCCCCCCAAACACGCCGTGACCTCGACGCTGAGCAGGCCGTTTTCAGAGGGGCCCAGCGCAAACACTTCGAGATAGGCTTGCACCGGCGGGGTGACATTTGTGCCGTTGATCCCGCCGCCCGAGCAATCGATCCCTGCGACGACCATCAAGCGGCGGTCGGTCTCGGCCTGTGTTGCGGGCGCGCACAGCTTGGGGATGAAACTCGTCACCCCGCCAACAACGCCCCCGACCACGCCGCCCACAAGGCCGCCCAAAGCGCCGCCGACGGTCGATCCGACCGTGCCAACCGTGCCCGTGACCGCTCCGACGACATTTCCAACCAGCCCGCCCGATTGTGCGGAGGCCGCAACTTCCGCCTGGTAAAAATCAAACCGTGTGGTCGCGGAAACGGCCGGGTCGGTGCCGTTGTAATGCGCCTCGATATAGGCCGCGCGGCCCGCGCTCCAATCGCCGTCGCCCTGAAGGCTGCACGATCCCGCGCTCAAACAATCATCCGTGGGCAAACCTAAATCGGCCTGCCCCGAGGCGGCAACATTGGGGATACAAAGGCCAGCCGATGTTGTCAGCCCCGCCAGAACATTTGGCGCGCCCGCAAAATTGCTATCGCCCGAGAGGCTCGCGGCGAGTCCGTCAAAGATGCCAAGCCGCGTATCAATCGCCTCAAGCAGGCCCGACGCATCAACATCCGCTGAAATCGTCAGCCCCCCCTGCCCGATGCAGGCCGTCTCGGGCGCGCGCGCCGCAACAAGGCACGCGTCGAGCGCCCCCCCCAACAGCCCTGCGCAAACCGATAATCCATCCAGCGTCGAGGCGAGCGTATCGGTGAGCGTGTCGACAACGGCGATGTTGCCCGGGACCAATGCGCCGATATTGACGGAGGCTTCAAGCTCCAGCGTGGTGCCGATGGCGGCTGCCGCATCGAAGTCGACGCTTGGCAAGCACACTGCCACCGGCGCGACATTGCACGCCTCAAAGGAGAGCCCCGCAACCGAGCTGGCCGCGACCTGCGAATTCGCAGATTGCTCGCCCGTCGCGGACGTGAAGATCGCCCCGAAACCGGCCGTCACCTCATGGTCATGAACCACCGCCTCGACATAGCGCGCGCGGTAAGGACTATCGGTTTCAAAATCTGCCGCCCGCGTGAAAGCGCCGGCGTCATCGGGGCGATAAAACGTCAGAGTTATGTCTTGCGCGTCCAGCTCGGCGTTACCCGCGGCATAGGATTGCGTATCGGCAATCAACTCGGCCGCAGCGGCGCGCGCACGCGTCAAGGCATCGGCGCCGCCGTTCAGCTCGGCCGCCGCAGCAAGGCTTACGCTGTCGGAAAAGGATTGTAATTCCGCCTGTGTGGTCGCCATGCGACCGGTATCAAAAATCAACGCCATCAAACCGAAAAACACCACGAGCGCCATCGCGAAGAAGACGAGAATTCCGCCATCTTCAGCGCGCAAGAAGCTGTGTGTTTGGGGGGCGCGTTGCATGAAAATATCCGTAAAATAAGGGCCCCGACCGGAACGGCTGCTCCGGTCGGGGCAGTGAGCGTGGCGCCTTAGCTGCCTGAAGTCGACGTGAAGATCGCGTTTGCTTCTTCGACTTCGCCCTTCACATTGCCCGCCAATGTCGAGAGCGCTGTCGCCCCAACGATGACGGCAAGGCCCAAAGCAACGCCGTATTCGACGAGGGTCGCGCCCTCCTCATCACGGCGAAAACGAGCGACGAAAGCGGTGAGTGTGTTGGTCATAGAGGTGTTCCTTATAGAGGGCGCGGACGGGCCGCAGGTGGGTCGATATTTGGTTTGCGAGATGCTCAGCGCCTCTCGGATAAGATGAAGTTACCCTATCCGTTCGTATAAGGTCGTCGTTCATATGGATGAGGCGACGCGGCCATTTCAGGGCATTTTCGATCGCTTGTGTCACGATGCAGGCAGAGGCCGCGAAACTCGCCCCAAACCTGCCACCAAATACACCTCACGCGTGTGATCGCGGGGTGTCGTAACGGCAGCCTATTGATCGGCCTGAGGGCTTTGCCCTTTGAGTTGAATTGCGGTAAATTCGCATGACGTTTACGGAAGCCGAGTGTTCAATATGATGCCAGTTTTAAGCCAGTTCGGCCCGCATGACAGATCTCAGATCGCATCCTTCAGTCAGTCGAATGACTTTGCCGCCCGATTGACGAGCGCCTTCGCACTGGTGACGGATTGGTCCGCCGCCATGGCGGGAAACATCCGCTTTGAAAATGTCGTCACGACCCTCGCGCATCAAGTCGGTGCGGCCCGATGCGGGGTGTACCGGTTTTCGCGTCTGGACGGGAAGATCCAGCCAATTGTGACTGTCGCGCGGGAAATCCCCGAAGCCTCAGAGAAGACCGTGCCTGATGGTCTCTCCGTTTTAACAGGCAGCATGTTGCGTTTCATGCTGGGGTTTGATGCCGCGCAGATTGCCGCGGGCGGGATTTTGCGCCTCACCAACCTGCGCGAGGAGCCTGCATTCAACGATAGCGAGATAGCGCGACTATGGGATGCGGCCCCAGACATCGCCCAAGCCAGCGTTTTGATTATGGATGTGACGGAAAAGAAGATTGATATGGTCGAAATCCTCTACACCGCGCCGCCCGATTATAGCGTCGACCTGCCCGCGCCGATCTTGGCAGGGGCGCTTGCCGAGGCATGGGCTTTGCGCACGCCGGGAGTGATCCTCGGGCTCATCGGGAAATACGGTGTGAAAAAACGCCTCGCGCCCGATAGCTTCGAAAGCCATATTCTCAGCCCGAATAACCCATTCGCGCTCAGCCGCAGTCAGCAAAAAGTCTGTCAGTTGCTGGCTGCGGGACAAAAGGCGAATGACATCGCAACCCTGTTAGGCGTGTCGATCACCACCGTGCGCAGCCACCTCAGCCAGATCTACGCGAAGACTGGCACAAGCGGTCAAATCGAAATACTTGCGCTGATCAACGCGGGGGCAAGGGTGACTGCCCCATAGGCCGCGTCGCCTGCAATGGGAAAAGGGCGACCCGTTGGCCGCCCTTGTTCAGCTATCGTGCCCTGCGAGACTTACGCGGCGATATGGATAACCCGCTTGCCGAAGGCTTCTCCGCGCAACAGGCCGATGAAAGCCTCCGGCGCGGCGTCCAGACCGTCGATCATTTCCTCCCGGTATTTGATCGCGCCCGACTTGACCCATGCGCCCATCTGCTCGGCAAACTCGCCGTAATGCTGGCCGAAGTCGTCAAAGACGATGAAGCCGCGCATCGTGATCCGTTTGCGCAAAATCTGGCCCATCAAATAACCCATCCGGTCAGGGCCGTCCGGAAGCGATGTCGCGTTATAGCCAGAGATCAGGCCACAGACGGGAACGCGTGACGCGGGATTTAACAGTGGCAGGACCGCGTCGAACACTTTGCCGCCGACGTTTTCAAAGTAGATATCGATGCCCTGCGGGACGGCTTTCGCCAATGTCTGCGCGAAGCCCTCGGCTTTATAATCGATGCAGTCGTCAAACCCCAGCACCTCGACCACGTGACGGCATTTCTCCGCCCCGCCCGCGATGCCCACAACCCGTAGGCCGAGTTGTTTGCCGACCTGCCCGACCGTCGCGCCGACAGGGCCGCTAGCGCCCGCCACAACCAGCGTCTCGCCTGCTTTAGGTTGGCCGATCTGTGTGAGCCCTGCCCATGCCGTCAGGCCTGGCATGCCCAAAACGCCCAACGCCCAAGACGGCTTGTCGGGCGATTTGCCCATATTGATCACGCCCGCGCCATTCGAAATCGCGTAATCCTGCCAGCCGCCAAACGCGACAACCCAATCGCCCGTCTCAAATCCCTCGATATGCGATGTCACAACCTGAGCGACCGTACCGCCGACCATGACGCCGCCAATCTCGACGGGCGCGGCATAGGACGGCGCATCCGACATCCGGCCCCGCATATAGGGATCGAGCGAAAGATATTCGTTACGCAACAGCATCTCGCCCGCCTTCGGCTCAGGGATATCGACTGTCTCAAGGCGCAAGGTGTTCGATGTGGGCTCGCCGTTCGGGCGCTCGTTCAAGACGAAACGGCGGTTGTGCGTGGTGGATTGTGTCATTTGAAATTCCTTCATTGGACAATCGCGGCGGGGCCGTGATTGAGAGAGGTGAATTAGACCGATTGACTAGTAAGCGGAACGAGAGGGCGTCTTTACCCGACACGGATGCCGGAGATAGAGGCAGTTAAAGGGACGTGACGACGGCAGCTTCGAAGCCGTCAGAGGGCTCAGTGGTTGGCGGGTCAAGCGTTGGGGGCTTGAGCGTTGCGACAGGCAAAAGCGCGCGTGTCTGGCGCAGAGCGCCCGCAAGCGGCGCAGCGTCTTGCGACAGATGCGCCATCAAACTCGCGCCGAGCCAGATTTGGTAGAGCGTGACCGCGAGCGCATCTGGCTCGCTGACCCCCGCCACCGATCCATCAGCTTGCGCCTTACGCAAAGCGCCACCCAACCGCGCAACGATCCTCTCGACTCCGCCTTGCAGCACCGCGCGCATCGCGGGCGAGAGATCAGAAATTTCCGCCGCGAGCTTGACGATCAGGCATTTACGATCGGCAGGCCCGTCCCCTTGGCGCAGATGCCATGCTTCGAAATAGCGCAAGATCTGATCGCGTCCGGTGAGCGTATCATTGCCAAGGCTGGTGCCGATCTCCGCGCTATATCCGTTGACGTAATGCTCCAACAGAGCCACCCCGTAATCCTCTTTCGAGGAAAAGTAGTGATAGAATGACCCTTTGGGAACTTCGGCGGCGGTCAACAGTTCCGTCAGACCCACCGCAGTGAATCCGCGCTGGGCGGTGAGACGGCGACCGGTGTCGAGGATATGAAGACGTGTGTTGCTCATAGGCTCGATATAGGGTCGCTAGACCGATTGTCTAGTGGCGGCGGGCGAAGTTTTCTACCGAAGCGCGCGTGGCCTTCACACGACACAGAAAGCACGCGCGGATGCCCCCGCGCGTGCTGATGTTTGCTTCATAAAAAGGCGGAATTTGCCAGCCGGTCGCAACGCAGAGACAAATTCGCGTCAGGCATCCACCTTGAACATCGCGTCGAACTCTTGACGCAGAAGGTTCTTTTGCACCTTGCCCATCGTGTTGCGCGGCAATTCGGCAACCTCGACAAGGGTCTTGGGCTGTTTAAACTTCGCGAGGCTCTCGCCCATTGCCGCCTTGATCGCGTCGAGATCAGGTTTCGCCCCCGCGCGCGGCACCAAGACGCCCACGACAGCCTCCCCGAAATCAGGATGTGGCACGCCGATGACCGCACTTTCCAACACGCCCTCTTGCTCATCGAGGATCAACTCGATCTCCTTGGGATAGACATTATAGCCGCCCGTGATGATCAAATCCTTCTGTCGGCCAACGATACTGATATAGCCATCCGCATCGATCTGCCCGATGTCGCCCGTTATGAAGAAGCCGTTTTCACGCAGCTCCTCACGGGTTTTCTCCGGCATTTCCCAATAGCCTTTAAACACATTCGGTCCCCGCACCTCGATCATGCCCGCGGTTCCACGCGGCACTTCCTCGCCTGTGTTCGGATCGGTGATTTTCACCTCGACACCTTGCAACGGGAAGCCAACCGTCCCCGCGCGGCGCTCGCCGTCATAGGGGTTGGAGGTGTTCATATTTGTCTCGGTCATCCCGTAGCGCTCCAGAATCCGGTGCCCTGTGCGCCCCTCAAATTCCTCATGCGTTTCAGCCAGCAGCGGCGCCGAGCCGGAGGTGAACAGACGCATATGGGCCACCAGATCGCGCGTGAACTCGGGCGAATCCAAAAGCCGTGTGTAGAATGTCGGCACACCCATCATCGTGGTCGCCTGCGGTAGGAACTTCAGCGCCTGATCCACCTTGAACCCAGCAAGGAAGATCATGCGCCCGCCCGCCCGCAGGACGACATTTGTTGCGACAAACAGACCGTGCGTGTGGAAAATCGGCAGCATATGCAAAAGCACATCTTGATCCGTGAAGCGCCATTCCGCCATCAGCACATCGCAGTTGGACAACAAGTTCGCCTGCGTCAGCATCGCCCCCTTTGATCGCCCCGTCGTGCCAGAGGTGTAGAGGATCGCCGCGAGATCATCCGCCGCGCGCGCAACCGGTGTGAAGCTTGGGCCGATGAGCCGCGCAATATCGGTCAGGCTGCCCTCCCCCAATGCGTCGAGCGTTTCAAACCGCGCACCGTTGCGCGCCGCGACCTGCGCGAGCTCGTCTTGCTTGTCAGGCGCGCCCACCAGCAACGCCGCGCCGGAATTTGCGACGAAATACTCCACCTCCGCCGCCGTATAGGCCGTATTGAGCGGCAAAAACACAATCCCCGCCGCAAGCGCCCCGCAATAGAGCGCCAGCGCTTGCGCGGATTTGTCGATCTGGACCGCGAGGCGATCCCCCGGTTTAAGCCCCAAACTGCAGAGCGCCGCCGCGTAGGAAAGCGCTTTGGCATGCAGCTTTGCACCGGTCATCTCGGCGCCCGTGCTATCCGTCAAAACGGGTGTCGTGCGATTGGCGAGCGGGGCGATGAGCGCATCGTAAAGCGGGTTGGTCATGAGGATTTTCCTGTCATTTCGCTCTGCTCGACCAGAGCCTTCACCTGTTTCGAGAGTGTCACTTTGTTTTGGGTGACGAAGCTCTCGTTGTTCTGTTCGACCTTTGCGAGATCGTAGTAATAGTTCACCATCGCCGTGCAGGATTTGCGCAATCCATTGGGCGAGGTGTCGGCCAGTGCGTGCACATCATGCAGCGATGCGCCGTTGCTCAAATGGAACCGCGCGACGGGGTCGGCGGGCAATCCTTTGCGCCCCTTCACCTCCGCGAGGTAGTAGGCGCAAAGGCGCTTGAGGCTCGCGGTGAGAGGTTTTATCTGCGCCGCGTCACCCGTTTGCGCGGCACGCAGCAACTCGCCCGCCTCGGCATTGTCAGGCGCAATCTCCGCCAGCCACCCCGCAAAGCCCGGAACTGGCGAGAGGGTCACAAACCGCTTCACCTGCGGCAGGTCGCGCTTGAGCTCCTCGACAACCTGTTTGATCAGCGAATTGCCGAAGGAAATGCCCGCAAGCCCCGCCTGACAGTTGGAGATCGAGTAGAAGACGGCCGTATCCAGATCCGCCTCGTCCAAAGCGGCACGTTCTTCGGCCAAGAGGTCCTGCACCGAACCGGCAATGCCCTTGGTCAGCGCGACCTCGACGAAAATAAGCGGCTCCTCCGCCATCGCCGGATGGAAGAACGCGAAACAGCGGCGATCCACGGGGCGAAGGCGGCGTTGAAGATCATCCCAATCATCGATCGCATGAACCGCCTCATATTCGATGATCTTCTCAAGGATGTTCGCAGGGGTCCGCCAGTCAATCGGGCGCAACACGAGGAAGCCCCGATTGAACCAGCTTGCGAATAGGTGCCGGAAATCAGGATCAATCACGGCCAAATCGGGCTCGTCCTTGATCATGCCAAGCAAATCCAGCCGCATCCGCACAAGGTCTTGCGTGGCACCTGTCGCCTGATTGAGGCGGCGCAGCAACTCCTGTCGGCGCGGCTCCGCCTCGCGGCACAGCTTCGCGAGATTGGCCGCATCGCGCGTCTCGCCGTAGGCTTTGGCCGCCTGCGCGACCGCCTCCGTATCCAAATCAAGATCGGTGGCGAGATAGCGGAAGAAATCGCGCCGCCCGTCGTGATCCAATGAGCGATATTTGCCCAGCACCTCGCGCGCCAGCCGCGTCCCCGACACCTCCCCTTGCGGCGATAAAAGTGCGGTGCACAGATCGATCATCGGGACGCGGCTGGCATTGGACGGCTTGCCCATGCCACGCTCAAACAAGGTCGACATTATGTCGGAAAAGAAGGTGATATGGCTCACGTTTAGGTCTCCTTACATTGGCCCCATCACTGCGTCAGGCAGCCAAGTCGCCAGTTCCGGCACGAAGCACAGGATCAAGATCGCCAAGAACATGCAGCCAACATAGGGCAACGAGCCCAACAGGATGGTTTTGAGGGGGATTTTCGGCGCAATCGAATTGATCACGAACAGGTTGAGGCCAACAGGCGGCGTGATGAGGCCGATTTCCATGTTGATCGTCAGGATGACTGCGAACCAGTATGGGTCGAATTGCGCGGCCTCCAAGATCGGCATCAAGATCGGCGCGGTCATCAAGATCACAGCCACAGGCGGCAAGAAGAAACCCGCAACAAGCAAGAAAAGGTTGATAATCCCCATCAGCACCCAACGGTTTACCGCCAGATCCGCGATCCATTGCGCCACCGATTGCGTGATGAACAATGACGACATCATGTAGGAGAACACCCCCGCGGCCGCCATGATGAACAAGATCATCACCGATTCCCGCGTGCTGTCGCGCAGCACCGCCCAGATCGAGCGCGGATTCCACATCCGGTAGATTACAATCGCCATCCCGAGGCACAAGATCGCCCCAACCGCCGCCGTCTCCGACGTCGTCGCGATCCCGCCATACATCGCGTAGAGAACTCCGATGATGACGATCACGAAAGGCACGACCCGCGGCAAAATTTCGAGCTTTTCTTTGAGCGAATAGCTGCGCGGCGACAGCACGGCCGCATTCCCAGAGCGCCAAGTCGCATAGATCGACCACGCCATGAACAGCACCGTCAGCAGCACCCCCGGCAAAATACCCGACAAGAACAAACGGCCGATAGAGGTCTCCGTCGCGATCCCGTAGACGATCATCGTGACCGAAGGCGGGATCAAGATCCCCAATGTGCCGCCCGCCGCAATCGAACCTGCGGCCACGCCGTCAGGATACCCCCGTTTTTGCATCTCGGGGATGCCCATTTTTCCGATTGCCGCACAGGTCGCCGGGCTAGATCCCGACATTGCGGCGAACAAGGCGCACGCGCCGAGATTGGAGACCACGAGCCCACCGGGCACGCGGGTCAACCATCGCTCCAGCGCCTCAAACAAATCCGCGCCCGCCCGCGTAGACGCGACCGCCGCGCCCATGATGATGAACATCGGGATTGAGAGGATGGTGAAGCTGTTGAGATCGGCGAAGAAAATCTCCGGCATCATTTCAAGCGAGCGCGAGCCGTCGAAGATGAGCAGGAACAACGCAGACACAATCAGCAAGCCAACCGCAACCGAAACGCCAGAGAATAGAATAAAGATCGTCGAGACAGCGACGAGAAGACCAAGAGCCAGCGGATCCATATCAGCTTTCCCCCATGCCAAATGCGGTGTCTTCGCCAATGACCAGCGCCACCAGATCCGCAATCAACTGCAACAAGAACAGGCCAAATCCGATTGGTAGCGTGAGATAGGGAATCCACAGCGGCGGGCCCCAGACTGTCGGTGATTTCCAGCCGCGCTCGAACGCTTGATGCCAGACATCGAAACTATACCAAGCCACCAATGCGATCACCGCAATCGACGCGATCATCACGACATAGGCGAGGTGGATACGGATATGCGGCGGCAACATCATCGGAATGAGATCAACATTCACATGCCCGCGCAGCGTTTGCACATAAGGCAAACCAATCGTCGCTGCGCCGATCATCAGATAGATCACCGCCTCGGTTTGCCAGATTGTTGAATTGCCCATGACCGCACGATCAAAGATCATATGGCAGGTCACAAAAAGCGCGATGACCGTGAACGCAGCCGCGATCCATCCGCAGACGGTCGACACAGCACGCACGCCCCGCACGAAGCCGTTGCATGTCGGCGGCGCGACCGGTTGGGTTATGTGAGACATCGGCCCCTCCCTGAAAAAAACGCCCGCGCCGCGAGATTACGGCACGGGCTTGTGTCTCACTCTACCGAAAGTGCCAGATCGAGAAGCTCTTTGCCGCGGCCCTCAAACGAGGTGTAGGAGCTGGTCTCGGCCACGGCGCGCCATGCGTCAAAATCGTCTTGCGTCATCTTCGCAATCTCAACTCCGGCTGCCGCGAAGATCTCCTCGGATTCGAGATCCTCCTTGGCCGCCTCCTCAAGATAATACGCCTCAGCCTTTGCCGATGCGGCCATCAAGGCCTCTTGCTGCTCGGGCGTGAGGTCGTCGAAGGTCGTTTTGTTGATCATCATCGGCTGGTACATGAACCAAAGCGCGACATCGCCCGCAGGGGTGTAGCATTTCGCAAGCTCTTGCAGGCGGAATGACACGAAGGACGATGATGAGGTATTAAGGCCCTGCAACACGTTTTGCTGCATCGCGTTATAAGCTTCCGAGGACGGCATCGAGGCGATGGACGCGCCCGCGGCCTGCATCATCTCCTCAAAGCCCTTGCCCGCTGCGCGCACCGTCATGCCCGACACATCTTCGGGGCGCCGGATGCACTCACCTGTGCTCGCGAAACCGCCCGCCAAATAGCCATGAACCAGCGTTTTCACATCATCGCCATTCAGGATCTCCTCGATCCCCTCCATGAACGGCGAGGCTGAAAGACGCGCCGCATGGGCGTGGCTTTTTACGAGTCCCGGCATCAGCGTCAGGTTGAATTCAGGATGCTGACCCCCAGCATAGGACAGCGGCAGAACCGTCATGTCCAACTGGCCGCGGGTCAGCGGGGTATATTGCTCTGTCGCTTTGAACAAAGATCCTGACGGGAAAATCTTGATCGTCAGGTCGACATCCGCCGCGGCGACGTCATCGGCCACCATCTGCGCGATTTTGTGGCGCAGATCGCCCGGGGCGAATTGATGCGACAGCCGCAATTCCGTGGCCGACGCCGCCTGCGCGCAAAGCGCAATGCCCGCCGTCGCGAGCGCGGTGGTGAACATGCGTGTTTTCGTGAAGGTCATATTTTTCGTCAAAGTCATCGAAGTCTCCTCCCAAAGTCCTCAAGTGATCTGTGAGCAGTCTGACCGAGGGGCAATACTGTGTCAATTATATTGTATGCAAGAACTTAAAGTTTGCACTCACACGAGAATCGTATTGCCGAGATACATAATATCGTGCGGATCTTTCTCAGCGTCACCGCGTTGGGCTTTGCGATACACAGCCCAAGATGCCACAGTGCGGCGAACCGCGCCTAAAAACGGTCGTCCCGAAACGGAATGTCCGGACCTAGCTTTTGAGAAAATCGGGCCAAGACATCAAATCTTCGAAAGACTGACATGCTCCACAGCTATGATGGTGGAAACCGAGCAAGGACTGACCCGATGGAATTTGACGAAGGCCGGACGTGTTGGCGCGTGGAACGTGCGACTTCCCTTAGCCTGATCATAGACGGAAAAGAGTATTTTCGTGCGCTGCGCGAGGCTTTGATCCAAGCACGTCACCGCGTCTTGATGATCGGCTGGGATTTCGATTTCGGAATAGAGATGTTGCCGGGCGAGAGCGATGATGACGGCAATGCGCCCGACGGGCTCCCCAATCGCATCGGAGCGTTTTTGGATGAGCTGGTGTCGCGTTGCCCCCAGCTCGATATCTATTTGCTGCAATGGAGCGGCGGCGTCGTCTTGGCGCCGGGGCAGACCGCGCCTGCCCTTCAAGTCAAATTCCTATCGCCATCGCAGGTGCATCTGGCCTTCGACGGACGGCATCCGGTTGGGGCCTGCCATCACCAGAAAATCGTTGTCGTGGATAGTATTGCGGCGTTCTGTGGCGGAATTGATGTGACGGACGGGCGGTGGGATGACCGCGACCACCGCAGCAACAATCCGCTGCGCGCAGCCAAAGACGGCTCGATCGCGCAACCGTGGCATGATGCAACGGCGGTGCTTGCGGGCCCTGCCGCCTTGGCGTTGAGCGAGCTTGCACATGCGCGGTGGGACCGCGCGAATGACGAAACCCTCGCGCCCCTGCCCCGCACCGATGACACGCTTTGGCCCGCATCGATTACGCCGCAGTTTCGCGACATCCCTGTGGCCATCGCACGCACCGAGCCGCCGCAACCCGACAGCGGCGCGATTTGCGAGATTGAGGCGCTGTATCTCGACGCAATCGCATCGGCGCGCGAGTATATCTATTTCGAGTCGCAATATTTCTGCGCCGATACGCTCACTGCGGCCCTGAAGTCACGGCTCGCCGAGGAGGACGGCCCCGAGATCATCGTTATCAACCCTTTGAAATCGCAAAACAGGCTCGAAGATATTGCGATGAACGTCCCGCGCGACAAGATGATCCGCGCGTTGCAAGCGGCCGACAAGCACGGACGGTTTGCGATTTTTTCCCCCACGAATGACGCGGGCGAAGACATTTACGTGCATGCGAAAATCGTGATTTCGGATGGGAAGTTTTTGCGGGTGGGCTCCAGCAATATTGACCGCAGGTCGATGGGGTTTGATACCGAATGCGATATCGCGGTGCTGGCATCGGATCAGGCCGAGCAAGACGCGATTACCGCGCAGCTTCATGCGCTCCTCGCCGAACATCTGGGGATGCACCAACAGGAAATCGCGCAGGCACGGGCAAAACACGGCAGCCTCCTCAAAGCAATCGCCGCGCTTCAGGAGGGGACGCCCCCCACCAATCAACGCGGATTGCGGCCGCTCCGCCCGCGACGCCGCGCACCCGTGCTGGAATGGCTCGCCCACACCCGGATCTTTGACCCGCGCTATCAACGCAGCGCTGCATCGCGCATCGGGATCAGCAGTCGGCACATCCTCCTCGCCGCTGGTGCCCTCATCGCGCTTTTAATCGCTTACCTCATCACGTGATGGCTGATCCAGCTGTTCGATCCCCGTCAGGAGCGCGCGGGGTCACAAGTGACGCGACAGCCCCCGAAGCCGCACCGATGAGCCCGCGCGCATCAGTGTCCCGACGCCGGACTTGATGCTCGGCGGGCGCTTTCTGGGAGTCGGTAGATGTGGGTGTAGTGGCGATCCCGGGAGGACTCGAACCCCCGACCAGCCGCTTAGAAGGCGGCTGCTCTATCCAGCTGAGCTACGGGACCACTCTGCGCGACCGTTTTGCGCGAATGAGGGCGAAAGGGCAAGAGGGACGATGCGCAAAAGCTTAGAGGGCGCGTGTCATAAACACCGAGTTGGGATCAAGCCGGTAGTCGCCGAAAGGCGGACATTCCTCAAACCCCTCCGAGAGATAAAGGCCGCGCGCCGCAATGAAGCTCGGTTGGACGCCGGTCTCTAGCGAGAGACGTTCGATGCCCTCGAATCGCGCTTGCGCAATCAAGTCGCGCAGAAATTGGCGCGCAAGCCCCCTGCCCCGTGCCTCTTGCAGGACATGCATCGATTTGATCTCCGCATGAGCCGCGCTCAGCAGTTTCCACGCGCCCATCGCCAAAGGCTTCCCCGACTCGCGCAACACAAAGAAAGCGATATCGGGTCGTTTCAACCCGCTCGCCGGGATCATATGCACGGATTCGGGCGGAGTATCGCAGTTCATCGCCTCCGTATGGCGTTCATGCAACAGCGCGAGATCGGGCTGGGTCGGGTCTTCGCGTTCAAGCGTCATCATCTCATTACGTCTTTCTTGCCGCCCGACATCGGGCAGTTCTCGGGGCCGATAGTCGGAGGCGTCAGCGGCGGCGTCAAGCCTCAGTCGGACAGCACAAGCAGATCCTGGGCGTTCAAGCGCAGATCCACCTCCGCGCCGATATGCGGCGGTGCGGCGCTCGGGCTGTTGAAGGTATCAAAGGCCAGGGTCTCGCCCCCCGCCAAAGCCGTGATCCGGATGACGGAGCCGAGAAAATCAACGCCCGTAATCAAAGCAGGCATCACCAGATCCCCTTGCGTCAGCGAGATCGCCTCGGGGCGCGCGGCAAGCGTCACGGGCCCGGCGGGGAGCGGTCGGCCCAGTGTAATATCCTGCCCCGCCAACCGGATACCGCCCGTCGCCGTATCCACGACCTTGCCTGTCAACGTGTTCAGCGTACCCACGAACTGCGCCACGAAGCGCGTGGCGGGTTGGTTGTAAATCTCGAACGGGGTGCCGACCTGATCCGCAACGCCGCCATGCATCACCACGATCCGATCCGACATTGACAGGGCTTCTTCTTGGTCATGCGTGACGAAAATCGTCGTAATCCCAAGACGTTTCTGGATCTCGCGGATCTCATTGCGCAACGACACGCGAATCTTTGCGTCAAGCGCCGAGAGTGGCTCGTCGAGCAAAAGCACCTGCGGGCGCGGCGCGAGGGCCCGCGCCAAGGCGACACGCTGCTGCTGCCCACCCGAGAGTTGATAAGGATAACGCCCGCCCAAATCGGGCAGGCCGATCAGATCCAGCATCTCTTGCACGCGGGCAAGGCGCTCAACCTTCGGCGTGCCTTTAACCTTCAACCCGAACGCAACATTCTCCGCCACCGTCAAATTCGGGAACAGCGCATAGGATTGGAAGACCATCCCGATATTGCGCTGATTAGGTTTGAAACCCGTGACATCAGCGTTATCGATCGTGATACCGCCAGAGGTCGGCGTTTCGAACCCCGCGACCATTCGCAGCACGGTCGTTTTCCCGCATCCCGAAGGCCCGAGCAACGACACAAACTCGCCGCGCTCGACGGTGAGCGAGAAATCCTTAACCACACGGTTGGTTCCAAAGGTTTTCTCGAGGTTTTGAAGGGTGAGAAACGTCATTTAACCGCCGGTCTGTTATGTTTGGTGAAGCGGGTGACAAGCTGGATCAGCCCCATGCACCCCCATGTTATAGCGAAGGAAATTACCGCCAAAGCGGCCGGCTCATAGGCTTTATTCGCCCCGATCAATTGCAGGTAGGGGCCGAAGGCCGGACGATTGAGAAGCGCCGCGAGAACGAATTCACCGATCACGATCGCGAAGGTCACAAACGCCCCCGAAAGAACCGCAATGAGAACGTTTGGCATGATGACCCGCGCGAGAATGGTCACCCATCCAGCCCCCAAGGATTGCGCCGCCTCCGTCAATGTTGCGACATCAATCGTGCGCAAGCCGGTATCAACGGCGCGGTACATATAGGGCAACGACAAGGTCGTATAACCGAACATCAACAGAAGATTTGTGCCCAGCGCCGAACCCGTCATCGGAAGGAACGAAGATGTGTTGTAGATACGGATATAGCCGAACACGATCACGATCGGCGGAATGACCAAGGGCATCAGCGTGACGAATTCGATGAAGGGGCGCAGCTTCGGCATCCGCAGGCGCACCCAATAGGCCGTCGGCACCACAAGCAGCATCCCGAACGCGATCGTAAATAGCGCCATTACGACAGAGAACCCGAAGGTTTGCTGGAATTGCGGATCGTTGAGAACCGCACGATACGCATCGAGACTATACTCGCCGCGTCGCATTTTGAGCGAAAATTCCAGCGTCCCCAGCAAAGGCAACAGGAAGTAAAGCGCCCCCAGAGAAAAGGCGACCCATGACCAGAACCGGCTCATTGCATCCACCTCTCGGCCCGCATGCGCAGCCAGATATAAATCGCATTGGCGATGCCGGTGATCACAATCATCCCGAAGGCCAACGCGTAGCCGAGGTGCGGATCGCCCAAGACATCTCCGCGAATTTGCGCGAACAACACAATCGGCACGATAGAAAGTGACGAGCCCGTCAGCGCGTAGGCCGTCGCCACCGCGCCAAAGGCGTTCGCGAACAACAGGGCGAACGTCCCCATCAGCGAGGGCATCAAGATCGGCAAAGCCACCAGCCGCCAGTATTGGGGGCCGGTCGCGCCCAGAACCGATGCCGCCTCGCGCCACTCACGCCGCAGCCCATCCAGCGCAGGCGTGATAATCAGAACCATCAGCGGAATTTGGAAAAACAGATAGGTGAGCGTCAGCCCCCAGAACGACAGAAGGTTAAAGCCCATCGCATAGATATTGATCCCGAACCACGATTTCAGCAAAACCGTCACAAGGCCAAGACGCCCCAGCGTCGCGAGAAACGCAAACGCCAGCGGCACCCCGGCAAAGTTGGAGGCCACGCCGGAAAACGTCATCAGCGGGCCACGGATCCATGCAGGCAAACCACCCAACGTAACGGAGGCCGCGATCCCGAACCCGATCAAACAGCCAAACAACGCCGAAGCCAGCGAGACTTTGATCGAGATCCAGTAAGAGGCCATGATCGACGGGGTAAACAGGCCTTTGAGATTGGCGAGTGTCATCGCGCCATCAGGCGTACGAAAAGCCCCCAGCACGATGTTCATCGTGGGGAGAATGAGAAACAGCAGCGTGAAGATCAGGAAAGGAAGGACCCCGAGCCAGACGCTCATGTTAAATCGACGGGATGTGGTGTGTGCCATATGGGGAATGAGCCCGCCCCGATCTGCATGAACCCTGCAAATCGGGGCGGGCCGTTATCGCTTATTGCACGTTCGCGCCGACGACAGCATCCCAGCCGCCCGTCACCGCGTCTTTATTCGCCGCTTGCTCGTCGAGCGACGGGAACACGGCCTTCTCATAGGCTGCGGCCGGCGGCAGCGCGTCGATCAAATCTTGCGGCACCTTGCCCGCCTTAACCATCGCGTTGAAGCGCGCAGGGTGGCAATACCCCTTCAGCCAGAGGTTCTGCCCCTCGTCAGAATAGATATACTCCATCCACAGCTTTGCCGCGTTTGGATGCGGCGCATAGGCCGAGATGCCCTGAACGTAGACGCCCGCAACAACACCGTTTTCAGGCACAACAACCTCAAGCGGTGGATTGCCGTTCAAGCTGTCCTTCGCCGCAAGTGCGTTGTAATCCCAGTTGATGACAATCGGGGTCGAGCCCTGCGCCAAAGTGCCAGGCTTGCCGATGACAGGCACAAAATTGCCCGTTTTGTTCATCTCGGCGAAATATTCCAAACCCTTTTGACCGGAGTCAGCACCAGGCGCGCCGCCCGCTGCCACACCGGCCGCCAAAACGGCCAGGATTGCTTGGTTCGAGGCGCGCGGATCACCCGCAAGCGCGACCATGCCGTTATATTCAGGCTTCAACAAATCCGCCCAATCGGCAGGCGTATTGTCGACCATATCCTTGTTCACCATGAACGACAGAACGCCGTAATAATCGCCGTACCAATAGCCTTCCGCGTCTTTGACTGCGTCGGGAATCTCATCCCAAGCCGCAACCTTGTATGGCTGCAAGAGGCCTTCCTCTTTCGCTGCAGGGCCGAAAGACAAGCCAACGTCGATGACGTCAGGCGCCTGCGGGCCGGTGTTGTCTTTGTTCGCGCGGATCGCTTCCAACTCGTCGGCCGAGCCTGCGTCAGGGTTGAGTTCGTTGACGGTGATCTCGGGGTATTTCGCTTTAAACCCTGCGATCACATCGCCATAGCCACACCACGAATGTGGCAAAGCGATGGTGGTCAACATGCCTTCGGCTTTCGCAGCGGCCTCAAGAGCCGCCATATCTTGCGCCTGAAGCATCGCGGTCGATGCCATCAAAGCAACCATCGCGCCAGACAGCGCTTTACCTTTAAACGTCATGGGTCTCTCCCCGTTAAAGTCCGATGTTTCGGTTATCTCAAACCGCTCAAAACGGCTGCGATAGACCTAGGCTCGGGATGTGACAGTCTTAAGACGGTTCTGATGCCGGTGTCACAAATCGCACCCACTCATCGCAGGTTTGCCGCCTTTTGAGATTCTCGCAAGAAAACTGTTACAAAATCGTCATATTTTTTAATCTGGAATAAATCTGTTCTCACTCCGCGTATCTCAGGCGGCAAGATCGACACCTCCTGATCGCGAACAGGGTTTATTCGGGCCGTCTTGCGCTATATCGCTTTGCGGGGCGGCATCGGGATCACGCCTGCGGCCGCAAGAGGGAGAAACCTGATGAAAGCCTTCACACATCGCACCGCGAGACGGGCGCAGCATCTTGTGACCGCCCTCGTCGTGTCTGCCGCGCTTCACGCACAGGCCGCGCGCGCCGATGGGGTTACGGCTTCCCAAACCGCGATCGTTGCCGTGGCGACGAATTTCAAACCCGTCGCAGATCAATTGGTAACCGCCTTTGAGGCCCATTCGGAGCATCGCATCACCCTCGCTGCGGGCTCCACCGGCAAGCTCGCCGCACAGATCTCATCGGGCGCGCCCTTCGACCTGTTTTTGTCCGCCGATGTGACGACGCCCTCACATCTGATCGAAACCGGTGATGCCGTCGCGGGATCGCAGGCGAGCTATGCTGTGGGCGCACTTTTGATGTGGGCGGGCGGCGCACCGATTACAGATCCGGTGACATCCCTTGAAGCCGCGCGCCATATCGCCATCGCGAACCCTGCCCTTGCGCCCTATGGTTTGGCCGCGCGCGAGACGCTCGCCAAGCTTCACCCGAGTTCGGCGGGCACCGTTTGGGACGCGAAAATTGTGACCGGCGAGAATATTGGCCAAGCCTACGCTTTGGTGGCGACGAAAGCCGCCGATCTCGGCTTTATCGCGGCCTCCGCCCTGCCGGATGCGGGTGCGCCCGAGGTCTGGCCCGTGCCTGCCCCGTATCACGCGCCCATCCGGCAAGATCTCGTTTTGCTTGAACACGGCGCACAAAACGAGGCCGCCAAAGCGTTCGCTACGTGGCTCGCGACACCGCAGGCAGGCGCGATCATTCAAGCGTCCGGCTACGCGTTGCCGGACGCGGCAGCCGACCAATCCGCACCATGAATGCGGCGTTGTTCTCCTCGCAAGCCTTGGCAGATGCCTTGGGTCCGCTCGCGCTCTCGGTGCAACTCGGGCTCGTGACGACGGCGGTCTTGCTTGTCCTTGCGACACCGCTGGCTTGGTGGCTATCACAAACGCGGTCGCGGCTACGTCCGTTCATCGAGACGCTCACGGCGTTACCGCTCGTATTGCCGCCCACCGTTTTGGGGTTTTACCTGTTAATCCTCTTCGCGCCTGACGCCCCTTTGGGCGGCGTTTTCAATGCGCTGACCGGATCAACCCTGACCTTTTCCTTCGCGGGGCTGGTCTTTGCCTCATGCCTTTATTCGCTTCCCTTCGCCGTGCAACCCGCGCAAGCCGCCTTCGAGGCGCTCGGCCAAGCCCCGTTTGAGGCCGCCGCAAGCCTCGGCGCCCGCCCTAGCGCGCGCTTCTTTACCGTCGCCTTACCGCTCGCGGCCCGTGGCTTGCTGACGGGCGGCGTCCTGACTTTCGCGCATACTTTGGGCGAGTTTGGCGTGGTTTTGATGGTGGGGGGCAATATCGAGGGGCGCACCAAGGTGATTTCCATCGCAATTTACGAGCATGTTGAGACGATCCAGCTCGCAAGCGCGCATCTGCTGTCGGCCCTCATGCTTGCGCTGTCTTTTGCCACGCTGATGGCCGTCTATGTGTTACGACGACCGCCGCACCGAGGGCGCAGGTCGCGCGCGGCATCCGCGCAGTCGGTGGCGCTTGAGGAAGAAGGTCCGCGCGATGCTTGATCTTGACCTCACCCTCAACGGGACCAACGCACCCCTCTTGAAAATCCGGACGCAAATCGATGCCACGGGCGTCTGTGCCCTCTTCGGGCCCTCGGGCGCGGGGAAATCGACGCTGCTGCGTGTCATCGCAGGATTGGAACGCGGGGCCCTTGGCCGCGTGACATGGGGCGGCCAAGTCTGGCAAGATGCTAACCGCTTCACCCCGCCTGAAGCGCGCCGGATAGGCTATGTTTTCCAAGAGCCGCGCCTTTTCGCCCATCTGAGCGTTTTGGGGAACCTGCGCTTCGCGCAGCGTCACGCCCGGAACCGTTTGCCCGCCGCCGGATTGCCACAGGCGCCGATGGACGCATTGGAGATGATGGGCGTCGCCCATCTCGCGAAACGCCGCCCTCATGCGTTGTCGGGGGGCGAAGCCGCGCGCGTGTCGCTCGCTCGGGCGATGATGTCAGCGCCTGAGCTGATGCTGATGGACGAGCCCCTTGCTGCGCTGGACCAGCCCCGCCGCGATCTGATCTTGCCGCTGATTGAGGACATCGCAAAGGCCCTGCCCGTGATCTACGTCAGCCATGCCCTCACGGAGGTCACGCGGCTGGCGCGCAGGATCGTGGTGCTCGATGGCGGGTTGGTGAAGGCGCAGGGCGATCTGGCCACCGTGCTGACCGATGCCACCGCCGCGCCCTATCTCGGCCCACGTGGCACCGGCGCGGTGTTGGATGCCCGCCTGCAGACCCATCATGCGGACGGTGTCAGCGAGTTTCAAACGCCCGCGGGAGCGATCATCGTCCCAAGCCAGTCGCAAACCCAGCCGGTGGGCCGGACGGTGCGTTTGCGGATCCCGGCGGCAGATGTCATGATCGCGCGGCACAAACCCGAAGCCATTTCCGCGCTCAACGTCCTGCCCGCGAAAATCATTGCGCTTGATATGTTGGAGGGCGCGGCGCTTGTCACGATGCAATGCCGCGAGGCGATCATCACCGCCCGCCTGACGCAGCGTTCGGTCAATCTGCTCGACCTGCGCGCGGGGGAAGATGTCTTCGCCATTATCAAATCAGTCGCGATTAGCGCGGGTTAGCCGCCATCTGGGGTATGTTTTCCACCGTAAGGCACCACGCCCTCACGCCCGCGGCTTGAGGAGCAAAACCCATCCCGCATAGGCGCCGACCGCCACAAATCCCGCAGCCCATGCCGTATTTCCAAGGGCAAGTTCAACAAAACCCCACACAATAGGAAACGCGACCGCAAGCAGCCTGCGCCAGCGTTTGGCGAAAAACGGGTGGTTAGGATCAATCATCATGTGACGACAGTAAATCGCGCCTGTGCGCGGCGCAAGCTGATCGGCGGGAGCCCGCAGCTAACAGGTGATTTTCTGTCACCGCTGTGCCATTCTACCCCGAGGGAGAGGAGAAACGCATGACCGATATCTCAAGTGACTTCCACGGACAGACCGTTATTTGCACCTTCGAAATGAGCCCCGCCACCGCACAAGACCTGATGGACGCGCTGCAAGACGCCTACGCCAATTGCATTCGCCATCAACCGGGCTTCATCGGCGCGGGCTTGCATATGAATGATGCCCAAACACGGATCGCGAATTATTCCAAATGGCAGCGGCGCGAGGATTACCAAGCCATGCTGCGCAACCCCGAAATGATCAAACGCAACCGTCACATCGGCACGCTTTGTCGCGGGTTCGAACCGGTAATGTACGAGGTTGCGGGGGTTTACTGACCCCCCGCACCACCCCTAATCCGGCGGTTAGGCCCCGCCCTTTTTGCTGCGCTTGTTGCCGCCGCGTTGCCCTGCGCGACCTGCGGTGGAGCGCCCCCGCGCGTTGACGGCGGCCTCGGCGGCGGCGTCAACGGCGGATTGCCGCGCGAGCGGATCGTCAGAGACCGCGAGTTCCACCGCCTCCAAACGCTTGACCTCGTCGCGCAGGCGGGCAGCTTCCTCGAATTCCAAATTCTCCGCCGCTTTGCGCATCTGCAGGCGCATGGCATCGAGATGCGCCGCGAGGTTGGACCCCATCATCGGCTCGACCTTCGCCGTCACGCGGTTCATATCGACATCGCCTTTGTAGAGCCCCGCGAGCACGTCCTCCACGTTCTTGCGCACCGTCATTGGCGTGATGCCATGCGCCACATTATAGGCCTCTTGCTTGGCGCGCCGACGATTGGTCTCGCCCATCGCGCGCTCCATCGATCCGGTGATCCGATCGGCATACATAATGACGCGGCCGTCCGCGTTGCGCGCAGCACGGCCGATGGTTTGCACCAAGGACGTCTCCGACCGCAGGAAGCCTTCCTTATCGGCATCCAAAATCGCCACGAGACCACATTCGGGAATATCCAACCCTTCGCGCAGCAAGTTGATCCCGACCAGGACATCAAACGTCCCGAGCCGCAAATCTCGCAGAATTTCAATGCGTTCAATCGTATCGATATCCGAATGCATATAGCGGATACGGATGCCCTGTTCGTGGAAATACTCCGTCAGATCCTCGGCCATCCGCTTGGTCAATGTGGTGACAAGCACCCGAAGCCCCTTGGCGGTGACAACGCGGATCTCGTCCAGCAAGTCATCGACCTGCATCTCGACAGGCCTGATTTCGATGACAGGATCAAGGAGGCCCGTTGGACGGATCACCTGTTCGGTAAAGACGCCCCCCGTCTGCTGCAGCTCCCATGGGGCGGGGGTTGCGGAGACGAACACGGTCTGAGGCCGCATCGCGTCCCATTCCTCGAACTTCAGGGGGCGGTTATCCATGCAGGACGGCAGGCGGAATCCGTGCTCCGCCAGCGTCGATTTGCGCCTAAAGTCACCCTTGTACATGCCGCCGATTTGCGGCACGGAAACGTGGGATTCGTCAGCAAAAACAATGGCATTGTCAGGAATGAACTCGAACAAGGTGGGGGGCGGCTCGCCCGGTGCGCGCCCCGTCAGATAGCGCGAATAGTTCTCGATCCCGTTGCAAACGCCGGTCGCCTCCAACATCTCGAGATCGAAATTCGTGCGCTGCTCAATCCGCTGCGCCTCGAGGAGCTTCCCCTCGTCGTTGAAGCGCTTCAACGTGTGGTGCAGCTCTGTGCGGATCCCTTTGATCGCCTGCTGCATCGTCGGGCGCGGCGTCACGTAATGCGAGTTCGCATAGATCCGGATTTTCTCGAAACTATCGGTTTTCTGCCCCGTCAGCGGATCAAATTCCGTGATTGCCTCAAGCTCTTCTCCGAAGAACGAAAAGCGCCAAGCGCGATCATCAAGGTGGGCGGGCCAGACCTCGACGCTATCGCCGCGCACCCGGAACGACCCACGCACGAGGTTGGTATCGAGCCGCTTGAATTGCTGCGCGACGAGTTCTTTGAGGAAATCACGTTGATCAATCAGCATCCCCAAATGCATGTCTTGCGTCATCGCCGAATAGGTCTCAACCGACCCGATCCCGTAGATGCACGACACCGAGGCGACGATAATCACGTCGTCACGCTCCAAAAGCGCCCGGGTGGCGGAGTGGCGCATCCGGTCGATCTGCTCGTTGATCTGCGATTCTTTCTCGATATAGGTGTCAGACCGCGCGACATAGGCTTCGGGCTGGTAATAATCGTAGTAGGATACGAAATACTCAACCGCGTTCTCGGGGAAGAACCCTTTGAATTCTCCGTATAATTGCGCGGCGAGGGTCTTATTCGGCGCAAGGATAATCGCGGGGCGCTGGGTCTCCTCGATGATTTTCGCCATCGTGAAGGTTTTACCGGTGCCGGTCGCGCCCAAAAGAACCTGATCGTGCTCGCCTGATAGAACACCCGCCGACAATTCACGAATCGCGGTCGGTTGGTCGCCAGCGGGCTCGAATTCAGTCGCCAGAACGAAGCGCTTGCCCCCCTCAAGCTTGGGGCGGGTCAGCACATCGGGGCGCTCGGACGGGGCATTGGTATTGTTATGGGGCATGGGTTCCGCATCATTTGACCACCCCTAAGATGATCTGTTTTTGTTCGCATGCAAGGGGTTAGCGAGATTGTTAACAGAAACTTAAAACAATATTCCAATTTTATATTTATATTCAGTGAGTTGCTGAATATTTTCTATTGCTAATATTTTCAAATGTTCCTATAAAGTTCATGCAAGTAGCAAATAGATTGCCGACCGAAGCACCACCCCCACCCCCTCGCTCCCCAGCATCGGTCGGCAATCACCCTCCTGTCCGTAAATATCTCCAAATCAGCCGTGGCGCTCGGCGATAGCCTGATCCGTTTGAGGAGGAAGCCTCCGTTTTTTCGGGATCTGGGACTAAACATCGCGCCTTCAACCACGCGAGAACCCTTGCACTTTTTGCCGTATGTGAGGATAAGAGTGCGAGCGCGAAGACGCGTAAAACATGATTTCGGCAGGAAATGCCGACCCATTCTGCCCGAGGTGATTTAATGCGCGCACGCATCTACCAACCCGCCCGCAACGCAATGCAATCGGGCACGGCGAAAACCCACGTTTGGATGCTAGATTTCGTCCCCGATCAAGCGCGCGAAATCGATCCGCTGATGGGGTGGACGGGATCAAGCGACACGCAGAGCCAAGTGCGCTTGAAATTCGACTCGCGCGAGGCAGCCGAGGCCTATGCCAAGGAAAAAGGCATCCCCTACACAGTCACCGAACCTCATAAACGCAAGCCCAACGTTCGTGCGCGCGGTTACGGCGAAAACTTCGCAACAGACCGCCGCGGCGTCTGGACGCACTGAGTTTGTGTAAATCGGGGCAAAGTTGTCTCGGAATCGGGGCAAGGATCCCGCGAAGAGTATTGCAAGTATATAGATAGGGCGCCCAGTGGGCGCCCTATCTATATGTTGAACCTCAAGAAAACGCGGGGAGTTGTGAGACAACCCATCGACAGGTATTCAGCTTTATAATCATCAGAGCCGTCGGGGACCGAAAAAGGTTGGGAGGCTGAGCTGTCCGAAATACCCGTCAAGACGGTATTGGCAACCAAAGTTGCTAATCCGCTCATGATTGTGGACGAAGTCGATAAGGCTGGAACCGCCTCCAGCACACGCGCCATATCGAGCAGCCTGACGACGTCGCTTCTGCAGATGCTGGCGCCAAGCACGGCACAGCATTTTGAATGCCCATATCATAGGATCCCGTTCAACATGTCACGGGTGAACGGGATCATGACAGCCAATGATGCGGACCGGATCCCGCCACCATTGCGTGACCGTTCGCGCCTGTTCATCTTGCCGAAACTCTCAGGCCCAGACGCCACAGCACATTTTAGGTGTTTAGTCCCAGCATTTGGTGGATCGGTTTTAGGATGAATCGATCTGGTTCCGAGGTCCAGATCTTGCGGATGTATTCATAGGGCGTGAGCCCGTTGAGGGTCTTGAGTCTGCGGGCGAAGTTGTAGGCTGCCATGCAGTCGGTGAGGTGCATGTGCAACTGGTCGTGGCTTTAGTAGTGGAAGCGCTTGACGGTCGCCTCCTTGATCGTCCGGTTCCGTTGGCTGGCAGGCGATTCTTTGGAAACGCCGAGAAGCATCCGCTCGACCCGCTGCCCGGCAGGCGATTGCTGGCAATCGTTGAGAGGGGGGCCATTGGTCCACGGATGGTTTGGCTTGGTCAGGCGGTGCTCGATCCCATTTGCCTCGCAGATCATGTCGAAGCGTATCTGGCGCGAATACGCTGTGTTCCTGTTCCGGGGTTGCTCGGCGAACTGGATGCCGTTGTCGGTCAGGATCGTGTGGATGCGGTAGGGAACCTGCTTGAGCAGGTGCTCTAGAAATTCCCAGGCTGTCTTGCGATTGGCTTTTTCGACTAGTTGGGTGACCGCGAATTTGCTGGCTCGATCAATGCCCACAAAGAGATAGAGCTTTTCCTCCTCAGTCTGAAACTCGGCGATGTCCCCTCTCATGCATGTAAACATGCACTGCCGGGCAGTGGATGTGAAAGAAGCCGATGGGGTAACGTTTGAACTTCGGGCGCTTTGGCTTTTCCCCCTCGATATCCGGCAAGCGCGAGATGCCGTGCCAATGAAGGCAGCGATGCAGTGCCGACCGTGTCTCCCTCTCATCGTTTGCTGCGCAAACGATGAGAGGGCAATGGATGCGGAATCGATGGCTGGAGGGCATAGAGGCAATCATCCAGCAGCAACAGCGTATGCCGCCGGAACGCGACGATCATTGCTTCCTCCGCTTCCGTAAGAACGGTCGAACGCGGCTCTTTAGGCCCAGTTTTAAAGTCTTCGACCGTCGCACGCTTGCGATCATTCGGGCCATCCCTCGAACCAATGGCGGACCGGCCCTCATTATTGTAGCTCTGACCGCGTGCGTGGCCGTGGCGCTCCCGTGACGAACTTGTCCCACATGGCTGCCTTCCATTCCATAAAAAGGATCGCACCATCAAACCTTGGGATAAAACACAAACTTTGTCGCAACTCCAGCCTTTCATTTCCGCCAGATCCGCGTCACGAATGACTGAGCTACCCCCTAAAATTAGGACACTGACGTAAGCTGCGATTTGTTGTCTGTTGATCTTCAACACGAAGGAGATCGACGATGTCGAAACGGAAGCAACATCATCCAGAATTCAAAGCCAAGGTAGCGTTGGAAGCGCTGAAGGGCGAAGAGACGGTCAGCGAGCTGGCCAGTCGGTTCGGCGTGCATCCCACGATGATCCATCAATGGAAACGTGCTCTGCTTGAAGGTGCGTCTGGCGTATTTGAGCGTGGCGGCCGGAAGGCACCGGAAGTCGATGAAGAGCAGGTCAAAGACCTGCACGCCAAGATTGGGGAGTTGGCCGTCGCCAACGATTTTTTGGCAAGAAAGCTCAAACCCTGGACCGACAAATGAGGTGCAAGATGGTTGAGCCCAATCTGCCTGGGCTGTCTGTTGGGAAGCAATGCGCGTTGCTGTCGATCTCTCGATCCTCGTTCTATTATGAGCCGAAAGGCGAAAGTGAAATGAACCTCGACCTGATGCGGCTGATTGATAAGCAGTTCCTGGAAACCCCGTTTTACGGCGTGCGCCAGATGACTTGGCACCTGCGAAATGAGGATCACGTCGTAAACGAGAAACGGATCAGACGCATTATGCGGCTGATGGGCCTCATGCCCATCTATCAGAAGCCGAACACCAGCAAGGCGGCAAAGGGGCACAAGATTTATCCTTACCTGCTGCGTGGGTTGCGGGTAAATCGGCCCAACCAAGTCTGGTGCGCCGACATTACCTATCTGCCAATGCGGCGCGGATTCTTGTATCTTGTGGCAATCATGGACTGGCACACACGCAAGGTGCTGGCTTGGCGCATCTCAAACACGCTGGAGGCAGAGTTTTGCGTCGATGCGTTGAACGAAGCGATCCACAAGTTCGGCCCGCCTGAGATTATGAATACCGACCAAGGCTCACAGTTCACATCGTTTGCATGGACAGACCGACTGAGCCGCTCAAATGTCCGCATTTCAATGGATGGCAAGGGCCGCTTCCTTGACAACATCTTCGTCGAACGACTGTGGCGGTCCCTGAAGTATGAATGCGTCTACCCGCATGCTTGGGAAACCGGATCGGAGGCGAAAGCAGGCATCAGAAAATGGATCGAGTTCTACAATCACAAGCGACCGCATTCCTCGCTTGGCGGCAGGCCACCTGCCGTGGTCTATTGGCAGAGAATTAAAACAACCAACCCCGATCAGCAGGTGCAAAGAGTAGCTTAATTTACGCCAGATCCTGTCCAACAAATGGGGAGTAGCTCACTTTACACGCCTCCCAAACTTCAGAAAAGCCGGGCCAACGCGGCGATGGCGCCAATGTGCGCGCTTCTGACGAGGCGCGATGGCCTCAAGCTCCAGGTCGGATTCGTCGTATAGCCGCGCCCGCTCGAACAAATGTTCTGACATTGTAAGTACTCCAGTCGGCTACATTTCATTGCCGACAGGTTTCGTAACTTCTCGCGGAATGTCATGTTTTCAACCCATCCAACTTTTGTAAACAGCATCTCGAGATGGCCAACGCGACCGATCGGGTGAGCAAAATAAGCTCTTTAGCGCATAAGTAATTCGTCCGCCTCAGGGCAGCGCTTTGCGAGTGAAGCTAAGTCAACGACCTTTGGCTGAAGCCCGACCAACTCGAAAATTTCCGACAGACAGCGACAGAAGTCCCCGACTGGACCACTCGCTTTATCGTGGCCGACTGTCATGGGTTTATAGGTATAATACTCATGACAGTCGGCCACGATAAAGCGGCTCGAAAATCCCTCGCGTTTCCTCTGGCTTGCACTTCGATTTGACGAGCAAGAAATTCACGTACACCAACTATCAACGTAAGAGCGTTTTCAGAAGGTGTCACCTCCGACCAGCCGTCCTCGAAAAGCAGAGACTGAGGAAACGGCAAAGCCTTAAGGAGCTGTTCAACCCAATCAACGACTTGAGGCGGCAAGGAACTTTTCGAATCTTGCACAACTCGCAAAATCGTTGGTTCTGCTGCTTCGAGATTTCCAAGAATATCGTTGGCTTCTGACTTGCCTTGCCTGCCCGGTCCGAGATGTATGATCGGGCCATCCTGGTCATTATACAGCAAGGCCGCAGCCTTCTGATGTTCGGCACACATAAGGCTCAGGACCCATTAATCCACTTGAGGCTGTCAGGCCTGCATGATGCAAGCCGCTCGAACTGAGGGGTGATTATGAGCAATCTTTACTGGCTGAGCGAAGACCAGATGGTGCCGCTCCGGCCATATTTTCCGAAGAGCCATGGTGTGCACCGCGTTGATGATCCGTTGCGGGGCAGGCGATGCGTTGCATCGCCGAGAGGGGGCGCGTGCTCAGCGGTATTATCTTCATCAATCGCAATGGGTTGCGGTGGTGTGATGCACCCAAGGAGTATGGGCCTCCCAAGACTATTTACAATCGTTGGAAGCGGTGGTGCGACATGGGTGTGTTTGCGAGGATCATGACGGAACTGGCCGCAGAGGCACCTGACAATAAAACCATCTCGATCGACGCGACCTACCTCAAAGCGCACCGCACGGCCTCAAGCCTGCGGTTGAAAAAGGGGGGCGTGGACGTCTGATCGGGCGGACAAAAGGCGACATGAACACGAAGTTGCATGCCGTCACCGACACGGTTGGAGGGCCGATCCGGTTCTTCATGACCGCAGGCCAGGTCAGCGATTACACTGGGGCCAGAGCCCTCGTGAAGAGCCTGCCAACCGCCGATTGATTATTGGGTGACCGAGGGTATGATGCGGATTGGTTCCGTGAGGCCCTTGTAGATAAGGGGATAACGCCGTGTATACTAGGACGAAAGTCGCGCGACAAGCCCGTAAAATATGACAAGCGCCGCTACAAACGATGTAACCGCCTTCTCACACATGTAAACATGCGCTGCCAGGTAACAGATCGAGGTAATGTTCGGTCGCCTGAAAGGCTGGAAAAGGGTCTCCACCCGATACGATCGATGCCCAAAGGTATTTCTGTCTGCAATCGCCCTCGCAGCAACCATCTTGTTCTGGTTATAAATCAATGAGTCTGGAGCCTAAGTGGAAATCAACACACCGTTTTGGAAACGGCTCGCGAAACCGGACATTGACGAGATAATCCCCCCGAAAGTAAGGGGCTGCGGAAGTAGAATTTTCTCGGCAAGATGCATGAGGAGATTCAGATGAAGATGACCAGATATAGCGAACCCCAGATTCTTGCGATCCTGCGCCAAGCTGAGGGCGGTGTGCCGGTGGCTGAGCTTTGCCGCGAGCATGGGATGAGCAACGCGTCGTTCTATAAGTGGCGGGCAAAGTATGGCGGCATGGATGCGTCCATGGTCAGCCAGATGAAGGCCATGGAAGATGAGAACCGGCGGTTGAAGCGGATGTATGCGGACCTGAGCATGCAGGCGGATTTGCTGAAGGAAGCCCTGGGAAAAAAGTGACTGGGCCATCTCAACGCCGCGAGATGGCCGAGCATGCAGTGGCGCGACGTGGGGCAAGCATCGCAGTTGCGTGCCGAGAACGAAGAGATCGCCGATCTACTGACCGGTCTGACGGACGCCCGTAAGACTTGGGGGTTTGGGCTGTGTTTTCTGCATTTGCGCAATGTGAAGGGGCATCCATGGAACCACAAACGGGTTTATCGGATCTACTGCGAGCTGGAGTTGAACCTGCGGATCAAGCCCCGCAAGCGGTTAAAGCGGGACAAACCTGAAGCGCTGGCGGTGCCTGAAGCCCCGAACATGACCTGGTCGATGGACTTCATGGCTGACCGGCTGGGTGATGGCCGTGCCTTTCGGTTGCTGAACGTGCTGGACGACTTCAACCGCGAAGGGCTGGGCATCGAGGTGGACTTTTCCTTGCCTGCCGAGCGCGTGATCCGGAGCCTTGACCGGATCATCGAATGGCGTGGCAAGCCAGGCACCATTCGGGTGGACAATGGCCCCGAATACATCAGTGAAAAGCTGATGAAATGGGCGGAGAAACATGGAGTTACCATCCGGCACATCCAACCAGGCCAGCCGCAACAGAACGCCTACATCGAGCGCTACAACCGAACGGTTCGGCATGAATGGCTCGACCAATACATCATCGAAAGCATCGAGGAGGCACAAGATCACGCCACGCAATGGCTATGGACTTACAATAACGACCGCCCGAATATGGGCATCGGCGGCATCACACCCGCCCAGAAACTGAAAATGGCCGCGTAAATTCTACGAACTCACCCCGTTAAAAATGGGGGGATTACCACCAACGTGCAGCCAACGGTAGAAAACTCCGCAGAGTGTGAGTCCGGCCATCACCTGATTTTGCGTTGCAGCGAACATCCGGCTAGGCGGGTCGTGCCGCATAATCGTCGAGGGTCGTGGAACGTCCGCTAGGCTCCAGAGGGTTGATTTACGTGTCGGATGAGCCAGCTTTCCATTTGGCGCGAAGCCCTTTGCAACATGATATTCTCATGAAAAGGCGGCGAAAGTCTTGATGCCAGCGGATCAAGTTGGATTGGACAGGTGCGTCAAAGCCTCGCAGGATTCAACACGCACCCTTTCTGAGCCACTGCCTCCGGAAGGAATGATGAGATTATGGGCGTACCGCACAAAAATTCAACACGTAGCAAATAAATCGAACAATCCGGCGTTGGTTGCATTTATATGAAACATCGTTTGGTTTTATCGAGATTTAAGGTCAGCCTTAAACAACCATGATGGGCGACATCTTTTGCGCTGCCAGCCCCCGCATTGGCGGTCACCCATTTCTAAAGGACGCAACATGCAAACCAAACTTTCCCGTCGGCAACTTCTTGCAACAAGCGCTGGACTGGCGGCAACCTTGGCGATGCCCTCCATCGTGCGCGCGCAACCCCTTGCGGGGAAGGAAATTCGCCTTTTGACATGGTCGGATAACACCGGTCTGGCCGTTCTGGATCATATCGCGAAACCCTTTGAGGAAAAAACCGGCGCGCGCGTGATCGCGGATCGCACCGGATCGACGTCGGAAATGGTGGCCAAGCTGCGCGCGGCGGGTGATCGCCCCCAATATGACGTGATCACCCTTGCCGGTGTGGGCGGGGTTGAGCTGGCCGGCGACGGGCTGCTCGCCAAGCCAGACCTCAACATGTTGCCCAATCTGGAGCAGGTCGATCCGCGGTTCCGGACCGGGGCCGATGGTCACGGGATCGGCTATCTGCTTTGGACCGGCGGGCTGATCTACAACAAAAAGACCTTCGCAGAGCCGCCCAAATCCTACGCCGAAATGTGGGAGGCCGCGCATAAGAACCGCCTGTTTTTGCCGCCGGCGACGTGGACCGATGCGCTCGATACGATCTTTGCGACGGGGAAATTGATCGGCGGCGATGGCACGAATGCTGACGCAGCCTTTGCCAAACTGGCCGAGCTGCGCGACAGCATCCTGACCTTCGGCGAAAACCCCGCGCAATTGTCGGAATTGTTCCGCTCGGATGCGCTGGATATTGGCGGCGTCTATGCCCCCGCTTTCTACGCCAAAGAGCTGATGGATCCTGCGAATTCCAACATGGGGGCCACCTATGATGTCGAGGAAGGGTTCTTTGCCGATCTGATGTATACGATCACCCCGAAATCCAAACCGGGCGATGATGAAACGGTCCACGCCTTCATCAACTACACGCTCGACGCGGAGGTTCAGGGCATCATGGCGGAGGCGGTTCTGAATGGCCCGATCAACCAAAATGCCGTGATGTCGGACGCGGCCAAGGCCAGCCCGTTCATCATCAAGCCAGAGCAAATGGGCGAGAAAGCGATCGTTCATGATAAAGCCTTCATCGCCGATGTGCGAGAAGACTGGATCAATCGCTACACCCAGACCTTGTCGTAACGATTAGCACGAGCAGGACCCCCAAACATGAGCATACGGCAATCCCGTGTCAGAGCCCTGGTGTTTTCTCTGCCAGCCTTCCTCGCGATCGTGCCGTTTTTGGGGGCCTGCTTTTTTATCTTCCGGTTCTCCCTCTCGGGCGAAAAGGGCGGCATCGACGGATGGTCGTTGCAGCCTTACCTCGATTTGATGACGCCTTTCTTTGGGCGCTCGGTCTGGTTGACCCTGAAACTGGCCTTCATCGCGACGGTCTTTGCCATGCTGTTCGCGGTGCCTTTGGCATTTTTGCTGACATCCCTGCGCAGCCCGATTGCGCGGCGCGCTTTGACCGTCACGATCTTGCTGCCCTTGATCCTGAATTTGCTGGTGCAGGCCTATGGCTGGATTTTGCTTTTGGGGCCAAGCGGCGTTTTGAATTCAACCCTGCGCAGCCTTGGCATGATTGATCGCCCGATTTTTCTGTTGTTTAACAAGACCGGCGTCTTGCTTGGCCTGATCCAGACATCGCTACCTCTGGCCGTGTTCCCGATTGTCAGCTCGGTGCGCGGCCTGTCCGTTGAGCATCTGGAAGCGGCCAGCTCGCTCGGCGCATCGCAGTGGCGGACGTTCTTTGACGTGACGGTTCCGCTGCTGCGCCCTGGGCTATTTGGCGCGGCGTCGATTGTGTTCGCCTTCAACGCCAGCGCCTTTGCGATCCCGCTTTTGCTGGGCGGGCGCCGCGTGCAAATGATGGGCGTCGCGATCCGGGATATGATTTCCCCTATGTTCAACTGGTCGGGCGCCGCCGCCGCCGGCATGATCTTGATCGTTCTCACCCTGATCGTCTTGGTTTTCTCCTCTTGGCTGGTTCGGATCACCTCCGAAAAAGGACGGCACTGACATGCGCGTCGGGCTTTTACCCTCAGAGGGCGGCGGCACGTACCGGTTTGCCGTCATCGCCTTGGCGATTATCGGGATTTTGATCTCGTCCCTGCCGGTGATCATCGTGACGATCATGTCGTTTTCGGCCGCCGACAATACCGGATTCCCGCCAGAGTCCCTCTCGTTGCGCTGGTACGGCGAGGTGATTGCGCTGTTCACCAACGCGGACGCCTCAAGCGCGCAATCGGTTGTGGATTCCACACTGACCAGCCTGTTGGTGGCGGTGATTGTGATGGGGATTTCGACCTTTGTGTGTATCCCCTTGGCCTATGCCCTCGCCCGCGGGGATCGTCGCCTTCGCGGCGGAATGGAATTGCTGTTCACACTGCCGCTGGTGTTTCCGCTCGTCATTCTTGGCATCGCCTTTTTGTTGATCGCGGAAAGCCTGCGGGTGGATATCGGCATCTGGCGCATTGTGATCCCGCATGTCGCGCTGGTTTTGCCGTTCGTTTTGCGCAACTGCCTTGGCGCGATGAGCGGGATCAGCATCGAGCTTGAAGAAGCCGCGATCTCATTGGGCGCCTCGCCCCTGCGGGCGATTTGGGATGTCGTCATTCCCTTGATGAAAGCCGGTATTCTTGCCGGGCTGATCTTCGCCCTGATCATCAGCTTCAACGAATTCACGATCACCTTCTTCATGTACACGATCGACGTCAGCACCTTGCCGATCTGGATGTATAGCCGCACGGCCTCGTCGCTGGATCCCTCCACGCTGGCGCTCTCCGTGTTTATTATTTTCGCCGATGTGGTTTTGATCGTGCTTGTCGACAAGCTGATCGCCGGTCGCGCGAGCCTCTTTTGAAAGGGCGAAGACCTTGAGCACGCATAATACCCACCTTCACATTGAGGGTGTCTCGAAGAATTTCGGCGATGTGAAGGCCCTGTCCGATATCGATTTGAAGATCGAACGCGGGTCGTTTGTGTGCCTGTTGGGCCCGTCCGGCTGCGGCAAGACCACGCTGCTGCGGATCATCGCGGGGTTTGAGAGCGCCAGCACCGGCCGGCTTTTGCTCGACGGCAGTGATATCGCGCAGACCCCGCCCCACAAACGCGGGTTCGGCATGGTGTTCCAATCGCTCGCCTTGTTTCCGCATATGAGCGTGGCGCGCAACATCGCGTATGGGCTGAAACTGCGCGGGGTCAGCGGCAAAGCGCAACGCGACCGCGTCGAGGAATTGCTGAACGTGATCCAATTGCCGTCAATTGCCGATCGGGCGGTCTCCGAGCTGTCCGGCGGACAACGGCAGCGGGTGGCGATTGCCCGCGCTTTGGCGATCCAACCCAAACTGTTTCTGCTCGATGAGCCGCTGTCCGCATTGGATGCCAAGCTGCGCGATAATATGCAGATCGAACTGCGTCAATTGCAGCAGAAATTCGGTGTGACCACGATTTTGGTGACCCATGACCAGCACGAAGCGATGATGTTGGCCGATGAATTGGTTGTCCTCAAAGACGGCGCGGTGCGGCAGGCGGCCGCCCCTTCCACGGTTTATCAGCACCCCGCCGATAGCTTTGTGGCGGATTTTCTGGGGGCGGCGAACCTGCTTGATGTGGGGACGTATCGAGGCGGCGAAATTCAATTGCTGGGCGCTGCCGTCGCCATTGCGACGCATCATCCCGTTGGGACCAAGCTTCAAGCCGCCGTGCGGGCCGAGCATATCAAGCTGTTGCCAATGTCTGCGGCGGGGAGCGCGCCGATTGGAACGATTGCGTTCATGCGCGATCTTGGGCCGATGAATGAGGTGATCGTGGATGTGAATGGCGCGCGGCTGCGGGTGCGTGGCCCCCATGCGGAGTGTCAGGGCCTTGAGGTCGGCGCACAGGTCGCGGTGATGATTGATCTGGCACAAATGTCGCTTTTTAAGGCCGCGGAGTGACGCGGGCCCAATCGGCGATCAAAGCGGATTTGGGCGATGGCCAAGCTTTAGCTAGGTTCTACCATCCCGCGAGAGCATCGACCAAGCCCAGCACCGCCGCTCGGGGCTGACCGCCCATCACGGCGGATCGTCGGTCACCCTTTGGGCGGCTTCCGAAACGGTGAAAACTGCATCAGGCTCAGAATTTCAAACAGCATCTGCGCCCCGTTCTGCGCGGTATTTGTGGTTGGATCATATGCGGGGGCCACCTCGACCACATCACCGCCGACAAGATTGGCCCCTTTCATGCCGCGAATGAGCGCCATCGCTTCGCGGGTTGTCAGCCCGCCAACCTCTGGCGTGCCCGTCCCCGGCGCGAAGGCCGGATCGAGGCTGTCGATATCGAAGGAGAAATATGTAGGCCCGTCCCCGATCACGCGGCGCGCCTGCCGGATGATGTCGGGGATACCGGCTTCGGTGACGCTCGCCGCCTCGATCACGGTCATTCCGGACATCTCCGAGAACTCCCAAATATATTTCGCCGCACCGCGGATGCCGATCTGGATGGTCCGTTCAGGATCCAACACCCCGTCCAGAACCGCATTGCGGAACGGGCCGCCGTGATGGAATTTTTCGCCCTCATAAGACCCGCCCGTATCGCAATGCGCATCAATATGGATCATGCCGACCGGCCCATTGGCGCCGACCGCCCGCAGGATCGGGTGGCTGATCGAATGATCACCGCCAACGGCCATCGGGATGACGCCCTGCGCCACGATGCCCGCCACAAATTTCTCAATGTCGGCATGGCTTTGCGCAAGGTCAAACCGGCTTTTGAACGGCACGTCGCCAATGTCGGCAACCGCCATTTCATGGATCGGCGCGCAATCGAGCGCGTCATTATAGGGCCCAACCCGTTCAATTGAGCGCAGCGCCCGCGGGCCAAAGCGTGATCCATTGCGATTGGTGACACCCAGATCCATCGGCACGCCGAAAAGTGCGACATCCAGATCCGATATGCTCTCCCCGGACGCCCAATCGCGATGCGGTGCATCCAGCAATGTCGGCATCCCGGAGTAGGGCGCGGGCCTGCGGCCGCCCTCGGAAAAGATCTTATCCGCGATCCTTTGAAAGTTCGGATTTTGCAGCTCGCCGCCGGTGGCATCGGCAAATGTGTTCCGCAACGCAGCAAGTTTATCTTCAGACCAAGCCATAAGTCGCCCCCTTCAGTTTCAAACCATCCTACCGCGCAATTCATGCGTGATTAAATTTGAACTTTCGGAAGCTTTGTTGCATATTTATGAGACCAGATTGACGCGAGGATCCGCACCATTGGCACGCCGCAAAAAGGCCTTTTCGGGCAAGGTAAACGATGTCGATCTGCGGTTGATGCGGGTGTTCAAGGCCGTTATCGAATGTGGCGGCCTATCCGCGGCCCAGACCGAGCTGGGTGTCGGACGATCCACGATTTCGCGTCAAATCTCCGATCTTGAGACGCGATTGGGCCTGCGGTTATGCCACCGCGGAAGAAGCGGTTTTTACCTGACCCAGCAGGGCCGACAAGCCATTGAGTATATCGATAAATTCCTGATCTCGACGGAGGATTTCGCCTCCGGAATCGCAAGTATCAGCAATCAGATGGTTGGGAATCTCGAAATCGGGATGATCGATTTCACAATGTCGGATATCAAGAACCCGCTTATTTCCGCGATGCAGAAATTTCAGGAAATCGCGCCGGACGTGTCGATCAACCTGATGACCGGCTCGCCCAACGAAGTGGAACGGGGCATTATTGACGGCAAATTGCACATCGGAATTATCCCCGATTATCAACGCCATCCCAGCTTGGACTACCTCACACTTTACGATGAGGATGTCGGGCTGTTTTGTGGGGGGCAGCATCCGTTGGCCAAGGCGATCGCGCAGAGCGTCCCCTTGACGCCGGAGGTGATTTACAAACACAAGCTGGTTCACAGGGCGTATTTCGAGAGTGAGCCGCTCCGGCAGCGCAAGCAGAAATTTCCCGTGGGCAGCACCGTGTATCAGACCGAGGCGGTGCTCGCGCTTGTGCGCAGCGGTGTGTATCTGGGCTACTTCCCGCGACATTGTCAGGATTTGATGCGCGGTGAGTTCTTTGAGCTCTTGCCCGATGTGTTCGGATATTCCACGCCAATTTGTGCGCTTTGGCGGGCGGATCGCAAACACTCGCTTATCTTGCAAGATTTTCTTCACTTACTCAGCCAAGAACGCCCTGCCCCGTAATCGCCCGTTCAAATCCTCTCACGCGATCAGAGGGGGCAGGCTCCGCCTTGCGCTCACCGCACGGGCACAAGCGCTTTCACAACTTCCGCCATCGTCAATGAGCCAACGGCCTCGCCGTTGCGGATCACGGTGAAGGCGACATTGGTATCCCCTTGCGCCACCGCGATCAGATCTTCCAGCGTCGCATTCGCATCCACTTCGCGGCTCGGCCCGTCAATCCGCCGCCCGCCCGTCATCATCGTGCGGGCACGCAAAACGCGTGCGCGGTTGATATCGGAAATGAAGTTGATGATATAAGGGTCGCTCGGATGCAGCAGGATATGTTGCGGCTCGCCCTGCTGCACCACCTCGCCGTCTTTCAGCATCACCAGATGATCCGCGAGTTTCAACGCCTCATCGAGATCATGGGTGATAAACATAATCGTCTTGTGCAATTCGTGCTGCAATTCCAACAACAGATCCTGCATATCGGTCCGGATCAACGGGTCGAGCGCCGAAAACGCCTCATCCATCAGCATGATATCGGAATTCGACGTGAGCGCGCGGGCGATCCCGACACGTTGCTGCATGCCGCCCGACAGTTGATGCGGATATTGCGCGCCCTGCCCCGCCAGCCCGACACGGTCCAGCCAGCGCGTCGCCTCACGTTCCCATTCCGACCGAGGCCGCCCCGCCACGATCAAAGGTGTCGCCGCGTTTTCCAAAACGGTGCGATGCGGCAATAGCGCGAATTTCTGAAACACCATGGACATGTTCTTGCGCCGCAGGCCCCGCAGCTGCTCGGCGGAATAAGACATGACATTTTCGCCATCCACCATCACCTCGCCCGCGGTGGGATCAATCAAGCGGTTGAGATGCCGGATCAGCGTCGATTTTCCGGAGCCGGACAGCCCCATAATCACCGTGATTTCGCCCGCGTTCATATCGACATCGATATCGCGCAAGCCAAGAACGTGCCGATGCTTTGCGAGCAACTCGGTCTTGCCCATCCCCGCTTTGACATGGGCAAGCGCCTCCTCCGGCTAACAGCCGAAAATTTTATACAAATTGCGGATCGAAATCTTGGGGTCTGCCATGACGCGCTCCATTCAGTGTTTCTGGGCCGCGTTGACACGCGCCAACGCAGCCTTGGTGCAACGATCCAGGATGACCGCCAACAGCACAATCCCGAGCCCCGAAAGCAACCCGACCCCCAGTTCCAAATTGCGGATGCCGCGTAATACGAGCACGCCAAGGCCAGGCGCGGACACGAGGCTGGCGATCACCACCATCGCCAGCGACATCATGATCGTCTGGTTCACCCCCGCCATGATATTGGGCAGCGCCAGCGGGATTTGCACGGAGAACAGCTTTTGCCGCTTGGTCATGCCGAACGCATCGGCGGCCTCGATCACCTCGCGGTCCACCAAACGGATGCCAAGGTTGGTCAGGCGCACCACCGGCACGATGGCGTAAAGGATGATCGCGATGCCGTATAGCTTTGGCTCGGTGACCGAAAAAAGGAAGATCAGCGGGATCAGATAGACGAAGGGCGGCAGCGTTTGCAGCATATCGAGCACGGGCGTCAGCGCGTTTTGGCACCGATCAGACCGCGCCATCGCAATGCCGATCGGCACCCCCAACAGCACGCAAATCACCGTACACACCATGATAATGGCCAGCGTTTGCATCGTGTAGCTATAATAATCAATGAAGGCGAGCGCCACAAATGCCCCCGCGACGAACCCGCCCAGCATCCAAGACCGGCTGACCTTGAGCGCGATAAGCGCCAGCAGCGGGATCATAATCCACCAAGGTGTGTGCTCAAACAGCCAAAGCGCCCCTTCGAGCGCCCAGCTTAGCGGTTGCGTGATCGGATCAAGCACCATCGACAGAGCGCCTTTGATGTCCAAAAACCCATGCTCAAGCCCTTGGCTGACCGCACGCGATTGCGGAAACGCCGGGCAGGCATCATTCAAGACATCCATTGAGGGAAACGGCGTGTCCCAAAGCGTCGTCTCCGGCGCGCCGCCATTGGCCTTCGCCATCAAATCCGCCATCGACGGCGGGGCCGCCACGCCGCCGCTTGCACCGCTATCGCACCAATCGCGCAGGCCAAGCGCGTTAAATACCCATTCGAAATTCGCCATCGCAAGGCTCCCTATTTTGATCTCGGAGCCTCTGATGGGCGCCTTAATGAGAGGGCGCGCGGACCTCTGCGCGCTGTGGGGGAGGCTGCTCCGGTGATCCGGAACAGCCAGCGGAGATTATTGCAAAACCGCCGAGAGTTTATCGCGCGCGTCCGCACTCAGCCAATCGGCCCACACGTCTTTATAGGTTGTCAGGAAATGGACCGCGCCTTCCTCTCCGGTCGCGGAATTCTCCGTCATCCAGCTTAGAACCGCATTCATGGTTTCGGTCTGGAAGGTCATTTTGGTCAAAAACTGTGTCAAATCGGGGTGTTTGGTGGAAAATTCGGTGGTCACCGCCGTCATCACGGGGGATGGCGGCAAAGAGGTGCGCCCCACGTTTGACGCCCCCGGATCGCGCGCCGCGGCAAACGCCTCGGCGTCATAGGGCCCCATATCCACCTGCACCAGATCATAGCGCCCGATCACCGCAGTCGGCGCCCAATAATAGCCGAACCACGGCGCTTCATTCTCAAACGCAGAGGCAATCGACGTGGCCAGAGTTTCGCCCGAGCCGTGGTTGAAAATCTCAATCCCTGCCTTTTCCACACCGAAGGCGGGCAAAAGATTATCGTTGAACACGCGGCAGCCCCAGCCCTCGGGGCAATTGTGGAACCGCCCGCCGACCCAATCGGGATGCGCCAGAATACCGTCAATCGTCGCCAATTCAGGATGCGCCTCCACCAGATAGCGCGGCACCCACCACGCATCGACGCCGCCCGGCGAAATCACGGGGCCAAGCTCTTGGAGTTTGCCCTCGGCTTTGAGGCGTTCATAGGCCGTGCCGGTCCCGTTGGTCCACAGCTCCGTCACGATATCGGGCTTGCCATTCTCGGCCACAGAGGTCACCGCGGGCACTGTATCGGAGGGCACAACAACCACATCGCAGCCATAGCCCTGTTTCAAGATAAAGCTGGCCACATTCGTCACAACCGAGGCCGAAGCCCAGTTCATTTCGGTGATAGTGACCTCCCGCAGGTTCCCGCGTCCTGTGCAAAGGCGGGCATAGCCAGAAGAGCGGAGGTAGCTGTTGCGGCGGCAGCGATGAAAAGCCGGTTCATAGACATAGAAATCTCCTTATCTTGGGGTGAAGCAGGATCTTGGGGTGAAACAGGGGGAAGCGTGGTGGAAATCCGTAAGGCATTAACGGGGCCATAGCGGGGCCTTGACGGGCCAAACGCGCCCAGCGCGAGAGGGCGCGCCGGGCTTTCTTTTGGGTGGGGTCAGGCCATCAAATCATCCTCAAACGGGAATTGCGACAACAGCTCGATGCCGGTCTGGGTGATCAAAACCTGCTGTTCCAGCTTGACGCCCTCGCGCCCCCCCTCCTCGCCGATGTAGCTTTCGACGCAGATCGTCATGCCCGCCTCTATCACCCCGTCATATCCCGCATTCGGGAAATCGCAGCGGTGATAGAGATACGGGTATTCCCCCGTCATCCCGCAGCCATGCGAGGACAGGTACTAGCGGTTGGCGTAATATTTTTCCGGAATATCCCACGCGCGGTCGGCGTAGTCGCGAAAACTCATTCCAGCCTTCAAAATTCCCATGTTGTGATGCACCTGCTCTAACGCGGTTTTATACAAGGTGCGTTGCACGTCGCTGGGCTTGCCCGGGCCGGAATGGAACGTCCGCGAAAAATCGCTGTAATATCCGTGGCATCCAACCACATCCGTGCCCAGCGCAACCAATTCATTCTCGCCAATCAGATGATGCGCGGTCTCTTGGAACCACGGATTGGTGCGCTCGCCCGCCGATAACAGGCGCGTCTCGCAATAATCGCCGTTCTGCTCGATCACCGATTTATGCAGCACCGACCACAGCTCGTTTTCCGTCATCCCCGGCCGCAACGCATCGCGCAGCTTGCCAACGCCGATCTCCTTGGCGCGCAGGGACGCCCGCACGCATTTCATCTCCTCCTCCGATTTGATCGCCCGCGCCATCTCAACCGGTTCTTGGGCATCGACAATCTTGAACCCTTCGCCCTGCATCGCAATCGCAGCGCCCGCGTTCATCCGCTCCATCCCGATCGTGACCCCACGCCCGACCAATTCGGCGATCAGATCGCCCATCTCGCGGGCCCATTCAATCTCGCGCTGCGCAATCAACGGGCCGGCGGCAACAAAGCTCGCGGTTTTGGACGCGCGCACCTCATCCACCGTCTCATATCCCTCGCCCAGATGCAGACAGCCGGTGAACTCAAACAAGATTGAGCGGGTCTCGGTGAGCAGCAAATACCGTGACGGCCCGTTACGCATTGAAAATACTTGCATATTTCGCGTGCCCGTCGCGTAGCGAATATTGATCGGGTCCGACAGGATCACCGCAGCAATACCGCGCTTGGCCATCTCACTGCGCACGCGGCCCAGACGATACAGCCGCACCGCGCGTAAATCGATGCCTTCGCTTTCGGGGGAACGGTCCAGCAGGGCAATGCCTGACAGATCACTACGTTCGGCATGCCAGTCAAAATTCGCCATGAGGTCGCTCCAAAAGCACAAGTTTGCAATTTCAGAATAGATACGCTTTAACCGTTCTGCCAAATTCCTAATTCTCGCAAATTTGACCAAGCTGAGGTTATGAAAAGCTATCGCCATTCGCTGCCCCCGCTTGACGGGTTGATCTTTTTCGAGGCTGCCGCCCGCCATATGAGCTTTTCCGCCACCGCAGCGGAGCTTTTGGTGACGCAAACCGCCGTCAGCAAACGCATTCAACAGCTGGAGGCCCATTTGGGCGTGGCGCTGTTTCAACGCAGCGGGCGCGTGCTCGCGCTGACCGATGAAGGGCGAAAACTGTCGCAACAGACGGCAATTTTGCTGGATTTTGCCGAATCCGCGCTGGCCAGCATCACCGCACGGCCCGAAACGCCGGTGCGGATTGCGGCCAATAGTGCGGTGTCGATGTTCTGGCTCTCGCCGCTGTTGCGGCAGTTTGGACTGTCGGATCAGGCCTGCCCGGTCGAATTGGTAATCTCGGACATGCCCGCCGCGTTGCACAATTCCAACAATGACATTGCGATTCTCCACGGCACGGGAAATTGGGCGGGACGGACTGCTGTTCCGCTGTTTCCGGATGTTTTGGTGCCGGTGATATCGCCGCAATTGGCGACGCAAATGGGGATAAGCTGCGGGCAGTCGCTCTCGCTTATTCCGCCCGACGCGCGGCCCCCGCTGCTCAATTTTCCAAGGGTGACGCCGGAATGGACCAATTGGGATAACTGGGACACGACACAGGCGATGAAGGGCTGGCAGCAGGTGAATTGCGGCACTTATGCGCGCTCGGTCGGGGCGGCGCTGGAGGGTCAGGGGATCGCCCTCGCTAACCCGTTTATCCTCGCCGCAGAGCTGAAAGCGGCGCAGTTGATGCAGCTCTCCCCGATCGCGCAATCGACGCGCCACGCCTATTATATCACGCACACCAGCACGCGGCCGTTGACGGCGGACGCGATCGGATTGTTGGGGCTTTTATCAAGCACAAACGAAAGATCGTAGGCTCAAAACCCCTTGATTTTCGAAGCGATAACAAGGCCGTTGCGGCGAGAAAGACATGGCTTCATGCCCTTGTTTTCCGAGCCTTAACAAAACCAGTCGGCTTTATTACCCCGGTCCGTTGCCCGACAGTCGGAACGCAGTTCTGATGAGAAGGAGCCGGCAACCATTGTTCCGATGGAAGGCTGCTAGGTGTTCAGGTCCAGCATCTGGTGGATCTGATTTAGGATGAATCTGTCTGGCTCAGATGTCGAGATATTGCGGATTTATTCACAGGGCGTGAGGCCGCCAAGGGTTTCGAGCCGGCGGGCGAAATTGTAGGCTGCCACGAATTCCGCCAGGTGGGTGCGGAGCTGGTAGAGATCATCGGAATTGAAACGCTTGACCGTTGCGTCTTTGATGATGCGGTTTATGCGCTCCACTTGGCCGCCCCTCGGGAAAACAGTCCCCCGGCCTGTTTTCTGTTCCTCGTGGCTCCACGGATAGTTTGGCTTCGCAAGGCGATGTTCGATACCGTTGGCCTCACAGACTATGTCGAAGCGCATTGGCCATGAATATGCGGTGTTGCGATTGTGCGGTTGCTCAGCGAACTGGATGCCCCTCGCCATCGGGCTTGAACCGATGGCGCCCTCAGGCTCGATCGGTCAAAATGGTGTGGACGTGATAGGGCATGGCTTCGAGCATGTGCTGTGGGAACTCCTAAGCGGTCTTCCTGCCTGCCTTCTCGACGAGATGGGTCACGGCAAACTTGCTTGTTCCCGTCTCAATGATGCTGCACATAGCCTGCCGGGCGGCGGGTCACTGCCCACAAAGAGATAAAGCTTGCCCTTCGCCGTCTGAAACTCGGTGATGTCTATGTGGCAGAAACCGATAGGATAGCGCTTAAACTTCTGACGCTTTGGCTTTTCACCTGCCACATCAGGCAGCCGAGAGATGCCATGTCGCTGGAGGCAGCGATGCAGCGCCGAACGCCTCAGGTGCGGGATCGTTGGTTAAAGAGCATAAAGACAATTGTCCAGCGGCAACAAGGTGTGCCGTCTGCATGCGACGATGGTGGCCTCCTCAGCCTCGGTCAAGACCGTTGACCGAGGCTGAGGAGGCCCAGTCTTCAAGTCCTCGACAGTCTGGTGTTTACGCCACTTCGCCACTTTTTTGGGATTGATGCCAAGCTCCCTGCTCAGTTGCCCGAGGGAAGCTTGCGATCATTCGGGACATCCCTCGAACCAATGGCGGGCTGGCCCTCATTATTGCAGCTCTGACGGCGTGCGCCCCTCTCGGTGAATGCGCGCATTCACCTGCCGGTCAAAGGGATCCTGGCGCTCCCATGACGAACTTGTCCCATAATGCGTCCTTCCATTCCTGCGAAAGGATCACATCATCAAACCGTGGGATCAAACACCTAGCGACAGAATGCCCCTACTGCGGTGACCCACTAATTGGGATATGATTTACCCATTATTATGGAGATTAGCCGATGGCTGGAAAGCGAGAGAAACCAGAAGATATTGGTGACGCCGCCCCGCCCCACAACCTTCAGCCACGGCTTCGACATATAGCTCAACAGCATTGACCCCAGCCCGCTTAAAGAGGCGACGCCTTCTAACCGCATCGCGCGGCAACCAGCCGCTGCCGACAGCGCCACCCATGAAGCGAAGCAATCACATCACACCTCCCTACCTGATTTCGCATTGTACTCCTCACACAGCGTTTGAGCGCGCTCAAATTTTGGGGTGCCGCGATCAAGCCTATGGCTGTGATAGTCAAGCATCAGGCGCATATCGTCGTATTGCCAGCGGTCTACCACGTCGAACTCCTCAAAAATCTCTGCCTTGCGGGTGGCGCTTACGTTTCCGTAATGCTTCCACGTAATCCCCTCATTCTCATGGCCAAAATTGAGCGACCATGCTTTTCGTTGCTCGACTGTCCGGCAAAGCCTATCGCCGAGTTGCGCGAGGCAGTGGCGCGCGGAATGGGGGGGGGTAGCGTGTCGGCCTCCCTTCGCTTGCGGTACGGAACACCGCGTCGACAGCTGATGCGCTCTTTAAGGGAACGATTTTGAGACGGGGCGTTTCACCATTTGTGGCCAGTTGTGCCAAATCACCAATATCCGGAAAAACGGCTTCGTCCTCGGCAAGACCAAAGCCTCGCATTTCTTGCACCCAAGCCGAAAATATCTCTTGGAACGCCTCGGTTTGCGGGAACCATTCTACGATAAAGCTCTTGCCGTTCTTCGCCCGCAGGGTTTCCCCATCGTGATGCATCTGCTTTTTTTCGAGGTTAACATGACGCAATCGCAGGGAAATCAATGCCTGCTCGCGAAAGCCTGAGGCAAAAGCGGCCGCAAAAATGGCGCGGTCTCGGCGCTCTTTGAGAGTGCCGTGAGGAAGGCCCAAAAGCATCTCCTTTGCCTCGCTCAGGCTGTAGGCGCGCGGTCTTTCGCAGGATCGCACGTCTGAGAAAGCCACCGATGATCGAGCTTTCACCTGTCCCCAGGTCGCCGAGCACCGCCGCGATTTTGGCCCAATCTTCGAAGAAGTATTCCGCTAGGAGCGGGATGACCTTGTGGCGCATGACCTCGTCGACATCTGCTCGCGAACGGCAGACGGTGAAGTAGGCGTGACCGATTTGATGCTCCCGGTCGTAAAGGTACTCGATGCGCTCGTTGATCGTGGTGAGCAGTCGCGGCAGGTCGATCCCGCATTTCTGACCAGCGTCTTCCAGGATGGATGCGTCAGGCATCATTTCACGGAAGGTGAACCGCCGCCGGAGTGCAGTGTCGAGAAGCGTGATCGACCGGTCGGCGGTGTTCATCGTGCCGAGGATATGCAGGTTGGACGGCACCCCAAATTCGTCCCCGGAATATGGCAAGCGGACCCGCACCGCGTTCGGCTGGTTGAGCCGCTTGTCGGCCTCAAGAAGGGTGATCAGTTCGCCGAAGACCTTCGAGATGTTCGCCCGGTTGATCTCGTCGATAATCAGAACGAACTGATCGGGATCGTCACCCCCATCGTTTCTCTGACTATTCATGTAGCGCTCGAGCGCCGGAATATTGAGTTCACTGTCGTAGAGCAGATAAATCGACTGCTGCATGAAACCGCGGCTGTAGATCTCGCTGACCGGTACCCCGTCACGATCCACCCAAAGCCATCGAACCGCTCGCCGGTGGGCGTACCCCCCTTCCGGCCGTGGCTTGAACTCGTAGTCGCCGACGAACTCCCCAATCGCGCGGAACCGCTGGTTTCCCTTCGACACGACCACGATGTCGGATTGCCGGACCCAGTTCCGGAATCGGAAGGGCATCTGGACCCATCCGGATCTTGCATCTATGTCGCCGGCGTCCCGATGCTTCTTGCAGGTCTCGAAGATCGCCTCACGGCTGGCGAACTTCTCATCGCCCCAGTCGATGTCGTCGAAGCCGAGGAGTGTGTACGGCCGTTACGCTGCTGGAACCGCAGCAGAGACCATGGCAGATCAAAATGGATAAGGCGGTGACACTGGAAGTGCAGGTTGAGTCCTTCTGACGCCATGTCCGAGGCGATCATTATTCGGATCGGGGACTTTTCTTGCCCGAAAGCGTCGATCACTTCCTGGGTACGGACGTCCGCTTCGACGCTTCCACCGTCGACGCGAGCCACTTGACTCTCAGATAGGCCAAGATCCTCCTGCAGGCGCTCTGCTAGCCACGAAACGGTGGCGATGCGTTCCGAGAAAATAACGATCCGATCCCGCGGCGCCTTTCCTGTCCATCGCAGATCCTGCAGCATCTGCAGAAGGTCCTGATACTTTCGAAAAACTCCCGTATTAATCGCCGCGACTTGATCGGCGAGGCTTTGGAGCCAATTCCTGTCCTCTGCGCTCCCCCGGGCGGTCCCATTGTCGATCCCTCGGATGCGCCGATCGAGTGTTTCAAGACACGCGGCTGGGCTCGAGAAAATCGCCTTGGCGAGCGTGGTCCGGAAGAGGTCGATGGCGCGCCCACGGGTCGACTGCTCATCGAGGTCGAGATGCAACTCAGCGATTGCATGATAGGCTATTTCCTCTTCGGCGCTGAGCGGGAAGTTTCTTCGTATCAACTCCCGCTTCGGCACCTGCTGTCCGATATCAGCGGCTACGTTTTTATCGGACCGAAATCGTCTGACCACCAGATCTTCGATGTCAGAGCGGCGCAACTTTGTCGGGTCCGGAACGCGCGTAGGGTCCAGCATCTCTATAAGGCTAGCGAAACTCTCTTGCGACCCGTCATGGGGCGTTGCGGTCAACAAAAGCAGAGAGTCAGTCCGCCGGGAGAGAAGCTGCGCCAACTCCGCTCGTTGAGAGTTCGCCCCCGCAGCGGCTTTCCGAACCGCTGCGTTATGCGCCTCGTCGATGATGATCAGGTCCCAATACGAATGCTTGATCGCGTCTCGAATTTGGCCGTCCCGCTTCAAAGTGTCAATCGATACGATGGACCGATCAAACTGGTCGAAAACATTGAAATGGGCGGGGATCCGGTTCCGTATACGCCGGATCGCAGCGCTGTCCAATCGAGACAGTGGGATCGAAAACCGAGTCCAGAACTCCTTCTGAAACTGAGTGAGCATCGCCCGAGTTGTAACGACCAAAATCCGGTCAGCCCTCCCCCGTAGCGCCAATTCAGAAGTGATCAGCCCAGCTTCAAGGGTTTTCCCAAGGCCGACGTCATCGGCGATTAGTAACCGCACCCGATCTTGGGCCAGCGCCCGTTTCACGGGCAGATGTTGAAAGGAAAGATCATCTATCGCGGCGCGACCAAGAGTGAGCGGCTGACGGGTGGTGGTTGGCGTATTCCGGAAGGCGGCCTCCAGATGCAACTTGGTGTCGATCAAACCAGAGTACGCGTCTGGGACAAGCGCGATTGAGGCAGGATCGAGAATGCGGGCACCCTTTTCCAATTCCCACACGAAACGGGCTTCTTTGTCTCGAACTATGCCTGACAAGCCGCGACAATGAATTTCGCGATAACCACGTTTGAGTGCTGAGGTGCGCAGTACTTTCCATTTAGCTGAACGCAAAGCGATCACAGCACCGGGCTGAGGAATAGACGTCATGTTCATACCAGCCAGCTCACCAACATTCTAAAAAATCAAACATTATAATAGCTTATCGTTGACACATTCGAAAACTGCCTTCGCGAAAAAAATCGAGCTAAATCTGAATTGCAGGCAGTGCCCACGCCTTGACACCTAACTGCAAAATTCAATTCGACCGGAGTACGATTAATGCGACGGTGCTGAAATCGAAACCTAGGACAGACACTATCGTAAACACGATGAACTACAATAAGTTATCAACCTGTTCATCATAAGGCGCGAGTCATCAGGTTCAGAGAAAATTGAGCCCAAGAGAACACATTTCCTTCAGTTGGCGCTGGGCTAGGTCAATAGGCCACGTCAAATAACGTCCAAATACTCTGGGAAAATCCAAACAAATGTGGATCAAGAGAGCCTGCTTGAATGGTAAATGGCGGAGCCGAAGGGATTCGAACCCTCGAGACCCTTCCGGGCCTGCACCCTTAGCAGGGGTGTGCCTTCGACCACTCGGCCACAGCTCCGTTGACCCGTTTAGCGATGGTCGCGGGGGGGGGCAAGCGGAAAAATCCTCAAAAATCGGGGGAATGACGGATTCTCGTTTTTGACTTTTGATTTGCAAGGAGTGCGCGCCGATGCCGGGGTGGCGGAGGGGCTTGCGCGACGCTCTCTTGCTGCGTCAGGCCAAAGCCTTGCGTACCAAAGACACGATCTGCGCGCATCCCGAGCGACGCGGGGCCTAAGCCCGAAGCGCTCCCTCGTCTTAATGGCGCGCCTGAACGCGCAACGCCCGCAGCTGGGGTTGCTGCGGGCGTTTTAGGGATTTCAAAAGGTTAGAGACCTGTCGCGCGGGGGGCGATCAAGCGTTGAACAAGAAATGCAACACATCGCCATCTTTGACGAGATAGGTTTTGCCCTCAACGCGGAACTTGCCCGCCTCCTTGGCACCCGCCTCGCCTTTTCCGGCAACGTAATCGTCATATGCAATGGTTTCGGCCCGGATGAAGCCACGCTCAAAATCGCCGTGGATGACGCCCGCCGCGCCCGGCGCGAGGGTACCTGCCGTGATCGTCCAGGCGCGCGCCTCTTTCGGGCCGACGGTGAAGTAGGTTTGCAATCCGAGCAATTCGTAGCCAGCGCGGATCAAACGATCCAAGCCCGCCTCCTCCAAGCCCATTTCGCCCAAGAACATCTCTGCTTCCTCGGCGTCGAGCTGCGAGATTTCTTCTTCGATTTTGGCGGAAATAACCACCATACCCGCGCCCTGCCGCGCCGCCATTTCCGCCACAGCGGCGGATTTGGAATTGCCCTTGGCCGCGTTTTCTTCCTCGACGTTGCACACGAACAAAACCGGCTTCGAAGTCAAAAGCTGCAACATATCCCATTGCTTGCGCTCATCGGCGGCAATGGTGACAGTGCGCGCGGGCTTGCCATCTTCCAAAGCGGCCAAGGCGCGTTTGAGCAGCGCCTCCTGCTCTGCCGCCTCTTTATCCCCGCCACGGATCTTGCGCGTCAGGTTCGCCATCCGCTTTTCGATCAATTCCATATCCGCGATCATGAGTTCGGTCTCGATCGTCTCCGCATCTGCGACCGGATCAACCTGCCCCTCAACATGGGTGACATCATCATCCTCAAAACACCGAAGCACATGCGCGATCGCATCCGTCTCGCGGATATTGGCGAGGAACTGGTTGCCCAAGCCCTCCCCTTTCGACGCACCCTTTACGAGGCCTGCGATATCGACGAACGTCATCCGCGTCGGAATAATCGTTTTGGATCCAGCGATTTGCGCCAACACGTCGAGCCGCGCATCGGGCACTGCGACCTCACCGACATTCGGCTCGATCGTGCAGAAAGGGAAATTGGCCGCCTGCGCGGCGGCGGTTTTGGTCAGCGCATTAAACAGCGTCGATTTGCCGACATTCGGCAGGCCGACGATCCCCATTTTAAAGCCCATGATATATCCCTCTCGAATTTGCTTGGCGCCTCATACGCGCAAGGCGGCCTTCTGGCAAGCTGGCGCCACTCGAACAGCCGCATTTGCGCGGCCGGTGGCCCTATCTGCCTTGATTTTCCCGTCCCCGTGTCGCACACCGCTCATAAGACATTTAAAGGAATTGCCATGACACGGATCGACGCCAAATTCGCAGCTCTCAAATCCGAGGGCAAAAAGGCTTTTGTTGCCTACATCATGGCGGGCGATCCCGATCTCGCGACATCGCTGGACGTGATGAAAGGGATGCCGGCGGCGGGCGTCGACATCATCGAACTGGGCCTGCCCTTTACCGACCCGATGGCAGATGGTGAAACCATCCAGCTGGCCGGCCAGCGCGCATTGGATGGCGGCCAGACCCTGAAAAAGACGCTCGAAATGGCGACAGAGTTCCGCAAGGGCGATGACACGACACCGATCGTGATGATGGGCTACTACAACCCTATCTACTCGCACGGCGTGGAGCGGTTTCTTGCGGACGCCAAAGCGGCGGGGATTGACGGGCTTATCGTCGTTGACCTGCCGCCCGAAGAAGATTCCGAGCTTTGCTTGCCTGCGCAAGCGGCGGGGATCAATTTTATCCGCCTCGCCACCCCGACCACGGATGACAAGCGCCTTCCAAAGGTTCTGCAAAACACCTCAGGCTTCGTGTATTACGTCTCGGTAACGGGCATCACGGGCGCGGCGGCGGCGCAGGCGAACGATGTGGCCCCGGAAGTGGCGCGCATTAAGGCGAAAACTGATTTGCCGGTGATCGTCGGTTTCGGGATCACCACCCCCGAGGCGGCCCAAACCATCGCCAGTGTTGCGGATGGCTGCGTTGTTGGCTCGGCGATTGTGAAACAGATAGGTGAGGGCAAATCGCCCGCAGACGTCCTCGAAACGGTTCGCGCCTTGGCGGCTGGCGCGCACAGGGCTTAACGCGCCCCATGCAAGCTCGTGGTCGAGGGGCAGATGACCTCTCGACCGCAACCGCCCCTGTCCTTGAGACATGGCAAGATCTTTGGGACGTGGCGAGCAACAAGACCGTTTGATTTTCCGCGTCGGGATTGGTAACATTTTATAACCAATCCTAGCGAGGGACTTCCAATGGCCGTGATCACCTCAATCGATGACCTCAAGCGCCTGCACAAAAAGCGCACGCCAAAGATGTTCTTTGACTACGCCGAAAGTGGTTCCTACACCGAACAAACCTTCCGCGATAATACGACCGACTTCGCCAAAATCCGCCTGCGCCAGAAGGTTGCGGTGGATATGTCGGGCCGCTCGACCGCGAGCAAAATGGCCGGACAGCCCGTCGCGATGCCCGTCGCCCTCGCCCCGATCGGACTTTGCGGGATGCAGCGCGCAGACGGCGAGATCAAAGCCGCCCGCGCGGCAGCACAATTCGGCGTGCCCTTCACCCTCTCGACCATGTCGATTTGCTCTATCGAGGATGTCGGCGCCCATTGCCCCGACCCGTTCTGGTTCCAGCTCTATGTGATGAACGACAACGATTTCGTCGACGCAATCATCGAGCGCGCGAAGGCGGCGAACTGCTCGGCGCTGGTCCTGACTCTGGATCTGCAAATTCTCGGCCAACGCCACAAAGATCTCAAAAACGGCCTCTCCGCCCCGCCCAAACTGACCCTCCCCGTTATGATGGATATGGCCACAAAGCTGCGCTGGGGGATGGAGATGCTCGGCACGCCGCGGCGCGGGTTTGGCAACATCATCGGCCACGCGAAGGGCGTTGGCGATACCGCGAGCCTGATGTCATGGACGGCGGAACAATTCGACCCCAAACTCGACTGGGCGAAAATTGGCCGCATCCGCGATCAATGGGGCGGGAAACTGATCCTGAAAGGCATCCTCGACCCCGAGGACGCGCGGATCGCAGCCGATTTCGGGGCCGATGCGATAGTCGTATCCAATCACGGCGGGCGACAACTTGACGGCGCGCTCTCCTCGATCCGGATGCTGCCCTCGATTAAGGCGGCGGTGGGCGACAAGATCGAGGTCTGGCTCGATAGCGGCATCCGTTCGGGGCAAGATGTACTCAAGGCGCTGGCGCTGGGGGCGAGCGGCACGATGATCGGCCGCGCCTATCTGCACGGGCTGGGGGCTATGGGCGAGGCGGGCGTGACGCAAGCATTGCAGATTTTGCAAAAGGAACTGGACGTCACCATGGCGCTGTGCGGCGAGCGCAACGTGCAAGATCTGGGGCGCAGTAACCTCATGGTGCCAAACGGCTTCTTTGATCATTACAACTAACCCCTGAGCAAAACGACACCGCACGCGCCACAAACACTGCTCCGCCAAGGCGCGGCATCCCCATTTTCGCTTGCGATTCTCGTCATTCCCCCCTAAAGGCGACGCTTCATGGACCTGCACCCTTGGAGGAGGTCCTCAATTTGACCAAATGGAGATTACCAATGGCAAAAGAGATCGAAACGATCGAAGCCGTTGTGCGCACGGGGACAGGCAAGGGGGCCGCTCGCGCAGCACGTCGTGAGGGCTTCGTGCCCGGCATCGTTTATGGCGATGGCAAAGAGCCGCTCGCGCTCAACTTCGACTACAACAAGCTGCTGACGCGTCTGCGTAAGGGCCGTTTCATGTCGACGCTCTTCAACCTCAAAGTTGAAGGCCAAGAAGATGTACGCGTGATCTGCCGCGGCGTTCAAAAGGACGTTGTTCGCGATCTGCCGACGCATATCGACTTCATGCGCACCCGTCGCGCATCACGCATCGCGCTGTTCATCCATGTTGACTTCGAAAACCACGAAGCAGCACCGGGCCTCAAGCGCGGCGGCGTTCTGACGGTTGTCCGTCAAGAAGTTGAACTGGAAGTTCTCGCAGGCGAGATCCCGGATCACATCACGGTCGACCTGACCGGCAAAGACATCGGCGATGTGATCCACATCTCCGACGTGACCTTGCCGAACGGCGCGCGCCCGACGATCGACCGCGACTTCGTGATCGCCAACATCGCAGCTCCTTCGGGCCTGCGTTCGGCTGACAACGACGACGCAGAAGAAGCCGAAGCAGAGTAATCTGCGCGCGACGTCTGTAACCGCAATGGTTTGCGCGGGGCCCTTCGGGGCCCCGTTTGCATTCCAGATGCGCGATACATCCCGCCGATAAGCATTTGACCCGCCCGCCCCATGCGCCCTATGAGTAGCGCGTTCTTGATACCGCAGGAGACCCCGGATGAAACTCTTTGTTGGCTTGGGAAATCCCGGCGCGAAATATGCAGGAAACCGCCACAACATCGGCTTCATGGCGTTGGATCTGATCGCGCGCGATCACGGGTTTGGCCCTTGGCGCGCGAAATTCCAAGGGCAAGTCTGCGAGGGAACCGTAGGCGGCGAGAAGATCATCCTTCTCAAACCCGAAACCTTCATGAACAATTCAGGCCAATCGGTGACCGAGGCCGCGAGGTTCTACAAACTCACCCCGAACGAGATCACCGTTTTCCACGACGAGCTAGACCTCGCACCGTTTAAGTGCCGCGTGAAAACCGGCGGCGGCCATGCGGGGCACAACGGGCTGCGCTCGATCCATCAACATATCGGCGAGGCGTACCACCGCGTTCGGCTCGGGGTTGGACATCCGGGCCATAAAGACCGTGTGGCGGGATATGTCTTGCAAGATTTTGCGAAGGCGGAGCAAACACCGCTCGATGAAATGCTGCGCGGCCTGTCGGAAGGCGCCCCCGCACTCGCGTCAAACGATAGCGCGAAATTCCTCAACGCGGTGAGCCTGCGCACAAACCCGCCGCGCCCCAGCACCGGAAAACGCCCGCCGGAAACGCCTGTCGTCGCCGCCGAGCTCGACCGCGCGCCCGTCAGTAGAAAGCTAAGCGCATCGCCACGCCCCGTGCAACCTGCCGCCCCGAACCCTGACACCCCCGATACGCGCAGCGCTTTCGAGAAATTGGCCGACAAGTTTAGGCGGTAGCATCGAGAGGGCCCTGCCCCCGCACCCATTGCACCGCGCCCCGAGACATGATCAGATCACCCAACGCGACCAGTGAGGCCATCATGCAAGCAGATCCTTCTCTCAATATCTTGGGCGGCCCCCTCGCGATCTGTGGCCGTGATCCGTTAACCGGATATTTCCGGGACGGATCCTGCAATACCTGTGCGCAAGATCAAGGATCTCACACGGTATGCGCCGTGATGGACGAAGAATTCCTCGCCGTATCGCGTTATCTTGGGAATGATCTCACAACGCCGCGGCCCGAATTCGGATTTGCCGGCCTAAAGGCAGGGGACACGTGGTGTCTTTGTGCTGGCCGGTTCTTGCAAGCCCATAGTGAGGGATGCGCGCCGCAGATCAAGGCCGCGGCCACGCATCAGCGCGCGCTTGAGATCGTGCCGATTGAAATCTTGCTCGCTCATGCGGTGGATGTCGCGGGCTAAAGGGCGTCTTTGGGCTCTGCCGCAGGGCGCAATCAGCGCGCCTTCGGGCGCACGCGGATGACCACATCGACCCGAGAAATCTCCGCCCCTTCGGGCGCTTGCGGCAAACGCGCGATTTCCAGATCTTCCGCAGGCGCATCCGTCAACTTGGCGGTGTCTTCCCAGAAGAAGTGAGGGTGATCATCCAGCCGCGTGTCGAAATAGCTGCGCGCGCCATCGACGGTAATCTCATGGATCAAGCCGGCATCGCAAAACGCTTTGAGGGTGTTGTAGACCGTCGCGAGAGAGACCGCCTCGCCCGCGTCTTGTGCGGCGCCGAACAATCCTTCCGCGGTGACATGACGATCCCGCCCGTCGCCCACGAGCAATGTCGCGAGCGAAAGCCTTTGACGCGTGGGGCGCAAACCACCCGCACCAAGCCATGCCCGCACCCGTGCGGCCACGATCCGCGCTTCGTCTGTTTGTGCTACATTTCCCAAAGGGACTTGCCTCGCATTGCCATCAACAGACCAACTATAAACATCTCCGGCAGGAGAATTCAATCCGCAGCGCGCACCGCCTTACCCCAGCGACACTTGCCACCCATCACGCGCGGGTGATAGAGGGTAACAAAGAGATTTGAGGAGACATAAATGTCCGGCTATCCGACACGCTTCGAGCGGGAAGACCTTCTGAAATGCGCCCGCGGCGAGCTGTTTGGCCCAGGCAATGCGCAATTGCCTGCACCGCCGATGCTCATGATGGACCGCATCACCGAGATTTCCGGCGATGGCGGCGCGCATGGCAAGGGTCACGTGATTGCAGAATTCGACATCACCCCCGATCTGTGGTTCTTCGACTGCCATTTCCCAGGCAACCCGATCATGCCAGGCTGCCTCGGGCTTGATGGCCTTTGGCAGTTGACGGGCTTCAACCTCGGTTGGCGGGGATGGCAGGGTCGCGGATATGCGCTGGGTGTCGGTGAGGTCAAGCTCACAGGCATGGTGCGCCCCGATCGTAAGATGCTGACCTATAAGATCGATTTCACCAAAGCGATCCAAACGCGCCGCCTGACCATGGGTGTTGCCGATGGGATCGTTGAGGCGGATGGCGAGGTCATCTACATCGTGAAAGATATGAAAGTGGCCCTCTCCGAGAGCTGATTGGCGCCTAAATTCGCCCCCAATTTCCGGCCCGCGCAGGACGCGAGGGCCTTTGCATAAAGGAGCCGCCTATGCGCCGCGTCGTCATTACCGGTCTCGGGATCATCTCACCCATCGGCAACAATGCCGAAGAAGTCACAGCCTCGCTCAAAGCGGGCAAATCCGGCATCGTTGCCGCGCCGACCTACGCCGAGCACGGCTTCCGCAGCCAGATCCACGGCATGCCACAAATCACGGTCGAAGATCACATCGATAAGCGCAACATGCGCTTCATGGGAAAAGGCGCCGCCTATAATTTCCTCGCTATGGAACAGGCGATCGCAGATTCCGGCCTTGAAGATAAAGACATCTCCAACGAGCGCACCGGCATCATCATGGGGTCCGGTGGCCCGTCGACGACCAACCTGTTCGAAGCGCATAAAATCGTTATCGAGAAAGGCGCGCCAAAGCGTATGGGGCCATTCATGGTCACCCGCGGCATGTCCTCGACGAACTCGGCCTGTCTCGCAACCCCGTTCAAAATCAAGGGCGTGAACTACTCGATCACCTCCGCCTGCTCGACCTCCGCGCATTGCATCGGCAACGCGGCCGAGTTGATCCAGATGGGCAAGCAAGACGTCGTCTTTGCGGGCGGCGGCGAGGAACTCGATTGGACCTTGTCGTGCCTGTTCGACGCGATGGGTGCCATGTCGTCCAAATACAACGACACGCCAGAACTCGCCTCGCGCGCGTTCGATGCGAACCGTGACGGTTTCGTCATCGCGGGCGGCGGCGGCGTATTGGTTCTCGAAGAACTCGATCACGCTCTCGCACGCGGCGCGAAAATCTACGCCGAGCTCACGGGCTACGGCGCGACCTCCGACGGCCATGACATGGTTGCCCCTTCGGGCGAGGGTGGCGAGCGCTCGATGCGTCTCGCGATCTCGACTTTGGACAAGGATCGCAAGGTTTCCTACATCAACGCGCATGGCACATCGACGCCTGCGGGCGATGTAACGGAAGTGGAAGCTGTGCGCCGGATCTTTGGCGAAGGCAGCGTCCCGCCGATCTCCTCGACCAAATCCCTCACGGGGCATAGCTTGGGCGCGACGGGTGTTCATGAGGCCGTTTACTCGCTCCTGATGATGCAATCGGGCTTCATCACCGCGTCGAAAAACGTGTTTGATCTCGACCCCGCCATCCGCCCTGAAGAGATCGCGACCACCCGCGTCGATAATGTTGACTTCGATAGCATCCTTTCCAACTCATTCGGGTTCGGTGGCACCAATGCCTCCCTCCTGATGAGCAAATATCACGGGTAATCAGACAAATGGCTGATCTTATGAAGGGCAAGCGGGGCCTTGTGATGGGCGTCGCGAATGAGCGATCCATCGCTTGGGGCATCGCGTCGGCTTTGGCGGCCGAGGGGGCTGAACTCGCGTTTTCCTATCAGGGCGACGCGTTTGGTAAACGGGTCGAACCGCTCGCCGCATCTGTGGGGTCCGATTTTCTGGTTGATGTCGACGTCACGAATCCGGCGTCGATGGATGCAGCCTTTGCCGCGCTGAAAGATCGTTGGGGCACGATTGATTTCGTGGTCCACGCGATTGCCTTCGCGGATAAGGCCGAGTTGGCGGGCCGGTTCAAGGATACCGCGCGCGAAAACTTCAAAGTCGCGCTCGACATTTCGTGCTATTCCTTCATCGACGTTGCCAATCGCGCCGCGGATTTGATGCCGGACGGCGGCTCGCTGATCACATTGACCTACGGCGGCTCCAACCGCGTAACGCCGTTTTACAACGTGATGGGCGTCGCGAAAGCGGCACTGGAGGCATCGGTGCGCTATCTCGCCAATGACCTCGGCCCGCAGGGCATTCGCGTCAACGCAGTCTCGCCGGGGCCGATGAAGACGCTAGCGGGCGCCGCAATTGGCGGTGCGCGCAAGACCTTCCGCCATACCGAAGCCAATGCGCCGATGCGTCAAAACGCAACGCTCGAGGCAGTCGGCGGCACGGCGGCGTGGCTGTGCTCGGACTATGGCAATTGCACCACTGGCGAGATCGTCACCGTCGATTGCGGCTATCATGTTTTGGGTATGCCGCAGTCCGAAAATATCTGACTCGAACGCTTACCGGCCCACCTTCCCGCCCCCTCCGCCACACGCGGTGGGGGCTTTTCACATCCCTTTGAACGCGTAAAGGCCCGCTTGCGCCGCTGTCCGCACCACGCCAAGATGGCGTAAGGGCGGCATCACTCAGGGATCACATATGGCACAGCCAAGCATTTTTACCGCTGACGACGGCGCGAGGATTGCCTATCGCGACTCTGGCGCAGGCGTGCCCGTGCTGGCCCTCTCCGGCCTCACGCGCACTGGCGCGGATTTCGATTACATCGCCCCCTACCTCGCCGGATACCGACTGATCCGCATGGATTATCGCGGGCGCGGCGGATCAGATTGGACCGGCGCTGACAGTTACACGGTTCCGCGCGAGGCGGCTGACGCCTTGCAATTGCTTGATCATTTGAGGATTGAGCAGGCCGCGATTTTGGGGACGTCGCGCGGCGGGCTGATCGGGATGTATCTCGCCGCGACAGCCAAGCCGCGGATGCTTGGCCTATGCCTCAACGACGTCGGGCCGGAGCTCGATTCCGCCGGCCTGCATAAAATCTTCGACTATCTCGGTCGCAACCCTGCCGCCAAGACCGCGCAAGAGCTTGCGGAGCGCCTGCCCAAGCTGATGAGCGGCTTTGCCAATGTGCCCCACAGCCGGTGGATGGAGGAGGTCGAGCGCCATTACACCGCAACGGACGCTGGTCTCAAAATCAATTATGATCCGAGCCTGCGCGAGAGTTTTCTTGCGGCGTTTCAAGGCGATGAGGTGCCAAGCGCATGGCCCTTGTTTGACGCCTGCGCCGGCCTGCCACTCGCGTTGATCCGCGGTGCAAATTCGGATTTATTGAGTGCCGAGACCGCCGGCAAAATGCGCACGCGGCGCCCCGACATGGGTTTTGCAGAAATTCCCGACCGTGCGCATATCCCGTTTCTTGACGAGCCGAACGCCGTCGCCTGCGTGCGTGCTTGGCTAGAGGCTTGCGCCGCGCGCAAGCCCTAGAGGCGGCTTACCCGCGCAAGTATTCGCACATGTGGCAGGCGGGATCTTGCGCGCGCAAGTCGCGTTGGTTGATCGCCGTCCATCCCTGCCCGTCGATCGACGGGAAGAACGTATCCGCGTCCTCAACACTGATCGCGACCTCGGAGATCAAAAGCCTGTGCGCAAGCGGCAGCATCTCGCGGTAAATCCGCGCGCCGCCGATGCCGTAAAGACGTTGATAGCCCTGATCATGGGCAATTTTGATCGCGGCCTCGATCGACGGGGCCACCGTTTCGGCCAGCGTGGGATCAGAAGACACCACGATATTCAGACGTTTTGGCAACGGCTTGACCGGCAAGCTTTCCCAAGTGTTGCGACCCATGATCAAGGCCCCGCCCAATGTCTCGCGTTGAAAGAACTTCAAATCTTCCGGCACATCCCAAGGGATCGTCCCTGAACGTCCGATAGCCCCGTTTTGCGCCCGTGCAACGATAAGTGTGATCATGGTTACACCGCCACCGGCGCGCGGATCGCGGGATCAGGATCATAGCCGATCACTTCGAAATCTTCATATTTGAACTCAAAAATCGAGGCGACATCGCGCTTGATCTTGATCTGCGGCAAGGGCTTGGGGCTGCGCGAGAGTTGCAAGTCGACCTGCTCCAAATGATTGGAATAGATATGTGCATCGCCCAAAGTATGCACGAAATCGCCCGGCTCGGTGCCCGTCACATGGGCGAGCATCAGCTGTAGCAAAGCATAGGAGGCGATGTTGAACGGCACCCCAAGGAACATATCGGCAGACCGTTGATACAGTTGCAAATGCAGCCGCCCGTTGAGCACGCGCACCTGCCACATCGTATGACACGGTGGCAAAGCCATGCGCGGCACATCCGCCGGATTCCACGCCGATACGATCAAACGGCGGCTGTCGGGGTTGGATTTGATCGTCTCGACAAGCTGCGCAATCTGGTCAATTCCTGTCCCGAAATAGAGCGGCTGGCCATCTTTATCCGCATCCGCAGGCACAAGCGCGGGGAAGGATCGCCACTGGTGCCCGTAAACCGGCCCCAAATCGCCGTTCTCGTCGGCCCATTCATCCCAAATGCTGACGCCATTCGCTTTCAGATAGCCGATGTTGGTATCGCCCGACAAAAACCACAAAAGCTCGTGTATGATCGATCGCAGGTGCAGCTTTTTGGTTGTGACCAACGGAAAGCCATCCTTCAACGGATAGCGCGATTGCAGACCGAAATACGAGAGGGTGCCGGTTCCAGTCCGATCCGCCGAAGGCTCGCCCTGTTCGAGCACAGTGCGTAGGGCCTCATGATACTGCTGCAATGTCCCGGTTCCTTCCCGTTTGCGCTCTCCGTATGGGATCGTTCATAGCCTCTTAGTGCTACAGTCTCAACGTGTTAGTGCTACAGTCTCAACGCGTATGATCACCCCTTCTGAGCTGCCATCGATCACGCACCAGCGCGATGCATCTTTCGATCCAAGCGGTGGCTTAACGGTCACACAGAAGTCACGACCGTTCACTATCCGTTGACTAAACCCCGCCGCATGGGCAGTCTTTCGCAAAAAGCCGAGGCGAGCAAATATGTTTAAGATTATCCCCCCATTGCTGTGTGTCATGACGTTTGCCGCTTGTAGCGGCGCTCCTGCGAGCTTTGTGCCCGATAGCGAGACGACGGATGAGGACACGACCGAAACCGTCACGGATGATGCCGTGCCCACGGATATCGCGAATGATCTTGAAGCGTATAGCTATCAAGACGGGACGTTGACGATCACTGGCCTTACGTTGGATTCAACACCTGAAACCGTGACTTACACCCGCACGGAATCCCTGGATGTTGAAGGGTTTGAGGCCTATTCAATTCAGGAAGATGCCCTTGACCGCATGTTTATCGGGTTAGCCGCCCAATCGTCGGACGGGGTTGTGTCGGCCGTGGTTGCCGGCGATGGTGGCCAGTTCAACAGGGTCTTCAACGGCGCGCTTTACACACGCAGCGGCGACTTCGACGCACCAGAAATCGGCACGGGGCCCGCAGCAGGTCAGGTATCCTACGCGGGGCGCTATGCAGGTCTTTGGAACGGTGGCGTCTCAGCGGGCGATACAACGAGCGTCTTGCTGCCCGTGCCGGTGCCGGAAGACGCCGACCTCTCGCTCTATCCAAATCAGGCCGCGCGGATCGAGGGCCAAGTCTTCCTCAACGCAAACTTCCAAAACGACTCCGTGAACGGCTCGATCTATGACCGCTCGATCGTGGATACCGGCCTCGCCCTGCCGACAATCGTTCTGGTCCCGACCGATATCGCAGAAGACGGCACTTTTGAAGGCGGTACGGAATGGGAAGACGAGACAGGCGTAGGGAGTTATGCCGGTGTCTTCGGGGGCGACAACGCGCAATGGGTCGCCGGCGGCATCTCGCTGACCAATGTCACGCCAGACATCGAAAACGAGCTCGAGCGCGGCGTGTTCATCTTGGAGCAATGCAACACCTCGACGGCCGCCGTCTGCGATAATGTGGCGCAGTAAGGCCGCCCGAAAGCCTGCGGTCAGTTGTTCCATGTTTCGACGGCTTCGACATCTGCTAACGGTCGCGGCCCTGCTCGCGCCCGCGCAGTTGGCGGCGCAGGTTGTGGATGTCTCGCAAGCCAGTCTCGCCCAACTCCAACGCGGCGCATCAGAAGCCTACGCGTCAGGCCAACGCGCCCAAGCGATGGCCCTGACGGAGGCCATTTTGGCGCGCGCGCCAGATGATGCGCTGGCCTTGTTTTTGCAAACAAAGCTCTGGTTTGAGGCACGCCCCACCCCGCTGTCGCAAGACGCTGCGCGCGTCACTGCGCGGCGAGCCTATGATGCGGCGCAGAGTAAGGTACAACGCTATGAGACCTCGGTTCTCGCAGCGAAAATCGCCGTTTCGCAGCAACGTTGGTTTGCCGCAAACGGCTGGACGCGTCTGTCGGCGTTAAACGCCCCAAACGCGCAGGCAAAAGCACAAGCCACTCAGGATCTTGCCACCGTGCAACAGATCAACCCGTGGCAGATCTCGGGCGGCTTTTCGATCCGTCCCTCGTCAAATGTGAACGGCGGATCAACCTCCGCCGAGAACCGCATTGAAGGGTTCACCGCCGTCGGCGTCCTCAGCACGGATGCGATGGCATTATCCGGTATTGAGGCCACGGCGAACCTCTCGGCCCATTACAGGATCGCAACGACCGAGACATCGCGCACCACCCTTGGCGCGTTGATCTGGACACGTCAGGTTGAACTCGACGGTGATCCGATGCGCGAGACGGTCGATCCGTCGACGGGCGGCACCCTGCGCGAACCGATAGAAAGTAGCGATTTCGCGGCCGTTTACCTGCGCCCCGAGATGAGCCACCTGCGAGAGACGAAGCTTGGCCGCGTGGAGGTTTCGGGCCATGTGTCGCGCTATTGGCAGGGCGGCGACGCGCTATGGACAGGCCGCGGGATATCGGGCCGCTTGGGATTTGGCCGCGACGTCAACTGGACGGTCTCCTCCAGTTTGGAGCATCGCCGTTACATCAACAGCCGCAAAGATACGCTATGGACCTTCGGCGTTGAGCGCGGCACGGAAATCTTTCAGGCAGGACACCTGCGCACGGGCGTGGTTTGGCTCACGCAGAATTCCACCTCTGCCAATACGCGCATGGAACGGTTGCGCGGGCGCGTCGGTTTCACGCCCAATTCACCGATTGCAGGTGTCTCACTCACCGCCGAAGTCTCTGCGCAACGATCTATCTACCGCGATTACAGTTTCCTCGGGATGCATCCCGACGGCGGTCGCCGTGACGACACAGTGGCGATGCGCGTCTCGATACGACGCGCCGACTGGTCCTTCGCGGGCGTGACGCCCGAATGGACGATCGAGACGAGCCGCACACGCAGCAACGTGAGCCGGTTTACCGGAGAGGAACTTGCCGCTGGCCTCGGTCTGCGAACAAAATTCTGACGGTTTGATCTCGGCGCGAGATAGCCTAAGTCTGATGCGATTGCGATCAATGCAAAGGGAAAGCAATGAAATATCTTCATACGATGGTACGCGTAAAAGATCTTGAGGCGTCGATGGCGTTCTTCCGTCTTTTGGGCTTGGAAGAAACGAAGCGGATGGACAATGAAAAGGGGCGGTTTTCCCTGATTTTCATGGCGCCCCCGAACCAACCCGATTGTCCAGTTGAGCTGACCTACAACTGGGATGGCGACGATGCCCTCCCCTCCGACAGCCGCCATTTCGGGCACCTCGCCTATGGGGTCGATAATATTTATGACACCTGCGCCCATCTCGCGGCAAATGGGGTGATCATCAACCGCCCTCCGCGGGACGGGCATATGGCGTTTGTCCGCTCGCCCGACAATATTTCGATTGAGCTTTTGCAAAACGGCGATGCTCTCGCTCCGCAGGAGCCTTGGGCGAGCATGGAAAACACAGGTCACTGGTAAGACCGCCGGTCACTGGTAAGCACTCGGCCCTCCGGTAAGACGTCGGGGGCTCTGGCAACACTTCGGGGCGCGGTTAAGACGACGCGCCCCAATCGGCGCGGGCGGCAATCAGGCCGCCCGTAGCGCCCGACTAGTAGATGTAGCGGATTTGGTCGGTCCAGTAGCGTTCCATCCGGCGAAGAACCTGATTGACCTCCTCCATGGCCGGCGCGCCAATGATTTTGCGGCTTTCCATGCCATCCGCGTGGCGTTGGAAGAGATCCGACACCTGATCGCGCAGGCATCGCCCCTTTTGCGTCAACCGGACGCGCACCGAACGTCGATCCAGTTCGCACCGCTGATGGCTCATATACCCCGTCTCAACGAGTTTTTTGAGGTTATAGCTGACGTTCGAGCCTTGGTAGTAGCCGCGCGTTTTAAGTTCGCCTGCCGTCACCTCGTGATGGCCGATATTGAACAGTAAAAGCGCCTGAACCGGATTGATTTCCAGAATATTCAGCCGTTCGAACTCATCCTTGATGACATCGAGCAACAACCGGTGCAATCGCTCCACAAGCGATAGGCTTTCGAGATATCCAGCCATCAGCCCCGGCATAGGGGCTTCCAAAACGGGTGTTTGAATCGTCATTTTATATCTCCGTCGTCCGCTTCCCACAGCGTTTATGGCGGAAAAATGCAAACACGGAGTTAAGCGCCTAAAACCGGACTAAAATTCCACCTAAATTGTCAGAACCTTGGTAGGATGGTGCGAAATCGGCGCAGTGCCCGCTTACGCGCGGCGCATGGGCGGCGGAGCCTCCGGAGGGAAATTTCCATGTCTTTGATCATCTTAGCACAAATCACCGCGGCCCAAGGCAAGGAAGATCTGCTGCGCGAGGCATTGCATCGCTTGATTGCCCCGACACGGCTTGAGGAGGGTTGTATGCAATATGACCTGCACAGTGATAATAATCGGCCCGGATCGTTCGTATTTTACGAAATTTGGGAGACGCGCGAACTCTGGCTCGCCCACCGCAAGGCTCCGCACATGGCCGAACACGCCCGCGCGACGCAGGGCGCGGTCGACAGTGTTATCATCACCGAGATGACGAAACTTCGATAACCCCGAGCGCAGCAAACGCAGACGCCTACCGCGCTTGCTACGCAGATCTCAGGCGGGTTTGGGCGTGTGCCGCGCGCGGGCGAAAGCCGAGATGACGGTGATCAGATCGAGATAAACCTCCGGCGTGGGGGCCGCGCCCGACACCCAAGGGTAGAGCTCTTGATCGTTTTCCGTCAAAAGCTGATCATAGAGATCAAGCTCGGCCGTGCTCATCTGCGCGAGGTGGGCTTCCGAGAAAGGACCCAAGATCAGATCCATCTCCTTGATCCCGCGACGCCAGCTACGCATTTGCATCCGCTTGAGCCGCGCTTCGCGTTGCTCGAACGGTGGTGCGATCACTTCAAGTGTCGGATCGACGTCTTTCTCAGTCATTTAGTCCTCCAGCCGGTCTTCCAGCGCAATCATTCGGGCGCTTACCGCTTCCAACGTGCGGCGCAGATCGCGCAATTCACGGCGCAGCGTGGCTTTTTCGCCATCCTCGGTGCCGCTGTTGCTCGGCCCGTCAACGCCCTCGCCCTCGCCCGACATCAACCACATAAGCGAGACATTTAGCATCCCCGCGAGCATCTGCAACCGGTTGCCGCGCGGCTCCGCGCCGTCATCTTCCCATGCCTGCAACGTCGTCAACCGCACACCCAGCCGCAACGCAAGATCCTCTTGGCTCAGCCCCGCGCCCTCGCGCGCCGCCGCCAAGCGATCCCCGAACGTTGCTGCTGCATCGCTAAACCACTGCTCAGGCTGTTCGGCATCCATCATCGTTCTCCTTATGGGTAAAGAAATAAACTTGATCGGTCTTGGCCGGAAGCCTAAGAGTTCGAGCCGGAAGATACAAACCGGAGTTGCTGAAATGGCGTTTTTGTCCGATACGCTCGCCCGCGTAAAACCTTCACCCACGATTGCGATGACCAATAAGGCGCAGGAGTTGAAGGCGGCAGGGCGCGATATCATCAGCCTCTCCGCCGGCGAGCCTGATTTCGACACCCCTGAAAACATCCGCAATGCCGCGATTGACGCGATCGAGGCGGGTAAAACGCGCTACACGGCTGTGGACGGGATCATTGAGCTAAAGCGCGCGATTTGCGCGAAGTTCAAAGCGGAAAACGGGCTAGAGTATACCACCGCGCAAGTTTCTGTCGGCACGGGCGGCAAGCAGATCTTGTTCAACGCGTTCATGGCCACCCTCAATCCGGGCGATGAGGTCGTGATCCCTACACCGTACTGGGTCAGCTATCCCGATATGGTCAAAATCGGCGGCGGCACGCCGGTGTTTGTCGAGGGCGAGAAATCGCGCGGCTACAAAATTTCTGCGGAGGCTTTGGAGGCAGCGATCACGCCAAAAACCAAGTGGTTCTTGTTCAACTCGCCTTCCAACCCATCCGGCGCAGGCTATTCCGCGGCGGAGCTTAAGGCACTGACGGATGTGTTGCTGCGTCACCCGCATGTCTGGGTGATGACGGATGACATGTATGAGCATCTCGCCTTCGGGGATTTCAAATTCGCGACCCCCGCTGAGGTCGAGCCAAAGCTTTATGAGCGCACGTTGACCTGCAATGGCGTGTCGAAGGCCTATGCGATGACAGGGTGGCGGATCGGATATGCTGCGGGCCCTGTTGAATTGATCGCCGCGATGCGCAAAATCCAATCGCAATCCACCTCGAACCCTTGCACAATCAGCCAGTGGGCCGCCCTTGAGGCGCTAACAGGCCCGAAAGAGTATCTCGGCGAGAGCCGCGCCGTGTTCCAACGCCGCCGTGATCTTGTTGTCGCGGGCCTGAACGATTGCGCGGGGATCGATTGCCCGACACCGGAGGGCGCGTTCTACGTCTACCCCTCGATCGAGGGGCTGATCGGCAAAACCACACCTGCGGGCACGCGGATCACGGATGACGAGGCCTTCGCCAATGCCCTCTTGGAAGAAGCAAATATTGCGGTTGTTTTCGGCGCGGCCTTCGGTCTTTCACCCAACTTCCGCATCAGCTACGCTACGAGTGACGTCGCGCTGACTGAGGCTTGCGCGCGGATCAAGGCGTTTTGTGCATCGCTGACATAACAACCCAAAACGGGGGGCGACAATATGGCGGGTGACCTGCCGGAGTATTATTTCCGAGTGCGCGAAAACGGCGCGAATGTGTTTCGCGTCGATAGCGAGAACCGCCAGCGGCGGATCGAAATGGATCAAATCGCGGTTGTGAACGTCAAAAACGGCGAGATCAAAGCGCAGGGCGACCATAAGCTGACGCCGGAAGAGCTGTCCGAGATCAAGCGCTGGATGGAAGCCCGCACCGCCCTGCTCGCGCGGCGCGATATCGACGACATCCACCGCGCGGTTGATTACCTCAATATCACGACCCAATGGATTCAATCCAAGGCAACGGACGAGCAACTCGACCAAGTAACGGACGATCTGTTGCTCGCCATGCATGATTTGCGCACCGTGCTTGTCCGCAAAAAAGCGGATCGTTTGCTCAAATCGCAAGAGGGTTAAACCGCCCCCACTGTTGCAACCCGCCGTCCTTAAAACGGCGCGCGCGGCTTTATGACGGCGGTGCGGCGGCGTCGTGCTGCGTGGAATTGGCGGTGGGCGAGGCATCCTCGTCACATGTCTCGGCCGCGATCTCCGCCGCGCGTTCAGCCATCATCATCTTGAACGCAGGCCGCGCATGGCATCGATCAAGCCAAGCGCGGATCGCGCCGAACCGTTCCATCAAAGGCGCGTCCAGCGCAGCATAGCGGATGATCTCCGCCATATTGATATCCGCCACCGTGAAGCGACCGCCAACCATCACGCCCTCGCGCACAAGATGGGCCTCCAAAACCGCCAAGGGGCGCAAAAGCTTTGCCCGCAGGTCCGCAAGCTCCGCCTGCCCCGCGTTCGATCCGGCGCGCCCGTGGCTATGAACCCACATGATATCAAGCGCGGCGCCCTCGATGACAGATGTGCCATAAAGCGCCCATTGCTCGATCAACGCCCGCTCGGTGTCATCGCGCGGGCCGATCTCCGCGCCCTCCCACGCCGCTTGCTGCGCGAGATAATTGTTGATCGCAAGGCTCTCGAACAAGATCAGCCCGTCATGTTCGAGAAGGGGCACCATCCCCGCAGGCGATAAGGCAAGAAACTCCGCCGACAACGTGTTGAGGGGCGCATCTTGTGCGCGCGGATCAAGCCCCTGCTCCTCAAGGCGATAGGCCTGCACAACCGCGATGCGCTCCACGTCCAGATCCAATTCGTTGATCAGCCAGATATTGCGCGATGCCCGCGATGTTGCAACTCCGTAAAGTTTCATTCTTCTCTCCCGCGACGGCGCTTGGCGCTCGGATGCCCGCGCCGATCCGTTGGCGCTTTGGGATAAACTGCCCCTCCCTCGCGCAAAAGGAAAGGGGCGGCAGATATTGGGGCGATGTGCGCTTTCGCATGCGCCCAACAAGGTCGGTGGTGCGATGCGGCTTGCCCGATCGGTGTGCGGCAGATACGTGAGAGGGATGACCCAGATTCAAACCCTCCCTCATCATCTCACGCGCACCTTAGTCCTAGGGTTGCCCTTGATCGGCAGCCACCTCGCGCAAATGAGCTTGCATGTCACCGATACAGTCATGCTTGGCTGGTACGGCGTTGCCGAGCTTGCGGCGGTGGTTTTGGGCGCATCCCTGTTCTTTTCGGTATTTATTCTGGGGTCGGGTTTTGGCATCGCGGTGATGGGCTCAATCTCGGCGGCGCTCGGACGCGGCGATGACACCGAAATGCGGCGTTCCGCGCGCATGGCGTTGTGGCTATCGATCCTGTACGGCGCCTTGGCCTACCCGTTTTTCTATATTTCCGGCACCGTCCTGCGCGCATTGGGGCAAGATCCCGAGATCGCCGATCTGGCACAGGCCTATCTGCGCATCGCAGGCATTGGCCTGACGCCTGCGCTCATCATCATGGTTTTGAAATCCTATCTCGCCGCGAACGAGCGCACGCAGATCGTCCTTTGGGTCACGATTGCGGGCGTGGTGTTCAATGCGGGCGCGAATTATCTGCTGATTTTCGGTCATTACGGCGCGCCGGAACTCGGCGTCCGCGGCGCGGCCTACGCCTCTTTGCTAACGCAAAGCCTGACGGCGCTGGCGCTGGCGCTTTATGCGGGATGGTTGCCCTCCTTGCGGCATGTCCGGCTGTTCCAAAGGTTCTGGCGCCCCGATTGGCCCGCCTTCCGCCAAGTCGCCAAACTCGGCGTCCCGATCGGGTTGACGGGGGTTGCCGAGGCCGGTTTGTTCCAAGCCTCGGCGATCATGATGGGCTGGGTTGGAACGCTGGAACTCGCCGCCCACGGCATCGCGCTGGAAATCACGGCCCTCGCCTTTATGGTCCATCTGGGCCTTTCTAACGCGGCCACGGTGCGGGTCGGCCGCGCGCATGGCCGCCGAGACAAGACCGCCTTGCGCCGCGCCTCACTCGCCGCGATCGTGCTGTCTGGTGCGTTTGCTTTGGCGATGGTGGGTGTGTTTCTGGCGGTGCCAGAGGCGCTCGTGTCGTTGTTCCTGGAAGTCGACAATCCGGATGCGGCGCGCATCATCACCTTCGGCGCGATGCTGCTCGCGGTAGCGGCCTTGTTTCAGGTCACCGATGCGATGCAGGCGTTGGCGTTGGGCCTTTTGCGCGGTGTCGAGGATACAAATATGCCGATGTGGATCGCGACGATCAGCTATTGGCTGATCGGGATGCCCGCGAGCTATCTGCTCGCGTTCAAGCTGGGATTGGGCGGCTCTGGGATCTGGTACGGTCTGGTGGTTGGGCTGTCCGTCGCGGGGATTGCGTTGATGTGGCGGTTCTGGCGCCTGCACGGCAACCGCGCCCCCTACCCGACAAAGTCGCCGACGCCCGAGCACCCCGCATCCCAAGGTGCGCCAGCCTCCCCTTACGCCCCGCAAGCCCTGCCCGACGATATGCCGCCTGAACTGCCTGCGATCGGCCCGACAGGTGCGTTGAAATCCGGCGACCCCGAGCGCCGCGTTTGATCAAACATCGGGCAAATGCCCCCTTGCGCGGGTGATCTTCCGCGCGAGTCCTTGCCCCCCCGCCCCGACCTGCGGTATCCACACATTCCAGACCCACAAGATTTTAGAAGGGCGAGCAGCATGGCCGACGATCTTTTGACACCCCAAGAACAAAGCTATGACGCCTCCTCAATCGAGGTTTTGGAGGGGCTGGAGCCTGTCCGCAAACGTCCGGGGATGTATATCGGCGGCACGGACGAGCGCGCCTTGCATCACATGGTCGCAGAGATTCTCGACAACTCGATGGATGAGGCCGTTGCGGGCCATGCGACGCGCATCGAGGTCGAGATGCTGGCTGACGGCTCTGTTCTGGTGCGCGATAACGGGCGCGGGATCCCTGTTGATCCGCATCCGAAGTTCCCCGGGAAATCGGCGCTTGAGGTGATTTTATGCACGCTGCACGCGGGCGGAAAATTCTCCAACAAAGCCTATTCCACCTCCGGCGGCTTGAACGGCGTTGGCTCTTCGGTTGTGAACGCGCTCTCTGATTCCATGATCGTGCAGGTCGCACGCAACAAAGAGCTTTACGAGCAACGCTTCTCACGCGGTGTGCCGCTTGGCCCTGTCGCCAAACTTGGCGCCGCCCCGAACCGCCGCGGGACAACGATCACCTTCCATCCCGATCCTGAAATCTTCGGCGCGCTGAAGCTCAAGCCTGCGCGGCTGTTCAAGCTGACGCAATCGAAGGCATATCTGTTCTCCGGTGTCGAAATTCGCTGGAAATCCGAAATCGATGATGGCGAGACGCCGACCGAGGCCACCTTCCACTTCCCCAACGGGTTGGCCGATTTCTTGAATCTCACGATGACGGGAAACATGACCTACGCCGAGCGCCCCTTCGCGGGGAAAGTCTCGTTCGAGGAGAAATTCGGTGTTCCGGGATCGGTGGAATGGGCGATCAATTGGACGCCTGCGCGCGACGGTTTCATCCAATCCTATTGCAACACCGTCCCTACCCCCGAAGGTGGCACGCATGAGAGCGGCTTCTGGGCCGCGATGCTCAAGGGCGTAAAGGCCTACGGAGAGCTTGCGAATAACAAAAAAGCCAGCCTGATCACCCGCGAGGATATGCTCACGGGCGGCTGTGCGCTGATCTCGATCTTCATCCGCGAGCCGTCCTTCGTCGGCCAGACCAAAGATCGTCTGTCCACCGAGGAAGCGCAAAAATGGGTCGAAAGTGCGGTGAAAGACCATTTTGACAACTGGCTCGCGAATGACACGAAGTCGGCCGGTGCGATCCTCGATTTCCTCGTTTTGCGCGCGGAGGAGCGCCTTAAACGGCGGCAGGAAAAAGAGACCCAGCGCAAGACCGCGACGAAGAAGCTGCGCCTGCCCGGCAAGCTGACGGATTGCTCCGCGAAGAACCGTTCGGGCACGGAACTGTTCATCGTCGAGGGCGATTCTGCGGGGGGCTCGGCCAAGGGCGCGCGCTCGCGCGAGTTGCAGGCACTCTTGCCGCTGAAAGGTAAGATCCTGAATGTGCTTGGGGCTGCGTCCAACAAGCTCGGCTCGAACCAGGAGATCTCCGATCTGTGTGAGGCGCTTGGCGTCGGGATGGGAACGCGGTTCAATGTTGAGGATTTGCGCTATGACAAGATCATCATCATGACTGATGCGGATGTCGACGGCGCACATATCGCCTCGCTTTTGATGACGTTCTTCTTCACCCAGATGCGGCCGCTCATCGATCAAGGCCACCTTTATCTTGCTTGCCCGCCGCTCTACCGCCTTACGCAAGGCGCAAAGCGTCTTTACGTGTCGGACGACGCCGAAAAGGACCACTGGCTGGAAAAGGGCCTTGGCGGCAAAGGCAAGATCGACGTTCAGCGCTTTAAAGGGTTGGGCGAAATGGACGCGAAAGACCTGAAAGAAACCACGATGGACCCGGCCACACGTAAGCTTATCCGCGTGACGGTTGAGGAGACGACACCGGGCGAGACCGGCGATTTGGTGGAGCGTTTGATGGGTAAAAAACCCGAGCTGCGGTTCCAGTATATCACCGAGAACGCGCAGTTCGTTGAAGAGTTGGATGTCTAAACGGTTCTGAAAAACACGCCCTCGGGCGGCATTTTCCTGCGCCGGATGAGATTGGCGACGCAGGTCAAAGCCGTTTGAGGGCGCAACAAAGCCCCCCCCTTAGCGCTGCATCGCCTCGATATACTCTGCCAGCTGAACAAGCCGCGCGGGGGTCGGTGTCTCGATCCCGTCGCCGCTATCATAGGGGATGGTCTCGCCGTCCATCAGGGCCGCGAAAGAGGGCATATCGCCCGCCGACGCGCCCGCGATCGTTCCGTGTTGCTCATAGCCGTAGGTTTTGGACATGACGCGCGCTTTCGGGAATGTCCCGCCATTGTTTTTCGCCAGATATGCAAGTTGTGTCGGCGCAAATCCTGCCTGCGTCGCGACCTCTCCCGCGCTCACCCCGTCGCCGTGGCAACTCATGCAATACGCCTCATAGTCTTGTGCGCCGCTCGGCATGGACGCACCGATATGTTAGGCGCAGGCAAGCAGCGTGAGAGGCAGGGCGAGAGCAAAAAACAGCGGTGTAGGGCGCATGGGGAACCTCATTGGTTGCCCCATCGAACCACTTTGCCCCTGCCGCAGCAACCCCTACCGATCGCCGCGCACCCGTGTTTCTCAGCTGCGCCCTATTCGCTGACCAGCCGCCCCCCGTCCAGACGCAGCACGCGGTCCATGCGATGGGCCAGCTCCAGATTATGCGTGGCGATCAAGGCGGAAAGTCCCGTCTCGCGCACGATGTCCATCAGCACGGCAAACACCTGATCCGACGTCTTGGGATCAAGGTTGCCGGTGGGTTCATCCGCCAAAAGCAGCGTCGGCTTATTCGCCATCGCGCGACAAAAAGCGACGCGCTGAGCCTCACCGCCCGACAGTTCAGACGGGCGGTGATCGGCGCGCGCGGCAAGGCCAACCTTCGCCAAAAGGTCCCGCGCCCGCGCCTCCGCGGCTGTTTGCGCCACGCCGTTGGCAAGCTGCGGCAGGACGATATTCTCCAGCGCGCTAAATTCCGGCAACAGGTGATGGAACTGATAGATGAAGCCAACATCCTGACGCCGCGCCTGCGTGCGGCGCTTGTCATTGGCGGCGGAGAGATCCTGATCGTTGAGGCGCACAGTGCCGCTATCTGCCGTATCCAAAAGCCCTGCGATATGTAGCAGCGTCGACTTTCCTGCCCCCGAGGGCGCGACCAAGGCGACCACCTCGCCCGCCTTGATCTGCAGCGTGACATCGCGCAGTACGGAAATCTCGCTCGGCTTTCCTTGGTTATAGGTTTTCGAAATGCTGTTGAGATCCAGAGTGTTATTCATAGCGCAGCGCCTCGACAGGGTTCATCCGTGCGGCACGGCGCGCGGGGAAGATGGTGACGATGAAAGACAGCCCCAACGACAGCGCGACAGAGCGCAGCACATCGGCCAGACGCAGCTCCGCCGGAAGCTCATAAATCCCGCGGATGGACGGGTCCCAGACATCGGCGCCGTTCATCCAATTCACGAAAGCCATCACCTGATCGATATAGGCCGCAAAAAGGCACCCCAAAATCAATCCCATCAGCGTGCCAATGATGCCCGTGAAAGCGCCGCACAGGAAGAAAACGCGCAAGATTGATCCCTCTGTCAGGCCCATCGTGCGCAAAATCCCGATATCGCGCCCCTTGTTTTTCACCAGCATGATCAGACCCGAGGTGATGTTCATCGTCGCGATCAAAACGAGGATCGACAAGATCACGAACATCACATTGTCTTCGATCGTCAGCGCCCTGAGGAACGCGCCACTTTCATCGCGCCACGTCCAAACAAGGGTCGCGGGGCCGGTTTGGAACAATTGCGCGATCGTCGGGTCAAGCGTTTCGGGATCGGTAACAAAAATCTCGATTTCGTCGGCCGCCCCCTCGCGGTTGAAATAGCTCTGCGCCTCAGCGAACGGCATATAGATCCGCGTGCGGTCGATGTCCCAACGGCCCGCCGTGAAGATGTAGGTGACCTCGTAGGCATTGACGCGCGGGCTGGTGCCAAAAGCGGTTCTGGCCCCGTTCGGCGAGATCAGCTTGACGCGGTCCCCGACCTCGACCCCCAATTCGCGCGCAAGGCCCGAGCCGATCGCGATCCCCTCGCCAAACCGCGCGATATCGCCCTGCGCCGTCTGTGCGTTCGCCACGCGCGGGATCGTCGCCAAATCTTCCGCCGTGATCCCGAAGACCTGCGCCACCCCCGAATAGTCACCCTGATTTGCCATGACCTGCCCGCGCACCAAAGGTGCGGCGCGCGTTACGCCCTCAATCTCGCGGATTTTGGCAGCGCGTTCGGTGTAATCACGGATCTGACGGTCGGTGCGACCATTCGCATCCGTCTCCATGGCTTTATAAACGGTGATATGTGCGTTGGAGCCAAGGATCGTATCCACGAACTCCGCGCGGAATCCTGCGCGAACGGCAAGTGTGACAATCAAAGCGGCGACGCCAAGGGTGATGCCGATCAGTGAGATCCATGTCATCACCGACACGCCGCCCTCGGATCTGCGCGCCCGCAGATAGCGCCACGCGATAAGAAATTCGAAACGAGAGAAGAAGGGTGTTTGGCCCGACATGGGTCTACCTGCTGGTTGTTTGGTGCAAACTGTAGGGCGGCACGGGAAAGGTCAAGCACGGCGCGGTCACGAAACCGCCGGACGCGCCCCTCGTACCCGCGCGGCCTTGGCCGGTGGCCATTGAAGGCAACGGACCTGCGCCGCCCCGACTTCGTAGGAGCGCCCGGTCCTGCCCGCAGCTTTCCTGAATCAGGCGCTAAAGCCCCCTATTCAGCAAGCAGATCCTCATAGCGCGCATCTGTCAGGGTTTTGAGGAAAGCCACCAAGGCATCGATACGCACATCTTGCAACCCCGGCCCCGTTTCAAGCTCGGTGAGCGACAGGGTCTGCGGCACCTCGGGTTCCGCCCAAGGCTCGCCCGTCTCGGGGTTGATCGCACGCGCTGGATTGCGCGAGTTATATTTGTCATAGAACAAGATCACGGTGCGCAAATCGTTAAAGACGCCATTGTGCATATAGGGCGCGGTGACGGCGACGTTGCGCAGGGTCGGGGTTTTGAACTTCCCAAGATCGTTCGCATCCCCCGTGGTCAGGGCCAGGCCTTGATCGATATCCGTCACACCGTTGAACATCCGCACGGCTGCGTTGGCCGGCGTGCCGATATTGTGGAAGCGGTAGTCGCTGAACGTCTCCCCCGCTGCGCCGCCGAATTCGTTGAGCTGGTGGCACAGCGAGCAATTGGTGAACTGGTTCGAGAAGAACAGGACGCGGCCCAGTTCTTCTTCGTCGGTCATCTCATATGTGCCCTGCAAATAGCGATCATACTTGCTATCGAAAGGCGCGAACGTATCTGTAAGCTCGAACGCTTCAATCGCGGTTGTTGCGGCATTCAGCGTCGCGACAGGATCGGTATACGGATCGCTGATGCCCGCAAATTTCAGCAATGCGGCGCGGTGAATGGCATCCTCGCCAAGGCGTTCTGCGACAGCGGCCTCGGAGGGCATGGCCATTTCCACAGGATTGAGCGGCGGCCCCGCAGCCTGATCGGCCAAGCTCGCCGCGCGCCCGTCATGGAACTGCCCTCCGCGCCATTCGCCTTTCTCGTTTTTGCCAAATTTCGGCGAGAACCGAGCGTAGGCCGCCGTCGGCGTGTTGCGATCACCGAAACTTGCCCCGTCATCCCCCAGCGACACCGCCCGCCCCGCTTCAGTTTCGCGCGGATCAGTAAAGGCGGCATCGGGCGCGTGGCAGGTCGCGCAAGCCATCGTGCGATTGGCGGACAGGTTGGTATCGTTGAACAACACCTCGCCCCACGCGGCAAGGGTCGCAGGCGCCAGCGTGATATCCGTAGCCTGCTCCGCGCGGCGTGCATCCGTCGACGCGACAAGACCTGTCGGCCCCTGCAAAAGCGGCACAAAACCAAGCGCAAAGACCCCCATGCCGTAGAGGGCTAGCCCGCGCAGGAAGGGGCGATTATCAAGTGAGCGGAAAAGAGTCATGCCTGTTCATACTCGGGTGTGCGGCGCCGGAACGGGCGCAAAAACGCCCCCATAACCACCGAGAGCAAGACCCACGAGGCAAGAAATCCGATACCACCCGCATAGAGCCCCGCCAAGGTGAGCGGGATCGCCGGCGCGAAATCATCCCATGTAGCCTGCAACGTTTTCGTATCGCGGAACCGGTGCGGCAACACAATGCGCTCTAGCGGACCCGCGGCGCGCAACAGGGTAAGATCACTCTCGATCCGCGAGAGCCGCGCGAACGCCGTTTCCATATCGGTCCGGTGCGCCTCGCGGAATTCAGAGCCGGACAGCTCCTGCAACGCCCCCTCGCGCGTCAATCCCGACGCGACCGCCGAAGCGTCAAATTCCTGCGTCACCTGTTGCAGCGCATCATACTGACCCGCAAGACGTTGCAGGTAATGCTGTGAGAATTCGGGGAATTGCGAGGTGGTCGCACCACCCGCCAAGGCCGCGATAAAGATGAGGTGACGTATCATTCAAACTGGCCTCGATGGATGAACGCCCCCGAAGCGATCCGGGGGCGCAACCTTTTATTTATGCGCCGCGTAGATTTCGACAAGCTTCTCGACAGCTGCTTGCGCCGTCATCTCGACGCTCTCGCCCGAGCGGCGCGAGGTCAACTCGACCACACCATTCGCCAAGCCACGCGGGCCGACGGTGATCCGCCATGGCAGACCGATCAAATCCATCGTCGCGAATTTGGCCCCTGCGCGGTCATTGCGATCATCATAAAGCGTGTCGAGGCCGGCTTTTCCGAGCGCTTTGTAAAGCGCGTCGCAGGCCGCATCTGTGCCTTCGTCGCCTTGCTTGAGGTTCACGAGGCCCACGTCGAACGGGGTCACGCCCTCAGGCCAGATGATGCCTTTATCGTCGTGGTTCGCCTCGATCAATGCGCCGAGCAAGCGCGACACGCCGATCCCGTGCGAGCCCATCTCCACGGGCACGCGGCTGCCGTCCGGGGTGACAACGGTTGCGCCCATGCTTTCGGAATACTTGGTGCCGAAGTAGAAAATCTGGCCCACTTCGATCCCGCGCCCCACCTTACGGTGCTCTTCAGGAACCTCCGCATAGATCGCCTCGTCATGCGTCTCGTCGGTGCGGGCATAAAGCGTGGTGAACTCGTCGCAGATGGCTTTGACAGCATCGCGATCATCGTAATCCACTTCGCGATCACCAAGCTTCAGATCCGGCACGCGCGCATCATAAAACACTTCCGACTCGCCGGTCTCGGCCAGCACGAGGAATTCATGCGTATCATCGCCGCCGATCGGGCCGGAATCCGCGCGCATTGGAATAGCTGTGAGGCCCATGCGCTCATAGGTGCGCAGGTAGCTGACCATATGACGGTTGTAAGCGTGCAGCGCGTCTTCCTTGGTGAGATCGAAGTTGTAACCATCCTTCATCAAGAATTCGCGTCCCCGCATCACGCCGAAGCGCGGGCGCACCTCGTCGCGGAATTTCCACTGGATGTGATACAGCGTCATCGGCAGATCTTTGTAGCTGTTCACATGGCTGCGGAAGATGTCGGTGATCATCTCCTCATTGGTCGGCCCGAACAGCATATCGCGATCATGGCGATCCTTGATCCGCAGCATTTCCTGCCCGTAATCATCATAGCGGCCGGATTCGCGCCACAGATCGGCTGGCTGCAAGGTCGGCATCAACAGCGGGATGTGACCGGCGCGGATTTGCTCCTCATGGACGATCTGCTCGATGCGCTTGAGCACTTTAAACCCAAGCGGCAGCCACGAGTAAATGCCCGCGGCTTGTTGTTTGATCATCCCCGCACGCAGCATAAGGCGGTGCGATACGATCTGCGCCTCGGCGGGGTTTTCTTTGAGAACGGGCAGAAAATAACGAGTGAGGCGCATGGGGAACTCTGGGTTAGGAGTGTTTGGAAATTGGCTATCGGAAATGCGGGAATGAGGCAAGTGTGCCTTGCGGACCCTGCCCCGCGCTGCCAAACTCACCCAAAAGGCGACACGGTTTTTTACAATGAATTTTAGCGATTTGCCCGATTGGGCACTTTTGGCGATCCTCTGCGCGCTGGCGGCGCTCTGGATCGGGCTGCGCGCGCTTTTCAAATCGCGCACGGGCGCCCGAAAACCCGCGCCAAAACCTGTGCGCCCGCAGCGCCACCGCCCCCCCCACGCCCCGCGCAAACGCCCTTGGAAAACGCTGGTCTTGGTGGATGGGTCCAACGTGATCCATTGGCGGATGAATGAGGGCTTGGACCTCGCGCCGAGCCTGGCGCCGCTGCTCGATGTGATCGCGCAGCTCAAGGCCGACAACATCGGCGCAGGCGTGATTTTCGATGCAACGGCGGGCTACAAACTGCATGATCGCTTCATCGGCCATGACGAATTCGCGATGATGATCCCCGATGCGGAGGATATTTTCGTGGTCCCCAAAGGCACCAACGCCGATGATTACCTGATTGATATGGCGATGCACGAAAACCTGCGGATCATCAGCAACGACCGCTTCCGCGATCACCCCAACGCCAAACGCGTCACCAAACAGCGCGGCGAAATCGTCAACGGGCAGATCCGCCTCGCGCAGCCGCGAAAATGAGCGCAGCCCCCCTAAAAGCCCCCTGTCAGTGTGATGTGCACCGCGCCCTAGCTCCCGCATCTCCCGCGCTCTTGATCTAGTCTCTCGCACGCCCACCTGATATGTGCGGTGAAAGATCAAAATCTTGGAGTTGATCATGGCACTACCAGTGCGCGAACAGGCAAAATATTGGGGAATCGCCTTGGCGGTTTTGTTCGTGGCGCTCTGGGCGCTGGGGTCGGTGATGCTCCCCTTCCTCGTGGGCGGCGCGATGGCCTATTTCATGGATCCGATTGCCGATAGGTTGGAGCGCGCGGGCTTTTCACGCATCGCGGCGACGGCGCTCATCGCGCTCATCGTCAGTCTCGGCGCAATTGTATCGATCTTGTTGATCGTGCCGACACTTGTGCGCCAAGCCGCGCAGCTCGTTGAGACGGCGCCCGAAATTGCTATGCGTTTACAAGGATTTCTGGCAAACCAGTTCCCCACCTTAACGCAAGACGGTTCGGTTTTGAACGAAACGATCACCAAGTTGGGCGAGGCGATTCAGGCGCGCGGCGGCGAGCTTTTAACCGGTGTCCTGTCCTCCGCCGTGGGCGTGTTGAACTTTATCGTCTTCATCGTCGTCGTGCCGGTCGTCGCCTTCTACATGCTCAACGACTGGGATCGGATGGTGGCGAAAGTGGATGGATGGCTGCCCCTCGATCACCGTGAAACCGTGCGCGACATCGCCCGCGAAATTGACCGCGTTCTGTCGGGATTTGTGCGCGGGCAAGTCTCCGTCTGCGTGATTCTCGGCACATTCTACTCGGTCGCGCTAATGCTGGCGGGGTTGAACTTCGGCCTCGTTGTCGGCGCATTGGCAGGCGCGGTGACCTTCATTCCCTACGTTGGCGCCATCATCGGCGGCGTTTTGGCAATCGGCCTTGCGCTGTTCCAGTTCTGGGGTGATCCGGTCAGTATCGGCATTGTTGCGGGTATTTTCGGCGTCGGGCAATTCCTTGAGGGTAACGTTATTACGCCGAAACTTGTCGGCTCCTCGGTAGGCTTGCATCCGCTTTGGCTCATCTTCGCGCTGTCGGCCTTCGGAACGCTGTTCGGGTTTGTGGGTATGATCGTCGCCGTTCCCGTCTCGGCGGTGATTGGCGTTCTGGTGCGCTTCGCCTTGGATCAATATCTCGAAAGCAAACTGTTCCGCGGCGAAGTGGGCACCGACCCCGAGCGGTTTGAGGAAGAAAACGTCGCGCTCGCCCAAGCCTTGGCGCAAACGCATGACCTGCCCCCAAGCGAGCCCATGAACGACAAGCCTGTCGGATGAGCGAGCAACTGGTTTTCGACCTTGGCGTGCGGACGGCGCGCGGGCGGGACGATTTCTTCGTCTCCGCGTCCAACGCGCTGGCCCTCGCCACGCTGGATGCACCATCGGCTTGGCCCTCCGGCAAGCTGATCGTCGTCGGTGAACCGGGCGCGGGGAAAACCCACCTCGCCGCCATCTGGGCCTTGGAACATAACGCAGCCGTGGTGAAAATGGCAGATCTGCGGGCCGACGACGCGCCGCGCCTCGCACAAAGCGGCGCGGTTGTTGTTGAGGATGCTGACCGCCTGACCTCGCGGGCGCAGGAGGAAGCTTTGTTTCACCTGCACAACCTCGTGCTGGCGCAGGGCGGGCGACTTTTACTCACCGCCCGCAAGGTGCCGCGCGATTGGGGTGTGGAGGGGTTTTCGATCGGTCTGCCCGATCTGATCAGCCGGATGCAAGCCGCGTCGATCGTGCGCCTCGATGCCCCTGACGAGGCATTGCTTTCGGTTGTTCTGGTCAAAATGTTCTCGGATCGGCAAATCCTTGTTCCGGCGGCGCTGATCCCTTGGCTGGTGACGCGAATGGATCGCTCGATGGAGATGGCGCGGGCTTTGGTCGCCGCCCTCGACAGCCGCTCATTGGCGGAAAAACGTGCCGTGACGCGCGCAATGGCCGCGCAGGTGCTGGACAGTCTGGACGCGCGCGCGCAAGATTGATCCAACACGGTGACAGACACCCGCAGGAATTCATTTCGGCCTGCCGAAACTGTCACGCAGCCATTACAAAGCCCCCTTAAGAGCGCAGTATGACACAAGCAGATTTCCTCAAGTCGCCCTTCCCCGCCCCCGTCACCCTCCCCGAGGAGGAAACGGCTGGCCCAAAACGATTTTTCAACCGCGAGATGTCGTGGCTGGCCTTCAATTGGCGCGTGCTCGAGGAGGCCCGCAACCCGCGTGTGCCGCTCCTAGAACGCCTGCGGTTCCTGTCAATTTCGGCTGGCAATCTCGACGAGTTCTATACCGTCCGTGTGGCCGGTTTGCGCGAGTTGATGCGCGAAGGAAATATGGCAACATCCGACGATGGCCGGAGCCCCTCCGAGCAGCTGACGATCATTGATACCGATGCGCGCCGCCTGATGGAAACCCAGCAAACAAGCTGGAACCGGCTCAAGCGCGAGATGGAAACGGCCGGCATTCATGTCGTCACGCGGGCGAAGCTGACGAAACGCGATCTCGAGTTCCTCGAGGCGCATTTCCTGAACAATGTCTTCCCCGTCCTCTCACCTCTTGCGATTGATCCGGCGCATCCGTTCCCGTTTATCCCGAATACCGGCTTCTGCCTCGCGTTGGAACTCGAACGCAGCTCTGACCGCCGCCACTTGCAAGCCCTTCTGCCGATCCCCCAGCAGATCGACCGCTTCGTCCGCCTTCCGGGCACGGCGCGTTTCTTGCCGCTGGAGGAGCTTTTGCTGCTGAACCTGTCGTCCCTATTCCCCGGATATGAGGATGTGGGGCATTGCGCCTTCCGCGTGCTGCGCGACTCGGATCTCGAAGTCGAGGATGAGGCGGAGGATCTGGTGCGCGAGTTCGAGACCGCATTGAAACGCCGCCGTCGCGGATCGGTGATCCGGATGAAAATCTCGGCAGGCGCGCCCGATAACTTGCGCGAGCTGATTATGGAGGAACTCCATGTCAGCCCAGATGAGGTCATTGAGGTCAAAGGCTTGGTTGGCGTTGCCGATCTGAAGGAACTCGTGCTGTCGGAACGCCCCGAGCTGCTCTGGCCGGTGTTCACACCGCGCGTCCCCGAGCGCGTGCAAGATCACGACGGCGATATGTTCTCCGCGATCCGCCAGAAAGACATGCTGTTGCACCACCCCTATGAGACCTTCGATATGGTGGTGCGGTTCTTGCAACAAGCGGCCGCTGATCCCAATGTTCTGGCGATCAAACAAACTCTTTATCGCACCTCAAAAGATAGCCCGATCGTCTCCGCGCTATGCGAGGCCGCCGAGGCGGGCAAATCGGTGACCGCCCTCGTCGAGTTGAAAGCGCGGTTTGACGAGGCCGCAAATATCCGCCAATCGCGGCGGTTGGAACGCGCGGGCGCCCATGTCGTTTACGGGTTCATGAATTACAAAACCCACGCGAAAATCTCCACCGTGGTGCGGCGCGAGGGCGACAAGCTGGTGACCTATACCCACTATGGTACGGGCAACTACCACCCGATCACCGCGCGGATTTATACCGATCTGAGCTTATTCACCTGCGATCAGGCATTGGGCCGCGACGCGACGAAAGTGTTCAATTACCTCTCCGGCTATGTGCAGCCTGAAGGTCTTGAGAATCTGTCGATCTCGCCTTTCTCAATGAAATCGCGCCTTATCGAATTGATCGGCCGCGAGGCCGCCCATGCGAAAGCGGGACGACCGGCGGAGATCTGGGCGAAGATGAATTCGCTGATCGAGCCTGAAGTGATCGACGCGCTGTATGCGGCGTCAAATGCGGGGGTGAAGATCACCCTGATCATCCGCGGTATTTGCGGCGTGCGCCCGGGGATCGCGGGTCTTTCGGAGAATATCCGCGTCAAATCGATCGTTGGTCGGTTCTTGGAACATTCGCGCATCGTGTGCTTTGGCAATGGCCATGCCCTGCCCTCCAAACATGCGCGGGTGTTCTTCTCCTCCGCCGATTGGATGGGCCGCAACCTCAACCGCCGTGTTGAAACCTTGGTCGAAGCGAAGAATGACACGGTGAAGGCCCAAATCCTCAGCCAGATCATGGCCGCAAACCTCGCGGACGAATCGCAAAGCTGGGTGTTGCAGCCAGATGGGAAATTCATTCGCCACCTCCCTGAAGGGGGCGAATTCTTCAACTGCCATCGCTTCTTTATGGAGAACCCGTCGCTATCGGGTCGGGGTTCCGCAGGGGCAAAAGACGTCCCGAAGCTTGCTCATACGCCCGAGTAGGCCTAATCCTTCATAGGGCTCACCAATTTGTGAGTCGCAGCTTGGACGGACGCGATGCCCTCAGACAAACGCGGAGCCGCAAAACGCGGTGAGTGGGAGCCCTTCGGACGCTCGCTTTTCGATGATCCATCCGTTCGCGGTCTAGACCGTGTCGGCGTGGTTGATATCGGGTCGAACTCGGTGCGGATGGTGGTGTTTGACGGCGCCGCGCGCTCGCCTGCATATTTCTACAATGAAAAGGTTATGGCCGGTCTGGGTCAGGGTTTGGCCGAAACCGGCCGGCTTAACCCGCAAGGTCGCATTCGTGCGCTCTCTGCCCTGCGGCGCTTTGCGGCGCTTGCAAAGGGGATGGAGGTCTCGCCTTTCACCGTTGTTGCCACCGCCGCGATGCGCGAGGCCGAGGATGGTCCGGAGTTCCGCCGCCTGCTGGAACGTGAGACAGGCCTGAAAATCCACGTCATCGACGGCGACGAGGAAGCGCGCCTCTCCGCGCAGGGTGTTTTGCTGGGCTGGCCGGAGGCGAACGGGCTGGTGTGTGATATCGGCGGCAACTCGATGGAGCTGGCCGATGTCCGCGACGGGCAAGTGGGCCAACGTGTAACGTCGCCGCTCGGGCCGTTTCGCCTACAACAGATTGAGGGCGGCCGCGCGGGGATCGTCGCGCATATCAAAGGCGTGATGGCTGATCTCGCCGCGAAGATGGGCACGGATCACGAACGCATCTACCTCGTTGGTGGCTCATGGCGTGCAATTGCGCGCTTGGATATGGAGCGGCGGAATTATCCGCTGACAGTTTTACACGAATATTCGATGGGTCCACAGGCGGTCGCGCAAACAATTGCGTGGATTCGCAAATCGGATATGAACGAACTCCGCCAAAAGACCGGCACCTCCTCCGCGCGGATGGAGTTGGTGCCATTGGCGTCGATGGTGCTTTTGGAATTGCTGCATGCGTTCCGCCCCAAAGAGTTTTGCATCTCCTCCTACGGTATTCGCGAGGGGATGCTTTACGAACAAATGCCCGAACGGTTGCGGCGGCGCGATCCGCTGATCGAGGCGTGCCGCTACTCCGAACGCACGATGGCGCGGGTGCCGGGGTTCGGTAAAAAGCTCTACGAATTCATCCTGCCGCTCTATCCTCGTGCATCGGAAAGCAAGCTGCGCTTGGTGAAGGCGGCATGCCTGCTGCATGATACGACGTGGCGCGCGCATCCCGATTACCGAGCGGAGGCGTGTTTTGACAACGTCACGCGCGCAAATATGGCTGCGTTGAGCCACCCCGAGCGCGTTTTCCTCGGGCTTGCGCTGTTGCACCGGTACAAAAATTCGCGCTCCGGTTCCGCGATGGAGCCGATGTTTGCCTTGTTGAATGAGGACGAGATCAAACAGGCGGAAGTTTTGGGCAAGGCCCTGAGGTTCTCGTCCATGTTCACCATCCAATCCCCGATGGATGCCGGCGCGATTCAGCATTTCCCAAAGCGCAAAGTGCTGCAACTGACGTTGACGAAACGGGGCGTTGGATTGTTTGGCGAAGTAGTGGAATCTCGGTTCAATTCGCTGGCGAAATCATTGGGCGCGACGACCGAAGTCATCCGCCCAGAAGATTAAAGGTCAATCGCATCGCCGTTTGAAAGCCCCTCAGGCGCCGCGTCGGGTGTGGTTCTCGGGCTGAACGGCGGCGCATCGCCCTTGCGACGGATGACGATATCGCCGTTGGGCAGTTGAACCGGCGCCTCATAATGGCGCATGTCCCCGATCATCTCCGAAAGGTCGCGCAGCGCTGGCTGAATCTCGGTCAATGTATCGCCGATGCCATCGCGCAATTCTCCAAGCGCGGGCGCCATTTCCTTACGCAGCCCTTCAAACAAAAGCTCCGCCCCGCGCGACAGCATATCCGCCCCCGCATCGAAATCCTCGACCGAGCTCGTGCCCCCGTCCTGATCCGTTGCGCCGTCAGATAACTCGTCAGATAATTGGGGCGCGGGCTGGGGTATCTCGGGCTGCGGCGCGGGCTGGGGTTGTACGGGCGCCTCGCTTGGCGTGGCCTCGTCATTGGACCACCACCACGCGCGCGCATCACCCGCGTCAAGCGGCGTGAGCGATAATCCCAGCAGGAAGGCGGTTGCGTATCTCATGCGCTAGATATGGGCGTCGCAATGCGATCTGTCATCCCCCTTAACGGGAAGTTTGCTCACATCGATGTCAATCGAGACCGGAAAATGATCCGACGCCATCAACAAAGCCTCGCGCAGCTCGGTCGTTTGATAGCATTTCGCATCGTCAAACGGATGCCAAATGCGCCAATTCTTCGCCGCGGCGCACAGATTGCGCGAGACCATAATGTAATCAAGCATCGCCGCGAAATAGCGTTTTTCCTCAGCATTATAGAACCGCGCTGACACCGGCGCAGCGAGCGTGGGCCGCGCGAGGATGCGGGCGGCATGAGGATCGAAAAGTTGCTGCGGCGTGGGGCGGTCCTCGCCCAGAACGATCTCCACGCTGGAGCGCCCGAAGAGCTTCTCATATTCGTCGAGCCCGGGACCGTCGTTGAAATCGCCCAAGACAATCAAGGGCGTCGACGCGGTCTGCGCATCTGGCGCGAGCATTTCATCCACCCGTCCGCGCAGCCAGATTGACTGCGCCAGCTGCTTGCGACGGTTCTCAATGGCAATGCGTGTCGCGGTTTCGGCGGAGGTCGCACCGTGGGGCGCCTTTGACTTGATATGCACACCAATCAACCGCAGCTCGCCCCCCTTCCCCGCGCCCGCGTTCAGCGTGACCGCCACCTCGAACGGAGGTTTGGAAAACGTAACCAGATCGGGTTTGGCATCGATATCGAGATCGATCTTATAGCGCGCATCGAAGCGGGGCGTTCGATCATCCTCGGGCACGGGCGCGCCGCATGGCGCATGGCGCGCCGAAAGAACATCGGGATCGAACAAGATCGCAATCTCTTGCTGCGTCTCATTCGCAAACCCCATCAACGCACGCCGCGTCCGCAAACCAAAGCGCGCCGCGAATGTCTCCAACATCGGCACGGTCGCACGGCGCGAGTTGGTATCGGGCGCCTCGATAATCATGATCAGATCGGCGTCCATCGCGGTGAAGGCAATCGCCAAGGCCTCAAGTTGCTCCGCGCGGGTGATCCCGTAGCGCGCCGAGGGCCCGTCATCTGCGAGGATCTCGCCATTGCGATCGAACAGGCCCGTAAACCATTCGGTATTATAGGTGGCGATCCGCAGGCGGTTCGCGGTCATGCCGCCTCGCGGGTGCGAATTTCATCCCACGCTTGCGTCACCGCGCGCACACGCTCTTGCGCGAGACGCACGGCTTCTTCCGGCATCCCCCGCGCCATCGCACGGTCAGGGTGGGCATCGAATATCGCACGGCGGAAGGCGGCTTTCGCGACCTCCAGCGGCGCATCTGCTTCCAGCCCTAAAACCGCATAAGGATCGGGCGCCGCATCCGGCACATAGCGCGATCGAATACCGCGATAGCAGCAGGCGTGCAGATCGAAAATCCGCGCGACCTCTTGCAAAAACGCATCCTCGGCTTCGTGATAATCGCCATCCGCAATCGCGATATGGAACAGGCCTTCCAAAATATCCTTGAGCACTTCTGCCCCCGGCCCGAACATCGCGGCAATTTTCGCGGCCCATTGCTCAAATCCTGCCACATCCTGCCGCGCGAGGTTGAACACTTTGGCCGCGTTCGCTTCCTCCGACGCCGGAATGTGGAAAACCTCGCGAAAGGCGCGCACCTCCGATCGCGTGACCTCCCCGTCGGCCTTCGCCATTTTTGCCCCCAGCGCAATCACCGCGATTGTGAAAGCGACCGATCTCTCGGGCGGGGTGCGCAGCTTGTCAAAGACAGAGGTCAACCCCTCCCCGCGAGCAACAGCTGCGAAAGCGTCAACGATACGGGACCAGAGGCTAATACGTTCCATCAGGCGATGTTACCCCGTCACAACGCCTTTTGCATCACCACAAGATCGAACCAACGATCAAATTTTCGTCCGACCTCACGCAATCGGCCCGTCTCGGCATAAGATTGCGCCGCATGAAAGCCGATAGCCCCCGTATTTTCACCGCTGATCGCGGCGATCATAGTGTGATGTCCTTGCGCGCGGACATGGTCCTCAACCGCGCGCAGAAGCGCCCGCCCCACACCGCCCCGCCGCGCCGAGGGCGCAAGGCAGATGGAATGCTCCATAGTGTGGCGGTAGCCGATGCTTCCGCGAAACTGATCATAAGTCGCGAAGCCCACCACCACGCCGCCTTGTTCCGCCACGAAAAATCCGCGGTTTTGAGCGCGCCGTTGATCGATTAACGCCCCTATCGTCTCACGCGTGTGCAGATCGGTCGAGAACGTCGATACGCCTGCTTGGATCTCGGCGTTCCAAAACGCGAGGATCGCGGGGATATCATTCACATTGATCGGGCGGATATGCATGGTCCCTCCTTCGATCGCGGCCATTTGCGCAGGGATGCCGCAGATGCCCGTCACAACGGGCGGACCATCGGGCGGATTTTACCGTGGGCGGGGCTAAAACCGGGCCCGCTTATCAGCGATCAGATATGTACACAGGCAACCGAAGGGAAGCCCTCGGTTGCCCTAGCTTTACGCCCCAATCATGTCCGCGTGGCGCGGATCAGATCTAGGATTTCGCGCGCGGCGGCGGGGATGTTGGTGCCTGGACCAAAGATCGCCTTGACGCCCGCCGCCTTGAGGAAATCGTAGTCCTGCTGCGGAATGACGCCGCCACAAATCACCAAAATATCGCCTGCGCCTTGGGCTTTGAGCGCGGCGATCAACTTGGGCGCGAGGGTTTTATGACCCGCCGCCTGACTTGAAATGCCCACGATATGCACATCATTGTCGATGGCATCTTGCGCAGCCTCATCAGGGGTTTGGAACAACGGGCCCACATCCACATCAAACCCGATATCGGCAAAGGCAGTCGCGATGACTTTTGCCCCGCGATCATGGCCATCCTGCCCCATCTTCACCACAAGCATCCGTGGGCGACGCCCCTCCACCTCGGCAAACGCCTCGACATCGCGCTGGATCTGCGCGAAACCTTCATCGCCCGCGTAGGCCGCGCCGTAGACCCCTGCGAGGGTTTTGACCTCCGCGCGGTGCCGGCCGAATTCTTCTTCCATCGCCATTGAAATCTCTCCGACAGAGGCCCGCGCACGGGCGGCTTCCACGGCGGCTTCGAGCAGGTTGCCCCCCTCCTTCGCGCGGCGTGTCAACTCGGCCAGCGCGGCCGAGCAGGCCGCCTCATCACGGCTGTCGCGCATGGATTTAAGCCGCGCGATCTGGCTTTCGCGCACAGCCACGTTATCGATATCCAGAATGTCGATCGGGTCTTCCTTCGCAAGGCGATACTTGTTCACCCCCACGATAACTTCCTCGCCGCGATCAATCATGGCTTGGCGCTTGGCCGCTGACTCCTCAATGCGCAGCTTGGGCATCCCCGTCGCCACGGCCTTGGTCATCCCGCCCATTTCCTCGACTTCCTCGATCAGCGCCCATGCCTTTTCGGCCAGTTCCGCCGTCAGGCTCTCGACGTAATACGACCCGGCAAGCGGATCGACGACATTGGTGATGCCGGTTTCTTCTTGCAAAATCAGTTGGGTGTTACGGGCGATGCGGGCCGAAAAATCGGTCGGCAGGGCAATCGCCTCATCCAGCGCATTGGTATGCAGCGATTGCGTGCCCCCCAGCGCCGCCGCCATCGCCTCATAGGCGGTGCGGACCACGTTGTTATACGGGTCTTGTTCTTGCAACGACACGCCAGAGGTTTGGCAATGGGTCCGCAACATCATCGAGCCCTCTTTCTTCGGCTCGAACTCCGTCATGATCCGGTGCCAAAGCAGCCGCGCGGCGCGCAGTTTTGCGGCCTCCATGAAGAAGTTCATCCCGATCGCGAAGAAGAACGACAGCCGCCCCGCGAAGGCATCCACATCCATCCCCGCACGGATCGCGGCGCGCACATATTCGCGCCCATCGGCCAGCGTATAGGCCAATTCCTGCACAAGGTTCGCGCCCGCTTCTTGCATGTGATAGCCGGAAATCGAGATCGAATTGAACTTCGGCATCTCATTGGCGGTGTATTCAATAATATCCGCGATGATCCGCATTGAGGGTTCAGGCGGGTACACATAGGTGTTGCGCACCATGAATTCTTTGAGAATATCGTTCTGGATCGTGCCCGATAGCAGCTTGCGATCCACGCCTTGTTCCTCGCCCGTGACAATAAAATTCGCTAGGATCGGGATCACTGCGCCGTTCATCGTCATCGACACCGACACTTTCTCCAGCGGGATGCCATCGAACAGGATCTTCATATCCTCGACGCTGTCAATCGCCACGCCCGCCTTGCCGACATCGCCCTCCACGCGCGGATGATCGGAATCGTATCCGCGATGCGTCGCAAGGTCGAAGGCGACGGAAACGCCCTGCTGCCCCGCCGCCAAGGCTTTGCGGTAGAACGCGTTTGACGCCTCAGCCGTTGAAAAACCCGCATATTGCCGGATCGTCCATGGTCGCCCCGCATACATCGTCGCGCGCGGACCACGGGTAAACGGCGCGATGCCCGGCATCGAGCCAAGGTGGTTGAGATGCTCCACATCTTGCGCGGTGTAGAGCGGTTTGACCTCGATGCCCTCAAGCGTGTGCCATGTCAGATCGTTCAATGGTTTGCCGCGCAATTCTTTTTGCGCCAGCGCCTGCCACTCAGCTTGCATTGCCTCAAACGAGACTGTCGGATTGCCTTTACTCATCTTCTGTCCTCTCTCGCCTGCCTGTTCGGGCGGCGCTCACTTAAGATAGGTTACCGGGCTAGATAGGTGACCGGGCCGGTTTGCGCGACAAACCAAGCCTGATCATCGGTGTAACGAGCTTCCATCGCTGCGATTTCCTCGGGAAAGAACAGCGCGACCTTGCCCGCAGGCGTCAGCAATGTCTCCGCGCCCAGCGCTGCCCTCAATTGCTCGGGAGAGGGCGACGCATTGCGCTGGACAGGCTTTGTCAGACGAACACCCGCAGGCACGGGAGGCGCGCCGATCAGGGCCGTCAGTTGCCCGAACGGATCATCCAAGAACCGCTCGAACGGCGCGATGATCTGGGGAACTTCGGGAAATTGCGCTGCGAAATCCTCAGACAGATCCCTCCATCCGCGCGGGTTTGCGGCGATTTTACGAAAATCTGTCCCCGTTGGAAGCGCGTTCTTGCGCGCAACCATCAACCCCACCGCAGACCCCCAAAACGGGCGATAGTCACGGATGGTGAAGGCAAAGCGGCTGATCCGGTCCCCGAAAAGGCGCCGCAACCGCGTCAAACGATCGTGTGCCTCGGGGTAGAGCGCATTGCGCCCAAAACATGGATGCAGTCCTCCGAGAATGTTTTCCTCCGAGATCAACAACCGCTTGATCCCCCGCGCTTCCAACCGTGCGAATTCCGTGCGCAACCGCTTTGCAGTGGTTTGGCGCATCCGCGGCGTATCGGTGGCGTCATCAAGCGGCACGTTAAACAGCATGAATGGCTCGCGGCGCGTGATCACCGGATCCCAAATCGCGGTGCCGTGATCAGCCAAGGTATCCATGTTCATCCGCAGCCAGTATTGGAACGATGTCGTCCCGGTGCGATGAGCGCCTGTGTGCAGAATGATCTCCATCACGGCTCCCCCGCCACAGGTCGGATGTCGCCTACTGTTTGGCCGCCCAAAGCGCCGGTGCCGATGCCGCCGTCGCGTGTGAGGATTTCACCGTCACCCGCCCGCAGACCAAGCTTGAACTGTGCGCCCTCGGGTAGGTCTTTGGCCCAATCCACCGCCAGCGCCGTCATACGCTCTGCGACATCAGGGGGGGCATAGAAGGCGACTTCGATCGATCCCGCCGGCCCCAAGATCGGCTCTGGGTGACGCAGGCTGGGCCGCTGCGCCAAAGTACCGATGCGCGTCCAGCCCGTGGATTTCATCTCGCCGCCGAACCAGTTGTCGTAAACCATCGCCACCTGCACATCATGCGATTTGAGTAACGGCTCAAGCCATGTGACATCGTTCGCGGGCCGCGCTTGGCGTTGCGCCAATGCCTCAGCGTTGCCCAACCCCATGATATCAAGCACGTAATTCGGATTATCCAGCGTGACACGCCCCAAGTCGTTCACCGCTACCGGCGCCTCAACCAAACGGGCAAATCGCGCCATTTGCGCATGCTGCACATGAAGCACCCACGGGCCCCAGACGTAGTCCTTGATCAGTTTGGGCTGGTAGGCGGAAATGCTTAACACAAACGCGATTGCGATCACCCCCGCCATCCGCAGATGGTCCCTCCCGCTCAGCCCCGCCATCGACAAAAGCAATGCGCTGACCAACGTGACGATCGCATAATGCTCGTAGCGATCCATCCATCCAACCTGCCCCAACGCAAGATGCGCCAGCCCCGCCCCCCCCGCAACGCGCAGGATGACCATACGGCCGCCCTCGCGCATACGCGGCGCAAAAATTGGGATGAGGATGGTCAGCACGACAAGCGCCCCGAGGATTAGCCCGCCTTGATGCCACAAGTTCGTGGTGAAACCCTCAGCCAATCTGGTGAGGAAAGCATCAACCCCGCCGCCTTGCGGGGCGGAGACTTGCGACAGTTTCGCGATGACCGATCCAGGCAAAGGCGGCAGCCCCAGAGAGGCGAGATATGCCATGAACCCGCCAAGCGTGGCCGCAACCGCCGCGCACAGTGAAAGCGCCCAGCCGAACCGACGATAAATTGCCAAGACACAAAGCGATAGCCCCGACAGCGCCAACCCTTCCAAGCGCAAGAGTGGCGCCGCGACAATCGCCGCCGCAAACCACCACGCGACGCGCCCCCGCCGGACCAGCCGATCAATTCCCAGAAGCATCAAGAGCGACGCCCCAACATGCAGCTCGTGTTCCAACCCCGAGAAGGCCACGCCGTGCATATTCAGCGCAAGCGGCCCGACCCCAGCGAGCGCGAGCGCAAGCGTGCCGCGATATCCCGCCGCCGCAAGGATGCCGCCCCACAACGCCCCCGCCCCCGTCACCGCCAGCGCATTCACAATCATGGGGGCAAATATTTGCACCTTGCTGCCAACCAACGGCAAAAGCAGCACGGGATATAGAATCGACGAGGCTGCCGAAGCCACCTCGCCCGCATTCACGCCATATGTTCCGCGCGCGATCCCCTTCGCCATCGCGAGATGGATATAGGGATCATCGAGCGGGTATTCGAACGCCCCTGCCAATGCATAGGCCCAAATTTGCAGAGCACAAAAACCGGCAAACGCCGTAAAGGCGGCGATCACGGGCAAAGCCCGAGACGCCTGTTTTTGTGCCAGCATCATCTTATTCGAACTCCATAATCACATCATCCACCTTCAGGGATGCGCCGGCCTCCGCCGAAACCGATTTGACGATGCCCTTACGTTCCGCGCGCAAGATGTTTTCCATCTTCATCGCCTCAACGGTCGCCAAAGCCTGGCCTTCTTGCACCTCGTCGCCCTCAGCCACGTTGATTTTCACCACCAGCCCCGGCATCGGGCAGAGCAGGAATTTCGACGTATCGGGCGGCAACTTCTCAGGCATCAGCTTCGCCAACTCTGCCTGACGCGGGCTGCGGACATGTGCTTTGAGATCCGCGCCGCGTGTGCGCACGCGGAACCCCGACGGGATCTTGGCGGTTTTCAACACCAAGGGCGCGCCGTCCACTGTCAGACTGGCGAGCGCCATCCCCGGCGTCCAATCGGAGGCAACGCGGTGGGCGCTGCCATCTGCGAAGGTGATCGTGGATCCATCGTGATCCGCCGCAATCGTCACGGCGAATTCGGCGTCTTGCAAGGACACCACCCAATCGCGCCCGACCTTGCGCTCATGGTTACCTAACGTACCGGAGATCCGCGTGCGGCGCACCTCGGCCACGAAATTCATCGCCGTGACAGCGGCCGCGATGCGTTTGAGCATCGGCGTCTCGAGGCTCACACCCTCAAAGCCGTCTGGGAATTCTTCGGCGATAAAGGCCGTGGTCATCTCGCCCGACACGAATTTCGGATGGTCCATCACGGCGGCGCAGAACGGCAAGTTGTGGCCGATGCCTTCCACCTCGAACGTATCAAGGGCAAGCCGCATTTCCTCAATCGCCTCCAACCGCGTCGGCGCCCAAGTGCAGAGCTTCGCGATCATCGGGTCATAGAACATCGAAATCTCGCCGCCCTCAAACACGCCCGTATCATTGCGCACGATCCCGCCGCGATCCGTTGCGCCCTCAACAGGCGGACGGTAGCGCGTCAATCGGCCAATCGATGGCAGGAAGTTGCGATACGGGTCCTCGGCATACAAACGGCTTTCCATCGCCCAACCGTTGATTTTCAAGTCGTCTTGCTTGAACGCAAGCGGCTCGCCATTGGCCACGCGGATCATCTGTTCCACCAGATCAACGCCGGTGATCAGTTCGGTCACGGGATGCTCCACCTGCAAACGGGTGTTCATTTCCAGGAAGTAGAAATTACGGTTGCCGTCGACGATGAACTCCACCGTGCCCGCCGAAGTATAGCCCACCGCTTTGGCCAAAGCGCAGGCCTGTTCGCCCATCGCCTTGCGGGTCTCGGGATCGAGGAACGGGCTTGGCGCTTCTTCAATAACCTTTTGGTTCCGGCGCTGGATCGAGCATTCGCGCTCATGCAAATAGACGCAATTGCCGTGTTGATCGGCGAGCACCTGAATTTCGATATGGCGCGGCTGGGTCACGAATTTCTCGATGAAAATCCGGTCATCCCCGAAGGAATTGGCGGCCTCGTTCTTGGAGGATTCAAACCCCTCTTTGACTTCCGATTCCGACCACGCGATCCGCATCCCCTTGCCGCCGCCGCCCGCCGAGGCTTTGATCATCACCGGATAGCCGATCTGGCCGGAGATCGTCACCGCCTCCTCGGCATCCGCAATGATCCCCATGTAGCCGGGAACCGTGGAAACACCGGCCTCTTGCGCCAGTTTTTTGGAGGTGATCTTGTCGCCCATGCTTTCAATCGCGGAGGACGGAGGGCCGACGAAAATCACGCCTTCCTTCTCCAAAGCCTCCGCGAATTTCATGTTCTCGGACAAGAACCCATAGCCCGGATGCACCGCCTCTGCGCCCGTTTGACGGATCGCATCCATGATCTTGTCAATCACGATATAGGATTGGTTGGCCGGCGAAGGCCCGATATGAACAGCCTCATCGGCCATTTTTACGTGTAAGGCATTTCGGTCGGCGTCCGAATACACGGCCACCGTTTTAATCCCCATCTTCTGCGCGGATTTGATAACCCGACATGCGATCTCGCCACGGTTGGCAATCAGAATTTTCTTGAACATGACACTTCCCTCCCGCGCGCGCTGTTACGCGCGCCCCCGAATTTTACCAATTTGCAAATGCTCATTCCCCTGCGCCCTTCGCCCGAACGCAAAACGCCACCGGAGCGCGGGCTCCGGTGGCGTGAATTTATAGTCAGATGACGCAGCGCGGTGCGCGGCGTCAGTGCGTCGGCGTGACGATTAGTAGCCGCGGTTGCTGCACAGGCCTGCGTCATCGCAATAGCTGCCTGCGAGGGCGCCAAGCGCCGCACCAGCGACCATGTTTTCGTCTGTTGCATCCGCGATGAGCGCACCAGCAGCCGCACCGCCGAGCGCGCGCTCGCCGTCAGTTGCCATGCAGCCCGAGAGAGCGGTTGCGCCAACGAGCGCGATGAAGAACGAAGATTTGAGCATGTGGATCTGCCTCCAGTAGGGTTTTTATATGCACTGAAGTTTAGCGTGTTTTGCGCCTGCGCACAGCGTAATTTGTCGCGGCTTGGCCTCACGCTCGCGTGATGGGCATGAATTCGCTTATTGCGCGCATCTATTTTCACACGCGCAGATTGATCCGGCTGGCTGAGAAAATCGGGTCCAGCCAAAGCAAGGCCGGACCCGCAGTCAGGGGAAGGGGTCAGGGTTTGGGCGGACGGACCAAAGGCCGCCTGCCCCACAAAGACGACGCGACGTCGAACACCGCGCGTCCCTTGATCATGCGCCGTGCCGACCCGAATGGCAAAAGCGGAATCCGCACGCGGCAAGGCCTCGGCAGTTTCGCGCCAGAACTGGGATCGGCTCGGCAAAACCATGCTCAGTCGTCCTCCCACGCATCATCTTCATCTTCCCATTCGATCTGCTCGGCATCTTTGGCGAAGACCTCGGGGAAGGCGATTTCGGCTTTTGCCACGTCGATCCGCAGCAAGGCCTCGTAATCACACGGATCGAACGGGTCTTCAGCCGGGACGACCTCCCGCCCGAACAGCCAAGAGATGCGCGCCGCATCGAGATTGCCACGCTCAAACGGCTCCTCGCCGAAATGATTCCAAAGCGCGGCCATAAACCCCGCATCCGCGCGACGGTCCGCGGGCGCACGATCCTTATACCGTTCGCGTTTGATGATCTTTGTGGCGCCTTTTTTATTGGCGCGACGGATGACGAATTGGAAATCGGTGGAGGGCAGACGCCCCGGGAAGCCGCGATGTTTAATCATAGAAAAGTTCCAGTTCACAGGTGCCGTTCGTGATGTTGAAGGCATCGAAATATTGGGTGACGGTGTCATCGGCCTCACCGAAGGGGATTTCTTGATCCATCAGCGAAACCACGATCTGATTCACCTGAGGGCCGATATTGGGTATACGCGCGAGAGCAAAGTTCTCGCACAACCACGCGATATCGGCCAAAGCGGCCTCACTGTCGATAGGCTTTCGCCCCGAAATGGAGGGCGCGAGGAACCGAAAGCGCATCGCGTTGCCTTCGCTGCCCTGCGCATCATGGATCGCATCCACCCACGTCACCCGCTGGCCCGAGGGCACTTCGATCTCTTGCCCCGCCTCGGCCGGATCGGGATGAAACACCATCATCGCCTGCGCGAAGGCCACAGGGGCCGCCGCGAACATCACGTTACTCATGCCGCCCCTCCCTTGCGCAACAAAATCCGCAACACTTTGGGTGGCGCGTCCAGATCCTCGATCCGCCCCATCGGCGTGAGCTTCATCAACTGGCCCAGCGCGTTGCTTTCGCGCAAGTCGAGCAGCACCGCGCCGTCATCCGTCACGGTTTTCTCAAAGAATTCGACATAGCTATCAACCGGATAGTGGAACCCGCAGGAAAGAAACGAAATCGCGAGATCCGGACGTTTCAGCGTCAGGACATCCGTTTGCGATGGATTAACGCAGGCAAGCCTAGCCTCGGCCACACCATTGTCGACAAACAGCTTTTTTGCCACCGACAGCGAGGAATACGCCGCCGCCTCATCCTCGAACCCGAAGTGGCGTTGATCATTGGTTTCGAGATCAATCAGCGTCACATCGCATCCGAACTCTTGCGCCGCAAAGAGCGAAAAGAACCCGTAGCCGCATCCGATATCGGCCAGATGACGCGGATTGAGCTCTTGTAGGGTCTCCCGCAGGCTAATGTATTCTGCATGGATGACGCCCGCCGCCCGCCGCGCGATCTCCTCGCCCAGACGATCCACCTGCGCCTCGATCAAGCTGCTATCGCCCGAGTTCCAAGCACGGATCACCGCCCCCTGACGGGGCAGATCATACAGCACTTCCGAGCGCTGCAAGATCAGGTTCGCCAAATCCGAACGGTCAAACACGCCGAGAGACAGCGCCTTAACCTGTTCCGCCTCGGCCGCCTCGCCAATGTCGATTTTCAACTGCATAAATCGCGCCCCTAAATTAATCCTTACAGGGGGATGTTATCGTGTTTTTTCCACGGATTGGACAGTTTCTTTGAACGCAGGCTGGCGAAAGCCCGCGCAACGCGACGGCGGGTGGAGCGCGGCTGGATCACTTCGTCAATGAAGCCCTTTTCGGCGGCCACAAACGGATTGGCAAAGCGCGTCTCGTAATCCTTCGTGCGGGCGGCGATTTTATCGCTATCGCCCAGCTCGGACCGGTACAGAATCTCGACCGCCCCCTTCGCCCCCATCACCGCAATCTCCGCTGTGGGCCATGCGTAGTTAAAATCGCCGCGAAGATGCTTGGACGCCATAACATCATACGCGCCGCCGTAAGCCTTACGTGTGATAACCGTGACCTTCGGCACCGTGGCCTCGCCGTACGCAAACAGCAGTTTCGCGCCATGCTTGATCACGCCGCCGTATTCCTGGCTCGTGCCCGGCAAGAACCCTGGCACATCGACCAAGGTCAGGATCGGAATTTCAAAGGCATCGCAGAACCGCACGAACCGCGCCGCTTTACGCGATGAATCGATATCAAGGCAGCCCGCCAGCACCATCGGCTGGTTCGCCACGACCCCTACCGTTTGCCCCTCAAGGCGCACAAACCCGGTCAGGATATTGCCCGCGAACTCTTTCTGGATCTCGAAGAAATCGCCCTCATCGGCCAGTTTAACAATCAGCTCCTTCATATCATAAGGCGCATTCGGATTATCCGGGATCAGCGTATCAAGGCTTTCCTCGACCCGCGCAACATCGTCGAAGAACGGGCGCACGGGTGCTTTTTCACGGTTCGAGAGGGGAAGAAAATCGATCAGCCGCCGCGTCTCGGCAATCGCTTCGACATCATTTTCATATGCGCCATCCGCGACGGAGGACTTCTTGGTGTGCGTTGACGCGCCGCCCAATTGCTCTGCGGTGACAACCTCATTCGTGACCGTTTTCACCACGTCAGGGCCGGTAACGAACATATAGGAGCTGTCTTTAACCATGAAGATGAAATCCGTCATCGCTGGCGAATAGACCGCGCCGCCCGCGCATGGCCCCATGATCAAGGAGATCTGCGGGACAACCCCGGACGCCATAATATTGCGCTGAAACACCTCCGCATACCCCGCGAGCGAGGCCACACCCTCCTGAATTCGCGCGCCGCCAGAATCGTTCATGCCAATAACCGGCGCGCCGTTTTGCATCGCCATATCCATGATTTTGCAAATTTTTTCGGCATGTGTCTCTGACAAGGACCCGCCAAACACCGTGAAATCTTGCGAAAAGACGTAAACCATCCGCCCGTTCACTGTCCCCCAACCGGTGATGACGCCGTCCCCTGCGGGACGATCTGCTTCCATCCCGAAATCGGTGCAGCGATGCGCCTTGAACATATCGAATTCTTCGAACGAACCCTCATCAAGCAAGAGTTCGACGCGCTCGCGCGCGGTCAGCTTGCCCTTCGCATGCTGCGCATCAATCCGGCGCTGACCGCCCCCTTGACGCGCGGCGGCACGACGGTTTTCCAACTGTTCGAGAATATCTTTCATGGCGACCTCCGAGAGCAGATTTCTACCACCCTAACAGGGGAATTCGATTGACACCAAATGGATTTGAGCAATTTTGCAAATAATTGGCAGCAACTCGATTGCAAATTGCAAACTTGCTAATTTACGCCTCTGCCCTCCGCCACAGCCCTGCATCGCGGCGCCACTCACTTGTGTCGCGCTCGATAAAGACGCCGTCAATGGCGCCCTGCGCGGACCATGTCACGACGCGCAGCGCGTCGCGCGTTATATCAAGCTGGTTGAAGGTATTATCGCCTTGCTCGCGCACGCGCGTCGATAGGCCCGTGCCTGCCTGAACGAACAAAAGATCAGGCGCGGCGCGGAACGGGGCGGTGGCGGCTTGGTGAAGATGCCCCGACAAGACCACATCCGCGCCACATGCCGACAGCACGTGCAAGGCTTTGCGCGCGCCCTTCATCAATCGTTTATCGGCACCCTCTGCCTGCTCGGGCGGATGGTGCAAAGCGACGATCCGCATCTGCCCCGCATCCTCGCCAAGCGCCAGGCAGACGCGCGCCCGTGCGTGCTTTCCAAACTTCCCGCGCTGCAACGCGCGGGGGTTCACAGTGTTCAGCCCGACGACAGTCACCTCGGGATCTGCATAGACCGGCTCCAGATCCTCGGAAATATAGCGCTTGTACCGCGAAAACGGCGCAAAGAAGCGTTGAAACAGATTGTAGAGCGGGGTGTCGTGGTTACCCGGAACGCACAGGACCGGCGGGCCGATCTGCGCGATAAACGCTGCCGCCTCACGAAACTGGTTCGGGCGCGCGCGTTGCGTCAGATCGCCCGAAATCACGACCAGATCGGGTTTGAGCGCCTCGATCTTTCTCAAAAGCGGGGCCTTCAGATCAGGATTGACCCGCCCGAAGTGCAAATCGGAAAGATGGATAATCCGCCTCACGTTTCACCTCCCTGTCGCGGCATAATCACATAGAGCGGCTCAGCGCTCATCTTGAATGTTAACGGCGCCGCCGCTTTGTCGCGCTCACCATCAAAGGCAAGAAGAAGTCGCTTGCGTCGCGGGGTGACAACGATTTCATGCGCTGCGAGAAAATCATAATCGCGCCCCAGTTGCGCAGTGCGGGTCACCAATCGCAATGCTGTCCGAAAGAGATCAAGACGGGTCTCGCCACGCCCGATCAGAACGGCAAACTGATCGTCAGAAATACTTCGCGCCCCCGCCAGACCGAAAGTTTTGAGCTGATACGCGGAGCGGAACACAAAAAGTAATGGAGACCGGCATGAGAATGCGCGCCCATCCGCAACCACATCAAGATGCATCGGGCGCTGAAATTTCCAGAATGTCCGCGCAACGGACCAATGCGCCATGATCCGGCGCCGCCCGAACCGCGCGTAGATTGTTTCTCGCTCTCGCAAAATTTGCGGGTAGATTCCGATACTTGCATTGTTGAGGAACACTTTCCCATTCACCGTCCCGACATGAATGGGCCGGGCGACTCCTCGCGCGATCTCGCGCGCCGCGGTAAATGGGTCCTCCGGCAAGCCAACGCCCCGCGCAAAATAGTTGAACGTCCCGAGCGGCAGATGCGAAAACGCGCACCCCGTGCCCATCACGCCGCCGGCCACCGCCATCGCCGTGCCATCCCCCCCCGCTGCAACTACGGCCTGCGCCCCGTCCGCCACGGCGGCCTTTACGACGGAGGAGATATCGTCCCCCTTTTTAAACTCAAAGCGCCGGACGCGGTGCGCGCCAAGCCCCTCAATCCCGCGGCCAAGTGCCTCCCTGTCGCGGGCATTCGTGCCAGATCGTTGGTTAACGATGACCGCAATACGCGCATCATCGTTGAGCGGCGCACGCCACGCACCCTCGCCCTCGCCTGCAACATCAATGACATTTTTCATGAGCACGCCTTTTGCCGAAGCACTGCGACGAGCTCGCAGCAAAAGGTAAACGCGCGATATCGGTTTGGGTTTCCCAACAGCGTCACTTTAATTTCCCTTGCCAGATCCGAGCCTGCACTTCTATCATTTGCAAAAGCATCGGGTGATATTTGCAAACTTGCCTATGATCACCTCGTAACTCGGCGGATGAGATGAGCACACAAAAACTATACGCTGGCGTAAAACTCCGCGAAACGCGCGCGCAATTTGGGATGACCCAAAAGCTTTTCGCCGAGCGTTTGGGTATTTCCCTGCCCTATCTTAACCAGATGGAGAATAATCACCGCCCCGTCTCCACTCAAGTCGTGCTCGCGCTTGCGGGGGAGTTTGGGCTCGATGTCACCGAGCTCTCAACCGGCGATTCAGAGCGGCTCGTTTCAGATATGCGCGAAGCCTTGGCGGATCCGGTCTTCGCAGATACCGCGCCTCCCTTGGCTGACATGCGGCTCGCGGCGTCGAACGCGCCTGCCCTCGCCCGTGCTTTTTTAGAGCTGCACCGCGCCTATCGGCAAACGCATGAGCGGCTCGCCTCACTGGATGATGCCTTGGGCCGCGACGAGACGTTCAACGCCAATAGCCCTTGGGAGGAGGTGCGCGACTTCTTTCACTATTGCGACAATTACATTGACGCCGTCGACCGCGCCGCGGAGCGTTTCGCGATGCAAGACGGAGTCCGACGCCCGCCGATCGAATACGCGATTGAGACGCTTTCAAAACGAAAATTCGAAGTGAAATTCGAGAATTCGAACTTTTTGCGGCAACGCGACGGGAACATTATCACCCTATCTGCGCGCGAAAACCACGCCACGCAGGCATTCCAACTGCTGCATCAAGTTGCACTTATCACACAAAACGAGCTTTTGGAGGCAACGCTCGACCTTGCGCGTTTCCAATCTGAAACGGCGCGCGGAATTGCGAAAATCGGGCTCGCGAATTACTTCGCCGGGGCTGCCTTAATGCCCTACCGCGTCTTTCTCGCGGCGGCGCAAGAGACACGTCACGATCTTGAACGGCTCTCGGATATGTTCGGCGCGTCATACGAGCAGGTGGCGCACCGCCTTTCGACCTTGCAGCGCGTAGGCGCGAAAGGCATCCCGTTTTTCTTCGTGCGCGTCGATCAAGCAGGCACGATCACCAAGCGACATTCCGCGACACGCCTGCAGTTTGCGCGTTTTGGCGGGGCCTGCCCCTTGTGGAATGTGCATCAAGCCTTCGAGACACCCGGACGGTTCATCCGGCAATTGGCCGAGACACCCGACGGGGTTCGTTACCTTTGCCTTGCGCGCGACGTATCGAAAACCGGCGGCTCATTCGCCGCCCCCACGCGCCGCTACGCGATTGGGTTGGGATGCGAAATCAGCCATGCGCGCGGGCTGGTTTATGCGGATGATCTGGAATTGGGAAATCCGCGCGCCTATCAACCCATCGGGATTTCATGCCGGATTTGTGAGCGCAAAGACTGTCACCAAAGGTCGGTTCCGCCCTTGGAGCACCGCCTGACGCTGGACCCCGACCACCGCGGGATCCAGCCCTATAATATCGCCTAAATCGTTATTTATGCGTGCATTTTTCGCGCCTCATGCGTCCGAAGCTTCGTGAAGGATCTTCGCGAGCTGATCCTTCAACGCCGCACGGGTTTTACGCAGCTCGGTCTCGGCAAATTGGTCGATGGGCTCGATATTGGTTTCGGCCCGGTGCACGGCACGGTTGATTTCATGATACTCGGCGGCAAGCCGCGCGAAATGAGCATCAAGCTCCTTCAGCGCGTGGATGGCTTCTGCCTGATCGGGGAATTCTTCGTGCAATTCATGAGGTGTGTTCGACATCTCGTATCTCCCTTGGTTATGGGGAGAGGTTAGCCGAGGACTCGCGGCCGCGCTTTGATACGTATCAAACTGCGCGGCGGCCTATCGTTTCGCTGCGCGCCATCCTGCCGCCCGCGCCTCTGCTGCGGAACAAAACCAACGCTCGCCACGTGCTTCATTAATGGCGGTCTCGGCGTAGAACGCTTGGTTTGGCATGTGATATATGCGGCCTGAATTGGAAATGTTCCCCTTGATCCGGCATCCCGCACGCGGCGGCTCCTCGGCCTCGCGGCGACTTGCCGCGCGGGCTTGAGCGCGGAACGTCTCCGGCGTCTCCGCCTCGCCAGACCACAGCCCCGCGCCGCGTTGCTCCGCACGCGCCTCAAGCATGACGTAATCATCGGAGTATTTACGGTAGGCAAAGGCTGCGCCCTGCGCCACCATTTGCGCGTTGATATCCTGAGCGCCGTTGAAACACCGCGCGACTGTGCGCCCGTAGCGATCCATCTCAACGGGCTCGCAACTCACTCGGCCTTGGACGAGTGCGCGCAAACTTTGCGTCGCGAAAGCACCGCACTCCCACCGTTTTCCCCGAGCATCAGCACAGGTCTGGTTCTGCTCGGGCGCATCGATACCAAAAAGCCGAACGCGGGTTCCATCCAAGTCAAGCGTGTCGCCGTCAATCACCCGCGCAACGCCCGAAATCATCACCGCCCGCGCAGGCTCTGGCGTGAAAACAGCCATAGCAACTGCGCAAATTGCGAGAGACGCTCTCATAGAGCGCCACATCAGATTGTGGTTCACCATAAATTTGCCCCAAGCCCTAGCCTAAACCGCGTGTAACGGAGGCAAGCAAGCGAGGCAAGCGCGATGCACGCTCAAGGTGAACAAAATTAGAACACGCTGCGATTACCGTTGCGAGGAGTCCCAGCTTTCAACGAGCTTTGGCGCTAGGTTTTCGGGCGGCAGCCGACGACCCAAGATGTGGTCGGCGATCTTCTCCCCCACCATGATCGATGGCCCGTTGAGGTTGCCATTGGGGATGCGCGGGAAGATCGAACTATCCGCCACCCGCAGGCCCTGCACGCCGATCACCCGCCCTTCGGGATCAACGACCGCCATCGGATCGGAGGCCGCGCCCATCCGCGCCGTTCCGCAGGGATGATACGCGCTTTCGGCATGGGCACGGATGAAGCTGTCGATCTCGTCATCGGTTTGCAACGCCGCGCCGGGCTGAATTTCGAACTTTACGTGCTCGGCCATGGCGGGCTGGGCGAAAATCTCGCGTGTCAGGCGAATGCATTTGCGGAATTCGGCCCAGTCATCGGGATGCGACATATAGTTAAATCGGATCACCGGATTATCCTTGGGATCGTTTGAGCGCAGCGTGACCGAGCCACGCGACTTTGATCGCATCGGCCCGACATGTGCTTGGAAGCCGTGCCCCTCGGCGGCTGCTTTTCCGTCATAACGCACCGCGATCGGCAAGAAGTGATACTGAATATCAGGATATTCCACGCCCTTACCCGACCGAATAAAGGCACATGCCTCGAATTGGTTTGATGTGCCAAGGCCGGTTTTTGTTAACAGCCATTGCGCGCCAATCAGCGCCTTTCCTGCGAGGTTCCAATATTTATACAGCGTTATCGGCTGCTTGGCCGCATATTGGAAATAGACCTCAAGATGATCTTGAAGGTTAGCGCCTACGCCCGCACGATCCGCGACGACGTCAATGCCATGCGCGCGCAGATGGTCCGCGGGGCCAACACCCGACAACATCAAAAGCTTAGGCGTGTTGAGAGATGACGCCGCAAGGATGACCTCAACATTCGCGCGGATCATCTCAATCTTTCCGCCGCGCTCAACCTCAACCCCGATGGCGCGCCCCTCTTCAAAGACCACTTTCCGCGCCAAACCGCGCAGCAACTCGCAATGGCCCGTTGCAATCGCCGGACGAAGATAGGCTTTCGCCGCTGACCAGCGCTCGCCCTTGTGGATCGTGGCCTCCATCGGGCCAAAACCTTCTTGCTGCCGACCGTTGTAATCGCCAGTCAATGCGTAACCCGCCTGTTCGCCCGCCTTGATAAAGGCGGAGAACAGAGGATTTTTCCGTGGCCCGCGCGAGATATGCAAGGGCCCGTCCGTGCCCCGAAACGCGGGGTCGGCCTGCGGATCTTGCGCCGCGTCCTCGGCGCCGTGCCAGTTTTCCATACGTTTGAAATAGGGCAACACATCCGCGTAAGCCCACCCTTGCGCGCCCGCCTCAGACCAATGATCGAAATCTTTGGCATGGCCGCGAACATAGACCATCCCGTTGATCGAGGATGACCCCCCCACCACCTTGCCGCGCGGCGTTACCAACTCACGCCCGCCGAGGCCAGCCTCGGGTTCGGACGACATGCCCCAATCGTACATCTTCATATTCATCGGGTAGGAGAGCGCCGCGGGCATCTGAATGAAAGGACCGGCATCCGTACCGCCGTGCTCGATCACGATGACTTTCTTGCCCGCTTCCGCCAGCCGGAACGCCACCGCCGACCCGCCCGAGCCCGCCCCTACAATCACATAATCCGCCGTCATATCTTCGCCCTAACTTCCAATAATGTTCGACGTCAATGACTTAACGGCCATCGCATCACCACATCCGTCCCGATTAATACGGGCTTTCAACCGACCCCATGCCGACATAGACCGACTTCACCTGCGAGTAATGCTCAATCGCCGCCCGTGAGTTTTCGCGCCCCAAGCCAGAGGATTTGACCGCCCCGAATGGCATTTGCACCGGCGTGAGGTTATAGGCGTTGATCCAGCAAGTGCCCGCCTCCAGACGCCCGATCACGCGGTGGCCGCGCGTCAGATCGGCGGTGAAAACGCCCGCGGCGAGGCCGAATTGCGTATCATTTGCGCGCGCAATGACCTCGTCCTCGGTGTCGAAATCGAGCACCGCCATCACAGGCCCGAAGACCTCCTCGCGCGCTAGGGTCATGGTATCGGTCACATCGGCGAAGATCGTCGGCTGCACGAACAGCGCCTCCGAACTCCCCCCGCCGGTCACCAAAGTTCCGCCCTCGGCCTGCGCGCGCTCGATATAGGCTTTGACCTTTGCGTGCTGCTCTGCCGAGATCAAGGGCCCGAACTGAGTTGCCTCATCAAGCGGATCGCCCATGATGATTGCCTCCGTGCGCTCCTTAAGCCGCGCGAGGAAGCGCGTTTTGAGGCTTTTTTGCACGAAAACACGCGTTCCATTCGAACATATCTGCCCCGAGGAATAAAAATTGGCGAGCATCGCCGCCCCGACCGCATCCTCGAGATTGGCATCCTCAAACACGATCAATGGAGATTTGCCGCCCAGCTCCATCGTCACGTGCTTCATGCCCGCCGCTGCTGTTTGGTAAACCTTTGCACCCGTCGGCACCGATCCGGTGAGAGAGACTTTCGCGATTCCCGGATGGCTCGCCAGTTGCGCGCCCACCGCGCCGCGGCCCTGCACGACGTTAAACAGGCCCGCAGGCGCGCCGGCCTCGATCAGGATTTCCGCAAGTTTCAGCGCGCCGAGCGGTGTCATCTCGGAGGGTTTGAACACCATGGCATTTCCCATCGCCAAGGCAGGCGCGGCCTTCCAACAAGCGATTTGACTGGGGTAATTCCAAGCGCCAATCCCCGCGCAAACGCCCAAGGCCTCACGAATTGTGTAGGCAAAATCGCCACCAAGCGGGATCATCTCACCGGTTACCGTTGGCGCCAGCCCGCCGAAAAATTCAAGACTATCCGCGCCAGAGGGCCAATCCGCGCAGATGGTTTCCTGAATGGGCTTGCCCGTATCCAAGGTTTCCAGCCGCGCGAGCGCGTCGTTTCGTTCGCGGATGAGCATCGCCGCACGGGTCAACACGCGCCCCCGATCAACCGGTGCGCGCGCGGCCCATTCCTTTTGCGCACGCGCCGCCGATGCAACGGCAAGATCCACCAGATCCGGCGTCGCTTCATGCAGTCGGGCGATCACCTCGCCCGTGTAAGCATAGGTGACGACAATCTCTGCGCCGTCGGATTCGACGTATTTTCCGTCGATAAAATGGCTCGCGGCGGGCTGAGCATCAAACATGGCGATCTCCGTCAATTGTTGTAAAAAGATAATTCAATCACGAATTACCTTGTGTTTTTGTCACTCTCCGCGCGGAAAGCGTTGATTTTCTTCAAGGACGTTGAGGTCCATATGATTGCGCATGTAGCGTTCCGATGCGCGCTTGAGGGGCTGGTAATCCCATGGGAAATACGCGCCGTTGCGCAGGGCCTCATAGACGATCCAGCGCCGTGCCTGCGATTGCCGCACCATCGCATCGAAGGTGCTCAGATCCCACCGCGCCGCCGCATCTGCCTTCATTCGCGTAAAGGCTTCGGCTTGCGCCGCCGTCAGATCGGGCTTGTCTGCGAGGTTCAAAAGCTCTTGCGGATCTGCCTCCAGATCGAAGAACTGATCGGGATCGATCGCACAGCGGTTCAGTTTGAATTGCCCCTCACGCAGGGAAACCATCGGCGCGTAACTGCCCTCAGCGGCATATTCCATCGCTACGGGCGCCGTGCGCCCCTGCCCCATCGCCAAAGGTTTGAGCGAAATTCCGTCCGTCCAATCCATAATTTCCGACATATCGATGCCTGCCAAATCGCAAACCGTTGGCAAAACATCGATTGTCGAGACGGGCTCGGTATGAAGACCTGCCGGCAAGTCCGGGGCGCAAATCATGAGCGGAACACGCGCCGAACCCTCAAAGAAGCTCATCTTAAACCACGCACCGCGCTCCCCCAGCATATCGCCGTGGTCAGAAACGAAGAGGATGATCGCCTCTTGGCGTGTCCGCTCAAGCGTGTCGAGAATTTCACCAATCTTATCATCGATATAAGAAATATTGGCGAAATACGCGCGGCGCGAGCGGACGACATCCTCGGGTGTGATATCGAAATTGGCCATATCAGATGCGAGGTAGAGGCGCTTTGAATGTGGGTCGAGATCCTCAAAGGCGATCGGGCCGACATCTGGTGTAAGATGCTGACAATCTTCATAAAGATCCCAATATTTGCGACGGGCAACATAGGGATCATGCGGGTGGGTGAAACTGACTGTGAGGCACCAAGGCCGTGCGTCGGCCCCGCGCGAAAGATCATAAATCTTGCGCGTCGCCTCATAGGCGACCTCGTCGTCATATTCCATCTGATTAGAAATTTCGGCAACACCCGCGCCCGTCACCGAGCCCATATTATGATACCACCAATCAATCCGCTCGCCCGGTTTGCGGTAATCCGGCGTCCAGCCGAAATCGGCGGGGTAAATATCGGTTGTGAGCCGTTCTTCAAAGCCGAGCATCTGATCGGGGCCGACGAAATGCATCTTTCCCGATAGACATGTGTGATAGCCCGCGCGGCGCAAATGATGCGCGTAAGTTGGGATGTCGGACGCAAATTCTGCTGCGTTGTCGTAAACTTGCGTTCGATTTGGCAATTGCCCAGACATGAACGACGCCCGTGCCGGCGCGCAGAGGGGCGAGGCTGTGTAGCTGTTTTTGAAACGAGCAGATCGGGCCGCCAGTCGTTTTAAATTCGGCGCGTGCAACCAATCCGCGGGACCATCGGGAAAGAGCGTGCCGTTCAATTGGTCGACCATCAGAATGAGAATGTTAGGCTTCATCGCACGCTCCAATCTCATGTCCGAACGTCTCCATAACCAATGCCACCGCAGCCGCCGGATCGAGTGCGTGATCGAAATCCTCCGCGCCCCGCGTCAGGGCAGCACGCAGGTAAAGCCCGTCGATCAACGCGGCAAGCGATTGCGCAACCGTCGCCGCGCGCGCGTTGCCGATGATCGGGCGCAGATCATGCAGCAAATTCGAATTCAGGCGCCGGTGGTACACATTCAAAAGTCGCCGCGCATCCGAATCGGTTTGGGCCAAAACGTAGAAATTAAGCCACGCCGAAACGACTTCGCGCCGGAAGGAATCGGGGGCGAAACTGGCATCAATCACCGCCTTGAGACGCTCGCGCGGCGTACGCGCCCCGGCCAAAGATTGCCGCGCCTCAACACCGAAAAGCGTCATGACGTGGCGCATCGTTGCCACGAAGATTTGCTCCTTCGAGCCGAAGTAATGATGGGCCAAAGCGGATGAGACACCCGCACGTTGCGCGATTTGCGCAACCGTAACCTCCAGTGATCCACGCCGCCCGATCTCATGGATCGTGGCCTGAACAATTTCGGCACGGCGGAGGGGTTCTGCACGAAGCTTTGCCATGGGGTTCCTAGAAAATGGTTGCAAAACCTATTGTGAAATGAGTTTATTGACTCGTCAATCAACAAAAGTCGGCAATGTCCGATCAGCATGCTCAGGGAGAGCTCCAACAGATGAAACTAACACCTGCACTTTCCGGCCTTGCCCTTCTCGCCGCTGCGGGCACCGCACAGGCTGCTTGCGAAGAGATCACGTTTTCCGATGTCGGCTGGACGGATATTACCGTGACGACCTCAGCGACAAAGCAAGCTCTGATGGCGCTTGGCTATGATGTGGATGTAAAGATCCTATCCGTTCCGGTGACATTCGCGTCGATTGAGGCGGATGATGTCGATGTATTTTTGGGCAACTGGATGCCTGCCCAAGAAGGCGCGGTGAAACCCTATCTCGACAACGGCGAAGCGGTGATCTTGTCAGAGAACTTGCAAGGCACAGCCTATACGCTCGCCGTGCCGTCGTATCTTTGGGATAAAGGGCTGCAAAGCTTTGCGGATGTTGCCAAATTCAAGGACGATCTGGACGGGAAGATCTACGGGATCGAGCCGGGCAATGAGGCCAATGAATACCTGATTTCGGAGACTGAGTCCGGCAAGATGTTCGAGGGGTTCGAAATTGTCGAGAGCTCCGAGCAGGGGATGCTCGCACAGGTGCGACGTTTTTACCCAAATGAGGAAGCGGTCGTTTTCCTTGGCTGGGCGCCGCATCCGATGAATGCAAACTTCGATATGAAATATCTCCCCGGCGGTGAAAGTTTCTTTGGCGGTGAAGGTGTTGTGAACACAATCGCGCGCAAGGAATTTGCCGCCGACTGCCCGAATGTTGCGAAATTGCTGAGCAACCAGACCTTCTCGTTGGAGATGGAAAACACGATCATGGGGGCGATCTTGGATGATGGCGCCGAGCCCGATGCGGCGGTTTTGGCGTGGCTGCAGGCAAATCCGGCAACGGTTGAGCCTTGGTTGGACGGCGTGACCACGAAAGATGGCGGCGATGCGCTCTCGGCTGTGAAGTCCGGTCTCGGGCTTTAAGCCCTTCTCCCCCCGGCCCATGCATGACGGCGTGCGTATCGGCATGCGTGTCGGGGGGAATTTACGTGGCGCATGTTGTGCGCCGCCCCCATCCAACGACAAGCCGTAGCAAGCGGCCGCACAAGGGACGTTCATATGGACTGGCTCACCCAGAAAATTCCCGTCGGCAAATCCGCCGCGCAGATTTTCGATTGGCTTCAATTACACGGCAAGGGCTTCTTTGACGGCATCGCGGCGTTCATGGAAGTGATGATCAACTCGATTTTATGGGTTCTCCAGACCCCGCATCCGCTTGTAATCGTGGCGGCATTCGTCGGCTTGACCTATGCTTTGCAACGCAACTGGAAGACCGCGCTCATGGTTTTCTTGGGCTTTTTGTTTATCCTCAATCAAGGCTATTGGAAGAACACGACGGAAAGCTTAACGCTTGTGCTCTCGGCTTGTGTGATCGTCATGGTGATTGGCGTTCCCATCGGTATCAGTGTCGCGCATCGTCCGCGCCTTTATGCCGGATTACAGCCTGTCCTTGACCTGATGCAGACGTTGCCGACCTTCGTCTACCTCATCCCCGCGATCGTGTTTTTCGGTCTCGGCATGGTTCCGGGCCTGATCGCGACGGTGATCTTCGTTCTGCCTGCTCCGATCCGGCTCACACATTTGGGGATTTCCTCAACCCCGCCCGCGCTATTGGAGGCCGCGACGGCTTTTGGCGCGACACCGAACCAGGTTTTGTGGAAGGTCGAGCTTCCGTATGCCCTGCCCCAGATTATGGCCGGCCTCAATCAGGCGATTATGCTGTCTCTCTCAATGGTGGTTATTGCCGCGATGGTCGGCGCAAACGGGCTCGGCGTTCCGGTCGTGCGGGCGCTCAATACGGTGAACACGTCGCTCGGATTTGAATCGGGCATGATTATTGTTGTGGTGGCCATCATTCTGGATCGGATGCTGCGGATGGGGAAATCGAATGACTGAGCACGCAACCAACCCAAACCGGCCGAAAACCGCTGTTGAGTTCGACAACGTATCGATCGTCTTTGGCGAGCAACCACAAAGCGCCCTGCCCGCATTGGACGCAGGCGCAAGCCGCGCCGATGTGCGGGCAACGACCGGCCAGACCTTGGGCGTTCATGATTGCTCGCTCACCGTGGCGGAGGGCGAAATTCTTGTGCTGATGGGCCTATCGGGGTCAGGCAAATCTACGTTGCTACGCGCCGTCAACGGCCTCAATCCGGTGGTGCGCGGATGCGTTCGCGTCTCGGATGGCGCGGGGCTGGTCGATGTCACCAACGCCGATCCGGCGACTTTGCGGCGCATCCGGCAAAAGCGTGTCGCGATGGTCTTCCAACAGTTTGGCTTGCTGCCGTGGCGCACCGTTCGCGAGAATGTCGGATTGGGGTTGGAACTCGCGGGGATGGGCGTTGCCGAACGGCGCTTGGTTGTTGAAGAGCAGCTGGCGCTCGTAGGGCTTGCCAGTTGGGCCGATCGGAAAGTCTCCGAACTGTCGGGCGGCATGCAGCAACGTGTGGGTCTCGCGCGTGCTTTTGCCACCGATGCGCCGATCTTGCTGATGGACGAGCCATTCTCCGCGCTGGACCCGCTCATCCGCGCGCGCCTGCAAGATGAGCTGCTCGAGCTCCAACAAAAGCTGAAGCGCACAATTATCTTCGTGTCTCACGATCTTGACGAGGCGTTCAAACTTGGCAACCGGATCGCCTTGATGGAGGGCGGGCGTCTTGTGCAACTGGGTACCGCACGTGACATCATTGCCAACCCTGCGAATGAGTATGTTGCCGATTTCGTGGCGCATATGAACCCTCTCGGGGTCTTGCGGGCCGCCGATCTTGCGGTCGATGGCCCTGCGACGGAAGGTGCGCCGAAGGTCTCGGAGGGGACGCCTGTGCGCGAGGTGATGGAGCTTTTATGCGCGCATCCCGATGTAATGCTCGCCAATGGCACGAAAATCACGCGCGAGAGCGTTATCGCCAAGTTGATAGATCCGCGCGGACAGGCCTAAGGCTAACGGGTCGCGCGGGATCTGCGCGGCCCGTGTCAGGTTTTGGTCGCGCCGACAGTCGGCGTGACCCCGCGCTTGTTAATCTGCGCCTCGCGCAATGTCATATAGCTGATCGCGCCGATAATCACCGCACCGCCGAGTAACACATACGGATCGACCGCCTCCCCAAACAACACCGATCCCAGCAATGTCGCCCAGACAAGCTGTAAGAATGTCACCGGTTGCGTGACCGTCATCGGCGCGCAGGCGAAGGCACGCGTCATGCAGTAGTGGCCCGCCGTGGCAAAAACCGCGACCAACGCCAGCGCCGCCACCTGCACGATGCTCACCGGCACCCAGACCAGAATTGCGAACGGTGCCAGACACACCGTCACCATCAATGACAACATCGCCACAACCACCCCCGCCGGCGCGACGTCGGATAGGCGCTTCGCGACGAGGTAACTCATCCCGAAGACGACCCCCGCCCCAAGTTGCGAGGCATGACCAATCGAGAGCTCGCGCAGGCCAGGACGGAGAACGATCAACGCGCCGACAATCGCCACCGCAATCGCGATCATCCGGCGCAGCGCGAAGCTTTCGCCAAAGATGAGCGCCGCACCAATCGTCACAATGATCGGGTTTATGTAGCCGATCGCGGTGACTTCGGCGATCGGGATCCGTGCCATGGCAAAAAACCAAAGCACGACCGCGACCGTGTGAAGCCCGCCGCGCAGCAAGAATATCTTGAGCGAGCCGTCAGGCAGCCCCCTGCGCATCACGCTGACCAGTGCCGGCGTCAGCAACAAGAGCCCTGCCGCGAAGCGGATAAAGGCGCTTTGTAAGGCGGGCAGGTCATCTCCGAGCCAGCGCACGATCCCGTTCACGGCGACAAAATTCAGGCCAGTTGCGAGCATCCAAAGGACACCCAAGACGGGGCGTTGCGGTGTTTTTTCCATGCCGCACCTGACCCCAAACCCACGCGCCCCGCAAGCGCGGCTTTGTATCGGTTACATCCCGCTCCGCCGCCCATCACGCGCCTGTCGCCAAACTCCACGCAATCGACCACATCAAGATCGCAATCCCCCCGTCGAGGCCCCGCCATGCGTCGGGGCGCGCGAATACCGGCGCGAGATAGCGCGCGCCGTAGCCAAGCGCCGTGAAAAACAGCACCGATCCGCAGGCCGCGCCGAGGCCGAACATCAACGGCTGCGCGTATTGCGCCGATACCGCGCCAATCAACACCACCGTATCCAGCCAGACATGCGGATTGAGCAAAGTAAGGGCCGCGAGGCTCCCGAGGATGGCACCAAGCGGTTTACGGGTCGTCGCGCCAAGCTCCAAAGTCGCGCCGCCGCGCCATGCCGCGCGCGCAGATCGCGCCCCGTACCATAACAAGAATCCAACCCCGCCCCAGCGCAACGCTGACTGGATGACAGGATGGGCCGCAAAAGCGCCCGCCCCCACGACGCCGATCCCGATCAATACCGCGTCCGAGAGCGCGCAAAACGCGACCACAGGCAAGACATGCTCCCGCAGTATACCTTGGCGTAAAACAAAGGCATTTTGCGCACCGATCGCAACAATCAACGACAGCGCCAGCTTCAACCCGACCCAAAATTCCACGCAGCATCTCCACTAATATCGATGCCAGATCTCGCCTTTTGCTCACAAATGGTCAAATTAAGATTATAGCTTCAGATTAAGGATAGCTAATGCTGGATTACCCCGCCCTCCTCGCCTTGGCAGAGGTTTTGCGTACCGGATCTTTTGAGCAAGCGGCACGCGCCCTCAACGTCACACCCTCCGCCATTTCGCAGCGGATCAAAGCGCTCGAGGATCGCACCGGTGCGCCGCTTGTTCTGCGCGGCACCCCCTGCACCGGCACGCAAACGGGTCGGCGCCTCGCTCTGCATGCCGAACAAGTGCGGCTTCTTGAGCAAGGGCTTGATCTCGCGGGGGAGCGGACAACCACCCTTACCCGCCCGCCAGTGATCCGCATTGCGGTGAACGCGGACAGTCTGGCAAGCTGGTTGATCCCCGCTTTGGCGGAGGTAAAGGGGGTTTTATTCGATCTGGTGATCGACGATCAGGACCATTGCGACGAGTGGCTAACACGCGGGGAAGTTTGGGCGGCGATTACCGCGAACCCCGCTGCGCAAACGGGATGCGATAGCCTACCCTTGGGCGCGTTACGCTACATCGCCACCGCCGCCCCTGCGTTTATCGCCGAGCACTTCGCGCAGGGCGTAACGGCGGAGGCGCTGGCACGCGCGCCGTCCTTGGTGTTCAACGCCAAAGATCGGTTGCAGGCCCAATGGGCGAAGATGGAGACTGGCGTCAGCGCGCCTCTGCCCGCCCATATCCTGCCCTCACCGCAAGCCTTCCTCGATGCGGCGCGCGCGGGTTTGGGATGGGGGATGAATATCGAAACAATGGCGCGCGAGGATCTTGCCGCACAGCGGCTCGTCTCGCTCTCCCCTCGGCATCTCGATGTGGCGCTTCATTGGAAGGTTCTGCGCGCGATGAAAGGGCCGCTCACGCCCCTGACGGCGGCGGTGCGATCCGCCGCGGCCCGTGTTTTGATCTAGGATATACAAAAGGCCCCCCGAAACCGGAGGGCCTTTTGCGTCAAATTTCGCACTCAAAGCTGCGCGGCAACATCCTCAGGGACGTCGAAGTTATGCGTTACGGTTTGCACATCATCGTCGTCTTCAAGCATATCAATCAGCTTCATCAGCTTGGTCGCCGTTTCAAGATCAACCTCGGTGGTCACTTGCGGTTTCCAGATCAACTTGGATTCCGTCGACTCGCCAAGCTCTTTCTCAAGCGCGTCGGAAACCTCCGCGAGGCTCTCCATCGCGCAATAGATGTAATGGCCTTCCTCATCGGATTCGACATCATCGGCGCCCGCTTCCAATGCCGCCATCATCACCGTGTCGGTATCGCCCGCGCTCACCGGATAGGTGATTTCGCCCACACGATCAAACCCGTGGGAAACCGATCCGGTCTGGCCCATGTTGCCACCGCATTTGGTGAAATAGGAGCGCACATTCGACGCTGTCCGGTTCACGTTATCGGTCATCGTCTCGACGATCACAGCGATCCCGTTGATGCCGTAGCCTTCATAGCGGATCTCGGTATAGCTTTCCGCATCGCCGCCGACGGCTTTCTTGATCGCGCGGTCGATCACGTCCTTCGGGCAGGACACGGCCTTCGCCGCCTTCACCGCCAAACGCAGACGCGGGTTCTTTTCCGGATCTGGGTCGCCCATTTTTGCGGCAACCGTAATCTCTTTTGCGAGCTTCGAGAACAGTTTCGAGCGCGCAGCATCCTGACGACCTTTACGGTGTTGGATGTTTGCCCATTTTGAGTGGCCAGCCATGCGCCTTCTCCATCAAAAATTGAAATTCTTGGCCTCTATAGGCCAGAGCATCGCCCGCCTGCAAGCCGCTGCCTGCAAGCGGGGCGCTTTGTCTGCTTAATTTCGTCCACCGCCGGTGGGGAAATCATAGGTCCAGCTCAAGCCCTTGCCCGACATGAGTTGCACACGCGCGTAGGGGGCAAAGTACTGACCCAAGCTTCCGTCAATCGCTTTGCCGACATGAGATTCGCCCTCGGGACGGATATTATAGGCCAAGCCGCCGCCGCACCCCGGCATTTCGCCCGCGATCAGCGGCGCACCGCGTGTCCAATCCTCGCGCGTCAGATCAACCTCGCATTTCGAGCCGTTCGACATGCGCACCTTAAGCACCTGCCCCGTGAGCGAGACCTCCTGCGGCGCGCCGTCAGGCAGCATAATCTGCGCGCAGCCAGCGATCAGAGCGAGCGGCAAAACCGCGAAAGAGAGAATAGATGTCAGGCGCATATCAGCCTCCAAGTGGCCAAATGAGGGGGATGGTCAGGCAGGCGACAACCCCCGTCACGATATCCATCGGAATACCGAGCCGAAGGAAGTCAGAGAACCGGTAGCCACCGGGCCCGTAGACCATCATATGCGTCTGATAGCCGATCGGTGTGGCGAAGGCTACAGAGGCCGAAAACATCACCGCCACCGCGAAGGGACGCGGATCGAGCCCCAAAGTCACCGCGAGCTGAATCGCAATGGGCGTGTAAATCACCGCAACAGCGTTATTTGACAGGAATTCCGTCAACACCAACCCAAGGAAATACACAGCAAACAGCGCGGCAAGCGGGGGCAAACCCATCAGATGCGGCGCGACCGCATCCACGATTAATTGAACGGCGCCCGATTCCTCCAACGCCTCGCCCACGATCAACATCGAGAAAATCATCGCCAGCAAACGGCCATCCACGAAGGAAAAGGCCTCATCCGCATCGATCGAGCGGAACAGCAACAGGCCTGCCACCGCAATCATCGCCAGCAACATGATCGGCGCAACATTGAATGCGGAGAGCAGGACGACCGCCGCCAAAGCCCCCGCCGCCAACGGCATATGTGACCGGCGGAAGGCCCGCACGGTTGGCTTGTTCACATCCACCAAATCCATATCCGATGCGAGCCGCGCGATATCCTCCGGTGCGCCCTCAAGCAACAACGTATCGCCAACGACGACGACGAGATCGTCCAACTGCCGCCCGATATTTTGGTTGCGGCGATGCGCGGCCAGAACGTAGACCCCGTAGCGACGACGAAGCCGCAGCTCGCCCAAGCTCCGCCCGATCATCCTGCAACCGGGGGAGATCAGAACCTCCACCGTCTCGGTTGCGACCGAACTCAACTTGTCGACCATCCGCAAATCGGGGTTTTGTTGCATCCCGAGCAGCTCGGTCATCTCGGTGCGCAAAACGACACGGTCCCCGCCCTCAAGCGTGGTGCCTTGCAGATCGCGCCGCAGAGACGCGTCGCCGCGCAACACATCGACCACCCGAACCCCATCACGGCGGAAGTTATCAACCGTCAACACGGATTGACCAATCAGGCCAGACCCCTCGGGGATCGCCACCTCGGTGAAATATTTCATCTTCGGACGCGCGCCCAGCATATGCGACATCGACTGACGATCCGGCACGAGGCTCTTGCCAAAGAACATGATGAAAATCGAGCCCGCAGCCGAAATCGCGAGGCCGACCGGCGCAATTTCGAAGATCGAAAACGCCTCCATCCCTGCTTTTTGCACGACCCCGTCAACGAGAATGTTGGTCGAGGTGCCGATCAGGGAAATCATGCCGCCCATGACCGTAAAATACGACAATGGTTGCAACAGCCGCGAGGGCGCGATGCCCAGTTTGCGCGCGATCTGAATGAAGACAGGGATCATCACCGCAACGACGGGCGTATTGTTCATAACGGCGGAGGCGGCCATGACCATCCCGAACATCGCAACCAGCGTGAAGGCGGGGCGCTCAGATACGTGGCTTTCTGCGAACCGCGTCATGCGGTCCAACGCGCCCGTGCGCACCAATGCCCCCATGATGAGAAACATAAAGGCGATCGTCCAAGGCGCGGAATTCGAGAGGGTGCCAACGGCCGTCTCGTAAGGGATAAAACCGAAGATCAGCATGATCGCGGCGCCCGCCATGGCGACAACCTCAGGCGGGACGCGTTCACGCAGGAACATCGCAAACATCCACAAAACGATCAGCAGCGCTGCGATTGCGGTGCCGGTCTCAGACAGGTGGAGGTCAATCATGATCCCTCGGATATGTGGTTACTACTCGCGCGATACTACTCGCTCGGTCTACGGACACAAGAGAACTGCTTGCGTATCAGGGGATTGCTGCAGATTTAAGGAAAGCGGGGCATCTTACCATGCGCGCGCGCGACAAATGATGCGCGATCAGGCAAAACGCAAAACGACTTGGGCCTTTACGGGCGCGTTAACGGAAAAATCGCCGCGTATCCGGCAGACAATTGGTGAAGCGGGCAGTCCGGCTGGCGGTCAGGCGGGCGGGCAGTCACGCGGACAGGCAGGCGGCGAAGCAATCGGGCCCGCAACAGGCCCGTGCGCGCAGTTGGGCAGGGTTAGGCCGGCCCCGACTGCGCCAGACGCCCGCCCTGACGAACCATCTCAACCCGCGTCGCTTTCCCCGTGCGATCATCCGTCTCAATATAAAGGCCCGAGAGCGTGGCCTCGCCATTGGCGGGAGTGAAGCGTTCTTTCGGCATTCCGGTGATGAAACGGCGCATCGGCTCCGCCTTTTCCATCCCGATGACGGAATTATAATCGCCGCACATCCCCGCATCCGTCAGATAGGCAGTCCCGCCTTGCAAAATCATGGCGTCCCCTGTGGGCACATGGGTATGGGTGCCCACAACGACGCTCGCGCGGCCATCGCACCAATGTCCCATCGCCATTTTCTCGGATGTCGCCTCGCAATGCATATCCACCAAGCTGGCTTGCACCATCCCGCCCAAAGGATGCGATTTCAAAACGGCCTCGATATGCGAGAAAGGATCGTCGAAGGCGCGCTTCATAAAGACCTGACCAAGAGCTTGCGTCACGAGGATCTTGCGGCCCCGCGCATCCGAAAACACGCGCGCGCCTTTGCCGGGCGCCTCTTTGGCAAAATTCAGCGGTCGGAGGATGCGAGGCTCGGTTTCGATAAACCGCAGCATGTCTTTTTGATCGAACGCGTGATCGCCCAAGGTGACGCAATCGGCTCCCGCCGCCAGAATCCCCTTTGCATGATCCGGCGTCAACCCCATCCCAGAGGAGGCGTTCTCACCATTGACCACAACGAAATCGAGCCGCCATTCGGTGCGAAGGCGGGCCAGATGCTGGGTGATAGCGGCGCGCCCGGCGCGGCCCATCACATCTCCGAGAAACAGGATTTTCATGCCGCGGGCATAGGCCCAAAAGTCGCGGCGCGCAAGATTTAACGCCCCGATCGTGCCGCCCTTGGCGGGCTGCGGTCGCTCACTGGCTTGATATGTGACGGACGGCGTGACCGCGCGGAGCGCGCCTCGCCCACATCGCGCCGTCGAAAGAGGTCACGCCTCGGGAAAGAGAACGCCGCGATCCGTAACGACAAGATCCAAAGGCTCGTCCGTGTCCTCAACGGGAACCGCCTCCAATTCCTGCGCGGCATAGGCAAACCCGATGGCCGTGACAGGCCCGAGGCGGCGCAATCGCTCCAAGGTGCGGTCATAAAACCCGCCCCCGTACCCCAACCGGAAACCACGTTCATCAAACCCCAGCATCGGCACGATCACCGCCTGCGGCTCAAGATACGGGCCTTGCGCAGGGATCATCGCGCCGAAAGCGCCCTCCACCATATCGCAATCAGGCGTCCAGAGCTGGAATTTGAGCGGCCGCCCCTCGGCCTCGATCACAGGCACGCAAACCGGCCCGTCATGCGCGGCCATCGCGGCAAGCGGGTCAATCTCGGAATGGATCGGCATATATCCGGCAAGCACCTTGCCCGAAAATGCGGAAAGTATGTTGGACAGATGCCCCAAAGCCGCCGTTGAGTGCCCCCCCGCCTCGGCATGCGCCGCTTTGCGCGCGGCGCGGCACAAGGCGCGCGCCTCCGCTTTTTGCTCAAGAATGTCCATACGCCCCTCCGATTGCCCGACCGCGTCTTGCGCCTGTCCGTGCTCCGTCACAACAGCACCGCCGTCGCCAGACCGAGGAAGGCCATGAATCCGACGATGTCGGTCATCGTCGTGACGAACGTTCCCGATGCCAGCGCCGGATCAAGCCCCGCCCGATCCAACGTGAGGGGCACCAAAACGCCCGCCAGTGCCGCAACGATCAGGTTGATAATCATCGCAGCCCCGATCACCGCGCCCAGCGCCCATGAATCGTAGGCCAGATACCCCACCGCGCCCATAATCAGGGCGAAGAAGACGCCGTTAATCAACCCCACAGTCGCCTCGCGCATCACCACGCGGCCCGCGTTGCTTTCGGTCAGATTGCGCGTCGCAAGCGCCCGCACCGCAACCGCGAGGGATTGCGTCCCTGCGTTCCCGCCCATCGAGGCCACGATCGGCATCAACGCCGCGAGTGCGACGATAGTGGTGATCGAATCCGAGAACCACGAGATGACCCAAGCCGATAGATTGGCGGACAGCAAATTCACAAACAACCAAGGCGTGCGGGATTTGACCGTCTCGACCACGCCATCCGAAACCGAGCTTTCTTCGCTCACACCCGCGAGCAAGAGCATATCTTCCTCGTGCTCCTCATCCAGAACCGACATCGCATCGTCAATCGTGATCACGCCGACGAGGCGATCATCGTCATCGACAACAGGTGCCGAGATCAGGTGATATTGGTTGAAGGCGTAAGCGACATCGCCCTCCTCCTGAAACGCCGAAATCGTGCGGAAGCTTTCCTCGGCCAAATCTTTGAGCAAGGTATCGCGCTTTGACGCGAGCAATTTGCCCAACGTCACGTATCCGACCGGATGGTGCCCGGGATCGACGAGGATCACGTGGTAGAATTGATCCGGCAACCACGGCTCGGCGCGCAGGAAGTCAATCGTCTGCCCCACGGTCCAGAATTCCGGCGCGGAAACGACCTCGCGCTGCATCAAGCGACCCGCCGAATATTCTGGATAAGCCAGCGATTGCTCGACTGCGGCGCGATCGGATTCCTCAAGCGCTTCGAGGATCTCTTCTTTTTGCGCCGGTTCGAGATCCTCGATCAGATCGACGACATCGTCCGATTCCAGCTCGCGCACCGCCTCCGCCAGAATGTGTTTGGGCAGCGCGTCGAGCACTTCCTCGCGGATTAATTCGTCAATCTCCGACAGGATCTCGCCGTCGATCTCGTCTCCCCAAAGGCGCAACAGACTGCGGCGCTCATTCGGGCGAAGCTGTTCCAGAAGGTCGGCGACGTCAGCGGCGTGAAGGGGCTCGATCAACGCGATAAGCTGCGTTGCATCCTCAACCTCAAGGGCCGCGCGAATATCCGCGACCAAATCGCTATCGAGAGAGAAGTCGTCTTCCTCGCGTTCTTCGATATCCGCCCGATCTTCCGCCATACCGCCTCCGCAAGGTTTTGCGCTAGCATAACGTGTTTTGCGCGGCGCAACAGGGGGCGCGGCGCATTTAACTCACGGTTTCACATAGCTGTTTCAATCGCCCCTTGGCGTGCAAGCGCATGATTTACCTTCGCGCCCGCGCGGCCTAATCTGTGCGAAATGACAAAGGGGCGTGGAATGGATATCTTACTCGGGCAAGTGTTGCGGTTTACGGCCGACCCTTTCACAGCCGGACCGGACGCGATGCAGGTGGATGAGGCCTTGGCAATCCATGAGGGCAAGATCATTGCCGTTGGTGCGGCCGATGCGCTGCGTGCCGCCTATCCCGCCGCGCGAACCCGCGATTACGGCGCGCAGGTGATCTCCGCCGGTTTCATCGATGCACATGTGCACTACCCCCAAACCGCGATCATCGCGAGTTGGGGAAAACGGCTGATTGACTGGCTCAATACCTACACCTTCCCCGAAGAAATGCGGTTTAACGATCCCGCTTACGCCCAGATGATTGCCGCGCGGTATTTCGATCTCGCCTTGGCGCATGGCACGACGACGATGTGCTCCTTTGCGACGATCCACCCTGCCTCGGTCGACGCGTTTTTTGCACAAGCGCAAGCGCGCGGCATGCGGGCATTGACCGGCAAGACCTGCATGGATCGCAACGCGCCGGACGGGCTGCGCGATACGGCGCAATCGGCGTATGATGATAGCAAAGCGCTCATCGCGCGCTGGCACGGGGTTGACCGGCTCGGCTATGTGATCACGCCCCGCTTCTCCCCGACCTCCACACCAGACCAGCTCTCCGCGCTGGGCGCGCTTTGGGGCGAGCATCCCGATTGCCTGATGCAAACCCATTTGAGCGAGCAGACTGACGAGATCGAATGGGTGCGCGGGCTCTTCCCGACCGCTCGCGACTATCTCGACACCTATGAGATGCACGGCTTGCTGGGCCCCAATGCGCTTTACGGCCACGCTATCCATCTGGAGGCGCGTGAACGCGACCGGATTTTGGAAACCGGCGCCGCAATGGTGCATTGCCCAACGTCAAACACCTTCATCGGATCAGGGTTGATGGATCTGGCGGCGCTAAAAGCCAAGGGCCACCGCATTGGGCTTGCGACCGATACAGGCGGCGGATCGTCGTTCTCGATGCTGCGCACAATGGCCGCCGCCTATGAGATCGGCCAGCTAAAAGGTCGGCCGTTGCACCCCGCCGAATTGTGGTGGCTTGCCACTCAAGGATCGGCGCAAGCCCTGAATTTGGGGGATAAAATCGGAAATATTGAGGTGGGGATGGAGGCGGATCTTGTGATCATCGACCTGAAGTCGACGCCCGCAATTGCGCAACGCAATGCGCAAGCGGGTGATATTTTTGAGGCAATCTTCCCCACGATTATGATGGGAGACGACCGCGCGATCACTGACGTTTGGATCAACGGGAAAAACCGGACGGCACCGTAACACGGGGGCCGTAACCGGAGCGAAACCGATAAAAATTGCCCGCAGCAACTCATGAAAACGTGAGATGCTGCGGGCGGAAGCGATTACAGGCCTGGAAGAATTTCCAAGAACCCACGCTTGCCGAAGGTCGTCCCACGGTTTGCGCCGAAGGTCATCCGTGCGCCCAGCTCGAAGTAGCTCTCGCTGCCGAGATCCTCGATATCTGCTTGACCCAATTCGCCAGAGATTACCACGCGATCGAACGCGTATTCGCTCACAAGCGCCACGCGGCTCGCGTCGACGCTGTCAACGTCGAGATTGTCATAGCCCAACCCGAAGGAGAAACTCTCAGTCGCGTTGTAGAGCGCCGAAATGCCGAACAAATTGCCGTCGATATCGTCCGCCTCGCCGTGCGCGATATAGCCCTCAACCTCCATCAGGCCCATTTCATGACCGACTTCGAGGCCGTAAGAGGTCTGACCAAGGCTTTCCACGTCTTCGCGCGTGATGAACGCACCGAAGGAGGTGAAGTCATCGAGATGGTAGATCCCGTGCAGCGTGAAGGCTTTGCCGTCGAAATCCGTCGCGCCGAATTTCATAAAGCTCAAATCGCCCTGAACGGCGAACTGACGATCAAAACCGTATTCAACCGATCCTGCCAGCGCGTTTTTATCAACGTTGCCTGCGCTGTCATCGGAAAACGCCGAGTAGCTATAACCAAGGGCGCCGCCAGTGACTTCGCCTGCGACCGCTGCCTGCGCGAAACCTGCGGCCAAAATTGCCGCTGTGCCAAAAATTTTTTTCATTTTTTTACCTGTATTGTAGACTGAGATTAATAAATACCCCGCAGGCGAATCAGTCACAAGCGGGTTATGGCTCTCTCCTCGCACAGGCCTTGCGCAGTGTGACTTTGGTGCACGCCGCGGGCTTTCCCGTTTAAAAACGCCCTTATATTTTGCGCCTAGAGCAATCGTGGGAACACCGATGATTGCTTCAAAATCCCGTATGCGAAACTCGTATCAATCGATGCGATGCCGGGAATGGCGTGCAGTTTCACACGCACGAAGGTCTCGTATCCCTGTAAATCCTCGACCAAAACCCGCAACAAGTAATCGTCTGTCCCGCTGATAACGTAACAATCCAGAATCTGCTCGGTTTCGCAGACCTTCTTTTCGAACAGATTGACCACCGCGCCTGCGTGACTTTCCAGACGGATCCGCACCAACACCGTAATCGGAAGACCGTACGCTTTCTCGTCCACGATCGCGGTATATCCCTTGATCACGCCGCTCTCCTCTAACGCACGCGTGCGACGCAGGCAGGGGGACGGGGATAGGTTAACCTTCTCCGCCAGATCTTGGTTTGTCAGGCGCCCGTTTTCTTGCAGAGCTTTGATGATCTGGCGATCTTTACTATCCATAGCGCCCCTCATTGGCAGATTCTGCCTCAAATAGACCTCATCAAGCAATAATTCGCAATCACATGCCGCCGGAAACCGCATATACAGGACGAAATTATGAGGTAGGATTGCATGATAACGCCCCCTGTGGATGCTGCCTTTTTCGCGGATGCGCGCGCGCAACGTGTGCAGATGTTGATCGGATACGCGGCGATTGCTTTGACGGTGTTGATCTGGGCGAGCTTTGCCCTCGCCACCCGCGCGGCGAGCGCGTCAGCTCTCACGATTGGGGATGTAGCGCTCATTCGGTCGGTCGTGCCTGCGCTGATCTTATTGCCGTTCATGCCTGCGCGTCTTGCGATGGTCCGCGCCATGCCGCTGCGCAACGCGGCGCTTATCGCCATTGGTGCGGGGGCGCCGTTCATCTATCTCGCGGCTTTGGGCGGCGCGCAGACCTCCGCAACCCATGTTGGTGCGCTGATTGCGGGCACGACGCCGATCTCGGTCGCGGTGTTACTCTGGCTTACGACGCGTGAGCGCCCGTCCAAGGGGCGCATGACGGGAATGGTGATCATTATGGCGGGGGCCGCGGTCTTGGTAGCGAGCGCGGGCGGCGTCTCCTCGGAGAGCTTGAAAGGCATCCTTTATCTGCTTGGAGCAAGTTTGCTCTGGGCGAGCTATTCGATGGGCCAACGCGGAAGCGGGCTCGATCCTGTCGGCTGTGCGATTGTGATGTCCGTTCCCTCGGCGGTGGCTCTAGCAGTGCTCTGGGCTCTCGGCGTGATCCCCAGCAACCTGAGCTTTCACCAAGGCGGCGCAACCTTTGAAGACGCCCTCCCCTTCCTCCTCGTGCAGGGCATCGGCGCGGGGGTGATTTCCAGCATGACCTATGCGGTAGCGATCAGCAGGTTGGGGGTGTCGACGGCCGCGACCATCGGCGCACTCGCCCCCGCAATCGCCGCCGTGATCGCCGTCCCTGTTTTGGGGGAGCGCCTGTCAATCGGCGTGGCCAGCGCGGTGTTGATTATTTGTGCCGGCGTGATCTTGTCGAACCGCATGAAACGTTAACGGACGCATGTAAAAAGGGGCGCTGCATGTGCAGCGCCCCCTCACGTATTTCACCTCAGCGAGGCTCAGTCGTCCGACAAACCTGACGACAAACCATTGCCGGTCGCGCCGTCGATTTGGTCATAAGTGGTCGGCACGCCCGCTTTTTCGCGCAATGTGTCGTAGTAGATCGCCTTCACGAGGGCGATCGCCATGACCGCCATCACGAAGGAGAACGGCAGCGCGCCAATCACCATCGCGGTTTGGACGGCTTTAGTCCCCCCCGACAACAGCAAACCGGCAACGACCATCGCCAAAGCGACGCCCCAGAACAGGATATGAGGACGCGCCTTCGGACCTTCATCGCCCGCCGCGTTGATCGTGTTCACGATCAGCACCGCAGAGTCAGCAGACGTGACGAGGAAGGTCAGCAGAAGAACGACGATCAAAACCGCCATCCCCCATGCAAGCCACGGCGCAATCGGTGCGAGCATGAATTCTGTCATCGCGAAGATTTTGTCGCCATTGGCAGCATCAAAAATGACACCCCCCGCGCCGCCATTGAGTTCCAGATCGATCGCCGTACCACCCGCCCATGCGAACCACACAAAGCACATCAGAGCCGGCACAATCATCGCGCCCAAAACGAATTCTCGGATCGTCCGACCGCGCGAAATCCGCGCGAGGAACAAGCCAACGAAAGGCGCAAAGGCGATCCACCAAGCCCAGTAGAACACCGGCCACCAGCCCTGCCACTGCGCCAAGAGGAAGGATGTCGACCCCTCAACACCGTCAGAGGTAAAGACGTTAAAGCTCAACGTTGGCAGAGCGATAACGTAATCCCACAGGCCGAGGAACATCGCGTTAAAGCCAAACCATGTCGCGCCGAAGATGATGAAGAAGCCCAGCAGCACGACCGAAAGAACCATGTTGATGTTCGATAGCCACTTGATGCCTTTGCCTACGCCCGACAGCGCCGAAAGGGTCGAGAGGCCCATGATAACAACCAATGAGGTGATGATCCCCATCGTGTTGGCCGCGCCATCCGCGGTCGTCAGACCCGAGATGCCGATGCGGGTCAGCCCCGCGACGAACTGGTCAACGCCGAACCCGAGGGTCTGCGCCACGCCCAAGATTGTCGCCACAACCGCCACGATATCAATGATATGGCCGAAAATCCCCGCCAGCGCATTGCCAAAGAGCGACGTCAAACCCGACCGGATCGTGAGCGGCAAGCCGCGGCGATAGGTGAAGAATGCCAACGACAAACCGCAGATCGCGTAGCACGCCCACGCGCCAAAGCCCCAATGCAAGAACGACCACTTATAGGCCATCCGAACGTTATCAGCCGTGCCGCCAGTCGTCAGACCCATGATCGTTTCAGGGTTTGATCCGAAATGCGAAACAGGCTCGGCGACGGCCCATGTCAACATGCCCACGCCGATCCCGGCCCCGAACATCATCGAGAACCAGGAGAAATTGCTAAATTCCGGTTTCTCGCCATCGATCCCGAGGTTCAACCTGCCTGCCGCAGGCCAGATGGCCAGCAAAAGGCACACGATGACGAAGAACGCCACGACCCAAATATACCAAGCGGCAAAGTACTGTAGGATCACCCCGTTCAATCCGCTAAGGATTGACCCCGATTGCGTCGGCCAGAAGATGGCCCAGACCACGAGGATCGAGATGATGATTTTGGCAGGTACGGCAACGGCCATCGCAAAGCCGTTGTAAAACCCGCCTGTTGTTGTGTTGATTTCCAGCTCGGTAAACGGCGGGGCTATTTCTTTTTCGCCTTTTTTGTCTGTCATTTTCGACCTCGTTACTCCAGTAGCGCTGACCGGCGTCACAGGTGGCAGATGCACTCCCTTCACGGGACGCACAAAAACCAAGCAGACGAGGTCGCGCAGGCGCTGGGAATTGGCGGTTAATTCGTAGCAACACAAGTATTATTTAGGGAAAAAACCGCCATTGGCTACTGTTTGCACGCGAGACAGCTTTGCTTGCACACGCGCACCGCGCTTTTGCGCCGCATCGGACGCCCCGAGAGACGCGTAGGGCGTTCACGGTTGGAACAAAGGCACCGTCGAGATCGCCATTTTCGCGGAGCCATTTTGCACCTGCTGGCCGTGCACAACATAGACAAGTGTCTGATGTGTTTCGTCAAAAATACGTTTTACCTGAAGGCTCTTCCAAATGATGGAGCGACGTTCGGAAAAGACGGACTCCCCTTCATCAGACCGGTCGATATCCCCCAATGTGATCGGGCCGGTTTGCTGGCACGAGATTGCCGAATTCGACGGGTCCTCAAACCAATTGCCATTTTGCAACCGGTCGATCAGCCCGCGTTCGAAATAGGTGACATGACAGGTCACCCCCTTGACCTTGGGATCTTCAAATGCCTCGACGATAATATCGTTGCCCAACCAATCGACATCAACCTTGCCGATCACCTCCGCCTGCGCGCGCGCAAAAGTCAGGGTGGTGAATATCGCGCCCAGCGCCACAGTCGCGATGAGATGCCGGACACCTGATAGGGTTTTGGCGCGCGCGGTTGCCGATGCGGCCGGATTATGGATCGGGTGGTGACGGGTCATTCAAGCATCCTTTTCACAACACAAAGTCAGATCACCTGCCGGCGCCCGACCAACTTACGCCGCCATCCGGCTCGGGGGGTGAGCCAAATGGCGGGCCAGCTGCGCGCTGAAGTTACCCTCCTCAGGCAGGCGGTATTTCCGTCAGGCCCGAGAGCGGCGCGCAGAGATCAAAGGTTAAACCCCCAACCGGATAGGCAAGTTCCGCCGTCCCCGAGAAATAAGCAGGCAGAGCTTGTTCGATCATCATGCTGCCAAAGCCGTTGCGCGAGGGTTTGCGCACCGCAGGCCCGCCCGTCTCGCGCCACGTCAGCGTAAACACCTCGTCTACCACGTTCCAGCGAATGCAGATCAAGCCCTCAGCCTGCGAAAGCGATCCGTATTTGATCGCATTTGTCGCAAGCTCATGCAGCGCCATCGTCAAGGCCAAGGCCTGTTTTGCCGAAATTGGCAAATCCGGCCCCTCAATAACGAACCGCCCCTCGCCCGTGCGATGCGGCGCGAGGGCGCTGTCAACGACGATGCGGATGCGGGTGTCCGTCCAAGTCGCGCTCACCAACCGATCATGCGCGCGCGCCATCATCGAGATCCGAGATTGCAACAACTCGCGGGCATCCGCCATAGTTTCTGCCTGCCGGAGCGTCTGCATCACGGTTGCGTTCACCATCGACAGGATGTTTTTCACACGGTGGTTCATTTCGCCCAGCATCAACTGGCGTTGTTCCGCGACAAGCTTGAGTTCCTGAATATCGGTGCATGTGCCAAGCCAGCGCACGATCTCCCCGCGCGGGTTTCGCACCGGTTGCGCGCGCCCTAGAACCCACCGGTACTGCCCCGAGTGATGCCGCAAGCGATATTCGATTTCGTAAAGTTCGCCGGTTTCCAATGAATGGCGCCAACGCTCCCACGCGCGGTCTTGATCATCGGGGTGGAAGATATCGCTCCACCCCTCGCCATCGGTCGAGCCCTCCGGCACACCGGTAAATTCGTACCAGCGCGCGTTGTAAAAATCGTGATACCCGTCGGGCAAGGTCGCCCAAACGATTTGTGGCATTGCTTCGGTGATGGTGCGGAACTCGGCCTCGCTTTTGCGCAGCGCGTCTTGCGTGCGCTTTTCGGCCGTCACATCGCGGAAGATCACAGCGAAACGCCCCCGCGGCAAAACGGGGGTTGCAAACACATCAAACCAGCGCCCCATCGCCTCCGAGCCGTCCTCGAACCGCACCGTTTCGCCCTCGAGGGCGACGCGGCCGTAGATTTTCGCCCATTTGTCTTCGAGGTTTGGAACGAGATCCAACATCCGGCGGCCGGTGGCGCTTTGCAGGCCTGTCATCTGCTCGAACTTCGGATTGACGTCGATGAATTCGTAATCGACCGGCTCGCCCGCCTCGTTACAGATGATTTCAGCCACGCAATACCCTTGATCGAGCGCCGCAACCACCGACTGCAGGCGCTCCTCGCTCTCGCGCAAGGACTCGCGATCACGATGCTGCTTTGTGATGTCGATCACAACGCCGAGAAAATGATCGGGCTGTCCATCGGCGTCGGGCAAACACCGCCCCCGCGCGAGAACATGACGCTGCGCGGTGTTGGGCGATGCGATGCGGAACTCTTCCCAATACTCGCCCCCGGTTTCGACGGCGTGTTGCACCGCCTGCGCCACTCTTGGGCGATCCTCGGGATGGATCGCTTCAAGGAACGTGCCAAGCGGCAAGCGATCACGGGGCTGCGAGGGATCGATCCCGAACGCCTGCATGAAGGTCTCATCGACGGCAATTGTATCGATCCGCGTGTCCCAATCGAAGATGCCAATGCCATCACTGATTTCGAGCGCGAAGGCCAATTGACGGGCGGTGGACTCGGCTTGCGAACGCGCCTGAACCTGCAGCGTGACATCAATTGCAAAGCTCATCACGCCTGCGATCACGCCCGAATGATCGCGCCATGGTTGTAGCGAAAAACGATAGAGAAGGCGCTGTCCGTTGTGCACGATCAACACCTCGGGGATCTCGACATGCGCCCCTGTGGTGAACACGGCGTCAAAGGTTTTCACCACCCCTTGCCCCTCAAATAAGGGGAACACATCAAGGAGCTTACGCCCCGTGGCGGGCCCTGCGATCAAGTCATGCGCAGGGTTTGAATAGCTGCACAGGTGGTCGCGCCCCTGGAACACTGCGACCAGCGCAGGCATCGCATCGAACATCTGTTGAAAAGGTGCCTGCCCTACCAAGGGCGGCGCGCTTTCAACGGTAGCACTGTGGGACTCCGTAGCGATCATGCTTTTTGCTTTCGAGATGTCGGACAACGCGTCACTTACCACACGACCCCGTGTAATCTACCCTAATGGATAGGGTAATGCGGTGCGTGTCCACAAAAATCCGCGCGCGGCGCTGATCCACGCCCGTCACCTGCATCCTCCGGCCACGTGACGTTGCGCAATGCGAGCACGCCCGCCCGCATGGCCCCGTCCTGCCCCGTCCTGCGCGGTCCTGCCCCGTCCTGCGCCGCGCTCGCCTGCGGATAAAGAACGCGCCCATGCCCAAATCGGACAGGCTGCGTAAGCCGCGGCCCGCGCGCAGACGACAGCTCTGCGCCGATCCGATCTGAGATTTTTTAGATTGCGGGTGCCCTTGAACGGAAGCCTTGAAAACAAGCGGGTAAATGCGGGGTGAGAGGTATTATCTTTGTTTTCAAAGCCTAAAATTTGAATATTTAAGATGTTTATTATGGAACACTCGCCAAACAAGCGCGTTGTCTCCCCGAACCTGCAGCGCAGCGATACCGCACCGCGCTGCATCCGAAACAGACGAGGAGGATACCATGAAACGCTTTTTGACCACGACAGCAATTGCCCTCACCCTTTCCGGCGCGGCGATGGCACAATCTGGCATGACAGGCTTTGGCGACGTGCAGATGCAAGAAGGCGACTTCTACGCCTCCGACCTCATTGGGATGCGCATTTACAATGCTGAAACACCCGTTGAGGCGGGGATGCAAATCGCCGATGGTGGCGAGGCAGAATGGGATGATATCGGGGAAATCAACGACATCATCCTTTCCCAAGATGGCCAAGTGAGCGCCGTGATCTTGGGCGTCGGCGGCGTGATGGGCGCGGGTGAGCGCGACGTGGCGGTATCGATGGATGCGATCACTGTCGTGAATGAAGAGGGCGACAGTGATGATCGCTTCCTCGTCGTCTCGACATCGCAAGAGGTCCTAGAGGCCGCCCCTGAATATGAGCGTGCAGCCGAAGGCACCGTCTACGGTGATCCGAACGCCGAGACCGCAGCGCCAGCAACTGATCCGGCGATGCAGGCAGAAAACCCCGCCAATGGCGCCCCGCAAGAGGGTGGGATGGTCGATGAAACCATGAACGAGGGCGCGCATTCGAGCGCCGATATGGCAACGAACGACCCCGCAACGCGAGACATGCTGACACGCCCTATGGTTGAACGCGAAGGGTACACGGAAGCCGATATGGCCACCGTTTCCCAGATGACGGCCGACGGGCTTGAAGGTGTCACAGTCTACGGTCCGCAAGACGAGAGCGTCGGCGACATCAACTCGCTGGTGCTGAGCGATGATGGCAAGATTGAAACCGTCGTTGTGAATGTTGGAGGGTTCCTGGGGATGGGTGAAAAATCCGTTGGCGTGACCTTCGACGAATTGCAGATCCTGACGCAGGATGATGGTGATGATTACCGCATCTACATTGATAGCACGGTCGAAGCGCTGAAAGCGCAGCCGGAATTTGACGTGAAATAATCGATTTTGCTGCACTTACGCGGGCCTGCCTCACCAGAGGCGGGCCCGTCTCACTTTACGGCTCTCACTGTGCGGCTCTCACTTTGGCGCTTTCACTTTGGCAATCTAGCTGCCTCTCTCAACTTTCTTCCCCCGCGCGTGATCTCGCAACCGCCCCGCCAGCACCGCTTGCCTGTGAGGGCGCATTGCGATTTTATCTTTACGAACGGCCGCCGCGCCCGTTGACCGGACAGCAGACTGATCTTCCGCGCGGCTCTTATATTCAAGGATCAGATATGAACGCCCTCTCCGACGCCCTCCTCCTCGCCCAAACATCGGGCCAGCGTATTCCTGCCGATGGTGCCATTTCCGCGCCTCACACTCTCGCGGAGGCCTACGCGATACAGGGCCGCGTCATTGAGGGGATGGATGCAGATATTTCGGGCTTCAAGACCGCGCGCAAGCCAGACCAGCCTTCGATCTGGGCGCCCATTGTGGCGCACCGCACGTGGGACAGCGGCGCGACCGTGCCGATGGGCGCACAAATGGGGCTTGAGTTGGAAATTGGCTGGCGGATCATGGCCCCCCTTCCCGCGCCCGAGGACGTTGATTTTGATGCGGCCCTGCTGCGCTGCATCCTTCCCGTTCCGGTGATCGAACTCGTCGAGACGCGGCTGAACGGAGCTATCGCCCAAGATCCCCTCGCCAAGCTGGCCGATTTCCAAATAAACCACGGCCTTATTCTTGGCACGCCGCTCACAACTTGGGACGGACGCGATTTTGGCATTGTCAACGCACGGATGACGATCCCAACAGGTACGATCTTGGACGGCGAAACCTCAGTGCCTGACGGCTCGGCTCTCACCACACTGAAAGCTCTGATCCGTTCGATTGGCAACCATTGCGGCGGGCTTAAACCTGGCCAAACCGTGATCACGGGGTCAATTCACCCCCTCACCTACACGCCGACTGCGGGCGACGTGTTCGGCCGCATCGATGGGCTGGGCGAGGTGAGCTGTCACCTCACCTGATCGGTCTCGCCACCACGAAACGGAGACCTCGCGCCAGAGGAAACACCGCCCTGCGCGCGAGGGCCCAAGGCTAAACGTATAAAATTGCGCTTCTTACGCATGTGAGTGTTAAGCACGCTTTAAGCTCTTGCGGGGTATCACGGTCCAAATGGGAGAGACCGATGCTACCTGAAACCCTCGCAATTAGCCTTGCCGTGCTGGCAGGCCCGATCGTGCTCCTCACGCGGGAGCCTTCGGCCGATGGTCCCTACATTGTGCTGACCGCTCCGTGGACTGATCCGGATGACATGCTGGCGAAGGCCGAAGCATGGGAAGTCGGGACAACCCCGCCCGCGATCGGCACGATGGCATGGGGAGAAGGACAGGACCTCTCCTACCGATTGGCGCAGGCAGGGGCCCTTTTCGTCCTCAGCGGCTCCCCCGTGAACTGGCTATGTGGTGGTGACCTATGAAGAGTGCAAATATGGACTTTAATCGCGGGGCGATTTTACGCTGGATGACCGGGGGCACCGTCATGATGGCGGGCCTGATCATTATTGTTGCGTTTCAAATTGGTAACGCCCCCCTCGCCGCGAGCATCATTGCCGTCGGCTTTGCCAGCATCGGCCTCATCGGGCTGCGCCTGTCGAATGGGCCGCGCGGAAGAAGCCTCGTCGCGCAAGGGCTTGTCGGGCAAGCGATCGCGGGCACTGCCGCTCTCACAGGTCATCCGTGGCAACTCGATTCCCATATGATATATTTCGCATTTCTCGCCGTACTGGTGGCTCTCGTCGATGTAAGGGCGATTATTCTCGCCTCGGTGACGATCGTTTTGCATCATGTGTCATTGTCGATCGTCCTTCCGAGCATGATCTATCCGTCGAGCGAGCTATGGCCGAATATTGAGCGCAGCCTGATACACGGGGCGATCGTCGCGATCGAGAGCACGGTCCTTGTCTATGCGGTTAGAAACAGGGTGAGCATGGCGTCCGCAATGGCCGAGCAGCTTGCGCAATTGCGCGTTGCATCCGAAGCGGCTGACGTGACCCGCGCCGAGGCAGAGCAGCGCGCCGTCGAGGCTTTAGCGCTCCGTGAGACTGCGGAACAATCAGCAAGCGCGGCAGAAGCGATGCGCCTTGCCGCCGAGAACACGGCACAAGAAATTGTGCGGGCTCAGACAGATGCCGCCAAGGCGCAAGAACAGCTGATGGAGGTGCGCGCTCAAACAGAACGCGAACAGGCCGAGGTCGTTGAAGCGCTGCAAGTCGCGCTGGGTGCGCTGGCGGAGGGGGATATTGGCGTACGCCTGAAACACTTCCCGCAACCCCATTACCAAGCCCTGACACGCGACTTCAATCTCGCCCTCGAACAACTTGCCGTCGCAGTCACCTCCGCAACAGGATGCTCCTTCGATATCCGGAGCCAGATCAGCGAGATCAACACCACCGCTGGCAATCTCCTGACTCGCACCGAAGCACAGGCGCACACTTTGGCGCAAGCGGCAGCCGCCATCAACGAACTGACAGTCTCCGTGCATTCCGCCGCGCAGGTCGCCTCCGAGGCCTCGAAAGCCTCACATGATGCCGAGACCGTGGCCCGCGAAAGCTCTACTCTGGCCGAGGAGTCGATCCACGCCATGATCCGCATCGAGGAGAGTTCAGACCAAATCGCGCGCATCACATCCGTCATCGACGACATAGCGTTCCAAACCAACTTGCTTGCCTTGAACGCAGGGGTCGAGGCCGCGCGCGCGGGCGAAGCAGGGCGCGGTTTTGCGGTTGTCGCATCCGAGGTGCGGGAACTGGCGCGGCGATCCTCCGCATCCGCGCGCGAAATCCGCGACTTGATCAGCGCCTCCGGTGTCCAAGTAAAATCCGGCGTCGATCTGGTGAAACGAACGGTCAGCTCTCTCGACATGATCGTCTCCTCTGTCGAAGAGATCTCGCGCCGCGTGGGAGAAATCGCGCGATCCTCGCAAGAGCAATCCACAGCCTTGAAGGAGATCAACGGATCTGTCGAACAGCTCGATCACGCAACTCAACACAACGTCGCAATGTTTGAAGAAACGACTGCGGCAACGCGCTCGCTGGACGAAATGGCAGAGGAGCTGCGTCGTTCGATGATGATCTTCCGCACGGACAGCGAAGAAAATAGCCTCATGACAGGGACATAACGCTGCGCGCCAAGGCATTGCAGGCTATGATATCTCTGGGAGGTGGCTCCCGGAGATATGGTTAGAACGGGCCACTTTTCGGGCAACATTTTCTGAGTAACAAACATCGCGTGACTGCGAGCGTTCGTTAGCCGTTCAAGAGAGCCAATGCCTGCGCGTAAATCTCGGCATTCGCAGCGGCCAGAATTTGGCCCCCCATATGCGCAGGCTGACCCTGCCAATTGGTCACCACTCCACCCGCCGCCTCAATCACCGCGATAGGCCCTTGCACGTCGTAAGGGTGCAAACCAGCCTCGACGACGAGATCGATCTGTCCGAGCGCGATCAACGCATAGGCATAGCAATCGGTGCCGTAGCGCGTAAGGCGAGCCTTCGCCGACACCGCAGAGAAAGCAGACCGCTCGGCCTGTGTGCCAACTTCGGGGAAGGTGGTGAACAGGATCGCATCCGTGAGCGCCCGCGCGGGTCTTGTTTTCAAGGCGCGCCGCCCTTGCGGGCCATGCATCTCACTCACGCCCAGCCCGCCCGCGAACCGCTCGCCGATATAGGGCTGATCAATAATGCCAAGGATCGGGCCGTTTGAATCAGAAACCGCGATCAAAACACCCCAAGTCGGAGTTCCCGATAAGTATCCGCGCGTTCCATCAATCGGGTCGAGAACCCAGGTTAAACCAGAGCTGCCCTCAGTGCTCCCGAATTCTTCGCCCAAGATACCGTCATCGGGTCGCAACTTGGCGAGGATGTCGCGCATTGCGATCTCCGCTCCGCGATCGGCCACGGTAACAGGGTCAAACCCGACATCGTATTTGTTCTCCGCACCCAATTCATCCGACCGGAAATGCCGCAGCGTTTCAATCCGTGCTGCATCCGCGAGCGCATGCGCTGTTTGCCAAAGATGTTCGGCGGTTTGCGCGGAAACATGTGTGTTCGGGGTAAGGGGCATCACTGTCTCCGGAAGCGCATGAGGCGAGAGATAAATTGGGATCGAGAAGACTGATCACTGACTCGGTAGCCCTCGCATGTAAAAGGGTCAACCCCTTGAACAGCCCTCGCGAAACTACCTCACGCCCGGCTTTCACCTGAGGCTAAAAAGGCCCCGCGCCAGAAATACGAAAGGCGGCGCCTTAAAAATGCGCCGCCTTTCGCAATACCAGAACCAAACAAGGCGTTTCGCCATCCGATCGCGCCTCCGGCGCGATCTTTTCGAGAAGCCGGAAATTACCGGATACGCCGAGACACCGATTAAGTCGTTGCTGTTATGCGTCGCTCAAAGCGCGTCACACCAGCTATCCACACGTTAAGCCGCTTCGGAAAGCACCTTCGCCAACTCCAACAAACGGCGGCGTTGCGCTTCGGGAATTGCGTAGAACGAGCGAACCAAATCGAGCGCCTCTTTATCCGCAAGCAGATCCCCGCGAACATCGCCCTCTGTCGCGACGCCTTCAGAGATCCCCGCGAAGAAGAAGGAGATCGGGAGCTCCATCGCTTCCGCGATATCCCACAGACGCGATGCCGACACGCGGTTCATACCGGTTTCATATTTCTGAATTTGCTGGAACTTGATGCCAACCTTGTCAGCCAGCTGTTGTTGCGTCATGCCGATCATCCAACGACGATGGCGGATGCGCTTGCCGACATGCACGTCCACAGGGTGTTTCATTCGTTTTTCCTCGAACCAATTGATTACAGAAAATGCGTAATTAACGTGATAGCAGGCTCAATTTTTTAAAACACCTGTCGAAATAGACATGCGTACAACACGCATAGCGGTAGTTTGCGCGCGTAAATGCACACTTAAACGCCTCAACTCCACACCGAAACACAGCATGCGTCATTCTGCCTAGGCGTGTTTTGCATTTTGCAAAATATTTTGCGACGACCCGATGCAATTCGACAGTCAAAGTGACGAATCGCGCCGCATCCGACCTGTGCCCGCCCAGTTAAATGCGGCGGCGAAAGCGAGCAGCCTATCCGATTTAAGCAAAAATCCGCCGAGCTTGTCGACTTTCCGCTCAAATCTCACGATTGCGTAATTTTATTGCCAATGCGGGCTAAATATAGTTCAAATATGTCGGACAAGACCACAGATGGACGATGCGTGACGATGAAAGCCTTTATGGTAACGGAGCATAATAGCCCGCCCGAGTTTATGGAAATCGAGATCACCCCACCCGACGCCGGTGAAGTCCAGATCGCGGTGCGAGCCTGCGCGCTCAATTTCGCGGATTTACTCATGATAAAGGGCACCTACCAAGCAACGCCCCCCCTTCCCTTCGTTTTGGGGATGGAGGTTGCCGGAGAAATCCTTGCCCCTGATGCAGATGCGCCGCTCCCCCTTGGGTGGCAGGCCGGCGACCGCGTTGCCGCGGTGATCGGGCACGGCGGTCTCGCGCAGCGCGCCAATATTCCGGCGGCTCTCGCCGTGAAAATCCCTGAGTCGATGAGTTACGAGCAGGCCAGCGCATTCCAGATCGCCTACGGAACATCGCACCTTGCGCTGGATCATCGCGCGGGCCTCAAGGCAGGCGAGACACTTGTTGTGTTGGGCGCTGCGGGCGGCGTCGGTTTGACGGCGGTGGAGATTGGCAAACGGATGGGCGCGCGGGTGATCGCTTGCGCGCGCGGCGCGCAGAAGCTGGCGATCGCGAAGGCAGCCGGCGCGGATGAGGTGCTCGATGTTACCCTTCCCGATCTGCGCGATCAGCTCAAATCGCTCGGCGGTGCCGATGTCATCTACGATGCGATCGGCGGTGATGCAGGCACGCAGGCGGCGCGGGCCCTGAATCGCGGCGGGCGATATCTGGTGATCGGGTTCGCGGCAGGCGGGCATCCTGACATTGCGTTAAACCATGCGCTGGTCAAAAACATCACGATCCACGGCGTCTACTGGGGCGGGTATAGCGAGCTTGCCCCACAGGTGTTGCGGCACTCACTCGCGCAACTATTCGACTGGTTTTGCGCAGGCGATTTGCGCCCCCACATCTCGGAGGTTTTCCCGCTCGATCAAGCGCATGAGGCACTGGACTATCTGCGGACGCGCAAATCGACGGGCAAAATCGTGCTGCGGGTTTAATCAGCGTATGCGGCGCGCAACGAATCCTTCAAGGCCGCAACGGCCGCGCCCGTCAGTTTGCCTTGATCATAGAGGCAGATTTTCGATTGAGGCAAATCGGGGAGACTGCCCTCGATCCAAGCGCATCCCTCGGGCAAGGCGGGATCCATCCGCACGGTGACCCCGAGATCAGCCGAAACATTTGCCTCAACGACGCTCTCACTATCACCGTCGAAGGTCATCTCCCATCCGATACCGGCCTCTGTCAGCGCGCCCAGCGCCAGCGGACGAAACAGGCAGGTTTCCTTGAACGCGACACGGAGCGGGCGATCAAACTGCGCGGTGCCGGCTGGTGCCCCGACCCAGCGCAATGCCCGCTCGGCCAGCACATCTGCCGCCCTGTCCGGTGTTTGCTCTGTGGTGATGATCAGGTCAAACGCGCCCTCCGCGAACCGGTTTTTCAAGATCCGCGTATAAGAGGACACAAGGTTGATGCGACTGTCCGGAAATCGCGCCGCCATCTCACGCAGCACGCGCGGGATCTGCGGGCTCACGATATCATAGGGAACGCCGAGCCTGATCTCGGTTTGAACGGGCGTTGCCGTCAAGCGCTCCACAGCCTCATCGTTGATCGCGCAGATCCTCCGCGCATATTGCGCTAAGGCCTCGCCGTCGCGTGTGAGGGTCATCCCGCCCGGCATGCGATCAAACAAGGCCGCCCCCAAGCCCTCTTCCAACCGCCGCACTTGCATCGAGACGGCGGATTGCGTGAGGTTCAATAGTCCGGCCGCCCGCGTCACAGATCCTGTCTCGGCCACGGTGATCAAAGCGCGCAGCGCCGCCATATCAAGATTTCGCGCCATATGGCCCCTCGTTTGGAACATCGGTCAAAGCGGTTTCGCATCGCCGCTTCCGGTTTCGCGCGGGTTCAATTGTAAAGCACACCCCGTATGATGCAAATGCTGTCAGGGTCTGAAAGCCCAAAATATCGACGTGAAATCGGGTTAAAAATCGCAAATATCGACAGCCTGCGTCTTGAAATCCCTGCCCTGCCTGCCAATATCGAGGTCACCGCTCGGCCCTGTTGCCGCGCCAGTGATTTTGGAGGCACACATGCTTAATTATGACACGACGCAGCGCACGGCCGGCATCCGCACAGCCGCGATTGACGAGGGCCTGCGCACGCACATGAATAAGGTCTACGGCTTGATGTCCGTCGGTCTCGCGCTCACGGGGATCGTCGCCTATCTGGTCGGCTCGAACCCTGTCTTGCTCGCGCAAATCTTCGGCACGCCGTTGAAATGGGTTGTGATGTTCGCGCCCCTCGCCGTTGTTTTCGCCTTCGGCGCGATGATCCACAAAATGTCCGAGGGCACGGCACGCGCTGTCTTCTTCGGTTACGCGGCCCTGATGGGTCTGTCGATCTCGTTCATCTTCGCCGTGTACACAGGTGTGTCGATCGCTCAAACGTTCTTCGTTACCGCGATCGCGTTCTCCAGCCTCTCGATCTACGGCTACACGACGAAGCGTGACCTCTCGCCAATCGGCACCTTCCTGATCATGGGCGTTGTCGGCCTGATCATCGCGTCGATTGTGAACATCTTCTTGCAATCGGGCGGCTTGTCCTTCGCGATCTCGGCGCTCGGCGTTCTGATCTTCGCGGGCCTCACCGCCTATGACACGCAAAAGATCAAGAACGAGTATCTTGAGATGGTTCATTCGGGCAGTGACTTCACAGGTAAAGCCGCCATCCTCGGCGCTCTCACGCTCTACCTCGATTTCATCAACCTGTTCATGTTCCTCTTGCGCTTCATGGGCAACCGCGAATGATCTGAGGCTAGCAGCCGCAGAATACAGAAACCCCGCTCAGCCGAGCGGGGTTTTTCTTTTGCCTAGCGCCGTCTCAACGCATCCGGAGCGCCATATCCAGCATCCGGTTGGAGAAGCCCCATTCGTTATCATACCACCCAAATACGCGAACCATCCCGCCCTGTGTGACCCGCGTCTCGGGCAATGCCATGACGATACTCTCGGGGCGGGCGCGCAGATCAGACGACACGAGCGGCAAATCCGTTACCCCGATGATCCCCCCAAGCGTGCCGCCCCGCGCGAGCGCGGCATTCACCGCGGCCGCATCCGCAGGTGTCCGGAGGATCACCGCCAGATCAACCGCCGAGACAGAGGCCACGGGCACCCGCACCGCCGACCCCTCAATCCGGCCCGCGAGATCGGGCAGAACCTGATCCACCAGTCGTTGCGCCGAGGTTGTCGTCGGCACCATTGACAAAGCCGCCGCCCGCGAGCGTGTAAAATCGTCAACGCCGCCCTTGCCACGCGGCGCGTCCACGGCCGGCTGACTTCCAGTATAGCAATGGATCGTCGTCATCGTGCCCGTCACAACGCCGAACGCCTCGTCCAGCAATCGCACCAACGGAGCAAGCGCGTTCGTGGTGCAAGAGGCGTTGGAAACGATCGGTTGGCCGGCGAGATCCCCCTCATTCGCGCCCAAGACAACGGTTACATCCGCCGAAGCCGACGGCCCCGATATCAGCACCCGCCCTGCCCCTGCCCGCAATCCGGCCTCCGCGATGTCGCGGCGCTCGGCGCGGCCAGTGCATTCCATCACGATATCCACATGCCCCAAATCCATCGCGCCCAAATCCGCCTCGCGTGTGAGGGGAATGCGGCGCCCGTCAATGACCAACGCGCCGTCCTGCGCCGCGACAGCCCCGCGCCAAGGCCCAAAAACACTATCATATCCAAACAGATACGCGCACATCTCGGGGGCCGCGATATCGTTGATGCCTACGATTTCCAAATCAGGCCAGCGCGCGGGATCTTGCAGCCATGCGCGCAAAACAGATCGTCCGATCCGACCGAAGCCGTTGATAAAAACACGCATATTTCGCCTCTCGTGCCAAACGCGGGGGCCGCCCGCGCAGATTGCCCCAGTTGTGCGCCAATCGCGCCGCCTGTGAAACCCCGAGATTGCGATGATTACAAAACCGGTCATTAGACCGCGAAAAGGCGCACCCCCTGCGAGGCGCGCCTTTTCCCGGTAGAGAAATACCGGAGCCGATAATTGTCAGCTGCTCTCACAGCTCACGAAATAACTCTTCAAAAACTGTCGCGACACAGCGCCGGATTACATCGCCGGCAAGATCGTGATGTCGCGAATTTCGCCGTCAACGCCCTCAATCATGCCGGACGCCGTCGCTTTACCGCTCTCCAGATCGACCGCGTACAATGTGTTGCCGTTCACCAGCCACGCCATGTTCTCCATCTCGGCGGTGGTTTGGACGTCAAACGCATAGGTATCGGCCGGCGTCTCAATGCCCAGCTTGCCAATCGCGCCGAGCGTGCCGTCATTTGGCGACGTCTGCTGGATCACCGCAACGATGGTGCTGTCGATATCGAACATCTTGGTGGCCTCGGGCTTGCCGTAGCTGTTGATGTAAGCAGCAGCGACAATCGCTGTTTCCTCACCAACATGCATATCGCCCTCTTGCCAGTTCAGGCTTCCATCAACCGTCACCGCACCTGTGTCCACGTCAACGCGGTGATTGGTTGTGCCCGTCATAAAACGTAGCTTGTCTGCGGCAGGGTTAAAATCGACGATCACCGGCATGTCGCCCAACGGCAAAGCGGTATCCATCTTGGACATTTCGGTCGCGGCACCTGTTGCCGGATCAATGCTGACGACCGTCATATCAGGCGTCACGCCGACCAAAGTGCCGTTCGAGGGGCGCAGGTCGATGCCCAGCAGGCTTTCCACGCCCGTGACATCCATCATGCCAGAGACTTCGAGGGTTTCGGTGTCAAACATCACCAATGTCTTGTCGCCAACTAGGCCCAGCGCTGGCGCGGCATGCGCCGCCGAAAGCGAAAGGGTCAATGCGGTGGTCGCGAATGCGGTCATACGAAGCATGGGAAAATTCCTTTGCATGGGTTTCAACCGGCACGGCTTTCTTGCCGTCCTTAAACCGAAGACACGCGGAACCGGAATTTGGATGCAGAGTTTTTTAAAAAAATCCAAAAAAAAATTGCATCCATCCGTGTGAGCGCCGTGTCCTCTCTTTTGAATGGAGAGAAAATGATGCATCACTCACCTAAGACCTTTGATCGCCGCAGCCGCGTTTTTTCCCACGCTTTAAGGGGCCACATGATTGACCCGAACGCGCAAATGCGCGCCTCCTCACCCGCCGGTGATAAAAAAGCCAAGGCGGATGCCCCCTCGGATGTTTTGCGCGCAGCGCTCTTTGACTGCGCAGCAGGGCGCGAGGCGGGGCTGGATGTGATTGTCCAATCCGAGGGCCGCCAGTTGCTCGGCGTGGCGCACAGGATGCTGCGGCGACACGATCTGGCCGAGGAGGCTCTGCAAGATGCGATGGTGCAGATCTGGCGCAAGGCGGGGCAGTTCCGGCCTGAAACGGGGTCGGCGCGGGGCTGGATCTATGCGATTTTGCGTAACCGATGCCTCAACATCTTGCGCGACGGCAAGCGGCTGAGCCTCCTGTCGCCGGCGGATCTTGCCGCCGTGCAAGAGGCGCGCCAACAGATCGTGCCCGTGGAGGGCTGGGAAATTCTCGCAGGTCCGACAAAGCTCCGCGATTGCTTGGAAGGCTTGGATTCACCAAGCCGCCAGACCATTCTCCTCGCTCATGTTGCGGGCTACAGCCATGGCGAGATTGCGGCCCAGCAAGATGTCCCGCTCGGTACGGTGAAATCGCTGATCCGTCGCGGATTGATCGCCTTGAAGGAGTGCTTGTCATGACGTCTTCGACCACACCGGCGATCTCCGATGCGCTTGCGGCTTTGTCGGATGAGTATGTTTTGGGCCTACTCTCGTCGACGGAGGCCCATCTGATCGAGGAGCTTGCCGCGCGAGACCCCGCATTGGCAGCGCGCATCGGCGCCTTGCGTGATCAATTCTTGCCGCTTGATCTATCGGCCACGCCGCGCGATGTCGCGGAGAGCTTCCGTGCGGGCCTGACGGAAAAACTGGCGTCATTGCCCCAAGACGACGATATCCTTTTGACGCGGGCGCCTAAAGTGCCCGTTGCCGCGAACCTGCCGCGCCGCCCTCTGCGGCTGGCATCCGGCCTTGTTGCGGCGTGCGCTCTTGGCATCGCGGTCGGATTGGGCGGCGGGTTGCTGCGCCCCGTGCCCGATCCGCTCGTCGTCGCCGTCTTGCTTGATGCTGACGGCGTGCCGCAGGCGGTGGTTGAGGATTACGGGAATGACAGCGCCACCGTGCGGTTTGTTGCGGATGTTGCCGTGCCTGCGGATCGCGCATTACAAGTTTGGACTTTGCCGTCGCAAGATATGGGTCCGGTCTCGCTAGGAGTGTTGGAGCGCGGTGCTGCGCAGCGACTGACGTTCGACGATCTGCCCCGTCCCGCCGCGCAACAGCTCTATGAAGTCACGCTAGAGCCCTTAGGTGGCTCGCCGACCGGGCGGCCAACCGGGCCGATCATCGGCAAGGGCTTTGCGGCGGCGCAGATCTGATACCCTCAGAATAATGGGGGGGCTAACCCCTCCCCGCTCATCTCAAGAGCATGACGCCCGCGAGCACCAAAGCCGCGAGGAAGCCTGTTTGTGCGACGATAATCACAATCGCGGTGCCGCCGACATCTTTGAGTTCCTTGAGCGAGGTTTTCATCCCAACTGCGGCGACCGCGGCCACCAGCATCGCACGTGAGAGCGTATCAATCGGCCCGATGACCGCCTGCGGGATAAGATGGAAGGAATTGGCCGCCGCCAAGGCGAGAAACGCCAAAACAAAGGCCGGCACCAAGGGCGGACGTTTCGCGCCCGCAGGCACCGATTTGCGCAACATCAGCGCGCCGATAAACACCACCGGCGCCAGCAAGGTCACCCGAAACAACTTAACCAGCGTCGAGATATCGCCAACCTCATCGGATACGGAATAGCCCGCGCCCACGACCTGCGCGACATCGTGAATGGTGCCCCCCAAAAACACGCCCGCAAGCTTCGGACCAAGTCCGAGCTGTTCGGTCAGGACGGGATAGACGATCATCGCAAGCGTAGACATCAGCGTGACAGAGATCACGGTGAACGACAGATCGCGCTCGCTTTCGGCGCGGTTGGGAAGCAGCGAGCTGATCGCCATGGCTGCCGATGCGCCACAAATTGCGACTGCCCCCCCTGTCAAAAAACCAAACAGACGGTTTTTGCCCACCAAAGGCGCGAGCGCGACGGACATCAGGATCGTCGCCGCGACTGCGACCAGCACAAGGCCCACATTTTGCGCGCCGATCTGTACGAGCATCTCCGCGCTGACCCTGACCCCCAAAAGCGCGACGCCAATCCGCAAAATCGCCCGCGAGGCAAAGTAAATGCCAGCCTTCGCGCGCGGATCTTCGGATAAAAATTGCAGGGGCATTCCCAGCAAGATCGCCATCAGCATCACCGGCGCGCCGTAGTGATCGGACAGAAATTGCGCCGCCATCGCCACCATCGCGACGATCAAAAGACCCGGCCCGAGCGCGCGCGCCGTCTGCATGCGCGTCACCTCTGCGGGCGTAGCACCCTGCGAGGGTTCGAGCGTTTGCGAGTGTATCTGGGGGGATTGCGCCATCTCTCTGAGCCTTTCAACGCGGCCATGCTCATGGATGGCAAATCGTGATCGTGTCATGTGGCGCGGGGTCTCCGCCGCGCCACATGGGGTTTTCGGTTTACTTCAGATCGCGCTCATATTGCGCCGCGAACTCTGCCTCGACTTCAGCGACAGAGGCTTTCAGCGCGCCCAGGATTTCTTCCCCGCCGTCGACATTGGCGATAAACCAATCCTGAACAGGGGCCGCTGCTTCTGCGAAGGCTGCTTTCTCCTCCGGTGTCGGCACATAGAGATCGCCGCCGCCTGCAACGAAGGCCTTATACGCCTCGATCGACTTGCGCTTGGGCGAGGCGAAGGTCGCTTGCTGAAGCTCGGCAAAGCCGTCAACCACAACACGGCGCATATCTTCAGGCATGCCGAGGAAGGCTTCGTTGTTCATCCACCAAAGCGCGCCCATATAGGCATGGCCGTCGAGGGTCAGGTATTGCAGGCCCGCATCGGGGAATTTCATCCCCATGATGTCTGTGATGCCATTTTTAGTGCCTTCGACCACGCCGGTTTGCAGCGACGTGAACAGCTCCGGCCACGGAATCGGCGTGGGCGATGCGCCCAAGGTGCGGGTGAGCTCTTGCGGCAGATCCGCCTCTACGGTGCGGATTTTGAGGCCTTCGAGATCGGCAGGCTTGGTGACACGGCGCTGCGTGTTGGCAAAATTGCGCCAGCCGCCAGTGTTCCCGATGGTCATCAGACGCACGGTCCCGTCGGAGGTTTCCAACGCCATGTCGCGCATCTTCCGCGTGAAATCGCCCGTCAAAACGGCCTCCGCCACACGGTCATCCGCCATCAGATACGGCAAATCAAGCACCTGCACGTAAGGGAAAATCCCCGCGGCGCCGCCAGATGTCGAGATATAGACGTCGATTGAGCCTTCAGCCACGCCCTCCAAGCATTCCGCCCCCGTGGCGCAAAGCTGCGTACCGATGAACAACTCCACCGCGATTTTCCCGTTGGACGCGGATTCAACGTAGTTTTTGAAGACGACAAGCCCGTCGTAATCTTCATCCGTCTCGTTGGAATTTGCCGTCGCGCGGATTGTAAAATCCGCCGCCCAAGCCGCCATCGGCGCGGTCAGAACCGTTGCCCCAAGCGCCGCAGCGATTGCCGTTTTTGTGAACTTATTAAACATCTTATCCTCCCATTGGATGAGTTTGGCGCAGAACGCCTCTTGCCTCCCGTTCCCCGGTCACGGGGTCGGGCTTATGCAAGCCGAGAAACCGATCGCAGGGTCACACCCCAAGAAACCGGCCAGATATGGCACCGTCATCGAAATGGCGGGCACATAAGTAATCAGGAAAATCACGACAACTTCTACCGCCAAGAACGGCAGGATCGCGCGGGAAATTGTCTCGACCCGCTCGCCCGAAACCGTCGAGGCGACGAACAACACCAAGCCCATTGGCGGCGTGGCAAGGCCCACGGTCAGGTTCACCGACATGATGATCGCGAAATGCACAGGGTGCACACCAAGATCAACAAAGATCGGCCCCAAAATTGGCCCCAGAATAATGATCGCAGGGCCGGCATCCAGAAACATGCCGACGATAAACAACAGCACATTGATCAAGAACAGCAGAACCAGCGGGTTCTCCGAAAGCGACAGAATATAGGCCGAAAGCATCTCCGGTGCGTGCGACAGGGACACGACCGTTTTGAACGACACGGCCGCCCCGACAAGGAACAACACCGCCGCAGTCGACAAAGCTGACCGCGTCAAAACATCCATCAGATCGCGCCCGTTCATGGATCTGAGCACGAAGAAACTCACGATCAGCGCATAGGCAACCGCCACAGCAGAGGCCTCGGTCGGGGTGAACACACCGATCAAGATCCCGCCCAGAATGATAATTGGCGTCTGCAACGGCGCGACCGCTTTTTTACAGATGAGCCGGAAATCCTCAGAGGCGCGCGCCTTGATCGATTGAACAATCACATGCGCAAGAGGCAAGGCGATAACAAACACCAACCATCCGTTCGGCGCCTGCCCCAAGATCCGCGTGCTCAGGCCCGAGGCAAGGCTCGCGAGCCCTGCAATCAGCCCCGCAATATTGATGCGGATCAGGATATAACTCACCACCGCTTCGGTGCGGGTGATCGTCTGGCCTTTGCGCACGATGCGCTCTGCCTTTGGCAAATCATAACGATCCGCCATCAAGCGCACCATCACCATCAAGCCAACCCCGACCAAGAGCCCGGGAACGATGCCGGCGAGGAACAAGGCCGCGACGCTTTCGCCCATCACATAGGCGTAGATAATCATAATCCCCGACGGCGGAATGATCGGACCGATTACCGAGCTTGCCGCAGTGATCGCGGCGGCGAATTTACGGGTGTAGCCGTTTTTCTCCATCGCCGGGATGAGGGTTGAGCCAAGCGCCGAAGTATCGGCCACCGCCGAGCCAGACAGCCCCGCGAAAAGGATCGAGGAAAGGATGTTCACATGCGCCAACCCGCCGCGCAGATGCCCCATGAAGGCCTGCGAAAACTCGACGAGCCGCATTGTGATCCCGCCGCGATTCATCACCTCCCCCGCGAGCATGAAGAACGGCAAAGCCATAAGCGGGAAGCTATCCATCCCGTTATACAGATTTCGATAAAGGCCGGCGACGACGTTCCGACTATCGCCCTCCATCATGATCAACGCGATCGGGGATATGAGGAGCGCAAAGACAACAGGCAGCCCGATCAGGATAAGCGCGATAAACGCGGGCATAAACCATAACAGCATCAATCGGCCCCTCCGACAGCGACTGCATCTATCCGCGGCAGACGCAATTCACTGCCCAGCAAGCTCACCACTTGCCGGATCATCAATTCGATATTTACGAGGATTAACAATGACATCCCGACCCACAACGACGCGTATTGATAGTTGTTTGCGAATTTTGCGCCGCATTTGCCGATCTCAATTCCGAACGGCCAGCGCAGCGTCGTCGAACAGCCGCGCCCCGAAAGAGAGTCGACATGGTTATTGAGGCCGCGATCCCAAAGAACGCACAGCACCCAAAGCGAGAGCGCGAGCAGAATAAGCCCCAACACCCCCGCGATCATTTTCGGCAGGGCTTGCCCAACCATCTCGATGGCGACAAAGCCACCCGTCCGGTAAGCCAGCGGCGCCATCAAGCCCGACATCCACAACATGCCAAACCGCGCGCCTTCTTCCGTCCAATTCGGGGCGTCGTTCAGCACATAGCGGAAGAATACCTGACCGAGGATCAAACACACCATAATGGCCAAGGCCGTCACGCCGATCCAACGACCAACGGCCAAAATCGTGCCATTGACACGGTGAAGCAGTTTTGAGGCTGCTAATAAAACAGATAGACTAACCCGCAGAAAACTCTGCATTTGACCTCCCCCTGAAACCGCCGCAACCTCCCCGTCGCGCACGGTTTCCCCCCGTTTTGTAGTAATCACGCCCCGTTATTGCGGGGCGAATTGCCTCATCTGGCCCTTGAAAAAGGCAAGCGGTTCGCCCGTCTCACGCAAAAATGCGCGCAACACCCGGCCCACCATAATCACATGATCTCCCCCCTCATAAACCGCCTCACGGCTGCACTCGAAGCGCGCCAGACAGTTTTCGATCAGGGGAACGCCCTCTTGATTGCGGGCCAAAATGCCGCCCGTGAGCGCTTCGTCTCCCAATGCAAAGCAGTTCCGCGCCACGCCCCAGCACAGATCGACCTGATCCTCCGCCAGAACGTGAATGGCGAAATGCTGGGCTTGTTCGAAATATTGAAACCGCTTCGCATTCCGGTCGGGTGACCACAAGACCAACGGCGGCGTCAGCGAAACCGACGAAAAGCTGTTGGCGGTGATCGCAGCAATGCCGCCCTGCGCACCCGGCGCGTCTGAAGGCGCTCCGGTTGCAGGATCGATCACCGGCCCGTCGATCGCGGCCGTCACGATCGTCACGCCCGTGGCAAAGCGGCCAAAGGCATCGCGCAATAGCCGCGTGTTGCCCTCGTCAGGGATGAACGAACCGTTAGTCGTACCCTGCGCCATCATCATCAGGCGACCTCCCGCCCCAAAGCGGCCTCATAAAGGCGGAACCAAGTTGGGCGATCGATCTCGACCTTGAGAGCGTCCGAGATTTGCGCGATCCGGCCGAGGTTGTTGGTGCCCAATACCGGTAGGATCGTCGACGGGTGACGCAACAAGAACGCCACCGCAACGGCCGCGCGGTCCACGCCCTGCGCGGCGGCGATCTCGTCGAGAACGGAAGCAACCGCGCCCTCGCCCGTCATCAACGCCCCGCCGCCCAACGGCGACCACGCCATCATCGGCTGGGCGTTGCGCTGGTGGAACGCGATGTCGCCATTCGTGAAAGGCGCGATTTCGGCCAAGGAAATTTCGATCTGGTTGGTCGCGAGCTTGGTGGTCATCCCGGCTTGCAACAGCTCCCAATCATAGGGGCGGAAGTTGGAAACGCCCACCGCACGCACCTTGCCGCTTTGCACCAGATCATCCAGCGCCGCGCCCGTTTCCGCGTGATCCATCAGCGGATCGGGGCGATGGATGAGCAGCAGATCGAGATAATCCGTGCCCATATCGCGCAAGGAGCATTCAACCGAATACTCGATATGCTTGCGCGTGGTGTCGTAATATTTCACCGTCGCATCGGCATAACGGCCCACGGGCGCGACGATATCGCATTTGGAAACAATTTCCATCTTTGCACGCAACGCCGGATTGGCCTTCAACGCGCCGCCCAACACCGCCTCGGCGGTGTAGCCGCCGTAGATATCGGCCTGATCGAACGTGGTGATCCCTTGCGCGAGGCACGCATCGATCTTCGCCTCGACATGCTTGGCGGAGGTATCAGCCTCGTCTGCAACGCGCCACATCCCGTAAACGAGGCGGCTAAAGGAAACATCGGGGGTTATCGAGACGCGATCCATCAGCGGCGCACTCCATTCGCAAGAGGGGTGGCGGGCGGCGTCGTTGGGACGCGCCCGTATTCGTGGGGCAACGAGCACGTCTTCATCTGCGGCAAAACCCGCGATCCGAAATGCTCTGCTTCATCAATATGGGGGTAACCCGACAGGATGAAAGCGCGAATGCCCATTTTCTGATAGGCTTCGAGCTTCGACAGAACCTGATCCGTCGATCCTACGATGGCCGCACCGCACCCTGAACGGGCGCGGCCGACGCCGGTCCACATATGCGGCTCGATATAGCCGTGGTCGTCGGCCAGATCACGGTTTTTCGCCTGATGGCTTACCCCCAAAGACCCGGCATCCAGCGCACGCTCACGGATGCGGCGGCCCTCCTCGTCATCCAGTTTGGAGACGATGTAATCTGCATATTCGCGCGCCTCGGCTTCGGTATCGCGCACGATGACATGCGTGCGCAGACCGTAATCAAGCGTCCGGTTGTGGCGCTCGGCTGCGGCGTGGGCGGCCTTCATCCGGCCTTCCAGATCTTCGACCTTCTCGGGCCACATCAGGTAAACGTCGCAATATTCACCGCAAAGATCCAACGCATCGGGGGAATAACCACCGAAATACAAAAGCGGACCGCCCGATTGATAAGGCCGCACAGGATCAGTCGTCAGGCCTTTAAAATCATAGACCTCGCCGGAGTGATTGATCTCGTCTTGCGTCCAGGCCTGCTTCAGGATCTGCACCACCTCGCGCGAGCGCTGATAGCGGTAGGGGCTTGGCTCTTGCTGTCCCGGGAAATCAGACGAGATGATATTGACCGTCAGGCGGCCTTCCAGCATGTGATCCAATGTGGCCAAGGTCCGCGCCAACATGATCGGCTGCATCTCGCCGCAACGCACCGCCGCGAGCAGGTTGATCTTCTCGGTGATGGGCGCGCAGCCCGCCACAAAACTCAGCGTATCCTGCCCGACCTGATATGAGGATGGGCACAAAATATTGCGAAACCCCTGCGCCTCGGCCGTTTTCACGATCTGCGAGCAATGCGCCCATGACGAGCGCAAATCGCCATCCGGCACGCCCAAAAACTGGAAATCATCCGAACAAAGCGCCGAGAACCACGACACTTCTGCCGCATCCAAATCCGCCGATGTCACCGGAACAACTGTCATCTGATTCCTCCCCGAACCAAAGCAATCTCGTCGCAATTTCATCTTGCGTAACGCCGTCTTTGATGTAGATCAATGGGGTATCAATTTTGTTTTAACGTTTCGGTTCGGGGAGGGACCGTCAATGTTCGAACGCCATGAGGGCCCTGCTGCCCTGCCCGTCTACATCCAACTCAGCGAACTTCTGATCCGCGAAATCGCTGCGGGGCGGCTGGGCGATGGCATGCGAATGCCCCCCGAGCGCCAGATGGCGCAGACCTATAGCGTGACCGTCCGGACTTTGCGCAAAGGTCTGAAAATACTGGAAGAAAAGGGGCTGCTAGAGCGCCGGCAGGGATCGGGAAATTATATCCGCGCCGATGCGGGCGTCGTCAGTGTGTATTCGATGTTTCGGTTGGAACTTCTGGAAGGCGGGGGCCTGCCGACGGCGCGATTTTTGGATATCCAACTTCGCGACAAGCCCGCCGATTTGCCCGATTTCGGCACCTCGCCACAAGCAACCCGAATCCGTCGCCTGCGGTTTTTGAACAAGCGTCCGATGGCTGTTGAGGAAATCTGGCTCGACGCCGGCAGCGGTATCGTCGATCCGCGAAAAGTCTCCGATTCACTCTACCGATATTACCAAGTCCACCTCGGCTTCTGGATCGCCCGCGCCGAGGATTACGTGACGATTGGCACCACGCCGGATTGGGCCCCGCCCGAATTTGGCAAACCCGCAGGCGCCGCGCTTGGCTTTATCCAGCGCCTGAGTTGGGAGCAAAAACCACATGCGGTCGAATATTCGCGCACCTGGTTTGACACAGATATCGCCCATTACGTCCAACGTCTGAAATAGGATAACTCTATGGCTCGCCTCATAAATTACGGTCTCATCGGTTGTGGAATGATGGGACAGGAACACCTTCGCAATATCGCGCTTTTACCAGACACCCGCGTTGCGGCCATTTTCGAGCCTGACGCCGCGATGGCGGCCGCCGCCGCCGAATTCGCGCCTGATGCCAAGTTCGTCGACAGTGTCGAGGCGCTTTTGGCGGTCGAGACGCTTGATTGTATCGTCATCGTCAGCCCGAATTTCCGCCATGTCGAACAGCTAGAAGCCTTGGCGCACACCCGCCCCCTTCCGGTTTTGGTGGAAAAACCCCTGTTCACCGACCCCACCCATATCGCGCGGATCGAAGCGTTTCGCGCGCGCTATCCCGCCCCTGTGTGGGTCGCGATGGAATACCGCTACATGCCGCCGATTGCTGCTTTCGTGCAAGAAGCCGCCGCCGCAACAGGCGGGATCAAGATGCTCACGATCCGCGAGCACCGTTTCCCCTTCCTTGAAAAAGTGGGCGATTGGAACCGTTTCAACCGCAACACGGGCGGCACATTCGTCGAGAAATGCTGCCATTTCTTCGACCTCATGCGTTTGGTGATGCAATCGGAACCCGTACGAATCATGGCGTCAGGTGGACAGGACGTGAACCATCTTGATGAAAGCTACGCAGGCGAGACGCCGGATATTCTCGATAATGGTTACGTGATCGTTGATTTCGCCTCGGGTGCGCGCGCAATTCTCGAGCTTTGCATGTTTGCCGAAGGTGCGCGCTACCAAGAGGAGGTCTCCGCGGTGGGGCCGAAGGGCAAGATTGGGGCGCTCGTCCCGGGGCCGGGGCGTTTTTGGCCCGAGCATTTGGGCGATGCCCCAATTCCGCAACTCATCATCAGCCCGCGCGACCCGAAAGGCCCGTTCGTTCGCGAAATCCCGGTGGACCCGACCATTTTGGAAGCCGGCGATCACAACGGGTCGACCTTCTACCAACACCAAGGCTTCGCCGCGCTCGTGCGTGGCGAGCGCGAAAATGCCGCCGTTAACCTGCAAGACGGGATTATGTCGGTAATTATGGGCATGGCCGCACAAACCTCGATGGCCGAACACCGCATGGTTCGGATCGACGAATTTACGTCGTAATCGACCGCCCGCACATCTGCGACGGCCTGCGCCCTGCGCGCGGGCCGTTTTTTTATGCGGTGCTGAGGTGTCATTTGGCAGGTTGAACTCTACAATAGTTATAATATAACAATAGTGATATTATAACGCAAATTGAGGCCGACATGCTCGACACCACTCACCCGAAACTGCCCGTCACCGTCCTCTCCGGCTTTTTGGGGGCTGGCAAAACCACATTGCTCAACAGAGTGCTCAACAACCGCGAAGGGCTCAATGTCGCTGTCATCGTCAATGATATGTCCGAGGTGAACATCGACGCCGATCTCGTGCGCGCGCAGGGCAATTTGAACCACACCGAAGAAACATTGGTCGAGATGTCAAACGGGTGCATTTGCTGCACGTTGCGGGAAGATCTGTTGTTAGAAGTCAGGCGGTTGGCGGAGACGGGGCGGTTTGATTACCTGTTGATCGAGAGCACGGGCATCTCGGAACCTCTCCCCGTCGCCACGACCTTCGAGTTTCGGGATGAAGACGGGCAATCTCTGGCTGATATTGTGCGGCTCGATACGATGGTGACGGTGGTCGATGCGGCTAACCTGCTGCGTAACTATTCAAGCCACGATTTTCTGAGTGATCGCGGGCAAGCGGATGAAGAGGCGGGCGATCGCAGCCTCGTCACCCTGCTGGTCGAGCAAATTGAATTTGCTGATGTGCTGATCCTGAACAAAGTTTCGGATGCCGCGCCGCAAGATCTCGCAGCGGCGCGCGCGATTTTGCGTGCCCTGAATGCTGATGCGCAGATCATTGAAACCGATCGTTCGGAAGTACCGCTCTCGAAGGTGCTGAACACCAAATTGTTCGATTTCGACAAGGCGCATCAGCATCCGATGTGGGCGAAAGAACTCTACGGCTTTGCAGATCATACGCCGGAAACCGAGGAATATGGTGTTTCCTCTTATGTTTACCGCGCCCGCGCGCCATTTGACCCGTCCAGAATTCACGATGTCCTGAACGGGCCGCTAGACGGCGTCATCCGCGCAAAAGGTCACTTTTGGATTGCTACACGTCCGGACTGGGTGGCGGAATTTTCGCTGGCGGGCGCGCTTTCCTCTGTCTCGCCCTTGGGGACATGGTGGGCGAGTGTGCCGCGTGACAAATGGCCGGACGCCGAACAGGCGCGCAGCTATCTCGACGCGCATTGGCAAGAGCCGTGGGGGGATCGCCGGCAAGAAATCGTCTTCATCGGGGCGGGGATTGACTGGCCCGATCTTCACAACCGCCTCGATCAAGCGCTTCTGAACGGTCCGGCAGACATCGCCGATCTGAGCGCGCCCGAGGTGGCAGGGCTGGCCGACCCCTTCCCGCTTTGGCGCCATGGCGCGGCGTGACGCGCATGAAGGGGACCAGTCCCGCTCCGCGCGCGGCGATGCGGCGCAACCAGAATGCCGGCGCGACGCCCTTGCCACGCCGCAGCCGTGCCGGCGACCCGATGCAGGACTTCGACGCCCTGCCCGCATCCTTGCGCCATTGGCTGACGCAAGCGGCGCGGCCGTGGTCGGCGCGATCGTGTCGCAAGATATGGATCGATGGCCGGTCACGCGGTGAAAGTGAGGCGGACGTACTTGAGCGGCTGCGCCGGTCCGAGGTTAAAACCTTACAAAAAGAGGCGCAGCTCGAAGCTCAGCGTTTGCGGAAAAATTTGGAGCGCGCGTAAAGCGCCTCCAGCTTCTCCATCCGCGTGGAGGTTTCATCCCAAGTCAAACGCTGCACGGACGCCATCAGGGTTTCGACCAGAACCTGCAAGGCGACCGTGCTATCCCATGCAGAGGGCACCTCAACCTGCGCCGAAAACCGGTAACGCGCATGGTTCGCGGCGGGAGACACCCACGGATCGGTGATAACCACCACCTCTGCCCCCTGCTCCGCCGCCATTTCAACAAGCTGCAGGACATTATTCTCATACCGGCGGATATCGAAGGCCAGCAGAACATCGCCCTTCTTCAAATCAAGCATCCGCGGGGGCCAAGCGTTCGACACCGCCGACATAAGGGACACATTGGGCCGGATCACTTTCATATGCGTCACAAAATAATCCGCCATCGCGACGGTAATGCGCCCCCCTGTCGCGAAAATATGACGGTCAGGATCGGCCATCAGCGCGGCGACCGCGTCGAAATCCGCGTGATCAATCTGGTTCAGCGTCGCTTGCAGATTGCCCAAAACCGCATCCGCAAAACTGTTCAGAATATGCGTTTCAGGCACCCCGCCCGCCCAACGATCATGCTTTGCAAGCGGCGAGATCAGGCGTTCCTCGACCTCTGCGCGCACCGCGGTTTGAAAATCGGGATAGCCTTTAAACCCCATCTTCTGCACCAGTCGGATGACCGTGGGTGAGGAAACCTCCGCCGCTTTTGCCAATTGCGTCACCGATCCAAGTGCCGCGACGGGGTAATTGCGCATCAAATGGCTCGCCACCTGCCGCTCCGTCTTTGTCATCGCGTCAAAGCTGGCGCGGATCTGATCTTCAATGGTTTTGCGCCTTGCCATCAAAACGGGCACTCCTTCGTCCATCCCGCAAGAATAGATTGTAACAGTTTTCACGCAACTGAAATATTCTTGACAGAACGCCCTCACACAGACCAGCCTGACACAAAGCGGTCAGATCAGAATCGCTGCGGGCCGCATGTTGGCGCGCGTCAGGGAGAGCCGATGCCGACTTCGGATGACATGATTGAGATAACGCCGCGTGACGGATCGCTCGTGTTGATCTGCGAGCATGCCTCCAACGCCTTCCCGCCCGACTGGGGCGATTTTGGGCTAACGGAGGCGGAAAGATCTGCGCATATCGCGTATGATCCGGGCGCTTTGGCCTTGGCAGAACACCTCGCGATCTTGCTCGATGCGACGTTGATTTCGGCAAAAGTGTCGCGCCTGATCTACGATCTCAATCGCCCGCCACACTCGTCCGGCGCGATGCCTGAGACCTCCGAGAGGCACGCCATCGCAGGCAACCGCGCCCTGCCGGACGCGGCGCGCATTGCGCGGACGACTGCGATCTATGTGCCCTTCCACAATGCCGTGCGGGCCCACATCGCCGAGCGCTTGGCCGCGCGGCGCGTGACACAGATCGTGACGGTGCATTCCTTCACCCCCGTCTATTTCGGCGCCCAGCGCGAGACCGAATTTGGTGTGATCCACGATCTCGACACCGACCTTGCCCACGCGATTATCGAGATTGCGCAGACAACGACTTCGCTGAAAACAGAATTGAATCAACCCTATAGCGCAGCCGACGAGGTGACACACACACTCGCCCTGCATGCGACAGCGATGCGCATTCCCAATGCGATGCTGGAGATCCGCAACGATCTGATCGCAACATCTGAAACCCAAGCGGCGATGGCGCAGACGCTCGCGCCGGTGTTGCGCGCTGCGCTTGCGCGATTGGAGACCTGATGCCCCCTTGGACCGTAAGCTATGTTCGGCGCGTTGAGGCGTTCAATTATCGCGTCGGGCGGTTTGCGATGTATTTGCTATTCGTCATCATGGCGATTTTGCTGTACTCATCCTTCACAAAAATTGTCCATCTTCCTGCGCTTTGGACGCTAGAGATGGCACAATTCACGCTCGTGGCGTATTACCTGCTTGGCGCCCCCTATACGTTCCAGCTTGGTACGAATGTGCGGATGGATTTGCTCTACGCCCGGTTTTCGCCGCGCAGTCAGGCGATGTGGGATGTGGTGACCATTTTCTGCCTGATCTTTTATCTCGGCGTGATGCTCTATGGCGCGGTCGAAAGCACGGCCTATTCCTTTGAATACGGCGAGCGCAACCCCTCCGCATGGCGGCCGTATCTTTGGCCCATCAAGCTTATCATTTCGTTCAGCTTCCTGCTGATGCTGTTGCAAGCCACCGTGCATTTGATCCGCGATATCGCGGTGCTGCGCGGGGAGGAGATCTGAATGGAATATGAAACAATCGCCATTTTGATGTTCTCAACGATGCTTTTGATGATGATCACGGGCCAACGCGTGTTCGGCGCGATCGGTTTTGTGGCGGTGGTCGCGGCGATCTCGCTTTGGGGCACTGGCGGGTCGGATATGGGCTTCTCGGCGGTGATGAAGTTGATGAAATGGACGCCCCTTCTCACTCTGCCGATGTTCGTCTTCATGGGCTATGTGATGTCCGAAAGCCGATTGGCGGAAGACCTCTACAAGATGTTCCACGTCTGGTTCGGACCGTTGCCGGGGGGGCTTGCGATCGGCACGATCCTGTTGATGGTGATGATCTCCGCGATGAACGGCCTATCGGTGGCGGGGATGGCGATTGGGGCGACGATTGCCCTGCCCGAGTTGGTGAAGCGCAACTACGACAAGCTGATGATTTCGGGGGTCATTCAGGCCGGATCGAGCCTTGGCATTCTCATTCCCCCTTCGGTGGTTTTGGTGCTCTACGCGCTGATCGCGCGCCAGCCGGTGTCGCATCTTTGGCTTGCGGGGTTGCTACCGGGCTTGTTGATGGCGGCGTTCTTCATTCTCTACATCGTGATCCGGTGCAAAATGAACCCCGCCTTGGCTCCTGCGATGTCGCGCGAGGAAGTCGCAGCGATTCCGCGTCAGGAAAAACTCAAGCTCCTGCGGGCGGGACTTTTACCGCTGTTCATCTTTGCCGCTATGATGATCCCGTTCGTGAACGGTTGGACATCACTGACGGAAGCCTCGGTCGTTGGGGCGCTGTCGGCTGTTGTTGCCGCCGTCATCAAAGGCCGGTTCACGCGCGATGTCTTCGAGATCGCGACCCGATCGACCCTCGCGATCACGGTGATGTTCATGCTGATCATCACGGCGGCGTTGTCGTTTGGCGCGGTGTTTGACGGTTTGGGCGCAAGCAATGCAATCAAGGATTTCTTCCTTGAGGATCTCGGCCTCGGGCCTTGGCAGGTGCTGATCTTGATGCAGCTCAGCTTCATCGTGATGGGGATGTTTTTGGATGATACGGCCATGCTCGTCATCGTCGCGCCAGTGTATGTTTTGCTGGCCAAAGAGTTGGATTTCGACCTGATCTGGTACGGCATCCTCTACACGATCACCTGCCAGATCGCCTATCTCACGCCCCCCTTCGGGTACAACCTGTTCTTGATGAAGGCGATGGCGCCTGCGGAATTCACCTTGCCCGTGATCTACCGCTCCGTGCTGCCTTTCGTGCTTGTCATGCTGGGAACACTGATCACCGTGATGATCTTCCCACAGATCGCGCTTTGGCTGCCTGAGACAGTTTATGGCCGATGAAAGGCGAGGAGACACACCAATAAAACCAGAGGCCAAAGGCCCGTCCCCCCAACAAGGAGAAAACAAATGACGACCAGACGTAAGTTTCTCACATCCGGCGCTCTCGCCGCCGGTGCCGCAACCCTCGCCGCGCCAACGATTGCGCAATCCTCCCCGATCAAATGGCGGATGCAGACCTATGCCGGCTCGGCGCTCGGCGCGGAGGTTGTGAAGCCCGCGATTGATGCGTTCAACACGATCGCCGACGGTCAGATGGAGATCGAGCTCTTTTACGCCGATCAGCTTGTGCCCACGGCCGAGCTGTTCCGCGCGATGCAAAAGGGCACGATTGATGCGGTGCAATCCGATGACGACTCGATGGCCTCGCCCACAGAAGTCACGGTCTTTGGCGGCTATTTCCCGATGGCTCTGCGCTACTCGCTGGACGTCCCCGCGCTGTTTAACTCCTACGGCCTGAAAGAGATCTGGGACGAGGAATATACCAAGGTCGGCATCAAACATATCTCGGCAGGCTCTTGGGATCCGTGCCACTTCTCGATGAAAGATCCGATCAATTCGCTCGCGGATCTGCAAGGTAAGCGCGTCTTTACCTTCCCCACCGCGGGCCGTTTCCTTGCCCGCTTCGGCGTCGTGCCGGTCACCGTGCCTTGGGAGGATGTCGAGGTCGCGCTGCAAACTGGCGAGCTGGACGGCGTCGCATGGTCTGGCATCACGGAGGTGTATACCGCGGGCTGGCAGAAATCGGCCCCCTATTTCCTGACGAACAATATCTCCGGCGCGTGGATCGGCCATTTCTTCGCCAATATGGAACGTTGGAACGAGGTGCCTGAAACCATGCGTAGCCTGATGCAAATGTGCTTCGACAGCTCGCACCTCTACCGCCAGCATTGGTATTGGTCGGGCGAGGCCAAGCTGCGGGTTGAGGGCGCCGATACGACGCTGACGACAATTCCGGATGCGGAATGGGCCACCGTCGAGGCGGAAGCGCAAAAATTCTGGGACGAAATCGCATCCGAGAGCGAAACCAAGGCAAAAGTTGTCAATATCATTAAGACTTACAACGATACGATGACCAAAGCAGGGAGACCCTACCGCTACAGCTAAGCCATTGCATCCGTGCAAGCGCGCTGCGGGAGGGAGGAGAGGACTCCCGCAGCGCATCACACCACCATCTGCTATCGGGAGAGAGAGACTATGCCTGCCAATCTGACGTTCGACGCGCTTAAAGCGGAGGTCGCCTCCGGCGATATCGATACTGTCATCGTTTGCCTCGTCGATATGCAAGGCAGGATGCAAGGCAAGCGGTTCCACGCCGCGCATTTCATTGAAAACGCGGATGAGACGCATTGCTGCAACTACCTGCTCGCCACTGATATGGAGATGGCGACCGTACAGGGCTACAAGGCGACCTCATGGGAACAGGGCTACGGCGACTATGTGATGCGGCCGGACATGACGACGCTGCGGCGGCTCGCGTGGCTGGAGGGCACGGCGATGGTGATGTGCGATGTGCTCGATCACCACACCCACCAGCCGATCCCCCATGCGCCACGTTCGATCCTCAAAGCGCAGATCGAGCGCGCGCGCGCGATGGGCTTCGAGCCGATGATGGCCACCGAGTTGGAATTCTATCTCTTTGAGGAAAGTTTCCCCGAGCTGTTTGATGCAGGCTACCCCGACCCGACACCGATTGCGCGCTACAATGTCGATTACGGCCTCTTTGGCACCGCGCGCGACGAGCCGATATTGCGGGCCATTCGCAACGACCTTTACGCCTCCGGCATCCCGATCGAATGCTCGAAGGGCGAGGCAGACGCGGGCCAGCAGGAAGTGAATGCGAAATATTCCGATGCGATGGACACCGCCGATATGCATTGCATCATAAAACATGGCACCAAGGAAATCGCCCAAGCGCACGGGGCCTCCGCGACGTTCATGGCGAAATACGATCACCGCCGCGCGGGATCGTCGTCGCACATTCATCAATCGCTTTGGTCCGACGGAAAAAACGCATTCTACGACCCTTCCGCCCCTCATGGTATGTCGGGCGTGATGCGGCACTTCCTCGGGGGGCAACTCGCGTTTGCACGCGAGATCACCGCCTTCCTTGCGCCCAATATCAACAGTTACAAACGGTTTTGTGTCGGGATGTTTGCGCCCACCAAAGCAGTCTGGTCGCGCGACAACCGCACCGCCGGTTTCCGGATTTGCGCAGAGGGCACGCAAGCGGTGCGCGTTGAATGCCGGATTGGCGGCGCGGATCTGAACCCCTATCTCGCCTGCGCGGCCTTGCTTGCGGCGGGGCTCGAGGGGATTGAACAGATGTCCGATGCGGGCGCCGAATTCAGCGGCGATCTCTACGCACAAACCGAGGCGGCCAGCGTGCCACCCACATTGGAGGAGGCGGCCGAGGCGATGAAAGATAGCGAGATGCTGAACGCTGCCTTCGGCGCTGAGGTGATCGAGCATTACTACCGCGCCGCGCGCCACGAAATCGAACAAAGCCGAGCTGTCGTAACCGATTGGGAACGCCAGCGAGGCTTTGAACGCGCCTAACACCTGCCTACCGCGCTCCGATGAAAAAGGGGCGCGTCCTTCGAAAACCGCGCTGAACCGGCGCAAGGATGGATTTGATGACAAAGACACTTCAATGCATTTCGCCCGTAGACGGCAGCGTCTTCGCCGAACGCAAAACCCTCGAGCCCGCCGAGGCGTTGGCCTGCGCAGCCCGCGCGCGCGCCGCGCAACCGGCCTGGGCTGCGCGCCCGCTGAGCGAGCGGATCGCCCTTGTCAGAGCAGGTGTGGCCCAACTTGACGCGAAAAAAGATCAGCTCGTCGAAGAACTGGCCTGGCAAATGGGCCGCCCGACCCGCTACGGCGGTGAATTTGGCGGCGTTCATGATCGCACAAATTATATGTCCGATATCGCCGCCCAGACCCTCGCGCCGCAGATCGTCGAGGATAGCGCAGGGTTCAAACGCCAAATCGCGCGCGAGCCGGTCGGCGTGGTGTTCATCGTCGCGCCTTGGAATTATCCCTATCTGACAACGATCAACACGCTTGCGCCGGCCCTGATTGCGGGCAACACGGTCGTGCTTAAACATGCGACGCAAACGATGCTTGTGGGCGAACGACTGGCAGAGGCCTTCCACGCCGCGGGCATCCCGCAAGACGTGTTCCAAAACGTGGTGTTAAGCCACGAGGGCACGGAGGAGTTGATTCAGTCACGCGCGTTCAACTTCGTCAATTTCACTGGATCGGTCGGCGGCGGCGCCGCGATGGAGCGCGCCGCGGCGGGAACATTCACCGGCCTCGGGCTAGAGCTTGGCGGCAAAGATCCTGCCTATGTGATGGCCGATGCCGATCTCGATGCGGCGGTGGACGGGCTCATGGATGGCGCGATGTTCAATGCCGGTCAGTGCTGCTGCGGGATCGAGCGGATCTATGTGCACGAGAGCCTCTACGACGCCTTCGTTGAGAAGGCTGTTGCTTGGGTCAAGGCCCTCACGCTTGGCAACCCGTTTGATGCCGCGACGACCATCGGCCCGATGGCCAACAAGCGCTTTGCGGCGACCGTGCGCGAGCAAATTGCCGAAGCCATCACCGATGGCGCGACGGCATTGATTGACCCCGCCTTGTTCCCTGCGGATGACGGCGGCGCCTATCTCGCCCCGCAGATCTTGATCAATGTCCACCACGAAATGCGCGTCATGCGCGAGGAAAGCTTCGGACCTGTCGTGGGCATCATGAAGGTCTCGTCCGATGCGGAGGCCGTGGCCGCGATGAACGATAGCCCCTACGGGCTGACGTGCTCAATCTGGACAAACGACCCCGAGGCCGCAGAAGCGATCGGCGCGCAGATCGAGACCGGCACCGTTTTCATGAACCGCTGCGATTATCTTGACCCCGCACTGTGCTGGACAGGCTGCAAAGATACGGGCCGTGGCGGATCGCTCTCCGCCTTGGGATATTACGCCGTGACCCGCCCCAAATCCTACCATCTGAAAAAGGTGACGAAATGACTTCGCTAACTGCCAATTGGTCCTATCCGACGGCTGTGAAATTTGGCGCGGGCCGGATTTCGGAACTGGCCGAACATTGTAAGTCCACGGGGATAAGCCGCCCGCTTTTGGTCACGGATAAGGCGCTTGCGACCTTGCCGATCACCAAGGCGGCCTTGGATGCGTTGGACGCCGCTGGTTTGGGGCGGGCCGTCTTCTCCGAGGTCGATCCTAACCCCAATGAAATCAACCTCGAGGCTGGTATCGCCGCCTATCTTGCGGGCGGGCATGACGGGGTGGTGTGTTTCGGAGGGGGCTCTGCGCTCGATCTGGGCAAGCTGGTGGCCCTGATGTGCCATCAAACGGTCAGCATCTGGGATCTTGAGGATATCGGGGATTGGTACACCCGCGCCGATGCCGACAAAATAGCCCCGATCATCGCCGTCCCCACGACGGCAGGCACCGGATCGGAGGTCGGGCGCGCGGGCGTTTTGACCAACTCGGTGACCCATAAGAAAAAGATCATCTTCCATCCCAAGCTTTTGCCGACGGTGACGATCTGTGACCCCGAGCTGACCGTCGGGATGCCTGCGTTTATCACGGCGGGCACCGGAATGGATGCGCTGGCACATTGCCTTGAGGCCTATTGCTCGCCCTTCTTCCACCCGATGTCGCAAGGTATTGCGTTGGAGGGAATGCGGCTGGTGTTCGAGAACCTGCCCAAGGCTTATGCGACCCCGACCGATCTCGAGGCCCGTGCGCAGATGATGGCGGCGGCGGCCATGGGGGCGGTCGCGTTCCAAAAAGGTCTGGGCGCGATCCATTCCTTGTCGCATCCGGTGGGGGCCGTTTATGGCACGCATCACGGCACGACAAACGCTTGCGTCATGCCGATGGTTCTCGATTTCAATCGCGCGCTCATCGAGGCACGGATCGAGAAAGCCGCCGCATATCTTGGCATCGCGGGCGGGTTTGACGGGTTCAAGGCGGCGGTGATGGCCCTGCGATCCGAGCTGAAAATTCCTGAAACGCTCTCCGCGATGGGCGTGAAAGCGGAGGATCTCGATATGCTGACGGATATGGCGCTCGAGGATCCATCCTGCGGCGGAAACCCTGTTGAGATGACACGCGAAAACACGCGCGCGCTTTTCCAAGCCTGTCTGTAAGGCACAGGCGCGCGACCTTACCGAGCGCCCCCCCTTCCCCGTCACCGCATCCGCGGCGGGGAAGGGAGAGGTCCCGACCACACAAATTACGGTGACCACGCCAGAAACAGCGTATTTTCGCCCATCCTTCTTGCCGAAACACTCGCACTTCGATCGTTTTGAGGTATAACGACAGAAATGACGGGCAGGGGGCTGCGAAAACGCAGCAGATATATGGCGCAAGCAACATTAAAATCGACGGTATCAGCCTTCATGCAGTCCAAACTGGTGTTTGGCGCGGCGAGCATTTCGGTGCTTTTGATGGCGCCGGCGGCACTGGGTGATCCGATGATCGGCAAAACCCGTGGCACATATGGCACCCCTGGTCTGATCGACATGCCGACGGCAGAAAGCCGCCCTGACGGCGAAATCGGTGCGACCATTTACCGGATGAACGGCACTCTGCGCACGACGTTCACCTTCCAAATCGTGCCGCGCCTGTCCGCCGCATTCCGCTATTCCCGCGTTCCGGGCTTGATGCCGATCGAGGATAGCCCGGGCGATTACGAAGCGCTCTACGACAGGTCCTTCGATATCCACTACCAGTTCCTCGATGAGGCCGGATGGCGCCCCTCCGTCGCGGTCGGGATGCGCGACTTCATCGGCACTGGCGTGTATTCGTCGGAATATCTTGTGGCGAGCAAATCATTGTCACCCGACCTGCGCGTAACCGCAGGGCTTGGTTGGGGGCGTCTGGCTTCCGAGGGCGGATTTAGCGGATACGGCGACCGCCCAAGTTATGACTATAGCTCGACAGGTGGCGAGTTTAACGCCTCGCAATGGTTTAAAGGCGATATCGCCCCCTTCGCTGGCGTCAGCTATGACTATAACGAGCGCCTCACGTTGAAGGCAGAATATAGCTCTGACGCCTATACGAAAGAGGTCGAAGCGGGCGAGTTCGACAATAAAATTCCGTTCAACTTCGGTGTCGATTACCGTTTGGGCAGCAACACGCATCTCGCCGGCTATATCGTGCACGGCTCGCAGGTGGGTCTGCAGTTCACCTTCAACGTCGACCCGCGCAAACCGCCCTTCCCTTCCGGAATCGAGACGGCGCCGCTGCCGGTGCGCCCTCGCCCGAGCCCATCCGCTGATCCTGATGGCTGGTCCGGCGCGTGGACGGCCGATCCGACGGCGCGCCCTGTCATTCAGGATGTCGTCGCACAATCCATGGCCAAGGATGGCCAAATTCTGGAATTGATGGCCCTTACGAAGGACCGCGTCGAAGTGCGGGTGCGCAACGAGACATACGGCGCACAACCACAGGCCATCGGCCATATCGCGCGGATTTTGACCCGTGCGATGCCGTCCTCGGTGGAGACATTCGTCATCACGATGACGCCGCGCGGTGTTCCGGCCTCTTCCGTTACGATCCAACGGTCGGATATTGAAGAACTCGAAAACCGCAATTCGGTCGAGATCCTGAACCGCGTCCAGATCGCAGGCACCCCGCAAGAGCCGCAAGAACCGCTGACGCCGACGCAGGGCATTTTCCCACGCTTCAAATGGGCCGCGACGCCTTATGCGGAGGCCTCTTTGTTCGATCCGGATGATCCGTTCCGTATCGACACCGGCATCGCCCTGCATGGATCGTATGAAATCGCACCGGGCTGGTCGCTTTCGGGCACGATCCGCCAGAAAATCGCGGGCAACCTCGATGAAAGCGAACGCGTCTCAGATTCGGAAATCTACCACGTCCGGTCCGATCTGGTTGAATATCAAAAGCACGGCGATCTCGCGATCCAGCGTTTGACGGGCGATTGGTATGCGCATCCGTCGGAAAATATTTACACCCATGTTCAAGCCGGTCTGTTGGAGCGCATGTACGGCGGGATTGCGGGCGAAGTGCTTTGGAAGCCTGTCGACTCGCGCCTCGCGCTCGGGTTTGAGCTCGCTGCGGTTCAGCAACGCGACTTCGACCAGCACTTCTCGTTCCGCGATTACGAAACCGTGACGGGTCATGCCTCGGCCTATTATGACGTCGGATTGGGCTTCACCGGTCAGGTTGATGTGGGCCGCTACCTCGCGGAAGACATTGGCGCGACGATCGCCGTGGACCGCGAATTCCAGAATGGTTGGAAAGTTGGCGCCTTTGTCACCAAAACCGACCTCTCCGCCGAGGAATTCGGGGAGGGGGCATTCGACAAAGGGATCCGCGTGACGATTCCTGTCGCTTGGACGACCGGCAAGCCGTCGGTCAACACCGTAAAAACCGTGATCCGCCCGCTGACCCGCGATGGTGGCGCACGGCTTGAGCTCGACGGTCGCCTCTACGAAACTGTCCGCGGGGCACAAGTCGGGGATCTCTACGATCGCTGGGGGAGATTCTGGCGATGAAAAACCTGACGACGGGGGTGACCCTCGGTATCGCGCTGGCCTTGGCCGGATGCGGGAATGATGCTGCGAAAACTGAAAACGTCGGGATCGCGCGCACCACGATCAGCGGACTGGTCAGCCTGCTGCCGAGCTTTGGCAAAGACGATGCCGAGGCGACGCCAATCGATCAGGCCGCGCAACAGGCCGCGATTGCGCGTTCGGCGTTAGAGCTGAACGCGGGTCCGGTGATGCTTGTCTCTTTGGAGGCGACCAACACCAACACTGCCGCTGCGATGGTCGGTGAAAACGGATCGATGCGCACTTATAATACGCCCGCCAAGCAAAGCTTGGTCCTGCGCAACGGCCTGCTCGCGGGCACGCGTGGCTTTGGAAATGACGTCATGTCGGCGCGGATTGACGAGATCTCCGCCCTCATTCTGGGCCGTCAAGCGGGCACGGCGGTGCGCACGCCTTACTATCTGGACGGTGAAGGCATCGAGCGCCCCCTGCCCTTTGATTGCACGGTGAGTCTTGGCGCGGAACAAAGCTTCGCGATCGGGGATACGCCCTATACCGCCATGCAAGTCGCCGAGACCTGCACCGCGCCGAACCTCTCGATCACCAATAGCTATCTGGTGACTGCGGATCGTCAGGTGGTTCTGTCGCGGCAATGGATTGCGCCGACACTGGGCTATGTGACGCTGCAAACCTTGCGGCCATAAGGCGCGGCGCTGCCCCATCAGATAGGATTAGAAGGGCTGCTGAGGCGGCCCTTTTTCATTGGGGAAGATAGGCTTCAACGGCGCATGCGAGGTAGGTGCCGCCTCATCATCGGCCATAGAAAAAGGCCGGAAAAGGAAACCCCTTTCCGGCCTAAGAGATCCGAAGGATCAGCTAAAATTAGCTGTCCGACGAAGCTGCTGCGATCACGCCGATCAGCAGGAGTGCCGGCACGATGAGAGCAGCGTTCGACGACGAACCTGCTTCAACTGCGACTGGTGCGGTTTCAACGACCGGAGCCGAGTAGCCGCCAGCGAATGCGGTACCAGCGGTGAGGCCGAGTGCGAGTGCGATAGTTGCGATTTTTTTCATGATATTGCTCCGTCTCTACGAAAGAAAGCCGTCACCTCTGACAGCATCTCGGTGACATTTGCACACTGACTGTTTCTTGCAAAGGGGGATTCGGGATTTAACCCTTCTTCCACGCCAAAACTGTTGCAGCTTTGCCAAGGTGTTGACGCAATTCACCCTTATTTCTTTGATTATTGCGTCCTGAGGCCGTGAGCACGTCAAAAATTGTGCTACTCGCGTGGAACTCAAGCGGAACTCCGCCGTTTCCACACTGGAATTTCTCGTGGTTTTCGACCGTAAAGTCGAGGTATGGACACACCGATGCCGCCGCGACACGTTTGACGGCGAAAGCCGTAGCACCGCCTGAGGGGGAGATTGACCTGACACGGCGACTATGGCCCTTTAAGGGGTAACATGGGCTCTCTGCGCGCCAGAGGTCCGCAGTGAGTTTGAAATAGGGATCATTTTATGAAAATCGCGATGATCGGCACCGGCTACGTTGGCCTCGTGTCGGGGGTATGCTTCTCGGATTTCGGGCATGACGTTGTATGTGTTGATAAAGACCCGCGCAAAATCGCGATGCTTGAAGCTGGCGAGGTTCCGATTTTCGAACCGGGGCTAGATACGCTCATGGCGAAAAACGTTGCAGCTGGCCGCCTGACCTTCACCGGCGATTTGAAATCCGCCGTCGATGGCGCCGATGCGGTGTTCATCGCGGTTGGCACGCCCACACGGCGCGGCGATGGTCATGCGGATCTTACCTATGTTATGGCCGCGGCTGAAGAAATCGCACAGGCGATTACCGGTTACACGGTCGTGGTTACGAAATCGACCGTGCCCGTCGGCACCAACCGTCAAGTCAAACAGGTGATCCGCAAAGCACGGCCGGATGCCGAGTATGACGTGGCCTCCAACCCCGAGTTCTTGCGCGAGGGGGCCGCCATCGATGATTTCATGCGGCCTGACCGTGTGGTGGTTGGCGTCACGTCCGAGCGTGCGCAAGAGGTTATGGGCGAAGTCTACCGGCCTTTGTTCCTGCGCGAATTCCCCGTGCTCTACACAGATCTCGAAACAGCCGAGATGATCAAATACGCGGCCAACGCCTTCCTTGCGACGAAGATCACCTTCATCAACGAAATCGCGCGTCTTTCCGAGAAAGTCGGCGCGGATGTGAAGGAGGTTGCGCGTGGCATGGGTCTTGATGGCCGCATCGGCAACAAATTCTTGCATGCCGGCCCGGGCTACGGCGGATCGTGCTTCCCCAAAGATACACAAGCCCTCGCGCGGATGGGGCAGGATCACGCCTGCCCGATGCAAATCACCGAGGCGGTCATTAAGGTCAATGACGAGGTCAAACGTCGGATGACGGATAAGATCGTGGATCTATGCGACGGATCGGTGAATGGGAAAACCATCACAATTCTCGGCGTCACCTTCAAACCAAATACGGACGATATGCGCGATGCGCCGTCGCTGACCATCGTTCCCGCTTTGGTCGGCGCGGGCGCTAAAATCCGCGTGGTGGACCCGCAAGGCCGCCGCGAAGGCGAGCATCTTCTACCGGGCGTGAATTGGGTCGAGGACGCCTATAAGGCGGCGCAAAATGCGGATTGCGTGGTGATCTTGACGGAGTGGAACGAGTTCCGCGCGCTTGATCTCAAAAAGCTCGCGAAAAAGATGGCCACGCCAAAGATGGCAGATCTTCGCAACATCTATAACGCCAAAGATGCAAAACGTGCCGGCTTTGAGGCCTACACCAGCGTCGGGCGGTAAATCCGGAACGGGGGGGGCGGCTTGCCCCCCGTTTGCCTACCCTGCGCCCCTACCCGAGCCTTGGGCGGACGATTAACGCGGCCGCAAAAAGAACCGCTGCCGCGGCGACGATCGACGGCCCCGCAGGCGTATCAAAGCTCACCGACGCAAACAGGCCCAACGCCACCGCCGCCAAGCTTGCGCAGGTCGCAATCACCGCCATCGCTTCGGGCGTGCGCGCGAACCGCCGCGCACTTGCCGCCGGAATGATCAGCAGGGCCGCGATTAAAAGTGCGCCCACGATCTTGATCGACACAGCCACCGTCATCGCAAGCGCAAGCGTCAGCGCAAGGCGTTCGCGCGCGGGCGATATCCCCGCCGACCGTGCAAGCTCCTCGTTCAGCGTCGCCGTTAGAAGCGCGTTCCACCGCGACACCAGCAAGGCGAGAACGATCAGCGCCCCGCCCCAAACCGCCGCCAAATCGCCGCGCGTGACAAACAAGATATCCCCAAACAGCCATGCCTCCAGATTGATCCGCATTGACCCTAACAAAGACGCTGCCACCAAGCCGAACGCCAAAGCGGAATGGGCAAGCACCCCCAAGACAGTATCGCTGCCCTGCCCCCGCCCAGAGAGCTGTGCGACCGTCACGGCCATCGCCAGCGCGACAATCAAAATGCCCAGATACACCGGCGCGCCCACCGCAAAGGAAAGCGCCACGCCCAAAACCGCCGCATGGGCCGTTGCGTCGCCAAAATAGGCCATGCGCCGCCAAACCACGAAGGACCCCAGCGGCCCCGTCGCCAAAGACAGGCCAAAACCGGCCAGCGCGGCACGAGTCAGAAAATCGTCAAACATGATCGCAGGCGCCCTCATTATGGGTATGTGATGCAGCGTCGCCATGGCTATGGCCGTCATGAGCATGATCATGGGCATGATCGTGATCATGGACGTGTTGATACAGAGCCAAAGCGCCACCTGTCCCAAGGCCAAAGAGCGCCCGATACTCCGGCGCCGCGGACACCACCGATGGCGCGCCCTCGCAGCACACATGCCCATTGAGGCAAATCACACGGTCCGACGAGGACATCACGACATGAAGATCATGGCTAACCATTAAAACCGCAACACCCGTCTCGGAGCGCACCTGTTCGATCAATCGGTAGAACGCCGCCACGCCGGGTTGATCGAGACCCTGCGTCGGCTCGTCCAGAATCAAAATATCGGGTTTGGTCAACAACGCGCGCGCCAACAAGACGCGCTGGAATTGTCCGCCCGAAAGCCCCGCAATCTGTCGCTGTTCCAGCCCTCCGACGCCTGTACGCACCAAAGCCGCCGTCGCCTCCGCATCGCTCGTGCGCTTGGGCAGCGATAAAAACCGCCGGACAGTCATCGGCAACGTCACATCGATATGCAGCTTTTGCGGCACATAGCCGATCGTCAGGCCCTTAGCCTGCACGACCTTCCCCTCCGAGGGGGGCGTCAGGCCAATTAGTGCGCGGACCAAAGATGTCTTACCCGAGCCGTTCGGCCCGACAACGGTGACAATCTCGCCGCGTTCGATCCGGAAATCAACGGCTTGCAACACGGCCTGCCCGCCGTGGCGTACCGTAATCGCATGGGTTTGGATGAGGGCAGTCATGCGGGGATCTCGGTGTTGTCGACAGTTTCGGCGCAAGCGGGGCACTGGCCAAGCGCTTCGATATTTGCGCGCTCAATGACGAACCCATGTGCCGCCGCAGCAATATCCAGTGCCGCGCGAACGGGTTCCGCCGCCGCCTCCATCACCCCGTCACAGACCCCGCAAATCAAAAAGACCGGCGCATGGGCCTCGCCCGGATGCATACACGCGGCAAAGGCATTCAGGCGGCGGATCCGGTGCGCGAATCCGTTCTCGACCAAGAATTCCAACGCCCGATACGCAACAGGCGGCTGCTTGCCAAAGCCGTCCTCCGCGAGACGTTCCAACACCTCGTAGGCGCCCATCGCGCGGTGCGCTTCCAGAAGAATTTCAAGCGCGCGCTTGCGAACAGGCGTCAGACGCGCGCCACGCTCCTCCGCCACGGCCTCCGCGCGCGCAAGCGTGCCGCGCGCGCAATGGCTATGATCGTGATCCTCAAAAGCGGGGTTGGTATTGGGCATGATTCAAGGTCCGATCTCATTGCTGCGTCCACCCAAACAACAGCGTTTGGCGCGGAAAGCCAAGTCAAAACGTTATATTGTAACACGGCGGTTGACTTGTTATGCTATAACATAGACAAGCGCCCCATTCAGTTCAACCGGAGCCCGACCGATGCGCCTCAAATACTTTCACCCTCTCGCCCTCACGTCCACGCTTGCCCTCGCGCCCTGCGCCGCGTTGGCGGAAGTGCCGATGGTGCTGACTGATATCCCAGCCGTTGCATCCTTGACCGCGAAGGTCATGGGCGATCTGGGCACACCTGAGGCGCTTTTGCAGCCCGGCTCCGACGAGCACCATTACCAGCTACGCCCGACACAGGCTCGCGCCCTGCAAGAGGCCGATCTGTTGATCTGGATCGGGCCTGAGTTGACACCTTGGCTCATTCCCGCCGCGGAGGGTAAAGAGTCAACCAGCGTTCTTGGTCTCCTTCAGGCGGAAGGCACGATCCTGCGGGCGTATGACGACGCGCACGACCATGAAGATCATGACGACCACGCCGCGCATGGCGAGCACGAAGGACACGACGATCACGCCGCGCATGACGAGCACGAAGGACATGACGATCACGCAGCGCATGACGACCACGAGGGACATGACGATCACGAGGCGCATGACGACCACGAGGGTCACGTGCATGAAGGCACCGATCCCCATGCGTGGCTCGATCCTGAAAACGCAATCATTTGGGTCGACGTGATCGCGCAGCGCCTCGCGGAACAAGACCCCGAGAATGCCGCAACCTACCGCGCGAATGCCCAAACCGCACAGGCCGAGCTTACCGCGCTCCTCGCCGAACTGCGTGAAACCATTGCGCCGGTGCAGGACCAACCCTTCATCACCGGCCATGACGCCTATGGCTATTTGCAGGCCCGTTTTTCGCTCAATATCCTCGGCTCGATCCTGATGGGCGATGCATCCTCGGGCGGCGCGGGGCATCCGCGCGAACTTTTGGCAATGATGAAAGAGGAAGGCGCGGTTTGCATCTTCCCCGAAACGCAGCAAGACGCGAAGCCCGCGATGCTCTTGGCCGAAGGCAGCGACGTGCGCGTAGGTGAGGCGATTGATCCTGCCGGCAACGCCTTTGACGGCGGGCGGGATCTCTACGAGACGTTGATGCGCGATATCATCGGCAAAATCGCCGCCTGCCTGAAGGGCGCTTGATCCGGCAACCGCATGAAAAAGCGGCGTAAAGCTTTTCATGACGAGAGATAGGGAAGGCGGCGGATGCGATAGGCGACATCCGCCGCCTTCAGTGTTATGAGGAGGCAGAATAGTATATCTGGAACCGTCATGACCTCTGATACAGATAGCGCCATCGCCGCAATTTTCGCGGACCTTGCACAGAAATTCGGTCTCTCGCGCCCTGCAGGCTTTTGCTTCGCAGCGATCTGGCGGGCAGCGATGGCGCCGACAGCAGATGATTTGACCCAGATTTGTGGCCTCTCGCGGTCAGGCGTATCCGTCGCGCTCAAAGAATTGCGCGCATGGGGATTGGTCGACGTCGCACGCAGCCCCGGAAATCGCCGCGATTTCTTCGTCGCGCCCGCCGACCCGTGGGAGGTTGCGCGGAGGATCATCGCCGAGCGCCAGCGCCGCGATCTCGCCCCTGTTTTTGAACGCCTGCAAGACCTTGGCGCGCAACAGGAGGATACGCGCCTGACGGACCTCACAGCGGTATTTGAGGCGGCGAACGCCTTCACAGCCGCCCTCGCCCGACAAGACGCCGCCGACCTCTCGGCGCTCATGGGCGCCGATCTCGCGGATGCGGATGACACCTCAGGGGGCTCAGGTCGCAAGAAAAAGAAGAAAAAGAAAAACGAAGCGCGGTAGGCCCTAGGCAGCCCGCCAAAAGCAAAACGGCGACAGAGTGATCTGCCGCCGTCGAAAATTCGCTAATCGCCGCCGTCACACCTTCATATCGAAGCCGAGATGCTTGGCGACGGTGAAGATATCCTTATCGCCACGCCCGCACATATTCATCACAAGGATATGGTCCTTCGGCAAGGTCGGCGCGAGCTTGATGACATGCGCCAGCGCGTGAGACGGCTCCAGCGCGGGGATAATCCCCTCCAAGCGGCACGAAAGCTGGAACGCTTCCAGCGCCTCGGTATCGGTCGCGTTGACATAGGTCGCGCGGCCCGAGTCGTGCAGCCAGGAATGCTCCGGCCCGATGCCGGGGTAATCCAGTCCGGCCGAGATCGAATGACCTTCGAGGATCTGGCCATCTTCATCTTGCAACAAATAGGTCCGGTTTCCGTGCAGCACGCCCGGACGGCCACCCGTCAATGAGGCGCAATGCTCCATCTTGTCATTGACGCCTTTGCCACCGGCCTCGACGCCGATAATATTCACCGAAGGCTCATCAAGGAACTCATAGAACAAGCCCATCGCATTGGAACCGCCGCCAATCGCCGCAATCAGCGTGTCAGGCAAGCGCCCCTCGCCCTCTTGCTCGGCCAACTGCCAGCGCACTTCCTTGCCGATGATCGACTGGAAATCCCGCACCATCGCAGGATAGGGCGCGGGGCCCGCGACCGTGCCGATGCAATAGAATGTGTCGCGGACATTGGTCACCCAATCGCGCAGCGCATCATTCATCGCGTCTTTCAATGTGCCGCGCCCCGATGTGACAGGCACCACTTCCGCGCCCAAAAGCCGCATACGGAACACGTTCGGCGCTTGGCGTTCCACATCTGTGGCGCCCATATAAACGACGCATTTCAAGCCGAATCGCGCACACACCGTTGCCGTCGCAACACCGTGTTGCCCTGCACCCGTCTCCGCGATGATCCGCGTCTTCCCCATCCGCATCGCGAGTAAAATCTGCCCCAACACGTTATTGATCTTATGCGCGCCCGTGTGGTTCAACTCGTCGCGCTTGAGGTAAATTTTTGCCCCGCCCAAATGTTCGGTCAACCGCGGCGCATAATAGAGCGGCGACGGACGGCCCACGTAATGCTTCCACAGATCATCCATCTGCGCCCAGAAGGTATCGTCCGTTTTCGCGAACTCGTATTGTTCTTCGAGTTCAAGAATGAGCGGCATCAGGGTCTCGGAGACGAAACGCCCGCCGTGAATGCCAAAACGGCCCTGTTCATCGGGCGCATTGAAAAAGCTGTTGGGAAGATCATTAGGCATCGGGCTCTCCTCTGTTCGCTCACGATTAGCGCGAATGGGCGAGAGGGTAAAGCGCCTGAGCGGCAAGGCAAGAGCGTCATGCGAAAAGACTGTTCATGAACGGCGGCAGACTGCGGTTCGTGCCGCCCCTACCCTGCGGCGTGAACGAAGGCGCGGATCAGATCATGGTCCTTGACGCCCGCGCTGCTTTCGACGCCCGAGGACACATCGACCTGCAACGCCCCGGTGAGGCGCACGGCTTGCGCCACATTTTCCGGGGTCAACCCGCCTGCCAGCATCCAAGGCTTGGTGAAGCTATAGCCTTTCACGAGCTGCCAATCGAAGGCTAACCCGTTACCGCCCGGCAAGACCGCGCCTTTGGGGGCTTTCGCATCGAGGAGAAGCTGGTCAGCGACGGCCTCATAGGCCGGAACCCGCGCCAGATCCGCCGCGTCGGCAACGCCAAGCGCCTTCATCACCGGAAGCCCGAACCGCGCGCGGATTTCCGCCACGCGCTCGGGCGTCTCGGCCCCGTGCAGCTGAAGCATGTCGAGCGGGACCGATTGCGTAATCGCTGTCAGCTCGGCATCGCTCGCGTTCACCACAAGCGCCACCTTGGCCACGCCCATCGGAACATCAACGGCCAAATCGCGCGCCTCATCGATGGTGACATTGCGCGGAGATTTCGGAAAGAAAACAAACCCGAGATACCGCGCACCGGCATCAACAGCGGCCCCGACCGAGGCCGCATCGCGCAGCCCGCAGATTTTTACACGTGTCGCCATCTTAAACGGAACGATTGTCCATCAGCGCGAGAACATCATCCTTCGGGCCTTCGGATTTCGCTTTGAGGCGGCGAAGCTCGCGTTCCAGATCATTGACCTTCCGCGAGGCTGTGCTGGCTGTTTTGCGGAGCTTGTATTCCCGCATCCATTCCCAGACGAAGCCTACGAGCAGACCGAGCAAGATCCCTGCGAACACGACAGCAAACAGCGGCACGTCAATCGACCACGTGAAGCCGAGGAAATCCCCCGCTTCGGGCGGCAATGCGCGCAGCGTGACAATATCGCGGTTCGCCAGCGCAAGGCCAATTAACGTGGCCGCAACGACGGCGAGGAATACGAGACGCAGCGCGCGAAACATCATTCTTCTCCGTTCAGACGATCGCGTAGCAGCTTGCCGGTCTTGAAGAACGGCACGTGCTTCTCATCGACTTCTACGGATTTACCAGTGCGCGGATTGCGCCCGGTACGGGCGTCGCGCTGTTTGACAGAGAACGCGCCAAAGCCACGCAGCTCTACCCGATCGCCGCGCGCCATAGCGGTGACGATCTCTTCGAAAATCGTGTTCACGATCCGCTCGACATCCCGCTGAAACAGGTGCGGGTTTTCTTCGGAAATCTTAACAATCAACTCTGATCGGATCATCTGCATCCCCCCTGAAAGTCCGTGTGGCATACCGGACGGGTCTCAATATGTTGAATATAGGCACATAATCCGATCTGACAAACATCAAATACCGGAGAACACGCTTATTTTCGGAAAACACGAGGTCGGAAGGGGGGCGTTTTTGCAAAGGTGACGCGCGCGGCAGCCGCACATCTGCGACGGACGGTGATTTGCGCCTCTTTGCGCGGGAGATGCCTCTCGCAAACAAATCAGCCCCGCGCTTTCGCACGGGGCTGATCCAATTCAAATCCGGTAGGGATTAGTTGTCGCCTTTGAGAGCGGCGCCGAGGATATCACCCAGCGATGCGCCCGAATCCGACGAGCCATACTGCTCAACGGCTTCTTTTTCTTCAGCGATTTCACGTGCTTTGATCGACACGCCGAGACGGCGGGTTTTCGAATCCACGTTGGTGACGCGAACGTCGACCTTATCGCCAACCGAGAAACGCTCAGGGCGCTGGTCAGCACGGTCACGCGACAGATCCGAACGACGGATGAACGACTTCATGCCGTTGTAGTCGCACTCAATGCCGCCTTCTTCGATCGCGGTCACTTCAACCGTGATCACCGAACCGCGCTTCACGCCGTCAACTGCATCGGAGAACGTATCCGCGTCGAGACCTTTGATCGAGAGCGAGATACGCTCTTTCTCAACGTCCACTTCGGTGACAGCGGCCTTAACCATGTCGCCTTTGCGGTAGTTCTGGATGGCGTCTTCGCCGCGCTGATCCCACGAGAGATCGGAGAGGTGAACCATGCCGTCGATGTCGTTGTCGAGGCCGATGAACAGACCGAATTCGGTGATGTTCTTAACTTCGCCTTCGATAACCGTGTTGACCGGGTTCGCTTCTGCGAAGACTTCCCACGGGTTACGCATGGTTTGCTTGAGGCCGAGCGAAACGCGGCGCTTCGAGGTATCGATCTCGAGAACCATGACGTCGACTTCTTGGCTCGTGGAGACGATTTTGCCCGGGTGGACGTTCTTCTTGGTCCAGGACATCTCGGAAACGTGCACGAGACCTTCCACACCAGCTTCCAGCTCCACGAAGGCGCCGTAATCGGTGATGTTGGTAACGCGGCCCTTGTGGATCAACTCCAGCGGGAACTTCAACTCGACCGAATCCCACGGATCGTTCTGGAGCTGCTTCATGCCCAAGGAGATACGGTGGGTGTCTTTGTTGATCTTGACGACTTGAACCTTAACGGTTTCGCCGATCGACAGGATCTCGGACGGGTGGTTGACGCGGCGCCATGCCATGTCGGTCACGTGCAGCAGGCCGTCTACGCCGCCCAAGTCAACGAACGCACCGTATTCGGTGATGTTCTTGACAACGCCGTCGACCACTTGGCCTTCAGTGAGGTTGCCGATGACTTCGGCACGCTGTTCGGCGCGCGATTCTTCAAGGATTGCACGGCGCGAAACAACGATGTTGCCACGACGACGGTCCATCTTGAGGATTTGGAACGGCTGCTTGAGACCCATGAGCGGGCCAGCGTCGCGCACTGGGCGGACGTCGACTTGGCTGCCTGGAAGGAACGCAACTGCGCCGCCGAGATCGACGGTGAAGCCACCTTTGACGCGACCGAAGATTGCGCCATCGACGCGCTCTTCTTTTGCGTAGGCTTGCTCAAGGCGATCCCATGCTTCTTCGCGGCGAGCTTTCTCGCGCGAAATAACAGCTTCACCACGGGCGTTTTCGACGCGGTCGAGATACACTTCTACTTCATCGCCAACAGCGATTTCAGGAGCTTCGCCCGGGTTTGCGAATTCTTTAAGTTCGACGCGGCCTTCCATCTTGTAGCCTACGTCGATGATGGCTTGGCCCGCTTCAATCGCGATAACCTTACCTTTAACAACCGAACCCTCTTGTGGGGTATCGATCTCGAAGCTCTCTGCGAGAAGGGCTTCAAATTCTTCCATAGTCGTTTTAGCGCACATGCGTCCGAGTTTCCTTTACATGGGTTTTCTGGCCATGCGGTTGTCTCCGCCGGTCTTTTGTTGCGAATGCCCCAAAGAGGCCGAGCGAAGCCCGACCCATTGAGACCGCGTCCGTATAGGCCCGATTCCCCAATATCGCAAGGATTATCCCCGCCCGAATGGCAATAGGGCGCGGCATAGGTTTCCCCGCCGCGCCCATCGGTTTTAAATCAGCGCCCGATCAATCGAGATGCGTCACCAGATCGGCCAAAGGACGACGCACTTTCGGCATCGGCGCGAGCCAGTCACCCGAGACATCGCGGTAGCCCAAAGGCAGCAAAATAACCGATCGCAGGCCCTTCTCGCGCAGGCCGAGGATCTCATCCACTGCGTCAGGGTCGAACCCTTCCATCGGGGTGCTATCAACTTCAAGCTCCGCCGCGGCCGCAAGCGCAAACCCGAGCGCGACATAGGCCTGACGGGCGGCGTGCTGGTAGTTCACCTCCGCCTCACGCGGCAAATACATCGCCTTGAGGTTATCGTAATACCCCTTGAGCGTATCGGTCAGGCCGCCGCGCTCCGCCGCCATTTGCGCCACAACAGCATCAATCCGCGCCTCTGTGTAGTTATCCCACGCCGCCAGAACGATAAGGTGCGAGCCTTCGGTGATCTGCGACTGGTTCCAAGACACCGGCTGGATTTTGGCACGGATTTCGTCATTGGTGATGATAAAGACTTCAAACGGCTGCAACCCCGAGGAGGTCGGCGTCAGGCTGATCGCATTCACGATTGCATCGACCTTATCTTGCGGGACGGATTTCGCAGGGTCCATTTTCTTGGTGGCGTAGCGCCAGTTCAACTTGTCGATAAACATCTGATCGGCCTTTTTAAGCTGCGCGGATCGCGCATAACAGGCGCGCTTTATGCCCGTCGCACGGCGCCACACGCAACGCGCTTTCGCGCACAGTCCCTGCGCGTTCCGAGCAGGATGGCCTCAAGCCCGATGCGCCAATATTTCAGCACATGCGGCGTCGATCGCATCATCGATGCTCATGTGCGAGGTGTCGATGATCACGGCATCCGCCGCGGGCTTGAGTGGCGCATCGGCGCGGTTCATATCGCGGTCGTCCCGCTCTTTGACCTCAACAAGCACCTGCGCCTCAACTCCACCAACTTCGAGCCAACGGCGATGCGCGCGCACCTCGGCGCTCGCGGTGACATAGAGCTTCACCTCCGCCTCCGGGCAGATCACCGTGCCGATATCGCGCCCGTCAAGCACAGCCCCGCCCTCACCGCGGGCGAAACCGCGCTGGAACGCGATCAGTGCGGCGCGCACCTCCGAGATGGCTGCAACCTTTGAAGCCGCCTGCCCCGCTTCCATGCTGCGCAGATCATCGCGGCTCAAATCCGCGGCGGTGAGATTTTGCGCCGCTGCAATCGGATCGCCCCCCTTCGCCCCAACCGCGCGATAGAGCAGCCCTGTATCCAGATGCCGAAAACCGAAACGGGCCGCGACCGCGCGCGAAATTGTGCCCTTGCCGGCCGCCGCGGGCCCATCGATTGCAACTGTGAAAATCATGGCAAAGCTCCATCCGGACGCGCACAGGTCATGGGGACCGCCTCGCGGTCGCGTTCTATCTGACCGCAAGGCGGTCGGGCAAAATATCGTCAACCGGCGGCCCGTAAGCCGCCGATCAGGTCACGCTGTGCGCTCAATCTGCGCGCCCAGACCCGTCATCAGATCCTCGAAAATCGGGAAAGATGTCGCAATCGGCGAGCCGTCATCCACCGAGATAGGCTGTTTCGAGATGAGACCCAAAATAAGGAAGGACATGGCGATGCGGTGATCGATATGCGTTTTGCACGTAGCACCCCCCGGAACATTCCCTGCGCCGAGGCCGTGAACGATAAACGTGTCGCTATCTTCCTCGATCGACACGCCGCAAGCCTCAAGCCCACGCGCCATGGCATCGATCCGGTCGGATTCCTTAACGCGCAGCTCGTGCACACCCTTCATCACCGTGGTGCCCGTGGCATTCGCGGCCAGCACCGAGAGAACCGGATACTCGTCAATCATTGACGCCGCGCGCGCAGGAGGCACTTCGATCCCATGAAGGTTCGAGTAGCGCACCCGCAAATCGGCAACCGGCTCCCCGCCTTCCTCGCGCGGATTCTCAAACGTGATATCGGCGCCCATTTCCACAAGCGTCGTAAACAGACCGTTGCGCGTGGGGTTTTGCGAAACGCCCGGCACAAGAATATCCGACCCCGGAACGATCAGCGCCGCGCAGACAGGGAACGCCGCCGAACTCGGGTCACGTGGCACGGATACCGTTTGCCCTTTCAGTTCGGGTTGACCGGTGAGGGTAATGACATATCCCTCATCGGTTTTTTGCGTCGAGATCTCGGCACCAAAGCCGCGCAGCATCCGCTCGGTGTGATCGCGAGTCGCCTCTTTCTCGATCACCACCGTCTGGCCGGGCGCGTTCAGCCCCGCCAGAAGGGCCGCCGATTTCACCTGCGCGGAGGCCATCGGCGTGGTGTAGCGCACCGGCAACGGATTGGCCGCCCCAATCACCGTCATCGGCAAACGCCCCCCCTCGCGCCCGACCGATTTCGCGCCAAACAAGGCAATCGGGTCTGTGACACGGCCCATCGGGCGCTTACGCAGCGACGCATCGCCGGTGAAGGTCGCGGTGATGGGCGAAGTCGCCATACATCCCATGATCAGCCGCACGCCCGTGCCGGAATTACCGCAATCGATGACATCCTCTGGCTCTTTGAACCCGCCGACACCGACACCTTGCACGGTCCACGCGCCCTCGCCCTCACGCGTTACCGTGGCGCCAAACGCACGCATCGCTTTCGCGGTATCAAGAACGTCCTGCCCCTCGAGAAGCCCCGTGATCTTGGTTTCGCCAACCGAGAGCGCCCCCAGAATCAACGCCCGATGCGAGATCGATTTATCGCCCGGCACCTGCGCGACGCCCGTCAAAGCGCCCCCCTTGCGGGACATCATCGGAATCGGTTCGCCGTGGCCAGACATAAGGAGCCTCCCTCAATAAGTTGGCCCCCGTGTTAGCGCATGAAAAAGCGGGCGACAATTACCCCGCCCGCATCATAATCGCTTTATCCCAACACTTGGCCCGAAAAACGACCCTTCAGGGGCGTAGATAGGTCAGGTAATGGGGCTTGCGGCCCTCCCGCAGGGCCTTTTGCTCATAGCGCGTCGAAATCCAGTCCTCGGGCGCGTGATCCCAATCGCCCGAAACCTCTTGCGCATCTTCAAAGTCGAACTCCGCAGGCACGTTAAACTGCGCTTTGAAGCCCGCCTTGGGTACTTCTTGCACCGCCTGCCGCACGTAATCGGCGATATCCGTCGCAATCCGGAACTCCGCGCCAGATTTCATCACGTTGAAAAGCGGCTGGAGATGCTCTTGCGTCACGAAACGGCGGCGGTGGTGGCGTTTTTTCGGCCAGGGATCGGGGTAGTTCAAAAACGCTTTTGCGAAAAAGCCGCCCTCAATCACTTCCATCAAATCCCGCGCATCGCCGGGATAGACCGCAAGGTTGGTCACACCCGCGCGGCGGATTTTGCCAAGCAACATCGCGACGCCGTTCATATAAGGCTCGCAGCCCAAAATGTTTATGTCGCGATATTTGGCCGCCATATGCACCAAATGCTCGCCGCCGCCGAAACCCACTTCCAGCCAAACCGGATTGTCATTGCCGAAATGCGCCCGCAGATCAATCTGCTCGCGGCTGGGGTTATCCTCAAGGCTGATGCCTGTCGGCGTCAGCGGCCCGAGATCCTCGGAGAGATATTCTTTCTGGCTCGCGCGCATGGTCTTGCCCTTCAGGCGACCATAAAAATTGCGCCGCATGGGATGCGGGGCGGCGTCAGAGGAAGTTGGCGCGGCGGGGGTGTGATCTTTATCGCTCATGGGCGCGGCACTAGGGTGCAAAGCGCGCCACGTCAAGTGGGCAGACGCCTTCGCGCCTTCCCCGCGCCGCGCGCAAAGCCCCCGTCAGCCCCGTCCGCGATAGGTCGGCACACCCTGATCTGGCACCCATACATGCGCGGGTTGCGGCCCCGTCTGCCAAAAGACATCGATAGGAATCCCGCCCCGCGGATACCAGTAAGCACCGATGCGCAGCCATTTTGGATCCAGCAGATCGACGATCCGTTTCGCGATCTCGACCGAACATGTCTCGTGGAACGCGCCGTGATTGCGGAAGGACGTCAAAAACAACTTGAGCGATTTGCTCTCCACAAGCCACTGATCAGGAACGTAATCAATCACGATATGGGCGAAGTCAGGCTGGCCCGTCATCGGGCAGAGCGATGTGAATTCAGGGGCGGTAAAGCGCACCATGTAATCCGCCCCTTTGTGCGAAGCGGGCACGCGCTCGAGCACGGCCTCCTCAGGGGATTGCGGTGCGGCCGTTTGAGCGCCGAGCTGCGTCAGGCCGGAGGTATCGGTATGCGCCATGATGGCTCCTCGCGTGAGTCGTATCGGGAACAATGCGAAAAGGGGCGCAACCCGCGCCCCTCTCCAAATCAGGAGCCTTGCGTCAGAACGCTTTTTTGAGCGTCTCGACGAGGTCGGTTTTCTCCCACGAGAAGCCGCCGTCCGCCTCTGGTGCGCGGCCGAAATGACCGTAGGCGGCCGTGCGCGCATAAATCGGCTTGCACAGATCGAGGTGGGTGCGGATGCCCCTGGGCGTCAAATCCATACATTGCGCCACGACCCGCTCAATCTCTTGATCCGGAACCGTCCCCGTGCCGAACGTATCGACATAGATCGACAACGGCTTTGCGACGCCAATCGCGTAGGACACCTGAATGACACAGCGCTTGGCCATGCCGGCAGCCACCACATTTTTCGCCAGATAGCGCGCCGCATAGGCAGCTGAGCGGTCAACCTTGGTTGGATCTTTGCCCGAAAACGCGCCGCCACCATGCGGCGCCGCGCCACCGTAGGTATCCACGATGATCTTGCGTCCCGTCAGCCCTGCATCACCGTCCGGCCCGCCGATCACGAAGGTGCCGGTCGGATTGACCCACCATTCCGTATCTTGTGAAATCCAGCCCTCAGGCAGAACTTCGCGGATATAAGGCTCAACGATGTTGCGGATATCGTCCGAGGTCTGGCTCTCATGCGCATGCTGGGTGGACAGCACGATCGATGTCACGCCCACCGGAACGCCATTCTCGTACCGCACGGAAAGCTGCGATTTGGCATCCGGCCCCAAGGTCGGCTCCGCGCCTGATTTGCGGACCTCCGCCAGTCGACGCAAAATTGCATGGGAATACTGGATCGGCGCAGGCATCAAGGCCTCGGTTTCATCCGTCGCATAGCCGAACATGATGCCTTGATCACCGGCACCGTCCTTATCAACGCCTTGCGAGATATGCGCCGATTGTGGATGCAGGTAATTTGCGAAGTTCAACGTCGCCCAGTGGAATTTGTCTTGCTCGTACCCGATGTCGCGCACGCAATCGCGCACGATGCCATCGATCCGGCCCATGAATTCCGCAAGCCGCGCCTTGTCGGACAAACCGACCTCGCCGCCGACGACAACTTGGTTGGTGGTGGCGAATGTCTCGCAGGCCACGCGCGCATTGGGTTCCTCGGAGAGGAAGGCGTCCAGAATAGAATCCGAAATCCGGTCACAGACCTTATCGGGGTGCCCCTCCGAAACGGATTCAGAGGTGAAGATGTAGTGATCGCGTGTCATTGAGAGTGCTCCAGTATGAGATCCCCGTCACGTCAGGAAGCCGTTGTGACGGTTGAGGGACTTAGTTAGGGCGCATCCCCAGAAGGGTCAATGACTTTGACATGGGTAAATCTCGATCGAATGCCAAGCATTTGTTACAATGGATTTATATCAGGCAGATTGCTGCGGTTGCGGCGCCTGATTGCGGCTTACACGCGCTGGCGCCGCAAGAAAACCACCGCCATGCCAAGGAGAAGCGCGAGGAAGACCGGAAGGTCGCCCCGCTTGGCATATGGCGTGGGAGGCAAAGCGGCGGGCAGATCGGCGTCGATCAGTCCGGCACGATCCATCCCAAGCTGCGCCAAAACCTCGCCCTTCGCATCAATCACCGCAGAGATGCCCGTGTTGGCAACCCGCAGCATCGGCAAGCCTTGCTCGATCGCACGCAGCCTCGCTTGCGCAAGGTGCTGTTGCGGGCCGACAAGCTGCCCGAACCACGCATCATTCGTGATCTGCATCAGCCAATCGGGGCGTTCGGGCGCAGCGCGAAGATCTTGCGGGAAAACGGCCTCATAGCAGATCAAAGGTTGCACCTTGCCCAATGCACGCGCCCCCGCAGCGCCGAGATCCAGAACCTTTGCCCCCTCGCCCGCCGAATACCCATTGCCTTGCTGCGCAGCAAAAGCCGTAATCCCGAAGCGCGCCAGTGCATCACCGTAGGGGACATATTCGCCAAAGGGCACGAGATGGAATTTATCATAAACATCAACAAGTTGCCCCTGCGCCGTCACAACCGCCATCGAATTGAAGAATGTGACGCCCTGCGCGCGTTGAATGCCCAAGGCGGTCATCGTGCCCGTCGCCTGCGCGATGAGATCTAGCCCCGTTCCCGTCTCGTCGAGCCAAAATGGCACAGCCGTTTCGGGCCAAATCACCAAGTCCGGCCGCTTGCCTTGCGCCAAAATGGGCATATCCGTCATGGGCGGTGTCAGTTCGCGCGCGCCGCGCGCGCCGTCAAATGGCGCGGCGGAAAGCGAGAGATGGCGATCGAAAAACATACGCGCGAACCCGTCGCGCCATTTCAGAGCTTGCGGCGCATTGGGTTGCACCAACCGCACCGTCGCGGGGGGCTCGACGCCCGCCTCTACCGGCGCGGCCAGGCGCCCCGCGCCCCACGCCCATGCTCCCGCAAACACCGCCGCCCCGATCAGCGCGGCAACACTGCGCGAGCGGCCAGACGGAACCGCCCCCAAAACGCACAGGCAAAGCATCGCCGCGCTCAATCCCAGGGGACCAATGACGGCGGCGAGTTGCGCGACGGGCGTCCCGACAAAACTATGCCCAATCAACGCCCAAGGCAGCCCTGTGAACAGATAGCTACGCCCGAACTCCGCCGCGAGCAGCCCTAGCGCCATGCCAGCCGCGCGGTTAAGTGGGCGCGCGCCGCCCAACATATGCCCCACACCGACACCGAACGCCCAAAAAGCACCCATGCCCGCGCCGATACCGATGATTGCGAGAGGGGAGAGCCAGCCGTAAATTTCTGGCTCCACGAAGAATGGCTCGACGATCCAGCACATCGCCGTGACGCCATAGCCCGCCCCCAGCATGAACCCCGTCCAAACTGCGACGCGGCGCGGCTGGCGCGCCATTACCCGCAAGGCCACGACCAGAGCAATCAGCGTTACCGCCCAAAACTGCAACGGTGCTTGACCGGTTGCGATAATCGCACCCAGCAGGGCCGCGCCCAGCGCCCGCCGCCATGACAGCGGGAACCACCCCGAGCTACGCGCAGCCGTATTGCGCCGGAAGGACAGTCGGTTCCGCGTCATCCAGGTCTCACTTAAACTATGGCCATTCCCGCCCCCGCAGCGCAGACGAGAGTTTCGCCCGACCTCCGGTGGCCAATTCCGTCACTGAGGGATCAATCCCGCAGGCAGACGCACCCGAAGCCGCTTGATACGACGAGGATCGGCGTCGACCACCTCAAATTCCACCCCGTTTTCCATCGGAATGACCTCACCGCGCACAGGAATCCGCCCCAGCAGCATGAAGACAAGCCCGCCGAGCGTATCGATTTCCTCATCCGCCTCACTCAGCTTCGCGCCGATTTCGGTTTCGAATTCGTCAAGTGGCGCACGCGCTTGAACGATGTATTGACCGGGCTTTTCGACCTTCCAAAGATCGCCCTCGACCTCGTCATGCTCGTCCTCAATCTCGCCAATGACCTGTTCGACCAGATCCTCCAAGGTGACAAGGCCGTCCACGCCGCCATATTCATCAATCACCAACGCCATATGCGTGCGCTGGCTTTGCATTTTTTGCAACAACACCCCGATCGACATCGACGGCGGCACGTATAGCAAGGGGCGCATCATTTTGCGCACAGAGAACCGGCCCGAGCTCGCACCGAACCCGTGTTCAAGCGCGAGATCCTTGAGATGCACCAATCCGAGCGGCGTATCGAGCGTGTCCTTGAATACCGGTAGGCGGGAATAGCCGTGTTCGCGGAAAATCTCGACCAATTCGTCGCGCGTGATCGTGACTGGCACGGCGATGATCTCAACCTTCGGCAAGGCCACGTCATCGACACGCATCCGACGCAAATTCCCAATGCCCGGAAGGATTTGAGGCGCAGGAGCCTCGAGCGGGCGGGTGTCCTCTTCCGAGGATTTGCTCCCGAAAATTCGCCCAAAGAAGCCTCGGCTCGAGGCGTCAGCGGACGCATCCCCCCCCTCCTCACCATCGGCCCATTGATTGGGCTCCAAGGCCTCCATCGCGGATTTATCTGCCGCCATTTTATTCGCGGATAAGTGACTAGGCGTACTCTCGCCCTCGTCCAAAGTCTCACTCGACCGTTCTGCGCTCTGTCCCATCAAACCTTCTCAAATTAGCCCAACACGGGCAAACCTTCGCCCCAAACGGGCCCCCTCTGACCGAGGGTCTTAGTCATATGGGTTCGCAAGCCCCAAAGTTGCAAGGATGCGGACCTCGGTATTTTCCATCAATGTCGCATCGCCGTCGCGAATATGATCATATCCAAGTAAATGAAGTATGGCATGGACGATGAGATGCGTCACGTGATCTGCCATCGATTTGCCCTGTTCGGCGGCTTCGCGCTCGCAGGTTTCCCATGCGATAGCGATATCGCCCAGCCCGTCTGAAAACGGGCCATCAAGATCTGGCGCGTCAGGCATGTCGCCCTCGACCTCGGCCGCGAGCTCATCGGCGGGCCAGCTCAAAACATTTGTTGGCGTGGGTTTTCCGCGAAAATCCTCGTTGAGGATCGCAATTCGCGCGTCGTCACAGGCAAGGCAGGACACTTCATGCCCTGCGAACGCGTCGCCCTCTTGCCCGAAGCCGAGCGCGATAAACGTCGCGCGGGCGGCGCGATCCGCGAGCGGTTGCAAATTGAAGCTTTCCCAGCGGGAGTCCTCAAAGACGATATCGACAAGCTGTTCCATTAGTCTGCTCATAGGGGCAAGCGGGCGAGCTCGCAAGACAATCCCGTCACGGGCGCATAGAACCCCGCGCCGCGGTCGAAACCACGGCGCGGGAGGGGAGCGATCCGCTCCAGTTTAGCTTTGCGCTTCGTCGCGCTCATACGCCTCGATCACGCGCGCAACCAGCGGGTGACGGACCACGTCTTTGGACGAGAAGTAATTGAACGAGACGCCCTTCACCCCTTCCAAAATCCGTTCCGCATCCCGCAGGCCCGATGTCGTGCCGCGCGGCAAATCGACCTGCGAGCGATCGCCCGTGATCACCATCCGCGAGCCCTGACCCAGACGCGTCAGAAACATCTTCATCTGCATCGTCGTCGCGTTTTGTGCCTCGTCCAACACAACAAACGCGTTTGACAAGGTGCGCCCGCGCATGAAGGCCAGCGGCGCGATTTCGATGCGCTTATCCTCCATCAACTTCGCGAGTTGTTTTTGCGGCAGAAAATCGTTCAGCGCGTCGTACAGCGGCTGCATGTAAGGATCGACCTTATCCTTCATATCGCCCGGCAAGAACCCGAGCCGTTCGCCCGCCTCAACCGCAGGGCGCGACAGGATAATCTTCTCGACATGACCGCCGATCAACATCGTGACGCCCACGGCAACCGCGATGTAGGTTTTACCGGTCCCCGCAGGGCCGATGCCGAAGGCCATCTCGTTTTGGAACAGGTTGCGCACATAGGCTTTTTGCGCGTCAGTGCGTGGCTCGACCTGTTTCTTGCGCGTACGGATCTCGAAGTGACCGGCGGCGAACATTTCCAACTGATCGTCTATCCGCACCGCATCTGTGCCAAAATCATGCATGCGGATCGCGGCTTCAATCTCTGCGGCATCGACCTCTTTGCCTGTCTCAAGCCGCGCATAGAGCGCTTGCAACACAGCAGCCGCTTGTTTTTGCACCTCTGGCGATCCGACCACCGCGATTTGATTTCCACGTCGCAGGATATGAACAGAGAGCTTATGCTCGATCTGTGCTAAATTGCGGTCAAACTCCCCGCAAAGCTCGATCAAAAGCCGATTATCCGGAAACTCGAGAAGCGTTTCATGCGCATCTTGAGAGGTGGGCGGGGGGGTGATCGCGCTGAGGCCCAATAACGACTCCTTTGCACTAAGTGTGTACAGGTATGGTGCACCCGACCGACGAAACCCGCAAGCCCTAGGTTAACCCCCCCTCAAATTTCATGAAGACTTCACAAACTGCCCGCGTTTTGCGCAGATCCGCCGTGCTATCTGACCTACAGAGATCCAAAGCAAAAGGCCGCGCGAGAGTCGCACGGCCTTTTCAAATCTATTGCATCGAACACACGGGGAGGTCGGGCAGACAAAGTCGCCCCCCTTTCGCCCGCTAAATCCTTAGCCGGTCACCAGTTCCGGACGCGGATCGAAGAAATCGGAGCCCCGCTTGAACGGACCAACGGTGGTGTTCGCAGGCGCCGCACCTGAACAGATCGGCTTGCCGTAATCATCTACGCGCTGGGTCAGGTAGCCCTCGACACCGTCGTCAATGATCCAGTGGTCGCAGCCCTCCGGATCAACCCAGATGCCCGCTTTCAGCTGGCTGAGGTGTTTTTTGTCAACGCCAGCGTCATAGGATTTATCATCTCCCTTCGCGCAGCCCGACACGATCGCCGCGAGCCCGATCAGGACGAGAGGTTTGAGCAAGTTCATGTCTCTATCCTTACTTTACACAGATGATTTCGACGCGGCGATTTTCTGCCATGCCTTTTGTGGTCGCATTGGTTGCGCGCGGCATCCGCTCGCCGTACCAGTTTACCGCGAGAACAGACGCCCCGACGCCCTCCGCAACACCAGCCACCGTGGTGGCGCGGCGCTTGGACAGGCTCATGTTATATTCATCCGAGGCGCGGCTGTCTGTGTGGCCCGTGATGATGAAGGACCGTGCCTGCGCGGTGCGGAAAAAGTTTTCCAAATACTTGCGGCCGGATCCGGTGATCGCGGATTTATCCGTCGCGAAAAGCTGATCGGTCGGGATGACACCGCAGACATCACGGTGGCACACAGGGCGACCGTCGCGCGTTTGGCGGGCATCCATATACCCCTCGACGCCGTCATCCATGACCCAATGCTCGCACCCGTCCGGATCGATCCAGATCGTGGGAACATATTTTTCCTGCACCGAATCCTGCGCCAGAACCGGAGCCGCCATCGTTCCAAGTGCGAACGCCGCAACCGAAACAAGACCACCAACCGATTTCAGAGCTTTGGAGAATTTATAATCCACCGCTTTCGCCTCCTGATAACCATTATCTGCTCGCCTTGATCGAAGGCAGCACAACCGTGTTCACATAATTGCCAGCATTCTACCTAAAAACCGCCGTATGGGAAGCTGTTTCGCCCATATATTGTAGCGATAAACGGGACAAACACTACCTTAAGGGACGAAAGCGGTTATTCTAGCAACGATCAAGGCATTCGCAATTTCGCAGGCGGCTCCGCGGCCGGCCGATATGCACGCGGCACGCGAAACTGTTTAAACCAGTTCAGCCGTGAGGGAGTTCGCTTGCGCTTGCGTTACCCGCACACGCGCCAAAACACCCGCACCGAGCGGCCGATCATCCGTTTCGCGCACATGCACCGCATGGAGGTAATCGGATTTCCCCACCCACTGCCCCTCATTGCGGCCCCGTTTCTCGATCAGCACGGAAAGCTCTCGCCCGACCATCGACGCCAATCCGGCGTCTTGCTGGGCATTCGTGAGATCCTTGAGCGCCTGCAAGCGCGCCTCAACGATGTGATCCGCGATCAACGGGCGGTCCGCCGCGGGCGTGCCCGGACGGGCGGAATATTTGAATGTATAGGCAGATCCGTAATTCACTTGCCGCACAAGGTTGAGCGTCGCCTCGAAATCTTCATCCGTCTCGCCCGGGAACCCGACAATGAAATCGCCCGACAGCATGATATCGGGCCGCGCGGCGCGGATACGCTCGATCAGGTGAAGGTAGCTTTCGGCGGTATGCTTGCGGTTCATCAGCTTCAAGATCCGGTCCGATCCTGATTGCACGGGCAGATGCAGATACGGCATCAATTTGGGCTCCTCGCCATGCGCCGCGATCAGATCCTCCGTCATGTCGTTCGGGTGCGATGTCGTGTAGCGAATACGGGCCAAACCGTCGATTTCGGCCAGCGCCCGCACGAGCTGCGCGAGGCTCCAATGCGCCGTGCCGGATGGATCGGCGCCGTGATAACCGTTGACGTTTTGCCCCAGCAACGTGACTTCGCGCACGCCACGCTCTACAAGCTTGCGCGCTTCGGACAAGATGCGCCCCGCCGGACGCGACACTTCCGCGCCGCGCGTATAGGGCACAACGCAAAACGCGCAAAACTTGTCGCAGCCTTCCTGCACCGTCAAAAACGCCGCAGGGCGCGCCGCCATCGGGCGCTCGGGCAGATGCTCGAACTTATCCTCAACGGGAAATTCGGTATCAACGGGTCGCTCACCGCGCGCAACTGCCCGCACCATCGCCGGCAAACGGTGATAATTTTGCGAGCCAACAACCAAATCAACCGACGGCATCCGCCGACGGATTTCCGCGCCCTCGGCCTGCGCCACGCAGCCCGCGACCCCGATCGTCAAACTCGGCTTTGCTTCTTTGAGAACGCGCAACCGGCCAAGATCGGAATAAACCTTCTCGGCGGCCTTCTCGCGGATATGACAGGTGTTGAGCAACACCATATCCGCATCCGCCGCATCATCGGTTAGGACGTAGCCTTCTGTGCCCATCGCCTCAGCCATGCGTTCGCTGTCATACACATTCATCTGACAACCGAAGGTTTTGATATGCAGCTTTTTGGCGGGCACGGTCGCCGGTGCCTCGCTGGCCACAGCGTCGCTTTGAGGGGCCAACTCGTGAGCGGGCATGGGGGATGGCGTGGTTTTGGGGCTCATTGCGCGGTCTCCTGATCGCGTCTGCCATAGCGCAAACCGCCCCCTTTCCGCAAGCAAGCCGCGCCTTGGCGCCGCCGCAGGTCGGTTGGGCTTGCAATCACCCTGCCCTTGATCAATCTTGGCCCAGCCTGCCGACATGGGCGCGCAAACCACTCGCGCGGCGCGTTCGAGCTTGTTTAAGCGCCCCCAACCGACCAGTTCAGAGTATCTTGATATGGATTACACCTCCCTCGACGACTTTATCGCAAACGCCGAGCCCGGCGCATTCAAGGGGCCGGTTGCGATGATTTTTGTCGAGGATCTCATAGAGGTGGAGAGCACAATCCAATACCATCTGAAGGCGGGCTTCAAACCGGTGATCGTCTTCGCACCGGCGGCGCTGTCGCTGCCCGACGAGATGAGCAGCAAAATTCACCGCGTTCGATACGATCTGTTCAAGCCCAATGCCGTGACGAGCGCCGTGAACAGGCTGATCTCCGAGGTCCCGCCAGGCACATGGATTTATTACTGCTATAATGCGGAATATCTGTTCTTTCCATTTTGTGAAACGCGGACCGTGGCAGAGCTGCTGGCCTTCCATACCGAGGAACGCCGCAGCGCGATGCTCGCCTATGCGGTCGATCTCTATGCCGCCGATCTCGACACCGCCCCTAACGCCGTCGACTTGCAAAACGCGATGATCGACAAATCCGGCTATTACGCCCTCGCCCGCAAAGACGCCGACGGGTCCATCAAGGACCGCCAGCTTGATTTCCACGGTGGCTTGCGGTGGCGGTTCGAAGAATTCGTGCCCAAAGAACGCCGCAAGATCGATCGTGTTGCGCTTTTTCGCGCGGCCAAAGGGTTGGAATTGCAAAATGGCAACTTGTTCAACGTCGAGGAATACAACACCTACGCCTGCCCTTGGCACCACAATCTGACCGCCGTGGTCGCCTCTTTCCGCGTCGCAAAGGCGCTCAAGTTCAATCCGGGATCGACCTTCGATATCACCACATTCAAATGGTACCACTCGGTGCCATTCGAATGGCACTCGCAGCAGTTGATGGATTTGGGACTGATGGAGCCTGGGCAATGGTTCTGACAGCCCATCACTGACTCCCGTCATTGATCCGCCCCTTCAGCCTCCCCGTCTGGTTATCAGGCGGGGCTTTTTCATGTCCGCGAGCGCCATCGGCCCCGCGCAATTGCCTGTGTAAAAGAATCAGATTTACAATCCCGACTAAATAAGTCAGAAATATAAACATACACCACACCCTCGGCGCCACGCCGCAAGAACGGAGAACGATATGCCCTTGATGACCGCGCTCAACCGTCAACGTTTCCGCGCAAACGCCTGCCATCTGGGATGCGCGCTGACGTGCCTCGCCTCCGTTTTTTCCGCAGGCGGACTCTCCCAATTTCTTGACCGTATAGAGGCCATGTCATGAACGCACGCACGCCCTTCCCCGATACATTGAGCCTGAGCCCCGCCGTCGGCGCCGCCATGACCCGGACGTTGAGCGCAAAGATTGATGCGGCACGTGGCGGCATCCACCGCGCCGAAATGCATCCGGCCAGAGATCCGGCAGCAGATGAGGCGCCCCGCGTTGAAGATCGCGCGCGTCATGCCCTGCCGATGACCGACCTACCGGTGCATGACGCGCAATCCCTTACCCAAGGCGGCGCGCAGGCGCTGATCCATCTCGACGGGAAGATCTACACGCTACGCATCACCCGCGCGGGCAAGTTGATTCTAACGAAATAGGCGGGCGGCTGCCCGACACGGATTACCGGAAGAGGTGTCGCAACTGCCTTCCGCGCCCCCGTCCACCCTTCGCGCGTCCCTCATTGGCGTGAAGGGTGGGCGGGTTTTTTGAATCGACATAGAGACGCCCCAGCAAATGCTGAGTCTCAGGCGATAAAGGCATAAAGATATGGGGGGATTTTGGAGCGGGCGGCGGGAATCGAACCCGCGTCATCAGCTTGGAAGGCTGAGGTCTTACCATTACACAACGCCCGCGTTGCCCTCCGTCTATACAATCGCTCGCGGGGCGAGTGCAAGAGACCGCGCGGCAAAAATTGCACTTGCGGCGGCGTTTTGATGGCAGACGTTCAAATCCGCGCACGCGCGCCCTCGCCGGATAAACCAATGGCGCGCAAGAGAGCCCCTGCGCGCCACGGACATCAAAGCTTGGTGTGCGTTATTTTTTGGTTATGCGGCCATCCACATAAGGCTGGTAAGGGCCGGATGCGATCATGAACTCGGCCAGAACATCGGCCAGATCAGGGCCGAAATCATAGGCGTTCGTCCCCTCGGCATCAAACACCGCATAGCCGTCCCCGCCATTGCGCAGGTAGTTATTGGTAACAACGCCGTAGCTTGCAGCTTCATCGATGGGCGCGAACCCGTCCGCCCCCTCAACCAGAACTTCGCTAACGCGCTGTCCCGCAGGCTGGTTGATATCCCACGTGAACTTGATCCCTGCAACTTGCGGGAAGCGGCCCGCACCTTCTTCTGCTTGGCTCAAGCCGTTTTCCAGCGCCGCAATGATGGTCGAGCCTTTGGCTTCAAACGTCGAGAGGGTGTTTTGGAATGGCAGCACGGTCAAAACCTCGCCCATCGTCACCGGACCCGCATCGATCGAAGACCGCACGCCGCCGCCGTTTTGGATCGCGATCTGAATGCCTTGGTCTTTCACACGGTCCAGCATGGCATCCGCGATCAACGTCCCCATCGGGCATTCGGCCGAGCGGCACAGATCGCGCGATCCATCGATTTCTTCCACGGTTTCCGCAACGACCTTGTTGCGGATCTCGTCGAGCGGGATGGCCAGCTCGGCGATGCGCGCAACCGTTTCGCTGTCCTCAGGCACTTCGCCATCCATCAACAACGGCTCGCCCGCAGCTTCCTTGATCTTGCCCTCGTCATCGAAGACGACATTCAACTCGCCCAAGAACTTACCGTAGGCATAGGCCTGAACGATTGCCGTATCGCCCACCATGGTCGGGTAAGGGCCCTTCGCGCCCTCGATCGTATTCGACAACAGCGCGTTATCATGGCCGCCCACGATCACATCCACGCCCGTCGTTTGCGCCGCAATCTTCTGATCGACGTCATATCCCGAATGCGACAGAACGATGATCTTGTTCACACCCTCACTGGTAAGCCTGTCGACCTCCCCTTGCACGGCCTCAATCGGATCGGAGAAGGTCACGTTTTTGCCCGGAGAAGACAGCTCATGCGTGTCATCAGGGGTCAAACCGATCATCCCGATTTTCTCGCCCGCCCGCTCGATCACGGTCGATTTCATCAGCTTGCCTGCCAGCGCCGGCTCGGCCGAAACATCCGCGTTGGACATCAGAACCGGGAATTCGACAGCACCCATGAAGCCTGCGAGCACTTCGGGACCGTCGTCGAACTCGTGGTTGCCGACTGTCATCCCGTCATAACCGAGTTTATTCATCATCTCGGCTGCGACTTTTCCTTTGTAATAAGTGTAGAAAAGCGTGCCTTGGAATTGATCGCCCCCGTCAACGAGGATCGAATTTTCGGCCCGTGCGCGCGCCTCGGCCACCGCCGAAACGAGGCGCCCCGTGCCACCGAAGCATTCGCCCGCCGCGATCGTCTCCGCATCGCATGTGTTGTCATATTTGCTGATCGGTTCAAATCGCGCGTGAAAATCGTTGGTGTGCAAGACGGTCAGCGCGAAATCGGCCTTCGCGGCGCCTGCGCTCAACGCGATCAGGGCGGCGGTTGCGAGAAGGCGTGCTTTCATGAGGAATCCTCCGTTTGGAAAAGATAGATGTGGACGCGGGTCTTAAACTTGTCCGAATGGTCAAACTGTGGCGCAAGTTCAGGCGGCCTGTCAAAAGCCGTTTGCACAATCCGTCTCGCAAATCGGCACGACACTGATATGACAGTTATGTGACGTAACGTCATAGTACGCGGCGATTCATCTATCGCCTCCCCGATAAGCGGGATTGACCATTTTTAGCGCACAGGGCATTTGACGGGAATGATAATTTATAAGATTTTCCGCCGCCCCGAATGGGCGACCTTCGATGCGCAGGGCGAAACCCTCGGCGCGTCCATCGATTTGGCCGATGGGTATATCCATTTCTCGACCAAAGATCAGGCCGCTGAAACCGCCGCGAAGCATTTTGCGGGCGAAGACGATCTGGTGCTCGTGGCGCTTGACGCAGAGACACTCAAAGACGCACTCGTGTGGGAGCCATCGCGCGGTGGGCAGTTGTTCCCACATCTCTATCGCGCGCTAACCCGCGCCGATTGCCTGTGGGTCGCGGACCTACCGCTTGGCCCTGACGGCCACCAATTTCCGAAGGACATGACGTGAAACTGATCGAACGCGCGGGGCTCAAAGCACTCCATTGTCTAGATCCAGAAACCGCCCACACCCTCTCGCTCAAGGCGATGACGGCAGGTTTTGTTCCGCTCAGCGGAATTGTGAGCTCCTCGCGCCTTGCGACCAATGTCGCGGGCTTGGCGATGCCGAACCCCGTCGGACTTGCGGCGGGCATGGACAAAAATGCCACCGCTGTGAGCGCGTTGATGCGCGCGGGCTTCGGGTTTCTTGAGGTCGGGGCCGCGACGCCGCGCCCGCAAGAGGGCAACGCAAAGCCGCGCCTGTTCCGCCTGACGCAAGACCGCGCCGTGATCAATCGTTTCGGATTCAACAATCAAGGCATGGAGGCCATCACTGCGCGCCTCAAAGCCCGCCCAAGCGGCCTGTCCGCCGATATTCCGGTGGGCCTCAACCTTGGGGCCAATAAAGACAGCGAGGACCGCGCCGCCGATTTCGCGCGCGTTCTTGCCCATGCCGGACCGCATATCAATTTCGCGACCGTGAACGTCTCCTCGCCCAACACCGAGAAGCTGCGTGACCTTCAAGGGAAAGAAGCCCTCACCGCGCTGCTTAAAGGGGTGACGGATGTGCGCGACGGGCTGCATCGCAAGATCCCCGTATTCCTGAAAATCGCGCCCGATTTGTCGATTGAGGAAATCGAAGAGATCGCGGAGGTCGCTCTGTCGTCCAAGATTGACGGGATCATCGCGACCAACACCACGCTCTCGCGCGACGGGCTGACCTCCTCGTATAAAGGCGAAGCGGGCGGGCTGTCCGGCGCGCCTTTGTTCGAGAAGTCGACCCGCGTGCTGGCGCAGCTCTCGAAGCTGACAGATCGCCGCATCCCATTGATCGGTGTCGGCGGGATCAGCACAGCCGATCAAGCCTATGAGAAAATCCGGGCGGGCGCCTCGGCGGTGCAGCTCTATTCCGCGTTGGTTTACGGCGGCCTCTCGCTGGTTTCCGAGATCGCGCGCGGGCTGGATGCGCGCCTTGCGCGCGACGGGTTCGCCAATGTCGCAGACGCCGTCGGCACGGGGCGCGCCGATTGGCTGTAACTGTGATCTGGCACAATCCGAGATGTTCGAAATCACGCGAGACCCTCGCGTTGATCGAGGGTTATGCGCCTCAAATTCGTCTATACTTGCAAGATCCGCCCTCTCTTGAAGATTTGCGCGACGCAGCCGAACGCCTCGGTTCGGCGCGGGCGTTGCTGCGCGCCAAAGAAGACGGCGCGCCTGCTCCGGATGCGGACGATGCGGTAATCCTCGCCGCGCTGGTCGCAAATCCGAAATTGATCGAGCGGCCCTTGGTACTGCATAAAACGCGAGCCGCGATCGGAAGGCCTCCGCAAGCGGTGCTCGATCTCTTTTCTTAGCGATCATTGCGGGCTTTAGCTGTTCATGTCTTTCAAAAGCCGGCCATGCTGTCGCTGCGCCGCGACGACATCCCCGAATGTCGCAATGCCCCGCGCTTTGAGCGCCGGCAACAGCTTCAAAAACGCCTCCGCCGTTGCAACCGTATCGCCCAAGGCCGTATGGCGAACCTCTTGCGGGATGGTGATCCCCAAACGATGCGTAAGCGCGTCGAGGCTATGAACCTCTGATTGCCCGTAAATCACCGCGGACAGCAGCACCGTATCGAGCACCGGATGATCGAATTCCACGCCCATCTCGTGCGATCTGCGACGCAAAAACGCCAGATCAAACGGCGCGTTATGCGCGACAAGCACGGCGTCTTGGGCGAATGCGTGGAACTGCGGCCCGACTTGCGCGATCATCGGCGCATCTGACACCATCGCATCGGTAATTCCGTGCACCTTGGTCGAGGCCGACGGTATGGGCCGCTGCGGGTTCACCAGCGTATCGAACACCTCGCCCCCGATACGCCGGCCATTCACGATGCGCACAGCGGCAATCTGACAAATCTCGTCGCCGCGCTCGCTGTGCAGGCCGGTAGTTTCGGTATCGAACACGACGTAAACCAGATCATCAAGCAACGTGTCATGAAGATCAGTGTTGCGCGATTTATTGAGCAAGTCGAAATCATACGCCGCGCGACGCGGCAAAGCGGCGACGGGTTGCACCGCACGGCGGGCGGATCGCACGGGAAGGCAAATCCGCCCACGTTCGCCCTGCGGATCACCCGCGTTAAAGCCCACGGCTTGCCCCCCGATGCGCTCCGGCCAAATATCTGTCCCCAATTGCGTCAAAATCTGGCGACCGGTTTGCCCCCCCTGCTGCAACCCGCTTGGACCGGCGCCCGCAGCCGGCATGACGGCCAGATCAAGCCAACGCTCCAGATCGTTGAGCGGGAGTGGCGGGCCATCCCATTCGAGGGAAATCATCGCACCGGCTCCCTCCTCAACGATCTCCAATCTAAAACCGCGTCTCGGCGCGGTCTCATCGCCCTTTTGAACCATCCGCAAAAGGCTGCTCAGGAATGACACCATAGAAAACCCGTCACAGCGCAAGATGAGCGGGGCGGCGACCACCATCAAATCCGGCAACGCGGACGTCGAAGGCGCGTCTGTTCGCCCGAAAATCTGCGCACGCACGGCGTCCAGCAAATCCGACGCACGGACCGACAGGCCCAATGCGGCCGTGGCGTCCCGCAACGCCTCGCGCCGCGTCGAAAGTTCGTGAATTGCCGAAGAAAGCTGCCCCGCTTCGCTATGGGCGGCGGAACGGATCTTTTCGCGCGCCTCTCCTTGTGGTCCGTCCGCCTCTGTCAGCACCCCAACCAGCGACCGGATCGCCGCTGCCGGACGGCGGACTCGCTCGAACATCTCGTCAATCAACTGATCGCGCGCTGTCTGGGCCGCAAGATCGCGCGAGACATCATGCAGGGTCAAAACATAGCCGCTCGCGAAGGCCGGCTGTCCGACACGGAGCGTGGTCGGGCCGGTCTGCCCCGCGTGGCCGAGCAACCGCATCCGCGCGCCCAAAATAGCGCCGCCGTTCTTCGCGCTACACAACAAGTCTGACGCCCCGTCGCGGTCATATGCGCTCATTAGGCGCTCAAATGCGTGACGGACGGGCGGCTCATGCAGGTAGTCGAACACGCTGCGATCCAATGCCGGGCCTTGGCCTTGCGCATCCATCCCGCCCAGAAGATCAACCGCTTTTCCGTTGTAGAACACAAGCTTATGATCATTGGAGCATAGCAAGACACCTGCCGGAACATCATCCAGAAGCGCCTCCAGCCAATCCTTTTGCGATGCGATGGCGCGGGTTTCGCGGTCAACAAAGTCTGTGAGGGCACCTTGCGCTTGCGTCAGCCGCTGCGTCACGTCCTGCGCCGCCCGCGCAAGATCCCCCATATATGCCATCGCGTCGAGTGGCATCGGGGTTTTGACTTGGCCCTGTGCCCGGGCACGCAACTCACCGGTGAGGCGGTCTATGGGGCGCGCGAGATGGCTGTCTACCACGGTCCATATCAGGGCCGTGAGAGCTAGGATTGCGAAACTCGCCACGATGCCAACGACCATATAGGTGTCGCCTACGGCTTGCTCTGCCGCAGCGCGCGCCGCCCCCCAAACCAAGGCAAGGTTCACTGCGATGACCGCGCCGACACCCAAGACCGCAAATATAAGCAGCAGTTTCAAGCGTATCGACAGCCCTCCGATCATGCGCCAGCACCCCCTCGCCCAGCCGGCGAGTTATGTTCTATCGCGCCGCCGCCCGCGATCAGTCGCCGCGCCTCGGCCCGCAACTCGCCTAACTCAAACGGCTTCGCGATGAACCCGTCTGCCCCCAGCGCAAGGCCCTTGCGACGCTCCATCGCCGAGCCCCGTGCCGTCATCATCAAGATTTTGACGTCAGAGAGCGCCGGATCACGCCGCACCTCCTCGCAGATCTCAAACCCAGATATTTCGGGCAACATCACATCCAGCAACACCAGATCGGGGCGCATCTGGGCAATCTTCGCGACCGCCCCCGCGCCGGTGGCGATGCGTTCCAAACGATAGCCCTCGCGCGTCATTAGATAATCGAGCGCGATGGCGATGTTGTCCTCATCCTCGACCACCAAAACCTGCGGCACGCGCGGCTCTTGCCCCATCAATCGTCCCCCTCCTATGCCTCACATGCAGCTTGCAACACCGGATCTTGCGCGGGCAGTGTGATCCACTGCGCCCCCGTCAGAACGCCCGCCTCCAGTTGCGCGCCCTCGATTAGATCGGCCCTCTTTGACTGCGCGCAGTCGAACACTACCGGAACCTGCAAGGGGGCCTTCCAGCGCGCGATCAACAACAGATCCGCACGTCGGAAATCGCCTTCCGGCACGATCCGGTCCAGCGCGATAAACCGCGTTGTCAGGGGCACAAGGAATGTCCAAGGCCGGTAAATCATGCGGCTCTCGACCTGTTGCGCGATAACCGTTTGCGCGGGCAATTTCGCAGCAAGATCAGGGAACCAGCGATATTCCGCATAGACCGTGTACCCCAACATCGCCACACCCGCCGCCGCAGGCATCGCCCATTTTGGCAAAGCGGTCCCGCGCAGCTTTCGGCTGAGATGGTTGGCGATATAGACACAGATCACCGCAAGCACGGCGGCTGCGATCATCGAGATGAAGTCGTTAATCATGGAAAGTCCTGAAATAAGGGCGAGGGTGGAGGGCGGGCGTGATCATCCAAGCACCCCTTTTCCCTGCGACAGCGCGGATTGCATGGTGCGCACAACGACGAAGGCGTCCCGCAGATGCGAGCGCTCAAAATCTGAAAGATCCGACGGCGCAAGATAGTTATCGGGTTTTCTGCCCGAACGCACAAGGTGCGCCTGCGCCTCCAGCCGCGTCTCTGCAATCAAATCATAGGCTTCGATCAGGTCACGCGCGCCCGACACAGAAATCACCCCGCCCTCCTCCGCCGCGGTGAGGCGCGCGCGCGTGTTCACCTGCGGGAGACGACCTTGCAGGGCGTAAATGCGGCCAAGATCCGCGAGCGGCACAAGGCCGTTCATTTTCATATCGATATGGTTGCGATGCTCGCCCGAACGGATGGTTGCAAAGCCCCGCAGCAGGCCCAATGGGGGCGTATGTTTGAGCGCGTTCGACACCATATGTGCCACGAAAATGGAATTGCCGGAGGCGCGTTTGAGCACCTCTGATTGCAGATCCGAATAGAGCCGCGCCGTGCCACCAATGGGCCGCAGATCAAACATCACCGAGGCCAACATTTGGGCTTCTGTGTCGGGTTTCGAAATCCAGCGGTCAAAATAGCCGCGCCAAACCGATTGCCGCTGACACCAACGATCCGCCGTCGCCATCATGTCGCCGGGGCAGTAAAAATACCCGCAAGCATCCAGCCCGTCCGACACGATCTTGGCCAACGCCTTGAAATACAACATATCGCCATCTGTCGCCGCGTCATCAATGACGAGGCAGTTGTCCTGATCGGACATGCCAGTTTGCTCCTGCCGCCCTTGCGAGCCGCAGGCAAGCCAGAGATAAGGCACTGGCGCCGCCCCAAGCTGGGCCTCGGCCATTTGCAACAGGCGGCGCGTTACGGCGTCTGCGATATCGGTAATCAGCCGCGTTGTAATCTCGTGACGGTGGCTGCCGCCGACGAGCTGCGCGAGAAGTTGCGGAATCTGTGCGGTGACGGCCGCCATTTGCGCCACCGTTTCGGCCTGCGCCACATCGCGGATCAGAACCGCTGAGGAAACAGCTTGGAACCGCGTGAGATCGGTTTGGGTGATCATACCCGTCAACCGCCCCTCATCGGTGATCGGCAAATGACCGATGCGATGTTCGAGCATGACATGCAAGATATCCGATCCCAGCGCCGAAGGAGGCAGCGTCACCGGATCGCGCGTCATCACCTCGCCCACCGGCGTTGCGGCGTCGCGCCCCTCCGCCAAAACTTTTGTCGTCAGATCGCGCACCGTGATGAGGCCAAGCAACTGCCCCGCATCATCGACAACCCCGAGCGAGGACACGGCCGCATCGCGCATCATCCGCGCGGCGTCAAAAACCTGCAAGTCGGGCCCGCAGGATAATGGCGCACGCGCAATCAGATCAGCAACCCGTTGCAACGCGATATCCGTTGCCGGACGGGCCCCGCGCTTGCGATTGAAAAAGCGCGCGTAAGCGGGATAGGCCGCAATCAACACCCGAAACTGCGGCGCAGGCAACCGCAAGATGACGCACTCCTCGCTCGCGCGGGCTTGGGTCGCGGCGAAGCCATCGCGCAGCAGACCCCGCTCCCCAAACGAATTGCGCGGCCCCAGCAAAGACACCAGCGCCCCGTGCGCATCGGTGATCTCAACGCCCCCCGATTTCACGAGATAGAGTCCCGCCATCGTATCCCCGTAGGCATAAATCACCTCACCGGCGGGAACCACCATGCGGCAAAAAGAACGGGCCACGCGGGCCAGCTCGTCAGGCGGCAGGGTATCGTAGGGATGGACAGATTGCAAAAAGGCGAGAACGGCTGGGTTGGTCTTTTCCATCAAGTTCTCCCGTCTTTTAAGGTTATTCGCGCATTGAGAGGTGATTTCGGGCGGCAATGACGCCGCCCGAAACATGCTCATCTGTGCGGCTTAGTGGCCAGTCGCAGCGCCTGCGCCACGTGGGACGCGGATGCCTTCGACAAGCTCTTGCACTTCAAGCGGCGGCTCCTCGGTCGCATTGGACACGAAGTAGGCCACGACGAAGTTGATCAACGCGCCGATCGCACCGAACGAGGTCGATTTGATCGAGAGCAACATCGGCTCCGCATCGGAGAAGGATGCGGTATCCGCGATGAAGAACCAGCCTTTGTGCAAGAAGATATAAAGCAGCGTCGAGATCAGACCTGCGAGCATCCCTGCGACCGCACCCTTGTTGTTGATGCGCTTGGAGAAGATCCCCATCATCAACGCAGGGAAGATCGAAGCCGCTGCGAGACCGAAGGCAAGTGCCACGGTTTGCGCCGCGAAGCCCGGAGGGTTGAGGCCGAGATAGGTCGCAACCGCGATCGCAACACCCATCGCAATCCGTGCCGCCAGCATTTCGTTCTTTTCCGAGATCGACGGGTTCAGTTGACCCTTGATCAGATCGTGCGAGATTGCCGAGGAGATCGCCATCAACAGACCCGCCGCCGTGGACAGAGCTGCCGCCAGACCGCCCGCCGCGACCAGCGCGATGACCCAGCCCGGAAGGTTTGCGATCTCAGGGTTGGCCAGCGTGATGATGTCGCGGTCGATGGTCAGCTCGTTCGCATCCGCATCCGCAACGTAGCTGATCAGCCCGTCGCCATTCTTGTCGTCAAAGGCCAGAAGTCCGGTTTTCTCCCAGTTACGAACCCAATCGAGCGACTCGCTGCTCTGGATATCGGACATCGAGAGCGCCTCGGATTGCGTACCGTTGGGGTAGAAGGTCGTGATCAGGTTGATCCGAGCCATCGCAGCCACAGCCGGCGCCGTGAGGTAGAGAAGCGCGATGAACACCAACGCCCAGCCCGCCGAGGAGCGCGCATCGGCGACGGTCGGCACGGTGAAGAAACGCACGATAACATGCGGCAGGCCCGCGGTCCCGATCATCAAGGACACGGTGAACAAGAACATGTTGAGGGTCGTGTCATGCTGTTCGGTGTAGGAGGTGAAGCCCAGATCCGAAAGCATTCCGTTCAGTGTTTCCAAGATCGGCGCGCCCGTGGATTTCGCATCCGAGAACAGGCCCAGCGCCGGCACAGGATTGCCGGTGAGTTGCAGCGAGATAAAAATCGCCGGAATGGTGTAGGCGATGATCAACACGACATATTGCGCAACTTGAGTGTAGGTGATGCCCTTCATGCCGCCCAACACGGCATAGGCAAACACGATCGCCGCGCCGATATAGAGGCCGGTTTCCTTCGAGACTTCCAAGAAGCGTGAGAAAGCCACGCCCACGCCCGTCATCTGGCCGATCACGTAGGTCACCGAAGCGATGATGAGGCAGATAACAGCCACCATCCGCGCGGTCGGCGAGTAGAAGCGATCCCCGATGAATTCCGGAACGGTAAACTTGCCGAACTTGCGCAGATAGGGCGCGAGGAGCATTGCGAGAAGCACATAGCCGCCCGTCCAACCCATCAGATAGGCCGAAGTATCATAGCCGCCGAAGGCAATAATGCCCGCCATCGAGATGAAGGACGCCGCCGACATCCAGTCCGCGCCGGTCGCCATGCCGTTCATGATCGGGTGAACGCCTTGGCCGGCCGCATAGAATTCTGCGGTCGAACCGGCACGTGCCCAGATCGCGATGCCGATATAGAGCGCGAATGTCGCGCCCACGACCAGCAGGTTAAGGGTAAATTGATCCATGTCCCGCTCTCCTTATTCTTCTACGCCGTGTTCGCGATCGAGCTTATTCATCCGCGCCGCATAGGCGAAGATCAGCACGAGGAACACGAGAACAGCACCTTGCTGCGCGAACCAAAAACCTAGATCCGTGCCGCCGATTTTAATTCCCGAGATGAGCGGGCGTAGAAGGATGCCGAAGCCGAAGGAACACATGAACCAGATGACCAGATAGATTTTGATCGTCGAGATGTTTGCTTTCCAATAGGCGTTGGACGAAGATTTATCGACCATTGCTTAACTCCCTGTTTTTTTTGTGACTCCAGACGGGCCCGTTCGGGCCACGTCCCTCCCCTCATCAGGCCGATATGCGTTGCACAATCGCCCCGAGTGCGGACCCGACCGAAGCGATATCTCCCATCGCATCTACCGTTTCCAAAACGCCGTGACGCCCGTAATGGGCAATCAATGGCGCCGTCTGCGCGTGGTAGGCCTCCAACCTTGCACGTGCAGTTTCCGCTGTGTCGTCGGCGCGGCGCTTGAACGCTGTGCCGCCGCATTTATCGCAAACACCTGCCTTGACGGGATGTTTGAAATCGTCGTGATACCCTTCACCGCAAGCGGCACAGGTATAGCGGCCCGCGACGCGTGCGATCATCGCCTCGTCCTCGACCTCCAGTGAAATCGCCGCCGTGACCGACAGCCCCGAGCGCGCTAGCAAACCATCGAGCGCCGCGGCCTGTCCTTGCGTGCGCGGAAAGCCGTCAAGGATCACGCCATGCGCGACATCCGGCTCCGCCAAACGGTCCTGCAAGACGGCAAGGACAATCTCGTCAGAGACCAGCCCCCCCGCCTGCATGACGGAGCTGGCCGCCAAACCCGCAGGGGTGCCCGCAGCCACCGCGCCGCGCAACAGATCCCCTGTCGAGAGCTGGATCAACCCGAAGCGATCCTCCAGCATCCGCGCCTGAGTCCCCTTTCCCGCCCCCGGAGGCCCCATGAGGATCAACACGAGCGGCTTGGAAACCGTTTCCGACGTCTTTGAGTGTGCCCCTAGCTCGCGCATCCGATCAGACCTTATTCGCGCGATTGTCGATCAGATCCTGCACGACGGACGGGTCCGCGAGGGTCGAAATATCACCCAAGCTGCCATAGTCGTTCTCGGCGATCTTACGCAAAATGCGGCGCATGATCTTGCCCGAACGGGTCTTGGGCAAACCGGGCGCCCATTGGATCACATCCGGCGACGCAATCGGCCCGATTTCCGAGCGAACCCATTTGACCAGCTCCTTGCGAAGCTCCTCGGAGGGCTCTTGATCGTTCATCAAGGTCACATAGGCGTAGATGCCTTGACCCTTGATATCATGCGGGAACCCAACGACCGCAGCTTCCGCGACGGCGGCATGTGCCACAAGTGCGGATTCGACCTCGGCCGTCCCCATCCGGTGGCCCGAGACGTTGATCACATCATCGACGCGGCCCGTGATCCAGTAATAGCCATCCTCATCGCGACGGCACCCGTCTCCGGTGAAGTAATACCCCTTATACTGGCTGAAATAAGCTTCCTCGAAGCGCTCGTGATCCCCCCAAAGCGTCCGCATCTGACCAGGCCAGCTATCGGAGATACACAGCACGCCTTCGGCCTGCGTCTCGGATTGGATCTCTGCCGTCGCAGGGTCCAATACGACTGGTTTCACGCCGAAGAACGGATGCGTCGCGGAACCTGGTTTGGTCGCCGTCGCACCGGGAAGCGGCGTGAGCATATGGCCGCCCGTTTCTGTCTGCCAGAACGTATCGACGATCGGGCATTTCCCCTTCCCGACATGGGTATCATACCAAACCCACGCCTCGGGGTTGATCGGCTCACCCACCGATCCCAGAACCCGCAAGGACGACAGATCGTGCTTCTCGACCCAGTCCGTGCCTTGCCCCATCAACGCACGGATCGCTGTCGGCGCGGTGTAGAACTGGTTGACCTTGTGCTTGGCGCACACTTCCCAAAACCGCCCTGCGTCCGGATAGGTCGGGACGCCCTCGAACATCAATGTCGTCGCCCCATTCGCAAGCGGCCCGTAAACGATGTAGCTATGCCCCGTCACCCAACCGACGTCCGCGGTGCACCAAAAGACGTCGCCATCATGGTAATCGAACGTGTATTGATGGGTCATAGCGGCATAAACCAGATAGCCGCCTGTGGTGTGCACGACGCCCTTTGGCTTACCGGTGGAGCCTGACGTGTAAAGAATGAACAGCGGATCTTCCGCGTTCATCGGCCGCGGCGGGCAATCGGGCGAGACCGTCTCCATCAATGCCAGCACATCGACGTCTCGGCCATCAACCCATGTTGTCTGATCGCCCGTGTGCTTCACCACAAGGCAACGCACCTTGTCCGAGCAATGCAGCAAGGCCGCATCTGTATTGGATTTGAGGGCGGTGCGACGTCCGCCGCGCGGGGCGGTATCGGCGGTGATCACCAGCTTCGCGCCGGAATCGTTGATCCGGTTGGCCAAAGCATCGGGCGAGAAGCCCGCGAAGACGATCGAATGCACCGCGCCGATCCGTGTGCAAGCCAGCATCGCATAAGCTGCTTCCGGGATCATCGGCATGTAGATCACAACACGGTCGCCGCGCATAACGCCCTGCGACAACAGGACATTTGCCATCCGGTTCACTTTGTCGGACAGCTGGCGATAGGTGATGTGCTGGGCAGGCGTCGCCGGATCATCAGGTTCGAAGATGATCGCTGTCTGGTCACCGCGTTTCTCAAGGTGGCGATCGACACAATTCACCGAAGCGTTCAACACGCCATCTTCAAACCACTTGATCGAGACCTGACCAAGCGTGAAATCCGTGTTCTTGACCTTGGTGTAGGGTGTCATCCAATCGAGACGCTTTCCCTCGCGCCCCCAAAACGCCTCTGGTGAGGACATCAATTCAGCGTACATGGCTTGATATTTGGCGGCATTGGCATGCGCCCCGTCAAAGCCCGCCGGAATGCTACGAACTGTCGGTGCCTGAGTTTGATCGGCCATCTGGCGTCCTCCTTTTTTAGCCTGATCAGCTCTGCGCGATCACGCCATTCCCTGCGCCGATCCGTCGATCAGCGCCCTCCATCCTACAGGAAGTGTAAACCGGAAGCCCGACACCATGTAAGCCCTTTTATTAAAATGTTTTTCTTGTAAATTATTTAACTTACACCAAGATAAATGTGTAAATTTTCTACCGCGAGCAGAAAATCGCCATACTGCATCAACCAGTTGTAAGGCGCGATTGGTCAGCTCGCGCACCTCCCCGTAAGCTGAAGCGCTTCCCCAACCGGTAAGGCAAAACAGGCCGGAACAGCGAAGAGTGTCGTAGAGCCAGCTCGTGGCCTTCGCGTCGCATTAGGTGACGCTGCGTGATTCGCTGCGCCGCGACATGCCCAAAAGGGGCGGTTCCCCGCCCCTTTCCGCCGCAACTCACCCATTAAAACGCCGAAGTCCTCGCCCCCCAAACCAGTGGTTAATTGGGGTTATCCATACGGATTTTCAGATGGGTCCGCCCCTTCACGGCTTGCGACCAGTTCACCGTGACTTTGTCTTTGCTCGCCCCTTGCGAGGTCAACACATACGGCATCTCGGTCACGCGCCCGCCCGTCGCAGTGGTCATCATCCCCTCACACACGAGGCTCTCGACCTTCCGCGCATGCCCTTCAAACGGCAGATAGCGCGTCGGATCAATCGTCCACACCGTTTGGGCCGTCGACTGATCGTGCTGGATCAACACCGGATTGATCGTCGGATTGGTGATACCCTGATACGTGTTGCTCTCGAAGGTCACGTTGCGGTTTGACGCATGATCGAGGGCGGCATAGGTCGTATCGACTTTTTCGATGCGATCAATCGCTCCCGAAATTGTGCGGAACACGTTGCACGAAACATTCAGACCGTAGAGATAATGCCCGCTGCCGTAAGGCTTCACCACAAGCCAGCTAAACCACGGGGCAACATCGATGGCGGTAAAGATATTCCCCGTGAGTGACAGCCCGCCAAACGAATATTGAACACCGAAATCGGGATCGGATTCGTATTCATTCGTCCATTCAATCGTGCAATTGTCGATATAATTGCCCGTCACAATGGATTTCACATGGGTCTGTGTGAAGATCAGCCCACCCGTGCGGATGCCGTCGGGTTCGTAATCACTCTGGAACCAGTGGTTGCCAACGATCAAGCTCCCCTCGCCGCCAATCACCATCGTATGATGGAAATTAACGAACCGGTTGTTACGGATCTTCAGGTCGTTCTTGTTGGAATTGAACGCGATAGCGGTACGCTGCGAGACCGGCAATTCCATCTCGGGCGACAAGAATTCGCAACGGTCAATCACCATATCCTGACACCCGTTGCCCGGCGACGTAATCGCCCGCGCTTTGGGGCGCAACATCAGGCAATCATGCATGTGGAACATCTCACCTTCGGGCGCCAACAACACACCCGAACAAATCTTGCTGCACAAGAATTCCACTTGATCGATAAAGAACCGATCAAGTTGCGCCATGCCCGAGAAATCAAGCATGTATTGGTTGCGCGTAAAGGTGAAGGTGCGCGTAGCCGATCCGCCGTAGAGACGATTTGACAACGTGATCGTCGACGAGCCGACATTGACGGCCTTGACGTAAATCTCGCGCCCGACCCCCGCGCCCGTGATCAAGGAGCCAACTTTAATATTCGCGATATTGGGCACATTGGTCAGAACGTAGGGCGAGTTGACATTATAGGTCGCTTGCGATGTCACAACCACAGGCGCCCATGCCGGCCCATCAACAGCGTTCAATTGGCCATTTGTCAACACGCGGCGGTTCGACCACGTCGTCAACCCGGGCGCATAGTCAGACACCATCAAGGGCGCTGTCACTTCGACCCGCCGTCCGCACAGATCAAACACCGTATGATCTGTATAGGTCATCAACGCCTGAAGCCCCTTGCGCAAGCCCAATTCTTCGTTCCCGAAAGCCTCCGCATAGGTCGGAAAATCATAATTCGACAACAGCGCCAACCGGCTCGACGGATCCATTTTAAGCGTCCCCTCGAACTTCACGGGCGCTGAAATGGAGATCGAATTATTGAGGTAATACGTCCCTTTGGGGACAAAAATCTGCCGGCCATTCGCGGCTGCATCCGCCGCTAGAAATGCTGGAATGTCATTGGTAACACCGTCCCCGACGGCTCCGTAGTCTTTCACATCCACCACATCCAGCATATCGCGCAGGTAGATATTGCTGACGTCCTCAATCTCGATCAACTCAATGCGAACAATCCCGCCGTTCGCCCCCGTCAGGTCGAGCCCGAAATGCCCATAAACCGGCGCGGTCCCCCACGCCATAGTCACGCCACCTTTGGCGCCCGTCCCCACAATCGCCGTGACCTCGACAATATCGCCATATGCCGTCAGAGCTTTCGACGGGCCGATCTCCACCAATCCCGATACATGGGTCGAGCCGCTCATCGCGTAGCCGGCAATGCGCACCGACGGAAGATTCCCGCTCATCGCTTTAACGCGCGCACGTATTTGGAGATAACAGCCAGGATATAGCTGCGTCTGCCCCATATAGCGCAGCTTGGTTGTGCTCGAGAGCTTCACAAGTTCAAGACACGATCCGAAATCCTGATCGCCCGTCACAATCGCCGCATTGCCCGCGCCATTATACGTAGCCGATCCCGTCGTTCCGTTTTCGCTCGACCAGACGCCCAGCCCTGCACTGAATGCGGACGGCATGAAAACCAGCCCATCCGTAATCGCCTTATTCATCCACGATCCCCTTCGCCAATACCCGCCACCTTCGCCCTATTCCGCCGACGCAACCGCGCGCGTCCGGAAATCGGTCGTTCTGGCTCAAAACCCCCAAAGCCTGTGCCTCGGTTGTGATGACAGCTATCAACAATGACTAAAGAGACCTTAACCGCACCGTGCGCTGCCTCCCGTGCAAGCGCCCATGAAAAAGCCCCGCCAAGCAGAAGCCTGACGGGGCCGGACATCTCAGCTAGTGGGCTTTTAGCGGGCGAATTCGCCCGCCAAGGCGCGCTCGATGAGGTCGATCGTTTCATTCACCCCGTAAAGCGCGATGAACCCGCCGAAACGTGGCCCTTGGCTTGCGCCCAAAAGGGTCTCGTATAGCGCTTGGAACCATGTCCGCAGGTTCTCGAACCCGTTGTTTTTGCCGACTGCGAAAACAACCGATTGCAAGAATTCGTCAGAGCCGAAATCAGCTTCCGGCAGCGGCTCGTCATTGCCCATATCCGCGTTTTTCTTCGCAATCGCGGCCAATGCCGCCTCGGGGGTTTTCAACGCCGTGACCAAATCGGCCAGCGCCGCGCGCTCGCCTTCCGTGGGGGCACGGAACACGCGGCTCGGTGCCACGAAATCGTTGAAGTAGCGAACGGCAAAGCCTGCCGCTTGGTCCAGATCGGGATGCGTCTCGGGTGTTGCATCTGGCGCGTAGCGCTTGATGAAGCCCCACAGCGCGTCCTTCTCCGTCGCGCCTGCAACGGAAGCGAGATTGAGAAGCATCGAGAACGGCACAACCATCTTGCTTTGTGGAACATCCCCGCCGTGGATATGCCAGACAGGGTTATCCAACTGCTGCGCCTCGGTTTGTGTCTCAAAAGCGCGCAATTGCTGATGATATTCGTCCACGGCTTTCGGGATCACATCGAAATGCATCCGTTTCGCCGTCTTAGGCTTCAAGTACATGAAATAGCTTAGAGATTCCGTCGACGCATAGGTCAGCCACTCGTCAATCGACAAGCCGTTGCCCTTCGATTTCGAAATTTTCTCGCCGTTCTCATCCAAGAACAACTCATAGGTAAAGTTCTCCGGCCCGCGACCACCAAGAACTTTGCAAATCCCGCCGTAGATCGGCGTATTTGCGGCGTGATCCTTGCCATACATTTCAAAATCAACGTCAAGCGCCGCCCAGCGCGCCCCAAAATCAGGCTTCCACTGCAACTTCACGTTCCCGCCAGTCACAGGCAGGGTCCACTCGCGACCATCCTCATCATCGAATGTGATCGTCCCCGCCACCGGATCGACCGATTTCATCGGGACATAAAGCACGCGGCCCGTCTCGGGATGGATCGGCAAGAAGCACGAATAGGTCGCACGGCGCTCCTCGCGCAGGGACCTGAGCATAATTTTCATGATCGCGTCGTAGCGCTCAAGCGCCAGAAGCAAAATCGCATCGAACTTGCCCGCTTTATAATACTCGGTCGCAGACGCGAACTCGTATTCAAACCCGAACGTGTCCAAAAAGCGGCGCAACATCGCGTTATTATGATCGCCAAAGCTCGGAAATTCGCCGAACGGGTCAGGCACGCTGGTCAAGGGCCGCTGGAGATTCTCTGTCAAAAGATCCTGCTGCGGCACATTCTCGGGCACCTTACGCATGCCGTCCATGTCATCCGAAAAGCACAGCAATTTCGTTGGAATATCGGAAATCAGTTCGAACGCACGTTTGATCATCGACGTCCGCGCAACCTCGCCAAAGGTTCCGATATGCGGCAAACCCGACGGCCCGTAGCCCGTTTCGAACAGAACATACCCCTTCTCGGGCGGGGCTTTTTCGTACCGTTTGAGCACCCGGCGCGCTTCCTCAAAAGGCCAAGCTTTGGAGTTCATCGCTGCGTCGCGCAAAGTGCTCATGGTAATCCTCTCAGGGGCGCCCCATGCGCCCAGCTTGATCCACCTATTGAACGCCGTCGCAATCGTCAATATTTTGAACCACAGCAAGGGCAGCTTCCGCCCGCATTCCGTCCCGAAAGGACCCGAAATGACCGAGATTCTCGCCGCTCTCTCCCCACAAGACAGCCTCGTCGCCGTCATGGTCGCCGTTTCCGTCTCTGATGAGGACATCCGCACGGTCGAACTTCTCGCGATAGAACGCATGGTCAACCATATGCCAGTCTTCGCGGATTACGACCTGGACCGGATCAATCCGGTCGCGAGCACTGTCTATGCCTTGTTTGAGGAGGAAGACGGATTGGAGGCCTTGTTTGGCATTGTGCGCGAAAGCCTGCCTGAAAAGTTCTTTGAGACTGCCTATGCGCTGGCCTGTGACGTCGCCGCGGCTGATGGCACATTGCGGGAAAGCGAGCTGCGGATGCTCGAAGAAATCCGCTTCGAGCTGAATATCGATCGCCTGCACGCCGCCGCAATTGAACGCGGCGCCCGCGCGCGCCATTTGAAAATGTGACCTCGCAAACGGCGCGGCTCGCTACCGCCGCGCCCGCGGCTCAAAACGGGCGTTTACCGCCCGTAAAGCCCATCCCAACGCTCGATCAAACGTGATTGCAAAATTTTTGACCGTCGCACCCACGCGCCCGACCCTTCCGGCGTTTCTTGGTCTTTCGCCCGTGCGCGGCGTTGCAAATCTCCGGTGAACACCGCGAAAACCAGCTCAGTGCCATCCTGTGCGGTCATATACCCCGCCAAAGTTGACACAAAGTTCAACGTCCCCGTCTTCGCCTGCACCTGCAACGGGTGCCCCTTGATGACGCCCCCTTGCGCATCTCGCATCCCGAAATCGCGCATCACCCCCCGCAGACCGATCGCAGGCCCATGCGCCGTCAAGGCCCGCACCATATCGAGCGCCGAAATCCGCGAGTTGACTCCCAGACCGGAATGATCCTCGAGCTTGGCGGATTTGAGCCCCGCTGTCTGCTTGAGCCAAGAGCTCATCGCACGCCCGGACGCTGATCCACCACCAGCAACGCCAAGCTGCGCGGACGCCGTCATACCCACGGCTTCGGCCGTGATATTGGTGGAATACCGCAGCATATCGCGCGCGATCTCGCTCAAAGGCTCCGACGTCAAATCGGCAATCACTTGCCCGCGCGGCGTGCCGCGTAGATCGGCAGGATTGGGCAAATCAACTCCGCGCGCGCGCGCCAAAGTCTGGAACACGTCGCCGGCATAGGCGTCCGGCGCCCGAACAGGCAGCCAACGACTTCCCCCCGACCCCAATGCCCGCGCCGAGACTGTCCACTGCTCTTTGCCACCGGTCTGCGCGTAGGTGTAAACCGGCTTCTCCCGATTGCTGAGCCCCGCCGTGACGGTATACGCCCGCGGCCGCTCGCGACTGCCGCGCGCATCCATAGCAAGCTGATACCCACCTTGCCCGCGCTTCCATTCAAAATGAACGCGGTTGTAATTCAAAATAAGCCCCGAGACGGCCGGATTATAACCAACATAGACGGGTTGATCATCGGCGATCTCCTCGCGAAACGGCAAAGCCCCACCGTAGGTCAAAAACCGGCCCGAAATCCGCGTAACCCCGAGGTCCGCCAGCTTGCCCGCCAAGATCGCCAATCCATCGGTCGACAAAGTAGGATCGCCGCCCCCCATCAAGATCAAATCGCCGTTTAAAACACCACCCGCGATCGGCCCTGTCGCGACAAGCCTCGTCACAAACCGATACGAGGTGCCAAGGGTCGAAAATGCATAGCAGGTCGTCAAAGCCTTCATCGTGCTGGCTGGCGCCATCCCGAGATCGGCATTCATCGTTTCAAGAACTTGCCCAGTCTTCAAATCCGCAACCGCGTATGAAACCTGCCCCCCCAGTTGCGCCGCCGCGACCAAATCTGCGGGCAACAATCCTTGCGCTTTTACAGGAGTGGCTCGCCCAGTTGCGCCGATCGCAAACGCAACGCCACCCAAAGCCGCCTGACCCAGCAGCGCGCGGCGTGACACTTTCGCGCAACAGCCTATCTCACCAAGACCAAATGCAGTCGAACCCAATTCCTTGGTCATTTCTTCACTCCCGCCCTCAATCGCTCTACGACGCGGCTCATAGCCATCAGATACAGGCCAATTGGCGTGTATCATGTCGTGGACGATGCACCAAGCTTCGTCGGCCACTGCCCCTGCGCCCGTATCGCAGAAGAGGATTGGCTGCGCATTGGAACATTTACAAAACACCACGCCGGCAAGGGCGCGCGCGCCAAGCCTCGTGCCTGCTCCGCCCCCAAACGAGAGGTCGCGTATATCTCCGCCGCGACCGAGCCACGCGCCGCGAGCCGTGCGCCAGGGCGCGCCAATACGCCGACCGGCACCTGCGCCATGATCTCGCGCCAGTTATCCCACAGATGGAACTGCGCCAAATTGTCAGCGCCCATCAACCACACAAACTTAACACCGGGGTAAAGCGCGACGAGTCTCTCCAACGTTTGGGCGGTAAACCGCGTGCCAAGTTGGGCCTCAAGCCCCGTAACCTCAACCCGAGGATCGTGCATGACCTCGCGCGCCCGTGCGATGCGGCGCTCCATCGGCGCGGGCCCATGTTCTTTCAGCGGGTTTCCGGGGCTGACCAGCCACCAAACGCGATCAAGCCCGAACCGCCTCAAGGCTTCGCGCGTGATATGCGCGTGGCCGTCATGCGCCGGATCAAATGATCCGCCGAGCAATCCGATAACCATACCGGGCGTGGCAATGGGAAATCCCTGTTTCATATTGGAGGCGTAGCCGAAAGCCACCCCGGAATGAAAGCAGAATTCCGCGCACTCGGGCGGTTTTGCCGATCTCTTCTTCCACGCAGCCACATAGGCCGGTTACCCAGCGCGCTGTTCCTCCGCGATAGCATCGCCTTCACGCCGAATAGTGCACCGCCCGCGCCCACGCCGTTTAGAAGCATAAAGCGCACTATCGGCATCCGCGAGAATATCCTCCGCCAATAAATTCGGGTAACTCGGCGACATCGCGACGCCAATCGATCCCGAGATCCGACAACACTCGCCCTCAAACATGACTGGTTGTTCCAGCCGCTCGATAATGCGGTCGCCTAGTCGCTGCAAATCATCCTCATCGGCACGCCCGCGCATCAAAATCATGAACTCATCGCCCCCGACACGGGCAACAACATCCGATCGGCGCGTCTCTGATGTGAGTATCTCGGCAACCGCGAGAAGCACGTGGTCGCCTGCCGCATGGCCCATCGTATCATTCACGCTCTTGAACAGATCAAGGTCAAGATGCGCGACGGCGAAGGGGGTCCCGGTGTCTTGGGTCAGTAGGATAGAACGGGCGAGCGCCTGATCAAATGCCCGCCGATTTCCTAAACCCGTTAACGGATCGGTCAATGCCTGATGTTCAGCGACTTGCCGCGCGGTCTCCAATCGAGAATTCAGTGCCCTGAGCTCCCCCATCACAACCGATTTTGCTTCTTGCAGATAGAGCAATTCCATCGCGAGATCGCTCGGCGCGAAATCGGCCTCCGTCAGAGAGTGATCCCGAACCGCTTCCGCCAGGCCAACGCCGAAGGTCGTGTTAAACAGAAAGCCACGCTCGAGCGATCCAGGCAGGCCGACCGGCACAGCAACGCCGCGCAGAATTGTCGCCGCCGCCCGTTTGGGCACAAGATGGAGGCGTTGGCCGATCAGATCCCCGAGCCGCTCGCCCCGACATGCCGACCTTCCGCGACGAAGATCGAAGTGATCCGAGAACAAGCCGTTCTTCGCGTCCTTACCGATCAGTTTTTCAAGCGTTGGCCCCAGCATCCTGATGCGATGCTCGTCGTCGATCCACAATGACATCGGCATAAGCCGACCGATAACTTCCGGAAGCAAGGGGATCAAATCCCGCTCCGGTGAAGGCGAACCCAAGTCCATCAACACACTCCCGCGCACCACTGAAACGGCGCGACCACACTCATAAAACAGCTTCCGGATGCGTTAAGGCAAAACTCCGCCCCTCAACATAACTCGCATCCAAAAGCTCAACACTCACATACTCTACCCATTCCGACTGATCTGGCGAGACCGGTTTTGGCCGCTGGCTCTCGATGAGCACCAAAGCGCCGTAATCATCCGCCATTGCCCGCACGAGACCCGCCATAACCGCCGACCACCCCGCATGCGCCGCCCGAATGCTGAATTCATAACTACCGCCGCATTGGTCTTCCAACACAATTTCGGGCAACTCCAGATCCGGCAACGCAAGCTGTCCCCGACTTTGAATCTCGTCGAGAGACATCAGGAAGTCCGAAAACCCCGGCCCACCGAATCGCAAAAGGCGGCGCAGGGCTTCAATCGTCGCCAAGAAGGCGCCCAAATCCTCCAGAAAGACAGATATCGGCCGGTCCAAGGCCTTGGCACCGGCCACGACAATTGCCTCCGTCAAACCGTCTTCATAGCGCAGCATAGTCTCAAACCCTGATGCATTGATGCGCGCCTGCGAGGCCACCCGATCCCACTGGGATTGGCCGTAGGTTTCGATCAAGAAAGCCTGAATCGATCTATTGATCAAACCATGCATCAGCACCTCGCTTTGTTTCGCAAAGGGTAGAGACCGATAGTTAAAAAATCCTAAACAACTTCGTTAGGACCGCGGGCGTAGCAGCGCGCCGTCCAGTTCGAAATTGTAGGTTTGGGCGGGCACTAGACGCACGCCGTCCCGCCAAAAAGCGTCAATCATGTCTGAGACGCTCATACCGCTCGGTTGCTCCCAGAACGACTGACGCCGCTCGCCGGCGCCGTCAACAGCGCGCGCCAAAACCATCGGCGTCGCATCAGCACTCAGAATAAGCATCTCTTCGCCCTCCGCGCGGCCATCGACATCCGCTAGCACAATCAAACATTGCGGGTGTCCCGCCTTGGTTTGACGCGCGCAAACCGCCTCAAAATTGCGTAAAGCCGAGGCTTGTCGCCCCACTGCGCCCAAAAGTGATTCCAGCGTTGCATCGTCCAAGGAACGGCCCTCTGGCAACACCGGCACGATGTTCAAAAGTGCCTTTCGCCCCTCCGGAGTATCAAAACCGCTTTGGTCAAAGGCATATCTCGAACCGGATCGATCCAGCACCGCGAGGCGATCTGCCAGTGCCGGGCTCGCATCCTTGCGCAGCGCCTCAAGCGCAGATTCGCCCGCCCGCCCCCACTCATGCGCCATCTCCCAAAGAGGAAGCCGCTCGACATCCGAGGCAGGATCAAGCCGCGCAAGTTGTGACACAACAGCAACCCGCTCCGGTGTCAGCCAAGGGTTTAACCACATCACGCCGAGACCAATGACGCCCAGCGCCACTGCCACATTCCCTGCGCGTATCCCGCGCCGCCACGCCGCGCCGCGCAGCAACGCAAGGAGATAAGCCCCCCCGTAGCTCACGACAATCGCTGACATTGCGGCCGCCGAAACCCGCTCAGGCGTCCATCCGTATTGGCTGACACGCATCCACACAGACGCCACCGCAAGCCCGCCAAGGCAGATCACCAGCGCCGCCATGATCCGCGCCGACAGATATAAAATGCCGTGTGCAGGCCCGTCGAGATCATCTTTGCCCACGACGACCGACACCAAGCCGATCGCGCCCAGTCCCGCCGCAATCAAGCTCCCCCCGTCGAGACCGATCCGAACAACGCCGTGAGACCACGGACCGGCACCATCGCCAAGAAAACGGCCAACACCAATAGGACAAAAGGCGTTAACAACCGGACAAGCCGCAAGGCGAGATCGGGCGAGATCATATCATTCAATTCGGCAACAACCGCGAGACCAAGACCCACCGTGCCGCCGAGCAAAATGGCTATAACCATATCCTCGCGAAGAAGGTCATGCAGCAGCTCGACACCGACCAATCGTAGTAGCTCCGCCGAGGCAAACGCCACCGCCAAAACCAGCCCCGCAAATGCCCATGCCGCCGCGCTGCGGACTAAAATATCCCAAGATTCAATGTATAAATGCCGGTACGATATGCCTGTCCCACGATAAAAGCAGGTCAGGAATGGCAATGGCAGGATTGCCAAAACGAGGAGCGCCGTCGTCGGATGGCCGGCATTGAAAAAGCCCTGCGGCGTCGCGAACCCACCCATCGACACCCAAGCCAGCGCACCGACAAGCCCGCCCAGAATTGCACCGGTCCTAACCGCCCGCGCAGGCCCCAGATATGCAAGCAAAACCCCTGACGCGCTGAACCCGATCCATGCCAAGATCGTCAAGGCCGCCGCAATGCGGCCAACCTCCCCCGCCCCGGAGACCTCGTCCAACGCCCAAAGCGTGAGCCCAGCCAAAATGCCCAAAACGACATGCGGCGCCCGTCCGCTCCGCAGGCGCGGGCCCGCTTCAAGCGTGGTTCTCGTTTGATGATCGCTGTTTGACATGAAATCCTCCTGCTCGCGCAAAGCTGGTCGGCCCCGCGCCAGCGCATCATCACGCTATCGCACCGCATCCGTGATGAAAAGCGCCCTACCGCTGCGAAAGCCACTGCGGCAAATCGGCAATCGAGGGCAAAATCACATCCGCGAGATCCGCAAGATCGGTGTGTTTCGCAGGGCCCGTCAGAACGCCGACCGTCACCATACCCGCAGCCCTGCCCGCGCTCAGATCATGGCGACTGTCGCCGACCATAACGAGGTTTTCGGGGGCGAGGTCGATATGCCGCGCAAACGCTAATAGCGGCTCTGGCGAAGGCTTCGCCCCGTGACCACTATCAGCGCCAATCACCACCTCCAACGAGCCGCCGGCCGCGACATCCGCCACCCCGACAGCCGCAAGATGTGCACGCGCCGAAGCCTCGGAATCATTGGTCATAACCCCCAAACGCAAACCGCGAGTGCCGAGATCCGCAAGGAACTTCGCCAGCGGCACAACTTCGACCACCTGCGCAGCCGCGGCTTGCGCATCAAGATAATCTACCAAATCGGATGGGTCACATCGGGGCAAACCTCCCGCAAGTTGCAGCGCGATTTCGGGCACGGTCGCCGCAATAATCGGACTATTTGGTGCAAACCCTGTCTCGAAACTATACCCGACCCGCGCGCCCAAGGCGTCACGATCAACCTCTGCCTGCGCAGCGAGATCGGTCAAGACGCGGCCGGCCCAAGCCCCCCATGTCGCGTTGAAATCGAACAAGGTGCCGTCTTTATCGAATAAGATTCCTGCAATCGTCGTCATGTTTTGCTGTTCCTCGCCCCAAATCGGGGCCGTTACGTCCAATGACGGGTATCGCCATGCCCCAAAACCGCGCGGGCCATCACCACGCGCTCTGGCGCCATGGACGACGCGGACGCGAATTCGATGACCCATTCATCCTGCAACATCACAAAATCGAGAACCTGCGTCAGGAACCCGTCCTCGCCCGCAAGCGCGCGCAGATCCTCTGGCCGCGCGCCAGTATTCATGAGGAAAGCTTCGAATACAGTCTCTTGTGACGCGATCCAGCCAAGAGCATTTACGCCGATAAGTTGAGCATCTTCTTGCTGCATTTACATTCTCACGATAGGGTGTGGGCGTTGGTAAAGACTTTGTTAACCTTTGATGCCGCAAGCTCATGGCGTCAACCATCGCGACAAAAAGGGAGCGGCGAAACCCATGTCAGGAACTATCCTGATCGTGGACGATGTGGCAACAAACCGTATCGTGCTGAAGGTCAAGTTGACCAGTGCGCGCTACACTGTGCTGCAAGCTGCTTCTGCGCATGAGGCGCTGGAAGTAACGCGAACACATCTTCCCGATCTTATTCTCCTTGATATGCAACTGCCCGATCTCGCTGGCGCCGACCTTGTGCGGCAACTGCGTGCTGCGCCCGCAACGGCGCTTGTGCCTGTCATCATGATTTCATCCTCAAACGATAGTCGATTGCGGCTCGAGGCGCTACGTGCCGGCGCTGATGATGTGATGACCAAACCGCTGGATGAGCTGGGCCTGCTCGCGCGGCTGAGGTCACTCTTGCGGGCGCGCGAAACCAACGAGGAATTGCGCCTACGTGAGACAACATCGCGCGCGCTCGGGTTTGACGAAGATCCCGCTCCTTTCGAACCGCCCTACCGGATTGGTTTTGTCTCGGCTCAGCCCGAGGACGCGATTGGATGGCGCCGTGCCCTCGCGAAATATCTCCCCGATGCGGATCTTCGTTTGATAACTCGCGACAATGCCCTCGCACAATCGCAAGACGACGCCTCATTCGATGCATTCGTTATGACGGCCGATCTCGCGCGGGCGGGCGACGGGTTGCGATTGATGTCGGAACTGCGCTCGCGAAATGTGACGCGGCATTGCGCGATTTGTATCGCTTTGCCAGAGACCATGCGCGAGACGGCCTCGGTTGCGCTGGATCTTGGTGCAAACGATGTCCTCCCCTTTGACCTTCGCACGGAAGAGGCGGCACAAGAGGCGGCGCTGCGTATTTCGGCCCAGATCCGCCGCAAACGCACATTGGATCGTCAACGTGATACCATCGCGAGCGGGCTACGGCTGGCAACGATTGATCCGCTGACGGGGTTATACAACCGGCGCTACGCTTTGCCTCACCTGCGGCGCATCGCACAGCGTGCCGAACAAAACGCGCGCGTGTACGCACTGCTTCTTGTTGACATCGATCATTTTAAATCCGTGAACGACACTTACGGACATAGCGTCGGTGATCACGTTTTGGTCGAAGTCGCGCATCGCCTTTCGCTTAATATGCGCGAGGTCGATATGGTCGCGCGGATCGGCGGAGAAGAATTCCTTGTCGTGATGCCCGACACATCGCTGGAGATCGCAAGATCTGTGGCGCAAAGGCTCTGCGACGTGATCCATAATCGCCCTGTGCGGATCGACTGTGATCACGCTCAGCCGGTAAAATTGCCGGTGTCGGTCTCGATTGGCGTCGCCATTCATCAAACCGGCGATGAGAGTGGTTTGACCTTCGACAACGCCGATAGCGCATTGCTCCTTGCCAAAGCGCAGGGACGAAACCGGGTTGTGGTTTTCGATCCCGACCATCCGTAAACTGAAAGATCTGCGACGCGCGCGCCACAGATCATTCAGGTCCACTGTCATGTCAGCTTTTTGGTGCGACCTCAACGGATCGAAGATCGGTCAGTTCTCCGGCGGTGGCGGCGGCGTTTTACCGCCCCCTTTGCGCGGACCACGGTCCTCCAAACGCTGCGCGAAGGCGGCACGTTCGGTGTCGGTCATCTCCGCCAACCGCTCGATCACGAGGCGCTCCCCCAAACGACCACGTTCCTCAAAACGGGTGCGCATGGCGGCCAAAGCCTCTTCCATCTCGGCCCGATCCCACGGCTGCGCGCGAAGCGCTCCGATCAGGCGGGTCACATCCGCATTCATCTGACGCCGCGCCTCGCGCAGATCAACGCCCTGCTCTTGCACGGCGCGCCGCAAGGCATCACGGTCGGCCTTGTCAAATGCATTGGTCAGCGGCCCCGCAGTGACCGCACCCACCAATTCTTTCGGCGCCGGCCGCTCGTTGCGCGCCATTCCGCCCATAACGACGCCCGCCACGAGAAAATTGAGCCCGAGCGAGACCGCCAGCAAAACGCGCCCCCAGCGGAAGCCGCGCGACGCTTCCTTCGGCGCTTTAAAATCGTCCACTGACATCCCCTTAGCCCTCGATTCCGCCAACCATCGCGAAGATATCATCGCCCGGCATTAGCTCCAACGCATAGGACGAGTTCACCCCGCCCGATGTGCCTTCGAAATATTCCACCCCGAAATAGCTCGCAACATCCGGCCCCGACACAGCGCCGATCCAGACACCGGTCAGCGCCGCCGTCATCAGGCCACCCACAGCGCGTGGCCCGCCAACCAATGCAACAAACCCGCCCAAAATGGACCAAAGGCCGCCGCGCGAACTGCGCCCAGTGTCTGCCGCGGCGCGCGGCTGCGCGGCCGTTTGCGTCAAAAGCACTTGATCCGCATCCGCCATGATCCGCGCCAAAAGCGCGTTTGACGGCTCGACGGCCTGCGTTTCATCGCGCGCCTGCGCCAGCAACCCGTCCAGCATCGCCATCTCGTTATTCTGCGTCATAGCCCAACTCCTCGCGCCGTCCGGCCAATGCCGCCGCCAACGCCCGTTTGCCCCGCGCGGTCAAACTCTCAACCGCCTCGACACCAATATCCAAAACCAACGCAATCTCTGGGTTCGACAACCCTTCGATATGGCGCAATATGACTGCCTGTCGCTGCCGTTCCGGCAATTGATCCAGCGCCTGTTGCAGCGCTTCTGCACGATCTTGATCCATCATCTGCGTCTCGACGCCCGGCGTCTCGTCGGCAACTTCGGACGCCTCATCCAACCCGATGCCAGAGCGTTTACCCTTGCGCTTACGCAGACGGTCCGTCGCAAGATTGGTCACAACGCGGTAGAGCCATGTCGTGACCTTTGCCTCGCCTTGCCGCCATTCCCGCGCGATACGCCAAAGCCGCATCATCGCCTCTTGCGCCACATCCTCAGCTTCCGCCCAATCACCCAGCATTCGCCGCGCGACGCGCAAAGCAAGCGGAGTCAACCGCAAAGTCAACGCCTGCGCCGCCGCCCGATCGCCGTTTCCGTAGAGAACTAGGAGTGCCTCATCCGAAACATCTGATGCTATGTCTAAAGCCATATTCATTCCACAAGTGGCTACCCGTAATTCCGCTTGGACGCAAACCTGATCATCCTCTCCCCGCACCAATTGGTGCGGGGAGAGGCGTTTCGCTCGACTTAGCCGTTGTCTGGCGTTTCAGCTTCCATGCGGCCTTCGCCACGGCGCTCCATGCGCTCTTGCATTTTGGCTTCCATCGCGGTGACTTCATCTTGCGTCACAACACCGTCGTCATTGGCATCGATCCGGTCGAACATGTCTTTACGATCGCCTTTGCGGTCACCGTCGCCTTTGCCGTCGGCCTTCCGGTCGCCTTTATGCGCCCCGTCACCCTTGCGCTCGCCGCCCTTACGGTCGCCGCCTTTGTGATCACCCTTGCCGCCATGCGCCGCCATTTCCTCGGTCGTCAGCACGCCGTCACCGTCCGCATCCATCGCGGCCACCATAGCCTCCGCGCGCTTTTGTGCGCGCTCGGTTGCCATCTTGTCTTGATGCGCAACAAGTTCCTCTACAGTGATCTTGCCATCCTTATCGGCATCGAGCTGCGCGATGCGCTCGGCTTGCATCGAGGCGCGGTGCGCCGCAAACTCTTCCTGAGTGATTTTGCCATCGCCATCTGCATCAACAGCCGCAAAATCAAACTTCGGACGCATCTCGCCGCGCTTGCCGCCCTCATGGCCCTCAACTTGCGCCGGTGCAGTGGTGTCTTGCGCGAAGGCGGGGCTCATTGCAGCGCCCGAAACAGCAACCATGATTGCAGCGGTGATAAAAGTCTTGAAAGTCATCGTCATCTCCTTGGTTGACGTATGCGTCTCTCGACGCTCACATCTAATAAACGGAAGATGGCGGTGTTTCCGTCGCCCCCATCACCGCGACGTGAACCACATGTGATCACGGCCTTTCGCAGCTTCACTATCGAGGCGTTGGGAAGCTGTTAAAATTCGCCTGATGAGGATCACGCTGCGACGTCATGCCTCTTTCACCGACTCAAGCTTGGGCCTATGCTGCCCCAAACTCGGAGGCACAATGTCACACCCTATCCCATCCAGCTCGATACAAGACGACGATCGCCCGATGAAACGTGCAGTCTTGCGCGGCCTGCTTTGCCGTTGCCCCAACTGCGGGAAGGGCAAGTTGCTTCAGGGATATCTCACCGTGCGCGACTCGTGTTCAGCTTGCGGCGAGGATTTCACCGCTCAGCGCGCTGACGACGGCCCCGCCTATCTTACCATTCTTCTCGTGGGCCATCTGATGGCACCATTGATGCTGGCCGCTTTTGTTGCTTATCGCCCCTCCGCGATGACATTGATGCTGGTGTTCGGGATTGGCTGCGTTGCCTTGACGCTCGCGCTATTGCCGCGCTTCAAGGGCCTGATCGTCGCGATTCAATGGTCACGCCGGATGCACGGCTTTGGCCATGGCGAGGCCGATGTCGCCTGATCTCCCGCCGATCCGCGACGCATCCACCCTCATCCTATTGCGCCAAACCGCACAGGGGCCGCGTGTTTTGATGGGCCAACGCGGCGCAGGCGCGGTCTTTATGCCTTCCAAGTTTGTCTTCCCGGGCGGCGCGGTCGACGATACGGATGGCGATGTGACCTTTAGTGCGCCCATCAACCCATGTTGCGCCCGTCGCCTCACGCTGGAAACAGATCCCGCGCGGCAGACCGCAACGCCTCCCGCCCTCGTTGCGGCGGCGTTGCGCGAAGTGTTTGAGGAAACAGGTTTGCCGCTCGGCTCGAAAGAAAGCTGGCCCTGCGCCAGCGGCCCCGCCTGTGCGACGCCCCTGCATTTCATGTTCCGCGCGATTACCCCGTTAGGTCGCCCGCGACGGTTCGATGCCCGTTTCTTCATGGCAGATGCCGCACAGATAGATGCCGATCCGGATGATTTTTCTCGCGCGGAGGATGAACTATCGCATCTGCACTGGGTGCCCCTTCCCGAAGCACGCGCCCTCAGCTTGCCTTTCATCACCGAGGTCGTGCTCGCCGAAATCTCTGCGCTCATCGCCAAATATGGCGAGATCTGCGCCGATCCCGACGGGGTCCCGTTCTTTGACAATTCAACCGAGATCGCACGCTTCAGGCGCTTGATCTGACGCCTGTGCCCTCAAGCAGCCTCGCGCTCAGGTCGCAGCCACGATCATCAGCAGGCTGATGATCACCAACGCCATCCCGCCAAGTTCACGCGCGCTGAGCCTCTCTTTGAACACAAGCGCCGAGACCAGCAGCGTAAAGACAATCTCAACCTGCCCGACTGCGCGAACAAGGGCCGCGTTTTGCAACGAGAACGCAGCGAACCACCCCGCAGAGCCTAAAACCCCCGTCACACCGACCCAAACCGTCTTGCGCCATGCTTGTAAGACGCGGCTCAATTCGTTTGGCTCGAACATCCGCAGATAGATCGCCATCCCAATGGATTGCGCGCATGTCACAAACGACAGGGCAACCAACGCGCGCGCCACAAACGACATCGGCAGAAGCTCGGCCGTTGCCCCACGATACCCGATGGCGGAGATCCCAAACAACGCGCCTGCCGCCACCCCGTAGAGCGCGGCCCTGCGATCGAACCGCACGCCCTTCGCGCCACGGATCAACAGGATCACCCCGATAATCCCAACGGCAATCGCGACGAGTTCAAACGCTCCGACAACCTCGCCCAGAACCAGCCATGAGAAAAGCGCGACCTGCACTGTTTCAGTTTTCGTGAATGCGACCCCGACCGCAAAATTCCGCAAGCTAAACAGCGCCACGGTGAGAAACGTCGCGATGACCTGAGCAAGGCCGCCCAAAAGCGCGAACCCGAAAAACGCGGCGCTTGGGCGGGGAACAACCTCCCCCCCGAGGGTCAGAACCGTGAGCGCCGCCAGAGCCGCAAGCGGCGCCGCGAATAGAAAGCGCGAGAATGTCGCCCCGCCCGTCGAGAGGCCAATCCCTTTCAGGCGTTTTTGCAGCATGAAACGCAGCGTCTGAACGAGTGCCGCGAACAGGGTGATCCAGATCCAAAGGCTCATGCCCGCCCCCCAGGTCGCTGGCGTCTCACTTCGCCAATCCCTCAGGCGCGTAGCCGTTGAAGGCCAAGACCTCCCGCGCCGCAGAAATTAGATCCGCCCGCGCCGCGCCTGGCCGCGCGAGGATAACCGCGTGATGGCCCGAAGGCGCGCCCAGAGCCGCAACGCGGTAATCCTGATCCATCCAAAGAACCCAAAGCGGCTCATCGCCATACCCGCCCGACGGCATAATCCGCCCGCCCGGCCCCACAAGATCCGCCCGCGCTGAAAGCGCCGCTGGGGCTGGCCCCGTGCAATCAATTCCCGAAATATCCCAACCGTAATCGCGTCGCGCCCATGTTTGATCCGCGCCGCGACAACCGGCCGTGTGGCTCGCCTCAACGCGCCATTCCCCCGCGAAGCGATCGGCCTCGAACAGCGAGGCAGACGAAATCTGCGCCGCCGTATCACGCCGGTTTTGCGGCGCGTCTGGTGGTGTTTTTGCGCATCCGACCAGACTTGCCGCACCGATCATCATGATGCCCGCGAGTGTCAGGCGCCGGCGCACATCTGCGCGGTTCAATTTACACATTCTGTGACGCGAGCCCCTGAATTGGTGATAATCTCATTGCACCCGCGCAGGGGCGAAACCGGCGAACAGGTCATTGAGCGCGCCAGACAGGCCCCCTCGCAATCCGAGCCGATACGGCATGATTTGCCGCCGTCGCGCGGCTCTTTGCGGCACAGGCTCAGAACACCCATCTGCACCAACTCGCCCCCTTGCGCCGCGCAAGTGTCGGACTCGAGCGCGATCAACCGGTCGCCGACCGGCGGCAATGGCTCCGGCCCCTCGGGTTCGCACGCGGCGAGAAAACCAAGGGCACATAACGCCATTACCCCAAGGAACGCGCGGCGCATCAGAATGGCATCGGATGGGCGCGATGCGCCGCGGAGATTTTCGCCTTGATCTGATCGTCGAGGACGAGATCCGCCGCATCAATCGCCGGATCAAGCTGTGCGATGGACCGCGCGCCGAGGATCGGAACGCAAGAAAACGGGCGCTGCATGGAGAATGCGACCGCCATCGTCACTGGGTCCAACCCAGCTTCCGCAGCAATGGAGCGATAGGCTTCCACCGCGGGCCAGACCCGCGCCGTCGCCCGCCCGCCCAGATCAGGCACCTTCGAGCGGCGAGAGCCGTCCGGAATGACCGTACCGCCGCGATACTGCCCCCCTAAAAGACCCGCCCCGAGAACGGAATAGGCCAGCAAAGTCACGTCTTCATTGACGCATAACTCGGACATATCCAGATCAAAGTAACGGCACAAAAGGGAGTATTCGTTTTGGATGGTCGCCGCACGCGGCCCGTGCCCCGCTTCCGCGAGGCGCAGCCATTGCGCCGTTCCCCAGGCGCTCTCGTTCGAAAGGCCGAAATGCCGGATTTTCCCCTCACCCTTCATCGCGTCCAGCGTCTCGAGGCACTCCGCCATATGCGCGAATGTCTCCTCGCAATTCTGCGACGAGGGGTCATAATTCCACGTTTTACGGAAGTGATAACTGCCGCGGTTTGGCCAATGGATTTGGTAAAGGTCGATATAATCGGTCCGCAGGCGCTTGAGAGATCCTTCCACTGCGCTGCGCAAGGTCTCGGGCGTTACCGGCGCACCGTCGCGCACCGCTTTCGCACCGAAGGACGCAACCTTGGTCGCAATCACCACGTCGTCGCGCTTTGCGCGCTTTTCCAACCACGTGCCGATGATCGCTTCTGTTCGGCCCGAGGTCTCTTTCGCAATCGGATTTACCGGATAGATCTCGGCTGTATCAATAAAGTCGATCCCGCGAGACAGGGCATGATCGAGCTGCGCGTGACCGTCCGCCTCGGTGTCCTGCGACCCCCATGTCATCGACCCTAGACAGATCGCGGACACGTCCAAATCGGTGCGGCCTAAGCGAATTTTTTTCATGGCATACCCTCTCTCAATTCGCGCGGACACTGCCACAGCGCATGGGTTTGGGAAAGCCCCGCACCGCATTCTCCCGCATAGAAAAGCGCGCGGCCTTTGCATGGCCGCGCGCTTTTCAAGTCATCCGCTGGTGATGTGCGTGCCCAGCTTGGGCGTTTTAACTGGCTTGCGGGGGGGAGAATTCCGCGATGGGGAATTCCACCGTCAGGCGGAACGAGCCTTCAAGCGGCTCCATCAAAGCACGGCCGCGCATCTGCATCGCAAACGCTTCAATCAGTGACGTGCCCAACCCGCCGCCTTCGGAGCTTTGTGTAGCCAGCTCGGGGGCGCTGGAGTTCTCCGCGATAAACCGCGCGCGCTTTGCATCGAGAAGCTCAAGTCGCACTTTGATCCACGCCCGTTCACCCGGGGCAGCTGAACCGTAATATTTAAGCGCGTTCGTAACCGCCTCCCCTGCCATCAACGAGAGCGGCACCGCCTGATCGGGATAAAGCGCAATCGGCGCGTAATCGAGATCAACATCCAACTCGGCCGCCGCCGTCGAACCCGCCTCAATGGTCATATCAACCACCGCATGCAGCAACTTATCCGCCCGCACACGTCCAGACTGGTCACCCTCATAAAGCGACCGGTGCACAGAGGCGATCGACATCACGCGCATCTGGATGTCTTGCAACGCCGCCCGCACACCGGGGGATTGCACCTTGCGCAGCTTCATATTGATGATCGAGGAAATCAGTTGAAGGTTATTCTTGACGCGGTGGTGCACTTCTTTGAGCAAAACCGTCTTGTCATGGATCGTCCCTTCCAGCTCGGCCTCGTCGCGCACGACCGTCTCGGCCAAATGCAGCCAAGTCTGTTCGATTTCGCGGATCTCTGTCGGCATTGACCGGCTGATCGGTTGCGGGTTGAATTTGCGCGTATCGATGAACGCGTTCATCTCCGCCCCCATGCGCTTGATATGGCGGATCACCAGCGAATGAATACCGAAGAACGCAATCGCCAGACAGGCCGCCCACATCAAAACCGGCAGAACCAGCGGCGAGATCACCGTCCAGAAGCTTGAGAATACAAAACGTTCGCGCGGCCATGCGCCAATCGCGTAGAGCGTGCCCTCCACAATCGGCACAACGGCGAAGGCCATCTCGTCACCGCCATTCGTGCGTCCGGTGAAGGCCATTCGGCGATCCGTTGTCAGCGCCGCGAGATCGACTTTGGCTGGCAACCGTTTCTCCACCCCTTCCAAACCGTCCCGCGCGCTCATCACGACGCCGGTCTTGTTGAATGTGATCAGATCAATTGGCACCTGCCCTTTTTCTACCGCATCGAAAATACGCGCATGCGGCAGGGAGACGGCAACATAGCCTTCAAAGACGCCCTCAACAAAATAGGGCTGCGACAAGATAACCACCGAGGTGCGCGAGATTGGCGCGTCCGCGTTCATCGTTGCGCGGCGTTTAGGGTCGCCCGATTGCGCGGTGAACGAGGTCGAAGTTTCCAAGCTCCGTCCGACACCTGAATTGGCGCAAACCAGTAGACCGTCTTTATTGATGTAGCCGGCAAAGGAATAAACCGCGCTATTGGCCACATAGCTCCGGAAGAACTGCGAACATTCGGCAGGGTTTTCGAGCAAACGCGGCATCGCCAACATCATTGCATCCAGTGCGCCGAACCCCTCGCGCACCAGCGCGATTTCGTTCCCCGCAGCCTCCGCAGTCAGCGCCAAAAGCGCCTCTTCGGAGCGTTGATCGACTGTTTCAGCGATGTGGCGCGATTGCAAAACCGCAATCAGCCCGATGGGAAATAATGCAACCGCGAGTAGCAGCGCCAACCGCACCGCGACTTTGTCAAACCGACGTGTTAGCCACATCTGCCATCCCATCTAATCTGCTTGCGCCCTGAACGATCAAGAGCAGCGGTAAAATTTGCTCACCGTTGCGCTCGGTGCGTATAATTCAGGGGGATGGCCGTCACATAGACCGCCCTCCCGCACTCATATTCACAACGGCAACAGTCGCGCGGTCTGTCAATTCCAGTGTCTCAGTTTCCGACATCTGCAAGAGTTCTACAAGCCGTTTCCGCCCCCTATTTACCCTACTCTTAATTGTGCCCACCGCGACATTGCAAGTCTCTGCCGCCTCCTCGTAAGCAAAACCGGATGCCCCGACCAATATCAACGCCTCGCGCTGCTCATCGGGAAGTTGCGCAAAAGCCGTAAAGAAATCCTTCATAGCGAGACGGCCATCATGATCAGGCTTGCTGGAAAGTTGTGCCGCAAAGACGCCATCAGGGTCAGATACTTCGCGCTTTGCACGGCGACGGTCAGAGTAATACGTGTTTCTGAGAATGGTAAAAAGCCACGCGCGCATGTTCGTACCGACCGTAAATTTGTCGATATTGCGCCACGCCTTCACGATAAAATCTTGGACAAGATCATCCGCACTTGCCCCGTTTCGTGTGAGCGAAAGGGCGAAAGCACGCAGCGACGGCAGGTGCGTCACGATCTCGTCTCGCGGATCGGTAAAACTTTCATCCGGCGACTGAGGATCGGAATTCTGCCCATGCACGCCGGCAGATTTTGGCTCACCCAAATCGCTTACGCGTTCAATTCCATCCGCCGCATCGACGGGTTGCAATTTTTCATGCGCGGTCATGCTGGTCTTCCTGATCTTTCAACTCTTTGAGAAGTTGCAAGAATTTATCTGGAACAGGCTCCGAAATCTTTTCCTGAAACACCCGGCGCAGGTTCACTTCGATCTGGCGATCCAAATCATTATCTTGATTATTGTGCTTCATGTTCTGGCTTACTCCGGGCATTTTTCTGTGCAAAAACTATCTGACCTATGGAACTAAACTCGATGACGGACGTTTTGTTCCCGAGATAAACAGAAAAATATGAGGAAACATCATGACGGCTGACGCTTCGCCGCAACACCTCTCGCGCATCATCGCGGATTTGCTGCCTTACCTGCGTCGCTACGCGCGCGCCCTGACCGGAAGCCAATCGGGGGGGGACCGCTATGCTGCGACGACACTCGAAGCTTTGCTGATAGATCGGTCCGTGTTCCAGCGTGGCCTGTCCCATAAGGTTGCCTTGTTCCACAGCTTCCACCAAATCTGGTCCAGCTCTGGCGCGCCGGTTGAGGAGGGTGAGACTGGCCTTAAAGGACGCGCCCAAGAACACCTCAAGCGGCTGACACCGAATACGCGCGAGGCGCTTTTGCTGCGTACCATTGAAGAATTCGAGCCTGAAGAAATCGCAACCATCATGGATATCGAAACTGACGAAGTTGAATATCTGTTGCGTGTTGCCGCGGACGAGATGCGTGATGCGGTCGCGGGCCGGATCATGATCATCGAGGACGAAGCGATCATCGCCCTTGATCTGCAATCTATCGTGGCCGATATGGGACACCGCGTGACAGGCGTCGCGCGCACGCATGAAGAGGCCGTCGCGCTGTTCGAGGCCGAGCGACCCGATATGATCCTGTCGGACATCCAACTTGCCGATGGCTCCTCGGGGATCGAAGCCGTGAACGAAATCCTCGCCACGGCGGGCGATGTTCCCGTCACATTCATCACCGCCTTCCCCGAGCGCCTGTTGACGGGCGAACGCCCGGAGCCGGCCTTCGTGATCACCAAGCCTTACTCGGAGGCGCAGGTCCGCTCCGCGATTTCGCAAGCAATGTTCTTCGCCTCGACAGAGACGCTGATCGCCTGATCACACCGCATCGATGATACCGAAAGGCCCCAATTCTTTTCGGGGCCTTTTTATGTATTATCCCTGCAAAGAGGCCAGAAACGCCGCCACGATCTGCTCGGGGGTGAGATCGACAGAAAGTGTCACTGCGGTCTCATCGGGCGCTGGCTCCTCCAAGCTTGCCAATTGGCTGTCGAGCAGCGAAAGCGGCATGAAATGGCGTGTCCGCTGCGCCATGCGGCGCAATAAGACGTCGCGACTGCCTTGCAGATACAAGAACTCGACTCGCCCCCCCGCCTCGGCCGCGATCAGATCTCGGTAGCGACGCTTGAGCGCCGAACATGCGATCACGCAGGGCGCGCTCAACTCCGCGGCGTCCTCTGCCGCGCCGCGCCGGAAGACCCCTCCGACCCGCCGCAACCACGGCAAGCGATCCGCGTCGTCGAGCGGCTCCCCGCGTGCCATCTTGTCGATGTTGGCCTGCGGGTGCAGCGCATCCCCATCAACAAACACGCCCCCGATCCGCGCGGCAAGGAGCTCCGCGATCGTGCTTTTACCGCATCCGCTTACGCCCATGACAACCACCCTCATAGCGACGCCGTGATGCCGCCGTCGACGTAAATCGTCGTGCCGTTGACAAAGGAAGATGCCTCGGACGACAGGAAAATTGCTGCTCCGATCAGTTCTTCGACCTTCCCCCACCGCCCCGCGGGCGTCCGCTTGGCCAACCACGCGCTAAACTCGGGATCATCGACGAGCGCTTGATTGAGCGGTGTCTCAAAATATCCGGGGGCGAGGCCATTGCACTGTAGCCCGTATTTCGCCCAGTCCGTCGCCATCCCCTTCGTCAGATTGGCAACAGCGCCCTTGGTGGCCGTGTAGGGAGCGATGCCCGGGCGCGCGAGCGCGGTCTGCACCGAACAGATATTGACGATCTTGCCCGCACCGCGCGTGATCATATGCCTCGCAACCGCCTGCCCCACATGAAACACCGACGCGACATTGGTCTGCAACAACCGCTCGAACGCGTCTGCCGGAAATTCTTCGAGCGGCCCGCGGTGCTGCATCCCTGCGTTATTGATCAAAATGTCAATCGCACCGGTCTGCGCCTCGAACCCGTCCACCGCGGCGCGCACAGATGCGTGGTCCGTCACATCGAACGCCAAACACTCGACCTCTCCGCCCTGCGCGCGGATCGCCGCCGCCATCGCCGAAAGTTTGTCGCGATCCCGCCCATTGAGGACAATCGACGCCCCCGCCGCCGCAAGACCGGCCGCAAGAGCCGCCCCGATCCCCTGCGAAGATCCTGTGATCAGCGCCCGTTTTCCTGTTAAATCGAATAATTGAAGGCTCATGCCACTCCCTTTCCTCGCTCCCTGAACGACGCCCCGGTTAATTTACGCGTCGATACCCTCAAAACGCGGCCCACTGCCTTGTCACGAAAGGCTCGGTCCGCCTCGTCAAAAAACAAATTTACCCTTAAACAGTCTCGAATATTTTTACGCACAAGCCTATGTAGACCCTGCTTGAGAGAGCGACGACACCGTCGTTCTACCGCGTCAATCTTAACAGCGAAGGGGTTCAGCGCCCATGACAAAAAGTGAAATCGGCCTGATCGGCCTTGGAACGATGGGCTCGGCGCTAGCGCTGAACATCGCTGAAAAGGGCCATGACATCGCAGTCTGGAACCGGACAACGGCGACCACCAAAACATTTTTCGAGACCGCAGGCGATCTCGCCGCGCGGATCACACCCACCGAAACTCTCAAAGAGTTCGTGGCGGCGCTGGCAACGCCGCGTGCCATCATCCTCATGGTGCCCGCAGGACACCCCGTCGACGATCAGATTGACGCGCTCTTGCCGCTTTTGGAGGCGGAGGACCTGATCATCGACGCGGGCAACGCAAACTTCCACGACACCAACCGTCGGATGCGCGCCCTTACACAGCCCTTCCTCGGGATCGGCGTCTCGGGCGGCGAAGAAGGCGCGCGCCACGGCCCGGCCATCATGGGCGGTGGGCCACGCGCGCTGTGGGACCGTGTCGGGCACATCCTACAAGCCATCGCGGCCAAACATGGCGATAGCGCTTGCGCCGATTGGATGGGCGAGGAAGGCTCCGGCCATTTCGTCAAAGCAGTCCATAACGGTATCGAATACGCCGATATGCAATTGATCGCAGAGGTCTACGGCCTCATGCGCGACGGCCTCGGGATGGATGCTGATGCAATCGGCACGATTTTTGAGGGCTGGAATGAGGGCATCTTGCAGTCTTACCTGATCGAGATTTCCGGTAAGGTCGCGAAGGCCCAGGATACCCAGTCAGGCGGCCCTTTGCTTGAGGTCATCAAGGATTCGGCGGGTCAAAAAGGCACCGGCCGCTGGACGGCCATTGAGGCGCAGCATCTTGGCGCGGCGATCCCCGTCATCGAGGCGGCTGTCGTCGCGCGGAATATGTCGGCGCGCAAAGATCAACGCGGTGACATGGAAGCAATCTATGGCAAAGCACCGCAAGCCATTGATGGTGCTACCCTGCCCGTCGAAATGTTGGAGCAAGCCCTCATCGCGGGTAAAATCCTGTGCTACGCCCAAGGTTTCGAGATGATCGCGGCAGCCTCGGCGCAATTTGGCTGGTCGTTGGATTTGCCAGCGATTGCGCGCGTCTGGCGTGAAGGCTGCATCATTCGCTCTGCGATGCTCGACGACATGGCAAGCGCCCTCGCGCAAGCGCCCGATCGTTCGCTCATGGCGGCGCCGTTCTTCTCGGGCAAGCTGAAGGAGACGCATGGCGCCCTGCGTCAGGTCGCATCGATTGCTGCGTTGAACGGATGCCCAGCCCCTGCCCTTAGCGCAGCACTGGCGTATTTCGACACGATGCGCACCGAACGCGGGACGGCGAACATGATCCAAGGCCAACGTGATTTCTTCGGCTTGCACGGGTTCGTCCGCTTGGATGACGCGCGCACCGATCAGCACGGCCCTTGGGCCGCGAAATAATCACCCATTCACCTCCGGCGCCTCCGATCTGCGGCGCCGGAGACCTCACTTGTGCAGGCATAGCTGCCCCAAGACCGAGCTCGCGAGACCTCGGCGCAGGCCGCATCTCTTACGGCCCTTCCTGACAACGCCCCGAAATTTCGCGCTCCGTCTCCCAGATGCGCGCGGCGACGCGCCCTCTTGGCATCTCGCGCACCGCAAGCAATGCGACGGTCGATCGCGCGTCCTCGCAAAGCCCCGTCGCCGACAGCGTCGTCGCCTCGGCTGATCTCATACCCTCTCAAACAGCCCTCTCCGCGTCACGCGCGCAATCCGCCTGATCCATGGCTTGACAAAATTAATTAATCGATCAATCTATTATTACGAATAACAAAAACTTTCACAGGGATATGACAATGAGCGAACCAACGGATTTCGATATTTTACAAGCAGAACTGGCCGAGAAGGGCGTCAAATATCTACTGCCGAGCTATGTTGATATACATGGTGCATCGAAGTCCAAATTGGTCCCGATTGCCCATCTTAAACGCATGATGAACGGATCAGAGCTGTGCACGGGGGCGGCTTTGGATGGTGTGCCGCAGGTGATCAGCGATGATGAGGTCGGCGCACATCCCGATCCGGCCTCCTGCATGATTCAACCCTGGCAACCCGAGGTTGCGTGGTTTGCCAGCGACCTGTGGTGCGCAGGAAAGCCGTTTGAACCTTGCAGCCGCAACATCTTGAAACGTGTTTTGGCCGAAGCAGAGGCGATGGGCTACAAAATCAATCTCGGCATGGAAGCCGAGTTCTTTGTCCTCCGTGAAGGCGAGGATGGCGAGGTGCTGCCTGTCAGCACGCGTCATAACCTTGCTAAACCTGCCTATGACGTGCCGCGCGCGCTGGAAAACATGGGATGGCTTAGTGAAACCGTCGATGCGATGAATGAGCTGGGTTGGGATGTATATTCATTTGACCACGAAGACGGAATTGGCCAGTTCGAAATTGACTTCGCCTTCTCCGATGCGCTGACCACGGCGGACCGTTTCGTGTTCTTCCGCCGCATGGCTGACGCGATTGCACGCAAGCATGGGGCGTTCGCAACGTTTATGCCTAAACCCTTTGGGAATTACGCGGGCAGTGGCGCGCATTTCAACATCTCAATTGCCGATGCCAAGACCGGAAAGAACCTATGTGTGCCGGAGGGCGAAGACCCGCGCGGCTGTGACATCTCCGAGATCAGTTACCAATTCGTGGCGGGAATGTTGAAGCATCTGCCGACCCTCAGCGCCGTCGTTGCACCAACGGTGAACAGCTATAAGCGTTTGATCTTGAAAGGCAGCAACTCTGGATTTACTTGGGCGCCCGTTTTCCAGTGCTATGGCAACAACAACCGCACCAACACGATCCGCATTCCAGGCGGTGGCGGACGCATGGAGTTACGGTTGGTAGACCCGATGTGCAACCCCTATCTGGCGGCAGCTTTAACCATCGCGGCCGGGCTGGAAGGCATCAGGGAAAAGGCAGACCCAGGTAACCCGCATTTCGAAAATATGTACGAGAAAACACCGAAAGAACTTGAGGCATTGGGGGTCAAGACACTGCCTCGAACACTGGAAGAAGCGCTTGACGCGTTTGAGGGCAGCGCGCTGGCAAATTCGGTCTTTGGCGACCGGATGTTTGCATCTTGGCTGGAGTACAAGCGTGGAGAATGGTTGAGCTATCTGAACCACGTGTCTGACTGGGAAGTAAAACGCTACATGCAGTTCTACTAAAGTCCGCCTGATGTGCGGGGGCCCTCAATGGGGCGCCCGCACATCACAATGCGCGTCATGTAGCGGCATAGCCCAAAATCGCCCAAAGGGTCTGCTCGAATTCTTGGATCGCCCGCTCAATGTCATACTCTTCCGCGATCTGGGTGCGGACAACTGCACCGTCCAGAAATGTCGAAATCAAGGTGCTTACGTGCTCAGGTTCTCCGGCCGTGAAGACACCAAGGGTTTGCCCCTTATTGATGCAATCAATGATGAGCCGTTTTTCGGTGTCGTAGAAATGTGCGATGGCCGCGTCAACGCGAGTGCTTTGGCTGCTCGAATGATTGTAATCGATTACCAGTGTGAGAACTTTGGCGATCTCACTATGCAATTCCACATGAAGCTGCAGCCACTCGTGGATCAACCTCACAGGATCATCGGTGCCCTCACTAACCTGCTCAAATCGCTTCAGCGCCGTCTCCAGCGCGTGTTCGATAGATGCGTTAAACAGGTCATTCTTATCGCGGTAATGGTAATAGATCACGGCGGTGGTCACGCCCGCCTCATTACCGATTTCCTTGATGGTTACGGCACTAAAATTTTTCCGCGAGAACAGATCAAGCGCGCTCTGCTTCAGAAGAACGGCGACATCACGCGGCGTGTTAGAGTGCTTTGGCCGCCCGACTTTGGTCATTCCGCCTCCCGCTGCGTGACGCAGATACTCTTGACGTCTCAATCCTCAAAGACACCGCAAGCCCTTTGTGATCCTTCCGGCATCACATGAGGGCAAATTCCATAGAAAGGTCCCCCTTGAATGCGACGCTTTACTGCAAAAAATTTCACTCTGCAATCGGGTACGACGGTGCCAGAACTGCACATCGCCTTTGAAATCTATGGGGAACTGAACGCCAACCGCGATAATTTGGTGGTCTTTCCAACCTATTACACGGGTCGGCAAACCAGCAACGCGCCTTATTTCGCGGCGGGGCGTGCGCTCGATCCGGCGCGTCACTGCATTCTTGTGCCGTGCTTGATCGGCAATTCGGAATCGTCCTCCCCCAGCAATACAGACGGGGCGTTCGCCGGAGCCAATTTTCCCAAAGTCACTCTCCACGACAATGTTCGCCTGCAGCGCGCCCTGGTCAACGCGGTATGTCCTGTTGAGCAGATTGCGCTGGTGACGGGTTGGTCGATGGGCGGATGCCAGGCATTCGAATGGGCCGCGCAATGCGGGGATGGTGTCGCACGCGCTTTACCATTTTGCGCCACCGCCAAATGCAGCACGCATAACCACGTCTTTCTGGAGGGCGTGAAGGCGGCTTTGACCGCAGATCAAGATTGGCATGGGGGGCATTATGATGCTCCGCCTGAGAAAGGGCTTCGCGCGTTTGGGCGGGCCTATGCAGGATGGGCCTATTCAAGCACTTATTTTGACAAGGCACTATACTCGCAACGCGGGTTCAAAGACGTAGACGCCTTGCTGTCAGACTGGGAAGAAGACCATCTGAGCTGGGACGCCAATGATCTGCTGTGCAAGCTTTGGACATGGCAGCATGCGGACATCAGCGCGAACGCCCGCTTCAGCGGTGATCTCTCAACTGCGCTGCGAAGCATCACGGCAAAAATGATCGTGATGCCGTCCCAGACCGATATGTATTTCAACGCGGAAAACAGCGCGGCCGACTCCGCCCAAATTCCGAACGCGGAGTTCAGGCCGTTTCCGTCCGCATGGGGCCATTGCGCGGCAACCCCTTCTGCACCAGATCCGGCATTCTTCGCATTTTTCGATCAGGCAATTGAAGATCTGATGGCGCGTTAGACTCTGCAACATGGCACCAAACGCACCCGCGTCATCGCGCGGGAGTTGACCGAGCGCGTGCGACCGCGTCACTCCCTGACCCGCCTGAAAAAGGCGCGCCGCCTCACGCTTTGCAGACCGGTTCAGGGATTTCCCCCTATCCGCAACTGCTCCCTAAAGGCAGTTCCTCGACCAAGCCGTAAAACCGGCGCGTGCCTCACAATCCGCCAAGGCCCGGCTTGTCTCGCATGCGAATTGTTTCTGCTCCGGCCTCTTATCTCCGCATATTCGAGAGTTGCGATCGACGAGCCAATCTCGAGCCGGCTTCGATTTGCGGCGCAGGGATGGTGCCTGCGGAAGAAACTGCCCTCAACCGACAAGGACTGCCCGCATCCATCCCATCCAAAGCTGACCCAGATATCTCTAGACAGCCCGAATTCGGCGCTCTCGCTTGGGCCATACACCACTTAACCGGACGAAACCTGCACCTGAACCAAGCCTAAGGCAATGCCTGCCAAGCGAATTAACGCTCGACAGGCATTGCGCACCCTATTGCTTCTTTTTGGGAAGACTATTCATGTTTCTGACTACTCTCTGACGTCCGACATAGGTATTACGTCTTAAGACAAACTGATATCAATATGAATCAATGACTTACGCCTTCACGCGACATTTAGGGCCCCGACTTCCGACACGAGAAAACCGTTCTACGACGCATAAAAACCGTTTCTAACCGGAACCAAATACTTCTTATAAAGGAGCAAAAACGAAAAAGCCGCCCAGAGGGCGGCCATTGTTCCGACAGGATATTGAACCTGGGAGTTTACTTGGGGCGGCGCCTGTTGACCTGCCGTTCTTCTTCGTATCGCTGCAATGCTTTCATCGTATCAATCGTCGACCAGTGCTCGGCAACGAAAGGATTCAATTCTTCATCGCAGTCCATACGGATCTCGTAGGCGTCCGCAAAGTGCCCCATATCAATGACGTCGCCTCCCTCCCCCAAGCATCCCCCAATTGCCTCAATCGCCATTTCAATGGCAACACCGAACCGACCGGCGGACGCGTGTATAAGAATTCTGACGAATTCATCGAGAGAAAGAATGCCGGGGTCAGAGATACCCGCATCATTGAACAGCCGCATAAGAGCATTGCGAAGCATCTGCCCGTCGGCATCAAATGTCATTGGGCGCATCTCCATGGGCCGCAGCCTGCGCTTCAGGGGTTCGTCCATATTGACCAAATGCTGGGCCTCTGGCGTTGCCGTCATAATGAGGCAGACCGGCCATTCTTTGTGCTGCATCATGTTGCGAAAAACCTTGAGGAAAGTTTCCACGCTGTCCTTGGTCTTGTAACGCCCGCTGTCCTGAACCTCATCAAGATGAACCGCCGCAACACGGCATTCCTTCAGGTACTCCATGACCAAGTTTGTAAGATAAGTTTCATCCCGCCGCCCCTTCGCCGGGTGCCCCAGAGCATGCAAAATGGCGGTGAGACTTTCCTTAACGGTGGAGCGACCAGGAACGACAACACTCAAAATCCTCGTACCGAAACGCCAATTTCCAGACAGTTTCGTCAACGCTTGGTGTTCCGCGATGATCTCTTCCGCAATCCGCGACTTGCCCGCCCCCGCGGGGCCGATAAGCACCGCCCCCTTCAGTTCGGTCTTTCCAACCCTCAGACGGGACTCGCGCATGGCCAGAACGCCGAAAACACGTTCCCGAAAGCGGTGGTATGTCTCCGTCTTCTCGAAGTGATCTTCAAGACGCACAAGGCGATCTGCCAGCTTAACGCTCTCATTAAAGTCGGCAATAGATTCCGAGCTAACCTGAGTGTCGTAAAGTTGGTCAGGCGTGTAAGGCGCAGCACCGGCGATGGCGTCTCCGCCATCGATGTCGGCAGTAGTTTCGGCGTGAGTATCAATCATGGCATAACTTTCCTGTTCGCGACCATCGTTAGATGACGCGTGATGTTCGGTTTTGGACTTGGGAAAGACCTCTGTGGTCATTTGGCCTGGCTGACGGGACCAGTGATAGATTGTCAGCATGCTTAGGTGTGTAATCGAAAGTGCATGCCATATCCGAATGGCGACCTCACGAAACACAACGCATCGGCGGATGCGGGTATTTACTTGGTGGCGGATGACACCACACCTGAGCGTTAGAGCCTCCTTGTTTTGTTTGTTACGATGACACAAGGGCATCGTACCGTTGATGCAACCTCAGACTGAGGCTGCTTAGGGATGTGCCTGTGGAGTGCCCCCACTGAAGTGGTCCACCAACTGGGATAGTATAATCCCATTTCAGGAGGACCAGAGATGGCTGGAAAGAGAGACAAGCCCGAAGAGATCGTGCTGAAGCTGCGGCAGGTTGAAGTGTTGCAGGGGCAATGCAGCTCGCTTGCCGATGCCGTGCGTCAGATTGGCGTGACGCAGCCGACCTACTATCGATGGCGCAAAGAGTATGGTGGCATGAGCCGGGATCAGCTCAAACGGCTGAAAGAGTTGGAGACCGAGAATACCCGGCTGAGGCGCGCCGTGTCGGATCTGACGCTGGACAAGATGATCCTGACCGAGGCCGCCCGGGGAAGCTTCTAAGCCCTTCCCGCCGTCGTCGATGTATCGACCATGTGCGGCAGACTCTCAGCGTATCAGAGCGCCGAGTTTGCCGCACCTTGGGACAGCATCGCTCGACCCAGCGCAAGGTGCCCATCGGTCTGCCCGACGAAGAACGGCTGACCGAGGACATCATCGCGCTGGCGCGAGAGTTCGGACGCTATGGGTATCGCATGATCACTGGAATGCTGAACAACAGCGGCTGGCATGTGAACCATAAAAGGGTCGAACGGATCTGGCGGCGGGAGGGGCTGAAAGTCCCGCAAAAACAACCTAAGAAGTGTCGGCTTTGGCTGAATGACGGTTCTTGCGTGCGGCTGCGGCCGGAGCGTCCGAACCATGTCTGGTCCTACGACTTCGTCCAAGACCGAACCCATGACGGGCGGATCTTCCGCACGCTAAATATCATCGATGCGCTGCCTGGCAGGCTTTTGCGCAGCAAATGCCGAGAGGGAGTTCACGAAGGAGGCTCTGGTGATCCGTGTCAAACGCAAGCTGAATTCTACAGACGTGGTCGACGCATTGACCGACCTGTTCATTCTCCGCGGACCGCCGGAATACATAAGGTCCGACAATGGCGCCGAATTTATCGCCAAGAAGGTGAGGGCATGGATCGGAGCTGTAGGCGCGAAAACCGCCTTCATCGCGCCGGGTTCACCATGGGAAAACGGCTATCGCGAGAGCTTCAACGCACGGTTCCGGGACGAACTTTTGAACGGCGAGGTCTTCACCACATTGCGCGAGGCCCAGGTCCTGATCGAGAGATGGCGTCGTCACTATAACACCGTCAGACCTCACAGCGCCTTAGGGTACCGTCCACCAGCGCCCAAAAGCATCGTCCCGATAGACCAGAGGCCGACCATGCACTAACATTCAAACTGGACCACTCGGTGGGGGCAGACCAGGAACTTTGATGACTGTTTCCATTTATCGATCTTCAAAATTCAACTACGCGCATGAGCAGTATTATGCTGTCACAAGTGGTCACACGGTGCTCCGCCTGACATTTGGCGCGATCGATGGGCAACCCGGCGGAGCGTTCAAATCGGCCACCGCGAGTGATCTCGGCACGGCGCCAAACTATCCTGATCGGGTCGTGTTGTCCCAAGCGATGCGCCACGGTGTTACGAGCCTCGGTGGTAGAGCGCAGGATGTGAGCATTGCGTTTGACGGCAAGGGGCGCCGCTGCGCGGAAATCGCCTTGTCGGGATCACGGGAGCAGTTCATCAAGGCAATGCACCTGCTCGCCGAGCGAATGGAGCGCTACCTCCGTTGACCGTCGGATGCCGCTCGCGTCAACGGATGTATTACTTTGCGCGGCACCCATTATCAACGTCGCCATGCCGTGGGTGCATGAGCCTCGTTTCCGGCTGAAAAGGCTTCCCGTCGGAAGGTCAATCAGGAAAAACTGCCCGTGACAGTTGGTGAAATGTCATAATTGCCCCCAATTTTTGCCTGATTTCAAAGGCAGATCTTTCGAGGGTGAGCTGGCGAAGACGTCTGGGGTTCTTTTGGCAAACGTTGCCGTGCGCCAGTAGAGGGGGAGAAAATGGAAATGACGGCCGCAGAACTTTCGGAGAGCTTCGGCCTGCTGCTCCCGCTCTGGCCAGACCTGCATACTCTAGCAGACGAGGCAGAGCGAAATACCGACAAGCTCCCTGACTTCTCGACGATCCGGCTGCGCAGCTTTTCGGAGGCCATGGTCAGCCATCTATTCAGGCAGCACGGTTTCCCACTGACCGGCGATGAGACCCAGTTTGATCGCTTAAAGCTGCTTCAGGGCGAGGATCTGCTGGACAGGCGGGTTCTTGGGCTGCTCCACACAATCCGGAAACTGGGAAACATCGCAGCACACGGCAAACGCCCAGTATCGACAGATGAAGCCCGAGATCTTGTTGATGATGCCCGGTCGCTTACTGCGTGGTTTTGCCTCCATATGCGGCCCGATATTGACTGGAACGCGCGGCAACTTTCCTCGCCAACTTCGACTAGGTCGTCTCACGAGACCGCATCCGGGGCACATCCGGTCAGAGCGAGCGCGATCGGAGCCCAAGTGCTTGCCACTGGCTTGGTGACGGGCACTAGCCCGCGTGTGAGGCCGCCGCAGACACGGATCTCGCTGCGGGATATGTTCGAGGAAGAGCTCACGGCCGACCAGCAGAGTTGTATCGCGGCGCTCGACGGTTTTCTGTCAGATGACACCCAACGAGTGTTCCTGCTGAAAGGCTACGCTGGGACGGGAAAGACGTTCCTTGCCGGCGGCCTGACTGAGTTCTTGCTTACCCAAGGGCGGATGTTTTCGCTCGCCGCTCCAACGGGGCGGGCGGCCAAAGTGATCGCTAATAAAACGGGGCAGTCAGCGCGTACGATCCACAGCCTGATCTACGACTATAGCGACATGACCGAGCAGACCGAAGATGACGACGATGGCTCGGCTACTTTCAAGATGATGGCTAAGGTCCGGAATAACGAGGACTTTATCGATGCAGTTGCCATCATCGACGAAGCTTCGCTCGTCTCGAATGTGTATTCCGAAAGCGAATTCTTCCGGTCAGGCAGCGGACACCTGCTGCAGGATCTGATCGCGCACGTAGGTTCAACCCATTCAGGCAATGCCCGTAAGATCATTTTCATCGGCGACCCGGCGCAGCTGCCTCCTGTAGGCATGTCCACCTCGCCTGCGCTAGACGCAGATTACCTTCGCGAGAGATTCGGGCTTGATGCCGCCAGTTATGAATTGACCGAAATTGTCCGCCAGAAGGCCGACAGCGCAGTAATCCGCAATGTCTTGCCGTTGCGCGAAGGTGTCGTCAGCCAACGCTTTAGCAGCCTGTCCTTCTCATTCGACGATGACGTCATCCCCCTGCCCAAGAACAGCGTCACACCGCTCTACATGAAGATTCGCGAGGGTCGCGGCCCCCAAGCGCCAATCATCGTGACCCACTCAAATGCCGAGGCTGCCAATTTCAATCGCGCGATCCGGACGATGCTGTTTCCGGGGACGGCGACCGTTGCCGCCGGTGACAGCGTTATCGTTGCTGCCAATGGCTTTTGCGGGTCGCATTACATTGCCAATGGTGAAATCCTGCGGATCGATTCAGTTGAAACGGCGGTCGAGCGGCGGTCGGTGCAGTTGCGCCAGAAGATTGGCAACAGTGGCATTTCGGAACCCGTTAATATTGCGCTGAGTTTCCGGGACGTCATGGTTGCTCTGCCGCAACCGGATGGCGACGATCTGATCCTGAAGGCCAAAATCCTCGACGATTTTCTGCACGGCGATGACGCCAGCCTGGAATCGGCTCAGCAACGCGCCCTCTACGTCGATTTCCTTAAGCGTCATATGCATATCGATCGGAAGGAGAAGCATGACGAGTTCCAGCTTGCGCTACGTTCAGACCCGTATTTCAACGCGCTTCGCCTCCGGTTTGGCTATGCCATTACCTGCCACAAGGCGCAGGGTGGCGAGTGGAGCCATGTGATTGTCAGTTGCGCGACTCGGCAGAACCCACGCTCGTCGGACTATTTCCGCTGGCTGTATACGGCGATGACCCGGACCAGCGGTAAGCTCTATCTTGTCGACTCCCCGGAAATAAGGTTGCAGCAGGCTGGGACCGGCTTCACACCGTCCTCCGCTCAACCTGTCCGGCCAAGCGGTGAACCGGGACCATCTAACCTGCGCGGCAAGCCGCCTGAACCAAACGGGTCTCCGTCCAGTGCTGCATCGCCACAGTCCGTGTTCCGCACCTGGCTCCAAACTGAGATCCGTAACCGGCTGGATGACACCGGCGTCGAGATCGAGGACGCTGCTCACCACCAGTACCGAGAAGCACACTTCTTCAAGCGCGGCGCAGAAGCTGTTCGAATCGACATTGGCTACAAGGGAAACTGGACGGTATCTGGCGTGACTTGCCACAGACCTGACAGCTTCGCGGAGGAGATCATGGCTCGCCTCGCCGACTTGATTGGGCAGAAACCCGGAGCTGGCGGGTCGAGCGCGTCCGGAGCGAGCGCCCCGGACCGTCCGTTTTTAAAGGATTTCCATGATCGCCTGGTGGCTGCGCTGACGCAAAAGGGCATTAGAGTGCTTAACTTCAAAGAACATGCCTGGAGCCAGCGCTACGCGCTCGCGCGCGGATCGGACTCGGTCACGGTGGATATTTTCTATAATGGCAAGAACCAACTTACCAGGTTCATGCCTGTCAACCCATCGCCCAACCCAGCGCAATCACTCGCGAAACTGCAGGATGATGTCGTGACAGTACTGACACTCAAGGTGCAGCCATGAGTATCATCCGTGACATTGCCAGCCGAAAAGGCCGGGGCGGCAGCAATTGGAACCATCGCTCCAAAGAGGTCACCGAGCTGAGGAAAAGTGGTCAGCTTGAGGCAGCTTATGTGCTTTCGGTGGAGCGTACCGCAGATCCTGAGGCGGATGATTTTGACCGGGCCGCCTATGCGTGGTGCCTCATTGCGCTTGTGAAGCATTACTCCGCCGACCACGATCGACAGATGCTCTCAGAATATCTGGAACATTTGCGGCGCGTCGAAGTCCCCGCCACAGATGGGATGTTGACCGAACACCGCGACAAGGCACTGGCTCTTGCGGACCCCGATCGGCGCGCCGCACAGGCTGCACGCAACCTCAGCAAGCAGGGTAAGCACGAGGAGGCCGCGCGGATCTACGCCAACATTAATGCCAGCGGAAATTTGGAGCCGGACGACCGGAAGTCCTGGGGCTGGGAACTCTACCGGCTGATCAAAGGCGAGCTTGAAGGTAAGCAGGATGACGAACTCTCATCGCCAATCGTGCAGCGCGTAAAGAGGCATCTAAACACCTACCTGAAGCTGGACGTTGGAGGTCCCGATCTACTGCACAGCCTCATGCTGCGTCAGGCGTTGCGGCTGACTAAAGGGGACCACATCAAAGTACTCCCCTTCCTTCGCCTCTGGAACCCGGACAAATTCAGTGACGAAGATTTCACGCGGCAGACGGGAAAGGACGGTAAGATCTACCCTGCGCTCGTCGAGCAAGTGATCCAGGCCGCAGCGTCCGAGGCCGCCGAAAGCGACCGCGCGGATAATCGCCATTTCATTCTGCCGCTTGTTCAGGATGCCATGAAGCGCTTCTCGGATAACATCTGGCTGAAGCTCAACCTTACAAAACTATTACGGGTTATGGGGCGCACTGATGAAGCGCTGAAGCTGGCTGTGGAATTTGCCCAGGAGAAGGCTTCTGAATACTGGGCGTGGGAACTGATCGGCGACCTGGTGCCAAACGATATCGATCTGAAACGTTCTTGCTATGCCAAGGCACTGAGCTGTTCACAGGACGATGATTTCATCGGCAAGCTCCGCGTCAAGTTTGCAGCCTTGCTGGAAGAAAGCCATCCTGCCGAGGCTCGTTTCGAGGTCGAACGGATGATGGCTCACCGGGCCCGCACCGGGTACCAGATTCCGCGCGAAGCCCTGAGCCTTGCCGAAAGGCTTGCGGCTATCAGCCAGAACCCGACTGATCGCACCTTCTATGGCGAGCTTAGCGATGCGGCTGAAGCTTTGCTCTTCTCTCACTTTCCATGGACTGATGCTTGCCTTGGGGACGTTTTCACTATCGATGCGCGGGATGGTCAGAAGCCTCGACGGCGACGTCGGATCTATGTGAAGGGGAATCCGTTCGCAATCGAACTGAGCCTGCCCGAGAACCATGCGGACATCCGTGGAGTGCCTGAAGGCACGCCAATCAAAGTTCAGCACGAAGCCTCGAAGGCCGAGCCATGGCGGGCAACAATTCATCGGATTTGCCCACGAGTTGACGGCAAGCCTATGGATATCATGGCCTCCCGCGTCGGCGTCATCGACCACATCAATCTGGAGAAGTCTTTGATCCATGTGGTTGTCGCTCGAGGAATTGATGGCATCTGTCCGATCGCGCTTTATTCCGGCCAAGCCAAGATCGGCGACGCCGTCGCAGTTCGCCTTGCTCAGCATAATTCAAAGAGCGGCCCCCGCATGCGGATTGTTGAAATCGAAGCGACAGATCAAGCACCTTCCGCCGAAGTATGCCGCCAGTTTCGAGATACAACCGACGTAACGCCGAACGGGCTAGGGTTCACAGGTGAAGACATATTCATTCCGCCGCACATAATCACGGCTGAAGGGATTCAGGCCGGTGATATTGTTGAAGGTATCGCTATTGCCAGTTTTGACAAAAAGCGCGGGAAATGGGGGATGAAGGCAATCCAGGCCAAGTCAGTAGCACCGAATCATTTCGATTTCGTGTAGGAGTGGACCTACCCGGGTTTGGTTCCAGTGAGGTGCTCATGTTGGGCTAACCTTTGTGTTTGAAGGCAAGCCGTGCCATCGACGAAGCCACGTGAGGCCAGTATTTTGGGCCCGAAAAGGTACAGGAACTCTCCGGTTGTTCCTGTATGGGGCTGTAAGAGGGCAGCCTTCGCCAGCCGAGGTCAGCGCCTCGCCACCGTTATCGGCAACCCGGCGCGGTTCAATATAGATGTTCCCGATACTGCGAGCGGCTTCGGCTGCCAAATATCACTACTTATCATCAGTATCGCCGCCTTCTCCCTTGTTTGCCCGGTAAAGGTAAACCCCCTTTTGCGCTCTCTTTCCTGTGAGAAACGAAACCCTGTCAAACCGTAGCTTTCGAAATGGCATGTTCTCCCGCTGCAACTCGCTTGCCGAGACTTCTCCTCGTGCGAGGCGTTCTTCGTCATTTTGGCGGCTACGTGCTTTCTGCTGCTGGCGTATTTCAAAATCGATGTGCTTTGGGCGATCTTCGGACAAATTATTTCCCTCCCGAGTCGTCCTGTGATATCCGGTCCCGCCAGGCCACCAGAAGTTGATTGAGCAGCGACATGTTATCAAGCGGCCGATAGCCAGGAACATCGATCTGCACGAAACCAGCAGGCGCCGCCTCGATCCCAAGGCCTTGGGCTATTGTTACCTCATAAACGGAAAAGGGTTGGCCCAGCGCGTACCACCGCGACGCGGTGCGCGCCCAACCCTGGTCGACCTCAATCGCGACAAGCTGGGAGGTTGTGATCCAGCCGCCTCTCAGCCGAGGGTGACGAGACGCGATCCCCCAAAGTATGGGTGCGCCATGGCGGGATACATGTGGACGCCTGAGCTACCCCCTAAAATTAGGACACTGACGTAAGCTGCGATTTGTTGTCTGTTGATCTTCAACACGAAGGAGATCGACGATGTCGAAACGGAAGCAACATCATCCAGAATTCAAAGCCAAGGTAGCGTTGGAAGCGCTGAAGGGCGAAGAGACGGTCAGCGAGCTGGCCAGTCGGTTCGGCGTGCATCCCACGATGATCCATCAATGGAAACGTGCTCTGCTTGAAGGTGCGTCTGGCGTATTTGAGCGTGGCGGCCGGAAGGCACCGGAAGTCGATGAAGAGCAGGTCAAAGACCTGCACGCCAAGATTGGGGAGTTGGCCGTCGCCAACGATTTTTTGGCAAGAAAGCTCAAACCCTGGACCGACAAATGAGGTGCAAGATGGTTGAGCCCAATCTGCCTGGGCTGTCTGTTGGGAAGCAATGCGCGTTGCTGTCGATCTCTCGATCCTCGTTCTATTATGAGCCGAAAGGCGAAAGTGAAATGAACCTCGACCTGATGCGGCTGATTGATAAGCAGTTCCTGGAAACCCCGTTTTACGGCGTGCGCCAGATGACTTGGCACCTGCGAAATGAGGATCACGTCGTAAACGAGAAACGGATCAGACGCATTATGCGGCTGATGGGCCTCATGCCCATCTATCAGAAGCCGAACACCAGCAAGGCGGCAAAGGGGCACAAGATTTATCCTTACCTGCTGCGTGGGTTGCGGGTAAATCGGCCCAACCAAGTCTGGTGCGCCGACATTACCTATCTGCCAATGCGGCGCGGATTCTTGTATCTTGTGGCAATCATGGACTGGCACACACGCAAGGTGCTGGCTTGGCGCATCTCAAACACGCTGGAGGCAGAGTTTTGCGTCGATGCGTTGAACGAAGCGATCCACAAGTTCGGCCCGCCTGAGATTATGAATACCGACCAAGGCTCACAGTTCACATCGTTTGCATGGACAGACCGACTGAGCCGCTCAAATGTCCGCATTTCAATGGATGGCAAGGGCCGCTTCCTTGACAACATCTTCGTCGAACGACTGTGGCGGTCCCTGAAGTATGAATGCGTCTACCCGCATGCTTGGGAAACCGGATCGGAGGCGAAAGCAGGCATCAGAAAATGGATCGAGTTCTACAATCACAAGCGACCGCATTCCTCGCTTGGCGGCAGGCCACCTGCCGTGGTCTATTGGCAGAGAATTAAAACAACCAACCCCGATCAGCAGGTGCAAAGAGTAGCTTAATTTACGCCAGATCCTGTCCAACAAATGGGGAGTAGCTCACGCCAATATGTCAGTATTGGAGCCTCGGCGAGGTCGGTTTCGGAAGGTCCAGCATCAGCAGCCTTAATGGCTGAACGTAATTTCTGAGCCCAGAAGGGCTCTGTTGCACAAAGCCTGTGAGGGATTCATCTTGTGAATCCAGCGTGGTAGCTGGTATGCATGAGCAGACACACACCTCCGAGCTACAAGACAAGAAACTGGCCAGCCTACAATGAAGCGCTCAAGCGCCGGGGCTCGCTGACGATCTGGTTTGATCCCGAGATGACCTGGGATGCCGCGCCGACAGGCAAGCGTGGTCGCCAGCAGACCTACAGCGATACTGCCATTCAGACTTGCCTGACGATGAAGGTGTTGTTCGGCATGGCACTCAGGCAGACGACAGGGTTTGTCGAAAGCCTGTTGCGCCTGGTCGGCCTTGACTGGTCGGTGCCCGATTTCAGCACTCTGAGCCGCCGCCAGAAGACCCTCGCCGTCAACATCGCGTATCGTGGATCCAAAGGGCCGCTGCAGCTGCTGATCGACAGCACCGGCATCAAGGTTGAGGGCGAAGGCGAGTGGCACGCGCGTAAGCACGGCGGCCCCAAACGTCGGGTTTGGCGCAAGATCCATCTCGGAATTGATGAGGAAACACTGGAAGTCCGCGCCGTCGAGATCACCGGGAGCCATATCGGTGATGCACCGGTCCTGCCCGACCTGCTCAGCCAGATCCCGGCAGGCGAGGAGATTGGCAGCGTCACCGCTGACGGCGCCTATGATACCCGGAAGTGCCATGACGCGATCGCTGAACGCGGCGCTCACGCCGTCATACCGCCCCGCAAGAACGCGAAGCCGTGGAAGACCCTCACCGCTGGTGCTGTCGCCAGAAATGAGGCCCTGCGGGCGGCGAAATATTTCGGCCGGGCGATCTGGCGAAACTGGAGCGGATACCACCGACGAAGCCGTGCCGAAACGAAGATGCACTGTATGAAACTGCTGGGTCAGCGCCTCATGGCGCGGGATTTTGACCGACAGGTCGCGGAGGTCCAGATCCGCATCGCCGTCATGAACGGCTACACCGCGCTTGGCATACCTGTCACAGAAAGCGTGGGATGAATCCGTCCGGGGAAAGGGGAACCTCGGACATCAGAGGCTTTGTGCAACAGAGCCCCTTGGCGGTTATCGGACTTGTTTCTGTTATCTCTTGGTTCTACTGATTCAGCCAAATAGGGCCGTTCGTAGCTTCCGACAGATAGGGCGGAAAGCCGACCTTCGCTGCGCCAAGCACCGAGGTGGGCAGTGCGGACAAACCGCTCTTTCGCTACGGCTGCGCCAATGGCCGCTATCGACTTTTCAATGATCTCTTTCACAAAGCTCATGATCGGCCAAAGACGCCAGCACGTAACAGTCTTCGGATATGCCGTGCCCATCACAGCCCTTTGAAATTCGCGTAAGTTCCTTTTCCAATAGCTTGAGCCGTTTGATCTTCTCGCGCACGTCAACCAGCTGCGAAAAGGCGATGGCTGTCGCAGCCTCACAGGATCGGTCTGGGTGTTCTTGCAACTCGATCAGCGAAGAGATCGCCCCAATCGAAAAGCCAAGATCACGCGCGTGGCGAATGAAACTCAGCCGTTCCAGTCCTGTCTTGTCATAGCGCCGTTGGTTGCCGCTTGTGCGCTCGGCCTCTGCCAACAGCCCCATTTCCTCATAGTAGCGGATGGTTGGAACCTTGACCTTGGTGCGCTTTGAAAGCTCGCCGATAGAAAACATGGAGAAACCTCTTGAACCTCTAGTCACTAGAGATTGTAGATAGAGTGGGACACAGACTCAAGAGGCCACCATGACTGACCAATACCTGTCCCCGACACCCCTGCTGGACTTCGAAGCGTGCCCCATTCAGTGCCTAGTAACTGACCGTGGCTGGCTGTCCCTTTCGCAAACCGATCGGATCGGCGCAGGGTATGACTTTGTCCGCAACGAAATTCTGTTCGGCTACAATTCTGATGATGCGTTGCCAGCTTCTAGGGTGCTGGCTGATGGCTATGGGCAGTGCAACACGAAGGGCACTCTGCTTATGGCGCTCTTGCGCGCTCTTGGTGTGCCTTGCCGCTTTCATGGCTTCACCATCGACAAGCGATTGCAGCGGGGGGTCGTGCCAGAGCTGGTCTATCCGGTTGCCCCCCCAAACATTATCCACTCATGGATCGAAATCCATCATGGCGGAAAGTGGTTGAACCTTGAGGGCTTCATTCTGGATGCAGCCGTGCTTGCAGCCCTGCAAGGTGCGTTTCCGGGGCGTCAATCATTGTGCGCCTATGGTGCAGGCACAGATTGTCTGCAAAGCCCAAACGTCGAATGGCGTGGGGCCAGCACCTACATCCAAAAGACCGGTATCAACCACGACTTCGGCACCTTCGACGATCCCGATACATTCTATGCATCGCACCGCCAGTTGACCGGCATCAAGGGTCTTCTCTATCGCCTGCTCATTCGGCACTGGATGAATCACCGCGTCAGGAAGATGCGGAGCGGTCATGTGCCGAGCATTCCCGGTGGCGAGGCAAGCCTCGTTCCAACTCAATCAGACCTTGAAACGCAGGAGGTAATCTAATGGCCGGTTGCTGCGGACACGACGCCAAGTTTGACGGCGTATCAGACGACTACAAACGACGACTCTGGATCGTCATTGCCCTCAACGCGACGATGTTCGCGGTTGAAATGACTGCGGGCCACTTGGCTAAGTCACAGGCTTTGCAAGCCGATGCTCTCGACTTTGCGGGCGATGCAATGACCTATGGTATCTCTCTGGCCGTCATCGGGGCATCACTTCGCGCCCGCACCAATGCCGCGCTTTTCAAGGGGTTCAGCCTTTTGTTAATGGGACTTTGGGTCTTCGGATCGACTGTTTACCGCGTCTTCTATGTCGGGGTTCCCACGGCTGAGATCATGGGCGCTGTTGGCTTTCTGGCTTTGCTCACGAACCTTGCCAGTGTGTTCTTACTGGTGCGCTACAAGGATGGTGACGCCAACGTGCGTTCAGTCTGGCTCTGTTCGCGTAATGACGCCATCGGCAACGTCGCCGTCATGTTCGCGGCCTTGGGCGTCTGGGGTACAGCAACAGGCTGGCCTGATTTGATCGTCGCAACAATCATGGCTGGGCTGTTCCTGTCGTCCGCTTTTCAGATTGTGCGGCAAGCCCTCGCAGAGCGGCGGGACAAAATCGACCACAAACACGCAGAGGCATGATGCAGGGCTCTCTGATTATTCTGGGTCTAGGCGTCGCCGCCATGACGCTAGCGGCAATCCTCTGGTCGATTGCCTTTCCTGATCGGCGCATATGGCCGCCAAAACGCTACACGACATTCACGCTTTTCTTTGTCTGGCTGCCAACATTCACGCTGTTCGGGGTTCTCATCCTGCTTGGTGTCTGGGGTTGGGCTGATTTGGACGTACCGGGTTGGTTGCGGTTTGGCGTCGGCCTGCCTCTCATCCTGATCGGCAACATCGTAGTTTGGATGGAAGTCTCACATTTCGGTGTCCCGCAAACGGGTGGAGCCAAAGGCACCCTGCGCACCAAGGGTATGTACCGCTATTCGCAGAACCCGCAGTATATGGCTGATATTGGCATCGTCGGTGGTTGGATGATCCTGTCGGCAGCGCCTTGGGCAATGGCAGTCGGATTGGCTGGAATAGCAGTGCTTATTGCCGCACCGTTTTCCGAGGAACCTTGGCTCAAAGACCAATACGGCACCGCATTCGAGAACTACTCGGCACGCGTGCGGCGGTCCTCTGAGGTGGGGCCAAAATCTGCAAAGCTGACGCTCGTGCATCGTGCAGCATCGGTGACTATGGGCTCAAAGTTGCCGTTCGCCGCGCTCAGCACGAATGGCAGCTATGGGCCGGTCGCCACCTTGAGCATCAAGGGGCGGAAAGCCGACCTTCGCTGCGCCAAGCACCGAGGTCGGCAGTGCGGACAAATGGAGCTTTCGCTGCAGTTGCGCCGAGGTCTGCAATCGGAAAGCATTGGGCGGCACGTGGCAGCCGATATGATCTTTCGATTAACTCTACATCGTGAAAAAGTTGAAGAGGAATTGGGCTACGTTTGTATTTTGGCGAAACATTCAGTTGGAAATTGAGATGGTATGAGAACTTAATGTAATTTTGGACTATAAGTATGGATTATTAATCTTTCGGTTATTCAAAGTCCAATAATTTTACCCGATATGTGTTTCCCAACCATTCAACACGGAGACATACATGTCCTATCTAACAATCAACCGTCGCGCAGCTCTTATGGGCGGGGCTTTAGCTGTTGCTGCACCCGCCGTCATTGGATCTGCGACTAAGGCACGAGCAGCTGGCTCTGACCTACCCTTGCGCGCCCTTGCACAGTTTTCTGTCGGTGACATGAAAATTACTGTCATCGACGATATGTTGTTTACTGTCCCGACAGCCATCTTTGGCGCCAACGCACCTGAGGGCAGCGTAGATGCACTTTTTGCCAAATATGGCCTGGCTCAAGACTTTGCGAATATGCAGGGTGCAGTCTTTTTGGTCGAAACTGGCGACGCCAAAGTGCTTATCGATACTGGTATGGGCGACATTACCTTGCCAGATGCTACAGCTGATAACGGCCGCCTTTTCGCAGGGCTTGCCGCCATTGGTGTGTCGCCGGATGACATCACCCACGTGTTCTTGACCCACGGCCACTATGACCACATCGGTGGCGTCACGAAAAATGGCGCCGCATGCTTTCCGAATGCAGCACACTTTATGCCACAGGCCGAGCTGGACTATTGGACATCAGCACCAGGGTCCGAGGCCAATTTTGCCAACCTGATGCTCAGCTTTGGCAACGACAAACTGAACCCGATCAAAAACATGATCCAGATCGTTGATGACGGCGACGAAATCGTTCCGGGCATCACTGCTATCGCGGCTCCTGGGCACACGTTTGGTCACATGGCCGTCATGCTGGAAAGCAATGGCGAAAAGCTGCTGCATTTGATCGATACCTCTGTTCACTACATCGTGGGCACGAACGAGCCGACATGGGCTTTGGGTATTGAACAAGATCCTGCTGCGGCACATGAGACACGTGAGCGGCTGTTTGGTTTGGCTGCTGACGAAAACCTTCTGGTTGCGGGCTACCATTTCCCGTTCCCTGGTGTTGGCCGCATGTCCCGTACTGAGGCAGGTGCATTCTTGTACACGCCTGTTTCAGTGTCATAAACTGATCAAAGCACCCTTTGGCGGCGGTCTGATGCCGCCGAAGGGTCACACGAAAAAAGAAAGCAAGCAAAATGGATCCACTCAGTGATGTCCTTGAACTGTTGGGGTTTAGAAGCTCTATCTATTTTCAGAAGAATTTTTGCGGCAATTGGAAAATGTCAGTAGCCGATACCGGTTTCGCACAGTTCCATTACATTGTCCGTGGCACCGCAGTTATTGAGCATGATGATCACGCCGAAAACCTAACTGCAGGCGATCTAGTTTTGTTTCCCAAGGGCGCCTCGCACGCGATATGTGACAACCCTGATAGCCCGGCCACATCTGGTCAGGACGTTATCGCAGGCCTTCAAGCCGGTAACGAGCCTTTCCTTGAAGGAGATCCAACGACCCGGATGATTTGCGGTCATTTCGAATATGATTTGGCCCATCAACACCCTCTCGTGAATGATCTGCCATCCCGGATCTTGCTTAAAACAAGCGAGATGGAGTTGGGAACACTCTTCTCCTCGCTCATTTCCTTGATCGTGAATGAAACTCTCACAAATGAAATGGGCAGCCGCACGGTCACGCAATACCTATCCCAAGCCTTGTTTGCCTCAATACTGCGCGCGCATTTCGTACAGGAAGGCGGCCAAATCGGTTTCTATTCCGGGATACGCGACGCGCGGATTGTATCCGCCCTTTCCGCTATTCATGAGCCTGACGGGTGGAAATACAACCTTGCTGATCTGGCGTCGATTGCTGGGATGTCTCGATCGTCCTTTGCCGCGATTTTCAAAAGGCATATGGGCCAGACGCCGGGAGACTACGCCTTGAACTGGCGCATGTTCAAAGCGCGCCAATCGCTCGAAAAGCCCGGTCAAACCATTGATCAGATCGCCCACGTTTATGGGTACGGGTCCAGTAGTGCCTTCTCGAGGGCGTTTCGCGCAGTGATGGGCGTCAATCCGAGCCAGCTGAGAACAACATCCCATTAACAGACATTCAGCAAAGATGCAGCATTCAGCAATTCGGGCTCGAACCTGCCGTTCGCCTCACAGAGCCCGAAGGTCCGCTAAGGGCCGGAAGTAACGTTTAACAAAAAGGGCGGAAAGCGGGAGTTCGCTGCAGGTGCGCGTTCATTGGTTCGTATTGTGAAAAGCCGACATTCACCGACCTGCCTGCGCGGTAGCTCTTGCCGCGCCATGCACCAAGGTCAGAAATGCGCAGATGGCGGGCTTTGCAAAGTCCCAGCCGTAGTGCTTTATTGGATGCCCTAAGCTGACCTTGGTCAGCATTCGCCTTGCCGCTGCGCAGCTTCCCAAAAGCGGACTTCCAACTACGCACCAGATCTAAACACCATCTCCACGGCCTGATTTTACTAGGTGTCTTCTAGTGGCGCATAAGCCATGAATTTTGCACCAAAACTGGATCAAAACGCGGGGCCTATCGGCTTTCTATGTCACGATCGGGAGTACTGAATGGTAGGCGTTTTATAGGGTTCCTATCCTTGGCTCAATGTGCTCTGGGACGTTATAAGCTTGAACTGTCACCGTCATCTCTCTATTTGCATCTTCGGGCTGAGAAAATAGATATCTCCAACTTGTCTCAGAGCATTTTGCGACAAGCTTTTTGTAGTTCGGGTGCGTCAATGTAGTCTCTTGAATTTTTTCAAGAACGGCCGAAAAATCTTTGTTGCGGTTGAAAACCAAGATCGAAGCCTTGGTATCACGCCAGCTAGTATAACGTAGCAATTGATCAATCGTTTCGAGGTAGGATTTTTCGCCTTTCCAAAACTTACACTCTCCAACAAAGATGTTTCGTCCATTAACCTTGACCAAGATGTCAGTCTTCCCCTCGAAATTGAACGTCTCGCCTGTCGCACCTCCCTCATAGTGACCATTCAATTGGACGAGAAAATGTGTTCTTAGGCTTTCCTCGTCCATTTTTGAAAACGCGCCGGGGCTCTGCTCCATGACTTTCACCATGTTTTCGAGAACCCCTAGGATGTGATTGTATTCCGCATCTTCGAGAACTGGCTCCGGCTTATAGGGAGCGGAACTAGCCGATGGAGGGCGAGGACTAATTTTCCTTCTGACGTTTGGAGCTGCATAGGTTTTGGCGGCTTCAGGGCGTTCGCGCATCTTGAATCCGAGACCGGCCACGAGATTTCTATCGGCAAGAAGTTTCTTTTTTCGCGCCTCGATCTGAGACCTTGCCTGATCAAGTAACGAAGCATTGAAAGGAGTCGCCGTCTGACGCAACCACCCAAGATACTGTTCGATACTATCTAGGCGCGAGCCAATTTCCCCTTGGACTTTCTGTGCAGTTAGGTCAGTTCCTTGGATTGAGAAGTGCAGAACACCATTTGAAATATATGCTCTTGGCGGGTTCATTGTGTGAGTGGTTGGCTGCACATTGAAGACACCTTCATCTCCGGAGAATGTTACCTCAACATCTACAGCAGTTCCCGTGATGTAATGTGGTCCAGAATTGTCAGAAAAGTACCGGAATCGGTCATGGCTTACATCAATCTTTGCCTCCCTCTGTCCTACTGTGACGTTATCCATATCAAGCATAGGAACATCTATTGCGAATTCCTCTGAATAGTATTTCGCAAGGTCTTCCGTCGAAGTATTGAGGAGCTGGTCACCGTTCTTCGTCGCTATGTCTTGATCCATTCGCTGCTTTTGGGCAGCGGAGACACGAAACCAATCTCCCTTGTTAAATAGTAATTCCTCGCGTGAACTGTTTCGGCCGTACATGACTATATCCTGCTGCAGAGCTCTAATCCGAGTCAATATATAGTGCCCTCTCAATGAAGCAAATCTTTTTGAGTACCCTCTTGTCGCCCAAAGTCGCATAGCCCTTGTTTGTGATCTGCAGTACATCACCAAGCCGCTTATGCTCCGCTGGCTGAATGTCCGCTCAATCAGCAGCGCCATGATCGGCTCGCACTCGCAGCGAATGACCGGAATTCGCCCGACCTGCATATGCAACCTTTGCGCCTGCACGGCAGATAGCCGGACTGCTTAGGGCTGACAGCGGTCATTCGGTTGGTCGCGCTGAAGCCTGCGAGGTTAAGATCTGCGTGCCGCACCGCCGCAAGTCCGGTTTGAGCCCAATATGACTGTCAGACAGATCATTTAATTTATCGTAGAACAGGCTTCACCATCTTCGTCACACCCCGTCATGGCCGGAGCGTGCTTTTAGGCGTTATTCCATATGCGCGGCGGAACGCTTGGCTGAATGCGCTCTGCGAGCAATACCCGACGCTGAACGCGATGTCGGCCACCGATGCGGCATCTTTTTGAGACAGAGCTGCATGCGCTACAGTCAGACGCCAGCTGCGCAGATACGACATGGGCGGGCGACCGAGACGATGCGTGAATTCTGCCGCGAAGGCTGCGCGCGACATGCCAGCCACATGGGCCAGCCGAGCGATGGTCCACGGTTGAGCGATATCGGCGTGAAGGGCTGCAAGTGTGCGCCCGATACGGGGATCAATGAGGGCACCCAACCAACCTGGTCCTGCCGGTTCGGTCAACTTCGCGTAGGCCCGGATTGCTTCGACCAGCAAGACGTCGGCAAGGCGACTGCTCACAATCCGATGCCCCATTTGCTGCCGCTCCACCTCATCCGACATCAAACGCAGGATCGTTGAAATCACGTCCGATCCCGCATCACCTGCTCGAACGATCATAAAATCGGGCAGCATGTTGAGAAGAAATTGTGCGGCCTCATCTTTGAAAGTCACGCTACCTCCCAGAGCGACCACCTCATCGCCGCCAAGATGGACGTCATCATTCACACCGAAAAAGCGTTGCCCGTCCAACGGGGGTAGAGCCGGGTCACTGGTCACCACGTATGTTGTGCGCCCGATAAGGCATACATCTCCGGCTTGCATCCAAAGGGGCGCTTGCCCGGGCAGACACATCCAGACGCTCCCATTCATGACAGCCACAAACTTCAGTCGTTCGAGATCAGGGAAGGACAGCGACCATTGACCTCCCGCCTCGAGCCGTGTGCGCCGCGTGACCCGTGCGCCGAGAACCTCAAGAACGTCAGTAAGAGGATCGGCTCCAAAGTTGGACGATTGAAACAACTATAAGGACTCCTTGATCTCGTGCGTCTGCGATCGTGGGCATATGTCATCGATTGTCACAACGGAAGCCATTTGAAGGAAACATCCATGACACTCGCAGGGAAAGTCGTTGCCATTACCGGTGCCAGCAGCGGGATCGGTCGCGCAACCGCCAAGTTGCTCGCGCGGAGCGGAGCATTTGTCGTCCTCGGAGCACGGCGAGAGGACAAGTTGCAGGAGCTTGCTGCCGAAATCACCAAAGACGGTGGTCAGGCGACCTATCGTGTCACCGACGTGCGCAGGCGTACGCATGTGGAGGCATTGGTCGCTACCGCTCTGGAGAGATTCGGGCGGCTGGACGTCATGATCAACAACGCGGGGATCGGTCCGATATCGCGTTTTGACGCTTTAAAGGTCGATGACTGGGACGCCATGATAGATGTCAATTTACGAGGAACACTTTACGGCATAGCTGCCGCCCTCCCGGTCTTCGCTCTGCAAAACAGCGGTCACGTCGTCAATGTCGTTTCGACTGCCGGTCTCAAGATGGTGCCAACCATGGGCGTCTATGCTGCGACCAAGAACGCCGTGCGCACAGCGACGGAGATCCTGAGGCAAGAGGCGGGGCCCAACCTGCGCGTGACCGAAGTATCACCTGGGATGACCGGCACCAATTTCGCCAGCAGCATCACCGACGCGTCTGTTCGGAAAGCGACCGAGGACAGCCTTGAGCAGATCGCGATCTCGCCAGAGGCGATTGCACGCGGCATCCTTTTTGCAATTGAACAGCCCCCCGAGATCGATGTGGGCTCGATCGTAATACGCCCGACGGCACAAGGCTGAAGCTACGGACATAACATATTCTTGTCGCCGCGATGCGAGCTAGTTCAGCGGCTGCATTAAACCGTTCGTACAATGGGGTGCAGAACGGCTCATGCGCTGGCGCGTGGTCAAAGCTAAAAGTTGCTTTGTCCGCACACCGTCATTTGGGCTGCCAAAATGCTGCGCGGCGCACGAATGGCCGGTTCGGTGAAGCTGCAGCGCAGCGCTGACCGATGGAGCGGGCGGCGGCTTAGGGCCGTTCGCTTCAAGAGGCTGGCTTACTCACCGCACGGATCTGAACCTCAGTCTTGCCTGCATGCGTCCTAAAATGTGCGAAGGCCAATTGAGGTCTGTACGCGGCACCGATATCGAGGGCGACCGTTCGATAGTTATCAACGCCGTCACAGATATCCAGATCCCCGGCATCAACAAGGTCCTGGCGCACCGCTGGCGTGTGGCCATGCACGACGACCGTCGGCTTTTGTGCGCGCCGCTCCGGATCAGGATCGTTGACGTCCCACCCGCCGCGGTGGGTCAGAAATGTATGACGGATATTCGCCCAGTGATCTTCCATTTTGATGAAGCGACGGGACAACCCCAGAAAAGCTGTGCGGTTCTGAAATGGGTGTATACCTGCATGCACGAACAGGAGGTCGCCAAGATGGAGATGTGTCGCCCCCGAAGCCATTGCGCTCAGATATTCAGGGTGCAGATTATCTTTCAGCTTTGCCGCAATCTCGTCCCAACTGTGCGTTTCTGCCGACAGACCAAGCTCGGCCATGACCCTGTCACCGCCCAGCATTCCCCAGAAGTCGAGATATTTTGGACCCTCGAGCGCCAGCATCAAAACGAGATCATGATTACCGGGTAGGACATGCAGATCGTCAACATCTGCAAGCTGCCCGGCTCTCATCGCCAGATCAACAGCGCGGATGGATGCAGGTCCCCGATCAATAAGGTCGCCCAAAAAGACGAGATGCCGTTTGTGCGCTTCGCGTGGGGTATTCCTGATTTCGCCGAGAACTTGTTCGAGTAGCTCAGCCTGCCCATGGACATCACCGATAGCAAAGATATCGATGTCTTCTGGAAGAGAACCGGGAAGGTCTCGCCATGGCAAGTAGAAGGAATTGAAGGCTGTCAGTCCATCGGGCATGTTGATCTTGTCCATACTGGTTGTAGCTTCATAGCGGCCCCCGGCGATGTCAATCGTAGGCGGAATCCGGTCTCTTTCTCGAACCCAAACTGCGGTCTTTTCATTGAACATTTCAGTCCCCTCCCGTGTCGTCCTGCCGGATACGGTCCCGCCAAGCCATCAAAAGTTCGTCGAGCAGCGACAAGTCATCCAGCGGCCGATACCCAGGTACGTCCATCTGCACGAACCCGAGAGGGGCCTCTTCCATCCCGAGACCCTTGGCTATGGTCCTCTCATAGTCGGAGAATGGACGACCCAACGCATACCACCGGGATGCCGTGCGCGCCCAACCCTGGTCGACGTCAATCGCGACAAGCTGGGATGTCGTGATCCAGCCGCCTTTCAGCCTTGGGTGACCAAACGCGATCCCCCAGAGTATGGGGGCGCCATGGCGAGATACATGTGGACGCCAATATGTCAGGATTGGTGCGCCGGCGAGGTCGTTTTCTGAAGGGCCACTGTCGGCAGCCGTGACGGCGGAACGCAGTTTCTGGGCCCAAAAGGCTTTATTATTCATGGGGAACTCCATTAGATTCTGATAGTGTGATTGAAGGACGGTCATTAAGGTCATGCGGACGAGACACACCTCGGCCCCGCCGACATTGTTCAGTGCAACACTGGACGGTTCATCGCCTGGTCGACAGCATCCAGCATCCGAACGACCGATCTCAGGCTGACGTTGTGCGGCTTCTTGATTGCCCCGATGACGTCCTTGACGGCATCAACGGCACTTGGGGGAAGGTCACGTCGTAACCCTTCGCGTTCAGCAAATCCGAACAGGTGTTCTTGCGTCAGGGCGCGCAGTTCGATGGGAGGGCATCGGCTCAGGAACGGGGCTGGCAGACCGCGCAGGCTATTGGCTGTCAGCACCCAGGCAATCCAGGACATGTCGAAACCAATACGGAAGTAAGGGCATGACCAACGACGCGCGGTGGACCTCTCGAGGAAGGGCAGCAAACCCTCAGTCAGAGAATACCGCTGACCGCCTGCTGACTGGAGATCCCCTGCCTTCTCGATCTCGTCGACCACGATCACAGGATTCGCAATCTGAGACGCCATGATCCCTTCCAGAACCTTTCCCGGGCCCGCTGATCCCCATCCCTTTTGAGACCCCGTAACCGCAAATGCAGCGGGTTCATTCGTGGCCTCTATGATTGTCGTCGGCACGGAGAGCTGCGCGCCCAGCAGTCGAGACCAGTAGCTTTTACCGATCCCGGGCGGACCGACGAGAAGCATTGGCCGGACAAGGGGCGCAGGATCACCATTGCGGACCGAGGCTCGCATGTCGTGCCAAAGGCGCTCTGTTGCAGGAGCCATCCAGGGCATCTCCGTGTGGAGACAACTGGCGATTTCGTCCGCGCAGTGCTCGGTCTCTACGCACTTTAGCTCTGCACCCCCTCGGAAAACTTGCAACTTTCTGCGATCTTTTTCGTCGAGATGGTCCATGCCTGATCGGCGTGAAACCGCGCTAAGATACGCAGCCGATCTCCGTTTGATTTTTAGCCGGTCGGCTTCGGACAGCGCGTAGTCAAATTTTGGGCTACCGATCCGTTCTCGGAAGCTGTCCAAGAACTTCTTTAAACGGACTTCGATGTCGTGGGCCGAAGGGATGTTGTGATCTGGGAAACTGACCTGAGCAAATTGAATGCGTGGCATTTGGTGTCCTCTCTGAACCGGCCCGCCCATCTTTTGGGCGGCCAGCATCTGGCAGCGTGTGGCTGCCAAGGGTTTCAGTACGAGGATCCGGATCCTTGAGAACTTAATGAGAACATTTTGCGGGGTCGGTCAACCTCAGCGCCGGGAGTTCAGCCCTGAAACGAAAATGCCGACCCTCTTGGATCGGCATTTCTAAGTTTCAACAATTTCAATGTCTTAGCTGTCAGTGGTCACTAAAGCCCCACCCAAAGGTCGTTTTTTTGGGCCGAATGGCTCTCAATTGCCCCCCATAACAGATACTCTCTCACCGACAACGGCGGATCAGCCGCATTTCGAGTGGCCGCAATCTGCGCAAGTCATGCAACCTTCGACCTTGCGCATTGCGTAGCTTCCGCACGATGGGCAGGCCGCCCCGCGCGGGCGCTCACCGAGGGCCATCACTTCGGCTTGCGGATCGGATTTCAGGCCCATGCCTTCACCCTCAATGAAACCGGTCGCGATGAGGTGACGCTCGATCACTCCGCCGATCGCGGCGAGGATCGACGGGATATATTGCCCCTGCATCCAGGCACCACCGCGTGGATCGAACACGGCTTTGAGCTCCTCAGAAACGAAGGACACATCGCCACCGCGACGGAACACCGCCGAAATCATCCGGGTCAACGCGACCGTCCACGCGAAATGCTCCATGTTCTTCGAATTGATGAACACTTCGAACGGGCGACGATGACCGCCGTGAATGATGTCGTTGATGGTGATGTAGATCGCGTGCTCCGATCCGGGCCATTTCAACTTGTAGGTCGACCCTTCCAACTCCGACGGACGATCCAGAGGCTCCGTCAAGTAAACGACATCGCCACCATTCATCGCCGCGCCTGTATCGGCCTCGGGGGCTTTTTCAGCATCCGACGACACCGACAAAACCGACCCTGTCACATCATTCGGGCGATAGGTGGTGCAGCCTTTGCAGCCCTGATCCCACGCGGCCATATAGACCTCTTTGAAATCTTCAAAGTTGATGTCTTCTGGGCAGTTGATCGTCTTGGAAATCGAGCTGTCGATCCATTTCTGCGCCGCCGCCTGCATCCGCACGTGGTCCAGCGGTGCGAGGGTTTGCGCATTGACGAAGTAATCGGGCAACGGCGCATCGCCCTTCAGATCACGCCACATTTGTACGGCGTAATCGACGACTTCTTCTTCGGTCCGCGACCCGTCTTTTTGCAAAACTTTGCGGGTATAGGCATAGGCGAACACCGGCTCAATTCCGGAGGACACGTTGCCCGCGTAAAGCGAGATCGTTCCCGTCGGCGCGATCGAGGTCAGCAGCGCGTTGCGAATGCCGTGAGTGCGGATCGCCTCGCGCACATCATCATCCATCTGCATCATGTTGCCGGATGCGAGATAGGCTTCCGCATCAAACAACGGGAACGCGCCCTTCTCTTTCGCAAGATCGACCGAGGCGAGATAGCTCGCTCGCGCGATCAGCTTCATCCAAGCATCAGTCTGCGCCGCGGCCTCCTCCGACCCGTAGCGCTGGCCAAGCATCAACAGCGCATCTGCGAGACCGGTCACACCAAGGCCGATGCGACGCTTGTTTTGTGCCTCGATGCGCTGCGCTTCCAACGGGAAGCGCGAGGCATCCACCACGTTATCCATCATCCGCACAGCCAGACGCACCAACTCATCCAGCTTGGTCGGGTCCAATTCGGCATTGGCTTCAAACGGGTTGGTGACCAACCGCGCAAGGTTGATCGACCCAAGCAAGCAAGCACCGTAAGGTGGCAGGGGCTGCTCACCGCAAGGGTTTGTCGCCGCAATCTGCTCAACGTAGTTGAGGTTGTTCATCTTGTTGATGCGGTCGATGAAGATAACGCCCGGTTCCGCGAAATCATAGGTCGCGCGCATGATCTTGTTCCAAAGGTCACGCGCTTGCACCGTTGAGTAGACACGGCCGTCGAATTTCAACTCCCACGGGCCATCCGCCTTCACCGCTTCCATGAACGGGTCTGTGATCAATACGGACAGGTTGAACATCCGCAGGCGTGCGGAATCTTGCTTGGCCGTGATGAAATGCTCCACATCAGGATGATCGCAACGCATCGTCGCCATCATCGCCCCGCGACGCGAGCCCGCCGACATGATCGTGCGGCACATTGCATCCCAAACATCCATGAACGACAGCGGACCAGATGCATCCGCCGCAACGCCTTTCACCGCCGCGCCACGCGGGCGGATCGTCGAGAAGTCATATCCGATGCCGCCACCTTGCTGCATCGTCAGCGCGGCTTCCTTGAGCATGTCGAAAATACCGCCCATCGAATCGGGCACGGTACCCATGACGAAGCAGTTGAACAGCGTTACCGCGCGGCCCGTACCCGCACCCGCCGCGATGCGGCCCGCTGGCAGGTATTTGAAATCTTCGAGCGCGGTGTAGAACTTTTCTTCCCATGCCGCCTGATCTGTTTCGACCTCAGCCAATGCGCGCGCGATCCGGCGCCAGCTGTCCTCTACAGATTGGTCAATCGCGGTGCCATCGGCATCCTTCAGGCGGTATTTCATGTCCCAGATTTGTTCAGCGATCGGGGCGGCAAAGCGGGTCATGTCTATCCTCGGCGTAATGTCAGGGGAATCGGCCAGCATGGCAGCGGCACCGATATGAAGTGTGTGTATGGCGACCAACTACTATATGATGTGGATGCATGGCAACCAACTCTTAGAAGAAATTCGGCGTTAGAGCCGCCAATTGCTAGGGGTGTTGCATTTCATACCAGCCCAATTCCCGCACGGCCAGCTATGATAGCCCGTAAAACATTGGCATCGGCGGAGTTTTCCAAAGAGCGGCCCACCGCCCCATGCGGCGAGGATGAGAAATGTTTTGTCAAAGATGGCACGGCCGGTCGACCAATCGCGGGTTCCGCCCTATATACGAAACCGCCCTTTAAATTCCTCGCCACCGGAGCAACGCTATGACCACACATCTGATCAAACTTTGCGTCGGGGCCGAGAAAGTTGAAGATCTGATCGAGTGGCAAGCCAGCCGCTACGGCAAGGGCACCGCGCATCATGTGACGCGGATGTGGCCCAAACGTGAGAGCGAGATTCTCGACGGCGGATCTCTCTATTGGGTGTTTAAAGGCTTGGTACTCGCGCGGCAGAAAGTCGTCTCTCTGGATGAAGCAATTGGCGCGGACGGCATTCGGCGCTGTGCCATCGGTTTGGATCGCACCGTGATCCGCACCGAAGCAATGCCGCGGCGCGCGTTTCAAGGGTGGCGCTATCTCTCGCCTGAGGACGCCCCCGCCGACCTCCCGCAAGATCGCCCGCGCGAGGAGCCGTTACCGCGCGAGCTAATGGCAGCGCTGACGGAGATGGGTCTGCGCTAAGCGCCTCCCCCTCGCGCGCATGTTGGGGCGCGTGATCCCGCACTGTCGGGCCGCAAGCCCCCCCCCCTCAACCTCGATGTTTGGTGACCGGAACGCCCGTGTCACACCACCCCGAGCATCTCCCGCAGACGCGGCGCGGCGGGCGCGGCCGACCAGTCGGCGCTGCGCGAGGCAAAGAGCGTCGCTTGCGATGAATGGATCAGAGCATCGGACAAGATCTTCAGGTGGTTTGCATGCAACGTCGCGCCCGATGACGTGATATCGGCAATCGCCTCGGCCGTCAGGTTCTTGATCGTGCCTTCGGTCGCGCCCTGACTATCGACAAGCTGATAATCCGCCACACCCTCACGCGTCAGATACTCGCGCACAAGACGGTGGTATTTCGTGGCGATCCGCAAACGGAACCCATGTGTGCGGCGGAAGGCAGAGGCGGCCGCATCGAGATCTTCGATCGTATCCACATCCGTCCAGCACGTCGGCACCGCCAGAATGAGGTCGGCATGGCCAAAGCCCATCAACGCCAGCTCATCCACTTGGGTCGCCCAATCGGCCAGCTTGTCGCGCACCAAATCGGACCCCGTGACCCCCATATGAATGCGCCCCGCCGCCAGTTCGCGCGGAATTTCTCCCGCAGATAGCAGCACAAGCTCCACCCCGTCGAGCCCTTCAACAGCGCCCGCATACTCACGCTCGTTACCCGTGCGCTTCAACGTCAGGCCACGTTCAGCGAACCATTCGAAGGTTTGCTCCATTAGCCGCCCCTTGGACGGCACACCGAGTTTCAGCGTCATGACAAGCCCCCCAACGCCGCGACAAGCGCCGGACGTATGACCCCGCCAACCGCAGGGATTTCGGCCGGAACGTCAAGCCCCTGCCCCAGCACCTTCGTCAGCGCATCATAGCGCCCACCTGTGGCAACTGGCGGCATGTCATCATGCCCCTTAAACGTGAAGACGAACCCGTCGTAATATTCCATCGTTGTCCGACCGTGGCTGGCTTCAAATCGAACCCCGCCAAGATCAACGCCTTGGGCTTGCAACGCCGCGAGGCGCGCCTCGAACCGTTCAACGGCAGCCTCGGGCAGGCCCAGCGCCCGCAGCTTTGCAGGGGCCTCCAACGCGGGGCACCGCAGCGCGAAAAGCGCATCGAGACGGGCCATATCATGTGCGGCGATCGGCGCGGCCGCCGCATCCTCGCGCAACCGCTCGATCCGCGCCGCGACCTCTGCCTCCGAGCGCAACCCGATCCATGGCATCTCCGACGCCGTACCGCCATCAAGCACCGCTTGACGCGCAGCAGGCATCGGTAGCTGGCCCGCATAACGTTTCAACAAGGCATGGAAACGCTGCGGCCGCCAAATATGACGTAGCAATGCGCGCTTGCGCGCCGGAATCGTATCCAACGCCTCCACCGACGCCGTGAGCAAACCGATATCCCCGATTGTCGCAGTCAGGTTCAGCGGCGCAAGAATACGCGCAAACAAGGCGAAGACCTCTGCATCAGCCGCCTGCGGATTAACCCGGTCAAAGACCTCAAACCCCGCCTGCAAATATTCCGACTGCCGCGCCGCGCCGCGATGATCTTGCTTACGAAACACCTCGCCCAGATAGGCATAGCGCGCAGGCTCGGCGCCCTCGCGCATATGCGTCTGCACGACCGGCACCGTGAAATCAGGCCGCAGCATCATCTCGCCGCGGATCGGATCATGGGTGACAAAGGCGCGGCCGCGAATATCCTCGCCGTAGAGATCCAAAAGCGCCTCGGCGGGTTGCAAGATATCGGCCTCAACCGGCACTGCACCCGCCTCCACAAACTGCGCGAGGATCGTTTGCCCGACAGCTCTCGCAGCCTGCATCAGCCCTGCTCCAACATTTTACGCACTTCGGCCACCAAATCGCCGCGCGAAATTTCGACCTGCGCAGGGCGGGCTTTCCATTCCTCGAGGCTGGCGTTTTCGGCGATCTTCGCGCCCAAAATCAGGTCTTTGAGGATCACTTGCCCCGCATCGCGTTCCGATGACCCTTGGATCACCGCGACAGGGCTTTCGCGTTTATCGGCGTATTTCAATTGGTTACCGAAGTTTTTCGGATTGCCGAGATAGACCTCCGCGCGGATGCCCGCGTTGCGCAGATCGGTGGCCATGGCGAAATAATCGGCCATCCGGTCGCGGTCCATCACGGTGATGACCACGGGGCCTTGCGGCGTTCCCGTGCCGATCCGACCCTTTTCGCGCAACGCCGCCAAAAGGCGATCAACACCAATGGAAACGCCCGTGGCCGGCACCGATTGGCCGGTGAACCGCTTGACCAGATCGTCATACCGCCCGCCGCCCGCGACCGATCCGAATTGCCGTTTGCGGCCCTTCTCGTCAAAGATCTCGAACGTCAGTTCGGCCTCAAACACGGGGCCAGTGTAATAGCCAAGGCCGCGCACCACGGAAGGATCGATGTCGATCCGGTCCGCGCCGTAGCCCTGCGCATCCAACAGCTCGGCGATGGTTTCCAGCTCTTGCACGCCCTCGACACCGATGGCCGAACCGCCCGCCAATTCGCGCAAACGCGCCGCCGTCAACGCGCCCGAGGCCCGTTTGGCAGACATGAAGCCCATCACGATCTCGGCCTGCTCATCCGACAGCCCAGCGCCCTTGGTGAAATCGCCCGAAGCATCCTCGCGCCCCGCGCCCAACAGCGCGCGCACGCCGTCCTCGCCCAAGCGATCCAATTTATCAATCGCGCGCAACACGATACCGCGCTCAGCCTCCCATTTGGCCGGATCGGCCGGGTCCAAAACCCCCGCCACTTCCATCACGCCGTTCAAAACCTTGCGGTTATTCACGCGCACGATGTAATCGGCGCGGTCAATCCCAACCGCCTCCAACGCATCCGACAGCATCGCGCAAATCTCGGCATCCGCCGCCACCGAAGGCGCGCCGACCGTATCCGCATCGCATTGATAGAACTGGCGGAACCGGCCCGGACCGGGCTTCTCGTTACGCCAAACGGGCCCCATCGCATAACGGCGATAGGGTGTGGGCAAATCATTGCGGAACTGCGCGGCCACGCGGGCCAGAGGGGCCGTGAGATCATAGCGCAGCGCGAGCCAGTCGCCCTCTTTGCCGCTGTCAGATTCTTCTTGCCACCCGAAGACACCCGCATTCGGGCGATCCACGTCGGGGAGGAACTTGCCTAAGGCCTCGACGGTCTCGACAGCGGAAGTCTCCAACGGGTCGAACCCGTGACGATGGTAGACCTCGGCAATCGTATCGAGCATTGCCTTGCGTTCAGTCACATCCGTGCCGAAGTAATCGCGGAACCCTTTTGGGGTTTCGGCACGTGGTTTGCGCTGTGGTTTTTCCTTGGCCATATTCGCCTCGCTTATTTCGGGGGGCGGTTGTAATCAGGGGCGGTGTAGCGGAGGATTGACGCGCGAACAAGCGGCCACACCTGCGCGGCCTGTCGCAAAGCGGGCCGATGGGCAACTCGACGCCCTGATCGCACCGCCGCGCGCTAGATTTCTGCGCCCCATGACCAACGCCAGACTTAAAAACGAGACGAATCGCATGTCACAAGAGATCGAAGAACAAATCGCGCATCTCACCCGAACAGTAGACGACCTCTCGGACGTCATTGCCCGCCAGGAACGCGAGATCGCGCGCCTCGCCCGCCGCGTCGGCCTATTGCTGGAACGCGAAGCCGAACGCGAGGCGGATGGCGCGGGAACGATTCCACTCGCCGATCAACGTCCGCCCCACTGGTGACCCCGTGCCGCTTCGCCTGACGCGCCTCCCTGATACGCTCGACATCCCCGCGATTGCGGTGACGGTTCTTATCGGAACGACTGGCGGGTTTGCGGCCCAAGCTGCGCATCTACCGCTGCCGATGTTGCTGGGATCGATGCTCATTGTCGCGGCGCTCGCGCTGGGGCGGGCACAGCTAAAAGGCCGCCCCGTAACCTTCCCCCCCGCGCTGCGCCTCGGGTTTCTGCCTGTGCTCGGCGTGGCGATTGGCGGCGCCTTCTCGCCGGCCGTCTTGCAAGACATGCCGAGTTGGTGGCCGTCGCTGCTTGCTGTGTGCGTGTTTGTCCCGCTTGCGCATATGCTGTCCTACCTCGCGGTCACCCGTTTTGGATCGCTTGATCGCGTCACAGCCTTTTTCGGCTCCGCGCCGGGCGGTCTGATCGAAGCGGTACAAATGGGCGAGGAGCGCGGCGCGAATGTGCCGATGCTGACCATGCTGCAATTCTTGCGGCTGATCCTTACGGTTGTTCTTGTGCCCGTCGCCTTCACCGTGATGACAGGTCACGCGGTCGGTTCCGCCTCAGGCGCGAGCCTGTCGCACTCGGCGCTGACCTTGCATGATCTCCCTTGGCTGATCGCCGCCGGGGCGATCGGCGCATGGCTTGGCAAGCGGTCGAAACTCCCTGCAGGGATGATCGCGGTGCCGATGATCCTATCCTCCGCGCTCCATGCGATGGGCGTTGTCGACGGCGGCCCCCCGCAATGGTTGATCAATGCGGGGCAAATCGCGATTGGTACGTCGCTCGGGGTGCGGTTCAAGGGGATCGGACGCGGAGCATTTGTCACAGCCTTGCGCATGGCGATGATCTCGACAGGGGTATCACTCGCATTGGCGGGGCTATTTGCCGTGACCTTCGCGCAGATCGTCGCCAAACCCATCGGCGCCGTTTTTCTTGCCTTTGCGCCGGGTGGCTTGACGGAGATGTCGCTCATCGCGCTCTCGTTGAATATGAGCGTCGTGTATGTCACCGCACATCATTTGATCCGAATTCTGCTCGCTGTCGTGATGGCGCAACTTCTGGCAAAACGGGTTTTGGGCGCGCCGTAACGGCCTAAGGGCGGTGCGCGCGCAAAACCTCCGGCAAGGCAATCGCGAGGAGTAACGCCGCCGCGGCAGCAAATATCCATGTGCCGATGACACCGAACAGAACAACGCCGCAGACGCCCCCCGCCGCGAATGCGATCAATGTCCAGCTATGCAGCTTCAATTTCGGAAGCACCGCGCGCCGCATCTGCGCGCACCCAACCATCGCTGCGAGTTCAATCCCGACATCCGTTGCCATCCCCGAAACATGCGTGGTGCGAACGCGCGCGCGCGTGATCATCGTGGTGACGGCATTTTGCAATCCCATCACGAAACTCAACGCAATCAGCAAAAGCGCCTCGAACCCGCCCGCGAGCCAGACATGATAGGCCATCGCCAACGCCGCAAGGATCATCGCCTCCACCACAATCGCCAACGCGAAAACTGACCGCAACTGGTATCGTAGCCCCGCCTGCACGCCCAGCGCCGCGCAAGTCGCGCCGGCGATAAACGCCACCACTAAACCCAAGAACGAAAACGCCAGCGCCACCGATCCCTTGGCGAGATAATCGGCAAAGGCGGAGATATTCCCCGTCATATTCGCGGTAAAAAACCCCGCGATCACAAAACCGACCGCATTGAGCGCGCCCGCAATGGACGACAAAAGCCCCGCGATTGCCATATCGATGGCTTCGCTGCGCTCATCGCCTACATGGATCAGCATTTGCGCCCTCATCCCTCAACTGGATCGCGGCGCGAACGCCGCCCATGGCGCAAGCCTAGCGCCCGCGCGAAAGCCTGTCATCCACCTTACGAAAACTCACCCGCAGGCGCGGCGCGTTATACTTCCTCAACCTCGATCACGCCGCGCAAAGACCGCAGCGCGCCCTTGACTTGCGGGTTGATCGGGAAGTCCTGCCCAGCGGACATCTGATACCGCGCGCCACGATCTCGATCAAAAATCATGAACGAAACCGGCCCCTTGGAACGCACCTTGCCTTCCTCCGCCACACGCGTCAGCAACGCGGCGATCGACGGCAAAACAGCGGGTTCCTCCAGATGGATCATCAGGCCGGACGCACCCGCATCCGCCGTCACCGTATCAATCGGCTGCGCCCCGCGCGCGAGCAGCTTCAACGTCTCGCCCTCAAGTGTGGCCTCAACCGTCAAGACAACCGCAGATCCCGGCTCTAAGAATTGTCGCGTGGCCTCCAACGTATCGGAAAACACCGTCACCTCATAAAGACCGGTGGGATCAGATAGCGACACAAAGGCAAACCGGTTGCCCTTGGCAGATTTACGTTCCTGTTTGGCCGAAACCGTTCCGGCCAGTTTGCCAATAAACGCCCCGTTTTCGGCCTTCGCGGCGATCTCAGACAGAGTCATCACCTTCTTGCGCTTGAGCGCGGGCAGATAGTCATCCAACGGATGTCCCGAGAGATAGAAGCCAATCGCCTTATGTTCCTCCGCGAGGCGCTCGGCAGGCAACCAGTCATCCGTATCGGCCATGCGCGGCGGCGGCAGATCGTCGCCCGCCTCACCAAACAGAGACACCTGCGCCGAGACCTTCGCCTCAGCAATCGCGCCCGACCACGCGGCGAGGGAATCCAAGCTCTCGAAAACACGCTTACGATTGGGGTCCAACAAATCAAACGCCCCCGCCCGCGCCAGCATCTCCAACGGACGCTTACCGATCCGCTTGAGATCGCACCGCCGCGCGAAGTCGTGCAAATCACGAAACGGCGTCTCGCGCCCCTCAACATCCCGCGCGGCGACGATCAGCTTCATCGCCTCGAGCCCGACATTCTTCAACGCGCCCAGCGCATAGACCACCTGCCCGTCGCGGACGGTAAAGCTCGCAAGCGACCGGTTGACGCAAGGTGGGATGGTCTTGATCTGTAGGCGATCCACCTCGCGCTTATACACCGCCAGTTTTTCGGTCAGATGCATATCGCAATTCATCACGCCGGCCATGAACTCGACAGGATGGTTCGCCTTCAGCCATGCCGTCTGATACGACACAATCGCATAGGCAGCGGCGTGGGATTTATTGAACCCATAGTTGGCGAATTTTTCCAGAAGATCAAAGACTTCGCCCGCCTTCTTGGCCTCGATCCCGTGCGTTTTCTTCGCGCCTTCGAGGAATTTCGGCCGCTCCTTGGCCATCTCCTCGGCGATCTTCTTCCCCATCGCACGCCGCAGCAAATCCGCGCCCCCGAGGGAATAGCCCCCCATGACCTGCGCGATCTGCATAACCTGTTCTTGGTAAACGATAATTCCCTGAGTCTCCGCCAAAATCGGATCAATCGTCGGATGGAGGGATTCGAGCGGCCGCAGCCCGTGCTTGACCTCGCAATAGACGGGGATGTTCTCCATCGGACCGGGGCGGTACAGCGCGACGAGCGCGACGATATCCTCGATGCAGGTCGGTTTCATGCGCCGCAAGGCGTCCATCATGCCGGTCAATTCAACCTGAAACACCGCGACCGTTTGCGCCTTCGCGTAAAGCTCATAGGTGCGCGCGTCATCAATCGGAATCGCAGAGATATCGACCTCAACCCCGCGCAACCGGATCAAATCGACAGCATTTTGGATCACGGTCAGGGTTTTCAGGCCCAAGAAGTCGAACTTCACCAATCCTGCCTGCTCGACCCATTTCATATTGAACTGTGTCGCGGGCATGTCCGATTTGGGATCTTGATAGAGTGGGACCAGCATATCCAACGGGCGATCCCCGATCACCACACCCGCGGCGTGCGTGGAGGCGTTCCGCAAGAGGCCCTCAACCTGTTGCGCATAGCCCAACAGACGGTCGACGACTTCTTCCTCGCGCGCCGCCTCGCGCAGGCGCGGCTCATCCGCCAGCGCCTTCTCGATGCTGACGGGTTTGACCCCCTCAACGGGAATCATTTTGGATAAGCGGTCAACCTGTCCATAGGACATTTGCAGCACGCGGCCCACATCGCGCACCGCCGCCTTTGACAAAAGCGCGCCGAAGGTGATGATCTGACCGACCTTGTCACGCCCGTATTTCTTTTGAACGTACTGGATCACCTCCTCGCGGCGATCCATGCAAAAGTCGATGTCGAAATCCGGCATCGAAACCCGCTCGGGGTTCAAGAACCGCTCGAACAAAAGGGAATACCGCAGCGGATCAAGATCGGTGATCGTCAAAGCATAAGCCACGAGCGACCCTGCGCCCGATCCACGCCCCGGGCCGACAGGGATGCCCTGATCTTTGCCCCATTTAATGAAATCTGCAACGATCAGGAAATAGCCCGGGAAGCCCATCTGCTCGATAATGCCCAGCTCAAACTCAAGCCGCGCGTTATATTCCTCAACGGGGGCGGCATGCGGAATGACAGCAAGACGCGCCTCCAACCCCGCCCAAGACTGGCGGCGCAGCTCCTCGACCTCGTCATCCGCGAATTTCGGCAAAATCGGCGCGCGCTTATACGCCCCGAAGGCACAACGTTTCGCAATCTCGACCGTGTTGGCCAATGCCTCCGGCAGATCCGCGAACAGCGCCGCCATCTCGTCCGGCGTTTTCAGATAGTGTTGCGGGGTCAAGCGTCGGCGCGGTTGTTGCTGATCGACATAGGCCCCTTCCGCGATGCAGATCAACGCATCATGCGCCTCGTACATCTTGGGATTAGGGAAGTAGACATCATTCGTCGCGACAAGCGGCAAGCCAAGCTCATACGCCCACTCGATGAAACTCTGCTCCGTCGCCTGTTCGCCTTCGGTCGTTTTGCCGCCCTCGCCGGGGTGGCGTTGCAGCTCGACATACAAGCGATCCCCGAAAATCGCCGCGAGATCCTCGAGCAACGCCCGCGCCCGCCCGTGCTGCCCATTCTGGATGAACTTTCCGATCGGCCCTTCCGCCCCGCCCGTCAGGCAGATAATGCCCTCCGAGTATAAAGCCAGCTCGTCGCGGGTGACCTGTACAAGATCGCCGCCCTTATCGATATAAAGGCACGAATTCAGCTTCATCAGGTTTTCATAGCCGCGCTCGTTTTGCGCGAGCAGCACCAAAGGCGCGGGCAGCCGCAGCTTTTCACCGGGCAAGGCAGGATCAAACGCATAAGATACCTGACAGCCCATGATCGGCTGCACGCCTGCGCCCTTTGCGATGACAGAAAACTCAAGCGCGGCGAACATATTGTTACTATCAGTCACCGCCACCGCAGGCATTTTCAATGCCTCGCAGGTCTTGATCAGTTTTTTGACCGGAACCGCCCCTTCTAAAAGGGAGTATTCCGAATGGACGCGGAGATGAATGAATCGGGGATCTGACATAGCCGCAAACTAGCGTGTCTGTCCGCCGCATACAGCCCCAATTCGCGCGACCTTGCGCCATGCGGCGCAAAATCGACATCCCCTCGCGCGCCAAATTTGAAGCCACGCGCGGCGCATACCGCCAAAGTTTTCGCCGCGCGCGGCACTTTACGCCCAAAAATATGGCAAATTTCGTTCAGTTCCGTCACGACTTGCGCTATAAATTCGCAAATCGGGCTTGCCAAACCCGCTATTCCGCGCGTTCAATTGTTTGGACAGGGGGGCACGGTCTACGCCGCATCGACAGCGTCCCCATTTAGAATCTGGTATCGCGGCAGGCTACACCCCATGGAAATTGCGTTCCGGCTCAACGGAGAGGTGCAAAGCGCCAGCGTCACGCCCACGACGACCCTGCTCGATTGGCTGCGCGAAACTCGCGGCCTAACCGGCACCAAAGAGGGCTGCAACGAAGGCGATTGCGGGGCGTGCACCGTGATGTTGGCCGATGATACCGGACGTCGCGCCGTCAATGCCTGCCTTTTGATGCTGCCCCAGATTGCGGGAAAATCCATCACGACGGTCGAAGGGCTCACCACGCCTGCCGGCGATTTGCACCCCGTTCAAGACATGATGATTGAGCATCACGGATCGCAATGCGGGTTTTGCACACCTGGCATCGTGATGGCATTGGCGACAGGTCACGCGAACAAGCGCCGTGACCATGAGGTGGTGCTGGCGGGCAATTTGTGCCGCTGTACGGGCTATGCGCCGATCCTGCGCGCGGCGCGGGCGGCGGAAGACCTGCCATGCGCGCCATGCGGTCAACCGGACGATCCTAACACCGGTTCGGCGATATTCGGCGCGCGCTCGGCGGAAAACGCGCCTCATTTACCCAAAACAAGCGACGATCTTGCCGCACTCTACGCCGCAAACCCCGATGCGACCTTGATTGCGGGGGGCACGGATGTCGGGCTTTGGGTCACGAAATCGCTTCGCGAATTGCCGCATCCGATCTTCTTGGGCCAATGTGACGATCTGCGCGAACTCACCCAGCAAGGCGATACGCTCCGCCTTGGCGCGATGGTCACCGTTGAGGCATTGCGCAACCGTATCGCCGCAACCCATCCCGGATTGCACAAGATGCTCACGCGCTTCGCATCAGATCAAATCCGGCAAATGGCAACGGTGGGCGGGAATATCGCGAATGGCTCCCCGATCGGCGATTTACCACCTGCTCTGATCGCGCTGGGCGCACGGCTGCATCTGCGCCAGCAAGACGCGCGGCGCGAGATGGCGTTGGAAGATTTCTTCGTCGATTACCGCGAACAAGACCGTCGCAAGGGCGAGTTCGTCGAGGCGATTAGCCTTCCCGCCACGGCGCCCGATCTCGCATGCGAGAAACTCTCGAAACGCAAAGATCAGGACATCTCTGCCGTGATGGCTGCGTTTAACATCACCCTGAACGATGGGCAAATCACCGCGGCACGGCTCGCGTTCGGAGGTATGGCGGGGACACCCAAACGGGCACTGGCCGCCGAGGCTGAATTGATCGGCGCACCGATGGATGAGGTCACGATCCGCCGCGCGATGGAGGCTTTAACGCAAGATTTCCAGCCTATGTCCGATATGCGCGCCTCCGCCGCCTACCGGATGCAAGCCGCGCAAAACCTGCTGCTGCGTCATTACTTTGATCGCACGCGCGTTCAGGAGGCCCGCACATGAGCGTCGGAAAACCCCTCCCCCACGATTCCGCGAAAGAGCATGTCACCGGCGCGGCGCGTTATGTGGATGACATTCCAACGCCCGCGAATTGCCTGCATCTCGCATTTGGGCTCTCGGACGTGGCGCATGGCGCAATCTCGTCATTCGATCTCGAAGCCGTGCGCAGCTCCGAAGGCGTAATCAAGGTGATGACCGCCTCGGATCTGCCGTTTGCGAATGATGTCTCCCCTTCCGCGCCGGGCGAACCCCTGCTGGCGGATCATTTCGTCCATTACCTCGGCCAGCCGGTCTTTGTCGTTGCCGCCACCTCGCACCGCGCCGCACGCATCGCCGCCGCCAAGGGCAAGGTCCGCATCCGTCCGCTGCCCGCAATTCTGACCATTGAGGATGCGATGGCCAATGACAGCCGGTTCGAGCAGGTGACATGGGCGCAGGGCGACGCCCCATCCGCCCTTGCCACCGCGCCGCATCTTGTCGAGGGCGAGATGGATGTCGGTGGTCAGGAGCATTTCTACCTCGAAGGGCAAGCGGCACTTGCCCTGCCGGATGAACGGCGGATGGTGATCCACGCCTCCACGCAACACCCCTCCGAAATCCAGCATAAGGTCGCGGATGCGTTGGGGGTGGGGCAGCATGACGTTCAGGTCGTGATGCGACGGATGGGCGGCGGCTTCGGCGGCAAGGAATCGCAAGGCAATGCTCTCGCCGTTGCCTGCGCGGTGATGGCGCAGGTCACGGGCCGCCCATGCAAAATGCGGTATGATCGTGACGATGACATGATGATAACCGGTAAGCGCCACGATCTGCGCATAGAATATCGCGCGGGGTTTGACGAGACCGGCAAGATCCTCGGCGTTCAGTTCAAACACCTGATCCGCTGCGGTTGGGCGCAGGATTTGTCGCTCGCGGTGGCGGATCGCGCGATGCTTCATGCGGCCAATTGCTACGCGATCCCCGCAATTGAGATCGAGAGCCACCGCCTGCGCACCCATACCCAATCGGCCACTGCCTTCCGCGGTTTTGGCGGGCCCCAAGGGATGATCGGGATCGAGCGCGTGATGGAACACGCGGCACATCACTTGGGGATCGCGCCCGATGACATCCGCGCCCGCAACTTCATGCGTGAAGGCGACACCACCCATTACGGACAAGTTGTCGACGGGTTCATCGTCCCGCAGATCTGGGATCGCCTGCGCGCAGATCTTCCGGCCCGCGAAGCCGACATTGCGACATGGAACACCGCCAATCCGGGACGACGCCGCGCCCTCGCGATGACACCGGTGATGTTCGGCATCTCCTTCACCCTCACCCACCTCAATCAAGCTGGCGCTTTGGTGAACCTCTACGCGGATGGTACGGTTGTCCTATCGCATGGCGGCGCGGAAATGGGGCAAGGCCTGCATCAAAAAATCGTTCAAATCGCCGCGCAGAGCTTTGGGATTCTGACCGATGATGTGCGCATCACCGCCTCGGATACGACCAAAGTTCCCAATACCTCCGCGACGGCCGCCTCCTCCGGCGCGGATATGAACGGGATGGCGGTAAAAATCGCATGTGACACGATCAAATCACGCATCGCGGCGCATCTCGCGCTCAAGGCAGGGTGCGAGCCCAAAGACGTGCACTTCCGCGATGGAAAAGTCATCGCTGGCGACGTGATCGTATCGTTTAAGGATGCTGCGAAATCTGCTTACGAGGCGCGCGTCTCGCTCTCCTCAACAGGTTTCTATGCCACGCCTGAAATCTCATGGGACCGGAAGCTGGGCCGTGGCCGCCCGTTCTACTATTACGCCTACGGCGCGGCGGTGACCGAGGTCGAGCTCGACACCCTCACCGGCGAGGCCACCATCTTGCGCGCCGATATTTTGCATGATGCCGGCACGTCGCTGAACCCTGCAATCGACCGCGGCCAGATTGAAGGCGGCTATGTGCAGGGCGCGGGCTGGCTGACGACCGAGGAACTTGTCTGGGATAATGAGGGGCGGCTGCGCACCCATGCGCCTTCGACTTACAAGATACCCGCCGTCACCGACGCTCCGCCGGTCTTCAACGTTGATTTATGGGACGGCGAAAGCCCTGTGCCGACCGTATTTCGATCAAAAGCCGTGGGCGAGCCGCCCTTCATGCTGGCCATCTCGGTTTGGGCGGCCCTCTCGCGGGCCTGCACGGGCGTGAATTGGCCTGATCTGCCAGCCCCCGCCACGGCCGAGGCCCTGCTTTGGGCCTACCAACGCGGTTTTGAGGCGGCCGAATGACTACCTGCATCCGCATCCTGATCGTGGAGGGCAAAGGCTCACTTCCGCGGCCTGCGGGCGTGTCGATGTTGGTGTACCCCGCGCTTATCGAAGGCACGATCGGCGGTGGCGCGATGGAATGGGAAATGATGCGTGAGGCGCGCGCGATGATCGCCGCGCGCGCGACATCGGGTCGCGTGATGCGCCTCGCGCTTGGGCCGCAGCTCGGTCAGTGCTGCGGGGGGCATGTCACGATGCTGCTGGAACCTTGGTCCGGCGAGGCCCCGAACCTGCGCCCCGTTTTGGCGGAAGCGGGCAGCGAGCCGCCCGCCCCCCTGAAACGGCTCGCGATGAAATTACGGACAGGGCAGGCCGCCAATCGCGTGCCAAAAATGGAGGGCGGCTGGCTGTTCGAGCCGCCGATGCCCACGCGCGCACCGGTTTGGGTCTGGGGCGCAGGGCATGTCGGGCGGGCGGTTGTCGATGTGCTCGCACCATTACCCGATTGCGCGTTGACGTGGATCGACTTTGCACGGGACCGTTTCCCTGATCACATTGCGCAGGATGTGGATCTTTTGATCGCCTCCGATCCTGCCTCCTTGATCACCCATGCGCCGCGCTCCGCCCATCACCTGATTCTTACCCATTCACATGCGCTGGATTTGGCGCTGTGCCACGGCCTCTTGACGCATGGTCACGCGAGTATCGGGCTTATCGGCGCGCAGACCAAAGCCAATCGTTTCCGCACGCGGTTGAGGGAATTGGGGCATTCAAGCGCCCAAATTTCCAGCATTGCCTGCCCAATAGGCGACGTAACGCTCGGAAAACACCCGCAAGCCATTGCGATAGGCATTGCGGGCGGGCTAGTCAGGGAACTCAATCGCGCCAAGGTGCCGCCCAAGACAAAGGAATTCGCAGGGTGACCGGAACTGGATCAGATCCCCAAGGGGCCACCGCTACCGCCGCACAAGCGCCCATGCTGCTTGCTGTCGACGGGCTCACGAAATCCTATCCGGGTGTGCGGGCAAATGACGCGATCAGCTTTGGTGTGCGCGCGGGCGAAATCCACGCGCTGCTGGGTGAGAATGGCGCGGGAAAATCGACGCTTGTGAAAACGATCTACGGGTTGGTGCGCGCGGATTCGGGCACGATGCAAATGTCGGGCACGCCCTACACCCCTGACGAGCCGCGCGCCGCACGCGCTGCGGGCGTTGCGATGGTCTTCCAACATTTTTCGCTGTTCGAGGCGATGACCGTCGCGGAAAACGTGGCGCTCGGGATGGAAAATCCGCCAGCGATGCGCAGCCTTGCCGCGAAGATCACCGAAGTCAGCAAGGCCTACGGCCTCCCCCTGTCTCCTGACCGCATCGTGGGCGATTTGTCTGCCGGCGAACGCCAGCGCGTCGAGATCATCCGCTGCTTGCTGCAAGACCCTAAATTGCTCATCATGGACGAACCGACATCGGTTCTCACGCCGCAAGAAGTCGATATCTTGTTCGCCACGCTCCGCCAATTATCGCGGGAGGGCACGGCCATTCTCTATATCTCGCACAAGCTGGAGGAAATCCGCAGCCTGTGCGAAAGCGCAACCATCCTGCGGGGCGGCAAAGTTGTCGGCACATGCGACCCCAAAGCCCGCTCCGCGCGCGAGATGGCGGAACTGATGGTCGGGGCCGCGTTGCATCAGACGCGCCGCGCTGAACGTCACCAAGGCGATACTTTACTGACGGTGACGGGGCTTTGCCTACCGCCCGCATCGGCCTTCGGTCCGGCGCTGCGCGACATCGATTTTCGGCTGAACGCCGGCGAAATTCTCGGCATTGGCGGCGTGGCGGGGAACGGTCAGGAGGAACTGCTCGCAGCCCTCGCAGGCGAACGCGTCAGCGCGAAGGGGAGCATCCAGATCGGCGGGACAGATGTCTCGCAGCTTGGCCCCGAGGCGCGCCGCCAGATTGGTATTCTCTCCGCGCCGGAAGAACGGCTGGGCCATGCCGCAGTGCCTGACATGTCTCTGACAGAAAACGCGATTCTAACCGGAACGACGCGTAAATCGCTCGCGCGTCGCGGATTTATCAATTTTAACAGCGCGACGGCTTTTGCGCGCGACGTGATTGCGAAATTCGATGTCCGCACCCCCGGGCCGGAGGCCGCAGCCCGCGCACTTTCGGGTGGAAACTTGCAGAAATTCGTCATCGGGCGCGAGATTTTGCAAGCTCCACGCGTTTTGATCGTGAACCAGCCGACATGGGGCGTTGACGCCAGCGCAGCCGCCGCGATCCGGCAAGCGTTGATGGATCTTGCCGCGACGGGTGCAGGGGTGATTGTGATCAGTCAGGATCTCGACGAGCTTTTGGAAGTAGCCGACCGGTTCGCCGCACTCAATGACGGGCGCCTGACGCAACCACGGTCGACGTTCGGACTATCGATCGACGAGATTGGCTTGATGCTGGGCGGCGCGCACGGAATGCACGAGCCCGAGAGGGATGCCGCCAGCCTTATCCCAACGGAGGCGTCGCAATGATCCGCCTGATCCGGCGCAGTGCGCCCTCAAAAACTTTGGTTTATCTGACTCCTGTCTTGGCGGTCATGGCGACGATGATCGCGGGCGGCGCATTGTTTGGCGCGATGGGCAAAGACCCGTTCGAGGCGATCCGCACGATCTTCTGGGATCCGATATTCGGGCAAATGGGCGGGTATTACCGCGGCCAGCTTCTTGTAAAGGCAGGGCCGTTGATCCTGATCGCGGCGGGTCTTTCTGTGGGGTTCCGCGCAGGTGTGTGGAATATCGGCGCGGAAGGACAGTTCATCATCGGGGCACTGTGCGGTGGCGCGGTCGGTCTTGCGGCCTACCCTGCCGAGAGCCCTCTCATCTTCCCTGCGATGGTGATTGCGGGCGCAGCGGGCGGCTATTTGTGGGGCATGATCCCCGCCGTCCTCAAAAACCGCTTTGGCACGAGCGAGATTCTCGTGTCGCTGATGCTGGTTTATGTGGCGATAAACCTGCTGTTTTTCATGTCCTACGGGCCGCTCAAAAACCCTGAGGGCTACGGGTTCCCCGGATCTCGTAACCTCGCGCAATATCCCTCCGCCGCAAACCCCGAATTGATCGCCGGAACCGGCATTCATTGGGGCGTCATTGCGGCGCTGGCTTCGGTCACGGGCGTGTATGTTTTGATGCACCGGCATTTGCTCGGGTTCAAAATCCGCGTTGCCGGCGCCGCCCCCAAAGCGGCACGGTTCGCGGGCGTCGTGCCTGCGCGGCTGGTGTCGTTATGTCTTGGCCTCTCAGGCGCTCTGGCGGGTCTCGCGGGTGTGTTTGAGCTGTCAGGGCCGGTCGGGCAAATCACTGATAGCTTCTCGGTCGGGTACGGGTTTACTGCGATCATCGTGGCCTTCCTTGGCCGCCTGCATCCCGTCGGGATCGTCGCCGCGGGGCTATTAATGGCGCTGACATACATCGGTGGAGATCTCGCGCAGCTCACTTTGCAGATGCCTGCCGCCGCGATTCAGGTGTTCCAAGGGATGCTTTTGTTCTTTTTGTTGGGGTTTGATGTGATGGTGCATCACCGGATCGGGAGGGCGCGCTAATGCTCGGCGGGATTGATATTGTTGCGCTGATCGCCACGCTCATGGTCGCATCGACGCCGGTGTTGCTGGCGGCAACGGGCGAGTTGGTCGCGGAGAAATCCGGCGTTCTGAACCTTGGCGTTGAAGGCATGATGATCGTGGGGGCCGTTGCGGGATTTTGGGCCGCTGTGGCCACAGGCTCACCACTCGCTGGCTTTGCGATGGCGGCGGTTGCGGGGGCCCTGATGGCGATGATTTTCGCCTTCCTGACGCAAGTCCTCTTATCCAACCAAACGGCGACAGGCCTCGCGCTGACGCTATTCGGTCTCGGCCTTTCGGCGCTGCTGGGGCAAAGCCTGCAAGGCGTGCGCCCTCCCCCAACACCGAAGCTGGATTTTGGGTTCCTGTCAGATCTGCCGGTTCTCGGACGCATCGTATTTTCGCATGATGCGATGCTCTATCTGTCTTTAATCATGGTTGCGGTGGTTTGGTTTGTCCTTAACCGCACTCGGGCAGGCTTGATTTTACGCGCAGTCGGGGAAAGCCACGAGGCCGCGCATGCATTGGGCTATCCGGTGGTGCGCGTCCGTGTGCTTGCCTTGATGTTTGGTGGCGCATTCGCAGGGCTTGGCGGCGCCTACCTCAGCCTGATCCGTGTACCGCAATGGACCGAAGGCATGACGGCGGGCGTCGGCTGGATCGCTCTGGCGGTCGTCGTCTTCGCAAGCTGGCGCCCCGAGCGCGTTTTGTTTGGCGCCTATCTGTTTGGCGGAGTTGGTGCGTTGCAACTGCAACTCCAAGCCGCGAATTACCCCATTCCGGTGCATCTTTTGTCGATGGCCCCCTATGTCACGACGATCGTTGTTTTGGTGTTGATCTCCGCGCTGCACAAACGCGGCGTTCAGGCCGCGCCTGCCGATTTGGGTAAGGTTTTCCACGCCTCAACCTGAGGCCGGATCACAGGCCTCACGTTGAGGCTTGATCGTATGCCTCTGCTGGGGCCAATTAAGAAGGGCATGTTGCCCGCATCACCAAGGGAGTTCCTATGAACCGCAGATCCTTCCTCCAAACCTCTGCCGCAACCGCCGTTGTTGCCGCAGCAGGTGTCCCTGCCCTCGCGCAAGACGTGACCAAAGTCGGTTTCGTCTATGTCGGCCCCGTGAATGACGGCGGCTGGACCCAAGGGCATGATCATGGCCGCAAGATGATGGTCGAGCATTTCGGCGATAAGGTAGAAACCACCTATCTCGAAAACGTGCCGGAAGGCGCGGATGCGGAGCGTGCGATCACCGGTCTTGCACTGGCTGGTAACCAGCTCATCTTTACGACCTCGTTCGGTTACATGGACCCGACGATCAATGTCGCCGCGAAATTCCCGGATGTGAAATTCGAACACGCGACCGGCTTCAAATCGGCGCCGAACGTGTCGAACTACGCCGCGCGCTTCTATGAAGGCCGCGCGATTCAGGGCACCATCGCGGGCCGGATGACCAAAACCAACAAGATCGGCTACATCGCATCCGTGCCGATTCCGGAAGTTATCCGCGGCATCAACTCGGCCTATATCCACGCGAAAAAGGTCAACCCTGATGTCGAATTCTCGGTCGTCTGGGTTTACACTTGGGTTGATCCGGCCAAGGAAGCTGATGCGGCCAAGGCTTTGATCGAGCAAGGCTGCGACGTCGTGATGCAACACACCGATTCCACCGCGCCGCAGGCCGTCGCGAAAGAAGCGGGCAATGTGATCACCTTCGGCCAAGCCTCCGACATGATCGAATACGCGCCAATGCCGCGCGTCACATCCACGATCGACGACTGGGCACCTTACTACATCGAGCGCGTGCAGGCCGTCATGGATGGCACTTGGGCCGAGAAATCGACTTGGGGCGGGATCGACACAGGCATGGTCGGCATCGGCGAGATCACCGACGCTGTGCCCGCAGAGGTTAAAGCAGAGGCGCTCAAGCTCAAAGAGGATATCTCCTCGGGCGCCTATCACCCGTTCACGGGCCCGCTCAACAAGCAAGACGGTTCGGCTTGGCTTGCTGAAGGCGAGACCGCCAATGACGGCGATCTGGCGGGTATGATGTTCTACGTTGAAGGCCTGACGGCTGAGCTGCCGAAGTAAGCAGCGGCTTCTAGCGTGACGCAAACAAACGCCCGCCGGAGCAATCTGGCGGGCGGATTTTTCTCGCTTGCTGACGCGAGGATCGCGCGCTTCGCGATGCGGCGACGTTCACGAACAGGGCGGCGAAGGGTTGGTTTGAGCCCACACCTACAATATGAAATCGCTTTCGCTGCCGCAGATAAGATGTCATTCGTTGGGTATGGCACTTCGCATGGCAAACCACTCAGATGCATCAAGCATCGCGGCGATTTCTATTGAGGTATGGGTGGGCACATACCTCAAAAAAGGCGTCACCGCATTCTTAGCGGATTATGCTTTAGAAGAGTTCACCGTTCATAAAATTAGAAGCCTCATCGATGCCCCCAATCAGTTCATTTTGGTCTCTCAGAATGAGGAAGGTATTGACGGCTTCATTCGAGTGTCAGCCAAGAGCCCAGCTCCCGTAAGTTATTGCTCGGATGTGCAAATATCCACGTTTTATGTCCAACCAAGACACCACGGGAAAGGGATAGGCAAACGCCTCTTGTATGCTGCGCTCGAGCACTGCCGTGAAACGTGTGTGAAATCAGTCTGGTTGACGACGAACGCAGAGAATGATCCTGCGATTGCTTTCTATCTTGCGCAGGGCTTCGAACACGTTGGTGAGACCAACTTTTGTATTGATGACAAGGGCTATCTGAATAACGTCTATCGGTACTCTTTTTACTAGTAGACACGTGAAAACCAAGGCCTGAATCGTCCCGCACTCCGGACATCAGAACTCGGCGCCGCGATGTGTGACCACCGCTTGATGGCAGGCATCGCGGCGGTTCATGTTACCCTGCCGCGCTGTCTTCCGCGACCCTGCCCCAATACGCAACAATCCGGTCTTTGAGCGGGCCCAGCGCGCGGCGGGACCAGATCAGGCGGCGGCCTTTGCGGTCCACCACCTCCGCCCCGTCGGTTAGCGCGAGCAGCTCGTTGAACTTCACCTCCAAGCCGGGGAATGTCACCGCCAGCAAGCCCGCCCTACGCGCCGCAACCCAAGGCAGGGCTTGCAGCCCGAACGCCATCCAGCGCCACGGCCACATGAATTCGGTCGGGAACTTCACCGCGATTTTGTTCGACACGGCTTGCATGTGATCCTGCGCGATCCATGAGATAAACCGCTCATCCGCCCGCAATGGTTTAAAGCCCGCAATGCCATGCTCCGCCTCGAGCCGTTTGAACTCGGCGGCGATATAGTGGCACTGCGCGGGATGGAACGCGACAATCGAACTATTGCCCCGCGCGTAGCGTTTGCCTTTCGTCACACGCTTAAGCCAGCGTGCGAAGCCACCAAAGGGCAGCACGGCCGATTGCAAGATCGCCACAGCCTGCGGATCAGACAGCGCCTCCAGCACCGCGCGCATATCGCCCATGACCATCGTATCGAGATCAATGTAGAGCGCAGGCAAATCCTCAGGCAATACGCCCTTTTCAAACATCGCGAGCTTGGCTTGGCAGCCGCCCGTGCAAAACTCAGGCCGCAACCAAAAGTCGGGGAAGCGCGTGGTCGCGATATCCGCGTCCAGCCCCGGCCGATCACGATCGGTGAGCAAAATGACCCTCGGCGCAATTGCCGCCTGCGCGCGAACCTGTTGCGCGATCAGATTGATCTCCGCGACCGGATATTTATCGCCCCACGCGATCAGCACCAACTGCCAAGTCTCAACCATGCATCACCCTTTGATTACTCACCAACCCTAGCCATCGCATTCGCGCGAGAGCAAGCCCTCCGCGATCACAAACGCCAGACTGCAAAATGCCCCGCTGCCAAACGCCGAAGGCAGGGCGCAAACGAAAAACACCGGACGCGCGGCCCGATGTTCCCCTGTTGCATGACGTCTGCGCGTTATCGCACGACAAATAAAGGCACTTTGCACCGCGCGATCAGGTCGGTTGCGGTCGACCCCAACACGAGCGACCGCAGACGCGAATGGCCGTAACTGCCCATCACGACCATGCCAAAGCCCTCCGACTCTGCCATCGCAGAAATCACCTGCGCGGGTTCGCCCTCAACTGTTTTGGCCTCGACGCTCATACCTACCGCTGCCAAGCGCGCGCGTGCACTGTCCAAGGAGCGTGCGCCCGCCTCAGTGGGCGCGCCAACCGACACCAGTCGCACGTCAAGCCCTGCGAACAGGGGATCCTGAGACATGATCTCAACCGCGCGGGTGATCGACGCGTGACCATCCCATGCAACAAGCACTTTCGTGATCGGTTTGAACGCCCGCGACGCAATCAGGACAGGCTTGGTCGCCGCGCGCAAGATACGCTCCAGATGCAGACCGATCCGCGAGTATTCCGCCTCCATCGTGCTGCCTTCACCACGTTTACCGATCAACACCATCGCCGCGTCAGCCTCTTGCTCGGTGACGGTTTGGGCGAAATCGCCGTGGCGCAGCTGTGTCGAAACATCGGTCAGACCCGCCTCGCGCAAAATTGCCGACGCATCCTCCAAAATCGCGCGCCCGCGCTGCCCCATCAACTTGGAACGCTCCGCATCCAAGGAAGCGAGTTGCTCCATCAGCGCCGAACGCGCGCCAAGGCTGATCGCGCCCGAAAGATCCGCCCCCTCGGACGCCTCGCGCGGGCCCAAGACATGCAGCAAGCCGACGCTTAATTGACTGCGCTGCGCGATCCATGCGGCGTGCTCGCACACAGATTTCGAATAAACAGATCCATCGATGAAAGCGATGATTTTGGACATACCCATCTCCTCAGTGGCTGTTCAGTTGATCGAGCGCGCCGGGCTTATCGTGGATCGCCAACTTATCGACGATCGTCTCCGATGCCTCGTTCATCCCCTTGATTTCAACCTCGGCCCCGTCCCGGCGGAACTTCAGAACCGCCATATCCAGCGCCGCTACGGACGAAATATCCCAGATATGCGCGCGGCTGACGTCGATCACGACCCGATCAAGGGCCTCGCGGAAATCAAAGGATTTCATGAACTGCTCGGACGAGCCGAAGAACAATTGCCCCTCAACAATATAGGTGCGCGAACGCCCGTCGGCGGAGAGTTCGGAGCGCACGGCAAAGAGCTGTGCGATTTTCGCGGCGAAGAAGATCCCCGAGAGCAAGACGCCAACCAGCACGCCGATCGCGAGGTTATGTGTCACCACCACAAACCCGACCGTGGCCAGCATTACCACCGAGGACGAACGCGGATGCGTCCGCAGATCCTTGAGCGACGACCACGAGAACGTGCCGATGGATACCATAATCATGATCGCGACCAGCGCCGCCATTGGGATCAGCCCGACCCAATCGCCCAAAACAACGCAGAAGATCAGCAACATCACCCCCGCGAAGAAGGCAGAGAGACGGCCGCGGCCACCCGATTTTACGTTGATCATCGATTGCCCGATCATCGCGCACCCTGCCATGCCGCCGATAAATCCTGTGCAGAAATTGGCGATGCCTTGGCCGATGCATTCTTGATTACGGTTCGTCGTTGTATCGGTCAGATCATCGACAAGCGTTTGCGTCATCAAGCTTTCCAAAAGCCCCACGACCGCCACGGCCAAGGAATACGGGAAGATGATCTGCAGCGTCTCGAAGGTGAAAGGCACATCCGGCAACAAGAACACCGGAAGCGTATCTGGCAGCGCGCCCATATCCGAAACCGTGCGCACATCGAGGTTCAGCAACAGCGACAGGCCCGTGAGCACCACAATCGTCACCAGCGGCGACGGGATCGCCTTGGTAAGGCGCGGGAACAGGTAGATGATCGCCAGCCCGCCCGCGACCATGGGGAAGGTCAGAAACGGTACTTTGGCCGGATCAATCTCGGGTATCTGCGCGAGAAAAATTAATATTGCCAACGCATTCACAAAGCCGGTCATCACCGACCGAGACACGTAGCGCATCACAAATCCGAGCTTCGCGACCCCCATCAGCATTTGCAAGACACCCGCAAACACTGTCGCCGCGAGCAAATATTGCAGTCCGTGATCTTTCACCAACGTCACCATTAAGACAGCCGTCGCGGCCGTCGCGGCGGAGATCATACCCGGACGCCCCCCGAAGATTGCGGTCAGCACCGCAATCGAGAAGGACGCGTAGAGACCGACCTTCGGATCGACCCCCGCGATGATTGAAAACGCGATGGCCTCGGGGATGAGCGCAAGCGCCACAACCAGTCCCGAGAGCAAATCTGCACGGATATTGCCGAACCATTCGGCGCGGTAAGCATCAAGAGAAAACATGGGATCTCCGCTTGCCGACAGCTTGGCCGGCCTGTCTAGGGGTGTCATTCGGGGCCACTGCTCGGCTGGTTACGAATGACACAGGCGCAGCGGCGACACCAAGCCACTACACGAAACACACGGCGATGTGAAGGCGCAGGCCGTTAATGCCCGAAGTGCCACGCGATGCGGCTCAGGTGCGGATGGTCAGGCGTCGTCAGATTAAAGGGAAAATCGGGCCGGTTTATCGCATCGACATAGGCCTGCGGCTCGAGGCAAAGCCCCGCGCGCGCGCGCAAGGGCGCCTCCGCTTTCGAGGTCCCTGCGCCCAGCCCGTTGCCCGTGTAGAACATTGTGACCGGCTGATCCGTCCACAGCGTGAGCGACACCCCACCAGGCAGGCTCAAACCGCCAACTTCGCGCATCCCTTCGCCGTCGAGACACAAAGCATGATCAAAGCCCCCGCGGGCCTCGATCTGCGGGTCAACGCCGTCCAATACTTCGCCGATCCGCTTTGGGGTGCGGAAATCAAAGGCCGTCCCTTCGACAGGGCGCGGCGCACCGACGGGGATACCCTGCGCATCGGGCAAGAGATATTGCGCCGCGTTAAGCTGCAAGACATGATCGGCAACGGCACCGCCGAGATTAAGATAGGCATGGTTTGTCATCGAGACCGGTGTCGGCGCGTCGCTCACGGCGCGGTGGGTCATTTCCAGACCCTCCGCCGTGAGCGCGTAAGTCACCTCCGCCGCGACGCGTGCCGGGAACCCTTGATCGCCGTCTGCACTCACCAACGAGAGCGTCACAGCCGTCTCGGTCACCTGTGAAATCGACCAAATCCGCTTGTCGAAGCCTTGCGGCCCGCCGTGCAAGCCTTGATCTTGGGGCACACCAATCTGATAGGCGACGCCATGAAGCGTGAACCGCCCGTCGCGGATGCGATTGCCCAGACGCCCGATCGTCGCGCCCAGATAGGCCGTCTGATCACCGAGATAGGCATCAAGCGTGGCATAGCCCAAAACAATATTCTGCGCGCCAACCCAAAAGCCCTGCAACGTGCCGCCGTATGTCATAATCTGCGCGGCGAAACGGCCTGACACCAACGAGATCGCGTGCACCTCCGTCCCGCACGGCAGATGGCCGATCGGGCGCACCTGTGCAATTTCAGGCCGGGGCAACCGCGATTGTGCGGCCGGGTCGCTAGCTAACATCGTGATCTCCTTGCGAAGCTTACTGCCCCGCGCGCTTTAAACTCGCCATCAAGGCATGAAATTTCTCGCCTTGCACCGCCACATGATCACGCAGCGCCTTCGCCGCCGCTTCCGGATCGCCCGCCTCCAATGCCGATACAATCTTTTCGTGCTCGGCCATAGATTGCGTCATGCGCCCACGCAGACGGAGTTGCTGGCGCCGGAAAGGCTTGAGGCGCTTGTGAAGTTTCGCCGCCTCTTGCTCGAGAAAACCATTTCCGGACTGTCGGTAGATAATTTGGTGGAACTGTTCGTTTTCCGAATAATAGCCGTCGACATTTTGCATCGCAACGGCCTCTTGGCATCGGTGATTGGCAGACCGCAGCTCCGCCAATGCCTCCTCCGAGATACGTTTGGCCGCGAGCCGCCCGCAGACCGCCTCCAGTTCAGCCATGACTTCAAACATCTCCATCAAATCGACTGGCCCCGGCTGACGCACGAAGGCCCCGCGACGGGGAACAAGTTCCGCCAAGCCCGAGAGCGCCAAGCGGTGCAACGCCTCGCGCAGGGGGGTGCGCGAGACGCCGAATTGCTCAGCCAAGCTTACCTCGTCGAGGCGGTCACCGTCCGCGAAGGTGCCGTTGAAGATCAACTCCTCAAGCTGCTCCGCGATTTTATCCGCACGTCTTTGTTCCATAAATCTACCTGCGCCCGACGGTTAACTGAACAACTGCAAGTTTCTTGTATACAGTTACTATTCGCGGCAAAAGCCCAGATCGCAAGTGGGTGAGATGGGGGGAATAGTGATAAATTGTAATCTATTGGATAAATATCGATAAAATATCCTTGGGCGCCTTCAAACCGCGCCTTGCGTCATTTGGCGGCCCGTCTCTCGAATTCCAGTGTCAGCGCGGCCTTCGCCTCGGAAATTGCCGTAACAATCGCATGCGCGGGATCACCATCCGCACCCATCCTGCGCGCCAAGGAAGCCGCAATCGCGCTCGCGAGGAAGCATCCCGTGCCGCGCATCTCGAAGGCAAAGCGGCGCGTGGGAAAGCGGATCACGCCGCCGTCGCGCAGATATAAGACGTCGCAGATCATCCCGTCCACGGCTTCCCCGTGCCCCCCTTTCGCCAAGACTGCCCCGGGCCCGTTCGCCATCAGTGCGCGGGCAATCGCAGCCGGGTCCTGCGTCGAAAGGCCGTAAAGATCCCCAAGGGCCGCAAGCTCGTGAAGGTTGGGCGTTATCAGATCCAGTTGCGGCAAAAGATCGTTTTTAAGAGCGCGCAGCCCCGCCGGCGAGAGCAACATGCCCCCCGAACTCGCGCGGATCACCGGATCAAGCACGCGCGGCGGATCGGGCAGGTTGCGCACTGCCTGTGCGACACCGCTCACGCCCTGCGCATCCCCCAACATCCCGATCTTGATCGCACCGATCGCGGCGCCTTGGGTTGCGGCGCAAAATTGCGCCCTCACCCCCTCCGGCGCTGTCTGCGCGACCCACCCGACGCCGGAATCGCTTTGTGCGGTGAGTGCTGTCGCGACAAAGCGTGCTTGGCCGCCCATAGCACTCACCGCCGCCGCATCTCGGATTAGCCCCGCGCCGCCGCTGCTATCCAATCCGCCGATCAGCAAAACAGGCGCGACGGAAATGCTCATCCGGCAGCGACGATCGCTGTGGTATTGTCAAACCGCGACTGAAGCGCACGCGCCCCGTGCCACGCGCGCAACCCGCTCGCGCAGATAAGCACAATGCGGCCTTTATGCGACGGAGTGAACTGCGCGAGATCGTCGGGCAAGATCCGCATTGCGGCCGGATGCGCGGGGGCGGGCGCTTCTTGCTGCCCTCGAAGCTCAATCACGATATCCTCGGGGGTAATCTCGGACAGCGCGATGATTTCGGGCGCATCAGCGGCTTGCCCGCCTCCGCCCAGCGCACCGCCCCCGTCCCCGTCCCCGTCAAAGCGAAATGATGAAACACGCCATGTTGCAAGATCCACCGACATCATCTGTCCCAACGGGCTGGGCGTGTGGTCGAGCAACACCGAGAGCGTCATCTGCGCCTGCAACGCCCCCATCACGACGACCGCAGGCCCCATCACCCCCGCCTGCGCGCAAGTTTGCATGCGCATGGGAAGATCAGGAAACACCGAGCGGTAATCGGGCGCGGCACTCATGGGCGCGCCGCAAAAACCGCCGACCATCCCCTGCCGCCCGAGAACCGAAGCGCTGATCAGGGGAACACCCGCGCGCGCGCAGACATCTGATACCGCATAGGTCAGCGCGGCACTATCGGCAGCGTCGATCACGACATCAAATCGCGCGCGGGGTGCTTCGATCATCTGCCGCGCACGGGCAGGATCCATCCGCGCAACATGCGCCGTCAGGCGGCATTCCTCATTCAAGCCGCGCAGATTTTTCACGGCACAAAGCGCCTTGGGCTGCCCGATATCCTCCGCACGAAACAGAGTTTGTCGGTGCAGGTTGGAGAGTTCCACCTCGTCGTGATCCATCACCTCTACCGCCCCGACCCCCGCCCCGATCAGCGCGGGCAGGAGACCCGCCGCGAGCCCCCCCGCCCCGATGACCAGAACACGCGCGCGCGCGAGGCGCTCCTGCCCCGAGACGCCGATTTCGGGCAGGCTGATCTGGCGCGCGTAGCGGCTCATCGCGCAGGCTCCTGCGCGGCGGTATCGAGCCATGTCTTGCACCGTGCTTCGGGACTTTGCGCCTGTACGATATCGGTGACCACGGCGCAGCTTTGCGCGCCAGCGCCCCAAACCCCCGCCGCCCGCTCAGGCGTAAGCCCGCCAATAGCGACCAGAGGCGTGGACCCGATCCGCGCCTTCCAATCGGTGATCCGATCAAGCCCTTGGGGCGCCCAAGGCATCTGTTTGAGCAAGGTCGGATAGATCGGGCCAAGCGCGATATAGGCGGGCTCGAAGCTCATCGCGCGCGCGAGTTCCGCCTCATCATGCGTGGAAAGGCCAAACCGCACCCCCGCGCGCCGCAACGCATCGATATCCGCACCCGCCAGATCCTCTTGCCCCAGATGGACGAAGTCGATGCCCAATTCCAGCGCCAGTTCCCAATCATCGTTGAGCACCAGCTGCGCCCCATGCGCCGCGCAACACGCCTGCGCCCGCAGCGCCTCCGCGCGCAATGCAGCGCGGCTGAGACCCTTCGCCCGCAATTGCACGAGCTCCACCCCCAAAGGCACGAGCCTCTCGAGCAGATCTGCATCGCCCGTGATCAAATAAAATCGCGAAAAGCTCATAGCGCCAACTCCGCCAAGCCAAAGATCGGCGTCGATGCGCGGGCCATATCGCGGGCGGGCATCAAACCGGCCTCGACCCCCCGCCGCCCAGCCGCAACGGCCTCGCCAAAAGCGCGCGCCATGGCGACAGGGTCCGCCGCCTTGGCGACCGCCGTGTTGAGAAGAACTCCGTCAAAGCCGAGCTCCATCGCGTGGACGGCTTGCGAGGGCGCGCCGATACCGGCATCGATAATCAATGGAACCCCGTCAAAATGCGCCCGCATCCGGCGCAGCCCGTCGATATTGCGCAAACCCTGCCCAGATCCGATCGGCGCCCCCCACGGCATGAGGACTTGGCATCCCGCCGCGATCAGGCGCTCCCCCACGATCAAATCTTCCGTTGTGTAGGGGAACACTTTGAACCCTTGCGCGCATAACTCCGTTGCGGCCTCGACCAATCCGAAGGGATCAGGTTGCAACGTGTCGGCGTGGCCGATGACTTCAAGTTTGATCCAATCCGTCCCGAATAGCTCGCGCGCCATGAGGGCTGTGGTGATTGCTTCACGCGCGCTGTGACATCCGGCCGTATTGGGCAAGACCCGCGCGCCGCTCTCGCGCAGGAGCGCGCGGAACGCCTCCCCCTCGGCCCCTTCGCGGCGCAGGGAAACCGTGATGACCTCCGTCCCCGAGGCCACAATCGCCGCGCGCAAGATGGCGGGCGAGGGATATTGCGCTGTTCCGAGCATCAAGCGCGATGTCAGTTCTGTGCCGTAAAACATCCTAGCCTCCCTGCATCGGTGAAAGCACTTCGATTTTGGCCCCGTCGATCAGGGAGACCGCAGCGCGCATCCCGCGCGGCACAAACTGACCATTCAACGCCGTCGCGACGCTTGTCGCGTCGAAGCCGCGCTCCTCAATCAAGTCGTGCAAGGTGGCGGCCTGTGTCGCAATCGTTTCGCCGTTAAGATCGACCAGCATCAGTGAGCTCCGTAGGAAAGGACGCCCGCCGCGAGCTGCGATGCAAGGCGTTCAGCGAGGATCGGGGCCATCAAGAACCCGTGACGATACAACCCGTTGAGATGTATTCTGCCCATATCTGTACCGGTTTGCGTGGCCTCGGCATCTGGCCCTTCAAACCGCAGCGCGGGCAGATTATCGGCAAATGCAGGGCGCAGGCCCGTGCCAGTTTCCAACAAGACCGCCTCCGCAAACGCAGGGTGGAGCGCATAGGCTGCCGACAACAGCTCCATCAGCGCGCGGGCAGTGATGGGGCCGCTGCGTGCGCTTTCGATCATGGTCGCCCCGATCATAAAACGCCCCTCGCCGCGCGGAACGATGTAGCAAGGGAACCGCGGATGCAGCAGACGGATCGGGCGGCTCAACGTTATGTCCGCACTTTCCACCAGCATCATCTCGCCGCGCACGGCCCGCAGATCGCGCACCGCCCCCCCTGCCACATTGCCCCCCCCTGCCACACTGGCCCCCTTCACCGCAGACATACCGCGGCAATCGATCACACGGCCCCGTGGTGCGGCAGAGCGAAATTCGACCCCCCGCGCAGCAAGGGCGGCCCGCAGATCCTCCAGCGCCGCGCGCGGATCAAGATGCGCCTCCTGCGGATAGTGCAACCCGCGCGCGAAACGACCTTTCAGCGACGGCTCCAGATCGTCTGGCGTGACCCATTGATGCGCTTGGGGGTCATTGCGCGCCGTTGCGCGGGCGAAGCGATCAAGCTCCTGCCCGTCGCGGGCGGGTGCCACGACCAGCGTGCCGCGTTTCACATAGGATTTGGCCCGCGCCGCCCACCACTCCAGCGCCGCGCGACCTTGGACAACAATCTCGCGCGGTGCGGATTCGCCTTCGCAATCGGGCGCAAGCATTCCGCCTGCCAGCCGCGATGCCGCAGGCGGCGCGTCGCCTGCGGGGGACGGGGTGATGACCTCGACAGCCACCCCCCGCTCCGCGAGGGCCGTGGCGGCGCAAAGCCCCGCCACCCCTGCCCCGAGAACCGAATAGAGCGCCGCCTCACTCATTCCGCAGGCTCTGTTTTGATGTCCGCCGCAGGCACGTAGAGCGCGCCGCCTTCGCGGAACTTCGCCGCCATGCGCTCCATCCCCTCCTCTTTTTCGGCCGCCGCCCGAATATCGTGGCTGATCTTCATCGAGCAGAATTTCGGCCCGCACATTGAACAAAAATGCGCGACCTTATGCGCGTCTTTGGGCATGGTCTCGTCATGCATCGACATCGCGGTTTCAGGATCGAGCGAGAGGTTGAATTGATCCACCCAGCGGAATTCAAACCGCGCCCGCGACAATGCGTCATCGCGCAGCTGCGCCCCCGGATGCCCTTTCGCGAGATCTGCGGCATGGGCGGCAAGCTTGTAGGTAATCACCCCCACTTTGACATCGTCGCGGTCAGGCAGGCCCAGATGTTCCTTAGGCGTGACGTAGCACAGCATCGCCGTGCCATACCAACCGATCATCGCCGCCCCGATCGCCGAGGTGATATGATCATAGCCCGGCGCGATATCGGTCGTGAGCGGCCCAAGCGTGTAGAATGGCGCCTCGGCGCAATGTTCCAATTGCTTGTCCATATTCGCTTTGATCTTGTGCATCGGCACATGGCCGGGCCCCTCGATCATCACCTGACAATCGCGGGCCCATGCGATTTTCGTCAGCTCGCCCAGCGTCTCCAGTTCGGCAAACTGCGCCTGATCATTGGCATCCGCGATCGACCCGGGGCGCAGCCCGTCTCCCAGAGAGAAGCTCACGTCATACTTGCGGCAAATCTCGCAGATTTCTTCGAAATGCTCATAGAGGAAGCTCTCACGGTGATGATGCAAACACCACTTCGCCATGATCGAGCCGCCACGCGACACGATCCCTGTGACGCGTTTCGCGGTCATCGGAATCATATGCAACCGGACGCCCGCATGGATTGTGAAATAGTCAACGCCCTGCTCGGCCTGCTCGATCAGCGTGTCCCGGAAAATCTCCCATGTCAGATCCTCCGCGATACCGTTTACCTTTTCTAACGCCTGATAGAGCGGCACTGTCCCGATCGGCACCGGCGCATTGCGGATGATCCAATCACGGATGTTGTGGATATTGCGGCCCGTGGATAGGTCCATCACCGTATCGGCGCCCCAGCGGATCGCCCAGACCATCTTCTCCACCTCCTCCTCCATCGAGGAAGTCACCGCGGAATTGCCGATATTGGCGTTGATCTTCACCAAGAAATTACGCCCGATGATCACCGGTTCCAACTCGCGGTGGTTGATATTGGCGGGGATGATCGCGCGGCCTTTGGCGATTTCTTCGCGCACGAATTCAGGCGTCACCAGATCAGGGATCGATGCGCCGAAATCCTCGCCATCGCGGGCCTCGGCCCATGCCGCGGTGCGCCCCATATTCTCGCGGATGGCGACGAATTCCATCTCTGGCGTGATGACCCCCGCCTTTGCATAGGCAAGCTGTGTGACGGCGCGGTCACCCACGGCGCGCAAGGGGGCGCGTTGATGCGGGAAGGCAGGGGTCAGGCGGTCGCCCTCGACAAACCCGTTGTCGGCAGCGGTGACTTCGCGGGCCTCATACGCCTCAACATCGCCGCGCTTGCTGCGCCAATCGCCCCGCACATCGGCCAAGCCTTTCGCGATGTCGATCTGCACCGCGTCATCGGTATACGGGCCGGAGCTGTCATAGACAGTGATTGCAGGCTCGTTCGAGATCGCAATCTCGCGCATCGGCACTTTGATATCGTGGATATGCCCCGCGACATGGACTTTCGTTGAGGCCGGCAAGGCGCCGGTGGTGATGGCGGGGATGATTTTGGTCTTCGCGTTCATTCAAGTGTCTCCACAAACAAGGAGACCCAATCCGAACATCAGCAAGAAAGGGGCCATCAGCCCCGACGCGCCCCTTTCGGATGCGCAAAAGGGCCCTGAGGCCCGAAGGCCCGCCCATGATGATGGATGCGGAGATACCCTTCGGTCTTCCTACGCCAGTGTCAACTGGGTCAGGTTCAAAGGGTCGCTGCACCGTGCAAGCCATGCACATTCAGCCTCTCAGTCCCTTAGGCGGGACTCCCCTGACGTGGGGCAACTATCGGAAAGGAACGACGCGTCGTCAACCGGAAAATTTCCGGCGCGGCACGTGTCGCGCGGCAGCATAAGGCGCCCGCCAAGAGCTGTAATGTAAACCAGCCCCGCGAGGCGCAACGGGAACCATCGCCATCAGGGCAAATCGCGATCAGGGCTTCCAGACGCGGTCCAACACCGCAAACCAGTTTTCGTGGCACAGTTTTTTCATTAACTCCCCGCCGTAGCCATGCGCCGTCAGCGCCGCGCGGAACGCCACCAGGCCTGCGCTATCGCCCATAACTTTGGGCACCTGCGCGCCATCGAAATCCGACCCGAAGCCCACGTGATCCTCTCCCAAAACCGACAGAAGATGATCCAGATGCCTAAGCATCGGATCAAAGCCGCGATCGTCCGATTTCGCGCCATCCTCATTGAGGAACCCTGTCGCGAAATTCAGCCCAACCATGCCGCGCGTGTCGCGGATGATCGCAAGCTGCCGATCTGTGAGGTTGCGCGAGGAGGGCGTGATTGCATGGGCGTTTGAGTGCGTCGCCACCAAAGGCGCATCCGACAGCGCGGCGATGTCATTGAACCCCGCCTCGTTGAGATGCGACAGATCAAGCATGATCCCGAGCTCGTTGCAAAGCCGCACGAGATCCTTGCCGGCCGCCGTCAGACCATCGCCAGTATCGGGCGATGAGGGATAAGCAAACGGCACGCCGTGGCCAAATACCGTCGGACGCGACCAGACCGGACCTAGCGACCGCAGCCCCATGTCATGAAACAGATAGAGCGCATCGAGATCCGCCGCGATCGGCTCGGCGCCCTCAATATGCATGATCCCGGAGATGACGCCCTCGGCTTGACACGCACGTAATTCGGCCACCGTGCGGCACAGGCGAAACGCCCCGCCCGACGCGCGCTCCATCCATTTCAGATGACCCGCCATTTCCATGGCAATCGGCAGCGCTTCGCGGTGGTCAATCAACGGCGGCAGCGGCGCTTTATACGGCGGATTGGCCATCAGGTCGTCGATATCAACGGGCTGATCGGGCGAGGAGATGTAAATCGCAAAGAACCCGCCGCCCAGTCCGCCACGTTTCATGCGCGGCAGATCAAGATGCCCCTTTTCCGTATCGGTCAACCACGTAGCTTCGCGATTGGCGGGATCGCGCAAAAGCCGCAGCAAGAAATCGTTGTGACCATCAAAGATCATCGGCGTGTCGTGCGCGTTCATTGTCTCGCTCATGGGGCTTTAAATCCTTCGCTGGCGACCAGCAAATCTTGGGTGTAGCGTTGTGTTGCGGCGCGGCTTTGTAAGGCCTCGCGCGGGAGTTCCTCGACGCAAGCGCCGTGTTGCATTACCAAAAGCCGCTCGCACATATGGGCAACCACGGCGAGATCGTGACTCACCAGAAGATATGTCAGCCCCTTTTCAGCACGCAGCGCATCTAAAAGGTTAAGGACTTCGGCCTGAATCGACGCGTCCAGCGCGGAGGTCGGCTCGTCCAGCAAGAGGATCTCGGGTTCCAATATCAAGGCACGCGCAATCGCCACGCGCTGGCGTTGCCCGCCGGAGAGCTGATGCGGGTAGCGGAACCTGAAGCCCTTGCCCAAACCGACATCCTCAAGCGCCTTTTCAATCCGCGCTTCCGCATCGGAAAAGCCGTGAATTGCGAGCGGCTCGGAGAGGACGCGGTCGATCGTGTGACGCGGATGGATTGACCCATAGGGATCTTGAAACACCATCTGAACCTGCCGGTAGAACGCAGGATCACGCGGCGTTTTCAAAGGCACGCCGTTGATCCTGACCTCGCCCCCCGAAATCGACGCGAGACCGCAAATTGCCCGCAACACGGTCGATTTTCCCGATCCGCTTTCCCCGACCAGCCCGTAGCTTTCGCCTTGCTGAACATCCAAACTCACGTTTTTCACCGCGTTGACGGCGGCGTGGCCCTTTCCGTAGGTCACGGCAAGATCACGAATTTCAATCAACGCCGTCATGCCAGCCACTCCGGATCGCGGGTCAGGGTTTGCAAAGGCGCACGGTCTCCGTCGATCTTGGGCAGGCAGTTCAACAAGCCCTGCGTGTAGGGGTGGCGCGCATTGTGCAGATCACGCGCGGCGATCTCCTCCACAACGCGCCCCGCATACATCACCATAACGCGGTCGCAAAACGACGAAACAAGCCGCAGATCGTGACTGATAAAGATCAACCCCATCCCGCGATCGCGCACAAGATCATCGAGGATTCGCAAAACATCCAATTGCACCGTCACATCCAGCGCCGATGTCACCTCATCCGCGATGAGCAAATCCGGCTCCGCGATCAACATCATCGCGATCATCGCGCGCTGCCCCATGCCGCCCGAAAGCTCGTGCGGATAGGCGTTGAACACGCGCTCGGCGTTGCGGATCTGAACCGCCTCCAACATGGCAATTGCGGCGTCTTTTGCCTGCGAACGGCTGGTCTTGCCGCGCCGCGCAAAGGCTTCGACAATCTGGCGGCCGATGGTCATCACCGGATTGAGGGAATATTTCGGATCTTGCATGATCATGCTCATCCGCGGGCCGCGCAAGCTGCGCCACGTTTTGGTGGAGGCCTTGCGCAGATCAATCCCTTCGAATTCGAGGCGCTGCGCTGTCACCGTGCCCGCCGCGGGCGTCAAACCCAAAATGGCGCGGCCCGTTTGGCTTTTTCCTGATCCGCTTTCTCCCACGATCCCGAGCCGTTCCCGACCCAAGTTGAAGCCGACATCGCGAACGACCCGCCGCGGCCCTTCCCGCGTGGGAAAGGACACGTTCAGGCCCTCTACTTGAAGCATATCTGTCATTTCTCACCTTTCGGATCGAGCACGTCGCGCAACCCGTCGCCCAGCAAGTTGAACCCGAGCGACACCGTAAAAATGGCGATCCCGGGCATCGTGGCCACCCACCAAAAATCGATCATGAAGCGCCTGCCCGCCGCGATCATCGCGCCCCATTCAGGTTGGGGCGGCTGGGCGCCGAGGCCCAAGAAACCGAGCCCCGCAGCCGTCAGAATGATCCCCGCCATATCCAACGTGACCCGCACGATGACAGATGACAAACACAGCGGCACAACATGCCCCAAGATGATGCGAGGGCTCCGTGCGCCTTGCAACCGGATCGCCGCGATATAATCGGCATCGCGGATGGTCAGGGTTTCGGCACGCGCGAGGCGGGCATAGGGCGGCCAACTGGTGATTGCAATTGCGATGATCGCATTCTCAATGCCCGGCCCCAAGGCCGCGACGAAGGCGAGCGCAAGGATCAGACGCGGGAACGCGAGGAAGATGTCCGTAATCCGCATGAGAACGGTATCGACCCACCCGCCGAAATACCCCGCCGTTGTGCCCACCGCCAACCCGATCGGCGTTGCGATAACGGCAACGAGTGCGACAACCATCAGCGTCACGCGCGAACCGTGGACGATACGGCTAAAGATATCGCGCGCCTGATCATCCGTCCCCATCAGATGATCCCAAGACGGCGGCAGCAAACGCTCGGTCCGCAGATCGCCCCCTTTCAGGGGATCGTAAGGGGCGATGACGGTTGCAAAGATCGCCATAAGGATCAGCACCACGACGATCCCGAGGCCAACCATTGCGAGCTTGTTGCGCCGCAGTTGGGACCACGTCCTATAAGCTTGCCCCAACCGCGCTTGACGGCGCGAGGCAGGATGATCGCTGAGCAACCATTCGCGGGTGGAAAGATGTGGCGCGCTCATTTGCGCCGCCGGACGCGCGGATCGAGCACGCTGTAAAGAAGATCGGACAAAAGATTGAGCCCCACAAAGATAATGCCGATGACCAATGTCCCGCCCAGGACCGCATTCATATCGGCGTTCTGGAGGCTGTTGGTCAAATATTGCCCCAGACCCGGCCAAGCGAAGACGGTCTCGGTCAGAACCGACCCTTCCAGCAGGCCCGCGTAAGACAAAGCGATGACGGTGATCAATGGAACGGCCGCGTTGCGCAGCGCATGCACCCAGATGATCCGCCATTCCGCTACGCCCTTCACTCGGGCGGCGATGATGTATTCCTGTCCCAATTCGGCCAACATGAACGACCGCGTCATGCGGCTGATATAGGCCATGGAGAAATAGCCCAGAAGACTCGCGGGCAAGGCAAGATGCGCCAGAACATTCCAAAACGCATCCCACTGCCCCTGCATCGCGGTATCAATCAGCAAGAGGCCCGTCGTTTGCGTTACGGAATACTCATAGGCAATATCAATGCGCCCCGGCCCCGCGACCCAGCCAAGCTTGGCGTAGAAAATCAAGAGGCCCAGCAGACCGAGCCAAAAGATCGGCGCCGAATATCCCACCAATCCGATAACCCGAATGATCTGATCGGCCAGTTTGCCCTGACGCACCGCCCCCCAAATCCCCAAAGGCACGCCAAACAGCGTCCCCAAGATGATGCCTGCCGTCGCAAGTTCCAGCGTTGCCGGGAAGACCCGCGCGATATCTTCCGTGATTGGCTTTTTCGTCAAAACGGACGTTCCAAGATCACCCGACATCGCATCTTTCAGGTAGATCACGAATTGCTCGTAGAGCGGCTTGTCCAGACCAAGCGCGATATAGGCAGCATCATAGGTGGATTTCGACGCGCGATCCCCTACCACGGCCAGCACCGGATCGACCGGAACAACGCGCCCGATAATGAAGGTCACAATCAACAGACCGAGGAAGGTGATCGCCACCGTTGCCAAAAGCTTGATCAGCTTGGCTATGATGGCAGGAAGGGCGCGCCAGCGCCCCCCCAAATGTGTTTGGGCCGAACTCATTCCGATTTGCTCACTTTGCGGAAGGAGTTATCGTTGAACGACGGCCCGATGATGAACCCGTCAACAGACGTCCGCTCCCCGAGCACTTCGATCTCTTGGAACATGATCACGAAGGGCGACGTTTGCTGATGCTCGGTTTGCAGATCGAGGTAGAGATCCGCGCGCGCGGCCGTGTCTTTCTCCAACACGGCTGCGTCAGCTTTTGCCGTCATCTCGGGAATATCCCACGCATTGCGCCACGCGAGCGGCTTGGCAGCGGCGTCATCCGAATTGTCAGGGTTGCGTGCGAAGGTATCGGCGTTGGTATGCGGATCTTGATAATCAGGGCCCCAACGACCGATATAGATGTCATGCGCCCGTGCGCGGTATTTCGTAAGGGTCTGCTGCCCGTCGCCCGGAATGATTTCCAGATCGATGCCTGCTTGCGCCCACGTTTGCTGGATCGCCTCCGCCATGCCGGTAATCTCGGGCGTGTTGCGCGTATCCATCGTGACCGAGAACCCGTCAGGCACACCCGCCTCCGCCAGCAGCGCCTTCGCCTTTTCAACGTCGAGCGCATAAGGCGAGTCATTGAGCGCGCCCAAGAAGCCCTCAGGGAGGAAGGCTTGGTGAACCTTCACCTTTCCGTCCATGATCGTTTCGGCAATCGCGGAATAATCCACCAGATATTTAAGCGCCTCAGCGACTTGCGGCTTGGCGAGGAACTCGTTTTTCTGGTTCAGGCCGAGATAATAGACAGAGCCCTTGATCCCGCTCTCAAATTTGATGTCCTCATTGTCCTGAAGCGCCTTGATTTCCTCGGGCCCCAAGTTGCGCGCGATATCGATATCGCCCTGCTCCAACAGCAAACGCTGCGTCGAGCCTTCGGGAATGTGACGGTAAATCGCGCGCGCGAGTTCCGGCGCGTCGCCGCTGTAATTCTCGTTGCGTTCCAGCACGATGACCTCATTCGCGCGCCAGTCGCGAATGGTGAACGGGCCCGAGCCTGCGTAGTTGGTCTTGAGCCATTCATAGCCCAGATCGTCATTCGCCGCGTGGCTCATCACGAGCTCTTTATCGACCACAAAACCGACGGTCGCCGTCAGGCAATAAAGCAGAAGCGTCGGCGCATAGGCCTTATCCATTTCCAGCTCGAACGTCATATCGCCTGTCTGGCGGACCATTTGCTCCACGTTCTCTGCCGTCAAACCGAACTGCGTCAGAATGAACGCGGGGGATTTGTCGAGCTTCACAGCCCGCTGCAACGAGAAGACAGGGTCTGCCGCGGTGATCGGGTTGCCGGAGGCGAATTTCAGATCCGGTTTGATCGTGAACGTGAAGGTCTTCCCATCTTCCGAGACCTCCCAGCTTTCCGCGATGACGCCAAAGATGTCGGAGACATCGTTCACGTCATACCCCACAAGCGGTTGGTAGCTGTTGCCGAGCACTTCAGACGCCGTGAATTCGAAGACTTCAGCCGGATCGAGCGAAATCACATCGTCGATCTGCCAGGCTTGGATCAAAGTATCTTGCGGCGTTGCGGCCCATGCAGGCATCGACGCCATGCCGAAGGACGCCGACAACATCGACGCGACGACAAGTTTGGAGAAATATGTCATGTGGTTTTCCCTGTTGAGGAGACGGTCAGTGCAACGCCTCTAAGCGAGGGCGCTTTCGCACCATTCGCGGAGTAAACGAGCGCAGTGCCAAGCGAGTCAAGATTTGAATCAATGGTCAAAAATTTTCCGCCCAGCAATTGGGCGCAAGCGCATGGCCCTTCAAAGGCGCGGTCGACCCTGCGTCAGGCGCACAAAATAGGGGAAAATTACGCGAAAATGCGGTGCATTGGCGCGGCACTGATCATCGTCTCGTGCCCCAAAGGGGCGGACCCTTCGCGCAAGAATTATGCTGCGCCGCATTTCTAATCGCCAATGACCGCTACTCGCGCAGTTTCATAGCACAGGCCCGAAACACGCCGCGATATGCGAGCGAGACTCACAGGAAACATGTGGCGCCGAACAAGGACGCAAGCAGTTGATTTCGGGAAAATTAATGGTGCCCGAAGGCGGACTTGAACCACCGACACGCGGATTTTCAATCCGCTGCTCTACCAACTGAGCTATTCGGGCACCGGGGATGATCTGGTCATCCGGTCTTGGTGTGGCGTATTTAGACGAGGCCGCAGGGGCTGTCTAGAGGGATTTCAAGAATTTTTCACGCCATCCGCAAAAACTTGAAATATCGAAGGAAACTCATAGGCTCCAAGGGATTGCAGCCGCATGTCCGCAACCGCCAGCCCCTCAATTCTCGCCGTCATACCCTTCCAAGGGACCTGCGAGATCATCTTCTTCCAAAGCTTCGCCCGGGATCACGTAGGACCCGTTGAGCCATTTCGCCAAATCAAGATCGGCACAGCGCTTGGAACAAAACGGACGATATTTCGCGTCCGTTTCCTTTTTGCAGATCGGGCAGCTCATGGGGCCTCCATCAAGCTCGTCAGGGCGATACGATCGCGCTTGCGCTGCAGCTCGTAATTGCCCAGAGGCGTCCATCCGGCAAGGCTGGTCTCAGCCGCCTCCCCCTTGAACGCGCCGCGCAACTGCTGTTCGAGAACAGCGCGGTCCTTCTTCGGCATCGGTGCGAAATCAACCACCAATTGCCCGCCCAAACCGCGCAAACGCAATTGGCGCGGCAGGTCCCGAGCCGCGGCGATATTGGCCTTCAGCGATGCGGCAGGCGAAGTATCATTGCCCGTGTTTACATCAATCGCAATCAACGCGCGCGTGGGCTCGATCATCATATGACCACCGCCCGACAGCTCGACGCGCGGCTGGCACAGGGCCTCCACCGCTTCCAAGACGCCGTGCTCTTCCATATCGCCGTGAACGACCTCATCAGGCACCGGATCGGCCCATTCGCGCCACGCCGCCTCATGCGGGGTGGGCGCATCGACCAGCAATTCCGGCTCGCCTTCGAGATCGACCGTCACGGCCTCCGCCAGCGCCCGCATTCCCGCGATATCTTCCGCGATCTCCGTTGTATCCGCCCCCTCGCAAGCCGAGCGCACGATCAGGCCCATGTCCGAGCCCTCCATCGTCGCATCTGCGAGCGCGGACAACTCTTCGCGGATGTCCTCATCCCGGATCCGGCGCGAAATGTTGCGCCCCGGCGCACCGGGCGTCACAATGCAGTAGCGTGATTTGAACAACAGCCGAAGCGACACGGGAAACGCTTTGCCCGCCTCGGACCCGCCCGTCACTTGGCACACGACCGTTTGACCGGGCCGCAAACCTTTAACCTCGCGCAAGAACCCTTTTTCGCCATTCGGCAGGCGCACGAAAACGCCGCCCTGCCCCTTCATCTGCCGATCCACCACGCCGCGACAAATCGCCAACGGCGCCAGTGCGACCGTGTCGGAAGTATCGATCAGCAGATCTTCGAGCTGACCATCAACCATTAAAGCCGCAGCCTCACGCCCCGAAAGCGTGCCCAGGATGACAACACGTCCTTGCATTTTAATGTCCTTCAAAACTCGGATGGATCCCGAAAGACCCGAGCAGTGTCGATGTTTCTGCCAAAGGCAGCCCGACGACACCGGTAAATGATCCTTGGATCCATGACGCAAAGGCGCCGCCCAAGCCCTGAATCGCGTAGCCGCCTGCCTTCCCTTCCCACTCGCGCGAGGCGAGATAGCCGTTCACATCGGCATTCGAGAGGGGGCGGAACTTTACGATCGTGTCCACGAGACGGCTCCGAACCGTCTCGCCTTGGCGCACAACAACAGCCGTCAGCACATGATGCCGCCGACCCGAGAGCAGCCAGAGAAACTCGGCCGCCTCTTTTTCATCTTCGGGTTTTCCTAAGATCCGGCGCCCGCAGGTCACCGTCGTATCGGCGCATAGGACAACTTCGTCCTCGCCACTGGCAATCGCCGCGGATTTCTCGCGCGCAATGCGCATCACATAATCGCGCGGCGCTTCGCCTTTTTTCGGGTCCTCATTGATATCAGGCACCCGAACAGCCTCAGGCGTAAGCCCGAGCTGCGATATCAGCTCCCGCCGACGGGGGCTGGCCGATCCGAGGATCAGTTTCACTTGAAGCGATAGTTGATACGGCCCTTGGACAGGTCGTAAGTGTTCATTTCAACTTGAACTTTATCGCCAGCAAGAACGCGAATGCGGTTTTTCCGCATTTTTCCTGCCATATGCGCAATGATCTCATGGCCGTTTTCCAGCTCGACCCTGAATGTCGCATTCGGCAAGAGTTCCTTCACGACGCCTGGGAATTCGAGCAATTCTTCCTTGGCCATGGTCACTCCTTTATTTACCACCCGCGAGTCGCGAGCGCGCGATAAATGCGCCGTGAAGGTTCAAATTTCAAGCACAGAGTCAAGGTTTTCGCCATGAAGGTTAGGTAAATGTGACGTTTTTCGTGTTTTGGTCCTGCTCAGGCCAGTGTTTGAACGGCAAAACGGCCCCGTCTTCTCGTGAACGGGCGACCAGAGACACGTCGATCTGCGCCCGCAGCCAGCCGGTCTCGTTCATCCCCATCTGGGCAATCACGCCGGTTTCGGGCCAGCCACGATCGGGCGGGCCATAGATACCAGCCGCACCAATATTCTCATCCACCGCAGGGCACCATGGCGCCGCATCGACCGTCGGGGCGTGGACAACAACGCACTGATTTTCCAAAGCCCGCGCCATCGCGCCGATTTTGACGCGCGCATATCCCGACAGCGCATCCGTACACGAGGGCACCAAGAGGATCTCAACACCGGCCGCGCAGAGCGCGCGCGAAAGCAACGGAAACTCGCTGTCATAGCAGATCACGACGCCGATGCGCCCCAAGGCCGTGTCAAAAACCCGAAGCCCCTGCCCTGCGTCGATGCGCCAATCTTCCCGCTCGAACCTTGTCATCATCACCTTGTCTTGGTGACCGATACGCCCCTCCGGCCCGAACAAACTGGCCCGATTGAGCCGCTTTCCGCCCTCAAGCACGGGGCCCGACGGCGCAAGGATATGGCATTTAGCGCGCTTGGCGAGGCCCTCGAACAAGCGATCCATCTCGTCGCGCAATTCCGCAACAAACTGCAGGCTCCGTTCCAGATCCTGCGCGACATCGGCCCCGCCGAGCGAAGCAAGCTCCATCGCGCCGTATTCGGGAAAGACCAACAGATCAGCCTGCGCATCGTTAACCCACCGCGTGATTTTGGCGCAGTACGCCGCCCAATCACGATGAAACTCAACAGGGAACGCCGCCGCCGCGATACGGACGATCACAGGGCTCGCCCCCAAAACTGCAGCGTTTTTTCCGTTGGCTCCGCCTCGTCAACGTCCGACCACGTGAACCGCGCGATGACACCTTCCATCGGTGCATATCCCCGTTTGCGCCAAAACCCGTCCAGCGGCCGGTAGGTTTCGGGCCGTAGCGGATGCGTATCGGGACGGATCACAGAACAAAACGCCGAGAACTTCGCGCCGATCGCGCGCGCATGTGCCTCTCGCGCATCGAAAAACGCGTGACCCAGCCCGCGCCCCCGATACGCGGGCAGCAAAACCGACTCGGCACAATAAAACACGTCGTCCAACGCCAGCCCTGTGCCCGCAAACGGCGCGGCAAAATCGCCCGCGTGATCTGCAAGCGGCGTGCCCGTGGCAGCACCGACAAGCTGATCGCCGTCAAACGCACCAACGACAACAGCCTTGGGCGCATTGCGGTAGGTATCGATATAGCGCCGCTCATACGCAACAGTGCCGTCATAAAAATAGGGCCAATCGCGAAACACCGTGACACGAAGCTCCGCGACATCGTCGAGCACCGCCTCCAATTCGGATCCGGTCAGGATCCGTGTCGTAAACGCGCTCATGACACCTGCGCCAGCCAGTCAGCAAGGTTGTAATACGTCGTCAATCGCGTAATTTTATCGCCTTGCAACGTGAAGAAGGACCCCGCAGGCAAGGCGTAATGCTGGCCACGCGCAGGGGGCAAATTGCCATCAGTGTCCAGATAGACGCCCTTCACGATAAACTCGGCCGCCGCGCGCGTGCCCTGATCGTTGGCGAGAATCACCAAATCGACGAGCTGTTCTCTGTAGCAACGCGTCATATGGGAGTTGAACTCGCGAAACGCTTCAACCCCTGTGCGGACGCGGCCCTCATTCACATGATGCTCGAAATTATCACTCACCAAGCTTTCCATCGCAGAGGTATCCCCTTGGTTGAAAGCATCAAAATAGCGCGTGATGGTCATAAGGGCAGTCGTGCGTGGCATTGAGTTTTACTCCTTAGGAGGGCCGAAACGATCAATCATTCGGGCGCGTATTTGATCGCGGGTTTGGCGATAGGCATTCAGCTTGGCCTCGCGCCCCTCGCCGATTCCTGTCGGGTCCATGATCGGCCAGTATTCCACATCAAGATGGAAAAAACGCGTGAGTTCAAGCGCTTGTCTTTGCGAGGCGGGCGAGAGCGCCACCACCAAGTCAAAGGCTGACAGATCGTCACCCCAATCCTTGAGTTGGTCAAAGCTCCGCGAGCGGTGGCGTTCGAGATCAATTCCGATTTCGGCGCAAACGGCGATGGAGAAGCCGTCGACCTCCATATCCGCTTTCACACCGACCGATTGTACATAGCAACCCGTGCCGTAAAAGGCCTTCATCATCCCCTCCGCCATCGGCGAGCGCGTGGCGTTATGGTCGCAGCAAAACAGGACCGAGGAGGGCAGATGCATGATTACTTCACCGGATTAAGCGCGCAGACGAGTGTGAAAAGCCGGCGCGCCGTGTCGATATCGAACTCGGCCTTGCCCTCCAGCCGCTCTTGCAAAACACGCGACCCCTCATTGTGGATACCGCGCCGCGCCATATCAATCGCCTCGATCTGGCTTGGAGGCATGGTCTTGACCGCCTCGAAATAGCTCTCGCAGATCTGGAAATAATCCTTCACCACCTGCCGGAACGGGCCGAAGGACAGATGGAATTCCGCGACTTTCTCGCCGTCCTCGCGTGTGGTGTCGAACACCAACCGCCCCTCTCGCACCGAAAGTGAGAGGCAAAACGGCCCGTCTGGCGCGGGTTGATCGGCGCGGGCGGGAATCGCAAAGCTATTGTCCTCGAGCAGGTCATAGACCGCGACTCGCCGCTCTTGCGCGATCTCTGGCGTCGGCGCGGGCAAACCGCTGTCGTCTATTTCAATGCGAGAAATCCGTGGCATTTCAATCAGATCCTTCATTGAGCGCATCGAGACGCGCCTGCACAGACAACCCGTGCGCTTGCAACGACTCCGATGTCGCCAGCACCGCCGCGGAGGGACCGATCGCGCGCAAGCTCGCAGGCGTCATCTTCGCCAGCGTGGTGCGCTTCATGAAATCAAGCACAGACAGGCCGGACGAGAAACGCGCCGAACGCGCGGTCGGCAAGACGTGGTTTGGTCCACCGATGTAATCACCGATTGCCTCGGGCGTATAGGCCCCAAGGAAGATCGCGCCAGCGTGGGTGATACGCTCTGACAGCCCGTCAGGATCGTCCACGCACAGCTCAAGATGCTCCGGCGCGATCCTGTTTGACAGCACCGCCGCCTCGTCAAGATCACGCACCGTAATAACCGCGCCGAAATCACGCCAGCTTTTGCCCGCGATCTCGCGCCGCTCCAAGGTTTCCAGACGCGCCTCAACCGCGCGCGCAACCGCCTGCCCGAACGCGGCATCATCGGTGATCAAAATCGATTGCGCACTTTCGTCATGTTCCGCTTGCGACAATAAATCGAGCGCGATCCAGTCGGGATTGTTGTCACGATCCGCAATCACGAGGATCTCCGAAGGGCCCGCGATCATATCGATCCCCACCTTCCCGAACACCCGCCGCTTGGCCGCCGCGACAAACGCATTGCCTGGGCCGGTGATTTTATCCACGGGCGAGATGGTTTGCGTCCCGTAGGCAAGGGCCGCGACCGCCTGCGCCCCGCCGATCCTGTAGACCTGATCCACCCCCGCAATCTCCGCCGCCAAAAGGACAAGCGGGTTCACGACGCCGTTGGGCGTCGGGCAAACAACAACCAGCCGTTCAACCCCCGCGACCTTGGCCGGAATCGCATTCATCAACACGGAAGAAGGATAGCTCGCCAACCCACCCGGAACATAAAGCCCCGCCGCGGAAACAGGCGACCAGCGCCAGCCCAAGCGCGCGCCGGTTTCATCTTCCCAAGCCTGATCATCCGGAATTTGCCGCGCGTGATAGGCGCGAATGCGCTGCGCGGCCAACTCAAGCGCGGCGCGCTCGGCGTCGGGCACACGCGCGATATGCTCTGCGATTTCTTCTTTGGTGAAGGCAAGCGTGTCGGGCGTCAAATCGAGTTTGTCGAACTTCGACGTCATCTCGATGACAGCCGCATCGCCCCGCGCGCGAACATCCGCGATGATCCCTGCGACGATAACATCGACGTCAGGGCTGTCTTCGCGCTTCATCCCCAAGAGGGCAGTAAAACGCGCCTCGAAATCGGCATCTTGAGAGTCGAGAAATTGGGGCATCGGGCACTCCTTTAACACCGGATTAAGCCCTGATCGCGCGCCCTGCAAGCAAGACCGGCGCGTCTTCCGCCACAGATCCGCGCAGATCGCCCTGAAACAGCTTAAATTTCGCCGTGATCGGGCACTTTGCCGGATGGTGCGATGTAAGGTCGCGTTACGTCGCGCAGATCGATGTTGAGGCATTCCGCCGAAATCGCAAGCGCGCCATCCCCGGCAAAAGTCAGGATCACACGGCCTGTGCCATCCTCGCCCGGCTCCCAAAACAAGCCAAGGAGCGACAAGACCGTATCAGAATCACCCTTATCAATGCCCTGCGCCGCGATCTTCGACACATCCGAGATGATCAGTAGCGAGCGGACACGCTCATACGGGCGCCCTGCAAGCGTCGCCGCCGCACGGTCTTCCCATCGGAACCGGTTGAGCAACAAGACGAGACGCCGCGCCTTCGCATCCCACCGCATATCTGCGGCCGTCAGAACAGCATCTTGAACCAATGTCGACACAACCGCGAGATCATCAGCCTCTTGCGCCATCAACGCCAGAGCGCCGCTTTCGCCTTCCTCAAACCGTGCATCAGCCATCTCACAAACCCCTTCGGTCATTCGCTGGTATCGCCTCTCCCCCGATATAGGAAGAGAGGCGCGCATTTGTTAGGGGTCAGCTTTCCTTGACGCGCTCGATGGAGGCACCGACTGCCGAGAGCTTGTCCTCGACATGCTCATACCCGCGGTCCAGATGGTAGACGCGGCTTACGACCGTCTCGCCCTCGGCCGCGAGCCCCGCGAGAATCAGCGACACCGACGCGCGAAGATCCGTCGCCATCACCGGCGCACCTTTCAACTTATCGACACCCGTCACCGTCGCATGACCGCCGTGCACATCGATCTTGGCGCCCATACGGATCAGTTCCGGCGCGTGCATGAAGCGATTCTCAAAGATCTTTTCTTCGAGCGTGGACGTTCCCTCCGCCGTGCAGAGCAGCGCCATCATCTGCGCCTGAAGGTCAGTCGGGAAGCCGGGGAACGGCTCTGTCGTGACATCAACCGCCTGAATCCGGCCATTTTTGCGCGACACTTTCAGGCCTGTCTCAGTCTGCTCGACACTCGCCCCGGCGGCATCAAGCTTCTCACAAAACGCGCCCACAAGATCGATCGTGCCGCCCAGACATTCCACAGTGCCGCCGCATACCAGCGGGGCAAGCATGTACGTGCCCAGTTCGATGCGGTCCGTCACGACGGGATGCGTCGCCCCGCCCAGACGATCAACCCCCTGAACGGTGATGACGGACGTGCCCTCGCCCTCGATCTGTGCGCCCATTTTGCGCAAACACTGCGCCAGATCAACGATCTCCGGCTCGCGCGCGGCGTTGCGAATCTCCGTCGTGCCTTTTGCCAAAGTCGCGGCCAAGAGAGCGTTCTCGGTTGCCCCGACGGAAGCGAAGTCGAAATTGATCACCGCGCCCTTCAAACGCCCGCCCGGCGCTTTGGCGTGAACATAGCCGTCGCGCAGGTCCAGCTCCGCGCCCATCGCCTCGAATGCTTTGAGGTGCAAATCGACAGGCCGCGCCCCGATCGCACATCCGCCCGGCAAGGACACGACCGCATGGCCATCGCGCGCCAACATCGGCCCGAGCACCAGAATCGAGGCGCGCATCTTGCGTACGATGTCGTAATCAGCGGTGTGATTGTGGATGTTATGCGATGAGAGCGCGAGAACCTTGCCGCCCTGCATCGCGGCCACTTCCGCCCCCAAAGAGCCCAAAAGCTCGGTCATCGTTTTGATATCCGACAAGCGCGGCGCATTCGTCAGCGTCAGCGGCTCCTCGGTCAGCAGCGTCGCGGGCATCAACGTCAAAGCCGCGTTTTTCGCCCCCGCAATAGGAATCACCCCGTTGAGCTCACCGCCACCTTTTACAATGATTTGATCCATCTCTCGCGCCCGCCTTTATCTGTTTACTTTGTTATGCATCTCTTCGCCCAAGGGCTGCGCGGCCCGCGCGCGACGTCTTGACCGGTCTACTCGTCACGGCTCGTCACTGCGGGGCGTAATGGGGATCGCCTGATCCGTCTCACCACATCCCGCGCCGGCATCATCATCGGCCCGCCCACGCGTCTGGGCTTTGCGGCGCTGAAGGTTTGCCCGCAAAGCTGCCTTCAAGCGCGCCTCGCGCTCCGCCGCAGCGGCGTTTTGTTTTTTGCCTGATCTCTCGTTCATATCGCCTTCTCTAGCGGGTGTTTTGAAAAGGGTCCAGATTTCGTGTGAATTTGCTCTTGCACCCTGTGAAGTTTGCGTCTAAATCCGCGCCACAGTCGAACGACACGGTGCAAACCGGCGCGGACGACACGGATGCTGTGGTAGCTCAGTGGTAGAGCACACCCTTGGTAAGGGTGAGGTCGAGAGTTCAATCCTCTCTCACAGCACCATCCTAACCCCTTGAAATGAAATATACCCCTTGCCTTATTGGGCATTGTGCCATTTCTCGTGCCAGAAACGGTGCCAGAATGAGGGTTATGCGATGGCCGGCAAGCTACGATATTGGAAAGAAAAAGACGGCCGGTTTTACGCGCGCATCGCAGTCCCGAAACCGCTTATTCCGTTCATTGGCAAGTCAGAGCTTCTGGAGCCACTTGGCGCCGATCGCAGCGCTGCAATTCGCAAACACGCGGGCGCAGTGGCGCGACTCCGAGCGCAGATCGTTCACGCAGAGCAACGTGCCGCCCAGGCGGGTGTTGGAACCATAGAAGCAGGCAGGTTTGCGTTGCCGCCCGAGCAAATCGCAGCGAGCCACTACGCACAGCGCCTCGAGCTCGACGACGAACTCCGCAACGATGTGCGATACGCGCAGACCGGGGTCGATGACGGACTTGCTCAACGTCTCCGGGATGCCATGGCTGGTAGACTAAGCGACGAGGAACTGTTCGATCTTATCGGGTCACGAATTGAACGGTTCCGCTCCTCTGGGAACCTCACTGCAGCGCCAATGACGGAGGAGTGGCGGCAGATCGCCCGCGCGCTTTGCGTTGCCGAATATGAAGCCCTCTCCCGTGTCGCCGAACGTGATGAGGGCGATTTCACGGGCAAACCAACGCACCCCCTGCTGGTGAATGCCAAGCCACCAGAGGAGGCTCTGCCACCTGTCCCCCTGAAAACCCTTTTCAGCGACTACATCGCCGTGCGCCAAGCCCTCGGCAAGCATAAGGACGGGGCGCGAGGATGGCAAAACGCCGTCGTGCATTTGATCAAGTTCGTGGGACATTCAGACGCGAGAAGACTCACCAAGCGAAACCTTCTCGACTGGCGCGACGCTTTGCTGACCGAGAAAAAATCCCCAAAGACGATCTCCGATGTCTATCTTGCCTCGGTGCGGGCGGTATTGCGTTGGGCGTTTGAAAATGACCGGCTGCCAACCAACGAGGCGGAGACTGTTCGTCAAGAGGTGCCCAAGAAAGTGCATCTTCGCGAGCGCGGCTACACGACACCAGAAGCGCTCAAAGTTCTGGAAGCCTCGCTCAACTACTGCCCGCCAGTGACGAATAACCCTGCCAACAGAGAGAGCCTTCCGGTCACTGCCGCGAAGAGATGGGTCCCGTTGCTCTGCGCATTTAGCGGTGCGCGCGTCACAGAGATCACTCAATTGCGCAAAGAAGATGTGCGACAGGAAGGCGATCGGTGGGTTATTCGGATCACCCCCGATGCAGGTTCGGTCAAAACAGGCAGCTACCGGGACGTGCCATTACATAGGCAGGTTGTCGCCCTTGGCTTTATCAACTTCGTGAAAGCAGCCAAAGCGGGGCCTTTGTTTCACAACAAAACCAAGCCAAAAGAGTATCTTGCGGGAGCGCGAGCGACTTCCGGCAGGCTATCCGGATGGCTGCAAGAAGCTGGCCTTGTTCCCGACGGCATCCAACCGAATTATGGCTGGCGTCATCGTTTCAAAACACAAGGCCGCGAGTTAGGCATTTCTGACCGGATCATAGATGCGATTCAAGGCCATGCCGGCAGAACCGCCAGTGACAGCTACGGAGACGTAACTCTCATCGCGCGGATGCGAATGATCGACATGCTACCTGACTATGAGCTTCCGGCGGCCGTAAACCTTCCGGCGCATTCCTGAACAAATGTTGGAGGTGTTTGGACGAGATACCGCGCTCATGCGTGCCATTAAGCGTGAGCGCGGTGGTGAGAAGCGGGAAGTGGCCAAAAATCCCAATAGCTCGGCAATCGCTAAGAGCATGTCACTCGAAGTTCTTTGAGCTACGGCCCGCCTCCGATTGTCGTTGTTTCGGCATCTATCGTTTAATTCTGACGTCAGACCAGCACACTCTAAACGACCATTGACGTTGCCTAGCATTTTCGATCGGTAGCACCGCTTTATCCGCCGCGCAGAGGGCTTTTCGCAGATGGTCACTTGACAGACCGAGCCAAGCGCGCAGTATCCAAGGAGTTCATTTTGGCGATAGATATGTTTGAAAATACTGACAAAACAATTGCAAAAGTCCTTGAAGCGGCCCGTCGAAAATTGCTCGAAACGGGAACACGAAACCGGCTCATCCATGTTAATAGGTCGAACCAACGCGCGAACTTCCTGAATATAATCAATGAGCGCTCCGACGACATATACTCGATATTGCGCGTTCAGAATAAGCGCATGCGATTCAAGGCTATGGGCAAAGACAAGGCCGATGGCGAAGAACTCATGCTTGCGGGACCTGACGCAGAAGCCTCTTTAAGCTCGGATCGTCGAACAGATAGCCTGTTGGAAACACCACTTGGCCCTGATGCGCTTGCCAAACGTCTGCTGCGGCTTGCGACCGATGCTAAGGTTGCCGAAGAAGAACAAGGCCTGAATATCCTTTACTTGGCGATGGGTTTTCTGAGCTGGCGCGAAAGCGCTACGTCTGACGTAAAACGTGAGGCCCCGCTTATCTTGCTGCCTGTGCAGCTGACGAGAAACGAGCGCACATCAACCTTCGATATCCTCTGCCGTGATGACGATATCACAACCAACCTTCCCTTGAAGGAGCGCTTGAGGCAAGACTTTGGCATTGCTCTACCTGAGGTCGAAGAGACCGACGAATGGTCTCCTGCAGACTACATGAAAAGCGTCGAAGGAGCAGTCTCGGCACAAGTTGGCTGGTCAATTGACACAGACGGCATCCAACTTGGCTTCTTCTCATTCGCCAAATTGTTGATGCACAGAGATCTTGACCCTGAAAGCTGGCCGGAAGAAGCGTTTAACGACAATCCGTTACTCAACGGCCTTTTAGCCAGCGGTTTCGATGCAGATACGCCATTGTTCGGGCCGGAAGACAAGCTCGACGACAAGCTGGACCCGGCACAGATCATTCAAGTTATTGACGCCGATGCGTCGCAGACGAAAGTCATCGAGGAGGTGCGCCGAGGCGCTAGCTTGGTCGTGCAGGGGCCGCCAGGAACCGGCAAGTCTCAGACCATCACCAACATCATCGCGGCGGGGGCCCACGACGGCAAATCGGTGCTCTTTGTGGCGGAAAAGATGGCGGCACTTTCTGTGGTGCATGAGCGTTTGGTGAAGTCAGGCCTCCGCGACGTCTGCCTCGAACTTCACTCGCGCACAGCGAACAAAAAGGCCCTCGTTCAGGAACTCGGACGCACGCTTGCCGCGAGCGCCGCGGCGGTTCCAGCCGCATCTGATCCCGCGCAGCTCCGCAAAAGCCGTGACGAGCTAAACCGGCTCGCCAACATTCTTCACGAGCCGCTTGCACCGACGAAGGAGACCCCATTTAGCGCAATCTCTGAGATCATTGGCTTCATCGGCCAGGATGCCTCCGCGCCTTCGATCCCATTAGACGGACTGGAAGCGATCGACAAAGACGCCCGATCTCACGCCCGCCGGACGCTCGATGCCTATCTTGATGCAAGCCAACACGCAGGTGCGATCGGGAAACATCCCTTCCGCGGCACCCGTGACCTCGATTTGCAGCCAACGGATCTAACGCGTCTATCGCAAGAACTGGAGCAGGCGCGCAAAAAAATCGCCGCCCTTCTGAACGATATCTCAGAGCTCTCAAACGCCCTAAACCTACCCCTGCCGCGCTCGATTTCTCAAATCGAAAAATTAGGGCAAGGGCTTGGACTCCTCGACAAAGCGCCCGTTGAAATCTCTCGGGTGCTGTCGGTCTTGTTCAAAGCCGCAGAGCAAACACGCCTTCATGAAGGCTTGGCCGCGGGTGCTGCATGGTCTGAAGCGCATAGCAAAGCCGCGAATAAGTTCTCGACCGCGGCCTGGACGAGCGATATTTCAAACCAACGCACAGCCTTGGCGCGCGGCCAAGCATCCTTCCTATCTCGCATATTCGGCGGATATCGGCGCGCATCGGCAGACCTCGCGGCGATGCTGAGCACTGCGCTACCTGCGGATCCCGCAGGCCGCTTGGCACTGGCGGATGAGCTGATCGAGGTTCAATCGCGACGTAAACACCTCGCCGAGGATGAAAGGTGGCTTCAAGACGCCTTAGCGGATGAGTGGCGCGGCGAACGCACTCCATTTGCGGCGTTAGCACAGGCCGCCAAATGGATCGTAACAGTAAAAAAGTCCGGCGCTTTCAGCGAAGAAGCTGAGCTTGCGGCAGCGCTTAGCTCTGCTGTCCATCCACAGAAAAAAGCCGACGCTCTGCTCAGTGCCGCAGCGGCATGCAGCGAAGCGATCCAAGCACCAATTAGCCGCCTAAACCTAGACCTCGCTGCCGCTGGATTTGAACAAACTATTAGCACCGCAATACTGGCAGATCTTTCCGCGACTTTGGGCGAAATGTCGGCAGACGTGACACGGTATGGCGAATGGGCCACGCTGATGCGCGCGCGGGCCGCGATACAAAAAATCGGCGGCGCAGCACTTCTAGATTCGATTGAGACCGGACGCTTGCAGCCTGATCAAGCACAGACAGAGTTTCTGTATGCCTGCGCTGAGGCGCGCTGGAACGCTGCGCGCAAAGCTAGGCCAGAGTTAAACGAATTGACCCAGCTAAATCGTCACGATCTTGTCGAGACTTTTAAAGGCCTCGAAAAGGGACGCATTGAAACGGCCAAAAACCTCATCCTGTCCCGCCATTTCGACCAGATGCCGAAAGGCACCGCGGGCGCGATGGGAATTATTCGTGGAGAAATCGCACGGAAACGCGGGCATAAACCAATCCGCTGGATGATGAAAAACGCCGGCACGATGGTCCAGCGCATCAAACCAGTTACACTGATGAGCCCGATCTCGGTGGCGCAGTTTATTCCGCCGGGCAGCATCACTTTCGATCTACTGGTGATTGATGAAGCCTCACAAATTCGCCCCGAGGATGCGCTCGGCGTGATCGCGCGGGCGCGGCAGATCGTCGTCGTTGGAGACCAGAAGCAACTCCCGCCAACATCATTCTTCGACCGGCTTACCGACGATTCAGAAGACATCGAGGACGAGGATGAAATGCCCGTCGGCGCCACGGCCGCTGATATGGAGAGTGTCTTGTCGCTATGCGAAGCGCGCGGCCTGCGACAGCGCATGCTGGAATGGCACTATCGCTCGCGAGACCCATCGCTAATTCAGGTCTCAAACGCAGAGTTTTACGGTGACAGCCTCGTGCTTCCGCCGTCGCCGCTGCAACTTGACCCTGATTACGGCTTGAAATTCAATCGCGTCGCTGGCGTTTACGCGCGTGGCGGCACAGGTGTTGGAAGACAAGGCACAAACCGCATCGAGGCAGAAGAGGTCGTAAAGGCCATCGCGGACCACGCGCGCCGGTGGCCGGAGCTGTCGCTGGGCGTCGTCACCTTCTCGAAAACCCAAGCGGACATGATGACCGAGGTTCTCGAGCGCGAAAGGCGGAAAGACAGCGTGCTCGACGCTTTCCTGCGCGAAGGCAAGTCGGAGGATGTCTTCGTCAAAAACATCGAGAACGTGCAAGGCGACGAACGAGACGTAATTCTGATATCGGTCGGCTACGGCCCTCAGGAAGCCAACGGCCGATTGAGCGCGATGACGTTCGGACCGGTCAACAGTGAGGGCGGCGAGCGCCGGTTGAACGTGCTGTTTTCGCGCGCACGCGTGCGCTGCGAGGTGTTCGCGTCGTTTGATCCCGCCGACATTGATCCGAGCCGCGTCAAACGCGACGGACCGCGCGTGCTCAAGCGCTTCCTCGACTTTGCTAAGACTGGTGTGATCGACGAACGCTCTGTGACCGGGTTGGAGGCCGACAGTCCCTTCGAGGAGGATGTTACCTCCGTGATCCGTTCGCTGGGCTATCTCGCAGATCCACAGGTAGGAACATCCGGTTTCCGCATCGATATCGGCGTTCGGCACCCTGATCGCCCGGGCCAATATCTTATGGCGGTCGAATGTGACGGCGCGACATACCACAACGCGCTCTGGGCCCGCGAGAGAGATCGGCTGCGGCAAGATATCCTCGAGAACCTCGGTTGGAGCTTCCACCGGATCTGGAGCACGGATTGGTTCCATCACCGCAAACGGGAGATCGAACGCCTCAAGATCGCCTTGGAGGAAGCCCGCGCAGCGTCAGAGAAAGGCATCCGCGTTCGCGGTTCAAATGAGGGTGGCGCAACGCCGATCGCTCAGACGGAGAGCACGCCTGTTGTTGACATCGACATCGGGCACCTGGAAATGAAGGCGCAACCCTATATCCGATCCAACGTGCAAGTTCGATCCAGCGTCGAGCCACATTTGGCACCATTGGGGCAGCTCGCCAACCTGATCTCTAAGATCATCAAGGTCGAGGGCCCGATCCACATCGATGAGCTTGCACGACGCGTGAGCGCTGCCTTCGGAAAATCTCGCACAGGCGCGCGTATCACGGAGGCCGTCGCCAATGGCGCCAAAGCCGCTATGCGCGAGGACCCCTCACTCATCATGGACGGATCGTTTATGATGACCACGAGCCAAGCAGAGAATATGCCTGTCCGAGATCGTAGCGCAGAAAGCGGGAATCTGACCAAGGCCAGCTACCTGCCGCCAATGGAGGTCATCGCTGCCGCAAATCAAATCCGCACAGAATGCGGCGAGATTTCAAAAGACGATATGATCCGCGCCGTGGCACGCTTGCTTGGCTTCCAACGTGTCGGGCCAGAGCTTTACGAGACCATCGGCAACGCCTGCCCCGTGCCATCCGATGCGTAAAACGACAAAGGCGCGCGAGTTGGTAGCGGAGTGAAGCTCGCTTGGAAAGCGAAGCCTGTGAGAATAGGGATGCGTGGACACGATCGCTATCCTCATTGCATACCGGAACCTCAATGCGCTCCCATGCAATGAACAGGCTGTCCCGAATGAGGGGAACGCAGGCTGATTAACGTTCAACAGTTGCTGCGCTGAGTTCGAGCACACGTTACTCGACGTATCCGCCTATCTCGTTTTTCAAGTCCTCGATACGTTGCATCGTCAACCGCGCGTGACACTCAGAAATACAGGCATCACTACCGTTCATGAGTGCGCCGAAGGAGACAGCCAGCTCACACGTTGTATCTCTGGCTGCCAGCCACGCGCTCTGAATAGCCGCTTGATAGAAGCTATTGAGCAATCGATCCGCCTTATCAAAAGCTGCCGGACCACAGCTTTTTTTTGATATAGATACGATGTCTCACCTTCGCCTTATGCTGCATCCATACAAGCATTGATCTGCTTTGAAACACATGCAGATATCCAGATGGTTTGCGGAATTTCACAAACGATCATGTTAAGATGTTCAGACGCTTCGAAAGCGCCGACTGAAAAAGGAAGGCCCAGCAAATCTCTAAGCCGCCTATCCGGCGGGAAACTGGGGGTTCACATACAAATCGCAGCTCGTTTGTCTCTCAGCCGCCTATCCGGCGGGAAACATGCACTTCAAGTTAGGGCCAGTATATATTGATCTCTCAGCCGCCTATCCGGCGGGAAACAATATTGGTTGAGCCGCAAGCCGCGACTAGCATCTCTCAGCCGCCTATCCGGCGGGAAACAACGGCGTCCGTCCTGGGTAACGGCTGCCGATTCTCTCAGCCGCCTATCCGGCGGGAAACCGCAGTGCTCGCATATGTAGAGCACTGTTTTGTCTCTCAGCCGCCTATCCGGCGGGAAACGGCTGGTCGCGCAACTGCCGTGCTTTGTGTGCTCTCTCAGCCGCCTATCCGGCGGGAAACTGGGTGAGCGGTCCAGCCGATCGTGGGTGAGCTCTCTCAGCCGCCTATCCGGCGGGAAACCCTGATCCAGTGATCCCAGCCCTGAACCTCTTTCTCTCAGCCGCCTATCCGGCGGGAAACTCGATGCCGATGCGATATGTGCATTTGGACGATCTCTCAGCCGCCTATCCGGCGGGAAACCACTCTGGCCGAAGCCCGCACAAACACTTTCGTCTCTCAGCCGCCTATCCGGCGGGAAACAAAGAGGCGAGGCGAGTGCGGATCAGCGCCAATCTCTCAGCCGCCTATCCGGCGGGAAACCGGTCGTGGGTGAGCGGTCCAGCCGATCGTGGTATCTCAGCCGCCTATCCGGCGGGAAAACGGTATATGGAGGCACTTGAGCGGTATCTTGACTCTCTCAGCCGCCTATCCGGCGGGAAACGAATACACCCGCAACCCGTTCGATCCGGCAGTTCTCTCAGCCGCCTATCCGGCGGGAAACATTAACGCCTACCTAGCTGCAACGCAGGCTATTCTCTCAGCCGCCTATCCGGCGGGAAACGGCATGCCGCATGTAGCACGTCGCGCGGTCCATCTCTCAGCCGCCTATCCGGCGGGAAACCACGGCACAAGCCTAGCTGGTTGTTCAATATTTCTCTCAGCCGCCTATCCGGCGGGAAACGGATCCTCCTCGATGGCAACGGATTGCCTCACTCTCTCAGCCGCCTATCCGGCGGGAAACAATGTCTTTGCGTCCTTAATGTCCTGCATTGTTCTCTCAGCCGCCTATCCGGCGGGAAACACGGTCATTACCATCCCGCCTTCAGGGTTCATTCTCTCAGCCGCCTATCCGGCGGGAAACATGCAATTGCCTGCGAGAAAGGCCGCGATGATTCTCTCAGCCGCCTATCCGGCGGGAAACTGTGGCGCTACAAGATGAGATGACTGGTGGTTTCTCTCAGCCGCCTATCCGGCGGGAAACGATGAAGATGAGCGCCCCTTTGCGCCCGCTGATCTCTCAGCCGCCTATCCGGCGGGAAACCGCTTGCCCGCAATGCTGAGGAGATGGTTGGCTCTCTCAGCCGCCTATCCGGCGGGAAACCGGGTAAGTGCTAGGTGTTTGGTGTAGCTTTATCTCTCAGCCGCCTATCCGGCGGGAAACTTTCCTTTGTGTCGCGGGCCTCGGCCTCGCTGTCTCTCAGCCGCCTATCCGGCGGGAAACATTGGCGTGTGCGGGGGCGGCGCATGTTGATATCTCTCAGCCGCCTATCCGGCGGGAAACTTTGCCCATCCACGCCTCCGAAGCGACGTTATTCTCTCAGCCGCCTATCCGGCGGGAAACATCCAGCCGAGCGATAACCGTTGCGTCGGAGGTCTCTCAGCCGCCTATCCGGCGGGAAACCGGATTCTGGATCGGCTTGGCTATGCTGGTGGTCTCTCAGCCGCCTATCCGGCGGGAAACCTCGCCTGCGATACTGCCGCCGAATACATGATTCTCTCAGCCGCCTATCCGGCGGGAAACTGGGCGCTCGCACACAGGAGCAAACACTGGCATCTCTCAGCCGCCTATCCGGCGGGAAACAAACCAATCCCAGATGCGCTGGCAGAGCATCGTCTCTCAGCCGCCTATCCGGCGGGAAACGATGCAACCAAGCTGCGGCCCTGCTCGTGGCTTCTCTCAGCCGCCTATCCGGCGGGAAACCTAGGCAGTTCGTTGCCGTAAACTGCGGTGTTTCTCTCAGCCGCCTATCCGGCGGGAAACGGATGACATGCAGATTTCGGAGGATGATTCTATCTCTCAGCCGCCTATCCGGCGGGAAACATAGTTGGTGCCGACTTCTGGATTTCCCACGATCTCTCAGCCGCCTATCCGGCGGGAAACGCGTCGTTGAACCGCGCCGTGCGACTTACTCATCTCTCAGCCGCCTATCCGGCGGGAAACTGTATGGTTCTAGCCATTGAAGCGGGGGCACATCTCTCAGCCGCCTATCCGGCGGGAAACTTGGATCGAGATGGCTCCCTTTGTCAGTCACGTCTCTCAGCCGCCTATCCGGCGGGAAACTTCGGTCAGGAGATTGTCGTGCGCTATTTCAGTCTCTCAGCCGCCTATCCGGCGGGAAACAGTGCTTTTTCGCATGAAAAACGCGTTATTTCAACGCATTGCATGCTAAAACCATGCAATACCATATTGTAAAAGAGCGATCACAAGCCCTTGTTACTTCAGGCGTTTTCCGAAGGGCGCAAAAAGATCTTCGACGGTTCCTCGTGTGAAGCCTGTGAAATCGGTATAAGTTAGCTGCGCCTCCAGCCCATTTTCAAAACTGGGGATCGAACAGCGCAGAAGGGCGTTTCGGTCGCTCTCGGCCATCTCCCGCGTGCCGCCCGTTAGGGCCGTCCAACCAAGCCCCGTGAGGTCTCCGAACAGGGCGGCCGCCTCGAGGTTTGGCTGCGCGAGCAGCAGCGCCTCCACCGCGCGCGCGGCCCGCACAAACGGCGTCAGGGTAACAAACCAACGCGCGGCGTCAGCGCTCTCGCCCATTTGTGCATATACAACCTCCGCCGTATCGGACCGTCGGAACCTGCGCGTCTGGGTCATTTTTAGGTTCCAACGCGCGGTCGGCTGGGTGAGATATTTGCCCAATGGAGCGCGCGCATCGGTCGAGATCAATCGTGCGCGCAGAGCAGCCTCGGCATCGCGAAGCGGAAATGGACCGTCCTCCGAGAGCAGCGGGGCGGCGGAGATCGTTCCGAACCCAACCACCCCCGCGAGCGCCGCAAATTCTCTGCCCTCGTAAGCGTCCAATGCGCCCAACCTCGGCACACCCGTCTCGGGGTCGCTGGGTGTCTCCACACCAGGATGCGCCAAAATCCCACTCTGCATTGCAATCGGACTGCGCCCAAGGATCAGCACATTCGCCCCCAGCCCTATCGCAGGCCGATGGCGGCGCACGCGGCCTGCGGATTGGATAATCGCGCGGGTCGAGATCGGGTCCAAAATCGCCCAATCAAAATCCACATCATTGCCTGTTTCAATGACAGGAGTCGTCACCACCACGATCTCAATATCGCGCGCGCCGATCAGACGGGCGCGGTCAAAAACCTCGAACTCGGCACAGAGCGAGCGCAGGTTGGCCTCGGGGTCAAAATCCGGCGCCAGTGGCTTTCGGGTCAGCGCGCTCTTGAGGCGCATCTCGATAAAGCCGCGGTGCAGACGGGGCATTTGCGCATGAAGACAAATCATCAGACGCAGCCGCGCGCCAAGATCGCCAGAGGGGAGCTGGGCTGCGAGTGCCGTGGCATGGGCAATGCGGGTCATGCGCACAAGCCCGACCGAAACGCGCAGCCCGTCGAGGGCCACGGCCGTTTCCTCATGGAGCCGCAAAGCCCCTTGGTCGATCTGCGCGACCAAATCCGACCAGCTCTCGCAAGGGGGCAAAATCGCGCCGCGCCGGAGTGCGGGGGCCTGGACGATCCCTGCAAGAAGTGCGGCGCGACAGCGATCCAAGAGCGCGCCAATCTCTTCGCCCTGCGCGTTGGTGCAGACCGAATTCGGCGCATCGCCCGTCAGCAAGAGATTGACATGCATGGGCGCACCAGTGGCGCGGGCGTGCTCTGCCCAGCCAGTGCGATAGGCCAGATAGAGCGCCTGAGCGATATCGGGGGTGAGCGTGGCCGACATCGCCATAACCCGCCGCCCCGCCGCACCGGCCTGAAACACCAGACGCGCGATGGCGGCGAGATCCTCTCCATCATACTGATCGATCTCATCTAAGATCAGATCCGAGGTCATTACCCGCACCGTTTGCAGCAAGAACCGCGAATTAGTCGGGGCAGCCACCCCCATCAGGTGATCCACCGTGCCGACCATCACTGGGGCCTGAACAAAGCGCTTCGCAGCGATCCCCTTGCCGCTGCGCTCTTCCAAAATCATCGAGAGGAACGCCGGAAGGCCACGATCTGTATCCATCGATAGCCCTGCAAGCCATTGCGCCTCGGCCGCGTCGCCCGCTTGCGGGATACGCGTTTCGGGGCTCTCAACGCGCAGCCATTCAGGAAGCGTGAAGAGACTCTCCGAACCATCCGCAACCTGTTGCTCTTTAGGCTCAAACGCTAGCGGCGGATCGCCGATCATCACCGCGATATCGCGCGCCGAAAACCCCAGATCATCGACATAATCCTGCGCGGATTGCGTAGCCAGAACCCGCAACCCAAGCGCCAACGTCATGCGGACATACCGCCGCTCGGCGCGTGCATCGCCCATCGCGGCATTGGCGAGAATGGTCGGGGCGGCGCGGGTCTTGCCGCTGCCGGTTCCAGCAAGGATCGTCGCGAAGAACCCGCCCTCGCGCTCGGCACACATCCGGCGCGCGGCCCGCGCCGACTCGGCCTGCCACGCGAACCGCGCCAATTTAGAGACATCCGGAAGCGCCACAGCCGGCGGCAGCGCGGCCTCATCCAAAGCCGGATAGCGCTCGCGCAGCGCAAAGAGCATCTCGTGCGAAAAGCGGCAGTAGCGATAAACGCGCTGAACATGGCGCGACAAGCTATCAGCGGGGAGGGGCTTGCTATCAACGTTGATGGTATTGGCCAGATGATCGGCGATCTCGTTTGCGGGCTGTTTTTTCGCGGAGCCGTAATGATCGGCAAACATCAAAGCGGCGCGCAGGCCGATATCAGCGCTGGCCATCCGGGCGTCAGGGCGCAGCAGTGCCGCCTCGCGCGCCATAGCCCCCAGCCACCATTGCGCATGCCAAAACGGCTCGCCGCGCGCCACGCACAGATCCTCGGGCGAGAGTGAGCTCTCCGCGCAAATATGGCGCTCGGGCAAAAGGGTCACATGGTCCCTATCGGAGTTTGGGAGCTTGTGGTGGGTCAGGATCAGAAGCCCGATCGTATAGGCCAGCGCACCCTCTTCGCCCAAAAACGCGAAGGTCAGCGGGTGAGGCGTGTGCGCCTGTCGAAATAGCGCCAGCAACGATGGACGCACGGCGTCACAGGCCGCATCCACTTGCGCGGGCGTAAGGGTTTTAAGCGCTTCGATCAGCGCGGCATCGGGCAGCGCGCCGAAGAGATGATCCCAGACCGCCGCCGAAATCAGCTCATGGCGCACCGCATCACCTTCGCCTCGCGCCCCCTGCAGGGCCCGCCGCAGCTTGGTCTGGAACAGCGTAAACGCCTTGCCCAAATCATGAAACAACGCCGCAATCGCCAGAACCGCGCCCGAGGATCGCTCAGCTTGGCTGCGCGCGGCGCCAGCGCGATGCTCGGCGGGATGGGTCGCCACAGGCACAACCCCCTCCGTTGAGAACGCATGGCGCGCGCCGATACGGATGATCGGCTTGCGGCTCTCGGCGGTGCTGCGGATTTCATGCACGACCACGGCCGTGTTGCGGGTCGCACGTTTGCGGAGCTCTTTTGCCACCCGATCGAGGCACGCATTGGTGGCCTTGCCGCGCCATGTTCGATCGCCTATCCGCCAAAAATATCGGTCCAAAACTCGCGCCACATGGTCCCGCGCGCGCTTTTCCGACCGGCAAACGGCGATGATCTCACGCATCCGCCGCCTCTAGCATCCGATCCACCGTTGCAATCGCTAACTTCAAAACCTCGCGGTCGTCGAACGCGTTGATAAGTCGTCCACGGAAAATACTCTCGGCTTCGTCAGTGTCTTTCTCCCGCGCCAGTGCGAACGCCAGTGGCAAGACCAGCGCGTCTTTGAAACTATCCGCCAGATCAAAAACGAAGCCGCCTGCACGAGTTTTGCCGTGAAATACGCTCATATGCGGCGGGATGCCAAGCGCCCATAGAGCTGCGCCCGCCATACCATAGCAAAGATAATTACCATGATCTATCAAACGATTAACGCGCGAAATCGGATCTGTTGCCTCGCCCCCTGTCCCCGCATCGCGCTTGAACGGCACCTCTTTACCCAAATCCGCATAACGCGAGAACTCCGCGTAGCAAGCTTTTGAAAACTGACCCTCAAAGCCGAGCAACTGCTGAACATCCTCCGCCCGCGCCAGAGACTCGTCAAATTTTACGCAAAGTTTGCTCAGCCCCGAGGTCTCACGCTGGCGTAGATGCTTTTGCGCCCCTGCCCCACCAAGCTTGCGCATCCGTTCTGTGCGGTCCCGCATCACCGCTTTTGCGGCGTGTAGAGAAAGCACAGGGTCGAGATAGATCGGCAAGAGCGCGCGAAAATGGCGGGTGCCGGTGTAGGTCGTAAGGCTGCCCATGTGCAATGGCGCGCCGCCGCTCCCCGTTACAGCGACATGCACCCTTTCCTCCGCCAAAAGCCGCATCGCAGGCTGCGAGATTGAGGTGCCTTGGCCCAAAAATAGCACTGCAAGATTGACGTGTGGAATGTTGAAATGGCGCTGCATCTCGTCATCGGTGATATGATAAACAACACGCTCGCCTTCTACATCTACGCGCGCGCGCTCCAGATACAGCGCTCCTTCGCGATCCGTGATCAAAAGGCGCGGGCCGCCCTTATACTGCATCGTGCGCCTTTATGTGCGCATCTGCATAAACGGGCAAGACTGCAAGCTCGCCCGCCCGCGACAGTCCATAAGTCGAGACCATCAGAGGCGCGCCCGTATAGATCCCCAAGACCTCGCGCACATGCAAAACCGCGTCCCCATGCTGCAAAACTAAGGTTTTGGTGTCGTTTGCGCGCGGTTCTACGGGTTTGCCAAGCGGCTTGCCGCGCCGCTCGGCCCGCGCGGCACTTCGTCGAAGCCAGCCTGCGGTGTGCCTCTCGCAGGACCGATCGCGTAGATAGGCGGCCCCTTCCTGCCCGATTTCGGCAAAGCTCTCGCCGATTTCGAATGGCTCGATCATCCCGCGCCGCTCAAGCGTTTTCGTCCCGTCCAACGCCTGAAAAGCCGCCAATGACGTCTCCGACCCGAGCAATTCCAGATCATCCCCAGGCAGCATCATGGCACGGCCCATCCTCATCTTCGGAAAGGCGATGGCGACAAAATCCTCCCGCGGGCAATGACGGTTGGCATGATGAACCGCGCGCAGTGCTGTCGCCAGAACATCCCCTCCCGCGCCCAGCTCAATTGCCGCGCGGACGGGCCGTATCAATAGCCGCGCCTGCGCTAAACAAAGCCCTTGCCCGGAGTTCAAGGATGGGTTGGGAACGCTCATCCGTTCGCCTCCGCCTTTTTCCCGCTCGCGCCGAAGACACCGCCACGGATCAGGTTCGCCATCACGAAATGCGCATCGCCTGAGATTTCGCCATCGAGCGTGGGGGTCTCAAGCCCAGAAATCAGCGCTTCAGCCTTGGCCCGCAGATCGTAGAAAGAGCGTTTCGATTTCGGATCGCGGAGCACAGCGCTGGTCTCTTGCACGCCACCGTAAGGGTTGACCGCAATCGGCGCATCATGCGCCTCGCTTCCATGCCAAATGTCGATATGACGCAGCGCAGCACCAATTTTTTGCGAATGCATCGAAGCTTGCTGTAAGTCGCGGCCCGCAAAGAAGGTCGGAAGTTTTGCGAAAACGCGGCTCGGCAGTTTTTCGGCTTTCTCGTCGCGCACGTATTCCTGCGAGGGGAAGATCTCTTGCGCGGGTTCCATTACCGCATCCCAAGCCACTTTAACCACAAACCCCGCATGAGAGTCGTTGGAAAGCCCCTCAGCCACACCGGCAAGAAGCCCGTCGAGTTCCGCATCCCCCCCCAGCACCAGCGCCGCGAGCAGATCCGCGCGGGTGGCGGGCGCCTCGAGCGAGAGGCGGAACGGATCAAACACCAACTTGCCCGCAGCGGTCTCTACGTAGACCATCATTGCGTCGGATTGGAACCTGTTGCGCCATGCAAAGCGCGCATTGGCAATGTTCCAGACATAGAGCAGCGCCAGCGTGCTATAGCCCCCGCGGTCGCGATACGCCTGTGCCAAACGGACATAGGCCGCCCCCACATCAGTGTTATTGCAGGCATGCGGGCGCAGCGAGAGCGGCATGAACCGGACCGAGAAGCTAAGCCGCACGCCATCATGGCCCTGCGGCACGATCGCATATTCCACCGATTGAGGATTGCTCAAACCAGGGTTCTTCGCCCTATCCTCGGATGATTGTCCGCGGACACCTTTTTCAAGGATCTCAATTGGCGTCAGAACACCCAGTTTGCCCGAGTTCGTGGCGTAAAACAGCCCCTCGGTGATTTGCACAGAACGCGCAAACGCGAGCATGCCGGTTTCGAGCGAGAGAGTGGAAGGGGATTTAACCATGAGTAATAAACTCCTCAGAATGATCGGAAAATACAGGGTGATAATCAGGGTGGCCGAGAATGAGATCGCCGCGTGCATCCCATGCCCAAAGAGCCGCGCCAAGGTCGGCATTACTTAGGCCCGTGAGCCGTTTATTGCGCACCGAGACCAGCTCCGCGATGCCGACCACCGGCTCGGCGAACACATGCGGGATATCTTTGCAACGGGTGCGAATCCGCGCGGGAGCGGTCTGCGGGTCTTCCAGCAGGCGGTAGCCTACCGCCGCTGGCACGATCCAGCCAAAACCCTCATGCCGCTCCGCCGGATATAGCAGAGCCGCCAGATGCGCGAGGCTGGGCTGCTCGGGCGTCGTGTCGCCCATTGCGATAAAGCGGCGTTCGGCTTGTTCGGGGCGCAGCATTGCGTAGCCGCGCTTGAGGGTGCGGAAAGCCGAGCCATCGGGCGTCACCGCCTGCACGTCGACACAATCATTCTGGATCAAGCCACCTGCGATGCGCCGCCCTTGCATCTGCGCGCGCAGAGCGCTCTCGCTCTCGCAGCCAGGAAGATTGAGCAAAAGAGAGACATGCACCGAGCCTGTCAGGTCTTCCATCGTCTCAATCGGTTCAAAAATCCCCGATTTATTCTCCATCTCGGGCTTTGAACGGCCGTCAGACACATCCACCCGGTGCAAGATAGGCAAAACACGCGCGCTCCAGGGTGCGAGGCCAAGATTACGCGCCAAGAGATCAGCCAGACCGAGGAACGAAAGAGGGCTCGGCAAGCCCGCGGCAAAATCGTTCATCAAGAGATTGACGCGGGTTGCACGCAAATCCTTTACCAAAAAGAGATCCCGAAACTCGCTCATTGCGCGCCCTCCTCAATCCCGCTCTTGTGCAGCCTGTCTTCAAAGTGAGCGCTCGAGAGCGCATTTAGCGCCAGCTCTCGCTCATTTTTCTTCCAGCTCCGCCGGATCAAAACCAGCGCCAGACGCGGCCGAGGAAGGGGTTTATCGGGGGCCATATGCGCGGCGTCGGCTAGTGTTTCTGCGATAAAGCCCTGCGTATCGCGGATCAGCCTATCCGCCGTGCGATCAAGTGCAGCGCGAGTGTCGGAATTATTATATTTGGAGTCCGCCGCCAACATGTCGCCATAGCGCAGCAACCAAATGCCCACCCCCTCATCGCGCCAACGCGGGAAAGCCCCGCCATGAACGTAACGATGCAGCTCGGCTTCGGCTTGCTGCATCACGGGCGGCATTGTCGCAAAAAACCGGAGGCGCGGACCACCAATCGCGCCGGAGATATTTTGGGGTTTGGAGCTTATGGCCTGCTTGGTCCAACGCCCACGCGGCGGGCGAGGATTGTCCGCTGTCGTTTTCTGAAAATAGGCGTCGGCAACGCGCTTCATCCCCATAAACGCCAAAGCGGGCGAGACCGGCGTGATCTGCAGATCTCCACCACCCGAGCGCGGAATAAACACAATCGGGAACTCTCCCGCGCCGAGTTTCAGCGGCGCTTTCGCAGGTTCTAGCAGACCCGCGCGCAGCACTTTCAGCACATCCTCGCCAAACACTCGACCAAAATCGGCAAGCACCTTCGGTGAGACATCAACCGGGTTGAGGATATGATCGACGACACTCATAGGCCCATGCCCTGCCACTTCTAGCGGCCGGAAGACAACCTTACAAAAGGGGATATCGGGGGCGTTTACCGAAGGCAGGATGCAAGACCTGCGGTTCTGCTGTGGCGGATCGAGTCGCAAAACCGCATGATCCCCGTCCACTCGCGGACTTACTAATTTAAGCAAATGACTGCCGCTTTTCGCCGTGATCCTCGCTGCGATCTGCGCTGTCAGCGGCTTGTCGAGGGCTTCGCGCATCAGCACAAACTCGTCATGGATCTCTTGCAGGGTGAGAAGGCGTCCAGTGGGTTTAAATGATAGCAACACCTCTTTTTTCGGTCCGTCGGGCGCATCCATTTTGGAAGACTTAAACATTACACAACTCGCTCCTGGGTAGCGATGAGCCTACCCGTGAAATACCAAAGATCAATCACCCCAGACCTCAAAGCCTTGGAAACAGAGTTTTCAAAGCATGACAGCTAACTATGCCTATTTCAAATAGATACATGTCGGTGTCATCTTTTGCCCAATTGTTAGAATGAATGCGGACCACCGTGCAATCACCGCCCTAAGCCAAACCTTCCGCCTTCATTTGCCATCGCGCACGACCAGCGCTGGGACCAGCGGGACCGATGGGCCCGCTGGTCATAGTCTATAGTCAACGCGGTTTATAGTTCATCACATTTTCCACGACAGCCGTGTAGACACGTTTACGCGGCCCTGGAATCGACCGGGGCGCTTTGCGCGCGAGGCGCTTTCCCTCCCCTGGCATGAGCATCTGAAGGTCCACCATTGCTTTTGCTGCTTGGGTGCCTTGCTCGCCAGGGTATATCTGCTCCCATGTCTCAACCGACAGATAAACCGTTGACGCATCGCGCCAACCGATAGGTTGCACGCCATCTTCGTGCGGTCCCTTGACGACGGGCATCGCATTCAGGTTGGCACTCAGGAACTCCTGCAAAGGTTTGACATAGGCTTCAACGGCTTCGAATTTTGGTCCCAAGCGGCGCTCACACCAATCGAGGAATGCGGACTCCGCCGCGGCAACCGCCTCCCCTTCCTCCCATCCGGTCAGCCCGAACTGCGTCGCCATTTCCCCCGCCACACCGATCAACGAGAAACGCGCGGCGACACGCGAGACCTGCCCTTCAGGGGCGATGTTCAGATGACCAAGCCACGTCGCGGCGTATTGCCGGGCATCGCGTTTGACGTCCAAAGACATTTTCTCAATATCGCGCGCGAAGAGTTGCCGCACGAATTGCCGCCCGACAGCGCCGTAGGTCTGCCGCGTGGCAGTTTGCACCGCCTCCGCGAACTGCGCGCCATCCGACATGCCGTGCAGCCAGTCGAAAACGCCGTGATCACGACCGTCGGCCTCGATATCGATCAGACGAACCTCATGCCCCGGCATCACCTCCAGCCGTGCCTCGCGCAGCTTTTCACCAATGCTGATTTCACCCGAAGAGATCAACGCCAGCGTCCACGCTGCTTGCTCGGCCAGATTGGCATCCTTGTTCATCCGCGCCTTGCCGGATCCGTTGCCCAACATGTAAATCGTGCCATGCAGAGCTTTTGCCGAGATTTCCGCCAATTCGTCGAGCGGCAACAGCATCCCGTTCATCCGCGCCGCAATCGCCTCGAGCCCGTTCTGCGTCGCATGCCAAGGCGAGATTAAACGCGGACCGCCCCAGACAGAGGCCGCCAACTTCAGGAGCGTGGTTTTGCCGGAAGAGGAGGCGCCGCGGAAATGAAGCCCTCCGCTGTCACGCCCGCCCAGTTCCAGCAAGGGGCCAGAAAAGGCGAGCGACGCGGCCAAAATCATCAGCGGATTTTTCCGACACAAGGCACCGACCGAGTGCTTCCAGCTCTCGGCATCGCCAGCTTCGGTCAAGGCCTCACTCTGCATGACGCCGAGCGGCAAAACATCTTGGCACCCAATTTTTGTCCCGCCGATTAAAAAGCTGCGATTGGTATCATCCACCCACCCCATACGGCCCACAGATTGGAGGTGACGATTTGGCTCTGCGCGCTTCAAGAAGATGTGGAGGCTCTCCGCGGCGCTTTTTGAATGCGCGAGCTCCAAGCCATAATCAAGGAGCGCGGCGAGAACCTTTTGGGGGCTCGTCTGCAAATCGGAGTTCCGCACTGGGATATCGAGCCACATGCCGCGCGCAGATTTCACACTGACCAACCGCCCGTTGTTCTTGCCCTCACGGTCCGAAAACCGTGCAAGCACCTTGAGCGGGGTGCAAACGAAGACCGGATCAGCACCCTCCTCCTCGGGCACAGCATAGAGCCCGCCGGGACCGTTTGAGAAGCCCGCGACACTGCACTCCGACGAGAGGTGAGCGGTGCCCTGAACCTCAGACTGTGCGACCTGTGTAGAGGGGATACGCGTGATGTCGGCACCGCCCTGCCCGTCCCCTTCGAAATCGATGGGGGCGTCTGGGACAGCCTCACAAACTGACACTTCCGTCTCCTCAGGTGCGCGGATCACATACAGTTCCCTACGAAGTTGAGCGTGCTCCACCTCCTCATCCCAAACTGACGGAAAAGCGGGGTCGCCCGCATCGAACTCTGCGGGAATGTGTGCGACGATATTTAAAGCGTTCATTTATAATTTTCTTTCTACCGAATTTCGGCATGACTTGATGACCCACAGCCGAGGCGGCCGCAGTTTGTGTTGGTTCGACTTGAAAAGTAGCGTTACGGCGCAGTGGCTCCGCTTAGCTGACCCAACGCATCAACCGATGCGTCGGCCGCGGTCCGGCTTCGAATGAGGCGCGTCTATTTTGCGCGCAGCGAAGGCACCCGCACCGATGAAGGCGTCCAAACAATCGTCGCAGATATCCTGCGCGGGCCTCGTCAAGGTTGCCGCCGCGGCGGCGCTCATGGTATCGGTGTCCATATGTCGATCCTTTAGGTCTGTTTATTGGAGAGGCATAGTCTCAAGACAGGGGCGCGAAACCTTCACAGTTTCCTAGGCGGCGTCGGTTTTCGCCCTCTGTCAGGGGCTTTTCAGCCCGTTACCTTCCATTGCGGAAAGGTGATGCGAACCTGCTTTTCGAGCTGATCGAGCATTTTGTTCAGCCGTGCGGCCTCGTTGAGCGCGCCCCGTTTCGCCTCGACGGTTGAAAGATCAGACGCCTCTAACTCCGCCAGACGCGCTTTGATCTCAGAGCGCTTGTAGGCATTGACCGCGGTCGCCAGCATCTCGGCCGCTTCCTTCAAACTCCCCACCATGAACTCCGCACGGCGCAGCGACCCATGCGAAAGATCGGGGAAAATCTCATCCAGCGCCTCTTTGGGGAAGGCTTCCGCGGAGAACGCCTCTGGTCCCTGGTCCCCCTCAAACCCAGGGGCGCTGACCCCAGCTTCGTCGAGGTAGTAACCAAAGTCATTGGCATAGGCTTGCAGCTCCTCATTCCACGCCTGCCAAAACGGGCGCTTGAAGTCGGCACTTGTAGTGGTGACCTTGCTCGCCAATGCGTCCTTTTCCTTCTGCCGCTCGCGGTAGCGTTTTTGCTTTTCTGCGGATGTAAGTGCCATTTTCGAATCTCCCGTTAAGATGGTAACTTGTAACTCGTTACCAAAACCATCCGCAAGCCGTATTTCAATGAGTTAAAAAGTTTCGTTTTCAGAGCAGCACCGATCGCCGTTTCGTCCATCCTAAATAATGAAGCCAAAACAGCTTGTCTTGCGGCAATTGCAGGAGATTTTGTCGTTATATAACATGTTCTTATGTGAAAAATTCCGACACTTTTCGTCAATATCACAAATGCGTGATCGCCCGGCCTTCGCGTTTTGACATGTTTTGCACCTTCCTGAAGCGACATGACATGCAAACGGGTCGCCAAAGACCAACCGCGCCGGAACCCGCATGGGGACCACCGCATACGCCATGGATTGATAAAGATGGGACCGCGGGACCACTGAGCCAGCGGTCTTTAGCCAAAGAACCCAAATCATTGCTGATCGAAAGGTCGATCAGTTTTGTGACTGTATTCCCGATTTCCTCGTTGATGTGGGCAGCTTCGATTATCCCTTTTTTCTGTCAAGCGACACTCAGTTGCTAGGCTGGAATTGGATCAACGAAAAGGAACTAGATATGGCAAACCCGCGCCCCGAAAACGGCCCTTCAACCACCGGAAACAAATCTGGCTCAGATCGCGGAAACAATCCGCCCAAGGGGAAATAGTGGATTGATAGCCAGCCGCACCCGGCATGCAGAAAGGCCGCGGCGAAGGGCTCGGCGACGACAACTCCTGAAAACAAACCGATTGGGATGGTGGTTGCACTGCCATCCCGTTAGCGAGGTAAAAAGTGTATTATTCAAAAGATAAAGCGTTGAATGTGGTAATTTCTGAGGAAGTGAAGTCTGGGGCGCGTTATGTCTCTGGAAAAAAGCACGCAAAGCTATTCTTAGCAGGTGGCGGCTTATTGGTATTTTCTCGAACGCCGAGTGATCGACGGGCGTTTAGAAATGTGAAGGCAGAACTTTCCAGGTTGCACCGACAACAGGCCGAGGTGTGAGCATGCCCGACACTCTGCCGATGGCCCAGCTCCCGACGTCAAACTCCGCACTTCTTTACGTGGTGTCGCTATTCTGCCCTCCCAAATGGCAGCACCTAGAACGCCTCCGCTATGCACGCTCGGAGATGCGGTTGGAGGGAGGGATTGATCGAACGCGTGAGTTGCTCGACCTGTTAAGGCAATCGTTGAGACAGAAGCAGGGTTCAGCTCCATGGCGCGATGTTGAAAGACTAGTCTTTGGGATCATGGCCATCCAGGACGCGCTGGAACTCCATACGCGGACATATTCAGCCACTCCGCCGCAGGCTCTTTGGCTGCTTTTTGCATACGACATTATGCCTAGCCTCGGCAGAACCTGGGGTTTTTGGTGCCAAGATGAGGCGTTTTTGCCTCAGATGCCCCAAAACGATCTTTGGTTTTTACCGCATCAAGACCCTGCGAACCCAAATCGTTTAATTTTGCCAGTCGAGGCATTGCTGACATGGTGGTTAGAGCAAGTTGAAGGCCCAATGGACAGTGTCTGGGACGATGCTGTTGATGATAGGCTTCGCAGTATTCGAAATTGGCGTTCAGGCCGGACGACGCCAGCGATCACCAAGATCATGGAGTGGTTCAGCGATGATAACCAGTTCTCATACAAGAGCTCTATTGCAGTCCCTCTGTCGACGCCGCAGTTGCGAGCGTTGCTGCTCTGGGCGCGCGCTATCGAACAAGCCTACAAGGATCTCGTTGGCTTCCTGACGCCGGATATCGAGCCGAACGACCCGAACCCAATGCGCAACAAGGCTTTGCAATTGCTCGAACTCTTCAGATGGGGCCACGAGGCCACCGTCGCGGCAGGCCCGACCAACCCAGCACTGGCCAATCAGGCTTTCGTTGAGGCGCTACCGTCGTGGCTAAAGGAAGGCCCGTTTCGTGCGATTACGCCGGCCCGGTCCGGAGAGCTTCTTGCCGCCGAGCGGGTGGCCGAATTTCTGAGCGAGATTTTCAGAGCAATACAGCGTGACGATACGCTGAGTGATGTTTTCGTTGATTTAAAGCTGCGATCGCCTGCGCCATTTGTTCAGGATCGAGTGCTATTGGCACAGCGCCAGACTGTCGAGGAAGCGCTTAAAAGCGTCCTTATGGCTTGGGAGGGCAACGATCCGGATCGTCAGCCCCATGTCGCTGCTGGACTAGAAAGGCTTCGAAAACTGCCCGGCATTGCCGAGTTTGAAGCCGACCTCGCCTACCTAAGCGCCCTAAACGCTGTTTCTTCCGGGAATTTTGACGAAGCGCGCGAACATGCCGAGAAATCGCTGGATATCTGCATCGCGCGGTCTATCGGACCTTCGAAACTGCTTATCGCAAAGCTTAACTTCTCACTTGCGGTTGCGCAGGACGCATTCAACCGAAACAGTGCGGAGCGGAGCTTTCGAATTCTTTGCAAATCGGTCCAGCCCCAAGATGCCGCTCGCTGGAAACTTGGCGAAGGCCCGATCGATTATTCCATGCGCTTAGCGGCGGCGGATCATGCGGATTGGTTCTGGCGCGACATCGCTCGCCCGTATCAAGGGGTTAAAATTGAACAGCCCCTTAACGAGAGTTCTGAGATCATTCGCGCATACCAAGGATTGCTTTTCCGCGAGGCTGCGGAGGTCGAGTTGCGCGGATTCATTAAACAGTTTCGCGGCACATTGAAGCGCAAGTTGCGAAATGTGCGTGGCGACACGTTCTTCACAGTAGCATCAAAGATGGCGTCGGACCTAGTGCGCCGAATGCGGCAAATGCCAACATATCCGGGGATCCCCAAAGACCCTTCCGAACTTGCCAAATCGATGGCCGCAACGCATCTGAAACTGACTAGCCTGCTGCCCACTGACGTTCTGAATGCGCGTGACTATTTAAACCAGACTGTGCTGATGTTGGCGGCCGATCGAGACGATGTGGACATGGCAAAAGCACTCATTGCCCGTCATGTGGATATCGACGCGCAGGATGTCCTTGGTCAGACGGCATTGCATACTGCAGCGAAGATCGGAGCCAATCGATGTTTTGAAATTCTTCTTGCCGCCGGCGCGAACCCAACTCTCGAGACTTGCGCCGGAAAGACACCAGCTATTTTGGCCGCAGAATTTGGGCGCGCTACAATCTTCGGAATGAGACTGGTATGCGCGGCATACCCAATGGGCCGAAATGAGCTAACTCAAGCACATAAGCTGGCGGAGGCCTCCGCGGAAGATTTTAACGCAAAGCGCAAGGCATATGCAATTGCGGGACATGACATTGCCGGACGGAAGGGCTTCGAGCGGATTACAGAACTGGCGTTCAATATGCTGGATGACTAGCTGTAGGCTTTTTTTGCCCACGGCCGATTGTCAGGCCGGAGAGGGAGGGAGTTTCGCTGTATCGGATCCACCGATTGCGACACCAAGGCCGCTCGGCTCCGATTAAGCCGCTCGGGGCAGATTCAACCCCACACAAGCGCAGGAGCGCGCCCCACAGGCCGTCAGCGAATCAAGCCGCCGCGAGTCAGGTCAGAGCGCCGGAGAGGCGCCCAGAGTCCTGAAAATGACCGACACGACAACAACCTCAGGACGCCGTCCGCGACCGAAATACTGACCCGCCGATCGCGGATGGCAAGCGCGCCAAGCGGCACGACCAAAACAGCTCTATAGCTAAACGAGCCTTGCGCCAGTGCGCTCACGCGCTGAACATCCCGAATGTCGGAAGCGCGCGCATTTCTTCTTCCTCGGCCAAAGTTTCGGCATCCTGCGGCGCGTCCGTTTGCTCAGGATGAACCGGGACAGTTGCAGCGGGCGCGATATCTGCTTGCTGAAGCGGTTCTTGGTCCTCTTCAGCCTCAAACTCACGCTGCAACACGACAGCATCCTTGGCAGCGATATGGTGACGGCGCACACCATTCCTAGTCCAAGCCTGTCCTGATCCGGAGAGAATTCCGCGGCGGTTCAAAAGGTCAGCCATGGCTTCGTGGGTCAGCGTCTCAAAAGCCTGATCCTCTGAAATCACCGCCGCGATCCGATCAACGACTTCGCAGGCTTTGAGTTTTCTTGCCCGCACTGAGGCTTGCGACGCGCGCTTGCGGACTTCTGACAGATCGACATTGGACTGCCGCGCGCCCCTCGCGAGCGCGTCTTTCGTGCCCTCTCTGATCGAGAGCGCACTTTCTTCACCGCGCCGGACAGCGGACAGGAAAGCCTTGACCCCAAGAATACGATTATCGCGAACCGAAAAAACCTTCAAATCTGAATTCTTAAAAAACTCACGCGCGACAGAAACATTCCTGAACAACCGCGTTGGCTCGGTCACAATCAAGATCGCACCCGCATTGCGCGCCGAGAGACAGGCATCAGATAGACCAACGCGCTGGGAAAAACTTGTCGCCGAAGCGGCGGAGCAGACATCCTCATATATCTGAAGAAGGTCAAAACCCTGCTCCAAACACGCGTCCCGAATTTTCTTAGCTTGCGTCTCAAGCTGCTGCGGGTCTTTTGCTTGGATATCTGTAGAGACACGAATGTAACCTACTGTCCTCATTGACACTTTATCACGCTTCATCTTCTTTTAGCACCATCGGTTGGGGGTGAGCACGGACGCACGGTTTTGGTCCATCACACGGTATAATATTTTGCTAATGATACGATATCTGACGATAAGACAATGAGGAATTTCAACAGCACCGGAGGAGGTTTCACGATTTCAACCCAAGGGCGGAGCGTTGCGGCAAAGTCGTAAGCTACCGAGGGACGCGCGGCGTCAATCAACCTTGCATAGTTTGTCGATCTGGTGCATCAGCTTTAGATCGGCGTCCGGCACAGGCTGGGGCTTGTAGTAGACACTGCCCCGGCTGATCCCCAGCATCATCGCTTGGCGGCTGACGCTCAGCTTGGCGGTGGGATCGATCATTTTTTTGCGCTCGGCAACAGACCCGCCTTGCCGAGCGCGCCGGACAAAAAATCAGTCTCCAGCGTCATCTCTCCGATCTTCGCATGCAGGGTCTTCACATCGATCACCGGTTCCAAGGCCGCCTTCTGGGCGTCCCCAAACACCTAGGTCGCACCTTGAAGCAACTGGTCGCGCCACTGCTTGATCTGGTTCGCCTCTCGGTGTTTGCAGGCAAACACCTGCCGGTTACAGATGAACGTCAAAATCTTGCGCCAGCTCGATCAAGGTTTTCTCGCCCTTAATCGCGGCTACTGCCACCTTCGCCTTGAATGCCGGGCTGTGATTCCGGCGTGGTCGTCTTGCCATGGTCTTCTACTTGCTCGCAGCATCATGCCGCTGTTGCACAGAAAATCCACTTATCCCGACTGTTAAGATTTCCGGAGCCGCCTCTTTCCAGAAGACTGCACCCAATTATGACTACAAAATGTTTGATGCCGTCGATGGCAAGACCTATTCGGCGGTAAACAACACGATCCCTCAGGCAATACAAAATGTCGCTCGAACTGTGGTTGATTTAGCGAAAAGCGTTTAGGCTGCGGATGCGTAAGACCTTCATCTTTGGAAACGGACTTGGGATGTCCATTTCATCGGACGCTTATAACCTAGGCTTAGACCCATTAAATTGGTTGAGGACTTGCGACGCTCGTGGTTCAATTCCCACTGAGAGTGGGGGAAATTATGAGCAATCTTTACTGGCTAAACGAAGAGCAGATGGCCCGGCTGCGGCCTTTCTTTCCGAAAAGCCATGGCAAGCCACGCGTGGATGATCGGCGGATTTTGAGCGGCATTATATTCATTAACCGCAATGGCTTACGTTGGGCGACGCTCCGAAGGAATATGGTCCTGCGAAGACGCTCTACAACCGCTGGAAGCGATGGGGCGACATGGGAGTGTTCGCTCGAATGATGGAGGGATTGGCCTCAGAGGCCGCCACGCCGACAGGCCGACAGGCAAGTCTTAGATTAAGGCCCCGCGCGCCACCGCTTTAGAAGAGCTTTAACTGACGCGAAAAGCCCTTCCATTCGCGCAAACGCTCCCCCGCAGCGTCGGGTTGGCTGTTGGCCACCCCGTGGATCAACAAAGCCAGCGCTGCATTTAGCCCCAAGGTCGATTCCAAAAACAACCCTGTCGCGGAAGGCGCGTTAATGACTGCATCCGCAAATTCACGCGCCCAATGGCAATATTCATCCGTGACCACCACCAGTTTGCGCCCCTGTTCCTTCGCGAGCGCCGCCAACACGAGCGATTCCGCCGCATAAGGCACAACGTCGATCAAAAGCAAGCAAGAGCTACGACGCGGGCGCGGGCCAATCCATTCAGAGAGCATACTGTCATGCGCCGCGAGAAACCGCACATCTTGGCGCGCCAGCGCCAGCCTGCGCGCGCTATCCTCTGCGAGGCCCCTCACGGTTTGAAAACCAGTGACAAACACCTCCTCCATCCCTGCAAGAAGATCCTGCGCACGCAGAAAATCCTCGCCCTCAATCAGATCGTAAATCGACTGAACCGCTTCAATCTCAGCGCCGAGCTGATCGCGCCAGCGTTCGGATAAATCCCCGCCCCTGCGCGCCGCGGCCTGCCCCGCGATCGAATAGCGTTGGCGCAGCAGAGCCTTAAACTCTTTCATACCCGCACACCCGAACCGCCTCAAAACCCGCCCGACCGTAATCTCCGACACCTTTGCCTTTTGCGAAATCGTTCGCCCTGTCTCGAAAGAGATCGAATCGAGGTTTAACAGGATGTATTGCGCAACCTTCGCCTCCTGCTTGGGCAAATTCGGCATGTCCGCCTCAATTTTACGCACCAGTTCTTTGAAAGACCCCTCCGGATAGGACGCAAAGCCTTCTTGCATGACACAGCCCCATAAGACAGAAAAATAACATTTGACAAAAATGACAGTAAAAAACCAGACTAAGAAGTCAAATAAAAAACGTCGCGCCCAACAAGACGCTCCGAAACCTCTCAACAGGGACCACCCGAATGACCCGCAACCAAACCACCCTCGCAGCCCTCTTCGCACTTACGCTCGCCCCCGCGATGGCCAGCGCCGAGGAAACGCTTAACCTCTACAATTGGGGCGATTACATCAATCCAGCCGTGCTTGAAAAATTTGCCGAGGAAACCGGCATAAAAGTGACGCTGGACACCTACGGCTCCAACGAGGAGATGCTCGCCAAGATCCAAGCAGGTGCAACGGGCTATGATATCGTTTTCCCCTCGGTGCATATGCATGACATCATGTTCCAGCTTGGCCTGCTCGCGAAAACCGACATCGGCAGCGCTCCCGATTTTAAAAACATCGATGCCCAATTTATTCGCGCTGAAACCGACCCTGATGCGAGCTACTGCTTGCCCTATGCGTGGGGCAATGTTGGTATCGTTTATAACAAGGCCGAGGCGGGCGAGATAAAGGGCTGGAAAGACCTCTTTGCGCTCGGCGATGCTGGCAAGAAAATCATCTTGCTCGACGATCTGCGCGAAACCATCGGCATCGGCCATATCATGAACGGAACTTCGGTAAACTCCACGGATCCGGACGAGTTAAAAGCCGCTGCGGATTACGTGATTGAGCACATCAAGGGCGTCTCTGCCTTCTCCTACGACTCGATCCCGCTCGTGACCTCCGGCGATGTGGCCGCGGCTCAGTGGTATGTGGGGGCGAATATCTTCGTCGCGCAGAACCCAGACATTCTGGGCTATGTGATCCCCGAGGAAGGCGCGACAATGTATCAAGAAGATATGTGTGTGCTAGAGAGCGCGCCGAATAAGGCGAATGCGGTGAAATTCCTCGAATTCTACCTGCGTCCTGAAATCGCCGCGCTCAATGTTGAACAACAGATGAACGGCACGCCGAATATTCCTGCGCAGGCGTTGATCCCTGCTGAGATCGCGCAGAATAAGACGATTTATCCCGATCAGTCGGTGATTGATAAATTGCAAATCTTCCAGGATCTGGGCCGCGGATTGCAGCTCTATAACTCCGAATGGACGCGGATTAAGACCTCGCAATAAGCCGTTTGGGCGGGGTAACCCCGCCCATCCGACCGCATCGTTTCGCAGCGACCTCCCCGCCCCTGTCACAAGTTTGGCCCTCGCGCCGCACTGACCAGATAAGCAGATTGGCCCCATGCCCGCACCGCTTCAAATCCTCTCCGCCAGCAAATCCTTCCCCACGCCGGAAGGCGGCGTCATCACAGCGCTCGATCAGGTGTCCTTGACGCTAGATCAGGCGGAATTTGTGACTTTCCTCGGCCCATCCGGCTGCGGCAAAACCACCCTTTTGCGCACAATCAGCGGGTTCGAGGGGCTTGATGCGGGCGAGATCGTGATTGACGGAACCCCCGTCACCCAACGCCCAGCGCATCAGCGCCCTGTCAACACTGTGTTCCAGAAATACGCTCTGTTTGCGCATATGTCCGTGGCGCGCAATGTCGGCTACGCGCTTGAAATTGCTGGTATTGATCGCAAGACGATCCGCACCCGTGTCGGCGAAATGCTGGAACTTGTCGGCCTGCAGAGCATGGAAAACCGCAGCATTTCGCAGCTTTCCGGCGGCCAACAGCAACGCGTTGCACTGGCCCGTGCACTGGTGGCAAAACCAAAGCTGCTGCTGCTCGATGAACCTCTCTCCGCGCTCGATAAGAACCTGCGCCAGAAGATGCAGCACGAATTGAAAACCCTGCAACGCGAATTGGGGATCGGCTTTATCTTCGTGACCCATGACCAAGAAGAAGCCCTGACCATGTCTGATCGGATTGCCGTGCTGGCCAAGGGCCGGATCCAGCAGATCGGCGCGCCGGATATGCTCTATAAACACCCCGCGAACCTCTTCACCGCCGATTTCCTTGGCGAAAGCAATCTGATCCGCGTCGAACGCGCGGGCGCGATAGCGACACTTGCCGATGGCCAAAGCTTTCCCTGCGCGCACGGGATTGGCCCCGCGACCCTCATGTTGCGACCAGAGGCCCTGCGCCTAACGCCGGAGGCGTTTGCGTCAAGCGCCGCACCCGTTTTGCGGTTCACAGGGATCATGCGCGCGGCCTATTACACCGGAAAAGATCAACAGATCGACTTTGACTGCCCGCAATTTGGCCCGATGCAGGCGTTGCTGCGCGATACAGGCGAGGCCCTGCCCAAGGCCGGAGACCAGATCACGCTTTACGCGGCGCAAGATGCGCTGCACCTGGTCGACGAGGTCGCACCATGACCCTCGCCCGCCGGACGCTGCGCAATCTTCTTGCCCTTCTCGGGGCCCCCACCCTGTTTTTGCTGGTGTTCTTTTTCTGCCCGCTGGTCATCATGCTGGTCTATAGCTTCCTCACCCCGGGCCTTTATGGCGGGGTGGAATGGACTTTCTCGCATCTCAATTACGGCCGGATCCTTGGCTGGGCCAACACCGCCTATGACAAGTTTGATCCGGTGTTTATCGAGATCTTTCTGCGCTCGTTGAAGCTGGCAGGGCTGACGGTGCTGACCTCGCTCATCATCTGCTATCCCGCGGCCTTCTGGATCAGCCGGATGACACCCGCACGCCGCGACCGTGCAATTTTGCTCATCACACTGCCATTCTTCGTCAGCCTGATTGTGCGGCTGTTTGCGTGGGTGCTGATCCTGCGACCAACGGGCTTTTTAAACCAAGGGCTAATGGCCCTCAAGGTGACCTCCACGCCCATCGACTTTCTCTACACCGATTTTGCGGTGATCCTCGGCATGACCTATGTGTTCATTCCCTTCATGTTTCTGCCGCTATACGCGTCAATTGAAAAGCTCGACATCAGCCAGATCGAAGCCTCCGCCGATCTGGGCGCAACGCGGTTTCAGACTTTTCGCAAAGTTGTGCTGCCCGCGACCCTTCCAGGCATCTTTGGCGGCGCAGTCATCACCTTTATCCCCGCATTGGGGAATTTTATCGTGCCCTCGGTGTTGGGCGGCGCGAAGGTCATGATGATTGGCAACTTGATCGAGCAACAGTTTCTCTCTGCGCGCAACTGGCCCTTCGGCGCCGCGCTGGCGATGCTGGTCATGGCGGCGGTGCTGATCCTGCTGATCGTGCAAATCCGGCTTTCCAGAACAGGGGAGAGCGCATAATGGCCCTCAAGCGCCTTCTGAGCCTCTACGGCTTCATGTTTTTTGTGTTTGTCTACGCCCCGATCCTGCTCGTCGTGGTGTTTTCGTTCAATGCCAACCCGATCAATATGATGATCTGGGACGGGTTCACCCTCGATTGGTATCGCCTCATCCTCGGGTTACCCACAACGATTGCCGATAGCCCAACCTATATCGACTCCACCCCCCAGCTCTACGCCGCGGTGCGCACCAGCTTTATCGTTGCGATTTCCACCACGCTGATTTCCACCCTCTTTGGCACCGCCCTTGCGCTCGCAGTTGCGCGGTTCCGGTTCCGGTTCGCAGGGTTTTACCGTGCGATGATGATGGTGCCGATGATCATGCCCGATATCGTTCTGGGGATCGCGCTTTTGATCTTCTTCATCACCATCGGCATCAACCTCTCGATCATCTCGATCATCATCGGGCAATGCACCTTTCTGATCTCTTATGTGTTTGTCACAGTCTCTGCGCGACTTGCACAATTAGACCAGACGATTGAGGAGGCCTCTGCCGATCTGGGGGCCACACCCGCGCAAACGTTTCGCAAGGTGACCCTGCCCGCGATCGCCCCTGGAGTGTTAGGAGGGGCGCTGCTCGCCTTCATCATCTCGATGGACGATCTGGTGATCACCTATTTCATTGCTGGCACCGGCAACACAACGCTACCGATGCATATCTGGGGGATGCTGCGCCGTGGTATCAAACCCGAAATCAACGCCATCGCCACCTTGATGCTTCTGTTCACAATTGTGATCGCTGCACTCGGCCTCTACCTCAGATCGAGACAGAAATGATGCCACAAAACACGCTCCTCACGCGGCCTGCGCCCACATCCCAGCCCGCCGAGAAACCCCGCGCGCGTGATCTAGCCATACCGTTGCAAGGCACAACTGGGCCGCTCAACGCGATCACCGATGTCGCGGGGATCGAAGTCGGGATGATGGAACTGACCTCTGCCCAAGATCCCGCGCTGGCGACACGCGGCATCCAAGTGCAAACCGGCGTCACGGCAATCTTGCCGCGCGGGCATGACACAACGCCCAAGCCGGTCTGGGCAGGACAGTTTAGCCTCAACGGAAACGGTGAGATGACAGGCGCACATTGGGTGCGCGATGGTGGATGGCTCTGCGGTCCCATTCTGATCACCAACTCACATGCGATCGGCCCCGCCCACAGTGCCGCTGTGCGTTGGATGGTAGAAACCTACGGCGAAACATGGGAGAGCCACCACCTCTGGGCTATGCCTGTTATTGCCGAGACCTATGACGGGGTTCTCAACGACATCAATGGCCTACATATCACCGAAACCCATGCTCGCGCCGCAATTGATTCCGCGCGCGCGGGGCCAGTCCGCGAGGGGAATTCCGGCGGTGGGGCAGGGATGATCTGCTACGAGTTCAAGGGCGGAACGGGCACCGCCTCACGCGTGATCGACATCGACGGCACGGCGTTTACGCTGGGGGCTCTGGTGCAGGCCAATCACGGGTTGCGGCCATGGCTGACCGTTGCTGGGCAGGCCGTTGGCGCACAGATGATGGAAGACCGGATCCCCGATATGAAAACCGAGCGCGGATCAATTATCGTGATCCTCGCGACCGATTTGCCCCTCTCACCCAGCCAGTTAGAGCGACTTTCACGGCGGGCCTCCATCGGCATTGGGCGCTCTGGATCACCAGGGGGAAACAATTCGGGCGATATTTTCCTAGCCTTCTCCACCGCGAACGAGATGCCCCTCCCCCAGCTTTCCGGCACATGGCGCGAGATGCGGACACTCAATGACGAGCGGCTCGATCCGGTTTATCTCGCGGCTGTAGAAGCCGTGGATGAGTCCATCCTCAACGCGCTCTGCGCGGCACAGGATGTGCCCTTTGCGCGCCCCGCATCGGGGGTATGTCGCGCGCTGAACACCGAGCGGCTGGCCGAGGTGATGGGGCTCTAGATATTCATAGACGCGCCGTTCCTCACTTCAGCAACAAGCGGGCCGCTTGCCCGAGATCTACACACCGATTCAGAGCGCAGCATATACCTAGGGCAAGGTAGTGATGAAAAGGTTGGAAGCGTTGGCGGGTCAGGAGACGATTACTGAGTTGGTAAGTCGGTTGGCGTGCTATCCGATGATTATCTGTCAATGGAAGCGGGATCTGCTTGAAGGCGCCTCTGATGTATTTGAGCGCGGTGGCAATCGAAACACGTCTAAGAGTGAAAGGCGCAGACAATATTCTGAGAGCGAACAGACCGCCCCGTGCCGACCAAACCTTCACCCTTTCGTTCGGCCGAGAGCGGACCCCACCAAATCAGGGCGCGAGGGAAGTCGATCCGCAGCCCCATCTTGGCGGGGGCTGAGTCGCGTCCAACTCGAAATATACGGCTTACTAGCTGCCGAACCCATAAGCGCGCCCAGAAGCGCTTAGAACGAGCCTGCGCGCATCCATCGGCCGAAAGCCCAATCCATCGCGGGCAGGTATTAGCTAAATAGCCCAGCAGGCATAGAGCTAGATGCAGCTTTGTGGTCGGCCGCCAGTGGAACCGGCAAGAGCAGTCGAACTGCCCATACGAAACGAATGCGTCTCGGAAAGCGCCATTTGTCGCGATGATTGCTTCGATTCATTGAAGTCCGTTTTCGTTTTACTGCACTCTCGGCACGATCACTTCGCTCCGGAAAATCCCGAAATCGGGTCAAAAATGGAACATTTTGTCTCATCGCGCGAGGCATAAATCTCGAAATACCCAATAAAATAAGGCCAACTTACGGGAATATTTTGAGCACTTCTTCCCTAGAGGGAACATTTACGCGATAGTTTCGCGCTCTTTTGCACCCCAAATGTTACGTTTTCGCGCAACAATGTAACATTTTAGGCCAATTATGTTACACCTCACTTTCCGAGTATTTTTGTCGGAAAGCATCCTCTGCGCCTAACCCGGAAGGTTGAGCCGCCCCCGATCTGCGGCGCCAGAACGCGTCCCCGTCATGGGGTCAGATTTCCTCTAGGACTTCGCTCATGCTAACGCTCTCGCGATATTCATCAAGCGCCAACACGATCGCCGTGCCGCCGCCAAAATAGCATCCAGCGCCCGAATGAAGCGCACCATCGAGGCACCGCAGAACGGCAAGGATGTCATTGTGATGTGAACGCCGGAACATGCGCGCCGCCATCAAGCGACCAACAGATGACCGTTGCCATACTTCGCAACAAGCATGTCGAGGAGGGCTTGCTCATCGGGTGTAATCTCGTCCTGCCGAACAAACCGCCAGTTCCGCTCGTAGAGCGCAAGCGCGACTTCACCGTCCACGACGGCATCGCTAGGACGATTCCAGCATAGCTGGCGCAGCTGCGGATAATTTTTCACTACGACGTTCATGTGATCCTCGGATGGTTGACCGTCATCCCTGCCGCCCAAAAGTAGGCTGCACCGAGCGATTTGCGAAGCCATTCTGTCGCACGACAATCAAAGCAGCGTTGACCCCGTGGATGAGAAGATCACGCGAACCCGGAAGGTTGCGGCATCCCCGATCTGCGGCGCCAGAACGCATCCCCGTCGACCGCGCGTATTTCCCCTAGGACTTCGACCTGATTTTCACCGATATGAAAGTCCCACCCGACTGCGAACGCAAGACACGATAAGTAAGTGATATCAACAACATGAGATATCACACCGATGAGCACACCGTTCAACAACACACCCGCCGCGAAGCTGATCGCGGACCGTATCCAAGCCCTCTCGCATCGCAAGACCCAAGGCGAGATTGCGTCCGAGGCGGGGTTTGCCAATGCCAATATGATGACCTTCCTCAAAAACGGCCGCAATAAAGTTCCTCTCGATCGGGTGCCCGCGCTCGCGAAGGCGCTGGAGGTCGATCCGGCCTATCTGATGCGGCTGAGCATCGAGCAGGCCATCGGCGTCACCGCGGCTCAGGCTGTCGTTGAGATCTTCGGCACGCCCGCGACCGAGAATGAACGCGGTTGGCTCACAGAGCTGCGTGAGGCGTCCGACAACAGCGACCCACGTCTGACCGCCCGCTCCCGCGCGGCACTGCGGGGGATCTTCGGCAAATGAGCGAAACTCCGTTCACCACCCCAACCTCTCCCAGCGTCAGCTGGGAGACCCTGTCCGCCAATGAGCGCGCATGGATCGAGTTCATCCGCGTCATCAGCAACGGGCACGACCCAAGGCCGACACCCGCGCGTATCCGTGCGCTGACAGAGCTATTGGACATTTAGTGCGCCACCGCTTGCTGCGAAGAGTGGATCGAAGACTTCCCAGACCGCCAGAGCAGGTTAGCGTCACGAGTCGACGAGCGCGGCGCTACCTGCAAGCGTGGCCGACAGTCACCTCTAGGCGCGCACTGCTTGCCTGTGTAAGCGTGTGGCCGACAGAGCTCTGCTCTGCCATCTGCTGGCCACTTGACGCAAGGTAATTAAGTGCCAGAATTCGGCCGTTCCAGCGTGCCAATATGCAACGTAACACATTGATTTTAATTAGATGGAATAGAATTCAATCCTCTCTCACAGCACCATCCTTTTCTAGATGAAATAGACCTCGTGCTGCGCTTTGATCGCGTCTCTCGGTTGGGCTTTGGCCCTGCTGACTTGCGGATGGCTTGTGTAAATGAGACGGTGCAGCGATGATCCGCGCTTCATCCTCAAACTAAGGCCCGCCATGACCGAACCAGCCCCGTTCACGCCTGCGCAATCCCTCGCACCTTACGTGCAGCAACTCGGGCGCGGACCGAGCAAATCGCGCCACCTGACGCGCGACGAGGCACAAGACGCAATGACGATTGTGCTTGAACAGCGCGCTGCGCCGGAGGCGGTTGGGGCGTTGTTGATGTTGTGGCGCTACCGTTCGGAAAATCCTGACGAGATTGCGGGAATCGTTCTGGCGATGCGCGCGCGCCTTGGGGTTTGGCGTAAGATTGCGCCTGATCTCGACTGGCCGTCATATGCGGCAGGGAAATCACGCGGATTGCCTTGGTTTTTGCTGGCGGCAAAGCTGACGGCCTCGGCCGGGCACAAGATCGTGCTCCACGGCCTGAATTCACATCAGGCGAATGCCGCGGCTGTGCGCCCTGCTCTGCCGATTGTCGGAATTGCACAGGCCAGCACGCCGGACGCGGTTAAGGCCGCGCTGGATTTGACGAATATCGCTTACATTCCGCTGGAGGCGATGGATCAGCGCTTTGTCGAGTTGCTCGCGCTGCGCGAGCATCTTGGCCTTCGCTCGCCCGTCAACACAGCGTTGCGCGCGCTCAACCCATGTGCCGCACGTGCGCAGGTGCAGGGCGTGTTCCACCCCCCTTATCGCGCGCTGCAACAAGATGGCGCCCGCGCCTTGGGGGAACAACATCTGCGGGTGTTGAAAGGCGGCGGCGGCGAGTTCGAACGTCAACCCAACAAGGCCGTCGAACTGATGGGGCTTGACCACGGCGCACCGTTTGACACCGTTGCGCCCGCCCTCCTGCAGGGCGCCAAGCGCATGTCGGAGGCCGCAGACGGCGCCACCGACCCTAGCGCGCTGGCGGCGCTTTGGGCGGGCGATTTGACAGATGAATTCGCGCTGATGATCGTGCTCGGGACAGCGGCTTTGGCGCTTGGCGTCCTTGAGGGGTTGGATCACACAGACGCGTTCAGGCGCGCCACGGATCTGTGGTCAGTGCGCCCCCGCTAGACCGCACGCCTCGCCCCTGCGGGTATAGCAGGGCCCTTCGGGGCCCCGCCCGTGCTAGAGCGATATCAGATGATTATCGAACGCGACTTGCGAGGTCACTTCACCGCCGGCGCGGGCTTGCCCCTCATCGGTCACGGTAATGCGGGAGGCGCCGCCAAATCCGTCGGTTGCGATGAAACCATCCGATGCGCCGATTTGATCCGCCCCGCGATCAGGCCCGAGGCCGCAAACATCCGCCACCGCGACAGAGGCCAGCGGCTTGCCGTCGGCGGTGTAAATCTGAACGCGGCCACCTTTGGGCGACGTAATCGCGACCCGCGCGCCAGAGGCTGAAAACGCACAGGAACCGGCATAGCCTTTCATCGCGAACTCTTCGCCGAGCGCAGGCTCGCACAACTGCGCCGTCGCCCCCAATCGGTGTAAACCGAGGAGTGGAACCGGTTCAAACGCGTCGCCTTCCCATTGCATCGCAAACGCAACGAGGCCGTCTGCCCGCACGGACAGGTGGCGAATCGAATTCTGTGCGAGGTCGGGGAGCTCAACCTGATCAAGCACCTCGCCAGCATCGCTCAAATAGGTCAGGTTCGGGCGCATCCGGTCGATATTGAGGGGCGTGCGATCGGACGGATCAGTCTCGATGCCGCCATTCGCGACTATGAGCGTTTCCGTCCCGGGCAGGCGCAAAATTTCGTGCGGCCCGATGCCGTGGCTCGCGAACTGATTGATCCGCTTCCACGTTTTGGTGTCCCACACGCCTATCTGGCCAATCGAGCCATCCGCGATCACTTCCGATGTAAACAGGCGCGCCCCATCTGAGGAGAATGCGCCGTGGCCGTTGAACTGGCGTCCGGTCGGCGGCTCCAACCGCGCGATGACCTTGCCATGCACGCAATCAATCACCAAACCGAACACGCCGGGCCTGCGCGCAAAGGCGACGGCGACAGGCAGGCTGGGATGCGCCGCGCCGGCATGTCCGCGCGATGGCAACCCGAGACGAAAAATCTCCTCACCGAGGGCGGTTAAGCCCAAAAGCGCATAATCCCCCGCAGGCAGCCGCGCCGCCGCAAGGAATGCGGGGCTGCCTGCCGCCGCCCAACCGGTTTGCGCCAATCCAGCCGTCGCCGCGAGCGACGCGAGGAAGGTTCTGCGTTTCATGCTGCTCTCCTTGCAATCAATCGCCATCTGCGGAGTTGAACCCCGCCGAGACCCCGAGCGTCAGACCGATTTCGGCCTCCGCCGCGTCCCCAGCCGCGATAATCGCCTGCTGCAAGATCTCCACCTTGAGACGGCCGCTCGGGTCCACGACGCCTGCGAAATCTGGATCGTCCATCTTGCCGAGCAACTCCTCGACCCGCTCGAACGCCGTTTTCGTCACGGGTGCGCCATCGGACTTACCCTCGATCTGCGCGAGATCCTCAGCGAGGCCGCCAAGAGCCTGCATCGAAAGCGCTAGATTACGCTTGGCGCGATGGGCGAGCAGCGCCTCCGCGCGTTCCGGCCGCGGCGCATCGAACGTGCCCAGCGGGCGCGCAAGCCGCGTGCCCTCGTTAAACTCAATCCCCGCCAAAAGCTGGGTGAAAAGCGCCTGACGCGCCTCGTCGGCGGATCGATAGGTGCTGTTGCCTGCCTCGCCTGCGGTCGTCAGCAAAGGCGCATACTCAACCCAATCCTGCGCGAGCCCTGCCGATGTCGTGGCGAGATCGGCCGTCATGGCGCGCACCAGATCACAGGCGTAATCGCCCTGCGCGTAGGTCTCGCCGTGGAGGATACGCTCGATCCCGTAGAGGCCGCGCGCCGCGATAGACACCTGCGCCATGCCACCCTCCGCGGTGAGGTCCGGGTCCTCGGCCTCCAGCATTGCGGCCATCTGACGCGCGCCGAGGTTTTTCGGATCCGGCCAGTAGGCGATCGTCAAGGCACGGCCCCCCGCTTCGGATGGCCCAATATGATAATGTTGAACCTTGAGCCACGCATCGAACGCCACATTCCAAGGCGCTTGCAAAGCGGTGGCTGAACAGTCGTCCGCCGCGCGCGAAGCGAGATCCTGCGCGGCCGCATCAAACTCCGCAAACCCCGGTAGGATATTCCGCTCCACCACCTCGCGCACATCCGCAGCGGCTGGCATTCCCATCACCGTCATGGCGACGCCGCCCGCCAAAATTTTCCATGCCCAATTGCCGCTCATCACAGGCTCCTTAAATAATCCAGTAAAGCTTCGCGTTGCGCCGCCGTCATTTGCGCCACCCTATCACGCGCCGCGCGCGCTTCACCACCGTGCCACAGCACCGCTTCCAATAATGTGACCGCGCGCCCGTCATGCAGGTAGCTCGTTTGGGGCACATTCAACCCCCAAAGCGGCGCGGTCCGCCATTCGCGCCCCCCGTCATCGCCCAAATCCTCGCCCATATCATGCAAAAGAAAATCGCTATAAGGGCGTGCGCCGTTCGAATAGGGATCGCGCACATGGCATGCCTCACAGCCCGCCTGCGCAAAAAGATCGGCGCCGGTTTGCGCCGCGCCAGATGACACCTCCCCGATCAGCGGCGTCGTCACGGCGAGATCAGCAACAAAGCGCGTCACAAGATCCAACGTTGACGCAGACACCTCGTGCCCATCGCGCAGCCCCGCATCCCCGCCATGCGCCATCCCCGCACAGGTCAGGCAGTCGCCCTGCGGATCAGGGAACAGCGGCGTGGATAAGCCCATATCCGTGGAGAAGGCATCCGCAGATTGATCCATCAGCGTGACCGCCCCGCCCCGCCACCCGAAACGTGCAAGCGCCGCGCGGCCCAATTCGGGGGAGTAGGCCTCAGCCACACGGCCGGATATCCCGTCGCCATTCACGTCAAAAGGATCGGCACGGGCGCGCAGCTCGGCCTCCCCTATGCCCGCGATCAAGCCCATGCCAAACAACGGTGGCGAGACACGCAAAGACAGGCCCTCAACATGCGCCGCCGCGCCCGAGATCTGCGGCGAGACACGGCGCATCGTCACTTGGGTTCCGTCGCCAAGTGTCATCGGCCGCATGTCATACCGCAGGCGCAATGTGCCCTCAGGGGTCAGCGGCTGGCGCGCGGGGGTCTCGCCCGCCTGCGCGCTGTGATGGGCCCCTGTCACGGTGCGGTCTTGAAGCTGGGTGCCGAACGCGCGTTGCGCATCAGGGCTGGTGAATTTGACGACGGTTCCAATCGTACTCTCCACCACTGCGCCCGAAACATGCGCCTCCGGCAAGGATGAACGCCCGCCTTGCGCGTGACAATTCGAGCAGGCACGCGCGTTAAACATCGGGCCAAGCCCGTCTGACCCCTTGGTCGAGCTGGGCGCGGCGACCCAGAGCTTTTCGAACAAGGCGCGACCGATTTCGATCTCCAACCCGCCCAAACTTGCCCCGGACTCGGCGCCCTGCGCCTTCGCCCGCGCGTCGCCGACGGGCGCCGTATCTTCGCCAGACGAAAGAGGGGCGGGCTCCGCGAAGCCCACCCCCGTCATATGCGCCAATCCGGCACTCGCAAGCGCCGCACCGACCAGCCCTGCAATCGCACGCGACCGCATCGTCGTTGCTTACTGCAAGACCGATTCTGGGCTGTCGAGGCTGTCAGACCCCTCGACTTCGATCTCGGTCCCCAGCGCAGTCACCGCGCGCTCGATCGAGCGGGTCTGTGCGACGAGCGCATCCACAACCTTGTTGATGATGGCAGCGCCCTCATCATTGCCCATGCCGAGCATCTGATCGTAGGCCATTCCGCCTTCGGCTTTGACTTTCATCTCGTCAAGCGCCGCCACAGAGGCCGCGATTTCCGTCGTCAGTTGCGCATCGACATCTGGCGCCACAGCCGCCACCAGATCGGATACCGATGGCCCCTCGACGACAGTTCCGTCGACGCGGGTATAGCTGCCGGTGTAAACGTTCTGGATGCCCAAACCATCATAGTAATGCGACAGATGCGTCATATCCGAGAAACAATCCTGCTCTTCTTCGGGATCGTGCAGCATGAGGCCCAGCTTGATGCGCTCGCCCGCCAACTCACCGTAAGACAGCGACCCAAGACCGGTCAGGATGGCTTTGACGCCCCCCTCGTTCAATGCCGCTTCGCGCGCAGCGCCGCCGTCACCCCAAGCGTCGACCATCTCGCCCAAATCCGTCACAAGCAGATCCGTGACAGCCTTGAGATACGCCGCGCGGCGATCGCAATTGTCGCCCGTGCATGCGTCTCCCACGACGAAATCGGTATAGGGACGCGCACCCGCGCCTGCTTCCGTCCCGTTAAGATCTTGCCCCCAGAGGAGGAATTCGATCGCATGATACCCCGATGCGACATTCGCCTCGATGCCCTCGGCCTCGTGGAGCGCCCCCGAGATCAAATCCGGGGTGATCGCGCTGGCGTCAACTTCCGTGCCGCCGATTGTCAACGTCGGGTTCGCAATCACGTTGAGAAGCGCGTAATCATTCTCCTCGTTCACGGCCGCCGACCCCATATCGACGTAGTCGATCAGGCCTTCATCCAGCGGCCAGGCGTTCACGCGGCCTTCCCATTCATCCACAACCGGATTGCCAAAGCGGAACGCCTCGGTTTGCAAGTAAGGCTTGCGCGCCGCGATCCAAGCGTCCTTCGCGGCGTCTTGCGTCTCGGCCGAGGGCGCTTTGAGGAACGCATAAACCGCCGATTGAAGCGCCTCTGCCGTGCTCAGCGAGTCGCCAAACGCGGCCGCGCCAATATCGGCATATTGCGAAACCACGGCGGCCTCATCGACGGCTTGCGCCTGCGCTACGCCAGCGAAGCCGCTCAACGCTAAGATCGTCGTGGCCAACAATTTTCCGGTCGCACCAATGTGTCGCATGTCAGTATTCTCCGCCTATTCCACAAGTTTTGCGAATAATTGATTTAAACAGTCAACTTTGTAAACCCGCAAATTGACCCATTCCGCCGCGAAAACTTGGAGGGGCACACATATCGCCACGCGGGGCTTAACGCTCTAGAAACCCATCCCGTGCAGTCTCTCGTGATTGAATAGCCAGAAAGGCTCCATCATGATTCCATCAACGGTTTCGCATTTTTCACTGCCAAGCGATGCATCTTATCAAGAACCGCACGCAGCCTCAAAGCCGCAAATCGCCCCGCGCGATACGATGCGCGAGCGTGACGGCCCTCCAGACCTGCCCCCCGCTACGCTTCGTTCAAAACAAGGCGTAGGAAGCTCAAGCCCCCCCGCCGCCGCAGGAAATGGACGCGGTCGCACTGTGGCGCGCAGCCAAGCCCCCTCAACGATGGAGCCTGGTGAGACTGCACGGCAGGCAACCGAAAGGTCGCAGCAACCGCGCGCGCGCGCGCACCGCATTCTCGCGCTGCTCGGCACGGCGCGACGCCACCGCGCGGCGACCACTCCCGCCTCCGCGCCATTGACACCGATGGCAGCGGATCACGAAACCGCGCCCCCGCAGATGACACCAGATCTGAAAACAGCATCGGCCGTAGCAACGCCTGAGTCCGCGATCGAAATCGACCAGGCAGAGCATCTCTCTCCGCCCGAGGACACCGCACCGGAACAATCGGCGATGAAGACAGCCCCCCTCCCCTCAATTGCGCCAGATGTGATCGCGCCAACGCCCGTGCCTTCTCGGACGGCGCGCAATATGGAGCTACAAATCAGCGGGATACGGGCGTTTATCTCTCGCCTCGAATGCGAAATCGCGACGCGTCACGGCCAGCGCGCCGAACGGGAGCTGACGATCAAGGGCGTGCGGCTTGAGGTCAGCGCCCTCGAGACCGCCCTCTCCCAGATACAAGGCAAGGAATGGCTCGATCTCGTCGAGCATTACAACACGGTTAAGACGAAACTCACCGCGCTTGTGGAGGCCGATAAGCGGCAAACGGCAATCGATATCTCCGACGATCCACACATGGAGGCCGAGCTGATAAAATGGCGCCAGCGGCTGAGTTTGGTCACCCAAGGAACCAGCGCCCGTCATTGACGGGTGCACTACTCAGCGCAAACGAAAAGGCCGCCCTGAAGGGCGGCCTATCTGATTACAAGAAGCGAGATCTTACTTGATCTTGCCCTCTTTGTATTCCACGTGCTTACGCACAACCGGATCATATTTGTTCACGGTCATTTTTTCCGTCATGGTGCGGGCATTCTTCTTGGTCACATAGAAGTGCCCGGTGCCCGCCGTCGAGTTCAGACGGATCTTGATCGTCGTCGGCTTCGCCATTTTCAAGTCTCCTAGACAAGGCACCCATGTGCCCGCAAATTCGTTGGTCCCGCCTTTTACTGTTGCCACGTGCAGAGTCAACAGGGCAGCGGGCCAAAAACGAATTTTTCCACATAATCGCGCGAAGAAATTTAAAACGCGCCCGCGCAGAACCATTCAAGCCGCGCTAACCGCGTTTTTAGCGGGCCGCAGCCGCCGTGATCGAGGCCCGAAGACGGCGCGTTACGGATAGATCACGCCGCCCTCGGGAATCGCGCTGTTTACAAGGCGGGCTTGCCCATCGTCGCGTGAATCTGCGCCACGCTTGCATCGTCCAGCATCAAGCCCTTCGCCAAAGCTTTGAGATAGGTCCGCTCCGCATCGGTATCCACCGTGATCGCCATCAGCGCGGCAGAATAGACCTGCGACTTGCTGGCCTCGCCCGCCGCCGCCGCCAAGCCCGCCGCATCCAATGGCGCATCAAGTTGTGCCTGCACGAAGGCCATTTCTTCTTCCGATGCGTCCGACAAATGATCGAGAATCTTGGCACGTTCTTCAGCGTCGATCTCGCCGTCCGATTTCGCGGCCTGAATCATCGCGCGGATCATCAGCTTGGCGTTTTCTTCCATCATCGCGTTGACTGGTGTGCCGGCCGTCACCGCGCCCATCATATCCGACATCGATTTTGCGCCGGTCGCCGCCGCCCCCGTCATCGCCGCCATCACAGACCCCAAACCGGCCTCTGTCGCCTCGGTCGCTTGCAAGGCCGTGCCGGAAAATTTGGCGAACATATCGCGCACGGCGTCCGCGCCGCCGGGCACCCCGTATTTATCGGCCATGGCACCCATCTGATCCGCCATACCGCCGCCCTGCCCCGCACCGCGCAGCGCGTCTTTCACGCCGGTCATCCCGCCGACGTCACGAAACTTCTGCACACCCTTCGCCGCCGCGAACCCGACAGCCAATGTCGCCAATGTTTTCACAAAACTCATTTCGGCATCCTCTCCTCAACCCGCTTTTCGCGGTTTCCCCCCTCATACTGCACGAATATGACGCTGAGCCAACAGGTGAAACGGCAGGCGCTTTGACCTCTGGCGGAATCCCCCCAAATACGACGCGGCCCGACGAGCGCCGAGATGGGGTGGTTGTGGAATGAGCGGAATTTTTTGCGCGGACGGCCTGTAAGCCGGATTTTGTCCAAGGGGCGAACCCCTCTGGATGACCATTCCTCTTGCCCTACGATTGCTCGCAGGATCTAGCTGCCAACCCGGATCCCTCGGGGCGAAGGCCCCCTACGGTGACTTGCGTCCCGCGCGTGATCCCTATTCGGCGTTGCTCCCGGTGGGGCTTGCCATGCCGGTCCTGTTGCCAGTCCCGCGGTGGGCTCTTACTCCACCGTTTCACCCTTACCCTGCCAGATCCCGCGCACCAATGCCGAGGCATCTTTCGCTTGGGAAGCAGGGCGGTCTGTTCTCTGTGGCGCTTTCCCTAGGGTTACCCCCGCCGGGCGTTACCCGGCACCGTTCCTTCATGGAGTCCGGACTTTCCTCGCGCCCTCAGGTATCTACTTACGCAGACCTATGAGGACCCGCGGTCATCCAGCCATCCGCGCAAGCGTCCTGTTACGCGCAGCCGCCGCCTCGGTCAATGGGCTCAAATCATCTAACGGGTCAGATCCGGCCTTACGACGCCCGCCACTGATCCCCATCAACACCAAAGCGCGCGGCAAGATCCGCAATGATCGCCATATCTTGGGCCGCCAGCTCGCCAGTCGCCAAGGGGCGAAACCGCAGCCGAAACGCCGCAAGCACTGTCTCGAATGCGGCATCGGGATAGCCGAAGCTCTGCGCCAGCGCCATGAACACGCGCGGATCGGGCGCGATATCCGCGGCGCGCTCATCGGGCCAGATCGACAGCCCCTGCCGCGCCAAGCGTCGCCAGTCAAACCGCGGGCCAGGGTCGATCTTGCGGCCCGGTGCCATATCCGAATGACCGATAATCCCCTCGGGTGCGATCGCCCAGCGCGACATAATCCCGCGTAACAGATCCTCAAGCGCGGCAATTTGTGGCTCGGCGAAAGGATGGTTGCCGCGATTGGCAAGCTCGATCCCGATCGACCGCGAGTTCACATCACAGCGCCCCTGCCACGATCCCGCGCCTGCATGCCACGCGCGCTCCGCCTCATCCACGAGACTAAACACGCCCCCATCCCCCCCGATCAACCAATGGGCCGAGACCTCGGCAGACGCATCGCAAAGCCGCTCATGCGCGGCTTCGCAACTGGTCATCGCGGTGTAATGAATGACCACCAACTCGGGCTTGAGCCCGTCACGACGGGGGCCGAAATTCGGAGACCGCATCCCCCCGCCTTATTGCGCGCGCGCCGCTTGGAAGGGGCGCGGGTCCCAAGAACAGGCAAAGCCATCGCCATCGGGATCGAGGTTTTTACCATCTTTTTGCGGCCCGCCCGCCTCCAGGAAGGCAATTTGCGCCTTATCGGCGGAGGCATATTTCCGGCAAGCGCGCTCGTTCGAAGTCAAATGCATACCGCCGCGCGAATACACCGACTGGCCCAGCGTGTTGCTCGCGCTCAAAGCGTAGCTCGCCAGATTTGGCCCCGTATCACCAGTCCGTTCAGGCAGGTTTGTGGGCGTGATCTGCTGGTAATTTGCGCGCATCTCCGCAAGGCGGGCCTTATCAGAGGCGATACTTTCACGCCCTGCGACAGCGTCAAAGCTGTTCTCATCCGAGATTCCGGGCGTGTTGGCCGGCACAGGTGCGGCGGCGATTTGCGAGGTGACAGGCGCGGCAGCGGGCAGGCTCGATGTGGTTTGCGCGCCGAGAGGTGCGCTCAAGGTTTGGCCGTAGCTTGTCGTTTCGCCGTAAGAAGTTGTCTGTCCGTAAGGCGTGGAGGTCGTGCTTCCCGACGCCCCTGGCACGGCTGCGAGGATCGAGGCAGGTAGCGGCGCAGAGGGGCTTGTTCCCCCAAGGGATGTCGCCGCGATCGGCTCCGCGCCGATGGCGGCGCCCGCGTTGGCGACGGTCGCCTGGCTTGTGCCCGCGGACGGGATCGCCGTGCCGTTTTGCAACGCGGCCTCACGCTGTTTGAGGTAGGATTGGTAATTGCCAAATCCAACGCCACCCGTAGGCCCGCTCTCGGGAACCGCCGGTGAGCAAGCGGCCAGAATGACGCCCGAAACCGTTATCAAAGGTAGAAAGAACAACCGCATCGCATCACCTCGTCGTATTCAGGCCTCGCCGTTGGGCCCGTTCCTAAAAGGCCCCCGCATCCGCGAGGGCCCCTATCTTTTACCACCATTTCGCAGGTTTTGCCGAGAAACCTGCCGCACGTTCCAAAACAAGCGCGTGATTGAGCAAATCGCCCTCTTCCCACGGCTTGCCGATCAATTGCAGACCCATCGGCAGGCCCTTGCTATCCAACCCGACCGGGACCGCGACCCCTGGGAGCCCCGCGAGATTGAGCGTGACCGTGAAGATATCCTCGAGATACATCTCCACCGGATCCGCGGCCCCTTTCTCACCGATACCCCAAGCCGAGGACGGTGTTGCAGGGGCGAGGATCGCATCAACCCCTGACGCGAAAACGAGTTCGAAATCGCGTTTGATCAGGGCGCGCACCTTACGGGCACGGTTGTAATACGCATCATAGAAACCGGCGGACAAAACATAGGCGCCGACCATAATCCGGCGCTGCACCTCAGGGCCGAACCCTTCGGCGCGGGTGCGCGAATACATATCGTCGATGCCCTCGCCCGCCCGCAGCTTCGCACGGTGGCCATAGCGCACGCCGTCATAACGCGCGAGGTTTGAAGAGGCTTCAGCAGGGGCAATCACGTAATAGGCCGGCAGGGCGTATTTTGTGTGCGGAAGGGAAATATCAACGATCTCCGCCCCCGCATCCTTCAGCATCAAAGTGCCCTCATCCCAGAGCTTTTCGACCTCCGCCGACATGCCCTCGACGCGATATTCGCGTGGGATACCGATTTTCTTGCCGCGGATATCGCCCGTCAAAGCGGCCTCGAAATCCGGCACAGGAAGATCCGCGCTTGTCGAGTCCTTCGCATCCGCCGACGCCATCGCGCCCAGCATGATCGCCGCATCGCGGACCGATTTCGTCATCGGTCCGGCCTGATCCAATGACGACGCATAGGCGACAACACCCCAACGTGAGACACGGCCATAGGTTGGCTTGATACCCACAATCCCCGTCAACGCAGCGGGCTGACGGATAGATCCGCCGGTATCGGTGCCCAAGGCGCCCAAGCAAAGATCGGCCGCAACCGCCGCCGCCGAGCCGCCCGAGGAGCCGCCCGGCGTCAGGGCACGGTCATCGATTTTCCAAGGGTTGATCGCGGCGCCGTAGCAGGCGCTCTCATTCGACGACCCCATCGCAAATTCATCCATCGAGACTTTGCCGAGCATCACCGCACCCGCGTCCCAAAGATTTTGTGTCACGGTAGATTCGTATTCCGGTTTGAACCCCGCAAGGATGTTCGACCCGGCCTGCGTCTCAACACCCTTCACCGCGAAGAGATCCTTCACGCCGACAGGAATGCCGCACATCGCAGGCGCATCGCCCGCGGCAATCCGCGCATCCGCCGCCTTGGCCTGATCGCGCGCCATCTCGGGCGTGTTATGCACAAAGACGTTCAACGCCCCCGCGCCCTCCACGGCCGACAGGCACGCCTCGGTGATCTCAACCGCGGTAACTTCGCCTTTGCGCAACGCATCGCGCGCGCCCGAAATCGTGAGTGAATTCAGGCTCATTCGACCACCTTCGGAACAGCAAAGAAGCCCTCGCGAGCATCGGGCGCGTTTTTGAGGATTTTATCTTGGTAACCACCGTCGGACACGACGTCCTGGCGCTTTTTCAACCGCATCGGCGTCACAGAGGTCATCGGCTCGACCCCCTCCACATCCACCTCGTTCAACTGCTCCATAAAGTCGAGAATCCCCGACAGTTTGCCAGCAAGCTCGGGCAGGTTTTCTTCAGGCACCGCAATCCGCGCGAGATGCGCAACTTTGCGGGCGGTCTCGATGTCAATCGACATGGCGCCTCTCCGTATCCGGTAATTGGCTGCGGTTTACCGCGCAAAGGACAGCACTTCAAGCGCCGCCACACGCGACCAACCGCGATCGCATGATCCCGCATCCGGTTGCCATAAATATCCCGGGGTGAATTTGCCGTGAGGCAAAGAGGGGCAGCGCCCCTGCCCCGCCGCACTCAGCCACCGCGTCGCTCCGCGAAAAACCGTCGCAACATGTCTTCCGCGTCCCGCGCCGCGATGCCGTCATAGACCTCGGGGCGGTGATGACATTGCGCATGGCTATAGATCCGCGCGCCCTGCGCGATGCCGCCCGATTTGGGGTCCGCCGCGCCGTAATAGAGCCGTGCGATCCGCGCATTGGAAATCGCCGCCGCACACATCGGGCAGGGCTCCAACGTGACATACAGGTCATAACCGACGAGACGTTCTGCCCCTTGCCCTGCGTTGGCCTGCGCGCAGGCCTGCCGGATTGCCACGATCTCGGCATGGGCGGTCGGGTCGTTCCACTCGCGCGTCCGGTTGCCGCCGCGGCCCGCAATCGTGCCGTCGGGGGCCACAACGACCGCCCCGACAGGCACCTCGCCGCGATCCCCCGCCGCGCGCGCCTCCGCCAAGGCGATATCCATATAGCTTTGAAACTGTGTCATGCGTGTTCATCCCCCCTTCAGGCTGGTATCGCAAGCCCCTTCCCACATGCCCCACAATAGTCTATCAGCCCTGCTTTGCGCCCGAGTTGGCTCGCGCGCCCCATTCCCGATGAAGGAACAGACCTATGACTGATGACATCCCGCATGTCCCGACCTCCCCTGAACGTATCGCAAAAGTCATCGCACGCTCCGGCGTAGCCTCGCGCCGTGACGCGGAAAAGATGATTTTGGAAGGTCGCGTATCCGTGAACGGCAAAAAGACCGTCACCCCAGCGATTAACGTTTTGCCAACCGACCGCGTGACGATTGATGGCCGCGCAATTGACGCGCCGCAAGAAACGCGTCTGTGGCTATATTACAAGCCACTTGGCCTGATCACCTCCGAAAAAGACGAACAAGGCCGCCGGACCGTTTTCGACGAGATGCCGCAGGGCATGCCGCGCGTTTTGAACGTCGGGCGCCTCGATTTGAACTCCGAAGGCCTGCTGTTGCTGACCAATGACGGCGGGTTGAAGCGCCGCTTGGAGCTGCCTGAAACAGGCTGGCTGCGCAAATACCGTGTCCGCGTGAATGGTCGCCCCGATTCAAGCGCGTTTGATCCGCTCCGCGCGGGCATCACAATCGACGGCGAAGATTTCCAACCCATGGAGATCGAACTGGATCGCCAGCAGGGCGCAAACGCATGGCTGACCGTTGGGATCCGCGAAGGTAAAAACCGCGAGATCCGGCGCGCGATGAACGAAATCGGCCTGATGGTGAACCGCCTGATCCGCGTCAGCTACGGCCCGTTCCGCCTCAACGAGATGAACCCCGGCGACGTCGTCGAGATCAAGAAAAAGATGCTGCGCGATCAGTTGGGCGACCGGCTGCTGTACGGATTGGAAGACGGGCGCGAGTCCCGTCACGAGCGCCGCGAAGCATCCCAAGCCCTGCGTCAATCGCGCTATGATGCGACCCATCCGCGCCACGATGCGCCAAATCGCTTCGAACGCCCCGGCGGCAAGATGATTGGCGATGATCGCGGCACCGATCGCGGGGCGCGCCCGTCTGGCGATCGCCCGCGCCGGTCGTCGGATGATAAATCTGCCTACGGTGAACGTCCGCGTCGTGATTTTGGGGATAAACCTTCCTACGGCGACAAGCCACGCCGTGATTTCGGAGATAAACCGGCCCGTCCGGGGTATGGCGACAAGCCACGCGCATCGCGCGATGAGGCCGGAGCGCCGGAACGCAAATCGCGTTGGAGCAAATCCGACCGCGGTGCAGAACGTCCGCAATCGGGCGATCGCCCAGCCTATGGCGACAAACCGCGTCGTGATTTCGGGGACAAGCCGTCCTACGGTGACAAGCCGCGTCGTGATTTCGGGGACAAGCCGTCCTACGGTGACAAGCCGCGTCGCGATTTCGGCGATAAGCCGTCCTACGGTGACAAGCCGCGTCGCGATTTCGGCGATAAGCCGTCCTACGGCGACAAGCCGCGTCGTGATTTCGGAGACAAGCCGGCCTATGGCGACAAACCGCGTCGTGATTTTGGGGATAAACCTTCCTACGGCGACAAACCGCGCGGCGGTTACGGTGGCAAGCCGGCGGGAGACAAACCTGGCTTCAAATCGCACGGCGCTCGCTCGCACGGCGGGCCAGCGGGCGGAGGGCGCGCTGGCGGGTTTAAATCCCACGGCGACCGTCCTGCGGGCGGCGGATACAAACCGCGCGGTGGCGGAAACTCGGGTGGGAACTCGGGCGGCGGCTCTCGCGGTTAAACTTTAAACGATCTCAAATCTGGAACGGCGCGCCTTGTTTATCGGGGCGCGCCATTTGCATTCGCGAAGGCGAGAGCCCAACTCCCTCATAGCTTTGGGAAAACTCCTGCGTCTTTCCCCCGCTAGGCACTGGCAGCGAAGCGCCAGAGGCACTATAACAATGATAACGCCCATGTCGGGCAACTGGAAAAGGGGTGCCCATGTCGAAGACGGCTGTGCGGCGGATCGCTTTTTATCTCGCTCTCGCGCTGACCCTTTCGGTCGCGCTGACAGGAGGGGTTTAGCCCATGGCGCAACGGTTTGGCGGCAGGTTCAGCCCGAAAGCTGCGCCACAAGAGACTTCCCGAAACACGTCGGGCGATCGGCAAGCTTATCCCGTTTCCGATCGCGTGACGCGGGGCGGCGCGACACCCACCCCCAAACATCCTTTGGACGGCAGACCCGTCTGGATCGTCGGCTTCGCCTCACCGCTTTTGCTGCTGGGGATCGGTGACGGGGGCGTGACACTTGTGCGCTCTTTGGGTGGCTTTGCCCTGATTTGGGCTGCGATGATGTTGGTGCGCGAAGGGTTGCGGGCGCAAACCGCTTTTGACGCGCGCCGCGTCGCACGGCGTCCGGCCTTGCCGCGCAAAATTTTAGGCTCGCTCGCCTTTGGTGCAGGGCTTGCCCTCGCCGCCGCGGAGGCAACTCTACTCAACGCGCTGACGTCCGGCGCTGTCGGAACGGTGCTCTCGCTCGTCGCCTTCGGCATCGACCCGCTCCGCGATAAAGGGATGGAAGGGATCGATACCTTCCAACAAGATCGCGTTGCGCGCGTGGTTGCGGAGGGGGAGAAACACCTCGCCGCGATGAAAGACGCGATTTTGCGCACGCGAGATCGCCAATTGGAGGCACGGGTTGACCGCTTTTGCGCCCATGCGCGGGACTTGTTCCGCGTGGTGGAGGAAGATCCAGCCGATCTGGCGCAAGCGCGACGCTACATGGGCGTGTACCTTGAGGGTGCGCGCGATGCGACCATCAAGTTTGCCGATCTTTGGGCACAGACCGCCGACCCATCGGCACGACAAGAGTACGAAACCCTCCTCGATGATCTCGAGAGGAATTTCTCGGCGCGAACCAAAGCCCTGATCGCGGATGGCCGCGGAGAGCTTGAGATCGAAATCGACGTGCTGCGTGACCGACTGGCCCGCGAAGGCCTCGCCCCCGCCGCAAATCCTACACCAGACGCATAAACAACCGATATCCATGATCGCGCCGCCGCGCGCGCCCCCCATCAGGAGACGAGTATGACACAGACCACCCGTGAAAAAGCCGCCGCAACGATCACCGAGATTGAAGCCGTGACGGCGGTTATTCTTCCGGAGCCGGGCGGCGAAATCATGGCGTTGGAGGCCGCAGAGCCTCCGATGGCGGCGGATATTCGCCGCCGGATGGACGAGTTGGACATGACCGATACCGGCTCGATCGTGCATTTCGGCTCTCGTGCGCAAAACGAGTTGCAATCAATCTCGCAGGCGATGCTCGCCGATGTCACGAATAAGGATGTCGGCCCCGCTGGTGATAGCTTGCGCAAGATCGTGACCACGATCCGCGGCTTTTCAATCTCCGAACTGGACGTGCGCCGCACGCGGTCGTGGTGGGAGAAACTGTTGGGCCGCGCCGCGCCCTTCGCGACCTTCCTCGCGAAATTCGAGAAGGTGCAGGGCCAGATCGACAAAGTCACCGATGACCTTTTGAGCCACGAGCACAAACTGCTCAAGGACATCAAATCGCTTGATATGCTCTACGACAAAACCCTCAAATTCTATGACGAGCTTGGCCTTTATATCGCCGCCGGCGAGGCGAAGCTCACCGCAATCGATACCACGGACATCCCCGCCCGCGAGGCGGCGGTGACTGCTGCTGCAGAGGCGGATCAGGTGATGCGGGCGCAGGAATTGCGCGATCTGCGTGCTGCGCGCGATGATTTGGAGCGCCGTATCCACGACCTCAAGCTGACGCGTCAAGTCACGATGCAAAGCCTGCCTTCGATCCGTTTGGTTCAGGAGAATGACAAGTCGCTGGTTACGAAGATCAACTCGACGCTGGTCAACACCGTCCCCCTTTGGGAGACCCAACTCGCACAGGCCGTGACGATCCAGCGCTCTGCCGAGGCCGCCAAATCCGTGCGCGCCGCGAATGATCTGACGAATGAACTGCTGACCGCAAACGCGAAAAATCTACGCAGCGCCAATCAGGTCGTGCGTGAGGAAATGGAGCGCGGCGTATTTGATATCGAGGCCGTGAAAACCGCGAATGCTGAGCTCATTGCCACTGTCGAGGATAGTTTGCGGATCGCGGATGAGGGCAAGGCCCGCCGCACTCAAGCAGAGGCGGATCTTAAAAAGATGGAAGGCGAGTTGCGCGACACGCTCGCGGCGGCGCGCGCGCGAAATTCCGGCGTTGCGGCGAAGTAATCGGGGCATCATGGAGGCAACTGGCATCCTTTCGGGGGGCGGCGGCTCGACTTGCGCCCCCTGCATCGTCCCGACATCGCGGGTCGCACGGCGCAGATCGCGCGCGCGCCCGTGGGGGATGATGCTCGCAGCATCGCTCGCCATGTCGGCCTGTGGTGGCTCGCCCTTTTACCCGACGCCAACGCGGAAAGGCCAAGATGCCTCGGTGCCATTGCCGCCGAGCCTACCAAACGGCCCGCCGGTTGCGCCGCCGGAGATATCGACCCCGGCCCGTTCGACCACATCAACCTATTACGCCAAGCTGGAGGATAGCCTTCAAAATCGTGGCCTTCTGCGTGAAGATATTGCCCCCGCAGATGCGCCGTTCGGTGTCCGGCAACTCGTCGATAACTTCGTAAAAATCGCGCTATACGACGAGTTTTCCGACCCCCAGGGCCGCTTGATTGCGGGCGAGCGCGTCTCGGAATTGCGCCGCTGGGAGGCGCCCGTCAAAATGCGCGTCGAATTTGGAGAAACCACACCCGAAATCAAACGGGTCCAAGACCGCGCCCAGATTTCCGCCTATGCGGGGCGGTTGTCGCGCGTCACCGGTCATCCGGTGCGACTGGTTGATCGCGGGGCAAATTTTACGGTGTTCATCGTCAACGAGGACGAGCGCCGCGCCTTGGGGCCGCGGCTGAGCACATTAATCTCCGGTATTTCCGCCGCCTCGATCGACGCGATAACCTCGCTGCCGCCATCCACGCTATGCGTTGTCTACACCTTCTCGGAGGGGCGTTCCCCGATCTACACGCAAGCGGTTGCGGTGATCCGTTCCGAGCATCCCGACCGCCTCAAACGCGGCTGTATTCATGAGGAATTGGCCCAAGGGCTCGGCCTCGCGAATGACAGCCCGCGCGCGCGCCCCTCGATTTTTAACGACGACGAGGAGTTTTCGCTCCTGACCCGCCACGACGAGCTGCTTTTGCAAATGCTTTATGATCCCCGCCTGAAACCGGGGATGAAAGAGGCAGAAGCGCGCCCGATTGTCACGACACTTGCCACAGAACTTCTGGGTGGCGACAGCTAAGGAGGCCCTCGCATGGGTATTCTCGATTTCCTGACCGGCGAATTTATTGACGTCATTCATTGGACAGATGACACGCGCGATACGATGGTGTGGCGGTTCGAGCGCGAAGGCCACGCCATCAAATACGGCGCGAAACTCACCGTGCGCGAAGGGCAAGCAGCTGTGCTAATCCATGAGGGCCAACTCGCGGATGTTTTCGGGCCCGGGCTTTACATGTTGGAAACCAACAACATGCCCGTCATGACAACGCTTCAGCATTGGGATCACGGGTTCAAATCCCCGTTCAAATCCGAGGTCTACTTCCTCAACACCGCGCGTTTCAATGATTTGAAATGGGGTACAAAAAACCCGATTATCGCGCGTGATCCTGAATTCGGCCCTGTCCGAATTCGGGCGTTTGGCACCTATTCGATGCGCATTACCGATCCTGCGAAATTCATGTTGGAGATTGTCGGCACGGATGGCGAATTCACAGCCGACGAGATTTCATTCCAAATTCGCAACGTGATCGTCCAAGAGGTCAGTCGCGTGGTTGCCGGATCGAACATTCCGGTGCTGGACATGGCGGCAAACACGGCCGATCTGGGGAAACTGATTGTCGCGGCGATCGAGCCTTTGATCTCGGGTTATGGGCTGTCAATTCCCGAGTTTTATATCGAGAACATCTCACTCCCCGAGGCCGTCGAAGCGATGTTAGATCAGCGCACATCAATGGGGATTGTCGGGGATCTCAACCGCTACACCCAATTTAACGCCGCGCAGGCGCTCGGCAATTCCGGGGCAATGGGCGCCGCTGTGGGCGCAGGTCTCGGCATGGCGATGGGCGCACAGATGGGCGCCGCACACCACGCCGGCCCGTGGGGGGCCGCGCAGCCCGCTGCCCAACCCGCCGCGCAAAACATCGCGCCCCCGCCACCACCGGTCGAGAAAGTCTGGCATGTGGCGGCGAATGGCGCGGCAACCGGCCCGTTCGGGCGCGGCCATTTGGGGCGGATGGTGGCGGATGGCTCCCTCACGCGCACTACGCTCGTCTGGACGCCGGGCTTGGCGGGATGGCTCAAGGCGGAGGAGGTGACCGAACTTGCGCAATTGTTCACGATTGCGCCGCCGCCCCCGCCACTTGGTTAAGCACGGCCACGCAAGATGAGCACTCAAAGCCATTACCCTTGCGAAGCTTGCGGGGCGGATCTCAGGTTCGCCCCCGGTCAGACGCGTTTGGTCTGTGACCATTGCGGGCATGTGCAAGACATTCCGCAAGCCGTGCGCCGCGGCGATCATCTCCTGCGCGAGCTGGATCTTGCGACGGCATTGCGTGCCGAATTGCCCGAGGCCGAACATGAGGAACATCGCACCCTCTCCTGCCCGAGTTGCGGCGCACAGATAGAATTCGCAACCGATCATCACGCCACGAATTGCCCGTTTTGCGCGACACCTGTTGTCGCCGATACCGGTGAGCGGCGTATGATCAAACCGCAAGGCGTCATCCCGTTTCAACTGACGGAAAAGCAGGCGCGCGATGCTCTGAGCCTTTGGTTGGGGCAGCTTTGGTTTGCGCCCAATGGCCTTGTGGACTACGCGCGCAAGGGCCGGAAGCTGACCGGCATCTACGCGCCCTTTTGGACATTTGATGCGGCGACCCTGTCCGATTATGCGGGACAGCGCGGAGATTACTATTACGAGACCCGCACCGTTACCGTGAATGTAAATGGCAAATCAGAGCGCCGCGCTGAGCGCGTGCGCAAAACCCGCTGGCATTCCGTACGCGGCCGAGTGGCGCGCGCATTTGACGATGTGTTGGTCTATGCCGCGCGGTCTCTGCCGGCGCAAAATATCGACGGTCTGCGGCCTTGGGATCTTTCTGCGTTACAGCCCTACACGCGGGATTACCTCGCCGGGTTCGAGGCGGAAGGCTACACGGTCGAGCTGCGCGAGGGGCATCATCTGGCAAAGGCCGATATGGCGCGCGTGATCGAGACCGATGTCCGGCGCGATATCGGCGGCGACGAGCAGCGCGTGGCACGTGTTGATACCCGGTATTCGGATGAGACCTTCAAACACATCCTGCTGCCGATCTGGACCGCAGCCTATCGTTACAGAGGCCGCGCTTTCCGCTTCGTCGTGAACGCACAAACCGGCCGCGTTCAGGGCGAGCGCCCCTATTCCGCATGGAAAATCGGTTTCGCGGTTGTCGCGGCGCTTTGCCTTGCCGCCGTGATCGCTTATTTTGGACAGAAAGCTCCGTAGGGCCTGTTGGAACGGCCTTGCGCGAAGTGTCGCCGTCGATATGTCATTTCACTTGATAAATATCACGACGCGCGTGTAATGGTGTCGCCAACGGCCCTTAGGTGCCTGCGTTTTGGAGGAGAGACCCGATGATCCTGTGCTGTGGAGAAGCCCTGATTGACATGCTGCCGCGTGAAACCACGCTGGGCGAAACCGCGTTTTCGCCGTATTCGGGCGGCGCGGTGTTCAATACCGCGATTGCTTTGGGAAGGCTGGGCGCGCCGACGGGGTTCTTCTCGGGTCTCTCGACAGATCTATTTGGCAAGCAACTGATAAAGTCGCTCTCTGCGTCCAAGGTCGATGTTGCGCGCGCCGCCCGCGCTGACCGTCCGACGACATTGGCTTTCGTGACCCTCTCGAACGGGCATGCCAGCTACGCCTTCTACGATGAGAATACTGCAGGGCGTCTTTTGACGGAGGATGATCTGCCACAATCTCTGGACGATCTGGATGCCTTGTTCTTTGGCGGAATTTCCTTGCCGGTCGAGCCATGCGGCGCGGCCTACGAAGCCTTGGCGCTTCGCGCCTCGGGGGACGGCAAGCTGGTGATGATCGATCCCAATATCCGCCCGAGCTTCATCACCGACGAGCCGCGCTACCGCGCGCGCTTGAACCGGATGATGGCCGCGGCCGATATCGTGAAGCTCTCTGACGAGGATCTCATCTGGCTGGAAGGCGAAGGCGATATTGCGGCCCTCGCGCACGGCCTGATCGAACGCGGCACCACGCTCGTGTTCATCACCGAAGGCGCGACAGGCGCCCATTGCTTCTCAAAGGACGCGAGCTATTTCGAGCCGTCGCGCCGTGTCGAAGTCGTCGATACAGTTGGCGCAGGGGATACATTCAACGCGGGTATCCTTGCCGCGTTTGATCGCGCCGATGCGCTCTCCAAAGCGGGCGTCTCCGCAGCGGATGAGACGCTGATCCGGTCCGCGCTAACCTTGGGCGCCTCTGCGGCCGCGATCACAGTCTCCCGCGCGGGCGCGAACCCGCCTTGGGCGGAAGAACTCGCCTGATGCGGGCGCTGTTGCAACGCACCACCGGCGCGAAGGTCGAGGTTGACGGAAAGCTGATCGGCCAATGCGGCCACGGCTTTTTGATCCTCGTCTGCGCGATGGCGGGCGATACGCAAAGCGATGCCGACAAGCTGGCCGCGCGGGTCTCGAAGCTGCGGGTGTTCCAAGATGATGCGGGCAAGATGAACCGGTCGATCCTTGATACGGGCGGCAGCGCGCTTGTCGTGAGCCAGTTTACGCTGGCTGCCGATACCTCGCGCGGCAACCGCCCCGGTTTTTCGAGCGCCGCAGCGCCAGACATCGGGCGCACGCTGTATGAGCATTTCGCAAGCGCCCTCGGCACGCTCGGGATCAAGGTCGAGACCGGTGAGTTCGGGGCCGATATGGCGGTCACCCTGACGAATGACGGACCGATTACGATCTGGATGGACAGCGCGGATCGCGGCTGATCGGCCTGCCCTCGCGACGTAGGTCGGCGCAGGGTTACGCCTCTTGCGCGGGTGCCCTGCGCCGCGCCGCGGCAATTCTCTTGACTTATCTCCATTTTTACGTCATTGGGGGCGCACCCGATGTCCGCTGCCGCGTGAGCAGCCGCGCGAGACGACCTCACTTTTGGTGAATGGCCGCGCACGGACTGGGAATGGCCCACTTCACGCGGGGGGCCGGCAGCTCGGATCTTCGATCCTTCTGCGCCCCGCCCGTCCGCGCCGCTCTGGCGCCTCGCATGGCTGCCGCGAAATCGCGCGCGCCTTGCGTGCTTTTTGTTTTCGGCCTCCACCTTCCCTTGGGGCCAATCTGGAATATCACATGGATAACTTTGAAAACCTCGGCCTTTCGCCGCTCGTGGTGAAAAACCTCACGGGCATGGGCCTGACAACGCCAACACCGATCCAAGCGCAAGGCATCCCGCCCTGCATGGAAGGCCGCGACATTCTTGGCCTCGCGCAGACCGGCACAGGTAAAACCGCCGCGTTTGGCCTGCCGATGATCACGCAGATCCTTGCTTACGGCAAACGCCCTGCGCCCAAAACCGTCCGCGCTTTGATTCTTGCGCCGACGCGTGAACTCGCGACGCAGATCTATGACAATCTCGCAGCATTCTCAGCCGGCGCACCGGTGCGGATCTTCCGCGTTGTGGGCGGCGCATCGATCAATGTGCAAACCGAAAAGCTCTCGAAAGGCGTCGACGTTCTGATCGCGACACCGGGCCGTTTGCTTGATCTGCTGGAACGCCGCGCATTGATCTTGTCGGAAACCAAATATCTCGTCCTCGACGAGGCTGACCAGATGCTCGACATCGGGTTCATTCACGCGCTGCGCAAAATTGCGCGCCTCATTCCTGAGGAGCGTCAGACGCTGCTGTTTTCGGCAACGATGCCCAAGCAGATGGAAGAACTTGCCGCAACCTACCTAACCAATCCGGTCAAGGTGCAAGTTGCCCCTCCAGGCCAAGCCGCCGAGAAGATCGAGCAAGGCGTGCATTTCACGACGCAAGGCGACAAGGCTGCGCTGTTGGCGGAATATATCGCCAAGCACCCCAAAGAGCTCGCTGTGGTATTCAACCGCACCAAGCACGGGTCGGACAAGCTGGCGAAACTGTTGGAAAAATGGGGCTTCTCGGTCGTGGCGATCCACGGCAATAAATCCCAGAACCAACGCGAGCGCGCCTTGGCGCAGTTCCGCGCCGGCGAGGTCGAAATCTTGGTTGCGACAGATGTTGCGGCCCGTGGGCTCGACATCCCAGAGGTCGCGCATGTCTATAACTATGACCTGCCCAACGTGCCCGAGAACTATGTACACCGCATTGGCCGGACAGCTCGCGCGGGTCGCAACGGTCGCGCAATCGCTTTTTGTGCGCCGCTCGAGATGGCCGATTTGCGGTCCATTGAGAAAGCAATGAAGAAATCGATTCCGGTGATCGGTGGCGAAGTGCATATGGAGGCCCCTGAGGGCTTCAAACGTCCTAATGGTGGAAACCGCGGTCCACGCGGCCCGCGCCCGGGTGACAATCCGGCGGCGAAGCCGCGCGGCAAGTCGGCTGGCCGTCCGCAATCTGCGGTCGCGTCCAAGAAGGCCAAAGGCGCAGAAGGTGGCGCACGCCCGCCGCGGCGTCCCTCGCGCGCGCCCAAGAGCAAACAATCGGTTTGATCTCACATAAATGATCCCCAAAGGCGTCCCGTTCGGGACGCCTTTTTTCGTTAAACTGAACCGCCAGAAGCGCATCGGCGGGCCTTGGACGGGTCGGCGTCAGGCATAAAAAGCCAGCCGTCAGGAGGAGGACGGGACGCACAGCCGGTTTCCTCACCCGAATGGGGGCGGCAATTGCGATCTGATGGATTTTAAAGGCTGGCTGCAAAGCGCCTTGCCGAATCCGCTCCACGCGGGCTAACCACGCGCATGGCAAAGCTGTATTTCAATTATTCGACGATGAATGCGGGCAAAAGCACGATGCTGCTTCAGGCCGCGCATAACTATAGCGAACGCGGGATGTGCAGCTATCTGCTAACGGCCCGGCTTGACACACGGGCAGGCGAAGGCCGCATCGCAAGCCGTATCGGCATTGGCGCGCAGGCCGATCTTTACGATCAGCAAACCAATTTGTTCGAGATGGTCGAGGCCCGCTTGAACCTCGGGCCGCTCGATTGTCTCTTTTTGGACGAGGCGCAGTTCTTGACGCCCGATCAGGTCTGGCAACTCGCGCGGATCGTGGATGATCTCAACCTGCCTGCGATGTGCTATGGCTTGCGCGTTGATTTTCAGGGGAATCTCTTTCCCGGCTCTGCTGCATTGCTCGCCCTCGCAGATGAAATGCGCGAAGTCCGCACGATCTGTCACTGCGGCAAGAAGGCGACAATGGTGGTGCGCAAAGCCGAAGACGGCACAGTGATCCACGACGGGGCGCAAGTCGAAATCGGCGGGAATGACCGCTACGTGTCGCTCTGTCGCCGGCATTGGCGCGCGGCGATGGGCCGCTAAACCGATACGGTCGCGCGCAGCCGCGCCTCGCCCAGTTCGGCTTTGCTGCCCGACATCGCAACCGCGCCGCGTTTGAGCACGTAAAAGCGATCCCCGAGATCGAAAGCGAAATCGAAATATTGCTCAACAAGAATGACGGCCATGCCCTTCTCATCGCGCAGGTATTTGATAACGCGGCCGATTTGCTGGATGATATTGGGCTGGATACCCTCTGTCGGCTCATCCAGCAGCAGAATTTTCGGCTTCATAATCATTGCCCGCGCGATGGCGAGTTGCTGTTGTTGCCCGCCAGATAGATCGCCGCCACGCCTGTGCGCCATATCTTTAAGAACGGGGAACAGGTCGTAAATCTCGTCAGGAATGAACCGCTCACCGCGCGGCAAAATCGAAAATCCCGTCTCGAGATTTTCCGTCACTGTGAGCAGCGGAAAAACCATGCGCCCCTGCGGCACGTAACCGACACCGCGTTTGGCAATATCTTGCGGGCGTAACTTGCCGATCGTCTCACCATCGATCGAAATTTCACCCCCCGAGCGCGCATGTGTGCCCGCAAGCGCTTTGAACAGCGAGGTTTTCCCCACACCGTTCGTGCCCATGACGCAGGTCACCTCGCCCGCCTTTGCCTCAAGGTCGATCCCGTGGAGGATCTGGCTGCCGCCATAATGGAGCGTGAGATCTTTGGTTTCCAGCATCTTATCGCCCCAAATAGACATCAATAACTTGTTGGTTGGCCGTCACAAAATCCAACGACCCTTCCGCCAGAACAGACCCTTCGTGCAGCACCGTGACCTTGCATTCCAGCCGCCGCACAAATTCCATATCATGCTCCACCACGACGACTGCGCGGGTCTTGGCCAATCGAACGAGCATCGCAGTTGTCTGCTCGCGCTCGGCCAATGTCATGCCGGCGGCGGGTTCATCCACGAGGAGAAGGCGCGGCTCTTGCGCGAGCAACATCGCGATTTCCAACCATTGTTTTTGACCGTGGGATAGCTCGCCTGATTTTCGTGCCAGCGCATCCTCCAAGCCCACCTCCGCCGCGATTTCAACGACGCGCGCACGGTCAGCCTCAGTCGGCTTCCAGAACAAAACCTTCCACGGCGCGCGGTCAGCCTTCAGCGCCAGCATCAGATTATCTTCAACCGATTGATCCTCAAACACGGTCGGGCGTTGGAACTTTCGCCCCACCCCAGCGCGCGCAATTTTTGCCTCGCTGAGTTTGAGGAGATTCACCGATTTCTCGCCCCAAATCACGCTGCCTGCATCGGGCTTGGTCTTTCCGGTCACGATATCCATAAAAGTCGTCTTGCCCGCGCCATTGGGCCCGATAATGGCGCGGAGTTCGGCCGCGCCGATTGAGAAGCTCAGATTGTTGATCGCGCGAAACCCGTCAAACGTGACGGAGATGCCGGAGACTTCCAAGAGTTGGCTCATCGTGTTGCCTCCTGTTCTTGGAACGATCCGTCAGAGGGGCCCATCGGCGTCCCACCGCGCTTGGGCGCGCGCAATCCGCCGAGCAGATCAAACAAGCCGCCGATCCCCTTGGGCGCAAATAGGGTCACAAGAACAAACGACAGTCCGAGCAGAATTTGCCACCAATCGACCCATTTGACCGTGTAAAACCCAAGCGGAATATCCGGCGCGCGACCGCCGGTGAACCATGTCGAGACCAACGAGACAAACGCCGCCCCGATCACCGCCCCGTACAGACGACCACGCCCCCCGATCGCCACCCAAACCGCGAGATAAATCGACGCGATCGGCGCCATTTCGGCAGGGTTGATAATGCCCGCCTGCGGATAATAAAGCGCGCCCGCGATGGCGGCGATCACCGCCGTGAGCGTGAAGATAAACAGCTTATAGCTCTCAACAGAGTAGCCAAGGAACCGCACGCGGGCCTCGTCATCGCGGATACCGCGAATGACTGACCCGAATTTGCCCGACACTGCCCACGCGCAAAGGGTATAGCCAATCCCGAGCGCGAGAGCCGACCCCCACAGGAACCAAACCGACAGTTGATCTTGCGAGGCGGTCGAGCCGGGGATATTTTGAAGGCCGGACAATCCGTTGTTGCCGCGCAGGCCGCTATCGTTTTGGAACAAATAGAGGGCTAATGCGAGGGTCATCGCCTGGGTGAGAATGGACAGGTAAACGCCCGTGACGCGCGACCGAAAGGCCAGCCACCCAAAGATCAGCGCAAGCACGCCGGGAACTAGAACGACCAGCGCAAGCTGTGCAGGCAGGGAACCTGCAAGGCCCCAAATCGCGGGAAGTTCAGACGTTCCCACCACGCCAAAAATCTGGCTCGCGATGGCGTCGGATAATTCCTGCGGCGTCATGGGCAAGGGGCTGGCGGCGGACGCGATGACGATGTCACGCGTGCGCGCGAACATCAGCCACATACCGATCATATATCCGCCGAGGCCGAAGAAGGCGAAATGGCCGAGCGAGAGAATGCCCGCGTAGCCCCACACCAAATCCATCGCGAGCGCGATCAGACATAAGCAGAGCGTTTTACCGAGCGTCTTGACCATCGAGGTCGAGATCACATCCGCGCCATAAGCATTGGACAAGAGTGTGATAACCAAGGTGAAGACCGCCAAGCAGGCAATGAACACGAGGGTCGATGGATGGCGGGTGAGGAAGCTCTGTCTCATTTTGCACCTCCAGCGGCGTCGGGAATGGCACGGGCAGCGGGCAGGTTTCCCCCCCATGACGGCTTATTCAAACGCGCCGCGCCTATAAAATAGGTATTGTAACCAGATGCTTGCATGATCAATCCCCCGCCGCGCGGCCTTTGAGGGCGATGATCCCTCGGGGGCGGAACTGGATAAAGACAATGATGAAGATGATCATATACGTCTGGGCGGCCAAAGTGTTGGACGGGTTGAGGAACTCGATGCCCTTTTGCAAGAAGCCGATCAGCGTCGCCCCCGCCAGTGTCCCCCAGATATTGCCGACCCCGCCGACCACAACCGTCATGAAACTTTGCACGATATAATCCGAGCCGAGTTCGGATGTGACTTTGGCAAAAAGACCAATGGCAACGCCTGCCACCCCTGCGATCCCCGATCCGAGACCGAAGGTCAGCATATTGATCCGGTCGGGGTTAATCCCCATCGACGCGGCCATACTCGGGTTTTGTGTCACGGCGCGCACTTCGAGGCCAAGCCGCGTGCGTTTCATAATGAACAGGAACAGGGCGAGGAATAGCAGGGCGAGGATGAAAATTGCGATCCGGATATAGCTGATCGAAACAACATCGTTGAACGAAAGCGCCCCATCAAGCCATGCAGGCGACGTAAGGGGCCGGGCCTGTGTGCCAAAGATATTTTTGAATAATTGTTGCAAGGCAATTGAGATGCCGAAGGTCGCGAGCAGTGTTTCCAACGGACGTTTGTAGAGATGGCGGATCACGAGGCGCTCCATCCCGACCCCTGCCGCGAAGGTGATCGCGAAAGCGACAGGCAGCGCGATGAGGATGGCGAGCGTGTAATCGGGCACGAACAATTGGATCACATAACCGGTGTACGCGCCCATCGTGATGAATTCTCCATGCGCCATATTGATGACGCCCATCACGCCAAATGTGATCGCCAGGCCGATTGCCGCGAGAAAGTAGATCGATGCGAGAGAGAGGGCGTCGAGGCTCAAATCCACCGCCTGCATCGCGCCGACTTTTGTCGCGATCTTGGTGAGCGCACGTTCGGCCGCCTCGGCAACCTCCTGATCAGGCTCGGCGTATAACTCGGCGTAGCGGAAGGCGCGTGTTGCGGCGCTCACCTCGTCATCGGTGGCGGCAACAGGGACGAGGCCACTGGTTTCCAATGCGGTGTAGGCGGTGTCGCGCGCGCTGGCTGTATCGAGATCGGCAACCGCGACGCCCCCCACTGTGCCCTCCACGATATTGGCCTCCAACGCGGCGATCAATGCAGGACGCGTGAGCCGCGCGGGCGCGAGATCTTGCGCGACGAGCAAATCGTAGGCCTCGGTCTCAGTCAGCCCGCGACCCAAGCGCAATTCGCTTTTGATCGACCCACTCGGCTCTCCCTCAAATGCCTTGCGCGTGGTCACTGTGAGCGGGTTGAGCGCGCCGCGCAGATCAAGACCAAGGTCAGCCCCGAACCCGTCAATCGCGGCGATCCGCTCCGCCGGATCGGGATCGAACCGGATGGTCAACAGCCGCTCAAGTCTTGTTTTCTGCGCGAGCAGAGCAGGATCATCCTCCGTCTCGATCGATGCGCGTAGCGGCGTCAGATGTTCGGAAGCGCCGTCGCGGGCAAGCGATGTCAGCGCCGCCTGACGCAGTTTGGGATCGGGATCTTGTAACTGAAATTCCACGAGAGCTGATGCGATCAGCCCGCGCACACCGGAGTTCGGTTTAATCTCCTTGATCTCGGATGTCTTCGCAGCCCCAATCACAGCACCCGTCGCCGGATCCGTCAGGGCGTAGCCGTCTTGCGTTGTTTCCAACAGAACGATCGCGCCAGTCGCATCGACACCCAAGGCGCGATCGGCCCATGCCTGCAAAACAATCGGCGCGCGCGGCCCGGCCGCGCCAATCGCGGCGATTACAGGGGCGATCGTCTGGCGCGATGGCTTTTTGATCGCATCAGCATTCTGCGCGATGACCTGACCGAGAGGTGAGAGCGCGGGCGTCGCCACTTGCGCGGTATCAGGCGCATTCGGTGCTGTTGTTTGAGCCGCGAGCGGCAGTGTTCCGAGGCAGAGAGCCGCCGTCAGCGCAAAGAGGATCGTTCTCATGAGATGTCCCAAGATTGGAGAAAGCGGGACGAGCAGCCTGCCCGCCCCGCCTCGCGGCGTTGCTTAGTAGTTGGATTTCAACTGAACGCAGGTCTTGGTTTCGGTGTTGTACATACCGCAACCAAGATCTTTCCAATCGGATTCCAGCACGGCAGATTCCGGCAGGAAGTCCGTCCACGCATCGCCTGCAACAGGCTCGGTTTGCGAGATGATGTCGAACTGCCCGTCAGCCTGAATCTCACCGATGAGGACTGGCTTGGTCAAATGGTGGTTCGGCAACATTTCAGCTTCGGTGCCGGTGAGGTTCGGGAAGGTCTGCCCGATCATCGCCTTTTCCACGGTGTCGACATCCGTCGTGCCCGCCTCGGTCACGGCCGATACCCACATATTGAAGCCGATATAGGTGGCCTCCATCGGATCGTTGGTCACACGCTCTTCGCCCATTTTCGCCTTCCACGCCGCGACGAATTCGTCATTCACCGGGCTTTCAGCCGATTGGAAGTAGTTCCATGCCGCCAAATGGCCAACGAGGTTCGAAGTATCGAGGCCGGAGAGTTCTTCCTCGCCCACCGAGAACGCGACAACGGGGATGTCATCTGCCGAAATGCCGGCCGCTGCGAGTTCTTTGTAGAAGCCCACATTCGCATCACCGTTGATCGTAGAGATCACACCGACCTTTTTGCCATCCGCGCCCAGCGCCTTTACATCCGCGACGATCTTCGACCAGTCGGAATGCCCGAACGGGGTGTAGTTGACGAAGATATCATCCGCCGCGATCCCTTTGGACCCGAGGTAGGCCTCCAAGATATTATTGGTGGTGCGTGGGTAGACATAATCTGTGCCGAGCAGCGCAAACTTCTCCACGCCAAGCTCGTCGAGGAAGTAATCAACGGCGGGGATTGCTTGCTGATTGGGCGCAGCGCCGGTGTAGAATACGTTTTTCGAGCTCTCCTCGCCCTCGTATTGCACGGGGTAGAACATCAGGCCGTTGAGTTCTTCGATCACCGGCAAAACCGACTTACGCGATACAGAAGTCCAACCGCCGAAAATCACATCGACCTCGTTTACGGTCAAAAGCTCGCGTGCTTTTTCCGCGAACAAGGGCCAGTCCGACGCGGGGTCGACAACAACCGCCTCGAGCTGCTTGCCCAGCAAGCCGCCCTTTTTGTTTTGTTCCTCGACGAGCATCACCACCGTATCTTTCAACGTGGTCTCGGAAATCGCCATCGTCCCCGACAGCGAATGGAGAACGCCGACCTTGATTGTCTCGTCTTGTGCGTAAGCGGTCGAGGCGAGAAGCGTGGCAAGGCCGGTGCCAAGCATCAGGGTTTTGATAGAAGTCATCTTTGTCCCTCAAAAAATGGGCCGCAAGAAACGAGCGCGCAAAAGCGCGGCATCGGGCGGCTCCCTGTTGTGATGCCCTGCTGCGGGAGGCGTGGCCTCGCTCGGCGCAGGGATGGATTATGTATCGGGGATGTTGCCTCCCCGCGCTCAGATCAAATCGCGAGGATGTGATTGCGGCAAGTGTCGCCGCGTTGCCGTCGGGCGCGAGAGGGTACGGCGGGCCGCCGTGTCACATATTTGTGCGACAGGCGGCCTAATTGATTAAAAAATAGACGAAAACTGGTAGCCCAGATGATTCGATAGCCACCCAGCGCAGGTGCTCACGCACTCTCCGACACGACAGGGCGCAGCGCCAAACCACCGTCAGTTTCCAAAAACGCCACGATCTCCGCGACGCCGACGCCTGATTTAAGCTGCGCCATCACGTATGGCCGCGCGCCGCGCGCCGCGGCGGTATCCGCCTGCAGCAAGACTGGATCCACACCCACATAAGGGGCGAGATCCGTCTTATTCACCACCAACAGATCCGATCGCGTCACGCCGGGCCCGCGCTTACGCGGGATATCTTGCCCCGCTGCCGTATCGATCACATAGATCGACAGATCCGCCAGCTCGGGCGAGAATGTCGCCGCGAGATTGTCCCCGCCCGATTCAATCAACACCAGATCGAGTTCGGGAAAGGCCACAGTCAAATCACGGATTGCCGCAAGGTTTATCGACGCATCTTCGCGAATAGCAGTATGCGGACACCCCCCCGTCTCGACACCCCGAATCCGGTCCGCCGGCAAGACCTGCGCACGCATCAGCGCCTCTGCATCCTCGCGCGTGTAGATATCATTCGTCACCACCGCCATCGAGCAACGCTGCGCAAGCGCGCGGCAAAGCTGCTCCGTTAACGTGGTTTTTCCGGCGCCAACGGGGCCGCCGATACCAATGCGAAGGGGGCCGACATGCGAAGGGGTGCTCATGTTTTAAAGATCCTGACGGTTTGTGTCTCGTGGGCCATGGCGGCGATTTCCGCGCCAAAGGCCGCTGTGGTAATATCATCGGGGGTGGATTGCGTTGCACGCACGGCCAAACGGTGGATCAACGGATGCAACCCGCGTAGCACGCCCTGCCCCGCGTTTTGCCCCAAAGGCACAAAGCGCACGGCAGCGGAGGTAAGATTGGACGCGAAGCTGTGGAGATAAGTCGCAATGACGTGTTCGGGCGGCAGATCCAACCCGACAGCGGCCAAGCCAACTGCGATCGGCAAGGGATAGGCGCGCCCTTGCGCGACGCCAATCGCGTGCGCGGCCAAAGCAAAAGCCGCGCCTTGTTCACAAGTCTCGCGCAGCCGCTCTTTCGATCCGGCCATTGCATACACGGTATCCGACAAAGCCTCCGGATCCGCGCCGCGCAAAACACACGCGAGGATAACGGCATCGCCCCAAGCCGCGCCATGCTCCAACACATCTGCCAGCCAGCCTTCGACCGTTTGCGCATCATGCACGTCGCCCTGAGACACTGCCCATTCCAGCCCGTGCGAATACGCATAGCCACCGGTCGGAAACGCGGGAGAAAGCCACTGCACGAGGCTGAGAAGACCGAGCGTTGCATCAGCCATGCGAGGGGTCTTTAACGGCGTGGGCATGCGTGTGGCCGGAAAGGTCGTGATCATGGCTATGGCCATGGCTGTGCGCGTGGCTATGACTATGAACATGACTATGCGCGTGGCTGTGGTCATGTTCGTGCGAATGGCCATGATCGTTCGCGCCGTGATAATCGGCGCTATGCGCCTCGTCCCCGTGGGAATGCCCCATCGTCCGGCCCAAACCATAGGCCCCGCCTTCGGGCGTGAAAGGCGCGGTCGTCCGCGTCACATCAGCCCCAAGCTGTGCCAGCATCGCCTCCAACACATGATCAGGGCGAATCGTCAGGCGATCAGACTCAATCTGACAAGGCGTATGCCGATTCCCGATATGCCACGCGAGTTTTGGCAAATCACCGCGGATCACCAAGACGTCTTCCGTTGCCGGTACGACCTCAATCACGCGCCCGTCGTCCAGAACGAACCCTTCTCCGCCCTGCAATCCCGTGACTTCAGCGAGCGAAACCAGAAACGCTATCCCCCCTTCGGAGACAAGCCGTTTGCGGCGCAAAATACGTGCGTCATATCCCAAGGACACCGTATCGGCGGCCGTGAAACTTGCGGCTGGAACGAGCTGATGTGACACGGGTGTTGAGGTCATGGATTTTTCTTTCCTTCGAGGGTTCGTGAAAGGATTCGTTAAGCATTTAACGTCAGATTGAGCATGTAGACAGAATGTCTCGAAACGGTGATCCGAGAAGGAAACCCGCAATGCAAGACCTGTGCCACCCGCGCCGCAACTGCGCTCTTCGCGATCAAAACGCGTTGAGCTTGGCGAGCGGGCCCATATCGCAGACGGAAGAATTTCGTCTGAATGAGAATGTCGGGACAAAGTGCCCGCCTGATTTGGCGCAGTATCGTCACGGCGAGGTGTTGGTGCAAAACGCCCAATCCTCTAACGGCCGTGACACCCCTAACCTGCTGACAATGCGGACGGAAGCGCGTGAAAGCGCGCTTCCGGCAACCCCTGCCTCCGTCACGATACCGCCGTGCCTCGATCCCGCTGGCCAAGCCATCAAGACCGCGCTTGCGCGATGGGAGCGCCTGACACAGGAATAAGCGCGCCCGACCTCGGAAGGGAATGAGATACGGCGTCACTGCGATCTGCCTTCAATACAGGAAGTATCGCTGAGCAAGAGGCAGTTCTTCGGCAGGCTCACAGATCAACAGCTCGCCATCCGCACGCACCTCATAAGTTTCCGGATGTACTTCAATCTTCGGCGTGGCTGAATTGTGGATCATGTCGGATTTACCAATACCGCGCGTGTTTCGAACCGCGAGCGTCTCTTTCGCCAGCCCCAATCGATCGCGCAGCCCGTCCTCCTGAGCCGCCTGAGAGACAAATGTCACGGCAGAACGCGACAGCGCCCCGCCGAGCGTGCCGAACATCGGGCGCATGTAGAACGGCTGCGCGGGGATAGATCCGTTCGGATCCCCCATCTGCGCAGCAACGATCATTCCGCCCATCAAAACCATCTCGGGCTTCGCAGCGAAGAAGGCAGGATTCCAAAGCACCAAATCCGCTCGTTTTCCCACCTCGACCGAGCCGATATGCTGCGAAATCCCATGCGTGATCGCGGGGTTGATCGTATATTTCGCGATGTAGCGGCGCACGCGCATATTGTCATTGGCGCCAATCTCGCCCGCCAAACGCCCACGCTGTTTCTTCATCTTATCGGCGGTTTGCCATGTGCGAATGATCACCTCGCCCACGCGGCCCATCGCCTGACTGTCGGACGAAATCACCGAGAACGCCCCGATATCGTGCAAGATATCCTCCGCCGCAATGGTTTCCTTGCGGATCCGGCTCTCGGCGAAGCTCACATCTTCGGGCACACGGCGATCAAGGTGGTGACACACCATGAGCATATCGAGATGCTCTTCCACGGTGTTTTGGGTATAGGGGCGCGTCGGGTTGGTGGAGGACGGGATGACGTTTTGTTCGGCCACAACCTTAATGATATCAGGGGCATGACCGCCGCCCGCGCCTTCGGTATGGAACGCGTGGATCGTCCGGCCCTTGATCGCCGCAAGGGTATTTTCCACAAATCCGCTCTCGTTCAGCGTATCGGTGTGGATCATCACCTGCACATCCATGTCCTCGGCCACACCAAGGCAGCAATCAATCGCGGCGGGTGTCGTGCCCCAATCTTCGTGCAATTTGAGACAAGACGCGCCCGCCCGCACCTGTTCCTCCAACGCGGCAGGCAGCGAGGCATTGCCCTTGCCCGCGAACGCCAGATTCATCGGCAAAGCATCTGCCGCCTGCATCATCCGCCCCAGATGCCAAGGCCCCGGTGTGCAGGTGGTCGCCAATGTGCCATGCGCGGGGCCAGTGCCGCCGCCGAGCATCGTGGTGATGCCGGAAAATAGCGCGTCTTCAACCTGTTGCGGGCAGATGAAATGGATATGCGCGTCCATCCCCCCCGCCGTCAAAATCTTACCCTCGCCCGCGATAATCTCGGTGCCGGGGCCGATGATGATGGTCACGCCCGGTTGTGTATCGGGGTTGCCCGCTTTGCCAATCGCATGGATCAGCCCGTCGCGAAGGCCGACATCCGCCTTATAAATCCCCGTGTGATCGACGATCAGCGCGTTGGTAATCACCGTATCCATCGCCCCGCCGGCGCGGGTGATCTGGCTCTGGCCCATCCCGTCGCGGATCACCTTGCCACCGCCGAATTTGACCTCCTCGCCGTAGGTGGTCAGATCGCGCTCCACCTCGATGATCAGATCAGTATCGGCCAGACGAACCTTGTCGCCGGTCGTCGGGCCAAACATATCGGCATAGGTCGCGCGGGAAATCAGGGCGGGCATCACAAACTCCTGTCGGTGCGGGGCCTGCCCGCTTTGCTATTTCGGCTTGGGCACGCTGGGCCCAAGATTGCCAAGTCTCTTGGCATTCGCGGCCGTTTTGCGGCCAATCGGCTTCAACCCCGCTCGCATGACGTCCGCAGGTGACTTTCCTGCTAGGGCAGCACGCTGAGCGGCCTGCATGGAATCCATCGCGGCGGTGGTCTTTTCGGCCACCATCCGATCCATTTCAGAGGGTTTGGTTGCCCAAAACCCCATCATTCCAGCGGTGCGCATGGCGATCACGGCTTGCGCCTCGGCCGCCATCTGCACCATTTCAACGCCCAAGTACCAAGGGGCAAACAGATGTTTCATCTCTAGACCTCGCGCGAGCGGATCAGAGTTGCCCCATCACCGCTTGATTAAATCCGTAGACTTCCCGTTTACCAGATAAAGGGATCAAACGCACTTCACGAGTTTGCCCGGGCTCGAATCTTACGGCAGTCCCTGCGGCGATGTCCAAACGCTTGCCGCGCGCGGCTTCGCGATCGAATGAAAGTCCGCCATTGGTCTCCGCGAAATGGTAATGCGAGCCGACTTGCACAGGGCGATCACCGGTATTGGCGACTTCCAACACCGTGACCTCGGCGCCGGCATTCAACTCGATCTCCCCCTCCACGGGGAAAACCTCACCAGGAACCATGCCCGTTGAGGAGGCCGCGACACCCGCGCTCATTTTACGGGCCCGCAGCTGACCGCCCCATGACTAAGCTTGTCGCGGCTCTGGCTTCGTGCGGCGTCACGGCGCGACTGGCGGGATTTGAAAATCACCGCCCCCAATGCCAGCAAGCCGACCGCAATCATCGCCGCGTGATCAGGCTGCGTCAGCGCGTGCCACATCGTCAAAGGCTGATGCGAATGATCGGCATGGGCGAAGGCCGCTGCAGGCGCCGCAGTTGCCGCACTAAAGATAAAGGCTTTCATACGTCTCTCCCGTTATCGGATCGGATGATGAACGGTCACCAGCTTGGTGCCGTCCTTGAATGTGGCTTCAACCTGAATCGACGGGATCATCGATGCGATCCCCTCCATGCAATCAGACGCTGCCACGACATGCGCCCCGGCCTCCATCAGATCGGCCACGCTACGCCCCTCGCGGGCGCCTTCGATGACAAAGTCAGAGATCAGCGCGATTGCCTCGGGGTGATTGAGTAACACCCCCCGCTCACGCCGCCCGCGCGCCACAATCGCGGCGAGCGAAATCATCATCTTGTCTTTCTCACGCGGAGTTAGGTTCATTCGTCTCCCTTTCAGATTTGCCAGACGCGCGGCATTGGATCGCGGCGCAAAACGCCCATCAATGCGAGGATTTGCCGCCGTAATGGCCAGCCATCCGCAGCCATCATCCGAACAATACACTTCCCGTCGAAACCGCTGACGGCCGCCGTTACGCCCTCAACCGTGAGCGCCGAGCGCGCCCTATCCGCAGCATCTTCCGCCCCCTGCCCGACAATCGCCAAGGTCGCGAAAGCCCGCGCGGGGATCATCGCGGGCGTTTTGCGCATCAAACGCGCGGTGTCGAGATGCAGTGGCTCAATCAAAACCGGTTTGCCTTTGCGGCGCACCTCCCGGCGATCGGAGAAGGTCAGAGTTTCCAATGTCTCGCCCATCGCCGCGCGGCCAAGGACGACAGTCTCCACCAACATGCACCCTGCGCCCTCCTCCAGATCAATGATCGTGTGGCGCGCGAGGGAGCTTGCCTCGTAAAGGATCGTCTCTTGCGGCAACCAATCGAGCCAAGCCCCCGCGCCTACTTTGTGATGCACATTCATAATCGCGGGCGGCGCCCCTTCGGAGGCGCGATAGGCTCGTTCCGCCGTTTGCGTGGTCGCAACCGCCCGCCCGCCCGCACCAAGGTGCAGCGCGAATGACATCTCGTCGCCCCCCGTCAAACCGCCCGACGTGTTCAGAAAAACAACCTCGGGCAGCGTGCCGACGCGCGGCAGCATCGCCTTCGCAGACCCCGCCTGACGCAGATCGGTGAGCCGCATGCGCCCCGCGTCAGAGACCAAGCCGACAAACGCCTCTCCGCGCGCGCGCTGCATTCGCGATGCAGGGTTCGAAAAGGGGTGACGGTCCAGCATGATAGCTCCTTCGCGCCTACTAAAATCCGCCCACCCGCCCTGTGCAAGATCGGGGACGCGGGGAATTGGAGGCGGCGCGTGCGCAAGGATTGTCTGCTTAAGTATTAAACACTTCGATCATTATTTGACCACCCGGAGAATCAGAACATCCGCGCGCCCAGCGGCACACCCTCCACCGCAGAATCAGGGCCAAGCAAGACCACTTCGCCCTCCGCATCGGGCACACCGAGGATCAGCACCTCCGAACGCACAGGCCCGATCTGGCGCGGCGGGAAGTTCACAACGCCAAGCACCCGCCGGCCGATCAGCCCCTCGGGCGTGTAATGCTTTGTGATCTGCGCCGAGCTTTTACGCTCTCCGATCTCGGGACCAAAATCGACCCAAAGTTTAATCGCAGGCTTGCGCGCCTCGGGGAAGGGCTCCGCACGGGTGATCTTGCCCACACGGATGTCGACTTTGGCGAAGTCTTCATAATCAATCACTTGCCCAACTCCCGTCCACGATCAGCAGCGGCTTTTACCGCCTGTGCCAACAGGTGACCAAACCCGGTTTGTGCATCCATTAAGACTTCAAGCGCCGCCGCCGTTGTGCCCCCGGGCGAGGTTACATTGATGCGCAACTGCTCTGGCGTGTCGGTTGCGTCCTCGGCCAATTGCCCCGCACCCCCGACCGTCGCCTTGGCCAACCGCATCGCGAGATCGGCGGGCAGGCCCTCCGCCTCGCCGGCCTTCGCCAGCGCTTCGATCAAATGGAACACATAGGCCGGCCCAGACCCAGACACCGCCGTCACGGCATCCATCTGCGCCTCGTCATCCAGCCGCGCAACCTGCCCGACGGCCAATAAAAGCGACTCCGCGAGATCCAGATCCGCCGGACCCGCCGCGGCATTGCCGATGATCGCCGTGATCCCCCGCCCGATTGCCGCAGGCGTATTGGGCATCGCGCGCACGATCGGCGTCTCGTCCCCCAGAACCCGCGCATAGGCCGTGAGTGTGGTGCCCGCAGCGACAGTCACAAATAACGTCGAACCTCCACCCATCGCCGCGAGCACCGGCAGCGCCTCGCCCATCATCTGCGGCTTCACCGCGATCAGCACAACGGCAGGCGCTTCGGGAAGATCGGCATTCAGATGCACGCCGGTCTCGCGCAACCAATCGGACGGATGCGGTTCAATGACATAGACCGACGCAGCCGGAAGACCCCCTTTGAGCCAGCCCGCAAGCATCGCAGACCCCATCTTGCCGCACCCCAAAAGAACGAGACCACGCTGTGGAATATGGTTGAAATTCATAAGGTCCCCCATTGATTTGGGGACAAGACTAGGCGCGGCCGAAAGCCTCTGCAATGGCGACTTTGATCGCCGCTTCGGGGGTATCGCCACCCCATGTCGTCAACTGGAATGCAGGATAAAATCGCTCTGACGCGGAGACTGCGGCGCCGATCATGCGGTCCACTTGTTCCGGTGTCGCGAACTCCGCGCCCGTCAAGACCAACCCATAGCGCCACACCATCAATTTCTGATCCGCCCAATAGGTGAAAGCTCCCGTCCAGACCTCATCATTGGCGCGGTTCATCACATCATAGAGCGCAGGCAACCGATCGGCAGGAGGATCCATCTCGAAGGTCGAGATCAGGCGGAGCGTCTCATCCTGAGCCCCCCAAGCGAGCGTGATCGAATAGCTGCGCCATTGCCCCTCGACGACCATCGAAATCTGATCTTCGGTAACGCGATCAAAATCCCATGCGTGGACAGCGGCAAGATGTTCAACCACATCAATGGGATGAAGCGCATCCGTATGGAGGCTACCGTCGTGAAATGCCATCGCTTACCCCTCCTTGTCGCGCCCCTTCGCTAGGACGCTAAAGATTGTTATCCACACAAGGATCGGGGAACTTGCCCTCTACCCTCACCACATATGGTGTCTGCAATGAGTCATTGTGTAAAGGTATTTCCGCAGCGCTGGCCTCGCCCGCGCGCAGAAAACTGGGGACAACTTGGTCAAAATCGGTGATTTAGCGCGACAGGATCACGTTCGGGGCAACTTTGCCCGCACTTCGGCCAGCAATTGCGCCGCGGGGCGAACCCCTGCGAAGCGCGCAATTTCACGGCCTTTCACGAATAACACGAACGCAGGTATTCCCTGAACGCGATAGGTCTGCGCGACTTTCGGATGGGCTTGCGTATCGATCTTCGCCAGTCGAACATCCGCCCCGAACTGACGCGCAGCTTGTTCGAATTGCGGCGCCATCTGGCGGCAAGGTCCGCACCACGGCGCCCAGAAATCCACCAGCAACGGCACATCATCGCCCTTCGCGGCCTTACCCAGCGTTTGCGCATCGATCACCGCGACTTTACCAGTGATCAAACCCGCTCCGCAAATTCCGCATTTGGGTTTTTCCGAAAGCTTGTCCGCGGGCACGCGGTTTGCCTGACCGCATTCCAGACAAATCAATTTCTTAGCCTCGGCCATTCCGCGCCCTCCGTCATCAACCTGATCCTATATCGGTCGCGGGGCGTCGATCTTCAACCCGTCGACGGGCCAATGACGCCCGCCGGAGGGGCGTTGCACACCTCCGGCGGGACGGATCAGACCCTGCGCGGGTTATTCGGCGTAGCTCTCCACCGGCGGGCAGGTGCAAATCAGGTTGCGATCGCCGTAAACGTTATCGACGCGACCAACCGGCGGCCAGTATTTATCAACGCGGAAGGCCCCTGCCGGGAAACACCCTTGCTCGCGGGTATAGGGACGATCCCAATCCGCAACGAGATCCTCGACCGTGTGCGGCGCGCGCCTGAGCGGGCTATCCTCCGCGCTGATCTCCTCGCGCTCCACCGCACGAATTTCCTCGCGGATTGCAAGCATCGCAGTGATGAAGCGGTCAATCTCGGCTTTCGTTTCCGATTCCGTTGGCTCCACCATCAGCGTGCCCGAGACCGGCCACGACATCGTCGGGGCGTGGAAGCCGTTGTCGATCAAGCGCTTGGCGATATCGTCAACACTCACACCGACCTCCGCAAACGGGCGGGTATCAAGGATACATTCATGCGCGACGCGACCGCGATTTCCCATAAACAGGATCGGATAATCGGCCTTGAGGCGCGCCGCGATATAGTTGGCGTTCAAGATTGCAACGCGCGTTGCCTGCGTGAGGCCTTCGCCACCCATCATCAAGCAATAAGCCCATGAGATCAGCAAAATCGACGCCGATCCATAAGGCGCCGCCGATACCGCCCCTTCTGCCATCATATCCGCCGCTTCGGGATGGCCCGGAAGATAGGGGGCCAGATGCGCCTTCACGCCGATTGGCCCCATGCCCGGGCCGCCGCCGCCATGCGGAATCGCAAAGGTTTTGTGCAAGTTGAGGTGGCTGACGTCCGATCCAATTTCACCGGGCTTCACCAAACCCACGAGCGCGTTCATATTCGCACCGTCCAGATACACCTGCCCCCCATGCGCATGGGTAATGTCGCAAATTTCACGGACAGTTTCTTCAAACACCCCGTGCGTCGACGGATAGGTGATCATGCATGCGGCCAGATTGTCGCCTGCCGCTTCTGCCTTCGCCTTGAAATCCTCCAAATCGACATCGCCGTTCGGTGCGGATTTCACAACGACAACCTGCATACCTGCCATCTGGGCGGAGGCGGGGTTCGTGCCATGCGCGGAGGTCGGGATCAGGCAGATCTTCCGGTTTTCCTCGCCGCGCGCGCGGTGATAGGCCGAGATTGTCAAAAGCCCCGCGTATTCACCTTGCGCGCCGGAATTGGGCTGCATCGAGAACGCCTCATAACCGGTGATTTCACAGAGCTTCTCGCTCAAATCCGCGATGGCCTCGTGATAGCCCTCCGCTTGATTGGCGGGCGCAAACGGATGCAGGGAGCCGAATTCAGGCCATGTGATCGGCATCATTTCGGCGGCCGCGTTCAGCTTCATCGTGCACGACCCGAGCGGGATCATCGCACGATCCAGCGCCAGATCACGATCCGACAAGCGCCGCATGTAGCGCATCATCTCCGACTCCGCGCGGTTCATGTGGAACACAGGGTGAGTCAGATAGTCACTGTGTCGCAACATCTCCTCGGGGAAGCCCAGCGCTGTTGGCTCCGGCGCGGCGTCCGTGATCCCGAAGGCATCCAACAAGCGCGTGATGATCCCCTCATCCGTCAGCTCGTCGCATGAAATCCCCACGCGGTCATTGCCAACACGGCGAAGGTTTAGCCCCCGATGACGCGCCGCCGCCATGATACCTTGCTGCCCGACACCGACCCGCACCGTGAGCGTATCAAAGAACGCCGCAGGCTCGACATCCGCCCCGGCCGCAATCAACGCATCGCGCACTCGCACGGTGTTCAGATGGACCATTTCCGCAATCGCCCGCAGGCCCGTCGGCCCGTGGAATACCGCAAAGAACGATGCCATTACCGCCAACAACGCCTGCGCCGTGCAAACGTTGGAGGTCGCCTTTTCGCGGCGGATATGTTGCTCGCGCGTTTGCAAGCTGAGGCGGTATGCCTTGTTGCCCTTCGCATCGATCGACACGCCGACAATCCGCCCCGGCATCGACCGTTTGAGCCCGTCCGAACAGGACATGAACGCAGCATGTGGCCCGCCATACCCCATCGGCACACCAAAACGCTGTGACGAGCCGACCGCGATATCGGCCCCCATCGCGCCCGGTTCTTTCAGAAGACACAAAGCGAGCAAATCGGTCGCGACAACCGCAATGGCCTTTGCGGCGTGCAAGGCCTCGCAGTGCGCCGTAAGATCGCGGACATGACCGTGCGTGCCGGGATACTGGAAAATCGCGCCAAAGACTTCATCGGCTTTGAGCGCCTCGATCGGCCCCGAAATGATCTCAATGCCCAGCGGGATCGCACGCGTACGGATCACATCCACTGTCTGGGGGTGGCAGGCCTCGTCGACAAAGAATGCCCGCGCTTTTGATTTCGCACCGCGCTCTGCCATGGCCATCGCCTCAGCAGCCGCCGTCGCCTCATCAAGCAACGACGCATTGGCAACGGGGAGCCCCGTCAGATCCGCGACCATTGTTTGGTAATTCAGCAACGCCTCGAGCCGACCCTGCGCGATTTCAGGCTGGTAGGGCGTGTAGGCCGTATACCAAGCCGGATTTTCCAGAATGTTGCGCTGGATCGCGGGCGGCGTCACCGTACCGTAATACCCCTGCCCGATCAGCGAGGTCATCACGCGGTTTTTGGCGGCAACCGCCCGCATCTTTTCCAACAGCCGGTATTCCGACAGCGGCGCCCATGTCAGCGCCTCCGCCTGACGGATCGACGCGGGAACCGTCTCATCGATGAGCTGGTCGAGGTCACGCACCCCCACCGATTTTAACATCTCCTCCATCTCCGACGGGCTTGGCCCGATATGCCGGCGATTGGCGAAATCATAGGTGTTATATGTCGTGGGGGTGAACATAACTCTTATCCGATCAGGTCGTTATATGCGTCTTCATCCATGAAATCATTAAGTTGACCCATGTCTTCCAACTTCATTTTAAAGAACCAAGCCGCGCCGGTGGGATCGTCATTGATCATCGCGGGGCTGTCGACGATGGCCTGATTGATTTCGATAATCTCGCCATCGACAGGCGCGAGAATATCGGAGGCGGCTTTCACGCTCTCGATCACGGCGCATTCATCCCCTTTGGCGACTTTCGTTTCCGGTTCGGGGAGCTCGACGAAGACAACATCCCCGAGCTGTTCGGAGGCATGTGCCGTGATGCCAACGACGACATAGTCGCCCTCGACGCGGAGCCATTCGTGATCTTCGGTAAATTTCATTTTGAGGCCTCTGGCGTTTGAAGTGGCTGGTGTCAGCGCTTGTAGGCGCTGGGGTGGAAAGGAAGCGCCGCGATCACGGCAGGGAGGCGCTTGCCGCGCACCTCGCCGTAAACGACGTCGCCAACAGTCAGGGATGCGGGCAAGTAAGCCATCGCAACGGGCCGCTCGACCGAGGGGCCGAACCCGCCCGATGTCACGGTGCCAATCGGAGAACCGCCCTCACGCGCGGCGTAAATCTCGACGCCCTCGCGCATCGGCGCGCGGCCTTCTGGTAAAAGCCCGACACGGCGCGTGGCGGGACCCGCACTGAGTTGGCGCAGAATGACGTCCGCTCCAGGGAAGCCACCTGCGCGCGCGCCGTCCGAGCGCCGCGCCTTTTGAATGGCCCATGTCACCCCGGCCTCGACCGGTGTTGTTTGGGTACCGATGTCGTGCCCGTAAAGGCAAAGCCCCGCTTCAAGGCGCAGGCTATCGCGCGCGCCCAGACCGATCGGCGCGACCTCCTCCATCGCCAAAAGAGCTTGCGCGAAATCGACCGCGATCGCATCGGGCAGGGAAATTTCAAAGCCGTCCTCGCCGGTGTAGCCAGACCGCGAGATCCACAGATCATGGCCACAATAGCTCAAGGTCCTGACATCCATGAAGCGCATCGATGCGACATCCGGCATCAACCGCGCCAGCGCCGCCTCCGCCGCGGGGCCTTGCAAGGCCAACAAGGCACGATCCGTGACCACCTCGACGGCAGCCTCCCCCAGATGCGCGCGCAGATGGGCGATGTCTTCGGATTTGCAGGCCGCATTGACCACCACAAAGAGATGGTCGCCGCGATTGGCAAACATCAGATCATCCAAAATCCCGCCCGCCGCATTCGTCAGCAAACCATAGCGCTGGCGTCCTTCGGCGACGCCAATGACATCGACCGGCATCAACGCCTCGAAGGCCTGCGCAATCCCCGCCCCCCGCAAGATGACCTGCCCCATGTGGGACACATCAAAAACGCCCGCCTGCGCGCGGCAATGCAGATGCTCCTTCAACACCCCCATCGGATATTGAACAGGCATTTCATAGCCCGCGAAAGGCACCATCTTTGCGCCTAGCAAAATGTGAAGGTCGTAAAGACCCGTGCGCTCAAGGTTGGACATATCGTCCCCCTATTTTAGGCCGGATCGCCGGCACCGAAACCATGAGACACATGCCCGAAGGCCTGTCGTCCCGCTCGATGCCCCCTCTGTCTTTACCTTTTCAGGCGCCTGAGATCGTTATCCCTTCGGCGGGCGCGAGGCGCCACTCTCCAGAGTATACCGTCAAAAAAGGTCCTTTTGCCTGAGAGTTTACCGGGGCGGTTGCTCCTTCGGCCCTGAGGCAAGCCCCAGCTTCTCCCGATTCTGACGCTCAACGATTAGCCCGACGCCCCCTAATCTCGCAAGAGGAGAAATCCAAAATCGACGCTTTCCAGCAAAAATCGACATCCGGCACCGTGGCGCAAAACCAAAAAGGCGCCCCGAAACCGGAGCGCCTTTCTTAATTTATTCTATCAGGATCGGAGGGTTAGACCTTCGCCCGCACCGTTGACAATAATGGCATCAACTCGCCCATATCCGGCCCATGCGCCTGACCCGTCAAAGCTTTGCGCAATGGCATGAACAAGGATTTCCCCTTGCGGCCAGTCGCCTCTTTGACGGCTGCGGTCCAGTCTTTCCACGAGGTTTCCGTGAACGGCTGCGCTGGCAAAATGGCCATGGCATCGCGGACGAATTCGGCATCTTCGGCGTCGATCACAGGCTCCGCGCCGTTGAGGCACAGATCGGCCCAATGGTCGAGATCGCTCAGCTTATCGATATTTTGCGACGCGACCGCCCAGAACTGCTCGGCTTGATCATCTGCAATCCCAAGCGCCTTGATCTGCTCGGAGACCTCCGCGAAGGGCAGTTGCTGATTACGCGCGCGCGTCAGCGGGATCAGATCGTTCGCGTCGAATTTGGTCGGCGCGGTGCCGAACTGCGACAATTCGAAGCCTTCCGCGATTTCGTCCAACGTCAAACGCAATTCGATCGGCTGGCTCGACCCGAGCCGCGCCATCATCGAAAGCAACGCTTCCGGTGCGATGCCGCTTGCGCGCAGGTCGCGCAGGCTCAGCGCGCCGAGACGTTTGGAAAGTTCCTCGCCTTGCGGGCCGGTCAACAAGGAATGGTGCGCGAAACTCGGCGGCGTGCCGCCCAGCGCCTTGATGATCTGGATTTGCGTGGCGGTATTCGTCACGTGGTCTGCGCCGCGCACGATGCTGGTCACGCCCATATCCGTATCGTCCACGGATGACGCGAAGGTATACAAAACCTGACCGCCCGCCTTGATCAAAACCGGATCCGAAACCGATGCGGCGTCAATGGAGATCGGACCGATGATCCCATCCGTCCACTCGATCCGCTCGAGATCGAGCTTGAAACGCCAATAGCCCTCACGGCCTTCGGCACGCATTTTGGCCTTCTCGTCTTCCGTCAAGTGAAGCGATGCGCGATCATAGACCGGCGGCTTGCCCATATTGAGCTGCTTCTTGCGCTTGAGGTCCAGCTCCGCAGGGCTTTCGAAACACTCGTAAAGCTTGCCATCGGCCTTCAGGCGCTCGGCCTCGGCATGATAGCGTGCGAGGCGCTCGGATTGCCGCTCGACCCGATCCCACTTCAGGCCCAGCCATTCGAGATCCTGCTGCAACGCGTCGATATATTCCTGTTTCGACCGTTCCTGATCGGTATCATCGAGGCGCAAGATGAACGTACCGCCGGTTTTACGGGCGATCAGATAGTTCATCAGCGCGGTGCGCAGATTGCCGACGTGAATGTAGCCAGTCGGAGAGGGAGCGAAGCGGGTAACGGTTGTCATCAAGGTTCTCCTGTTGCCCCCGCTCTCTCATATGGCGCGCGTTTTGTCCATATCGGGCGCGCCTTGGCGCCCAGATAGGGTGCGCCTGTGTTCACGATCCAGTCATCGGCGGGAACTCGCAACAATTAAATCGTGACTAATGTGCTGGCCGCCCTAGTCTTTTTGGCGAGAGGGCATTCCCCCTCATCTTAGCCACCCTTGCCTAGATCCGGAGATCTTTGATGACAACTTCGCCTCTGACACGCCGTTCGGCCCTGATGATCGCGGGCGCTCTGCCTTTGATGGCCACTGCAGCCGCCGCGCAAGACGCGCCAACGGACGCTGCAAAAACTGATATGACCGTTCAGGTTCCGGCAATCGCGCCCTACCGCCGTATGACGCTTGGGGCGTTCACCGTCACGACATTGCTCGCCGGCCTTCGTCCGCTGGAAAGCCCGCAAGAAACCTTCGGGATGAATGTCACCCCGGAAGAATTCGCGGAAGCGTCGAAAGCGGCGTTTATCCCTGAAGACAAAAGCATGAACTTCTTCACGCCGACCGTCGTGCAGACAGGCGAGGAAGTTATCTTGTTCGACACCGGCCTCTCGCCGGAGGGCATCACCACCGCGCTGATGGCGGCGGGCATTTCGCCTGAGGATGTGACCACAGTCGTAATCACACACATGCACGGCGATCACATCGGTGGCCTGTCGACCGACACACTGCCGACCTTCCCGAACGCGCGTTACATCGCAGGGCAGATCGAGTTCGACCACTGGGCCGCAGCAGGCAACGAAGGCTTCGATGCGAAAGTGCGCCCTCTGTCCGAGCGCATGACCTTGATCGAAGACGGCACCGAGATCGTGCCGGGGATCACCGCGATGCTCGCGGCGGGCCATACGCCGGGCCATATGATCTTCATGCTCGAAAGCGAAGGCGCGAAGCTTCTGCTGACCGTCGACACGGCCAACCACTACGTCTGGTCGCTCGGTTATCCGGATTGGGAAGTGCGCTTCGATGCGGATAAGGCAATGGCCGCGCAAACGCGCCGCAAGGTCTTCGGAATGTTGGCGGAAGAACGCATTCCGTTCATCGGCTACCACATGCCATTCCCAGGCGTCGGCTATGTCGAAACAGCGGGCGATGGCTTCCGCTTCGTTGCGGCAAGCTATCAGCTGGACGTCTAAGTAAACGCGCCCTGACACGATCGGGGCGATATGACATGCGATCAGGGCGGATGGATATGCGCCCTGATCCTCTCACCGCCCTCGCATCAGCGCGCCCACGCGTCCGGCGCGGCGCTCTCTCAAGCGCCCGACCTCAAGCGCCCGACGTATCGCGCCAGCGGTTCACCATGGGGTAGCGTCGATCGAGCCAGAAGGCGCGCGTCGTCAAACGCGGGCCAGGCGCCGACTGGAACCGCTTCCACTCCGAGATATAGAGAAGGTGCTCGATCCGTTTCACGGTCGGGCGATCAAATCCGGCTGCGACGATTTCCGCGACGGATTGCTCCTGCTCGACCAACCGTTCCAAAATATCATCTAGCACCTCGTAAGGCGGCAGGCTGTCTTGGTCCTTTTGATCAGGGCGCAGTTCCGCCGATGGTGGCTTGTCGATAATCGACACCGGAATGACCTCGCCCGCAGGGGCTTTCATCCACGGACGATGGTTTGCATTGCGCCAGCGGCAGGTCTCAAACACGCGGGTTTTATAGAGATCCTTGAGGGGGTTATACCCGCCGGACATATCGCCGTAGATCGTACAATATCCCACAGCCACTTCGGATTTATTGCCCGTTGTCAGAAGCATCGCCCCGAACTTATTTGACAGCGCCATCAGCATCACCCCGCGAAGCCGCGACTGGATGTTTTCTTCGGTCACATCAGGCTTGGTGCCCACCATCAGATGCGCCAGCGCGCCCTCCACCGCGTCACGCGCGCTCTCGATCGAGACGGTGTCAAGACGCGTGCCAAGACGGCCCGCGATATCTGCGGCATCGTCGAGCGAGCTTTGCGAGGTATATTCAGAGGGCAACATCACGCAATGCACGTTCTCGGGGCCCATCGCATCCGCCGCAATTGTCGCGACAAGCGCAGAGTCGATCCCGCCCGAAAGGCCAAGGATCACTCTCGAAAATCCGCTTTTGGCCAGATAATCGTGCAGCCCCATCACCATCGCCCGGTAGTCTTGCTCCCATGCGTCAGGTTGCTTGACGATCCGTGACGGCACGATCTCCCAACCCGCATCCCCACGCGCCAAGTCTACGTGCTCAATCACCTCGTCGAACGCCTCAAGCTGCATCGCGAGCGCGCCGCCACGGTTGAGCGCGAAGCTCGCGCCGTCAAAGAGCTGATCATCCTGCCCGCCAACCGCGTTGAGATAAATTGCGGGCAAGCCGGTCTCAACAACCCGCGCGACGACGACATTCATCCGCAGATCAAGCTTCTCGCGCCGATAGGGCGAGCCGTTCGGGATGAGCAGGATCTCCGCCCCCGTTTCGGCCAGCGTCTCCGACACCTCGGGGTGCCATGCGTCCTCGCAGACAGGCGACCCGATGCGCAAAGGTCCAATTTTATACGGGCCGGAAATAGGGCCGCTGTCGAACAGGCGCTCCTCGTCGAACACATCGTCATTGGGCAGGTTGTGCTTGAGCAGCCGCGTAGTAACCTTGCCACCTTCCAAAATCCAGTAAGCGTTAAAAAGCTTGCCGTCTTGCGCAAACGGCCCGCCGATCCCCATGGCCGGCCCGTCCGCGCAGCGTAGGGCCAGCGCCTCGATCATCGCCATTGCATCCGCGGTGAACTGGGGCTTCATCACCAGATCCTGTGTCTGATAGCCCGTCACGAACATTTCCGGCAGGGCCACCATCTGCGCGCCCGCCGCGCGCCCCGCTTCCCATGCCGCGAAGGCCTTATCGGCATTGGCTTGCAACGCGCCGACGGTGGGGTTGAGCTGTGCAAGTGTGAGGCGGAAGGTATCGGCCATGACGGTCTCCGTGGAAAACTTGAGCCAGACATAGCAGATAGGGCGGCGAGGGAAAGGTTCGCTGCGCGTTTTGCGCCCGCCCCCCTGCGCGGTAAGGCGCGAACATGAACCTCATGCACTGCGCGCGCGACCGTGATGGACAAAAAGTGACCGGAACGAGGAGGGGGTAGCCCCCCTACGCGGCTTGTATCAAAGGCAGGCGCGAATTAGGGTCGTGGCAGGTTTCGCGCGCGTTCAGCTGCGCAACAAAGGCTTAGGGCGGGTTTGGATCACTCAATGACGATGACGAAGGCACTGTTTGTGGCACTCAAAGCGGGCAGCATCGCGCCGGTTCTGGCCCTCACCCTGACGCAGACCGTCTTTGCGCAAGATACGCAAACCAAGCAATACGACAATGGCGGCATCTATGAAGGCACCTTCAAAGATGGCAAGCAACATGGCTCGGGCATTTACCGCCTGCCTTCGGGATATGAATATGAGGGCGAATGGGTCATGGGCGAGATCCGCGGCACGGGCCGTGCGAAATTCCCCAACGGGTCGGTCTATGAAGGGCAATTCAGCGCGGGAAAACCCGACGGCAAAGGCAAAATCACCTTTGCAGACGGCGGCACCTATGAGGGCGATTGGGTCGCGGGGCAAATCACCGGCACCGGCACCGCGCAATACGCCAATGGCACGCGCTATACCGGCACATTCACCGGCGCATTGCACGACGGGCGCGGGGTTATGGAAAGCGCGAATGGCTACCGCTACGAGGGGGATTGGGTGCAAGGCGCCAAGCAAGGCACCGGCAAAATCACCTATCACGACGGCGGCCAGTATGAAGGCGATATGCGCAACGGCGAGCGCGACGGTATCGGCAAGCTGACACTCACCGATGGCACGACCTATCAGGGGGCGTGGCAGGGCGGCCAGATGAATGGCGAGGGCGTTTTGACCCAGCCGAGCGGAGATATTTACGCCGGTTTGATGGTGAATGGAAAGCGCGAAGGCAAAGGCACCGTGACCTACGCCAATGGCGATACCTATGTGGGCGATTTCTTGAATGATCGCCGCCACGGAACTGGCGTGTTCACCGGCACGGACGGCTACGTCTATGAAGGGGACTGGGTCGAAGGCAGGATCGAGGGCACCGGCCGCGTGCGCTATCCTGATGGCGCAGTCTACATCGGCAGCTTCGCGGCGGATCTGCCCGAGGGCACCGGCAAAATCACCTATCCCGATCAAGCAACCTATGAGGGCGAATGGCTTGCCGGCGTGATCGAAGGGCAAGGAATTGCGAGCTACGCGAACGGGCTTGTCTATGAGGGCCAATTCGTTGCCGCCAAACCCGACGGGACCGGACGGATGAGCTATCCAGACGGCTACGTCTATGAAGGAGATTGGAAAGCCGGCCAGCGCGACGGCACGGGCACCGCCACCTATGCGGACGGCACTGTCTACACCGGCGGTTTTAAAGACGGCCAACGCGCGGGCACAGGCACGATCACGATGGTCGACGGGTTCACCTATGCGGGCGAATGGCGCGATGGTGAAATCAATGGAACGGGGGCCGCGACCTACGCGAACGGCAACCGCTATGAGGGGAATTTCAGCGCGGGCAAGCGGCAGGGGCGCGGCGTGATGACCTACGCGAGCGGAGAAGTTGTCGAGGGGGAATGGCAAGAGGACAATGCCGTGACCGCGTCTGAGGATGGCGCGCCCGATGTTGCGCCCAATGTTGCGCCGTCCGACACGGCAGAACCTACGGCGGACAATCCCTCCGAGACAGCGCCTCAAACTACCCCCCAAACTGTGCCACAACCGGATGCGCCAGAGGCAACAGCGCCTGACGCATCCGACACAGCCGCGCCAGAGGAACAACGCCCTGCACCTGAAGCGCCAACCGATGCGGAACCATCAAATGCCGTCCCCGCGCCCGAAGAACAGGGCGCTCTTACCCCTTCCGACGCGGCGCAACCGGTAACTTCGGGCGCGGCGCCAGCACGAGACCAGGCACCCGATCCAAGCGAAGCAGCCCCTGCGCCTAACGCGGCGGACCCAAAGCCCTTGCCTCGCGTCATTCGACACAGCGGATTTGGGCAAACGGGCCTTGATCCGGTCGCCGCGAAGGCCGCCGCCGAGGAAGCCGCCGCCGCCGCAAGCCCGCCGCCCCCTTCCGAGGACGGGATCATCACTGTCGCGCCGAGCGCTATTCCAGAGGGGGCAGCGCGCGCGACAACGATCTCGCCGCAATCACAAGAGCAGGCTCCGGCGCCTGGCGAGATCCCCCTCATGCGGGCCTTGCAATAAGTTTGATGCCCGCTCGCGCAATGGCCAAACCGTCCCGCGGGGCAGGATCAGGTTACTTCCTGACCCGCGCGCGAAGTTTTTGGCTTTCCTCCGCGCGAATCGTGGCTATAGTCCACCCCATGAAACAGATTTGCCCCCTTCCCCATGCACAAGCTGCGGCCCCTGCCGCCGCGGGTCTTTGCATGGCGCAAGCCGGCCTCTTGCTTCTTAGCTGCCTCTGAGCGTGCCTTCGGGCGCGACCGCTCGGAGGTATCAAGCGCCCAAAGCTCCCACCCCGAGCGACGATGCTTTCAGGCCGATGCCTTGCTGGCATTCGGGGCCCAACACAGCTAAGACATACGAAAGTTTCAAATAATGGCAAATCCGATGACCGACAAATCCCGCGTTCTGATCTTTGACACCACCCTGCGCGATGGCGAACAATCGCCGGGTGCAACAATGACCCACGCAGAGAAGCTCGAAATTGCGATGCTGCTCGATGATATGGGCGTGGATATTATCGAGGCCGGTTTCCCGATTGCCTCCGAGGGAGACTTCGAGGCGGTCTCCGAGATCGCGAAACGCTCCAAAAACTCGATCATTTGCGGGCTTTCGCGGGCGAATTTCAAGGATATCGATCGCTGCTGGGAGGCCGTGAAACACGCCCCAAAACCGCGCATCCACACATTCATTGGCACCTCGCCCTCGCACCGCGATATTACCAAGCTGAACCAAGAGGATATGCTCGTCCGCATCCATGAGACGGTGACCCATGCGCGCAACCTGTGCGAAGATGTCCAATGGTCGGCTATGGACGCGATCCGCACCGAGCGGGATTATCTTTGCCGCGTCGTGGAAGCCGCGATCAAGGCGGGGGCGACCACGATCAACATCCCCGATACCGTCGGCTACACCCTGCCTGATGAGAGCGCGGACATCATCCGCATGCTGTTCGAAAAGGTTCCCGGTGCGGATGATGTGATCTTCGCGACCCATTGCCACAATGACCTTGGCATGGCGACCGCGAACTCGCTCGCGGCAGTGTCGGCGGGCGCACGCCAGATTGAATGCACGATCAACGGGCTGGGCGAACGCGCGGGCAACACCGCGCTGGAAGAAGTCGTGATGGCCCTCAAAGTGCGCCGCGACCTCATGCCCTACAGCACCAAAATCGACACGACCAAGATCATGAATCTGTCGCGTCGCGTGTCACAAGTGTCGGGCTTCCCCGTGCAGTTCAACAAAGCGATCGTTGGTAAGAATGCCTTCCTGCATGAAAGCGGCATCCACCAAGACGGCGTTCTCAAAAACGTTGAGACGTTTGAAATCATGCGCCCCGCCGATATCGGGATTACCGAGACCAACATCGCGATGGGCAAACATTCGGGCCGCGCGGCGCTGCGCTCGAAGCTTGCCGATCTGGGCTATGATCTGGCCGATAACCAACTGAACGATGTGTTCGTGCGGTTCAAGGCGCTGGCCGATCGCAAGAAGGAAATATACGACGAAGATCTCGTCGCGCTGATGACCGATAGCGCCGCCAATACCGACGCCGATTTTATGCGCGTCAAATGGCTGCAAGTGATTTGCGGCTCGGACGGGCAGTCGGCAGAGCTCAAGCTGATGGTTGACGGGGTTGAGCACCACGCCAAAACCGAAGGCGACGGGCCAGTCGATGCGGCGTTCAACGCGGTCAAGGCGATCTATCCGCATAACGCACGCCTCAAGCTCTACCAAGTGCATGCCGTCACCGACGGCACGGACGCGCAGGCGACTGTCTCTGTGCGGCTGGAGGAGGATGGCCGCATCGTGACAGGCTCGGCGGCGGATACCGACACAATTCTCGCCTCGGTTAAGGCCTATGTCGGGGCACTCAATCGGCTCCTCGTGCGTCGCACGAAAACGGCACCGGATGCGGATATGAAATCGGTTAGCTTCAAAGAGTAATCTCTGCGCCAAGTTGGATACCGAATGCGGGCCTTGTTCGTCAGGGCTCGCATTTGAATTTATCCCGAAGCCTCCGGCGGGGATATTGAGAGCAACCGGAAGCGGCATCACGCCCCTCGTCCCTCCTCGTTTTGCCCGCCGGGTTAGCGACGCACCCAAGGTCATAAGATCGGCGCGACGCTTCACATTGGCGACAAGCCGCCGTCCTTGCGACATTTCTCCTTTTGTGACAGGCCGCGCACCGATATATGGGGCGGCAAACCACGGCTCGACCTGAGTCGGGGACAGCGTTGTATTTGGGACGGAAGCACAATGGCGGGATTTGGCGGGATTTTTTCCTCGGACATGGCAATTGACCTCGGCACGGCGAATACGCTCGTCTACGTCAAGGGCAAAGGCATTGTGCTGAATGAGCCTTCGGTGGTTGCCTATCACGTGAAAGACGGTCGCCGTCAGGTTTTGGCCGTTGGTGAAGACGCGAAACTGATGCTCGGCCGGACGCCCGGATCGATTGAGGCGATCCGCCCGATGCGCGATGGCGTCATCGCTGATTTCGACTCCGCCGAGGAAATGATCAAGCATTTCATCCGCAAAGTTCACAAGCGTACGACGTTCTCGAAACCCAAGATCATCGTTTGCGTGCCGCATGGCGCGACCCCTGTGGAAAAGCGCGCGATCCGTCAATCCGTTCTGTCCGCGGGCGCACGCCGCGCGGGCCTGATCGCGGAGCCGATTGCGGCCGCGATCGGGGCTGGCATGCCGATCACCGATCCCACGGGCTCGATGGTTGTCGACATCGGCGGCGGAACAACCGAGGTGGCCGTACTTTCGTTGGGCGATATCGTTTACGCGCGCTCCGTGCGTGTGGGCGGCGACCGGATGGACGAAGCCGTGATTTCCTACCTTCGTCGCAATCAGAACTTGCTCGTCGGGGAAGCCACCGCAGAGCGGATTAAAACGACCATTGGCACCGCGCGGATGCCTGATGACGGTCGCGGCGCGTCGATCCTTGTGCGCGGGCGCGACCTGTTGAACGGGGTTCCCAAGGAAATCGAGATCAACCAAGCGCAGGTCGCAGAAGCGCTCGCAGAGACCGTGCAGCAAATTTGTGATGCTGTGATGCAGGCGTTGGAGACCACACCACCGGATCTGGCGGCGGATATTGTTGACCGCGGCGTAATGTTGACGGGCGGCGGGGCTTTGCTGGGCGAGTTGGACTTGTCGTTGCGCGAGCAAACCGGCCTGTCGATTTCCATCGCGGATCAATCGCTCAACTGCGTGGCATTGGGGACAGGCAAGGCACTGGAATATGAAAAGCAGCTCCGCCATGTGATCGATTACGATAGCTGATCTCGGTCAGATCGGCTTTTACCCATGCGCGGCCCGTGTTGGGCCTTGACGCTTTGAACCGCGGGGGATGCTTTGGCGCGCGACCGTGATGATATCGACTATCTCGCTCCGGTGCGCCGGATCCTGCTCGCTCTGGTGATCGGGATTTTGGCGCTGAGCTTCGTTGTTTGGCGCATCGACAGCCCCCGCGTCGAACGTCTGCGCATGGCGTTTGTGGATCGGTTTGTGCCCAGCTTTGAATGGGCGATGGCGCCGGTGACCAATGTGATGGGCATGGTCGAAGGTTTTCAATCCTACGCGCGCATTTACAAGCAAAATCAGGAGCTTCGTCGCGAGCTTCAAGACATGAAGTCTTGGAAAGAGGCCGCCGTACAGCTTGAACAGCAAAACGCCAAGCTTTTGGCGCAGAACAAGGTTCGGCTCGACCCGAAGCTGACCTCCGTCTCGGGGGTGGTGCTTGCGGACAGCGGCTCGCCGTTCCGTCAGTCGGTTTTGCTGAACGTGGGCGCGCGTGATGGCATTCGCGATGGCTGGGCCACAATGGACGGGTTGGGGCTGGTCGGGCGAATTTCCGGCGTGGGTCAAACCACAAGCCGCGTGATATTGTTGACCGATACGTCGTCCCGCCTGCCGGTCACAATCCAACCCTCTGGACAAAAAGCGTTTTTGGCGGGGGACAACTCGTCGTTCCCGCCGCTCGATCTGATTGAGAACCCCGATCAGGTCCGCCCCGGCGACAGGGTGATTTCCTCCGGCGATGGTGGCTTGTTCCCGGCCGGCCTTCTCGTCGGGCAGGTCACGCAAGACAAGGAAAAGCGCATCCGCGTGCGTTTGTCGGCCGATTACGAACGCCTCGATTTCCTCCGCGTTTTGCGATCCCGCCCGCTTGAACGGATCGAGACCTCGGGCGCGCTCATCGTGCCGGAAGGGCGCGAACCGGATGCCCCGCAAGAGGGCGATCTTGACGGGGACGCGTCAGGCGAGCGCGCGCCGCAGACCGATGATAGCGACAGCTCCGCAGCCGGAGACGACCAGAATGGTTGACCCCGTCACCCGCGCAAAACTCTGGCATCGGGTGTTGTTTGTGGCCATTGCGGCCGTGGTTTTGTTGATACGGCTATTGCCGATTTCGCCCGCCTCCGCTGGCTTCGCCGGCCCCGACATAACCCTTGCCCTCATCCTTGCTTGGGTGTTGCGTCGGCCGGAATACGTTCCGGCGGCACTGATCCTGCTGGTCGTGGTCACGGAAGATCTCTTGTTTCAGCGCCCGCCCGGTTTATGGCCGTTAATCGTTCTTGCCACGACGGAGTCCTTGCGCAAACGTGAGGACGGTTTCCGCGCGCTTCCCTTTGCCTTTGAGTTCGGGCTGGTTACGCTTACGCTTCTTGCGATGCTGGCGGTTCAGCGAGTCGTGTTGTTCGTCACGGTCGTGCCACAGCCGCCGTTAGGGGCGGAGCTTTTGCATATGCTCTACACGCTTGCGATCTATCCCGTGGTGGTCGTGGCATCTGCCCTGTTTTTGGGGCTCAAGCGCCCCGCACCGGGGCAAGTGGATGAATTGGGACACCGGCTATGAGACGTTCACCCAAAGACGCGATTGAAAGCACCCGCAAAATCACCCGCCGCGGCTTGATGCTGGGCGGATTGCAGGCCGCGATGGTGACCACGCTCGCGCTCCGAATGCGGTCATTGCAGCTTGAGCAAGCGGATCAGTTCCGGCTTCTAGCCGATGGTAACACCGTCAAAATACGCCTTATCCCGCCCGCACGCGGCCTGATTTTTGATCGGAACGGCATTCCGATTGCGGAGAACATGCAAAACTACCGCGTCACGATCACCCGCGACGAAGCGCATGACGTGCCTCAGGTTTTGGCGGATCTCAAGAAGCTGATCGCGCTGAGCGATAGCGAGGTCGAAGACCTGCTCCGCACGATCCAGCGTTCGGGGCCGAGCACACCGGTGATTATCCGCGACCGCTTGAGCTGGGACGACCTGTCGAAAATCGCCGTCAACACCCCTGCCCTACCCGGGGTGGAGCCCGTGGTTGGCTTATCGCGTGCCTATCCGCGGGGCGAGGATTTTGCCCATGTCATCGGCTATGTTGGCTCGGTGTCGGATTATGATCTGTCTAAACTGGAGAACCCCGATCCGCTTTTGAAAGAGCCGAAGGCGCAAATGGGTAAATCCGGCGTGGAGTCGAAGTTTGAACAGGAGTTGCGCGGAACGGCCGGCGCACGGCGCGTGGAGGTGAATTCCGCGGGTCGGATTATGCGCGAGTTGGGCCGCACCGAGGCAGGGCCGGGCGAGAACTTGCGCCTGACGATTGACTACCGGCTTCAGAACTACGCGTTGAAACGCCTTGGCGATGAAAGTGCTGCGGCGGTCGTGATCGATGTTCGGAACGGCGACATTATGGCGATTGCCTCCGCCCCATCCTTCGACCCCAACCTCTTTGCACAGGGTATTTCCGTCAAGGATTACAAAATATTGCTGGAAGACGATCACCGTCCGCTCGCAGATAAATCCGTTCAAGGAACCTATCCTCCCGGGTCGACCTATAAGATGGTCACGGCGCTTGCCGCCCTGGAAGCCGGGCTCATCACGCCCGGCGAGAAGATACGTTGCCCCGGATATCACGAAGTCGGCGGTACGCGGTTCCACTGCTGGAAACGCGCAGGCCATGGGCCCGTCAACTTGGTGCAATCGCTGGAGCAGTCGTGCGACGTTTACTATTACGAATTGTCGCAGCGTGTCGGGATTGAGAAAATGTCCGAGATGGCGCGGCGCCTTGGCTGCGGCATCCGTCACGATATTCCCATGTCGGCTGTTGCGGAGGGGCTCGCCCCCACGAAGGAATGGAAGGCAGAGCGCTTCGCCAATGACACCAGCGGCCAGACGAAAGAATGGCGGATCGGGGATACGGTGAACGCCTCGATCGGTCAGGGGTATGTGCTGGCGTCGCCGTTGCAACTGGCGGTGATGACGGCGCGGATCGCAAGCGGACGCGAGGTGACGCCACGGTTGGTGCGGGCCATCGGAGATAAGGATATTCCGATTGAGCAATTCACCGAACTCGGGATCAAACCTGAAAATCTGGAGGCTGTTCGCGCGGGGATGAACGCGGTCGTCAATTCGGCGCATGGCACCGCGAAAGGATCGCGCGTCGAGGCGGCCGAGTGGCGGATGGCTGGCAAAACCGGCACATCTCAAGTGCGGAACATTTCCGCCGCCGAGCGCGCGCGCGGCGTTATTTCCAACGCGGACTTACCTTGGAAGCGTCGTGACCACGCGTTGTTTGTCTCCTATGCGCCGGTGCATGACCCTCAATATGCCATCGCTCTTGTGGTTGAACATGGCGGCGGCGGCTCCTCGGTCGCGGCGCCACTTGCGCGCGATATTTTGCTCTACGCGCTTGCCGATGGTCTGCCGCCACTGGCCGCTTACCCCTCGTCGCAGCGCACGCGCGTCAAGAACATCAATTCCACCCTCGATCTGGTCGACCCTGAACAAGTGACGACCACAAAGACACGGGCATAAGGCGACGCATCCGATGAGCTACCTTGAGCATAGCCTGAAAACTGTCCCGACAGGGTGGCGCAAGCTCCTTGCGTTGAATTGGTCAGTGATTGTTTTGATCACAGCAATCGCCTCCGTCGGTTTTTTGATGCTCTACTCCGTATCAGGCGGGCGGTTGGAAACCTGGGCCGAGCCGCAGATGAAGCGCTTTGCCGTGGGGATGGTGATGATGATTGCGATCGGGATGGTCCCGATCTGGCTCTGGCGGAATGTCTCGGCACTCGCATATCTCGTCGCGCTATTACTGCTGGTGGCGGTCGATCTCGTCGGGGTGCGCGGCATGGGCGCGGAGCGGTGGCTGGAACTTGGGCCGTTGCGGATCCAGCCCTCTGAATTGATGAAAATTTCCGTCGTGATGTTTCTGGCCGCCTACTATGATTGGCTGGATGTCGACAAGGTCTCGCGGCCGCTGTGGGTTTTTGTGCCGATCATCTTCATCCTGCTGCCGGTTTTTCTGGTCTTACGACAGCCTGATCTGGGCACAGCGATCCTGTTGATGATGGGCGGCGGGGTTGTGATGTTCGCGGCGGGCGTCAGCTTGTGGTATTTCGGCACGGTCATCGCGATGGGGGTCGGGGTGATTTTTCTCGTGTTTGAATCGCGCGGCAAAGACTGGCAATTGCTCCATGATTACCAGTTTGCGCGCATCGATACCTTCCTCGATCCGATGTCGGACCCGCTCAAGGACGGCTACAACGTCATTCAGGCGCAAATTGCGCTTGGCTCTGGTGGCTGGGCGGGGCGCGGCTTTATGCAAGGCACGCAATCGCGCGGGAACTTTGTTCCGGAGAAACACACCGATTTTATCTTCACGATTTTGGCCGAAGAATTCGGCTTCGTCGGCGCGGTCTCGCTTTTAGCGCTCTACACCCTCGTCTTGGGGTTCTGTCTGTACTCCGCTCTCTCGAACAAGGATCGCTACGCCTCGCTGTTGACGATCGGGGTTGGCGCGACACTCTTTTTGTTCTTCTCGGTGAATATGTCGATGGTCATGGGCCTGATGCCCGTGGTCGGTGTTCCCTTGCCGCTGGTAAGCTATGGCGGAACGGCGATGATCATCTTGATGATGGCATTCGGACTAGTGCAATCCGCCCATGTTCACCGCCCCCGCTGATTCCGCCGATCAGCATGCGCGAAAGACTGCCGAGCGCGCCTCACGGCGGCACAGTGCGCGGAACCAGCCCTGCGTGCGCGGCGTTACTCAACGAACAATCAATGAGGCATCATGCTCACCCTTCTATACGCTGGCGCAGATGCGCAATGGCCCCTCTACGAAACCGCTTTGCCTGACGCTGTGGCCTCCCTTGGTCTCGACGCAAAGCTGACCCGCGAGGCGGACCCGAAAGATGTTGATTACATCATCTACGCACCCAACGGCCCGATCAGTGATTTTACCCCCTTCGAGAACGCCAAAGCGGTTTTGAGCCTTTGGGCGGGGGTCGAGAAAATCGTCGGGAACGAAACCCTGACACAACCGCTTTGCCGGATGGTCGATCGTGGCCTTGCGGAAGGAATGGTTGAATATGTGCTAGGCCATGTCCTCCGCGGCCATCTTGGAATGGATCGGCATCTCCTAAATCCCGACGCGAAATGGGAGCAGATAGCGCCGCCGCTTGCCCGTGATCGCAAGCTCGTCGTTCTCGGACTGGGGGAGTTGGGGACGGCTTGCGCAAGGATGCTCAAAGCCATCAACTTCAATGTCCACGGCTGGTCGCGCAGCGAGAAAACGGCCGCGCGCTCCGGGGATCTCGACGCGTTGCAAGGCGTCATCTTGCATCACGGACCGGACGGGTTGGAAACGGGGTTGCAAGGGGCGGATATCGTCGTCACTTTGCTCCCCGATACGCACGAAACCCTTGATTTGATGAATGCCGAGCGCCTCGCCCTGCTTGCACCGGGCGCGCATCTGATCAATCCGGGTCGCGGGGTGCTTGTTGATGACACGGCGCTTTTAGCGGCGCTAGACAGTGGCCAGATCGGGCATGCGACACTTGATGTATTCCGCACGGAACCTTTGCCGCCCGAGCATCCCTATTGGAGCGATCCGAAGGTCACCGTCACACCCCATATCGCCGCAGAAACGCGCGTGGAGAGCGCCTCGGAAGTTATTGCGCAGAATATACGACGCTTTGAGGCAGGCGAACCGCCTCTCTATCTGGTTGATCGCGCGCTGGGATATTGACGCCGCCACCAGCGCCATGAAAACACGTAAAAGTTGAAAAAGTGATGGTTTGAATAACGGGCGCGCCGCCATAAAGGCGCGCCCGAATTCGTTTTAACGCAAGATCGGGGGTTTGGTCGGGTCCATACCGGGGGCCTTGTGCTCCACGATCTGTGCGGTCTCCTCCTCCCGTTCGGGGATCACCAAAACCAACGCTTTCGCCAGCAGATCATCCGCGCCGCTATCATCGGGCGAGATGAAAATGACATCCAACTCCCCCGCTTCAATGCCCGAAAACATCAAAGCTTCCGACATCGCCTTCGCGAGACCTGCCTCGGAGCTTTCATGCGCCCCCAAAATAGCAAGGACATGGCCGCGACGCCCTCCCTCATAGGTCACCCCTGCGAGCAAGGCGTGGGTGGCGAGACCGCGCAATGTCTCGAATTTCGCGTCGAAGGCCGGCATCAACGAGGCCAAAATAGCCGGCGGCAGGGCCGGCGCGTGGAACGCTGTAATCCGTGCTTCTTCCGGTTCGGGCTGATGGGTGAGCGTATTGGCCAACCATTCCAGCGCCTCGGGCGGCAAAAGCATCGCGCTTTGCGCCACATCCAGATTGATGCCGAGCCCGGTGTTCTCACCAATCAAGGATTGCGCAATCACCCGCCCCGGCAGAGCGGCATAGGGAACCGGCCCCTGCGCGAAGGCGGACAGGCGTTCTTCTTGATCGAAAGCGAGAATGAAATCGCCCTCCTCCGTCTCGAAGGTCTGCGGGATGATCGCCTCTCCGACGGGCTCCGCTTCCAGCAGAATGAAGAGTTCGGTATCCGCGAGACGGCTGAACAGCGCGAGGCGCAGCGCGTCATTCTCCGGGTCGGCCTCCATCGCCGCATGCGCGATATCGAACGGTGTCAGCGTCAAAGAGGGCGGTGTTGAAAGGCTCATCATAGGCTCCGCTGCGTGAATAGGCGAGGTCTGACCTAGTTTGCACGCCCCCCTGAGGCAAGGGAAAAGCCCAGATCACATCGCAGACGCCTCCGACAACGCTGGCCCCAGACGGAAACAATAGCCCGCCAGATATGGCATAAGGAGGCATTCCGACATAATATCGCCCCAATGAACCGATAGTGAGCAAGGCGTTAACCCTTGCCGTGTCACCTTCTTGCCATCATGGCACGGGAAACCTGTAGCGATCGGAACCGGAGCGAATGCTCGAATTCGAGAATGTCAGCAAGTCCTTCTGGACGGGAAAGCAGCGCAAGGTGATCCTTGATCGCGCCTCGTTCCGCGTTGAGCTTGGCAATTCTCTCGGCATTCTGGCGCCCAACGGCACAGGAAAAACGACCCTTATCAATATGATGGCGGGTCTGGAAAAGCCCGATGAGGGCACCATCCACCGCGGGTGCCGCGTCTCTTTTCCGCTTGGGTTCATGGGCGGCGTCGTCAATAAACACACCGCCCGCGAAAACTCGCGTTTTATTGCGCGGCTCTACGGACTCGATCCTGACTATGTTGAAGCCTTTTGCCGCTGGCTTTGCGGAATTGCGGAATATTTTGACATGCCGGTGGGCACCTATTCGCAAGGGATGCGGGCACGGTTTACCTTTGCGCTCCTGCTGGCGCTCGAATTCGATATCTACTTGATCGATGAGGGCATGCCTTCAACGACGGATGTAGAATTCAACCGAAAGGCCGGCGCGATTTTACGAGACCGGCTGAAGGAGGCCACGGTGATCGTCGTCTCCCACCAAGCGCAAACGCTTGAAAAATTCTGCCGCACGGCCGCAGTTTTACACGCAGGCCGGCTGCATATGTTTGACACTCTGGAAGAAGCGAAGCGGATGTATGACTACAACACTCAAGGCTAGAAAATACCGCATTCGTCGCGCCAATCCTGTGATCGGGATGATGGAGGGGGCCGCAAAGCCCGCCGCCCAAGACCCAGCGCCCCAACGGCCTGATCCCGCGCGCGCGCAAGATCCCGGCGCGTCCCTTACCGGCCGCAGCGACGGCTCGCAGCTGTTTGAGGCCAACGAGGACGGGTTCGAATCGCTTGGCATCAAATCCGCGGGCAAACAACTTGCGCCCGAGGGGGCGGCGGTCATTGCGCCTAACGAGGTCAGCTCGGAAGACGAAATCGCGGCAATCCGCGCCGAGGGTTTGACGGGGCGCCAGCTGCGCATGGCGCGGCGGATCGCCCAGCGCCACCAGATTCAGGCGACATCCGATTTCGACGCCGTACGCCAACTGCGCCGAGCAGGGATTGACCCGTTCGACAAGGGCGCGATCGCGTCGATGCTCTCGCCTGATGCCCTGCCCGCCGCATCTGGCGGCGATGGCGTCACGCGCGCGCTCGCAAAGATTGACGGCGCGGGCGCCGATACGCGCGTGCAATTACCGCAAACGATGTCGGCAAACGCGAACTTGCCCGCGCCGAATGTGACGCCGACCGATGATCATCGCGCCTATGAGATCATGAATATCCAGCGTGATATCGCACGCCGTCGCCGCCGCAAACTCGCGCTCTTGTTCACACGATTGGCGTTCTTCGTGTTCCTCCCGACAATCGTAGCGGGTTATTATTTCTACGCGATGGCGACGCCGCTCTACGCGACCAAAACTGAATTTGTTATTCAGCAGGCAGATGCGGCAGGAACCGGCGGATTGGGCGGCCTATTCTCGGGAACGCAGCTGGCGACAAGTCAGGATTCGATCACCGTTCAGTCTTATCTGCAATCGCGGGATGCGATGCTGCGGCTTGATCGCGATATCGGCTACAAGTCGCATTTCTCGCAAGACTGGATCGACCCGATGCAGCGCCTCAAGCCCGAAAGCACGAATGAGGCCGCGTATAAGCTATTTAAAGACAACACAAAAATCGGATATGACCCTTCCGAGGGGATCATTAAGATGGAGGTTGTCGCCGCCGATCCGGAAGTCTCCGTCGAATTCTCGCAGGCGCTCATCTCCTACGCGGAAGAGCAGGTAGACCAACTCACCCAACGCTTGCGCGAGGATCAGATGCAGGGCGCGCGTGAGAGCTATTCCGATGCGGAAGCAAAAGTTCTGGCCGCGCAACAGGCTGTTTTGGAACTGCAAGAACAGATGGGTGTTCTCGACCCTGTCACCGAAACCCAATCCATCATGACGCAAATCGGCACGTTTGAAATCCAACTGCAAGCCAAGCGACTGAGCTTGCAGCAGCTTTTGGATAACGCCCAGCCCAATCAGGCGCGCGTCGATGGCACACGTGGCGATATCTCCCGTCTTGAAGCGTTGATCGCAGAGCTTCGCTCGGGCCTAACGCAAGGCATCGGTGGCAACTCCTCCCTCGCATCCGTGACGGGTAAGTTGCGCATCGCGGAGGCGGATCTGCAAACGCGCCAATTGATGTTGTCGCAAGCCGCTCAACAGCTTGAGACGGCGCGCATCGAGGCCAACAAGCAGGTGCGCTACCTGTCGATGGGGGTGAGCCCCGTCGCGCCGGACGAGCCGACCTACCCGCGTAAATTTGAGAATACCTTGCTGGCGTTCCTGATCTTTTCCGGTATCTATCTGATGCTATCGCTCACCGCGTCGATCCTACGCGAACAGGTTTCGGCCTGAGGCAAGATAGAGAGCATCGCTCTGCCTGCCCCTTTTGGGGTGGGCGTTTTTGAAAAGGAAGCCCCATGAAAGACGTCAAGATCGGCGCTTTGACCCTGAGCAACGCACGCCCCCTCGCGGTCATCGCCGGCCCGTGCCAGCTCGAAAGCTTCGACCACGCCATGATGATCGCGGAGGCCATGAAAACGGCCTGCGCAGACGCAGGTGCGCAATTCATTTTTAAAGGTAGCTTCGATAAAGCCAATCGCACGTCGCTCAACGGCAAGCGCGGTGTCGGCATCGATGCCGGCCTGAAAATTCTTGCTGACGTGCGCGATCGCCTCGGCTGTCCGGTCATTACCGACATCCACGATATCGAACAGACCCGCATCGCGGGCGAAGTCGTCGATATCTTGCAGATTCCCGCGTTTTTGTGCCGTCAGACAGATCTTCTGATTGCCGCGGGTCAGACGGGAAAAGTGATCAATATCAAGAAGGGCCAATTCCTCGCGCCTTGGGATATGGCAAATGTAGCGGATAAGGTTGCTTCCACCGGCAATCACAACATCATGCTGACCGAGCGCGGGACATCATTTGGCTACAACACGCTTGTTGCCGATATGCGCGGCCTGCCGACCATGGCGAAAACCGGTTATCCGGTTATCATGGATGCGACCCATTCCGTGCAGCAGCCAGGTGGGTTGGGCGGCGCTTCGGGCGGCCAACGCGAATTCGCACCCGTGATGGCGCGCGCGGCGGTCTCTCTGGGGATCGCGGGCGTCTTCATCGAAACCCACGAAGCGCCAGATACGGCACCCTCGGACGGGCCGAACATGATCCCGCTGGATCAGATGCCCGCTTTGGTGAAATCCTTGATGGCGTTTGATGCGCTGGCGAAGGCCGATCCAATCCGAGTCTGATCCCACCTTCACGCCCCCCGCGCGAGACATCCTCGCGCGGGGGGCGTATCTCAGATCGGGCTGAGATCGGGCCTAGGCGACTTGCCCCGCCGCCCAACCCGAAGCCCACGCCCATTGGAAGTTATATCCACCGAGCCAGCCCGTCACATCGACGACCTCCCCGATGAAATACAGGCCCGGCACGCGCTTTGCTTCCAGCGTTTTCGCGTCCAGCTCTGCCGTGGACACCCCGCCCAAGGTTACCTCCGCGGTGCGATAGCCTTCAGATCCGACCGGACGAATCTCCCACGCATGGACCTTGCTCGCGAGTTGGTCGATGACAGGGTTGGAGAGATCGGCAAGCCGCCCCGCAACCTGTGCCTCCTCGCACAAATATTGCGCCAAACGTTCAGGCAGCAACCGCGACAGCGCATTATGGATCGCGACCTTCCCTGCTTGTCCGCGCATATCCTTAAGCGCGCCGGCGATATCGGTCTGCGGGGCGAGATCGGCAACAAGTGCATCACCTTCCCGCCAGTAGCTGGAGATTTGAAGAATCGACGGCCCCGAAAGCCCGCGATGGGTAAACAAAAGCGCCTCGTCAAAGCGGGTCTTGCCGACCCCTGCCCGCGCCATAACCGAGACCCCCGCCAAGGGCGCCGTGCGCGCCAATTCCTGATCCGCGAGAGTAAGGGGGACGAGCGCCGGCCGCGTCTCTTCCAACGCGAGGCCAAATTGTTCAGCGATCTTATAACCGATCGAGGTCGCGCCCATTTTCGGGATGGATTTTCCACCCGTCGCCACGATCACGGAGGCCGCACGGACATCGCCTTCACTGGTCTCGACCGTAAAGCCATCCGCGTCTTTGCTCATGTTGTAGATTTCACAACCGAGCCACAGAACTCCGCCCGCGTCGCGCAAGTCATCCGTCAACATCGTCACGATTTGCGTTGCCTTGCCATCGCAAAACAACTGACCGAGCGTTTTCTCGTGCCAAGTGATTCCCGCGCGATCCAGCCGCGCGATGAAGGCCTCCGGCCGATGCCGCGTCAGCGCCGAAAGCGCGAATCGCGGATTTTGTGAAACGAACCGAGTTTGGCAAAGATTGCGATCCCCAGCCGAGAGATTCGTGAAATTGCAACGCCCGCCGCCCGAAATCCGGATTTTTTCGCCCGGAGCCCGCGCATGATCCACGACCAGAACACGCCGTCCGCGCCGCCCTGCCTCGATCCCCGCGTAGAGCCCAGCGGCTCCAGCACCAAGTATGATTACGTCAAAGTTTTCCATAACCCGCGCTTACGCGAGGCTTCATGACGGCACAATGAATTTTCTGCATTTTTCCCCTTGCAGCCCGCGAGCGCCTTGGCTAAACACCGCGGCAGTTGGGATGTAGCCAAGTGGTAAGGCAACTGTTTTTGGTACAGTGTACCGTAGGTTCGAATCCTACCATCCCAGCCAATTCACCCCCGTTATATCAGTGCTGCGCCTCAGGGCGTCACTCAAAGAACGCTACCGGCAAGCGCCGCGCTTAGGGTTGCTTTCATCTCGTGAACCGCGCTTTAGACCGATCCATTCGAGGGATCTCGCCGCGCGTGTCGGCGGATAGGTAAGCGCCCCCTGAACGAAGGCGCTACTGGTTCACATCGCGCATCACCCTCCCCTTCGGGGCGATCGAATGTTCGCCTCAATCCTCGGGGACGAAACCACACCATCCCCGCAAAGGCAGATCGCCGTCGGCCACCGTCCGTGCGCCCTCCACCGGGGGCTCGTCGAACAGCTCAAAAACTTGGCCCGCGCGACGTAAAAAGCTGACATTGACTGCGCCAAGCTGGTGACGCGCCACGCAGACCGCGCCCATCGATTCGAGCGTTGCCTCAAACGGCGCCAGCGTTGCCACGCGAAGGCCAAAGTGATCGAGCCCATGTGCGCGCCCGCCACCGCCACGCAGCGTACAAAATTCGAGCGGCCAGTCTTCCGGCGCATCGAAGAAAACATACCGCACACCGGTTTCCCAAAACTCCTCGATCTCGCGCGGGCCCTCGGGAGTGACCCGTGAAAACTTCGTTGGCATTTGCGCCAGAACTGGCCCCAAATCAGGAACTTTCAGCGCCAGATGATCCATCCGGAGTGGCAAAAAGCCGGAAAGACCCTCGGCGCCATCGCTCACGAGCACGGTGAGGTCTCCGTAGCCGACGCGCCCCTGCCCGAGATCTTTGAACCCGAACGCCTCACACAGCTGCGCTATCCCCGCCTCGGGGTCCGCCAAAGCGAGAACGGGCAACAACTTGGCTTGCCTGTCCGCCTGATGAGCTCCGCCCTCTTGACCCGTATTCATCGTCCACTCGCCCCTATAGTCAAAGCGCAAACCGTTCACGCCCGATATTATGCTCTCCTAGCCGTGCGCCACGCCAGAGCAAAGCCCCACCACGCCAGTTGCACGAACTGCGCGCCCGCGCTACCCATAGCCAAGCAACGGAGAGCCCCATGACCAAAACCGCCCTTATCACCGGAGCCGCAGGCTTCATCGGTTCCGCGATTTCGCATGTTTTGCTCGTGGAGGGATGGCGGGTTATCGGCCTCGATGCGATGACGGATTACTACGACGTGAGCCTGAAAGAGGCGCGCGAGGACAAGCTTACCGCTCATCCAAACTATCGGTCGATCCACGGTAAAGTTGAGGATGAGGGCCGTCTGATGGCGCTTTTCGAACAGGAGCGCCCCGATGTCGTCATCCATCTCGCCGCGCAAGCCGGCGTTCGGTATTCGATCGACAATCCGCGCTCCTATCTCGAAAGCAACATGATCGGCACTTACGAGTTGCTCGAGGCCGCACGCGCCTATCCGCCCGCGCATATGCTTTTGGCATCGACCTCCTCGGCTTACGGCGCGAATACCGTGATGCCTTACGTTGAGACAGCGCGCGCGGATCACCAGATGTCGTTCTATGCGGCCACCAAGAAGGCGACGGAAGCGATGGCGCATTCCTATGCCCATCTCTACGAATTGCCGGTGACGATGTTCCGGTTCTTCACCGTTTACGGGCCTTGGGGGCGGCCGGATATGGCGTTGTTCAAATTCACCAAGGCGATTTTGAACGGCGATCCGATCGATGTGTATAATCACGGCGATATGAAACGGGACTTTACCTATATTGACGATCTCGTGCGCGCGATCCGCCTGTTGATCGACGCGGCGCCTGCGCGGCTAGACGCGGTGCCTGAGGGCGATAGCCTGTCGCCTGTTGCTCCATTCCGCGTGGTCAATATCGGCAATTCCGAACCGGTGCAGCTGCTCGCGTTTATTGAGGCGATCGAGGCCGCAACGGGGCTTAGTGCGCAAAAGAACATGATGCCAATGCAGGCGGGGGATGTGCCTGCGACTTGGGCCGATGCGCGTTTGCTCACGAGCCTGACGGGGTATGCGCCCAAGACGCAAGTCAAGGAAGGCGTGGCAAAGTTCGTGGAATGGTACCGCGCCTATTACAACGCCTGAACGGCCACCATAAACTGGCTCGGCTGGGTGTCGTTGCGTGGCATCGGTTTCACATCAAGGCCTTAATCTCGCCCAATCTCAACGTCACAACGGCGCGGTAGCCGCGCGACGCGTAGGCATTTCATCATCGCCGGTGCTTTGTCACATGCGCGCCCAACAGGACACATCCTATGATCCAAGCTGCTCAATCTCCCGTACTTATCCTCGGCGCGCGATCCGATATGGCGCGCGCCACTGCCCGTGCGTTTGCCGCGAAAGGCCATCCGATCCAGCTGGCCGCGCGCAATGCGGCAGGCTTGGCA